>NZ_CP017072.1:1225000-3340000 GCF_001719225.1 Bacillus sp. FJAT-14266
ACAGTTCGGTCCCTATCCGTCGCGGGCGCAGGAAATTTGAGAGGAGCTGTCCTTAGTACGAGAGGACCGGGATGGACGCACCGCTGGTGTACCAGTTGTTCTGCCAAGGGCATCGCTGGGTAGCTATGTGCGGACGGGATAAGTGCTGAAAGCATCTAAGCATGAAGCCCCCCTCAAGATGAGATTTCCCATTCCGCAAGGAAGTAAGATCCCTGAAAGATGATCAGGTTGATAGGTCTGAGGTGGAAGTGTGGCGACACATGGAGCTGACAGATACTAATCGATCGAGGACTTAACCATATTTTTGAATGATGTCACACCTGTTATCTAGTTTTGAGAGAACACTCTCAATTTGTTTGGTGGCGATAGCGAAGAGGTCACACCCGTTCCCATACCGAACACGGAAGTTAAGCTCTTCAGCGCCGATGGTAGTCGGGGGGTTCCCCCTGTGAGAGTAGGACGCCGCCAAGCAATTGCACGTTAGTGCAAGTATGGAGGATTAGCTCAGCTGGGAGAGCATCTGCCTTACAAGCAGAGGGTCGGCGGTTCGAGCCCGTCATCCTCCACCATTTTTCATTATACATATCGGTTTTACATATATGCCGGTGTAGCTCAATTGGTAGAGCAACTGACTTGTAATCAGTAGGTTGGGGGTTCAAGTCCTCTTGCCGGCACCACTTTTATATGATATAATATTCAAGTCTCTTGTAAGAAGAGCCATTAGCTCAGTTGGTAGAGCATCTGACTTTTAATCAGAGGGTCGAAGGTTCGAGTCCTTCATGGCTCACCATTTACATGTTGCGGATGTGGCGGAATTGGCAGACGCGCTAGAATCAGGCTCTAGTGTCTTTACAGACGTGGGGGTTCAAGTCCCTTCATCCGCACCATTTCTGCGGAAGTAGTTCAGTGGTAGAACACCACCTTGCCAAGGTGGGGGTCGCGGGTTCGAATCCCGTCTTCCGCTCCAACTATACCATCCACGCCGGGGTGGTGGAATTGGCAGACACACAGGACTTAAAATCCTGCGGTAGGTGACTACCGTGCCGGTTCAAGTCCGGCCCTCGGCATTAAGTTTTGCGCCCGTAGCTCAATTGGATAGAGCGTTTGACTACGGATCAAAAGGTTAGGGGTTCGACTCCTCTCGGGCGCGCCATGATCTATATGAAATCGGGAAGTAGCTCAGCTTGGTAGAGCACATGGTTTGGGACCATGGGGTCGCAGGTTCGAATCCTGTCTTCCCGACCATTCTTGGGGCCTTAGCTCAGCTGGGAGAGCGCCTGCTTTGCACGCAGGAGGTCAGCGGTTCGATCCCGCTAGGCTCCACTTGATTTCAAAAATATTTGGCGGTGTAGCTCAGCTGGCTAGAGCGTACGGTTCATACCCGTGAGGTCGGGGGTTCGATCCCCTCCGCCGCTACCAATGGACCTTTAGCTCAGTTGGTTAGAGCAGACGGCTCATAACCGTCCGGTCGTAGGTTCGAGTCCTACAAGGTCCACCACTATACGGAGGAATACCCAAGTCTGGCTGAAGGGATCGGTCTTGAAAACCGACAGGGGTGTCAAAGCCCGCGGGGGTTCGAATCCCTCTTCCTCCGCCATACATATTCCTAATCATCGCGGGGTGGAGCAGTTCGGTAGCTCGTCGGGCTCATAACCCGAAGGTCGCAGGTTCAAATCCTGCCCCCGCAACCAAATTTTAAAATGGTCCGGTAGTTCAGTTGGTTAGAATGCCTGCCTGTCACGCAGGAGGTCGCGGGTTCGAGTCCCGTCCGGACCGCCATTTAAATACTTAGGCTCGGTAGCTCAGTTGGTAGAGCAACGGACTGAAAATCCGTGTGTCGGCGGTTCGATTCCGTCCCGAGCCACCATTTATCAATATATTTTGGCGGTTGTGGCGAAGTGGTTAACGCACCAGATTGTGGCTCTGGCATTCGTGGGTTCGATTCCCATCAATCGCCCCAAATAAAAATTGCGGGTGTAGTTTAGTGGTAAAACCTCAGCCTTCCAAGCTGATGTCGTGGGTTCGATTCCCATCACCCGCTCCATTTCTATATCGTCATGGGCCTGTAGCTCAGCTGGTTAGAGCGCACGCCTGATAAGCGTGAGGTCGATGGTTCGAGTCCATTCAGGCCCACCATGACTTTTGTATTCCACAGTAGCTCAGTGGTAGAGCTATCGGCTGTTAACCGATCGGTCGCAGGTTCGAATCCTGCCTGTGGAGCCAAATGGAGAAGTACTCAAGTGGCTGAAGAGGCGCCCCTGCTAAGGGTGTAGGTCGTGTAAGCGGCGCGAGGGTTCAAATCCCTCCTTCTCCGCCATATGATTACAGATATAATAATTTTCGGCCCGTTGGTCAAGCGGTTAAGACACCGCCCTTTCACGGCGGTAACACGGGTTCGAATCCCGTACGGGTCATCCAGAAGCCTTGCATATCCTGCAAGGTTTTTTTGTTTTTTAAATCATGATATGTCTTAGATTTTGTTCTTTATTTTAAAAACAGACTACAAAAATCTCCATATATTTCGTTTTTCTTCAGAAAATGAAGTTAATTGTCTATAAGTATAAGCGCTTTCAGCAAAGGGCTTTTTTTTATTTCTTCGAATAAATACTATAAATGAAAACTATGATGTCAGAAAGGATGATTACATGGCCGCTGCCAGCCCGACAGCACATGATGTTTATCTTTTTCACGAAGGCAGTCTGTTTAAAAGCTATCAGCTGTTTGGCTCGCATTACCGCGAGCTGAATGGCAAAAGCGGATATGAATTCTGTGTGTGGGCGCCTCATGCGTCGGAAGTACGAGTGGCTGGAGATTTTAACAGCTGGTCTGGAGAAGAGCATGTGATGCACAGAGTGAATGATAATGGTATTTGGACGTTATTTATTCCAGGTATAGGAGAAAAGGAACGATATAAATATGAAATCGTGACGAATAACGGTGAGATCAGGCTGAAGGCAGATCCATACGCTATTTATTCAGAAGTCAGACCAAACACAGCGTCACTTACTTACAATTTGGAAGGGTACAGCTGGCAAGATCAAAAATGGCAAAATAAACAGAAGGCTAAGACGCTGTATGAAAAACCTGTTTTCATTTATGAACTGCATCTTGGGTCTTGGAAGAAGCATTCTGATGGCAGGCATTATTCCTATAAAGAATTAAGTCAGACGCTTATCCCTTATATCAAGGAGCATGGGTTTACCCATATTGAACTGCTTCCGGTGTATGAGCATCCATATGATCGTTCATGGGGATACCAAGGAACGGGGTATTACAGCCCGACAAGCAGGTTTGGCACGCCGCATGATCTGATGAAGTTTGTTGATGAATGTCATCAACAAAATATCGGAGTCATTTTGGATTGGGTCCCCGGACATTTTTGTAAAGATGCACATGGACTCTATATGTTTGATGGAGAACCGCTTTATGAATACAAAGAAGAACGTGATCGGGAGAACTGGTTATGGGGCACGGCAAACTTTGACCTGGGAAAACCGGAAGTTCATAGTTTTTTAATTTCGAATGCGTTGTACTGGGCGGAATTCTATCATATAGATGGATTTAGGGTTGATGCAGTGGCTAATATCTTGTATTGGCCAAATCAGGATGAACGCCACACGAATCCATATGCTGTTGAGTTTTTAAAAAAACTCAATCAAACCATGAGAGAGGCATATCCCCATGTGATGATGATTGCGGAAGATTCTACAGAATGGCCTCAAGTGACAGGTGCCGTTGAGGAAGGGGGGCTTGGTTTTCATTATAAATGGAATATGGGATGGATGAATGACGTACTGAAATACATGGAGACGCCGCCCGAAGAAAGGCGGCATTGTCATCAGCTTATCTCTTTTTCATTACTATATGCGTTTAGTGAGCATTTTGTATTGCCGTTTTCTCATGATGAAGTCGTATACGGAAAAAAATCACTTCTTAATAAAATGCCTGGCGACTACTGGCAGAAATTTGCCCAGTATCGGCTTTTGCTGGGCTATATGACAGTGCATCCAGGAAAGAAATTGATCTTTATGGGATCAGAGTTTGCCCAATTTGATGAATGGAAAGATACAGAACAGCTTGATTGGTTTTTGGACTCCTTCCCCATGCATCAGAAAGCCAGCGTTTTTACGCAAGATCTTCTCCGCTTTTACCAAAAAAGCAAAATCCTTTACGAGCATGACCATCGTGCACAATCGTTTGAATGGATTGATGTCCATAATGACGAACAATCAATCTTTTCTTTTATTCGTTATGGCAAAAAGCACGGTGAGGCGCTTGTCATCATTTGTAATTTTACACCCGTGGTCTATCATCAATATGATGTTGGAGTTCCTTTTTTTACTCAATACATTGAAGTGCTTAACAGTGACAGTGAAACATATGGAGGCTCAGGGCAAATCAACAAAAAGCCGTTATCGGCCAAAAAGGGAGCACTTCATCATAAACCGTGTTATATCACGATGACCATCCCCCCTTACGGCATCTCGATTTTACGGGCGGTTAAAAAAAGAGGAGAGATAAAAAGATGAAAAAACAATGTGTAGCCATGCTCCTTGCCGGCGGGAAGGGCAGCCGTCTCAGCGGATTAACAAAAAATATGGCCAAACCGGCTGTATCTTTCGGGGGAAAATACAGGATTATTGATTTTACCCTAAGCAACTGTTCTAATTCAGGCATAGACACAGTCGGGATTTTAACGCAATATCAGCCGCTTGAGCTGAATTCCTATATTGGGATCGGCAGTGCATGGGACCTGGATAGATATAATGGCGGCGTGACGGTTTTACCCCCTTATGCCGAGTCATCAGAAGTCAAATGGTATAAAGGGACGGCAAGCGCCATTTATGAAAATCTCAATTATTTGAATCAGTATGATCCTGAGTATGTACTGATTTTATCAGGAGATCACATATACAAGATGGACTACGGCAAAATGCTTGATTATCACATTGAAAAGAAAGCAGATGTGACCATCTCTGTCATCGAAGTGGGCTGGGAGGAAGCAAGCCGATTCGGCATCATGAAGGCCAATCCAGATGGGACGATCACACATTTTGATGAAAAGCCCAAATTCCCTAAGAGCAATCTTGCCTCAATGGGAATTTATATATTCAATTGGCCGCTTTTGAAACAGTATCTTGAGATGGACGATCAAAACCCTTATTCTAGCCACGACTTCGGCAAAGACATTATTCCTCTGCTTTTGGAAGAGAAAAAGAAGCTTTCTGCTTATCCGTTCAAGGGATATTGGAAGGATGTCGGAACGGTGCAGAGCTTGTGGGAAGCCAATATGGATTTGTTAAAAGAGGACTCGGAGCTGAAGCTGTTTGAACGCAAATGGAAAATTTACTCCGTCAATCCAAATCAGCCTCCGCAATTTATTTCATCTGATGCGCAGGTTCAAGATTCGCTTGTGAACGAAGGTTGTGTTGTATATGGAAATGTGTCTCACTCCGTTCTTTTTCAAGGTGTGACTGTTGGTAAGCATACGACTGTTACATCATCCGTCATAATGCCGGATGTGACGATTGGGGAGCATGTAGTCATTGAAAATGCCATTGTTCCTAATGGGATGGTGCTGCCGGATGGCGCAGTGATTCGCTCCGAAAAAGACATTGAAGAGGTGCTGCTCGTTTCAGAGGAATTTGTAGAAAAAGAATTGATTTAATTACTGAAGAGGGGGCAGAGTCAGTGTTCAAT
Organism: Bacillus sp. FJAT-14266; assembly: GCF_001719225.1. Classification (NCBI taxonomy): domain Bacteria; kingdom Bacillati; phylum Bacillota; class Bacilli; order Caryophanales; family Bacillaceae; genus Bacillus; species Bacillus sp. FJAT-14266. Next base: position 1,230,701 of record NZ_CP017072.1, read on the forward strand.
AATCAAATGTTAGGTGTTATAGATGAAACCACATATAAGCATTCTCTTCAGGATTTAACAGCACAGCGGTCGCTCGGGGCGATCCCTTTTGCCGGCAGGTACCGACTGATTGATTTTATGCTTTCCAACATGGTGAATGCGGATATTAGGAGTGTTGCAATTTTTCCGAAGTATCGTTACCGTTCGCTCATGGATCACCTTGGGGCGGGTAAGGAATGGGATTTGCACCGGAAAAAGGACGGCCTCTTTTTTTTCCCGTCTCCCCATCTTCATCACGAATACGATGAATTCGGTTCCTTTCGCCAGTTTTCGGACCATCTAGATTACTTCCACAGAAGCACTCAGCAATATGCTGTAATCTCCAACAGCCATACCGTATGCAACATTCAATTTCAATATGTGCTGAAACGCCATCAGGAGGTTGGCTGCGACGTCACCGAGGTATTTCAGGACGGCCAGTCGCTGCAAATCTATATCATGTCAACAACGCTTTTAAAGGATCTGATCTACGGACATAGCGAAAAAGGCTATAAAACCATTCAGGAGGCTGTTGAAAAGGAATCTTCCGCCCTGACCATTTGCCCTTATGAATATTCAGGTTATGCCGCAGTTATTGATTCGGTGGAAAAATATTATACCCACAGTATGGAACTCATTCAGCCTCGTTTTTGGCAGCAGGTGTTTTTGCCGCAGCAGCCGATCTATACAAAAGTGAAGGATGAGCCGCCTACGAAATACGGAAAGCACAGCACTGTCAAAAATTCTTTGGTGGCAAACGGCTGTGTGCTTGAAGGAGAGGTTGAAAACTGCATTTTGTTCAGGGCGGTCCATGTCGGAAAGGGTACGAAGCTGAAAAACTGTATTATTATGCAAAAAACGCAGATTGGCGAGGATTGTCTTCTTGAGCAGGTCATTTCGGATAAGGACGTTAAAATCGGCAAGGCGACGGAAGCTGCAGGAACAGCTGAGCAGCCGCTTTTATTAAGAAAAGGTTTGGTGCAAGGAGAGCTGATGAATTCTTGAAGATATTATTTGCTGTGTCAGAATGCACCCCATTTGTGAAATCAGGAGGTCTTGCCGATGTAGCAGGTGCTCTGCCAAAGGCACTTGCACGATTAGGCAATGAAGTAGCTGTGATGCTGCCGAAGTACAGCCAAATACCTGAACCGTGGAAAAAGCGTATGAAAAAACAGGCTGAGTGTACGGTAGCTGTCGGCTGGCGTCAGCAATATTGCGGAATTGAACATATGGCCCAAGACGATGTGAATTATTACTTCATCGACAATGAGTACTATTTCAACAGGGATTCGTTGTACGGGCATTATGATGACGGTGAGCGGTTTGCCTTTTTTTCAAGAGCTGTGCTGGAGGCTGCCAAAGTTGTGAATGTTCAAGCCGATATTGTTCATACTCACGATTGGCATACAGCGATGGTCAATTATTTGCTGAAAGAGGAGTACAGAAAACATCCTTTTTATGAACGGATGAAAAGCGTGCTCACGATCCACAACCTGCAGTTTCAAGGCATATTTCCTCCTGATGTCACACATGACTTGCTGGGTCTTGAGATGGATCATTTTCATTATGAAAGGTTAGAATGCAACGGATTTGTTAATTTTATGAAGGCGGGCATCATTGCGGCTGATCATGTGACAACTGTGAGTCCCACTTACAGAAATGAAATATTGACGCCGTATTATGGTGAGCAGCTGGAGCAGGTTTTGCAATATAGGGAAAATGATGTAACCGGCATATTAAATGGCATTGATGATACGTTCTATCAGCCGAAAAGCGACCCTTATATAGAGGCGCAATACGATTCAGGGGATCTTGCATGCAAGTTGGAAAACAAAACGAAGCTTCAGCGGCGGATGGGGCTTCCAGAGAAAAACGATATTCCGCTGATCAGTATGGTGACAAGGCTCACTAAACAAAAGGGGCTTGATCTTGTCCGCAGAATTATGCACGAACTTCTTGAGGAGCAAGACATACAGCTGGTTGTGCTAGGCACAGGAGAACGTGAATTTGAAGATTATTTCCGGTATGCAGAATTTGCTTTTCATGAGAAGTGCCGGGCTTATATCGGGTTTGATGAGCCACTAGCCCATCAAATTTATGCGGGCTCTGATATGTTTTTGATGCCGTCGAAATTTGAGCCGTGCGGTTTGGGGCAGCTCATTGCTCTTCAATATGGCGCCATTCCGATTGTCAGGGAAACGGGCGGTCTTTACGACACTGTCCGTGCCTATCAGGAGGAAGAGGGAACGGGCAATGGCTTTACGTTTTCCGCCTTTAATGCGCATGATCTGAAATTTACGATTGAACGAGCGCTGTTGTTTTATCGCCAACAGGATGTATGGAAGAGCATCGTGAAGACCGCAATGAATGCAGATTACAGCTGGGGGAAGTCGGCTAAAGAGTATCAGCGTATTTTTGAGCAGGTGACAAGGAGTGGACGGGATGTTCTCGAGTAAAGAACGCTTTGCAGACTTATTTTTAAAGCGTCTGGAAATGACGTGCGGAAAAAGCTTTAAAGATTCTGCCAAGCTGGATCAATATAAAACGTTGGGCAATATGGTCAGAGAGTATATCAGCGCTGATTGGATCGAAACGAATGAAAAAAGCAGATCAAATTCCGGGAAGCAGACATATTATTTATCAATCGAATTTCTGCTCGGTCAGCTCCTTGAGCAAAACTTAATGAATCTTGGTGTTCGTGATGTTGTAGAAGCTGGTTTAAAGGAAATCGGCATCAATTTAGAGGAAATCCTTCAGATAGAGAACGATGCAGGTCTCGGCAACGGCGGGCTTGGCCGCTTGGCCGCTTGCTTTTTAGATTCTCTTGCTTCGTTGAACCTGCCGGGGCACGGGATGGGCATACGTTATAAGCATGGCTTGTTTGAGCAAAAAATTGTAGACGGACATCAGGTGGAGCTGCCTGAGCAATGGCTGAAAAACGGGAACGTATGGGAAGTAAGGAATGCGGATCAAGCAGTGGACGTGCCGTTTTGGGGCGAAGTCCATATGACAGAAAAAAGCGGGCGCCTGCATTTTCGCCACGAACAAGCGACAATTGTTACCGCTGTTCCTTATGATATCCCGATCATCGGCTATGAAACGGGCACTGTCAACACGTTAAGGCTTTGGAACGCCGAGCCCTATGCCCATTATCACGGCGGTAATATTTTGTCTTATAAGCGAGAAACAGAAGCGGTTTCTGAATTCTTATATCCCGATGACACCCATGATGAGGGGAAAATTTTACGGCTGAAGCAGCAGTATTTTTTAGTATGCGCAAGCTTAAAAAGCATTGTGAACAATTACCGAAAAACACATAAATCTTTATCCGGCCTGCATAAAAAAGTGAGCATTCATATTAATGACACTCACCCTGCGCTTGCGGTGCCTGAGCTGATGCGGATTTTGCTCGATGAAGAGAACATGGGCTGGGAAGAAGCTTGGCATATCACTGTACATACGATTTCTTATACAAATCATACAACATTGTCAGAAGCGCTCGAGAAATGGCCGATTCATTTGTTTAAGCCGCTGCTCCCGCGAATGTACATGATTATTGAAGAGATCAATGAGAGGTTTTGCCGCGCAGTTTGGGAAAAGTATCCGGGAGACTGGAAAAGGATAGAGAACATGGCGATTACAGCGCATGGTGTTGTCAAAATGGCTCATCTGGCCATAGTAGGCAGCTACAGTGTAAATGGCGTTGCAAAAATACATTCCGATATATTAAAGGAAAGGGAGATGCGCGACTTTCACTTGCTGTTTCCGAATCGTTTTAACAATAAGACGAATGGAATTGCCCACAGGCGCTGGCTGTTAAAAGCGAATCCAGGCTTGTCTGCCATCATTACAGAGGCGATCGGCGATGAATGGGTCAAACAGCCGGAATCACTGATCCGTTTAGAACCGTACGCCACTGATCCTGCATTTATTGAACAGTTTCAAAACAACAAAAGCAAGAAAAAACAAGAGCTTGCCGATTTGATTTTTTGCACGGCCGGGGTGGTTGTGAACCCTGAGAGCATATTCGACGTACAGGTGAAACGACTTCATGCATATAAACGGCAGCTGCTGAATGTTCTTCACATTATGTATTTGTATAACCGCCTCAAGGAGGATTCGGGGTTTTCAATCTACCCGCAAACCTTTATTTTCGGGGCAAAGGCTTCACCAAGCTATTATTATGCCAAGAAAATCATTAAGCTGATCCATTCTGTCGCAGAAAAAGTCAATTATGATCCGGCGGTCAAACAGCTGATCAAAGTTGTTTTTTTAGAAAATTATAGAGTTTCTATGGCTGAGCGAATTTTTCCGGCATCAGACGTAAGTGAGCAAATTTCAACCGCAAGCAAGGAAGCGTCTGGTACAGGGAATATGAAGTTTATGATGAATGGGGCTTTGACGATCGGCACGCATGACGGAGCAAATATCGAGATCCTTGAGCGGGTGGGCCCTGACTGTATTTACACGTTCGGCTTAAAGGCGGATGAGGTTCTATCGTATCAGGAAAACGGCGGCTATAGATCGAGGGAATATTATCAGCATGACAGAAGAATCAGGCAGGTAGCGGATCAGCTGATCAATGGTTTTTTTGAAGGAGAAGCAGATGAATTTGAATCGATCTTTGACTCGCTGCTTCCGCATAATGATGAGTATTTTGTGCTGAAGGATTTCAGCTCATATGCAGATGCGCAGGAGCGAATTCAAGCTGATTATCGAGAGCGAAGGAAATGGTCTGAGCGTTCGATTGTAAACATTGCTCATTCAGGATATTTCTCCAGCGACCGCACGATCCGGGAATATGCGAAGGACATTTGGGGCATCAAGCCGATGATGTGAAAAAGCCGCTGTATAAACGGCTTTTTTTGTTCACAGATTCATTGAATTGATTGTAAAGGATAAGAACGTCGCAAATGCACTCCATAAAAAATAAGGCAAAAGAAGATAGCTTGCAATTCTGCTGTATTTTTTGGCAATGATCAGTAATACGATTGCTGTGATGGCGACAAGCAGGCAGTCAAGCGATGCAGCCAGCAGATTTTTTTGCGTAAACTGGAAATAGCTGAAGGCTTGATTGAGCACGTAATTTATCAAAAGTGTAAACCAAAAGCTTTTCGCACCTTTAAATGAAAACGCAGCATATACAATGGCTGCTGAAAGGGAGATCAGGGCAAACAGGATGGCCCAAATGATGCCGATCGCATTTCCGCTTGGCGTCCAGTCCGGTTTTTTCAATGAATTGTACCATTCTTGGTCCACAGGAAACAGGTAGCCTGCGGCTGAAAACAGCGCATATGTAATCACAAAAACCGCTATGGCGCCGAAAATCTTTTTCATGTTTGTACCCTCCGTATGTATTTATTTACCCTTTATCTTATAAAGATCAAACCCCCGATATGCGGGGGAAATGATGGGTTTAAATCAGCTGCTGCAATGCGTTTGATTTAATGCGTTCATATTCAAAAGCTGATTCTAATTCTTCCTTCGGTAAAGCAGACTTGCGGACGTATTTTTCGCGAATGACATCGTAAAGCTCATAAGGAAACAGCATATCTATAAACATGACTTGTTTTTGTTCTTCAGTTAATGGGGCTCTGGATTCGTATGCGTTCAGCATGACATGAAATGTCTCGTCATCCCAAACACCCGTCGTATCCAAAAGCGGAATAATCATTTTGCGCAAATCGCGAATAGGCAGATCAAATGATACGGTATCTAAGTCGATGACCCAAATCTGTTCATTTTCTCCTAAGAGTGTATTCCCGGTTCCGTAATCCTGGTGGCAAAGGTTAGGGCTTTTTTTCAGCTGTTCAGTCCATGGAACATAGGTCGATTGCAAAAGCCGGTCTTTGATGCGCAGCCCGTCTTCAATAAAGCCATCTATCTCCTGAAGATAAAGCTGTGAGAAAGGATCTTCTTTTTCCGCCTCCGCCATCAGCTTCCACGTTTCCATCTGTTTGCATCGTTTCGTGTAGTGATTCGGCCAGCGACCTAATTTGGTAAATATGGGAACGCCATTTGGCGGCTGATATCCGACGGAAGCTGTATGAAAATCAGCAAGGCCTTTCATGATAAACTCCAAGTCCTGCTTTACAGTCAGCTCAAACGGTCTTCCTTCGATCCAGTCATATACGACAAATAGAAATGAGCCGTGCTTAGAATATAGGCTACCTTTTTTGTTTGGGAGTATGCCAGGAACATTCATGCCTTTTTTTGCTAAATAGTCCTGCGCGAAAATGGAAAACAACGCTTTCTTTTCTGGCCTGTGTATTCGTTTTAGACAAACCGCGCCGGAGTCTGTGTGGACCTTCCAGACAAGCGCCATCTGGTTTCCCTGAATGACGTCTATTTTTTCAGCCTGCACATCCCATCCTTGAAGCACATTTTCAGCCAGCTCCGTTAATTTTTTTGCATCTTCTGCTGATAAAGGAAGCTCTGATGAATTCCCCTCCTCAATGACTTCATGGTTTTCTGCCATTAAAGGACACATCCTTACCTGTTTTACTCCTACCTTATGAATCAAAAGGAAAAAATGATTGAGTTATTTGACTATATTTAATAGATGAATCTGGTTGTTTACCCGTTTTGTTTTTAGGGCAGTCCCATTCCGCACAAGTTGGTTGTTCAGCCGTATCATGATTCTAACTAGTTAAAAATCATGCAGGAATGGAGGCTATGTATGAAAATAGCACTGATCGCCACAGAGAAGCTTCCTGTCCCATCGGTTCGAGGAGGCGCCATTCAAATCTACCTCGAAGCGGTTGCCCCTTTAATTGCAAAAAAACATGAGGTGACTGTGTTTTCTATTAAAGATCCGAATCTCGCTGATAGAGAGAAGGTAGACGGTGTCCATTATGTGCATTTGGATGAAGACCGTTATGAAGAAGCCGTTGGAGCAGAGCTGAAAAAGAGCCGTTTTGATCTTGTGCATGTTTGTAATCGCCCAAGCTGGGTTCCGAAATTGAAGAAACAGGCGCCGGATGCTGTTTTTATTTTAAGCGTTCACAATGAAATGTTCGCTTACGATAAAATCAGCCAGGCGGAAGGCGAGATTTGCATCGACTCCGTAGCGCAGATTGTTACGGTCAGCGATTATATCGGACAGACGATCACAAGCCGTTTTCCGTCAGCACGATCAAAAACAAAAACGGTGTATTCCGGTGTGGATTTAAAAACGTACCACCCTCGCTGGACGAATGAAGGGCAGCGAGCTCGCGAAGAGATGCGAAGCGAGCTGGGGCTTCACGGCAAAAAAATCGTCTTGTTTGTCGGCCGGCTTAGCAAAGTCAAAGGCCCGCACATATTATTGCAGGCTTTGCCGGACATCATTGAGGAGCACCCCGATGTCATGATGGTGTTTATCGGGTCAAAATGGTTCGGAGATAATGAATTAAATAACTATGTCAAACATCTTCATACCCTTGGTGCGATGCAAAAGGATCATGTCACATTTATTCAATTTGTGAAGCCAAAGGACATTCCGCGCCTTTATACCATGTCAGATGTATTTGTATGCTCTTCGCAATGGCAGGAGCCTTTAGCAAGGGTGCATTATGAAGCGATGGCTGCGGGACTTCCTATTATTACAAGCAATCGGGGAGGCAATCCAGAGGTCATAGAGGAAGGGAAAAACGGCTACATCATTCATGACTTTGAAAATCCTAAACAATATGCCGAACATATCAATGATTTGCTGAGCAGCTCAGAAAAGCGGGAACGGCTTGGGAAATACAGCCGCCGTGAGGCAGAAAGCAATTTCGGCTGGCAGAGGGTGGCTGAAAATCTGCTCAGCGTCTATGAAAAGAACAGATAGAAGGGGTGAACAGAGTGTACCAAAAAGAGCATGAAGAACAGATTGTGTCCGAAATTCTCAGCTATTATCCTTTTCATATTGACAATGTGGCGCTGAAATCGAACAAAAGCGGACGCAAAATCTGGGAAGTCGAAACTGATCATGGCCCAAAGCTGCTAAAAGAAGCGCAAATGAAACCGGAGCGGATGCTTTTTATCACTCAGGCACACGCCCATTTACAAGAGAAAGGGCTGCCGATAGCGCCGATTCATCAAACAAAAAATGGCGGGAGCTGCTTGGGCACGGATCAGGTTTCTTACAGCTTATATGACAAAGTGACAGGAAAAGAAATGATTTACTATGATGCAGAGCAAATGAAAAAAGTCATGTCATTTGCCGGCCATTTTCATCATGCCTCAAAAGGATATGTTTGCACAGATGAAAGCAAGAAGAGAAGCAGGCTGGGAAAATGGCACAAATTGTACCGATGGAAGCTGCAGGAACTTGAAGGGAATATGCAGATCGCGGCATCCTATCCTGATGACGTATTTTCGCAAACTTTCTTAAAACATGCTGATAAAATGCTGGCAAGAGGAAAAGAAGCTCTGCAAGCGCTTGATGACTCAGAATACGAAACCTGGACAAAAGAAACGCTCGAGCATGGCGGATTCTGTTTTCAGGATTTTACATTGGCACGTTTGACAGAGATCGAAGGGGAGCCTTTTTTAAAGGAGCTTCACTCGATTACCTACGATTTGCCGTCAAGAGACCTTCGTATTCTGCTGAATAAAGTGATGGTTAAGCTTTCTGTATGGGATACTGATTTCATGGTTGCACTGCTTGCGTCCTACGACGCAGTGTATCCACTCACAGAAAAACAGTACGAGGTACTTTGGATTGATCTCGCGTTTCCGCATTTGTTCTGTGCAATCGGGCACAAATATTATTTGAAGCAAAAGAAAACGTGGTCAGATGAGAAGTATAACTGGGCGCTGCAAAACATGATTTCTGTTGAAGAATCTAAAGATTCGTTTTTGGATAAACTGCCGGAACTGTATAAAAAGATAAAAGCGTATCGGGAGGCGAATTGACATGAGGTCATCGAGACAAAAAGCCTCTATTTCTAAACTGGATCTCGACCAATTCGTATTTACACCGCCTGGACCGATGGGATGGCAGGCTCATGACTCAATCTCAGCTGAGAAGGAAGAAGAGGAGAAGCATTTAGATGTGGGCAGCATTCGAGAGCTCCCTCACATCAATGCACCGAAAGAATATCAAGAAGAAACGAAGGAAAAGGAAACAGATCACAAAATCGTCGATGATGAAGAAGAAACGAAATTCGAAACCATTCTAGAGCCTGAGGAGGAACGTGATTCGAAACGCTCAGTGCCCCCATATGAAGAAGAGGATGAAGATGAAGAACCAGACTTAGCGGAGGAAGCTAGAGTGGAAATCATCATTCTTCCAAGTGAATCTAAACCAGCTCCATGGTTTTCTCAAACCGTAAAGCGCAAGGCATAAAGTCATATTTATGCCTTTTTTCATGTTCTCTGCAGCAAAAAAACAGCCCGTTTTGCAACACGAGCTGTAGGTTTTATGTTTTTGCTTTCACAAAAAGCTGATTGATAGATGATAAATCAAAATTTTGCGTCAGAAAAGGCGGCGGAAATTGTTTGTTTTTCGGAGTGAGAACGGATTGGTAAACAGTATTGAGCCTTTTGGCCGCATGGGTAAAGGTAAATAAAGCTTCTACATGCTGTCGGGCGTTTTTTGTCATTTTGCTCATTAATTCTTGATCTGTAAAGGCTCTGTCAATTGCTTTTGCAAATGAAGAAGGTTTGTTGTATCTGTCGATGACAAGGCCGGTGACTTCGTCTTTTACGACTTCTCCGTTTCCGCCCCGGTTTGTGGTAATTAAGGGCGTGCCGGCCGCCATTGCTTCATAATTCACACGGGCGAGGGGTTCGTTCCACTGAGAGCTGCACACAAATACATCTGCCATCAGAAAAAGGTTTGGGATGTCGTCAGCGGGAATGAATTTTGTAAAAATTATGTGGTCTCTGTATGGCAGCGCCAGCGTACGCAGATAGGTTACATATTGGTTTTCGCTGTCATCGCTGAACCACTTCCCGCCTGCTATGACCAGTACAGCATCAGGGTGCTGCTGCAAAATCCGTCTCATGCTGTGAATGAGAAGGTGAGGTCCTTTTGTCGGGCTTAAGCGGCCGGCGAATAAAATAACTTTTTTATCTTCAATACCGTATTTTTTCCGGTATGTTTTTCTGACAGCCGAGCCTTTCATCGTCCAGACGGGCGGATAAGAGTTTAAATCAACGCCGGAATACACAACTTTTGTGATGTCCTCTGCTTCAGGGAAACGTTCAATGACGGTTTGTTTAATAAATTCGCTCACAGTTGTGATCATGGAGACATTGTCGAGTACTTCTTTTCCTTGCGCGAAGGTCATCTTTTTTTCAGAAAACATTTCGTTATGCAGGCTCAGAACGATCTTGCTGTTTGGTGAGGCTTTTTTATATAAAGAGACATTTAAAGGCCTGTTGAACACATGAATGAGGTCAAAGGAAGAGGCTCGCAGCTCTTCGGCTACCGCCTCGCGGTAATGTTCTTTTGGCAGATGGATATAATGTACGCCGTCTTTTGTTTCTCTTTTTGGAAGCGATGGATCTTCAATTGAAAAAATGGTCAGGTCGTACCTGCTGCTGAAATAGGGCGTGACACCGTCAATCATCATTTGAATAGCGCCGCCGCGTACTGCGGGCGCCGGCAGCTTTTCTGTACAGATAAAGGCAAGCTTCATTTTTATTCCCCCTGATACAGCGACGATAAATAGGCGATTTCGTTGGTCAAGCCATCCTTTAAGGATGTGGCGGGATCATAATGCAAGAGCTGCTTTGCTTTTGAAATATCCGCCCACGTGTTGCTCGGTTCCCCTGCTATTTTGTCCGAAAAGTGCAGTGTTGCTTTTCTACTGGAAATATCCTCAATGAGGGAGACAACCTTTAAGACTGAGGCACGCTCAGCACCGCCGATATTTACTGTTTCACCAATAAGGTGGGGTTTCCCAAGAACAGCGGTGATGCCTTTGACACAGTCGCCGATATAAGTGAAATCTCTTGACTGCTGCCCATCACCGAAGATGGTAAGCGGCTTTTGCTGAAGGTGCTGCTTAATGAGCCGGTGAAAAGCCATATCCGGCCGCTGTCTTGGCCCGTATACGGTAAAAAAACGGAGAATCACAATTGGAATGCCAAAGCTTTGTTGATACACATGGCAAAGCTTTTCTCCCGTAAGCTTTGTTACCCCGTACGGAGATAAAGGAGAAAGCGACGTGTTTTCGCTGACTTTTCCTTGTTTTTCACCATAGACGGAAGAGGTGGATGCAAAGACGAACGTTTGAATAGAATGTTCCCGGCACGCCTCGAGGAGCCTTTGGAGCGCTTGGATATTATGTGCGGCATATGGGTGAAAATGACTGCCCCAGCTTGAGCGGACACCCGGTATGGCCGCCAAATGAAAGATGACGTCCACTCCTTCCAGTAAGGGAGCAAGATCCGCTGTCAGCAGATTTTCCTTTATGAACGTAAATCGCTTTTCCGGCAGCAGGTTTTTAAGGTTTTTTAATTTCAAGGAAAATGGAGTAGGACCGATAAAGTCATCGATTCCGATAACGTTATGTTTCTTATCTTTTAGTAATTCTTCGCAGAGGTGGGAGCCGATAAAGCCCGCTGCTCCTGTGACTAGTATTTTCATGGACGGCCAACTCCCGTACAGATCAGGCCGCAAGCCTCGATCAGTTCTTTTTTTAATACGTTGCGTCCGTCAATCACAAGACGCCCTTTCATGATGCCTGCAGCCTTTTTCCAATCAAACGCTAAAAACTCGGGCCATTCTGTCGCCAAAAATAAAAAGTCGCTTTCTTCGATCGCATCAAAAGCTTGAGAATGCTGAGTTACATGCTGCCGCAAATGTTCTGGAAGTACAGCTTCAGGATCATATGCATGAACATCACATCCCAGCTCCGTCAGCCTTTCCATCAGTCTGACAGCCTGAGAATTCCTGATGTCATCGGTATTCGGTTTGAAGGAAATGCCGAGTACAGCCGCTTTCTTGCCTTGAAGTGTTTCGAAGAATGACTGTATTTTTTTGATATACAGGCCGAGCTGGGTGTCATTAATGTGCTGCACGGCCCGGAGCAGGAAGGTCTCCGTGTTTTTTTTCTGGGCAGCAAATTGCAGCGCCTGCAGATCCTTTGGAAAACAAGAGCCTCCGTATCCGATGCCTGCCTGCAAAAAGTGCTCCCCGATCCTTGGGTCTAGACCGATAGCGCGGGAAATATCTGAGATATCTGATTGATAGGCTTCACATATGCGGGCCATTTCGTTAATGAACGAAATTTTGGCTGCTAAAAAGAAATTGTTGGCATATTTGATCAGCTCCGCTCCCGCTAAGCTTGTAACGATAAAAGGGGTATCAATGTGTTTGTAAATGGATTTGACGATGGCTGCCGATACGTGATCTTCTTCCTGAACACCGATGACTGTTTTGTCAGGATGCAGCATGTCATATAAGGCATTGCCTTCCCGCAGAAACTCAGGATTGGATACGATATTAAAGAGGTTTTTAGACACTCCGGAGGCAATCAGCTGTTTTGCTATGTTTTCATTTGTCCCGGGCGGAACAGTGCTTTTCGTAATGATGGTTTTATACGATCGGATTGCCTCTCTTAAATCACCGATGACGGACTGCAGGGCTTTCGTATCAGCTGATCCGTCCGAACGCGGCGGGGTTCCGACTGCGATAAAAATAACGGGACATTCCTCCATGCTCGATTTCACTTCAGAAGAAAACGAGAGATTGCCGCAACGAAGTATTGCATCTGAAAGCCCAGGCTCGTAAAAGGGAATGACTCCTTTTTTCAGCTGCCCGATTTTTTTGACGTCTTTGTCTGTGCATATCATGTCATGTCCGATGGATGCCAGTGCCGCTGATAGGGTTAAACCGACATACCCGGCGCCAACCACACAAATTTTCATCACCTGAGCTCCTTTACAAGATTACTGGTCATATATCAATATCCTATTAAAAAAGGGCTGGTTCGTGATTCCGCTTTCTGCCCAGTTGCTTCCGCCTAATTTCAGATGTACAAACATCGGGATGCGCTCTTGGAATATCATGTAATAAACATGAGCTGAGGGGAAAATAACATGATAAAAAAAGCGATCATTCCTGCAGGCGGATTCGGCACGAGAAATCTGCCGGTGACGAAGGTGATTCCGAAAGAAATGTTTCCGGTAGGATCTAAGCCTGTGATTCATTATCTTGTTGAAGAATTAAAGGAGTCAGGCATTGAGGACATTTTGATGGTTGTATCGAGCTATAAAAATCTGATTGTCGACTATTTTGATTCCTCTTTGGCACTTGAGGCTTTTTTGGCCTCTAAGAATAAACTGCATTTGCTTAGTGAGCATCCCATTCCGGATATACGGATTCACTATGTGCGCCAGCCTTATGCAAAGGGTCTTGGCGACGCCATTTCTTTCGGAAAGCAATTTGCAGGCAAAGAGCCTTTTGCCGTCGTTTTGCCTGATGATCTGATTTTTTCCGCCAATCAGCCGGCTTTGGGGCAGCTGATTGAAGCGTATACGAAATATCAGTCCAGTGTGATCGGCTTAAAAGAAACAAAAACGGAGGATTTACATCATTACGGGGTGATAAAAGGGGAGCCTGTTGAAAAAGGGCTTTATCGCATACAGGATATTGTGGAAAAGCCTAAACAAAACCCTCCGTCTCATTTTGCCGCAGCAGGGCGTTATATTTTCACACCGGATATTTTTAATGAGCTGGAGGCATTAGAAGCTGATAGCGGAGGAGAAGTGCAGGTAACGGATGCGATAAAAGCTTCGCTCGGGGCATGTACCGTATACGGGAAATTGCTAGAGGGCGAGCGGTATGACATCGGCCTGCAAAAGGATTATCTGAAGCTGATTTACGATATGCTGAAAACGGAAAAGAACCCCCAATAATCGGGGGTTCAATCAGCGTGGAGATCGCCGAATGTGGTCATGATTCCCTCTTCGTCAAGTTCTTCTTCATAGCGCTCATGGGCTCTGCTTTGATAAACGGTAATTTCTTTTCCAGTGATATCTGTAGCGATGAAATTTTCGTAAGACTCCGTATTGCCGATATTCTCTTCGGCATTCATCGTCATATCATCATAGCTGAGCGGAGGGTTTTCCATATCCTGCGGCGTTTGTGAGTTACCATATTTTTCGACATCCTGATAGGAATCCTCACTGTCATATGGCGCTCTGATTTCTTCATCATCATCAAATTCAAATTGCCCGAATGGTGTTTCTTCTTCAATCGGACGGTCTTTGGAAACCACGTCCTGTGAAGAATACTCCGCGAGGGTTGTGGCAGTCGGAAGCGCTTCAAGTCGTTCGAAAGGGATTTCCTTTCCGCTGACTTCACAAATGCCATACGTACCGTTTTCTATCGCCTTCAATGAATGCTCAATGTCCCGAAGGTGCTCTCGCTCATGCAAGTCTAGAGCGATGTCTTTCTCACGCTCGTAAAGTTCTGTCGCCTGATCGCCGGGATGGTTGTCGTATGCCGAAAGCTCACCCCACGAATCATAAGGAAAGGCTGAGTTAAGCTGAAAATGGTCATTGTCTTTGAAACGGTTTAAGATATCTTTTTTCGTTTGTTCCAGTTCATTTTTTAAATGCTGAAGCTGTTCTTTCGTAAGCAATGTGATCGCCTCGTTTCTCTGTGATGCATACCTTTAGTATGAACAGATCGCCTGAGAACTTTCATAAATGGCGGGTGGAGGAATATAGGAGGTTTTCCTTTTATGGTAAGCGGATACAACCTTTGCTATCAGTGGAGAAAGAAATTTAAGCTTTGTTTCTTTTTCATTTCTGCAATTAGGTTTATAATAGGTAAGGCAGGCCATTTGGACTGCATGATCTGTGTTTGACACAAAGGAGACACAGGTGTATGGTATTAAAAGCATTTTAAGGATTATGGAGGAATGTCTCATGGTGACAACGGTGCAGCGTACGTTCCGAAAGGAAGTTCTACATGCATTACATAAAGCCAAAGAAGTCAACCATGCTGTCTTAATAAGCTATTCGAGACAAATCGAGTCTCTTGACCCTCTATCATTTTTCAATTACGGAGCAAAAAAATATACAGGCAATCGATTTTTTTGGTCAGATCCTGAAAGTGAATTGACAATAGTCGGTCTTGGCAAAGAAGCGGTTTTCCAGACAAATCAAAAAAACAGCGAGCGGTATCGTGAGGTTTTTGAACAATGGGAGCGCTTTAAAAAGACGGCTTTTCATATTTATGAAGAAGAAAAGCTGCAGCATTCTGCAGTGGGACCTGTGTTATTCGGAGGATTTTCTTTTGACCCTTGCGAAGAAAGAGGTTCACAATGGGACCATTTCTCGGAAGGGGATTTCTTTGTGCCTGCGCTTATGCTGACGATGACTGCTGAAGGCCCGTTCTTAACAGTTAACAGATGGGTAAGCGGAGGAGAAGATGCAGAAGCTGTTTTAGAAGGCTTAAAAGCTTTTGCGGCGGAATTTATGGTTCCCGATTTCAAGCAAGAAGATCAGGCTGTGATTGCAGCAGCCGAAGAGCTGGATAAGGATGATTGGCTGAAAGCAATCGAAACGGCCACAAGCCAAATTAAAGAGAAACAATATGATAAGGTTGTTCTTGCCCGAGAGCTGCTGCTCACGTTTGACGGTCCAATCCAAATTGAACCGGTGCTTAAAACGCTTCTGGACGATCAGCAGACAAGCTATGTTTTTGCAATTGAACAAGAAGGCAAAACCTTTGTCGGCGCGTCTCCGGAAAGACTGATCAAAAGAGACGGCGGCACTGTCATGTCTTCCTGTCTGGCAGGCTCCATTAAACGAGGCGTGAATGAAGAAGACGACCGCCGGATAGGCCTTGAATTATTAAACGATGAGAAAAACCTGCTTGAGCATGATATTGTGGTAGGTATGATTCATAATGCTTTTGTATCAAGCTGTTCAGAGGTTGAAAAGCCTGATGGACCTGTTTTGTACAAAACAAAAAGCGTTCAGCACCTGTTTACGCCGATTGTCGGACAGCTGCGCGAGTCTGCATCGATTTTTGACTTAATTGAGAAGCTGCATCCCACTCCGGCGCTTGGGGGAGCACCTCAGGAAAAAGCTGTTGACGTGATCAGGGAGATTGAACCGATGTCTCGCGGCTGGTATGCGGCCCCTATCGGCTGGATTGACAGCCAGGATAACGGGGAATTCGCGGTCGCCATTCGTTCAGGGCTCATCGAAGGAAGCACAGCAAGGCTGTTTGCCGGGTGCGGTATTGTGGAAGACTCGGAACCAATCTCGGAATATGAAGAAACACAGATTAAATTGAAGCCGATGATCTCTGCATTAGGAGGTGAGCGGCGTTGACAGTCAACCCGATTACTCATTACATCGGAAGTTTTATTGATGAATTCGCCCTTTCCGGAATTACGGACGCCGTCGTTTGTCCGGGCTCAAGATCTACACCGCTGGCTGTTCTTTGTGCTGCGCATCCCGATATCAGCGTCCATGTCCAAATTGATGAAAGGTCTGCCGGATTTTTTGCCTTAGGTTTGGCAAAAGCGAAGCAGCGTCCCGTACTATTGATCTGTACATCTGGAACAGCCGCGGCCAACTTTTATCCGGCTGTGGTTGAAGCCCATTATTCAAGGGTGCCTATTATTGTGTTAACTGCTGATCGGCCTCATGAGCTGCGCGAAGTAGGCGCACCGCAGGCTATTAATCAGCACTTCTTATTCGGTAACTTTGTTAAGTTTTTCACAGACTCTGCTCTTCCTGAAGAGTCTCCGCAAATGCTGAGATACATCCGAACGCTGGCAAGCCGCGCTGCCGGAGAAGCACAAAAGCGCCCAATGGGGCCTGTCCATGTGAATGTGCCGCTGCGCGAACCGCTGATGCCGGATCTTTCAGATGAGCCGTTTGGAAGAATGAGAACAGGCCGTCATGTGTCTGTGAAAACGGGTACGCAGTCTGTTGACCGAGAGTCCCTGTCTGATGTGGCTGAGATGCTCGCAGAGGCTGAAAAAGGAATGATCGTCTGCGGAGAGCTCCATAGTGATGCGGACAAGGAAAACATTATCGCGCTGTCAAAAGCGCTTCAGTATCCAATTTTAGCAGATCCGCTGTCTAATCTGCGGAATGGTGTTCATGATAAAAGCACTGTTATTGATGCGTATGATTCGTTTTTAAAAGATGATGAGCTGAAGCGGAAACTCCGTCCTGATGTTGTCATTCGGTTTGGACCGATGCCTGTTTCAAAACCGGTTTTCTTATGGCTTAAGGATGATCCGGCGATTCAGCAAATCGTGATTGATGAGGATGGAGGGTGGAGAGACCCGACACAGGCAAGCGCGCATATGATTCATTGTAATGCGTCTGTTTTTGCTGAGGAGATCATGGCAGGCCTTACTGCTGCTGCCAGATCCTCAGAGTGGCTGGAAAAGTGGCAGTTTGTCAATGGGCGGTTCCGCGAGCATCTGCAAACAATCAGCAGTGAAGATGTTTCGTTTGAAGGCAATCTCTATCGAATCCTTCAGCATCTTGTGCCTGAAAACAGCTCGCTGTTTGTGGGAAACAGCATGCCGATCAGGGATGTTGATACGTTTTTTGAAAAGCAGGACCGCCCTTTCCGGATTTATTCAAACCGGGGAGCAAACGGGATAGACGGTGTCGTCTCCTCTGCCATGGGGGTATGTGAAGGAACAAAAGCGCCTGTTACCCTTGTGATTGGAGATTTATCTTTTTATCACGATTTAAACGGCCTGCTGGCGGCCAAAAAGCTGGGTATTCCTCTTACTGTGATTCTTGTCAATAATGACGGAGGAGGGATTTTCTCCTTTTTGCCGCAGGCTTCTGAAAAGACACACTTTGAAGATTTGTTCGGCACACCGACAGGGCTCGATTTCAAGCATGCGGCTGCACTTTACGGCGGAACGTATTCATGCCCGGCTTCTTGGGATGAATTCAAAACAGCTTACGCGCCGCAGGCAGACAAGCCCGGACTCCATTTGATTGAAATCAAAACGGATCGCCAATCAAGAGTCCAGCTTCATCGCGATATGCTGAATGAGGCTGTGCGGGAAGTGAAAAAACAATGGGAACTGTAAACATAACGGTATCAGATGGTGTCCGATATGCAGTGGCAGACGGGGGACCGAATGCTTCCGAAGCCGTCGTCTGTCTGCACGGGTTTACCGGCAGCAAACAATCATGGACTTTTCTTGATGAAATGCTGCCTGATTCCCGTTTGATCAAAATTGATTGTTTAGGGCATGGGGAAACCGATGCCCCGCTGAATGGGAAAAGATACAGCACAAGCCGGCAAGTTTCTGACCTTGCCGAGATTTTTGATCAATTAAAACTTCACAAAGTGAAATTGATTGGGTATTCTATGGGAGGAAGGCTTGCTTACTCTTTCGCGATGACATATCCCGAGCGGGTATCGGCACTTGTGCTTGAAAGCACGACGCCGGGGCTCAAAACACTTGGGGAACGGCGGGAACGAATCATGCGGGACCGGAAGCTTGCTGATTTTATTTTACGAGACGGGCTCAAAGCGTTTGTTGCGTATTGGGAGAATATCCCTTTGTTTTCATCTCAGCAGAGGCTGGCTGAAGATATTCGGCACAGGATACGATCGGGCCGTCTGCGGAACAATAAGATTGGGCTTGCGAACAGTTTAACCGGCATGGGCACCGGTTCACAGCCTTCGTTGTGGAGCCGTGTAGAGGAAATAGATGTTCCTGTGCTTCTTATCTGCGGGGAGTGGGACGAAAAATTTTGCGCCATCAATCAAGAGGTGCATAAGATGCTTCCTTCTAGTAGAATAGAGATTGTTCCAAAAGCAGGACATACGGTCCATGTGGAACAGCCGCGATTGTTTGGTAAAATAGTGAGTGAGTTTTTGACAAGCATCTGACTCATTCACATAGAGAATAAAAGGAGGTCATCATATGGCTGAATGGAAAACAAAACGGACATACGATGAGATATTGTATGAAACGTATAATGGCATTGCAAAAATAACAATCAACCGACCTGAGGTACATAATGCGTTTACCCCTAAAACGGTTGCTGAAATGATTGATGCGTTTGCTGACGCAAGAGACGACCAAAACGTTGGGGTTATCGTGCTTGCCGGTGCAGGGGACAAGGCATTTTGTTCTGGCGGAGACCAAAAAGTGCGCGGCCACGGTGGATATGTAGGAGACGACCAGATCCCGCGTCTTAACGTATTGGATCTTCAGCGTTTAATCCGCGTCATCCCGAAACCGGTTGTTGCGATGGTGTCCGGATATGCGATCGGCGGAGGCCATGTGCTTCACATCGTATGTGACTTGACAATTGCTGCGGACAACGCAATTTTTGGACAAACAGGCCCTAAAGTGGGAAGCTTCGATGCAGGTTACGGTTCTGGATACCTGGCTCGAATTGTAGGACATAAAAAAGCACGTGAAATCTGGTACCTATGCCGTCAGTACAACGCACAGGAAGCACTGGACATGGGTCTTGTCAACACAGTCGTTCCTTTGGAACAGCTTGAAGAAGAAACGATTAAATGGTGTGAAGAAATGCTTGAAAAAAGCCCGACCGCACTGCGCTTTCTTAAAGCTGCGTTTAACGCGGACACAGACGGACTTGCTGGAATTCAGCAGTTTGCAGGGGATGCTACCCTTCTTTACTACACAACAGATGAAGCAAAAGAAGGCCGTGATTCCTTTAAGGAAAAACGCAAACCTGATTTCGGACAGTTCCCTCGTTTCCCGTGATCAGCAATACTTAGTAAACCAACAGCTTGAGACTTTGCGGTCCAAGCTGTTTTCTTTTCAATACAGACATTTTACCTCGGAGATGATGACATGCTGACAGAACAGCCCAACTGGCTCATGCAGCGGGCACAGCTGACACCTGAGAGAATCGCTCTCATTTATAGAGACCAAACCGTGACATTTGCAGAATTATTTGCCGCATCTAAGCGAATGGCTGAACAGCTTGCCGCTCATTCGGTTCGGAAAGGGGATACTGCGGCTATTTTGCTCCAAAACTGTGCGGAAATGGTATACGCCGTTCACGCTTGTTTTTTGCTTGGTGTTAAGGCGGTGCTTTTGAATACGAAGCTGTCAACACATGAAAGGCTGTTTCAGCTGGAGGATTCGGGATCCGGCTTTTTATTGACAGATTCAAGCTTTGAGAAGAAAGAATATGAACACATCGTTCAAACGATTGATGTGGATGAACTGATGAAAGAAGCAGCAGAGGAAATTGAGATCGAGGCTTATATGCAAATGGATGCAACGGCAACGCTGATGTATACGTCGGGTACGACAGGAAAGCCCAAGGGAGTTCAGCAAACGTTCGGAAACCACTATTTCAGTGCGGTGTCGTCCGCGCTTAATTTGGGTATAACAGAACAAGACCGCTGGCTTATCGCATTGCCGCTCTTTCATATCAGCGGCTTGTCCGCATTATTCAAATCTGTGATCTATGGAATGACTGTCGTGCTTCACCAGCGTTTTTCCGTAAGTGATGTGCTGGATTCTATCAATAGGCATGAAGTGACAATGATATCTGCGGTGCAGACTATGCTGGCCAGTCTTTTGGAAGAAACAAGCCGCTGCCCTGAATCCATCAGATGCATTCTTCTCGGCGGCGGCCCTGCACCTCTGCCATTGCTTGAGGAATGCCGTGAGAAAGGATTCCCTGTCTTTCAGTCATATGGAATGACAGAAACATGCTCACAAATTGTTACCCTGTCGCCGGAATTCAGTATGGAAAAGCTCGGATCTGCGGGGAAACCGCTGTTTTCATGTGAAATCAAAATAGAGCGGGACGGACAGGCATGTGAACCGTTTGTACACGGTGAAATCATGGTCAAAGGCCCGAATGTTATGAAAAGCTATTTTAACCGAGAGAGCGCAAATGAAGCCTCCTTTCAAAATGGCTGGCTGAAAACAGGTGATCTTGGTTATTTGGACAGCGAAGGCTTTTTATATGTATTAGACAGACGTTCAGATCTGATCATATCCGGCGGAGAAAACATTTATCCGGCCGAAGTGGAGTCAGTGCTGCTTTCACACCCCGCTGTGGCCGAAGCCGGGGTTTCAGGGGCTGAGGACAAAAAATGGGGGAAAGTGCCTCACGCCTATCTTGTCCTTCACAAGCCTGTGAGCGCAGGAGAATTGACTGACTACTGCAAAGAACGCTTGGCGAAGTATAAAATTCCGGCAAAATTCTTTGTGCTTGACCGCCTGCCGCGCAATGCGTCTAATAAGCTCTTGCGAAATCAGCTGAAGGATGCGCGTAAAGGAGAACTGCTATGATCGAAATAGAAAAAATCACGCTTTACCATTTGAGCATGAACTTAAAGAAACCGTTTAAAAACAGTATCGAAACGCTTCAAGAGCGTAAATTTCTGATCGTGGAAGCCATTGATACATCAGGTGTCACAGGCTGGGGAGAAGTTTCCGCTTTCTCTTCGCCTTGGTACACCGAGGAAACCATTGGAACATGTTTGCATATGCTAAAAGATTTTTTTATCCCAAATGTCGTCGGCCGTGAATTCAATCACCCTTCAGAAGTGCCGGACAGCCTGGCGCGTTATAAAGGAAATCGGATGGCAAAAGCGGGACTTGAATCGGCTGTATGGGACATCTATGCCAAAAAGAAGGGCGTATCCCTTGCTGAGGCATTGGGCGGAACAAGAGATAAAGTCCCTGCCGGCGTGGTAGTCGGACTGGCGCCTCTTGACGATATGCTGAAGGAAATTGAGAGCTATCAAAAAGAAGGTTATCAAAGAATAAAAATTAAAATTCAGCCTGGGCAGGATGTGGAATTGGTCAAGGCCATCCGCAGCCGATTCCCAAACATCCCGCTTATGGCCGATGCCAATTCCTCTTACGAACTGAAGGATATCAGCCGTTTAAAGGAGCTTGATGACTATCATTTAATGATGATTGAGCAACCCCTTCAATCCGACGATATCGTTGACCACCGCCACCTGCAGAAACATTTGAAAACGGCCATTTGCCTTGACGAGAGCATTTGTTCAGTTGATGATGCGAGACGGGCGATTGAGCTAGGAAGCTGCAAAATTATTAATATAAAACCTTCTCGTGTCGGCGGCTTAACAGAAGCCTTAAAAATTCATGATTTATGCCAAGAGCATCATATGGAGGTTTGGTGCGGCGGAATGCTGGAAACAGGCATATCAAGAGCGCAGAACGTGGCGCTTGCTTCACTGCCTCAATTCACAATACCTGGCGATATATCTTCATCCTCACGCTATTGGGATGAAGATATTGTAACTCCTGATATTCGTATTGATAATGGATTTATTTCTGTGTCAAAACAGCCTGGTTTAGGGGTTGAGGTAAACCAAGACATTATGCGAAAATATGTGACCAAAATGGATGTTTTCACACAGCATGGTTAAGAAAAAAGCATTTTGCTATTTTGAATAAATGACACTGTGCTGTTACAGTAAAAGTGTTCGTTGAATACATCCCTTCTCGTTTGGACCGGCTGCTGACCCAGCCGGTTTTTTTATGTAAATTAGCTTGACAAAAATGGCCAAACGCGATAATTTTGCACAAGGGAAACTTTTTGTCCTGTGTAAATAAAACATGCTTTTGGCTAATTTAATGTCACATGTCTAAGAACTGACAACATAAGATAAAACAATCGGACATTGATGGTAAAGAGGAGGAGAAATATGAGACGAGGGCTGATGGCAGCAGTACTTTTTGCGACCTTTGCTTTAACGGGATGCGGAACGGATTCAGCCGGAAAAAGCGCTGATCAGCAATTACAAGTGACAGCGACAACATCTCAAATTGCCGATGCAGCAGAAATCATCGGAGGTAAGCATGTAAAAGTCACCTCTTTAATGGGACCGGGGGTTGATCCGCACCTTTACAAAGCTTCCCAAGGTGACACGAAAAAATTAATGTCTGCCGATGTTGTTCTGTACAGCGGGTTGCATTTGGAAGGGAAAATGGAGGATGTGCTCCAAAAAATCGGTGAACAAAAACAATCGGCGGCAGTAGCTGAGGCCATTCCGAAAAATAAGCTTATTCCCGCGGGGGAAGGCAAGACGTTTGATCCCCACGTCTGGTTCAGCATTCCGTTATGGATCTATGCGGTGGATGAAATTGAAGCGCAATTCAGCAAAGCAATGCCTCAGCACGCAGATGCCTTTCGGAAAAATGCCAAAGAGTACAAAGAAGATTTGCAATATTTAGATAAGTGGTCGCGTCAGGAGATCGCACATATTCCGGAGAAAAGCCGTGTGCTTGTGACTGCTCATGATGCGTTTGCGTACTTTGGGAATGAGTATGGATTTAAGGTAAAAGGCCTGCAGGGACTCAGCACAGATTCGGACTATGGATTAAGGGATGTTCAGGAGCTGGTTGATCTTCTGACAGAAAAACAAATAAAAGCTGTGTTCGTAGAAAGCAGTGTATCTGAAAAATCAATCAATGCAGTGGTGGAAGGCGCTAAAGAAAAAGGCCATACAGTCACAATCGGCGGTCAGCTTTATTCGGATGCCATGGGTGAAAAGGGCACAAAAGAAGGCACATACGAAGGAATGTTCCGCCACAATATCAACACGATTACTAAAGCGCTTAAATAAAGAAAAGAGGTGGAGGATATGTTCCCTGTTGAGCTTGATAATGTGACGGTTGCTTATCATAAAAAGCCTGTACTGCAGGATATTTCGCTGCAGGTGCCTGAAGGAAAACTTATTGGCATTATTGGCCCAAACGGCGCGGGAAAATCAACCTTGATCAAAACGATTCTCGGTCTTGTGCCCCGAGCTTCCGGAGACATCTCTATTTACGGCAAAGACTATAAGGATCAGCGGACCAGAATCGGATATGTTCCGCAGCGCGGCTCGGTTGACTGGGATTTCCCCACAAGCGCGCTCGATGTCGTCCTAATGGGAAGATACGGGAGAATCGGTTTATTAAAGAGGCCAAAGAAAGCGGATGTGGAGATGGCGAAGGCCGCATTAACAAAAGTCGGGATGCATGATTATGCGAAAAGGCAAATCAGCCAGCTGTCAGGCGGACAGCAGCAGCGGGTGTTTCTTGCCCGGGCACTCTGCCAGAACGCTGACATTTATTTTATGGATGAACCGTTTGCAGGTGTTGATGCAGCGACGGAGCGCGCGATTATGACGCTGTTGGCAGAACTCAAAGAAAAAGGAAAAACCGTGCTTGTCGTCCATCATGATCTGCAGACCGCCGAGGATTATTTCGATTGGATCTTACTGCTTCATTTAAGGAAAATCGCTTTCGGACCGACGGAAAACGTTTTTACGATCGAAAACCTGCAAAAAACATATGGAGGAAGGCTTACGTTTTTAAAAGATAAAGTGCTGGCAGAAGGACATAAGGAGTGAGCGCAATGTTTGAAAGTTTGTGGCTGCAGCTCCAGCATCCGAATACACAGTGGGTGCTGGCCGGTACGCTTTTGCTCGGGACGGCAAGCGGTGTTTTGGGCAGCTTTGTGCTGCTGAGAAAGCAAAGTTTAATCGGCGATGCGATGGCCCATTCAGCTCTGCCGGGAGTGTGTCTCGCTTTTCTGTTCACCGGGCAAAAATCACTGCCTTTCTTTTTGCTGGGGGCAGCGCTCGCCGGACTGCTCGGAACGTTTTGTATTCAGCTGATTCCTCGGCTTTCAAAAACAAAGGAGGACTCGGCGATCGGGATTGTTCTTTCTGTGTTTTTTGGCGTCGGGATCATTCTGCTGACATATATTCAGCAACAGGGGGCGGGAAGCCAAAGCGGGCTTGATTCTTTTTTATTCGGCCAGGCTGCTTCATTGGTCAGGCAGGATATCATCCTTATTGCAGGGATATCCGCTGTTCTACTGCTCCTATGTATTGTTTTCTTTAAGGAATTTACATTGATTACTTTTGATCTCGCGTTTGCAAAGGGATTAGGAATCCCGGTGCGTTTTTTAAACGGGCTTTTGGCTTGTCTGATTGTCTGTGCTGTCGTCATTGGGCTTCAGACTGTTGGTGTGATATTAATGGCGGCTATGCTGATTACACCTGCCATAACCGCGAGATATTGGACCGAACGGTTAACCGGGATGATCGTCATTGCCGGGATTACAGGCGGGGTCAGCGGCGCGGCCGGAACCCTGCTTAGCACCACGATGAAGGGAATGGCGACAGGGCCATTAATGATCTTATCTGCAACGCTGCTCTTTCTTGTTTCAATGATTTGCGCGCCTAAGCGGGGATTGGCTGCTAAAGCCATAAGGCTGATGAGGCTGCGGCGCAGAACAAGCAGGGAGCAAGTGCTTTTGGCGATTTATGAACAGTATGAAAAGAATAATCTTTGTGTAACTGTTGAAAGTGTAAGAAAGAAAAGACGCCTATCCCCTTCATTATGCCTTAAGGCATTAAATGACTTGGAACAAGAGAGGTGCATTGAGCGTATCGAAAATGGGATTTGGCAAATCACAAGCAAAGGGATAGAAAAAGGCTATCACACAGCTTTGAAGCAGCGGATGTATGAAGTGTATCTCATGCATGAAATGGAACTTACCAATATAGAATCCGATCAGGACTACTTTGACCCGGACCGTTTACCGAGAGAAACGAGAGAGCGGCTTTATTCACTCTTAAAGCTGTATGGACGGATGCCTGAGCTTCGAAAAGCGTCTCATGATGCCGAGAAGGGACAGATCGCAAATGAGTTTTGAAGCATGGATTATAGCTACCGGTGTATTAGTCGGTGTAAGCTGCGGATTGATAGGCACATTTCTTGTGCTGAGAAGCATGGCGATGCTGGCCGACGCAATCAGTCATACAGTGTTGCTTGGCATTGTCGGCGCTTTTCTAGTGACGGGAAGTCTCGATGGGATTTATATGTTTATTGGCGCAGCCGCAACCGGTCTGTTAACGGCTTTCTTGGTTCAGCTTCTTCATAGCAAGGGGGTTCAATCAGATGCTGCCATAGGAGTTGTGTTTACATCCTTATTTGCAATCGGGGTTATTTTGCTTTCTGTGTATGGAGCGAATGTCCATCTCGATATTGAGCACTCGTTAATGGGAGAAATCGCTTTTGTGCCGTGGAATACGATGACGGTATTCGGGGTTGATATTGGGCCGAAAGCGTTTTGGATGCTGGCATCTGTTCTGGTTTTAAACGTAGTGTTGATCAGTGTGTGCTATAAGGAGTTTAAAATCGCTTCGTTTGATCCTCAAATGGCTTTAGCCTTGGGAATACCGGTTTTGCTCATTCATTACGTGCAAATGGGCATGCTGTCCCTGACGACTGTTGCTTCCTTTGATTCGGTGGGTGCTGTATTGGTTGTGGCCATGCTGATTGTTCCGCCTGCTGCGGCACATTTGCTGACAGACCGGCTTCTTTATATGCTGATTCTCAGCGCGTTGATTGGTGGGCTGTCGGCGGTCATGGGCTATTTCTTCGCAACGTGGCTTAATGTTTCGATTTCAGGAGCGATGGCGGCCATGACAGGTGTATGTTATGCAAGCGCCTTTTTGTTTTCACCTGCAAACGGGGTCATAACTAAAAAGCTGAGAACACTCAACATGCAAAAAGAAAGAGCTGGCTGACGCAGCTCTTTCTTTTAATTACAAATCATGCGGCTTAAACGTTTTGCAGTCTGTTTCCCGGCTGTTTTCAGCCGTTTCACCAGTATGGCTGACAACATAAATGGCATCAGCGGTGCATTTGTTACCTTTGCCCCAATAAGAACAGTTGTTGACCTCACATAGAATTTTCTGCTCCATGCCATCCCCTCCTTATAAAGGTTCTGGATTAGTATAGCCGGCTGGCTTGCCCTCTATTCCTCCTGGCGGATATAGCGTTTATCTCGCATAAACATTTTCCAGAAGAAAAAGAAGCCCGGAAATAGAATGATAAATGCAACGATATACGTTGCAAACAGCGCTCTGAACGTTGCTGGCTCTGTGAAGCCTGACATGACTGTCACATCGGGATAAATCATATACGGAAGATGCGCCCGCCCGTACGCGTAGCTTGCGAGAAAATACTGTATCCCAATCGCGACAAGTGCAAGCCGCGGTTTTCCGATGTTTTGCCCAAAGCTCTTATTAGGCAGAAAAAGGGCGATTCCAGCAATGACAAATGTAATGAACGATGCAATAATCCAAGTAAAATCATTCATCATTCCGCTGTACAGCCAGTTTGCTTCATTCCGCATTGTCACCATAATGCATACTGCAAACAACAGTGAAATCGGGCCGGTAATCAGGGCGCTTTTTCTGTAGGCTCGGTACGCATCCTGTTCCTCTGCCACATTTGAAACATCTGCAAGCAGCAGCGAGGACAAAAATAAGGTGCTTAAAATCGCAAACCCGATAAATGAATAGGCGTTGGGGCTTGAAAAGATTTTAGACATATTTAAGTTATAGATTCCATCCGTTTTTTCTATAAACCCTCCGTGTGTCACAGGAAGCACCAAAATTAAAATAGCAGGAATGATAAAGCCGGAGATGCCGGAAATATATCTTAGCGTTTTCCGCTCCTTTGCTGTGTTTGAAAAAACGAGAAATCCGCTTCGAATTGCTAAAAGCAGCAAAATCATGCTTCCGGGAATTAATAAAACGGTGCCGAGCACAAATGTCGCGCCGGGGAAAAAACTGAAAAGCGCCACGACGATGGCCACAATAAAGACATTTGTGACCTCCCAAGTCGGGGACAAAAAGCGATTCGCAATATCGGTGGCCTTCATATGCTCCTTGTTTAAATAGATCATAGACCAAAATCCCGCTCCAAAATCCATTGTCGCCATGACGGCGTAAATAAACACAAAGCCCCAGATAATTGAGATGGCGATCAGAGCGTCAGTTGAAATCTCCATTTGTCGATCTTCCTTCCATTTGGTTTCCTGTTTGCGGAGCCATTACGACTCCGCTGTATTTAAATCTTCGTCAACCGGGTGCTTGCGGAAATAATACAGCAGCACGTAGACGACAGCTGCGCCTAACACGGCATAAACAAATGTGAAAAATAAGAACAGCACCCCGATCGAGCCAGTCGTAGTTACGACATCTGACGTTTTCAGCAGATGATAGATGACCCAAGGCTGTCTCCCCGTACATGCGAAAATCCAGCCGAATTCAATGCCGATGAGACTAAAAGGGCCTGCTGTCATGAAAATGATCAAAAGCCACGTTGGGAAACGGTCTTTCTTGAGCACCTTTCTCCAGACCACACCGATGATGGAATAAAGAATTAGCAGCATGCCTACACCCACCATCGCATTAAACAGCGTGTGAATGAAAAGCGGCGGCCATTCATCTCTAGGAAATGCATTCAATCCCTTTACAACAGTGTCAAAACGGTTCGCTGCCAAAAAGCTTAAAGCCCATGGAATCTCGATAGCCCATTTTACTTTTTCTTCATTCGGGTCGGTAAAACCGCCGATAGCGAGCGGGGCGTGGGATCTTGTTTCAAATAGGCCTTCCGCACCGGCTAATTTTTCGGGCTGGTATTCGTACAGCATCTGTGCAGATTCGTGTCCGTTCAAAGCGGTCAGCAATGAAAAAATACCGCCGATCGTCAGTGCGAGCAAAAGGGCTTTCCGGTGAAAGCGATAGACCTTTTCCTTTTTCCTCGTTCGGATCATTTTATACGCCGCAACAGAAGCCACGATAAACGCACCGGTCATAAACGCGGACAGCACGACATGGCCGGCAGTGATAAAAAAGCTAGGATTAAAAAACGCAGCCCACGGGTCAACATCTGTAATTTTTCCGTTTAAAATTTTAAAACCGGCGGGCGTACCTTCAAAAGCGTGAACATTCGTGATCAGAACAGCGGATGCTGCTGCCCCGACTAACACAAAGAAAACAGCAACAATCCTCATTGCAGGTGACAAACGGTCTGCAGCGTATACATAAATCGACATGAATAGGGCTTCAACAAAAAAAGCATAGATTTCAATTTGAAACGGCAGGGACATCACCCGGCCGATGACTTCCATAAATCCCGGCCATAAAAGCGCGAGCTGAGTGCCCGCGATCGTTCCGGTCGGTATGGCGACCCCCAGCAAAACGGCTTGTGCTTTCGTCCATCTTTTCGCCATGATCGCATAATGGTCATCTTTCGTTTTTTGATAGATCAATTCCG
Source organism: Bacillus sp. FJAT-14266 (assembly GCF_001719225.1). Taxonomy (NCBI): domain Bacteria; kingdom Bacillati; phylum Bacillota; class Bacilli; order Caryophanales; family Bacillaceae; genus Bacillus; species Bacillus sp. FJAT-14266. Next base: position 1,259,758 of record NZ_CP017072.1, read on the forward strand.
CCACTAAAATCATGAGCGGGAGACCGACTCCAAGCGTTGCGAAAATAATATGAAAGCCCATTGTCGTGCCAAAGAGGCTTCTGGCCAAAACTAAATCATCCACAATCGTAAACCACCTTTCTAAAAAGACGTTCTGTATGTATTTTGGGTTTATTATTTGCTTCCTCGGTTAGATTATTCTTCCTATTCTTAAATGCCATGAGGTTTACGATGTGAAAACAGAGGGAAGGATATAAGAAGATTGACAAAACGTTTGTAAGGTTATAAAATAAAACGTAATTATTACGATTTATCGAAAGGAGATTCACATGAAAGAAGGAATTCATCCGAAGAACCACAAAGTGATATTTCAGGATGTCAACAGCGGCTACCGTTTTCTCAGCACCTCTACGAAAACATCTAATGAAACAGCAGAGTGGGAAGACGGAAACACATATCCTGTCATTAAAGTAGAGGTAAGCTCTGACACGCATCCGTTTTATACAGGCCGCCAGAAATTCAATGAAAAAGGCGGACGAGTTGAGCAGTTCAAAAAACGCTATAACATGGGGAAATAAGGCAGGCCTGAGGGTTTGTCTTTTTTTATTATGACGAATAAACAAGGGTTGTGATATATTGAAGAGTAAAAAGAATAGAAAGGGACAACGAACATGAGTCTTCTAAATGATATTCTCGAATTTAACAAGACATTTACTGAACAAAGAGAGTATGAAAAGTATCAAACATCAAAATTTCCAGATAAAAAAATGGCGATTCTTTCTTGCATGGATACTCGTCTGGTTGAACTGCTGCCGCATGCGATGAATTTGCGAAACGGTGATGTGAAAATCATTAAAAGTGCCGGTGCGCTTGTGACACACCCATTCGGAAGCATCATGAGAAGTATACTCGTCGCAGTGTACGAGCTGAATGCAGATGAGGTGTGTGTGATCGGGCATCACGATTGCGGCATGAGCAAAATCAGCAGCAAAAGCATGCTTGAAAAAATCAAAGCAAGAGGGATTCCGGAAGAACGCATCGAAACAATAAAGTACTCCGGTGTAGACTTTGATCAATGGTTTAAAAGCTTTGATTCAGTGGAAGCGAGTGTGAAAGACAGCGTAGATGTTATTAAACATCACCCGCTGTTCCCTGAAAACGTTCCGGTCCATGGCTTAGTCATTGATCCTAAAACCGGAAAACTGGATCTTATCGTAAACGGTTATAACAATTAATGTTTTTGTTTCTTTTCAGGAACGGGATCGACTCCTCCCGGATGGAACGGGTGGCATTTCAAAATCCGTTTGATTGTCAGCCATCCGCCTTTTAAAGCGCCATGTGTTTTAATCGCTTCGATTCCATATTGGGAACAGGTCGGATAAAAGCGGCACGTTGGCGGTGTCAGGGGCGAGATGAATTTTTGATATCCTCTGATCAGAGCGATGAATAGGGTTTTCATGTTTCTTCAGCAACCTTTCTGATGCAAGTATAAGAAAAAAAACACAGATTGAAAAGTTAATCAATAATTCTTATCGGAAAAGTATGTTATAATGAAATTACATTTTTAAAAAAGGGGAGAGTGCCATTATGCCTTCAGTAGAAAGTTTTGAGCTTGATCATAATGCGGTTGTTGCTCCATATGTAAGACATTGCGGCGTGCATAAAGTGGGAACAGACGGCGTTGTCAATAAATTTGACATTCGTTTTTGCCAGCCAAATAAACAGGCGATGAAGCCTGACACCATCCACACACTCGAGCATTTGCTCGCGTTTACGATTCGTTCTCACGCTGAGAAATACGATCATTTTGATATCATTGATATTTCTCCAATGGGCTGCCAGACAGGCTATTATCTAGTTGTGAGCGGAGAGCCGACATCAGCGGAAATCGTTGATCTGCTTGAAGACACAATGAAGGAAGCGGTAGAGATTACAGAAATACCTGCTGCGAATGAAAAGCAGTGCGGCCAAGCGAAGCTTCATGATCTGGAAGGCGCTAAACGTTTAATGCGTTTCTGGCTTTCACAGGATAAAGAAGAATTGCTAAAAGTATTTGGCTAAAATAGAAAGGACCTTTTTGCGCTTAAGCAAAAAGGTCTTTTTTGTGACGTCTCATATTTTGTGTACCATTTGCTGTAAGCGTTTGCTACTATTTAGGTAAACGATGAAAGGGTGATGGCATGAAAAAGATGTTGGTTGTTCTGCTTTTTTCTGCTTTATTGCTTAATGGATGCGGATCTGGTGAAAGTAAAGCAAATACAGCTGAGACGCCCGAGGTTTTGGATGTCAAGCTGACCGGGCCTGAAAAAGTAAATCCCGGAGAAAGCGCTGCTTATGAAGCAGCTGTATCATATGGTGATGAAGCTGTGACGGATGCCGATGAAGTAGAGTTTGAAGTATGGAAAGAAGGGGAAAAAGACGCAAGCCAAATGTTTAAGGTGAAACAAGAAAAAGGCGTATACCGATTGGAAACGACGTTTAAGGAAGATGGTGTATACACTGTCCAATCTCATGTCACAGCAAAAAAACAGCATAGCATGCCGACCTTAAAAGTCCAAGTCGGAGACGCCGATGCTGCCAGCAATCAGTCAGAAGAGGAGCATTCACATCATCATTGATTGTGTGAATCAGAGTGATTTTCTTGTGGTGGATCAATGGTATGCTTTACATTATAGGCTTTTACAGTCGTCCAAATGGTTACAAGCAAAACAGCCAGCACAATCAAAATACTTATCGTAATGAGAAGCGTCATGACATTCCACCTCCCGTTTTTTAACAATTGTAGCATAATAGAAGAAATCGTGACAGATAAGGGTAAAAAAGAGGTTTTAGCGTACGATATTAAGGGTATACATAGTCATATAACAAGGAGGAGATACCATGTCAGAACAATTGATTCAAGCAGTGAACAAACAAGTAGCCAACTGGACGGTCATGTATGTGAAACTACATAATTATCACTGGTATGTGAAAGGGAAAGATTTCTTCACTCTTCATGAAAAGTTTGAGGAGCTGTACAACGAAACAGCAACTTATATTGATGACTTAGCAGAACGTCTTTTGGCGCTGAACGGAAAACCGATTGCAACAATGAAGGAATCCTTAGAAACGGCTTCTGTCAAAGAAGCTGCTGGAAATGAAACAGCTGAACAAATGGTTCAAAGCGTATATGATGATTTCACAGTCATCGCGGAAGAGCTGAAAAACGGCATGGATTTAGCTGATGAAGTCGGTGACGAAACAACAGGGGACATGCTTCTTGCGATCCATCAAAATATTGAAAAACATAACTGGATGCTAAAAGCTTACCTAGGTTAAGTTCAAAAATAGAACGGCCGGATGTCTTAAAAAAGACGTCCGGCTTTTCTTTTTGTATCTGAAAAATAGGCGACAACCAGTCCATTTTTCTGAAAAATCCAATCCGTTCGGCTTGTTTACCATAGAATATCGTAAGGCCGTTTCTGTGAAAGGATGTTGGGATAAATGGATAGAGACTTTGGCATCTTTTCGTTTTTAGCAGTCAGCGTTTCAGCAGCGGGTTTTTTCTTTGGAGGTTTTCAGTATTCATTTCTGATTTTGCTCTCTCTTATGGCAATTGAATTTATCAGTACGACTTTGAAGGAAACCATTATTCACAAACTGTCATTTAAAAAGGTATTTGCCCGGCTTGTCAAAAAATTAGTCACGCTGGCTCTGATCTCTGTATGCCACTTTTTTGATCAGCTGCTGAATACACAGGGATCAATTCGTGACTTGGCTATTATGTTTTATATTCTTTATGAATCTGTGCAAATTGTTGTGACAGCCAGCTCTCTTGGCATACCGGTTCCTCAGATGCTTGTCGATCTTTTAGAAACGTTAAAAAATAAATTTAAGCGCAAACCGTAACTTTTCCCTGTTCGCGGGTCATAATAAAGCCCAGAGCGTCGGTCGCACTTTCCGGCAAAAGTATCGCAAAAAAACTGTACGAGCTAGTCTGCATGCAGAACCTGACGGCGTGCTGGGTTTCCCTTATTTTTTGATAAAAGGCTTCCGAAGAAACGTAACTGTGGTATGATGTATGGAAGATAGCTAGGAACGGATTTGAGGGATAAACATGTACGAGTTTAAAGATTATTATCAGAATACTGTTCAGCTTTCCTTTGACGATCAGCCTTTCTCGGACAGCCCGAAGCATGTCTGGGTGATTTGCCGTTTTGGCGGCAAATGGCTTTTAACAGAACATGAGGACAGAGGCTATGAGTTTCCAGGCGGGAAAGTAGAGCCGATGGAGTGCGCAGAAGAGGCTGCGCTCCGGGAAGTAAAGGAAGAGACGGGCGCGAGAGTCAAAAGCCTCAAGTATCTCGGACAGTATAAAGTTCTCGGAAAAGAAAAAGTGATTGTAAAAAATATATATTTTGCAGATATAGAAAAGCTTGAAAAGCAGGCTGATTACTTTGAAACGAAAGGCCCGGTTTTGTTTCACGAGCTGCCGGAGAACCTTTCCCGCAATAAAAAATTCAGCTTTATTATGAAGGATTCCGTTCTTCCGATCAGCTTGAAAAAACTGAAAGAATCTGGATGGATTGAATAAAAAACCCGGCACATGTGCCGGGTTTTTTATGTCCTCCCCTTCGTCCATTTCTTTTCCAGCAGCTCGACGCCCTGATACATCAGAGTGGCGAAGATGGCGATGATCAGCAGGCTTAAGAAGACGAGTGTAAAATTGAAGACTTGGAATCCGTAAATAATCATATATCCTAATCCGACCTTCGAAACGAGGAATTCCCCTACAATAACGCCAACCCATGATAAACCGACGTTCACTTTTAGTGTTGAAATAATCGCGGGGGAGGATGCAGGCAGTATGACTTCTTTAAAAATAACCCACTTTTTTGCGCCGAATGTTTTCATGACTTTCGTATAGTTTTCGTCGACCTCTTGGAAGGCGGTGTAGACAACGATGGTTGTGATAATGACGCTGATGATGGCTCCCATCGCAATGATGCTGATAAAACTGGGACCGAGCGCGACAATCAGGATCGGGCCCAGGGCCACTTTCGGCATTGCGTTCAAAATCACAAGATACGGATCTAAAATTCTGGCAAGTCGGTTAGACCACCATAACAAAGCGGCTAGGCACGTGCCCATAAACGTCCCGAGCAAAAAGCCAAGCACCGTTTCAAATAAAGTGACGCCGATGTGTGACAGTAAAGAACCGTCACCAAGTTTCTCCAGCAATAATCGCCACACAGCTGATGGAGAGCTGAAGATCAGCGGATCGATCCAGCCCTGCCTGCTGGAGATTTCCCAGCCCGAGAAAAAGAGAATAAATATGGCAAGCTGAAAGGAATGGACCTTCCACTTTTCCTTTTTCTGTTTGAATTGATACTGCTCGTGAAGCAGATCAATGGTTTCTTTGCTGTTTCTCAAGAGAATTCAGCTCCTTCCATATCGTTTGAAACAGTGTCTGGAAGGAAGGTTCCTGACGGGCGTCAAAAGGCAACATCGCGGCCAATTCCTTAGGAATGGTAAAAATCTGATGGATGGTGCCCGGCTGATTTGAAAATAAAAAGATCGTATCGCTCATCGCTATCGCTTCCCCTATATCATGAGTGACAAGCACTGCTGTTTTTTGATATTCCTTTAATGTGCGGAATACCAGGTTTTCCAAAGACAGCTTTGTCTGAAAATCAAGCGCGGAAAATGGCTCATCCAGCAAAAGCAGACTAGGGTTAGGCGCAAGTGTTCTTGCAAGCGCAGCCCGCTGGCGCATCCCGCCTGACAGTTCTTTCGGATATTTTTTCTCCACATCTATGAGGCCGAACTCCGGCAATAGACCGAGTGCAGCGGTTTTGCTTTCTTCTGTCAGCGTGTCGGCGATTTTTAAACCGAGAAGCACATTTTCCTCGATAGATTTCCAGGGAAATAAGTAATCCTGCTGAAGCATATAGCCAATATTATGTTCTTTTTGATTCGGCTCACGGCCTTCAATCAGAACTCTGCCTTCTGATGGCTCAATCAAACCGGCAATAATGGAAAGCAATGTTGTTTTTCCGCAGCCGCTTGGGCCGAGAAATGAGATGAAATCGCCTTTTTCGGCATCGAAATGAATATCCCGCACAGCCGTTGTTTTTTCTTTAATAGAAAAATAAGTATGGGTTACATGGTCGACATGTAAGAAAGACATAGATGGCGCCTCCTATTTCTCCGAGGTGACTTTTTCAGCAATTTCTTTATTTACAAGCTGATTGTATGGAATGTGCTTCGGCAGTTCTCCCGATTTATCCATAATGGTTTGGAGAAGCTCCCATTCTTTTTCGTTAAGCAGAGGGTCTGGTGAATATGAATGCTGTTTTTTATAGCGTTCAATGGATGTTTCGATGACGTCTGGGTCGGTATCATCAAATTCATCTTTAATGGCATCTGTGATGTCCTTCGCAGAATGGTTTTCAACCCACTGCTGCGCCTTATAAATGGCTTTTGTAAACTTGACGGCTGTGTCTTCATTTTTCTTCAAATAGCTTTGTTTCGCCATAAAAGTCGTATAAGGAACCTCTCCTGATTCTTCTCCGAATGAAGCCACGATATGGCCGATGCCTTTTTTCTCAAAGAGAGAAGCCTGCGGTTCAAAGAGCTGTACATACTCACCGGTTCCAGAAGCAAACGCATTGGCAATATTGGCGAAGTCTATGTTCTGGATGAGGTCTATATCCTTATGCGGGTCAATCTTATGTTTGTTCAGTACATACTCGCCGACCATTTGCGGCATGCCGCCTTTTCGCTGACCGAGAAACGTTTTTCCTTTCAGCTGATCCCAGTCGAAGTGTTCAACATCTTCTCTCGCGACAAGAAACGTTCCGTCTGTCTGAGTCAGCTGGGCGAAATTAATGACGGGATCTTTAGCCCCTTGCGCTTCGACATAAATAGATGTTTCTGACCCGACAAGCGCGATGTCGGAGCCGTTGGAAAGAAGCGATGTCATCGTTTTATCTCCGCCCCAGGTCGTATTCACATCGACATCAAGCCCTTCTTCCTTAAAAAAACCTTTAGACTCAGCAACATATAAAGGTGCGTAAAAAATTGAATGGGTCACTTCAGCTACTTTGACTTTGGTGAGCGTTTCTTCCTGCTTGCAAGCCGCCAGGGCGATCATCAGAAAGATACTGCCGACACAGGCGAAGCCCAGCCTTAACCATCTGTTCACATAGACAACCTCCTTATTTCGCATCAAGTTAATATCCTTTTTTGCTTTACATATCGTATGATGGGTATAAAAATGTGTGAATGCCTAACCAGGTTCTCCGGATGTAATTTTGGAGTAAGGAAAGCATATAGAAAAAAAGGAGGCGGCTGTTTTGATTATAGAGAAAAGAAGATTTCCGTCGCCAAGCCAGCATGTGCGTTTGTATACGATCTGCTATCTGTCAAATGGATTACGGGTTAAGGGGCTTCTGGCTGAGCCGGCGGAACCGGGACAATATGACGGATTTTTATATTTGCGCGGCGGGATTAAAAGCGTGGGCATGGTTCGGCCGGGCCGGATTATCCAGTTTGCATCCCAAGGGTTTGTGGTGTTTGCTCCTTTTTACAGAGGAAATCAAGGAGGAGAAGGCAATGAGGATTTTGCAGGAGAAGACAGGGAGGATGCATTTTCTGCTTTTCGCCTGCTTCAGCAGCACCCAAATGTCAAGAAGGATAGAATCCACATCTTCGGTTTTTCCCGCGGCGGAATTATGGGAATGCTCACTGCGATCGAAATGGGCGGGCAGGCAGCTTCATTTGTTTCCTGGGGAGGCGTCAGTGATATGATTCTTACATACGAGGAGCGGCAGGATTTGCGGCGAATGATGAAAAGAGTCATCGGCGGAACACCGAAAAAGGTGCCTGAGGAATATCAATGGAGGACACCGTTTGACCAAGTAAACAAAATTCAGGCTCCCGTGCTGTTAATCCATGGAGAAAAAGACCAAAATGTTTCGATTCAGCATTCCTATTTATTTGAAGAGAAGCTAAAACAACTGCATAAGCCGGTGGAGACATGGTACTACAGTACATTCACACATTATTTCCCGCCAAAAGAAAACCGGCGTATCGTGCGGCAGCTCACACAATGGATGAAAAACCGCTGTCAGTGAAATATGTTATGATAAAGAAAAAAGAGAACGAAAGGGGATTTCACTTTGGGAATGCCTGTTGAATTTAATACACTGATTGTGACAAAAGGAAAAGAAGTCCGCATAGATGAGAATATATTCACGTTAGAGAAGGACGGATACCGAGTATATCCGATGGAGATTCCAATGGATGTACGCAAAACAAAGTTTGGCGAAAAGTCAGGCACAGCTGAAGTGCAGAAGCTTCAATGGGAAGAAGGCCGGACCATCATTACATATAAGCTGACTTCTTTGCATTCCGTCAATTAAAACAAGCCAAGAGCATAATTGCTCTTGGCTTTTGTTTTTTATACGAGAGGGCCGCCTGCCTGGGCGATGGCATCGGTATGTGCGAACTTTTTAAAGTTCTCTTTGAATTCATTTGCAAGGTAGACTGCTTTTTCTTTGTATTCTTCCTTGTTGGTCCACGTGTTTTCAGGCTGAAGGATATGATCAGGAACGCCAGGAACATGGGCCGGAATGTGCAGGCCGAAAATATCGTCAGTTATCATTTCTGCATCCTCTAATTTTCCTTCAATCGCTGCTTTGACCATTGCTCTAGTGTAAGAAAGCTTCATTCGTTCGCCTGTGCCGTAGCCGCCCCCGGTCCAGCCGGTATTGACTAAGAAAACGTCTGCGCCGTGTTCATCGATCTTTTTGCCGAGCATTTCAGCATAGACGTGAGCAGGAAGCGGCAGGAACGGTGAGCCGAAGCATGTAGAAAACGTCGTTTCAGGAGACGTGACACCACGTTCGGTTCCGGCAAGCTTACTCGTGTAACCGCTCAAGAAATGGTACATCGCCTGCTCCTTCGTTAGTTTGCTGATCGGCGGCAGGACTCCGAAGGCATCAGCCGTCAAAAATACAATTGCTGACGGATGGCCGGCCATGCTTGGAGTCACGATGTTGTCAATCATATGAATCGGGTAAGCTGCCCGCGTGTTTTCAGTATAGAAGGAATCATCATAATTGGCTTCGCGTGTATCTTCATCCACAACGACATTTTCGAGAACAGACCCGAAGCGGATCGCGTTAAAGATTTGCGGCTCCTTTTCCTCGCTTAAATGAATGCACTTAGCGTAGCACCCGCCTTCAATATTAAAGACGCCTGTATCAGACCAGCCATGTTCATCGTCACCGATCAGCTTGCGGTCAGCATCTGCCGACAGGGTGGTCTTGCCTGTTCCTGACAGTCCGAAGAAAAGGGCAACATCGCCTTTTTCACCGACATTGGCGGAGCAGTGCATAGATAAAATATCTCTTTCAGGCAGCAGGAAATTCATAATGGAGAAAATGGACTTCTTCATTTCACCGGCATACTCAGTTCCGCCGATTAAAATTGTCCGCTTTTCGAAAGAGACAATAATAAACGTTTCGGAATGAGTGCCGTCTGTTTTTGGATCCGCTTTGAAATGCGGAGCAGAAAGAATGGTGAACGGCTGCTCAACTGTTTTCTTATCATTTCCTTCCGGACGGATAAACAGCTGCCGCGCAAATAAATTGTGCCATGCGAACTCATTTACGACAGTGATTGGCAGCCTGTATTTCTCGTCTGCTCCGGCAAATCCTTCGAAAACAAACAGTTCATCTCGCTCCTTTAAATAGCTGACAACTTTCGTGTACAGCCGCTCAAACGCTTCTTCTGAAATCGGCTGATTCACCGGGCCCCAATCGATCTTATTTTTCGTGCTTTCTTCCTCCACGATGAATTTATCTTTAGGTGAGCGTCCTGTGTAAGCGCCTGTTGTCGCGCGAACAGCACCTGTGGATGTTAAAATGCCTTCGTTTCGGGAGAGGACTTTTTCTGTTAGCTGTGCTGCAGATAAATTATGACGCACATTTGGACATGTTAATAAGGCTTGTAAATCAGCGGTCAAATCAACTGAGTTCATATGAAACCTTCCTTTATCGTTTTTTGTGTTTTGCTAATTGTGAATTAGTATAACATATATTTTCAAATAGTCTATACTATTTATTATTTTTTGTGTGTGCATTTCCATTGTTTTCCCTCAATATAGGTGCCTATTTCTTCTGAATCATATTGACATTGCAAACCCTTTTACGATAAGATATTTCATTGAGCGGATACTCTTATCCCGAGCTGGCGGAGGGACAGGCCCTATGAAGCCCAGCAACCGGTTTCTCTGTTATTTATTATGTTCAACTGAGTGAGACAACCAAGGTGCTAACCTGTTGCAAGGTTGTATGATTCCTTGAGCGATAAGAGTGAAAGGCACAAAGACCAAACCCTTTCCTCGATGGAAAAGGTTTTTTTATTTCATAAATATGCCAATTAACATTCTCTAATATAACTGTACATTGTATAAGAGGGAGCGAGTTCCGTATCATATATACAAGGTCTTTCGGGAGGCCTTGTGCAGGAGGAAGCAAATCATGAGTAAAAATCGTCGTTTATTTACATCAGAATCTGTTACGGAGGGGCATCCGGATAAAATCTGTGACCAGATTTCTGACAGCATTTTAGATGAAATTTTAAAGAAAGACCCTAACGCGCGTGTTGCTTGTGAAACATCTGTGACAACAGGTTTGGTTCTTGTAAGCGGAGAGATCACAACTTCTACGTATGTTGACATTCCGAAAACGGTTCGCCAAACCATTAAAGAAATCGGATACACACGTGCAAAATACGGATTTGATGCGGAAACTTGTGCGGTTTTAACATCAATTGATGAGCAGTCTGCTGATATCGCGATGGGCGTAGACCAAGCGCTTGAAGCCCGTGAAGGCACAATGAGCGACGAAGAAATTGAAGCGATTGGTGCGGGTGACCAAGGATTAATGTTCGGTTATGCGTGCAACGAAACGAAAGAGCTTATGCCTCTTCCAATTTCACTTGCCCATAAATTAGCCCGCCGCCTAAGTGAAGTCCGTAAAGAAGATATTCTTCCGTACCTTCGCCCTGACGGCAAAACACAGGTGACGGTTGAGTACGATGAAAATAACAAACCAGTCCGCATTGACGCGATTGTTATTTCAACTCAGCATCACCCTGAAATTACACTTGAGCAAATTCAGCGCAACATTAAAGAACATGTAATCAATCCGGTTGTTCCTGAAGAGCTGATTGATGAAGAAACAAAATATTTCATCAACCCTACAGGACGTTTCGTAATCGGAGGCCCTCAAGGGGATGCGGGACTTACAGGACGCAAAATCATCGTTGATACGTACGGCGGCTATGCACGCCACGGCGGAGGCGCGTTCTCAGGTAAGGACGCGACGAAGGTAGACCGTTCTGCAGCTTATGCGGCAAGATACGTTGCGAAAAACATCGTTGCGGCTGAGCTTGCTGATTCTTGCGAAGTACAGCTTGCTTACGCGATCGGTGTTGCACAGCCTGTGTCAATCTCAATCAACACATTCGGTTCAGGAAAAGCTTCTGAGGAAAAACTGATTGAAGTTGTTCGCAATAACTTTGATTTACGACCTGCCGGCATTATCAAAATGCTTGATTTGCGCCGTCCGATCTATAAACAAACTGCTGCGTACGGCCACTTTGGACGTCACGATGTTGACCTTCCATGGGAGCGCACAGACAAAGCGGAGCAGCTGCGTAAAGAAGCGTTAGGAGAATAATTTTATAGCCGCTTACTGGTTAAGCGGCTTTCCCTTTTTTATCGTTGTATTCATGTTTATTTTTTTACATAACTGTGAAACCAAATACTATTCACAGCGTCTATAAATAGGGGTTCAATGATGACAATTTTAATTATGGAGGCAATACTATGTGTGGATTTGTCGGGGTTTTTAACAAGCATCCGTTAGCTCAAACCGCTGATCAAGAAGAACTAATCAAACAAATGAACCAAATGATCGTTCACCGCGGTCCTGACAGTGATGGATATTTCCATGATGAGCACGTCGGCTTCGGATTCAGACGGCTCAGCATTATTGATGTAGAAAATGGCGGACAGCCTTTATCATATGAAGATGAAACATATTGGATTATCTTTAACGGAGAAATCTATAACTATATCGAACTGAGAGAAGAACTTGAAGCAAAGGGGTACACATTCAACACGGATTCGGACACAGAGGTTCTTCTTGCGACTTACCGTCACTATAAAGAAGAAGCGGCGTCCAAACTGCGCGGTATGTTTGCCTTTCTGATTTGGAATAAAAACGATCATGTGCTTTATGGGGCAAGAGATCCATTCGGCATTAAACCGTTGTACTACACAACGATCAATGATCAGGTTTATTTTGCCTCAGAGAGAAAAAGTTTAATGGTTGCTCAGAATGATATTGAAATAGATAAAGAGGCATTGCAGCAGTACATGTCTTTCCAATTTGTTCCTGAACCAAGCACGCTTGATGCTCATGTGAAAAAAGTAGAGCCGGGTTCACAATTCACAATCCGCCCGGACGGCGATATCACATTCAAAACGTATTTCAAAGCGAACTTCAAGCCGGTTCAGACTGAAGAAGACAAGCTTGTGAAAGAAGTCCGAGACGCGATCTATGACTCTGTAAACGTTCATATGAGAAGTGACGTTCCTGTCGGTTCATTCCTGTCTGGCGGGATTGATTCTTCCTTTATTGTGTCTGTTGCGAAGGAATTTCATCCAAGCTTAAAAACATTCTCTGTCGGCTTTGAACAGCAGGGCTTCAGTGAGGTTGATGTAGCGAAAGAAACGGCAGCGGCGCTGGGCATTGAAAATATCAGCAAAGTCATTTCGCCTGAGGAATACATGAATGAGCTTCCGAAGATCGTATGGCATTTTGATGACCCGCTTGCTGATCCGGCAGCGATTCCGTTGTACTTTGTTGCAAAAGAAGCGAAAAAACATGTTACAGTTGCTTTATCAGGTGAAGGAGCGGATGAGCTCTTCGGCGGATATAACATTTACCGTGAACCGCTTTCGCTTAAACCGTTTGAACGGATTCCGTCCGGCTTGAAAAAGATGCTTCTGCACGTTGCTGCCGTTATGCCTGAAGGTATGAGAGGAAAGAGCCTGCTTGAGCGCGGCTGTACTCCGCTTCAGGATCGTTATATCGGTAACGCGAAAATCTTTGAAGAGTCTGTCAAAAAGCAGCTGTTGAAGCATTATAATCCGAACCTTTCATATCGCGATGTGACGAAGACTTACTTTACAGAAAGCAGCTCGTACAGCGATATCAACAAAATGCAGTATGTCGATATCCACACTTGGATGCGCGGCGACATTTTGTTAAAGGCGGATAAAATGACGATGGCGAATTCTTTGGAACTGCGTGTGCCGTTCTTGGATAAAGTCGTATTCGACGTCGCTTCAAAAATTCCTGATGAGCTGAAAACGAAGAACGGCACGACGAAGTATCTTCTTCGCAAAGCCGCTGAAGGAATTGTGCCTGAGCACGTATTAAACCGCAAAAAGCTTGGTTTCCCTGTACCGATCCGTCATTGGCTGAAAAACGAAATGAACGAATGGGTGCGGAATATTATTCAAGAAAGCCAAACGGATGCTTATATCCATAAGGATTATGTCCTTCAGCTTCTTGAAGACCATTGTGCGGACAAGGCTGATAACAGCCGTAAAATTTGGACTGTGCTAATCTTTATGATCTGGCACAGCATCAATATTGAAAAACGGTATATGCCTGAAGAGCTGAGCCATCAGCCTAAAGAAGTCATCTTTGTGTAACAGACAACAAGGCTTTCGAGTAGTCGAAAGCCTTGTTGTTATCCTTTTATTTCTCCATCATCATTGATTTACCCAATCCGTACGGAATATTCAGAAAAATGATATAATGATATTTTTTTCTAGGGGAGAAGAAGCATGCAAAAACAAAAACAAGAGCTGCACCGCGGACTCGAAGAAAGGCATATTTCTTTAATGTCTTTAGGAGCTGCTATAGGAGTAGGGTTGTTCCTCGGCTCCGCATCAGCTATTCAATTAGCAGGGCCTGGTATTTTGGTAGCGTATGCCGCAAGCGGCCTGGTCATGTTTTTTATTATGAGAGCGCTTGGGGAAATGGCCATTCAAAAACCGGTCGCAGGCTCCTTCAGCAGGTATGCGCGTGACTACTTGGGACCGCTTGCAGGCTATTTAACAGGGTGGAACTACTGGTTTTTATGGGTTGTCACCTGTATGGCCGAAATTACTGCTGTCGGTATCTATATGGGGTTCTGGTTTCCTGACGTGCCAAACTGGATTTGGGCATTATCGGCACTGGTCATTATGACGGGTGTTAATTTCCTGGCTGTCAAAGCTTACGGTGAGCTGGAATTTTGGTTCGCATTGATTAAAATTGTTGCGATCTTATCCATGATTGCAGTCGGTTTATTGATGATTATTGCAGGAGTCGGCAATGGGGGCATTGCCACCGGAATCAGTAATTTGTGGAACAACGGAGGATTTTTCCCTCATGGATTAAAAGGGGTTCTATTGTCTCTTCAAATGGTCATGTTCGCCTATTTAGGGATTGAAATGATCGGGGTGACGGCTGGCGAAGTAAAAAACCCGCAAAAATCGTTAGCCAAAGCAATCGATACAGTATTTTGGCGGATTTTGATTTTTTATGTAGGCGCTTTATTTGTCATTATGTCTATTTATCCGTGGCAGGAAATTGGCTCTCAAGGAAGTCCATTTGTTCTCACATTTCAAAAAGTGGGCATTCCATCGGCCGCAGGTATCATTAACTTTGTCGTGTTGACAGCCGCGCTGTCTTCATGCAACAGCGGTATTTTCAGCACAGGGCGGATGCTGTTTAACTTGGCGGAACAGAAAGAGGCGCCACAAGCATATGGTCAGCTGACGAAAGGCGGCATCCCGGGTAAAGCTGTTCTGGCTTCAGCGGGCGCTTTATTAGTCGGAGTGCTGTTAAACTATGTTGTCCCTGCGAAGGTATTTACTTGGGTTACAAGTATTGCGACGTTCGGAGCGATTTGGACGTGGGCAATCATTTTGCTTTCTCAAATAAAATACAGGAAAAGTTTGAAGCCGGAAGAAAAGAAACAATTAAAGTACAAAATGCCTTTATTTCCGTTTACGTCTTATGTGTCATTGGCATTTCTAGCATTCGTCGTCATTCTTATGGCTTACAGCCCTGATACAAGAGTAGCCGTGATTATCGGGCCGATATGGTTTCTCATCTTGCTGGCTGTGTACTATGGAAAAGGGTTTCATAAAAAAAATGCAGCTGCTGCCAGCGAACGAAATATCAGCTGACAAAAAGAGCTCCCAGTGGGCTCTTTTTGTGTGTGCTCATAGAAAATAGAGAACAGGAAAGAATAGGTATGTGTTTTTGCAGAGGCTGTTTATAGTTTTGTGATAAGATAAAAGTCATACGTTTCATGCTATATGTGAACGTTTTATGGAAAAATCGAAACCCGAACTGTTATGACGTCCGGGTTAACGATGGTTATTGCTTTCAAATATAATTTGAAAAATGGTAAAGTAAGACGAAGCAGGTCTTATGTTTGTTGAAGAAATTTATAATATTGGCCCTTTTCTACATATTCTGACCGTATTCTTTGCATATCTTTTCGGTCTTCTTCCGTCAAAGGGCGGATGACTTTTGCAGGGCGGCCAAAGGCGAGATGGTCAGGCGGAATGATTTTTCCGGGCGGGACAAGACTGCCGGCACCAATAAAAGCGCCTTCGCCAATTTCGGCTCCGTCTAAAATGATTGAGCCCATCCCGATTAAGGCGTTCTTGCGGATAACAGCGCTATGAAGTGTAACCTGATGGCCTATCGTGGCGTCATCTTCAATGAGCAGCGTCTTGTTCGGGCTTTGATGGAGGCAGCTTAAATCTTGGATATTGACTCTGTTTCCGATTCTGGTCGGCGCAACATCTCCCCTTATGACAACAGAAAACCAAATGCTGGACTGTTCTCCGATCACGACATCACCGGTAATTGTTGCATTATCAGCTATAAAGGCTGTTGGGTGGATATCTGGCTTGTGTTCCTTATAAGGGTAGATCATAAGATTCATCCTTCTTTCTCTATTTAAATTTCGTATGAGGTGAAGAACATGTGGACCTGGAAAGCAGACAGACCTGTTGCAGTGATTGTAATCATTCACGGGGCAAGTGAATATCACGGACGATATAAATGGCTGATTGAAATGTGGCGGTCTTCGGGTTATCACGTTGTCATGGGCGATTTGCCTGGACAGGGAACAACGACAAGAGCGAGAGGGCATATTCGCTCGTTTCAAGAATACATTGATGAAGTAGATGCTTGGATAGATAAAGCGCGAACTTTTGATCTGCCGGTTTTTCTTCTAGGTCACAGCATGGGCGGTCTGGTCGCGATTGAATGGATTAAACAGCAAAGAAATCCCAAGATTACGGGAATTATTTTATCATCACCGTGTCTCGGACTGCAAATTAAAGTGAATAAAGCGCTTGATCTTGCATCAAAAGGCCTGAATGTCATCGCTCCGTCACTTAAGGTTGATTCGGGATTATCAATTGATATGGCGACGCGCAATGAGGACGTCATTGAGGCTGACCAAAATGATTCGTTATACGTCAGGAAAGTTTCTGTCAGATGGTACAGAGAGCTTTTAAAGACAATTGAATCGGCAATGGTGCCGACAGAGGCATTTTTGAAAGTTCCGCTTCTTGTGATGCAAGCCGGTGATGACAAGCTTGTTGACAAAACGATGGTCATCAAGTGGTTTAATGGTGTTGCTTCTCATAATAAAGCATACAGAGAGTGGGAAGGGCTTTACCATGAGATCTTCAATGAACCCGAGAGAGAAGATGTTTTTAAAGCAGCAAGAGCGTTTACTGATCAATATATTTGAACTAGTAGGGGGTGCATGTGTTGACAGTACCGGAACATCCTTTTGGATTGATGGCAAAGGTATATCGAGATATTTTTCCGCTCGTTCATCAAGAGCTGGACATATGGAAGCAAAAATCAGAATCGATTCATAACAGTGAATTGAAAGCACAGGCAACCGCAAGTATTCGGGACAAAACGTTTCACTGTGAAGGCGGCGGCATACTGGCCTTATTGTCAGGCAGCCAAAAACAGAAATGTGTCGAGTTTATCATCGCGTATCAAACGATTAGTGATTATTTGGACAATCTGTGTGACCGCAGCACCTCGCTGGACCCGCAGGATTTTCGGATGCTCCATGCCTCAATGCAGGATGCACTGACAGTTGGGGCGGAACTGCAAAACTATTATCAATTCAGGGAAGAACAGGATGACAGCGGATATCTGCACGAACTGGTCAAAACGTGCCAGCGTGTCCTTGGTTCCATTGAGCACTATGACATGATTAAACCTTATCTGCTTGAACTGTGCGGCTATTATTGCGATTTGCAGGTGCATAAGCACGTTATTGAGCATGAGCGTGTTCCGCGGCTTGAAAAGTGGTTTACTCAATATGAATCAGAGCTGCCTGAGATGGAATGGTATGAATTTTCAGCCTGTGCAGGCTCAACGTTAGGCATTTTCTGTCTGGTTGCGTATTCGTTCCAGCCTGATTTCACAGAAAGCACCGCTAAAAAAATCCGCGACAGTTATTTTCCTTACATACAGGGCCTTCATATCCTGCTTGATTATTTGATTGATCAAGAGGAGGACTTGCTGGAAGGAGACTTGAATTTCTGCTCGTATTATCAGTCTCATGAAGAGATGATGGACCGGCTTGAACACTTTATCCATAAAGCCGACGAGCATTTACAAGGCATTCCGCATGAAAACTTCCATCGTTTAATCAATCGCGGCTTGCTTGGTGTTTATTTGTCAGATGATAAAGTGGCAGGCCAAAAGGAAATGGGCCGGCTCGCAAAGAAGCTGATCAAAGCCAGCGGAAAAACCTCCCTTTTCTTTTATATCAACGGCAGAGCCTACCGGAAATTTCAAAAAATGTCCTGGATGAAAAACTCAAAGAAAAAAGCTCAAATCATTTGCTGATCTGAGCTTTTTTTTCGATGGCGACAATAAATGGCGGGTCATTTTGCTGATTGAAAAATCCGTATGTTAATACACGGGCTGATTGCTGGTCCAAGTCCCGGCAAAACTCGAGCACGTCGTTTTTTTCAGCTTTGCCTTCCGGGTGGCCATGATAGACGACGAGAACAATCAGACCTTCGTCTTTCATGATGCTGAGAAGCTGTTCAATTGCTTTGATCGTAGAACTGCCGTTTGTCGTAATTGATTTGTCCCCGCCCGGCAAATAGCCGAGGTTAAATACCGCGGCCGCCACTTTGCCATGTGTTTCAGGCGGGAGGGATTCAGCGATTTTATCATGGCTTTTTTGAAATAACGTTGTTCGCGCTTGATACATGTCACCGAGCCGTTCCTTTGTATTGGCCACGGCTGATTCTTGGATGTCGAATGCGTATACATGGCCGTTTTCACCAACAAGCTCCGCTAAAAACTGTGTATCATGTCCGTTGCCCATTGTCGCATCTACGACAATATCTCCTTCTCCCGCGGCCATTTTCAGCAGTTCTTTGCTATAAGGAAGAATTTTCTTCAAAATCATAGCGCTGATTCCTCCTCAAGGCGCTGAAAGAACTTTCCTTGATAGCTGCCTCGATTTTCTAGCTCTTTATTAATGGCGCCAAGCACTTCCCATTTGTTGACGCTCCACATTGGCCCGATCATCAACTCAATCGGTCCGTCACCTGTAATGCGGTGGACGATCATTTCAGGCGGAA
Organism: Bacillus sp. FJAT-14266; assembly: GCF_001719225.1. Taxonomy (NCBI): domain Bacteria; kingdom Bacillati; phylum Bacillota; class Bacilli; order Caryophanales; family Bacillaceae; genus Bacillus; species Bacillus sp. FJAT-14266. The sequence continues at coordinate 1,278,506 of NZ_CP017072.1, forward strand.
TGATCTCAAGCTGATCGCACACGAGCTGCACATAATCATCTTGAGAAAGAAATTCCAGCTGGCCCTTTTCATATTGCTTGACCATCGGCGTGCCTTTCAGTAGGTGAAGCAGATGAATTTTAATGCCCTGGACGTCCAAATCTGCGACGGCCTTTGCCGTTTCCATCATCATGTCCCGGTCTTCCAAAGGCAGCCCGTTGATAATATGCGAGCAGACACGTATGCCGTGTTTTCTTAATTTATTGACGCCTTCCACATAGCAGTTAAAATCATGTGCGCGGTTGATCAGAAGTGCAGTCCGTTCATGAACTGTTTGAAGCCCAAGCTCCACCCACAAATACGTACGTTCATTCAGCTCTGCCAAGTAATCAACGACATCATCAGGCAGACAGTCAGGGCGTGTGGCGATCGAAATGCCGACCACATCATCTAAGGCGAGGACGGATTCGAATTTCTCACGAAGCACCTCAACCGGGGCGTGAGTGTTTGTGAAAGCCTGAAAATAAGCGATGTATTTGCCGTCCTTCCATTTTTCGTGCATGCGGTTTTTGATGTCGTGGAATTGCGTAATTAAATCATCGGCCCGGTTTCCGGCAAAATCGCCGGAGCCTGCTGCGCTGCAAAACGTACAGCCTCCGTGGGCTACGGTGCCGTCCCGATTCGGACAGTCAAAACCGCCGTCAAGCGCTACTTTAAACACCTTATGGCCGAAATGTTCTCTGAGATGATAATTCAATGTATGATAGCGTTTTTCCGTATTTGAATAAGGAAAAGGATTGTTCTGCATCACAATTCATGTGCCTCCTTGCGTACGATTGCATCCTAAAATTGTAGCACGCATTTCACAAGAGAACAAATGAATATCGACCATAAATTACTTTATTGAATAAAGTCAGATGAGGCTACAATATGAATGATGGATGATTTCCATTACCAAGAGGAGGGGTTACTGTGGCAACAAGACAATCAGTAGATGAACATCTCCAGCAATGTATGCAGGCCTATGATTATGCTGAAGAACAGCTGAAAATCGCTTCTAAACAAGAGCATTATAACGATCAAGAATATAGTGATGCACAAATGCAGCTTGAAGATGCGGTAAATGCCTTGAATAAGCTATGGCTGTCGTCAAATGATCAGCAGAGAGAACAGCTGTACAGAATGAGGCTTCAGCTTCAATCTTTGCAAAATAATATGATCCTGCAGCACCCTCTTGATGTGTAGGAAAACGGACCCTTTTAAAAGGGTCCGTTTTTTTGTAAAAAAAGGATTGACTTTGTGAGTCAAAGTATTTATTGTATTAAGTGTACTAATTGAAGTAATACACTGTAGACACTAATATAAAATCATTTATATATTGACATTAAGGGAGGCAGTTATGAAACATAAAAAACGAAACAAACGTAACGTGCCAATGCTGATTGCGGCATCTGTGATCGCTTGTTCTTTTTTTCTTGTTCTCGTGATGATCGGTTTTGAATGGCAAAAAAGTATAATTGATCATTTTTATCTATAAAAGGTTCAGATCGTATAGAAAGTAGGGAAGTAAATGATTCAAATCGATCCAAGAAGCTCAACACCCATTTACGAACAAATTATTCAGCAAATGAAAGAGCTTTGTTTGAAAGGGATCATGAAGCCTGGTGATAAGCTTCCTTCTGTCAGAGAATTGGCAACGATCATTATTGCGAATCCGAACACTGTCAGCAAAGCGTATAAAGAACTTGAGCGAGAGGGGATTATTGAGACGCTGCGGGGCAGAGGGACCTATATATCGGAGAATGCAAAAACGACACTGGTTGAAGGGAAGATGACGATGATTAAAGAGCAACTCAAACAGCTCATCATCGATGCACACTATGCAGGGGTTGAGCTGGAAAAACTGCACGAATGGATAAAGGAAATCAGCGCTGATGTGAAGGGAGGCAAAAAAAATGATTGAACTGCGGCAGCTGTCAAAAGCGATTGACGGCAATCAAGTATTAAAAGATGTTTCATTAACAATCGAAAAAGGAGAAATCTTTGGATTGCTTGGACGCAATGGATCGGGCAAAACGACGATGCTTCGCTTAATCCAGCAAATCATTTTCGCTGACAGCGGAACGATTTTATTTGACGGCGTAGAAATCAAAAAGCACCCGAAAGTCAAACAAAATATCATCTACATGCCTGTTCAAAATCCGTTTTACGATAAGTATACATACAAGCAGTTAGTCGATATTTTGAGAAGAATATATCCGAAATTTGATGTCACGTACGCGAATGAGCTGATGAACAGATACGAAATTCCGGAAACGAAAAAATACCGTGAGCTGTCGACAGGCTTAAAAAAGCAGCTATCGCTCGTTCTGTCGTTTGCGGCGAGACCGGCGCTGATCCTCCTTGATGAGCCGACGGATGGTATTGATGCGGTAACTAGACATGATGTGCTGCAGCTGATGGTCGATGAAGTGGCAGAGCGTGATACGAGTATCCTGATTACGTCCCACCGGCTTGAAGACATAGAGCGGATGTGCAACCGAATTGGCTTTCTTGAAGATAACAGGCTGACCAACGTCATGGATCTTGATGAATTAAAAGAAGAATACATCAAAATACAAATGGCGTTTGACACAGATGTCAATCTGGCCATCAGAGAGCAAAACATTCCGATGCTCGATCAGGCCGGCGTGTTTTACACAGTGCTGATTCCGAAAAGCGATGAGGAGAAAAAGAGCTTTTTGAGAGAGCTGAAGCCAAAAGTATGGAATGAGCTTCCTGTCAACCTGGAAGAAGTGTTCATTGCGAAGTTTGGAGGGAAGCGGAGATGGTAGACCGAGGTCTCCTCTATCGAGAGTGGAAGCAGAATCAAGTGGTGATTTTGTTAAGTATCGCGTTTTTAGTGCTGGCAAATCCGCTTTCTATCGTTAATACGTATTTGTCTTATCAAGGATGTCTTGATCGCCAAGACCCGCAATATTGTGATTTTATTGTGAATTATTCCATAAGCAATCTGATAGATCTCAACTGGGTGCCGGGTGTCATTTTGGCGGTCTGCTTCCTAGGAATGGAACGTTCGAAAGGCACGATGGATTTTATATTAAGCCTTCCATATAACAGAAGCCAAATTTTCCAGACGAAATTTTGGTTAGGCGGTTTTGTGATTGTGCTGTCGCAATTGATTGGCTTTTTACTCGCATGGCTGCTAATTCTTGTTTATAGCCCTGAACACGTCTACTTTTTTGAGCACAGCAGCGTTGGAGTAATTGTGATTAGTTTTATGGCTTATTGTTTGTTGATGGCTGCTGGTGCATTAACGGGGAGTGTTTTTGCCCAGTTATTAACGGCATTTGCTGCTGCGGTATTGCCGTATTTAATTGTTGCATTGCCGGTTGGAAACTTTGAAGTTGTTTTTGGTGTGAATATATGGGAAATGTTCCCTTCCCCTGAGGCGTATTTCTCTCTGACGAGCAATTTATTATATCTTGTGCCCATTGGTTATGTTGCAAGTGACTGGCTTATCGATAGTAAATATATTTTAATGATTCCAGCTGCCATGAGCATTCTGTTTTACTTGATTGGTTTGATAAGCTTCAAAAAGCTTCCAAGTGAACGAAACGGACACTTTTTCTTATGGAACAGATTAGACCGTCCGGTGCAAATTCTGATTATGGCTTTTGGTATTCTTGGATTTGGTTTGTTTGGATACTCTGCCGGACAATCAATGATTGGTTATATTTTAGGAATGATCATTGGGGCAGTTGTTGGATTCTTTGTGAGCTACTTCGCTATTAATAAGAAAATGAAACATTAAGGAATACTTTCGGTTTGGAGGGAAGTGGTGTGCCAGATTCCGGGCTATTTTATAAAGAGTGGAAGCAAAATAAAGCTCTGCTAACCACGGTTTTTTTCGTACTTATGCTTAGCAATCCTTTTACCGTTTTAAATACGTACATCTCATATCAAGGCTGCGTTGATCATCAGAACGAGTGGGTCGGAAACTGCGTATTTTCGATTAACTATTTAAACGGTACATTTATCTCAGTGTTCTGGATTTGGGGTGTCGTTTTAGCGGTCAGCCAGCTAGGGATTGAACGAAGCAAGGGCTTTTTTGATTTTACATTAAGCCTTCCGTATACAAGAGGGCAGATATTTCATGCGAAGTTCCTTACCGGCGGAATGGTGATTGTGGTGCCGCAGCTCATAGGTTATGTTTTGTCTGTTTTGCTGATCATGCTTTTGAAGCCAGATCAGGCCGTTTATTTTCACAATTACAGCCTTGGAATGATCATTGTCAGCATGCTGGCTTATTCGCTTGTTATGGCGGGAGGAGCTTTGACAGGCAATAGTTTCGCACAGCTTCTAGTCTCATTTACCGTGGCCATTTCGCCATTTTTGCTCATCAGCCTGCCTGCGATCAACCTCGAGATCCTTTTTGGCGGATCAATAGATTTTATCCATGGTCCAGTACCTAAATGGGTGCAGTATTTCATTCCGATAATTTATGTAGACTCGAAATGGGCTGAGAATTCACCATATTATTTAGTCATTCCGGCTATCATGACTATCATTTTTTACATCATCGGCTATATTAGCTTTGTTAAAATGTCTAATGAAAGAAACGGATATTTCTTCTTATGGAAGCCGCTTAACCGCCCGGTGCAGATCATCGTTATTATCATAGGAATCATGGGCTTCGGCTATTTTGGATTTACTGCAAGCGAGAGCTTTGCCGGTTATCTCATTGGCATGGGTACAGGTGCGGTAATCGGTTTCTTGATTAGTTATTTTGCGATTTATAAAAAAATGAAACTTTTGTAAGGGAGAGAGAACATATGATTGATGTTCAGCATATCGACCATTCTTTCACGATCGGAAAAAAGGGCCGTGAGAATGAAGTTCCAGTATTGAAGGATGTTTCATTGAGCGTGGCGAAAGGGGAAATCGCCTGCATTGTCGGACGAAGCGGCTCAGGGAAATCAACGCTTTTGAATTTAATTTCCGGCTACATATCGCCGACAAAAGGGCGGATTGTCATTAATGGCACTGATGTTACGGGGTTTAATGAAAAGGAATGGGCGCAATTTCGGCTTGACCATTTCGGGTTTATTTTTCAGAGCTTTCAGCTCATCCCGGGTTTAACGACGTATGAGAATGTGGAAATGCCGCTGGCGTTAAAAGGAATCAAGCCATCTGAGCGGAAGCAAAAGGTGCAGGACATGCTGAAACGCGTCGGTCTGGAAAACCACGCCGCTCATTATCCGAATGAACTGTCAGGCGGCCAGCAGCAGCGTGTCAGTATTGCTCGAGCATTGATTTTAAATCCTTCGATTATCTTAGCGGATGAGCCGACGGGAAGCCTTGATTCAGAAACGGAACATGAAGTGCTGGAATTGATCCAGCAGCTGAATCGTGAGCGTGGCATTACATTTGTGATCATTACTCACGATGATGAAGTCGCTTCTATCGGACATTCAAAATTTCAGCTTCATGATGGTGTGCTAAAAGGAGGAATTACCGTTGAGGTTTAAGGATCAGGTTCATTTTATCAGAAGAAATATGAAGAAAAACAGACTTCGCGTCTTTATGACGATTCTTGCAACAACAATGGCGTGTGCGTTTTTGGTTGTGCTGTCGTCCGTTGGATTTGGGATTCAAAAGACAATTACAGATATGACAATGAGCCAGCAGGTTGTAACGAAAGTCAGTGTAATGGGCAAGGAAGGAGACAAGCCTATTAAAAAAGCTGATTTAGAGAAGTATGATCACGTAAGGTCAGTTGTAGAAAGAACGCAAGTGTATGAACCAAACAAAGCTACTTTAGGCAATCGTACAAATGAAAGCTCAAATCTCATTTTTACTAATATGAATGATGAATTAAAGGCCAATATGGAATTGGAAAAGGGAAGAGTCGCAAAGTCGGAAAATGAAATCGTAGTAGGATACGACTTCGCAAAGAGATTATTAACGAAAAAAGAATCGGAAGATTATAACAAAAAAATCGAGGAGGCAAAAGGAAATCCAGAAGATATAAAAGAACCAAAGGGCTATACGAAAGATATTCTGAACAAAACAATAGAACTAAGTGTATCGAAGACAGATCCTAAAACAGGGGATGTTACAAAAACAAAAACATATGACTTTAAAATTGTCGGTATTACAAAAAAACCATCTCAAGACTGGATGGAGGACTCAAACATTTTTATCAGTGATCAATTCAAAAAAGATTTTTCGGAATTCTTAGATTTCAAATACGGAAATGTTGAAACTAAGATTGGCGTTTTTGCTGATAAGTTTGAGAATGTGGAACAGCTGACAAATGATCTAACAGATGACGGGTACTATGTCACATCAGTGACTACCGAACTTGAGGGGGCCAACACCTTCTTCATGGTCTTCAAAATCGGACTGATCTTTGTCGGATGTATCGCAGTTATCATTTCAGCGATCGGCATTTTTAACACGATGACGATGGCGGTGACAGAGAGAACGCAAGAGATCGGCATTATGAAAGCGATTGGGGCGAGTCCGTCTATCATTCGCCGAATGTTCCTGATGGAAAGCGCGTATATCGGGATTTTAGGCTGTGTGATTGGAATTATCATTTCCTACGGCGTCAGCTACCTTGTCAACCTGGCCGTTCCGATGATTCTCGCGGCCACAAGCGGAGGCGATGCGGGCGACTTGAATTACACATTCTCCTACATCCCGGCGAGCCTTGTGATCATTGCCGTTGTGATTTGCGGAGGGGTCGCAGTCATTTCCGGAATGAACCCGGCGAGAAAAGCAACCAAAACCAACGTGCTGACAGCGTTGAGAAGAGAATTATAATGTGAACGAGCCGGCTGAGACAGCCGGCTTTTTCTATAGCGCATGCTGGCGTTTTGCTATACACTTGATAAAAAAGGAAAAAGTGCGGTGAGTTGATTGTTTAAACTTTTGCTGATTGAAGATGATGAATCGCTGTTTCATGAAATCAAGGATCGTTTAACGGGATGGTCCTATGATGTATACGGCATTCAGGATTTCAGTCAGGTGCTGCAGGAATTTGCGGCGGTTAATCCTGATTGTGTCATTATTGATGTGCAGCTGCCTAAATTTGACGGTTTTCATTGGTGCCGGCTGATCCGCTCCCGGTCAAATGTTCCGATTCTCTTTTTATCCTCCCGGGATCATCCTGCTGATATGGTGATGTCTATGCAGCTCGGGGCAGATGACTTTATCCAAAAGCCATTTCATTTTGATGTGCTGATTGCGAAAATCCAAGCGATGTTCCGGCGTGTGCACCATTATAATACGGAGCCGAATACGATTAAAACGTGGTGCGGCGCTGCTGTAGACGCGGAGCAGAACCTCATCAGCAATGACAAAGGATCTGTTGAACTGACCAAAAATGAAATGTTCATTCTAAAACAATTAATAGAGCAAAAAAACAAGATCGTCAGCCGGGAAGAGCTGATCAGAAGCTTGTGGAACGATGAGCGTTTTGTTAGTGATAATACGCTGACCGTCAATGTCAATCGCCTGCGAAAAAAACTGGACGCCCTGCAGCTTGGTGCATATATCGAGACAAAGGTGGGCCAGGGCTACATCGCGAAGGAAGAGGACAAGTTCTATGATTAAAGCATTCCTTATCGAAAGGCGGAGCTGGATTGCCGCTTTTTTGTTTCAGCAGGCTTTGATGCTGTTCATTGCTTTTGTCGATCCTTCCATATCATTTGGGAATGTACTTTATATGGTGTATTTGTGCATTTTGTTTTTTATCATATTCCTTTGGTTCCGCTATCGGAAAGAAACAGCGTTTTATAAAAGCTTGAAAACATGGGAGAACAATCTCGATGTGACAGCCATAAATGAACCGGAAACGCCGTTTGAAGCAATGGTTGAAAGAAGCATTGCCGGGCAAACAGAACACTTGAAGCAGACCGCAGCACGGCATCGCTTAGCATTGGAAAATGAAAAAGATGAGCTGATGGCATGGATACATGAGGTCAAAACCCCATTAACAGCGATGCATTTAATCATTGATAGAATGGAAGAAAAAGCACTGAAATCCCAGCTGTCATATGAATGGCTGCGTATTCACCTGCTTCTTGATCAGCAGCTTCATCAAAAACGCATATCATTTATTGAAAACGATCTGTCAGTAGAATTCATTCAGCTTCAGCCTTTGATCTTTAAAGAAATCAAAGATTTACAATCGTGGTGTATCCAAAAAGGGATCGGTTTTGACATAAAGCTCGAGGCCAAAGAAGTGCTGAGCGATGCAAAATGGCTGGCGTTTATCATCAGGCAGCTGCTGACAAACGCGGTGAAATACAGCGAAGCCTCTGAAATCGAGATCAAAAGCTTTCAAAAAGGGGAACAGACGCAGCTCCAAGTGAAGGACTGTGGCAGGGGCATTGATCCAAAAGATGTACCGCGTATTTTTGATAAAGGGTTTACATCCACAACGGATCACCATGATCAAGCGTCAACTGGCATGGGGCTGTACTTGGCAAAAAAAGCAGCGGCGCCGTTATTGATCCATATTGATGTTGAGTCGGAGTTTGGTGCGGGAACAGTTTTTACATTAACCTTTCCAATACGGAATCAATTTGAACATGTCATAAGCGTGTGACGAAAATGTCACATGCTTTTCTTTTTTGTTCGCCGTATCGAAGGAAAAGCCCGGCATTCCTTTTTATAATGAGATTATCCAATATAAAGGAGACTGCGTAAATGGTGATTTTAGAAGCGAATAAAATTCGAAAAAGTTATGGAAACAAGCTGAATAAACAGGAAGTGCTGAAGGGCATCGATATTCACATTGAAAAGGGCGAATTCGTCAGTATTATGGGTGCTTCCGGGTCGGGAAAAACCACTTTGCTCAACGTTCTGTCCTCAATCGATCAGGTCAGTCACGGAACCATTCATATTAATGGAAATGACATGACGGCTATGAAGGAAAAGCAGCTGGCTGAATTTAGAAAACAGCATTTAGGTTTTATCTTTCAGGATTACAATTTGTTAGACACATTGACAGTGAAAGAGAATATCCTTCTGCCTTTATCGATCACGAAACTATCAAAAAAGGAAGCCAATCGCAAGTTTGAGGAAGTTGCCAAGGAACTGGGAATATATGAATTGCGGGATAAATACCCGAATGAAATTTCCGGCGGCCAGAAGCAGAGAACATCCGCTGGAAGAGCGTTTATTCATGACCCGAGCATTATTTTCGCTGATGAACCGACCGGCGCGCTCGATTCGAAATCGGCCTCCGATCTATTAAATAAGCTGAGCCAGCTCAATCAAAAACGCAACGCGACGATTATTATGGTTACCCATGATCCCGTCGCTGCCAGCTACTGCGGCAGAGTCATTTTTATTAAGGACGGGCAAATGTATACACAGCTGAATAAAGGGGGCCAGGACAGGCAAACGTTTTTCCAGGATATTATGAAAACGCAAGGCGTGTTAGGCGGGGTGCAGCATGAACATTAATCAGCTCATCCTGCGAAATTTGAAAAAGAATCTCCGGAATTACTATTTGTATGTGTTTGCGCTCATCTTTAGCGTGGCGCTTTATTTCGCCTTTGTCACGCTGCAGTATGATCCAGCAATTAACGAAGTGAAGGCTTCAATCAAGGGAGCCGCGGCTATTAAAACCGCTTCGATTTTGCTTGTGGCTGTAGTGGCGATCTTCATTTTATATGCCAATACGATTTTTATTAAGAGACGGAGTAAAGAAATCGGGCTGTTTCAATTAATTGGAATGACGAAGCATAAAATTTTTCGCATCTTAAGTGCAGAAAATGTCATGCTGTATTTCGGTTCATTAGCGATCGGGGTAGCGGCCGGGTTTTCGATATCGAAGCTTGTCTTGATGATTCTGTTCAAAATTGTCGATGTCAAAGCGGATGCGAAACTGCATTTTTCTGAGCAGGCCTTGGTCCAAACGGTCATTGTGTTCTGCGGCATTTACCTTTTGATCATGATCATGAATTATACGTTTATCAAAAAACAGAGTATTTTATCTTTGTTTAAAGTAACGTCCTCCACTGAAGACAAAGTAAAGAAAATATCATTTTTCCAAATGATAATCGGCGCTTTAGGCATCGTGTTGATTTTGACAGGATACTATGTGTCTTCTGAGCTGTTTGGCGGAAAATTTAAGACCATTAATGAACTGTTTGGTGCGATGAGCTTCATTCTGGGGAGCGTCATTATCGGGACGTTTTTGTTTTATAAAGGATCAGTTACGTTTATCTCGAATATCATTCGAAAAAGCAAGGGCGGCTACTTAAATATTTCTGAGGTCCTGTCACTGTCATCAATCATGTTCAGAATGAAATCGAATGCGCTGCTGCTGACGATTATTACAACCGTTTCAGCACTTGCGATCGGGCTGTTATCTCTTGCATATATCTCGTATTACTCGTCAGAAAAGACCGCTGAACAAAATGTAGCGGCTGATTTTTCATTCATGAATGAGAAAGATGCCAAGTTATTTGAAAACAGATTGAGGGAAAGCAACATCTCGTTTGTAAAAAAGGCAACACCTGTCCTGCAAGCAAATGTTGACATTGCAAATATTATGGATGGAACTCCGAAAGAGATGCAGGGCGATCCCAGCAATATGCAGCTTGCTGTTGTTAGCGACAAAGATGTAAAAGGAGTCGATGTGGCGGCTGGAGAAGCCGTTTTCTCAGGATACACCGACTTGCTGCAAAAAATAATGGTTTTCAAGGACTCTGGTGTTATTAAAGTAAAAAGCAAGCACGAGACGCAGCCATTAAAATATAAAGGATTAAGAGAAGAGTTTCTTGTATCCTACACGTTTACAAGCGGGGGCATGCCCGCTGTCATTGTGGATGACAGTCTGTTTAAACAGCTGGACAAGGATAAAGACCCCCGCATTCAGCTGGCGCAATCTACATTTATCGGCGTCAATGTGAAACATGACGATCAAATGGAAAAAGCAAATGAGCTTTTTCAACAGGTGAACAAGAAAAACGAGCATTTATCAAGACTAGATACAAGCGCTGCGCAAAAATCACTGTTTGGTATGGTGATGTTCATCGTCGGCTTCTTAGGGTTAACGTTCCTGATTACATCAGGTTGTATCCTTTATTTTAAACAAATGGGTGAAAGTGAAGATGAAAAACCGAGCTATACAATTTTAAGAAAACTCGGCTTTACGCAGGGCGACCTGATAAAGGGGATACGCATCAAACAAATGTACAACTTCGGCATTCCGCTCGTTGTCGGCCTCTTCCACAGTTACTTTGCCGTCCAATCCGGCTGGTTCTTATTCGGATCAGAGGTATGGGCGCCTATGATTATGGTGATGGTGTTATATACTGCGCTCTACTCCATTTTTGGTTTTCTGTCAGTTCTTTATTATAAGAAGGTCATTAAATCGTCGTTGTGAAACAGAAAAAGCTCCAGACATTCTGGAGCTTTTTGTTTATCGTTTTGGCGCCCGATAACCGGCGGCTTCAGCTTCTTCAACTGAGCAAAACATTTCAGCCGGATCGGTTGTCCGGTCGTAGTATGTACTGCCTGGCGTGTGGTAGATGCCGTTTCTGCTTCCTTTGATATTACAGCCTTCTGCTTTGTCAGCTGTTTTGGTTTCATCACTTTTACTCGTATTGTTTGAAGAACTTCCAGTGTCTTCATGAGAGCTGGCGGTTTGGCTTTCCGTCTCTTTTAATTGATTTTCAAGCTTTGTTTTATCTTGTCGAAGTGTTTCATTTTCAGCCTTTGCCGTTTTTGCATCTTCTTTGAGCTGCTTTTGATTTTCTTGAAGCTCTTTAATCTCAGCTTTTAATGATTTCTGAGTCTTTTTTAGATCGCTATTTTCGTTTTTAAGCTTCTCAAGCTTGTCTTGATCTTCTTTGTTGTCTTTTAATTTCTTTGCTTCAGAGCTGACAGATTTATATTCTTTCTCAAGTTCTTCGTGCTCTTTTGTGAGGTTTTTATATTCGGCGTTTAGCGCTGAATATTTTTTCTCGGCATTTGCTGCGGCAGTGTCAGGTTCTGCCAATGCTGCCCCGGTAAAGAGCAGCACAAGGCCTCCAATGAAAAGCGGCCAAAAAAGTCTCTTTGAGAAACGTTTTTCCTTTTTCAGTACATATCTGACAAGGTGATATAATCCATAGCCCAGTGCAATGAGACATGCCAGAAAACCTAAGAATGCTAATACCATTTCCATAATATGACCCCTTTTTCTATTTATTTTACATTTTTCAAACAATATTTGTTAGATTTTTTCACGCTCATCAGTTGAAAAATGTGAGAGAGACAGATAGAATGAATGTGCTATGATAACTGGATTCGTACGGAGCCGTTTTAGGTTTCGTTTTTTTCATGAGCTTTTTTAGGTAAGAAAGGGGGATGAGTATGCCGCGTGCTCTTAAAATTTTAGTCATTGGAATGTTTATCAATGTGACGGGTGCTTCTTTTTTATGGCCGCTGAATACGATTTATATCCATAATCATTTAGGAAAGTCGTTAACAGTAGCCGGACTTGTCCTGATGCTGAATTCCGGCGCCAGTGTGGCTGGCAATTTATGCGGAGGTTTTTTGTTTGATAAAATCGGCGGTTTTAAATCGATTATGCTTGGGATAGCCATTACGTTAGCAAGCCTGATGGGTCTTGTCTTTTTTCATGATTGGCCAGCCTATATTGTGCTGCTGACGATTGTGGGCTTTGGCTCCGGTGTTGTTTTTCCGGCAAGCTACGCAATGGCGGGATCGGTATGGCCTGAAGGGGGAAGGAAGGCATTTAATGCGATATATGTCGCGCAAAACGCGGGCGTGGCCGTTGGTTCAGCGCTTGGCGGTGTCGTGGCATCTTTCTCGTTTTCATATGTATTTTTGGCAAATGCCGTATTGTATCTGATCTTTTTCTTTATTGTATATTTCGGATTTCGAAATATTCAAACGGGCGATGCATCCCAAACATCCGTGCTTGATTATGATGCTGTGAACAGCAAAGCAAAATTTGCCGCACTGATCATTTTAAGCGGAGGCTATGTACTCGGATGGCTGGCTTATTCTCAGTGGTCAACCACAATTGCTTCGTACACACAAAGCATTGGAATATCTCTTTCCTTATACAGCGTGCTGTGGACGGTTAACGGAATTCTCATTGTGCTCGGCCAGCCGCTCGTCAGTTTTGTGGTGAAAAAATGGGCCGAGTCGCTAAAAGCGCAAATGGTCATCGGCTTTATCATTTTTATTGTGTCTTTCAGCATGCTGCTGACTGCAAAGCAATTTCCGATGTTTCTCGCTGCGATGGTGATCCTGACTATCGGAGAAATGCTTGTTTGGCCTGCTGTGCCGACTATTGCCAATCAGCTTGCCCCTAAAGGGAAAGAAGGCTTTTATCAAGGCTTTGTCAACAGTGCGGCGACAGGCGGCAGAATGATTGGTCCCCTGTTCGGAGGAGTGCTTGTCGATCATTACGGCATTAGGGCTCTTGTTTTATCTCTGTTGGTATTGCTGCTGATCAGTATTGCCACAACGCTTCTATATGACAAACGGATAAAATCAGCTAAAGAAACAAATAAGCAGGCATCAATCTCTTCATAATAAAAGATCCCGCTGGGTGAGCGGGATCTTTCAGCGTGTCGACAAACCCTCGCATTCGTTGTCAGGCCTGCGCTTCGGTGCTCACGAATTAGAACATTCGCTCCGCTCCTATGCTCGTCCTTCCTAGACTTCAAGGGTTTTCAATCACGCTGAAAAGATGACAAAATCCTAAAATGAAAACCATTTTAGGATTTTGTCAACAATCTGAAAGATCCCGCCGGATGAGCGGGATCTTTTTACATAATCGGAAGCACGTTAACGGCATCCTTTACATTTGAATATGTTTTCAGCGACGAAAAATTGGCATCCAGTTTATTCATTTTCATGGCCAATTCAGGCTTAATGCCGGTAATGATTAACTCAGTTCCGGTCAATTTCAGCAAATGGCTCAGCTTGAAAATTTGGTCGGCCGTTTGTTCGTTCACTTGGGCCAATCCGGATAAATCAATGATCAAATAATCATCTTTGGATGTTGATAAGATATTCGTCAATGTGCAAACAATGGAATTAAATCGCTCCTCTGTCAGGTTTCCGACTAGCGGAAGAGCCGAAATGCCATTGCGAATCGGGACAATAGGAGTTGAAAGTGCAGTAATTTCCGTGAGGGAATCCTCGAGAAGCTTTTCATACTCTTTTTGCTTGGTGATGTCTTTCTGAATTCCGACAAAATACGTTTTATCCTCTATTTCCATTGGATCAATATTTAATTCATTCCAGAACATCGTTCCGTCTTTTTTGTAGTTTTGAATCTGAACGGTGACCGGTTCTTTATTTTGTAAAGCGGTTCTGATGTTGTCCACTTCTGCAGGATCTGTGTGTTTCCCCTGTAAGAAGCGGCAGTTCTTTCCTAAAATTTCCTCGGTCTCGTAGCCGGTCATTTGAACAAAGCCTTGATTTACGTAGATAATAGGATTATCTTCAAGTGCGGGATCTGTAATTACCACACCGACTCGCACGTGATCAAGCGCTTTTTTGATGACTTCCAGCTGTCCTGGTATCCCAAATGATTGAAAACTAGCCATATAAATCCCCCTTAGGCCGTCAGCTTGCTATGCGAAAGCCTGATATTCCCCTTTTTAAAATGAATTCTACAGTAACCGTAGCACAACACATGTTCTGATTCAAGCAAGTGCAGTTTGTTGTTTGTCATTAGGGCTTGTCCTCGTATACACTAAAAATAAGAACAGAATTTGAACATATGAACGGAAAGGTTTTCTACATGCTAAATAGGTGACTAGGTCAATGTCACTGGGTGAAAAATGAATCCAATGCATCAAGCTTACCGATCATGTGTTCACATATAATGGAAGAAACAAGCTTTTTACAGATTTGCCGGTATGTAGATATCGAAAATCATCGGAATCGTTTAAGGGGGCTGGATGGCCTGAAGTCGCTTTACGAAATAAGGGCTTTAGGAAGGTGATGATGAAGATGCTGCATCAGGTACTCATTGCTTGTGTAATTGGAGGAATCATGGGGATTCTCGGTCATGTGAAAAAGAGAGGCAGGCTGGAGAAGCCCAGAATGACGAAGCGGTTTATCTACCTTGGATTTTTGGAAGATTGGTTTATCGGCATGACGGCTTCCATTTTACTTGTATTATCCGCTGACCCCGATTCAGGAATTCAACTTGTCATCTTATCCATTATCTCAGGCTACGGCGGTGAAGCTGTTCTCAGAAGTTTTGACTTTGTGAGAGAACTGAACAGCGGCGGCGAACCGGCCGAGTCCAAACGTCAAACCAAAACTCCACCCGAATAATTGTCCTCAATCTCCGCCCGTTCAGGGTACATTCCCATTGTATACAAACCTGCTTGCACTTATGAACAGAATTCTATAAAATACAGTTAGATTACGGTTGCGATAAGAACAATGAAGAGAAGCAGTAAGAAACAGATATTGTTGCAGAGAGTTGACGGCTGGTGAAAGTCAATCAAGTTTGTTTCCGAACTCACCTCAGAGTTGCAGCGGTGAAAAGCCGCTGACGCATAACTGCGTTAAAAGTATCAAGTGAGTGCGGCGTATGCCGCGCTAACGAGGGTGGTACCGCGGGAAAACGAAAGTCTCTCGTCCCTTTTAGGGATGAGGGAGTTTTTTTTAGTTTGGGAATATTCTGAATAATCCTCTCCTTCCCGTCAATACTTGAACCATACACGCCGTATTCAATCAGAAGGAGGTTTTTACTTTGAGTTTTCAGCACAAAGAGATAGAAAAGAAATGGCAAACATATTGGCTTGAAAACAAAACATTTGCCACTCTTGATAATAATGAAAAACAAAAATTCTACGCGCTGGACATGTTTCCTTACCCGTCTGGAGCTGGGTTGCACGTCGGCCATCCTGAAGGATACACAGCTACGGATATTCTGTCCCGCATGAAGCGCATGCAGGGCTATGATGTCCTTCATCCAATGGGCTGGGACGCATTCGGCCTGCCAGCTGAACAATACGCGCTTGACACAGGGAACGACCCCGCTGTGTTTACGAAGCAGAATATTGATAACTTCCGCCGCCAAATTCAAGCGCTTGGCTTCTCATATGACTGGGATCGCGAAATCAATACGACTGACCCTGAATACTATAAATGGACGCAATGGATTTTCTTAAAGCTATACGAAAAAGGCCTTGCTTACGTTGACGAAGTGCCTGTAAACTGGTGCCCTGCGCTCGGTACTGTTCTTGCCAACGAAGAAGTCATTGACGGCAAGAGCGAACGCGGCGGCCATCCGGTAGAGAGACGCCCAATGAAGCAGTGGATGCTGAAAATCACCGCTTATGCGGACAGGCTCCTTGAGGACTTGGAAGAGCTTGATTGGCCGGAAAGCATTAAAGATATGCAGCGCAACTGGATCGGCCGTTCGGAAGGCGCTCACGTTCATTTTGCTATAGATGGACATGATGATTCCTTTACGGTGTTTACAACAAGACCAGATACGCTGTTTGGCGCTACATACACTGTCCTTGCCCCGGAACACGCATTGGTGGAAAACATCACAACGGCAGAGCAAAAAGAAGCTGTTGAAGCTTATATCAAAGAAATTCAATCAAAGAGTGACCTAGAACGCACAGATCTTGCGAAAACAAAGACAGGCGTATTTACAGGAGCGTATGCGATCAATCCTGTAAACGGAGAAAAACTGCCGATTTGGATTGCGGATTATGTTCTTGCATCATACGGAACAGGTGCTGTCATGGCAGTTCCTGGACACGATGAGCGTGATTTTGAATTCGCCAAAACATTCGGCCTTCCGGTGAAGGAAGTCGTAAAAGGCGGGAACGTTGAGGAAGCAGCCTATACTGGCGACGGCGAGCACGTGAACTCTGATTTCCTGAACGGCCTTCACAAACAGGAAGCGATTGAGAAAGTGATCGCTTGGCTGGAAGAAACGAAAAACGGTGAGAAGAAAGTGACGTACCGTCTTCGTGACTGGCTCTTCAGCCGCCAGCGTTATTGGGGCGAGCCGATTCCGGTCATTCATTGGGAAGACGGAACGTCAACAGCTGTCCCTGAAGAGGAGCTGCCGCTGATTTTGCCGAAAACGGATGAAATCAAACCGAGCGGAACGGGCGAATCACCGCTTGCGAACATTAAAGAGTGGGTGGAAGTCACAGACCCTGAGACAGGGAAAAAAGGAAGAAGAGAAACGAATACAATGCCGCAATGGGCGGGAAGCTGCTGGTATTTCTTGCGCTATATTGATCCGCACAATCCGGATCAGCTGGCATCACCAGAAAAATTGGAAAAATGGCTTCCGGTCGATATGTATATCGGCGGTGCAGAGCATGCCGTGCTTCACCTTCTGTATGCCCGCTTCTGGCATAAGTTCCTTTATGATATCGGTGTAGTGCCGACGAAAGAACCGTTCCAAAAGCTGTACAACCAAGGAATGATTCTCGGTGAAAATAACGAAAAAATGAGTAAATCTAAAGGGAACGTTGTCAACCCTGACGAAATCGTGTCCTCTCACGGTGCTGATACCCTGAGATTGTACGAAATGTTCATGGGGCCTCTTGATGCTTCAATCGCCTGGTCTGAATCAGGATTAGACGGTGCGCGTCGTTTCCTTGACCGTGTATGGCGCCTATTTGTTGAAGAAAACGGTGAGCTTAATGGCAAAATCGTTGAAGGCGCTGGTGAAACATTGGAGCGCGTCTATCATGAAACGGTTATGAAAGTCACAGACCATTATGAAGGCCTTCGTTTCAACACGGGTATTTCCCAGCTGATGGTCTTTATTAATGAAGCTTATAAAGCAACAGAACTGCCGAAAGAATATATGGAAGGCTTCGTGAAGCTTCTTTCTCCTGTCGCGCCACACTTAGCGGAAGAGCTATGGGAGAAGCTTGGCCATTCCGGCACAATTGCCTACGAAGCTTGGCCTGTATATGATGAAACAAAACTTGTGGATGATGAAGTTGAAATCGTTGTTCAGCTGAACGGAAAAGTAAAAGCGAAATTACAGGTTCCTGCCGATGCAACGAAAGAACAGCTGGAACAGCTTGCTCAAGCAGATGAAAAGGTCAAAGAGCAGCTTGAAGGCAAAACGATTCGGAAAATCATCGCGGTGCCTGGGAAGCTTGTCAATATTGTGGCAAACTAAGCCTAGAAAAAATCCCCTTTGCCAAAAGGGGATTTTTTTCATCAGTCTCAGAATAGCAATCGTTCAGCTGACTTTGATATACTGAACATGATCACTGTGAATAGGAGTGTTTTCTTTGGAAATAAAAGAAATCAGCACAGCCGCTTTGAAAGAAAAAATTGAGGCGGACGAAGAATTATATTTAATTGATGTCAGAGAAGATGAAGAGGTAGCGGAAGGCATGATCCCGCAAGCCGTTCATATTCGCATGGGGGAAATTCCTGAAAAAATGGAAACCCTTGATAAAGACAAAGAGTACGTATTTATCTGCCGCTCAGGAATGCGCAGTATGAACGTCTGCAAGTACCTGGATGAGCAAGGCTTTAAAACAGTCAATGTTGAAGGCGGCATGATGGCCTGGGAAGGCGAAACAAAACCAAAAAACTAGGGGAGAGCGGTCCCCTAGTTTTTATTTGTATTCCGGAAGCCAATCGCCGTGTGCTGCAAATAAATCGTCACACATGGAGATGATGTCCTTCATGGAAAGCTCCGCGCTTGTATGCGGATCAAGCATTGCAGCTTGGTAAACCGCTTCTTTTTTTCGTGTGACAGCCGCTTCGATTGTCATCAGCTGTGTATTAATATTCGTTCGGTTTAAGGCTGCAAGCTGCTCAGGCAGTTCTCCGGCGAAGCACGGTGTAATTTTTTTTCTGTCGGCGACGCATGTCACTTCCACAACCGCTTTTGAAGGAAGGTTGGTGATCAGCCCTGTATTCAAGACGTTTCCTCCGAAGGTGAATGGTTCGTTTGTTTCCATTGCTTCTATAATTCTTGAACCATATTCCTTTGAGCGTTCGTGCGTAAGGTTTTTATTATTGACGATATCATCCCGCATTTTCTCCCAATTTTCAATCTGCTTGACGCACCTTCTCGGATATTCGTCGAGCGGGATTTGCAGCTCGCTGATCAGTTCAGGGTAATTCCGTTTAATAAAGTATGGGTGATACTCTGCGTTATGTTCGGACGATTCCGTGACATAATAGCCGAACTTATCCATTAATTCAAACCGCACCATATCATGATGCTTTGTTTTTTGTTTTTCTTTCGCTCTCCTTTTGATTTCTGGATATAAATCTGTGCCGTCTTTTTTGACTTCCAAAAGCCAAGCCATATGATTAATGCCTGCGATGCGTTCCTCAATTCCGTCATGCTCCATTCCGAGAGCTTTAAATAAATCCTTCGTGCACACTTGAACACTGTGGCAGAGCCCGATTGTTTTGATATTGGTATAGCGGAGCATGGCGCCTGTAAGAGTGGCCATTGGATTTGTATAGTTTAAGAACCATGCGTCAGGGCACATTTCCTCCATATCTTTTGCGATATCAATTAAGACCGGGATTGTTCTGAGAGATCTGAATATCCCGCCGATGCCTACTGTATCGGCGATCGTCTGGCGCAGCCCATACCGTTTAGGAATCTCGAAATCGATGACTGTGCTCGGTTTGTATCCTCCAACCTGAATCGCATTGATGACATAGCCTGCGTTTTGCAAGGCGAGTTTTCTGTCATCATAGCTGTTGATGGCCACACTTGGGTTATAACGGTCTCTTAGATTTTCGAGCATGAGCTGGGATTCCTGCAGGCGTTTGGGATCAATGTCGTAAAGAGCGAACTCAAATCCATTCAGTGCCTCTGTTAATAGGCAGTCTCCCAAAACATTTTTGGCGAAAATCGTGCTCCCTGCACCGATAAATGTAATCTTTTTCATATTGTTTCCTCCTTTAATGTTAACCCTTTACCGCTCCGGAAGACAGGCCGGCAATAAAGTATTTTTGCAGCGCCAAAAACAGAACAACCATCGGCAGCATTGCCATAAGTGCCGCTGCGGCAACTAAATGAAGGTTGTTTGCGTTTTCTCCGAAAAAACCTGCCATGGCTACTGTTAATGTCTGAACCTTTTGATCTTGTAAAAAGAAAATGGCAAATTGATAGTCGTTCCAAATAAAGACACAAGAAATAATACAGATGGTCGCAGTGATCGGCTTCAGCAGAGGAAACACAATCGTAAAAAAGATTTTCAGCATGCCTGCACCGTCAATTCTTGCGGCTTCTTCAAGCTCTTTTGGAATGGTCGATCGGATAAAGCCTGAATATAAGAATACGGTTAAAGGCATGTAAGCCGCTGTATTGATGAAAATGGCGATTGCGTGTGTATTGACCATTCCGGCGTCCACGACCATTCGGTACAAAGGAACCATGGACGTTAACGGAGGGATGATCATAATGGAAATCAGCAAGGCAAAAACGGCTTTATTCAGTTTCGTTTCCCGCCGGGCAAGCGGGTAGGCGGCAAGTGAGCCGAATATAATTAATAACAAGGCAGAAAAACCTGTGATGATCATGGTGTTTATAAAAGAGTTTCCTAGCGAAGCGCGCTCCCACGCCTCTGAAAAATTATGAAAGGAGATGTCGGCTGGAAATATCCATTTCGAACTGTAGTCTCCTTTTGCTTTCAATGAAGTGGTCAGCAGGATATAAAAAGGAATAAAATGCGCACAGGCCACAATGGCTGCAAGAAGCGTAATGATCCGCATGCTTTTTGTACGGGCGGCTCTCATGACATTTCCGTCTCCTTTCTTTTAAAGTACGCAAGCGCGCAAAAGCTGATGATCAAAATGACAAATGCCATAAATATGCCTTGCGTTGCGGCATAGCCGGCATCCTGCCGTTTGAAATACAAATCATACATAAATGTGGACATGGATTGTGACGCATTTCCGGGGCCGCCAGCGGTGAGTGCAATGATGACGTCAAACAGCTTTAAGCCTCCGATAATGTTGATGACCATATTAATGGTAATGGAGGGCATTAACAGCGGCAGCGTGATGGTAAAAAACTGCTGGCCTTGTTTCGCGCCATCCATTTGCGCCGCTTCATAGTAGTCTTTCGGAATGCTTTGCAGACCGGCTAAGTAGACAACCATAGCGATCCCGACATATTGATAGGTGTTAATCATGACAATGATCCATGGATTGAGCGAGGGACTGGCGAGCGCATTAATAGGGCTGATGCCGAAGACCCCGAGCAAATCGTTGAGCGCGCCTCCGTCATAGGAGAAGAAAAAGTACCAAATGTAGCCCATAATGAGCGGGCTGATCATCACCGGCAAATACACAATTGTTCTTGTTACCGCTTTCGTTTTAATGCTTTGATTTAAGAGCAGAGCGTACAGAAGCCCGACCACATTTTGAAAAAAGGTGCTGCCAAGCCCGTAAAGCAGAGTGTTTTTTAAGATATGCCAAGTATCAGGATCAGAAAACAGCCTTTCATATTGCGCGAATCCAACCCATTGGTAAACTTGTGAAAAGCCGTTCCAGTTTGTAAAGGTAATCAATGTGCCTTTCACAAACGGATAAATCATAAAGACCAGAACGGAGAGCAAAGCAGGAATGTACATCCACCAAAGTGAGGACTGCTTTTTTGGCTTAACCTGTTTCACATGAACGTCCCTTGCGATCTCACTCATTGTTTTCAGCTCCCTGTGTTTCCGATTGCTCCCGGAGTCGTTTATATTCTCTTCCCAGCTTCTGCGAAATGTCTTGAGGCCCCAAAATGTCAGCCGCGAGCTCCTGCCCAACCGTGCCCAGGACATCCCACATTCCGTTTGGCAAGTATAACCGGTCGAAGTAAGGCTCGACTTTGACATCTTGATAATGCTCATAATCGTTTGCGTAGAAAATATCAGCTTTCACATTGGTCAGCCCTGAAGGAAGCGATGTGGCTTCAGCCATTTGTTTGGCATTGGCCGGGCGGGCCATAAATGCGATAAATTCTTTTGCCTCCTTTAATTGAGGCGAATCTTTCCATGCTGCAAGCGTGTAGCGTTCACCGCCGATCCATATCGGGTCATCACCGGGATGGATGGCAGGTGTCGGGATAATGCCGACCTTGACGTTCGGATTGATCTGGGCAACGTCTTGGCCGAGGGTGCCGCCTTGCATTGTAAAGGCGATTTTGTTTTGGGCCATTAATTCAATGAGCTGTGATTTTTTTGCCGTGACGGCGTCGATGTTAATCAATTTTTCTTTCTGCATTTGTTTGAGGATTTCTGATAAATAAGTGAATTTACTCCATTGAAAAGTGCCGTTGATGAGCTGTTTTTTTTCATTATGGGCAGGGTCTGTGATGAGAAGAGGTGTAGCGAATTGGTCGTAATATTGTGCAAATGAGCTTTTGTCATAGCCGGCAAACCAGAAGGGAACAATGCTTCCCTTGCTTTTTTCTTTAATCGTTCTCAGTGCTTTGATAAAGTCATCCATGGTTTCCGGCGGAGCAATGCCGTAACGGTCTAAAATATTGCGGTTATACGCCAGACCGTCTTTTGCCTGATTGATCGGATAGGCATACACCTTTCCGCTTTGATTTTTGAGGATGCTGTTTAAATTGGGATCAAGATCTTGAGTCCATTTCATATCCCGGAGATCCGCTGTATATTCTCCGTACCTGATTTTCCCCCAGCCATGTGTATCGAATAGATCTGGCAAATCATTGGCCGCCATTCTGACACGCATCATATTTTCATAGTCATTGCCTGGGAAATGAAGGCTGACATGAATGTCACTGTGTTCCTTTTCGAATGCTGCCGCTAGTTTTCTGAACGTATCTCTTTCACTGTCGGTTGACATTGTAGAATAAATGGTTAACGTCTTTTTTGCGGTATCTGCTGAGCTTTTCTCTGCTGAACACCCGGGCAGAACAAGCAGAATAAGAGAGAGAAATAAAACAAAAGTGTGTTTCATCTTTTCCTCCTTATCATCGTGATGAATCTTTGCTTATGTCACCTCCTTTGCTGTACATCCGCAGCTTTGTCTTACGATTAATGTTGTAGGCAGGGTGACATGGTGAGGAAGCGTTCGGCCATTGAGACGGTCAAGCAGCAGTTTTACGCCTGTCCGGCCCATTTCCTCTGTGTATACCTTCACCGTCGTTAAAGGCGTGCTGGCAAATTCAGCTTCCTCAATGCCGTTAAAGCTGACGATTGCGGTATCCCGCGGCACTTGCAGTCCGGCTTCCTGCAGCGCTTTTAATGCGCCAATCGCCATAGAATCGCTGGCAATAAAGAATGCTTCCGGCAGATGGCCTTGATCGATTGCTTTCTTCATCAGGCGATAGCCCTCACGCATGCTGTATTCTCCGATCAGCACATGCTCAGGCTGGGGGGCGGCTGACTCCAAAAAAGCGGTCAGGCGTTTATCTTCAATCGTTCTGCGAATGCTTTGGCCGTCCTTCAGCGTATGCTCTTTTTCTTGTCCGCCAATGTAGCCTAACCGTTTGTAGCCTAAGTCGAAAAGGTGATCAATCGCCTGGCGTGAAGCCGATTCAAAATCGATTCCAATCGAATCGTATGCTTGCGGATCTGGTGAATGATTGATAAATACGGCATGCTCCAGCCTCCCGTTGATATGCTTAACCGCTTCATCATGAACACGGCCGATGACAATGACACCATCCAATTCCCGAAAGATATGTTCCTGAAAGGAGCCGAGATGAATCGAATTTGTAATGAAAATTTCCTGTTCAAAGCATTCCTTTTCAATCCCTTTCCGAATGGAAGAAAAATAAGGGTCCTGCCTTTCCTGATCAGGGGACAGACAGCTCAACACACCGATCAGCGGCTGAGCCCGCTGTTTTTGCCCGCGGGATTTTCGGCGTTTGGCAACGGTTTGATAACCAAGCTCTTCAGCGATGTTGATGACTCTTTGTCTCGTTTCGCCCGCAACAGAAAGCGACTCATCTTCATTTAAAATTCTGGACACAGTTGCGCTGGAAACTTTAGCTTTCAAGGCGATATCTTTAATACGAACCATGGGTATCCCTCTCATCTATTTAGTAAAATATTAACTCATCTGTCTTTGATAAATTGATACTATCATATAAAAGTAAGCGGTTACAATAATTGTTTTCGGAATATTTCGTTATATTTACTAAATATTTAGTAAATGATGTGATTTATGTTGGAAAAATAAAGGGGAACCCAGATCTGTCTCGTAAATGTGAAGTAAGCGAATAAGGAAGGGTGATGGGATGAGAGCCGAAAGAAGAAAGCAACTGTTTCGTTTGCTTGGTGATTTGCCTGATCGGAGGCCAATCAGTGTTGAGACATTACGTATTGAAGAAAGAGAAGAAAATATTGTTGAAACGCTCCTGCTCGATTTAAATGGACATGAAAAGGTGCCCGCTTATTTTGTGAAGCCGAAGAAAACAGAAGGACCGTGCCCAGCCGTATTGTTTCAGCATTCGCATGGGGGCCAGTATGATAGGGGAAAAAGTGAGCTGATTGAGGGAGCGGATTATTTGAAAACGCCTTCTTTTTCTGATGAGCTTACTTCACTCGGATACGGCGTTCTTGCGATTGATCATTGGGGATTTGGAGATCGGCGGGGAAAAGCGGAAAGCGAGATATTTAAAGAAATGCTTCTCACCGGAAAAGTGATGTGGGGGATGATGATTTATGACAGTTTAAGTGCGTTGGACTATATGCAGTCACGCTCTGATGTTCAGCCTAACAGGATCGGAACCATCGGCATGTCTATGGGAGGTTTGCTGGCGTGGTGGACAGCGGCGCTCGATGACCGGATTAAGGTGTGTGTGGATTTGTGCAGCCAGGTGGATCATCACGTGCTGATCAAAACACAGAATCTTGATAGGCACGGCTTTTATTATTACGTCCCATCGCTTGCAAAGCATTTTTCCGCATCGGAGATCCAAGGCCTGATCGCGCCGCGCCCGCACCTTAGTCTTGTTGGTGTACACGATCGGTTAACGCCGGCCGAGGGCGTGGACAAAATCGAAAAAGAATTGACAGCTGTCTATGCTGGACAGGGAGCTTCTGATTGCTACCGAGTGGTCCGTTCTGCTTCGGGACATTTCGAAACAGCAGTTATGAGGCATGAAGCTGTCCGGTTTTTGCAAAAGTGGCTGTGACTGTTAAAAGAAATCGAAAAAGACCGTTTTATGTGAAAACGGTCTTTTTGTTTCCTTTTAACCAACTGCCATAAATCGATGCTTTCTTCTATTGACAGAAACAGGAGAGAATAATATATTCTAATTGTTAACCTTAAAATATAATTGGTTAACAATTAAGGTGAGAAGCACTACACGTTCTTCAGTTATCAGTGAAAGGGCGAGGAATGATGCAAGAAGAAACTTTTTATAGTGTCAGAATGAGGGCTTCTATGAATGGATCTCATGAAGACGGCGGAAAGCATATATCCGGCGGAGAACGGCTTATTCCTTTCCATGAGATGAAGCATACAGTCAATGCTTTATTAGAAAAAGGGTTATCCCATTCAAGAGGAAAACCTGATTTTATGCAAATTCAATTTGAAGAGGTACATGAATCGATAAAAACCATTCAGCCATTGCCTGTGCATACGAATGAAGTGAGCTGCCCGGAAGAAGGACAAAAGCTTGCCCGATTGTTATTGGAAAAAGAAGGCGTTTCACGAGACGTGATTGAAAAAGCATATGAACAAATCCCTGAATGGTCAGATATCAGGGGTGCGGTGTTGTTTGATATTCATACAGGAAAGCGAATGGATCAAACAAAAGAAAAAGGGGTGCGGGTCTCCAGAATGGATTGGCCGGACGCTAATTTTGAAAAATGGGCGCTTCACAGTCACGTGCCAGCTCATTCAAGAATAAAAGAGGCCCTTGCGCTCGCTTCAAAGGTAAGCTGGCACCCGGCAGCAGTTGCAGAATTATGCTGGTCGGACGATCCGGATTACATAACAGGCTATGTTGCGGGTAAGAAAATGGGCTATCAGCGTATTACAGCAATGAAAGAATACGGGACTGAAGAGGGCTGCCGAGTCTTTTTTATTGATGGATCCAATGATGTAAACACGTACATACATGATCTGGAGAAGCAGCCTATTTTAATAGAGTGGGAGGAAGATCATGACTCATGATTTGATAGAAAAAAGTAAAAAGCACCTCTGGCTGCCATTTACCCAAATGAAAGATTATGATGAAAACCCCTTAATCATCGAAAGCGGGACTGGAATCAAAGTCAAAGACATAAATGGCAAGGAATACTATGACGGTTTTTCATCAGTTTGGCTTAATGTCCACGGACACCGCAAAAAAGAACTAGATAACGCCATAAAAAAACAGCTCGGAAAAATTGCGCACTCCACGTTATTGGGCATGACCAACGTTCCAGCAACCCAGCTTGCCGAAACATTAATCGACATCAGCCCAAAAAAGCTCACGCGGGTCTTTTATTCAGACAGCGGCGCAGAAGCGATGGAAATAGCCCTAAAAATGGCGTTTCAGTATTGGAAGAACATCGGGAAGCCCGAGAAACAAAAATTCATCGCAATGAAAAACGGGTATCACGGTGATACGATTGGCGCCGTCAGTGTCGGTTCAATTGAGCTTTTTCACCACGTATACGGCCCGTTGATGTTCGAGAGTTACAAGGCTCCGATTCCTTATGTGTATCGCTCTGAAAGCGGTGATCCTGATGAGTGCCGTGATCAGTGCCTCCGAGAGCTTGAACAGCTGCTTAAGGAACATCACGAGGAAATTGCCGCGCTTTCCATTGAATCAATGGTACAAGGGGCTTCCGGTATGATCGTGATGCCGGAAGGATATTTGGCAGGGGTGCGCGAGCTATGTACAACATACGATGTCTTAATGATCGTTGATGAAGTCGCTACAGGCTTTGGCCGTACAGGAAAAATGTTTGCGTGCGAGCACGAGAATGTCCAGCCTGATCTGATGGCTGCCGGTAAAGGCATTACAGGAGGCTATTTGCCAATTGCCGTTACGTTTGCCACTGAAGACATCTATAAGGCATTTTATGATGATTATGAAAACCTAAAAACCTTTTTCCATGGCCATTCCTATACAGGCAATCAGCTTGGCTGTGCGGTTGCGCTTGAAAATCTGGCATTATTTGAATCTGAAAACATTGTGGAACAAGTAGCGGAAAAAAGTAAAAAGCTCCATTTTCTTCTTCAAGATCTGCACGCTCTTCCTCATGTTGGGGATATTCGGCAGCTTGGCTTTATGTGCGGTGCAGAGCTTGTCCGGTCAAAGGAAACCAAAGAACCTTACCCGGCTGATCGGCGGATTGGATACAAAGTTTCCTTAAAAATGAGAGAGCTTGGAATGCTGACAAGGCCGCTTGGGGATGTGATTGCATTTCTGCCTCCTCTCGCCAGCACAGCTGAAGAGCTCTCGGAAATGGTTGCCATTATGAAACAAGCGATCCACGAGGTTACGAGCCTTGAAGATTGATTCCTGGTTAAACGAGCGGTTAGACATAGCAAAGGAAGCCGGCGTACACCGTAACCTGCGGTCAATGAATGGGGCACCGGTTCCAGAGAGGAACATTGATGGCGAAAATCAAACTGTCTGGTCCTCAAACAATTATTTAGGGCTCGCAAGCGATAGACGTTTGATCGATGCAGCCCAAACAGCATTGCAGCAATTTGGGACAGGAAGCAGCGGTTCACGTTTAACGACAGGCAATTCGGTCTGGCATGAAAAGCTAGAAAAGAAGATTGCCAGCTTTAAACGGACAGAAGCGGCCCTGCTGTTTTCGAGCGGTTACTTGGCCAATGTCGGTGTCCTTTCATCCTTGCCAGAAAAGGAAGATGTCATTTTAAGTGACCAGCTCAATCATGCAAGTATTATTGACGGTTGCCGACTTTCTAAGGCTGATACAGTTGTTTATCGGCATATTGATATGAATGATCTTGAAAACAAGCTGAATGAAACACAGCGTTATCAGCGCCGTTTTATCGTAACAGACGGGGTATTCAGCATGGATGGCACAATCGCCCCTCTTGATCAGATCATCTCACTTGCGAAACGCTATCATGCCTTCGTGGTCGTTGATGATGCCCATGCAACAGGAGTTTTGGGTGATTCGGGACGAGGAACGAGTGAATACTTTGGTGTTTGTCCTGACATTGTGATCGGCACCTTAAGCAAAGCTGTTGGTACGGAAGGAGGTTTTGCGGCAGGATCAGCGGTCTTCATCGACTTTTTGCTGAACCATGCCAGAACATTTATCTTTCAAACCGCTATTCCGCCAGCCAGTTGTGCGGCTGCTCATGAGGCTTTGAACATCATTGAAGCCAGCAGGGAAAAACGACAGCTTTTATTTTTTTATATCAGTACGATCAGAACCAGTCTGATGAATATGGGGTATGTGGTGAAAGGAGATCACACACCGATTATTCCTGTAGTCATTGGCGATGCCCATAAAACGGTCATATTTGCTGAAAAACTGCAGGGCAAGGGAATTTATGCTCCTGCCATTCGGCCGCCGACCGTTGCGCCGGGTGAAAGCCGGATTCGAATCACAATCACGTCTGACCACAGTATGGGTGATATTGATGATTTGCTGAAAACATTTCATTCAATCGGAAAGGAGCTGCATATCATTTGAGGGGTTTTTTTGTGACGGGAACTGATACAGAAGTAGGGAAAACGGTTATATCCAGCGGTCTTGCTGCCTTATTGAAAGAACATAATAGAGATGTCGGTGTGTATAAACCATTTTTAAGCGGGATATCGCGTCATCATCCAGATAGTGATACAAGTTTGCTGAAAGACATGTCACAGACCGGTCTCTCCCATGAAGACATTACGCCTTTTGCCTTCAAAGCGCCCCTTGCACCATACGTTGCAGGGAAACTCGAGGGAAAGACTGTCACCATGGAAGAGGTTTTAAGCCATTGGGAGCGGATTAAAGAAAAACATGAATGCTTCATCGTAGAAGGTGCAGGCGGTATTTCTGTGCCATTGGGAGAGGACTATTTGGTCAGTCATGTCATAAAAGCGTTGCAGCTTCCCATGATTATTGTGGCACGTCCTCACCTTGGAACCATTAATCATACCTTTTTAACTGTCAAATATGCAGAAAGCATGGGGCTTCCAATTGCCGGAATTATCATCAATGGAATCAGTGACTCTCCTGATGAAGATGAAAAAACCAATCCTGATATGATTGAGCGCTTATGCGGTGTTCCGATTTTAGGGGTTACGCCAAAGCTTGCCAACGTTACGAAAGAAACGGTTCTACATATGGTAAAAGACCATATCAATCTATCATTACTGATGAATCAAGTGGGGGTATGAGAATGAATCAATGGATGGTACTTGCAGACCGGGTGCTGGCTGGAGCAGAAGTGACTGACGAAGAGGCGCTTTCAATATTACATTGTCCTGATGAAGATATTTTGCTATTAATGCATGGAGCTTTTCATATCAGAAAACACTTTTATGGAAAAAAAGTAAAGCTCAATATGATTATGAATGCGAAATCCGGGCTCTGCCCGGAAAACTGCGGCTATTGTTCACAGTCTGCGATTTCGAAAGCGCCGATTGAGTCTTACCGGATGGTGAATAAGGAAACGCTGCTTGAAGGCGCGAAGCGGGCGCACGATCTGAATATCGGCACATATTGTATCGTGGCAAGCGGCAGAGGGCCGTCTAACAGAGAAGTGGATCAGGTCGTAGATGCGGTTCAGGAAATTAAAGAGACGTATGGACTGAAGGTTTGTGCGTGTCTCGGACTGTTGAAGCCAGAGCAGGCGAAGCGTCTCAAAGATGCCGGAGTAGACCGTTATAATCATAATTTGAATACGTCACAGAGGAACCATTCAAACATCACGACTTCACATACATACGATGACAGAGTCAGTACGGTTGAAATCGCAAAAGAATCGGGGCTGTCTCCGTGTTCAGGCGCCATTATCGGGATGAAGGAGACGAAACAGGATGTCATTGACATCGCCAAAAGCTTGAAGGCTCTTGACGCGGATTCCATTCCTGTGAATTTTTTGCATGCAATTGATGGTACGCCGTTAGAAGGCGTCAACGAATTAAACCCGCTGTATTGTTTAAAAGTGCTGGCGCTGTTCCGTTTTATCAATCCATCAAAAGAAATTCGCATTTCCGGAGGAAGAGAGGTCAATCTCCGCTCATTGCAGCCATTAGGGCTTTACGCCGCAAACTCCATTTTTGTCGGAGACTACTTAACAACTGCCGGGCAAGAGGAGACGGAGGATCATAAAATGCTGAGTGATTTAGGCTTTGAAGTTGAATCAGTCGAAGAAATGAAGGCCAGTTTAAGTGCGAAAAGCTGAAAGAATCAATAAAAGCAATCGGTATGATGTCGATTGTTTTTATTTTTGAACAGAAAGGAGAAAATCACGTGACAATTGCATCGTCAACTGCATCTTCTGAGTTTTTGAAAAACCCATATTCTTTTTACGACACATTGCGAGCTGTTCATCCTATCTATAAAGGGAGTTTCTTAAAATACCCGGGCTGGTATGTCACAGGATATGAAGAAACGGCTGCTATTTTGAAAGATGCGAGATTCAAAGTCCGCACCCCGCTGCCTGAGAGCTCAACCAAATATCAGGACCTTTCACATGTGCAAAATCAAATGATGCTGTTTCAGAACCCGCCTGATCATAGACGATTGCGGACGCTTGCCAGCGGAGCGTTTACGCCGAGAACGACAGAGAGTTATCAGCCGTATATCATTGAAACTGTCCATCATTTGCTTGATCAAGTGCAAGGTAAAAAAAAGATGGAGGTCATTTCGGACTTTGCTTTTCCTTTAGCAAGTTTTGTCATAGCTAACATTATAGGTGTACCGGAGGAAGATAGGGAGCAATTAAAGGAGTGGGCTGCGAGTCTCATTCAAACGATTGATTTTACCCGCTCAAGAAAGGCATTAACAGAGGGCAATATTATGGCTGTGCAGGCTATGGCATATTTCAAAGAGCTGATTCAAAAGAGAAAACGCCACCCTCAACAGGATATGATCAGCATGCTCTTGAAGGGGAGAGAAAAGGATAAGCTGACGGAAGAGGAGGCGGCATCTACGTGCATATTGCTGGCGATCGCCGGACATGAGACAACGGTCAATCTCATCAGCAATTCAGTCCTTTGTCTGCTGCAGCATCCAGAACAGCTTTTGAAACTGAGAGAAAATCCAGATCTTATTGGTACCGCAGTCGAGGAATGTTTACGCTATGAAAGCCCCACGCAAATGACAGCCAGAGTTGCGTCAGAGGATATTGACATCTGCGGGGTGACGATCCGTCAAGGAGAACAAGTCTATCTTTTGTTAGGAGCGGCTAATCGAGACCCTAGCATATTCACGAACCCCGATGTCTTCGATATTACGAGAAGTCCTAATCCGCATCTTTCATTCGGGCATGGCCATCATGTTTGCTTAGGGTCCTCGCTGGCACGATTAGAAGCGCAAATTGCGATTAACACTCTTCTGCAGCGAATGCCCAGCCTTAATCTCGCGGATTTTGAATGGCGGTATCGGCCGCTTTTTGGATTTCGGGCGCTTGAGGAGCTGCCGGTGACTTTTGAATAAGCCTAAGAATGTGAGTGCCAAAAAAGTGTCAGCCCCGCCGAAAATGGGCAATCTATAAAAAAGGGGAGTGAACATAGTGAAAAAAGTGCTGATCGCCGGCGGAAATGGTGTGATTGGGAGACTGCTTGCTGAAGGGCTTATTTCAGACTATGAAGTGACTGTGCTTGATAAAGATCATTTCGATGGCAAAGCCTCTTCCATTCAGGCTGACGCGGCAAATTATGAGGAGCTGTTGAAGAAGATTCCAAAAGATACGGATGCCATCTTGAATTTACTCGCTGTGAAAATCAAATACGATATTATGGACATCGCTGAGTTTGAAAAAATGACGGATGTTTTCTATAGGGCAAGCTATTATCTGTGCCGTGCGGCAGCGGAGCTCGGCATTCAAAAGCTCGTGTTCGCCAGCAGCAATCATGTTACAGATGTATATGAAAAAGACGGGCGCTCGCTCTTAGGACGGGAAATCACAACAAGCGATTATCCGCTGTCAAAAAACTTGTACGGTGTATTAAAGCTGACCTCTGAACAGATCGGCCATTTGTTTTATTTGGAAAATAAGCTATCAGTAATCAACCTGCGAATCGGAACAGTCGTCACAGATGAAATGGATACGCTGCATGAAAAAGAACGGACGAAAAAGACACTGCTTTCTCACCCCGATCTGCTGTCGATTTTCAAAGCCGCTATTGAGACCAATATCCGGTACGGCACTTATTACGCCGTCTCTGATAATCCGGGCCGGCCATGGTCCATTGAATCTGCCGTGAATGAACTTGGGTTTTCGCCACAAATCAATACGGCCGAACTTCTGAACGAGGAGGAGAACGGAGCATAATCATTTTCTAAGATTATGCTCTTTTTCTTTTATTATCGGTCTCAATTCGCGGCAGCCCCCGCCCCGGCCGGGGACTCTGTTCAAATGATTATAGACATGGCAATCACAGATTTGCTACATTTTAGACACGATATCGTCACATGCTGGGCTCGGTTTTTAAAAATATGATAACGCTTACAAAAAGAGGTGGGAGCTATCGCTCATTCACTGAAAAACCGTCTGTTTGATATGTTGATTTATGGTTTCTTGCTGATGTTCGCTTTAATATGCGTACTTCCGTTCATTCATGTCATCGCAGCATCCTTTGCCACAGTAGAAGAAGTCGTGTCGAAAAAATTTATTTTAATTCCGACCACTTTTTCGCTAGATGCTTATCGCTACATTTTTTCAACAGATATTATTTATAAGAGTTTGCTTGTTTCTGTGTTTGTGACAGTGATAGGCACTGCGGTCAGCATGTTTCTTTCTTCACTGATGGCTTACGGGTTATCCCGCCGTGATTTAATCGGCCGGCAGCCGCTCATGTTTCTCGTCGTATTTACGATGCTGTTTAGCGGCGGCATGATTCCGACTTTCCTTGTGGTCAAATCGCTTGGATTGCTCGATTCTTACTGGGCGCTTATTTTGCCGACAGCCATTAATGCCTTTAACCTGATCATTCTGAAAAACTTCTTTCAAAATATCCCGTCAAGCTTGGAAGAGTCCGCGAAAATTGACGGGTGCAATGATCTGGGCATATTCTTTAAAATTGTGCTGCCGCTGTCTCTTCCTGCGATCGCAACGATTTCACTATTTTATGCGGTCACGTATTGGAACACGTATATGACAGCGATCTTGTACTTAAATGATTCAGCAAAATGGCCGATTCAGGTGCTTCTGCGCCAAATCGTCATTGTATCAAGCGGTATGCAGGGGGATATGTCTGAAATGGGGTCGGGCAGCCCGCCGCCTGAGCAAACCATTAAAATGGCGGTCATAGTGGTGGCGACCATCCCGGTTCTGCTTGTCTATCCGTTTATACAAAAGCATTTTGCAAAAGGAGCTTTGCTGGGATCTGTCAAAGGATAAAGAAATATGAAACGGAGGGGTACGATGGGAAACAAATGGAGGGTGCTTTTGATTGTGCTTGTACTGGCACTCGGCGGAGTGCTGGCGGGCTGTAAAGGAACTGATCAGTCTTCGGCTGAAGGCAAAGCTGGCCCAGATTCAAAGGTAAAGCTGTCTTGGATGGCGATTTTGTATCATCAGCAGCCGCCGAAAGACAGGGCGATTAAAGAAATTGAAAAGCTGACAAATACAGAACTTGACATCACCTGGGTTCCAGACGCGGTGAAAGAAGACAGGCTGAATGCAGCGCTTGCAGCCGGGAATCTTCCGCAAATCGTGACCATCCAGGATATTAAAAATTCGTCAGTCATGAATGCCTTCCGGTCAGGAATGTTTTGGGAAATCGGCGATTATATCAAGGATTATCCCAACTTAAACAAAATGAACAAACTCATTAATAAAAATGTCACAATTGATGGCAAGCTCTACGGGATATACAGAGAGCGCCCGCTTTCCAGACAGGGGATCGTCATTCGGAAGGACTGGCTGGACAATTTAAATTTGAAAACCCCGAAAACGTTGGATGAACTTTATGAAGTGGCCAAAGCATTTACGGAGGACGACCCGGACAAGGATGGGGAAGATAATACGATCGGGCTGACAGACCGTAATGACTTGATTTACGGTGCGTTTAAAACGATTGGCTCGTATGAAGGCATGCCGACAGATTGGAAGGAATCGGGCGGCAAATTCACGCCTGATTTCATGACACAGGAATACAAAGACACGATGAACTATATGAAAAAGCTGCGTGATAACGGGTATATGAATAAGGATTTTCCCGTCACAAGCAAAACCCAGCAGCAGGAGCTGTTTTCTCAAGGAAAAGCCGGAATTTATATTGGCAATATGGTAGATGCGGTCAATCTGCGCGAGCATGCCTCTGATAAATCGATGAAGCTCGAGATCATCAACCGCATAAAAGGCCCAGATGGGAAAGAGCGGGTATGGGCATCAGGAGGCCATAACGGCGTGTTTGCTTTTCCGAAAACGAGTGTGAAAACGGAAGCTGAGCTTAAACGGATCTTGGCGTTTTTTGACCGAATTGCCGAAGAAGATGTCTATAGCCTGATGACTTATGGCATTGACGGCGTTCATTACAACAAAGGTGAGGACAAAACGTTTACACGCAAAGAAAGCCAGGTAAAAGACTGGCAGACTGATATTCAGCCGCTGTCCGCTTTAATTGCCATTGATAAAGCCTACTTAAAAAACACTGGAGATCCGCTTCGGACGGCGTACGAGGAGCTGACCGAGGATAACGAAAAGATTATCGTCTCAAACCCGGCTGAAAGCCTGTATTCCGCATCGGAGTCGGAACGGGGTGATGAACTGAAGAAAATCATTGATGACGCGACCTACAAATATATGATTGGAGACATCACAGAAAGCCAGTTCGATAAAGAAGTGGAAAAATGGGAGTCAAGCGGAGGAAAACAAATTATTCAGGAATACGAAGAAGCGTTTAAACAAGCGAAATAATGTTGGAAAAACCCAAAACGCGCAAGCGGTTTTGGGTTTTTTACATGCTTCTTTTTTGCTGGCGGTAGTTTCCCGGTGTAATCCCCTCCAGCTTTTTAAAAGACCTGATAAAATTTTGCGAGTTTTTATATTTCAGCTTTTCGGCAATGTCCTTGACCGCCATGTCTGTTTCGGCAAGCCAGCTTTTCGCCATATGGTGTCGGTAGCTTGAGACATACTCGCTGAATGAAATACCCATTTCTTTTTTGAAAATGCTGCTTAAATAATTTGGGTTGTAATGCAGCCTGCGCGCGATTTCGTCCAGTGTCAATTCGGATTCAAACTCATGATGGATGATATGAATGATGTTGTCGGAAATATTTTTGTACTGGGCATCCGCGCGGGCGTTCACTTTGTCTGTCATCGGATCAATAAACTCATTCTTTAGCCAGTTTTCGGTATCCTCGAACGTTTTCAGCTCAAAAATTTGGTCATACAGCATTTTGTTTTCTTCAAGCTCAAACAATTCGATCCCGAGCACATGCATCAGCTCAATCACATGGTTCAAAAAACGGGCGATGGCGATTTGAAATTGATACGGGTTGGTGTTCTGGGTGAAGATGGCTTGCAAAATCGCGTGCAGGCATTTATCCGCTTTCTCCTTGTCTCCTGCTTTAACGGCATCGAACAGCTCATGCTGAAGCTGCTTTGGAAAATGGGTTTTGAAGGTTTTTTTCTGGTCAAGGTCTTCGTAAAAGATGATCGACTTGTTTTCCGCTTTAAGCCGGTATTTCAACGCTTCTGAGCCTTCCGCATAGGCTGTTTTCGCTTTTGTCAGCACATCAAACGGCTGGCTGATGCCGATGCTGACAGACAGCTGCAGCTCAGCTTCCGCTTTTTCCTGAATCATCCTTGCAGTCTCATTCAGCTCAGCCATGAATTCTTCCTTTGTCCCGCTTTGATTGATTAAAATCGTCGCCTGTTGTTTGTCAACTACAGCGGGGGCAAGATGTTTGTCCGTCGGGATGCATCGCTCAATCAGGCTGTTGACGGCAAACAAAAGCAGATCCATATCTTTTTTCTCATAAGGCGTATGATTCAGTGTGTCAATTTGGAGCACAAGCAGGGCAAGGTGCCGCCAATTTTGCTTTAAGCCGAGGCTTTCAAAACGGTTATCAACCTCCTCATCCGTCAGTTTTCCAAGCATAAGCCTGACCATAAAATATTGCTGCAGATGAGTGGCCTGCTGCTTCATCGTTTCCTCAAGGTCGTCATTTCTGTCCTTCAGCTGCTTAAAGCTCTGTTCAATTAACTCAAATTCATTTTGAGGAGGCTGCTGTTTCTCTTGTATGGCTCCATGTCTTGCGAATGATTCGTAAAGCACCCTGATCGGCTTGTAAAAATGGCGGGAGCCCAGCCAAGAGAATAATAATGAAAGCGTTAACAAAATAAGACATACTGCAAAAGTGATCCAGCCGATTGATTTGGCTTCTTTTTTTAGCTCGGGCAGGGAAACGAGAGAAAAATAAGTCCATGTATTATAGTCAGATTTTTGATAGGTGACTTTATAATGAATCCGGTCAATCACTGTTTCAAACTGTCCGCTATTGGCGTTTTGCGCCAGCACTTTTTGGACAAAGCCGTCGTTATGAAGAGATTCACCAATGTCAGACATGTTGTTATGAAGGATAATGCGGCCTTTTTCATCGATGATAAACAGGTTGTTGGCGTTTGAATAGCTAGGCATATTTTTGACAAGCGAACAGCTCGGAATGCTTGCGGCGGCCAATCCCTTTGTATTTGTGCTGTTCAAAGGAAGCTGCTTAATTAAATTGATATTGTAGCGGCAGTTTTCTGCTGTGCCTTCTTTGGTTGAAATCAAATGATTGTTTTCCTCAAGCGTCCAATAGGAGCGGCTCGCTTTTTGTTTCGTGTACGCTGAGGCTGCTTCATGAAGAGTGTCTGTATTCAAACGGTACAAACCGGAATTGTTCATGTACCATTTTTTCGTATAACTGACTAACGTCATGTTGGACAGATCGGTATCAAAGCTTTGCAGATAATTGAGCTCTTGGTTCACTTGGTTATAGATTTGAAATTGGTCTGAGTGCAAAGGCTCGGACAATGTGCGAAGGAGAGGCGGCGAACTCACATAGTGGGTTAAAGAGTGATCGACGGTTTTCAATATATGCTCGATGCTTTGCTGGGTCTGCTGGAGTGTGTCGAATTTTTCCTCCGAAACGTTGGAAATAGCCGTTTTCTGAGAGTGCTCGTACGAAAACAATCCGACCAAAATAACCGGAATGGTGCTGAGCAGGCAGAAAAACGTGATCAGTTTGTAGTAAAACTTGTATTGGCTTCTTTTCATAAAACCCCCCATTTCATAACATCCACTTCACCTTAATACAATTAATCCAAAGATTGATAGATATTGTCAATAATCATTTTCTAATATCGGTGTCTTTTTTTCAGGTGGACCGGCTGAACCCTTGATTATAAAGGGATAAAACAGGATGTGATCATATGATTGTAGACGGACTTTTGCCTGCTGCGCTACAGTGAATGCAAGAATCCGTGAAAGGAGGCTAGGAAAAAATGAAAACAGCAGAAGCGCAAGCGCCGGCTGTTGATGCAGTCATTTTTAAAAAAGAAAAAAGAAAGCGCTTACTAATCAAGCTGATTCAACAAAAATATTTGTACTTGATGATTTTGCCGGGGTGTATTTATTTTTTGCTTTTTAAGTATGTCCCGATGTGGGGAATTGTGATTGCATTTCAGGATTATCAGCCGTTCCTCGGCATTTTGGGCAGTGAGTGGGTGGGGCTGAAGCATTTTATCAGGCTGTTTACTGAGCCTACATTTTTTCTCTTGTTAAAAAACACGCTCGTGTTATTTGCTTTGAACCTGGCCATATTTTTCCCGGTGCCGATACTGCTGGCGCTTTTATTGAACGAAGTGCGGATTGCTCTCTTTAAAAAATTTGTTCAGACGCTGATTTATATCCCGCATTTTATGTCTTGGGTCATTGTTGTATCGCTTTCGTTTGTGCTTTTAACGGTAGACGGAGGCTTGATTAATGAACTGATTGTGTTTTTTGGCGGTGAAAAAATCAATTTTCTGCTGAACGAAGAATGGTTCCGGCCCCTGTATATTCTTCAGGTTATCTGGAGGGAAGCGGGCTGGTCGACGATCATTTATCTGGCGGCCATTACAGCGGTTGACCCCCAGCTGTATGAAGCGGCGAAAATGGACGGAGCGGGACGGCTGCGGCAAATGTGGCATATTACGCTGCCCGCCATTAAAAGCGTTATCGTCGTTTTGCTGATTTTGAAAATCGGAGACACGCTGGAGCTTGGCTTCGAACATGTGTATTTGCTGTTAAATGCGACAAACAGGGAAGTGGCGGAAATTTTTGATACGTATGTTTATACTGCAGGGCTGAAACAGGGCCAATTCAGCTACAGTACAGCAGTCGGCGTATTTAAAGCGGCGGTCGGGCTGATTTTGGTCATGCTTGCGAATCGTTTGGCGAAGAAATTTGGCGAGGAAGGAATTTATTAAGAAAGGGATGGGATCAATGGATCAATCAATCGCTGTAAAATCGCCTCTTACGTACGCGGAGGCATTGGCAAAAACCATTATGAATACGTACACAGTCGAGGAGCTGCCTCCTGCAAACCGCTGGCACTACCACCAGGGTGTTTTCTTATGCGGTGTATTGCGGCTGTGGGAAGCAACCGGGGAAAAGCGGTATTTTGAGTATGCAAAGGCTTATGCAGATCTCTTAATCGATGATTATGGCAATCTATTATTTAGAAGAGATGAACTGGATGCCATTCAAGCGGGTCTCATTCTTTTTCCATTATACGAGCAGACGAAGGATGAACGGTATGCCAAAGCGGCAAAAAGGCTGCGCGGCTTATATGGAACACTGAACCGGACGTCTGAGGGCGGTTTTTGGCACAAAGACGGTTATCCTTACCAAATGTGGCTTGATGGCTTATACATGGGGGGGCCGTTCGCACTGAAATATGCCAATCTGAAGCAGGAGCCGGAGCTGTTTGATCAGGTCGTGCTGCAGGAGTCATTGATGAGAAAGCATACGAAGGATGCAAAAACCGGACTCTTTTATCACGCCTGGGATGAAGCGAAAAAAATGCCTTGGGCCAATGAAGAGACAGGCTGTTCACCGGAATTTTGGGCACGTTCCATCGGCTGGTACGTCATGTCTCTTGCTGACATGATTGAAGAGCTGCCGAAGAAGCATCCAAACCGTCATGTGTGGAAAAACACGCTGCAGGACATGATGGAAAGCATCTGCTGCTATCAAGACAAAGAGACGGGGCTATGGTATCAGATTGTTGATAAGGGAGACAGGTCTGATAACTGGCTGGAAAGCTCAGGATCCTGCCTGTACATGTACGCATTTGCGAAGGGAATCAATAAAGGCTATTTAGACAGAGCTTACGAAACAACACTGCTAAAAGCGTATCAAGGCTTGATTCAGCATAAAACCGAAACATCAGAAGACGGCGCGTTTCTCGTCAAAGACATATGTGTCGGAACGTCAGCCGGTTTTTATGACTATTATGTCAGCCGCGAAAGAAGCACAAACGATCTGCACGGGGCCGGAGCGTTTATTTTAGCTATGACAGAGCTGGAGTCTCTTTTTAGGTCAGCGGGGAAATGACAAAAAGGATATGTACGGCTTTGTGTGTGATCGTCTCAGTGCTCTTTTTGGCATCATGCTCAAGCAGGCCGGACGGAATGCATGTCATTCTCTTTTCTGATATGCAGGCTGGCGTACAGGAAAAAATAAAAAAGGCCGCCGAGCAGAATGCTGGGAAGGTCGATATCTTTCCAGCTTTTCAGGAAAAACTGCTGACTGAAATTACCGCCCATGAAGGAGATGTTTTCATCGTGCCTGAAGACATGTTTCAAGCTTACGATGATCCGGAAAATTTTCAGCCGTTAAACGGATTGCCTCCTGAAAAAACATCTCCTTATACAACTGTTAATAATAAAACAGGAGAAAAAACGATCTATGCCGTTCAGATCGAAAAAGGGAAAAAACAGCTGAACGGCTATTCTTTTCGATTGAATCGCGATATGGCGGCGTTTATCCCTGTGTATGCTGAAAAAACAGAGGAAGCGCTGCAGCTGATTTCTCAACTAACTGAAGCCCGATAGAGGTGAGGATATTGAAGAACATCGTCTTTTGCGGATTGAGCAGCAGAGCATTCAGTATGTTTATCAAACCGCTGTTGGAGCGGTTTTCAACTCATTATGAGATTACGGGATTGCTGGATGCCGATCCGAAACGTTTTGCCGTTTGCAAAAAGAAATTTCCCGAGCTGGCCCACGTGCCTGAGTTTAGCGAAGATGCTTTTGACGAGATGATGCGCGTCTCAAAGCCTGATATCGTCATTGTGGCAGGCAGGGACGATACGCATATCACATATATTGTAAAAAGCCTTCAGTGGGATACAGATGTAATTACTGAAAAACCAATGGTGACAACAGTGCAGGATGCGAATCGGGTGCTTGAAGCGGAGGCCAAAAGCGAAGGAAAAGTCACCGTCGCGTTTAACTATCGCTACAGCCCGTTTCATCGGAAAATAAAAGAAATGATTCTGGACGGAAAAATAGGCAGGGTCACCTCCGTTGATTTAAATTGGTATATTGATACGTATCATGGCGCCAGCTATTTTAAACGCTGGAACAGGTCGAGACAGTTTTCCGGCGGTCTTTCTGTCCATAAATCAACACATCACTTCGATCTCGTTAATTGGTGGCTCGGGCAAAATCCGGAAGAGGTATTTGCTTATGGCGCCTTGAATTACTATGGGCCGGACAGTGAGTGGAACCCCTTGCCGGAAGAAGACGGGCGTTTTTGCGGGACGTGCCGTGTTAAAGAAAAATGCCACTACTATTCAAGGTGGCATCCCCGTTCCTCTAAAGCTTCTATAAAAGATGATCATCTCGAAGCAGGAGACCAGTCTAGCTTATATACTGCATACAGGCCTGACGCGTGTATTTTTGACGAGGAAATTGACATCGAGGATACGTACGTGGCGGCAGTCAAATATGATGGCGGCGCACTGTTAAGCTACTCGATTATTTTTTCGGCCCCGTATGAAGGCTACCGGCTGACGATCAACGGCACAAAAGGGCGTATTGAATCAAATGAATTTCACGAACCTTCCAGAATTCCGTTTGCTTTTCCTGAGCAGACAATCGATTACTATCCGCTTTTTGAATCAAAGCAGACGATACAAGTGGTCAAAAATGAAGGGGGGCATGGCGGAGGTGATCCGCTTTTGCTTGAGGATCTTTTTTTAGGAAAAGACCCGCTGCGCCGCTATGATATTTTAGCCGGGTCTGAAGCTGGAGCCTACTCCATCGCGGTTGGTGAGGGAATGTGGCGCTCGGTTGCCGAAAAGAAGCCGATCGGCATGAAAGAGCTTTTTCAGATGCAGAATGTATAATGCAAAAAAAGGAGGGGGCGCCATGGAACATGATGGCTCACTGGGACGGATGCTGCGTTTTTGCGAATGGATCATGAGATTTGCGTATACAAACTTGCTGTGGCTGTTTTTTACGTTGCTCGGTCTCGGTGTGTTTGGCATCATGCCCGCGACCGCGGCTTTATTCGCTGTCATGCGGAAGTGGATTCAGGGGCAGGACAACGTTCCCGTGCTCAAAACGTTTTGGCAGGAATACAAGGGTGAATTTTTTCGTTCAAATCTGCTCGGCGCTGTTCTGGCGCTCATCGGAGTGATCATTTATATTGATTTGGCCTTCATTTATCCAAGTCATTTCCTTCTGCACATCCTGCGCTTCGCCATTATGATATTTGGCTTTTTGTTCGTATCCATGCTTTTTTATGTGTTTCCGCTGCTCGTCCACTTTGACTGGAAAAAACGTCTGTATGTGAAATTTTCGCTCTTGCTCAGTGTGGCGTATTTGCAATATACGCTTACTATGCTTGCGCTGACTGTTGCTCTCTTTTTCTTGCTTGCGTACCTGCCCGGCATTGTCCCTTTTTTCAGCGTCAGCCTGATCAGCTACTGCCATATGCGAATTGTTTATGCCGTGCTGCTGAAAGTGGGGCAGCAAGGCGGCGAGCCACAGAGGAAATCCCATATACGGAAAGCTTTTTATCCGGAAACGAGATAATCATCATTTCTCTATCATAACGCTGTTCCAAACGGAATAGATTGATAGAGAAAGGAGAGCGGATAAAATGCTGAAGGTAGCGGTATTTGATGAAGAGCATGAAAAAGACTTACAAACGGAAATCAATTCATTTTTAAAAGGGATATCGGAGGAGCAGCTGATTGATATCAAATATACGGTTTCGGCGGCGTGCGACCCAGACGGCGAGCAGCTTTACTGTTTTTCCGCCCTTATTTTATATCGCAAATAAAAAGATCTTTCCGCAGGCGCGGAAAGATCTTTTTTGTTAATATGCTTTTTTCACTCTTGGACTTCTCGGTTTATCGAGTTTCTCCGCTTTTTTGATCTCTCTTCTTTCTTTTGAGAGCGATTGATAGAGAGAGGCAATCATCAGCAGGATAACGATAGAAAACGGCAGCGCTGCCAGAATCGCTGTGTTCTGCAAAGCGGCAAGCCCTCCGGAATATAGGAGCACAGCCGCCATGGCGGACTGAATGATCCCCCAGCTGAGTTTTACAGAATTCGCCGGATTTAAAGAACCGTACGATGTCTGCATGCCCAGCACGAATGTAGCTGAATCAGCAGACGTGATAAAAAATACTGCGATCAGAATCAATGCAAGGATCGATGTCACCATTGTCAGCGGATAGTGATCAAGTGTTCCGAACAGCATCGTTTCAGTGGACAGCTTTGCTACATTGAACGTGCCTTTTTGCTGGAGATCCATGGCTGATACGCCGAAAATGGAGAACCATAGAAATGTCAAAATACAAGGTGTCACCAAGACGCCGATTAAAAATTCGCGGATCGTCCGGCCTCTGGATACACGGGCGATGAAAATGCCGACAAATGGAGACCAGGAAATCCACCATGCCCAATAGAAAATCGTCCAGCTGTTAATCCATTCGCGTTTTTCAGGATCATTCGGTGTCAGTCTGAAGCTCATTTGAACGATATTTTGAATGTATTGTCCGATAGAATCTGTAAATGAGTTCATGATCAGCACTGTAGGCCCGACAACGAGCATAAACAACATTAACAATCCGGCCAATACCATGTTTGTGTTGCTTAAATACTTAATTCCTTTTCCGAGTCCGCTCCACGCAGAAAGTAAAAAGAGCACTGTCACAATAATGATTAAAACCAATTGGACGATAAACGCATTCGGAATGCCGAACAGGTAATTCAAACCGCCGTTAATTTGGGTTGCGCCAAGACCAAGACTAGTTGACACCCCGACAACAGTGGCGAAAACTGCAATACAGTCAATGGCCTTTCCGATCGGTCCGTTTACTTTATCCCCGAGAATCGGTGACAGTGTGCTGCTGATTAATCCGGGCGCGCCTTTGCGGAATTGGAAATAGGCAATGCATAATGCCACAATGGCATAAATGGCCCAAGCGTGCAAACCCCAGTGGAAAAACGTATAGCGGAGTGCATCTCTGAAGGCTTGGGGGGTTTCTGTTTCACCTGATGGAGAGCTAATTGCGTAATGGCTGATCGGTTCAGCCGCACCGTAGAATACTAAGCCGATTCCCATGCCTGCGCTGAACAGCATGGCAAACCATGATAATAACCCGAATTCCGGTTTTTCATCAGGCTTTCCGAGTTTGATTTTTCCGATCGGGCTGAAAATCAAAAAGAGACAAAACCCGACAAACAAAGAGACAACTAAAAGATAATACCAACCAAATGAATCGGTAATAAATGTTTGTGCCGATTGAGACACATTTTGCAGGCTGTCAGGAGAAATAACACCCCATAATACAGCTGCAGCTGTGATTGCAATCACAATCCAAAATACACTAGATATATGTTTCAACATTTCTCACCCTCTAATTTTTTGTGTACGCCTATATCTTGCTCGCAGGCTTAGTATGGTCGTACGATGGCAGCTCATTCCTCTCTTAAAATTACCCCGCAATCAGGTGAAACAAAACAAGTCTCACCCTAACATGAATGCGGGGAATGTTCAAATGTGAGTTTGGCGGCAAGAGATTTAAAGAGTAATGATTAAGAACGGGCGT
This sequence comes from Bacillus sp. FJAT-14266, assembly GCF_001719225.1. Lineage (NCBI taxonomy): Bacteria > Bacillati > Bacillota > Bacilli > Caryophanales > Bacillaceae > Bacillus > Bacillus sp. FJAT-14266. Next base: position 1,322,677 of record NZ_CP017072.1, read on the forward strand.
ATTGCCCGGCATTTAGCCCTGCAAGCCTGCCTGTGACAAGGGCGGAGGTAATGTTGTATCCGCCTGTGTAGCCGTGGATATCCAGAATTTCACCGCAAAAATAAAGCCCCTCCATTTTTTTAGAAGCCATTTTTTTCGGGTCAATTTCTTTTACAGATACCCCGCCTCCCGTGACAAATGCCTTATCAAGCGACAGTGTGCCATTTGCGAGGACAGTAAACTGCTTGCAGTCCCTTACAAATTGTCTGAAAGGATCCTTCGGCAGCTCAGAAAACGATACGTTCGGAGAGATGCCGTTTTTTTCGAGCAGGAATAGGAGATAGCGCTCCTGCATCCAAGGCTTCAGCACGTTTTTAATGGTTTTTTTCGGTGCTTCCTTCAGTTCTTTATACATCTTTTGGAAAAGCGTTTCTTCATTGATATCCGGATACAAGTCGATTCTGATCGGCACTTGAGGCTGTTTTTTCAGCTCTTTTACGACAAATTGGCTGCATCTGAGAATGGCAGGTCCTGAGAGGCCGAAATGGGTAAACAGCATGTCCATTTTATGTGTGATAATCGGTTTGCCTTTTTTATTTAACACACTGACGGCTACATCTCTTAGTGATAAGCCCTGAAGTGTTTTTTGCTTAATGAACGGTTCGCCAGAAGTGACGGGAACCTCTGTCGGAAACAGCTCTGTTATGGTATGGCCCGCGGCTTCAGCCCATTCATAGCCGTCTCCCGTGCTTCCGGTATGAGGCACGCTTTTACCGCCGACAGCAATAATGACTGCCTGGCTATGGATCATTTCGCCATTATTCGTCACAATCCCTGCTGCCTGTCCATCTTCATATAAAACAGATTTAATTTTCTCGTTCGTTCTGATTGTTACGCGGAGCTGCTTTAGCCTGTTTAACAGCGCGTCAACGACACTTTGGGCTTTGTCGGTCACAGGAAACATCCGGCCGTGATCCTCTTCCTTCAATTGAATGCCGAGGTTTTCAAAAAACTTGATAATGTCCTCATTATTAAATTCAGAAAACGCGCTGTATAAAAAACGCCCGTTGCCGGGGATGTGCTTGATAATTTCTTCCACAGGAAGGCGGTTCGTCACATTGCAGCGGCCGCCCCCGGAAATCGCGAGTTTCCGTCCTAATTTATTTCCTTTATCTATCAGCAACACGCCAGCGCCCTGTTCTCCTGCTGCAATCGCAGCCATCAAGCCTGAAGGGCCTCCGCCGATTACGATTACGTCATATTGTTTCATCTTTATCATCAACTTTCTTTTCATTTCGTGTGCGGACACCCCGTCCGCAGTACTATTATAGCGAAAGAAAGCCGCTCCTTAAACGTCTTTTGCCGCGGACATGAATGTTCACAGGATTGCTTTTGTATTTATTACCGTCTAAATGCCCAGTTGTGGTAAAATAGAAAAGTTGAATCTTCGTAGAAAATGGTGATGAAGAAACATGTCAAGCAAACTGTTAAGAGGCACGTTTGTATTAACGCTCGGTACATATATATCGCGGATTCTGGGGATGGTCTATTTAATTCCCTTCAGCATTATGGTCGGGGCGACAGGCGGTGCATTATTTCAATACGGATACAACCAATACACTTTATTTTTGAATATTGCTACGATGGGCTTTCCGGCCGCTGTTTCTAAATTTGTTTCCAAATATAATTCAAAAGGGGATTATGAGACAAGCAGGAAAATGCTCAAGGCGGGCATGTCGGTTATGCTCGTCACAGGAATGATAGCCTTTTTCATTCTGTATCTATCGGCTCCGATGTTTGCGGAAATATCGCTGGGAGGCAAGGATAATAACGGCTTGACAATTGATCATGTCGTTTATGTCATCCGCATGGTCAGCTTAGCGCTTTTGGTCGTACCGATTATGAGCCTTGTCCGCGGATTCTTTCAAGGGCACCAAATGATGGGGCCGACAGCTGTTTCCCAAGTCGTTGAACAGATTGTCCGCATCATCTTTCTATTGAGTGCGACATTCTTGATTTTGAAGGTTTTCAACGGCGGCCTTGTCATCGCTGTGGGCTATGCAACCTTCGCAGCGCTGATCGGTGCCTTCGGAGGGCTGGTCGTGCTTTATATTTATTGGAACAAACGGAAGGGCAGCCTGCTGGCGATGATGCCGAATACGGGTCCGACAGCAAACCTAAGCTACAAGAAAATGTTTTTCGAGCTGTTCAGCTATGCTGCTCCGTACGTTTTTGTCGGACTAGCCATCCCTTTGTATAACTATATTGATACAAATACGTTTAACAAAGCGATGATTGAAGCCGGTCATCAAGCCATCAGCCAAGACATGCTTGCGATTCTAACCCTGTATGTTCAGAAGCTCGTGATGATCCCGGTTTCCCTAGCAACTGCTTTCGGACTGACATTAATTCCAACGATTACTGAATCGTTTACAAGCGGAAACTATAAGCTGTTAAATCAGCAGATTAATCAAACGATGCAGACGATCCTGTTTTTAATTATTCCGGCTGTTGTTGGGATCTCTCTATTGTCAGGACCGACGTATACGTTCTTTTACGGGTCAGAGAGCCTTCACCCTGAACTGGGGGCAAACATTTTGCTATGGTATTCGCCAGTCGCAATTCTGTTCTCTTTGTTTACAGTCAACGCAGCCATTCTGCAGGGCATCAATAAGCAAAAATTTGCGGTTGTCAGCCTTGTGATCGGCGTCGTGATCAAGCTTGTGCTGAATGTTCCGCTGATCAAGCTGATGCAGGCTGACGGAGCGATTTTAGCGACGGCGCTTGGATATATCGCTTCCCTTTTATATGGGTTTATCATGATTAAGCGCCATGCAGGCTATTCGTATAAGATACTAGTTAAACGAACTGTTTTGATGCTTGTCTTATCAGCCATTATGGGTATTGCCGTGAAAATCGTGCAGTGGGTATTAGGCTTCTTTATTTCCTATCAGGATGGCCAGCTGCAAGCTGCGATTGTTGTGGTGATCGCGGCCGCTGTTGGCGGAGCTGTCTACCTGTATTGCGGCTACCGATTAGGATTTTTGCAGAAAATTTTAGGCCGCCGTTTGCCAGGTTTCTTAAAGAAAGGCAGACATGCAGGCTGATGAACTAGATATGATGAAACTGAGGGCTCGCATGCTGCGGGCTTTCTTTTATAAAGGAGAGATTGGGAATGAGACTTGATAAGCTGCTTGCCAACAGCGGGTATGGTTCCAGAAAAGAAGTCAAAGCCGTTGTGAAGGCTGGAGCCGTGATGATCGACGGCAAACCTGCCAAAGATGTAAAGGCGCACGTTGATCCTGATACACAGGAGGTGACCGTATACGGGGAACCGGTTGATTATCGAGAATTCATTTATCTTATGATGAATAAACCGCAGGGCGTGCTGTCGGCGACTGAGGACAGCCGGCAGCAAACAGTGGTCGATCTGCTGACGCCGGAGGAGATGAGATTTGAGCCATTTCCAGCCGGCAGGCTTGATAAAGATACAGAGGGCTTTTTGCTGCTCACAAATGACGGGCAGCTCGCACATCGGCTCCTTTCTCCTAAAAAGCATGTTCCAAAAACGTATGAAGTCCATTTAAAATCACAGATTTCTCGGGAAGACATCTCCGATTTGGAAACGGGTGTCTACATAGAGGGCGGCTATAAAACAAAGCCGGCAAAAGCGGAAATCAAAACAAACGACAGTGGCAATACCGTGATATACCTGACAATTACAGAAGGAAAATACCATCAGGTCAAGCAAATGGCAAAGGCAGTCGGCAATGAAGTGGTTTATCTGAAGCGGCTTTCGATGGGACGCGTTTCCCTAGATCCCGCTCTGGCACCCGGAGAATACCGTGAGCTGACAGAGGAAGAGCTTCATTTGCTCAATGAGCCGCAAGCATGACAAAAACCCCGCATATCGAATGCGGGGTTTTATTTATAAGCACACAAAAACAAGGCTCAGTAGTTTCTGCGCCCTATTATCTATCGGGCCGCTCTCAGGCGGCCCTATGTAATTTTTCAATTTATGAGGTAATCTTTACTTTCTTTCTCGTTGTCTCCCACTTGCCACGGCTTGGACTATGAACAAGATCATTATATGCCAACACATTTAAGTCTCTTTGAATCGTTCTAGGTGTAATGCCGAATTCGTCAACCAGTTCCTGTGTTGTCACAAGACCTTTTTCTTGGATAAACATGTAAACTGATTTGATTCGAGTTAGCATACGGTTTGTTGAAGGTTTCAAAAAACCACTCCCTATCATAAGATCGGATGGACTTGACTAACCACAACTCACGACTATCAACTGCGTACGAAATAGCAACAAAGGCAGACATCTGTAATTGTTAAAATAATTCGCCCTCATTATACACGATATTGCAGTGATGAATCTAGGGATAACTCCTATTAATTTTTTCCAATTTCGCGTTGGGCAGCCATCCTTGTTGGATTACTATGTATTTCGGCTCAATATTATTATGGTTAAAGAAACTTTTTTTATTCTGTTTCGTAGTAAATTTTGGAGGTGGGTGAGTTTTGACAAATTTGCTTGAAGCTTCAATAGAACAGGCCGGGTATACAAGCCGAAAAAAAGTGCTCACCGATGTTTTTCTGGAAGTCAGAAAAGGGGAGCTGGTTGGACTGATCGGAGCTAACGGCGCCGGAAAAAGCACCGCAATCAAGGCGATACTCGGCCTTTCAGAAGATTTTAAAGGGCATATTGCCTGGAACGACTGTTCATTTGCATATATTCCGGAGCATCCGTCCTTTTACGAAGAACTGACGCTGTGGGAGCATTTGGATCTGATCAGCACACTCCACGGCATTGAAGAGAGAGAATTTGCGCATCGGGCCCAAAGCCTGCTGCAGACGTTTTCGCTTGATCATGTCAAACATGAGCTGCCTGTCACCTTTTCGAAGGGCATGCAGCAAAAACTAATGCTTATCCAGGCCTTTCTCTCTAAGCCGGATATGTATGTGATTGATGAACCGTTTATCGGCCTTGATCCGATATCGACGAAACGCTTTGTGGACATGCTTAAGGCTGAAAAAGAACGTGGAGCCGGAATTCTTATGTGCACGCATGTACTCGATACCGCGGAAAAAATCTGTGACCGGTTTTATATGATTGAGAAAGGTTCATTATTTCTCCAAGGCACGTTAAAAGATATTCAGGACAAGACCGGATTAGAGGGGCAGTCATTGCTTGACTGTTTTTATAAGGCAGTTCAAGGTGATCGGCCATGAACGGGCGTACGCTCTTTTTTCGAAGGCTGTTTGACTATTACAAGTATCAGTTTAAAGTGTTGCATGCGGTCATTGACTGGACAGTCGCTCTCTATATCGTTTTGCCGGCGATTGCTTTTGTCATCTATCAGTATATTGATTTGATGAATGGAAGAGGCCTTCTTTATGAGTGGTCTGAAGTGGCGGAGTGGAGATGGCTGTACGCTGTGTGTGGGCTGATCATGTTTACAGGCTCGATTCGTACATTTTTAATGGAAGCGGACAAAGTGTTTTTGCTGCAAAAGAAGGAAATCATCTATCAGCTCAAACTGTACGCGCTTTTGTATTCTTTTCTGGTCACGCTGGCTAAATGGCTGCTTCTCTTTTTTATTGTCCTTCCCCTTATCAGTCATTCTGTTCACATCACATTCGCAGAAAGCACTGCTCTATTGTGTTATTTGTTTGGCCTTCATATATTCTTTTTATCCTTAAAGCAAGACAGGATCAGAAAGCCGCGCTCCATTTCGAGATGGATTGGCGATATTTTTGTCAGAGCTATATTTTTTGCTGGTTCTGCTATCCTGATTGTTTTTACTGAGCGGCATTTGCTTGCGCTTTTTGGCATTTTATTTTTGCTTTTCTCAGTTATCGGCAGTTTGAAAAAGACGGCTTCGTTCACGGCTTTTGAAGCTGAGGTGACTGAAGAGAAAAAAAGCAGGCTTGCCCTTGCAGGACTTGTGATGATGATGAGTCAGGAGGCGGGAATGCCAAAAGTAAAAGACAGGATGAGAAGAAAACCGTTATTATACCGTAATTCAAAAAGGATATTTAAAAGGCGAACGATCTGCACAGGCTATAAGGAATTGTTTTTTAAAGTCATGCTGAGGAATGGCGAGTATGCGAGGCAGATGTACATGCTATTGTCAGCTTTCACCGTTCTCATATTTGTTTCCCCAATTTGGCTGAAGGTGATTGCGCTGCTGGTATATACAGGGGTTTGCCGTTATATCCTGACGCTTATTTTTGACAAGGTCATGGATGCCCCTTTTTTAATTGGCGCCGATAAGGAAAGTGATGAATATTATCGGGCCAGAAAAAGCTGTATCAATATCCTGCACTATGCGTTTGCCGCCTGTTGTTTTTTAGCGGCCGCTGTCTCTTTATTGTTTACATAAAAAACCCAAACGGCGACGTTTGGGTTTTTCTGTATGCATTATAAAATAAACAGCTGGATGAAAAACAGAATGGCGAAAACGATGACGAGCGGATGAATCTCTCTCCATTTTCCCCGCGCCGCTTTTACGATCGGATATGAAATAAAGCCAAGCGCAATTCCTGTAGAAATGCTGGATGTTAAAGGCATGGCTAGAATGACGAGAAACGCAGGAAATGCCTCGTCCATCTCTTTCCAATTCATATTGGAAACTGAACCCATCATCAGGCTGCCGACGATAATCAAAGCAGGCGAGGTGATGGCGGCTATACCGGACAAGGCGCTGACAAGCGGACTGAAAAACATTGAAGCCGCAAACATCACCGCGACAGTCAAAGCCGTAAGCCCCGTTCTTCCTCCGGCTGCGACACCGGCGGAAGACTCGATAAATGCAGTCGTTGGACTTGTGCCGAAAACAGCTCCTACTGTTGTCGCGGTTGAATCAGCAAGCAGCGCTTTTCGCACGTTTGGCAGCTTGTTGTTTTTCATCAGCCCGGCTTGCTCGGCAACTCCGATCATCGTGCCTGTCGTATCAAAAATGGTGACTAATAGAAAAGAAAAGACGACAGCGTACAGGCCGTGATGAATGACATCGCCAAAAGCGGTAAATGGATTTGAGATCATCAATCCTTCCGGCAAATGAGGAAGCGACATAAATCCCTTTGGAAAATGGAGCTGGCCGGTGAAAAAGGCGATCAAAGCGGTAGCTGCCATTCCGATAAATAAAGCGCCGCTTACATTCAGCACCATCAGGACCACGCTGATCAAAAGGCCAACCAGCGTTAAGATAACACCAGGTGAATGCAGATTGCCGAGAGTGACCAGGTTTGACTCATCAGCTGCCACAATGCCCGCTTGACGCAAACCGATAAATGCAATAAACAGCCCGATCCCTGTTGTGATCCCGTATTTTAAATTGTTTGGAATCGCTTCTATAAGTTGTTTTCTTAAAGGCGTTAACGATAGAATAATGAAGAGAACCCCTGCTGTAAATACTGCGCTGAAAGCTGTTGCGTACGTGATGCCGCCATCGCTTGCGCTTACGACATGAAAGGCTAAATAAGCGTTCAAGCCCATGCCGGGCGCAATAGCAATCGGATAATTTGCTGCCAGGGCCATCCACAGCGTTCCGACAATGGAGGCAATAATCGTTGCGGTGAACACCTGGTCGAAAGGAACCCCGGCGTTAGCCAGAATGACCGGATTGACCACGACGATATAGACCATTGTGAAAAAGGTCGTCAGCCCTGCTATGATTTCTTGCTTTATGGATGTTTGCTGCTCTTTTAGATGAAACATAGTATCCTCCAATTACGAACGTTTTAACAAAACACCATTAATATTATTCGTTTTATTTGGTTTTTGCAAGTCATTTCTTGCGGAAAGGGGATCATTATGAACTGGGAAGTTGAAGTGATCAGAAAAAAAGAGGATTTAATTCGTGATACGCAGGAATTTTTGAGAATCAACAGTGTCATGGACGAAACAACCGCTGGACCCGGTAAACCGTTTGGAGAAGGGGTAAATGCCAGCCTGACTTCATTGCTGGAGCTTGGAGAAAAAGAAGGCTTTACAACAAAAAATCTTGACGGCTTCGCAGGTCATATTGAATGGGGGGAGGGCGATGACATTATCGGCGTACTTTGCCATGTTGACGTCGTGCCGCCGGGAGATGGGTGGACGAGTGATCCATTTTCAGCTGAAATCCGCAACGGACGGATTTATGCAAGGGGCGCCATTGATGACAAAGGCCCGACAATGGCGGCATTCTACGCGCTGAAAATCGTGAAAGACATGAATTTGCCCCTGTCCAAGCGAGTCAGAATGATTATCGGAACAGATGAAGAAAGCGATTGGAGATGCGTAGAGCATTATTTCAAGCATGAAGAAATGCCAACAATGGGCTTTGCGCCTGACGCCGATTTTCCAATCATTAATGCGGAAAAAGGGATCATCGATGCTTCTTTACTTATTCCGCACCGCCCAAATCAAGCAGAACCAAAGGCAGTGCTTGTCTCGTTTCAATCAGGCCTTCGCTTAAACATGGTGCCCGACGCTGCGGAAGCTGTCATTGAAGGGCCGAAAAATGAAGAGATTCTGTCTTCATTTAAAGACATGCTCCGCACGACGGATCAAAAAGGGGAAGCTGCAATAGAGAACGGACAGCTCATTTTGCGTATGTACGGTCTTTCCTGCCATGCGATGGAACCGAACAATGGGATCAATGCCGGCATTTTATTGTGCGAATTTCTCCAGCAGACTGAGCTTGACGATGCAGGAAAGCGGTTTGTGCAAGTTGTGACAGATAAGTTCTCAGGTGATACAAGAGGAAAAAAACTGGACATCGACTGTGAGGATGAAATCAGCGGTGAGCTGACATTAAATGTCGGAACACTGCGCTATAAAGAAGGGCAAGGAGGCGAGCTCGGGATCAATATCCGCTATCCTGTGACAGCAGAAAGCAAAGCGATTCGCGATGCATTCGAAAGTGCATCTGAATTTGATCTGGGAGAATTCAAAGACAGCAAGCCGCATCACGTGTCCGCAGATCATCCGTTAGTCAAAACCCTGCAAAAGGTTTATGAAGGCCAGCTGGGTAAAAAAGCTGACTTAATCTCAATCGGCGGGGGGACATATGCGAGATCCTTAAAAGCCGGTGTCGCGTTCGGCCCGCTGTTCCCCGGACGCCCTGACAGCGCACACCAAAAGGATGAATATATCGAAATTGATGACCTGCTGAGATCGACAGCGTTATATGCTCAGGCCATTTACGAGCTTGCAAAATAAAAGGACCGGCTTCTGCTGAAGCCAGTCCTTTTTTTAAATAAATGACCATAAATCAGTTGATAAGTACCGTTCTCCTGTATCAGCTGTCATGCAGACCACAACTTTGTCAGGAGAGAGGCGTTTCGCTGTTTCGATTGCCGCGAAGCAGGCAGCGCCTGATGATGGACCGACAAGAATTCCTTCTTCAGCAGCAAGCCGTCTTGTCGTCGTATACGCGTCTTCATCAGAGATTTTGATAATTTCATCATAAACGTCTTCATTTAAAATCGGCGGTATAAAGCCTGGGCTCGTTCCTACAAGTTTATGCGCGCCAGGTTTTCCGCCGGATAATACAGGCGAACCCGCTGGCTCAACAACATGAACCGTGATATCCGGAAAAAGCTCTTTGAGCGCCTCACCTGTTCCGGTAATGGTTCCGCCCGTTCCAGAGGAGGCGACAAAAGCGCCGAGCGGTTTTCCGATTTCCTCTATTGCCCGGGCGATTTCAGGCGCTGTTGTTTTCCGGTGCGCATCAGGATTAGCAGTGTTATCGAACTGCATTGGAATATAGCTGTTCGGAATTTGTTCGGCAAGCTCCTTCGCTTTTTTGATGCTGCCCGGCATTCTTTCCTCTCCGGGAGTTAATACAACCTCTGCACCGTAAGCTTTAAGTAGGTTGATCCGTTCCTTCGTCATCGTATCAGGCATAACTAAGATTGCTTTATATCCGCGTGCTGCCGCATTCATGGCGAGCCCGATTCCGGTATTTCCGCTTGTCGGCTCTATAATAACTGATCCCGGCTTGAGTAAACCGTTTTGTTCAGCTTCTATGATCATTTGATAAGCGGCTCTGTCTTTCACACTGCCGCTCGGATTGAAAAATTCAAGCTTCAAATAGACTTGTGCCGCATTTTCCGGCTGAAGCCTATTCAATCTCACTAGCGGTGTATCTCCTATCAGATCAGCTGTGTTTGCAACGATTTTCAACATTGTCATTCCTTTCTGAATAAAACAAGTGTCATATAATATCCTAACATAATAAACGTTTGTGCGAGAGTGTTTTCATACACTGTTCCTCTATCCGCACAGCCTCTTTATTGATAAAATAATAGCTGTCAAAGAAGGGAGTGTCAGACGGATGCCAGATATACGGCCTCATTATTTCATCGGCGTTCCCATACCTGAGGGAATTGCAAATCCGATCTACCAGGCTGCGAAAAACGAACCGGTATTGACGTTTCAAAAATGGGTGCACCCGCTTGACTATCATATCACGTTAATTTTTCTCGGAGCGGCGGATGAGACACAAATAAAGAAGCTTGAAGGTTCGCTAGCAGAGATTGCTTCAGAAATTGATCCATTTTCAATTAAGTTTGGCAAGATAGATGTATTCGGCGACCGCAGAAAGCCGCGCGTTTTACATCTGGAGCCAAAGAAAAACAAAACGCTTGATAGACTGCGGGAACATACGAAGCAGGCTGTACTTCAGGCCGGCTTTCAAGTGGAAAAAAGACCGTATCATCCTCATATGACGCTGGCAAGAAAATGGACAGGCGAAGATGGATTTCCAGCTCATGTTCCGTTTGAAAGCGGCGAGGTTTCGATGATGGCTGAACGATTTTCGCTCTTTCAAATACACTTGAACCAATCACCAAAATACGAGGAAATATTCAAATTTCAATTATCTTAATTCATTGCGGAGTGGAGAAACAAACATGGCACAAATCATCAAAATTCATGATTATATATCGAGATATGAGCTTGATCCGTACCATTATATCAACCAGTTTGTACGTTTGAAAAAAGAGCGCTGGCTTTCACTAGTAGAAGCAGCGGAGCGCCAGCATGAAGAAAGGCAAGCCAGTGCTGAAGAACCGGAACCGGTGCAGAAACGAAAAAAATTTTCATTGAAAAGAAGAAAAGAAGAGATAAAAGCCGATATACAAGAAGAGAGACACCAATGGTTTGAGGACGAAGAAGATATTCATGTAAGGCTCCCGAAGAGCAGGGTGGCGCTTGCTTCTTTTTATAAAAGGCATTTATATGATTTTCAGCTCAAATGGGCAAGCTCTACTCTTTCAGAAATATCTCAACTCTCAAACCAAGTGAAGCAGGACCGCATTTTGCGTTATCTGACCCAGCAGCTGCCTGATTCTTATTTTATTATGTATAAGCCTGTGCTGAAAATTCAGCAGGCGGCGGTTGAATTAAGCATTGTGATTATTTCTCCTCTGGAAATTTATTGCGTTTCTTTTTTAGAGGCTGAGGAAGACAGTGTCTACATAGGGTCTAAAAATCGTTTTTGGGACAAGAAAACAGCCTCTCAGACTGCATCAGTGTTAAATCCAGGGCTTAGCCTGTTTCGTACGGACTCGGTTGTGTCAAAGATCGTAAAGGAAAAACAGGCTGAGATTCCGGTTCGAAAATTGCTTCTGAGCAGAACGTCGTACATCGATTACCCGGAGCCGCCATACGGCTTAGAAATAGCGGATAAGCGGAGCGCGGAAGAATGGATTGAGCGGCAGAAGAAAAACACTGCTCCGATCAAACATCATCAGGTAAAGGCTGCAAAGGCTCTATTGTCTTACTGCATGTCTGACTCCTATCGCAGACAGGAGTGGCTGGAGTAAAAGAGAACGATTTGAGCGGTTTTCTCATAACATAAGCAGGTGAGAAAGATGAGCCATTGGTTTTTTATTATTAATCCGACAGCAGGACATCGAAACGGCCTGCGTGTTTGGAAGTCCATTCAAAAAGAATTGATCAAACGAAAGGTTGAGCACCGTTCATTTTTAACTGAACATCCGGGACACGCCGAGGTGCTCGCCAGACAGATTTCAACGATACAGGAATATAAGCTGAAGCGCCTGATCGTCATTGGCGGAGACGGAACCATGCATGAAGTTGTCAACGGGCTGAAAGATGTTGACGATATTGAGCTGAGCTTTGTGCCGGCGGGCGCGTATAATGATTTTTCGCGAGGGTTCTCTATTAAAAAAATCGATCTGATACAGGAAATCAAGAAGGTAAAGCGCCCGTTAACAAGAACCTTTCATTTAGGGAGCGTCAATTTCCTTCAGGATAAATCACAGATTCTTTATTTTATGAATCATATCGGGATCGGGTTTGACGCATATGTCAATAAAAAGGCGATGGAATTTCCGTTGAGACGGGTTTTTCTTTTTCTCCGCCTTCGATTTCTTGTGTATCCGCTTTCTCATTTGCACGCTTCGGCAACCTTTAAGCCGTTTACGTTAGCTTGTACGACGGAAGACGAGACGCGCGAATTTCATGATGTCTGGTTTGCCGTTGTATCCAACCATCCGTTTTACGGGGGAGGCATGAAGGCGGCGCCCCTAGCAAATCCGCGCGAGAAGACATTTGATATCGTAATCGTTGAAAACCAGCCGTTTTTGAAAAAATATTGGCTTTTATGTCTCATGGCATTTGGAAAACATACAAAGATGGATGGCGTTACGATGTTTAAAGCGAAGGACATTACATTTTACACGAAGGACAAAATCCCGTTCCATGCTGACGGAGAAATCATGGGCACTACCCCGTTTCGTCTGGCATCTAGTCCTTCACCCCTAAGAATCAAAACATAAACGTGTTTGGAGGAGAGAGCTTCCGATGGTCAGCATCCGCCGCAGCTTCGAAGCGTATGTCGATGACATGAATATCATTACTGTTCTGATTCCTGCTGAACAAAAGGAAATCATGACACCGCCGTTTCGGCTTGAGACAGAAATAACAGATTTTCCTCTGGCTGTCAGGGAGGAATACTCCCTTGAAGCAAAATACAAGTACGTCTGCGTATCCGACCATCCTGTGACATTTGGAAAAATCCATTGCGTCAGAGCATCCAGCGGCCACAAAACGGATCTCCAAATTGGCGCGGTCATCCGGACGGCAGCGTTTGATGACGAATTTTATTATGACGGAGAGCTGGGCGCCGTTTATACCGCGGATCATACCGTATTTAAAGTATGGGCGCCTGCTGCAACCTCAGCTGCTGTCAAGCTTTCACACCCCAATAAAAGCGGGCGCACATTCCAAATGACTCGCTTGGAAAAAGGCGTCTATGCCGTTACGGTCACAGGTGACCTTCACGGATATGAGTATTTGTTTTGCATCTGCAACAATTCAGAATGGATGGAAACAGTTGACCAGTATGCCAAGGCTGTGACTGTAAATGGAGAGAAGGGCGTCGTCTTGCGCCCGGATCAAATGAAATGGACTGCTCCTCTTAAACCATTCTCACACCCTGTGGATGCCGTCATCTATGAGACGCATCTTCGCGACTTCTCCATCCATGAAAACAGCGGCATGATAAACAAGGGAAAATACTTAGCGCTGACGGAAACTGATACACAAACCGCAAATGGCAGTTCTTCGGGATTAGCGTATGTAAAAGAGCTTGGTGTGACACATGTGGAGCTTCTGCCGGTGAATGATTTTGCCGGAGTTGATGAAGAGAAGCCGCTTGATGCATACAATTGGGGATATAACCCGCTTCATTTCTTTGCCCCGGAGGGAAGCTATGCCTCAAATCCTCATGATCCTCAAACGAGAAAAACAGAGCTGAAACAAATGATCAATACCCTGCATCAGCACGGTCTGCGAGTCATTCTGGATGTTGTTTTTAACCATGTGTATAAGAGGGAGAATTCCCCCTTTGAAAAGACAGTGCCCGGTTATTTTTTCCGGCACGACGAATGTGGGATGCCATCAAACGGCACCGGCGTTGGCAATGATATTGCATCAGAAAGAAGGATGGCAAGAAAATTCATTGCGGATTGCGTGGTCTATTGGCTTGAAGAATACAATGTTGACGGCTTCCGCTTTGATCTCCTCGGGATTTTAGATATTGACACCGTGCTTTATATGAAAGAGAAAGCAACTAAGGCAAAGCCCGGAATCCTGCTTTTTGGAGAAGGGTGGGACCTGGCTACACCGCTGCCGCATGAACAGAAAGCTGCTTTGGCGAACGCGCCAAGAATGCCGGGCATCGGCTTTTTTAATGATATGTTTCGTGACGCTGTAAAAGGGAACACCTTTCACCTTAAGGCAACAGGGTTTGCGCTCGGCAACGGTGAATCAGCACAAGCTGTGATGCATGGAATTGCCGGGTCTTCCGGATGGAAGGCATTAGCACCGATTGTTCCGGAACCAAGCCAGTCCATCAATTATGTCGAATCACACGACAATCACACCTTTTGGGATAAAATGAGCTTTGCGCTTCCTCAAGAAAATGACAGCCGAAAGCGAAGCAGGCAAAGGCTTGCAGCCGCGATTATTTTGCTTGCCCAAGGGGTGCCGTTTATTCACAGCGGTCAGGAATTTTTCCGGACGAAGCAGGGAGTGGAAAACAGCTATCAATCCAGTGACAGCATCAACCAGCTCGACTGGGATCGCCGCGAAACATTCAAAGAAGATGTTCACTATATCCGCAGGCTGATCTCGCTGAGAAAAGCGCATCCTGCATTCCGTCTTAGGTCCGCTGCAGACATCCGGCGCCATCTTGAATGCTTGACGCTAAAAGAACACCTTATCGCATACAGGCTTTATGATCTTGACGAGGTTGACGAATGGAAAGATATCATTGTTATCCATCACGCGAGTCCAGACTCCGTCGAGTGGAGGCTGCCAAACGACATACCTTATCGGCTTTTATGTGATCCATCAGGATTTCAGGAAGACCCGGCAGAAATCAAGAAAACGGTTGCAGTAAACGGCATCGGAACGGTTATCTTATATTTAGCATCAGATCTTAAGAGTTTTGCTTGACGAAGTTTGTGCTATAGCGCTAAAATTTAAAGGACGGCTATTGATTAGCATATGAGACTCTCAATAGCTGTCTTTTTTATTTTTATACGATTCGTACGAAAAAGGCATTCGCTGGATAGACTAGAAACGATTAGCCTTAATTCTAAAATATTTTAAGAAATGATGGGTTGAACATTGATATGAACTGGTTGGGACAATTACTAGGTAGCGATTGGGAGATCTTCCCCGCCGGAGGAGCTACAGGAGATGCATATTATGCGAAACATAACGGGCAGCAGCTTTTTTTAAAACGTAATAGCTCACCTTTTTTAGCTGTTTTATCCGCCGAAGGCATTGTTCCGAAGCTGGTTTGGACAAAACGGATGGAAAATGGGGACGTCATTACGGCCCAGCACTGGATGACCGGCAGAGAGCTGAAGCCTAAAGACATGAGCGGACGGCCCGTTGCTGAATTGCTTCGTAAAATACACACATCAAAAGCCTTGCTGGACATGCTGAAGAGACTTGGAAAAGAACCGCTGAACCCGGGGGCTCTTTTGTCTCAGCTGAAGCAGGCTGTATTTGCTGTGCAGCAATCTTCGCCGCTGATTCAAGAAGGGATCAAGTATTTGGAAGAACACCTGCATGAAGTGCATTTCGGTGAGAAAGTCGTTTGCCATTGTGATGTCAATCATAATAACTGGCTATTGTCTGAAGACAACCAGCTGTATTTAATTGACTGGGACGGCGCCATGATCGCTGATCCGGCGATGGACCTCGGGCCTTTGCTGTACCACTACGTCGAAAAGCCAGCTTGGGAGAGCTGGCTGAGCATGTACGGCATAGAGCTGACAGAAAGCCTTCGGTTGCGAATGGCTTGGTATGTGTTATCTGAAACAATTACTTTCATTGCCTGGCATAAAGCAAAAGGCAATGATAAGGAATTTCATGATGCAATGGAAGAGCTGCATATCCTCATGAAACGAATTGTTGATTAATCAGGAATACGAATCCATTTGCTCTACCCATTGAGACAGGCTGTTCTGATGCTCTTGTATGTGTGAGTCGATGGATTTGGACGATATTCCTGATTGGCTGTAGCGGTAAACATCTTCAAGCACGTTTTTGAAATTTGAATCAAGCTCGGTGTTTGCCATCAGTGATTTAATCACACGCTCAAGCTGCTCGTACTCTGCGACTGTTCCGCAGCAGTCCAATTGATGGTCAGTCAATATATCCTTCAATAAATGAACTTGATGCTCATAATGTAAACCCATAACGGTACACATCCCTTCAGTATCATACGGGTTAAATTGTTCAAAACAGAGCGTTTTTATACATGGGAAAGGAGTGTTCCAGCAGACGGGACCCTCTTTTTTTATGCGCTCGGCCTTAAGAGAGATACACTGGAAAAACGAGCTTGCGGGTCTTTTTAATTCATGGTATGTTGTTAGTCGAAATAATAGATAGAGGTGTCAATCATATGAGAATGCGCCACAAGCCTTGGGCTGATGACTTTTTGGCTGAAAACGCAGATATTGCCATCAGCAATCCTGCTGATTATAAAGGGAAATGGAACACAGTGTTTGGCAACGACAATCCGATCCATATCGAGGTTGGTACAGGAAAAGGCCAATTTATTTCTGGTATGGCCAAACAAAATCCCGACATCAATTATATTGGTATTGAGTTATTTAAAAGCGTCATCGTGACAGCCGTCCAAAAAGTAAAAGACAGCGAAGCGCAGAATGTAAAGCTTCTGAATATAGATGCGGACACGCTGACGGATGTGTTTGAGCCGGGGGAAGTGAAACGGGTCTACTTGAACTTTTCTGATCCTTGGCCGAAGAAACGGCATGAAAAACGCCGCCTGACATATTCCCACTTCCTCAAAAAATATGAAGAAGTAATGGGCAAAGGCGGATCGATTCATTTTAAAACGGACAACCGAGGTTTATTTGAGTACTCTTTGAAGAGCTTCTCTGAGTACGGCCTCCTGCTGACATACGTCAGTCTCGATTTGCATAACAGCAATCTGGAAGGCAATATTATGACAGAATATGAAGAAAAATTCTCTGCACTCGGCCAGCCGATCTATCGGGCTGAGGTTGAATGGAGAACGTAAAGACAGACTCTGACAGGAGTCTGTTTTTTTTATGGGCCGTTTGCTACCATGATGATAGGGGGGGATGAAAATGGAAACAATGAAAATTGGAAACATCACGTTGACCTGGCTTGACGGAGGCGTGACGCATATGGACGGAGGCGCCATGTTCGGCGTTGTGCCAAAGCCGCTTTGGTCTAAAAAATATCCAGTCAATGAAAAAAACCAGATTGAACTAAGAACAGACCCTATTTTGATTCAAAAGGATGGGCTCAATATCATCATTGACGCCGGAATTGGGTACGGCAAGCTGACTGATAAACAAAAACGAAACTATGGCGTGACACAAGAGTCGAATGTGAAACCCTCATTAGCTGCACTCGGATTAACGGTTGCCGATATAGATGTGATCGCAATGACACACCTTCATTTTGATCATGCATGCGGTTTAACGGAATATGAAGGTGAACGGCTCGTCTCTGTCTTTCCGAATGCAGTGATTTATACATCAGCTGTTGAATGGGACGAAATGCGCCATCCGAATATCAGGTCGAAAAATACGTATTGGAAAGAAAATTGGGAGGCTGTAGCTGGCCAAGTCAAAACCTTTGAAGACACCTTAACGATCACAGAGGGTATTACAATGCATCACACCGGAGGCCATAGCGACGGACACAGTGTCCTGATATGCGAGGATGCGGGTGAAACTGCCGTACATATGGCAGATCTGATGCCGACACATGCCCACCGCAATCCGCTATGGGTGCTGGCTTACGATGATTATCCGATGACCTCTATCCCGCAAAAGCAGAAATGGCAGGCGTTCGCAGCAGAAAAAGACGCTTGGTTTATTTTTTATCATGATGCCGAGTATCGCGCCCTTCAATGGGAGGAGGACGGAAGCATCAAAGATTCAGTCAAGCGAATGAAGCAATAGCATATTTTTATGTTTACCCTGCATGTTTTCCGGCTAATAATGCAAACCTAGTACTAATTATGCTCAGAAAGGAAGAGGCAGGGTGAAACAATTCAGAGTAACAAACGAAGGAGACATTCAAACAACATTAAGAGGCCTTGAAGTGCTCTCTGTTCCTTTTTTGAACAAAGGTGTTGCTTTTACTGAGGAAGAAAGAAAAGAACTTGGTTTAAAAGGCTTTCTGCCGCCCAAGGTATTAACAATTGATGATCAGGCGAAAAGAGCGTATGAGCAATATTCCGCACAGCCTGACGATTTGAGCAAAAATGTCTATTTAACGGCGCTGCACGATCGGAATGAAACGCTGTTTTACCGCCTGTTAAATGACCATTTAGGGGAAATGCTCCCGATTGTCTACACACCGACAGTCGGAACGGCAATCCAGAGATACAGCCATGAATACAGAAAACCACGAGGGCTCTATCTGTCAATCGATGACCCGGACGGTATGAAAGAAGCATTTAAACAGTATAAAGATCAAAGCGATACGATCGATTTAATTGTTGCAACTGATGCGGAAGGAATTTTAGGAATCGGTGACTGGGGCGTCGGAGGAATCGCGATTTCTATTGGCAAGCTGGCGGTTTATACAGCGGCTGCGGGCATTGATCCGAGCAGAGTGCTGGCTGTAGTTTTAGATGCGGGGACAAATCAGGAGAGCCTCTTAAACGACCCGCTTTATGTCGGCAACCAGCATTCCAGAGTGCGCGGGGAACGCTATGACCAATTTATTGACGACTACGTTGCGCTGGCGAGAGAAACATTTCCGAATGCATTGCTGCATTGGGAGGATTTCGGGGCGAAAAACGCGCGAAGCATTTTGAAACGCTATAAAGATAAAGTGTGTACCTTCAATGATGATATCCAAGGAACTGGCGCTGTTTCTTTGGCCGCAGTCTTATCCTGTGCAAAAGCGTCTAAAGTTCCGCTGAGAGATCACAGAGTTGTTATATTCGGAGCGGGAACGGCAGGAATCGGAATTGCCGAACAGCTGCGGGAAGCATTGGTGCGCGAGGGACTGAGTGAAGAAGAATCATACAAGCGCTTCTGGTGCATAGACAGAAACGGGCTGTTAACAGATGATATGGATCAGCTTCTTGATTTCCAAAAGCCGTATGCCCGTTCGGCTGATGAAGTGAAGGATTATCAGCGGAACGGAGACGGCGGAGGCATTGATCTTCTTGAAGTGGTCCGGCAGGCGAAACCGACGATCCTGATCGGCACATCTACGGTTTCCGGCGCTTTCACTGAAGAAATTGTAAAAGAAATGGCGTCACATGTGAAACGGCCGGCGATTTTGCCAATGTCAAATCCGACAACTCTTTCTGAAGCAAAACCAGAGGATTTAATCGAATGGACAGAAGGCCGTGCGCTGATCACGACAGGAAGCCCGTTCCCGCCAGTTGAATATAACGGAGTTACGTATCATATCGGGCAGGCAAACAACGCGCTTGTCTTCCCTGGTCTCGGTCTTGGAACGATTGTTACCAAATCAAAATTAATTACCGACGGCATGTTTGAAGCATGTGCCCGGGCAATCGCAGGTATGGTCAATGTCGGGGTGCCTGGCGCGCCGATGCTTCCAAAAGTTGAAGATTTGCGCACTGTTTCGGCAACCGTTGCTGTTGAAGTTGCAAAAACCGCAATGAAGGAAGGCGTCGCTACGGAAGAGCCTGAAGACATTATACAGGCAGTGCAGGATGCGATGTGGTATCCGGTATACAAACCGATTCGCGCGATATAATAAAAAAGAGCCGCTGCGTGGGCAGCGGCTTCTATTTTTTGCTTGTCCGGTGTTAAGAGGCGATTGTATCAATGACATCAACAATTTCTCCCGTTTTCGCATCCACCATGACTTCATACTGTTCTAATTCTCCGAAAGCTGATCGTGTAATGCCGGTTTTGTATACCTGTACCGTTTCTCCGTTAATATTGTAGGGCTCCGGCTGGGTGTAAATCCATGATCCGTCAATCGGGCCCCGCTGCTTAAAAGCAGATTTTACAATTCGAAGCGCTTTTTCTGAAGAAATATAAGGCTTCATCACATATTGTCTCACAACGACAGCCGTACAAATTCCAAGTCCTGCTCCTAAAAAAAGATGACGCAATTTCAAAATAAAGCACCTCCTGGTTGATCGTACTTTTCATTATACAGAAACAGCCAAATCCTGTTAAGCAATACGCGGCTGATCGAGCAGATTGGGTCAGAGTGCTTGGAAAACTTCATTGTTTCTAATAAAATAAAAGGACTACATAGAAATGAGGGGAAAACATGAATCAAGAAACGAAAGCGCTTTTCCAAACACTGACGCAGCTTCCCGGCGCGCCGGGCAATGAGCATCAGGTTCGTGCTTTTATGAAGCAGGAGCTAGCCAAATATGCAGATGACATCGTTCAGGACAGACTGGGAAGTGTTTTCGGAGTCAGACGAGGCGCAGAGGACGCACCGAGAATTATGGTAGCCGGGCACATGGACGAAGTCGGCTTCATGGTGACATCCATTACAGACAACGGGCTGCTCAGATTCCAGACGCTCGGAGGCTGGTGGAGCCAAGTTTTGCTTGCGCAGCGGGTTGAAATTCAAACAGATAACGGGCCGGTTCCGGGTGTGATTTCAAGCATACCGCCGCATTTATTGACAGATGCGCAGCGAAACCGACCGATGGATATCAAAAACATGATGATCGACATTGGAGCGGATGATAAGGAAGACGCCATCAAAATCGGCATTAGACCGGGACAGCAGATCGTGCCTGTTTGTCCGTTTACGACGATGGCGAATGAAAAGAAAATTTTATCAAAAGCATGGGATAACAGATATGGATGCGGCTTAAGCATTGAACTTCTGAAGGAATTACACGGTAAAGAGCTTCCGAATACACTCTATGCGGGTGCAACGGTTCAGGAAGAAGTAGGGCTAAGGGGCGCGCAGACGGCTTCTCATATGATTAAACCGGACTTGTTTTTCGCCCTTGACGCCAGCCCGGCAAACGATATGAGCGGAGACAAAAATGAATTCGGCCAGCTTGGAAAAGGCTTTTTGCTGCGCATTCTTGACAGAACGACAGTCATGCATCGCGGAATGAGGGAATTCGTTCTTGATATGGCTGAAACGCATGATATTCCATATCAATATTTTGTATCCGGCGGGGGAACAGACGCAGGCAAGGTTCATATTTCGAACAGCGGTGTGCCGTCAGCGGTTATCGGAATATGTTCCCGCTATATTCATACAAACGCTTCTATCATTCATATTGATGATTATGCTGCTGCTAAAGAAATGCTCATCAAACTTGTAACAGCCTGCGATAAGCAGACAGTGGATGCGATTAAAGAAAATATGTAGGTTTCATAAAAGCTTGTTGAACGAGCAGTAAGCCCGGATCGACAAGCTTTTTTCTTATTCTGTTTCAAATAGATAGGAAAGGGCCTTAATGGCTTGGTTAACGGTTTCAACCGTAATATTCGCTTTATTGGAAAGCTCTTTTAAAGGATGGTGGAGCGATTCCGGCCGGATGATAATCAGGGGTTTTCCTTTTGCGATCGCATATGATGCATCCATTGCCGTGTTCCACTGTTTGTACTTTTCGCCAAACAGGGCGATCACAAAGTCTGCTTTATTCATCAGGACGGCGGTTCTGAAGTTGTTGATGTCAGAGGCTTTGTCATCCTTTAAAACGGCATTTGGCTGTACGCCCATAATTTCTTCACCAATATTGTCTGAGCGGTCATGATTCTCCATCGGGCCAACAAACGTAATCGGGAGCTTCAGTGATTTTGTTTTTTCTTTAATTTCCTCGCGCCAATTGCTGTGGATTTCTCCTGCTAAATAGACGATAAACTCCATAATAAAAATCCCTCCTTATGTATATCCATCTGTAAATTTCACCCTCATGTACACGATGTTAAACGAAACGAGCTTGATAATGCAAATAAAATATGATAATGATAATGGGAAAGCCAATCTTACATATTCATTCGTTGCATATAAGTGGTTTTGCCTCAAGCAGTTTGGTATGATCCAAATGGACGAGTATCGATAAAAAACATGTAAGAACATAAACAACTGGAGGGATATGAAATGAAAAAAATTGAATCAACTCAAGAGCTGGAAAAAGCGGTAAAGGATGATTGGTCTGTATTTATGTTTTCGGCCGATTGGTGCCCGGATTGCCGTTTTGTAGAGCCTTTCCTGCCTGAACTGGAAGCGAATTTCCCTGAATTCACCTACTACTACGTAGACCGTGACAAATTCATTGATACATGTGCAGAGTGGGAAATTTACGGAATCCCAAGCTTTGTGGTGTTTAATGAAGGAAAAGAAGTAAATCGTTTTGTGAGCAAAGACCGCAAAACAAAAGAAGAAATTGAACAGTTTTTAACAGACTCTCTCGCTAAAGCGTAAAGGAGGACATCGGTTTGAAAATGACCTCAAGGAAGCTGTCAGATATACTGAAGCAGCGCCTTCAGCACGAGAATCGCTCCTTTCTGTTTGACAGAGAAAAAGACACCCTCCGTGTTGAGGATCAAACGACTAAAAAAGGGATTACACTCGATTTGCCGCCGATTATTGCAAAATGGGAACTGAAAAAAGACGAAGCCATTGATGAGATCGTGTACTATGTCTCCGAAGCGATGACGGCAATGGAAGGGAAGGCTCAGGAAATGACCGGGAAAGAAACTCGCATTTATCCGGTCATCCGCTCGACTTCCTTCCCGGACAAGTCCAGCGAAGATATCCCGCTCATTTATGACGATCATACCGCAGAGACAAGAATTTATTACGCGCTAGATCTCGGGAAAACCTACCGTTTAATTGACCAGCGCATGCTTGAGAAAGAAAACTGGACAAAAGAGCGGATCAGAGAGACGGCCGCATTTAATCTCCGTTCCCTGCCGACGGTTGTCAAAGAGGATACGGTTGCCGGCAATTACTTTTATTTCTTCAGGGCAAACGACGGATACGACGCAAGCCGGATTTTGAACGAAGCGATCTTAAATGAGTATAAGCAGCATGCAGAAGGTGAGCTGGCGATCTCTGTTCCTCATCAGGACGTTTTGATTCTTGCTGACATCCGGAATGAATCGGGGTATGATATTCTAGGACAAATGTCGATGAGCTTCTTTGCAGGCGGCACCGTCCCGATTACCGCCCTATCATTTTTGTACAATGAAGGAAAGCTGGAACCGGTGTTTATCCTGGCGAAAAGCCGTCCGAAAAAGGATTAGAAAGGATTTTTACTTATGAACGCTTTTTATAATAAAGAAGGTGTGGGAGACACGCTCCTGATCTCTCTTCAAGATGTGACACGCGAACAATTAGGCTATGAAAAACACGGCGACGTCGTCAAAATTTTCAATAACGAAACAAAAGAAACAACGGGCTTCAACATTTTCAATGCGTCTTCTTACTTGACCATTGATGAAAACGGCCCTGTTGCGCTCTCAGAAACATTCGTGCAAGATGTGAATGAGATTTTAAACAGAAACGGCGTTGAAGAAACATTAGTCGTTGATTTATCTCCGAAGTTTGTTGTGGGTTATGTAGAATCAAAAGAAAAACATCCGAATGCGGATAAATTAAGCGTATGTAAAGTCAACGTAGGAGAAGAAACGCTTCAGATCGTCTGCGGCGCGCCTAACGTTGACCAAGGCCAAAAAGTTGTCGTTGCCAAAGTCGGTGCTGTGATGCCTAGCGGACTTGTCATTAAGGATGCAGAGCTTCGTGGCGTTCCGTCAAGCGGGATGATCTGCTCAGCGAAAGAGCTTGATTTGCCGGATGCCCCTGCTGAAAAAGGAATCCTTGTGTTAGAAGGAGACTATGAGGCGGGAGACGCATTTCAGTTTTAGACTCCCATAAATCCGCCAAAAAAAACGAATCATGTGAAAAGCCGCTAAGCCCTTGTTTAGCGGCTTTGTTTCTGCTGATAGCTTAATCTTTTCTGGGCCGACCAGCAGTGGTATACTAAAAACCGTCCCAGAAAACTATAAGGGAGTTAGAGATAAATTATGAGTTGGCTTCATAAATTTTTTGATTTGTTTTTAGGCGAAAGCGAAGAGGATGCTGAACGGGAGACAAAACCCGCTCAAATTCCGCAGCAACAAGAAGTACATCATCCTGAAGGACAATTAAAAAGATTGGAAGATCCTAAAATATATTATGAATATCCAAAAGGCAAATTCCGTTTTCCAGTCGTGCCTGACGGATACAAAAATCATGACCTGAGAAGGCGCCGCACACCATCGGACGAACCGAAATCCGCGCCTCGTCCAAGTGCTGCACCTTACAGAGAGCGTCCCAGAAATGAAGAAGAGCAGCATACATATCAAGCAGCAGAGCCGGCGAAGAAACCGTTTAAACCGACAAATATCCCTTCGCCTGTCTATGGATTCAATCAAAAACCATCTGTTAAAAAGGATGTGCCGAAAAAGCCTTCTGAAACATTGAACGAACCGGATAAATCGGTAAAAGAGAAGGTAACACTGCTGTCAGAAGAGATCGAACGTGAACGCGGCTATCCTGCTTCAGACACACAGGCGCATTCCAAAATAGAAAGTCCTTTCTTCCCGGATACCCAATTTGAAAAACAGCCTTCTGGCGTTTTAAACAGAAAGGATACGGAGCATGATGAGGCGCTGGCGAAACGGCCAGCCGAGCCGTCAGGTAACAAAGTGCCATTTGAGTCAGGCGTTCAACAGCCGGAAAAAGAGGAGCCTTTCTTCCCAGCTGAACAAGCCGAAGAGCAAACACCGCCTGAGATGCTCACAGATACGGCGGCTGAAGGGCTTTCAGACAGTGAAGTAGGCCGCGAAGAGCCTGCAACGGCTGAGGAAGAACAAAGGGAGCAGCAGCCAGAGAAATTTGAAGAGCCTGTTTTCTCCGCTGAACTTGATGAAGAGCAAACAGCTCCTGAATCTCAGACAGAGGCAGTATCTGAGGATGAAAAAGCAAAAGAGCCGTCAGACAGCCCAGTATACAATCATCATGAAAACGCGGCAGAAGGTGCTGAGTCCCCGTTCGTTCAAGAAGAACAAATGGACATTCGTCAGGAAGAGCCTTTATTTACTGATCATGAGTATTCATCAGAGGCTCTGGCTCAAGCAGAAACTGTGGCAAAAGAATCAGAAGAGCCATCAGAAAGCATAATAAATAATCATTATGACACCCTGGGAGAGGCTCAGGAAACGAAGATAGATGTTCAGCCAGACAGCCATACAGAGCTTGAGAAAACTGAACACATGGAGCAGGGTTCCAAATCGTCTACTGCAACTCTTGAAAACCGGCAGGAAATTCGCGCAGACAAACCTCGCGAAGCTTCAGAAGAGCCGAAAAAAAGGCCTGGTGTACAGGAGAAAAGGACTGAACAAAGCGCATCTTCTCAAAAAGGGCCATCCGTTCCTTTTAATGTGATGATGCTGAAAAGAGATACGCATAAACAGCAAAAAGCAGAGGAGCGCCGCGGCAGCTATGTATTTCCGAATGTTGCACTGCTTGATGTCCCGCCAGCGCAGGTTCAAGATGATACTGCGTGGATCGAAGAACAGCGTCAGCTTCTTGATTTGACCTTGAAAAATTTCAATGTCCGCGCCAATGTGGTCCATGTAACCCAGGGTCCGTCTGTCACGAGATTTGAAGTGCATCCTGAACCGGGTGTAAAGGTGAATAAAATCACCAACTTGTCCGATGATATTAAACTCAGTCTCTCAGCTAAAGATATTCGGATTGAAGCGCCGATTCCGGGGAAAAACACGATCGGAATTGAAGTGCCGAACCGCACGAGCAAGGTGGTTGATTTGCGCCAAATGATTCGCAGCTCAGCTTTCAGGACAAGCAAGTCACCGCTCACAGCTGCGCTGGGATTAGATATTTCGGGAAATCCTGTTGTTATCGACTTGAAGAAAATGCCGCATGGCTTGATTGCCGGCGCTACAGGCTCCGGAAAAAGCGTATGCATCAATACAATATTAGTAAGCCTGCTTTATAAAGCTGACCCGAGTGAGGTAAAGGTGCTGCTGATTGATCCGAAAATGGTAGAGCTGGCCCCTTACAATAAAATTCCTCACCTCGTCAGCCCGGTCATTACTGATGCTAAAGCGGCTACGGCTGCTTTGAAATGGGTCGTTGAGGAAATGGAGCGCCGCTATGAGCTTTTTGCCCATTCAGGTGTCCGCGACATTGACCGCTTTAATCAATTAACCGCTGAACACCAAATGGGTGAAAAGCTGCCGTATTTAGTTGTCATTATTGATGAGCTTGCAGATTTGATGATGGTGGCTCCAAACGATGTGGAAGAAAGCATTGCGCGGATCGCCCAAAAAGCCAGAGCGTGCGGTATCCATCTTCTCGTCGCAACTCAGCGTCCGTCAGTCGATGTCATTACAGGTCTGATTAAGGCGAATATCCCAACGAGAATCGCCTTTTCTGTCTCAAGCCAGGTTGATTCCCGAACAATTATTGATATAGCCGGTGCAGAAAAGCTTCTCGGAAAAGGGGATATGCTCTTTTTGGAAAACGGCTCGGGAAAACCGGTTCGTCTGCAAGGTAACTTTGTGTCAGACCGGGAAATCGACCGCGTCGTTTCCCACGTCAGAAGCCAAATGCCGCCGACCTATTTATTTGAACAAGAAGAGCTCGTAAGACAAGGATCTGCCCTGAAAGAAGAGGACGAACTGTTTTACGAAGCGTGTGAGTTTGTTGTAGAGCAAAACAGTGCGAGCACTTCAAGCCTGCAAAGAAGATTCAGAATCGGTTACAATCGTGCGGCAAGGCTGATCGACATGATGGAAGCGGAAGGCATGATCTCTGAGGCAAAAGGAAGCAAGCCTCGAGAGGTGCTGATCACAGCAAGTGATTTAATAAACGAATAATATGGGTTCATTTTCACACCAAACATGGTATGATAGTGTTTAGAGCATTTAACAGCTATGCCGCTTTACAGCAGCTGTGCATAGACAAATCTTGATATCTGGGTTTAATCGGAAAGAAATAACCTGATACTAAACATAACAAAACATATAAAATACGCCGCTAAGGGAGGCTTTTCAGCCGCCGCGGTCGCAAATTGAAATGAGCGTCATATACTGGGGAACAGATAGACGTTTGTTGGAGGTACAATTATGACTGTTTATCATTTTGTTGGAATAAAAGGGACCGGTATGAGTCCGCTTGCCCAAATACTTCATGATAATGGATATACTGTCCAAGGATCGGATATCGAAAAATTTATTTTTACGCAAACAGCGCTTGAAAAAAGAAATATTACGATTCTTCCTTTTAGCGCGGAAAATATTAAACCCGGCATGACAGTCATCGCCGGAAACGCATTCCCAGACACGCATCCTGAAATAGAAAAAGCGATGTCTGAGGGAATTCCGGTGATACGTTATCATAAGTTTTTAGGCGACTACATGAAAAAATTCACGAGTGTTGCCGTTACGGGCGCACACGGCAAAACGTCGACTACGGGTCTGCTGGCTCACGTGATCCAAAACGCAAAACCGACGTCTTTCTTAATCGGAGACGGAACAGGCCAGGGAAATGAAAACAGCGAATACTTTGTGTTTGAAGCGTGCGAATACCGCCGCCATTTCTTAAGCTATCAGCCAGATTATGCGATTATGACGAATATTGATTTTGATCACCCTGATTACTTCTCAAGCATTGACGATGTATTTGACGCTTTCCAAGAGATGGCTCTTCAAGTCAACAAAGGCATTATTGCCTGCGGAGACGATGAGCATCTGCCGAAAATCCATGCGAACGTCCCGGTTGTGTATTATGGCACGGGGGAAGAAAATGATTTTCAAGCCAGAAACATCGTAAAAAGCACGGAAGGGACAACTTTTGATGTCTTTGTCCGCAATACGTTCTATGATACGTTTTATATTCCTGCGTACGGCCACCACAATGTATTAAACTCATTGGCGGTCATTGCGTTATGCCATTATGAAGAAATTGATTCCAGCATCATTAAGCATGCTCTCAAATCCTTTGGGGGCGTCAAACGCAGATTCAATGAGAAGCAGCTTGGGGATCAAGTGCTGATTGATGACTATGCCCATCATCCGACAGAAATAAAAGTGACAATCGAGGCGGCAAGACAGAAGTATCCTGATCGGGAAATTGTCGCGGTATTCCAGCCTCATACATTTAC
Source organism: Bacillus sp. FJAT-14266 (assembly GCF_001719225.1). Classification (NCBI taxonomy): domain Bacteria; kingdom Bacillati; phylum Bacillota; class Bacilli; order Caryophanales; family Bacillaceae; genus Bacillus; species Bacillus sp. FJAT-14266. The sequence continues at coordinate 1,350,856 of NZ_CP017072.1, forward strand.
CCGGACGCAGCAGTTCCTTGACGAATTTGCAGAAAGCCTGAGCGGCGCCGACTGTGTGTATTTATGCGATATTTTCGGCTCAGCCCGTGAGAATGCCGGAAAGCTGACGATCGGCGATCTCCAGGGAAAAATTCATAATGCCAAGCTGATTGAAGAAGATGACACATCTGTTTTAAAAGCTCATGATAAAGCCGTTCTCATCTTCATGGGAGCAGGAGATATCCAAAAATATATGAGAGCCTATGAAAACGTCATGGCATAATAAAAAGCAGTGATCTCACTGCTTTTTATTTATCTGATGGGAAAGCTTATTAAAGGATTTTCTTACATAACGGAGAATAGTATGTATACAGCCCAGTACACATGTTTAGGATTGAAGAAAACGGGTAAACAGCAGTATATCCTGCAGCAAGGAGGTTTGAGATGATTATTATTCTTTATTTGAGCGTTGCACTCATCGCAGTTGCATTTCTCGTATTAGTGATCTACTTGTCTAAAACATTGAAGTCACTGCAGCTGACACTAAAAAACGTCGCATCCACTCTTGAAGGGCTGGAGGGACAAATGAAGGGCATCACAACTGAAACAGCCGAGCTTTTACATAAGACCAACCGCCTGGCTGAAGATATTCAGGAAAAATCAGAAAAGCTGAACACGGTCGTTCATGCTGTTCAAGGAGTGGGAGCTTCTGTACAGCAGTTCAATACATCCATGAAACAAGCGGCAGGGTCTGTATCGGCATCAGTTAGAGAGAATCAAGATAAGATCAATCAAGTTGTCACTTGGAGTCAAGCAGCAATGGAAATTTGGGAGAAATGGAAGCAAAAGAAAAAATCAGCCCTGTAAGAGAAAAAAATACTAAGAGGAGGAATAATGATGAGCAAAGATGGAATTAATAGTAAAGATTTTTTAATCGGAACTTTAATCGGGGGAATCATCGGTGCCACTACAGCTCTTTTTCTAGCGCCTAAATCAGGCAAAGAACTTCGCGACGATCTCGGCAGCCAGGCTGTTGCCTTACGGGACAAAACTGATAAAATGACGGCAGATGCGAAGGAAAAAGGCACGCAATATGTCAGCATCGCAAAAGACAAAACTTCCAACATCACACAGCTTGTAGCGGATCAGTCTGGACAGATCATGAACAAGGTAAAGGATTTGAGAGACCGTTCCAAATCTGACAAAACGGATTCATCGACTGCAATGCAAGATATGAGGGAAGAAGCGATGCAGGCAGCTGATGAAACAAAAGATCAAGTCCTCCAGACGAAAGAAGATGTAAAAGACGAACTGAAAGATGCACAAAAACAGGCTGAGCAGTTGAATCGCTGAGCAGGGAAGGAAGAGCTTGAGTCATGGCTAAACAGCTTATTCAATCTGAGGAAGAATTTAAACGGATTGCAGAACAGGAAGGCGTTTTCGTCTTCTTGAAACACAGCACCACATGCCCGATCAGCCAGGCAGCATTTCATGAGTTTGATGCCTTTGCAAATCAGCATGAGGATGTGCCGGCTTACTATCTTCAAGTACAAGAAGCCCGGCCGCTGTCCAATTTCATTGCAGAAACATATGGGGTCAAGCATGAAAGCCCTCAGATATTCATCATCCAGAACGGTGAAGTGAAATGGCATACCTCACATTCACAAATTACAGAAGCCGCTATTGAGCAGCATTTGTCATAGAAAAAAGCGTCCAGATATCATCTGGCGCTTTTTTTTGTAAAAAACCCTTGAACATTGCCCTCACATCATGTAGGATAGCTTCATAGATTACTTTATCACTTAAAAGCGTTTGGGTAATAAAGTAGAGTTTTTATAAAATTTTTTGTATTTCAGTATTTCCATTTGGAATTACTTATAGTAAGATGCATGATAACTACAAAATAAAAAATGAATGTGCAGGGAAAGGATGAAAAAAATGAGCAACACAGAGTTAGAGCTTTTAAGGCAGAAAGCAGACGAATTAAACCTACAAATTTTAAAATTAATCAACGAACGCGGCAATGTTGTAAAAGAGATCGGTAAAGCGAAGGAAGCACAGGGTGTCAACCGATTTGACCCTGTCAGAGAACGCACAATGTTAAACAATATCATTGAAAACAATGACGGGCCGTTCGAAAATTCAACCATCCAGCACATTTTTAAAGAGATATTCAAAGCCGGTTTAGAGCTTCAGGAAGAAGATCACAGCAAAGCGCTGCTTGTCTCCCGCAAGAAAAAACCTGAAGATACAATTGTTGATATCAAAGGCGAAAAAATCGGAGACGGCCAGCAAAGATTCATTGTCGGCCCATGTGCGGTAGAGAGCTATGAGCAGGTAGCTGAAGTCGCTGCAGCTGCGAAAAAACAAGGGATTAAAATTTTGCGCGGTGGAGCCTTTAAGCCTCGTACGAGCCCATACGATTTCCAAGGGCTTGGTGTTGAAGGCCTTCAAATTTTAAAACGTGTAGCGGATGAATTTGATCTGGCGGTTATCAGTGAAATCGTAACTCCGGCTCATATCGAAGAAGCGCTGGACTACATTGATGTCATTCAAATCGGAGCGCGCAACATGCAAAACTTCGAATTGCTGAAAGCGGCCGGCGCCGTGAAAAAGCCAGTGCTTCTGAAGCGCGGTCTTGCTGCAACGATCTCTGAATTCATCAATGCTGCTGAATACATCATGTCACAAGGAAATGACCAAATTATCCTTTGTGAGCGCGGAATCAGAACATATGAAACAGCAACGAGAAACACGCTGGATATTTCAGCTGTGCCGATTTTGAAACAAGAAACGCATTTGCCAGTCTTTGTTGATGTTACGCATTCAACAGGCCGCCGTGACCTCTTGCTTCCGACAGCTAAAGCCGCTTTAGCGATCGGTGCTGATGGCGTAATGGCTGAGGTTCACCCTGATCCGTCAGTCGCACTTTCTGACTCTGCTCAGCAAATGGCGATTCCTGAATTCGAAAAATGGCTGAATGAACTGAAGCCAATGGTGAAAGTCAACGCTTAATTGAACAATCCAAAAGGCCGCGCCTGCGGCCTTTTTTTATGCTTTCTCGTTTATTTAGTTATAAAAACCAAGTATACGTTTTCATCATCTATAAAAACGTGTATAATTTCATGAGAAGTAATTAAATTTGATGAATAATGAAAAATAATGTACACTACTGACTTACGCTTACAAATCATAAACGACATAAATTCGGACATTATGACATTTCTCTACATAAAGTGTTTATGCTATAGATAAGGATAAGTGTATCCAGTAAAAGGAGTGGTTTTAGGATGAGCAATATTACGATCTACGATGTAGCGAGAGAAGCTAATGTAAGCATGGCAACCGTTTCCCGTGTCGTGAACGGCAACCCGAATGTAAAACCGACAACGAGGAAAAAAGTCTTGGAAGCCATTGAACGTCTCGGTTACCGTCCAAACGCGGTGGCAAGAGGGCTGGCAAGTAAAAAAACAACAACTGTAGGTGTCATCATTCCCGATATCTCAAGCATTTTCTATTCAGAGCTTGCGCGCGGAATTGAAGATATCGCGACAATGTATAAATACAATATTATTTTGAGCAACTCTGACCAAAACATGGAGAAAGAGCTGCACTTGTTAAACACAATGCTCGGCAAACAAGTGGACGGCATCGTGTTTATGGGCGGAAACATTACGGACGAGCATGTGGCGGAATTTAAGCGTTCTCCAGTGCCGATTGTACTTGCCGCTTCTGTAGAAGAGCAGGAGGAAACACCGTCAGTCGCTATCGATTACGAACAGGCGATTTATGATGCCGTGAAGCTTTTGGTTGATAAAGGACATACAGACATCGCGTTCGTTTCCGGACCAATGGCAGAACCGATCAACCGTTCGAAAAAACTCCAAGGCTACAAACGTGCGCTTGAAGAAGCGAACCTTCCGTTTAATGAACAATTTGTAGCTGAAGGGGATTACACATATGATTCCGGACTCGAAGCACTGCAGCATCTGATGAGCCTGGATAAAAAACCGACAGCCATTCTTTCTGCAACTGATGAAATGGCACTCGGCATTATCCATGCCGCTCAGGATCAGGGCTTATCCATTCCGGAGGATCTCGACATTATCGGTTTTGATAATACAAGATTAAGCCTCATGGTTCGTCCTCAGCTTTCAACAGTTGTTCAGCCGACATATGATATCGGCGCCGTTGCGATGAGACTGCTGACGAAGCTCATGAATAAAGAGCCGGTTGAAGAGCATATCGTCGAACTGCCGCACCGTATAGAGCTTAGAAAGTCAACCAAGTCATAAGAAAAACAAAGAGCAAGCTTCACCTTTATGGTGAATTCTTGCTTTTTTCATGGGGAGAAATGATGAAACGTTTTGATTATCTTACACCTGTTGGATTTGTGTTAGGAACGATTATTATTGTTATCGGGATTATTTCAGGATCGGGAGTAAGCGGTTTCCGCTCTTTTCTTGATCTGACCTCTTTCTTCATCGTAACAGGGGGACTTTGCGCCGCTGTTTTTATCAGTTTTCCGCCAAGTGAGCTGAAAAAAGCGCCCTCTGTGTTAAAGCAGGCATTCATCCGCCAGGAAGACAATGTGAAAGATCTTGTGAAAACCTTTGTTTCCCTTTCCGATCACGCGCGAAAACACGGGCTTTTATCATTGGATGATCAGGCTCGGGAAATCAAAGATCCATTCTTGAAAAAAGGGCTGCTTTTAGCGATTGACGGCTGGGATGAAGAAACGATTCGGCTCGTCATGGATTCAGAAATCGCAGCAATGGAGGAACGGCACCGAAAAGGGCGGCGAGTTTTTGAAAAAGCGGGAGAATTCGCTCCGGCATGGGGAATGATCGGAACACTCGTCGGGCTTGTGCTGATGCTCAAAAACTTAAACGACCCGCATATGCTCGGACCAAACATGGCCATTGCGCTTCTGACGACTTTATATGGTTCATTACTGGCAAATATGGTCTTCAACCCGATCGCGGCTAAGCTTGAAGAGAAAACAGAAAGTGAAATTTTCATCAAGCAGGTAATGGTGGAAGGGATTATCGGTGTTCAATCCGGAAAAAACCCGCGCAACCTTGAAAGCCAGCTGGTCGTTTTCAGCTCACGGGAAGAATGGCAGAAGCAGCCAAAACAAGTAAAAACAAAAAAGGGATCTGTACATGAAGCTTAGAAGAGAACGTTTTGAAAGAAGGAATGGAAGCGGAAAAAACAGTCAATCTTCATCCAGCTGGATGGTAACCTTTACAGATCTGATCACCTTGATCCTTGTGTTCTTTATTTTACTCTTTTCGATGTCCCAAATCGATCTGCAAAAATTCAAAGCGGCAGTGGACTCGATCCAGAAGGAAGGCAACGGGCTTCAGCCGGACCAAACATCCATAGAAAAAAAGAATACATCCCCATCTGATACGAAGAAGCAAGAGGATCAGCAGGATCAGCTTCTCAAGAAAGTAAATACATATATAAAAGACAATCATTTGAAGGCCCAAATGACAGCCAAACGGGATGAACGCGGTGTCGTGCTCGTTCTTCAGGAGGCTGTGCTGTTTGATACAGGTGAGGCAAAGGTGCTGAAAAATGCCGAAACACTTCTTCACCAAATTGCCGTTCTTCTTCAAACAATTCCAAATGACATTCAGGTTGAGGGACATACAGACAGCCGAAACATTTCGACATACCGATACCCGTCGAACTGGGAGCTATCAGCAGCACGGGCAAGTGGAGTGATTCAATACTTCACGTCTAAAGAGAAGCTTCCCTCCAAGCGCTTTATTGCTGTCGGTTATGCGGATACAAAGCCAGTAAAGGATAACAAGACAAATGAACACATGAAGGAAAATCGGCGTGTGGAAATAGTGATTAAAAAATCAAAAACGACCTCTTCGTAAAGGTCGTTTTTTACTTTGTTCTTTGCTGTTCAGAACGTATCGCATATAATGCTTTGCTGACAGTTTGGGCATTTTTTTCTGTAATTTCAGGCTTGCGGGGAATCGGAGGATATAAATCAGCCGGATCGCTCCAGCTCGACGGAAGGGCCACGGGGCATTGTTTTTGCCATTTAACAATCCATTCCGGCGGGATCTCGTGACCCGGGTCAATTCCCTTCATTTCAAGCCATATTCTGGCCCAGGCGCGGGGCACGACACGCCAAATATCATATCCGCCGCCTCCGACTGCAATCCATTTCCCTCCGCAATATTGATGAGCCAAAGTGTGTGCAAGACGGGGGATTTCTTCGTATATATTGATTGTTGCTGATAAATGCGTCAGCGGGTCGTAGTAATGGGCATCGGCGCCGTTTTGGCTGATAATGACATCGGGCTCGAAATACGCGGCGACTTCTGAAGCTGCTGTCCGGTAAGCCTCAAGAAAAGAATCATCCTCTGTAAAAGCGTCAAGCGGAATATTAAAGGAATAGCCATATCCTTTTCCGCTTCCTTTTTCTTGGATCTGACCGGTTCCAGGGAATAAATACCTTCCTGTTTCATGAATGGACAGCGTGCATACGTCAGGATTATCGTAAAATGTAAATTGCACACCGTCCCCGTGGTGGGCGTCCGTATCAATATAAAGCACTCTGGCGCTATATTTTTTCTGGATATATTGAATAGCCACAGCGCTGTCGTTGTATATGCAGAATCCTGATGCTCTCCCGCGAAAGCCGTGATGAAGCCCTCCGCCAAGGTTTGCCGCATGCAGGGCTTGTCCTGACATGACCCAGTCTGCGGCCGTTAAAGTGCCGCCGACCAAGAGTGATGCCGCTTCGTGCATGCCGGCAAAGACGGGTGTGTCTTCAGTGCCGAGCCCGTAGCTTTCTCCTTCTTCAGCGGGAAGCTTTCCGGCGCCCGCAAGCTTTACGGCCTGAATGTAATCGTCCGTGTGGACAAGGGAAAGCTCCTCTTCTGAAGCGAGTCTGGGGGTGACAATGTCTCCATCATCAAAGGCATTGATCGTCTTAAGCAAATCATATGTTAACAGAACCCGCTGCTGATTAAAGGGATGCTCCTGATGAAACATATAGGTTTGGTAGGATGGAGAATAGATAAATACACTGTCTCTCATAGCAGATCCCTTTGCTCTGACGGCCATACGACGTGGTGTCCATTTCTTTGTAATGCCTGCAAAAACGGCAGCGGATTCATCGTTTTTACACGGAAGACAAGCACTTTTACACCGGGATCGTCATGCGGATAAACAAGCACGCTTAATATTTTCACTTGAAGGTCTTGGCAAAGACTGCTGATCTCAGCGAGGCTTTTGGTGATGTCGTTTACTTTTATCTCAATTTGCGAGCCCGGCTGGTCAGCGCCTGTCAATTTGACAAACGTCCGCAGCAAATCGGTTTTTGTTAAAATGCCTATTAATTTTTGATGGTGTACCACTGGTAGGCAGCCGATGCCATGCTCGTAGAACACGGCTGATATTTCTTCGACAAAATCTAACGGGTGGGCGCAGACAACATCCTTTTTCATAATTGAATCTACGCTTCGTGTGAGAAATAGGCTTCGTTTGTTTTCTTCAAAAATACTCGGGCTGGCCTGTTTCATGTCCCTGTCTGTAATCATGCCGATCACGTGTCGTTCTTCATCTACAACAGGCAGATGCCTGATATGGAATTCCTTCAGTTTGCATATTGCTGTTTCAAGCGTATCCGTCTTCGTTAATGTAATGACATCTCTTTTCATGATTTGCTCAACAATCATTATTTTTTCCCCTTTGTCAGTGTCAGTTAATACATATAACGATGATAAAAACGGAGCCTGTCAAATTGCTCAATTGATTCTTGGCTGACGTTTTTTCCAATGCGGGCCATCAGACAGTTTGCAGGGTGGGAGCTGATCTCCGGCTCATCCGTTGCAAACCAGACCAATCCGCCTGCATTCATCATCTTTTCCATGATCTTTCTGTATTCCCACACATCTTTTTTCATCCCTTTTAAATCCCAATGCCAGTAATATTCTGTCGTCATCACAATGTAGTTTTCCATTTGTTCATCCATCATGCTGACGGTCAGGAGCGTCTTTCCGACAGCGCATCCCCGATAGTCCGGCGCTACTTCGATGGCTCCGAGCTCAATCAAATCCTCCATATTTCCTTCAGACCATCTTTCGAGCGGGTCAGGATATAAATACGTGACATAGCCGACAATGGTTCGGCCGTCTCTGGCAATAATAATGCGCCCTTCGGGAAGGCCTGCAATGTCGACTAGCGCTTCATGCTGCTCGCGAGGCGGGCGAAATGCGGTTAAATCTTTATGAAACTCATAACCTGCCAAATCCTCTGGAGAGACAGGCCCTTCTATCAGTAAAGAGCCGGTTGCTGTTTTGATGTTTGCTGAATGGTATGTTTTATGATGTTCCACTAATTCACCGTCCCATCAATTCTTATCAAAAATACATGCCTTCTTTAAGAATACCAAATTATAAAGCGTTTTCAACATGGTTTATATTTTAAAAATTGAGAAGAATATGAATATATACTATAATAATTGTGACAACTTCAGCAAAGGGGGATGTTTGGGCATGAACTTGAAAGCGTTACCAGCAATAGAGGGGGATCATAACTTAAAAAACTATGAAGAAACGTACCGGCATTTTGATTGGGCCGAGGCAGAGAAACATTTCTCTTGGCATGAGACAGGGAAACTGAATGCGGCGTATGAAGCGATTGACCGCCATGCCGAATCGTTTCGAAAAAACAAAGTAGCGCTTTATTATAAAGACGCAAAAAGGGATGAAAAATACACATTTAAAGAAATGAAGGAAGAATCAAACAGAGCCGGGAATGTGCTGAGACGGTATGGAAATGTGGAAAAAGGGGACCGCGTTTTTATTTTTATGCCGAGATCACCCGAGCTTTATTTTATTATGCTTGGCGCAATCAAAATTGGCGCCATCGCCGGGCCGCTGTTCGAAGCATTTATGGAGGGAGCGGTGAAAGACCGGCTTGAAAACAGTGAGGCAAAGGTTGTTGTCACAACGCCTGAGCTGCTGGAGAGAATACCGGTAGACAAACTGCCTCACTTGCAGCATGTCTTCGTAGTCGGGGGAGAGGCTGAGAGCGGCACGAATATCATCAATTATGATGAAGCAGCGAAACAGGAAAGCACAAGATTGGATATCGAATGGATGGATAAAAAAGACGGCTTTCTGCTTCACTATACATCAGGTTCCACTGGTACGCCAAAGGGCGTGTTGCATGTCCATGAAGCGATGATTCAGCAATATCAAACAGGAAAGTGGGTCCTTGATTTAAAGGAAGAAGACATTTATTGGTGCACGGCTGATCCAGGCTGGGTGACAGGTACGGTATACGGCATTTTTGCACCGTGGCTGAACGGAGCGACAAATGTCATCGTCGGCGGACGTTTCAGCCCGGAAAGCTGGTATGGAACGATTGAACAGCTTGGCGTCAATGTCTGGTACAGCGCGCCGACAGCTTTTCGGATGCTGATGGGAGCGGGAGATGAAATGGCTGCGAAATATGATCTAACTTCACTCCGGCATGTGCTCAGTGTCGGTGAGCCGCTAAATCCGGAAGTCATCAGATGGGGACATAAAGTTTTTAACAAACGAATCCATGATACCTGGTGGATGACCGAAACGGGCAGTCAGCTCATCTGCAACTATCCTTGCATGGATATTAAACCGGGTTCAATGGGTAAGCCGATTCCAGGAGTGGAGGCAGCGATCGTTGACAATCAAGGCAACGAGCTACCGCCGTACCGAATGGGCAATCTCGCCATCAAAAAGGGCTGGCCTTCCATGATGCATACCATTTGGAATAACCCTGAAAAGTATGAATCGTATTTCATGCCGGGCGGCTGGTATGTGTCTGGGGATTCTGCTTACATGGATGAAGAGGGATACTTTTGGTTCCAAGGCAGAGTTGATGACGTCATCATGACCTCCGGTGAGCGCGTCGGCCCATTTGAAGTGGAAAGCAAGCTTGTCGAACATCCGGCTATTGCAGAAGCAGGCGTTATCGGAAAGCCTGACCCGGTGCGTGGAGAAATCATTAAAGCCTTTATTGCACTCAGGGAAGGATTTGAGCCGTCTGATAAACTGAAAGAAGAGATCCGCCTATTTGTAAAGCAGGGTCTTGCAGCCCATGCGGCTCCGCGTGAGATCGAATTTAAAGATAAGCTTCCGAAAACCAGAAGCGGAAAGATCATGAGGCGCGTGCTGAAGGCATGGGAGCTTAATCTGCCGGCTGGAGATCTGTCAACAATGGAGGATTAAAAGGCGGCGTTGACACAGGATTTTATTTATGTTAAAAATGATATAGCTTCATATGAAAAGGTAAAGATTGAGACAAGTAGAATATCCTTACGTTCCAGAGAGCTGATGGCCGGTGAAAATCAGCACAGACGGATATATCGAATACACTCATGAACCGCTTTTGCAAACAAAGCCGGCCAGGCTTTCAGTAGTGAAAGAACGGACCTGATCCGTTATCAGGCAAAGTGATAAGACGAATGTTTGCATTCTCTTATTAGTAGGGTGGTACCGCGATAATCAATCGTCCCTTCGTGTAAACGAAGGGGCGTTTTTTATTTTAATTAAAAAAGGAGCTTTATCTTATGACTAACTTACTTGAAGACTTATCCTTCCGCGGATTGATTCAGCAAATGACAGATGAAGAAGGGTTAAATAAACAGCTGAATGAAGAAAAAATCCGCTTGTACTCAGGCTTTGACCCTACAGCAGACAGCTTGCATATCGGACACCTGCTGCCTATTTTAACACTTCGCCGTTTTCAGCTTGCAGGGCATCATCCGATTGCGCTTGTGGGCGGCGCGACGGGCCTCATCGGTGATCCAAGCGGAAAAAAAGCAGAGCGTACATTAAACACTGCTGACATCGTATCCGAATGGTCCCAAAAAATCAAAAACCAGCTGTCCAGATTTCTAGATTTTGAAGCAGCAGAAAACCCAGCTGTCATCGCGAACAACTTTGACTGGATCGGCAAAATGAATGTGATCGATTTCCTTCGTGACGTTGGTAAAAATTTCGGCATCAATTACATGCTGGCAAAAGATACGGTCAGCTCAAGAATTGAATCCGGCATCTCGTACACGGAATTCAGCTACATGATTCTTCAATCTTATGATTTCTTAAATCTTTACAGAGACAAAAACTGTAAACTGCAAATCGGCGGAAGCGATCAGTGGGGCAACATCACAGCGGGTCTTGAACTGATCAGAAAATCAGAAGAAGAAGGAGCAAAAGCGTTTGGCCTAACGATTCCGCTTGTCACAAAAGCAGACGGCACGAAGTTCGGAAAAACGGAAGGCGGCGCGATCTGGCTTGATAAAGAAAAAACATCGCCATATGAATTCTATCAATTCTGGATCAACACAGACGACCGTGACGTTGTCAAATACTTGAAATACTTCACGTTCCTTTCAAAAGAGGAAATTGAAGCATACGCTGAAAAAACAGAAACGGCGCCAGAAAAACGTGAAGCGCAAAAACGCCTGGCAGAAGAAGTGACATCACTTGTTCACGGACGCGAGGCGCTGGAGCAAGCCATCAACATCTCCCAAGCGCTGTTCAGCGGCAATATTAAAGAGCTTTCTGCTCAAGACGTAAAAGTAGGCTTTAAAGATGTTCCTTCTATGGAAGTTGACAGCACCCAAGAGCTTTCACTTGTAGATGTGTTGGTGCAATCTAAATTATCTCCTTCTAAACGCCAAGCGCGTGAAGACATCCAAAACGGAGCTGTTTACATTAACGGTGAACGCCAGACGGAAATAAATTATACCCTATCAGGTGAAGACCGCATCGAAAACCAATTTACTGTTCTGCGCCGCGGGAAGAAAAAATACTTCCTTGTGACGTATAAATAAGAAAAAGATCCTTTGCCACTGAAGGCAAAGGATCTTTTTGTTTACCGCATAGGAATGAAAGGAAAAGAGTATATTAGATAGGGCAAACACGACCAATCACCACCTTTTAAATGAAAGGAGCGCTAAAGCGTGAATCTCATGTGTACGATTGCAAAAGAACGGCTGCAGCGGGATCATTGGGAGCAGCAGGCGCAAGATAGTGTTGGCCAGCAAGAGGCGAATGACGAAACAGACGATAAAAAAACCCCGACCGCATAGCGGCAGGGGTTTTTAAAACGATTAACGAGAGTAGAACTCAACGATAAGCGCTTCGTTAATTTCCGGAGCAAGTTCAGAACGCTCAGGAAGACGAGTGAAAGTACCTTCAAGCTTTTCAGCGTCGAAAGTAAGGTATTCAGGAACGAAGTTGTTCACTTCAACAGATTCTTTGATGATAGAAAGGTTTCTTGATTTTTCGCGAACACCGATTGTTTGACCAGGTTTCACTAGGTAAGACGGGATGTCAACGCGGCTTCCGTCTACAAGAATGTGACCGTGGTTAACCAATTGGCGAGCTTGACGGCGAGTACGTGCTAAACCTAGCTTGTACACAACGTTATCAAGACGAGAATCTAAAAGAATCATGAAGTTTTCACCGTGTTTACCAGCTAGTTTGCCAGCTTTGTCAAACAAAGTGCGGAATTGACGTTCGTTTACACCGTACATGTGACGAAGCTTTTGCTTTTCTTGCAATTGCAAACCGTATTCTGATAATTTTTTACGTTGTCCTGGGCCGTGTGGACCTGGAGCGTAAGGGCGTTTTTCTAATTCTTTTCCTGTACCGCTAAGAGAGATTCCTAGACGGCGGGACAGTTTCCAAGATGGACCTGTATAGCGAGCCATAATGTGACTCCTCCTTTGGTTTTATTTTTGTGGAAAATAAAAACCGTCTGCTCTATTCGACCATGCACATTTTGTTTTCATGTATCCTCGCTCCAGCAGCAGAGAGTTACACGATACACCTTATTGATAAGGAACAAAATGAAAACATAGAAGCTGAACAAAAAGGCTGCAATATTTCACACAAAGGTCATTATATAATTTATTTGTTTTGAAGTCAACCATTCCTCCATTATTGCTTCACCGTTTATGATATAATAAACAAAAATTAGTGGTAAACTTTTAGGTGATAAAAACATGGTAGAACAAACTAAAGATCAATTATCCGCCTTTCATTATCATATGCTCGATTTTTTATTAACCAAATCTGAAAAAGTCACATTCACCGACTCTTTCATATGGCTGACTTCGGCTATTCAAACCTATTTTTCAACCCTTTGTGTTTCGCTTACACCGTCACCATCAGACTTTGTGACAAAACTGGCAGATGGTGAAGCGCGTTTTTCCGCTTCAAAAATAAACGCTTCATGTTATCTGATTGAGGACGGCTCCGGCAGGCGTTTCCATCTTGCGTGCAGGCAGGATGAAGAGATTCCTGAAGGGCTTCCGGACGTGGTTGCTTCATTTTTAAACCAGTCGATGAAACAGGAAAGACTCTATAACAAAACGATCTACCAAAAAAAGATATACAAAATGACAGAGCTGTTCCATTCACTGCTTGATCAGACAGATGTGCTGAAGCAGCTTTTAGAAAGCTTGACAAGCACATTTTCTCTTTTTGAGTTTTCTTTATTTATATCGCACGATCAAGACCAATGTTTAGGGATTCCTGCAAAAGAGCTGTATATGGAAGGGGAAAAATCCGATTCCTTTGCGCTCAAAGTGTATTTGTCCGGAGACATTTTGCGGAAAAATGAATCTGTCGCCTATATTCCGATCAAAGGACAGCAGGGCACATACGGGGTGTTGAAGGCTGAAGGAACGGGTGACAGCTTTCTTACTGATGCCTGCCTTGATGAAATGTCGCTGTTAGCAAACGCCGCGGGAAAAGCGTTTGAAAATGCCCAGCTCTACGAACAATCCAAAGCAAGCATCGCAAATTTGGAATTGATTAATGAAACATCACGACGCCTGAATCAGCGGCTGACATTGACTGATACAATGAATGATCTGGCTGTGAGAATGGCAGAATCGTTTCAGGCAGAAGAAGTGGGATTTTTTCATATAGACCATTTTGAAAACCTAACATTGCTCCCAGGCAGCACAGCATTTTTTAAAGAAGCGAAGCCGTCAGATTTTTATAATGAGCTGAAAGAAAAGCTGTATGAAGGTGAAAAAGGGGTTTTCATCGGGAATGGCCAGTCTGTTTTTGGGAAGGCGGGGTACGGCTCGCTGATGGCTGCTCCGATGATTCAAAACGACCGGCTTTTAGGCTTTGCGGTTTTATTGAAACAGGAGCTGTACGCTTTTACATTTGAAATGTACAAGCTGTTTCAGGCGCTGATTCATCACGCGACACTGGCTGTAACCAATTCAATGCTTCGCGACCGCCTTGAGCATCTCGTGAAAACAGATCAGCTGACTGAACTGTATTCACGAGCGTATTTAGATGAAAAAATTCAATACAGCATGAAAATCCATCAAAAGGGTGTTTTTATTCTTGTTGATATTGATAATTTTAAAAATGTAAATGATACGTACGGCCATCAGACTGGGGACGAGATTTTAATTCAAGTCGCTTCAGTGATTAAAAGCAACATCCGAAAGCATGATGTCGGTGCCCGCTGGGGAGGAGAGGAGCTGGCGATTTATTTGCCAAATGTGCCGGTTGCAGTGGGGAAACGGATTACCGAGCGACTGGTTTACGCGGTCAGAAAAAATACGAAACCCGAGGTAACCATTTCCTGCGGTATCTCCTGCTGGACGACAGAAACAAAAAAGTCGCTGAAAGAGCTTGTGCATGAGGCAGATGAAGCGCTCTACAGCGCGAAACGGAGCGGGAAAAACCGCTTGATGATTCATGACTCAATAAAATAAAAAAAGCCCAAAACGATATCAGTTTTGGGCTTTTATATTACTGCGCTAACGCTTTTTCTAGCGTTTCGGCAAATTGAGTTAAGTATTTTTCATCAATTTCGTCGAAACGGTTTTTCACTGGGCTGTCGATGTCCAAGACGCCGACAATTTTTCCGTCTACACGAATCGGAAGCACAATTTCTGATTGAGACGCTGCATCGCAGGCGATATGTCCCGGAAACGCGTTTACATCCTCAATACGTTCCACTTTTCCGTTTGCGTACGCTGTGCCGCAAACCCCTCTGCCGAAAGGAATCCGAACACATGCCGGCAGGCCTTGGAACGGACCTAACACAAGCTGTCCATCCTCTTCTTTGGCAAAATAGAAACCCGCCCAGTTGACTTCAGGCAGCGAATGATACAGCAGTGCTGAGGCATTTGCATAGTTAGCTATTTGGTCTGTTTCGTCTTCGGTCATGGCTTCGAGCTGTTTTAGCAGAAGCTGATAGTCTTTTTCTTTATCTCCAGATTGTTTTTCGACATGGAACATGGAAAACCCTCACTTTTTCTATAATATAAAACAAAGTTCCGGCTTTTCTGCCGGCATTTGTCGATAAGTTCTTACAGGAACAGCGGCTTTCTGCTTGAATAGTATCAAGAGGAAGGAGTGAGCCGTATGAAAGTAAGCACCAAAGACAAAATTATTGAATCTGCTGTCATGCTTTTTAACCAAAAAGGATTTTCTGGCACGTCTGTCCGTGAAATCGCAAAGTCAGCTGATGTAAATGTTGCGCACATCTCCTACTATTTTAAAGGCAAAGGAGGCTTGATGGAACACTTAGTTTCAGAGTTTTACGAAGGCTACAGCAAAACGCTTGAAACAGCGGCAAGCAATATCTCTACTCAAAGCACGCAGGAACAGCTTCTTCAATTGGTTTTCGATATTTTATCCTATCAGCATAATCATCGTCAATTAACTCGTTTTGTCTACCGGGAAGTCACAATTGACTCCACATTAATCAGGGAAATTATGTCGACATATCTAATGAAGGAAAAGTATATCTTCCAGCTGATCATTGAGGAAGGAGAAAAACAGCGTGAATATTTAACGCTGCCGCTGCCTCATTTTATTCTCCAATTAAAATCTCTCTTGATGATGCCCTATCTCCAGCCTCAATATATTTCAGAAGTACTCTACATGCAGCCGCACGAGCCGTATTTTTATAAAATGTATTTTGAAGAAATCAAGATTTGGATCAGAAGCGTCTTCCGGACAGGAGACGTGGCGCTCACCAACTAGCACCGTTCCAAAAACGCCTCATACGCATATCCGACATCTCCCGCTTGATGGGCATCAGACCCAAACACAAGCGGGATCTTCTTTTGCTTCGCTTCATTCAGCATCCAATCCTCGATATAAATACCGCCAGCGTAAGTTTTTCTTAAGCCGGAAGTATTGAAGTCGAGCTCCATTCCGTTTTCTTCAATGGCATTCAGGCACAGAGAAACGAGGCCGCGAATATGCTCTGACATGCTGTATGGAAACAGCTTGATGAATTTTTGGACGAGTGTGATGTGACCGACTCTTTTTGGCTTATAAACGCCGAGAGATGCTACAATGGAAGAATAGATACTCCGGTAATATTGTTCATATACCGCTTCAATGCTTCCGCAGGCTGAAATCAGCTCTTTGAAGGTATGCTCGTCATAATCAAGGCATAGATAGGAAGAGTCTGTGCGCAAAAAATGAACGGATAAGATGCTGTCATCTAAATATGGCCCGTATGTGTCTAGGAATAATGTAATTTCGTCTTCAAATTCAGCGATATAATCGACTTCAAGCCCTGTCCGTATGCTAAGCTGTCCGCGATATTCTTTTTTTAATCCGGAAATTTCATGAATATAGCGTTCCAAAGAAGCTTGCGCCATCGCGCTGTCTTTCAGCGGCGTGGGATCGGTAAAAGAGGGCGGCAATGGGGCGTGTTCGGTAAAAGTAATCGATTCGAACCCTTTTTTTAAGGCTTCTTCTGCATATTGTCTGAGTGTGTCATTGGAGCCGTGAGGGCAAAATGGTGTGTGAATATGTCCGTCTCGCTTTTGCATTGATGTCACCCCATGAAAAAATAGTCAAATCCTGCCGATTTTGCACAAAAAGTTTTTGATTTCTGGTCAAAAAATGTTTGTTACATGGTATCATAATAACAATGAAAACGACAGTTTTTCTCAATACATATCCTGAAATCTTTCTGAATAAATAAAACACCCTGACAGATTAAGGTAAACAGCAAGGGGGCTCATTATGGAGTTTGTCATTGGATTATTAATTGTACTGCTTGCGCTGTTTGCGGCAGGCTACTTTTTCAGGAAAAAAATCTACGCCGAAATCGACCGGCTGGAATCGTGGAAGATTGAAATTCTGAATCGGTCGATCGTGGAAGAAATGTCTAAAATAAAACATTTAAAAATGACGGGTCAGACAGAAGAGTTCTTTGAGAAGTGGCGTGAAGAATGGGATGAGATTGTCACAGCCCACATGCCGAAAGTTGAAGAGCTCCTTTATGATGCCGAGGAAAATGCAGACAAATACCGGTTTAAAAAGGCCAATCAAGTGCTCGTTCATATCGACGACCTGCTGACAGCGGCTGAATCAAGCATTGAAAAGATTCTTCGGGAAATCAGCGATCTTGTCACAAGTGAGGAAAAGAGCCGTGAAGAGATTGAACAGGTGAGGGAGCGCTATTCGAAATCTCGAAAAAACCTGCTGGCTTACAGCCACCTTTACGGGGAGCTTTATGACAGCCTTGAAAAGGATCTGGACGAAATTTGGAGCGGCATCAAACAATTTGAAGAAGAAACAGAAGGCGGAAACTATATTACTGCACGAAAAGTACTGCTTGAGCAGGACCGCAATCTTGAACGGCTTCAGTCATACATAGATGATGTGCCGAAGCTGTTAGCTGACTGTAAACAGACGGTGCCCGTACAGATTGCAAAGCTCAAGGATGGCTATGGAGAAATGAAAGAAAAAGGGTACAAGCTTGAGCATATCCAGCTTGATAAGGAATTAGAAAATCTGTCAAACCAGCTGAAACGAGCGGAACATGTCCTGATGACTGAGCTGGATATTGATGAAGCGTCCGCAATCCTGCAGCTCATTGACGAAAATATTCAATCTGTTTATCAGCAGCTGGAGGGCGAAGTTGAAGCCGGTCAATCCGTACTAAGCAAAATGCCTGAATTGATTATTGCTTACGACAAGCTTAAAGAAGAGAAAGAGCATACGAAAGCGGAAACTGAGCTGGTGAAGGAAAGCTACAGGCTGACAGCCGGTGAGCTCGGCAAACAGCAGGCTTTTGAAAAGCGCCTTGATGAAATTGGGAAGCTGCTATCATCCGTTAAAGATAAGCTCGATGCAGAGCATGTCGCTTACTCACTTTTAGTGGAAGAAGTTGCTTCAATAGAGAAGCAAATTGAAGAAGTGAAAAAAGAGCATGCCGAGTATCGTGAAAATCTGCAAGCGCTGAGAAAAGAAGAGCTTCAGGCGAGGGAGACGCTCAGCAATTTGAAAAAAACAATTTCTGAGACAGCTAGACTGCTGAAGACTAGCAACATTCCAGGCATTCCGAGCCATATTCAAGAGATGCTGGAGAACGCGCATCATCATATTCAAGAAACAGTCAATCAACTAAACGAACTTCCATTAAATATGGAAGAAGCCGGAGCCCATTTGAAACAAGCAGAAGAAATCGTCAACAGGGCAAGCCGGGAATCAGAGGAACTTGTCGAGCAGGTCATCCTCATTGAAAAAATCATTCAGTTCGGAAACCGGTTCAGAAGCCAGAATCATATTTTATCTGAACAGCTGAAAGAAGCGGAAAGACGTTTTTATGCTTTTGATTATGACGACTCTTATGAAATTGCAGCTGCCGCTGTAGAAAAGGCTGCGCCAGGTGCAGTTGAAAAAATCAAAGCAGACATATCCGCTTAGATAATCACGACTATGAAAAAGAGCCCGCAGTGTAATGAGCAGGCTCTTTTTTTCATTGCAAAACGCCTGCGCAATAACGCAGGCGTTCTGTGACATTAACTTATTTCATTAAGCTGTTTGGATGGTCCGATGAATAAGGTAAGCACATAGCCGATAACCGCTCCGACGATTCCTGGAAGCACCCAGCCGATGCCGAGGCTGTAAAGAGGAAGATTCGCATTTAGAAACACATCTAAAGATCCAAGTGAAAAACCGGCTGCTTTGATACCGTCTAAAATACTGAAAAGTCCTGTACCGATCAAGCAAGCGATGTACACTTCGCGTCTTTCTTTAAAGATCTTATCGATGAAGGAAAGAACGATAATGACAATGGCAAGTGGATAGATAGCTGATAAAATAGGAACAGAAAACGCGATAATTTGCGCGAGTCCGAAATTCGCAATGATCAAGCTGAATAACGTGACAATCGTAACGACAATTTTATATGATAATGCCGGAATAAGTTTTGAAAAATATTGGCCGCAAGATGTGACAAGGCCGATGCTTGTTGTTAAACATGCGACTGTAATCGCTGCTCCGAGTACGATGTTGCCTAATGAACCGAATAAATAATGGGAAGACGCAGATAAAATTTTAGCTCCTTCACCAACAGGACCGATGGCATTTGTGCTTGTTGCTCCTAAATAAGCAAGGGATACATAAATGAAAGTCAGCCCTAAAGCGGCAATCACACCTGCTTTAATGCAGGCTGCAGCAAGAGCTTTAGACTGTGTAACGCCTTTGCTTTTTACAGCATTTACAACGACAACGCCAAATACAATTGAAGCAAGTGCGTCCATTGTTTTATAGCCTTCTAAAAATCCTTTAAAAACCGGTGTTCCTTTATATGCTTCTGTCACGGCGCCCAATCCGCCCATCGGCGTGAAGATGGCTTTGAGAACAATGATTAAAATAATTGTGAATTTGATGGGAGTCAGAATTTTTCCGACTCGATCGACAACCTTGGATGGGTTTAACGCTAAATAGTACGTAACGCCGAAAAAGATAAGTGTAAATATTAATAAAGAAAGTCTTTCTGGTACGCCAGTCAAAAACGGAACAGCGCCAATTTCATATGAAACAGTTCCTGTTCTCGGGATGGCGAATAATGGTCCGATTGATAAATAAAGCACGACAGTAAAGATTGTGCCGAAAACAGGGTGCGCTTTGTCAGCAAGGCCTTTAGCGTCCTTACCAGTTAATGCGATGGCGATAATGCCGAGAAGCGGCAGGCCTACCCCTGTCAGTAAAAATCCGCCGATGGCCTTCCAGACGTTGTGTCCGGCTGCTTGTCCAAGTTCCGGCGGATAAATCATATTTCCTGCTCCAAAGAATAACGCAAATAGCATGAAACCAATAATAATGGTATCTTTGACAGGCAGTGAGTGTTTCATGAAAAAAATCCTCCTAATAATTATGTTAAAATATTCTGTCAATTAATTGTCAGATAATATGACGAAACGAACAAATCTTATTATATGGTAAAAAAATTAGAAGTCAATACTAGTTTTTCGTAATTTTCTATTAAATTTTGTTATGGTAACATAAATATCATACCTTGTACCGCTTTCATAAAGGAGTAAAAAAGATGATATATTTAGATAATAGTTCAACGACGAAGCCTTACGATGAAGTCTTGAACGTGTATGAACAGACAAGCAGCCGATACTTTGGCAATCCTTCATCTTTGCACCGATATGGAGCCGAAACGGAACAGCTGCTTCAAGCAGCCAAAAATCAAATCAAAAGGTCCTTAGGCCTAAAAAAATATGATATTGTATTTACGTCAGGCGCCACAGAAGCCAATAATGCGGCTTTAAAAGGAGCGGCTTTGTCAAAGATAAAAACAGGCAAACATATCATTGCCACTTCTATTGAACATCCATCTGTTACGGAATCGTTAGAACAGCTGAAAGAGTTGTTCGGGTTTGATATCACTTATCTTTCTGTGAATGAAGACGGATTTGTTTCTATTGAAGAACTAAAAGCAGCCATCCGTCCCGATACCGTGCTTGTCAGCATGATGCATGTGAACAATGAAGTCGGTTCCGTGCAGCCGATTGAAGCGGCAGGAGATGTGCTGAAAGAGCACTCGAACATTTTGTTTCACGTCGATTATGTGCAGGGCATCTATAAAGTGCCCTTGGCAATTGAAAAGGCCGGCATTGATCTATGTTCAATTTCGGGGCATAAATTTCACGGCCTAAAGGGGACAGGCGCACTTATTGTAAAAGAAGGAACACGCCTTATTCCGCTCATAACGGGAGGCTCTCAGCAAAAAGGCATACGGGCCGGAACAGAACATACTGCTGGAGCGGTTTCGCTTGCCAAGGCCATTAATCTTGCCTCTGCTGATTTTGACACACGGCTTGACACGATGACTGCCGCAAAGGAATTGTTTATGAAAAGGCTGAGTGAAATTGAGGGCGTCGTTATCAACACGCCTCAAATGAATAGCGCGCCGCACATTATTAATTTCTCTGTACCGGGGATTAAAGCGGAAGTGCTTTTACACATGCTTGAGGAACAGGATATTTTCGTCTCCACAACGTCGGCTTGCTCGGCAAAAGAACATAAGCCCAGCAAGGTTCTCTTAGAGATGGGCAAAGGAGAGCAGATTGCCGGAAGCAGCATCAGAATCAGTTTAAATTACAGCCAGACAAGCGATGTGGCAGAACCGTTTATGAATGCGCTTCGTCCTGGCATCAAAAAATTAAGGAAAATGATGAGGTAGAACATGAATTACGATCATATATTAATTCGTTTTGGGGAAATTTCGACCAAAGGCAAAAACAGAAAAAGCTTTATTGAGCGCTTAAAACAAAACATCAGACTCGTTTTGAAAGACTATCCGAATTTAAAATACTTTTCCAACAGGGATCGTATGACGATTACATTAAATGGAGAGGATCCTGAGGCTCTTTTTCCTCATTTAAAGCAAGTGTTTGGGATTCAAAGCTTCAGCCTGGCAATTAAATGTGACAGCCGCCTTGATGATATTAAGGCAACCGCACTAAAGGCTATCAAAGATCAGTATAAACCAGGTGATACGTTTAAAGTCGCGACAAAGAGAGCGTATAAGCAATTTGAATTAGATACAAACCAGATGAACGCTGAAATCGGCGGCCATATTTTGCGAAATACAGAAGGATTGACGGTCGATGTTCGCAACCCAGACATCCCGCTCAGAATCGAAATCAGGGAAGAAGCAACATTTTTGACAATTCGTGATGAAAAAGGTGCAGGCGGGCTGCCAGTTGGTTCAGCAGGAAAAGCGATGCTGATGCTTTCTGGCGGTTTTGACAGCCCTGTGGCCGGTTTTTATGCGATGAAACGGGGATTGTCGGTAGAAGCTGTTCATTTCTTCAGCCCGCCATACACAAGCGAGCGCGCAAAGCAAAAGGTAATGGATCTGGCGAAATGTCTGTCCCGTTTTGGGGGAAGCATGACACTTCATATTGTTCCATTTACAAAAACGCAAGAGCTCATCCAAAAACAAATTCCTGAAAATTACACAATGACGGCAACCCGCCGCCTCATGCTTCAGATAGCCGACAGAATCAGAGAAAAGAGAAACGGGCTTGCCATTATTACGGGAGAAAGCCTCGGTCAGGTAGCGAGCCAAACGCTTGAAAGCATGTATGCAATTAATGCGGTGACGTCAACACCGATTTTGCGTCCGCTAATCGCCATGGACAAAACAGAAATCATCGAAAAATCACGGGAAATTGGCACATATGAGACAAGCATTCAGCCGTTTGAAGACTGTTGCACGATCTTTACACCGCCAAGCCCGAAAACACGCCCTAAAAAAGAGAAAATTGAACACTTTGAAAGCTTTGTTGATTTCGAGCCGTATATTCAAGAAGCGGTAGATAACATTGAGACAATGACCCTGTATAGCGAACAAGAAGCTAACGATAAATTCGCTGAACTCTTTTAAATCAATTTTCAGCTCCTGTATACAATTACCAAAGTTTTTCTGAATGAAGCCATGTGTTTTGACACATTCTATACTCACAAGGAGGTGAGACACATGGCTAACAATAACTCAGGTAACAGCAACAACCTTTTAGTACCAGGAGCTGCTCAAGCGATCGACCAAATGAAATTAGAAATCGCTTCTGAATTCGGTGTAAACCTTGGAGCAGACACAACTTCTCGCGCTAACGGTTCTGTTGGAGGAGAGATCACAAAACGTCTTGTATCTTTTGCTCAACAAAACATGGGCGGAGGACAATTCTAATTTACAATTTCACATAATGGCTTAGGAGTGGGGGTATCCCCACTCTTTTTCATTTTTTACATATAAAAAAGGACCAGCGGCCTATAAAATCTATGTTTACAGAGGTTGCTTTTAGGCATATCCTTACGGAAAGAGCCTGTATTTATGTATAATGGGTGGAGAAAGTGAGGAGTTGTTCGTGTTAAAACGTGAAGATTTAATTGCCCCTGTGCAATATAATTTAGTGAATGAAATGGAAAAGTTCAGTGCTGCTGGACAAAAAACCGCTCTTCTTTGGGAGGACGAGTCGGGCAAGCAAGAATCTTGGTCGTATGAAAAGCTGATGGAAGAAACAAATAAAATCGGAGCGGCCTTAGCTGATCTTGGATTTAAAAAGGGAGACAAGCTGATTGTAATGGTACCGCGGGTGCTTGAAGCCTATGCTGTTTATTTGGCTATCCTGAAATCAGGAATGGTTGTCATTCCGTGCTCCGAAATGCTTCGCGCGAAAGATCTTGAATACCGGATTGAACATGCAGAGGTAAAAGGCGCTATCGTCTACTCAGAATTTATTGGCGCTTTCCGGGATGTCAGTACGACTGACAAACTGATTACACTGTCTATTGGTGAAAATGATGCCGGCTGGAAAAACCTCTTATCAATTGAAGCGGACGGAAGCCAATTTAAAACAGCTGACACAACAAGAGATGATATGGCTTTCTTATCTTATACATCCGGGACAACAGGTCAGCCGAAAGGTGTTGTACATACACATGGATGGGCATTTGCTCATTTAAAAACTTCTGCCGGCGCTTGGCTTGATATTTCTGAAAAGGATATCGTCTGGGCAACTGCTGCCCCTGGCTGGCAAAAGTGGGTATGGAGTCCGTTTTTAGCGGTGCTTGGCAGCGGAGCAACCGGTTTTGTGTACCACGGCAGATTCAAAGCAGAAAAATATCTAGAGCTTTTAAATCGCTACAAAATCAATGTTTTCTGCTGCACGCCGACAGAATACCGCTTAATGGCGAAGGTTGAAGGCTTGGACCGTTTTGATCTTTCTGCCCTGCACAGCGCTGTTTCCGCAGGTGAGCCGCTCAATCGTGAAGTCATTGATGTTTTCCAAAAGCACTTTGGCATTAAGGTACGGGACGGATATGGCCAAACAGAAAGCACGCTTTTGATTGGTGTTTTGAAAGATACGCCTATTAAACCGGGAAGCATGGGAAAACCGACACCGGGAAATCAGGTGGAGATCATAAATGAAGACGGTGAAATCTGCAAACCTGGTGAGGTTGGCGATATCGCTGTTCACCTCAGTACGCCTGCGCTCTTTAAAGAGTATTTTAAAGATCCGGAAAGAATGAAAACACAAATTCGCGGCGATTATTTCCTAACGGGAGACAGAGCAAGAAAAGATGAGGAAGGTTACTTCTGGTTTGAAAGCCGAAATGACGATATTATTATCAGCTCCGGCTATACGATCGGGCCTTTCGAGGTGGAAGACGCGCTTGTTAAGCACCCAGAAGTAAAAGAATGTGCTGTTGTCGCGAGCCCTGATGAAATCAGAGGCTCCATTGTAAAGGCATATGTTGTCCTGCAAAATCATGAAAAACGCAGTGATGAGCTTGTCAAAATGCTGCAAAACCATGTGAAGACGATTACCGCTCCATACAAATATCCTAGAGAAATTGAATTTGTGGAAAGCCTGCCTAAAACGGCTTCTGCAAAAATCAGACGAGTGGAATTAAGAAAACGTGAAGAACAGCTCAAAGCCAATAAAAAGGCGTAAAGAAAGAGAGTGAACGTGAATGAAGGCGATATGGCACGGCGGTTTCATTTATACGATGCTCGAAGAAGGCGATCGGACTGAGGCAGTTTATGTTGAGGATGGTGTTATAAAAGGCACCGGCAGCTATGAACGTTTGAAGGAAAAGTACGGGTCACCGGAAACAGAAGAAATCAGCCTGAACGGTGCAGTGATGTTCCCCGGTTTTGTTGACAGCCACCTACATTTGATCGGCCACGGTGAGAAACAGCTTCAGCTCGATCTGTCCGCACTGACGTCGAAAGATGCAATTTTACAGGCTGCGAAGGAAAGAGAGCGGCAGCTTCCTAAAAACGATTGGCTCATTGGAGAGGGCTGGAATGAAAATCAGTTTGAGACACCTGACTACTTGACTAAGCATGATCTTGATCGCCTGTTTCCTGACAGGCCCGTCTTGCTCAAGCGTATATGCCGGCATGCAATAGCTGTCAATTCTGCGGCTCTTCAAGCAGCGGGAATTTCAAGAAATACTCCTGACCCTGACGGCGGAGTCATCGTAAAAGATGCAAATGGAGAGCCGTCCGGACTCCTGTTTGATAAGGCGCAGGATTTGATTCTGAAGGCTGTCCCGCCAGTCTCTCAGCACTATGTTGATGAGGCATTAACGGCTGCAATAAAGGATTGCTGGACAAAAGGCCTGACGGGCGGTCATTCGGAAGACTTGTCCTATTATGGTGATGTTTCGGTGCCGATGAAAGCTTATGAGAAAGCTGCCGCTGGCGGAAAGTATCCGTTTCGCTGCCATTTGCTCGTTCATCATGAAGCTGTCGATCGATGGGAGCAGCTGGAGAAGCTGTCCGGCCCGTATGTGGAGTTCGGTGCTATGAAAATCTTTGCGGACGGGGCGCTTGGCGGGAGAACGGCTTTATTGAAAGAACCATATCAGGATGATCCATCAACAAATGGTGTTCAGGTTCACGATGACGAAACCCTTGGCCGGCTCATTCGCAAAGCGAGAGAAAAAGGGATGGAGGTTGCTGTTCATGCAATCGGCGATCTTGCTTTTGAAAAAGTGCTGAACGCAATAGAAAAGCATCCGCCCAAAAACGGCCGGCATGATCGGCTTATTCATGCCCAAGTGCTTGATAACGAATTAATCGAGAGAGCAGCACGCATGCCGATCGCACTTGACCTTCAGCCGCACTTCGTTGCAAGCGACTTTCCGTGGGTCATTGACCGTCTCGGAAAAGACCGGATGAAGACTGCATTTGCCTGGAAAACCCTCATATCTAAAGGCATTTTATGCGCGGGCGGTTCAGACGCCCCGATTGAGCCTGTTGATCCGCTTCTAGGGATCCAGTCCGCGGTCCTCCGGAAAAGCAGTCATGAGCAAAACGGGCCAAGCTATAATGAAAGTGAATGTTTACCTGTATATGAAGCGATAAAGCTTTATACAGAAGGTAGCGCCGGTATCATTTATAAAGAGAAGTCACGCGGAAAAATTGCGGAAGGCTATGACGCGGATTTTACAGTTCTCAGTGGTGATCCGTTTGCCATTGACCCCGCACAGCTTCATCTTTTAGAGATTAAAAAAACCGTGATTAACGGCCAGATTGTATATGAGAAATCATAAAAGGACAGGCAGCAGCCTGTCCTTTTATTTTCTATAAAAAAGTACGCTTCACTTTTTCCCAAAATGAATTGTCCTTTAGTTTGACTGTTTTGATTTTCTTATTAGACAGTTTGATTTCGATCGTTTTCACATTTCTCGTGCTGAGTGCTTCATTGTCCAAGCCGATGATTGGGTGTTCGTTGCCGTCCTGCACCACACGAAGGGTCAGCTTTCGGTCAGAGCTGAGGACAAATGGCGAGCCGAGTGTCCGGTAGGTGTTATTGTTAAGAGAAGCAAGCTCAGATACCTGCATGCATGGGAGCAGCGGATCAACAACCGCTCCTGCAACAGACTTGTTATAGGCGGTGCTGCCTGTAGGCGTTGAGATGATCATTCCGTCACCTCTAAATGTTTCAAAGTGCAGATCGTCAATCAGCACGTCCATCACAAAGGTTTTAATGATGCTTGAACGGATGGAAACCTCGTTTAGGCAATGAAAAGGACTAGCGTTATCCACTGTCACTTCAATCAGCGGGTATTTTCTCACTTCAATTTGTTCAAACGTCATTGCATCGACCATTTTTTCTCGCTCATCACTATGAAAGTCGCAATATAAATGAGCTTTCCCCTTTTTGGTAATGCCGACGTACAAGCAGTCATCACGAAAATTCGTCTTTCTGACTGCCTGCAAAAATGTGCCGTCCCCGCCAATGCTAGCGATAATATTAGCGTCTGAGTGCTGGTTCACAACGGTAAATCCATGCTCTTCCGCCAATTGTGTTAACGAGCGGGCTTGTTCGTTCGTTTCCTGATCCTGTTTGTGAAAAAAATAAACATTACGGCGTTGATCGGTCATATCCCATTTCCCCTTTGCTGTCATATTTAAGTTTTTCTGCCATCCAGTATTTGTGATAAAATACCTTTGGCCATAAGTGTACCACGTTTGCCGGCAGCCCGTTAAGCCGGAGCTTTCTCATGAAGTGAAACATTTTTCATATTGAATCGTATAATGAGAGAGTTTAGGAAAAAGGAGGAGAAAAAATGAATGCAAAAAGATGGATTGCATTAGTGATTGCTCTGGGGATTTTCGGCGTGTCTATTATCGTCAGCATCTCTATGAGTTTCTTTGAAAGCGTCAAAGGCGCTCAAACGGATCTCACATCACTGACGGATGAATCGCAGGAAAAGACGCTGGAAAACGGCAGTCTCTCAAGTAAAATTGCCGTATTAGAGGTCAGCGGCACCATTCAGGATAATGGGGACTCAAGCAGTCTGCTTGGTGCAGACGGATATAACCACAGAACGTTCTTAAAAAACCTTGAGCGCGCAAAAGATGACAAGACGGTCAAAGGTATCGTTCTGAAGGTGAATTCTCCGGGTGGCGGAGTGTATGAAAGTGCTGAAATACATAAGAAACTGGAAGAAATCAAGAAAGAAACTAAAAAACCGATTTACGTGTCAATGGGTTCGATGGCAGCATCAGGAGGCTATTACATCTCAACAGCGGCTGATAAGATTTTTGCGACACCGGAAACCCTGACCGGGTCACTCGGCGTCATTATGGAAAGCGTCAATTATTCAAAGCTTGCCGATAAGCTTGGCATTTCTTTTGAAACGATTAAGAGCGGGGCCCATAAGGACATTATGTCTCCTTCCCGTGAGATGACGAGAGAAGAAAAAAACATCATGCAATCGATGGTTGATAATTCGTATGAAGGCTTTGTTGATGTCATTTCAAAAGGGCGCGGCATGCCGAAAGCAGAGGTAAAGAAAATTGCGGACGGCCGCGTGTATGACGGACGGCAGGCGAAAAAACTGAACCTCGTTGATGAGCTTGGTTTTTATGACGATACCATTACGGCCATGAAAAAGGATCACAAGGATTTGAAAAACGCCTCTGTCATTTCTTATGAGGAAAGCTTCGGATTAGGTTCACTGTTTTCCATGGGCGCGAACAAAATGTTTAAAAGTGAAATTGATTTTTTGAATATGAGAGAAATTCTATCGCAATCCGGTTCGCCGAGAATGATGTATCTCTATGCGAAGTAGGAGGGAACAATAATGGACGCGACATATGAAGAGTTAGAGCGCAATGACATCAAAGGCCCGCAAGAAGCGGAGCAGCTGACACATGCCTATGCTGGCTTTTGGGTTCGTTTCTGGGCTTTCCTGCTTGATTGGCTCGTGATATGGGGATTAAACCATTTGCTCGTTTCTCCCCTCTTTACCGTATTGGATCTGCCGAAAACATCCGGCATGTTTACCTTCTCGGCCTACAGTGTGACAACGCTTATTGTGTATCTTGCCTACTTCGCACTAATGACTAAATACTTCAGGCAGACGCTTGGTAAAATGGTGTTCGGCCTCAAAGTGGTTTCTGTGAAGCAAGATAGCAAGCTGACATGGAGTACAGTGATTTTTCGTGAAGTGGTTGGACGGTATATTGATAAGATTTGGATTTTATATATCGTTGTTGCTTTTTCACCTACAAAACAAGGGATTCATGATTACATCGCGGATACCACCGTGGTGCATGAAAAATTATACCGCAAATAACCGATAACCCGGACCTCCGTCCGGGTTTATTTTTTTAGGAATTGGCGATAATGCTCCTAGAGGAAGTGAAGAATATGGTGTATGTACTGACAGCCATTCTTATTCTCATAGGGATCGTACTGCTTCTCAGAATGAAAATCCATGTCGCGCTGGAGTATCTTCATGCCGCTGATAATGACAAATTGACCTTGAAGATTACGGCGCTGTTTGGCCTTATAAGGATCAAAAAAACAATCCCGGCGATTAAGGTGAACAAAGAAGACGGAACAGTGGATATCAAACAAAAAACTGAATCTAAAATGAAAAAAAGCAGCGGAAAGAAAAAAATTACACAAAACGATGTGCAGCAAAGCATTAATAAAATCGAAATGCTTTTGCATCAGGTCACCAGACTACGGAAAATCAGCGCGTCTTTTCTCGCGCATTTACATATCACAAAACTAGAATGGGTTACAGTAATCGGAATTCAGGACGCGGCAGTGACAGGTGTGTTAACAGGTGCTGTATGGGGTGTGAAGGGCGGTATCGCAGCAATGCTCTACGACCACCTGGACTTTGTGAATAAACCTGTCTATGAGGTGATCCCGTCGTTTCAAGTCCCTGTTTCCAAGACCCAATTTCAGTGTATATTCTTTTTTCGCTTTGGACATGCTATGCTTGCAGCTTTCAAATTCGTCAAATACGGACGGGAGCTATCCGTATTAAAGAAGAATCCGTCGGCTAGAATGACTTCAAAGAATGATTCATCAGTTTAAGGAGGAAGCGTATATGGCAGACCATCCCATCCAAGGTTTAATGAAAACCGCAATGGAAAACTTGAAGGAAATGATTGATGTTAACACCATCATCGGAGATCCAGTAGAAACGCCTGATGGAAGTGTGATTTTAACTGTTTCTAAAGTTGGATTTGGATTCGCCGCAGGCGGAAGCGAGTTTGGCGGAAAGCCGGCCGAAAAGAAATCGGAAGACGATGAGACAAGAGAACAGAAACTTCCTTTCGGAGGCGGAAGCGGGGGCGGTGTGTCCATTACGCCGATCGCGTTTTTAATTGTCGGATCGACAGGCATCAGAATGCTTCATTTAGATGAAAATACCCATTTAATAGAGAAAATTTTAGACGCAGCCCCTCAAACACTCGAACGCATCCAGCAAATGTTCAAGAAAAATAACAAAAACCAAGGCCAGGGCCAAAATCAAAACCAAATGAACAATATGAATTATTAAAAAAGGTTAACTGCGCTGGCCGCAGTTAACTTTTTTTTGGCATAAACTTTGCAGTTTGCAGGAAACTTTACTATGATAGAGACATACATACAAAAGGGAGGAATTATAATGGCTGAAATTACATTCAAAGGCGGTCCGGTTACACTTGTCGGACAAGAAGTGAAGGTAGGAGATCAAGCTCCTGATTTCACAGTGCTGACTAACAGCCTTGAAGAAAAATCGTTAGCTGACATGAAAGGAAAGGTAACGATTATTTCTGTTATCCCTTCAATTGATACAGGTGTTTGTGATGCACAAACACGCCGTTTTAACGAAGAAGCTGCAAAGCTTGGAGATGTCAACGTCTACACAATCAGTGCAGACCTTCCATTCGCGCAAGCGCGCTGGTGCGGCGCTAACGGAATTGACAAAGTGGAAACACTGTCTGACCACAGAGATATGTCATTTGGCGAAGCGTTCGGTGTGTATATTAAAGAACTTCGTCTGCTTGCGCGTTCCGTATTTGTCCTTGATGAGAATGGAAAAGTCGTTTACGCTGAATATGTAAGCGAAGCAACAAACCACCCGAACTATGAAAAGCCAATTGAGGCTGCTAAGGCATTAGTGAAGTAAGCAGGGAAAAAAGCTCCAGGCTGCCGCCGGAGCTTTTTTCATGGCAAGGAGGAACACAATATGCAAAAAGACCATGTAGGTGCGGTGTATGAGCTGTTAAACGAAGCAGCGATTATGATAAAGAATGAATTGCAGATTTCATATATAGAGGCGCTGGCTGAAGCAGGAGAAATGTATTTTCTTGAAAAAACGGATCAGCTGAAACTGCCTGCTGATCAGAAAACCAAACAACTTCAGGCTCTGCTTGAAAAAGCGGAATTCGGCACGTATGAGCATGAGTGGGTACGCAAGGCTTTTCAGCTTGCCGTCCTTAAAGGAATGAAAGATATCTCCCATCCAAACAGGCAAATGACGCCGGATACGATCGGGCTTTTCATCAGCTATTTGGTGAATAAGTTTATGGCGGACAAAAAGGAATTGACCATTCTTGATCCAGCCTTGGGAACTGGGAACCTTCTGTTTACCGTGCTGAACCAGCTGTCTGAAAAAACGGCAAACAGCTTTGGCATTGAAATTGATGATGTGCTCTTGAAGATCGCCTATGCCCAAGCGAACCTTCTGAAAAAAGAGCTTGAGCTTTTCCACCAGGACAGCCTTGAGCCGTTGTTTATCGATCCAGTTGACACGGTCATTTGTGATCTGCCAGTCGGCTATTATCCGAATGACGAAGGAGCAGAAGCGTTTGAGCTTAAAGCTGACGAAGGCCATTCCTTCGCTCATCATCTGTTTATTGAACAGAGCGTCAAGCATACCAAACCGGGCGGCTACTTATTTTTTATGATTCCGAATCATTTGTTTGAGAGCTCCCAAAGCGGCAAGCTGAAACAGTTTTTCAAAGATAAGGTTCATATCAACGCACTGTTGCAGCTGCCAAAATCTATTTTTAAAGACGAAGCTCATGCCAAAAGCATCCTTGTGCTTCAGAAACAAGGAGAGAATACGAAAGCGCCGGGGCAAATTCTGCTTGCGAATCTTCCGTCTTTCTCCAATCAAAAGGCGATGCTTGATATGATGGCTCAATTTGATGAATGGTTTAAAAAAGAAAAGTAAGTGTTTTAAAAGCAGCTTAGACAGCCGTATGAGGTCGATGCCTAAGCTGCTTTTATTTATGCTTTTGAAGACCGGACTTGACGAATTGAATCCAGCTTTGAAACACAAAATACAGAGGGAAAAACCGCAAATTGTAAGCGTTCATCAATACAAAACCTATAGGGAATGTGTCTGAAAATAACGACTTCTTATTGTAAGCGTTATCAATACGCAAGTTGACTTGAAAAGCCGACATGACAATGTTTAAATGGAAAAGTCAGATATTTTTCGGAGAAGATGTTGATATTCACCGGGAAAAAAGTACGAAAAACGAAGTTGTTGATACAGAGTATAAAGGAGCGTCAATCATGTCCAAAATTATTGCAATTAACGCAGGAAGCTCGTCTTTGAAATTTCAGCTTTTCGAAATGCCTTCAGAAACCGTTTTAACGAAGGGTTTAGTTGAACGAATCGGTATCGCCGACAGCGTATTCACAATTTCTGTGAACGGCGAAAAAAATACAGAAGTAACTGATATTCCGGATCATGCGGTAGCTGTTAAAATGCTGCTGAATAAGTTAACGGAATTCGGCATTATTAAAGACTTGAATGAAATTGACGGAATTGGCCATCGTGTCGTTCACGGCGGAGAAAAATTCAGCGATTCTGTTTTATTAACGGATGAAACCATTAAGGAAATCGAAGATATTTCTGAATTGGCGCCGCTTCACAATCCGGCAAATATCGTTGGAATTAAAGCGTTCAAAGAAGTGCTTCCAAATGTTCCTGCGGTAGCTGTATTTGATACGGCATTCCACCAAACAATGCCTGAGCAG
The DNA here is from genome assembly GCF_001719225.1 of Bacillus sp. FJAT-14266. Lineage (NCBI taxonomy): Bacteria > Bacillati > Bacillota > Bacilli > Caryophanales > Bacillaceae > Bacillus > Bacillus sp. FJAT-14266. The sequence goes on from NZ_CP017072.1 coordinate 1,383,473, forward strand.
TCTTACCTGTACAGCTTGCCGTATGAATACTATGAAAAATTCGGCATCCGTAAATACGGCTTCCACGGCACTTCACATAAATATGTAACTGAGCGTGCGGCAGAGCTTCTCGGCCGTCCGTTAAAAGACTTGCGCCTGATTTCCTGCCACCTTGGAAACGGAGCAAGTATTGCGGCTGTTGAAGGCGGAAAATCAATTGACACATCCATGGGCTTTACGCCGCTTGCCGGTGTAGCAATGGGTACACGCTCTGGAAACATCGACCCTGCCCTGATTCCATACATCATGGAGAAAACAGGCCAAACGGCTGACGAAGTATTGAATACATTAAACAAAAAAAGCGGACTGCTCGGCATTTCCGGTTTCTCAAGCGATCTTCGTGACATCGTCGAAGCAACGAAAGAAGGAAATGAGCGCGCGGAAACGGCTCTTGAAGTATTCGCAAGCAGAATCCACAAATACATCGGTTCTTACGCTGCAAGAATGAGCGGTGTAGATGCGATCATCTTTACTGCCGGTATCGGTGAAAACAGTGTGGAAGTCAGAGAACGCGTTCTTCGCGGTTTAGAATTCATGGGCGTATACTGGGATCCTGCGCTTAATAACGTGCGCGGCGAGGAAGCTTTCATCAGCTATCCGCATTCTCCAGTAAAAGTCATGATCATTCCGACTGATGAAGAAGTCATGATTGCGCGCGACGTTGTTCGTTTAGCAAAATAAATCGCATGAAAGCACATTCTCTTGAATGTGCTTTTTTATTGATGCATGATAGTGACAGACAGAAAACATAAAAGAGGTGGGCCTATGAGCGTTCAAGAGCATAAACAAGAAGCTCCCGATATCGTTCGGTGCAAAGTGATTACTGTCAGTGACACGAGGACAGAGGAAACCGATAAAAGCGGCAAGCTGATGATCTCATTTTTAGAAGAAGCCGGTCATCATATTGCCGCATATGAAATTGTAAAAGACGAAAAGGATGCTTTGCAGCGGTCAGTGCTTGCGGGCTGCATGGATGAACAGACAGACGCGGTACTCTTAAACGGAGGGACAGGCATAGCAGATCGGGATGTCACAATTGAAGCCATAACGCCGCTGTTTTCGAAAGAACTGCCCGGCTTTGGAGAAATATTCAGGATGCTGAGTTATACAGAGGATATCGGCCCTGCCGCAATCATGTCGAGAGCAACTGCCGGCGTCATTCAGCATACCGCTGTTTTCTCAACGCCAGGCTCAAGCGGCGCGGTAAAGCTGGCAATGAATAAGCTGATTATTCCCGAACTTGCACATGTGGTCAGAGAAATCAGAAAAGACAAGTAAATGAATAAATACTACGAAACTTCACCTGAAATTTAGGTGAAGTTTTTTTTATAAAAGGCTTGAAAAAACGAAACGTACTTGTTAAAGTGTATACATACAAAATGTATTTTTATTAAATATAATTTATTTTTATACAAAATAGAAACACGGTTGAGAGGGGATTTTTATCATGTCAGAACAGAAAAAAGTCGTATTAGCATACTCAGGGGGTCTTGATACTTCCGTCGCAATAAAATGGCTTCAGGAGCAAGGATATAATGTCATCGCCTGCTGCCTGGATGTCGGTGAGGGCAAAGATTTGGCATTTGTTCAGCAGAAAGCGCTTGAAGTCGGCGCGACAAACTCCTACGTGATCGATGCAAAAGAAGAATTTGCACAGGATTACGCGCTTATTTCTTTGCAGGCCCACACGATGTATGAAGGAAAATACCCGCTCGTTTCGGCATTATCTCGGCCGCTGATCGCGAAAAAGCTGGTTGAAATAGCGGAAAAAGAAGATGCACAGGCGATTGCCCATGGATGCACTGGGAAAGGAAATGACCAGGTTCGTTTCGAAGTCTCCATTAAATCATTAAACCCTGACCTAGAAGTCATCGCGCCGGTTCGCGAATGGCAGTGGTCACGTGAAGAAGAAATTGAATATGCGGCTAGCCGCGGCATTCCGATTCCGATCAATCTTGATAGCCCGTATTCTATCGATCAAAACCTCTGGGGACGCGCCAATGAGTGCGGCATTTTAGAAGATCCATGGGCGGCGCCGCCAGAAGGTGCATACGATTTAACAGCTCCGCTGGAAAAAACGCCGGACACGCCGGAAGTGATTGAAATTGCATTTGAACAGGGCGTGCCTGTCTCCATTGACGGTGTTTCCTACTCGCTTTCTGAGCTGATCTTGAAGCTGAATGAAATGGCGGGCGCGCACGGTGTCGGACGTATCGACCACGTGGAAAACCGCCTCGTCGGCATTAAATCCCGGGAAGTATACGAATGCCCTGGTGCGATGACACTGATCAAAGCGCATAAAGAATTAGAAGATTTGACACTGGTGAAAGAGGTAGCCCACTTTAAACCGATCATCGAGCAAAAAATGTCAGAGATCATTTACAACGGCTTATGGTTCTCGCCGTTAAAAGATGCGCTGCACGCTTTCTTAAAAGAAACGCAAAAGCATGTCACAGGCATTGTCCGCGTGAAGCTGTTTAAAGGCCATGCAATTGTAGAAGGACGTAAATCAGAATACTCTCTATATGATGAAAAACTTGCAACATATACAAAAGACGATGCATTTGATCACCATGCAGCAATTGGATTTATCGAGCTTTGGGGACTTCCGACAAAAGTGAACAGCATCGTAAAAAAGAAGGAGCAGATTAAAGCATGAAGAAGCTCTGGGGAGGCCGATTTCAAAAAACACCGGAAAAATGGGTCGACGAGTTCGGCGCGTCCATATCATTTGACCAAAATTTAGTTGCTGAAGACATTACAGGGTCTCTCGCACATGCTGCCATGCTGAAAAAATGCGGTATTCTGACAGCAGAAGAAGAGTTGAAAATCCGAGAGGGCCTGAATACCCTTTTGCAAAAAGCAGAGGAGGGAGCATTGGAATTCTCAGTCGATTATGAGGATATTCATTTGAACATTGAGAAAATGCTCATTGACGAAATCGGTCCTCTTGGCGGCAAGCTGCATACCGGCAGAAGCCGGAATGACCAGGTGGCGACTGACATGCATTTATACTTGAAGAATCATGTCGGCCACATCATCGAGCTGATTGAGGCATTCCAAAGTGCGCTGATTGAAAAGGCGGAAGCGAACGTTGAAACGATTCTGCCGGGCTACACACATCTGCAGCGCGCCCAGCCGATTTCATTCGCTCACCATCTGCTTGCGTATTTCTGGATGCTTGAGCGCGACAAGGAGCGTTTTCAGGATTCAATGAAGCGGATTAACAAATCTCCGCTCGGCTGCGGGGCGCTCGCGGGAACAACCTTCCCAATTGACCGTGATTATTCAGCGGAACTGCTCGGCTTTGATGCCATTTATGAAAACAGCTTGGACGGCGTCAGCGACAGAGACTTCATTTTGGAGTTTTTAAGCAACAGCAGTATGCTGATGATGCACCTCTCCCGTTTTTCTGAAGAAATCATTTTATGGTGCTCGCAGGAGTTTAAATTCATCGAGCTTGACGATACGTACGCAACAGGAAGCAGCATGATGCCGCAAAAGAAAAATCCTGATATGGCGGAGCTGATCCGCGGCAAAACAGGACGCGTATACGGCGATATGATGGGGCTGTTTACGATCATGAAAGGACTTCCGCTCGCTTACAACAAAGATCTGCAGGAAGACAAAGAGGGCATGTTTGACACGGTGAAAACGGTGGAGGGCAGCCTGCAAATCTTCACAGGCATGATCCAAACAATGACTGTAAACAAAGACGTCATGAAGCAAGCAACAAAACAAGACTTTTCAAATGCGACGGAACTGGCGGATTATTTAGCTAAAAAGGGAATGCCGTTCAGAGAAGCGCATGAAGTGGTCGGGAAACTTGTGTACACATGCATCGAAAGAGGGATCTATTTAAGCGATATGCCGTTTGGCGAGTTTCAGCAGGCGAGCACACTATTCGAAGAAGATATTTACACTGTGTTAGACCCTTACTACGCAGTTGAAAAAAGAATGAGCGCCGGGGGCACCGGATTCAAACAGGTAAAGCAGGCGCTTGAAAAAGCGAAAGCTTGCGTGGCAGCAGGAGTTTGTTAAAATTTCCTTCATAAAATCCCGTCATTATAGCCAACCTACCTCTATAATGATGAGAGGCAGAATGATGAAAAAAGAACCGGAACGCTATATTTATGATGAACAAGAAAGCCAGGAGACAACAAGGCTCATTTCAGAAGCGTATCAAAGCGGTTATGTCGATATGCCCGATCAGGAGTCTTCATCTCCTGCAGAATAAGCTGTCTGTACAGGCAGCTTTTTTTGTATGCCAAAGTGTAAAAAGTGATATTGCAAGCCTTTTATAGTAAAGTAGAAGAAGAAACACTTTATTGAAAGCGGCGACGTTGCTTTGGGAGGTATTCATGTGCGACATGCTTTAATTACTGCCGGTTCGAAGGGTTTAGGCCGCAAAGTGACTGAAACGTTGCTTGCAAAGGGGTATTCAGTAACAGTCAATTACAGACAGGATGAGGAGGCAGTCAGCCGCCTGAAGGAAGCCTGTCCCGATTGTCTTGACCGGCTGCAATTTGTAAAAGGTGATGTCACCAAAAAAGAAGATCTGCTGCGTATTGCAGAGGCTGCCTTAAACCGCTTCGGAAGGATCGACTTTTTGATTAACAACGCGGGACCATACATATTTGAACGTAAAAAGTTAGCCGATTATACTGATGATGAATGGTATGGCATGCTGGAAGGAAATTTAAGCGCCGTCTTTCATTTATTCAAAGCGGTTATTCCTATTATGAGAAAACAGCAATTTGGACGCATCATTACGTACGGATTCCAAGGTGCGGCTCACGCGCCCGGCTGGCTTCACCGATCTGCATTTGGCGCTGCGAAAGTGGGCTTGGCTTCTTTGACGAAGACAATTGCCATTGAAGAAGCCGAATTCGGCATAACCGCCAACATGGTTTGCCCGGGAGACATTGTCGGCGACATGAAAGAAGCATCGATAGAGGAAGCCAGAATGCGAATCGGCAAAGAGAAAACGCCGATAGGAAGATCCGGTACAGGCGAGGATATCGCCCGGATTATCGCTTTCTTGTGTGAGGAGAACTCAGACCTTGTGACAGGGACTGTCATTGAAGCCACCGGTGGCCTCAATGTCATTAACAAGAATCAAACAACATAAGTTTTTCAGTTTTTTAAAAAAGGGAAAATAAAAAAATCAAAATCATGTGACGAGGTGAAAGAAATGAAAGTGACATATCACGGACATTCTGTAATCACAGTGGAAACGAAGGACCATCATATTATTTTTGATCCGTTTTTAACAGGGAATTCATTAACGGATATAAAGCCGGAGGATGTAAAAGCGGATGTCATCTTATTAACGCACGGCCACAATGACCATGTCGGTGATACTGAACAAATCGCCAAGCAAAATAACGCGTTGGTTATAGCCCCGAACGAGCTCGCTGTGTACTTAGGCTGGAAAGGCTTGAATGTTCATCCAATGCATATTGGCGGCTCCCGCCAGTTCGATTTTGGAAAAGTGAAGCTCACACAGGCCTTTCATGGATCAGCCATCACAGATGAAGAAAACAAAACGATCACTTACACAGGCATGCCTGCCGGTATTTTGCTGACTGTAGAAGATAAAACGATTTTCCACGCGGGCGATACGGCACTTTTCTCTGATATGAAACTCATTGGCGAATTGAATCATATCGACCTTGCTTTCCTTCCGATTGGCGATAACTTTACAATGGGGCCTGAAGACGCCAAGCTTGCTGCTGAATGGCTGCGCGCAAAACAGGTCGTGCCGGTGCATTACAATACATTCCCGGTCATCGAACAAGACCCAGAAGCATTCGCTGACAGCCTGCCGGGCGGAGTCGGCAAAGTCATGTCGGTCGGTGAGACGATCGAGCTTTAAACCGTGAAACCATCTCCTGATGAATCAGGAGGTGGTTTTTATTTTTTCAGTTATCCTGTAATGGTCTTATCAGAGGTTCCTTCCAATTCTTTGCTGCGCTGCTGAAAACGTTTGGTTATCCGGGCGATCAAGTCCTTCGTGGCGCGGTCAAAATGAACTTCTTTTTGATTTGTCAACAGCCCTATGGGCGGGGTGATATCCAGGTTCAGAATTGGAATGACTTTAGTGCCGTTGAACGGTTTAGAATGTGCGGTGCTGGTAAAGATTGAAATTCCGATGTTTTCACGTACGTAATATTCATGTGACATGCTGCTTGTGAGCTCCATTTTTTTGTAGCGATTCCCGAGTTCTCTATGTAAATGCTGTTCAATTTGTAAGCGAATGGGGCAATTGGCGGGCGTAAATATGAAGCGCTCTTCTGCTAAATCAGACAAATGGACAGCCTTCTTCTCAGCGAGCGGATGTTGATCAGATACAATCACATTTAATGTGTCATAAAAAAATGGATGGTAGTAATTTTCAAGAATCAGCTCCGGCTCGCCGCAGACTGCAAAATCAATCGTCCCGTCTAAGAGCTTTTGACTGCAGGTATTGGCGTCATCAACCTTGATATTAACCGTTATCTTTGGGTAATCCATTAAGAAATCCTTTAAAATCTCGGGGAATATCAGACTGGCGGTTGGCTCTGAAACCCCTATGTTGATAATGCCTGCCTCTTCTTCCTTTAAGTCGGAGAGGTTGTGTTTAAGCGCCTCGTATTGCATCAAAAGATCTCCTGTTCGTTCATAAAAAAGCTTCCCTGCTTTTGTCAACTGCAGGCTTTTTCCTCTTTCAAACAGCAGTACGCCTAAATCCTGCTCCAATTGCTTCATACGCATCGATATCGTCGGCTGCGAGTAGTTGAGTATTTCTGCAGCTTTATAGAAGCTTCCAAATTTTACAATCGTATGAAACGTTTTGATTGAGCGTAACTCCAATGTGCTCCCTCCTGTTTTTCATCATTAAAATTACTGAAGTGAAGGTTTACTTTTTTTGATTAGTCAAAGATCAGAGTATGCTTTATAGTATAAACAATAAAAGCTTAGTAAACAAATAGGAATTATATATTTTGTGAAGAGGAGTGACAAAAATGAGTGATGATATTTTTCGACTGGCAACTGTTGAAGATGCATCGGAGCTGTTGAAACTGGTTAACAGCGCATTTCAGCCCATTCGGCAGCTGGATATTGATTGGCCATCCACGAGAGCTGATATCCAAATGGTATCAGAAAATATTGAACATCATTCAGCGATTGTGCTGGAGCGGGATGGGAAGCTGATTTCAACGATTACAATCAGGTTCCCGTGGGAGAGTGAGACGCCTCCTTCAAAATATCCATTTGTGTGGTGGTTTGCGACACTGCCGGAATATAAAGGGCAAGGCGCCGGAAGTAAGCTGCTTACGTATGTTGAAGAAAAAGTGCTTCGAGATATGCTGAAGGCTCCTGCGCTGACACTCGGCACATCGGCGCGCAAGCATCCTTGGCTTGCTGACATGTACAGAAGGAGAGGGTATGAAGTGTATTTTGAGCAGGAAAAAGACGGGGACATAGGTGTGATGATGCACAAGGTTCTGATTCCGGAACGATTTAACCCAACGCTTTTAGGTGCGCCCAGCTGGGCATGATGTGAGGCAGCCTATGAATAAGCGTAAAGGATTGGTTTTGCTGCTGTCAGTGTTTGCATTACTTGGCGGGGGATGTTCGCAAACAAATAACAAAACAGATCGTCAGGCTCAAACGGTCATAGTCGGCACTGGAACAGATTTTCCGAATATTGCGTTTTTAAATGAAAAAGGTGAATTGACCGGGTATGACATTGAAGTGATGAAAGCCATCGATAAGGAGTTGCCTCAATATACATTTGAATTTAAAACGATGGATTTCTCAAATTTGCTGACGAGTCTCGGAAATAAAAAAATTGATGTGATTGCGCACAATATGGCCAAAAATAAAGAACGAGAAAAGCGTTTTTTGTATCATAAAGTCCCATATAACTACTCGCCGATGTACATCACGGTGAAAGAGGATAATCACAAGATTCATACATTAAAAGACTTACACGGAAAAACAGTCATAGTTGGCGCCACGTCAAATGCGGCAGATTATATTACAAAGTACAACAAAACGCACGGCAGCCCAATTCATTTGAAATATGCGGGACAGGGAAGCAATGATACCGCCAATCAAATTGAAACCGGGCGCGCAGATGCAACGATAGCTACACCGTTTGCCGTCGATTTTCAGAATAAAACGCACGCCTTCCGCCAAAAGACAGTCGGTGACGTGTTATTAGATACCGAGGTGTACTTTATGTTTAATAAAGGCAGCCAAACCTTGGCGGATGACACGGATCAAGCGATTAAAAAGCTGGAGAAAAACGGAACGCTAAAAAAACTAAGCCGAAAATGGCTCGGGGCAGATTATTCAAAATCAAGTTTTGAAAAATAAATGGGGCGATGAGATGAAAACGAAAACAGCATTCATGGCAATATTATTTTCGCTTATAACAGTTCTGTCAGCTTGCGGTGCAGGCAGCAGTCAAACGACGGGAGCCGGGCAAAAGAAGGTACAGACGATCACGGTCGGAACTGGAACCCAATTTCCGAATATTTGCTTTATCGATGAAAAAGGCGATTTAACCGGTTATGATGTCGAACTGATCAAAGAGCTTGATAAGCGCCTGCCACATTATAAATTCACATTTAAAACGATGGAATTTTCCAACCTGCTTGTCAGCCTCGGACAGCATAAAGTCGATATCGTGGCACATCAAATGGAGAAAAGCAAAGAGCGTGAGAAAAAATTTCTGTTTAACAAGGTTGCTTACAACCATTTTCCTTTAAAAATTACTGTGCTTCAAAATAACGATACGATCCGTGGAATTGAAGACTTAAAAGGAAAACGGGTGATTACGAGTGCAACCTCCAACGGAGCGCTTGTACTGAAAAAATGGAATGAGGATAATGGACGGCCGTTTGAGATTGCCTATGAGGGCCAAGGCGCAAATGAGACTGCGAATCAGCTGAAGTCGGGGCGTGCGGATGCAACGATCTCAACGCCTTTTGCAGTAGACTTTCAAAACAAGACGAGCGCTATTAAAGAAAAAACCGTCGGTGATGTGCTTTCGAATGCCAAAGTGTATTTTATGTTTAACAAAAATGAACAAACGTTAAGTGACGATATTGATAAAGCCTTACAGGAAATCATTGATGACGGAACGCTGAAAAGGCTCAGTTTGAAATGGCTTGGTGACGACTATTCCAAAGAGCAGTATTAGGTAAAAAGAGAGGGAGCAGTGATGGAAAACGCGTTTGATATGAACATGATTGGAGATTTTGTGCCGACGTTATCCGCTTATTTACCGGTTACATTATACATTTTAACACTGTCCTTGCTTTTCGGTTTTGTACTAGGACTCTTTCTGGCACTGCCCCGCATCTACAATATTCCAATTGTAAATCAATTGGCAAAAGTGTATATCTCGTTTTTCAGGGGAACGCCTATCATGGTGCAGCTTTTCATCGTGTTTTACGGAATCCCGGCGCTTACGGGGCTTATCGGGATTGATACATCAAAAATGGACCCGTTTTATGCTGCTGTCGCAACCTACGCGTTAAGCAATGCAGCGGCAGCCGCAGAAATCATTCGAGCGGGGGTGGGCAGTGTAGATAAAGGCCAAACGGAAGCGGCGTACAGTATTGGCTTAAGCGGTAGTCAGGCCTTCAGGCGAATCGTTCTGCCCCAGGCACTTGTCCAGGCGTTTCCGAATATGGGAAACATGGTGATCAGTTCTTTAAAAGATACGTCTCTAGCCTTTTCAATAGGTGTCATGGATATGTCCGGAAGGGGCCAAACACTGATTACCTCAAGCAACCATTCTCTTGAAGTTTACATTGCGCTATCGATTGTTTATTATGCTGTAGCGGTTTTATTCGAATGGTTCTTTCGAGTGGCAGAAAAACGAATCAAGAAGAATCAAACAAGGATTGTTACTGTTTTTGACATGAACATACATTGATATATTTCTTCGGATGAGGGGGGAGAAGATTGCAATTTGACTTTCCATTTATCGTTTCCGCCATGAAAGAAATGGTAAAGACCATTCCTCTGACATTGATGATGGCTGTTTTGCCGATTGTGTTTGGATTTCTCGTGGCTCTTGGAAATATAATTGTTAGAATTTTTAGAATTAAGGGCTTGGTGGCTTGCTCAAGGTTTTATGTGTCTTTCTTTCGAAGTACACCTGCAATTCTTCACATTATGTTGATTTATTTAGGGATACCGCCTGTTGCAGATCAAGTCAGCAGTTTTTTTCATCTCGGCTGGTCCGCCAATGAGATACCGGTCTCCATGTTTGTCATCATGGCCTTGTCTTTAACTGCCGGAGCTTATCTCACAGAAATCATCCGGTCGGGCATTCTGGCGATGGATACCGGACAGGTCGAAGCGGCTTATTCAATCGGCTTGACATACAGCCAAACCTTTCGGCGTGTAATATTGCCGCAGGCGCTGATGGTTTCCATCCCAAACTTCACAAATTTGGGTATCGGCTTTTTGCATACCACCTCTATCGCGGCTATAGTGGCTGTCCCAGAGATTACAGGGACGGCGACTATCGTTGCTTCTGATAATTATGCATTTTTAGAAGCGTTTATCGGAGCAGCGATTATCTATTGGGTGCTGACTCTAATCCTAGAATCCGTAAATGGAGTATTAGAGAGAAAGGCAGCCAGATTTCAAGGAGGCACTTTATGATTGAGATTAAAAATATCCATAAACAGTTTGGCATCCACCATGTATTAAAAGGGATAAATCTCACGGTACGCAAGGGAGAAGTTGTGACGATTATCGGGCCGAGCGGATCAGGGAAAACCACCTTTTTACGGTGCCTGAATTTATTAGAACGTCCAGACGAAGGGATCATTTCTATACATGACAAAGTGATTAATTGCCGCTTTCCGTCCAAAAAAGAGGTTCACTGGCTCAGAAAACAGACGGCAATGGTATTTCAGCAATACCACCTGTTTGCTCACAAAACGGTGATTGAAAATGTCATGGAGGGCTTGACGATTGCCCGGAAAATGAGAAAACAAGACGCGTATGCCGTAGCAGAAAATGAACTGAGAAAGGTCGGGCTTCAAGATAAATTGAACGCTTATCCGAGTCAGTTATCGGGAGGACAAAAGCAGAGGGTAGGGATAGCAAGGGCGCTTGCCATTCATCCTGATGTGCTGCTGTTCGATGAGCCGACGGCAGCGCTTGATCCGGAGCTGGTCGGTGAAGTGCTTGAGGTAATGCTGGAAATCGTGAAAACCGGAGCCACCATGATTGTTGTTACACATGAAATGGAGTTTGCAAGAAGGGTCTCTGATCAAGTTGTTTTTATGGATGAAGGAGTCATTGTTGAACAAGGAACCCCGGAGGAAGTCTTCCGCCATACCAAAAAAGACAGAACGAGGCAGTTTCTCCGCCGTGTTTCGCCGGAATATTTATTTGAACCAAAAGAACACATAAAGGAGCCGGTGATATGATCCGCTTAAGTATTTTAGACCAAAGCTTGATTGGTGAAGGGGAGACAGCAGCTGATACATTACAGCATACAGTGAAATTGGCACAAATGGCTGAAGAATGTGAATATCACCGATTTTGGGTGGCCGAACATCACAACAATGATGAGATTGCAGGGTCTGCACCCGAGGTTCTTTTAGGCTATCTTGCTGCAAGCACAAGAAAAATTCGTTTAGCATCAGGCGGAGTGATGCTGCAGCATTACAGCTCTTATAAAGTAGCGGAGCAATTCCATCTTCTATCAGCGTTAGCTCCCGGCCGTATAGATCTTGGAGTGGGCAAAGCGCCCGGCGGGTTTCAGCTGTCCACAGACGCACTGCAGGCCGAATATAAAAAACCGGTGCGTCAGTTTGATGAAAAACTGGAGGAGCTTACTCATTTCGTTCGGGATGATTTTCCTGATACCCACCGCTATGCCGCATTGCGTCCTAGGCCGCAGGTTGATCGGAAGCCGGGTATTTTTCTATTGGGAGGAAGCGCAGAGAGTGCCATTTCGGCTGCAAAACTGGGAATCTCTTTTGTCTTTGCTTACTTTATTAACGGTGAAGAGGAAGTGCTGAAGGAAGCCCGCCGAGCATTTGACGCGCATATCCCGCCAGGATCTGAGGCTGAATTTCATCTTGCCCCGGCTGTTTTTGCGGCACATACAAAAGAAGAAGCGGAAAAACATATTGTGTCGCGTGAATCGATAAAAGTGGTTTTGAAAGACGGGCGTAAGGTCAACGTCGGTTCCCGCGAACAGGCTGAGGCCTATCTGGAAAACGTCACAGAGCCCTATGACATCATCGTGCAAAAAACCGGGATTATTGCCGGAACAAAGGAAGAAGTGGCAGAAGAATTAACACGTTTATCAGGCACATACAAAATCAATGATTTTGTAATTTTTACGCCGATCAAAAATGCTGAAGAAAAACAGCTGTCTTATCAGCTGCTGAGCGATGCAGTTTTAGCTGCAAAACGTTAAGGAGGGACAGAAGAATGAGTGATGTTTTGAACATTGTGGTTTGGAGTAAAAAAGGCTGTTCGTATTGTGAGGAAGTCAAGAATTATTTGAATGAAAAAGGGTTCCCGTTCCAAAATATCGATGTTTCAGAGAAAGAGGAACTTCGAGATATTTTACAGGCGAAATATGGGGTACGCCATGTGCCTGTGGTCGAAATCGGGCGCGGCAATCACTATCAAGGGATAACTGAAATCGGCATTGAACACCTTGATCTTGCACTTGCGAATCATGCACAGATAAAGGAGGCAAAAAGATGACACGTTCAGATTTTATTCAGTTTGGAGCCATGATTCACGGTGTCGGGGGAACAACTGACGGCTGGCGTCATCCCGATGTTGATCCCTCGGCCAGCACGAATATTGAATTTTACATGAAAAAGGCGCAAACAGCCGAAAAAGGCTTGTTTAGTTTTATTTTCATTGCAGACGGCTTATTTATTTCTGAAAAATCGATTCCTCATTTTTTAAACCGTTTTGAACCGATCACCATTTTATCTGCGCTGGCATCGGTTACCAAAAATATTGGTTTAGTAGGGACGTTCTCTACATCTTTTACTGAGCCATTCACTATCTCCAGACAATTGATGTCGCTGGACCATATCAGCGGGGGCAGGGCTGGCTGGAATCTTGTTACTTCTCCACAGGAAGGAGCGGCGCGCAACCATAGTAAGTCTAATTTGCCAGAACACACTGAACGTTACGAGATCGCACAAGAGCATTTGGATGTTGTGCGCGGGCTGTGGAATTCCTGGGAGCATGACGCATTTATACACAATAAGAAAACAGGGCAGTTTTTCGATCCGGCGAAGCTTCATCGCCTGAATCATAAAGGAAAGTATTTTCAAGTAGAGGGGCCCTTGAATATCGGGCGCTCTAAGCAGGGAGAGCCTGTAGTGTTTCAAGCGGGTTCATCAGAAACAGGCCGGCAGTTTGCTGCTAAAAATGCGGATGCGATTTTTACCCATTCCAATTCATTAGAAGAGACAAAAGCGTTTTATGCGGATGTGAAAAGGCGAGCTGCTGATGAAGGGCGTGATCCTTCAAGTGTGCGGATTTTTCCAGGGATCAGCCCGATTGTGGCAGATACGGAAGAAGAGGCGGAAAAGAAGTATCGTGAATTTGCAGAATTGATACCGATTGAAAATGCTGTTACTTATTTGGCCCGTTTTTTTGATGATTATGATCTGAGTGTTTACCCGTTGGATGAGCCATTTCCCGATATTGGCGATGTGGGAAAGAATGCGTTTCAAAGCACAACAGACCGGATTAAGAGAGAAGCAAAAGCCAGAAATCTGACATTGCGGGAGGTAGCACAGGAAATGGCTTTTCCACGGACTCTATTCATCGGAACACCAGAGCGTGTCGCATCCTTAATTGAAACTTGGTTCAACGCTGAGGCGGCGGATGGGTTTATCGTTGGGTCGGATATACCGGGAACACTTGATGCTTTTGTAGAAAAGGTGATTCCGATTCTTCAAGAAAGAGGGCTTTATCGTCAAGATTATCGCGGCGGGACATTGCGGGAAAATCTCGGTCTTGGCATTCCGCAGCATCAATCCGTTTTACATTCATCACATCATTAGGTTTCGTCTGATCGAATGCGGAAGCTGAGAGAGGAGGCTGACTTTTTTGACGATCATTGCCGGTACGGTTGTGAAAGGAAAACAATTAGGCAGAAAGCTTGGATTCCCCACGGCAAATGTAGATGCAAAAATACATGGGCTGCGTAATGGAGTTTATGGGGTTCTGGCGACAGTCAATCATCAATTTCATTTAGGGGTTATGAATATCGGTGTGAAACCGACGGTGGGCTCTAACCTTGAAAAGACATTGGAGATTTTTTTGTTTGACTTTCATAGAGACATTTATGGAGAAAAAATCGAATGCAGCATTCTCTTTAAAATTAGAGAAGAAAGAAGGTTTGATTCTTTGGAGTCTTTAACAAAGCAAATTAAAAAGGATATTTCGTGCGTTGCAAAACGCTTTGAGCTGATTGGGATTATGGCACCAAACAAAAAAGAAAGCCTTCTTTCCCATCAGGAGTTAAATCTTCCGGATCTCTGCTTTTACAAGAAATGTAACAACCTATATGGCGTCAACCGAGGCGTATACAATGTCATTGATAACTGGTTTTTTGAGTACGGAATTACACAAGTAGCTTACAGGCGCATTTATATTTTATCTTTTTTAAGCTTTTTGAAAGAGGATAATCCGAAAGTTTCCAGCAAGTATATAAGATTTGGGGCGGGTGGTCTTGCTGATAAATTGAACCGATTTATTTCATCTTATGTTGAAGAGTCTGAAGAAAATATATTGGGATAGGGAAAGGAGCGGAACATATGTCTTTGGATTATTGGAGAAATATAGAAGGCTCCTATCCATATCAGACTACAGGAAATGACATCCTGAAGTTGAAAGGGGAGTATAATCCCGTAAATCTCTCAACGCTAGAAAAGCAGCTCATCGGCATTCGCCGGCACCTGCACCAATATCCTGAACTGTCAAAAGAAGAATTTGAAACAACTGCTTTTATAAAAAAATGCCTTAAAGAAAAGGGGATACAGATTCGCCCTACTGCTCTAAAAACGGGTGTGTTCGCAGACATAGCAGGGGAGTCAGAAGGTCCGGCGATTGCTTTGAGGGCTGATATTGACGCCTTGCCAATTGAAGAAAAAACAGGATTGCCTTATGCGTCTAAACATAAAGGGATCATGCATGCGTGCGGTCATGATTTTCATACGGCAGCGCTTCTTGGTGCGGCCTTTTTATTGAAGGAAAATCAAGACAGTCTGAAAGGAAAGATTCGTTTATTATTTCAGCCGGCAGAGGAAGCGGGTGCAGGCGCTGCAAAAGTGATAAAGGACGGCCAACTGGATGGCATTGATGCGGTTATTGGCCTTCACAATAAACCGGATATCGCGGTTGGGACTGTAGGGTTAAAAACAGGCCCGCTTATGGCTGCTGTTGACCGATTTAAAGTAAAGATAGAAGGGAAAGGCGCTCATGCAGCATTGCCGCATAATGGTTTTGATCCAATTGTCGGCGCTTCTCAGCTTATTGTCGCCCTGCAAACGATTGTGAGCAGAAATGTAAACCCGCTGCAAAGCGCGATTTTAACCGTAGGGAAAATCAACGGCGGCAGCACTTGGAATGTCATTCCGGATACAGTTGTCATTGAGGGCACTGTTCGTACATTTGATTCAGAGGTTCGTAATCAAGTGAAACAGCGTTTTTTGGCAGTCACAGAGCAGATTTCTGCCGCTTTCTCGTTAAAGGCAAATGTGAAGTGGCATTCCGGACCGCCGCCGCTTTGTAATGATGAGGCAATTACGGGGCTGGTGCGAGACGCTGCGCATAAAGCGAAACTTCAAGTCATTGATCCCGACCCATCAACCGCGGGAGAAGATTTTGCTTATTATCTTGAGCATATTCCGGGATCCTTTGCGTTTTTTGGAACAGACGGTGATCATGATTGGCACCACCCTGCATTTACAATTGATGAAACTGCCATTATCAAAGCCTCTTATTTTTTATATGAAAGCGCCAAGAGATTGTTAGATTTGAATGAAGAGTCAAAAATATCTGATTGATATAGATGGGGTGTTCTGATGAAGAAATTAATCGTTTTTGCATTTATTGGTTTATTGTCGCAGTTAATAGACGGTTCGTTAGGTATGGCTTATGGGGTTACCTCAACTTCTTTGTTATTGGCGTTTGGCATCACACCTGCTGTGGCTTCGGCTTCTGTCCATTTAGCGGAAGTCGTAACGACTGCCGCATCGGGAGTGTCGCATATTAAATTTGGCAATGTTGACAAACAAACCGTTTATCAGCTTGTCATTCCCGGCTCTATAGGCGCTTTTTTAGGCGCGGCATTCCTCAGCCAATTACCTGGAGATGTGGCGAAACCCTATATTTCTTTGTTTTTGCTCCTTCTGGGCGGATATGTATTGATCAGGTTTTTATTTCAATATAAGCCGGCTCTTGAGAAGAAGCATGTGCCGTTAAACCGAAAACAATCCATCCCATTGGGAGTGATCGCTGGTTTTGCAGATGCCACAGGCGGAGGCGGCTGGGGACCGGTGACCACTCCGATTTTATTATCCCGCAAAGGCTTGAGCCCGAGGAAAGTTGTCGGGACTGTAGACACAAGTGAATTTGCCATCGCCGTATCTGCAACCGCCGGTTTTCTTATTTCATTAGGATGGGAGGACGTCAATTGGTTATGGGTGTTTTCACTAATGGCCGGCGGAATTATCGCTGCCCCTATCGCAGCATGGCTGGTGCAGAAGTTTCATCCGCAATTGATGGGTGTGCTTGTAGGAGGATTTATTATTCTGGTAAATGCCAGAACATTAATAAATGAATGGATCGCAAATACAGCTGTTCATCCATTGATCTATACGGCCATAGGGGCGATATGGCTATCCGCAGTTTTATTTGTTTTATCTAAAATAGGGAATCGAAATATTGTTAAGACAGCGGTTGATGTCCATTTAAAAGAAAAATAAAGAGTTTTTCCGCTTTACGATGTAAAAGGAGCCACGGGGTCCTTGCGCTTGACTGGAACGAAATCAACGCTGTAAGAAGCCGGTCGGGCTTCTTTTTTATTTTCCAGCCTCATTGCGTATAAATCCTTTGAAACCTTATAATAAAAACAAGAAGACTGTCCTTAGAGGTGAAAGGCTTGGCAACGAAGCATGAACAAATTTTAACGTATATCGATTCACTGCCTGTCGGTGAAAAAATTTCTGTCCGAAGAATTGCAAAGGAAATGAAAGTAAGCGAAGGAACCGCGTACAGAGCGATCAAGGAAGCAGAGAATAAAGGGTTTGTCAGCACAATTGAACGTGTGGGCACAATCAGAATTGAACAAAAGAAAAAAGAGAACATTGAAAAGCTTACCTATGCAGAGGTTGTAAATGTTATAGACGGACAAGTGCTCGGAGGCAGGGCAGGGCTCCATAAGACATTGAATAAATTCGTCATCGGCGCGATGGAGCTTGACGCGATGATGCGTTACACCGCAGCGGGGAATCTTTTGATTGTCGGAAACAGAATCAATGCACACAGGCAGGCGCTTGAAGCGGGCGCGGCCGTATTGGTGACCGGAGGCTTTAACACGGATGACAGCATTGTGCAGCTGGCAGATGAGCTTGAACTGCCGATTTTATCCACGAGCTATGACACCTTTACAGTTGCCGCGATGATTAACCGGGCAATTTATGACCAGCTGATCAAAAAAGAAATTGTTTTGGTGGAGGACATCCTAACACCTGCTGACCGCACGGTATATCTTTCGCCTAAGGATAAACTTGAAAAATGGTATGAGAAAAATTTTGAAACGGGGCACGGCCGCTTTCCGGTTGTCGACGATCAAATGAAAATCCATGGCATTCTGACATCAAAAGATATTGCTGGCCATGACCGAAATGCATCTATAGAAAAAGTCATGACCAAAAATCCCGTCACGGTTATTGGGAAAACATCTGTCGCTTCAGCTGCGCAAATGATGGTATGGGAAGGGATCGAAGTGCTTCCCGTCACTGACGGCCACCAAAAACTCATCGGCATGATCAGCCGCCAAGACGTATTGAAAGCTCTTCAAATGATTCAAAAGCAGCCGCAGGTCGGGGAGAAGCTTGATGATATCGTTTCAAGGGGGTTTAAAGATGAGGGTGATGATAAAGAAGATCAAACGGTTTACGAGTATGAAGTCACGCCGCAAATGACAAATCAGCTTGGAACCATTTCTTATGGCGTATTTACGACCATTTTGACGCAAGCGGCAAACCGATTTTTGCGCTCGAAAAAACGCGGCGAACTCGTCATAGAGAGCATCACCATCTTCTTTTTGAAGCCTGTGCAGATGGAATCAGTCATCGAAGTCAAACCTCGCATCTTGGAGGCTGGCAGAAAGTTTGGGAAAATGGAAGTGGAAGTGCACAGCCAAGGTCATATCGTGTCTAAAGCGATGCTGATGGTTCAGCTGATGGAAAGAAGCTAAGGGACGTTCAGGCGCCCCTTACGCGTGATCTCTTTCAGCTTCTTTGGCGTGAAGGGGATTGTAATGCCTGAAGGCTTTATAACCTGCCCAAGCGCTTCCTGCTCCTATGACGATAAAGATACCGCCGATTACTAACGTTAATACTGAATGGAATAATATCATTTGGTTGAGCCCGTAGAACAGGACTAGTGACCCTAAGGCCATGCTTGATTTTGCTGAACATATTTCTTTTGCCAAAGATGGCTTTGCCCGTACGCCTTTTACTTTATAGTACACATAAAAGCAGGCGGAAAGCCCAATCAAAAAAACAAGAACCAGCATAAATGAAATCCTCCATCGTAAAAGTTTACAAACCCATTTTATACAAAAACGGGCTTGGTTTTGACGTTATTTTTCTTTTCCGTCGGCAGAGAATGTGATTTAATGAATAAAAACAATAAAGGAGTATCAAATGAAAACAGAATTGATCAGAACCATATCATTATATGACACGATTATCTTACATAGACATGTGCGTCCTGATCCGGATGCCTACGGATCACAGTGCGGGCTTACGGAAATCCTGCGTGAAACATATCCTGAAAAAAATATTTTTGCGGTCGGCACGCCTGAACCGTCCCTCTCTTTCTTATATTCCCTTGATGAGGTGGACAATGAAACATATGAAGGCGCACTTGTCATTGTCTGCGATACGGCAAATCAGGAAAGAATCGACGATCAGCGTTATCCTTCAGGCGCCAAACTAATGAAAATCGACCACCATCCGAACGAAGATCCATACGGTGACCTTCTCTGGGTCGATACAAGCGCCAGCTCAGTAAGTGAAATGATTTACGAGCTGTATTTAGAAGGAAAAGAGCACGGCTGGAAGCTGAATACGAAAGCGGCAGAGCTGATCTACGCCGGCATTGTTGGAGATACCGGACGCTTTTTATTTCCGAATACCACGGAAAAAACATTAAAATATGCAGGCGAGCTCATTCAGTATCCATTCTCTTCCTCAGAGTTATTTAATCAATTGTATGAAACAAAACTGAATGTGGTGAAGCTTAACGGCTTTATCTTTCAAAATGTGTCTTTGTCCGAAAACGGGGCGGCTTCTGTTTTCATCAAAAAGGATACGCTTGAAAAATTCGGCACAACGGCTTCTGAAGCGTCACAGCTTGTCGGGACGCTTGGCAATATCTCAGGTATTCGCGCCTGGGTGTTTTTCGTAGAAGAAGACGATCAAATCAGAGTCAGATTCCGTTCGAAGGGGCCTGTCATTAACGGACTTGCCCGGAAATATAACGGCGGAGGGCATCCGTTAGCTTCAGGCGCCTCTATTTACAGCTGGGATGAAGCTGATCGGATTTTAGCTGATCTGGAAACATTATGTAAAGAACACGAGTAGAGGGGAGACCCTCTCTCTTAGTGTTCATCTGTGACGGGGATGAACCAGCAGCCGAAATCAGTAAGGTCCTCGTAGACTTGGAGATTGTGTGATTGAAGTTCTTTTTTGATGAGGGAAGCGAGTGAGTTTGTTTCGGCATATGCAGAAAAACCTTGTCTGAGACGGGCTGCTTGATCTTTTGCTAACTGACGGTCACTGTAAACCTCCATTTCCCTTCCTCCTTCCTTTCGCCATTAAGCCTCACATATAGTTTATAAAAAAGAATGGGAAAAAGCGACAGAAGTTTGGAGAATTTAAAAAAAATCCATAATTATGTGGCGAAAGATATTTCAAGTTCCACTGTCAGCCTCGTATAAATAATCAATTCTCTGACGGTTGCCTCGTATTTTTTTTCATTGATCATATAGACTTTATTTTCAATTGTCCGCTTCAAGAGATCCTTTGTTTGATAGACGCTCTCTATGTCTTTTGTAATCACCTCTGAAATATCATCCTTTACATGCTCCTCGAATTTCGTTTTATCCGGCTGTGATATTTTATATTTATCCCCATTCAGCAATTTGACGCTGACGCTTTGAATCAGCAGTTTTCTTTTATTATCTTCATTCAGTTTATGGAGGTCTTCCTGATAGATCGAAATTTGATTGTTCAAGTCTTTTACATGCTCTTTTTGCTTTTCGATGAGGCTGACCTGCTCCTCTTGGAATGTTCCGTAAGTAAACAGGAAAAAGAACCAGCTAATTACGGCTCCGCACATCATTCCCGCGAAAAAACGCTGCCATCCCGGTTTTTTGTAATGCTGGGGGACCCTCATGAAGAAAGATGCTCCTGGGTCAGCCATGATATAATAAGCCAGCCGCTTTGCGCGCCTCCCATGGCCGAAATAATTAAAAGAAGCTGTTTAAAGATATCTCTCGTATTGCCTTCGAGTATGCCGCGTTCAAAGCTGTATACCGCATCAAAGGTGCCTCCGATAGCTGCGACAAGCGCCCATATTTTTAACCGGTTGGCAAGCTTTGTAATGGCTGTAAGCGGGGGTTCGCCTGCCAAATATGCTCCGAGCCCTCCAATGAGTGCGCCCCCGATCAGCACCCCTAACGCAATGAAGTAGCTATTGATAAAATTCACCATAAATCCTGCTTCCTGATCCATCTTTATCACCTCACCTTTTATATCATATTGAGCTTTCAGGACAAGTATGATGATGAGTCAAAAAAGAACATTTGTTTCTTTTGGAAACCGGCCTTATAATGAGGGAAGAAATGAATCGTAATGAGAAAGAGGTGATAGCATGTCTTTTGTTCACCTGCAAGTGCATAGCGGGTATAGCCTGCTAAACAGCGCCGCGGCTGTGGAAGAGCTCGTCAGTGAAGCTGACAGGCTCGGATATGCGTCTTTGGCGCTGACAGATGATCATGTCATGTACGGAGCTATTCAATTTTATAAAGCTTGCAAGGCGAGAGGGATCAACCCAATAATCGGTTTGACGGCTTCTGTTTTTACAGATGACAGCGAACTTGAAGCATACCCGCTCGTCCTGCTGGCAAAATCAAATACAGGCTATCAAAACCTGCTGAAAATCAGCAGCGTTCTGCAATCTAAATCAAAAGGCGGACTGAAGCCGAAATGGCTTCACAGTTATCGAGAAGGGATTATCGCAATAACGCCCGGCGAAAAAGGATATATTGAAACGCTTCTTGAAGGAGGGCTGTTCGAACAGGCTGCTCAAGCCTCGCTGGAATTTCAGTCTATATTCGGAAAGGGAGCTTTTTATTTCTCCTATCAGCCTTTTAAAGGGAATCAAGTCTTGTCTGAGCAGATTCTAAAGCTATCAGAAGAAACGGGTATCCCTGTTACGGCCACAGGCGATGTGCATTACATAAGGAAGGAAGATAAGGCTGCCTACCGTTGTTTGAAAGCGATTAAAGCGGGGGAAAAACTGACGGATGCACCCGCTGAAGATTTGCCTGATCTCGATTTGAAACCACTCGAAGAAATGCAAAACATTTATCGAGAGCATCCCGAGGCACTGCAAGCTTCTGTAGAGATCGCAGAACAATGCCGGGTTGACGTCAGTCTCGGGCAGACCCGTCTACCGTCTTTTCCGACCCCAGACGGAACGTCCGCTGATGATTATTTAACGGATATCTGTATGGAGGGACTCCGCAGCCGTTTCGGCAAGCCCGATGAACGATACCTTCGCCGTCTTCAATATGAGCTTGATGTCATCAAGCGGATGAAGTTCAGCGATTACTTTCTGATCGTGTGGGATTTTATGAAGCACGCCCATGAAAAAGGGATTGTTACAGGACCGGGAAGGGGTTCTGCGGCAGGTTCTCTTGTGGCATATGTGCTGTATATCACAGATGTTGACCCGATTAAGCATCACCTTCTATTTGAAAGATTTTTAAATCCCGAACGCGTCAGCATGCCGGATATTGATATTGACTTTCCCGATACTAGAAGGGATGAAGTCATTCAATATGTTCAGCAGAAATACGGTGCGATGCACGTCGCACAGATTATCACCTTTGGAACACTTGCGGCAAAGGCGGCGCTCCGGGACGTCGGCAGAGTATTCGGCGTCAGCCCGAAGGAGGCAGATCAGCTTGCAAAACTCATTCCTTCAAGACCGGGAATGACGCTGGATGAAGCGAGACAGCAGTCACCGCAGCTGGATAAGCGGCTTCGGGAGTCAAGCCTGCTTCAGCAAGTCTATTCAATTGCACGGAAAATAGAAGGACTGCCAAGGCATGCATCAACCCACGCAGCGGGCGTTGTCCTGAGTGAAGAACCGTTAACAGATGTTGTTCCGCTTCAAGAAGGGCATGAAGGGATCTATTTAACGCAATACGCGATGGACCATCTTGAAGACTTGGGCCTTTTAAAAATGGATTTCTTAGGTTTGAGGAATCTGACACTTATTGAATCCATCACTTCAATGATTGAAAAAGAAGAAAATATTAAAATAGATCTTTCAAGTATTTCCTACAGCGATGACAAAACGTTCTCCTTGCTGTCAAAAGGGGATACGACAGGCATTTTCCAGCTTGAATCTGCAGGGATGAGAAGCGTCTTGAAACGGCTGAAACCTTCGGGCCTAGAAGATATTGTGGCGGTCAATGCACTGTACCGGCCGGGTCCGATGGAAAATATTCCGTTATTTATCGACCGTAAACACGGCCGGGCGCCTGTTCACTATCCTCATGAAGATTTAAGGAGCATTTTGGAAGATACATATGGCGTCATTGTGTATCAGGAACAAATTATGATGATTGCTTCCCGTATGGCGGGGTTTTCTTTAGGCGAAGCGGACCTATTGAGAAGGGCGGTCAGCAAAAAGAAAAAAGAAATCCTGGACAGAGAGCGAAGCCATTTTGTTGAAGGGTGCTTAAAAAAGGAGTATTCTGTAGACACTGCAAATGAGGTCTACGATTTAATCGTCAAATTCGCAAACTATGGCTTTAACAGAAGCCATGCGGTGGCATACAGCATGATCGGGTGCCAGCTTGCGTATTTGAAAGCTCATTATCCGTTATATTTTATGTGCGGATTGCTGACAAGCGTCATTGGCAATGAGGATAAAATCTCTCAATATCTTTACGAAGCAAAGGGGAGCGGGATTCGTATCCTTCCTCCGTCAGTGAATAAAAGCAGTTTTCCGTTTACAGTTGAAAACGGATCTGTCAGATACAGCCTCCGCGCGATAAAAAGTGTAGGCGTCTCAGCAGTCAAAGATATATATAAAGCAAGAAAAGAGAAACCATTTGAAGATCTTTTCGATTTCTGCTTTCGCGTGCCGTCAAAAAGCGTAAATCGCAAAATGCTTGAAGCACTTATCTTTTCTGGTGCGATGGACGAATTCGGCCAAAACCGGGCCACGCTGCTCGCATCCATTGATGTTGCTTTGGAACATGCTGAGCTATTCGCCGCGGACGATGACCAAATGGGATTGTTTTTAGATGAATCGTTTTCAATTAAGCCGAAGTATGTGGAGACGGAGGAGCTTCCTCTGGTGGATTTACTTGCGTTTGAAAAGGAAACGCTTGGCATTTATTTTTCAAATCATCCCCTCTCCGCCTTCCGAAAACAGCTCACTGCGCAAGGAGCAGTCTCCATTCTGCAGGCTCAGCGGGCAGTCAAAAGGCAGCTTTCACTAGGCGTTCTGCTGTCGAAGATCAAAACGATTCGGACGAAAACAGGTCAAAACATGGCGTTTTTAACGCTCAGTGATGAAACCGGCGAGATGGAAGCCGTAGTCTTCCCTGAACAATTCAGACAGCTTTCTCCCGTTTTAAGAGAAGGCGCTCTTTTGTTCACTGCGGGGAAATGTGAAGTTAGACAAGATAAGATCCAATTCATCATGTCCCGGGCAGAATTATTAGAAAATATGGATGCAGAAAAAGCGCCATCGGTTTATATAAAAATAGAAAGCAGTCAGCACAGCCAGGAGATCCTGGCAAAGATTAAGCGCATTTTGCTGGAGCATAAAGGGGAAACAGGCGTTTATCTCTATTATGAAAGGCAAAAACAGACGATTAAGCTACCTGAGTCGTTCCATATCAATGCAGATCACCAGGTGTTATATCGCTTAAAAGAGCTGTTGGGTCAAAAAAACGTCGTTTTAAAACAGTGGTAACGATTCGCTTTTTGTTATACAATTGGAGCAATTATGTGATCCTGTTTAAATATTCAGATAGATTTACTCCGCAGAATGCAGCAATCAACGCAGCAGTATACGAATCAAAAAATATCCATAAGGAGTGTTTAGTAGAATGTCATTAAGAGAAGAAGCATTACACCTGCATAAAGTCAACCAGGGGAAACTGGAGTCTAAATCAAAAGTAGAGGTCAGAAATGCAAAAGATCTAAGCCTCGCTTATTCTCCGGGTGTTGCAGAACCGTGTAAGGATATTCATGAAGACATTAACAAAGTATATGATTATACAATGAAGGGGAACATGGTAGCAGTTGTAACTGACGGTACAGCTGTGCTTGGCCTTGGAAACATCGGCCCTGAAGCGGCGCTTCCTGTTATGGAAGGGAAAGCAGTTCTTTTCAAAAGCTTTGCGGGCGTAGATGCGTTCCCGATTGCTTTAAACACAAACGATGTTGATAAAATCGTTGAAACTGTAAAATTGCTGGAACCAACATTTGGCGGCGTCAACCTTGAAGATATTGCAGCGCCAAACTGCTTTATCATTGAAGAGCGCCTCAAAAAAGAAACAAACATCCCGGTTTTCCATGATGATCAGCACGGTACTGCCATTGTAACCGTAGCAGGTCTTGTGAACGCGCTGAAACTGTCTGGAAAATCCATGTCATCCATTAAAGTTGTCGCAAATGGCGCGGGTGCGGCTGGCATTGCGATTATCAAGCTTCTTCATCATTATGGCGTTCGCGACATTGTGATGTGCGATTCCAAAGGGGCCATTTATGAAGGGCGCCCGAACGGCATGAACGATGTCAAAAATGAAGTGGCGAAGTTCACGAACCAAGACCGCAAAGACGGTTCTCTGAAAGATGTCATCGTTGATGCTGACGTATTTATCGGTGTCTCTGTAGCAGGCGCGCTAACAAAAGAAATGGTTCAAAGCATGGCAAAAGATCCGATTATCTTTGCAATGGCAAATCCAAATCCGGAAATCATGCCGGAAGATGCGCGTGAAGCCGGAGCAAGCGTTATCGGAACTGGCCGTTCTGACTTCCCAAACCAAGTAAACAATGTTCTTGCATTCCCTGGTATTTTCCGCGGAGCACTTGATGTGCGTGCCACTCATATTAACGAGGAAATGAAAATCGCAGCGGTTGAAGCCATTGCTTCACTGGTTTCAGAAGATGAGCTTAGCGCAGATTATGTCATCCCTGCACCGTTTGATAAACGTGTTGCGCCTGCTGTTGCGAAGGCTGTGGCAAAAGCTGCGATGGAAACAGGTGTTGCAAGAATCACTGTTGACCCTGAGGAAGTCGCAGAAAAAACAAGAAAACTTACGATTATTGGTGAATAATTTTAATTCATTCCAAAAATGGCAGCGCGTTGGCGGAGACCGGCGCGCTGTTCTCAAGTTAAACTGACGGCTGAAATTTTTTTAGGGGGTTAGCCTTAAAAAAATTTCAGCCGGGTTTAACATTATTTTTGAATACGCTGTCAACCTTGTCGTTTCAACACCTTATCTGATTTCATACAAGCCTTTCCGAGCACGTCATCGAATAAAAAGTTGTCGAATTGAGGATGACAGCGTTTGACAAAAAAAGTACAATAGTTTCGGTAAAGTTATTAGCAAGTCTATCTGTTTGATGACATGCGGTGAAGAGAACCCTTCACAAAAGGGAGGTAATCATTTGTTAAAGGATATATTCACGAAAAAGAAAAAGTATGCTTCCGTACCGTCTGATCAAGCGAAGCACGATGTTCCGGAAGGCATTATGACAAAATGTCCTAAGTGTAAAAAAATCATGCTCACTAAAGAGTTGGATAAAAATATGCGGGTATGCATGAACTGCGATTATCATTTCCCAATGAACGCAAAACAGCGTATCGAAAGCTTGATGGATGAACAATCCTTTGAGGAATTTAATCAGGGAATGCTCTCGGAAAATCCGCTTGGTTTCCCGGGATATCTGGAAAAGCTTGAAAAAGATCGCGAGAAAACATCCTTAAACGAGGCTGTTGTGACAGGCAAGGGCACCATCGGCGGACACCCGGCTGTTGTCGCCGTCATGGACTCTTCATTCAGAATGGGCAGCATGGGTTCAGTCGTCGGTGAAAAAATCACGCTTGCGATTGAAAAAGCAAAAGCTGATAAAGTTCCGTTTATTATTTTTACGGCTTCAGGCGGTGCTAGAATGCAGGAAGGCGTATTAAGTTTGATGCAGATGGCAAAGACAAGCTCTGCGTTAAAACTGTTCAGTGAAGAACAGGGTCTTATTATTTCAGTAATGACGCATCCGACTACCGGGGGCGTATCAGCAAGCTTTGCATCCCTTGGCGATTACAATTTCGCTGAGCCTGGCGCGCTGATCGGTTTTGCCGGAAGACGGATTATTGAACAGACAATAGGAGAAAAACTGCCTGAGGACTTCCAAACGGCTGAGTTTTTATTAAAACATGGACAGCTTGATGCGGTTATTCATCGCGACGATATGAAAAAAACGTTAGAAAATCTGCTGGATATGCATCAAACAGGAGGTGACATTGAGTGGCTCCAAGATTAGAATTTGAAAAACCGGTGATTGAACTGCAAACCAAAATCGCCGAACTAAAAAAATTCACCCAAGATTCCGATATGGATCTAAGTGCGGAAATCGAACGGCTCGAAGACCGTCTCGCTAAGCTTCAGGATGATATTTACAAAAATTTGAAGCCGTGGGACCGGGTTCAAATCGCGCGTCTGGCGGACCGTCCGACAACTCTTGATTATATCGAACACCTGTTTACCGACTTTTTTGAATGTCACGGAGACAGAGCGTACGGGGACGATGAAGCCATTGTCGGCGGGATTGCGAAGTTCCACGGCCTCCCTGTAACGGTAATCGGGCATCAGCGCGGCAAAGACACGAAGGAAAACCTAGTCCGCAATTTTGGGATGCCGCATCCAGAAGGCTACAGAAAAGCGCTTCGTCTGATGAAACAGGCTGACAAATTTAACAGACCAATTATCTGTTTTATTGATACGAAGGGGGCATACCCTGGACGAGCAGCTGAAGAAAGAGGACAAAGTGAAGCTATTGCCAAAAACCTGTTTGAGATGGCCGGCCTTCGAGTGCCTGTTATCTGCATCGTCATTGGTGAAGGCGGAAGCGGCGGAGCCCTTGGTCTGGGTGTAGGCAATCACTTGCATATGCTGGAAAACTCTACTTATTCTGTTATTTCTCCGGAAGGTGCCGCGGCACTTTTATGGAAGGACTCCAGTCTTGCTAAAAAAGCAGCAGAAACAATGAAAATCACTGCGCCGGATTTAAAAGAATTAGGTATTATAGATCATATGATTAAAGAAGTAAAAGGCGGAGCGCACCATGATGTGAAGCTGCAGGCAAGCTATATGGACGAAACCCTTAAACAATCGTTAAAAACTTTACTGAAGCTGAGCGAAGAAGAATTAGTTCAGCAGCGTTATGAAAAATATAAAGCAATTGGCAAAGTCTCGGTTGAAGATCAATATATCGGGGTAAACTAAATAAACGTGAAGCCTTTGGCTCACGTTTATTTTTTGTGACATTCCTTAAATTTTATTTAAAAACAATTTATTTAATTGTATAATAGGTAAGGTTTCATAGGGAGGATGGAGATCCCTTTTCATTGTTTTTAGGGCAATGATCATGTTATGTTTAATCATATATGTTGCTGAGGTGAATGGAGAATGAAACGAATAGGGGTATTAACGAGCGGCGGGGATTCCCCGGGAATGAACGCAGCAGTTCGCGCAGTAGTCAGAAAAGCGATCTATCATGACGTTGAAGTTTACGGTATTTACAACGGATACGCGGGATTGATCAGCGGAAAGATTGAAAAGCTTGAACTCGGATCAGTAGGCGATATTATACATCGTGGAGGGACTAAGCTTTATACGGCGAGATGTCCTGAATTCAAAACAGTTGAAGGCCGTGAAAAAGGGATAGCAAACTTGAAGAAGCTTGGTATTGAAGGCCTTGTTGTTATCGGCGGAGACGGTTCCTATATGGGTGCGAAAAAATTAAC
Source organism: Bacillus sp. FJAT-14266 (assembly GCF_001719225.1). NCBI lineage: Bacteria > Bacillati > Bacillota > Bacilli > Caryophanales > Bacillaceae > Bacillus > Bacillus sp. FJAT-14266. The sequence goes on from NZ_CP017072.1 coordinate 1,412,099, forward strand.
GGAACACGGGTTTCCATGTGTAGGTGTACCGGGTACAATTGATAATGACATTCCGGGCACTGATTTTACAATCGGTTTCGATACAGCTTTAAATACAGTAATTGACGCAATTGATAAGATTCGCGATACAGCGACTTCTCATGAACGTACATATGTAATCGAAGTAATGGGCCGTCATGCCGGCGATATCGCATTGTGGGCCGGTCTTGCAGGGGGCGCAGAATCGATCTTAATCCCTGAGGCAGACTATGACATGCACGAAATCATTGCCCGCTTAAAACGCGGCCACGAACGCGGCAAGAAGCACAGTATTATTATTGTTGCCGAAGGTGTAGGCAGCGGTGTTGAATTCGGGAAACGCATTGAAGAAGAAACAAATCTTGAAACTAGGGTATCTGTATTGGGCCATATCCAGCGCGGAGGTTCTCCGAGTGCTGCTGACCGTGTGTTGGCAAGCCGTCTCGGCGCATATGCAGTTGAACTGCTGCTTGAAGGAAAAGGCGGACGCTGTGTAGGTATACAAAACAATAAGCTTGTAGACCATGATATTATAGAAATACTTGAGACAAAACACACAGTTGAGCAAAACATGTATCAGCTTTCAAAAGAACTGTCTATCTAATGTACAGCTGAAGGCTGAAGATTTCAGAAGGAAGTGAACCAAATGAGAAAAACTAAAATTGTTTGTACCATCGGTCCGGCAAGTGAAAGTATTGAAATGCTTACGAAATTAATGGAGTCAGGAATGAACGTGGCTCGATTAAACTTTTCTCACGGAGATTTTGAGGAGCACGGTGCAAGAATTAAAAATATCCGCGAAGCAAGTAAAAAACTTGGCAAGAACGTTGGAATTCTGCTTGATACAAAAGGTCCTGAAATCCGCACACATACAATGGAAAACGGCGGTATTGAGCTTGAAACAGGCAAAGAGCTCATTATTTCAATGGACGAGGTTGTAGGAACAACAGATAAAATTTCAGTGACATATGAAGGTTTAGTCCATGACGTTGAACAAGGTTCAACGATTCTGTTAGATGACGGCCTTATCGGTCTTGAGGTACTTGATGTAGATGCCGCTAAACGCGAAATCAAAACAAAAGTATTAAACAACGGAACACTCAAAAATAAAAAAGGTGTTAACGTACCGGGCGTAAGTGTCAATCTTCCGGGGATTACTGAAAAGGATGCGCGAGACATCGTTTTCGGTATTGAGCAAGGAGTAGACTTCATCGCACCATCTTTCATTCGACGTTCTACGGATGTGCTCGAAATCCGTGAGCTTCTTGAAGAGCACAACGCTCAGGATATTCAAATCATCCCTAAAATCGAAAACCAAGAGGGCGTTGACAACATCGATGCGATTCTCGAAGTGTCTGACGGCTTAATGGTTGCACGCGGAGACTTAGGTGTGGAAATTCCAGCTGAAGAAGTGCCGCTTGTGCAAAAAGAACTGATCAAAAAATGCAACGCGCTGGGCAAACCTGTTATTACAGCGACACAAATGCTTGACAGCATGCAGCGCAACCCGCGTCCGACTCGTGCGGAAGCAAGTGACGTTGCAAACGCGATCTTCGACGGAACAGATGCGATCATGCTTTCTGGTGAAACTGCTGCCGGAAGTTACCCGGTTGAAGCAGTTCAAACAATGCATAACATCGCGTCCCGTTCTGAAGAAGCATTAAATTATAAAGAAATTCTCTCAAAACGCAGAGACCAAGTGGGCATGACAATTACAGACGCAATTGGACAATCTGTCGCACATACGGCGATTAACCTGAATGCTGCTGCGATCGTAACGCCGACAGAAAGCGGCCATACAGCACGTATGATTGCAAAATACCGTCCGCAGGCTCCGATTGTTGCGGTTACTGTAAATGACTCTATTTCCAGAAAGCTTGCCCTCGTATCTGGCGTATTCGCGGAAAGCGGCCAAAATGCGAGCTCAACAGATGAGATGCTTGAGGATGCTGTCCAAAAATCATTGAACAGCGGAATTGTAAAACACGGCGATCTTATCGTTATTACAGCTGGCACTGTCGGTGAGTCCGGCACTACGAACTTAATGAAGGTTCATACTGTCGGCGATATCATCGCTAAAGGCCAAGGCATTGGACGCAAATCAGCTTACGGTCCGGTTGTCGTTGCACAAAATGCAAAAGAAGCTGAGCAAAAAATGACTGACGGTGCGGTACTTGTTACCAAAAGCACTGACCGTGATATGATTGCATCCCTTGAAAAAGCGTCTGCTCTTATTACAGAAGAAGGCGGTTTGACTAGCCATGCTGCGGTAGTCGGATTAAGCCTTGGCATCCCGGTTATCGTGGGTCTGGAAAATGCGACATCTATTTTGACAGATGGCCAGGATATTACAGTTGACGCTTCCAGAGGCGCAGTCTATCAAGGCCGTGCGAGCGTTCTTTAATTACAGGTGAAAATGGAAGGGGAATCCCTTCCTTTTCTCTTTATCATGCCTTTTGTTGAACAGAACGTGTTACACGTGTGGGGGGCTTGGATATGAGATTTTTGTTTTTGCTTTTTATTGTGTTTCCGGCAATAGAAATCGGTATATTCCTATTTTTAGGAAATCTGATTGGTATTTTGCCGACAGTTCTATTCATGATTCTGACTGGCATTATCGGCGCAGCAGCTGCAAAAAAACAAGGAACCGAAGTGTATTATAAGGTTCAGCGTGATCTTCAATATGGCAAAATGCCGGGAGAAGCGATTGCTGACGGTCTGTGCATTTTCATTGGCGGTCTATTGCTGATGCTTCCGGGCTTTTTATCAGATTTGGCCGGCGCCTGTCTTCTTATCCCGTTTACCCGCGGCTGGTGTAAGCCGATTCTGTTCAAATGGCTGAGAGGTATGTCGAAGAATAAGCGGATCATCATCAAATAAAAAGCGGCAGCCATGAAAAAACGGCTGCCGTTTTATTTTTGCTGAACGGTGATATAGGACCATATTTCTTTTAATGCGCCTGTTGTGATGAAAGCTTGGATGATGACGAGTACAGCGGGTCCCGCAATCAGTCCTAAAAACCCGAATAATTTAAAGCCGGCAAACAGGGCGATGAGCGTTGCCAGCGGATCGATCCCGATAGATTTACTTAGTATCTTGGGCTCTGTCAGCTGCCGCTGAATAAGAACGACGAGGTACAGGATACCGATTCCGATCGCTTGGGGCAGCTGGCCCGTAATCGATAAATACAAAATCCAGGGTACAAATACGGAGCCGGCACCTAAGTAAGGGAGAAGATCTACAAGCCCGATTAAAAAAGCAATTGTTGCGGCGTGTTCAACCTTTAAGAGAGAAAGGCCGATAAATACAATCACCATCGTGATGAAAACGAGGACGGCTTGTGCTTTGATAAAACCAGTCATTGCTTTTTTTAATTCGCTGCTGATTGCTTTGCTGTTAGCTGTCACACGATCCGGCAGAATTAAAACAAGCATGGCTTTCAGCTTATGCCAATCCTTTGTCATAAAAAAGGTTGCCAGAAGAGAAAAAATCAGAACCGCCGCCGTATTGGGAAGAAGAGCGAAAAATCTCGGGATCATCTCTAGAATGTGGGACAGCAGGAGCCCGGCATTTTTAGCGGCAGAATCTCCGAGTGTCTGGATATGAGTGACGATGGAAGCCTGCTGGTTCGTTTCCAATTCTTGAAACAAAAGAGTTAACTCGTTATAGAGCGGCTGAATATGAGTTGTAAACAATTTTTCGCAATATGAAATAAACGTGCTGATATGCGGAGGCAGCGTTTTTGCTAGATAGGCTGTTCCCGTTACGATTTCGGCTACCAGAATGGTAAGGACGCCGAAGGCTGCGAGCAGAAAAAAAGCAAGAACGCCCAGAACATTTATCGTTCGGGGGAATCCTGTCACTTTGTCCAAATAATCGACAACAGGATGAATCACTGAAGAAAGAATAAGGGCGATCAGGAACGGATAAGTTAACGGAAACGAATAATAGGCCGCAGCTATCGACCCTGCGGTCATTGATATGACAAAGAGGGTTCTGAAAAAAATAGTGATATAAGATTGATTCACGAAAACGGTCCTCCTCTCGTCAGCATGTCCTATTTTTTATATGTATTCACGCTGCGGCTGAATATGAATACATTCATCTTATAGGAGGGATGGCATGTGTTTACACAAGCGAATTTATTTTTAATTTTACTCTTGGCTATCGCACTTATCGCAAAAAACCAATCATTGCTCTTTGCTGTATCCGTCCTTTTGATCATCAAAATCCTAGGGCTTGATCAGAAATTATTTCCGACCATCCAGTCAAAAGGCATTAACTGGGGTGTGACCATTATTACCATCGCCGTTCTTGTCCCGATTGCCACGGGAGAAATCGGATTTAAGCAGCTTGGAGAAGCAATGCGGTCTTCCTACGCATGGATCGCCCTTGGAGCGGGGATCGCAGTGGCGCTGATTGCAAAAAACGGCCTGGCCCTGCTTGAAAATGATCCACATATTACAACTGCTCTCGTGATCGGGACCATTCTTGCAGTCGCGCTTTTTGGAGGAGTTGCGGTGGGACCGCTGATCGGAGCGGGGATTGCTTATTTAGCCATGCAGATCGTAAAACTGTTCACTTCATAACAAAAAGCGGCCTTAAAGCCGCTTTTTTTTGTATGCAAAAACCCGCAAATAAAGGCGTTTTTTCGGGGAAATCACAGAATGAAAAAAAAAATTATAGGTAAACATTTAACAAATGTCTGATTATTGTTTATAATGAGAATAGGCTTAAACTTAAATAAGCTTATAAGAATTTGTTATGTTCTTTCATAAGCAAAGGGTTTTAGTTCCAGCAGCCAGTAAAATGTAAGCATTTTCTTTTTGGGGGAGAGAAATACTTGCATCGTGCTTTTTAAGTAAGCCTCATGTTTTTACAACACTCTTAAAGGGGAAATTTATTGAAAAGGAGATGTTATATATGACAGCGACACGCGGTCTTGAAGGGGTTGTAGCAACAACATCATCTGTTAGTTCTATTATTGATGATACCCTTACATATGTGGGGTATGATATCGATGATTTGACAGAGAATGCAAGTTTTGAAGAAATCATCTACTTGCTTTGGCATCTAAGGCTGCCAAACAAAAAAGAGCTTGAAGAGTTAAAGCAGCAGCTTGCAAAGGAAGCTGCCGTTCCGCAAGAAATTATTGAGCACTTCAAATCTTATTCCCTCGAAAATGTTCATCCCATGGCTGCTCTTCGGACAGCAATTTCATTACTAGGCCTGCTAGACAGCGAGGCTGATACCATGAACCCGGAAGCCAACTACAGAAAGGCGATCCGCCTTCAGGCAAAGGTGCCTGGCCTGGTTGCAGCGTTTTCCAGAATTCGCAAGGGTCTTGAGCCTGTTGAACCGAGAGAAGATTACGGTATTGCGGAGAATTTTCTTTACACATTAAACGGTGAAGAGCCTTCACCAATTGAGGTTGAAGCCTTCAACAAAGCATTGATTTTACATGCTGACCATGAGCTGAACGCGTCAACGTTCACAGCGAGGGTCTGCGTCGCAACACTTTCTGACATCTATTCAGGCATTACTGCAGCAATCGGCGCGCTGAAAGGGCCTCTTCACGGCGGAGCGAATGAAGGCGTTATGAAAATGCTGACAGAAATCGGTGAAGTGGAAAACGCTGAGCCGTACATCCGCGCTAAACTTGAAAAGAAAGAAAAAATCATGGGATTCGGCCACCGTGTGTATAAGCATGGTGATCCGCGCGCGAAGCATCTGAAAGAAATGAGCAAGCGCCTGACCAACCTGACAGGCGAAAGCAAATGGTATGAGATGTCGATTCGTATAGAAGACATCGTCACATCAGAGAAAAAGCTTCCGCCTAACGTTGATTTCTATTCGGCTTCTGTATATCACAGCCTCGGTATTGACCATGATTTGTTTACACCGATTTTTGCTGTAAGCAGAATGTCCGGCTGGCTCGCTCATATTCTTGAGCAGTATGACAACAACCGTCTGATCCGCCCGCGGGCAGATTACACAGGCCCTGACAAACAAAAATTCGTTCCGATTGAAGAAAGAGCCTAAAGAACCATTGGAGGCTGGCTTGCGTCAATGAGGTTAGCCTCTTGTTCAGAACATCAAAATTGGGTTACACTTTAAATTGAATGTTAGGAAAAATCATTTTATTTTCTATATAAGAAAAATAAAATGTTTTCTAAATATGAATTACATACTGGGAGGTTTTTATTGTGGCACAAGGTGAAAAAATTACAGTCTCTAACGGAGTATTAAACGTACCAAACAACCCGATTATCCCATTTATCGAAGGAGACGGAACCGGTCCTGATATTTGGAACGCGGCTTCGAAGGTTTTGGAAGCAGCAGTAGAAAAAGCATACAAAGGCGAAAAGAAAATTACATGGAAAGAAGTTTACGCCGGAGAAAAGGCTTATAATAAAACAGGTGAGTGGCTCCCTGCTGAAACATTAGATGTGATCCGCGAATATTTCATCGCGATTAAAGGCCCGTTAACGACACCTGTCGGCGGCGGTATCCGTTCTTTGAACGTAGCGCTCAGACAAGAGCTTGACCTATTCGTCTGCTTAAGACCTGTAAGATACTTTACTGGAGTGCCGTCACCGGTAAAACGCCCTGAAGATACTGATATGGTCATCTTCCGTGAAAATACAGAAGATATTTACGCAGGCATCGAGTATGCAAAAGGCTCTGAAGAAGTGCAAAAGCTTATCAGCTTCCTTCAAAATGAGTTAAACGTCAATAAAATCCGTTTCCCTGAGACATCAGGTATCGGCATTAAGCCTGTTTCAGAAGAAGGAACAAGCCGCTTGGTCAGAGCTGCCATTGATTATGCGATCGAGCATGGCCGCAAATCTGTAACACTTGTTCACAAAGGAAACATCATGAAGTTCACAGAAGGCGCCTTCAAAAATTGGGGCTATGAACTTGCTGAAAAAGAATACGGAGATAAAGTCTTTACATGGGCTCAATATGACCGCATTGCTGAAGAACAAGGAAAAGATGCTGCCAACAAAGCGCAAAGCGAAGCGGAAGCAGCAGGAAAAATCATTATCAAAGACAGCATTGCTGACATTTTCCTTCAGCAGATCTTAACGCGTCCAAACGAGTTTGATGTCGTTGCGACAATGAACTTGAACGGAGATTACATTTCTGATGCTCTTGCTGCGCAAGTCGGCGGAATCGGCATTGCTCCTGGAGCGAACATCAACTACGAAACAGGACATGCGATTTTCGAGGCGACGCACGGAACGGCTCCTAAATATGCAGGCCTTGATAAAGTAAACCCATCTTCAGTTATTCTTTCAGGCGTTCTGCTTCTTGAGCATTTAGGATGGAACGAAGCGGCTGATTTGGTTATCAAATCTATGGAAAAAACAATCGCTTCCAAAGTCGTAACTTACGATTTTGCTAGATTAATGGACGGGGCGACTGAAGTGAAATGTTCAGAGTTCGGAGAAGAACTGATCAAAAACATGGACTAAGCAAGGAAAAAGCCTAAAACTAGCCATAAAGGAGAAGAGAGACATGGGAAATACTCGTAAAAAAGTTTCTGTTATCGGAGCAGGTTTTACCGGAGCTACAACTGCATTTTTAATCGCTCAAAAAGAGCTGGCAGACGTTGTTCTTGTTGACATTCCGCAATTGGAGAACCCGACAAAGGGAAAAGCGCTTGATATGCTTGAAGCAAGCCCGGTTCAAGGCTTTGACGCAAAAATTACGGGAACATCCAATTACGAGGATACAGCTGGCTCTGACATTGTTGTCATTACAGCCGGTATCGCAAGAAAACCTGGTATGAGCAGAGATGATCTGGTCTCTACAAACGAAAAGATTATGAGAAGCGTTACGCGGGAAATCGTGAAATATTCTCCTGACTCTATTATTGTGGTGCTGACAAATCCTGTTGATGCAATGACATACGCGGTGTACAAAGAATCAGGCTTCCCTAAAGAGCGTGTAATCGGCCAGTCCGGTGTGCTTGATACGGCAAGATTCAGAACATTTGTGGCAGAGGAATTAAACCTGTCAGTGAAAGATGTGACTGGTTTCGTACTCGGCGGACACGGTGACGATATGGTTCCGCTTGTGCGTTATTCTTATGCTGGCGGTATCCCGCTTGAAACTCTTATTCCGAAAGAACGGATTGACGCAATTGTGGAGCGCACTAGAAAAGGCGGAGGCGAAATCGTGAATCTTCTTGGAAACGGAAGCGCGTATTATGCGCCTGCGGCTTCTCTGACAGAAATGGTCGAAGCGATCTTGAAAGATCAGCGCCGCGTCCTTCCTACAATTGCTTATCTTGAAGGGGAATACGGCTATGAAGGCATCTACCTTGGTGTTCCTACAATTGTAGGCGGCAACGGTCTTGAGCAAATCATTGAACTTGAACTGACAGACTATGAAAGAGCGCAGCTGAATAAATCAGTTGAATCTGTCAAAAATGTCATGAAAGTATTATCCTAATAAAAAGAGAGAAAGGCTTGCTTAATACAGCCTTTCTCTTTTTACTATAAATGAAAGCGTTATCATAAGCGTCTTTATTTCTTTTAAAAATGATGTAAAAGGCGAATTGTCGGAATGTCCTGCTTTCGCTAAAATAAAATCATGAAACATGTTAAGATGACATAAAATAGAGAAATAGGATGTCGGGGAATTATAATACTGGAGGCACAGCATGAACAAGAAAATTTTAGTTGTGGATGATGAAGAATCTATTGTTACTCTTTTACAGTACAATTTGGAACGGTCAGGCTATGATGTCATTACCGCCTCGGATGGGGAAGAAGCACTCAAAAAAGCGGAAACAGAGAAGCCTGATTTAATTGTGCTTGATGTGATGCTTCCAAAATTGGACGGAATCGAAGTATGCAAGCAGCTGAGACAGCAAAAACTGATGTTTCCCATTTTAATGCTGACAGCGAAGGATGAGGAATTCGACAAAGTATTAGGGCTTGAGCTCGGTGCTGATGATTATATGACCAAGCCGTTCAGTCCAAGGGAAGTAAATGCGAGAGTCAAAGCGATTTTAAGGCGTTCGGAAATAGCTGCGCCCTCTAGTGAGATGAAGAACGATGAAATGGAAGGCCAGATCGTAATCGGCGATCTGAAAATCCTGCCTGATCATTATGAAGCGTACTTTAAAGAAAGTCAGCTTGAACTGACACCGAAAGAATTCGAACTGTTGCTCTATTTAGGCAGACATAAAGGCAGAGTTCTGACAAGAGACCTGCTGCTGAGCGCAGTCTGGAATTATGATTTTGCCGGAGATACGAGAATTGTTGATGTGCACATCAGCCATCTTCGCGACAAAATTGAAAACAATACCAAAAAACCGATCTACATTAAAACGATTAGGGGATTGGGGTATAAACTGGAGGAGCCAAAAATGAATGAATAAATACCGTGTGCGCCTTTTTTCTGTATTCGTTGTCTGTATGATTCTGGTGTTTTGTGTCCTCGGGCTGTTTTTACAGCAGCTTTTTGAAACATCTGATCAAAGGAAAGCAGAGGAACACATTGAAAAAGAAGCAAAATACTTGGCTTCGCTTCTTGATGCCGGCAATCTGAATAATCAAGCAAATGAGAAAATCATTAAAGATGCAGGCGGCGCGCTTGATGTGAGCGCATCCGTTATCGATACAGACGGTAAGGTGCTGTATGGGTCAAACGGTAGATCGGCTGATTCCCAAAAGGTGCAGGCGCTTGTTTCTGGCCATGAGGGTATTCTGTCAACAACAGATAACAAGCTTTATTACGGACTTTCACTTAGAAGCGAAGGTGAAAAAACAGGATATGTGCTGCTTTCCGCCTCTGAAAAAAGCGACGGCTTAAAAGGCGAATTGTGGGGGATGCTGACGGCCAGTCTTTGTACCGCATTTATCGTCATTGTTTATTTTTATTCCAGCATGACCTCACGTTATAAAAGGTCAATTGAGTCAGCGACAAATGTAGCCACAGAACTCTCTAAGGGCAACTACGATGCACGGACGTACGGCGGCTATATTAGGCGTTCTGATAAGCTAGGACATGCGATGAACAGCCTTGCCATTGATCTGATGGAAATGACGCGAACGCAGGAAATGCAGCGGGATCGGCTGCTGACAGTCATTGAAAACATTGGCTCCGGGCTGATTATGATCGACGGAAGAGGCTTTATTAATCTCGTAAACAGGTCTTACGCCAAGCAGTTTCATATCAATCCGAATCATATGCTGCGCCGTCTTTATCACGATGCATTTGAACATGAAGAAGTGATCCAGCTTGTCGAAGACATTTTTATGACGGAGACAAAGAAATGCAAGCTGTTAAGACTGCCGATCAAAATAGAACGGCGTTATTTTGAAGTGGACGGCGTTCCGATTATGGGGCCGGACGATGAATGGAAAGGAATTGTGCTTGTTTTCCATGACATGACGGAAACAAAGAAATTAGAGCAGATGAGGAAGGATTTTGTGGCCAATGTTTCTCATGAGCTGAAAACACCGATTACGTCCATAAAAGGGTTTACGGAGACGTTATTGGACGGGGCGATGGAGGATAAAGAGGCGCTTTCTGAATTTCTCTCTATTATTCTTAAGGAAAGCGAAAGGCTTCAGTCTTTGGTTCAGGATTTGCTCGATCTCTCAAAAATCGAGCAGCAAAATTTCACGCTCAGTATCGAAACGTTTGAGCCGGCCAAAATGCTTGTTGAGATTGAAACGCTTCTGAAGCATAAGGCGGATGAGAAAGGCATCTCCTTGCACCTGAATGTCCCGAAAGACCCTCAATATGTATCTGGTGACCCGTACAGGCTGAAACAGGTATTTCTTAATCTCGTAAACAATGCGTTAACCTACACGCCTGAGGGGGGCTCCGTGGCTATCAATGTAAAGCCCAGAGAAAAAGACATTCAGATTGAGGTTGCCGATTCTGGAATCGGAATTCAGAAAGAAGAAATTCCGCGCATCTTTGAACGCTTTTACCGCGTAGATAAAGACAGAAGCAGGAATTCGGGCGGAACCGGGCTGGGCCTTGCGATTGTCAAGCATTTAATAGAGGCTCATGAAGGGAAAATTGATGTCACAAGCGAGCCTGGACGGGGAACTGTCTTTACCGTGACGCTGAAACGGGCCGCTGAAAAGTCCGCCTAATGTTTACAAAGGTTTAACAATATCTTCATGCACTGTTAAACCTATGCTGGTAGGATGTAGTAGAACCCCTTCATCCAAGGAGCCAATTTTGACGGCGGGAACCTATTTGTGTTCCCGTCCTTTTTTGTGTCTTCTCTTATAGTTCACGTATTTTCCTTTCAAATTGAACTTTGTTAAAATAAGAGGAGCTAATGACTATGTAAGAGATGAATGGAAGCCTGAGGCTTCTTAGGAGGAAATTGAATGACGGAACGAAAAAAATTAGTGCTTGTAGACGGAAACAGTCTGGCTTACCGGGCGTTTTTTGCATTGCCGCTGTTAAGCAATGATAAAGGTGTTCATACAAATGCTGTATACGGCTTTGCGATGATTTTGATGAAAATGCTTGAGGATGAAAAACCGACGCACATGCTGGTTGCGTTTGATGCCGGGAAAACAACATTTCGTCACGGCACATTTAAAGAATATAAAGGCGGCAGACAGAAAACCCCGCCTGAGCTTTCCGAACAAATGCCGTTTATCCGCGAGCTGCTGGATGCCTACCAGATCAGCCGCTATGAACTGGAACAATATGAAGCGGATGATATTATCGGCACACTGGCCAAATCGGCTGAAAAAGACGGATTTGAAGTTAAGGTTTTCTCAGGAGATAAGGATTTAACCCAGCTGGCAACGGACAAAACGACAGTTGCCATTACGAGAAAGGGAATTACCGATGTTGAATTTTACACACCGGAGCATGTCAAAGAGAAATATGGGCTTACGCCTGAACAAATCATTGACATGAAGGGTCTGATGGGCGATTCCTCAGATAATATTCCGGGTGTGCCCGGCGTCGGAGAAAAGACTGCGATTAAGCTTTTAAAACAATTTGATTCCGTTGAAAAGCTGCTGGAGTCCATTGACGAGGTGAGCGGAAAGAAATTGAAGGAAAAGCTTGAGGAGTTTAAGGATCAGGCATTGATGAGCAAGGAGCTTGCGACAATTATGACGGATGCTCCGATTGAGGTATCTGTTTCCGGCCTGGAATATCAAGGCTTTAATCGTGAACAGGTCATTGCCATCTTTAAAGATCTTGGCTTCAACACGCTTCTTGAACGGCTTGGAGAAGACAGTGCAGAAGCAGAACAGGATCAATCGTTGGAAGACATTAATGTCAAAACAGTAACAGACGTGACAAGCGATATATTGGTGTCTCCATCCGCATTTGTCGTTGAACAGATTGGCGATAATTATCATGAAGAGCCGATCCTCGGATTTTCGATCGTAAATGAAACGGGAGCTTATTTCATTCCAAAAGACATTGCCGTTGAGTCTGAGGTGTTTAAAGAATGGGTGGAAAATGACGAGCAGAAGAAATGGGTCTTCGACAGCAAGCGGGCTGTTGTCGCTTTGCGCTGGCAGGGCATTGAGCTGAAAGGAGCCGAGTTTGATACGCTCCTTGCGGCTTATATCATCAACCCGGGCAATTCATATGACGACGTTGCGAGTGTGGCTAAGGATTACGGCCTGCATATCGTTTCAAGTGATGAATCAGTTTATGGAAAAGGAGCAAAACGGGCAGTGCCGTCAGAAGACGTACTGTCTGAGCACCTTGGCCGAAAAGCGTTAGCGATTCAAAGCCTTCGGGAAAAGCTCGTTCGGGAGCTGGAAAACAACGACCAGCTTGAACTGTTTGAAGAGCTGGAAATGCCTCTTGCGCTTATTCTCGGCGAAATGGAATCAACTGGCGTCAAGGTCGATGTTGACCGTTTAAAACGGATGGGTGAAGAACTGGGTGCGAAGCTGAAGGAATATGAAGAAAAAATCCATGAGATTGCGGGAGAGCCGTTTAACATCAATTCTCCGAAACAGCTAGGTGTCATCTTATTTGAAAAGATCGGCCTTCCTGTCGTAAAGAAAACGAAAACAGGCTATTCTACGTCTGCCGATGTGCTTGAAAAGCTGGCTGACAAGCATGATATTGTCGACTATATTTTACAGTACAGACAAATTGGCAAGCTTCAATCAACATATATCGAAGGGCTTTTAAAGGTGACGAGACCGGATTCGCATAAAGTGCACACGCGATTTAACCAGGCCTTAACGCAAACTGGCCGTCTCAGCTCGACTGATCCGAACCTGCAAAACATTCCGATCAGGCTTGAGGAAGGGCGGAAAATTCGCCAAGCTTTTGTGCCGTCTGAAAAAGACTGGCTCATTTTTGCAGCCGATTATTCACAAATCGAGCTGCGGGTGCTTGCCCATATTTCAAAGGATGAAAATCTGATCGAAGCTTTTACAAATGATATGGATATTCACACGAAAACGGCAATGGATGTGTTCCATGTCGCTAAGGATGAAGTGACATCTGCGATGAGACGCCAGGCGAAAGCGGTCAACTTTGGCATTGTATACGGGATCAGCGATTACGGTCTGTCACAGAACCTCGGCATTACCCGGAAGGAAGCGGGAGCATTTATCGACCGCTATCTGGAAAGCTTCCAAGGCGTAAAAGCGTACATGGAAGATTCAGTACAGGAAGCGAAGCAAAAAGGATACGTAACAACGCTTATGCATCGCCGCCGCTACATCCCTGAGCTGACGAGCCGGAACTTTAATATCCGAAGTTTTGCAGAGCGGACGGCCATGAATACGCCGATTCAAGGAAGCGCCGCTGATATTATCAAAAAAGCCATGATTGACATGGCTGCCAAGCTGAAAGAAAAAAAGTTGAAAGCAAGGCTTCTGCTTCAAGTACACGATGAATTGATTTTTGAGGCGCCAAAGGAAGAAATTGAAATTCTTGAAAAGCTTGTTCCTGAAGTGATGGAGCATGCGCTTGCATTAGATGTGCCGTTAAAGGTGGACTTTGCATCAGGCCCATCTTGGTACGATGCGAAATAAACAGAGATAGGAAGTGATGGATGTGCCGGAATTACCAGAGGTTGAGACGGTCCGGCGCACTCTGACCGGGCTTGTAAAGGGAAAAACAATCAAATCGGTAGAGATCAGATGGCCGAATATCATCAAACGGCCTGCCGAACCGGAGGAATTTGCGCGAAAACTAGCAGGAGAAACGATACAGTCCATCGGAAGACGGGGAAAGTTTTTACTGTTTCATTTAGATCATTATGTTATGGTTTCTCACCTTCGAATGGAAGGAAAATACGGTCTTCATCAAGCCGAGGAGCCTGACGATAAACACGTGCATGTCATATTCACGATGACGGATGGAACCCAGCTCCGGTACAGGGATGTGCGGAAATTTGGAACCATGCACTTATTTAAACCGGGAGAAGAAGCGGGCGAGCTCCCGCTTTCTCAGTTAGGTCCGGAGCCGGATGCAGAAGAATTTACGAGTGCGTATTTAAAAGAACGGCTTGCGAAAACAAACCGCGCTGTCAAAACTGCCCTACTGGATCAAAAAACGGTAGTTGGACTAGGAAATATTTATGTGGATGAGGCTCTTTTCAGAGCGGGTGTTCATCCCGAGATAAAAGCAAATCAATTATCAGATAAAACAATCAAAACCCTTCACGCTGAAATCAAAAACACTCTGCAGGAGGCGATTGATGCGGGCGGAAGCACAGTCCGTTCATATATCAACTCCCAAGGGGAAATCGGAATGTTCCAGCTGCAGCATTTTGTGTACGGAAAAAAAGACGAGCCATGCAAAAATTGCGGAACGATGATTTCGAAAATTGTCGTTGGAGGAAGAGGCACGCATTTTTGCGCAAAGTGCCAGAAAAAAAAGTAGCATAATGCTTCATCGTCCAAGCTGTCGGTGCATATATCAGTAACTCTGTAATGGAGGATGCCATTTTCGAAACACGGATTTTTCACTTTCCCATATATATGATTGTGATGAATCCCGGGCATTTCACATCTGATACAAGAGCACCAACAGAAAGGAAGAAACGGATATGCAAATGGTTTCTATACTGCTGCTGGCGTTGGCTGTCAGCTTGGACAGTTTTTCAGTCGGATTTACGTACGGATTGAGAAAAATGAAAATACCGTTTAAAGCGATTTTGGTTATCGCCTGCTGTTCCGGTGCTGTCATGTTTATATCCATGCTGATCGGAAGCTTTCTCACGAAGTTTTTTCCTGTATATGTGACGGAGAAGCTTGGCGGTTTGATATTGGTTGGAATCGGTGCGTGGGTTCTGTATCAATTTTTCAAACCGGCAAAAGATAAAGAATACCTATTGCATGAAAAAACACTGCTTAATTTAGAGGTTCGGTCATTAGGAATTGTGATTCATATTTTGAGAAAACCCATGAGTGCGGATATCGACAAATCGGGTGTGATCAATGGAATTGAGGCGGTCTTATTGGGATTTGCCTTATCGATTGATGCCTTTGGAGCAGGTATAGGCGCAGCCATTCTCGGTTTTTCGCCGATTGTGATGAGCATCGCCGTGGCAATCATGAGCTCGCTGTTTGTATCAATTGGAATCAATGCCGGCCATTTTCTGTCTAAGTGGAAATGGATCGATAAAATGGCGTTTTTGCCGGGGCTTCTATTAATCACGATTGGGCTCTGGAAATTGTAAAAAGGAGTGGATCTCTTGACCTTAGTCATTGGTTTAACGGGAGGAATAGCTAGCGGCAAAAGCACGGTAGCCAATATGCTGATTGAAAAAGGAATAACAGTTATAGATGCAGATATCATTGCAAAACAAGCGGTAGAAAAAGGGATGCCGGCCTACCGGCAAATCATTGACGAATTCGGTGAAGACATACTGCTCTCAAATGGCGATATAGATAGAAAAAAGCTTGGAGCGCTGGTATTTACAAATGAACAAAAACGTCTCGCTTTAAATGCAATTGTTCATCCCGCAGTCAGGCAGGAAATGCTCAATCGCCGTGATGAAGCCGTTGCAAATCGGGAGGCATTTGTTGTATTGGATATCCCGCTATTGTTCGAAAGCAAATTGGAATCATTGGTTGATAAAATTATCGTGGTCAGTGTGACAAAAGAGCTTCAACTGGAACGTCTGATGAAGCGCAATCAGCTGACGGAAGAAGAAGCAGTCAGCCGTATCCGCTCTCAAATGCCCTTAGAGGAAAAAACAGCAAGAGCAGATCAAGTCATCGATAACAGCGGCACGCTTGAAGAGACCAAAAGGCAGCTTGATGAAATCATGAACAGCTGGGCATAATTCAAAAAACACCGTTCATATTGAACGGTGTTTTTTTTGCCATTAAAAATCAAAGTTGTCCGGATCAGGACCGACGCGCAAGTTTTCATTCAGTGCATCGATTCGGTTCATGTCATCCTGCGTTAATTCAAAGTCAAATACGCTTGCATTTTCTTTAATGCGGTGTTCCTTCGTTGATTTAGGAATCGTAATGATGCCATGCTGCAGATCCCAGCGCAAGATAATTTGTGCGACAGATTTGTTATATGTTTGAGCGATGTCAGCCAATACAGGATGATCCAGCAGCTGCCCCTGCATTAAAGGTGACCAAGCCTCCATCTGGATGCCCTGATTTTGGCAGTATCTTATCAACTCTTTTTGTGTGAGGCGCGGGTGAAATTCCACTTGGTTAATCATAGGCTTAATTTCAGCTGCTGTCATCAGATCTTCAAGATGGTGAATTTGGAAGTTGCTTACGCCAATCGCTTTGATACGGCCTTCTTTATACAGCGTTTCAAGCGCTCTCCAAGCTTCTTTATACTTTCCTTCTACAGGCCAGTGGATGAGGTATAGATCCAAATAATCCAGACCGAGTTTGGACAGACTTGTTTCAAACGCGGCGAGTGTTTCTTCGTAGCCTAAATCCGCATTCCATACTTTTGATGTGATAAACAGATCCTCTCTTGAAATGCCTGCTTCTTCAATGCCTTCCCGAATCCCTTCTCCGACTCCAGCTTCATTTCCATAGATTGCTGCAGTATCAATACTGCGGTACCCGTGAACAATGGCAGTTTTAACTGCGTTTACCAGTTCAGATCCTTCTTCCACTTGGAACACGCCGAGGCCGAACCAAGGCATTTCCACCCCATTATGAAGTGTTGCTTTTGCTTGTAAATGTGTTGTCATGTTCATTTCCTCCTTTAAAATTGTCAGGCTTCCTGCCGATCTCGTTTTTCCATTAAGCGGCTCCAGCCTGTTAAAATGACTGCACCGACCACCATTAATCCGCCTATCCAAGCGGTATGAATCAATCCGATTGAATCGGTGATCACACCGCCAAGGTATGACCCAAGCGCGATTCCTGCATTAAAGGCAGCGATATTCATCGCGGATGCGACGTCAACTGCACTCGGGACAAAACGCTCAGCCAGCATGACGACATACACCTGAAGGCCGGGCACGTTCATAAAGGCCAGCAATCCCATACAGAGAATGGTAATGAGCCCTGCTGTTTGATACGGGGCTGTAAATGTCAGTACGAATAGAACAATTGCTTGTACGATAAACATATAGAATAAAGCGGCAATCGGATTTCGGTTTGACAGCTTTCCGCCAATCATATTGCCGATAGCAATAGCTATTCCGTATCCGAGCAGAATCACTGCAACAGTCCCGGCTTTGAAGCCTGTTACTTCCTGAAGCAGGGGAGACAGATACGTGAACACAACGAATGTTCCTCCGTATCCAAGCGCTGTAATGACAAATAAAAGCAATAACCGGCTGTTTGTCACAAGCTTCAATTGATCCCGCATCGTTGTTTTCGTCCCTTTTCGTAATTTGGACGGTACAAGAATGCCATTTGTAATGAAAGCAATGATTCCGACGGCGATAATGACCATAAAGGCGAAACGCCAGCCGAACTGCTGGCCGATAAATGTCCCAAAAGGAACTCCGGTTACAGTTGCCACAGTGAGGCCGGTAAACATAATTGAAATCGCGCTAGCCCTTTTATCTTCCGGGACAATATCCGCTGCGATTGTCGAACCGATCGACATAAACACACCGTGCGAAAATGCCGATATCACACGTGCTGCTAGTAAAATCCCGATGCTTGAAGCGGTTGCTGCCATCGTATTACCGGCAATAAAAATAAACATGATCCAAAGCAATAGTGTCTTACGCGACATGCTTGAGGTCAATGAAGTTAATATAGGTGCCCCAAATGTAACGCCGAGCGCATAAAGGGAAACGGTTAATCCTGCTGTCGTGACTGGAATATGCAGGTCATCAGCAATGAGCGGCAAAAGGCCGACACTGATAAATTCAGTTGTCCCTATTGCGAATGCACTTACGGCCAAAGCCAGTAGTGCAGGAATACTGCTTTTGGCTGAAGTCATGATGTTCCTCCTTTGTAAGATGTGTTGTATGATTGAAATTCTGCCGAGTAAGCTATATAAATAAAAAAGAGCAGATTCAAATCAGCCGGCAAATGTGATTATGAAACATATCGTTAAGAAATAAAAGTACGTACTTTGAAGTGCTATAGTCACTTTTTGGTGCCTGTGAGGAGAATGGATTGTATGGAGAAGAAAAAATATAACATTTCTGTTGAAGCGACTCTTGAAGTGATTGGAGGGAAATGGAAATGCGTCATTTTATGCCATTTGACGCACGGAAAAAAACGCACAAGCGAATTAAAACGCCTAATGCCCAATATCACGCAAAAAATGCTGACTCAGCAGCTGCGCGAGCTGGAAGCGGACGGTGTCATTAACCGAATCGTATATAATCAAGTTCCTCCCAAAGTGGAATATGAGCTCAGCGAATACGGCCGCAGCTTAGAAGGGATTTTAGATATGCTGTGTGCTTGGGGAGCGAATCATATTAACAGAGTGTACGGGGATACATTTTCTGTGCTAGAAGAAAGTGTGCTCAATGATAAGTTAAAACAGGAATCATAAAGCATGAGGGCAGTCAGTGCGGAGCGCTGGCTGCTTTTTGGTTCTTACGCCTGATATTCTGTGCAAGAAAACATAAGATGCATCATAAATTAGCGTTATAATCGTTGATTTTTATCAATATGTACTGGCGAATTTGTTTTAATGTGTTATACTAATTTTAGATAGTAACAAATTAGGATGGCATAATTGATAAGGGGTGTCCAACATGAAGGTAAAAGTAGCGATCAACGGGTTTGGAAGAATCGGAAGAATGGTTTTTAGAAAAGCGATGTTAGACGATCAAATTCAAGTAGTGGCCATTAACGCCAGCTATTCCGCAGAAACGCTGGCTCATTTAATAAAGTATGACACAATTCACGGCAGATACGACAAAGAGGTTGTGGCTGGTGAAGACAGCCTGATCGTAAATGGAAAGAAAGTGCTTTTGTTAAACAGCCGTGATCCAAAACAGCTGCCTTGGCGGGAATATGATATTGACATAGTCGTCGAAGCAACAGGGAAGTTTAATGCTAAAGATAAAGCGATGGGCCATATAGAAGCAGGTGCAAAAAAAGTGATTTTGACCGCTCCGGGAAAAAATGAAGACGTTACCATTGTGATGGGCGTAAATGAGGACCAATTCGACGCTGAGCGCCATGTCATTATTTCAAATGCGTCATGCACGACAAATTGCCTTGCGCCTGTTGTAAAAGTGCTGGATGAAGAGTTTGGCATTGAGAGCGGTCTGATGACTACAGTTCATGCGTATACGAATGACCAAAAAAATATTGATAACCCGCACAAAGATTTGCGCCGGGCGCGGGCTTGCGGTGAATCCATCATTCCAACAACAACAGGAGCGGCAAAGGCGCTTTCGCTTGTGCTGCCGCATCTGAAAGGAAAACTTCACGGCCTCGCCTTGCGTGTCCCTGTTCCGAACGTCTCATTGGTTGATCTCGTTGTTGATCTGAAAACGGATGTTACGGCTGAAGAAGTAAACGAGGCATTTAAACGCGCTGCCAAAACGTCGATGTACGGTGTACTTGATTACTCAGATGAACCGCTCGTTTCGACTGATTATAATACGAATCCGCATTCAGCGGTCATTGACGGGCTTACAACAATGGTAATGGAAGACAGGAAAGTAAAGGTGCTGGCGTGGTATGACAACGAATGGGGCTACTCCTGCAGAGTTGTTGATCTAATCCGCCATGTAGCGGCACGAATGAAACATCCGTCTGCTGTATAAAATAAGGTCATGGACACATTTTAAAGAAAAAACCCTTAACAGCATATTTCTGAAAAAACGCACCTTGCAAATTAGACTTAAACACAGTATACTATTTTTCGTGAACTTCTTGCTTGAGACTGTTTCGGAATTACTTAAAGGGTTAGGACCTCTCCGGACTAACTTTCCCCCGTGGTAAATGGCCGACCCAGTTGTTGGAATTTCACTTTTTAATTCTTGTTAAGGGGGGTCCATGACTATGGAAACAATGGGGCGTCACGTTATCTCCGAGCTATGGGGATGCGATTTTGATAAGCTGAATGACATGGATTTTATTGAAAAAACGTTTGTAAATGCTGCTCTAAAATCAGGTGCTGAGGTGCGCGAGGTTGCATTTCACAAATTTGCACCGCAAGGCGTAAGCGGAGTTGTGATTATTTCTGAATCACACTTAACGATTCACAGTTTTCCTGAGCACGGATATGCGAGCATTGATGTTTATACTTGTGGAGACTTAGATCCTAATGTCGCTGCTGATTACATTGCAGAGGCATTACATGCTGATACAAGAGAAAACATTGAAATACCAAGAGGAATGGGGCCTGTGCAAATTAAACAGGCGCAAGCGAAAGTACTATAAAGTAAATTGCGAACACAAAGGGAGCTGAAGCTAGAAAGCCATTATGCGCTTTTTAGCTTATGCTCCTTTTATTTTTATAAAGAAACGAGAGTGTCAGCTTTTTCTTTTTTCATTTTTTTTGTAAAATAAGAAGGAGATTTTCACAAACCACCTAATGCTATAGAAACAAATTTAACAACGGCTCTCCCGACAGATGCTGTCACATCTATTTTTAAAAGGCGGAGGCTGCCGAAAATACATTGCAGGGAACGATATAGTTGGGAGCTGATTTTATTGAAATGTCCTTCATGCCAGCATAACGGAACACGAGTCCTTGATTCACGGCCTGTGGATGACGGAAAGTCGATTCGCCGAAGACGCGAGTGCGAATCCTGCCACTACCGGTTTACGACCTTTGAGAAAGTGGAGGAAACCCCGCTCATCGTTGTGAAAAAAGAAGGTGTGCGTGAGGAATTCAGCAGAGAAAAAATGCTGCGCGGCCTCATAAAAGCATGTGAAAAAAGGCCTGTTTCACTCAAAACGCTTGAAGACATGTGCTTTGATATTGAAAAAGAACTTCGCAATCAAGGCTGCTCCGAGGTGAAGAGTGAGCTCGTCGGAGAAATGGTCATGGACCGGCT
The DNA here is from genome assembly GCF_001719225.1 of Bacillus sp. FJAT-14266. Taxonomy (NCBI): domain Bacteria; kingdom Bacillati; phylum Bacillota; class Bacilli; order Caryophanales; family Bacillaceae; genus Bacillus; species Bacillus sp. FJAT-14266. Next base: position 1,433,517 of record NZ_CP017072.1, read on the forward strand.
GGCTAAGATTGACGAAGTCGCATATGTGCGGTTCGCGTCCGTCTATCGGCAGTTTAAAGATATAAACGTCTTTATCGATGAATTAAAAGACTTAATAAAGAAAGAGCGTTAAAAGAGCTAAGAGGATTCTTCTAGCTCTTTTCTCATGTGCAAAATTGGCATTTGATAGATATAAGAAACGGTGTAAAATGAAAGGTAGAAACAAATTCGGAAGGTTTGAGAATGTATGGCTGACTATTGGAAAGATGTACTGCCTGTAGACCCGTATGTGGTTAAAAGCAGATCGATGCTGCAGGATATTGACAGACAAATTATTACACAACTGTACCAGCCCTTAATCGGCCCTGTTGCATTCTCTCTTTATATGACATTGTGGGGAGAGCTTGAACAAAACCGTCTGTGGGGCGGAGAGTCCACACATAGACAGCTGATGGGGATGACACAGTCCAACTTAAAAACGATCCATCAGGAACAGGGGAAGCTCGAGGGCATCGGATTGCTGAAAGTATATATGAAAGAATCCGAGCGGCAGGAGCGCCTCTTTATATATGAACTCCTTCCGCCGCTCAGACCAAATGAATTTTTTGAAGACGGAATGCTGAATGTTTTTCTGTATAATAGGGTCGGAAAAACGAAATATCAGCAATTAAAACAATTTTTTACGCACCCGGCCATTTCAGAAGATGCGAAGGACATTACGCGTCCGTTTAATCATGCGTTTGAATCGCTGCAGCCGAGTGAATGGAAGCTCACATCCGATATGGAGGAAACGGTAAGGCTTGCCGAGGGGTCCGAGTATACTTCTGTCGGACAGTCTCCGTCCTACACCATAACGGAGGATGTGTTTGATTTTGATTTGTTTTTAGCGGGACTTTCTGAGACGATGATACCGAGAAAAGCGATGACCCAGCAGGTGCGGGACACAATCAAAAAGCTTTCTTATCTGTACGGAATTGACCCTTTGCAAATGCAAAATGTTGTGATGAGCGCAATTGATGAGCGTGACGTCATTACGACGGAGGCATTAAGAAAAGCGGCGAGCGACTGGTATCAAATTGAAAGAAACGGACAGCTGCCCGATTTGGTGGAAAAAACACAGCCGGTGCATCTGCGTGAAGGCGAACAACCGGCAGAAGAGGATTCTCTGGATGGGAAGCTGATTGCATTGCTGGAGGCGATTTCCCCGAAGAAGCTTCTGCAGGACATTGCTGACGGAACAGAGCCGTCAAAAGCTGATCTGAAGATCATAGAAGAAATTATGTTCGAACAGAAGCTCGAGCCAGGCGTCACAAATGTGTTAATTTATTATGTCATGCTGAAAACCGACATGAAGCTGTCGAAAAACTATATCCAAAAAATCGCTTCGCATTGGGCACGCAAAAAGGTGAAAACGGTCAGGGAAGCGATGAAGCTCGCAATAGAAGAAAACCGCCAGTATCTTGAATGGGCTGAGGGAAAAACAAAGTCTTCGAAACGAAACCAAAAAGTGATTCGTGAAGAAAAGCTTCCTGATTGGATGACAGAAAAGGAAACAGCGTCCGATTCAGAATCCGGACAGCAGAAGCTGCATCCGCAGGATTTGGAAGAACAGAAGAAAAAGATGATGGAAGAAATGCAAAAACTGAAAAAATACTCTGCCTATTAAAGACAGAGATGCGGGGTGAAGGAATAGATGGAACCAATCGGCCGTTCCCTGCAGGGCGTAACCGGCAGGCCGGATTTCCAAAAACGTCTTGAACAAATGAAGGAAAAAGTCATGAAAGATCAAGATGTTCAAGCATTTTTGAAGGAAAACGAAGAAGTGATTGACCAAAAAATGATCGAAAAGAGCTTAAATAAGCTTTATGAATATATCGAACAAAGCAAGAATTGCTCCTATTGTTCGGAAGATGAAAACTGCAACAATTTGTTGGAGGGCTACCATCCGAAGCTTGTTGTCAATGGGAGGTCTATTGATATCGAGTATTACGAATGTCCAGTCAAACGGAAGCTCGACCAGCAGAAGAAACAACAGTCTCTTATGAAAAGCATGTATATCCAGCAGGATCTTCTTGGAGCGACGTTCCAGCAAGTTGATATCAGTGACCCAAGCAGACTCGCGATGTTTCAGCATGTTACAGACTTCCTGAAAAGCTATAATGAGACGGGAAAAGGGAAAGGATTATATTTATACGGGAAATTTGGGGTAGGAAAAACGTTTATGCTCGCTGCAATTGCCAATGAGCTGGCGGAAAAAGAGTATTCCTCCATGATTGTTTATGTGCCTGAATTTGTGAGAGAGCTTAAGAATTCGCTGCAAGACCAGACATTGGAAGAGAAGCTCAATATGGTAAAGACCACACCCGTATTAATGCTTGATGACATCGGAGCAGAATCAATGACAAGCTGGGTAAGGGATGAGGTCATCGGAACGGTGCTTCAGCACAGAATGTCCCAGCAGCTGCCAACGTTCTTTTCTTCTAATTTCTCACCTGACGAGCTGAAGCATCATTTTACGTATTCGCAGAGGGGAGAAAAAGAAGAAGTAAAAGCTGCAAGATTAATGGAGCGGATATTATATTTGGCTGCTCCGATCCGCCTTGACGGAGAAAACCGCCGACATCCATAATTGCTGTGGTTCAAAGGGGAAGGAACTGAGGGTATGAAACGAAAAACGGCTGTCAAATGGCTGGCAGTGCTTGCAGGTGCTGGTTTACTCTATTGGGGAAATAAAACGTATTTGAATGTATCGCCGAAAGAAATCAGGGTATGGGTATTGTCGTTCGGAGTCTTTGCACCTCTGATGTTTATCGGGATATCCATCGTCAGGCCACTTGTTTTATTTCCGGTGTCTGTTATTTCAATAGCTGGCGGACTTGCGTTTGGCCCGCTTCTCGGCACGCTTTATACGTTATTCGGTTCGATGTGCGCTTCAGCTGTTTCGTTTTTTGCGGCTGGTTTGTTTTCGGCGAAAAAGAACGGGCATTACGAAAGGCTTGAAGCCATACAGAAGCAAATGGAGGATAACGGATTTTTCTATATCTTTCTTTTGAGAATCCTGCCGATCAATTTTGATTTCGTCAGCTATGCGGCAGGCCTTTCCAATGTCAAAGCGCTGCCGTATTTTGCCGCAACGGCTGTGGGAATCATCCCTGGGACGATTGCGCTTAATGTGCTGGGTGCGAGCTTTTTGGCTGGCAATCTGCCCGCTTTCTTTATGGTGCTCGCTTTGTATATCGTGTTTATCTCATTGCCGTTCATCTTCAGAAAGAAAATGCAAAACTTGTTCCAAGAATCAAATTAAGATTTGCCAATGACCTTTACGTCTATTTTAAAAACATCCCCCATATACTTGTAACAGATGCCGTAAGGGGGGACAAACATGCTTGAAATAATCTTTGAAGATGACCATGATGCAGCCGCTTTTTTACATCTCATTCAGCATTCGGACGATCGGAACAATATCATTGTCCGTGAAGGCATACGAAAAATCGGGATTGAAAAAGCGAATCCGGCTTTTCCTATTCAGCGTTTTATGGAGCCGATTCTGGTCAAATTTTTTTTGGAATGCAAAGAAGACGAGCATATGCTGTCATTGATTGAGGAAACGTATTGTTTCACGGACCAGGATGAACAGCAGCAAATCCTTCAGCTCGCACACAGTATTATTGAAGGTGAAGCAGACGATCTTCCGTTTGAGCCGCTGAAGCTTTCACGGAAACAATCAATTTTGGATGAACTCCAAACGATCTGTTTAGAGGAAGGAGTATTTTACATTCGCTCCTTTCAGACCTTCCGACTTGGATCATACTATAAGCAGCTGAGAGATATTACAGAAGCAGCGATTGATGAATATAAGATGGAACAGGAATATCAAAACTTTATTCAAACACTCAGAGACTATGTGGACGCCAAACAGCCGCGAATCAAAAAAGTGCATATTGTCCATGATGGTTCCTTTACATTATGGGAGCTGCGCTATGTGCCGGAACGGGAAAAAATGAAATACATAGACAGAAGATTTGTCCGGGATCATCCTATGTATATTGATTCTCATTTGCTCGCGCCGCTGATTTCCATTGCGCCTGATGAAGTCGTGCTTTATACCGACCAGCCCGAGCACATGATGGCAAGGACCATTCAAAACGTATTTCAAGAGAGAGTGGAAATGCTCCCGCTGCATGCTTTTACAGATGCAGAAATACCGGTGAAGCACTCGGAAGGATGAGGGCCGGCAGCCTGTCTATTTAAGGCTGTCGGTTTAAAAAAGGAAACGCGATCGTGTTGATTTTTTGGATTGAACAATTTATAATACATAGGAGATTAAGAAAGACACACGTATTGATAAGGACACGAAGGAATGATACCAGCTCAAAGAGAGGGAAGCCCTGGCTGCAAGCTTCCCAGCTAAGGACCATTCGCTTTACCGCCTTTGAACTTCAGCTGTGAACCTCTTGAAAAGGAACAGTAATGGCTGACGGGAACTCCCGTTACAGAGCTTAGAGCCGCAGGTGCCGTATTGGCTTTGCGGAAAAAAGGGTGGAACCACGATTCCGTTTATTCAACCTCGTCCCTTTCATAGGGGGCGGGGTTTTTATATGCAAAAAAAGGAGTGACAAAGATGTCAGATATGGTAAAAATCACATTTCCTGATGGAGCAGTCAAGGAGTTTGCGAAAGGAACAACAACAGAAGATATCGCGGCATCCATCAGTCCGGGATTAAAGAAAAAATCATTAGCCGGAAAACTGAACGGAAAAGAAATCGATTTGAGAACGCCGATCAATGAAGACGGTACAGTGGAAATCATTACAGAAGGCTCAGAAGAAGGTCTTCAAATTATGCGCCACAGTACGGCTCACTTGCTGGCTCAAGCGATTAAACGCATCTACAAGGATGTTAAATTCGGCGTCGGTCCGGTTATCGAAAACGGGTTTTACTACGATGTAGAAATGGACGAAGCGATTACACCGGAGGATCTGCCGAAAATCGAGAAAGAAATGAAAAAAATCGTTAATGCGAACCTTCCGATCGTTCGAAAAGAAGTCAGCCGTGAAGAAGCGAAAGCCCGTTTTGCGGAAATCGGCGACGACCTGAAGCTTGAACTATTGGATGCGATTCCTGAAGGAGAAACCGTTTCGATCTATGAGCAAGGCGAATTCTTTGACCTGTGCCGCGGCGTCCATGTTCCTTCAACCGGAAAAATCAAAGAATTTAAGCTGTTAAGCCTTGCAGGCGCATACTGGCGCGGTGACAGCAAAAACCAAATGCTTCAGCGCGTATATGGTACAGCTTTCTTCAAAAAAGCTGATCTTGAAGAGCATCTTCGTATGCTAGAAGAAGCGAAAGAACGCGACCACAGAAAGCTTGGCAAAGAATTAAAGCTGTTCGCGAACTCTCAAAAAGTCGGACAAGGCCTGCCGCTTTGGCTGCCAAAAGGCGCAACAATCCGCCGCGTCATCGAGCGCTACATTGTCGATAAAGAAATCAGCCTCGGCTATGAGCACGTATACACACCTGTGCTAGGCAGCAAAGAGCTGTATGAAACATCAGGACACTGGGATCATTATCAGGAAGGCATGTTCCCTCCGATGGAAATGGACAATGAAACACTTGTATTGCGTCCGATGAACTGTCCGCACCATATGATGATTTACAAACAAGACATTCACAGTTACCGCGAGCTTCCGATTCGTATTGCAGAGCTTGGAACGATGCACCGCTATGAAATGTCAGGTGCGCTGTCAGGACTTCAACGGGTACGCGGAATGACGTTAAATGATGCACACATCTTTGTGCGCCCGGATCAAATTAAGGATGAGTTTATCCGTACAGTCCGTTTAATCCAGGATGTTTATGAAGACTTCGGTTTAAGTGATTACACATTCCGTCTGTCTTACCGCGATCCGGAAGATACAGAGAAATATTTTGATGACGATGAAATGTGGAACAAAGCGCAATCCATGCTGAAAGAGGCAATGGACGAAATCGGCCACGACTATTACGAAGCAGAAGGTGAAGCGGCATTCTACGGACCTAAACTTGATGTTCAGGTGAAAACTGCGATCGGAAAAGAAGAAACACTGTCTACGGTTCAGCTTGATTTCTTATTGCCGGAACGTTTCGACCTGACATACATCGGTGAGGACGGCAAGCAGCACCGTCCGGTTGTCATTCACAGAGGTGTCGTTTCAACAATGGAACGCTTTGTTGCTTTCTTAATCGAAGAACACAAAGGCGCGCTGCCGACATGGCTTGCACCGGTTCAGTTCCAAGTCATCCCGGTTTCTCCGGCTGTGCATTTAGACTACGCGAAAAAAGTGCAGGAACGCCTGCAATGTGAAGGCCTGCGTGTTGAAGTCGACAGCCGCGATGAAAAAATCGGCTACAAAATCCGTGAAGCGCAAATGCAAAAAATCCCGTACATGCTGGTGGTCGGTGACCAAGAAGCAGAAAACGGAGCGGTAAACGTGCGTAAATACGGAGAACAGAACTCTGAAACCATTTCACTTGATGAGTTTGTGAAAAAGGCAGTAGCTGAAGCGAAAAAATAAAATAAAAAAGCATGATCTCATTGAAGAGATCATGCTTTTTTTATTTCTCTAATATAGGAAACAAATCATGAAGGCTGCTGATGATGTAATCAGGCTTTACGTCAGTTTCGTTTTTCTTATCAGTCCGGTTGATCCAAACGGTTTTGATTCCGGCTCTTGAAGCGCCTAAAATATCAGTATTCAAATTATCGCCGACCATGATGGCATCGTCTTTTTCAATATTCATCAGCTTAAGGCAGTGTTCAAAAATTGAAACATCCGGCTTGCCCTTGCCGAATGCGCCCGAGATGACGATTTCATTGAAGTAAGGAGCGAGCTCAGGCACGCCGGCAAGCTTCTCCTTTTGCAGACTAGGATCGCCATTTGTCAAAAGCAATAATTCATACTTGCCTTTTAATTGATCGAGTACAGCAAAAGTTTCATCATATACAAACGGGCGCTTTCTGCGCTCTGCCGCAAAAAACTCTCCCAAGTATTCGCCATATGCAGGATCATCGATCCCAAGCGCTTTCAGTCCGTTGGTCCATGCATTTCTTCTGTACTCCGGCACAATCTTGTTCAGCTTTTGAAAGCCTTCACTGATTGGCTCTGAGAAATTGGACCACAGTCCTTCAAACGGGTTAATGCCGATCATCACTGTATATGGATACGTCTCATATGACATGTACAATTCTCTCGCCGCTTCGCGAACAGCTGCTTCGAATTCCTCAGGGGCAAGGCCATATTTTTTCTCCGCCTGTAAGCAAGTTTCTGCAAATGTTGTTCTGACGCTTTTTTCGTCCCAAAGTAGTGTATCATCTAAATCAAAAAATACGGCTTTCATGATCTTCTCCTCTGCTTCAGATTCAAATCTTTCTGCCAAAAGGCTCATGTTTTATTTTACAATAGATAAAAGCCTTGTGAAATATGTTTTCAGACGATTTTAAAAAAACAGTCAGCCGCAAAACGAAAACATGCTAGAATGAAAACGGAAAGAACAGGTGACATGAATGATTCATTTAATGATTATGATGCTGGAGAGAGTGGGGATTATTGTTATATTAGGGTTCATTCTCGCCCATACGAAACTTTTCAGACAAGCTCTTCAGAATCAGGACGGCTATAAAGGAAAAGCGATTTTAATTTCTATTTTTTCTCTTTTCAGCATCATCAGCAATTATACAGGCATCGAAATTCAAAGAAATATGATTGTAAACAATGACTGGGTGTTTACGATAGATCCATCGGGCTCTATCGCGAATACCCGTATTTTGGGCGTGGAAATCGGGGGCCTTCTCGGAGGTCCTTTTGTAGGGGCTGGGATCGGCATACTTGCGGGCCTGCATCGTTTTTCACTCGGTGGCAGCACGGCCTTAAGCTGTGCCGTCTCATCTATTTTAGCGGGTGTTCTTGCAGGCTTGATCGGCAGGTATTTTACGAAGCGATATCGAATGCCGACACCGCGCATCGCCGCTCTTGTGGGAATCGGCATGGAGTCACTGCAAATGATCATTATTTTGCTGATGGCAAAGCCGTTCAGTGACGCTTGGGAGCTTGTCAGCATGATCGGAATTCCGATGATACTCATCAATGGAACAGGCAGTTTTATTTTTCTGTCTATTATTCAAGCGATCATTCGCAAGGAAGAACAGGCAAGAGCTCTCGAAACGCATCGAGTGCTGACGATTGCTGATCAGACACTTCCATTTTTTCGCCAAGGATTAAATGAAAACTCCTGTAAAAGTGTAGCGGCTATTATCCATAAGCTGACAGGAACAGATGCGGTGTCTCTCACTGATAAAGAAAAGATCCTTGCGCATGTCGGTGCGGGAATGGATCACCACATCCCATCGAAAAGTTTGATCACCGGCCTGTCCAAAAAGGTGATTAAAACAGGGCATATTATGAAGGCGATTTCGCAGGAAGAGATTGAATGCACGCATGCTGAATGCCCTTTGCACGCTGCAATTGTTCTGCCGCTGACATCGAACGGCAATACAATCGGCACCTTGAAAATGTACTTTAAAAGCCCGGCAGGCCTGAGTCAGGTAGAGGAGGAACTTGCCGAGGGGCTGGCCATGCTGTTTTCGACACAGCTTGAGCTTGGGGAAGCAGAGCTGCAAAGCAAACTTCTCAAGGATGCTGAAATTAAAGCGCTTCAAGCACAGGTGAATCCGCATTTTTTATTTAATGCGATCAACACGATTTCTGCGCTATGCCGTACAGATGTTGAAAAAACCCGTAAGCTCCTATTGCAGCTCAGTGTTTATTTTCGTTCAAACCTTCAAGGAGCGAGACAGCTGCTGATTCCGCTCTCAAAGGAGCTGAACCATCTTAACGCCTATTTGTCATTAGAACAGGCGCGTTTTCCCGGGAAATATAAAATTGAGCTTAAGATCGACACAAGACTGGAGCAGATTGAAATCCCTCCGTTTGTTTTGCAGGTGCTTGTCGAGAACGCGCTTCGGCACGCGTTTCCGAAAAAACAAGACATATGCAAGGTTACAGTCTGTGTCTTATCTGATGATGCATCCGTCTATATGAAGGTGGCGGATAACGGACGCGGAATTCCGCCGGACGTCTTGCCGGAACTGGGAAAGAAACCGTTTCCGTCTAAGGAGGGAACCGGTACAGCGCTTTATAACCTAAATCAGCGGCTGATCGGTTTATTCGGACAGCAGGCTGCACTGCATATCAGCAGTGAGGTTCATAAAGGGACAGAGGTTTCCTTTCAAGTGCCAATGCAACAGATGAAAGAGGGAGAAGAACATGCTCAGGGTGTTAATAGTTGATGATGAGATGCTGGCAAGGGATGAACTGGCTTACTTGCTTAAGCGGACCAATGAGGAAATGGAAATCAATGAAGCGGAAAATATCGAATCCGCATTTGACCAAATGATGGATCAAAAACCTGATTTGCTGTTTTTAGACGTTGATTTATCCGGAGAAAACGGTTTTGATATCGCAAAGCGATTGAAGAAAATGAAGCATCCTCCTGCTGTTGTGTTTGCGACAGCGTATGACCAGTATGCGCTCAAAGCGTTTGAGGTGGACGCTCTTGATTATTTAACCAAGCCTTTCGATGAAGAAAGAATTCAGCAAACGCTGAAAAAATATAAAAAAGTCAATCGGGATATTGTAGAAACAGAGCAAAACAGCCATGCCGGCCAGCACAAGCTCGCGCTATCTGTGGGGGAATCGATTGTGATCGTGGATACGAAGGACATTATCTATGCGGGAACAGAAGATGGTCATGTCAATGTAAAAACCTTCGATCATTCTTATACGGTCAGCGATACACTCGTTGTGATTGAGAAAAAGCTGCCGGATTCTGATTTTATCCGCGTCCATCGGAGCTTTGTCGTGAATACCGAATATATTAAAGAAATTCAGCCATGGTTTAATTCAACGTATAATTTGATCATGAAAGACGGATCGAAAATACCGGTCAGCCGGACATATGCGAAGGAATTGAAAAAGCTGCTCCATATTTGATGGGCGGCTTTTTGCATTTCAGCCATTTGATTCTGCAACTCAGACCCGCTATTCGGCATGTTATCTTGTAAGCGCTTTATAACAGGGGATTCTTATTTATAATGAGGGTACCAAAGAGAAAGAGGTGAAGAAAATGAGTGCTAAAAAAGTGTACGGGTTTTTAACACAAGCATTTATTTTTGCCGTCATTATGCTGGTTTCAAATATGATTGCCGCTATTGTCCCAATACCTATCCCGGCATCGGTTGTAGGGTTGGTCTTATTATTTCTCCTATTATGTTTGAAAGTCATTAAACTGGAACAAGTGGAGACGCTCGGAACGTCTTTAACCTCTCTGATCGGATTTTTATTTGTTCCATCAGGTATATCTGTTATGAATTCGCTTGGTGTGATGCAGCAATACGGCCTGCAAATTGTTCTTGTCATTCTGCTCGCAACGATTATTTTGCTGGGGGCTACGGGATTGTTTTCTCAGCTGATTCTTTCGCTGAGCGGAAAACGCAAAACCGCAGCGGACATGAAAACAAAAACAGTGCAAAGCCCGCAGAACAATAACGAACTCGTTCACCATTAAGGGAAACAGGAGGTTCTTCACATGGAAAGCACAATGAGTCCTTATTTTGGAATTGTCGTATCACTTGCTGCATTCGGCATCGGCACCTTTTTATTTAAGAAAACGAAAGGCTTCTTCCTTTTCACTCCTTTGTTTGTTGCCATGGTGCTGGGGATCGCATTTTTAAAAATCGGCGGTTTTTCCTACGCGGATTATAATAACGGGGGAGAGATCATTAAGTTTTTCCTTGAACCGGCAACGATCGCATTTGCAATTCCTTTGTACAAACAAAGAGATAAGCTTAAAAAATACTGGTGGCAAATCATGGCCTCCATTATTGCCGGCTCTATCTGCTCTGTCACGATTGTTTATTTGCTCGCTAAAGGCATTCATCTCGATTCGGCCGTAATGAAAAGCATGCTTCCGCAGGCGGCTACAACGGCAATTGCGCTTCCTTTATCAAAAGGCATCGGGGGCATCAGCGACATCACAGCCTTTGCGGTCATCTTTAACGCTGTCATCGTATATGCGCTCGGAGCATTGTTCTTGAAGGTGTTTAAAGTGAAAAATCCGATTTCTAAAGGATTGGCTCTTGGAACATCCGGACATGCACTTGGTGTAGCGGTCGGGATTGAGATGGGAGAAGTTGAAGCTGCGATGGCAAGTATTGCTGTTGTCGTAGTAGGAGTGGTAACGGTTCTGGTCATCCCTGTGTTCGTGCAGCTGATCGGAGGATAAGCCAAGGCTGAATGCCTTGGCTTTTTTTATTTTATGGTGCGTCTTCGGGATCGATATACCCTTGTTTAATGCCCCATTCTACTTGATCGTCATGCCACTTTTTTCGTTCTTCATAACCATAACCATCGTCATCAGGAAGCTCTGAAGCTGGCTGTTGAATGGTTTTATCTGTCTGACTCGAGGAAGATGGTGGATTTTTACTATTAGATGAGGGTGCCTCGGTCTGCTGCCGTTGTGCCTGTGATTGCCGCTTTTTCTCAGCGTTCGCTTTCTGCTCTTTTTGGATTGCTGCCTGCCGCTGTCTTTCAAGTTCAGCTTGTCTTTTTGCTTCCGCTAATCGCTGATTCTCTGCCGCCTGCTGCTCTGCTAATCGCTGTCTCTCCGCTTTTTCCTCCTGCTGTTTCTTTCGTTTCGCCTCCCGCTCTTTTTCAAGCTTTTTCTCTGCGGCGATTTGTCTTTGCTTTTCAGCTTCTTCTTTTGCCTTCCGCTTTCCTAACTCAGTAGCAAGTGGACTTTCGAACTTCATGTCCAATGAAACGGGTTTTAGTTTTTTTAGCTCTCTCTCCAGCCCCTTTTGAGGAAATGCTGCAGTTGTCTTAACAGTTTCGACTTTTGATTCGGAAGATGTGCTGCTATTCGAGCAACCGGTTAATATCAATGTGAAAAATAAAGCAAGCTGTATCAGTTTGTTCATGTGTCAGGCTCCCTTCTGCTTCTTATATCGGTCAGAGATTAACTTTGTTTTACATTTCTTCCTGTCGGTGGTTTTGTTGTAAATTGCGAAATAAGGGGGGAATTGTTGGTTCTTTGCATTCTGGGTGGGGATGAAAGATTTTCTTTTTCTCTCTTGCGCTCATAGAAAACCCATGTTACAATGTAAAAGTTGTTCCGGATAAGTCGTCCTTGACTAAAGATCCGGTATTGTGTAGAATAGTTATTGAATTGAATATAAATCACAAGCAGAAGCACCCGCTTCTCACCTGATTGACACATGCATGTAGTTGGCAGGTTGACCGTACATTTTTATTGATACAGATGTTCGTAGTGTGGGTGTTTTATAATGCCCACACTTTTTGTTTGCCTGCAAAATGCATTCAAAATGAGTTGTGAATCAATTCGAAGAAACTATGGAGGTGGCTCATTATTAGCAAAGATCAATTGGTTAATGAGGGTATCCGTGCACGTGAGGTCCGTTTAATCGGACAAAATGGCGACCAGCTTGGAATCAAGTCCCGTCAGGAAGCACTTGAAATCGCCGGCCGCGCAAATCTTGACCTTGTGTTAGTTGCAGCGAATGCAAAACCGCCTGTCTGCCGAATCATGGACTACGGTAAGTTCCGATTTGAGCAGCAGAAAAAGGAAAAAGAAGCACGCAAGAATCAAAAAATCATTAACTTAAAAGAAGTTCGGTTAAGTCCGACAATCGATGAGCATGACTTTAACACGAAATTGCGCAATGCGATTAAATTCCTTGAAAAAGGCGATAAAGTGAAAGCTTCTATCCGCTTTAAAGGACGCGCAATCACTCATAAAGAAATCGGTCAGCGTGTATTAGACCGTTTCTCCGAAGCATGTGCTGAGGTTGCGACAGTCGAAACAAAACCAAAAATGGACGGCCGCAGCATGTTCTTAATGCTCGCACCGAAAAACGAAAAGCAATAAGGAGGAAATCCCATGCCAAAAATGAAAACTCACCGCGGATCTGCTAAACGTTTTAAAAAGACAGGTTCTGGGAAGTTAAAACGTTCTCACGCGTACACAAGTCACTTATTCGCCAACAAATCTCAAAAGCAAAAGCGTAAGCTTCGCAAGAGTGCTGTTGTAAGCGCAGGAGACTTCAAACGTATCAAACAAATGCTTGCTAACATCAAGTAATCGGATAAGGAACAATTAGGAGGGAAATTCAATGCCAAGAGTAAAAGGCGGAACTGTTACACGTAAGCGTCGTAAAAAGGTTCTTAAATTAGCAAAAGGTTATTTCGGTTCAAAACATACATTATACAAAGTAGCTAACCAGCAGGTCATGAAATCTGGAAACTATGCTTTCCGTGACCGTCGTCAGAAAAAACGTGATTTCCGTAAACTTTGGATCACTCGTATCAACGCAGCTGCTCGCATGAACGGCCTTTCTTACAGCCGTTTAATGCACGGTCTTAAGCTTTCTGGTATCGAAGTAAACCGTAAAATGCTTGCTGATCTTGCTGTAAACGATCTTACTGCATTCAATCAGCTTGCTGATGCTGCTAAAGCTCAATTAAACAAGTAATCATATAGAGCCGCTCTCCAGCAGAGCGGCTTTTTCTATATAAAGGATGAGGCAACATGATTATTGCAGCTTATTTGGTGTTGATTAATCTGTGCGGTTTTTGGGTGATGGGCATTGCCAAACGCAAAGCGCAGCAGCACAAGTGGAGAATTTCTGAAGACCGGCTGTGGCTGATAGCCATCGTATTTGGAGCGCTCGGTGTCTGGCTTGGCATGCAAACCTTCAGACATAAAACGAAACACGCTTCTTTTAAGTATGGAGTACCGCTTCTTCTGGTAATTGAAGCGATTCTCATCGCTATTTACTACAGCCCGTTTGATTTATAAAAAGCAGAAAAGCGTTTAACGCTCTTCTGCTTTTTTTGCGAGTTTAATGGGCTGGTCCCAGTCAATCTTACAATTTGGATATCGTTCCAGCACTTTTTCTTCAATGTTCTCAAAATCTTTTGCAGAGAAATGTTTCAGCTTCTCAGGAGATTCTGTCCAGACAAAGATCGTGTGAATAAACAGCGGATGATCCTTGGAAGGAATATGCTTTTCTCCCTCAAAAAGCACGCCTTTATACGTCAGCTGAAAATTCTTCCGGGTATTGTTTTGTTCATCAATAATATAAAAATGTTCTTTTGATTGGGCCAGCTTAAGCCTTCTCTTAGGATTCGCGACATATTTGACCACGGCATAAATACAATAAGCAAAAAGTGCAAGCAAAATAATCCTTAGAACCATGACAAACATTGTGTGAAGGCACCTCCCTTATGGTGATGATCTGATGTAATACGAAAAGCATAGAAAAAGGTTTCACTTTTTCTAAAAGAAAGCTGTAAAAACATATACCCGATTTTCAAGTGAAATAGTCGTATGGTTAGCGCCATGTTTTGTATAATAAGAATGCAGGACTGATGAAGGAGGGTTTGGAACATGGCAAAATTAGATGAAACATTGACCATGCTGAAAGATTTAACAGATGCAAAAGGCATACCGGGCAATGAAAGAGAAGTAAGGCAAGTGATGAAATCATACATAGAACCATTTGCTGATGAGGTGACAACAGATCGCCTGGGCAGTTTAATTGCCAAAAAAACTGGTGCAGAAAACGGCCCGAAAATTATGATCGCCGGACATTTGGATGAAGTCGGCTTTATGGTGACACAAATCACAGATAAAGGCTTTATCCGTTTTCAAACCGTTGGCGGCTGGTGGGCTCAGGTTATGCTTGCCCAGCGCGTCACCGTTGTCACAAAAAAAGGAGAAATCACAGGGGTTATCGGCTCTAAGCCGCCGCATATTTTATCTCCTGAAGCAAGAAAAAAATCAGTGGAAATAAAAGACATGTTTATTGATATTGGAGCTTCAAGCCGGGAAGAAGCCTTGGAGTGGGGTGTACTCCCGGGAGATATGATCGTTCCGCATTTTGAATTTACGATCATGAACAATGAAAAATTCCTACTCGCAAAGGCGTGGGACAACCGCATTGGCTGTGCGATTGCAATTGATGTGTTAAGAAACTTACAAAACACAGATCATCCAAATATAGTGTATGGCGTCGGAACCGTGCAGGAGGAAGTCGGCCTGAGGGGAGCGAAAACGGCTGCACACACCATTCAGCCTGATATTGCGTTTGGTGTTGATGTAGGGATAGCAGGAGACACGCCTGGCATTTCCGAGAAAGAAGCGCAGAGCAAAATGGGCAAAGGCCCGCAGATTATCGTTTACGATGCATCCATGGTCTCTCACAAAGGTTTGCGCGATGCAGTTGTAGCCACTGCGGAGGAAGCCGGCATTCCGTACCAATTTGATGCCATTGCCGGCGGCGGAACTGATTCTGGTGCCATCCATTTGACGGCGAATGGCGTTCCTGCGCTGTCCATTACCATTGCAACCCGCTACATTCATACGCACGCGGCCATGCTGCATCGTGATGATTATGAAAACGCGGTAAAGTTAATTACGGAAGTCATTAAGAAGTTAGACCGAAAAACGGTTGACGAAATTACGTACCAATAAAGATACGGAAGAATCCGCCTATTTAGGCGGATTCTATTTTTTTGTCTGTACAAATTACAGCATAGTGACTACAATAAAGGGGATACCGAAAATGTCCTGAACATGACGATATACGATACGCAGCTCGATTTGACAGGAAGGGAGGATAAACAATCTAATTTGTAAGCGTTTTCTAATTTAAAGGAGGTTGAACAAAATTGAAAAAGAAAAAAACATGGAAACGCTTCTTACACTTTTCGAGTGCAGCTCTGGCTGCAGGTTTGATATTCACATCTGCTGCTCCCGCAGAGGCAGCGTTTTGGGGTGCATCCAATGAGCTGCTTCATGACCCGACTATGATTAAAGAGGGGAGCTCATGGTATGCGCTCGGAACAGGGCTTACTGAAGAACGGGGATTGCGGGTTTTGAAGTCTTCAGACGCTAAAAATTGGACCGTACAAAAATCCATTTTCACTACACCGCTATCGTGGTGGTCCAATTATGTGCCGAATTATGGCCAAAACCAGTGGGCGCCGGACATCCAATACTATAACGGCAAGTACTGGCTATATTATTCCGTTTCTTCTTTTGGAAGCAATACATCTGCCATTGGCCTGGCATCTTCAACAAGCATCAGTTCGGGGAGCTGGAAGGACGAGGGCTTGGTGATTCGTTCGACAAGCTCAAATAATTATAACGCCATTGATCCGGAGCTGACATTCGACAAGGATGGCAACCCGTGGCTTGCATTCGGCTCGTTTTGGAGCGGCATTAAGCTGACTAAGCTCGATAAGAGTACGATGAAGCCTACAGGCTCGCTCTATTCGATTGCTGCCAGACCGAATAATGGCGGGGCGCTTGAGGCTCCTACTCTTACGTATCAAAATGGCTATTACTACTTAATGGTCTCATTTGATAAATGCTGTGACGGGGTAAACAGTACGTACAAAATTGCTTACGGAAGATCCAAAAACATTACAGGCCCTTATCTTGATAAAAGCGGAAAAAGCATGCTTGAAGGCGGAGGCACCATTTTGGATTCGGGCAATGACCAATGGAAAGGACCTGGAGGCCAGGATATTGTGAACGGAAACATTCTTGTTCGCCATGCCTATGATGCCAATGACAACGGCATTCCAAAGCTTCTTATCAATGATTTGAATTGGAGCTCGGGCTGGCCGTCCTATTGAATCAAAAAGCCGGGCTCTGCCCCCGGCTTTTTTTAAAAGAAAAGATTGACAGTATAATAGTCAATTACTATAATAAAATTGTTCGTACAAATATTTATTTATAGGTTTATTTTCTATCATTAGTACGTATCTTTTGTATTTGAAAGCGTTTTATTTTATGAGAAAGGGGCAGTTTACATGCTTCAGACAAAGGATTATGAATTCTGGTTTGTGACAGGAAGCCAGCACCTATACGGGGAAGAGACGCTGGAACTCGTAGATCAGCATGCTAAAAGCATTTGTGAGGGGCTCAGCGGGATTTCTTCCAGATATAAAATCACTCATAAGCCCGTCGTCACTTCACCGGAAACCATTAGAGAGCTGTTAAGAGAAGCGGAGTACAGTGAGACATGTGCTGGCATCATTACATGGATGCACACATTTTCCCCTGCAAAAATGTGGATAGAAGGCCTTTCCTCTTATCAAAAACCGCTTATGCATTTGCATACCCAATATAATCGCGATATCCCGTGGGGTACGATTGACATGGATTTTATGAACAGCAACCAATCCGCGCATGGCGATCGAGAGTACGGTTACATCAACTCGAGAATGGGGCTTAGCCGAAAAGTCATTGCCGGCTATTGGGATGATGAAGAAGTGAAAAAAGAAATGTCCCAGTGGATGGATACGGCGGCTGCATTAAATGAAAGCAGACATATTAAGGTTGCCAGATTTGGAGATAACATGCGTCATGTCGCGGTAACGGACGGAGACAAGGTGGGAGCGCATATTCAATTTGGCTGGCAGGTTGACGGATATGGCATCGGGGATCTCGTTGAAGTGATGGACCGCATTACGGACGACGAGGTTGACACGCTTTATGCCGAGTATGACAGACTATATGTGATCAGTGAGGAAACAAAACGTGACGAAGCAAAGGTAGCGTCCATTAAAGAACAGGCGAAAATTGAACTTGGCTTAACCGCTTTTCTTGAGCAAGGCGGATACACAGCGTTTACGACATCGTTTGAAGTGCTGCACGGAATGAAACAGCTGCCGGGACTTGCCGTTCAGCGCCTGATGGAGAAAGGCTATGGGTTTGCCGGTGAAGGAGATTGGAAGACAGCGGCCCTTGTACGGATGATGAAAATCATGGCTAAAGGAAAAAGAACTTCCTTCATGGAAGATTACACGTACCATTTTGAACCGGGAAATGAAATGATTCTGGGCTCTCACATGCTTGAAGTGTGTCCGACTGTCGCTTTGGATCAGCCGAAAATCGAGGTTCATCCGCTTTCGATTGGCGGCAAAGAGGACCCTGCGCGTTTTGTATTTAACGGCATCAGGGGTTCTGCCATTCAAGCTAGCATTGTTGATATTGGCGGGCGTTTCCGCCTTGTGCTGAATGAAGTCACCGGCCAGGAAATTGAAAAAGACATGCCGAATTTACCGGTTGCCCGTGTTCTCTGGAAGCCGGAGCCGTCATTGAAAACAGCAGCGGAGGCATGGATTTTAGCCGGCGGTGCACATCATACCTGCCTGTCTTATGAACTGACAGCGGAGCAAATGCTTGATTGGGCGGAAATGGCGGGGATCGAAAGTGTTCTCATTTCCCGTGATACGACAATTCATAAACTGAAACACGAGTTAAAATGGAACGAGGCGCTTTACCGGCTTCAAAAGTAGAGGGGGATGTCACATGGCTTACACAATAGGGGTTGATTTTGGAACTTTATCAGGAAGAGCGGTGCTCGTTCATGTCCAAACAGGGGAGGAACTTGCGGCTGCTGTAAAAGAATACAGGCATGCTGTCATTGATACCGTCCTTCCAAAAACGGGTCAAAAGCTGCCGCGCGACTGGGCGCTGCAGCACCCTGCTGATTACCTCGAAGTCTTGGAAACAACCATTCCGTCTTTACTCGAACAGACGGGCGTTGAACCGAAAGACATTATCGGGATTGGAATTGATTTCACGGCATGTACGATCCTTCCTATTGACAGCAGCGGGCAGCCGTTATGCATGCTGCCTGAATATGAAGAGGAGCCGCACAGCTATGTGAAGCTCTGGAAGCATCATGCGGCCCAAAAACATGCTGATCGGCTCAATCAAATCGCGGAAGAAGAAGGAGAGGCTTTTTTACAGCGGTACGGAGGAAAAATTTCATCAGAATGGATGATTCCAAAGGTCATGCAAATTGCCGAGGAAGCGCCTCACATTTATGAAGCGGCTGACCGGATCATCGAGGCTGCGGACTGGATCGTGTACCAGCTGTGCGGCTCGCTCAAGCGAAGCAATTGTACCGCAGGGTATAAAGCGATGTGGAGTGAAAAAGCGGGGTATCCGTCAGATGATTTCTTTGAGAAATTAAATCCTTCAATGAAAACGATTACAAAAGACAAATTGTCAGGTTCTATTCATTCAGTAGGAGAAAAAGCCGGCAGTCTGACTGAAAAAATGGCAAAGCTGACCGGACTTCTCCCGGGAACGGCTGTTGCGGTTGCCAATGTGGACGCTCATGTTTCCGTACCGGCGGTCGGCATTACAGAGCCAGGGAAAATGCTGATGATTATGGGAACCTCGACGTGCCATGTTCTACTTGGTGAAGAGGTGCATATCGTTCCAGGAATGTGCGGCGTTGTGGACAACGGAATTCTCCCGGGCTATGCGGGATATGAAGCCGGGCAGTCCTGTGTCGGCGATCATTTTGACTGGTTTGTGAAAACATGTGTCCCGCCAGCTTATCAAGAGGAAGCAAAGGAAAAAAACATTGGCGTTCATGAGCTGCTGAGTGAGAAAGCAAACCATCAAGCGCCTGGTGAAAGCGGCTTGCTTGCTTTAGATTGGTGGAATGGAAACCGTTCAACTCTTGTTGATGCAGATTTAACAGGGATGCTGCTTGGCATGACACTGCTGACGAAGCCTGAAGAGATTTATAGAGCGTTAGTTGAAGCGACAGCTTACGGAACCCGAATGATTATCGAAACATTCAAAGAAAGCGGTGTTCCGATTGAGGAACTATACGCAGCCGGCGGAATAGCTGAGAAAAACCCGTTTGTCATGCAGATTTATGCGGATGTGACAAACATGGACATTAAAATCTCTGGTTCACCGCAAGCACCAGCCTTAGGATCTGCCATTTTCGGCGCGCTTGCAGCAGGCAAAGAAAAAGGCGGCTACGATGACATCAAAGAGGCAGCGGCGAACATGGGAAAACTGAAAGATATAACTTATACGCCAAATGCCGAAAACGCCGCGGTTTATGAAAAATTGTACGCTGAATATAAAGAGCTGGTTCATTATTTCGGAAAAGAAAACCATGTCATGAAACGTCTGAAAACGATCAAAAATCTTCAATTTTCATCTGCCGCCAAAAAGAATTGATAAAGGGTGATGGAGCATGCTTGAAACATTAAAAAAAGAAGTGCTGGCTGCCAACCTGAAGCTTCAAGAGCATCAGCTGGTAACCTTTACGTGGGGAAATGTCAGCGGCATTGACCGTGAAAAAGAAAGAATTGTCATCAAACCTAGCGGAGTCGAATACAGCGACCTGACAGCCGATGACTTGGTTGTTTTGAACCTTGATGGAGAGGTCGTCGAAGGCTCGCTTAAGCCTTCTTCAGATACACCTACCCATGTTTATTTATATAAAGCCTTTCCGAATATCGGGGGAATTGTCCATACCCATTCTCAATGGGCGACAAGCTGGGCGCAATCGGGCAGAGACATCCCTCCGTTAGGCACGACCCATGCTGATTATTTTGACAGTGCGATTCCATGTACTCGAGAAATGTACGATGAAGAAATCATTCATGACTACGAACTGAATACAGGAAAAGTCATAGCGGAAACCTTTCAGCATCAAAACTACGAACAGGTGCCGGGTGTGCTCGTGAATAATCACGGACCGTTCTGCTGGGGCACTGACGCCTTAAATGCCATTCATAACGCAGTTGTATTAGAAACGGTTGCCGAAATGGCCTATCACTCCATTATGCTGAACAAGGATGTAACCCCAATCAATACAGTCCTGCATGAAAAGCATTTTTATCGAAAACACGGAGCAAATGCGTATTATGGCCAGTCATGATACGCCTGTGTCACCGGCTGGCATTCTAATTGACTTGGACGGTACTGTATTCAGAGGAAATGAGTTGATCGAAGGAGCAAGAGAAGCGATCAAAACGCTTAGGAGAATGGGAAAGAAAATCGTCTTTTTAAGCAACCGGGGGAATATCTCCCGTGCCATGTGCAGAAAAAAACTTCTTGGCGCGGGGATTGAAACGGACGTAAACGACATTGTTCTGTCATCAAGCGTGACAGCGGCTTTTCTGAAAAAACATTATCGTTTTTCAAAGGTATGGGTGCTTGGGGAGCAAGGCTTGGTTGACGAGCTGAGGCTGGCCGGTGTGCAGAACGCGAGCGAACCGAAGGAAGCGGATTGGCTCGTGATCTCCCTTCATGAAACGCTCACGTACGACGATTTAAATCAAGCCTTTCAAGCGGCTGCCGGCGGCGCTCGTATCATTGCTACAAACAAAGACCGCTCTTTTCCGAACGAAGACGGAAATGCCATTGATGTGGCTGGAATGATTGGGGCGATAGAGGCTTCCGCACAAGCGAAGACTGAACTTGTTGTCGGAAAACCGTCATGGCTGATGGCGGAGGCTGCCTGTACAGCAATGGGGCTGTCCGCACATGAATGCATGATTATAGGAGACAGCATTGAATCTGACATTGCGATGGGGAAGCTTTATGGCATGAAAAGCGCCTTAGTGCTAACTGGTTCTGCGAAACAGGGTGAACAGCGTTTGTACACGCCGGATTATGTGCTGGATTCTATTAAAGATGTAACCAAATTGGCTGAGGAGGGGATTCTGATATGAATCGTATCGCAGCTGACGTTCAGCGTGCTTTTGAACACGCCGGAGAAAAGACGTTGCCTATAAAAGTTGAAGAAATTGTTCTCGGTAAGCAAGCAGCTGATTCGCTTTTGGATTATGTAAAACGAAAAAACAATCAACATATTGTCCTTGTCTGCGACGCGAATACACACCACATTGCAGGAATTGATTTAGAAAACCGACTGAATCAAGCAGGATTTCAGGCCGAGTGCCTGATCATTCCAGAAAATGAAGCCGGAGATGTGACAGCTGATGAACGATCGCTCATTCATGTGCTGATCCATACGAAACAAACAACGGATGTCATGATCGCAGTCGGTTCGGGCACGATTCATGATATCGTCCGCTTTGCGGCGTTTCAAAGAGATTTGCCGTTTATTTCTTATCCGACTGCTCCATCTGTAGACGGTTTTACATCAGCCGGTGCGCCGATTATTTTATACGGCACGAAAACAACCATTCAAACGAAGGCCCCATCTGCGCTGTTCGCTGATCTGGATCTATTAAAAGCGGCACCGCAGTCAATGGTGGCGGCTGGCTTTGGTGACATGCTCGGTAAAATCACGTCTTTAGCAGATTGGGAAATATCCCGGCATCTTGCCGGTGAGCCTTATTCGCCTGCAGGAGCTAAGATCGTTCAGGAGGCGCTTGCTGCCTGCATTGAACACACAGAAGACATTGCGATGAAAACGGAAACTGGCATACGGGTTTTGATGGAGTCTTTACTTGTATCGGGGCTTGTCATGCTGGCATTAGATCATTCCCGCCCGGCATCAGGCGGAGAGCATCATATTTCACATTGGATTGAGATGGAATTAATGGAGAAAAAACGGCCGCAGATTCTTCATGGGGCAAAGGTGGGCTGTGCAGCTGTTTTATTAACTGACACATACAGAAAGCTCGCTAAGGATGAGGGATTGAACGAATTTTCACCGAGCCGGCGGCAAGCCATCCAATCGGCTTATCAAACTCTCCCGGAAGGAGAAGTGCTGGCTGATTGGCTGAGATCAGCCGGAGGCCCTGCGTATTTTGACGAAATCGGTGTCGGGCAGGATTCCGTCAAGAATGCCTTCAGACATGCGCACACCTTAAGAGACCGCTGCACCGGATTAAGAATCATTAATGAAAACAAAACGCTGATCAACCATGGTCTATATGAATAGCCCGCACCTCGAATGGAAGGGGTAACGCAGATGAAAAAAATGACTGTCTGTTTTCTTGTGCTCATGATGCTGCTGACATTACTCATTGCCGGGTGTTCAGCAGAAAAATCATCCGGCAAATCGGGTGAAACTGAGCTGACCTTTTGGACATTTAACGGGCTTCATGAGCAGTTCTATGTGGAAATGGTGAAGGAATGGAACAAAAAATATCCTGACCGCAAAATTAAGCTGAATACGGTCGTTTATCCATATGGACAAATGCACGATAACTTATCTATCTCCCTAATAGCGGGAGAAGGCGTTCCTGATATTGCAGATGTCGAATTGGCCCGTTTTTCAAACTTTTTGAAGGGCTCTGACATACCGCTTGCCGACTTGACTCCGCTGATTGAAAAGGACCGCGATAAATTCGTTGAGGCGCGGCTGACCCTGTACAGCAAAAACGGCAAGCTTTACGGACTCGATACGCATGTAGGAACAACGGTCATGTTTTATAACATGGATGTGATGAAAAAAGCCGGCGTCAATCCTGACGATATTAAAACATGGGATGATTACCATAAAGCCGGACAGAAAGTGCGCAAAGTGACCGGGAAGCCGATGGGAACGGTGGAAACAAATGATTCCGCAACGTTCTTATCTATGATTTCACAGCAAAACTCAGGCTATTTTGATAAAAACGGCAAGCTGATCCTCAATAATGACACCAACGTAAAAACACTTCAATATTTAAAAGACATGATCAATGATAAAACGATGATTCCTGCGCCGGGCGGCGGGCATCACAGTGAAGAATACTACGGCTTTATGAACCAAGGAGGAGCTGCTTCAGTCCTCATGCCGATTTGGTATATGGGAAGATTTATCGATTATATGCCTGATCTGAAAGGGAAGATTGCCATCAGACCGCTCCCGGCATGGAAAGAGGGGGGCGACCGCTCGGCAGGCTTGGGCGGTACGGCAACCGTTGTACCGAAGCAATCCAAGCATGTTGAGTTAGCAAAAGAGTTTTTGGCCTTTGCGAAGGGCTCTGAAGAAGGAAATAAAAAACTCTGGAGCGTACTCGGCTTTGACCCGCTTCGCTGGGATGTCTGGAGCTCCAAGGAATTGAAAGAGAAAAACAAATACACGGATTACTTCCAAAACGGAACAGGCATTTTTTCCGTGCTGCTCGATATCAAGGATGAAATCAATCCGATTTATTTACATGAGGATTTTGCCAAGGCTTCAGACCTTGTCAACAGAAGCGTGTTGTTCGACGCACTTAAATCTCAGCAAAAAACGCCTAAACAAGCCTTGGACAGAGCGGCAGGTGAACTGAAACAGAAATAGAATCCCATTCAAAAAGTGAAAGCGGGGAGGTTCTCATGAAACCTGTGAAAACAGGAACGGTTCATCCCGTTCCTTCAGCTGCGAAACAATCAGGCTGGCGAGATCTATTTTATTCAAAAAAAGCGGCGCCCTATCTGTTTACAGCGCCATTCGTTTTATCCTTTCTCGTATTTTTTCTATACCCCATCATTAGTGTCTTCATCATGAGCTTCCAAAGAATTTTGCCGGGAGAGGTGTCCTTTGTCGGATTGTCTAATTATACAGCGCTAAACAACCCGACGTTCTATACCGCCCTTTGGAATACGCTGGAATACACCTTTTGGACGCTGATCGTGCTGATTCCTGTCCCATTGCTTCTGGCCATATTCCTGAATTCAAAGCTGGTCAAATTTAGAAATATATTTAAATCAGCACTATTCATCCCGGCATTGACCTCCACCATTGTCGCGGGGATCATTTTTCGGCTGATCTTCGGAGAAATGGAAACGTCTCTGGCCAATTCCATCCTACTCAAACTCGGCTTTTCACCTCAGAACTGGATGAACAATGAACATACCGGCATGTTTTTGATGGTGCTGCTTGCTTCATGGAGATGGATGGGAATCAACATCCTTTACTTTTTAGCCGGTTTGCAAAATGTGCCGAAAGAGCTGTACGAAGCCGCTGATATAGACGGCGCGAATACAATGAAAAAATTTCTGCACATCACGCTGCCGTTTCTCAAGCCTGTAACCGTATATGTGCTGACCATCAGCATTATCGGCGGCTTCAGGATGTTTGAGGAAAGCTACGTCCTTTGGCAGAATAATTCCCCGGGTAATATTGGTCTGACGCTTGTCG
The DNA here is from genome assembly GCF_001719225.1 of Bacillus sp. FJAT-14266. NCBI lineage: Bacteria > Bacillati > Bacillota > Bacilli > Caryophanales > Bacillaceae > Bacillus > Bacillus sp. FJAT-14266. The sequence continues at coordinate 1,458,471 of NZ_CP017072.1, forward strand.
GATATTTGTATCAGCAGGGACTTGCCTACAACGAAATGGGGTACGGAGCAGCCATCGGCATCGTGCTTTTGATTGTGATACTTGTTGTCAGCCTGATTTCATTAAAGCTGTCGGGCTCGTTTAAGGGGGAGGGATAAATGTTGCGGCACAGTCCTCAGTTTAGCGTTTACAGAATCGCACTAACCCTGTTTTTTATTATGCTGAGCCTATTGTATCTTTTTCCAATTTTCTGTTTGCTTTTAGGATCATTAAAGCCCTCATCTGAGCTTTTGCGTGTGGGGCTCAATCTCGACATTGATCCTAAAGTAATGAGTCTTGATAATTATACATTTCTGTTTAATGGCGGCAGCATTTATTTCAAATGGTTTTTTAACAGTCTTGTACTCGGACTTTTTACGACCGTGCTCACTCTGTTTTTTTCTTCTATGATCGGGTACGGGCTTGCGGTTTATGATTTTAAGGGCAGAAATATCATCTTTGTTCTTGTGTTGATTATCATGATGGTTCCGCTGGAAGTGATGATGCTTCCTTTGTTTAAGCTTACTGTCGGACTGCACTTGATCGATTCATATACAGGTGTCATATTGCCGTTTATCGTTTCACCTGTTGCCGTTTTCTTTTTCAGGCAATATGCTCTTGGCCTTCCAAGAGATCTGCTGGACTCTGCAAGGATGGACGGCTGTACGGAATTCGGCATCTTTTTCAGGATTATGGCACCGCTGATGAAACCGGCTTTCGGTGCGATGATTATCCTTCAGTCCTTAAACAGCTGGAACAACTTCTTGTGGCCGCTGATTGTGCTTCGGTCGAAAGAAATGTTTACGCTTCCAATAGGGCTGTCCAGCTTGCTGAGCCCTTATGGAAATAATTACGACATGCTTATATCCGGCTCAGTATTTGCGATTTTGCCGGTGATTATCATTTTCTTGTTTTTCCAAAAGTACTTTATCTCCGGCCTGACGGTAGGGGGAGTCAAAGGTTAATGAAGGAGGAAACGTGTGATGAAAAAAGCGCGAATGATTGTAGACAAAGAATATAAAATCGGTGAAGTAGATAAACGGATTTATGGCTCGTTTATCGAACACATGGGTCGTGCGGTATATGAAGGCATATACGAGCCTGATCACCCTGAAGCGGATGAAGATGGATTTAGAAAAGATGTCCAGTCGCTGATCAAAGAATTACAGGTTCCCATCATCCGCTATCCGGGCGGAAACTTTTTATCCGGATACAACTGGGAGGACGGTGTCGGACCAGTCGAAAACCGCCCGAGACGGCTTGACTTGGCATGGCAAACGACAGAAACCAATGAAGTGGGAACAAATGAATTTTTATCTTGGGCAAAAAAGGTGAACACTGAGGTCAATATGGCCGTCAACCTTGGCACAAGAGGCATAGATGCCGCCCGTAATCTCGTTGAATATTGCAACCATCCGAAAGGCTCTTACTGGAGTGATTTAAGAAGATCGCATGGCTATGAACAGCCGTATGGCATCAAAACATGGTGCTTAGGAAACGAAATGGATGGACCGTGGCAGATCGGCCACAAAACAGCTGATGAATACGGACGGCTTGCTGCAGAGACAGCAAAGGTCATGAAGTGGGTTGACCCATCAATTGAACTCGTTGCCTGCGGCAGCTCAAACAGCGGCATGCCGACCTTTATCGATTGGGAAGCGAAGGTGCTTGAGCATACGTATGAGCATGTCGACTATATCTCTCTTCACACTTACTACGGAAACCAGGATAACAATCTGCCAAACTACTTGGCACGTTCTATGGATTTGGATCATTTTATCAAATCAGTCGCTGCGACCTGTGACTATGTAAAAGCAAAAACACGCAGCAAGAAAACAATCAATCTTTCTCTGGATGAATGGAACGTCTGGTACCACTCAAATGAGGCTGATAAAAAAGTCGAGCCGTGGATCACTGCGCGTCCGATTTTGGAGGATATTTACAATTTTGAAGATGCCTTATTAGTCGGCTCTCTGCTCATTACGATGCTGCAGCACGCAGACCGTGTGAAAATTGCGTGTCTTGCACAGCTTGTCAATGTCATCGCGCCGATCATGACGGAAAAAGGCGGAGAAGCATGGAGACAGCCGATTTTCTACCCATACATGCATGCTTCTGTTTACGGAAGGGGCGAGTCACTGAAACCGCTTATTTCTTCTCCTAAGTACGATTGTTCTGATTTCACTGATGTGCCATATGTTGATGCTGCTGTTGTGTACTCTGAAGAGGAAGAAACACTCACTATTTTTGCGGTAAACAAGGCTGAGGATCAGATGGAGACGGAGATTTCGCTCAGAGGCTTTGAATCTTACCAAATCGCAGAGCACATCGTACTTGAGCATCAGGATATCAAAGCAACAAACCAGTATAACAGAAAAAATGTCGTTCCGCATTCCAACGGATCATCGTCTGTCAGCGAAAACGGCTTAACTGCTCATTTCACGCCGCTTTCCTGGAATGTGATCCGCCTGAAAAAACAGTCATAAGAGAAGCTAAGCCGGAGAGAAATCTCCGGCTTGTCTTTCAACTGCTACGAGCCGGCCCGTTCAAGCCGGCTTTTTGTATAGGAAAAAATGACCGCTTTTCACCATGAAATTATGATATATTTATGAAAAACAGCAAAGGGGATAGGAGAAAATGAATGCGGTTACAATTGTGATAGCATCAATGTGTATTTTGGCTATTGCCTATCGTTTATACGGAACATTTATGATGGTGAAGGTTCTCAAAGTGAATGATGACAAGCCAACACCTGCTCATGCGCTTGAGGATGGGAAAGACTATGTGCCTACAAATAAATGGGTTTCGTTCGGCCACCACTTTGCCGCGATCGCAGCGGCCGGGCCGCTGGTCGGACCAATTCTAGCGGCGCAGTTTGGCTATTTGCCGGGATTATTGTGGCTGTTAATCGGGGCGGTAATTGGGGGAGCCGTCCATGATATTGTGGTGTTGTTTGCATCGATGCGCAAAAACGGAAAATCGCTGTCGGAAGTGGCAAAGGATGAGCTTGGCCCTGTTGCAGGATTTTGTACAGGACTGTCCATGCTGTTTATCATCACGATCACAATGGCGGGCCTGTCGATGGTTGTCTTGCATGCGCTTGAACGTAATCCATGGGGAACATTTGCGGTAGGGATTACGATTCCGATTGCGATGGGTGTGGGCTTATTTTATAAGAAAACGGGAAATTTAAAGCTCGCTTCAACGGTTGGCTTTCTCTTTTTAATGGCAGGAGTCTTTATTGGTCCATGGGTACAGACTACCGCGCTCGGTGACTTTTTAACGCTAGATATGAAAACGCTTGCAATCGCGCTTCCTGTTTACGCGTTTTTTGCGGCTGCGCTTCCCGTTTGGCTGCTTCTTGCTCCGCGTGATTATTTAAGCAGCTTTATGAAAATCGGTGTTTTTATCGCTTTGATTGTTGGTGTGTTTGTCGTCAATCCGTCCATTCCGTTCCCTGCGTTTACAGAATTCGTAAAAGGCGGCGGGCCGGTGCTGGCAGGGCCTGTCTGGCCGTTCATCTCAATAACCATCGCCTGCGGGGCGATCTCTGGGTTCCATGCCTTTGTCGGCTCAGGAACGACACCGAAAATGCTGAATAAATGGAGTGATATGAAGCCGGTTGCGTTTGGCGCAATGCTTGTTGAGTGTCTTGTCGGCATCATGGCGCTGATTGCAGCGACCGCTTTACAGCCTGCTGATTACTTTGCGATTAACAGCACGCCTGAGGTTTTCCGTACGCTTGGCATGAATGTCGTACATTTGCCTGAATTGAGCAGGGAAATCGGTTTGGACTTAGAAGGAAGAACAGGGGGAGCCGTCACACTTGCGGTGGGAATGACTTATATTTTTACCGGAATGCCGTTTTTCAGCCATTTGGCCTCATACTTTTTCCAATTTGTCATTATGTTTGAAGCGGTCTTTATTTTAACAGCGATTGACGCCGGCACACGCGTCGCCCGTTATTTGATCCAGGATTTCTTCGGGGAGGTGTATAAGCCGCTGAAGAAAACAGACTGGATTCCGGGCTCTGTATTTGCCAGCGCGCTTGCCTGTTTGATGTGGGGGTACTTGCTGTATTCAGGAGATATCGGTTCCATTTGGGCGCTGTTCGGCGTTTCTAATCAGCTGATGGCTTCAGTGGGGCTGATTATCGGAGCGACCATCGTGCTGAAAATCGCTGATAAACGCCGGTACATTCTGACTTGCCTTATCCCGCTTGCCTACTTATATGTCACTGTCAATTATGCGGGCTATTGGATGGTGCGCAATGTGTATCTCAATCCTGAAGCAGCAGGATATAGTGTATTGAATGGCGTATTATCTATCATCATGCTGGTGTTAGGCTTCATTATTATCGTGGCGGCTGTGAAAAAATGGGCGCAGATGTGGAAAGATCCGAGCTTAAGGATGGAAGCGTCTATACCGGGCTAGAAGAACTATTGAAAATGCTGAGGGGGGTTGGCAATGAATCTATCAATGAAATATCTTATTCTATACGTATCGGACAGCAAGCGGGCTATTCATTTTTACCGAGATATATTAGGACTGCCGATTCGTGCTGAACACGGAACGTATATCGAATTTGATACAGGGTCTACGATATTGGCGCTTAATACGCGGGAAAGCGCCAGAGACATCACGGCGCTGGACATTCCGGATACATCTGCTTCAAACACATTTGAAATTGGGTTTGTTACTGAAAATGTAGAAGCGGTCATCAAAAGGATGAGAGAACAAGGCGTATCGATTATCGGGGAGCCGAAAGTGAAACCATGGGGGCAGACGGTCGCCCTATATCGCTGATCCGGATGGACATTATATCGAAATTTGCAGTCCGATGGAATAACGCACAAAAGCCCAAAACAGTGTCTGTTTTGGGCTTTCTCATGATGTTTTGTGCCCGGCTGCTTCCAATAGCAAATCAGCCAGGTGAACGGCTCTGACTTTACCGCTTAGTCCTTCGCGTTCAATGCCGAGCTTCATCTGCAGCAGGCAGCCGGGATTTGCTGTTACAATGAGGATCGCTTCGGTTGCTTTAACGGCAGCCATTTTGCTGTCCAGTATTCTCATAGACATTTCAGCTTCGACGATGTTGTAAATTCCCGCTGACCCGCAGCAGCTGTCTGCTTTCTCCATTTCTTTGAATTCCGCCCCTTTGATGCTTTTAAGAAGCTGGCGGGGCTCAAGCGACGTATGCATTACATTTCTTAGGTGGCATGAATCTTGGTAGGTAACGACTTGAGGCGTCTCGAGCGCTAAGTCCATTTGATGGAAATCGAGTTCAACCAAAACAGAAGAAAAATCCTTCAGCTTTTGAACAAAAGCGGCGGCCCGCTCCGACCATTCCGGGTCATCCTTCAGCAAATGATCATATTCGGTCAGAAAGGCTCCGCATCCTCCTGCGTTTGTAATGACTGCATCCACGTCTAATGCTTCGAAAGCAGCAATATTTTGTTTCGCGAGCTCTTTCCCTGTGTTTTTTTCACCGCTGTGTCCATGAAGCGCCCCGCAGCAAGCCTGTTCAGGCGGAATGACAATGTCGCAGCCTGCCAGCTGTAAAAGCTTCAATGTGGCGTTATTGGTCGGTAAAAACATTGTATCCATTAAGCAGCCCGAAAAAAAGGTGACCCGTTTTTTCATGGGGCCAATGGAAGGCAGGAAACGCGGGCGATGTTTCATGTCTTTGCTTTTTGGAATATCAGGAAGAACAGCTTCCATCGTCCGCAAATGCTCAGGCAGGAGCCGAAGCATACCGGTTTTACGCATAGCGGTTTGCAGTCCTGACCGCTGATACAAACCGATAAGGCTTACAGCTGAGCGCATGCGGTTTTGATGCGGAAACAGCTCGTGAAAAGCCGTCTTTCGCATGACACGTTCACCAAGCGAGTGTTTTTTATTTTGGTGGATAATATCTCTGGCTTCTTCAAGCAGCTGCCCGTATTTCACGCCAGACGGGCATACAGGCTCACAGGCGCGGCAGCCGAGGCAAAGTGACAGCGACCGTTCGACATCTTCATCCGGTTCAATCATACCGTCGGCTACGGCTTTCATTAAGGCGATGCGCCCACGCGGAGAGTGTGTTTCCTGAAATCCCGATTCGATATAGGTCGGACAGGAAGGAAGACAGAAGCCGCAGCGCATACAATTTAATAACTCTCCTTCATCCATACGCTCTTTAAATTCATTTTGGATCTGTTTCATTTCTTTTTCTGTTGTCATCTTTCCGCCACCACACGTTTTCTGGCATCTTTCGCAAACATTTTGCCGGGATTTAATATGTTCCGGGGGTCAAATGCCGCTTTCAACGCTTTCATCGCATCAATGCCTTCTTTTTTCAGCTTCATTTCCAAGTAAGGCGCTTTCATTTCCCCGACTCCGTGCTCTCCGGTTATCGTGCCGCCAAGTTCAATCGCTTTCTCAAAAATCTCGGCAAAAGCCTGTTCGACACGTTCCATTTCATCCTCATTTCTTATGTCTGTCGTGCATGTCGGGTGAAGGTTCCCGTCTCCTGCGTGACCAAAGGTGCAGATGGAAATATCATATTTAGCAGCAATATCATTAATCGCTTTAACCATATTGGCTATTTCTGAGCGAGGAACGGTCGCATCCTCTAAAATCGTCGTCGGTTTGAGGCGGGCTAGGGCAGAAAGTGCAGAACGCCGGGCTTCAGTCAGGGCAAATGCTTCCTCCTCTGTTTGTGCGGTCTGAACGGAAACGGCGTCACCTTTTTTGCAGATCGCCTCAATCTTTTCCATATCCCGTTCAACAGTTTCATATGGCCCGTCTTGTTCAATTAACAAAACTGCTTTTGCGCTTGTCGGAAGTCCGATTTTGGCATAATCCTCAATCACCAAAAGTGTAGGCTGGTCGAGAAATTCAAGCGTGGCGGGTATGATTTTTGCGGCAATGATGTCTGATACCGTTTGAGCAGCGGCATCGATATTTTCATATAGGGCAAGCAGCGTCTTTTTTGTTTCAGGCTTTGGAACGAGCTTGACGATTGCCTCTGTCACAATGCCGAGTGTTCCTTCTGAGCCGACAAAAAGACGTGTGAGGTCGTATCCGGCCACATCCTTTGCGAGTTTTCCGCCGGTGCGGATGATGTCACCATTTGCGAGCACAACCTCCAGTCCAATAACATAGTCGCGGGTGACGCCGTATTTTAATCCGCGGAGCCCGCCGGAATTTTCATTGATGTTGCCCCCGATAGTTGATATTTTCATAGAACTCGGGTCAGGCGGATAAAATAAACCTTTGCTTTCAACTGCCCGGATCATATCCAACGTAATGACGCCCGGCTGAACTGTGGCAGTTAAATTTTCTTCATCAATCTCAAGAATCTGGTTCATGTGCTTAAAGAGAAGCACAAGTCCGCCTTCAGTCGGGCACGTGCCGCCGCACAGGTTTGTCCCTGATCCTCTTGGAACGATCGGCACTCGATGTTCGCTGCAAATTGTTAAAATGCGTGATACTTCTTCAGTATTCCTCGGAGCAATCACGGCATCAGGCATAGACTGATACTGAGGCGTCGCATCATATGAATAGACGAGACGGCCGGCATTCGAGTCATCAAAGTTTTCTGGTCCGGAGACCCGAATCAGCTGCTCCTTTACATCCTTGGTGATCATTTCACCCATCCCCCTGTCAAAAAAAACTTTCAATCTATTGTAAAAGAAAAAAAGCAAAGCCTTCCATGGAGAAACATACAAAAAATGAAACTGAAACTCTCTCTATTTTGTATCTTGATCTAAAAAATAGAGGGCAACGTACATCGTGACGATGTCCTCGGTACGGTCAAAACGTAAACCCGTCAGCTGTTCAGCCTTAGCCAGACGATAACGCAATGTATTGATATGAATATGCATATCTTCTGCGGTTTGTTTCAAAGACAAATCGTGATGAAAGAAAGTCCGTAACGTATTCATAAGTTCCTGATGCTCAAGCGCCTCTCCTAATACTCTTTGCGGAAATTCGTTTCGGGTTCCCGGGCTGATCTCCGTCAGACACATATCAAGCTTCAGATCCTCTTCAAATATGGGCGTTTTTCGCTTAAGGCTGACAGCCAGCGCTTTTTCCGCTTGCTCGTATGAATCTGTCAGGCTGGAGCTTGCGACAGCCCTTCCGGCGCCAGCTGCTGCAAATTGGCTGTTTGCGGTATTGGCAAACGAACAAATGTGAAGGATCTTCCGTAAAAGCCGATCCCTTTGTTCATGCTGCGGCACTTCATGATTAATCAAGATCCGTTCATTTCCCCACCTGATGAACAAATCCGCAGGGTACGAGGATTTCCAGCTGCGTGCCATTTGTTCAATATCATGACGTGACCACTCATACCCCTGAATAAGAATCATTTGGCGCCGGGAGGAAAGGTCAACACCAAGAAGCTGAGCTTTCTCAAGAAAACTGGGAGACCACTCCTTTAATTGCAGCCAATCGATCATAAAGGACTCCAGCATTCTCTCACGCCACTGGGATTGCTCTAAATGCCGTGATTCCTTAATGAACAGCTCTGTCATTTTTCGAAGCAGTTCTCCGAATGGCTGAATCTCTGCAGGCTCACCTGTCAGCCCGAAGACGGCGATCACATCATGGTCAAAAAATACAGGGAGGTTTATGCCTGCTTTCACTCCTTTTAATCTTGTTTCATCTTCTTTTGTAATAATCACGCTGCGTCTTTCTTTTGCGCAGATAAGCGCTCCCTCATGAAATTGTCCGACACGCTCATCGTTTGTGCCTGCCATAATAAGACCGTCCGTGTTTACAATAATGACTTCACGTTCGTACATTTTTTTAACTTCAGCAATAATTTTTTTCGCTAATAACGGCTGTAAAAACATGGCGTTCCCCCTCATCATGTTTTTATTATATAAGAAAAAAACCGGGCGCTGTCACCCGGTTTCATGTCTTATTCGGCGGGTTTTAATCCGCCTTCAAGCGTTTTCAGCATTTCGTTTTTCTCACTTTCGGATGCGTGCTGCCAAATGACTTCGAATAAAACGCCGAGCCCTGGAAGCATTTTTTCTTCACCGCTTTGAATCGCATCTACGATTGTATGCTCAAGCTGCTCCTGATTATTGCCGGTGACATTGGCAATGACGGCATGACGTAAATTAAGATCCATGTAAAACGCTCCTTTTTCTAAAATGTAATACGTATATTCTAACCCTGCACCTGGTTTATTATGTGCTGTTCTTGCGATATAATAACATCATGTTAAAAAAAGGAGCGCCACATAGACAGTGAAACAAATAGAATCGGCAAAAAATCAAAAAGTGAAGGATTGGAAAAAGCTTCACACAAAAAAAGAACGAACAAAAACAAATACATTTCTGATAGAGGGAGAACACCTCGTTGAAGAGGCGTTGAAAAGCCCGGGCATTGTGAAAGAAATCCTTGTAAAGGATGAAACGAAGATTCCTTCAGATCTTGAGACTGGTATCCAGTGCTATATGCTGAGTGAAGATGCGTTTTCAGCTGTGACTGAAACCGAAACGCCGCAGCAGATTGCCGCTGTGTGCCATATGCCTGAAGAAAAGCTGGCAACGGCACGCAAGGTGCTGCTGATTGACGCTGTTCAAGATCCGGGAAACCTTGGCACAATGATTCGAACGGCTGATGCGGCCGGTTTGGATGCGGTTGTACTCGGTGACGGCACGGCGGACGCCTTTAACGGAAAAACACTGCGATCTGCTCAAGGATCTCACTTCCATATTCCTGTTGTGAGAAGAAACCTGCCTTCATATGTGGACGAATTGAAGGCAGAGGGCGTAAAAGTATACGGCACGGCGCTGCAAAACGGAGCGCCTTACCAAGAGATTCCTCAGTCTGAATCCTTTGCGCTCATTGTAGGAAATGAAGGTGCAGGGGTGGATGCTGCATTGCTGGAAAAAACGGATTTGAACCTGTACGTGCCGCTTTACGGACAGGCTGAATCACTAAACGTTGCGGTTGCGGCTGCCATCCTCGTGTATCACTTGCGAGGATAGTGTTGCGCCAAGCGTTGGATTTCACTATAATAGAACATAATATTTCAAAAACCGTGACAGAGGACCTCAATTTCTGATCAACTGCTTTCCAGGGAGAAAATGCCGCTGACTGAGAGCATTTTTAATGCAGCCGGAAATTGGCTTCACCTCTTGAGTTGTCGCCGGGACCGCGTACACTGCGCGTAAAGGTGAACCGGAATCTGATTCCGTTATGTCAATGAAGCTGACGACAGCATCAGTCTGTCTGAAATAAGGGTGGTACCGCGGCCACAACTCGTCCCTTGTACAAGGGACGGGTTTTTTTATTTTCCAAAGACATATGAACGGTTTGTTTACATAAAAGGAGGATGCAAAATGGAAGAAAAGCTAAAACAGCTGGAACAAGAAGCTTTAGAACAAGTAGAAGCGGCAAGCTCATTGAAGGTTGTCAATGATATTCGGGTGCAATATCTCGGAAAAAAAGGGCCGATTACAGAAGTGCTGCGCGGAATGGGCAAGCTTTCTGCTGAGGAACGTCCAAAAATGGGGGCGCTCGCGAACGAAGTAAGGGAGCGCATTGCCAATGCGATTGCTGACAAAAACGAGAAGCTTGAAGAAGAGGAAATGAAACAGAAGCTTGCAGGGCAGACAATTGACGTCACGCTGCCGGGGAACCCTGTTGCAGTCGGCGGCCGCCATCCGCTCACTGTTGTCATTGAAGAAATTGAAGATTTATTTATCGGGATGGGCTACACAGTCGAGGAAGGGCCAGAGGTTGAAACGGATTACTACAACTTCGAATCGCTCAATCTTCCGAAAGAACACCCAGCGCGCGATATGCAGGACAGCTTTTACATCACAGAGGAAACTTTGATGAGAACGCAAACGTCTCCTGTCCAAACACGGACGATGGAAAAGCATGAAGGCAAAGGTCCCGTTAAAATCATTTGCCCGGGTAAAGTATATCGCCGTGATAACGATGACGCGACGCACTCTCACCAATTTATGCAAATTGAAGGGCTTGTCGTTGACAAAAACATCAGCATGAGTGATTTAAAAGGAACGCTTGAACTCGTTGCGAAAAAAATGTTCGGGCAAGACCGCGAAATCAGACTCCGCCCAAGCTTCTTCCCGTTTACTGAGCCTTCAGTAGAAGTGGATGTGACATGCTTTAAATGCGGTGGGAACGGCTGCTCAGTCTGTAAAGGAACAGGCTGGATTGAAATCCTCGGCGCCGGAATGGTTCACCCGAACGTGCTTAAAATGGCTGGCTTTGATCCGAAGGAATATCAGGGCTTCGCATTCGGAATGGGTGTTGAGCGCATCGCGATGCTGAAATACGGCATTGATGATATTCGCCACTTCTATACAAACGATGTCAGATTTATTTCGCAGTTTAAACAGGCGTAAGAGGAGGATGCAAGGATGTTTGTTTCTTATAAATGGTTAGAGGATTATGTTGATTTAAAAGGCATGGACCCGGCTGTTCTTGCTGAAAAAATTACAAGAGCCGGTATTGAGGTTGAAGGAATTGAATACAAAGGAGAAGGCATCAAAGGCGTTGTCATCGGCCATGTGCTGGAGCGCGAGCAGCATCCGAATGCTGATAAACTGAATAAGTGCCTTGTGGATATTGGAGCTGAAGCCCCTGTACAAATCATTTGCGGTGCGCCGAATGTGGATAAAGGACAAAAAGTCGCGGTTGCAACAGTCGGAGCGGTGCTGCCGGGCAATTTCAAAATCAAAAAAGCTAAGCTTCGCGGTGAAGAATCAAACGGCATGATCTGTTCCTTACAGGAGCTTGGTATTGAAAGCAAACTTGTGGCGAAGGAGTATGCAGAAGGCATTTTTGTATTCCCGAATGACGCTGAAACAGGAAGCGATGCCTTAGCGGCTTTACAGCTTGACGATGCGATTCTTGAGCTGGGTTTAACGCCAAACCGCGCGGATGCCATGAACATGCTTGGTGTTGCTTACGAGGTTGCCGCGATTTTAGATACTGAGGTAAAGCTTCCGCAAACGGATTACCCGGCTGCTTCAGAACAAGCGTCTGATTACATTTCAGTCAAAATTGAAGATCAAGAAGCGAACCCGCTTTACACTGCAAAAATCATTAAAAATGTCACGATTGCTCCGTCACCGCTTTGGATGCAGACAAAGCTGATGAATGCAGGCATTCGTCCGCACAACAACGTCGTTGACATCACAAATTTTGTCCTGTTGGAATACGGACAGCCGCTTCATGCGTTTGATTATGACAGATTTGGCTCTAAGGAAGTGGTAGTAAGAAAAGCAGCTGAGAATGAAATGATCGTAACTCTTGATGATCAAGAACGTAAGCTGTCCGCCGATCACCTTGTCATTACAAACGGAACGAAAGCGCAGGCCGTTGCGGGTGTCATGGGAGGAGCAGAGTCAGAGGTTCAGGAAGATACGAAAACGATTTTGCTTGAGGCTGCGTATTTCAACGGGCAGACGGTTCGCAAGGCTTCCAAAGACCTTGGTTTGAGAAGTGAATCAAGCGTAAGGTTTGAAAAAGGAATTGATCCTGCGCGCGTGCGTCTTGCAGCAGAACGGGCTGCACAGCTGATCCATCTGTATGCCGGCGGTGAGGTGCTTGCTGGAACAGTTGAGGAAGATCACTTGACAATCGAAGCAAATAACATTCACGTGTCTGCTGACAGAGTGAGCAGCGTTCTAGGCATGACGATCAGCAAGGAAGAACTGATCAGCATTTATAAACGTCTCGGTTTTACGGTCGGTGAAGCGGGTGAACTTCTCGTTGTGACTGTCCCATCACGCCGCGGCGACATTACAATAGAAGAGGATTTAATCGAAGAAGCGGCAAGACTGTACGGCTACGATAACATTCTGTCTACGCTTCCTGAGACAGCGGGAACTACAGGCGGATTAACGCCATATCAGGCAAAACGCCGTAAAGTCAGACGCTTCCTTGAAGGCGCAGGCTTATCACAAGCCATCACTTACTCGTTGACAAACGAGAAGAAAGCGGCAGCGTTTGCGATTGAAAAATCACTGAACACTGTGCTTGCGCTTCCTATGAGTGAAGAAAGAAGCATTCTCAGACACAGTCTTGTTCCGAATCTGCTTGATTCTGTTTCTTACAACCTCGCGAGACAGACTGACTCAGTTGCACTGTACGAAGTCGGTTCCGTTTTCCTGACGAAGGAAGAGGACACAAAACCTGTTGAAACAGAACGCGTGGCAGGAGCTGTTACCGGATTATGGCGCAAGCAGCTATGGCAGGGTGAGAAGAAACCAGTTGATTTCTTTGTTGTCAAAGGTATTGTCGAAGGGCTGTTAGACAAACTCAACGTCCTAGACAGCATTGAATTTGTACAGTCTGAACGCAAACAGCTGCATCCGGGCAGAACAGCGAACATTTTATTGAATGGTTCTCTGATCGGCTTCATCGGCCAAGTCCATCCTTCATTGGAAAAAGAACTGGATATAAAGGAAACATACGTATTTGAGCTCGATCTTCATGCGTTGCTCGCGGCAGAAACAGCACCTCTTGTTTACACGGCGATTCCGAAATATCCGTCTGTGACACGTGATATTGCTCTTGTAACAGATAAAACCGTCACAAGCGGACAGCTCGAGAGCGTCATTAAAGAGGCCGGGGGCAAGCTTCTGAAAGAGGTAACCGTATTTGACGTATACGAAGGAGAGCATATGGAGGAAGGCAAGAAGTCAGTCGCTTTCTCACTCCAGTATGTCAACCCTGAACAAACACTGACTGAAGAAGAAGTGACAAAGGCGCACAGCAAAGTGCTGAAAGCGTTAGAAGACACATATCAAGCTGTTTTAAGAGGCTGATAAAAAAGCTTGCAGAGAAATCTGCAAGCTTTTTTCTATGAGCGTTTTTTATCAGCAAGGCGCTGCGCTTTTTGCGTATTGGCGAAATGGAGTTTTGTAAAGGTTCTGAGTGCAGATGCCCCTTTTTTGAGGATCAGCTTGGCGGCCGCTTCATCAACGTGCGGACCGGCTCCTTTCGGAAGTGTCATTCCTGCCTCGCGTGACAGTTTATCCATTTCCATTAAAAATGAATATCTTGCAATGATTGAAGCAGCGGCGACAGCCAGGTGAATACCTTCAGCTTTTGTGCTAAAATAGGTCCGCTCCTTCACAATGTCTCTGCCCTTTAAATGATTGAAGTAGACGCCTGGCTCAGCGAATTGGTCAATCAAAATGGCCTCAGGCTTTATTCCATCCATTTTCCTTAATAAATGGGTGATCGCCTGATTGTGCAGCAATGCTTTCATTTTCCCTTGGCTCATGCCTTTTTCCTGCATGCTGTTATACTTTTCATTTTTTAAAACCAGCAGGCTATATGGAATAGTTTTGATCAGGTTTCGGGCAATCTCGATGATTTGCGGATCTTTTAAATCTTTAGAATCCTTAACACCGAGTTCCTTCATTAAAGGAAGCATGGTTTTGTCGACGTACGCGCATACAACCGTCATTGGGCCAAAGTAATCTCCGGTTCCGACTTCGTCAGAACCGATAACAGACATTCCGGCGATATCTGCCGGAGGGGCATAGCGGGGATCAGCCGGCTTTTTGGCCATTTTCTTCTTTTCCGGCTCTGCTGTTCCCCAGCGCGCGGATTCTGCCGCTGCGTTTTTGCCTTGAAACAAGACCTTGCCGGATTGATATGCTGTAATGGTACAGCCGGGCGGTTTCGCCTGAAAAACGGCTCCCTGCGGAACAGAGGCTGTAAGCGAACCGCTGTATGTCATTTTCATTTGGTCAATAGCAGACAACGATACTTTTATCACTGAATGGGACACGTAATAATCTCCTTTTTTTACACTTTTCGCTTTATATACCAGTGTATCATAACAGCGGGAGGCTCGTCTTTCCATTCATTTAATAAACGTGTTATGATAAGAACTAGGATTCTCGCGGAATGGAGGAGAAACGTTGTCTGACGGCAAAAAAACAAAAACAACCGTTGACATTTACGGCCAGCACTTCACGATTGTCGGTGAAGAAAGCAGAGCCCATATGAGGTATGTCGCCGGAATTGTTGATGATAAAATGAGAGAAATCAATGAAAAAAATCCATACCTTGATATAAATAAACTTGCAGTGCTGACAGCGGTAAATGTGGTGCACGATTATGTCAAATTACAAGAGAAATGTGAAAAACTGGAGCGTCAGCTTAAAGAAAAGGATTGAACAACTATGCTAGATATCATCATCTTAATCTTGCTCCTGATGGGGACTTTACTGGGGTTAAAACGCGGTTTTATCCTGCAGTTTATCCGCTTGACGAGCTTTATTTTATCAATTGCCTTTGCGGCTTTATTCTATAAAAACGTGGCACCGCATTTACATTGGATTCCCGCACCCGATTTTTCAGCGGGACAGCCGGCTCTTTCTTTTTTTACGGGGAATTTGGAAGCAGCGTACTATAATGCGATTGCGTTTATCGTTTTATTTATCATTGCTAAAATCTTACTGAGAATTATCGGCTCGTTCCTGAGTATTGTAGCCGGCATTCCGGTGATTAAACAAATCAACCAGATGCTGGGAGCCGTTCTCGGTTTTCTAGAAGTCTATTTATTTACATTTGTGCTGCTGTATGTCGCATCCGTTCTGCCGGTAGATGCGTTGCAGCAAATGATGGGGCAATCGTCTCTCGCAAATGTGATCATTAACCATACACCGTACTTGTCAGGGCTTTTACAAGAGCTGTGGACACAGTACGGGGCATAAAAAAACTTCTCTTGTCCGGAGAAGTTTTTTTCAAGTATGATGGAAACATATGTGAACGTCTGGGGGTTATGATATGCATAAAAAAGATATTATCCGGCTGCTTGAAACCATTGCAGTCTATATGGAACTCAAAGGGGACAACCCGTTTAAAGTATCCGCCTTCCGAAAAGCGGCGGCAGCTCTGGAACAGGACGACCGAAGCTTATCAGAAATGGACGATATGATGTCGCTGTCCGGCATTGGGAAAGGAACGTACAGCGTCATTAAAGAGTATATAGATGAAGGAAAGTCAAGCACGCTCGAATCGCTTCAGAAAGAAGTGCCGGAAGGACTCGTGCCTTTATTGAAGCTGCCGGGGCTCGGCGGCAAAAAAATCGCAAAGCTGTATAAAGAGCTCGGCGTACACGATGCAGAATCTCTGAAGGAAGCCTGTGAGCAGCAAAAGGTCCAGGGTCTTGCGGGCTTCGGCAAAAAATCGGAAGAAAAAATATTACAGGCGCTCGGGGAAGCCGGAAAACAGCCTGAACGGTTCCCGATCGGATACGCCCTCCGGATCGCGCGGGAAATTGAGGAGCATCTTTCTCAATTTACGCATATCATCAAATTTTCTCGTGCCGGAAGTCTCCGCAGAGCGCGGGAAACGGTGAAGGATCTGGATTATATCATTGCTACAGATCATCCGGCTGAAGTAAGAGAGCAGCTTCTTGAGCTGCCAAACATCAAAAGCGTGATCGCAAGCGGGGATACGAAGGTGTCCGTCATCCTTTCCTTTGAATATGAAACAAGCGTCGATTTCCGTCTTGTGACGGAAGAGCAGTTTCCGACAACACTCCATCATTTTACGGGATCAAAGGATCACAATATTAAGATGCGCCAAATCGCCAAAGAACGCGGCGAGCGGATCAGTGAATACGGCGTTGAGACAGTTGAAACCGGAGAGATCAAAACATTTCCGAGTGAACGTGAATTTTATGCGCACTTCGGCCTGCCGCTGATTCCGCCGGAAATTCGTGAAAGCGGACAGGAAGTGGAAACCTACAGCGACAGCATTGAACTGATAGAGCTCGGGCAAATCAAAGGTGATCTCCACATGCACTCAACGTGGAGCGATGGCGCATTTTCGATCAGAGAGATGGCTGAAGCCTGCATCAAAAAAGGCTATCAATACATGGCGATCACCGATCACTCACAATATTTAAAGGTCGCCAACGGCCTTACTGCAGAAAGACTTAAGCAGCAGGCAAAAGAAATTGACGCACTGAATGCAGAGTTTGAAAACTTCCGTATTTTGAAAGGCGTTGAGATGGATATCCTGCCTGACGGTACGCTCGATTATGATGACGATGTGCTTGCGGAAATGGATATCGTTATTGCATCGATTCATTCCAGTTTTAATCAGCCGGAACACGTGATTATGAAACGGCTTGAGACGGCACTGACAAACAAGCATGTTGACATTATCGCACACCCGACCGGGCGCCTTATCGGCAGACGGGCCGGTTACGAAATCGATATTGATCAGCTGATTGAGCTTGCGAGGAAAACAAATACGGCGCTTGAACTCAACGCCAACCCTGCGCGCCTTGATCTGCGCACAGAGCATTTAATGAAAGCAAACGAACAAGGGGTTACATTGGTGATTAATACTGATGCCCATAATATTGAGATGTTAGACGATATGAAAACTGGCGTTACTGCCGCGCGCAAAGGATGGACGGAAACGAAAAACGTTCTGAATGCCCGGTCGCTTAAAGACGTAGAGGCATTTCTGAAGCGCAACGATTAAGTAAGGAGGCTCACACAATCGTGCAGCAAAAAGTATTATCAGCTCTTGAATTTCATAAAGTGAAAGAACAGGTTATTGGGCATGCCGCTTCATCGCTCGGAAAAGAAATGCTTCTCGAGCTTAAGCCTTCTGCTTCTATAGACGAAATCAAAAAACAGCTGGATGAAGTAGACGAAGCTTCTGACATTATCCGGCTGAGAGGCCAAGCGCCATTTGGCGGCCTTGTAGATATCAGAGGAGCGTTAAGACGGGCGGAAATCGGCAGTGTTCTCAGTCCGTCTGAATTCACTGAAATCTCAGGCCTGCTTTATGCAGTTAAACAAATGAAACATTTTATCACCCAAATGGCTGAAGACGGTGTCGACATTCCGCTGATCCATCAGCATGCTGAACAGCTTATCACGCTGTCCGATTTAGAGCGGGACATTAATTCCTGCATTGATGATCACGGAGAAGTGCTTGATCATGCATCGGAAACATTAAGAGGAATCCGCACACAGCTCAGAACACTCGAATCAAGAGTCAGAGACCGGTTAGAGTCGATGCTGCGTTCCTCTTCCGCATCGAAAATGCTGTCTGATACGATTGTTACGATTCGGAATGACCGCTTTGTGATCCCGGTCAAACAGGAGTACAGATCCAGCTATGGAGGAATTGTGCACGACACCTCATCCTCTGGTGCGACACTATTCATTGAACCGCAGGCGATTGTAGATATGAACAATTCCCTTCAGCAGGCGAAAGTGAAAGAAAAGCAAGAAATTGAACGGATTTTGCGTGTGCTGACAGAGAAAACGGCAGAGTATACAGAGGAGCTATTTGTAGATTTGCAAGTGCTGCAGACGCTTGACTTTATTTTTGCAAAAGCTAGATATGCAAAAGCGGTTAAAGCGACAAAACCGATTATGAACGACACCGGCTTTATCCGTTTGAAAAAAGCCCGCCATCCATTGCTTCCGCCTGATCAGGTTGTTGCCAATGACATCGAGCTTGGCCGCGATTTTTCAACCATTGTCATCACAGGGCCAAACACCGGGGGGAAAACAGTCACCCTTAAAACGTTAGGCCTGCTAACCTTAATGGCGCAGTCAGGTCTTCATATCCCGGCAGATGAAGGGTCAGAAGCGGCAGTATTTGAGCACGTATTCGCTGATATCGGTGATGAACAGTCGATTGAGCAAAGTTTAAGTACGTTCTCATCCCATATGGTGAATATTGTCGGCATTTTAGAACAGGTCAATGAAAATAGCCTTGTGCTTTTCGATGAACTTGGTGCAGGGACAGATCCGCAGGAGGGAGCGGCCCTCGCCATGAGCATCTTGGATGACGTGCATCGCACCAATGCACGAGTGTTAGCTACGACGCATTATCCGGAATTGAAGGCGTACGGCTATAACAGAGAAGGCGTCATGAATGCCAGCGTTGAATTTGACATCGAAACGCTGTCACCGACCTATAAACTTTTAATTGGTGTGCCGGGTCGAAGCAATGCTTTCGAAATTTCAAAACGCCTCGGGCTCCCGGACCATATCATCGGGCAGGCGAAGTCAGAAATGACGGCCGAGCATAACGAAGTCGATACGATGATTGCGTCGCTGGAACAAAGCAAAAAACGTGCGGAAGAAGAGCTTTCTGAGACAGAATCAATCAGAAAAGAAGCGGAAAAACTGCATAAAGAGCTGCAGCAGCAAATCATCGAGCTTAACAGCAAAAAAGACAAAATGCTTGAAGAGGCAGAACAGCAGGCTGCTGAAAAAGTAAAAGCGGCAATGAAAGAAGCCGAGGACATTATTCATGAATTGCGCTCCATAAAAGAAGAACACAAATCCTTCAAGGATCACGAGCTGATTAACGCGAAGAAACGGTTAGAAGGCGCTATGCCTGCTTTTGAAAAGTCCAAGAAACCGGAGAAGCCGAAAGCGCAAAAACGCGACTTTAAGCCTGGCGACGAGGTGAAAGTCCTCACTTTCGGGCAAAAAGGAACATTGCTCGAAAAAACAGGCGGCAATGAATGGAATGTTCAAATCGGTATTTTAAAGATGAAAGTAAAAGAAAAAGATCTGGAGTTTATCAAATCAGCTCCGGAGCCAAAAAAAGAAAAAATCATTACAGCGGTCAAGGGAAAGGACTATCACGTATCGCTTGAACTTGATCTCCGCGGCGAACGCTATGAAAATGCCCTAAGCCGGGTTGAAAAATACTTGGATGATGCGGTGTTAGCCGGATATCCAAGAGTGTCAATCATCCACGGAAAAGGAACCGGCGCTTTAAGAAAAGGCGTACAGGATCTTCTGAAAAACCATCGCAGCGTCAAAAGTTCCCGTTTCGGTGAAGCAGGTGAGGGAGGATCAGGCGTTACGGTTGTTGAACTAAAATAAAAGGGAGTATGGCCATGAGTGATTTTTGGGAAAACGAGCTTGTGGAAATCGCGGCATATTACAGTGTCGCGGTTCTCTGCCTCGTCCTCTTTTTGACTGTGTTTGAGCTGGTGACGGCTTATAAAAACTGGGAAGAGATTCAAAAAGGAAATCTTGCGGTGGCAATGGCGACCGGCGGAAAAATTTTGGGGATCGCAAACGTATTTCAGCATTCCATCTCCCAGCATAATTCGCTGCTGCAAATGATCGGCTGGGGCGTTTACGGGTTTGTTATGCTTCTGATCAGCTACTTTATTTTTGAGTTTTTGACTCCGCGGTTTAAAATTGATCAGGAAATCGAAAATGATAACCGGGCTGTCGGCTTTATTTCATTTGTCATTTCTGTCGGGCTTTCTTTTGTGGTGGCAGCCGGAATATAAGGGGACGGAGAATAGATGGAAAAGCTTGCTAAAATACTGCTCGCCGCAGCGGGAATCTTTTTGTTAATTGGTCTTATATATCTGTTCATATTATGAGAAAAAGAAAGATTTACCTTTCTTTTTCTTTTTTTTGCCGTCCATCTGCTATAATGATAAGGTGGATCTCTAAAATCGAAAGGGGAGGTTTTATGCAGTCTCAAAAGCCGTGGCTTGCCGAGTATCCCAACGATATCCCGCATGAGCTTCCGTTGCCGAATAAAACCCTGCAATCCATCCTGACAGACTCCGCCGCACGATTCCCTGATAAAACCGCAATATCGTTTTATGGAAAAAAACTCACCTTTCATGACATTCTGACGGATGCTCTTAAACTTGCAGCTTTTTTGCAGTGCAATGGCCTGCAAAAAGGAGACAGAGTGGCTGTTATGCTGCCCAATTGCCCGCAAACAGTGATTTCTTATTATGGCGTCTTGTTTGCCGGTGGCATCGTGGTGCAGACGAATCCGCTTTATACCGAGCATGAGCTTGAATACCAGCTTAGAGATGCTCAGGTAAGTGTGATCATCACCTTAGATTTACTTTTCCCGAAGGCAATAAAAATGAAAACGTTATCAATAGTCGACCAGATTTTGATAACCAGCGTAAAAGACTATTTGCCTTTTCCGAAGAATATTCTTTACCCGCTGACGCAAAAACAAAAAGTGCATATCGACTTTGACAAAACAGCTGACATTCACACGTTCGCTTCCAGTATGAAGCAGGAAAAAACTGAACTCCTGACAATCCCGAAGATCGATCCTGAGCATGATATCGCTGTCCTCCAGTATACCGGAGGAACAACCGGAGCTCCAAAAGGGGTCATGCTCACGCACCAAAATATTTTGGCAAATACTGAAATGTGCGCCGCTTGGATGTATGACGTGAAAGAAGGCGCTGAAAAAGTGCTGGGCATCGTTCCATTTTTTCATGTCTACGGACTGACGGCAGTCATGAACTATTCGATTAAACTAGGCTTCGAAATGATTCTTCTTCCTAAGTTTGATCCGCTCGAAACACTGAAAATCATCGACAAACACAAACCGACGCTCTTTCCTGGCGCACCGACAATTTACATTGGCCTTTTGCATCACCCCGAATTGCAGCATTATGATCTGTCATCCATTAAAAGCTGTCTTAGCGGATCAGCCGCGCTCCCCGTGGAGGTAAAGCAGAAATTTGAAAAGGTGACTGGCGGAAAGCTTGTGGAAGGCTATGGTTTGTCTGAGGCATCCCCAGTGACGCACGCCAACTTTATCTGGGGAAAAAACAAGCCGGGCAGTATCGGCTGTCCTTGGCCGAGTACGGACGCTGCGATCTATTCTGAAGAGACGGGTGAGCTTGCCGCTCCGTATGAGCATGGAGAAATCATTGTAAAAGGTCCGCAAGTCATGAAAGGATACTGGAATAAACCAGAGGAAACCGCCGCAGTGCTGAGAGATGGCTGGCTGTTCACCGGGGACATGGGCTATATGGATGAAGAAGGCTTTTTCTATATTGCTGACAGGAAGAAGGATATCATCATTGCCGGCGGTTACAATATTTACCCGCGTGAGGTAGAAGAAGCGCTTTATGAACATGAAGCCATCCAGGAAATTGTTGTCGCAGGCGTTCCCGATTCCTACAGGGGAGAAACAGTAAAAGCATTTGTCGTATTAAAGAAAGGCGCAAAAGCCGATGCAGAAGTACTGGACGCTTTTGCGAGATCACGTCTAGCTCCCTATAAGGTGCCCAAAGCCTATGAGTTCAGAAAGGAGCTGCCGAAAACGGCGGTGGGAAAAATTTTAAGAAGGCGTTTACTTGAAGAAGAAACCGAAAATCATCATATCAAATAAAAAAAGAGAACGCCTATGAATAAACTTGACAAACATGAAAATCCTTCTTATCATGAAATTATGAATGAATAGTCATTCATTTCTATAGGAAGGAACGATGAACATTGAAGCAAAAACGGCCAAAGTATATGCAGATTATTGATGCAGCAGTAGAAGTCATTGCAGAAAACGGCTACCACCAGTCACAGGTATCCAAAATTGCCAAACAAGCCGGAGTAGCGGACGGCACCATCTATCTCTATTTTAAAAACAAAGAAGATATTTTAATTTCTCTTTTCAAAGAAAAAATGGGTCAATTTATTGAGCGGATGGAAGAGGACATTAAAGAAAAAGCAACAGCGAAAGAGAAATTGGCGCTTGTGATTTCAAAGCATTTTTCCCTTTTAGCGGGTGACCATAATCTCGCGATTGTCACGCAGCTTGAGCTCCGCCAATCCAACTTGGAGCTGCGCCAAAAAATCAACGAAATATTAAAAGGCTACTTAAATATTTTGGATGGCATTTTGACGGAAGGCATACAATCAGGCGAATTAAAAGAAGGCCTCGACGTCCGCCTCGCCCGGCAGATGATTTTTGGAACGATTGACGAAACTGTGACAACTTGGGTGATGAATGACCAAAAGTACGATCTCGTTGCGCTTTCAAACAGCGTTTTAGAATTATTGGTGTCCGGAATTCATAATAAGTAAAGGAGTTCTGTCCTATGAATGCAATTTCACTTGCGGTTGATCAATTTGTGGCAGTCTTGACGATTCACAATCCGCCGGCAAACGCGCTTTCAAGCCGGATATTAGAAGAGCTGTCTTCCTGTCTTGATCAATGTGAGACAGATGCAGGCGTACGAAGCATTATCATTCACGGCGAGGGAAGATTTTTCTCAGCCGGCGCTGATATTAAAGAATTTACATCGCTTAAAGGCAATGAGGATTCCTCATTGCTCGCTGAGCGCGGCCAGCAGTTAATGGAGAGAATCGAAAGTTTTCCAAAACCGATTATCGCAGCGATTCACGGCGCTGCTCTCGGAGGCGGGCTGGAGCTTGCAATGGCCTGTCACATCAGAATCGCGGCAGAAGATGCTAAGCTGGGGCTCCCGGAGCTTAATCTCGGTATCATTCCAGGTTTTGCGGGGACACAGCGCCTTCCGAGATATGTCGGTACAGCCAAAGCACTGGAGCTCATCGGATCAGGAGAACCGATATCCGGAAAAGAAGCGCTTGATCTCGGACTTGTCTCAATTGGAGCGAAAGATGAGGCAGAAGTGATTGAAAAAGCAAAAGCACTTGCCGCTAAGTTTGCAGAGAAAAGCCCGCAAACGCTGGCATCTTTGCTTGAACTTCTTTATTCCAACAAGGTGTATTCCTATGAAGGCAGCTTAAAGCTTGAAGCAAAGCGATTTGGGGAAGCATTTGAGTCAGAGGACGCCAAGGAAGGCATCCAGGCATTTCTCGAAAAAAGAAAGCCTCAGTTCAAAGGCGAATAAAAGGGGATATGATCATGAATCTATTTGTACTGATGAAACGGACGTTTGACACAGAAGAAAAAATCGTCATTGAAACAGGAAAGATTCAGGATGACGGAGCGGAATGGATCATTAATCCATATGATGAGTACGCGATAGAAGAAGCCATCCAGCTGAAGGAAAAGCATGGCGGCACGATCACCGCTGTCACAGTCGGCGGTGAAGAAGCGGAGAAAGAATTGCGTACGGCGCTTGCCATGGGTTGTGACCAAGCTGTTTTAATCAACATAGAAGATGATCTTGAAGAACCCGACCAATATTCCATTTCTCAAGTTTTATACCACTATATGAAGGATCAGGAGTTTGATTTGATTCTCGGCGGAAATGTTGCCATTGACGGAGGATCAGGACAAGTGGCGCCTCGGCTTGCCGAGCTACTGGACATTCCGTGTATCACTACGATCACCAAACTCGAAATCAACGGCACTGATGCAGAAGCAGAAAGGGACGTCGAAGGGGATGTTGAAAAAATCAAAACGACGCTCCCATTGCTTGTCACAGCTCAGCAGGGCTTAAACGAGCCGCGCTATCCATCGCTTCCGGGAATTATGAAGGCTAAGAAAAAGCCGCTTGAAGAGCTTGAACTTGATGATCTTGATCTGGACGAAGAGGATGCTGAACCAAAGCTGAAAACCATTGAACGTTTTCTGCCGCCGAAAAAAGAAGCCGGGAAGCTTCTCCAAGGTGAGCCTGCTGAACAGGCAAAAGAGCTTGTTTCATTGCTCCGCAGCGAAGCTAAAGTCATTTAAAACTTGGACATTCAAAGAAACAGGGGGATGTTAGAATGGGAAAAAAAGTGATCGTGCTTGGAGAAATACGCGATGGGGAATTGCGAAATGTCACCTTTGAAGCAATAGCTGCAGGAAGAACCATTTCAGGAGATGGGGAAGTCATCGGTGTTCTCATCGGTGAAAATGTACAAAGCATTGCACAAGAGCTTATTCATTACGGAGCAGATAAAGTTCTTACCGCTGAGGACCCGAAGCTGAAAACATACACGGCAGACGGGTACAGCCAGGTCATGAGAGGTGTTATCGAGCAAGAAAATCCTGATTCAGTCATCTTCGGGCATACGGCAATGGGCAAGGATCTTTCACCGAAGCTTGCTGCCCGGCTGCAAACAGGCTTAATTTCTGATGCTATAGATGTAAGCGTTACCGGAGGAAATGTTGTGTTCACACGGCCGATTTACTCGGGGAAAGCTTTTGAACGTGTCATTTCAACCGATCCGATGATCTTTGCAACAATTCGCCCCAATAACATTCAAGCTTCAGAAAAAGACACCAGCAGGTCGGGAAGCATCGAAAGCATAAATGTCTCTCTTACTGACCTTCGCACCGTGATTCAAGAGGTCGTGAAAAAAACGGCGGACGGTGTTGATCTCTCCGAAGCGAAAATTATCGTTGCGGGCGGCCGAGGAGTCAAAAGCAAGGAGGGATTTCAGCCTCTGCAGGAGCTTGCAGAGGTGCTAGGGGCCGCAGTCGGGGCTTCTCGCGGGGCATGTGACGCTGATTATTGCGATTACGCTCTTCAAATCGGGCAGACGGGGAAAGTCGTCACTCCGGATTTGTACATTGCATGCGGCATTTCCGGTGCCATCCAGCATTTGGCCGGCATGTCAAACAGCAAGGTGATCGTCGCCATCAATAAAGATCCCGAAGCCGATATCTTTAAAATAGCGGATTACGGCATCGTCGGTGATTTATTTGAAGTTGTCCCGTTATTAACTGAGGAATTCAAACAGTTGAATATACACTCATAAAGGAAACCCCGGACTTTAAAAGTCCGGGTTTTTATATTTGTAAATACATACGCACAAATATAAATGAGATAGAAAATGTCGTTGACATGTACGAACATATATAATATGGTTACTTTAAAAGCGCTTACATTCATGCTGACTCCTCAGGCAAAAGACATATCACATATTTGACTGTGGTGCTTTTCATATCCGTATGAAAGGAATGATCAGAGGCATGTCTGAACATCAAGCAGTGATTCAAACAGATATCGTAAAAGGAACCATTAACAAAAATATATACGGTCATTTTGCTGAGCATTTAGGAAGAGGGATTTATGAGGGGATCTGGGTCGGAACGGACTCAGACATCCCCAATATCAACGGGATACGAAAGGACGTGCTGGAGGCGCTCAAACAGCTGCACATTCCTGTCCTCAGGTGGCCGGGCGGGTGTTTTGCGGACGAATACCATTGGGCAAACGGTGTCGGTGACCGTAAGACAATGCTGAACACTCACTGGGGCGGTACAATTGAATCAAATGAATTCGGAACGCATGAATTTATGATGCTTTGCGAGCTGCTTGAATGTGAGCCATATATTTGCGGCAATGTCGGAAGCGGAACCGTTCAGGAAATGGCGGAGTGGATTGAGTATATGACATTTGAAGAAGGCACGCCGATGTCAGACTGGAGAAAGCAAAATGGAAGAGAAGAGCCTTGGAATCTGAAATATTTCGGCGTGGGTAATGAAAATTGGGGCTGCGGCGGCAACATGCATCCCGAATACTACGCAGATCTGTACCGGCGTTTTCAGACTTATGTCCGCAATTACAGCGGGAATGAAATTTATAAAATTGCAGGCGGAGCAAATGTGGATGATTTTAATTGGACGGACGTGCTTATGAAAAAAGCCGCTGGCCTGATGGACGGGTTGAGTCTTCATTATTACACGATTCCGGGGGATTTCTGGAAGGGCAAAGGATCAGCCACAGAATTCACGGAAGATGAGTGGTTTATTACGATGAAAAAAGCCAAATACATCGATGAATTGATTCAAAAACACGGCACGATCATGGACCGGTACGATCCGGAGCAGCGGGTCGGGCTGATTATTGATGAATGGGGCACTTGGTTTGATCCCGAGCCAGGCACGAATCCCGGTTTCTTATATCAGCAAAACACCATTCGTGATGCACTGGTGGCGGCTTCTCATTTCCACATTTTCCATCAGCATTGCCGCCGGGTGCAAATGGCCAACATCGCCCAAACAGTAAACGTTCTACAAGCGATGATTTTGACTGAGGGCGAGCGGATGCTTTTGACACCGACGTACCATGTATTCAATATGTTTAAGGTGCACCAGGACGCTTCTCTTTTAGCAACAGAGACAATGTCTGCCGACTATGAATGGAAGGGTGAAACGCTTCCGCAAATCAGCATTTCAGCGTCGAAACAAGCTGAAGGTGATATCAATATCACTATTTGCAACATCGATCACCAAAACAAAGCGGAGGCGGAAATCGAGCTGAGAGGCCTACACAAGGCAGCGGACCATTCCGGAGTCATTCTTACGGCAGAAAAAATGAATGCGCATAACACGTTTGACGATCCTCATCATGTCAAACCGGAATCCTTCAGACAATACACGCTCAGCAAAAACAAACTGAAAGTAAAACTCCCGCCAATGTCAGTCGTCTTACTTACGCTGCGTGCTGATTCTTAATCGCGCAAGAGCGCCGGAGCTTCATGCCGGCGCTCTTTTTCAGGTTTTAAAACAGCTCCGGCAGGGCATGGTAAAGTACATGACAGTGAAGAGGAGATGTGATCTTATGCTTCGTACCATTTTAATGATTATTGGGGCAATTGTAGTGATCGGGGCCATTATCAGATTTGTGTTTTAAAAAAAGAGCATATCCCATTCAACCATATAAAAATGAGTAAACCGGCTGTGATCAGGAAAAAATAATTTGTAAGCATTAAAATAGCGTGAACGAATGGGAGATGCTATACTAAAAATCATCATTTCACATTGGAGGAATTCAATAATGGCTATCGTAAAAGCAACTGATCAATCTTTCTCAGCTGAAACAAGCGAAGGCGTCGTACTGGCAGACTTCTGGGCTCCTTGGTGCGGACCTTGTAAAATGATTGCACCTGTTCTTGAAGAATTGGATCAAGAAATGGGAGACAAACTGAAAATCGTAAAAATCGATGTAGACGAAAACCAAGAAACTGCCGGAAAATACGGCGTTATGAGCATCCCGACTCTTCTTGTGTTAAAAGACGGCGAAGTAGTTGAAACTTCAGTCGGCTTCAAACCAAAAGAAGCGCTTCAAGAGCTTGTAAACAAACATCTTTAATTTTCCGCTGCTTACATGCCAGAGCGATTCCGATTGAGGGATCGCTTTTTTTATTCGCCAATTGTGAACCATAGAGAAAAACAAACGTTCGTGTTAAACTGGAAATAAAGGATTAAACATAAGGAAGGGTAACATATGAACAAACAACTGAAAGAAAAACTCGCCCTCCTTCCTGATCAACCGGGTTGTTATCTCATGAAGGACCGGCAGCAGACTGTGATCTACGTAGGGAAAGCAAAAGTGCTGAAAAACAGAGTGCGCTCCTACTTCACCGGTTCTCACGACGCGAAAACCCAAAGGCTTGTGACGGAAATCGAGGATTTTGAATATATCGTGACGTCCTCCAATCTTGAAGCGCTTATTTTAGAAATGAATCTGATCAAAAAGCATGATCCGAAATACAACGTCATGCTCAAAGACGACAAAACCTATCCTTTCATAAAACTCACCCATGAACGCCACCCAAGGCTGATTGTCACACGCAATGTCAAAAAAGACAAAGGGCGCTATTTCGGGCCGTATCCGAATGTACAGGCAGCAAGGGAAACAAAAAAACTGCTCGACCGTCTGTATCCTCTCAGAAAATGCTCCAAGCTCCCGGACAGAGTGTGCCTTTATTATCATCTGGGCCAATGTCTTGCTCCGTGCGTAAAGGATATTTCCGAAGAGACGAACAGAGAGCTGGTTGAAAGCATTACACGTTTCTTAAGGGGCGGCTATAATGAGGTCAAAAAAGAGCTTGAAGAGAAAATGCATGAAGCTGCTGAGAATCTTGAGTTTGAACGAGCAAAAGAGCTTCGTGACCAAATTGCCCATATTGAATCAACGATGGAAAAACAAAAAATGACGATGAACGATCTAGTCGACCGTGATATATTCGCGTACGCGTACGATAAGGGCTGGATGTGCGTGCAGGTCTTTTTCATCCGCCAAGGGAAGCTCATTGAACGCGATGTCAGCATGTTCCCGCTTTATCAGGAAGCAGATGAAGAGTTCCTCACGTTCATCGGGCAGTTCTATTCAAAAAACAACCACTTCCTTCCGAAGGAGATTTTAGTTCCAGACAGCGTAGATCAATCCATGATCGAGCAGCTGCTGGAAACAAACGTTCACCAGCCGAAGAAAGGCCCGAAAAAAGAACTGCTCATGCTGGCCCATAAAAATGCGAAAATCGCATTGAAAGAAAAATTCTCTTTAATCGAACGGGACGAGGAGCGTTCAATCGGGGCTGTGCAGAAACTAGGTGAGGCATTAAATATTTATACGCCGCACAGAATTGAAGCGTTTGATAACTCAAACATACAGGGGACAAACCCGGTTTCCGCGATGATTGTGTTTATCGACGGCAAACCATACAAAAAGGAATACCGCAAATATAAAATCAAAACCGTTACAGGGCCGGATGATTACGGTTCTATGAGAGAGGTTGTCAGAAGACGCTATACGAGAGTGCTTCGTGAGAATCTGCCGCTGCCCGATCTGATCATCATTGACGGAGGAAAAGGGCAGATCAACGCAGCAAGGGATGTCATTGAAAATGAACTCGGCTTGGATATCCCGATCGCCGGTTTAGCGAAAGATGAAAAACACAGAACCTCAAATTTACTGATCGGTGATCCGCTGGAGGTGGTGTATCTGGAACGAAACAGCCAGGAATTTTACCTCCTGCAGCGCATTCAGGACGAGGTGCACCGTTTTGCAATCAGTTTTCACAGGCAAATCCGCGGAAAAAGCGCGTTTCAATCCGTTTTGGACGACATCCCGGGTATCGGAGAGAAAAGAAAGAAAATGCTGTTAAAGCATTTCGGTTCCGTTAAAAAAATGAAGGAAGCAAGCCTTGAGGACATCAAAAAAGCCGGTGTTCCCACAGCGGCGGCTCAGCTCCTTTACGACAAATTGCAAAAATAATGTTGTCCTTTTAAATAAGATCTGATAAAATGTGAACTAATTTCATAGTTAGATCGTGTTATATGGTGAAGATAGAGGTGCGAACTTCAAGAGTATGCCTTTGGAGAAAGATGGATTCTGTGAAAAAGGCTGAAAGGGGAGCGTCGCCGAAGCAAGTAAAACCCCATCGGTATTATTTGCTGGCCGTGCATTGAATAAATGTAAGGCTGTCAAGAAATCATTTTCTTGGAGGGCTATCTCGTTGTTCATAATCATTTATGATGATTAATTGATAAGCAATGAGAGTATTCCTCTCATTGCTTTTTTTATTGTGGACAAAGCGCTCTTTCTCCTCACCCGCACGAACCAAAATGTAAAGGGTGGTAATACATGGGTCTTATTGTACAAAAATTCGGAGGCACTTCCGTCGGCTCAGTCGAAAAAATTCAAAATGCGGCAAACCGCGCAATTGCAGAAAAACAGAAAGGCCATCAAGTCGTTGTCGTCGTTTCAGCAATGGGAAAATCCACTGACGAATTGGTCAGCCTTGCAAAAGCTATTTCTGACCAGCCGAGCAAACGCGAAATGGATATGCTGCTGGCGACAGGCGAGCAGGTCACGATTTCACTCCTTTCAATGGCATTGCAGGAAAAAGGCTATGACGCTGTGTCTTATACTGGCTGGCAGGCGGGAATCCGTACGGAGGCCATTCACGGAAACGCCAGAATTACAGATATCGACACTTCGGTTTTAGCAGACCAGCTTGAAAAAGGAAAAATTGTCATTGTTGCAGGCTTCCAAGGAATGACAGAGGATTGTGAAATTACGACATTGGGCCGGGGCGGTTCAGATACAACAGCAGTTGCTTTGGCTGCCGCTTTAAAAGCTGATAAATGTGACATATACACAGACGTGCCAGGTGTGTTTACAACCGATCCGCGCTATGTGAAATCAGCGAGAAAACTTGCGGGCATCTCATACGATGAAATGCTTGAGCTTGCCAATTTAGGCGCCGGCGTTCTTCATCCGAGAGCAGTTGAGTTCGCGAAAAATTACCAAGTGCCGTTAGAAGTGCGTTCAAGTACAGAAACCGAAGCGGGAACATTAATTGAGGAGGAATCATCCATGGAACAGAATTTAATTGTCAGAGGCATTGCATTTGAAGATCAAATCACAAGAGTAACCATTTACGGGCTGACTAGCGGCTTGACAACTTTGTCTACTATTTTTACGACACTTGCCAAAAGAAACATAAACGTGGATATCATTATCCAAACGCAGGCCGAGGACAAGACTGGAATTTCCTTCTCTGTCAAAACAGAAGATGCAGACCAAACCGTTGCGGTGCTTGAAGAGTATAAAGACGCGCTGGAATTTGAGAAAATCGAGACAGAAAGCAAATTGGCTAAAGTATCCATTGTTGGATCCGGCATGGTCTCAAATCCCGGTGTAGCGGCTGAAATGTTTGCTGTACTGGCGCAAAAAAACATTTTAATCAAAATGGTCAGCACATCTGAAATCAAAGTGTCAACAGTCGTAAGCGAAAATGACATGGTGAAAGCAGTCGAGTCGCTTCACGATGCATTTGAGCTTTCAAAACACCCTTCAGCTGTGTAATGACAATCAAAAAGGCGGGACTATGCAGTCACCGCCTTTTTGATTACACTGGGTCTTTCATATCCCATTTCACAGTCAGAACCACTTTATCCGCTCTCTTTTTCACTTGTTCATATGATTCGGCAATCTGATCATTCATCAATTGAATTTGTTCAGCGATAAAACCAGCCTCCAGCTGAAAGCAAGGTTCTTTCTGATGTTTAAGCCGGTTGGAAATGATCGGCCCTTCAAGTTCAAATTCAAGCTCCTGTTTTTTAGCGCTTACGTTGGTGAGGGTTCCCCAGCCCGCTTCTTCAAAGAAGGCCGGAAATTCCTCCCATGATTCAAGAGGAAACTTACGGGCGAGATGTTTTCCTGCCCAATACATCATGGAAGAGTAATCTTGGCCAAGCATATCTGGGAGAACGATCTCTCGTATTAGTTCGTAGGCATAGGCGTTCATTTCAATTTCTTTTAGGTTGTCAATAGATGCTTCAAATTTAGACTTCATATCTGTCTCCCCTCTCTCCTGCGTATATTATAGCTCAAACAGGGGGGAGGATTACAGAATGATCCTGTAATTCTTATGAAAAATTAAGTAAGAAATATATATTGATAAAATAAAATTTTTCAATCAACTAACCAATTCGGAAAATTATAATTTATGTACGCGTTTTCTTGACGCCCTTTTGAGGGAGGAGTAAAATGAAATTGTCAATAAATCTTAATAAAGTGCTTACAATTGAAAGAAGTGGGGGAAGAGATTTAGCACATTTCGCACTTATCAAACAGGGGGTAAAGTAATGTCTGGGAACAGAGAGTTTTATTTTCGAAGATTGCATTCCTTGCTTGGCGTCATACCGGTCGGCATCTTTCTTATTCAGCATTTAGTCGTCAACCAGTTTGCCGCAAGGGGCGCTGAAGCATTCAATAGCGCTGCTCATTTTATGGATAGTCTGCCTTTCAGGTATGCCTTGGAAATTTTTATTATCTTCTTACCATTAATTTATCATGCAGTTTATGGTGTGTACATAGCGTTTACTGCGAAAAATAACGCAGGTCAATACAGCTACATGAGAAACTGGCTATTCGTCCTGCAGCGTGTAACCGGTATCATCACCCTCATTTTCGTCAGCTGGCACGTGTGGGAAACCCGCATTGCCGCACAAATGGGCGCTGAGGTCAATTTCGACATGATGGCGAATATTTTGAGCTCTCCGGCTATGCTTGGTTTTTACATTGTCGGTGTTTTATCAACAATTTTCCACTTCTCGAACGGTTTATGGTCTTTCGCTGTTACATGGGGCATCACGGTAACGCCTCGTTCTCAAAGAATTTCGACATACGTTACGCTGATTATTTTTGTTGCACTGTCATACGTAGGCTTAAAAGCGATTTTCGCATTTGTTTAAGAGTACTAGATTACTAGAGGGAGAGGGGCTATCATGAGTCAATCAAGCATTATCGTAGTCGGCGGGGGTCTTGCCGGCCTCATGGCGACAATTAAAGCAGCGGAATCAGGAATGGCGGTTAAGTTGTTTTCCATCGTTCCTGTCAAACGTTCTCATTCGGTTTGTGCGCAAGGCGGCATAAACGGAGCGGTCAATACAAAAGGGGAAGGTGACTCTCCGTGGGAACATTTTGATGACACGGTATACGGGGGAGACTTTCTTGCCAACCAGCCGCCGGTCAAGGCGATGTGTGAAGCGGCGCCTTCAATCATCCACTTATTAGACCGGATGGGCGTCATGTTTAACCGGACGCCTGAAGGCCTGCTTGATTTCCGCCGATTCGGGGGTACACAGCACCACAGAACTGCTTATGCTGGTGCGACGACGGGACAGCAGCTGCTTTACGCACTGGACGAGCAAGTGCGCAGATACGAAGTTGCGGGTCTGGTCACAAAATACGAAGGCTGGGAATTCCTTGGCGCTGTTTTAGATGATGACAGAACCTGCCGTGGAATTGTTGCACAAAACCTGACAAACATGCAAATTGAATCCTTCCGTTCAGACGCTGTCATTATGGCGACGGGCGGACCGGGAATCATCTTTGGAAAATCAACGAACTCCATGATTAATACAGGATCTGCTGCATCAATCGTTTATCAGCAGGGAGCGTATTATGCAAACGGAGAATTCATTCAAATCCACCCGACAGCCATACCGGGCGATGACAAATTAAGACTGATGAGTGAATCAGCGCGTGGTGAAGGCGGGCGCGTGTGGACATATAAAGACGGCAAACCATGGTATTTCCTGGAGGAAAAATATCCGGCATACGGAAACCTGGTGCCGCGTGATATTGCGACACGCGAAATATTTGATGTGTGTGTGAACCAGAAGCTCGGCATTAACGGTGAAAACATGGTATATCTCGATCTGTCTCATAAAGATCCGAAAGAGCTTGATATTAAGCTTGGCGGCATCATTGAGATTTATGAGAAATTCATGGGAGACGACCCGCGTAAGCTCCCAATGAAAATCTTCCCGGCGGTCCATTATTCTATGGGCGGTTTATGGGTAGATTACGATCAAATGACAAACATCCCTGGACTGTTTGCGGCTGGGGAATGTGATTATTCTATGCACGGCGGCAACCGCTTGGGAGCGAACTCCCTGCTGTCTGCGATTTACGGAGGCATGGTGGCCGGTCCGAATGCGGTGAAATATGTAAACGGCTTAGAATCTTCAGCGGAAGACATGTCTTCATCTTTATTCGACGCTCACGTTAAGAAAGAAGAAGAAAAATGGGCTGATATTATGAGTATGGACGGAACCGAAAATGCCTATGTTCTTCACAAAGAGCTCGGTGAGTGGATGACGGCGAACGTAACGGTTGTCCGCCATAATGACAAGCTTTTGAAAACGGATGACAAAATTCAGGAGTTAATGGAGCGCTTCAAAAAGATCAACATCAATGACACGACAAAATGGAGCAACCAGGGAGCGATGTTCACACGCCAGTTCTCGAACATGCTTCAGCTTGCGAGGGTGATTACCCTTGGCGCATACAACCGTAATGAAAGCCGGGGCGCCCATTATAAACCGGATTATCCTGAACGTAATGATGACGAATGGCTCAAAACAACAATGGCTAAACATGTAAGCCCGTATGAAGCGCCGGAATTTGAGTATCAGGATGTCGATGTATCACTGATAACGCCTCGGAAACGGGATTACTCGAAGAAGAAGGTGGCGAAATAATCATGAGTGAACAAAAAACCATACGATTTATTATCACACGTCAAGATACAGCCGACAGCACGCCTTACGATGAAGAATTTGAGATTCCATACCGCCCGAATCTGAACGTCATTTCCGCTCTGATGGAAATCCGCCGGAATCCGGTTAATGTCAAAGGTGAGAAGACAACCCCTGTCACATGGGATATGAACTGTCTTGAGGAAGTATGCGGCGCATGTTCAATGGTCATAAACGGAAAACCCCGCCAGTCTTGCACGGCGCTTATCGACCAGCTTGAACAGCCGATCCGTTTAAAACCAATGAAAACATTCCCAGTTGTTCGTGATTTGCAGGTTGATCGCAGCAGAATGTTTGATTCATTGAAAAAAGTAAAAGCGTGGATACCGATTGACGGTACGTACGATTTAGGACCGGGGCCGAGAATGCCGGAAAAACGCCGTCAATGGGCATATGAATTATCAAAATGCATGACATGCGGCGTCTGCCTCGAAGCTTGCCCGAATGTGAACAGCAAATCGAAGTTCATGGGGCCTGCACCGATGTCGCAAGTCCGCCTGTTTAACGCGCATCCGACAGGCGCCATGAATAAATCTGAACGATTAGAAGCATTAATGGATGAAGGCGGCCTTGCAGATTGCGGCAACTCGCAAAACTGTGTTCAATCCTGTCCGAAGGGGATTCCGCTTACCACTTCGATTGCAGCCTTGAATAGAGATACAAACTTACAAGCGTTCCGCAATTTCTTCGGAAGCGACAGAGTATAAGAAGAAAAAACCTCTTCCGCATGGGAGAGGTTTTTTTAAACAATAAGGAGATGAAAAAAGATGAAGCTTCCCGCTTATATTGATATGCCGTTTCAAGAATGGAAAACATCCTTTTCTTTTGTTAATGAGGTATCCGTAAGATTTTCCGAGACAGACATGTTTGGGCATATGAATAATGTAACCCCTTTTATATATTTTGAGGAGGCGCGGATTTCTTATTTTAAAAAGCTGAATATGATGAGTGAAAACAAACAGACCATGACAGTCGTGGCAAGCCAGCAATGCGATTATTTGCGCCAAGTCATGCCTTATGAAGAATTGCGCATCTATGTGAAAATAAGCGCAGTCGGCAGTTCATCTCTTACCTTGCACTATCTCGGAGAGAACCTCGAAGGCGAACCCTGCTTCACCGGGGCAGTCGTGATGGTTCAAGTCTCAAAGGAAAGCGGCAAGGCTGTCAGCTGGACGGATGAGGAGAAAGAAACGCTTCTTCATACACGATAAACTAATTATCTTGTAAACGTCACCTCCTGCGCCCTTCTTACATATGATATCTCGACTATATCAAAACCCATTCGTTTCTGATTCGCTCTCACCTTAGCAAGGAGGGTTACAATACTTGAAGGAGAAAGAATTTCAATCGAAGCCGCTGCTAACGAAAAGAGAAAGAGAAGTGTTCGAATTGCTCGTTCAAGATAAGACAACAAAGGAGATTGCAAGCGAGCTATTTATCAGTGAGAAAACCGTTCGAAACCATATTTCAAATGCCATGCAGAAATTGGGTGTGAAAGGGCGTTCGCAAGCCGTTGTTGAGCTTCTTAGAATGGGTGAGCTAGAGCTTTAATCCTTGCCGGTATTCCTTCTTTTGGAAGGAGCCGGTTATTGCTGTTTGTTTGGAACATTCGAAACCATATTTGGAATGCTGTGCAAAACGTAGGCAAGTCATAAATTAAATTTTATTTCTTGATGTTGTTTGACTAAAGTCCTCTATTTCTCTCCTGCGAGTCTTGCATTTTCTTCAAAAAAGAAGGAAAATAGACACGGAACGCTTTTGTGCGTAAGAGATCCTTGAGTGAGGGATGGACAAATGACATCAAAACCTTTGGAGCATGTTGCGGATATTGAAAAGTCACTCCGCCACATTGCCGCGATCATTAAGCAAAAAGGACGAGAAATCCTTAACCAATATGCGATTACGCCGCCGCAATTTGTCGGCTTGCAATGGCTTTATGAATTAGGAGATATGACAATCGGTGAATTATCGGGCAAAATGTATCTGGCATGCAGCACGACAACGGACTTAATCGACCGCATGCAAAAAAATGAGCTTGTTGAGCGGGTCAAGGACCCGGCGGACAGACGTGTTGTCAGGATACATCTGCTGCCTGAAGGAGAACGGATTATCCAAGAGGTCATTACAAAAAGACAGGAATATCTGCGTGATATGTTCGAATCGTTTACAGATGAAGAAATAGCCATCTTCGAAAAATCTTTGATGAAACTGCAGCATGAAATGAAGAGAAAATGAGGCGATTTTGTTGGAACAACCAATAGGAGTCATTGATTCCGGGGTTGGCGGTTTAACCGTTGCGAAGGAAATCATGAGACAGCTACCTAAAGAAAATATTATCTACGTCGGGGATACGAAACGGTGTCCTTACGGGCCGCGCCCTGAAGAAGAGGTGCTTCAATATACGTGGGAGCTGACGAATTATTTACTCGAAAACCACCACATCAAAATGCTCGTGATCGCCTGTAATACAGCAACAGCGATCGCTTTGGATGACATCCAGCGCAGCGTCGGTATACCGGTGGTCGGAGTCATCCAGCCTGGTGCGAGAGCAGCGATAAAAGTGACGGATAATCAGCATATCGGTGTCATCGGCACAGAGAATACGATTAAGAGCAATGCATACGAAGAAGCGCTTTTGGCATTAAACCCTGATTTGAAGGTTGAAAACCTTGCCTGCCCGCTGCTTGTGCCTTTTGTGGAAAGCGGGAAGTTTCTCGACAAAACAGCAGACGAGATTGTTAAAACCTCGCTGTATCCGTTAAAAGACACATCAATTGATTCGCTGATTTTAGGCTGCACCCATTACCCTATTTTAAAAGAAGCCATTCAAAGATATATGGGAGAGCACGTAAACATTATTTCGTCCGGCGATGAAACAGCCCGGGAAGTCAGCACAATTCTCTCTTATAAAGGGCTGCTGAACCAGTCTCCGATTGCCCCGGATCATCAGTTCCTGACAACAGGGGCGCGTGATCAGTTTGCAAAAATCGCAGACGATTGGTTTGGCCATGAAGTCGGGCATGTGGAATGTATCTCACTGCAAGAACCGATTAAAAGATAGTTTTCCCCGCAACGGTATGTTGCGGGTTTTTTTCTGTTTTGCCGGAATTCTTCGGTCTATTTCCTAAAGAGGCTCGTATACATAATAGTACAAACATCCTTAGGAGGGAAAAGTATGCTGAAAAAAGGACCTGCAGTCATTGGTGCCACTTGTCTCACCTCTGCCTTGCTTTTATCCGGATGCGGTTTGTTTCAATCTGATAAGGCAGCCGAGGAAATTGATCCGCCTCAAGACGTTACATTCGTGAACGATGAAGCGGGTGCCAATTCAAATACAACAGCAGCCAAAAAAACAGAAAGTGAAAAAAGCGATACCGCAAAAGCGGATCAAGCCTCATCTACTGTTATGAGGGAGCTTTATCTCATTGATAAAAACGGGTATGTTGTTGCGCAAACGCTGCCTCTTCCTAAAAGTGAGAGCACGGCTAAGCAGGCGCTTGAATACCTCGTACAGGGCGGGCCTGTGTCTGAAATTCTTCCGAATGGCTTCAGAGCTGTATTGCCGGCTGACACCACCGTTAACGTTGACATCAAAAAAGATGGAACGGCGATAGCTGATTTCTCTAATGAGTTCAAAAATTATAAGAAAGAAGACGAACAGAAAATCGTTCAATCTGTGACGTGGACGCTGACGCAATTTAGTTCGATAGATAAAGTGAAGCTGAGAATAAACGGGCATGAACTGAAGGAGATGCCTGTAGGAGGGACGCCGATCTCAGATGATTTAAGCCGCAAAGACGGCATTAATTTGGAAACAGCCGGTGTAAATGATCTCACTGCTACCCATCCGCTGACAGTCTACTATTTGGCGGAAAATGAAGACAGTGAATACTACGTGCCGGTGACCAAACGAATCGACAATTCGGAAAAAGACGACATCACAGCAGCCATTAATGAATTGGCTAAAGGGCCGAGCAAGGTGAGCGGGCTGTTAACAGACTTCAGTGAAGATGTAAAGCTGGTCAGCAAACCGAAAATCAAAGACGGGCGCGTGACGTTGGATTTCAATCAATCTATATTCGGCAGCGCCGATGAGAAGACGAAAATGATTTCTTCAGAAGTGCTGAACAGCATTGTGCTGACGTTAACGGAGCAGCCGGATGTAAAAAGCGTCTCTGTTAAAGTGAACGGAAAATCAGAGCTGGTAAATGAAAAAGGCGAAAAGCTCACAGAACCGGTCTCCAGACCATCTCAAGTGAATACGGGTAGTTTTTAAATTGGGATTTTTGATATACTAGAAAGAAAGAGGTTAGCGTTCCGGCTGCCTCTTTCTTTATTCAATTCCGGGACAAAAATGGTTTATGTACATACAATCGGAGGTAAAACATGAGACATGACGGAAGACAACACGATGAGCTGCGTCCAATCACATTCGATCTGGATTTTATTAGCCATCCGGAAGGTTCTGTTCTAATAACATCGGGAAATACTAAGGTAATCTGCAACGCGTCTGTTGAGGACCGCGTACCGCCGTTTTTGCGGGGCGGAGGGAAAGGCTGGATTACAGCAGAGTACAGCATGCTGCCGCGGGCAACAAACCAAAGAACAATCAGAGAATCTTCTAAGGGGAAAATTTCCGGCAGAACAATGGAGATCCAACGCCTGATCGGCCGCGCGCTTCGAGCTGTTGTAGATCTGGAAAAGCTCGGTGAACGGACGATTTGGATTGACTGTGATGTCATTCAAGCTGATGGAGGAACTAGAACAGCTTCCATTACAGGCGCATTTCTTGCTATGGCGATTGCGATTGGCAAGATGATCAAAGCAGGAACAATCAAGACAAATCCGATCACTGATTTTCTTGCTGCGATCTCTGTTGGAATTGATAAGGAACAGGGAATTTTGTTAGATTTAAATTATGAAGAAGATTCCTCTGCTGAAGTTGACATGAATGTCATCATGACAGGCAGCGGCCGTTTTGTGGAACTGCAGGGAACCGGGGAAGAGGCGACTTTTTCTAGAGAGGATCTGAACGGTCTTCTGGGTCTTGCGGAAAAAGGAATCCAAGAGCTGATTGACAAGCAAAAAGAAGTGCTGGGTGATTCTCTGCCAGAACTGAAATAAAGACAGAAAGGCTTGATCATCATGAAAGAAGCAATTATTGCGACACATAATCCGGGAAAAGTGAAGGAATTCAAAGAAATTCTTGAGCCAAGAGGCTATGATGTCAAATCTTTAGCTGAAATTGGATTCACAGAAGAAATTGAAGAAACAGGCCATACATTTGAAGAAAATGCCATTCTGAAAGCGGAAGCTGTTGCCAAAGCAGTGAACAAAATGGTGATTGCGGACGACTCCGGTCTATCCATCGATAATCTTGGCGGCAGACCCGGTGTTTATTCAGCCCGCTATGCAGGGGAACAGAAAGACGACCAGGCAAATATCGAAAAAGTGCTCAGCGAGCTGAAAGGTATCGAAAAAGAACAGCGCACCGCCCGTTTCCGCTGCGCACTGGCCGTGAGTATTCCCGGTGAGGAAACAAAAACAGTCGAAGGCCATGTTGAAGGGTATATTGCCGAAGAACCGAGAGGAGAATATGGCTTTGGCTATG
This sequence comes from Bacillus sp. FJAT-14266, assembly GCF_001719225.1. Classification (NCBI taxonomy): domain Bacteria; kingdom Bacillati; phylum Bacillota; class Bacilli; order Caryophanales; family Bacillaceae; genus Bacillus; species Bacillus sp. FJAT-14266. The sequence goes on from NZ_CP017072.1 coordinate 1,498,633, forward strand.
ACCCAATCTTTATCGTGAAAGATAAAGATAAGACAATGGCTGAACTGACAAGTGATGAAAAAAATAAAATCAGCCATAGGGCTGACGCGCTTAAAAAGCTATCTAAGCTTTTGGAGGCATAAGGAGGAAGCTTGTACATGAACGTGCTGATTATCAGTGACAGCCATGGGCTTGAAGAAGAACTCCAAACCATTGCGAAACGGCATGAGGCAGAAGTTGATCTCATGATTCATTGCGGGGACTCTGAGCTTGAAACGAGGCATCCTGCATTGGAGCCTTATGCGGTTGTAAAAGGCAATTGCGATTTTGCCGGCGATTTTAAGGACGAGCTTCTACTGACTGCCGGTTCAAGAAAAATACTGGTCACACACGGCCACCTTCACGGTATAAAACAGACCTTGTTAAACGTATACTATCGTGCAGAGGAGCTCGGAGCGGATATTATCTGCTTCGGGCATTCGCACATCGCGGGAAGCGAAGTGCTGCGGGGCAAGCTGATGATTAACCCAGGCAGCATCCGGCTTCCGAGGGTGCGCAGGACAGAAAGCTATGCTATACTGACATTAGAAAATGATGCTGCGACAGTCCATTTTTACGACCAAGCAGGCAATGAAATTGAGGATCTGCAAAATCGAGTCACACTATGAAAATGTCATGAGGAAGAAAATTTTCTTCCTCATGAAAAAAATTCTAAAAAACCGTTGACTTATTGTTGCATCCCATATATAATAAATCTTGTCGCTGATAGTTAAAGCGAAAAACAAAAAATAAAACGTGTCCCAGTAGCTCAGCTGGATAGAGCAACGGCCTTCTAAGCCGTCGGTCGGGAGTTCGAATCTCTCCTGGGACGTACCAAAAGAAAAACCTCAAATCCATTTAGGATTTGAGGTTTTTTGTTGTCGGTCTATGATTTTCATTTGTTATTTAACGGATCATCATCCAAGCCGTCAACTTTTCCGTCTTTATTCAGACGAGGTTCTTCTTTTTTCACAGTTTCAGAAATATGTTCATTTTCTTCAACAGTGCGTTTACCGACAACCACTTCATCAGTGACAACCGGTTTTTTAGTCACTTCCAGCTTTTCCTCAACGATTGGCACTCTGATCTCTTCCGAATCGTTGACGGGAGAAGCATCCGCTTTATTTTCATCCACTGGCCGGCGTTCGACATAAATTTCATCATGTCTCACCGGGATATCCATCTCTCTTTTTTCTGTTTTTACTTCTTTTCCTATCTCTACTTCACCGGTTTGAACGTCTTCTTTATCGACTTTCAGCTGTTCTTCCCGGAGCGGCATCGTTTTTTCTTCTTTCGTTGTATAATCCGCCATTTCATTTGTGCTTGAAAAGCCGCCTGAAAGGGCATTGCCGTTATCAAGAGGAGCATTTACATCTGCATCTGTATCGACGGCTACCAGAAGTTTTCCGTCATCCAAATCTTCTTGATACTTGTCTATTTCATCAGTTTTAATATCCAAGTCGGATAATGCTTTGCTGTGTGTAGAAGTATCATCCATTGTGAAATAATCTTTCAGTTTATCGAAAAAAGATTCAGATTCGTCCTGATGTGCATCGATGGCTTGATTGACTTCTGTTCCTGTACGTGACTCCAAATAATCTGTATCTCGCCGGCTTGTCACAACAGAAATGTCATCAGAATCATAGCCTTTTGTGAGTAAGCCTTCAATCGCTGCGATGGTTTCCTGCGGAGTTTCGTATACACCAACTATGCTTTTCATATCAATCTCCTCCTTTATGAATTTGCATGATATCGTTCATGTCGTTTGTAATTCCCGCTGTTCTTTGAATTAAACAAAATTGAAAACATTGGCGTGTATCATAAAGGTGAAAAATGTGTGAAAATAAAAAAAGATAGATAAGACAGACCTTCCCCTGCACTTATCTATCCTTATAAAGCCGTCTCACAATTCCTTCGTCATAAACACACTGTTTGGATCTTCAACATAGTCTGCAAACGGTTCACAGTACTGAAAATCGAAGCTTTCATACAATTTTCTTGCCGGTTCAAATGAAGCCTTTGAACCCGTTTCTAAGCTTAACCGCTCATAGCCTCGCTTCTCAGCTTCTTCAATGATGTGCTGGAGAACTTGTTTGGCAACGCCTTTTCTTAAATGTGATACAGATGTTCGCATTGATTTGATTTCTCCATGCCGGGTGTCCAGTTCTTTTAGCGCTCCGCAACCGGCTAGTTCATCACCTTCCCATGCACTCCAAAATGTTATTCCAGGCCCTCTTAGTTTCTCTAAACCTAAGGCATGGATGCTTTCCGGCGGGGACATAAGCGTCATGCTATGTAAATGCTCATTCACAAGTGAGACCACCTGACGTCCAGTTAAATCGTCTATTTTTATATGCAATTTTATTCCTCCTCGAAAACTTACGGGTTGTGCAGAATATCGTTCAATTCATCTTAATCATATTCCATCCTGTTTCCAAATATAAAGACAGAAAATGTGACTGTATTTGTGAAGTCGTTTTAAAACAATAAAAGGACCGCAATAGATGTTCGGCCCTTGTGGTCTTCTTTAATATCTAAAGCCTCCGTGTACGCCTGGCGCCCCGCTGAATCCGCCGGCATGTATCGCTGGAGCACTTAAGCTGCCGCCATGGCCGCTAAAGCCTGCACCTGAAAATTGCTGTCCGTAAAATCCTGAAGCGTATGGGAATGAGGAGTACATTCCAGAGGGAGTGGTTAACGGGCTGTATGCCTGGCTGAACGGCTGTCCGTATCCGTAGCCTCCAAATGGCTGCTGGCTTTGCTGGTAGAAGGCAGGGGTAGCAGGATAGTACTGCTGCGGAAAGCTCGGGAAGCCTGCAGGGAATCCTTGCATGTCTGCTAATGATTTATTCATCGTATCACCTTTTCTTTGCAAGATATCATTAATGTATGCCGAGGGAACAAGAGAAGTGCCTATCCGAAATTGAAATGGATTGCAAGATGATCTGTCAGACTCAATCCATATACGAACCATATCGCGTTATAAAATCTTACATGTTTATATAAAATTAAATAATTCTGGTGTATTCTTGATAGATTAATAAAAAAATTATAAAAACTTTTAACATTTGCAATTCCTTTTGTATCAATAATGAAAGCGTATACAATATAGTTTGATTAATCGAAATTGTCTAATAATTTTAAAAAATGCTGTTGACACTGCGTCCAAAGCGGCGTAATATGAGTTCAACAAAAGATAAACGCAAGCTTCACAAGCGAAAATCATCGCAGTATGATTCTAAAAAAGTGAAAAACAAACGACCTTCTTGAACAGCTGGAAAGCCGTTCCGAAGGCTGAATATGAAAAGCGCAGATGAGGATAAGTAGCCTTGAAAAAGCTTTCCACAGAGAACCGGGTTAGCTGAGAACCGGCGAAGCTTTACAAGGTGAACTCGCCTCAGAGTGCCAGTCTGAAATGACAGTAGGACTTGGCCGGGTGAACTTGATTCACTCGTTACTAAAGCGGATAGAAATATCCATGAGACGGCCGATTAACAGGCCGTAAACAAGGGTGGTACCGCGGAAAGAAAAGCCTTTTCGCCCCTTTTAGCTATCGCAGTTACTGCGCGGCTGATTGTGGGCGGAAGGGCTTTTTTTATTGAATAATCAGCTATATAGCTAATGAAAAGATGATCTTTAAAGGATGAAAATCCAAAAGGAGGAACTAAAATGGGGACTAATGTACAGGTGGATTCAGCATCTGCCGAATGTACACAGACGATGAGCGGAGCATTAATGCTGATTGAATCATTAAAAAAAGAGAAAGTAGAAATGATCTTCGGTTATCCGGGCGGGGCTGTGCTTCCGATTTACGATAAGCTATACAATTCAGGGTTGGTACATATCCTTCCCCGTCACGAACAAGGAGCAATTCATGCAGCGGAGGGATACGCAAGGGTCTCCGGAAAACCGGGTGTCGTCATTGCCACGTCAGGGCCGGGAGCGACAAACCTTGTTACAGGCCTTGCTGATGCCATGATTGATTCATTGCCGTTAGTCGTCTTTACAGGGCAGGTAGCAACCTCTGTAATCGGGAGCGATGCATTTCAGGAAGCAGACATTTTAGGGATTACGATGCCAGTAACAAAACACAGCTACCAGGTTCGCCAGCCGGAAGATCTGCCGCGCATCATTAAAGAAGCGTTCCATATTGCAACAACTGGAAGACCCGGACCTGTATTGATTGATATTCCGAAAGATGTAGCAACAATTGAAGGAGAATTCAGCTACGATCATGAGATGAATCTCCCGGGATACCAGCCGACAACAGAGCCGAATTATTTGCAGATCCGCAAGCTTGTGGAAGCCGTGAGCAGTGCGAAAAAACCGGTGATCCTGGCGGGTGCGGGCGTACTGCACGGAAAAGCGTCAGAAGAATTAAAAAATTATGCTGAACAGCAGCAAATCCCTGTGGTACACACCCTTTTGGGGCTCGGAGGCTTCCCGGCTGACCATCCGCTTTTCCTGGGGATGGCGGGAATGCACGGTACTTATACAGCCAATATGGCCCTTCATGAATGTGATCTATTAATCAGTATCGGCGCCCGTTTTGATGACCGTGTCACAGGAAACCTGAAACACTTTGCCAGAAACGCAAAGATTGCTCACATCGATATTGATCCAGCTGAAATCGGAAAAATCATGAAAACACAGATTCCTGTAGTCGGAGACAGCAAAATTGTCCTGCAGGAGCTGATCAAACAAGACGGCAAACAAAGCGATTCAAGCGAATGGAAAAAACAGCTCGCCGAATGGAAAGAAGAGTATCCGCTCTGGTATGTAGATAATGAAGAAGAAGGTTTTAAACCTCAGAAATTGATTGAATATATTCATCAATTTACAAAAGGAGAGGCCATTGTCGCAACGGATGTAGGCCAGCATCAAATGTGGTCAGCGCAATTTTATCCGTTCCAAAAAGCAGATAAATGGGTCACGTCAGGCGGACTTGGAACGATGGGATTCGGTCTTCCGGCGGCGATCGGCGCACAGCTGGCCGAAAAAGATGCTACTGTTGTCGCGGTTGTCGGAGACGGCGGATTCCAAATGACGCTTCAAGAACTCGATGTTATTCGCGAATTAAATCTTCCGGTCAAGGTAGTGATTTTAAATAACGCTTGTCTCGGAATGGTCAGACAGTGGCAGGAAATTTTCTATGAAGAACGTTATTCAGAATCTAAATTCGCTTCTCAGCCTGACTTCGTCAAATTGTCCGAAGCATACGGCATTAAAGGCATCAGAATTTCATCAGAAGCGGAAGCAAAGGAAAAGCTGGAAGAGGCATTAACATCAAGAGAACCTGTTGTCATTGACGTGCGGGTTGCCAGCGAAGAAAAAGTATTCCCGATGGTGGCTCCGGGGAAAGGGCTGCATGAAATGGTGGGGGTGAAACCTTGAAAAGAATTATCACATTGACTGTGGTGAACCGCTCCGGGGTGTTAAACCGGATCACCGGTCTATTCACAAAAAGGCATTACAACATTGAAAGCATTACAGTTGGACACACAGAAACAGCCGGCGTTTCCAGAATCACCTTCGTCGTTCACGTTGAAGGAGAAAATGATGTTGAACAGTTAACGAAACAGCTCAACAAACAGATTGATGTGCTGAAAGTCACAGACATCACAAATCAATCGATTGTCCAGAGGGAGCTGGCCTTAATCAAGGTTGTCTCCGCACCTTCAACGAGAACAGAGATTAATGGAATCATAGAACCGTTTAGAGCCTCTGTCGTTGATGTCAGCAGAGACAGCATCGTTGTTCAGGTGACGGGTGAATCTAACAAAATTGAAGCGCTTATTGAGTTATTAAAACCTTATGGCATTAAAGAAATCGCGAGAACAGGTACAACGGCTTTTGCGAGGGGAACCCAGCAAAAGGCGTCATCCAATAAAACAATATCTATTGTATAAAACATAACAAGGGAGAGATTAAAATGGTAAAAGTATATTATAACGGTGATATCAAAGAGAACGTATTGGCTGGAAAAACAGTAGCGGTTATCGGGTACGGTTCGCAAGGCCACGCACATGCCCTGAACCTTAAAGAAAGCGGAGTAGACGTGATCGTCGGTGTTAGACAAGGAAAATCTTTCACTCAAGCCCAAGAAGACGGACATAAAGTATTTTCAGTAAAAGAAGCGGCAGCCCAAGCCGAAATCATCATGGTTCTGCTTCCGGATGAGCAGCAGCAAAAAGTCTACGAAGCTGAAATCAAAGATGAATTGACAGCAGGAAAATCATTAGTATTCGCTCATGGATTTAACGTGCATTTCCATCAAATTGTTCCTCCAGCGGATGTAGATGTATTCTTAGTGGCCCCTAAAGGCCCGGGACACTTGGTAAGAAGAACATATGAGCAAGGAGCTGGCGTACCTGCATTGTTCGCAATCTATCAAGATGTGACTGGAGAAGCAAGAGACAAAGCCCTCGCTTATGCTAAAGGAATCGGCGGCGCAAGAGCGGGCGTATTAGAAACGACATTTAAAGAAGAAACAGAAACAGATTTGTTCGGTGAGCAAGCAGTTCTTTGCGGCGGATTAAGCGCGCTTGTCAAAGCCGGATTTGAAACCTTAACTGAAGCAGGTTATCAGCCTGAACTTGCATACTTCGAGTGTCTTCATGAGCTGAAATTAATCGTAGACCTTATGTACGAAGAAGGACTTGCAGGAATGAGATATTCAATCTCTGACACAGCACAGTGGGGAGATTTCGTATCAGGCCCTCGCGTTGTGGACGCTAAAGTAAAAGAATCTATGAAAGAAGTATTAAAAGATATCCAAAACGGTACATTCGCAAAAGAGTGGATCGTCGAAAACCAAGTAAACCGTCCTCGTTTCAACGCTATCAATGCAAGCGAGAACGAACATCAAATCGAAGTAGTGGGAAGAAAGCTTCGTGAAATGATGCCGTTTGTGAAACAAGGCAAGAAGAAGGAAGCGGTGGTCTCCGTTGCGCAAAATTAATTTTTTCGATACGACGCTTCGTGATGGTGAACAGTCCCCTGGAGTGAACTTGAATACACAGGAGAAACTTGCCATAGCTAAGCAGCTCGAAAGACTCGGGGCAGACATCATTGAAGCGGGATTTCCCGCTTCGTCCCGAGGTGACTTTTTAGCTGTTCAGGAAATCGCAAGAACCATTAAAAATTGTTCAGTAACTGGTCTGGCCCGTTGTGTAAAAGGTGATATTGATGCTGCTTGGGAAGCGTTAAAGGATGGCGCTCAACCAAGAATTCATGTATTTATCGCCACATCGGACATTCATTTGAAGCACAAGCTGAAAATGACACGTGAACAAGTCATTGAAAGAGCAGTTGGAATGGTGAAATACGCAAAAGAACGTTTTCCGATTGTGCAATGGTCAGCTGAAGATGCCTGCCGCACTGAACTGCCGTTTCTAGCAGAAATCGTCGAGAAAGTGATTGACGCAGGCGCCAGTGTTATCAATCTTCCGGACACTGTCGGCTACCTGGCCCCGGCGGAATACGGAAATATCTTTAAATATATGAAAGAAAACGTTCCGAACATTCACAAAGCAAAGCTTTCAGCCCACTGTCATGATGATTTGGGAATGGCAGTCGCAAACTCTCTTGCTGCGATTGAAAATGGCGCTGATCAAATCGAATGCGCTGTGAACGGGATCGGTGAAAGAGCCGGAAACGCGGCATTAGAGGAAATTGCCGTAGCCCTCCATACCAGAAAAGATTTCTACCAAGTCGAAACAGGTATTACGCTGAACGAGATTAAGAGAACAAGTGATTTAGTAAGCAAACTGACAGGCATGGCTGTCCCGCGCAACAAAGCGGTTGTTGGAGATAATGCATTTGCTCATGAATCAGGCATCCATCAGGACGGCTTTTTAAAGGAAAAATCGACTTATGAAATTATTTCACCGGAGCTTGTCGGCGTAACCGCAGATGCGCTTGTCCTAGGTAAACATTCCGGACGCCACGCATTTAAAGACCGGCTGACTGCTTTAGGATTCCAATTTGACAGTGAAGAGATTAATAAATTCTTTACGATGTTCAAAGAGTTGACTGAGAAGAAAAAAGAAATCACTGATGAGGATCTTGTTTCTCTTATTTTAGAAGAAAAAGTAACAGATCGCAAGATTGGGTATGAATTTCTTTCTCTGCAAGTACATTACGGAACAAGTCAGGTCCCTACGGCTACTCTATCTTTGAAAAATCAAGAAAACGCACAGCTTATTCAGGAAGCTGCAACTGGAGCTGGAAGCGTGGAAGCAATCTACAATACGCTTGAGCGCTGCATCGATAAGGATGTGGAGCTCTTAGACTACCGCATTCAGTCTAATAGAAAAGGCGAAGATGCATTTGCCCAGGTGTATGTAAGAGTTTTGGTGAACGGAAAAGAATCAGCAGGGCGGGGCATAGCGCAAGACGTATTAGAAGCATCAGCGAAAGCCTATTTGAACGCAGTAAACCGTCAATTGGTTTTCCAGTCGAATATGAGCGGATTGAAAAACCACACAGCTGTCGGATCATAAAAGAAAGGAGAACGGTTAACTTGAAGAAACGTATTGCTCTATTGCCCGGAGACGGGATCGGCCCTGAAGTATTAGAATCAGCGACAGACGTACTGAAAAGTGTTGCCGAACGCTTTAACCATGAATTTGAATTTGAATATGGCCTGATTGGAGGGGCGGCTATTGATGAACATCATAACCCCCTCCCGGAGGAAACCGTTGCTGCTTGTAAAAATGCAGACGCGATATTGCTTGGTGCTGTCGGCGGACCGAAATGGGATCAAAATCCTTCGGAACTGAGACCGGAAAAAGGGCTGCTCAGCATCAGAAAACAGCTTGATTTGTTTGCGAATTTGCGGCCTGTGAAGGTATTTGAAAGCCTTTCTGACGCTTCGCCTTTGAAAAAAGAATATATAGATAATGTTGATTTCGTTATCGTTCGTGAGCTCACAGGCGGCTTGTATTTCGGCCAGCCGAGCAAACGTTATGTAAACACTGAAGGTGAGCAGGAAGCAGTAGATACACTGTTTTATAAGCGAACGGAAATTGAACGAGTGATCAGAGAGGGCTTCAAAATGGCGGCAGCCAGAAAAGGCAAAGTGACCTCTGTAGATAAAGCGAATGTTCTTGAATCAAGCCGGCTGTGGCGTGAAGTGGCTGAGGACGTTGCACAAGAGTTTCCTGATGTGAAGCTTGAGCACATGCTTGTGGATAACGCGGCCATGCAGCTAATTTATGCACCGAATCAATTTGATGTCGTGGTGACTGAAAATATGTTCGGTGATATTTTAAGCGATGAAGCGTCCATGCTTACAGGCTCGCTCGGAATGCTCCCGTCAGCCAGCCTATCAAGCTCTGGTCTTCATCTGTTTGAACCTGTTCATGGCTCCGCGCCTGATATTGCTGGTAAAGGGATGGCAAATCCGTTCGCAGCCATATTGTCAGCGGCAATGCTTTTGAGAACATCTTTCGGGCTTGAAGAGGAAGCGAAAGCTGTAGAAGATGCGGTAAACAAAGTCTTGGCTTCCGGAAAAAGAACAAGAGACTTGGCACGGGGTGAAGAGTTCAGCAGCACTCAGGCCATTACAGAGGAAGTTAAGGCAGCAATCATGAGTGAAAATACAATTTCTAATGTGTGACAGCTTACGTTAAGCGGTCTTAGCTCTAGGTAGAGGGAGGAAATAAAAGATGATGCCTCGAACAATCATCGAAAAGATTTGGGATCAGCATATTGTAAAACATGGTGAGGGAAAGCCGGATCTTCTCTATATTGATTTGCACCTCATTCATGAGGTGACGTCTCCTCAGGCATTTGAAGGCTTGAGACAAAAGGGAAGAAAGGTCAGAAGACCCCAAAACACATTTGCGACAATGGACCACAACATCCCGACTGTCAATCGTTTTGAGATAAAGGATGAAGTTGCGAAACGCCAGGTAACGGCGCTTGAAAGAAACTGTGAGGAATTTGGCGTGCGCCTTGCCGATCTTCACAGCGTGGATCAAGGGATTGTCCATGTCGTCGGCCCTGAACTGGGCTTAACGCTTCCAGGGAAAACGATTGTGTGCGGTGACAGTCATACATCAACACATGGCGCTTTCGGCGCTCTTGCATTTGGAATCGGGACGAGTGAAGTTGAACATGTCCTTTCCACACAGACACTTTGGCAGCAGCGCCCAAAAACACTTGAAGTGCGCGTAGATGGAACGTTGCAAAAAGGGGTAACGGCAAAGGATGTCATCCTTGCTGTCATCGGCAAATACGGTGTGAAATTCGGCACGGGCTACGTCATTGAATACACTGGGGAAGTATTCAGAAATATGACGATGGATGAACGAATGACTGTTTGTAACATGTCAATTGAAGCAGGAGCAAGAGCTGGTTTGATTGCACCTGACGAGGTGACGTTTGAATATTGCAAAAATCGCAAGTATACGCCAAAAGGCGAAGAATTTGACAAGGCCGTAGAGGAATGGAAGGCGCTGCGCACAGACCCGGGCGCTGTTTATGATAAATCTATCGTCCTTGACGGCAACAAAATTTCCCCTATGGTGACATGGGGCATTAACCCGGGAATGGTTCTTCCTGTCGATTCTGAAGTTCCTGCGCCGGAAAGCTTTTCTGCAGAAGATGATAAAAAAGAAGCGATTCGCGCTTATGAATATATGGGACTGACTCCTCATCAGAAAATTGAAGACATTAAAGTGGAGCACGTATTTATCGGTTCCTGCACGAATTCCCGCATGACTGACCTTCGACAGGCTGCTGATATGATCAAAGGGAAAAAGGTAGCTGACAGCGTAAGGGCCATCGTCGTGCCCGGATCCCAAAGCGTGAAGCTTCAGGCTGAAAAAGAAGGGCTTGACCAGATTTTCTTGGAAGCTGGATTTGAATGGAGAGAGTCAGGCTGCAGCATGTGTTTGAGTATGAATAATGATGTTGTTCCTGAGGGAGAGCGCTGTGCATCAACCTCTAACCGCAACTTTGAGGGCAGACAAGGAAAAGGTGCAAGAACACATCTCGTCAGCCCGGCAATGGCTGCGATGGCTGCCATTCACGGACACTTCGTTGATGTCAGAAAGTTTTATCAGGAAAAAACAGTTGTGTAAGGAGTGCGCGAGATGGAACCTTTGAAATCACATACGGGGAAAGCGGCCGTATTAAATCGGATCAATGTGGATACAGACCAGATTATTCCTAAGCAATTTTTGAAGAGGATTGAAAGAACAGGCTACGGGCGTTTTGCATTCTTTGACTGGAGATATGATGCGAATGGTGAACCGAACCCTGAATTTGAATTAAACCAGCCTGTTTATCAAGGAGCTTCCATTTTAATAGCAGGAGAAAACTTCGGCTGCGGGTCATCGCGTGAACACGCTCCGTGGGCACTTGATGATTATGGGTTTAAAATTATCATTGCGCCGTCATTTGCTGATATTTTTCATCAGAACTGCTTTAAAAACGGCATGCTTCCGATCCGCATGCCATATGACAATTGGAAACAGCTTGTCGGCCAGTATGAAAACAAGTCATTGCAAATGACTGTTGACCTTGAAAAGCAGCTGATTCATGACAGTGAAGGCAATCAAATTTCATTTGAAGTTGATTCACATTGGAAAGAGATGCTGATCAACGGATATGATGAAATTTCATTAACGCTGCTGCTGGAAGATGAAATCAAGCAATTTGAATCACAAAGAAGCTCTTGGCTTCAAGCCTGAAAAAGCGGCCGGTATTTGTCCGGCGGCTTTTTTTGCCTGGTGAAACCTTTCATTTCTTGTTTTTGTTCACAGGTGTTGATACACTTGAACAAAATAAATGCCTGAAAGGAATATAGGTATGACGCATGACAAGAAAAACGCAAAAATTATTCCTTTTCCTCATCTGAAAGACCGCCTTGTGGAAAAAGGGATGTCATCACTAAAGGAAAAAAAGTATCAAGAAGCGCTCGAACTGTTTTCAGAAGCGATGAAATATGATGATACTGAAGCCGATCTTCACTTAGGGATGGCCATCTGCTTTTTAGAGCTGGGCGAGCTGGAAGAGGCAAAAAGCGTGTGCGAGAAGATGCTCAAAGAAGGTTATGGCCATTATTTTACGGTTTTGCAGGTGTACATGACCATCTTAATTCAGCTCAAAAAATACGAGGAAGTCAAAAGCACCATTGAAGCCGTTTTGGAAGAAAATCAGCTGCCGGCAGAAAGCGCCGAGCAATTTTATAAGCTGCTGGATTTCAGCCGGAAAATGACCGATCCGGATCGTGAGGACGAGGCTTGGGCCGAAGAATATGAGGATACAATTGACACCGAGAAAGTGCTGGCAAGCCCTGAGGAGCAAATGAATCTCATTCATTCCTTAAAAGACCGTAACGTAGCAAAGTATACAGGATTGCTCAAAACAATCCTCCAAGATCCCTCAGCCCATCCGATTATCAAAACGATGATTGTCATGCTGTTGGCTGAGCATGAGTACAGTAAGCCTGTACACATTAGTAAATTTGGCGAGTCGTTGACAATTGAACCGTCTGAGATTGTTCCGCCTGATGCCGCGCCGATTCTGCACCGTGTTCTCAGGGTGCTGGATGAGACACTTGGAAATGAAAATCCAACCTTATATGCGGCAGTAGAAGAATTGTGGAGAAGACATTTGTACGTTTTATATCCGTTCCAGCCGAAATTGCTGTCGGCTGACCTTTGGGCGGCTGCCCTTCATAAAGTCGGTTACGAGATGCACGGGATTGAAATTGAAAGCGAAGAACTTCATATGATGTATGAATTTACCGACAGAGAACTCGATGAAGCTTGCACAATGTTAAAAGATATTGAAGAAATTTCTTATTTGTAAATCGCGCCATATAGTTGAAAGCGCTATGTGTTATGTTATAATATAGTGGTTGTATTTGTGTATAACGGGTTATAAGAAATACGGTTGGACAGGCTTTGCAGTTCATTATTAACATCTATACATAATGATTCTGATCTTTGGCAGCTTTGTTTTTGTTGGACGAAGCCGAATGATTGCTTTAGAATGGAAGACCGACACAACCTGAATAGATTTTTGGAGGGAAACACATGTCTGTAAAATGGGAAAAACAAGAAGGCAACGAAGGCGTTTTAACGGTTGAAGTTGATGCTGAAACGTTTAAAACAGCACTTGATGATGCATTTAAAAAAGTAGTAAAACAAGTTTCAATTCCTGGATTCCGTAAAGGTAAAATTCCTCGCGGATTATTCGAACAGCGCTTTGGCGTAGAAGCTCTTTACCAAGATGCTTTGGATATTCTTCTTCCTGTAGAATACCCTAAAGCGGTTGAAGAAGCTGGAATCGAGCCTGTAGACCGTCCTGAAATCGACGTTGAAAAAATCGAAAAAGGCGAAAGCTTAATCTTCACTGCGAAAGTAACAGTAAAACCTGAAGTGAAGCTTGGCGAATACAAAGGCCTGGGCATTGAAAAAGACGACACAACTGTAACTGACGAAGATGTTCAAAACGAACTAAAAGCCCTTCAAGAGCGTCAAGCTGAGCTTGTTGTAAAAGAAGAAGGCACCGTTGAAGAAGGAAACACAGTTGTTCTGGATTTCGAAGGATTCGTTGACGGCGAAGCATTCGAAGGCGGAAAGGCTGAAAACTACTCTCTTGAAGTAGGATCTGGCTCATTCATCCCTGGCTTCGAAGATCAATTAGTTGGCCTTGAAGCAGGTGCTGAGAAGGATGTTGAAGTGACATTCCCTGAGGAGTACCACGCTGAAGATCTTGCAGGCAAACCAGCTGTGTTCAAAGTGAAAATTCACGAAATCAAAGCGAAAGAGCTTCCTGAGCTTGACGATGAATTCGCAAAAGATATCGATGAAGAAGTGGAAACACTCGCTGAATTAACTGAAAAAACTAAGAAACGTTTAGAAGAAGCGAAAGAAAACGAAGCTGACGCTAAATTGCGTGAAGAGCTTGTTCTGAAAGCTTCTGAAAATGCTGAAATCGATGTTCCGCAAGCAATGGTCGACACTGAGCTTGACCGCATGCTGAAAGAATTCGAACAGCGTCTGCAAATGCAAGGCATGAACCTTGAGCTTTACACTCAATTCTCAGGTCAAGATGAAGCTGCGCTTAAAGAGCAAATGAAAGAAGATGCTGAAAAACGCGTAAAATCTAACCTGACTCTTGAGGCGATTGCGAAAGCGGAAAACCTTGAAGTATCAGATGAGGAAGTTGATGCTGAGCTTACTAAAATGGCTGAAGCATACAACATGCCTGTTGAAAATATTAAACAAGCCATCGGTTCTACTGACGCGATGAAAGAAGATTTAAAAGTTCGCAAAGCAATTGATTTTCTTGTAGAAAACCGTTAATATGGTGCATAATAATAGTACTAATAAAACAGGGCGCGAATCATTCGTGCCTTGTTTTGTACAATTATGAGTTATCTCTTTTTCTTGGGGCAATATAGTTAATGCAGGGCTGTTTTTTGTCATACATATAGAATGTGCAAGTCAGAAACACATTGTTACCGTCTTTTTGGAAAGTATGGTAAAATGCAATACATACTCGTTCGTTTCAAGAATCATTTTCTTTTGCTCTGCCGGTAAAAGAAAAAGTGAGACAAGATTAAGGGGTGAAAGAATGTTTAAATTTAACGAGGAAAAAGGACAATTAAAATGCTCGTTCTGTGGAAAAACACAAGATCAGGTTCGTAAGCTTGTAGCTGGACCTGGTGTATATATATGTGACGAATGTATCGAACTCTGCACTGAAATTGTAGAGGAAGAACTCGGAACAGAAGAAGAAGTAGAATTTAAAGACGTACCAAAGCCTCAGGAAATTCGTGAAATTTTGAATGAATATGTCATCGGCCAAGATCAAGCGAAGAAATCACTTGCTGTTGCTGTGTATAACCACTATAAGCGCATTAACTCTAACAGCAAAGTTGATGATGTTGAGCTTTCAAAAAGTAATATTTCATTAATCGGCCCTACGGGAAGCGGTAAAACCCTTCTGGCGCAAACATTGGCTCGCATTTTAAATGTGCCGTTTGCGATTGCAGACGCTACATCTTTGACTGAAGCTGGATACGTGGGTGAAGATGTAGAGAATATTCTCTTGAAGCTCATCCAAGCTGCTGATTATGATGTGGAAAAAGCTGAAAAAGGCATTATCTATATTGATGAAATCGATAAAGTGGCTAGAAAATCTGAAAACCCGTCTATCACACGTGATGTGTCAGGTGAGGGTGTACAGCAGGCATTGCTTAAAATTCTTGAGGGTACAGTGGCAAGCGTGCCGCCTCAAGGTGGACGTAAGCATCCTCATCAAGAATTCATTCAAATTGACACAACAAATATTTTGTTCATTTGCGGCGGAGCTTTCGATGGTATCGAACAAATCATCAAACGCCGTTTAGGCCAAAAAGTGATTGGATTCGGTGCCGACAATAAAGCTGCTGATCTTGAGAAAGAAGATCTTCTTTCAAAAGTGCTTCCTGAAGATTTGCTCCGTTTCGGGTTAATTCCTGAATTTATCGGACGTCTTCCGGTTATTGCAAGCCTTGAAAAGCTTGACGAAGAAGCATTGGTTGCGATCTTAACAAAACCGAAAAACGCTCTTGTTAAGCAATTCAAGAAAATGCTTGAGCTTGATAACGTTGAGCTTGAGTTTGAAGAAGAAGCGCTTTCTGAAATTGCTAAAAAAGCAATTGAACGCAAGACTGGAGCACGCGGACTCCGTTCTATCATTGAAGGCATCATGCTTGATGTGATGTTTGAGCTGCCTTCTCGTGATGACATTGAAAAATGTGTAATTACCGGGGCAACTGTGACACACGGAGAGCCTCCTCGCCTCTTATTAAAAGACGGCACTGAGGTAAGCCAAGATAAAACATCTGCATAAAGATAAGCACAAACCTCCTGAGTGGTAACACTCAGGAGGTTTTTTTTGCATGCAAACTCTTCCGGAAAAACGTTTATTCCCGCCTCCTATGGGAGATACTAGCAATCAGAGGAATGAATTGGATACATAAATTGTTTTTCAGGAGGGACCACCATGAGTTGGACAGGGATTGCGTTATTTATTCAGCTGTTTTTTGGGATCATCATCGGTTTGTATTTTTGGAATTTGCTTAAAAATCAAAGGACACAAAAGGTCACGATAGATAAAGAATCAAAGAAGGAAATGGAGCAGCTTCGGAAAATGCGCGCTATCAGCTTGTCCGAGCCATTATCTGAGAAGGTCCGCCCCAAAAGCTTTCAAGATATCGTCGGACAGGAAGACGGCATAAAAGCATTAAAGGCGGCTTTATGCGGGCCAAATCCTCAGCATGTGATTGTCTATGGGCCACCGGGAGTTGGGAAAACGGCTGCTGCGCGGCTTGTGTTGGAAGAAGCAAAAAAACATAAACAATCACCGTTTAAAGAGCAGGCTGTCTTTGTGGAACTCGATGCGACAACAGCCCGTTTTGATGAAAGAGGAATTGCCGATCCGCTCATCGGCTCTGTCCATGACCCGATATATCAAGGGGCCGGAGCGATGGGACAGGCTGGGATTCCGCAGCCGAAGCAGGGAGCTGTCACCCATGCCCATGGCGGTGTGCTGTTTATTGATGAAATAGGGGAGCTGCATCCTATTCAAATGAATAAAATGCTGAAGGTGCTTGAGGACAGAAAAGTCTTTTTAGACAGTGCGTATTACAGTGAGGAAAATACACAAATTCCGAATCATATTCATGATATTTTTCAAAATGGGCTGCCGGCTGATTTTCGCTTGATTGGCGCGACCACGAGAATGCCAAACGAAATTCCGCCAGCTATCCGGTCCCGCTGTTTGGAGGTTTTTTTCCGCGAGCTTGAAAAGGATGAGCTGAAAACGGTTGCTAAAACAGCAGCGGATAAAATTGAAAAAAATATCTCCGAAGAAGGACTGGATCTTTTGACCAGCTACACGCGGAACGGGCGGGAAGCCGTCAATATGATTCAAATCGCAGCGGGGATGGCTGTAACGGAGAATCGGAAGGACATTACGATTGAGGATATTGAATGGGTCATTCACTCCAGTCAGCTTACTCCAAAGCACGAGCAAAAAATCGGTGTTGAACCACAGGTTGGCATTGTAAATGGGCTTGCAGTCTATGGGCCTAACAGCGGATCGCTTCTGGAAATCGAAGTAAGTGTAACCGCGGCTCAAGATAAAGGATCAATTAACATCACAGGAATAGCTGAAGAAGAAAGCATCGGCAGCCAATCAAAATCGATCAGGCGAAAAAGCATGGCGAAGGGTTCGGTTGAAAATGTATTAACCGTGCTCCGGACAATGGGAATGAAGCCTTCTGATTATGATATTCACATCAATTTCCCAGGAGGGATTCCGATTGATGGGCCGTCAGCAGGCATTGCGATGGCGGCGGGGATTTTCTCGGCGATACACAAAATTCCTATTGACAATACCGTTGCGATGACGGGCGAAATCAGCCTGAACGGTCTTGTGAAACCCATCGGAGGCGTCATTCCGAAAATAAAAGCGGCCAAGCAGTCCGGTGCGAAAAAGGTGATTATCCCATATGAAAATCAGCAGGCGATCTTAAAGCAGATTGACGGGATCGAGATTATTGCAGTGAAGACGTTCCAAGAAGTGCTTGATGAAATTTTGGTGAATCCGCCAACGGAACAAAAACCGTTTCATATCGAAATCAATAAAGAATCCGTTTAAACCCTATTTTGATAATAGGGTTTTTTTCATGAAGGACATCTTTTCCTTTTTCATATCAGAAAGAAAGGGTATACTACGAGGAGACTGTTTTATAGAAAATGGAACCATGCCGTTTATTGTACAAGGATGAAAAAGTTGTATTATAATGGTTCATACTAAAGTCACGGAGGTGTCAGTCACATGGCAGAAGAATTAAAACGCAGCATCCCGCTCCTCCCTTTAAGAGGTTTATTAGTGTACCCGACGATGGTTTTGCATTTAGATGTAGGACGTGACAAGTCGGTTCAGGCTCTTGAACAGGCAATGATGCATGATCATATGATATTTTTAGCCACTCAGCAGGATATTTCGATAGACGAACCTGGTGAAGACGAGATTTTCACTGTCGGCACCTATACAAAAATTAAGCAAATGCTGAAGCTTCCGAACGGTACGATTCGTGTGTTGGTGGAGGGCCTCAAGCGCGCCCATATCGTCAAATACAATGAACACGAGGATTACACGTCGGTCGACATTCAACTTATTCATGAAGATGATTCAAAAGATACAGAAGACGAAGCATTGATGCGGACTTTGCTAGACCACTTTGATCAGTACATAAAAATTTCTAAAAAAATCTCGGCCGAAACGTACGCCGCGGTTACTGATATCGAAGAGCCGGGGAGAATGGCAGACATCGTTGCTTCTCACCTGCCCCTTAAACTAAAGGATAAGCAGGATATTTTAGAAACGGCTGATGTCAAAGACAGGCTGAACAAGGTCATTGATTTTATTAATAATGAAAAAGAAGTGCTGGAGATTGAGAAAAAAATCGGCCAGCGCGTCAAACGTTCGATGGAGCGTACGCAGAAGGAATACTACTTACGGGAACAAATGAAGGCGATCCAAAAAGAGCTTGGCGATAAAGAAGGCAAAACTGGCGAAGTTCAGACGCTGACGGAAAAAATCGAAGAAGCAGGCATGCCTGATCATGTGAAGGAAACAGCGCTTAAAGAATTAAACAGATATGAAAAAATTCCGTCAAGTTCTGCGGAAAGCTCCGTGATCCGCAACTATATCGACTGGCTGGTTGCTCTTCCGTGGACGGATGAAACAGATGATAAGCTTGATTTGAAAGAAGCAGGACGTCTCTTGGACGAAGAGCACCACGGGCTTGAAAAAGTAAAAGAACGTATTTTAGAATATTTGGCTGTCCAGAAGCTGACCAAATCCCTGAAAGGCCCGATTCTCTGTTTGGCAGGACCTCCAGGTGTCGGAAAAACGTCTTTAGCCAAATCAATTGCAAAAAGCTTGGGACGCAAATTCGTCAGAATCTCACTCGGAGGAGTTCGGGACGAATCAGAGATACGCGGACACAGACGGACCTATGTCGGAGCAATGCCTGGACGTATTATTCAAGGGATGAAAAAAGCGGGCAAGCTGAATCCGGTCTTCTTATTAGACGAAATTGACAAAATGTCATCTGATTTTAGAGGAGACCCATCATCCGCTATGCTTGAAGTGCTTGATCCAGAGCAAAACAGCAGCTTCAGTGATCACTATATTGAAGAAACCTTTGATTTATCCAAAGTGCTGTTTATCGCAACGGCGAACAATTTGGCCACAATCCCGGGCCCGCTCAGAGACAGAATGGAAATTATTAATATCGCAGGCTACACAGAAATAGAAAAACTTGAAATCGTAAAGGATCACTTGCTTCCAAAGCAAATCAAAGAACACGGGCTGAAGAAAAGCAACCTGCAGCTGCGTGATCAGGCGATTCTTGATATTATCCGCTACTATACGAGAGAAGCTGGTGTGAGAAGCCTTGAACGCCAGCTTGCCGCGATTTGCCGTAAAGCTGCAAAAGCCATTGTTGCTGAAGAGCGAAAACGGATTACGGTTACTGAGAAGAACCTTCAAGACTTTATCGGAAAACGTATTTTCAGATATGGACAAGCTGAAACAGAGGATCAGGTTGGTGTAGTGACAGGGCTTGCTTATACAACCGTTGGCGGAGATACGCTGTCGATTGAAGTATCGCTTTCTCCGGGGAAAGGGAAATTAATCCTGACAGGAAAGCTCGGAGATGTTATGAGAGAGTCTGCTCAGGCTGCATTCAGCTATGTGCGATCCAAAACAGAAGAACTTGGCATTGAACCTGACTTTCATGAGAAGTATGATATTCATATACATGTACCAGAGGGTGCGGTGCCAAAAGATGGTCCGTCAGCCGGTATTACGATGGCAACAGCGCTTGTTTCTGCTTTAACGGGACGGGCGGTTTCGCGTGAAGTCGGCATGACTGGGGAAATCACGCTTCGCGGGCGCGTGCTGCCGATCGGCGGCTTAAAGGAAAAAGCGCTTGGCGCACATAGAGCGGGATTAACGACCATTATTGCGCCTAAAGATAATGAAAAAGATATAGAGGATATTCCGGAAAGCGTCAGGGAGGGGCTGACATTTATATTGGCGTCCCACTTAGACGAGGTTTTGGAACATGCCTTAGTAGGAGAGAAGAAATGAAAGTCACAAAGTCAGAAATCGTGATCAGTGCAGTAAAACCGGAACAGTACCCTGAAGGGGGGCTTCCGGAAATCGCATTGGCCGGAAGATCGAACGTAGGAAAATCGTCTTTTATCAATTCATTAATCAATCGCAAAAATCTTGCGAGAACGTCATCAAAGCCGGGAAAAACACAAACGCTTAATTTCTACATTATCAATGATGAACTGCATTTTGTGGATGTGCCGGGGTACGGTTTTGCCAAAGTGTCAAAGTCTGAGCGTGAAGCTTGGGGCAGAATGATTGAAACCTATATCACGACACGTGAGGAATTAAAAGCAGTGGTACAGATCGTTGATTTGCGGCATGCGCCATCCAATGATGATGTGCAGATGTATGAATTCTTAAAGTATTACGGCATTCCTGTTATTATTATCGCTACAAAGGCGGATAAGATCCCGAAAGGAAAATGGGACAAACACGCGAAGGTTGTCCGACAAACATTAAATATTGATCCGGAAGACGAGCTGATTCTCTTTTCTTCAGAAACGAAAAAGGGGAAAGACGAAGCTTGGGGAGCGATCAAAAAAATGATAAACCGGTAGAGAATCCTCTACCGGTTTTATTTATCGTATAGATTTTTTCCGTTTTATCAATAATAACAATAAACTGATTCCAATAAAGACAAACGGCCAATACTCCTTCAGAAGTGCTGTTGGAATATGCGCAGACTCAAGCCATGCCATTATTTGTTTGAAAAAGTACAAAAACAGGGAAAAACAAATCATCGACACAGCTTCATATACATATTCTTTTTTTTGAACGGTTGAAACGAGAAGTGAGAAGCCGATCATAAAGAGGAGCATTTCAAAATCATCCGGCCACCATACCCATTTCGGCTTGGCAAAAAAGTGTAAACCGATCCCGAAGAGAAGCAAACCGATAAAAAAATGGGGTGTAACGGCTTCTTTTTTTCCTTGATATACAAAGGCTGCGCCTAACAGCATGAGGAGAACAGGCCATTGATCCTGCCCTGAAAACAGTTCGGCTTGGCCGCTTTCTAGCCATGCATATACAGAAGCGGCAAGCAGCAGACAAGGGAATAAAATTGATTTTTGTTTCATGCATATCACCTTCTTGTTTTTTAGAGCTGATGTGTAGTAAATTTCTGCTGTTTTTGGTATTGTCAATAGGAATGCTTCTTTTCCCTGAAGCTTTTTCTAATATAGCATAAGAATTTTAAAATCTGTTCACATTTTGTGAAAGAAACTATGTTATAATTATTATAAATAATGAGTTCTATGTTAGAATGATTATAAATTAAGATTGGGTGTTGGGGGTGTAATTAGAGCGATGCATATACTTGTTGTGGGAGTAGATTATAAATCCGCCCCTATTGAGATACGTGAAAAAGTAAGTTTTCAGCCGAATGAGCTGGCGGAAGCAATGGTGCAGCTGAAAGAAGAGAAAAGCATTCTTGAAAACATCATTGTCTCAACCTGCAACCGCACTGAAATTTATGCGGTAGTCGACCAGCTCCATACCGGCCGTTATTATATAAAAAAGTTTTTAGCTGATTGGTTTCAATTAAGCAAAGAAGAGCTGTCACCGTTCTTAACGTTTTATGAGAGCGATGCCGCTGTTGAGCATTTATTCCGTGTAGCCTGCGGACTTGACTCTATGGTGATTGGCGAAACGCAGATTCTCGGACAGGTACGCGACAGCTTTAAAACAGCTCAGCAAGAAAAAACGATCGGGACTATTTTTAATGAGCTGTTTAAGCAGGCGGTTACAGTGGGCAAACGGACTCACGCAGAAACAGACATTGGCTCAAATGCGGTGTCAGTAAGCTATGCTGCAGTTGAACTTGCCAAAAAAATCTTCGGAAATCTTTCAAGCAAGCACATATTGATTCTCGGTGCGGGAAAAATGGGCGAGCTTGCTGCGGAAAACCTGCACGGACAGGGAATCGGCAAGGTCACTGTCATTAACCGAACGTACTTGAAAGCGAAGGAGCTTGCAGACCGTTTCTCAGGTGAAGCGAGAAGCTTGAATCAGCTTGAAAGCGCGCTTGCGGAGGCTGATATTTTAATCAGTTCAACCGGTGCAAGTGAATTTGTCGTGTCCAAAGAGATGATGGAAAACGCGAATAAGCTTCGCAAGGGACGTCCGCTGTTTATGGTCGACATTGCCGTGCCTAGAGATCTTGATCCGGCGCTGAATGATCTTGAAGGTGTTTTTCTTTATGATATCGACGATCTGGAAGGCATTGTAGAAGCGAACATGAAAGAGCGGAGAGAAACAGCTGAAAAAGTTGAACTGTTAATTGAAGAAACCATTGTGGAATTTAAACAATGGATGAATACACTTGGTGTTGTGCCGGTTATTTCTGCATTGCGCGAAAAGGCGCTTGCCATCCAGTCAGAAACGATGGACAGCATTGAGCGTAAGCTGCCTCACTTAAGCACAAGAGAGAAAAAACTGTTGAACAAACACACCAAAAGTATTATTAACCAAATGCTTCGTGATCCGATTTTAAAGGTGAAAGAGCTTGCGGCAGATGCTGATTCTGAAGAAAAGCTCGCGTTGTTTATGCAGATTTTTGATATTGAAGAAGCTGCGGGCCGTCAAATGATGAAAACCGTTGAAAGCAGCCAGAAGGTCCACTCTTTTAAGAAGGCTGAATCAAAAGCGGGCTTTAGCCCACTTGTAAGTGAGTGAAAGCTGAATGATTGATACTGCAATGGCAAGACTTAATGAGGGGACAATCGTCATTTACGCGTTAAGTGTACTCTTTTATTTTATAGATTTTCTTCAACACAACCGGAAGGCTGGAAAAATGGCCTTCTGGTTGCTTTCTATTGTCTGGACTCTGCAAACCGTGTATTTGGCCTATTTTATGTGGGTGACGGGGCGGTTTCCGGTATTAAATGTGACGGAGGCGCTTTATTTTTATGCCTGGGTGCTTGTCACGCTGTCACTGGTGCTGACAAAGCTTTTACGTGTTGACTTTATCGTGTTTTTTACAAATGTTATAGGATTTTCTATGATCGCCATTCACACATTTTCACCGACAGAGCAGCAGTCAGCTGCTTTTTCCGGGCAGCTTGTATCCGAGCTTTTGGTGATTCATATTACAATGGCGATTCTTTCATACGGCGCTTTTTCCCTTTCTTTCGTTTTTTCTGTGCTATATATGTTTCAATATCATCTGCTGAAAAAGAAAAAGTGGGGAAAATGGCTGTTGAGAATAGAAGATTTATCTAAGCTTGATTATATGGCGTATGTTTTAAATGTCATTGGGGTTCCGATGCTGCTGCTGAGTTTGATTCTCGGCGTCATATGGGCATATGTCTCACTAGAAACGCTGTATTGGTTTGACGCCAAAGTGCTTGGTTCGTTTGTCGTCCTGCTGCTGTACAGCTATTATCTTTATATCAGGCTGATTAAAGAGCTGCAAGGAAAGGTCGCTGCACTGTGGAATACGGCTTGTTTTCTGGTGCTGATGATCAATTATTTCCTGCTTGGAAGCCTGTCGCAATTCCATTGGTTCAGTTAAACGATGTCCCAAGCAGATTCGGGAGGAAAGAAATGATGAGAACGATTAAAGTAGGTTCCAGACGGAGCAAACTCGCTATGACTCAAACAAAATGGGTTATTCAAAAACTGAAGGAAATCAATCCTTCGTTTGTTTTTGAAATTAAAGAGATCGTGACAAAGGGCGACCGGATTGTCGATGTTACACTCTCAAAAGTGGGTGGAAAAGGGCTGTTTGTCAAAGAAATTGAACAGGCGCTTTTAAACGAAGAGATTGATATGGCGGTGCACAGCATGAAGGACATGCCTGCTGTTTTGCCTGAAGGCCTTGTGATCGGCTGTATTCCTGAACGGGAGGACCCGCGTGATGCCCTTATTTCAAAGAATCGCGTAAAGCTTTCAGAAATGAAGGAAGGTGCTGTCATTGGCACAAGCAGTTTAAGAAGAAGCGCGCAGCTTTTGATTGAGCGCCCTGACCTTACAATTAAATGGATTAGAGGTAATATAGATACAAGACTTCAAAAGCTGGAAACAGAGGATTATGACGCGATTATTTTAGCGGCTGCCGGACTTTCTAGAATGGGGTGGAAGCAAGATGTCGTAACCGAATTCCTTGAGCCTGAGCGCTGTTTGCCTGCTGTGGGGCAGGGAGCACTGGCGATTGAGTGCCGAGAATCGGATGAAGAGCTGTTGGCGTTGTTTTCTCAGTTTACAGATGAATATACAAAACGGACTGTCTTAGCGGAACGTGCTTTTTTAAACGCGATGGAGGGCGGCTGCCAGGTTCCGATCGCAGGCTACTCCGTGTTAAATGGACAGGATGAAATTGAAATGACAGGTCTTGTCGCTTCACCTGACGGCAAAATCATTTTTAAAGAAACCGTCACCGGAAACGATCCGGAGGAAGTAGGAAAGCGCTGTGCCGCTCTTATGGCTGACAAAGGAGCAAAAGATTTAATTGATCGTGTAAAACGGGAGCTTGATGAGGATGGAAAATGATTTTCCGTTGAAAGGAAAAACAGTGCTTGTCACCCGGAATAAGGCACAAGCAACATCATTTCAGCAAAAAGTGGAGGCGCTTGGCGGTAAAGCGGTTTTAACCTCTTTGATTACGTTTCGCCGCGCTTTGCCGAATGATGTTGCGGAACAGGTAAGGGAGGATCTAACCGCGCCAGGCTGGCTTGTTTTTACAAGTGTGAACGGGGCAGACTTCTTTTTTTCTTATCTGAAGGAAAATCAGCTTATTCTCCCTGCGCATAAAAAAATTGCAGCCGTTGGTGAAAAAACCGCCCGCCGTTTAAAAACGCATAACGTATCGGTTGATGTGATGCCACAGGAGTATATTGCTGAACAATTGGCTGACGCTCTTAAGCAGCATGCTGAACCGGGGGAGCCCATTACCGTGATGAAAGGGAATTTGTCACGTGATGTGATAAAACAAGAGCTTGTCCCGCTCGGTTTTGAAGTAAAGGAATGGGTTCTCTACGAAACGATTCCGGATGAAGAAGGCATTGAGGCACTGAAAGACGCTGCGGGTCAATATTCCTTTGACTATGTAACATTTACGAGTTCATCAACCGTACATACGTTTATGCATGTCTTGGGAGAAGAATTAAAAAAGTGGAAGGCGAATGGGACGGCCTGTATCAGCATTGGACCTTTAACAAATGATGCCCTTCTGACGTACGGCATCACATCGCATACGCCTGATACATTTACAATAGATGGCATGCTTGAATTAATGTGCAGCATGTCAAGAGAGGAAGAGAGAATATGAGTCAATCATTTAATAGACACCGCCGCCTGCGGACATCAAAAGCAATGAGAGAAATGGTAAAGGAAACACGTTTGCATCCATCAGATTTTATTTATCCGATTTTTGTCGTTGAAGGGCTGGAAGGCAAAAAAGCTGTTCCGTCAATGCCTGATGTTTACCATGTATCATTAGATTTATTGAAGGATGAAGTAGCGGAGCTGGTCAAACTGGGCATTCAATCTGTTATCGTGTTCGGCATCCCGGAAGAAAAAGATGATTGCGGAACACAAGCGTACCATGATCACGGAATTGTCCAAAAAGCCATCACAGAAATTAAAGAACACTTCCCTGAAATGGTTGTTGTGGCTGACACGTGCCTGTGCGAATATACAGACCACGGCCATTGCGGACTGGTCAAAGACGGGGTCATCCTCAATGATGAATCGCTGGAGCTTTTGGCGCAGACAGCTGTCAGCCAAGCGAAAGCAGGTGCGGATATCATTGCGCCATCAAACATGATGGACGGATTTGTTACAGTGATCAGAGAAGCACTTGATAAAGAAGGATTCGTCAATATTCCCATCATGTCTTACGCTGTTAAATATTCAAGTGAGTTTTACGGTCCGTTCCGTGATGCAGCAAACAGCACACCGCAATTCGGAGACCGCAAAACATATCAGATGGACCCTGCCAACCGTATTGAGGCACTCCGCGAAGCACAATCAGATGTCGAGGAAGGCGCGGACTTTTTGATTGTCAAACCTTCGCTTTCTTATATAGATATCATGCGTGACGTAAAAAATGAGTTTACTTTGCCGCTCGTCGCTTATAATGTAAGCGGAGAGTATTCAATGGTGAAGGCTGCAGCGCAGAACGGCTGGATCAAAGAAAAAGAAATTGTGTTGGAAATTTTGACAAGCATGAAGCGCGCGGGTGCCGACCTGATTATTACGTATCATGCGAAAGACGCAGCGAAATGGCTTGCGGAGTAATTTTATTCAGTTGACAGGAGTTGAGGCAGATGAGAAGCTATGAAAAATCAAAAACGGCTTTTAAAGAAGCGCAAAAACTCATGCCGGGCGGTGTGAACAGTCCCGTTCGCGCATTTAAATCGGTAGACATGGACCCGATTTTTATGGAGCGCGGAAAAGGCTCGAAAATCTTTGATATTGACGGGAATGAATATATTGACTACGTCTTGTCATGGGGGCCTTTAATTTTAGGGCATACAAATGACCGCGTCGTAGAAAGCCTCAAAAAAGTGGCTGAATACGGGACAAGCTTCGGTGCTCCGACTGAAGTAGAAAATGAACTGGCTAAGCTCGTCATTGATCGTGTGCCATCTGTAGAAATTGTACGAATGGTAAGCTCCGGAACAGAGGCTACAATGAGTGCCCTCCGTTTGGCAAGGGGCTATACGGGCCGCAACAAGATTTTAAAATTTGAGGGCTGCTACCACGGACACGGCGATTCTCTCTTGATTAAAGCTGGTTCAGGTGTTGCCACTCTCGGTCTGCCTGACAGCCCGGGGGTGCCTGAAGGCATTGCGAAAAACACCATCACCGTTCCGTACAATGATTTAGAAAGTGTAAAGCTTGCTTTCCAGCAATTCGGTGAAGACATTGCTGGAGTCATTGTAGAGCCAGTTGCCGGAAATATGGGTGTTGTTCCGCCGCAAGAAGGTTTCCTGCAGGGTCTGCGTGATATCACTGAGCAGTACGGCTCCCTGCTGATTTTTGATGAAGTGATGACTGGCTTCCGGGTCGATTATAACTGCGCTCAAGGCTACTTCGGCGTAACGCCTGATCTGACTTGTTTAGGAAAAGTAATCGGGGGCGGACTTCCTGTCGGCGCTTATGGCGGAAAGGCAGAAATCATGGAGCAGATCGCTCCAAGCGGCCCGATCTATCAAGCTGGTACATTGTCAGGCAACCCGCTTGCGATGACGGCTGGCTTAGAGACATTGAAACAGCTGACACCTGATTCCTACAAGAATTTCATCAAAAAAGGCGACAGACTGGAAGAAGGAATTTCAAAAGCCGCCGAGGCTCATGGCATTCCGCATACCTTTAACCGTGCAGGTTCGATGATCGGTTTCTTCTTTACAAACGAACCAGTCATCAATTATGAAACAGCGAAATCATCTGATTTGAAGCTGTTCGCAAGCTATTATAAAGGGATGGCAAATGAAGGGGTATTCCTTCCGCCATCACAATTCGAAGGTCTTTTCCTCTCAACGGCCCATACTGATGAAGATATTGAAAACACAATCCAGGCAGCTGAGAAAGTATTTGCTGAGATCAGCCGCAGATAAGAGTGAAAACCGGTATCAAGGACTCCTTGTGCCGGTTTTTTCGTGCTCTCCCACTCATATTTTCTCCAGTTCATACATACACCTTTAGTGACATCTAATTTTAAGGATTAGATGAAAGGAGGATATGAACTTGCCGCAAAATCATCGATTGCAATTTTCTGTAGAAGAATCGATCTGTTTCCAAAAAGGACAGGAAGTTTCTGAACTGCTTTCTATTTCATTAGATCCTGATATTAGGGTTCAGGAAGTAAATGATTATGTATCAATCATAGGATCGCTTGAACTTACAGGTGAGTACAACATAGATCAAAACAAACATACCGAAGAGATTTATACAGATAAGCGGTTTGTTGAACAAGTCAGAAAGAGAGAGGATGGAAGTGCGGAACTGACTCACTGTTTTCCTGTGGATATTACCATTCCGAAAAATAAAGTGAGCCATTTACAGGATGTCTTTGTCTTTATTGACGCATTTGACTATCAATTGACGGATTCGCGCATTTTAACAATTCAAGCTGATTTAGCGATCGAAGGGCTTTTGGACGATACGCAAGACAAAGAGCCGGAGATACCTTTATATGAAGCTCCTGCGGCATTCAGGGAGGAAGAGCTTTCAGAGCCGCCAGCACATAGTGTAGTAGAAGAACCGGGTGCATCATCGGCAGAGGAAGCAGTTCTTCAGCATGAACCGCCAGCTGAACCGCCAGAACTTTTTATCTCGAAAGCGGGGCTCCGTGAAGAACTGGAGACAGAAAAAGCAGAATCTGAGCCGCCTGAATCGGTTGCTTCAGATCCAGAGGCCAGAGAAGATGTGAAAGAGGAAGAAGAGTCAGAAGAGCTTGCTGTGCCGGAAAAGGAGGTTCGTGCTGAATCGGAAACAGAAGAATCTGAGCCAGAACCTGATCCTTCAGAAATAGAGATTCAAGAGATCGTTAAAGCAAAAAAAGAAACGGCTGAGCCGGCAGCTGCAATAGCGGATGTTCGTGAAGAAGCAGACTCTCCAGCGGAGACTGAGCTTCGTGAACACGCTGGAGCAGAAGAATCGCCTGCTTTGGAAGCTGAGCTTCATTCAGAGACCGTGATTGCAGAGGAAAAAGAGGAAACAACAGTGTCTCCTAATCATGAATATGCGCTGCGCCAAGAGGCTCAAAATGAAGAAGCAGCTCAATCGGATCAGGCTGATCCTGCACTTTGCCAAGAAGAGGCGGAAGCGGATGAAGCTTTGGAGAGTGTATCAGAGGCCGCTCTCTCCATAGAAGATAGCAGAGACACAGCTTCAGCTGTATATGTGGAGAATGACAAAGCCGATTTACATTTCCATTTCAATCAAAAAACAAGCTCGGAGGAGGCATCTCAAGAAGAATTGCCTGAACCGGCATACCGTACCTTCCTGTCTGAACAAGAAGAGGAGGATTCTTTTTATTCAGCGCCTAAGCTGCTGGAGGAGGAAGAACAAGAGGAAGAGAGCTTCGAAATTGAAGTGAGAAAAACACCATCACCTGAAGAGCCTAAGGAAGAAACACCTTTTCAATCCTTCCAGCTGCCTGAATCTTCTGAGACTGAAAGGAAGGAAACGGATGCTGTTCCTAGGGTTGCTCCTGCTGCTGAAACGAAGGAACCTCAAACAAAGGAAAGTGATAATTCTCTTTATTTAACAAAACTCTTTACAAAAGAAGCGGATGAGTTTTCGAGAATGAAAATTTGTATTGTGCAGCAGGAAGATACGATCGAGCGTTTATGCGAACGGTATGAAATTACATCCCAGCAGCTGATCAGGATGAATTCTTTAGCCTTGGATGATGAATTAAAAGCAGGACAGATTCTCTATATTCCTCAATATAAAAATAGCCATGCGTAAACCGTAAGCGATCGGAAAATGTGGTGAATGAAATGGAAGATACCCAATCGGTTCTTCAGGAATACGGACTGACTGCTCAATTTATTGAGCCTGTCAGTCCTCTTGTTTGGAAAGTGTATACAGACTACGGCATATTTGCCCTGAAAAAATTGAAAGAAGGTCGCGGCAAGCATTTTACGGATCATATGGTGGCGATTGAGGAAAAAGGCTTTCGTTCATTCGTTCCCGTTTACAGAACAAATAGCGGTGAGTTTTTCTCAGCAGGCATACAATACGGAGATACCTACTATTTAATGCCTTGGCTCCAATTTGACCAAGAGGAAGAACGGGATCAAAAACATGTTTATTTATTTAGAGAAACAGCCCGTCTTCACGAGAGAACTGCACAGGAACTAAAGGTTAGACGTGATGAGATTGAACGTTATTACGGGCAAACGAAAAAAAAGTGGGAACAAGATAAAATTTTCTATGAGCAGTTTGTGGATAGAGCGGAGAAGGAATGGTACCTTTCTCCCTTTGAACTCCAGGCCATAACCTATTTTTCTGAAACCATTTCCGCGGTGAACTTTGCGCTGGAACGGCTGGAGGACTGGTATGAGTCCGCAAAGGAAAAGGACGTTTCAAGGGTTGTAATGAACCACGGCAGCCTGTCTATACACCATTTTCTGTATAATGATGCTGGGACCGGATATTTTACAAACTTCGAAAGAGCATCTGTCGGTCCTCCGCAAAACGACCTGCTCGGCTTTTATACAAAAATGTTCAGAGGCTTTCCGAAAGCTTGTCCGGAATGCGTCGAATGGTTTTATGGATATACGAAATCATTCCCTTTGCGTGAAGCGGAAGTCAGTCTTTTTCTCAGCTATATGGCATATCCGGCAGCCATGTACAAGGTGCTGAACGGTTATCAAACTGGGAAAAGACAGCATGAAAAAGAGGAATGTACACAATTATTAAAGGCTTATTGGCAAATGAAAAACATAGAGCCGTTTGTGATGAAAATTCATCAGATTGAACAAGAGAAAAAATTTCAGGCTGAAAACGAGTCCACGTCTTAATGGCGCGGACTTGTTTGTTTATATCCATTCTAAATGAAGGGCGCAAGCTAAAAAGATTAGGATTGCGAGCAGCAAAACATCAAAGGTTGTCGGAAAGAAAATGGTTCTGATTCCTTGAAAAATCGTAATGGGAATAATCACTTGTGCGGATACAAGCCGAATTTGCCTTACCCATGGCGGCAGTGAATAAGAGCTGAAACGTTTCTTCACGGTGCATCCTCCTCTACGCATTTACAAGCATCATATGTAAACTTGGGCAATAGGTGCCTGCCCATCTGTATAGAAAGCGGTGTTTTTGGAAAAGATGATTGACGAATCAAAAACACTTTTACTATAATAAAGAACATAAATAATGTATACAATGAGCTGATAAATACACCTGCTTAGAACGGGAAGAGTACAAAAAAGGCGCATGCAGAGAGAGAAGCCGTTTGCTGAAAGGCTTCTTATGTTGTCTGATTGGAAGGTCGCCCGGGAGCATAATTTCTTGAAAGAAGAGTAGAGAAATTCGGGAAACACCCGTTATCCGTTATAAGTGCATGAACTGATAGAGTTCATGAAAAAAGGTGGTACCGCGAAAGAGCTTTTCGTCCTTTTACAGGGATGAAGAGCTCTTTTTTCGTTCTCAGCCATTTTTAAACATGCTGGAGGGTTATGATGGAAACGAATGAACAAACAATGCCGACGAAATATGATCCGGCAGCGGTTGAAAAAGACCGATATGATTTTTGGCTAAAAGGCAAATTTTTTGAAGCGGGCAGTGACCAGACAAAAGAGCCATACTCTGTTGTCATCCCGCCGCCAAACGTAACAGGAAGACTTCACCTTGGCCACGCATGGGACACAACGCTGCAAGACATTGTAACAAGAATGAAACGCATGCAGGGCTATGATGTGCTGTGGCTTCCAGGCATGGACCATGCCGGCATCGCAACACAGGCTAAAGTGGAGGCGAAACTTCGTGAAGAAGGCAAATCCCGCTACGATTTAGGCCGTGAAAAATTCCTCGAAGAAACGTGGAAGTGGAAGGAAGAATATGCTGACTTTATTCGCAGCCAGTGGGCGAAATTAGGTCTTGGCCTAGATTATTCCCGTGAACGTTTTACGCTGGATGAAGGCTTGAGCAAAGCGGTAAGAGAAGTATTCGTTAAGCTTTATGAAAAAGGCCTGATCTACAGAGGCGAATATATTATTAACTGGGACCCAGCGACAAAAACAGCCCTATCCGACATTGAGGTGATTTACAAGGATGTTCAAGGCGCGTTCTATCATATGAGCTATCCGCTTGCTGACGGTTCAGGCTCAATTGAAATTGCGACGACACGTCCTGAAACAATGCTCGGTGATACAGCTGTTGCCGTTCACCCTGAAGACGAGCGCTATAAACACCTTATCGGAAAAACGGTGATCCTGCCGATTGTAAATCGTGAAATTCCGATTGTCGGTGATGACTATGTTGATATGGAATTTGGTTCAGGTGCCGTGAAAATTACGCCTGCTCATGATCCGAACGACTTCGAGCTTGGCAACCGCCACAATTTAGAACGCATTCTTGTCATGAATGAAGATGGCACGATGAATGAAAATGCTCTGCAATATCAAGGTATGGATCGTTTTGAATGCCGCAAAAAGCTCGTGAAAGATTTACAGGAGGCGGGAGTTCTCTTCAAGATCGAGGATCATATGCACTCTGTCGGCCATAGTGAACGAAGCGGGGCTGTTGTGGAGCCTTATCTTTCTACACAATGGTTTGTGCGCATGCAGCCGCTTGCTGATGCAGCGATTGAGCTGCAAAAGAAAGAAGAAAAGGTCAACTTTGTGCCTGACCGTTTCGAAAAAACGTATTTACACTGGATGGAAAACATCCGCGACTGGTGTATCTCCCGTCAATTGTGGTGGGGCCATCGTATTCCTGCCTGGTATCATAGAGAAACAGGCGAGCTATATGTCGGGCTTGAAGCGCCGGAAGACAGCGAAAATTGGGAACAGGATACAGACGTACTGGATACATGGTTCAGTTCTGCGCTATGGCCTTTCTCCACAATGGGCTGGCCTGATGTAACGGCTGAAGACTTTAAACGCTACTATCCGACAGATGTTCTCGTGACAGGGTACGATATCATTTTCTTCTGGGTATCACGCATGATTTTCCAAGGCATTGAATTTACAGGCGAGCGCCCGTTCAAAGATGTTTTAATCCACGGCTTAATCCGTGACGAGCAAGGCCGGAAAATGAGTAAATCTCTTGGCAACGGTGTCGACCCGATGGATGTGATTGACAAGTACGGAGCCGATTCTCTGCGTTATTTCCTTGCGACTGGAAGCTCTCCTGGCCAGGATCTGCGCTTCAGCTATGAAAAAGTGGAATCAACCTGGAATTTTGCCAATAAAATTTGGAACGCTTCCCGTTTTGCATTAATGAATATGGATGGCATGACGTACGATGAGCTTGATCTGTCAGGCGAAAAGTCAGTCGCTGACAAGTGGATTTTAACGCGATTAAATGAAACGATCGAGCACGTGACCCAGCTTGCTGATCGATATGAATTTGGTGAAGTAGGACGCCATTTATATAACTTTATTTGGGATGATTTCTGTGATTGGTATATTGAAATGGCGAAGCTTCCGCTTTATGGAGAAGACGAAGCGGCTAAGAAAACTACCCGTTCCATCCTTGCTTACGTACTTGATCAAACGATGCGTCTGCTCCATCCGTTTATGCCATTCTTAACGGAGGAAATTTGGCAGCACCTTCCTCACCAAGGGGACTCGATTACAGTAAGTCAATGGCCTGTAGTAGTGCCGGAGCATACCGATACTGAAGCGGCAGCTGACATGAAGCTTCTTGTTGAGCTGATCCGTTCTGTGCGCAATATCCGCAGTGAAGTCAATACGCCAATGAGCAAGCAGGTTGAACTGTACATTAAAACAAGCACAGACGAAATAGCAGCCCGCCTCGAAGCAAACCGTTCATATGTTGAACGCTTTACGAATCCGAGTGTGCTTAAAATTGGCACCGATATTGAGGCTGTTGATAAGGCGATGACGGCCGTTGTCTCAGGAGCAGAGGTTATTCTTCCGCTTGAAGGCTTAATCAATATTGATGAAGAAATTGCCCGTCTGCAAAAAGAATTTGATAAACTGACAAAAGAAGTTGAGCGTGTCCAAAAGAAACTTGGAAATGAAGGATTTATGAAAAAAGCGCCTGCACACGTAATTGATGAAGAACGTGAAAAAGAAAAAGATTATGTGGCGAAGCGTGACGCTGTTCAAAAACGAATGGCTGAGCTGAAGGGTTAATGAAAAGCCGGGGCGGTTTCTAGAGAAACCGCCTTGTCTTATAAAAGAGGGGATTATCATTGTTTACTGCATATCAAGATGCGCGCAGCTGGATTCACGGGAGGCTGAAATTCGGGGTGAAGCCCGGACTTGGCCGAATGAAACAGCTGATGGCGCGGTTAGGACATCCTGAAAAAAAAATCCGAGCGTTCCACGTCGCAGGAACAAACGGTAAAGGATCAACTGTCGCTTTTATCCG
Source organism: Bacillus sp. FJAT-14266 (assembly GCF_001719225.1). Lineage (NCBI taxonomy): Bacteria > Bacillati > Bacillota > Bacilli > Caryophanales > Bacillaceae > Bacillus > Bacillus sp. FJAT-14266. Next base: position 1,532,869 of record NZ_CP017072.1, read on the forward strand.
TTCTATGCTGCAGGAAGCCGGATATACGGTTGGAACATTTACATCGCCTTATATTATTACGTTTAATGAACGGATCAGCGTAAACGGGATACCGATTTCTGATGAGGAATGGACAGCACTCGTCAATCAAATGAAACCGCACGTTGAAGCCCTTGATCAAACGGAATACGGACAGCCGACAGAATTTGAAATTATGACAGCTTGTGCATTTTTATATTTTGCAGAGTTTCATAAGGTCGATTTTGTTATTTTTGAAACAGGTCTGGGCGGTAGATTCGATTCTACTAATGTGGTTGAACCGCTCTTAACTGTGATTACAAGCATCGGACACGATCATATGAACATTTTGGGAAACACCATTGAAGAAATTGCAGGAGAAAAGGCTGGTATTATTAAAGAAGGTATTCCAATCGTTACAGCAGTTACCCAGCCGGAAGCTTTACAGGTCATCCGCCATGAAGCCGAACGGCATGCTGCGCCGTTCCAGTCATTGCATGATGCATGTGTTATTTTCAATGAAGAGGCTCTGCCTGCAGGAGAACAGTTTTCATTCAAAACGGAAGAGAAATGCTATGAAGATATTCGGACATCTCTGATTGGCACCTATCAAAGACAAAATGCTGCTTTGTCCATTTTGGCTGCGGAGTGGCTCAATAAGGAGAATATCGCCCATATCAGTGACGAAGCGTTAAGGAGCGGGCTTGTGAAGGCTGCTTGGCCGGGACGGTTAGAACTTGTTCAGGAGCATCCTCCGGTATATTTAGACGGTGCGCATAACGAAGAAGGTGTTGAAAAGCTGGCGGAAACGATGAAGCAGCGTTTCGCCAATTCACGCATTTCTGTGGTGTTTAGCGCGTTAAAGGACAAACCGTATCAGAACATGATTAAAAGACTGGAAACCATTGCTCATGCGATGCATTTTGCTTCTTTTGATTTCCCGCGTGCTTCTCTTGCAAAAGATCTCTATGATGCAAGTGAAATCAGCAATAAAAGCTGGAGTGAAGATCCAGACGATGTGATCAAATTCATAGAAAGCAAAAAGGGCTCAAATGAAATTGTGCTGATTACCGGATCTCTTTACTTTATTTCTGACATTCGAAAAAGGTTGAAATAAAAGCATCCGGCTCCGGCAGAATCAAAAAAAAAGATTCTGCCGTTTTTTTTATGTGTAAAATTGAATATTCCCAATTGGAGCTCAGGATGTCCATTTTGCTACAATCCATACCAGAACTCAATGAGTAAAGGTGTGTTGTCTATGCTATCCATTCTTTTTATCTTCGGACTTATCCTTGGTTCTTTTTACTATACGGCCGGGTGCCGTATCCCCTTACATCTATCTATTATTGCGCCCCGTTCATCATGCCCGTTTTGCCGGCGGACATTAACTCCTGCAGAATTAATTCCCATCCTGTCATTCCTATTTCAAAAAGGTAAATGTAAAAGCTGCGGGCATAGGATTTCTTTTATGTATCCCGCAACAGAGCTTGTGACAGCGTGTTTATTTGCTGCCGCAGGAATACGCTTTGGCACATCGCTGGAACTGTTTCCCGCTGTGGTGTTTATCTCTCTTCTCATTATTGTTGCAGTGACAGATATTCATTTTATGCTGATTCCAAATCGAATATTGATTTTCTTTCTTCCCTTTTTGGCGGCCGCGAGATTGATTTCTCCGCTTGATTCCTGGTATGCAGGCCTGCTAGGTGCGGCAGCCGGATTTCTATTTCTGGCTGTAATTGCCGCAATCACCCATGGGGGAGTAGGGGGAGGAGATATTAAATTATTTGCGGTGATTGGCTTTGTGCTTGGTGTGAAAATGCTGGCAGCTGCCTTTTTCTTTTCAGTTTTGATAGGTGCATTATATGGAGCGGCAGCTGTTCTGACTGGTAGGCTCGCTAAAAGGCAGCCGCTTCCCTTCGCCCCCGCTATAGCCGCAGGGAGCATTTTAGCCTATTTATACGGTGACTCTATCATTTCTTTTTATATCAAAATGGCATTGGGCTGACTGCTGAAAAATTTGACGAACGTTTTTTGGACAAGGCGACAAAAGTCTTGTTCTTTTTTTCTTTGCCTGTGCTAAAGTGTGTAGCATGAAAAGCCGACAAGAACGGTCAAGCAAATGAAGGGAGGAAGCGGAAATGAAAAAAAGAAAGAATAAAAAAAACAGTAAAGCCGCAGAAAAAGCCCTCAAGGTGACGATTAATGGAAAAGAAGAGACGGTTTACGAACAAGAGACACCAGATACAGAGGCAGATAAAAGCATGACATTTTCAAATTGGGAGGAAAAAAGACAGGCAGAACAAGAGGTTGCGGCATCCCAGGAACACCCTGATGAAGATGAATTCAATTGGGATTCCGAGGGGGACAAGGTGTTTAAAGAGGACCCTAAAGTTGTTCCTCCTTATCAAAAGAAAAAAACAAAGTCTTATGCAAAAGGAAAGACCGGGACTGCCAAACCAGTAAAAAGAGTGGCTGCGACGATTGCCTTCGCGGCTGTCATTGGCACTGGATTAGGGTTATTCGCGTTAAACATATCGGGGAATAAAGAAGCGTCAGCACCGGCCTCTTTAGAGGATTCTCTAGGCAGCCAAACGGCAAAAGCAGGGGATACTTCTGCTGATAAACAAACCTCAGACGCAGAAAAACAAGCACAAACTGAAGGTACATACAAAACATACGCTGTGCAAGCCGGAAAATTTTCAAATGAAAAGGGCGCCGAAACGTTAACAGAACAATTGACCGAAAAAGGATATTCCGCCGTGTCACTGTCAAAGGATGACGGGTATACGTATGTCATCGCGGGCTTAGCCAGTGATAAGGATGTCTCACAGCAGTTAGGACAGGTTTTAATCGACAGTGATTTTGAAGCCTGGGGAGGCAAGGAGCTTTCCTTATCAATAGAGTCAGATATGACAGATTCTTTTAAGGAAACAGCGGAGCTTGCAGCAAAGGCGATTCTCGGCGAAGACATTACAAAAGCGAGTGTAGAGAAAATAGAAAAGTCGCTTGGTGAAACAAAAGCGTCAGAAACAGGAGAGAAAAAAGCGATTTTGCAGGCTTTAAAGGAATTAGAGGATCCAAGTGCTGAAGCCGGGTGGAAGGCTCAGCAGGAGCTGTTAGCCGTCGTAAAATAAGAGATAGTGCCCTGAGCCTTCGTCCTTTAGTGACAGGCTTTTTTTATTTTGTCATGAAAAAGTTATTTTTCTGAAATTGTGACAAGCCTCGTGATTTGGTAGGATAAACGAGTATCTTTTTTTCTTAAGCAAACCCTGAAAGGATGACGAACATGACAAAACCGCTAATACTGGCATCACAATCTCCGCGCAGGAAAGAACTCCTCGATCTTCTACAGCTGCCCTACTCCATTATTGTCAGTGAAGTAGAAGAAAAATTAAATCGAAACTTTTCACCAGAAGAAAACGTCCAATGGTTGGCAAAACAAAAAGCTAAGGCTGTAGCTGATCTCCACCCGCATGCAATCGTTATCGGTGCTGATACAATGGTATGCCTTGACGGCGAATGTCTTGGCAAACCGCAGGATCAAGAAGAAGCTGCTTCTATGCTGCGGAGGCTTTCAGGCCGAAGTCACTCAGTAATAACCGCGGTCAGCATTCAAGCTGAAAATCACAGCGAGACTTTTTATGATAAGACAGAAGTTGCGTTTTGGTCCCTCAGTGAAGAAGAGATTTGGACATATATTGAAACAAAAGAGCCGATGGATAAAGCAGGTGCATACGGCATCCAAGGAAGAGGCGCGCTTTTTGTAAAGAAAATAGACGGAGATTATTATTCAGTCATGGGCCTTCCTATATCAAAAACAATGAGAGCTCTTCGCCATTTTGATATAAGGGCATGACGGTTCTATAAACGGGAAGGGAAAGAAAAGGAGTGCTTGGTCATACGCGATCTGCCATTAAAACTCAAAGATTTCCCAATGAAAGAAAAGCCAAGGGAACGGCTCCTGAAAGTCGGAGCCGAGAACTTAGCGAATCATGAACTTTTGGCTATATTATTGCGGACAGGGACTAAACACGAATCTGTTTTGGACCTGTCAAACCGGCTGCTGCGCTCATTTGACGGGCTGCGTCTGCTCAAGGAAGCATCGGTTGAAGAGCTGTCAAGCATCCCGGGAATCGGTATGGTAAAAGCGATTCAAATACTGGCTGCAGTTGAGCTTGGAAGCCGGATTCACAAATTAGCCAACGAAGAACATTTCGTTATTCGCTCCCCGGAAGACGGCGCTAATCTCGTCAAGGAGGATATGCGCTTTTTAACCCAGGAGCATTTTGTCTGTTTATACTTAAATACAAAAAATCAAGTCATCCATAAACGCACCGTATTTATCGGAAGCCTGAATTCATCTATTGTCCACCCGCGAGAGGTGTTTAAAGAAGCGTTTAAACGATCTGCCGCTTCCTTTATCTGTGTTCATAATCATCCTTCTGGAGATCCGACGCCGAGCAGGGAGGATATTGAAGTGACAAGACGGCTGTTTGAATGCGGAAACCTGATTGGCATCGAGCTGCTTGACCATTTGGTGATCGGGGATAAAAAATTTGTGAGTTTAAAGGAAAAAGGATATTTGTAACACTTTTTTTTTCGTCGAATTAAGCTATAATAGAGTTTATGAGTTTTTCCCTTTAGGGTATTTTTGCTTTAAGAAAGGAAGATACATACATATGTTTGGAATTGGTGCTAGAGACCTTGGTATAGATCTTGGAACTGCGAATACGCTTGTTTTTGTAAAAGGAAAAGGAATTGTTGTGAGAGAGCCGTCAGTTGTCGCTTTGCAGACGGATACGAAATCGATTGTCGCTGTCGGAAATGATGCGAAAAATATGATTGGACGGACACCGGGCAACGTGGTGGCTCTTCGCCCGATGAAAGACGGCGTTATCGCTGATTATGAAACAACGGCGACGATGATGAAATATTACATCAATCAAGCCATAAAAAATAAAGGCATGTTTGCCAGAAAACCATATGTAATGGTATGTGTCCCATCAGGCATTACAGCTGTTGAAGAACGCGCTGTTATCGATGCGACAAGACAGGCGGGAGCGCGTGACGCGTATCCGATTGAAGAGCCTTTTGCCGCAGCAATCGGAGCCAATCTGCCAGTTTGGGAACCGACTGGAAGCATGGTTGTTGATATCGGGGGCGGTACGACAGAAGTTGCGATTATTTCCCTCGGAGGCATCGTAACGTCTCAGTCAATCCGTGTAGCCGGTGATGAGATGGACGACGCAATTATCAACTACATCAGAAAAACGTACAACCTGATGATCGGTGACCGTACGGCTGAAGCGATTAAAATGGAAATCGGATCTGCAGAAGCTCCTGAAGAATCCGACAACATGGAAATCCGCGGACGCGATTTGCTCACAGGTCTGCCGAAAACAATTGAAATTACAGGAAAAGAGATTTCTAATGCTCTACGCGACACTGTATCTACAATTGTCGAAGCAGTGAAGAGCACACTCGAAAAAACACCGCCTGAGCTTGCAGCAGATATCATGGACAGAGGTATAGTGTTAACCGGCGGCGGAGCGCTTTTGCGCAATTTAGACAAAGTCATCAGCGAAGAAACAAAAATGCCGGTCCTTATCGCCGAAGACCCGCTTGATTGTGTAGCGATCGGAACAGGGAAAGCACTGGAGCACATCCATCTTTTCAAAGGGAAAACTAGATAATCGGGAGTTCAATAGAAGAGGTGTAACACGATGCCGAATAAGCGGTTAATGCTATTACTTCTGTGTATTATCATATTGGTGGCTATGATTGGATTTTCGCTGAAGGGCGGCCGCAATACCACCTGGCCTGAGAAAGTGATCGGCGATACGACGGGAGTATTTCAAAATATTTTTCATACGCCTGCCGAATTTTTTGCAGGAATATTTGAGAACATCAATGATTTAAAAAACACATACAAAGAAAACGAGCGTCTAAGAGAAAAACTTGACGGACAGACACAATATGAAGCCAAGCTTCAAGAGCTTGAAGAAGAAAACAAATCCTTGCGTGACGAGCTTGGCCATGTCAAATCGATTAAAGATTACAAGCCGATTTTAGCAACGGTCATCGCCAGAAGCCCTGATAATTGGGCCAAACAGGTCACCATTAACAAGGGGACTCAGCAAAACGTAGCGAAAGATATGGCCGTTACAAACGAAAAAGGCGCATTAATCGGCAAGATCAAAAGCTCCGGACTTAACAATTTTACGTCTACTGTTCAGCTTTTAAGCGATACTGACCGCAATAACAGAGTCGCGACAAAAATTTCCGGAAAAAAAGGCAGCAAAGGCTACGGCTTGATCGAAGGATATGACAAAGAGAAAAAACGTCTTAAGATGACAATTATTGAGCGTAAGGATAAACAAGACGTGAAAAAAGGCGATCTTATTGAAACATCAGGGACAGGCGGTGTTTTCCCAGAAGGGCTGACAATCGGTGAAGTGACTGATATCGAGTCAGATTCCTATGGACTGACAAAGGTTGCTTATGTAAAACCTGCGGCTGACCTTACAGATTTAAATAATGTGATCGTTGTTAACCGTGACGTGCCGACTGTCGATACAGAGGAGGAAGGATCGTGAAACGTTTCCTTCTCCCTTTCGTTATGATGCTTGTTTTTTCTGCGGAAAGCATTTTTACAGATTTGGTGCATTTTCCTTTCGTTACAGATGACCAAGTGCTCGCCCCGCGTTTTTTGATGCTTGTATTGATATTCATGTCGGCTTTTATCAACCAAAAACACGCGATGATTTACGGATTTATTTTTGGTTTTCTATATGACATGAACTATACAAGTCTATTAGGCGTTTACATGTTTGGTTTTGCAGGGCTATGCTATTTGGCTTCAAAAGCGTTTAAAGTGTTACATACAAACGCATTTGTAGTGATATTGATAGCAGTTCTGGCTGTCTGTCTGCTCGAATTTTACGTATTCGGCATTCAGTCTTTGATTCATAAAGATATTATGACGTTTAACGGATTTGTGCTTGACCGGTTTATACCGACAATTTTATTAAATATTGCAGCAGCTCTTATTCTTGTTCTGCCATTTAGATTGTTTTTTATGAGTCTAAAGAAAGAATTGAGAGATGAGTAAAAAGGATTTTATCTTTTTTTGACGAAATGAGTATGTTGTTGAGGTGAATATTGTGAAGACCAAAAAGCAGCAATATGTAACAATAAAAGGAACAAAGAATGGACTAACATTGCATCTGGATGATGCGTGTTCTTTTGATGAGCTTCTCGATGGTCTTCAGAATATGCTGTCAATTGAACAATATACCGATGGAAAAGGCCAGAAAATCAGCGTTCATGTTAAGCTGGGAAATCGCTTTTTATATAAGGAGCAAGAGGAACAGCTAACCGAATTGATTGCGTCAAAGAAAGATTTGTTTGTTCATTCTATTGACAGTGAAGTCATTACTAAAAAAGAAGCACAGCAGATAAGAGAGGAAGCCGAAATTATTTCTGTTTCAAAAATTGTCCGTTCAGGCCAAGTGCTGCAGGTAAAAGGCGACTTGCTCCTGATCGGTGACGTGAATCCCGGCGGAACAGTCAGGGCCGGAGGGAACATTTTTGTTCTGGGCTCACTGAAAGGAATCGCGCATGCCGGGTTTAATGGAAATAATCAAGCGGTCATCGCCGCCTCTGAAATGCTTCCGACACAATTAAGAATCAATCATGTGTTAAATCGCTCCCCAGACCACATTCAAAAAGGGAACGAAATGGAATGTGCTTATTTAGATACAGACGGAAATATGGTCATTGAACGCCTTCAACATTTGGCTCATTTAAGACCTGATCTAACAAGGCTTGAGGGAGGAATGTGAATTGGGTGAGGCTATCGTAATAACTTCGGGAAAAGGCGGAGTAGGTAAGACAACAACATCTGCGAACCTCGGTACCGCCTTAGCCATTTTAGGGAAGCGCGTATGCTTAGTAGATACTGATATAGGACTGCGCAACCTTGATGTTGTAATGGGTCTTGAAAATAGAATTATTTACGATCTGGTAGACGTTGTAGAGGGCAGATGCAAAATGCATCAGGCGCTCGTAAAAGACAAACGTTTCGATGATCTGCTCTATTTAATGCCCGCTGCTCAAACGAGCGATAAGACAGCTGTTGCTCCTGAACAAATTAAAAACATGGTCCAAGAGCTCAAACAGGAATTTGACTATGTCATCATAGACTGTCCTGCCGGAATCGAGCAAGGGTACAAAAATGCCGTTTCCGGAGCTGATAAAGCGATTGTGGTCACTACGCCTGAAATCTCAGCTGTTCGTGATGCTGACCGTATTATAGGGCTGCTGGAGCAAGAGGAAAATATTGAACCGCCGCGGCTCGTTGTTAACAGAATCAGAAATCACCTGATGAAAAACGGTGACACGATGGATATCGACGAAATCGTACAGCATTTGTCGATCGATTTGCTAGGAATCGTGGCTGATGATGATGAAGTCATCAAAGCTTCCAACCATGGTGAACCGATTGCGATGGACCCGAAAAATCGCGCTTCTATTGCATATCGCAATATTGCCCGCCGCATCTTAGGTGAATCTGTTCCTTTACAGGTGCTTGAAGAGCAAAATAAAGGAATGATGGCTAAGATTAAGTCATTTTTCGGCGTAAGATCTTAATGTGATAGAATTAAAGAGAAGAATCTGACAAAGCAAATGCTGTGTCAGGTTTTTTTGTTTTTGCCTGCTTTGTTCCTGACTAAACCGAATATTTGCCATGGACAAGACATATGATGTACAAACCCAACGAATGCAAAGGATGATGGCAATGAGTCACAGAGCAGATGAAATCAGAAAACGATTAGAGAAAAGAAGAAAGCAGCTTTCCGGCTCAAAACGTTTCTCTACTCAGACAGTTTCTGAAAAGCAGAAACCCCCGTCCTGGGTGATGGTAACGGATCAGGAAAAGCATGGAACACTTCCGGTCTACGAAGATAACATGCCAACATTCAACGGAAAACACCCATTGGTGAAAACAGATTCAATTATCCTGAAATGTCTTCTGTCGGCCTGCCTTGTTCTCGTTTCAGCTATAGCCTATAAAACAAACATTGGACCCGTCAGTCAGATTAAACCCGCCGTAGCCAAAACCTTTGAAACTGAATTTCAATTTGCTTCAGCAAGCCATTGGTTCGAAACCAAATTCGGAAATCCGCTTGCTTTCCTGGCTCCTGAACACAAAAATAAGGAACAGCAGATTGAAGTAGGCAAAGATCTGATCGCGCCTGCATCCGGGAAAGTACAGCAGGATTTTCAGGACAATGGGGAAGGAATTAAAGTCGAAACAAGCAGCGATAAGATTGATAGTGTAAAAGAAGGCTATGTGGTTGAAGTCAGCAAAGACAGCCAGACGGGACTGACGGTTAAGGTGCAGCATGCTGACAACACCTATAGTATCTATGGCGAGCTCAAAGATGTGGATGTTGCTTTATATGATTTTGTGGATAAAGGCAAAAAGCTCGGTTCGATTAAGCTTGATGATCATAATAAAGGGGTCTATTATTTTGCCATGAAAGACGGCGATAAATTTATTGATCCGATTCAGGTGATTACATTTGAATAAATGGCTCGACCTTATCTTAAAGATCCATGTGCATCCTTTTCTTTGGATTATCGCGGCGCTGGGCTTGCTCACAGGCCATATGAAAGCATTATTATGTCTGCTCCTGATTGTATTGATTCATGAGCTGGGGCATGCTGCTCTGGCCGTATTTTTTTCTTGGAGAATCAAGCGTGTTTTTTTGCTGCCGTTTGGGGGAACGGTCGAAGTGGAAGAACACGGGAATCGGCCGTTAAAGGAAGAGTTTGCGGTCATTATTGCCGGCCCTCTTCAGCACATCTGGCTTCAGTTTGCCGCCTGGATGCTTGCAGAAGTCTCAGTGATTCATCAGCATACCTTTGAACTCTTCACCTTTTATAATCTTTCTATCTTATTTGTCAATTTACTGCCGATCTGGCCGCTGGATGGAGGAAAACTGTTATTTTTGTTGTTTTCCAAACAGCTGCCTTTTCAAAAGGCTCACCGGCTTAATCTAAAAACGTCGCTCTGCTTCTGCCTGTTGCTCGGGTGCTGGGTTTTATTCGTGATTCCTCTGCAGATCAGCGCATGGGTTTTGTTTGTCTTTCTGGCTGTTTCCTTGTTTGAGGAATATCGGCAAAGGCACTATATCCATGTGAGATTTCTCCTCGAAAGGTATTACGGAAAAAACAGGGAGCTTGAGAAACTTCTGCCGCTGACAGTAAAGGCGGAGGATAAAGTCTATCATGTGATGGCCGAGTTCAAACGTGGCTGTAAGCATCCGATTATTATAGAAAAATCAGGCCAAAAGCTCAGCCAGCTTGACGAGAATGAAGTGCTGCACGCTTACTTTGCCGATAAGCGGACGAATTCTTCCATGGAGGAACTGCTTCTGCCCTACTAAAACTGATTGACAAACGGCTTGTATTTTGGTATATTTTTTAATGTTATGGATGTAGCACCATTGCTACAACCGCTCAGTACAGGTGTTAAGAGCTTTTACAGCCCCCTGGTATCTGGCGAGTCTTAGTCTAATAGGAGGTGCAGAGAATGTACGCAATCATTAAAACAGGCGGTAAACAAATCAAAGTTGAAGAAGGCCAAACTGTTTACATCGAAAAACTTGCTGCTGAAGCAGGTGAAACAGTTACTTTTGAAGACGTTTTGTTTGTTGGCGGAGACAACGTGAAAGTCGGCAACCCTACAGTTGAAGGCGCAACAGTAACGGCTAAAGTTGAAAAACAAGGCCGCGCGAAAAAAATCACTGTTTTCAGATACAAACCAAAGAAAAACGTTCATAAAAAACAAGGTCATCGTCAGCCTTACACTAAAGTGACGATCGAAAAAATCAACGCGTAAGCATGATTCAGGCAACAATCAGGAGGTCTCATGATAAAGGCATATTGTCTTTTGAAATGACGGGCCATGCGAATTTTGCTGAACATGGACAAGATCTTGTTTGTGCCGGAGTGACAGCCGTTGTGTTTGGAGCCGTTAACGCGGTCATTGTGCTCGCGGGCTTCGAGCCGCTTCTTGATATAGGGGAGGACGGGGGTTATTTTTATTTTGAATTCCCTGAATCTCTTGATCCAGAGGCACGCCAAAAAGCTCAGTTGCTGATTGAAGGCATGATTGTTTCGCTGGAGACAATCGAACGGGATTACAAAGACAACTTGCGTGTGACCACAAACATAATATAGGAGGTGAGCTACATGCTTAGATTAGATCTTCAGTTTTTCGCTTCTAAAAAAGGAGTAGGTTCTACAAAGAACGGACGTGACTCTGAGGCTAAACGTTTAGGTGCTAAACGTGCTGACGGTCAATTCGTAACAGGCGGTTCTATCCTTTACCGTCAACGCGGAACAAAAATTTACCCAGGTGAAAACGTGGGCCGCGGCGGAGATGACACTCTATTTGCGAAAATCGACGGAACTGTTAAATTCGAACGTTTCGGCCGTGACCGCAAAAAAGTGAGCGTATATCCTGTAGCTCAATAATGATTCAAAAAACTCCGGTCGATGATGACTGGAGTTTTTTTTGCAATATGCGGAGTAAACACCTAGAATGAAATGCAGAGTATGTGCGAGCAGACCCCGCCAAGAATGAGAATAAACATCTCAAACCCACTGGATATGTTCCCCAAGCAGTAATACATAAAATGTTCTGCCTGGCTGCAAATCAACCAAAGCCAGAAAAAAGGAACATGATATTTCTGGGAAAAACAATTGTTTTTCTAACAAAGCCTTCTCTGTTATAATTCATAATACACACTTATACAGACTCCTAAATAAGAAATTAAATGATTGGGAGTGCGAAAATGAAGGATGTTTCAAAAAATCAAGAAGAAAATATAAGCGACACGGCATTAACAAACGAACTGATTCATCTGCTTGGCCATTCCCGGCATGATTGGATGAATAAGCTGCAGCTGATTAAAGGAAACTTAAGCTTGCAGAAGTATGACCGCGTCTTTGAAATGATTGAAGAAATGGTTATAGACGCAAAGCACGAATCAAAGCTCTCAAACCTGAAAACACCGCATTTGGCGTTTGATTTTCTTACGTTTAATTGGAAAACCCATTATATGACGCTTGAATATGAAGTTCTCGGAGAAATTAAGGATTTGTCGGCTTATGATCAAAAGCTGGCGAAACTGATGAGAAAGCTGTTTCATCTGTTTGATCAAGCAGTCAGCAGAGAGAGTGAAAATCATTTAACGGTTTCGCTTCAAACGGATCATCCTGACAGACAGCTGATTCTGTACCTTGATTTTCACGGCGCCTTTGCCGATCCATCTGCTTTTGATGATATTCGGCAGAATGGATATGAGGACGTTGATATCATGCGTTTTGAAATCACGAGTCACGAATGTCTGATTGAGATTGGGTTGGACTAGCGGAGTTTTTAACGGTTTAGAACGGAGGACATTATGTTTGTAGATCAGGTCAAAGTATATGTAAAAGGCGGCGACGGCGGCAACGGTATGGTTGCGTTTCGCCGTGAAAAATATGTGCCGAAAGGCGGCCCTGCCGGCGGTGACGGAGGTAAGGGAGGAGACGTCGTTTTTGAAGTAGATGAAGGTCTCCGCACCCTGATGGATTTTAGATACAAAAAACACTTTAAAGCGATTCGCGGCGAGCATGGCATGTCCAAAAACCAGCACGGACGAAATGCTGATGATATGGTTATTAAAGTTCCGCCGGGCACCGTTGTGACAGACGATGATACAAAACAGGTCATCGCTGATTTAACAGAGCACGGACAGCGGGCTGTCATTGCAAGAGGCGGAAGAGGCGGAAGAGGGAATAGCCGCTTTGCTACACCGGCTAATCCCGCGCCTCAGCTTTCAGAAAACGGCGAGCCGGGAAAAGAACGCTACATTGTTCTTGAATTAAAAGTGCTTGCGGATGTCGGGCTTGTCGGGTTCCCGAGTGTGGGAAAATCGACTTTGCTGTCTGTTGTCTCATCTGCAAAACCGAAAATTGCGGACTATCACTTTACAACGCTTGTCCCGAATCTCGGCATGGTTGAAACGGATGACGGACGCAGCTTTGTCATGGCTGATTTGCCAGGACTGATTGAAGGCGCACACCAAGGCATCGGACTGGGCCACCAGTTTTTGCGCCATATTGAACGGACGAGGGTTATTGTTCACGTCATTGACATGTCGGGCTTAGAGGGCCGCGATCCGTATGAGGATTATCTTACGATTAACCAGGAGCTGAGCGAGTACAATCTGCGTCTCACTGAGCGTCCGCAAATTATCGTTGCAAATAAAATGGACATGCCGGAGGCTGCGGAAAATCTCGAAGCCTTTAAAGAAAAGCTGACGGATGATTATCCGGTATTCCCGATCAGTGCGGTGACAAGAGAAGGTCTGCGTGAGCTTCTGTTTGAGGTTGCCAATCAGCTTGAGAACACACCGGAATTCCCGCTGTATGACGAGGAAGAGCTTACACAAAACCGTGTCATGTACACGATGGAAAATGAAGAAGTGCCATTTAACATTACACGCGATCCAGACGGTGTATTTGTGCTTTCAGGAGACAGCCTTGAGCGGTTATTCAAGATGACTGATTTCTCACGTGATGAATCGGTTAAACGGTTTGCAAGACAGATGCGCGGAATGGGTGTTGATGAAGCACTCAGAGAACGCGGAGCCAAGGATGGAGATATAATCAGGCTTCTGGAATTTGAATTTGAATTTATTGATTAATGAATGTTGGCTGAAAAGAGAGCCTGGTGCCAGGCTCTCTATTTTAAAGGGGGGATGCAAATGAAAGAGGAGACATTTTATCTTGTCCGTGAAGATGTATTGCCCGATGCAATGAGAAAAACATTAGAAGTCAAAAAGCTGCTTGATCGAAAAAAAGCAGATTCAGTAGCAGATGCCGTTCAAAAGGTCGATTTAAGCAGAAGTGCGTTTTATAAATACAGGGATGCTGTTTTTCCATTCTACACCATGGTAAAAGAACAAATTATCACACTTTTCTTTCATTTGGAGGATAGGTCAGGTGCGTTATCTCAGCTTCTTCAGGCGGTAGCTGATTCTGGAAGCAACGTTCTTTCCATTCACCAGACCATTCCGCTTCAAGGCAGAGCAAATGTGACACTGTCTATCAGTACGTCGGCAATGGAAGAAGACATTCATACATTAATGAATAAGCTCAGGAAGTTTGATTTTGTAGAAAAGGTTGAAATATTAGGTTCAGGTGCATAAGGGAGAGAAAATCGTCATGAAAGTCGGTTATTTAGGTCCAGCAGCTACATTTACACATCTAGCAGTCAGTTCTTGTTTTCAAAACGGCGCCGAACATGTTGCTTACCGCACCATTCCGGAGTGTATAGATGCAGCCGTTGCAGGCGAAGTTGATTTTGCTTTTGTTCCTTTGGAAAATGCTTTAGAAGGATCTGTTAATCTAACAATAGACTATTTAATACATGAACAGCCCTTGCCAATCGTGGGTGAAATGACGTTGCCGATTCATCAGCACTTGCTCGTTCATCCCTCAAGAGAGAATGCATGGAAAGAGCTCGACAGAATTTACTCGCATTCACACGCGATTGCGCAATGCCATAAATTTCTCCATCGACATTTTCCTTCCGTTCCATATGAATACGCCAATTCTACCGGGGCGGCAGCAAAGTTTGTCAGTGACCATCCAGAGCTGAATATCGGGGTCATTGCCAATGATATGGCAGCTTCTACATACGAATTAAAAATCGTGAAACGGGATATACAGGATTATAGGGACAATCATACAAGATTTGTTATCCTGTCTCCTGATGAAAACATATCTTTTGAAGTGAATTCAAAATTGAGTTCTAGGCCCAAAACGACCTTAATGGTCATGCTGCCGCAGGATGATCAGTCCGGGGCGCTGCATAGAGTGCTGTCTGCATTTTCTTGGAGAAATTTAAACTTGTCAAAAATTGAGTCACGTCCGACTAAAACCGGATTAGGCCATTATTTCTTTATTATTGATATTGAGAAAGCGTTTGATGATGTATTGATTCCAGGGGCCATGCAGGAGCTTGAAGCGCTCGGCTGCAAAGTAAAGCTCCTGGGTGCATACCAGTCTTACCAATTATAAAAAAGCCCTCTAGAGGGCTTTTTTTAGTCTTTAATTAAAATGCCGGCTTCTTCGAGGGCTTGGCAAGCTTGATCGATGCGATGTTCATCAGGTGCTGTCAGTGTATGCAGGTGCACGCCGTCGGTCAGCTGTGATAAGTAGGCAGCATTCGTAGAATTGATTTTTTTAATGAAATGGCTAACTTCCTTCCGGGTGCCTACTTGGATGGCTGCAGTTAAATCTCCATACACGGGATGCTCGATTTTTACGTCTTTTACTGTAACGCCTTCGTCGACGATGAGCTGCAGTTCCTCTTCTGTCCGTTCAGGACCGTGCAGACATGCTATGATTCTTTCTGCCTGCTGGTGCTGCTGAGCGGCTGCATCCATGTATACATATCCTTGGCTTGTGGCGATAATCGGTACATTTTTCGCTTTCAAGAGCGATATATCCTGTACAATAACCTGTCTTGAAACGTTCGCTTTTTTTGCGAGTTCTCCTCCTGTCAGCGGTGATTTAGATTCCTTCAGCCACAGAAGAAGCTGGTCACGCCTGTTGGCGCCCATTAGCTTTAATTCTTCGGTCAATATCAAATTCTCCTTTCTTTTGTTCCCAAAGCACTGTAAACGTATGTAATAACTGTTCCAGCTGTTCAGCTGTTGTATGCCTGCCAAAAGAGATGCGGATAAATTGCAGAGCTTCTTGTTCGGTTTTTCTTAATGCTTTCATTGTTTCAGACGGACCGTGGTAACCTGCAGAACAAGCGCTGCCGGTTGAAATGCAAATATTACTCCGATTACATTCTAACATAACATATTGTCCTTCAAATGAGTGAAAAAAACACCCTATAATATGCGGAAGACATTCTGCTTGCGAAGTGTCTGCCGCAAGGGTTACAGGGAGAGACCGAATACGGATTTGGTCTAGAAAGTAAGTTCTTAATGCCTCATTGCGGGATATCTGTTTTTCCATTTCGCTTACGATCAATTCTGCAGCGGCAGTGAAGGCACCGATCCCGGGAACATTTACGGTGCCGGCTCTGAATCCGTATTCGTGAGTAGTCAGAGGATAAACGGGTTTCCAAGGGACATCCGGACGGATATAGACCGCCCCTACTCCTTTTGGACCGTGGATTTTATGGCTGGACATTGAGAGTGCATCTACTCCCAGATTTTTTGTATTGATCGGGATCTTTCCAAACGTTTGAACAGCGTCGCAATGAAGAAGAATGCCCTTATTGTGCAGGTATGAAGACAGGCGGTGAATGGGCTGAATGATCCCGGTTTCAGAATTTGCATGCTGAATAGATACAAGGCCTGTTTCCGGCCGGATATGGGCTAGTAATATTTCCTCGGTAATAAGCCCGTATTCATTCGGTTCAATGACTGTTACATCATATCCCTGCTGTTCCAAAAAAGCAGCGCAATTATGAATGGACTGATGCTCCATGGCAGTCGTAATAAAATGTCTTTTCGTTTTTGGCAGGCCGTTTAGCAATGATTGAATGGCCAGAAAATTGGATTCAGTGCCGCCGCTTGTAAAATAGATGCCGCTTGCTTCTCCGCCAATGATGTTGGCGATTTTTTCACGGCAGTACTCCAGTATGTGCTTTGCTTTTCCTCCTGCATCATGCAGGCTGCTGGCATTTCCGTACATATCCATACTAAGCTTCTGATATACAGTAAGGGCTTCCTCACAAATAGGCGTTGTCGCTGCATAATCTAAATAAATCATCCGGTCTTCCTCCATCCGTTCTCCATAAAAAACTCTTGAGTTTATTTTATCCTTGTGTAAATATAGGTGTCAAGACAGGTGTAAACAACAGGAGGATGGCATATGTCTAAAAAGACGATTGCAGTCATCGGTTCAGGGGCGGCGGCACTTTCCTTAGCTGCAGCTTTCCCGCCCTCATACGAAGTGACTGTTATCACAAAAAAAAGCGTCAAAAACAGCAATTCTGTCTATGCACAAGGCGGGATTGCTGCGGCCTATGCAAAAGATGACTCGATTGAAGCCCATCTGGAGGATACGTTATACGCAGGATGCGGCCATAATAATCTAGCTATTGCAGCAGACGTATTACATGATGGAAAAATGATGGTTCAAAGCCTATTGGAGCGTGGATTTCCATTCGACCGCAATGAACGAGGCGGTGTTTGTCTTGGAAGAGAAGGGGCCCACTCATACAACCGCATATTTCATGCAGGCGGAGACGCAACAGGCAGGCTGCTTATCGATTATTTGCTCAAACGGATCAACAGCAAAATCAAGTTAATCGAGAATGAAATGGCAGCAGATTTGCTTATAGAGGACGGACGATGTATCGGCGTCATGACAAAAGACAGCAAAGGGCGGCTCAAGGTAAGGCACGCAGACGAAGTTGTGCTGGCTGCCGGCGGCTGTGGAAACCTGTTTCTTCACCATACGAATGATCTCACTGTCACAGGTGACGGTCTTTCTCTGGCTTACCGGGCCGGGGCGGAATTAACGGATTTGGAGTTTACTCAGTTTCACCCGACACTGCTTGTGAAAAATGGTGTTTTCTACGGGCTTGTTTCAGAAGCTGTCAGAGGGGAAGGCGGATGTTTAGTAGACGAAAACGGCCGCAGGATTATGGCTGAACGGCATCCTTTAGGTGACCTGGCTCCAAGAGATATTGTCTCACGGGTTATTCACGAAGAAATGGCAAAAGGAAATCGCGTTTATATAGACTTCAGTGCGATTTCTGATTTTGAAACGCGTTTCCCTACTATCACCGCTATTTGTGAAAAAGCAGGGATTGATATCCACAGCGGAAAAATTCCTGTTGCTCCGGGAATGCATTTCTTAATGGGAGGTGTTTCAGTTAATCGCTGGGGAGAAACGACAGTGCCGGGGCTTTATGCGATTGGCGAGACAGCATGCTCCGGTTTACATGGAGCAAACCGGCTTGCAAGCAATTCTTTATTGGAAGCGCTGGTATTTGGAAAAAGGGCAGCAGAGCATATTATCCAAAAACCGGTTTATAACAGGCAATATCAATCAGGGCTAGAAACCAGTGTCGTCTACGAGGTGCCGGATATAGAGGTGTATGAACTGCAAAGCAAAATGACAAGCCACATGTCTATTCTGCGGGAACAAAGCAGTTTGATTGAGCTTAGCATCTGGCTTCATACGCTGCCTTTTCAGGAAGTAAATGTGAAGGATATCACAATTCGGCAGATGGAGCTTTCTCATCTATGGCAAACTGCAAAGCTGATGACGTTTTCTGCGCTTTTGCGGGAGGAAAGCAGAGGGGCTCACTTCCGAACCGATTTTCCTCATGCTGAGGTGAGCTGGCAAGGAAGACAAATTGTCCATACAAAAAAAGGAACGAAGATCAGAAAAAACGAGGGGATTTGGAACAATGAATCATTTACAGCTGAAAAAATTACTGAATCACTTTTTTCTTGAGGATATTGGGACAGGGGATCTTACATCACAGTCTATTTTTGGAGAACAGAGCTGTGAAGCGGAGATTGTTGCAAAGTCAGAGGGTATTTTTGCAGGAGCAGCGATCATAAAAGAAGGCTTTTCGTTATTGGACGAAAATGTTCAAATCATTTTAAACAAAAAAGATGGGGACATGTTGCATAAAGGTGAAGTGATTGCCGAGTTACACGGTCCCGCAGCTGCGCTCCTTTCAGGAGAGCGGGTCGTATTAAATCTTATTCAGAGGCTGTCAGGAATTGCGACAATGACAAGAGAGGCTGTTCGGTGTCTGGATGATGAACAGATTAAAATTTGTGACACGAGAAAAACAACACCGGGGCTCAGAATGCTGGAGAAATATGCTGTCAGAGCCGGCGGCGGGTATAATCATCGATTCGGTTTGTATGACGGCATCATGATTAAAGATAATCATATCGCAGCATGCGGCTCTATTTTAGAGGCGTGCAAAAAAGCCCGTCAGGCCGCAGGGCACATGGTAAATATCGAGGTGGAAATTGAAACGGAGGGACAGCTGCGGGAAGCAATTGCAGCTGGAGCGGATGTTATTATGTTTGACAACTGTCCGCCTGATACGGTCCGTCATTTTGCAAAGCTCACACCGGCTCATATAAAAACTGAAGCCTCTGGCGGGATTACGTTAGAATCTTTGCCTGCTTTTAAAGGGACGGGTGTGAATTATATTTCATTAGGATTTCTGACTCATTCCGTCAAAAGTTTAGATATCAGCATGGATGTTACGTTATCAAATGAATCTGTGGAGGAATGCCGTTATGTCAATTCTTGATGTGATCAAACAATCGAATGATATGATGCCCGAAAGTTATAAAGAACTATCGAGAAAGGATATGGAAACGCGCGTTGCCGCCATTAAGAAAAAGTTCGGCAGCAGGCTCTTTATACCAGGCCATCATTATCAAAAGGATGAAGTGATACAATTTGCTGACCAAACAGGCGACTCCCTGCAATTGGCCCAAGTAGCGGAAAAAAACAAAGAAGCGGATTATATCGTATTTTGCGGCGTTCACTTTATGGCAGAAACCGCCGATATGCTGACAAGCGAGCAGCAAACGGTCGTCCTGCCAGATATGAGAGCTGGATGTTCTATGGCTGACATGGCTGACATGCAGCAGACCAATAGGGCATGGAAGAAGCTTCAGAATATATTTGGAGATACGATCATACCTTTAACTTATGTGAACTCCACTGCAGAGATCAAGGCATTCGTCGGAAAGCATGGCGGAGCAACTGTGACTTCTTCGAATGCGAAAAAAGTGCTTGAATGGGCGTTTACACAGAAAAAAAGAATTTTATTTTTGCCTGATCAGCATTTAGGGAGAAATACGGCTTATGATCTGGGCATTGCGCTTGAAGATATGGCTGTGTGGGACCCGATGAAAGATGAATTAGTAGCTGAATCCGGTCATACGAATGTGAAAGTGATTTTGTGGAAAGGGCATTGCTCTGTTCACGAGAAATTCACCACTAAAAATATCCATGATATGAGAGAGCGAGACCCCGACATTCAGATCATTGTGCACCCGGAATGCTCACACGAAGTCGTGACACTAAGCGATGATAACGGATCAACGAAATATATTATCGACACAATCAATCAGGCTCCGACGGGAAGCAAGTGGGCAATCGGGACAGAAATGAATCTTGTTCAGCGGATCATTCACGAGCATCCAGATAAACAAATCGAATCACTCAACCCTGACATGTGCCCTTGCCTGACAATGAACCGAATTGATTTGCCGCATTTGTTGTGGTCGCTGGAACAAATTGAAAAAGGAGAACCTTCAGGCGTCATCAAGGTGCCAAAAGCCATTCAGGAAGATGCACTCCTTGCCCTGAATCGAATGCTTTCGATCACGTAGATCAGAAATATTTTCCCTTCCTTTACTCATAACTTCTTTTGTTCAGGCATATGTTGTGAAGAAACATATTGTAATCACAGCTGAACTGTTCACGTTTTGCATAGGAGGGGAAAACGTTGAAAATCCATATCGTTCAAAAAGGCGATTCGCTCTGGAAAATAGCTGAAAAGTACGGAGTCGATGTTGAGGAAGTGAAAAAACTCAATACACAGCTTAGCAATCCAGACTTAATCATGCCTGGAATGAAAATAAAAGTGCCGTCAGAAGGAGTCCCGGTCAGAAAAGAGCCAAAAGCGGGCAAAAGTCCTGCGGCCGGGAGTGTGAAGCAAGAACATCCATATGCGAAAGAGAAGCCTAAATCCGTTGTCGATGTAGAAGACACAAAGCCGAAAGAAAAGAAGTCCATGCCGTATGTCCCGCCGATGCCTAATTTGCAGGAAAATGTGTACCCTGAAGCTGATGTGAACGATTATTATGATATGAAACAGCTTTTCCAGCCTTGGTCGCCTCCTAAACCGGAGGAGCCGAAAAAACATCATGACGGAAATATGGATCATATGTATCATATGCAAGACCAATTTCCACAACAGGAGGCTATGAGTAATATGGAAAATGCAAATTATCCGAATATGCCTAATATGCCAAAGGCGCCAGAGGTAGGCGGTATAGAAGAGGAAAACGTTCATCACACAGTTCCGAATATGCCGATGCCGGCTGTTCAGCCTTATTATCATTATCCGGCTCATTTCGTACCGTGTCCGGTGCCTGTTTCGCCAATTCTTCCAGGATCAGGATTATGCTATCCGTACTATCCGGCACAAGCTTATCCAATGCATCCGATGCATGGATACCAGCCAGGCTTTGTATCGCCTCAGTATGACCCGGGTTATGAAAACCAGCATCATGAAAACAGCCATCACGGACATTACGGTTCATACGGTGCGCCGCAATACGCATCTCCGGCTTATGGATCTCCGTATGGACATATGCCGTATGGCCCTTATTACGGCACTCCCCAAGTAATGGGAGCATACCAGCCTGCTGCGGCTCATGGTTACATGCCATACAAAGATCATGACGACTGCGGCTGTGACGGTGATCATCAGCCATATTTCTCTGCGTCTGGCCATTCGGGAATGGGAGCTTATGGAAGCCCTAATATGCCATATGGCACAGCTAACCCAAATCCAAACCCATATTCGGCAGGAGTTTCTATGCCAATGACGAACCAGCCTTCTGTAAACCAAATGTTTGGCCGTCCGGAAGAAGAAAATGAGTGATCGTTCGGAACGATGTAAATCGTTCCTTTTTTTGTTTTCAAGCAGATCACTGCCAAATGGAGAGAACTGACACGCTTAACATGCCCCCCATACGCACATGATAAAAGCGAGCAAACATGCTCAATTCGTCCACGGGGGGTTTTTCCATTGGGTAAAAAAATGACGATCGCTAGCCTGATTCTAATGACAGCCGGCTTAACAGCATGCGGAGCAAACGATAATGCTATGAATGATACGCGCAATAACGGCAATACCCGTCCAATCGGATATTATACAAATGAAAATGACGCCGATAGACAGGGAGACGGAATCGACCACGATGGTCCTGTTTCTGAATTAATGGAGGATCAGAACGACGGTAACCGAAACACCACGAATGTAAATAACCGTGACCGTGTTACTGCTGACGATCGTGTTCCTTTGGCAACTGACGGAACATATAACAACACGAATAACCGAAACATGAATCGGAATGCAGCGAACAACGGGTATGACAACCAAGAAAACAGAAGACTGGCTGCAAAAATTGCCAACCGTGTGAAACAAGTGAAAAACGTCAATGACACACAAGTTATGGTATCCGATGACCGAGTAGTTATCGCAGTCAAAAGCCACAGAGAGTTCACAAAGTCTGACAGAGATAATGTTGTAAAAGCAGCGCGCAACTATGTAAATGGCCGTGACGTCCAAGTATCAACAGATAAAGGGCTGTTCAGAAAACTTCATAAAATGAACAACCGCTAGGAAGGAAGGGCTGCCGGAAGTGATATTCGGCAGCCTTTTTCTTTGCATCAGCGAACATTTCCCATTAAAGTGTACATAGAAAATGTAAAAGAAGGTGAAAACATGGCAGGCCATTCCAAGTGGAAAAACATTCAAAAAAGAAAAAATGCACAGGATGCAAAGCGCGGGAAAATATTTATGAAGCTGGCAAAAGAAATCTATGTGGCAGCGAAAGAAGGCGGAGCGGATCCAGAAGCAAATTCAGCATTGCGTCTTGTCATCGAAAAAGCAAAAGGCGCCAATATGCCGAATGAAAATATAGATCGGGCCATTAAAAAAGCTGCGGGAGGCCAAGACGGAAGCAGCTATGAAGAAATCACCTATGAAGGCTACGGCCCTTCAGGGATTGCCGTCATGGTTGAATGCGTAACAGATAATAAAAACCGAACGGCGTCAAATGTGCGGACAGCCTTTAATAAAAATGGCGGAAGTCTGGGAGAAAGCGGATGTGTAGCCTTTTTATTTGAACGAAAGGGGTTCATTACGATAGACCGTACTGAACGGCAAATAGAAGAAGATGAGCTCATGCTTGATGTGCTTGAAGCAGGAGGAGAAGAGCTGCGAATTGAAGAAGACCTATATGAGGTTTTCACAGAGCCTGAGCATTTTGAAGAGGTGAAAACAGCCCTCGAATCGAAATATCTAATTTCTTCGGCGGAGGTGACCATGCTTCCCAATACCTATGCAGAAGCCGATGATCAGGCTGTTGAGAAGCTGGAAACATTAATAGACGTCCTTGAAGATGACGATGATGTTCAAGAAGTGTATACAAACTATCGTTCATAAAAAACCGGCACGAGGTCATATCGGGCCGGTTTTAGTATGTTCAGGAGACACGTTCACTTTCATGAGTGTATTCTTTCTCCCAGAAATCAGCGTTTTTGATACCCAGCGCTTTTGGATCAAAGATCGGGTCTAAGCCCTGCTTCTTTTGGCGCTCATAATCCTTTAAAGCAAGGAGCGCCGGCTTGGCAAGCAGCACAATGGCAATGACGTTCAGCCATACCATAATGCCAAGCCCTGCATCCCCTAATGCCCAAGCAAGTGAAGCTGTTTTCACAGTACCATAGAATGTGGCGGCTAAAATAATCAGTTTTAAGCCAAGCATTGCCCATTTGCTTTCTCTGCCTCGTGCTAAATAGGCGATATTTGTTTCTGCGATGTAGTAATACGCCATAATTGTTGTAAAAGCGAAGAAGAATAAAGCGATGGCAACAAAGCCTGCACCGAATCCGGGAAGAACACTGTCAATTGCCGCTTGTGTGAAACCAGGTCCTGCTTCTATGCCTTTAAGCTGGTGAACGATAAAGGAACCATCTGCAGCCTGGGTATTGTACATGCCGGTAAACAAGATCATGAAAGCTGTAGCGGAACATACAAACAAGGTGTCAATATAAACAGAAAATGCCTGAACCAGTCCCTGCTTGACCGGATGAGAAACTTCTGCAGCGGCTGCCGGATGCGGGCCTGTTCCCTGGCCGGCTTCGTTTGAGTAAATGCCACGTTTAACGCCCCAGGAAATCGCCATGCCGATCAAGCCGCCAAAAGCGGAATCCAATGCAAAGGCGCTTTTGAATATTAATGAGAGCACAGCAGGTAATTCAGACACATTCATGACAATAATAATCAAAGACAGCAGGATATATCCAATGGCCATAAATGGAACAATCATTTGCGCCGCACTGGCAATTCGTTTGACGCCGCCAAAAATAATGAACCCTAATAATAAAACCAGACCACACCCTGTGACGAAAGGAGAGATGCCGAATGCATTTTGGATCCCAGCCGCAATGGAGTTGGACTGTACGCCCGGCATTAGAAAGGCCATTGCAATAAGGGCAGCAGCGGCAAATAAGACGGCAAACCACTTAATGCCTAAGCCTTTTTCTATATAATAAGCAGGGCCGCCCCGATATTGACCGTCTTGTTTCACTTTGTAAATTTGAGCAAGCGTTGATTCTACAAAGGCACTCGCCGCCCCGATAAAGGCAATCGCCCACATCCAGAACACTGCACCGGGTCCGCCGAATGCAATTGCTGTCGCCACTCCCGCGATGTTTCCTGTGCCCACACGGCCGGACAGCGCAATCGATAACGCTTGGAAAGATGAAACGCCGGCTTCAGAGCTCTTGCCTTTGAACATCTGAACAATCATTTCTTTTAAATGTCGGACTTGTAAAAAACGGGTCATAATTGAAAAGGCGAATCCAATTCCCAATAAAATATAAATGACGGGCGTACTCCATAAGACCGCATTCAAACTAGCAACAAAATCTGCCATCAAGCTTCCCCCTCACTTCAAATTCGAATACATGTATAAAAAGGATTTTGGTCTAATCGAACTATTTCTACAATCGATTTGTCACATTATATGACCTGTAATTATCAATAAGAAGAGGAAGGGAAAAAGAAAAAACGCGGCGTATCGACTACGCTGCGTTTTTCTACAGAGGCAAACTTATGGCAATTGTTATAAAATCCTTCAGCAACAAATAGCCTAGTTCAGTCAAACCGTATATAAAGGATAAAGCAATCACAAAATGATTGAAATGCTTGTCATCATTTGTTCCGTTCATCTTATTCATGTTTCATCACCTCACTGACGCCTGCGGCGGTTCTTCACGGATCCAATGATCATCTTTTCGCCAATCATACGTTTCATCAGTATCAAGATGTAAAGTCTGATTGCCGATTTTCACTGTATTGTGATTGATCCACGTCACTGCTGGGCGGCTGTCCGGGTAATTCCAGTAGATTGTTCTCTTGACAAGTGTTTTTTCATTTACAAGTTCACCTCTGGCTGCATCTAAGCTCAAGATGTTTTCGGATACATAAGTGTTTAACGTATAGCTGCCGTCCGGCGATTCAACCGATTGGACGAGATTGCCTTTCGGAACGTTTTTTAGTGAAAATAACATCCAATAGATGGCGCCGCCGAAGAAGACCAGCAGGGCAAACATAATAAGCGGGATGTTGCTGCGTGTCTTAATGTGACTCTCTCCCTTTTTTTCTCTCATTTTACTATATATCGGATTCATATGA
Organism: Bacillus sp. FJAT-14266; assembly: GCF_001719225.1. Taxonomy (NCBI): domain Bacteria; kingdom Bacillati; phylum Bacillota; class Bacilli; order Caryophanales; family Bacillaceae; genus Bacillus; species Bacillus sp. FJAT-14266. Next base: position 1,558,442 of record NZ_CP017072.1, read on the forward strand.
TCTTTACATTTCTTTAAAATTACCTTAATAAAGCAATGATAAGATGAAATAAAGCCAATAAAGGGTGAGGGGAGACAGAAATGGAAAAAACGTATTGTCATTCCGGCGAGAAGGACCCAGAAGCGGTCTACTTAACTGTGAGAGGCTATCGAATTAAGCTGTCGCCTGAACAAATGAAACTGATTTCTGCCGTCAGAAAGTAAAAAATACATGATAAAGGCAGCCGCTTGTGCGGCTGCCTTTTTGATTTAAGAATATTTTCTTTTCCGCTGTGCGAAATGCTTTTGAAACCAATCTTTCTTATATAAAAATGCGATAATCTCCAGCCAAAAACCCGGAATCTTTTTGGGGAATATCGGTTTTTTGTAGAGTGCATGATATGCGGATTTTAAGTCGTCCCACTGCGTGCATGTTTTTGTCTGCTCAAATCTCGCAACATCAATCACCCGCACCGCCCCGGTTTCTGTCAATATCAGATTCCGCAAATGAATATCTGACGGGTTCAGTCCGGCTGCCCGGGCGTCAGAAAGCGCTTCTTCAACCTGCTGAATCATGTCATCACTGATTGCAATGCCTTTCTTCAGACAGTTATAAAAGGTTTCACCTTTAATATATTCCATGAGAATAAATGAATCGCCAGTTTCGTAAATGTCAGGATAGAATGCGGACCCGGCTAATTTTTCATAGATCGCTGCTTCTTTGACTGCTGTCGCTTGATATTCCGGAAAAAATACTTTCAGCGCCATTTTTCGACCGCCTTCTGTTAAGGCAAACACATAGGCGCTTCTTCCCTTGCCGATTAGTGTTAATTCCTCGGATTTCTCTTTGACTTTATCAAATCTGCTGTTCTTGCGGTATATGACGGTATGGGCCAGTGCCTCTGCTTTTGTCAGCATTTCATTCACCTTCTTTGCGCTATTTTATGCAGCTGTTTATAGGAAAATCATAAACTGTTCAGGAAAAAGAGCCTAATTCTAGTGTATCTGGTCTTGAAGAAGAAGGCTACTTATAAGCATGAATTGTGATAAAAGAGACATAGAACGTTTAATTTCCATTCTTGAAAAGCGCTTACAAATGGGATAGTATTAATTTTAAATAAAGCGCTTTCGTGAATGATCAAGGGGGAAGAAGCCATGACAAAACAGATTGTAACAGGGATTATCGGTGCAGGCCGCATCGGCAAACTTCATGTTCAAAATATAAGCCGGATTCCTCACATGAAAATAAAAGCAGTCTCTGACATTCAGGCAAGCCGTATAAAAAGCTGGGCCGACAGTCATCAGATTGAATACATAACCTCTGATTATCGTGATTTATTACATGATCCTGATATTGATGCTATTTTTATTTGCTCTCCTACAGCCGTACATGCACAGATGATCAAAGAAGCAGCCGAGGCGAAAAAGCATATATTTTGTGAGAAGCCCGTTAGTTTCTCTCTGGACGAAACGAGTGAAGCGCTTGCGGCTGTCCGGAAACACGGGGTAACACTTCAAGTCGGATTTAACCGCCGCTTTGATCCTCATTTTAAGAAAATCAAAACGATTGTTGAAAATGGTCAAATCGGTACACCTCATTTATTAAGAATCACGTCCCGGGACCCAGAACCTCCGAATATAGATTATGTCCGTACGTCAGGCGGATTGTTTATGGATATGTCGATCCATGATTTTGATATGGCCAGATATATTATGGGAAGCGAAGTGACGGAAGTGTATGCCAAAGGGGCGGCTTTGGTGAATCCTTCTTTCGCGGAGCTGGGTGATATTGATACAGCTGTTATTACACTGACTTTTGAAAACGGTGCCATGGCTGTGATTGATAACAGCCGCCAAGCTGTGTACGGATATGACCAGCGGGTTGAGGTTTTCGGGACGAAAGGCTCTGCAGCGGCTGACAATAGCAGGCCGACTACGGTTGAGGTGTCAACAGCTGATTTTGTGATGAAGGATAAACCGCATTTCTTTTTCCTTGAACGCTATAAGGATTCATATGAGGAGGAGATTCTCTGTTTTGCAGAAGCGATCGGCACAAACCAGGAGACTCCCTGCACCGGCAATGACGGTTTACAGGCCGGAAGGATCGCCAGAGCAGCACAGCAATCGCTTGCTTTTGGCATGCCTGTTAGCATTGAGCACACTGAAAAAATCGCTTTTTAATCTAACAGGATTACAATTCAGCAAGCTTGGGTATATACTCCATTGATACTTTAAGTAGGCGGTGGAGAAAATGAATACAGTACATGCTAAAGGAAATGTTTTGAACAAAATCGGAATTCCTTCTCACATGGTTTGGGGTTATATTGGCGTTGTCATCTTTATGGTTGGAGACGGCCTCGAACAAGGCTGGCTGTCTCCTTTTCTCGTTGATCATGGTCTCAGTATGCAGCAATCCGCATCGTTATTTACCATGTACGGCATTGCTGTCACCATCTCAGCTTGGCTTTCAGGAACGTTTGTCCAAACTTGGGGGCCGAGAAAAACGATGACTGTCGGATTGCTTGCATTTATCCTCGGTTCGGCCGCTTTTATCGGCTGGGCGATTCCTCATATGTATTATCCGGCTCTCTTGGGCAGCTATGCTCTTAGAGGCTTGGGATATCCGCTGTTTGCATACTCTTTTCTCGTATGGGTGTCATACAGCACCTCTCAAAATATTCTCGGAAAAGCCGTCGGATGGTTTTGGTTTATGTTTACGTGCGGCCTTAACGTGCTCGGCCCGTTCTATTCCAGCTATGCAGTTCCGGCCTTTGGAGAAATCAATACGCTTTGGAGCGCTTTACTGTTTGTGGCGGCAGGCGGAATTCTTGCCTTATTTTTTAACAAAGATAAATTTACTCCGATACAAAAACAAGATCAGCCGAAATGGAAAGAACTGTCGAAGGCATTTACGATTATGTTTGAAAACCCTAAGGTAGGCATCGGCGGAGTGGTCAAGACGATTAATGCGATAGGACAATTTGGATTTGCCATCTTTCTTCCTACTTATTTAGCACGATACGGGTATTCGGTTTCGGAATGGCTGCAAATATGGGGGACGCTGTTTTTTGTGAATATTGTGTTTAATATCATTTTCGGTGCAGTCGGAGATAAACTTGGCTGGCGCAATACGGTCATGTGGTTTGGCGGTGTCGGATGCGGTATTTTTACGCTGGCGCTGTATTACACGCCTCAGCTGATCGGGCATCAGTATTGGGTGCTCATGATTATCGCCTGCTGCTACGGCGCGGCTTTAGCAGGGTACGTCCCATTAAGCGCGCTTTTGCCGACGCTTGCACCTGATAATAAAGGTGCTGCCATGTCAGTGTTGAATTTGGGATCTGGTTTATGTGCGTTTATCGCGCCGGGCATCGTGAGTCTTTTCATTGGGCCGCTCGGTGCAGGCGGCGTGATTTGGATCTTTGCGGCATTGTATTTTTTCAGTGCCTTTCTGACGCGATTCTTGACAATTTCTGAGCAAAGCACAGATGTGTATACGGAGGAACGGTTTGTCAGGGAAAATGTGCAGACAAATTTTGATAAAACGGTTAAGCAGTAGCCTCTTTGGTCAAACTAATCATAAACGTGTGCAAAGAGGTGTAGAGGGTGAAACGATTCAGCACGGCGTATCTTTTGCTGGGCATTCTTTGCTCAGCGGCAGTATTTTTAATAGGAGCTCCTTCCCGCGCACTTGGCGCGGAAGTGGAGCACTATGAGCCGCTGCAGGTGCATGTGCAGCTTGAAAAGGTGTATTTGGACGGCGATGTCAGCATTGAGCATAAGCATGAAAAAGTGTTTTCTATGGATGATTTTTGGGCAGCTTATGCCGGGTGGACGCTTGTGGAACAAAAAAAGGGATATGTGCTCTTCCGGAAGCAAATGGACGATATATCTCCGCTCAGCAAGGTCAACGGGTATATCGGTGTATCGGATAATGGAGTGATTTCCACTTTTCATGGGCGGCCTGAGCCAGCTTCCGAACCAATTCAGTCTTTTTTTCAAATTGATTTAGAAAGGCTGGAAAGCCATATGCAAAAAAATCTGCTGAAAGGCATTCCATTTCGGACAAAAGCGGAGTTTGAGGATGTCATCGAACATATGAAGACATACAGCGGGTAACGTCCGCTGATTGAAGACATGTATTCATGTCTTTTTTTTCGTGAAAGAATGAGAGAGAAGCGAACATATGTTAACTTTTCTATAAGACTTTGGCTGTTTTTATGGTACAATGAAGAACAGTCAAAGAGGTGAATTTGCGTGATTGAATTTGTTAAAGGGACGATTGATTATGTATCTCCCCAATATATTGTCATAGAGAACGGCGGCATCGGCTATCAGATTTTCACGCCGAATCCGTTTATATATAAGGAGAGAAGCCAGGAAACGATTTTTACATACCATCATATCAGAGAGGATGCTTTTTCGCTTTACGGTTTTTCAACAAGAGAGGAGAAGGCGCTCTTTACAAAGCTGTTAAACGTGACCGGAATTGGCCCGAAAGGAGCACTTGCCATCTTGGGCTCGGGTGATCCCGGAGCGGTCATCCAAGCAATTGAAAATGAGGATGAAGCTTTTTTGGTCAAGTTTCCTGGAGTAGGAAAGAAAACCGCACGCCAGATTATTCTAGATTTAAAAGGAAAGCTGGCAGATGTTGTGCCTGAAATGATTGAAAATCTGTTTAATCATGAAGAAAGGCTTGAAAAGCAAACAGCGGAAACGGCTCTTGAAGAAGCACTTGAAGCCCTCAGGGTTCTCGGATATGCTGAAAAAGAAATCAAAAAGGTGCTTCCTCACCTTAAAGAAGAAATTGGGCTGACAACAGACCAATATGTGAAAAAAGCATTACAAAAACTATTAAAGTAAGGTGATGTTCATGGATGAACGGCTCGTCTCAAGTGAAGCAGACAACCATGAATCAGTGATAGAGCAAAGCCTGAGGCCGCAAAACCTGGCACAGTATATCGGGCAGCATAAGGTAAAAGAAAATTTACGCGTGTTTATAGATGCGGCGAAAATGAGACAGGAGACGCTGGATCATGTTCTTCTGTACGGGCCGCCCGGACTCGGAAAAACAACGCTTGCTTCGATTGTTGCTAATGAAATGGGAGTGGAATTGCGGACGACCTCAGGGCCTGCGATTGAAAGGCCTGGTGATTTGGCTGCTATATTAACGGCGCTGGAACCGGGAGATGTATTATTTATTGATGAAATACATAGGCTGCACAGATCGATCGAAGAGGTGCTTTATCCTGCAATGGAAGACTTTTGCCTGGACATTGTGATTGGCAAAGGCCCATCTGCCCGCTCGGTTCGGCTCGACCTTCCGCCTTTTACGCTGGTGGGAGCCACGACGAGGGTGGGGCTTTTGACGGCTCCTTTAAGAGACAGATTCGGCGTAATGTCTCGCCTTGAGTACTATACACAAGAAGAACTGGCGGATATTGTCACAAGAACCGCTGATGTATTCGAGGTTGAGATTGATAAACCGTCGGCTCTTGAAATTGCAAGAAGATCGAGAGGGACGCCCCGCGTGGCGAACCGCCTGCTGAGAAGGGTGCGCGATTTTGCCCAAGTGCTGGGTGACAGCAGGATTACGGAAGACATTTCTCAGAATGCGCTGGAGCGGCTTCAGGTTGACCGTCTCGGTTTGGATCATATTGATCATAAGCTGCTGATGGGCATGATCGAAAAATTCAACGGCGGCCCAGTAGGCCTTGATACGATTTCAGCTACCATCGGCGAGGAATCGCATACGATTGAAGACGTATATGAACCATATCTGCTGCAAATTGGATTTATACAAAGAACGCCGCGTGGAAGGATCGTGACACCGGCCGTTTATCATCATTTCCAAATGGAGGCTCCCCGATATGACTGAATTTCCTAAGATCATTATGATTCTTGGTGCTGTTTTGCTTATTATCGGAGCAGTTTTGCATTTTGTCGGCAAGATGCCGGGAGATATTTTTGTAAAAAAAGGAAATGTCACGTTTTTCTTCCCGGTTGTCACTTGTATTATTATAAGTGTGGTATTATCAATTTTGCTTAATCTTTTTGGCAGAATGAAATAACAAAAGACTAGAATAAAGGTGAAATCATCATGAAAGTCGATTTATTTGATTTTGAACTACCAGAACGTTTAATTGCACAAGTACCGTTGGAGCAGCGTGATGCTTCAAGGCTGATGGTGCTCGATAAACATACAGGAGAGCTTACTGACAGCTCGTTTAAACACATTATCAGCTTCTTTAACGAAGGCGATTGTCTAGTCCTGAACAATACCCGGGTACTGCCTGCGCGGTTATTCGGCACAAAAGAGGATACCGGCGCGAAAGTGGAACTTCTTTTGTTGAAACAGGAAACCGGTGATAAATGGGAAACACTTGCCAAACCGGCGAAACGGGTGAAAAAAGGAACTGTTGTCACATTTGGAGACGGAAGATTGAAGGCAATCTGCACGGAAGAGCTTGAGCACGGCGGCAGAAAGATGGAATTTCAATATGACGGTATTTTCTACGAGGTGCTTGAATCCCTTGGAGAGATGCCGCTCCCTCCATATATCAAAGAACAGCTTGATGACAAAGAGCGCTACCAGACAGTGTATTCAAAAGAAATCGGCTCTGCTGCTGCGCCTACAGCTGGCCTTCACTTCACGGAAGAAATCTTACAGCAGCTGAAAGACAAAGGCGTGCAAATTGAGTTCATCACACTGCACGTAGGCCTTGGAACGTTTCGCCCTGTGAGTGCCGATGAAGTGGAAGAGCATAATATGCATGCAGAGTTTTATCAAATGTCAGAAGAAACGGCTGCAGCCTTAAACAAAGTAAGAGAAAATGGCGGTCGGATCATTTCTGTCGGCACGACCTCGACACGCACGCTTGAGACGATTGCCGGAGAACATGACGGGCAATTTAAAGCATCAAGCGGCTGGACATCTATTTTTATTTATCCGGGCTATGAATTTAAAGCCATTGACGGAATGATTACAAACTTCCATTTGCCGAAATCGTCATTGATTATGCTGGTCAGCGCGCTTGCTGGAAGAGAAAACATTCTGCGTGCCTATAACCATGCAGTGGAAGAGGAATACCGTTTCTTCAGCTTCGGAGACGCGATGCTGATTATATAATTTGAGAACAGGAGGCCTCATCAAAAGTGGCTGAACAACCAATACGCTATGAATTTATAAAAGAATGCAAACAAACAGGAGCGCGGCTGGGCAAAGTGCATACGCCTCACGGCTCCTTCGAAACGCCGGTTTTTATGCCGGTCGGCACACTGGCGACAGTCAAAACAATGTCGCCTGAAGAGCTGAAAGCAATGGATGCAGGCATCATTTTGAGCAACACTTATCATCTATGGCTTCGTCCGGGCCAAGACATTGTCAAAGAAGCGGGCGGGCTCCATAAATTTATGAACTGGGACCGCGCAATTTTAACAGATTCAGGCGGTTTTCAGGTCTTTTCTTTAAGCAAGTTTCGTAATATAGAGGAAGAGGGTGTCCATTTCCGCAATCATCTAAATGGAGACAAGCTGTTTTTATCTCCGGAAAAAGCGATGGAGATCCAAAACGCACTCGGCTCTGATATTATGATGGCGTTTGACGAATGCCCGCCATACCCGGCGGAGTACGACTACATGAAGAGGTCAGTTGAACGGACAAGCCGTTGGGCGGAACGCTGCCTGAATGCCCACAATCGTCAGGATGAACAAGGGCTGTTTGGTATTGTACAAGGCGGAGAATATGAAGATCTGCGGACACAAAGTGCGAAGGACTTGATTTCGCTTGATTTTCCGGGATATGCTATAGGCGGATTGTCTGTAGGTGAACCGAAGGATGTCATGAACCGTGTACTCGAATTCACAACACCGCTCTTGCCGAAGGATAAACCGAGATATCTGATGGGAGTAGGTTCTCCGGACGCACTGATCGACGGAGCGATCCGCGGGGTCGATATGTTTGACTGTGTGCTGCCTACACGGATTGCAAGAAACGGCACAGTGTTTACTGCTGAAGGACGACTCAATATGAAAAATGCGAAATTTGAAAGAGACTTCCGTCCGATTGATGAAGAGTGTGATTGCTATACATGTAAAAACTACACTCGCGCGTACATTAGGCACTTGATTCGCTGCAATGAAACATTCGGCCTTCGATTAACAACTTACCATAACCTTCATTTTCTGTTACACTTAATGGAGCAGGTAAGACAGGCTATTCGCGAGGATCGTCTGGGTGATTTCAGAGAAGAGTTCTTTGAGCGTTACGGCTATAACAAGCCAAATGCGAAAAGCTTCTAAATAAACATAACAGGCTTACAGAAAGGGGTGAAAATGATGACTGGCACTTTAGGTACATTGGTTCCTATTATTTTAATGTTTGCGGTCCTTTACTTCTTGCTGATTCGTCCTCAGCAAAAGCAGCAAAAGGCTGTACGCCAAATGCAAGAGGAACTGAAAAAAGGCGATTCAGTAGTGACAATCGGGGGATTGCACGGTACTGTTGACTCTATCGACGAAAGCAAAGTCGTAATTAAGACTGGTGATAACACACGTCTTACGTTCGACCGCCGCGCGATCAGAGAAGTTTCTGCTGCTGAATAACAGCAGGAGCTATACATAGCAAACAAAAAAGAGCGGGCAAGTGAGCCCGCTCTTTTTTATGTGGAAGACCTGTTTCCCCTCATGTTCACGCCGAAAATTCCGCCCAGCATGCACACCCCTAAAAATCCCAGATGGAAGATCAGCTGTTCTGCTGTAAATGTCTTTCCGAATCCTAAATACTGAAACAATAAGATAATCAGAGAAAAACTTATGGCAGTCAATGCTCCAATCATCCAGCCTCTTTCCTTGCCTTTCCCGCCTGAAATGAACCCGCCGATAAATAAAGAGAGAAATGAGATAGCTGTGATCAGCCAGTTAAATGATGATTCTTCCAGCGAGGTTGCGGTCAATAAAAGTGAAACCGCCAAACTTGTCAGGAGCATGGCTGCAAATATGGCGATTAAGCCGTAAAGAATGCCTTTTCCAACTTGTTTCGTCTCCTCCATGATTGTCTCCTTTCTGCCTGTATTAAAAGGCTTCTGTTCTTTTTGCACAAAGCCGTCAGACATGCTGATGGCTCGTCTTTGTAAAAATGTATTCCCTTATCCCATGAATTAGACGTAAAAGCTTTGTGAAATGCAATCGGTTTTTCTTACATAAATTGATCATTTTGTTGCAACCTATAATGAGTTGGAGGTGCATGATGGAAGAGCTTCTCACTATTGCGTTTCGCACAGTCGTATTGTATTTTGTGATATTGATCATTTTTCGTCTCATGGGCAAGCGGGAGATCGGAGAGCTTAGTATATTAGATCTCGTTGTCTTTATCATGATGGCTGAAATTGCCGTTTTAGCCATAGAAAACGTAGACGATCATCTATTTCATACCATTTTGCCAATGCTTGTATTAATGATCATTCAAGTGACTTTGGCATACTTTTCTTTAAAAAACCGAAAAGTCCGCCAGCTTCTTGACGGTAAGCCGACCATAATTATCAAATATGGAAAAATTGACGAAGACGCCATGAAATCACAGCGTTATAATTTTGATGATTTAATGGTTCAGCTCAGAGAAAATAGCATCGACAGAGTAGCTGACGTATCATTTGCTATTTTAGAGCCGTCGGGCAAACTGACTATTGTTAAGAAAGAAAACAGCGGAGAGCATCGACAGCTCGAAATGCCGCTCATTATAGACGGCTTCATTCAAACAGAAAACCTGTCCAGAATCAGTAAAGATAAAAAATGGCTGCTCGAAAGTTTGCAAAAACACGGATACACAAACCCTTCAGATATTTCTTTTTGCTCGTTTACAGACGGAGAATTATTTATTGATGAAAAAGATGGGCACCGCCCGTAACCGTTATCGGACGATTAGACGTCCGATAATGGGAATGCGGCGAAGCTCATCTTTTTTAATTAAACGGAAAACGAGCAGGAGGATCATATAAATGGCGGCGCTCGCCGCAATCCATCCGGCTAGATTGACAGCCTCAGATGCTCCAAAGCTTATATATTGTTTGATGGCGGAGCTGATGAATCCGCAAATTACAATAACAGCGAAGCTGAGCGCGTACTCCTTGATTTTGATGCTGATCGGCAGCACTTTGCTTACGGTTGCTGCGTGCAATAGCGTGACGAGCACCATGCCTGTCACAATGGCTAATGCCGCGCCCATAATGCCAAGAGAAGGCCTTGTGGCAAGGACAAAAATAAGGCCTGTTTTGACTAGCGCTCCGATTAAGCTGTTCATCATCGCAGCTCCTGCCAAATTAAGCGCCTGCAGAACAGCTTGAAGCGGGCCTTGAAAATAATAAAGCAGAAAAAACGGGGCCATCACTTTTATAAATACAGCTGCGCCTGAAGAACCGTACATCACTCTCATCAGCTCATCCGCAAATACAAATAAAATAACAACTGAAATGCCTCCGCTGAGCAGACAGAGACGCATCGCCTGTTCCAAGCGGTATTCCACCACCTGCAATTTTTTCTGCTCCATTCCTTCACTGATCGCAGGAACAAGCGCGGTCGACAAAGAATATGTAATAAAGCTGGGCAGAGTCAGCAGCGTCATGGCAAAGCCGGTCAGTTCCCCGTATTGCTTTGTTGCGGCAACTGTTGCCACACCGGCGATGGCAAGGCTTTGAGCGACGACAATTGGCTCGAAAAACCAAGAGAGGTTTCCGATAAAGCGGCTCCCGGTTGTTGGAAGGGACACGCTCATTAATTGGGTAAAGGTTTGTTTTCCGTTTTTAATTGACTGGAAAAAATGCTTTCTGATTTTAATTGTCTTTTTATACTTAAAGCAAACGAATAAATAAAGAAGTGATGCCAGCTCCCCTGCCACTGAGGATAGCATTGCCCCCGCTGCAGCATATTCAATTCCGTAAGGGAGAAAAATCGTTGTGCAGACAGCCACGAGTGAAATGCGGACGACCTGTTCAAGGACTTGTGACATAGCAAGCGGGTTCATATTCTGTTTTCCTTGAAAGTATCCCCTCAGCACACTCGATATAGCAATAATCGGCACTACCGGCGTAATGGCCAGGAGTGGATACAGTGTTCGCTTATCTGTCAGCATCGTTTCAGCCATAACGGGGGCGAAAAACAGAAACAGCGGTGTAAAGATGAGGCTGAGCACTCCCGTGATGGTCAGAGACATGACTAAAATATTTTTCGTTTTTTGATGATCTCCGCGCGCACTAGCTTCAGCGACTAGCTTGCTGATCGCGACCGGCAGACCGAATTGAGTTAATGTAGTGGCCAAGAAGAAGGTAGGCGCCGCCATCATGTAAAGCCCGACTCCTTCTTCACCGATAAAACGGGCGATAACCACCCGGTTGACAAACCCGAGCATTCTTGTAACCATTCCTGCTGCGATAAGGATAAGAGTGCCCTTTAAAAACGTCTGTTTCGCCATTTTTACCCCCTGCCTTCTCAAACTACCTGGAATCATATACAATAAAGATATGCGTATATATCGTCCAAGCATGACAAGTCTTCTTGAAAAACAATAAAAAAGGAGCGTGGAATTCGTGGAGAAGCATCCAGCCGATCTATATAAAGACCACGTCAGGCCGTTTCTTTACAGCAAACTGGAAGAGTTTAAGATTCTCGGGTATGATGATGTTGAACTCGAAAGTTTGTGGTCATACTTAACAGATAAGAAGTGGAAAAAGAAAACGGAACTGAACATTTATGAACTGGCGAGTGATATTTTATCAGTGAAAATTGGCGAATTTATGAACTATGCAACCGTTGAGTCATTTAAAACGTCTAATTGGCTGGGCAGTGAAGAGGGCCAGGAAGCATTGGAAGAACTGCTGAGATAGCAGGTTGATTCGCACAGGTTTAAGGGAGGATATACATAATGAAAAAAGGACGCTTGATTGCGTTTTTCCTTTTCGTTCTATTGATCGGCACGGGCTTGGGCTACTTTACGAAGCCTGCCGCTAACAATATTACGTTAGGATTGGATTTGCAAGGCGGATTTGAGGTGCTGTATGATGTACAGCCTGTAAAAAAAGGTGACAAAATCACAAAAGATGTTCTGGTCAGCACAGTAGAGGCATTGAACCGCCGGGCCAATGTTCTCGGTGTCAGCGAACCGAACATCCAAATTGAAGGGAATAACCGGATTCGCGTTCAGCTCGCTGGTGTGACAAACCAAAACAGAGCGCGTGAAATTTTGGCGACTGAAGCGCAGCTTTCTTTCAGAGATACGAATGACAAAGAATTGCTGAATGGCTCTGACCTCGTCGAAAACGGAGCTAAACAAACGTACGACGCCAAAACAAATGAACCGATTGTCAGCATTAAACTGAAAGATGCTGATAAATTCGGCGAAGTGACCAAAAAGGTCATGAAAATGGCGCCAAACAACCAGCTTGTTATTTGGATGGATTACGAAAAAGGGGACTCCTTTAAAAAAGAGGTTCAAAAAGAGCACCCTAAATATGTATCCGCCCCAAATGTAAGTCAGGAATTAAACACAACTGACGTTACAATTGAAGGGCAATTTACGGTTCAAGAAGCAAAAGATTTAGCCAGCATTTTAAACGCAGGCGCACTTCCTGTGAAACTGACTGAAAAATATTCGACATCAGTAGGCGCACAATTCGGCCAGCAGGCTCTCCATGATACGGTGTTTGCCGGTATTGTCGGTATCGCAATTATTTTCTTATTTATGCTTTTCTATTACCGTCTGCCGGGGTTAATCGCGGTGATTACGCTATCTGTTTATATCTACATTACACTCCAGATCTTTGACTGGATGAATGCCGTACTCACGCTTCCGGGAATTGCCGCTCTCATTTTAGGTGTCGGGATGGCTGTTGACGCCAACATTATTACCTATGAGCGGATTAAAGAAGAGCTCAAGCTAGGAAAGTCAGTCCGCTCTGCCTTCCGTTCAGGAAACAGACGGTCATTTGCGACGATTTTTGATGCGAATATTACAACCATTATTGCAGCGGTTGTGCTCTTTATCTTTGGGACAAGCTCTGTTAAAGGGTTTGCGACAATGCTGATCCTATCGATTTTGACAAGCTTTATCACTGCCGTTTTCTTATCGAGATTTCTCCTCGCTCTCCTTGTGGAAAGCAGATGGCTTGATCGGAAAAAAGGCTGGTTTGGTGTCAATAAGAAACATATCATGGATATTCAGGATACGGATGAAAATACAGAGCCGCATACGCCATTCCAAAAATGGGATTTCACGAGCAAACGCAAATACTTCTTTATTTTCTCCAGTGCAGTCACGGTTGCCGGGATTATTATCCTGCTTGTGTTCAGGCTGAATCTTGGCATTGACTTTGCAAGCGGTGCACGGATTGAAGTACAAAGCGACCATAAGCTGACGACAGAGCAAGTTGAAAAGGACTTTGAATCTCTTGGTATGGACCCTGATACTGTCGTTCTGTCAGGCGAAAAGAGCAATATCGGTGTTGCCCGTTTTGTCGGGGTGCCAGATAAAGAAACCATAGCAAAAGTAAAAACGTATTTTAAAGACAAATACGGATCAGAGCCAAATGTCAGCACAGTTTCACCGACAGTCGGTAAGGAGCTGGCAAGAAATGCGCTGTACGCAGTTGCTATAGCTTCTATTGGCATCATTATTTACGTTTCAATCCGATTCGAATACAAAATGGCGATTGCTGCCATCGCCTCATTGCTATATGACGCATTCTTTATCGTCACGTTCTTCAGTATTACAAGGCTTGAGGTAGATGTTACGTTCATCGCGGCCATCTTGACGATAATCGGGTATTCCATTAACGATACAATCGTTACATTTGACAGGGTCCGCGAGCATATGAAAAAGCGTAAGCCGAAAACATTTGCCGATCTGAACCATATTGTAAACCTGAGCCTGCAGCAAACCTTTACACGTTCAATTAACACTGTATTAACTGTTGTGATTGTCGTTGTGACATTGCTGATCTTTGGAGCATCTTCTATTACTAACTTCTCAATTGCTTTATTGGTCGGGCTGTTAACAGGCGTTTATTCTTCTCTATACATTGCCGCACAAATTTGGCTTGCATGGAAAGGAAGAGAACTGAAAAAAGATTCGGCGCAATAAAAAATAGCAGGCTGTCCTCTGCAGGGCAGCCTGTTTTTTGAAGTTTCATTGAACTTAAAATAGACATTTGCTATAATGACATACGCTTACATTTAAACATATATATGGTGTTAAAAGTGTTTATGACTGGTTTTCAGATATGTAGGAGGGTTTATATATGAGGGTTCGCGAATCAGAGCTGCCGGGCATAGGACAAAAAGTTGAAATGATTACTAGAAACCGTGATAAAATTTCAATTATCATTCATCATGACGGACGGAGAGAGCTTTACTATTTTGACCAAAACGACCATGAGGAATGTGTTGCCTCCGTGCAGTTTGATGACGCTGAAGCAAGGCAAATGTCTGCAATTCTTGGCGGAATGGCATATAAACCGAAAGCATTAGAACAGGTCGAGTCAGCCCTTGATGATTTGATTATAGAGTGGTGTAAAGCAGAGGCGGGAGCGCCTGCCATTCATCAGACGATTGGTGATTTGAATGTGGGTCAGGAATATCATGTGACGGTCATTGCAATTGTTAAAAAGAATCAGGATAAACAACTGAATCCGAGCTCTGAAACAGTCATTGACGAAGGCGATACACTTGTGATTTCCGGTGAGGGAACCGGACTGAAGAGGCTGATCCGGGAAAAATTAACAGAAAAGGGAACTTAACCTAGTGTTAAGCCATGTTTAAAACCAGTCTTGATGGGGAAAGTTACCTCAATAAGAAGTTTGGGGGAAAAGAGAATGAATAAACAATGGACCATTATTTTCGCACTTATTTTCACCTTAATTGTCGCTATTTTCGCAGTCATTAATGTTCGATCCGTAGAAGTTGATTACCTGTTTGGAAGATCAGAATGGCCGCTCATTCTTGTTATTTTGGGCTCAGTTTTAATGGGAGCACTGATCGTATTTTCTGTCGGCATTTTTCAGGTAATGAAATTGAAGCGGGAAATAAAAACCTTGCGGAAAGAAAATAGAACAGCAATACATAAACAAGAGGATACTCATCTTGCTGATCAGACTGACACACAGGATGCATCAGCCATGATTGAGAAAAAAGACTAGTTTTCGAATATTATTTGAAACCCCTCAGCCTGCTCTAGTATAATAGGGTGGTTGAGGGGTGAATTTATGTTAGCGTCAAAAATGCGATGGGAAATCCAGCGACCAGATCAGGATAAGGTCAAATCACTCACAGAACAATTGCATATAACACCTCTTGTTGCGTCCCTGCTTGTAAAAAGAGGCTTTGATACGGCAGAAAGCGCTAGGCTGTTTTTACATACAAAGGATGCCGATTTTTATGATCCTTTTGAAATGAAAGGCATGAAAGAAGCGGCAGATCGAATAAAACAGGCGATTTCACAACAAGAAAAGATTATGATATATGGCGATTATGACGCCGATGGGGTTACAAGTACGTCAGTGATGCTTCACACGCTGCAAAAACTGTCGGCTCAAGTTGATTTTTATATACCTGACCGTTTTAAAGAAGGATATGGACCTAATGAACAGGCGTTTCGTTCGATTAAAGAACGGGGCTTCTCTTTGATCATTACGGTTGATACAGGAATTGCCGCTGTGCATGAAGCGAAGGTGGCAAAGGAACTCGGACTGGATGTCATCATTACCGATCATCATGAACCGGGACCGGAGCTTCCGGATGTCCGTGCGATCGTCCACCCGAAGCAGCCTGGCTGCACTTACCCGTTTAAAGAGCTTGCCGGGGTTGGAGTCGCGTTTAAGCTTGCCCACGCTTTATTGGGTGAACTTCCTGATGAACTGCTTGACCTGGCGGCTATCGGCACCATTGCCGATCTAGTCCCGCTGCATGACGAAAACAGATTAATAGCAACACTAGGACTTGAAAGGCTTCGACGGACAAATCGGCTCGGCTTAAAAGAGCTGATTAAGCTGTCAGGCGGAGACATCGGAGAAGCGAACGAAGAAACAGTCGGATTTCAGCTCGCACCAAGGCTGAATGCCGTCGGAAGAATCGAACAGGCGGATCCCGCTGTTCATTTGCTTATGTCAGAGGATTCGTTTGAAGCGGAAGAGCTTGCCGCAGAAATTGACCAGCTGAACAAAGAGCGCCAAAAAATGGTCAGCAAAATGACGGATGAAGCGATTGACATGGTTGAACAGCAAGGGCTCGATCAAACTGCAATTGTCGTGGCCAAAGCCGGATGGAACCCGGGAGTCGTCGGGATTGTGGCTTCAAAGCTTGTGGACCGTTTCTACCGACCGGCCATTGTTCTTGGTATTGATGAAGAAAAGGGAATCGCTAAAGGTTCGGCCCGAAGCATCAGAGGATTTAATTTATTTGAGAGCCTTTCTGAATGCAGAGATATTCTTCCTCATTTCGGCGGCCATCCAATGGCTGCGGGGATGACGCTGAAAGCCGAAGATGTGCCGGATTTGCGAAGCAGGCTGAATGAAATAGCGGACAATACGCTTACGGAAGAGGATTTTATTCCCGTACAGGAAGTCGACCTTGTCTGCGGCGTCGAAGACATTACAGTTGAAAGCATCGCAGAAATGAACATGCTGTCTCCTTTTGGCATGCTGAACCCGAAACCGCACGTTCTCGTAGAAAACGCAGTACTGGAAGATGTCCGCAAGATAGGGGCAAATAAAACTCATGTCAAAATGACGATCAGAAACGAGTCGTCCCAGCTTGATTGCGTCGGTTTTAATAAAGGCGAGCTTGAAGAAGGCATCGTACCGGGTTCAAGAATTTCCATTGTCGGTGAGATGTCAATCAACGAATGGAACAATCGAAAAAAGCCGCAGCTTATGATAAAGGATGCCGCTGTTTCTGAATGGCAGCTGTTTGATTTAAGGGGAAAACGGACGTGGGAAGACACAGTTTCCGCCCTTCCATCTGCTAAACGGGCCATTGTCTCTTTCAAAGAAGACTCAACAACATTACTTCAAACTGAAGACCTTCGCCGAGAAGTGCACGTCATCAGTTCTAAAGATCAAGCAAAGGCGTTTGACCTCGATGGTGCATATATTGTATTACTGGATCCGCCGCCTTCGCTGGACATGCTCGCACGTTTGCTGGAAGGAAAGGCGCCCGAGCGGATATATTTTATTTTTCTCAATCATGAGGACCACTTTTTATCAACTTTTCCCGCAAGAGACCACTTTAAATGGTATTATGCGTTCTTGCTGAAAAGAGGCGCTTTTGACGTGAAAAAACACGGTTCAGAGCTTGCAAAACATAAAGGCTGGTCCGTTGAAACAATCAATTTCATGACAAAGGTGTTTTTTGATCTCGGTTTTGTTAAAATAGAGAATGGTGTGCTGTCTGTTGTGAGCGGAGCAAAGAAACGCGACTTAACAGACTCACAAACATATCAGGCGAAACAGCAGCTGATGGAACTGGATCAAAAGCTGAATTATTCTTCTGCTGAAGAGCTGAAGGAATGGCTGAATAAGCTGATGAAACAAGATTCAGAGGCTTATGAAAGTACGAGGAGGACATAAAACAGATGGATTTAAAACAATACGTAACAATTGTACCGGATTACCCGAAAGAGGGCGTGCAATTTAAAGATATTACGACACTGATGGATAAAGGCGATGTATACCGCTATGCCACAGATCAAATTGTTGAATATGCGAAAGAAAAGCAAATTGATTTGGTCGTTGGCCCTGAAGCGCGCGGCTTTATCATCGGCTGTCCCGTTGCTTACGCGCTTGGCGTAGGTTTTGCGCCGGTCCGCAAAGAAGGCAAGTTGCCTCGTGAAGTAATCAAAGTGGATTATGGCTTGGAATACGGAAAAGACGTATTAACGATCCACAAAGATGCGATTAAGCCTGGTCAGCGTGTGCTTATTACAGATGACCTGCTTGCGACAGGCGGCACAATTGAAGCGACAATCAAACTTGTTGAAGAACTTGGCGGCGTTGTTGCTGGTATCGCTTTCTTAATCGAGCTTTCTTACCTTGACGGCAGAGATAAGCTGGAAAATTACGACATCTTAACATTGATGAAATACTAAGGATAACCGCATAACGAAAAAGCACTCCATGTCAGGGTGCTTTTTTCCTATTGTTTTGCATTTATTTTATATAATATTTGGCTATTTGAACTTCTGCTCTTTACATCTTTCGTTTTTTTCTTGATAATAAACTACAATACAGTTTACATTTTAAAAAAGGTGATTCCATGGCGAACGAACAAGTATTGACTGCCGAGCAAGTTATAGATAAAGCGCGCAGCTATCTATCTGATGAGCATATCGCATTTGTCGAAAAAGCATATCTGTACGCTGAAGATGCTCATCGCGAGCAATACCGCAAATCGGGCGAGCCATATATTATTCATCCGATTCAGGTTGCGGGGATACTCGTTGATCTTGAAATGGACCCTTCCACAATCGCGGGCGGATTTTTGCACGATGTCGTGGAAGATACAGATGTGACGCTCGATGACCTGAAAGAAGCATTTTCCGAAGAAGTGGCAATGCTTGTAGACGGCGTAACGAAACTCGGCAAAATTAAATATAAATCTCAAGAGGAACAGCAGGCGGAAAATCATCGCAAAATGTTTGTCGCTATGGCTCAAGATATCAGGGTCATATTGATCAAGCTGGCGGATCGTCTTCACAATATGCGGACACTGAAACATCTGCCTCAGGAAAAACAGCGGAGAATCTCCAATGAAACGCTGGAAATTTTTGCTCCTTTGGCGCATCGTCTCGGGATTTCAAAAATTAAGTGGGAATTGGAAGATACGGCGCTCCGTTATTTGAACCCTCAGCAATATTACAGAATTGTCAACCTCATGAAGAAGAAACGCGCAGAACGTGAGCTTTATGTTGATGAGGTTGTCAATGAAGTGAAGAAACGTGTCGAAGAAGTAAATATCAAGGCTGACTTCTCGGGACGTCCGAAACATATTTACAGCATTTATCGAAAAATGGTGCTGCAAAATAAGCAATTCAATGAAATTTACGATTTGTTGGCTGTCCGTATTCTTGTGAATAGCATAAAGGACTGCTACGCGGTGCTTGGCATCATTCATACATGCTGGAAACCGATGCCCGGCAGATTCAAAGATTATATCGCAATGCCGAAGCCGAATATGTATCAATCGCTTCATACAACGGTTATTGGGCCTAAAGGCGATCCGCTTGAAGTGCAGATCCGCACCTTTGAAATGCATGAAATAGCTGAATACGGGGTTGCGGCTCACTGGGCTTATAAAGAAGGGAAAGCAGCCAATGAAGGTGCAACCTTTGAGAAAAAGCTTTCTTGGTTCCGTGAAATTTTAGAATTTCAAAATGAATCGACAGATGCAGAAGAATTTATGGAATCGCTCAAAATTGATTTGTTCTCTGACATGGTGTATGTCTTTACGCCAAAAGGAGATGTAATCGAGCTTCCGTCCGGTTCTGTTCCGATTGATTTTTCTTACCGGATTCACTCTGAAATCGGCAATAAAACAATCGGTGCCAAAGTAAACGGAAAAATGGTTACGCTTGACCATAAGCTTCGGACAGGTGATATCGTTGAAATTCTCACCTCTAAGCATTCCTACGGCCCGAGCCAGGATTGGGTGAAGCTTGCCCAAACATCCCAAGCGAAGCATAAAATCCGTCAATTCTTTAAGAAACAGCGGCGTGAAGAAAATGTCGAAAAAGGCCGTGAGCTGGTCGAAAAAGAAATTAAAAACTTGGATTTTGAATTGAAGGATGTTTTAACGCCGGAGAATATTCAAAAGGTTGCTGACAAATTTAATTTCTCAAATGAAGAGGATATGTACGCGGCGGTCGGTTACAACGGCATTACGGCTCTGCAGGTGGCGAACCGCCTAACAGAAAAAGAGAGAAAGCAGCGCGATCAGGAAGAACAGGAAAAGATCGTTCAGGAAGTCACTGGGGAACCTAAGCCATACCCGCAAGGAAGAAAACGGGAAGCTGGCGTTCGTGTCAAGGGCATCGACAACCTCCTTGTCCGTTTATCAAAATGCTGCAATCCTGTGCCAGGTGATGATATTGTCGGCTTTATCACAAAAGGCAGAGGGGTTTCGGTCCATCGCGAAGACTGTCCGAATGTCAAAACGAATGAAGCCCAAGAGCGGCTGATCCCGGTAGAGTGGGAACATGAGTCACAGGTTCAAAAGCGCAAGGAATACAATGTTGAGATAGAGATTCTTGGGTATGATCGCCGCGGATTGCTGAACGAGGTACTCCAGGCAGTGAATGAAACGAAAACCAATATTTCATCTGTCTCTGGCAAATCGGATCGCAATAAAGTGGCAACCATTCATATGGCGATTTTTATCCAGAATATCAATCACTTGCACAAAGTCGTCGAGCGTATTAAACAGATTAGAGATATCTATTCTGTGCGCCGCGTCATGAACTAAAGGGGTTAGAAAATGAGATTAGTTGTTCAGCGAGTAACAGAAGCAAGCGTTACAGTGGACGAAGAGGTCGTCGGCCAAATTGGACAAGGCCTCATGGTGCTGGTCGGCATCACTCATGATGATACAGAAGATGATGCAGCTTATTTAGCCGATAAAGTTGTCAATCTCCGTATTTTCGATGACAGTGAAGGAAAAATGAATCTGTCTCTTGTAGATATAGGAGGAGAGATTTTATCCGTCTCACAGTTTACGCTTTATGGAGATACGAAAAAAGGGCGCCGGCCGAACTACATGAACGCGGCCAAACCCGATAAAGCTTTAGGTCTTTATGAAAAATGGAATGACCTGCTTCGTGAAAAGGGAATCAAAGTGGAGACCGGAACGTTTGGAGCAATGATGGATGTTCAGCTTACAAACTCCGGACCGGTCACGCTCATTATGGATTCAAAATAAAAAAAGCTGCCAAAAGGCAGCTTTTTTTATTGGAAGTATTTCTCTAATCCGCTTTCGATCCCATCTGTTACTTTTTCTTGGTATGAATTGCTATGTACAATGGCTTCTTCCTGCGGATGGCTTACATATCCCAGCTCATACAGCATTGCGGGCTGTCTGTTTTCCCGGAGCACATAATAATCTCCGAATAATACGCCGCGGTCTGGAATGGAAGAACGCTTCACCACTTCTGAGTGGACATCTGATGCGAGTTCCTGATCTTTGGCAGGACTGTAGTAATATGCTGTACTGCCTCTAGTAGAGGTATCCGCATAGCTGTCATAATGAATACTGATAAAGGCGTCAGCGTTACGGTAGTGAGAGGTAGAGACCCGTGACTGCAGGCTGACAAAGGTATCATCCTGGCGTGTCACATATACATCCGCTCCAGCCGATCTAAGTTTGCTGGCGAGCAGTTTTGCCGTTTTGATCGTCAGGTTTTTCTCGAATTTCCCCGAATACCCGATCGTTCCGCTGTCTTTTCCTCCATGTCCCGGGTCAACAATAATCGTTTTATTGTTTAGAGAGCCGTTTCCAGACGGGGAATCAGAGACTGGCGGTTCACCTGCTTCTTCTGCGCTTTTAGACGTTTGGACCACCCAATTGGCTACATAAGCAGTTTGCCCGTTATCAAGCTTTATTTCATACCAGCTTCCCTTTGAACCGGTAATGGTGTATGAATCTCCTTTGGCAGCGCGCTCAACGATCGAAGCTGATGTTGACGCATCACTTCTTAGATTCGTTCCTCCGTACATGATATAGGCTTTTTTAGCGGAGGATGAACTGCCGGCATTTGCTGAATCATCAGCTGGAACAGAACTAGTCAAAAGGTAATGGCTTGCAACCCAGCCTTTTAGCCCGTTCACCTCAATGTGAGCCCAGCCATTTTTCTCGTTGAGAACCGTCAGTTTCGTTCCGCGATCAAGTTTTGTTATAATTGCCGCGTCATGTGAGGCGGAGGCTCTTACATTTAGCGAAGAAACACCGACTGTGCCCGTCGTTGACGCACCCGAATCCTCGGTTTGGTCACTCTCATCAGACGCTGAACTGCTGCCTCCTGATGTGACATATTCAGATGATACCCACCCGGTGGCACTGTGATAGGATATCTTGATCCAGCCCGAATCTTTATCAATGACAGATGCTTGGCTGCCTTGCGGGAATTTGCCGATGACTTCGTAGGAAGTGCCCGGGCCGCTTCTCATCCGCAGATCGGGGTCTGTTGATGTCACAGTGTCACTGCTTCCTGAGGAGCTTGTGCTGGCCTGGTCTTCCTTTGTAATAAGCCAGGAGACTACCCAGCCCTTTTCTCCAGAACCAAGCTGTATCTGCACCCAGTCTCCATCTTCCTTTAAAATTGGATAGCGTTCTCCCTTTTTTACTTCCGCTGTAATGCCGTAGCTAAGCCCAGGGCCGCTTCTGACGTTCATTTCATCTGTTGCGATGACCGCTTCTCCTTGAGCAGCTGTAACGGATGAAAAGGTCGGGAATAGCGCTGCGGTGAAAATAATACATACAATAAGGACAAAGTATTTCTTGTTCATTGTGTCCTCCTTTCTGATGATCATTAAAAAAGCATTCTTGTTTAATATCGTAAAGTCCTTTCTGATTTTTAAATAAAAATAAAATGATTTGTTTATACTAAGCGTAAATACAATCAAAAAGGTGTGCAAATCATGAAATATCATCCAAAAATGGGACGTGCATTTCACGACGGTGAAGCGAATCTGCATTACAGCGATCACGCAGATCCCGATACGACTGGTTATCTTACGGAAACAGCATCTGAATTTGGTCTTATGTCCAAAGAAGCAGCGCTGAGGAAAAACAACCGGAATAAAGCTTGACAGAGAACCCCAATCCCATTATTATAATAGAAATTGAGTACATAGCAAATGATGAAAGATTCGAACCAATAATGGAGAAGAGTAGGTCAGATTGCATGATTAGAGAGGAACCCGCCCTAGGCTGAAAGCGGATCCCATTGCGTCTTTCTCGAAACAACACTCCGGAGGTTTCCTGCTGAACGCGTGAATAACGCCATTAGGCAGTGAACGTGAACCTGCGTTAAAGGATCGAGCGGGAATATGAACGTATTCCAACTAGGGTGGCACCACGGGTATAACTCTCGTCCCTACTATCATGTATAGTAGGGGCGGGAGTTTTTTTCATTTTCATCATTAACGATCATTGGATATTTTATAAGGAATACATAAGGAGGTCTACCTATGGGATATAACATTCCGAGAGGAACACAGGATATTCTGCCTGGAGAATCAGATCGCTGGCAGTTTGTTGAACAAATTATGAGAGACACTTGCCGCACTTATCAATATAAAGAAATCCGCACACCGATCTTTGAGCATACAGAACTGTTTGCCAGAGGCGTCGGAGAATCAACGGATATCGTACAAAAAGAAATGTATACCTTCGAGGACCGCAAAGGCAGAAGCCTGACGCTTCGTCCGGAGGGAACAGCTGCTGCGGTTCGCGCTTTTAATGAAAACAAGCTGTTCGCAAATCCTGTACAGCCGACAAAGCTTTATTATGTCGGGCCGATGTTCCGTTATGAACGTCCTCAGACGGGCCGTTACCGCCAGTTTTATCAGTTTGGAATTGAAGCGATTGGTTCGAAAGACCCTGCAATCGACGCTGAAGTAATGGCGCTTGCGATGAGTATTTATGAAAAAGCAGGTTTAGAAAACGTTAAGCTTGTCATAAACAGTCTCGGCGATCAAGATAGCCGCAAAAGCTACAGAGAAGCGCTCGTGAAACACTTCGAGCCTCGCATCGAAGAATTTTGTTCAGACTGCCAGTCCCGGCTGCACACGAACCCGCTTAGAATTTTGGACTGCAAAAAAGACCGTGATCATGAGCTGATGAAATCGGCACCTTCGATTTTGACATATTTAAATGAAGAATCAGCCGCTTATTTTGAAAAAGTGAAACAATACTTAAATGATCTTGGCATTTCGTATGAAATCGATCCGAACCTTGTGAGAGGGCTGGATTATTACAACCACACCGCATTTGAAATTATGAGCAATGCGGAGGGCTTTGGCGCGATTACGACACTTGCCGGCGGCGGACGCTACGACGGGCTTGTCGAACAGATCGGCGGACCTGAAGCACCGGGCATCGGATTTGCGATGAGCATCGAACGCTTGCTTGCCGCAATTGATGCTGAAAAAAGAGAGCTGCCTGTTGATAAGGGAATCGACTGCTATATCGTCACACTCGGCGAAAAAGCAAAGGATTATTCTGTTTCATTGGTGTACAAACTGAGAGAAGCAGGCATTTCCAGTGAAATCGATTATGAAAATAAGAAAATGAAAGGCCAGTTTAAAACAGCTGATCGCTTAAAGGCCAGATTTATTGCGATTTTGGGTGAAGATGAGCTTGCCCAAAACAAAATCAATGTAAAGGATGCACAGACGGGCGAACAGATTGAAGTGGCACTTGATGAATTTATACATGTGATGAAGGCAAACCAAAAGGGATAAGGAGTGAAACGCATTGTTTGGAAGAACATATTATTGCGGTGATATAACTGAAAAAGCAATTGGCGAATCTGTAACGCTGAAAGGCTGGGTCCAAAAAAGACGAGACCTCGGCGGATTGATTTTTATTGACTTGCGTGACCGTACGGGCATTGTTCAAGTCGTTTTTAACCCTGATGTGTCAAAAGAAGCGCTTGCTATTGCGGAAGGCATCAGAAATGAATACGTGCTTGATATTCAAGGAAAAGTGGTGGCGCGTGAAGAGGGAACAGTTAATCCGAATTTGAAAACAGGCGCGATCGAAATACATGCTGATGGAGTGAACGTATTAAATGCTGCAAAGACACCTCCATTTGCGATTTCTGATCAAGCTGAAGAAGTGTCAGAGGACGTTCGTTTAAAACACCGTTACTTAGATTTGCGCAGACCGGCTATGTTCCAGACGATGCAGCTGCGCCATAACGTGACGAAAGCTGTTCGCAGCTTTTTAGATGAAAATGGGTTTCTTGATATTGAAACGCCGATTTTAACAGGAAGCACGCCTGAAGGCGCACGTGACTACTTGGTGCCGAGCCGTGTGCACGAAGGTGAGTTCTACGCGCTGCCGCAGTCTCCGCAGCTATTTAAACAGCTTCTGATGGTATCAGGCATTGAACGATATTATCAAATTGCCCGCTGTTTCCGCGATGAAGACTTGCGTGCGGACCGTCAGCCTGAGTTTACGCAAATTGATATTGAAATGTCCTTTATGAGCCAGGAAGACATTATGTCATTGGCTGAGGAGATGATGGCAAAGGTTATGCGTGAAACAAAAGGTGAGGAACTTCAGCTTCCTCTTCCTCGAATGACGTATGACGAAGCAATGAACAAGTATGGGTCTGATAAACCGGATACGCGTTTTGACATGCTTTTGACGGATGTGTCTGACATTGTAAAGGATACGGAATTTAAAGTGTTCTCATCAGCTGTAGCAAACGGCGGCGTGGTCAAAGCCATCAATGTAAAAGGCGGTGCCGGCGATTACTCCAGAAAAGACATCGACGCTCTTGGCGCTTTTGCTGCAAACTACGGGGCAAAAGGGCTTGCCTGGGTGAAGGTTGAGGCAGACGGAGTGAAAGGCCCGATCGCTAAATTCTTTGATGAAGAAAAGCAGTCTAAGCTGATTGAAGCACTTGATGCTGCTGAAGGTGATTTGCTGCTGTTCGGAGCGGATCAATTCGAAGTTGTGGCCGCATCACTCGGCGCCCTGCGCTTAAAGCTTGGGAAAGAACGCGGACTGATTGACGAAAAATTGTTCAATTTCTTATGGGTCATCGACTGGCCGCTATTAGAGCATGATCCGGAAGAAGGCCGTTTTTACGCAGCGCACCATCCGTTCACAATGCCTGTCCGGGAAGACCTTGAGCTGATTGAAACAGCGCCTGAAGACATGAAAGCACAAGCTTATGACCTCGTCTTAAACGGCTATGAGCTTGGCGGCGGTTCAATCCGTATTTTCGAAAAGGATATTCAGGAAAAAATGTTTGCGCTTCTCGGCTTCTCACCAGAAGAAGCGGCTGAACAGTTCGGATTCCTGCTGGAAGCATTTGAATACGGCGCTCCTCCGCACGGCGGAATCGCACTTGGCTTAGACCGTCTCGTTATGCTTCTCGCAGGACGTACGAACCTGAGAGATACGATTGCATTCCCGAAAACGGCAAGTGCAAGCTGCCTGATGACAGAGGCGCCTGGAGAAGTAAGTGACGCTCAGCTTGACGAGCTTCATCTTTCTATCAAGAAAAAAGTTAAGAACTGAATGTGCAGTTGGATTCTTGAAAATCAAAATCGTCTGTGATATGATTTTGACAAGTTAAATAAAGTCCTGATGTGTTAGTTGTACACCTAGTTTTGACCGAACATTTTTTTGATTTGGGAGCCCGCATTTTTAAATGGCGTACATGCCTCTTTTCATTCGGTAAAGAGGACTTACAAGATTTAAAAGAGGGCACCCACCTGCTGAGAGCGGGTTCAAAACAAAGGAAAGCTGCAACGGCACTATTGGGACTTTATTTTTTGTGCGCAGAAAAACGGCTGCTCATGGATCAGCCATTTTATAGATGAAACCAGAATACGAATGTGGAGTGAGGTTCTTGTTACACCAGTTTTCACGCAATGAATTAGCTATCGGAAAAGAAGGCCTTGAAACGCTGAAAAACAGCACAGTTGCTGTGCTTGGAGTCGGAGGAGTCGGGTCGTTCGCGGCGGAAGCTCTCGCGCGGTCAGGCGTCGGCCGCATTCTGCTTGTCGACAAAGATGATGTCGACATTACAAATGTAAACCGTCAGCTTCACGCGCTGCTTTCAACTGTCGGACAGCCGAAAGTTGATTTAATGAAGGCGCGGATCGCAGACATTAACCCGGAGTGTGAAGTAATCTCGTTAAAAATGTTCTATACGGAGGAAACGTATGAGCAGTTTTTTGACTATGATCTTGACTATGTCATTGATGCGTCAGACACCATTTGTTATAAAATTCATTTAATGAAGGAATGTCTGAAACGGGATATTCCGCTCATCTCCAGCATGGGTGCTGCAAATAAAACGGATCCGACACGCTTCCAAATCGCTGATATCTCAAAAACGCACACTGATCCAATTGCGAAGGTCGTCCGTACGAAATTACGCAAGGAGGGTATCAAAAAAGGCGTTCAAGTGATTTTCTCTGATGAAAGCCCGATTGTCATTCGGGAAGATGTCAGAAAAGAAGTGGGGAATGACGAAGCGAAAATCCGTAAAGCAAAAATGCCGCCTTCCTCTAATGCTTTTGTGCCGTCAGTTGCAGGTTTGATTATGGGCGGACATGTTGTCATGGATCTTTTGAAAGACATTGAAATCAAACGTGTGAAGGATAAATAATGCATAAAAACAGCCTTGATGATCAAGGCTGTTTTTGTTTTATTTTCTTTTCATTAATTTATCGTACACCTGCTTTAAGGCGGATTCGAATTTTCCTGTCTGTTTCGGCTTATAGTATTGCTTATTTTTCAGAGGATCAGGGAGGTATTGTTGTTCGACCCAACCGTTGTCGTAATTGTGCGGGTATTTATAGTCGATTCCTCTTCCTAATTCCTGAGCTCCTTTATAATGCGCGTCTTTTAAATGCTTCGGGACATCCCCAATTTTTCCGGCTCTGATATCTGCCAGGGCCTCATCGATTGCCAGAATGGCAGAGTTTGATTTCGGTGAGAGGCAAAGCTCAATAACTGCGTTGGCCAGCGGGATTCGCGCTTCAGGAAACCCGACTCGCTCAGCGGTCTGAATAGCGTTCAGCACTCTAGGACCGGCTTGCGGGCTTGCTAAACCGATATCTTCATAGGCGATAACAAGCAATCGTCTTGCGATGCTCTCCAGATCACCGGCTTCAATTAATCTAGCCAAATAGTGAAGAGCAGCGTTGGCATCAGAGCCGCGGATCGATTTTTGAAAAGCGGACAGTACATCATAATGCGCGTCACCATCTTTATCGTGAGAAAAGCTTTTTTTCTGCAAGCATTCTTCCGCGGTTTCTAATGTAATGTGAATTTCACCGTCTGCTGACTCCTTCGTTGACAACACGGCAAGCTCAAGCGCATTTAAAGCGGAGCGGACATCTCCTCCGCATCCGTGGGCAAAATGCTCCATCGCCTGATCATCAATGGATACAGAATAGGTGCCAAGGCCCCGATGCTCATCATGGAGCGCACGTTCCAGTGCCTGTTTAATCAGATCAGGTGTTAACGGTTCAAGCTCAAAAATCTGGGTCCGGCTTCTGATCGCCGGATTAATGGCATGATACGGGTTAGCCGTCGTTGCTCCGATCAAAATGATCATTCCGTTTTCTAAATAGGGTAATAGAAAATCCTGTTTTCCTTTATCCAGCCTGTGGACTTCATCCAGAATCAAAATCACTTGGCCGGACATCTTGGCTTCCTGAGCTACGATTTCCATATCTTTTTTATTGTTAATGACAGCATTCAGCTTTCGAAAAGCAATACTTGTTGAACCGGCGATTGCTGTTGCGATTGATGTTTTTCCAATTCCGGGCGGCCCGTACAAAATCATGGATGACAAATGTTTTGCCTGGACCATTCTGCCAATAATTTTATCTTCAGCCACCAGATGCTGCTGGCCGATAATATCCTCTATTTTTGTCGGACGCATCCGATATGCCAATGGCTTCATCTATCATCTCTCCTTACTTAATTACAGGGTAACGGAAAACCGTACATTAGAAAAGGGTAAAGGCCCCTTTCCTTCTGCCTCAATGAAAATTCGCTGAAGGTATGTTATAATAACAGTTGGTCTATAAGATAATAAACGGACGAAACATATAGAAATTACCATTATAAATGTGGAAAATCATGAAATAACAGAGGTGTTCATGTTGAAAATATCAACTAAGGGAAGATACGGGCTCACCATTATGATCGAGCTTGCAAAAAAGCACGGTGAAGGCCCGACTTCATTAAAAAGCATCGCACAGACGAATAATTTGTCCGAGCATTATTTGGAGCAGCTGGTATCGCCGCTCAGAAATGCCGGTTTAGTGAAAAGCATCAGAGGCGCATATGGCGGATATGTATTAGGCAGTGAGCCGGATGCCATTACTGCGGGAGATATTATCCGTGTGCTTGAGGGGCCGATCAGCCCTGTTGAAGTGCTGGAAGATGAGGAGCCTGCCAAGCGTGAGCTCTGGATTCGCATCCGGGATGCTGTAAAAGAGGTTTTAGACAGTACAACATTAGAGGATCTTGCCAGCTATACAGACGGAGAGCAAGAAGCTTATATGTTCTATATTTAGATCAGAGGTGTAAACATAATGGAACGGATTTATTTAGATCATGCCGCAACGTCTCCGATGGATGAGCGCGTGCTGGAAAAAATGATACCGCACTTCTCCGGCAGTTTCGGTAATCCCTCCAGTATTCATTCATTTGGCAGAGAATCTCGAAAATGGGTGGATGAAGCAAGAGCGCAGATCGCAGCAGAAATCGGAGCGGCAGAGCAGGAGATCATTTTTACAAGCGGGGGAACGGAAGCTGATAACTTGGCGATCATGGGAACCGCACTTGCAAGAAAAGATCTTGGCAGACATATCATCACAACAAAAATTGAGCATCACGCCGTGCTTCACACATGTGAAAAACTTGAGGAAGACGGATTTGACATAACGTATCTGGACGTTGACCAAAATGGAAGAGTCAGTGCAAAACAGGTGAAAGAAGCACTGCGTGATGATACAATCCTTGTGACAGTGATGTATGGAAATAATGAAGTTGGAACAGTGCAGCCGATCGAAGAAATCGGTGAGCTGTTAAAGGAACACAAAGCTTATTTTCATACCGATGCTGTTCAGGCATTCGGGTTGCTGCCAATTGATGTGAAAAACAGCCATATTGACCTTCTGTCTGTTTCCGGGCACAAGCTCAACGGGCCAAAAGGGACAGGCTTTTTATATGCTAGTAAAGATGTGAAGCTTTCACCGCTTTTATTCGGAGGAGAGCAAGAAAGAAAACGCCGTGCCGGAACGGAAAATGTTCCAGGCATTGTCGGGCTGAAAGAAGCGATCAAGCTGTCAAGTGAAGAACGTGACGAAAAAAACGAGAAGTATCAATCGTTTAAAGCAATCTTTGCCGACACGCTTAGAGATGCAGGTGTGGCATTCGAGGTCAACGGGGACAAAGAGCATAGTCTGCCGCATGTTCTGAATCTTTATTTCCCCGGTGTGTCAGTGGAAGCGCTGCTGGTTAATCTTGATATGGCTGGTGTCGCTGTCTCCAGCGGTTCAGCGTGCACGGCCGGTTCAGTCCTGCCGTCACATGTTCTGACTGCTATGTTCGGCGAAGAGAGTGACCGGCTGACGTCCTCTATTCGAATCAGCTTCGGCCTCGGCAATACGGCTGAGCAAGTGAAAACTGCTGCCAAACATGTGGCCGACGTTGTCAAACGGCTGACACAATAAGGCGGCGTAGTAATTGGAGTGAATGAAATGGAAAAACGGCCGGAGGATACAAGAGTCGTTGTCGGCATGTCCGGCGGAGTAGACTCATCTGTGGCGGCCCTGCTGTTAAAAGAACAGGGCTATGATGTAATCGGAATCTTTATGAAAAACTGGGATGATACGGACGAAAACGGTTTTTGCACGGCGACAGAGGATTATGAAGATGTGATCCGCGTCTGCAACCAAATCGGAATTCCGTATTATGCCGTAAACTTTGAAAAGCAATATTATGAGAAGGTATTTCAATACTTCCTTGATGAATATAAAGCAGGCAGAACACCAAACCCGGATGTATTGTGCAACAAAGAAATTAAATTCAAAGCCTTTTTGGAGCATGCATTGTCACTTGGCGCCGACTATTTAGCGACTGGCCACTATGCAAGAGTAGACAGAAGCGGCGGAAAAGTCAGAATGCTGCGCGGCATTGATGAAAACAAGGATCAAACGTACTTCCTGAATCAGCTGACAGAAGATACGCTGAGCAAAGTCATGTTCCCGATCGGCGAACTTCAAAAAAGCCGTGTGCGTGAAATCGCCAAAGAAGCAGAACTTGCAACGGCGACGAAAAAAGACAGTACAGGCATCTGCTTTATCGGCGAACGCAACTTCAAAACGTTTCTCAGCCAATATCTCCCTGCACAGCCGGGCGATATGATGACGATGGACGGCGAAGTAAAAGGCCGCCACGACGGGTTGATGTACTATACGATCGGACAGCGTCACGGCCTTGGCATCGGCGGAAGCGGCGAGCCGTGGTTTGCGGTAGGCAAAGATCTTGAAAAGAACATCCTCTACGTGGATCAAGGGTTCCATAACCCGCTTTTATATTCTGACAAAATCACAGCAACAAATATCAGCTGGGTACGTTCGGATATCATGAAGGGCGAAGAGATTTCCTGCACGGCTAAATTCCGTTACCGCCAAGAAGATCATAAAGTAACGGTGCGCATGACTGGCGAGGGTGAAGCGGAAGTCATCTTTGATGAACAAGTCCGCGCTGTAACGCCGGGACAAGCCGTTGTCTTCTATGACGGCGAAGAATGCCTTGGCGGCGGGACAATTGATGATGTGTACAAAGACGGAACAAAATTGTGGTACGTATAAAAGATGAAAAACCTCAACACTGAGTTGGGGTTTTTTAATGAAAGGAAGATGATCGGTGGATTATAATCAACTCGGTATAGAGGCGATGCAGGAAGGCGATTACGAGAAAGCGGCAGAGGCATTTACAAAAGCGATTGAAGAAAATAAAGAAGACGCGATTCCGTATATCAATTTTGCCAACCTTCTTTCATCCGTAAACGAGCTGGAACGTGCGCTTGCGTTTTATGATAAAGCGCTTGAATTAGACAGTAGCGCAGCCACTGCTTATTATGGAGCAGGAAATGTCTATGTTGTAAAAGAAATGTACAAAGAAGCCAAAGACATGTTTGAAAAAGCGCTTCGTGCGGGGATGGAAAACGGCGACCTGTTTTACATGCTCGGAACGGTGCTTGTCAAGCTCGAACAGCCTAAGCTTGCACTGCCATATTTACAAAGAGCAGTCGAACTGAATGAAAACGATACGGAAGCGCGCTTTCAATTCGGGATGTGCTTAGCCAACGAGGGCATGCTGGACGAAGCGCTCAGCCAATTCTCAGCTGTGACAGAGCAAGACCCGGGGCATGCAGATGCATTTTATAATGCCGGTGTCGCTTATGCTTATAAAGAAAACCGAGAAAAAGCGCTGGAAATGCTGGACAAGGCAATCGATATCCAGCCAGATCATATGCTTGCGCTTCATGCTAAAAAACTGATTGATCCATCATAACAGGCACAGGAGGAGGGACAGCTCGTGCAGCAGCATCCGGATCAGCTTAAACTGGAGGAAGAGCCCTATTTAAAAGGGACAGTCAACACAGTCATCTATCATAATGACACCAATTTATATACGGTTCTGAAAGTGAAAGTCACAGAGACCTCCGAAGCCATTGAAGATAAAGCCGTATCCGTGACGGGCTACTTCCCTGCGCTTCAAGAAGAAGAGACCTACACGTTTTACGGAAAGATCGTAACTCATCCAAAATTCGGGCTCCAATTTCAGGCGGAGCATTTCAAAAAGGAGATTCCAACGACTAAGGAAGGCATCATTCAATATTTATCGAGTGATTTATTCGAGGGGATCGGCAAAAAAACAGCTGAAGAAATTGTGAAAAAGCTGGGCGACAGCGCCATTAATAAAATATTGGCTGACGCTTCAGTGCTTTATGATGTTCCCAGACTCTCAAAAAAGAAAGCCGACACGCTGGCTGGCGCATTGCAGCGGCATCAGGGACTGGAGCAAATCATGATTTCCTTGAATCAGTTTGGTTTTGGCCCGCAGCTGTCTATGAAAATCTATCAAGCCTATGAATCTGAGACGCTTGAAAAGATTCAGGAAAATCCTTATCAGCTTGTGAAGGATGTAGAAGGCATCGGGTTTGGGAAAGCGGATGAGCTGGGCAGCAGAATGGGTCTTTCGGGTAACCATCCTGAGCGGGTAAAAGCTGCTATTTTGTACACGCTTGAAACGACTTGTCTGTCAGAGGGGCACACGTACATAGAAACGGAACAGCTGATCATTGACACCCAATCTCTGTTAAACCAGTCAGCAAGGGAAGGGCAGCGCATCACAGAAATGGATGCCGCTAACGCGATTATTGCCCTTGGAGAAAATAAAGACATTGTCATAGAAGATGGCCGCTGTTATTTTCCTTCGCTGTTTTACGCAGAACAAAACGTTGCAAAGCGTGTGAAACATATCGCTAGCCAAACCGAATATGAGAACCAGTTTCCCGAATCAGAGTTTTTGCTCGCGTTGGGAGAACTGGAAGAACGGATGAACGTTCAGTATGCCCCCAGCCAGAAGGAAGCGATTCAAAAAGCCCTTTCCTCGCCGATGCTTCTTTTAACAGGCGGTCCGGGAACAGGGAAAACGACGGTAATCAGAGGGATTGTCGAGCTCTACGGAGAGCTTCACGGTGTGTCACTAGATCCGTCAGCTTATAAAAAGGATGAAGCTTTTCCGATTGTTTTGGCCGCTCCGACAGGGAGAGCAGCAAAACGGATGAGTGAATCAACGGGACTTCCTGCAGTTACGATACACAGGCTGCTTGGCTGGAACGGTGCTGAAGGCTTTACTCATACAGAGGATCAGCCGATCGAAGGGAAGCTGTTAATTATCGATGAAGCCAGTATGCTTGATATATGGCTGGCGAATCATTTGTTCAAGGCGATCCCTGATCATATACAAATCATCATTGTCGGAGACGAAGACCAGCTGCCTTCCGTCGGTCCGGGACAAGTGCTCAGAGACCTGCTGGCATCCCAGGTGATTCCGACTGTGAGACTGACAGACATCTATCGCCAGGCAGAAGGGTCATCAATCGTCGAGCTTGCCCACCAGATGAAAAATGGATTGCTGCCGAACAATTTGACTGCCCCGACAAAGGACCGTTCCTTTATTCGCTGCGGCGGGTCGCAAATCAAAGAAGTAGTTGAGAAGGTTGTCGCCAATGCATTGAAAAAAGGCTATACAGCAAAGGACATTCAGGTCCTCGCTCCGATGTACAGAGGAAAAGCCGGCATTAATGAATTGAATGTGATGCTGCAGGACATTTTAAATCCTCCTAAAGAAAAACGGAGAGAATTGAAGTTCGGGGATGTTGTCTACAGAACCGGAGATAAAATTTTGCAGCTTGTCAATCAGCCGGAAAACAATGTGTTCAACGGAGATATTGGCGAAATCACGTCGATATTTTATGCAAAGGAAAATACAGAAAAAGAAGACATGGCCGTCGTTTCTTTTGACGGCAATGAAATGACATTTACGAAAAAAGATTTTAATCAATTTACCCATGCGTATTGCTGTTCTATTCATAAATCGCAGGGAAGTGAATTTCCGATTGTGGTTTTGCCTGTTGTGAAAGGCTATTATAGAATGCTCAGAAGAAACCTTCTTTATACCGCGATTACAAGAGCGAAGAAATTTCTCATTTTATGCGGGGAAGAGGAGGCGCTGGAGTGGGGCGTGAAAAATAATGATGCAACTGTCAGACAGACCTCCTTAAAAAACAGGCTGTCCGTACAGGTTGAGGAAATGGATGCCGAGCTTGAGGCTCTCCAAAAAGAGCTCCCGTTCAGCGTACACGACGCCAACATTGGCATGGAAGGCATTACACCATTCGATTTTATGAAAGAAGAACAGCAATAAAATGCTCCCGTGCAAGCGGGAGTTTTTTTCATTTGCAGTGGAATTGATTTCATCGTATGAGTCTAAGGCGCAAAGCAAAACCTAAGCCTGTTCAACAAAAGGTGGTTGATCACACTTTGAGAACATGCCATGAAGTAGAAGGATTCCCAGTATACTCAGAACGAACTTCTTGTTATCTCGGGGCAATTTCCGATATTTGTTTTTCTCTGAAAGGAGATTGTCTTGGGTTTATTCTTGCACAAAAACGCTTTTTGCATCATCATCATGCGCTATTACGGGCGTGTGATATCTCTTCCATTCTTGATGACCGCATATTGGCTTCGGTCAGTTCAGAACAGCTTTTGCCTCTTCCGAAATCATGCTTCACATACGAGCAGATGAAGATGAAGCTTGTGAAATCGCAAGAGGGCGATATATTGGGGATGCTGGAAGATGTATACTTTTGTTTGGACAGGGGCATAATCGTAGCATATGAACTCTCGGACGGTTTCTTTTCTGACCTTGCGGGAAGCAAGCGCCAGATCCAAAGAGCGGATTCGCTTGTCGAGGTGCGGAAAGACGAGATCGTTCTGAACGGATAGAGGTGTGAGGTATGCTTATATGCCCGAATTGCAAAAGTAAGGATATCGGCAAAATCGGCGTGAACCAATATTATTGCTGGGGCTGTTTTATTGAACTGACAGTGGCGAAAGGGAAGATTGCAACTCATCAGGTGGAAGAAGACGGAACGTTAAGCAGCTTGGATGATTTGTTTTCTGAGGATGAACGCAGCATCAATTTTTAATCATGAAAGGAGATGCGCAGGATGAATCGGACGATGACTTCTCTTTTGGCAATGGGAGCCGGAGCTCTCGTGTACCGAATGGCGACTCAATCTGACATGCTGAATAATCGAAGCATGAAGCGGATGAGAAGAAGAATTACGAAAATGTTTTAATGCAAAAAGGATACTCTCCAAAGAGTATCCTTTTCTATGTTTGCCGGACCTCGAGGCGTCTTGCTGCGAGTGAAAGGCTGTAGTTGACTGCGAAATACATAAGGGCCGCAAGTAAAAAGATCGGGAAAAAATAACTGCCGTCAGCGCTTTGGCCGTTAATAATTTGCGCGTTGTGAATCAGTTCAGGCAGGGCGATCACAACAGCGAGCGATGTATCTTTTAATAAAGAAATAAACTGGCTTACGATGGGCGGAACCATGCGGCGAAGCGCTTGCGGCATAACGATAAAGAACAGGGTCTGTGTATAGCTCAGCCCGGAGGAGCGCGCCGCTTCAATTTGTCCTTTGTCAATTGATTTCAGTCCGCTTCGGATAATTTCAGATAGCATAGCGGATTCAAAAATCGTTAGTGCTGTAATTGCAGCAGCTGTAATTTCAAGCTTAATCCCAATTTCCGGAAGGGCAAAAAACGTAAAGAAAATAATTAACAGCAAGGGGAGGTTTCTGATCGTTTCAACGAGAACTGCAATCAATTGAGAAAGAACGGGAACTTTCGCATAACGCAGGGTGCCTGCGATTAAACCGAAGAAAAAGCTCAGAATGATGGAGATGAAAGCAACGTACAAGGTGACGAGAAAGCCATCCCATAAAAACGCTAAATGCTCCTGTGAATAAGCACCGATGAAATCCAATGTAACTCACTCCTTATCAATAGCTTTTTTCCAGCCGTTTTTCCAGATAGTTAACACCGATGCTAAGCGGAATCGTCAGCACTAAGTAAAAAAGCGCCACAAAAATATAAACATCAAATACAACGAGTGTGCTCGACGAAACTAAATCGGCTTGGTACATAAGATCCAATCCGGCCACAACCCCAAGAATCGAAGAGTTTTTGACTAAGTTTAAAAATTGATTGCCTAAAGGCGGAATGACGATTTTGATTGCCTGCGGCAAAATGATATGGAGCATGGCTTGGCTGTAGGTAAAGCCTGACGAGCGTGCCGCTTCCATCTGCCCTTTTGAAACAGACTGGATGCCTGCTCTGATGGCTTCAGCGATAAACGCAGAGGTATAAATGGTGAGAGCAACCGTTCCCGCTTGAAAACCGTCAAGCCTCAGGCCTGCGTTTGGAAGTCCGAAATAGAAAACAAAGGTAATTAAAAGAAGAGGGATGTTGCGGATGAATTCTACATATGCGGTCCCGAACCATTGCAGCGGCTTAAAGACTGTTATTCTCATAACCGCTACAGCAACGCCGAGGACAAAACTGCCGGCCAGCGCGATAACACTTGCGAGCAAGGTATGGTAAAAACCGTCCATATACATGCCGAAGTTATCGAAAAGAATTGACACATTCATCTGCCTATTCACTCCTTATCAAATTGGGATGAGCATCGCCTGCTCATCCCGGGATGGTTGTTATTCAGCTGGGTCTTCTTTGATCCATTTTTTATAAATTTCATCGTATCTGCCATCCGACTTCATCTTTTTAAGTGAAGCGTTGATTTCTTTCGCGAGAGCAGATTGCCCTTTTTTCACGGCGATCCCGTAAGGCTCATCTGTAAAAGGCTTTCCTGTTAATTGATAATTTTTATTTTCATCAGCCATTCCATATAAAATCGCATTATCTGTGGTGAGGGCATCGCCTTGCCCCGATTTAAGGGCTGTAAAGGCTTCTGCGTAGTTTTCAAATTCTAAAACAGATGCTTCAGGCGCCTTTTCACGAATGTTTTGAGAGGAGGTGGAGCCTTTTACTGCAAGAACTTTTGAGCCTTTGCCAAGATTCTCGACACTCTTGATTTTGCTGCCTTTTTTCACGAGAAGCGATTGCCCGGCCTCGAAATAGACATCAGAAAAGTCAACTTCCTTTTTTCGTTCTTCAGTGATCGTCATTGTGGCGACAATGGCGTCGATATCCCCGTTTTGCAGCATAGGAATCCTTGTTTTTGAGGTGACCTCTTTAAATTGAGCTTTTTTCTCATCACCTAAAATGTCTTTAGCGATTTGTTTAGCAATATCAATATCAAAACCCTCAATCTCACCTGAGCTTGGATTTTTAAGACCGAACAGTCGAGTGTCCGTTTTTACACCGAAGACAATTTTGTCATTGTCTTTAATGGCTGCTAGCGTATCTTTTTTGCTCTCCTTTGAGGCTTCTCCGTTTGATCCCTTGCTGCCGCAAGCGGCAAGCAAGATGACAGCGAATAAAGAAATCAATGCTAAAGAAAAAATCTTTTTCATACAAGCTCCCCCATTTCTGTTTTAATGATTTAAAATACGGCTTAAGAATAAGCGGGCCCGTTCTTCCTTCGGGTTCGCGTAAAATTCAGCCGGCACTGCTTCTTCTAAAATTTTTCCTTCGTCAATGAAGACAATCCGGTCGGCAACTTCTTTGGCAAACCCCATTTCGTGTGTCACGACAACCATTGTCATGCCTTCTTTGGCGAGTGTTTTCATGACATCTAGCACCTCACCGATCATTTCAGGATCAAGTGCTGATGTCGGCTCGTCAAACAGCATGACCTCCGGCTTCATCGCCAGTCCTCTTGCGATGGCAACACGCTGCTGCTGCCCGCCGGAAAGCTGGGAAGGATAGGCGTCAGCCTTGTCTGGGATGCCGACTTTTTCAAGATAGTACCGCGCCGTTTCCTTTGCTTGTTCAGGTGATTGTCTAAGCACTTTTACCGGAGCCAGCATGATGTTCTGCAGCACTGTTTTATGCGGATATAAATGAAAGTGCTGAAACACCATCCCGATATTTTGCCGCACTTGATTGATATCAGTTTTTCTGTCGTTAATGGCGGTGCCGTTTACTGTGAGCACTCCCTCATTGATCGTCTCAAGTCTGTTGATGCATCTGAGCAATGTGCTTTTACCGGAACCGGATGGGCCGATGATAACAACGACTTCGCCTTTTTCGATTTGAAGATTAATTTGTTTTAACACGTGAAAATCTCCGTAATGCTTGTTTACATTTTGAAATGTGATCATCGCAATCCTCCTATCAGAAATTTGACCAAAAAGTAAATGATCAAACTTTTCTGAAAATTAAATGTGAAAAAATGTCCATGACTTCTGACTGACTAAAGAAACATAAAGAATAATTCCGTGTAAACCTCAAAAGATATAGGTGAGGTGAAAGCAGATGCTCCAAAAACCGGTGCAGCTTTTGTTGTGGGTGGCTATTTGTTTGCTGGTTCTGTTAACAGTCTATGTCTTTTTTATGCTTGATATGTTATGGTCACCCTTTTGGCTCGTCATAAAAACGATCTTTATTCCCTTGATCATTTCTATTTTTATATCTTATTTATTGCTTCCGGTCACTGAATGGCTGCATGGCAAAGGATTGCCTAGGACTTTGAGCATCTTGGTCATTTATGTTCTTTTTTTTGGCGGGATTGGCTGGGCGTTGTATAAAGGGGTGCCTGTTTTAATCGTGCAGCTGACGGATTTGTCAGAAAATATACCCATGTTTGCCGAAACGTATAACGGGCTTCTTCTTCATGTGCATAACCATACGGATGACTGGCCTGATGGTATGCATCACCGTATAGATAAAATGATCCGCCAGACGGAGGCGTTTTTTGCGGGAACGATCGAGGGTGCGATCAGCGGGATCCGCAATGTGCTTGATTACTTCTTAATTGCTGCAACAATCCCTTTTCTCGTGTTTTATATGGTGAAGGACATTGAGTTAATGAAAAAGACAGTATGGTACTTGACTCCGAAGTCGTGGAGAAAGCGGGGCAGCGCCTTTTTGCGGGATGTGGATGATTCGCTTGGCGATTATATCCGCGGCCAGCTTTTGGTCTGCTTGATTCTTGGCGTGATTGCAGGCATTTCGTTCTGGGTATTTGGGCTTCCATATCCGCTGATACTTGGCCTTATCTCTGGAGTAACGAATGTCATCCCGTATTTTGGCCCTTTCATCGGAGCTGTTCCTGCGTTGTTAATTGCGATGACGATCTCAGTCAAGGCGGTTCTTGTTGTGGTGATTACGGTGTTTATTCTGCAGTTTATGGAAGGAAATATCCTCAGTCCGTTCATTGTCGGCAGAAGCCTTAAAATGCATCCGGTCGTTATCATGCTTGCACTCCTTGCCGGAGGGGAGCTTGCGGGAATCGTCGGGATGATTCTGGCTGTTCCTGCGACGGCTGTTTTAAAAGTAATGGTGATCCATTTTTTGCGGATGAGGACGGAGCATTGACATCGGCGTGCCGCTTGTCTATAATTTCTCGTAGAATACATACGAATCTCGAGTGACGGATCTGAGTACGCCGAAGCCCTGTTAAAGAGAGAAGCTCCATAAGCTGAAAGGAGCTTTATCAGAAGATCGGAGGAAGCTAATCCTGAGTGCAGTTAATCACTGCCGCTTATCCTGCGTTACAGGGTTAAAGGTGACGGGCGAATAATGCCCGTAATCAGGGTGGTACCGCGAGACAGCTCTCGTCCCTGTGTAAACGTTGGTTTGCATAGGGGGAGGGCTTTTTTGCTGTCACTGAAGAGAATTTCGATTTTTATAGAGGAGGAAATACAATGAAACACTTAACTTCTGCGGAAGTGCGTCAAATGTTTTTGGATTTCTTTAAAGAAAAAGGACATGCGGTAGAGCCAAGCGCGTCATTAGTGCCTCATGAGGATCCTTCACTGCTTTGGATCAACAGCGGTGTTGCGACACTGAAAAAATATTTTGACGGCCGTGTCGTGCCGGAAAATCCAAGAATCGTAAACGCTCAAAAAGCGATCAGAACAAACGATATAGAAAATGTAGGTAAAACTGCGCGCCATCACACTTTCTTTGAAATGCTCGGAAACTTTTCCATCGGCGATTATTTCAAAGAAGAAGCCATTACATGGGCTTGGGAGTTTTTAACGAGCGACAAGTGGATTGGCTTCGACAAAGAGCTTCTCTCTGTTACGGTTCATCCTGAAGATGAAGAGGCATATGAGTTTTGGGCGAAAAAAATCGGTATTCCTGAAGAAAGAATTATCCGTCTGGAAGGGAACTTCTGGGATATCGGTGAAGGGCCGAGCGGACCGAATACGGAAATCTTTTACGACCGCGGTGAAGCATACGGTAATGATCCAGAAGATCCGGAGCTTTACCCAGGCGGGGAAAACGACCGTTACCTGGAAGTATGGAACCTTGTGTTCTCAGAGTTCAACCATAACCCTGACGGCACGTACACACCGCTTCCAAAGAAAAACATTGATACAGGCATGGGTCTTGAAAGAATGGTATCTGTCATCCAGAATGTTCCGACAAACTTTGACACCGATTTGTTTGTTCCGATCATTAAAGCAACAGAATCGATTTCTGGTGAAACATATGGCAAAGACAATGTGAAAGACACTGCGTTTAAAGTGATTGCTGACCATATCAGAACGGTTGCCTTTGCTGTCAGTGACGGTGCGCTGCCGTCAAATGAAGGCCGCGGCTATGTATTAAGACGCTTATTACGCCGTGCCGTGCGTTATGCCAAAACGATCAACATCCATCGTCCGTTCATGTTTGATTTAGTGCCGGTTGTCGCAGAAATCATGGCTGATTTCTATCCTGAAGTGAAAGAGAAAGCGGATTTCATCGCAAAAGTCATTAAAACCGAGGAAGAACGCTTCCATGAGACCCTTAATGAAGGGCTTGCGATCCTGTCAGAAATGATCAAAAAAGAAAAAGACAAGGGCAGCAGCGTTATCTCAGGTGCTGATGTGTTTAAACTGTATGATACGTATGGATTCCCGGTTGAATTGACTGAAGAATACGCAGAAGACGAGAACATGACGGTTGACCATGAGGGCTTTGAGGAGGAAATGAACCAGCAGCGTGAACGGGCAAGAAACGCCCGCCAGGATGTCGGCAGCATGCAGGTGCAGGGCGGCGCACTGCGTGACGTGACAGATGAAAGCACATTTGTCGGCTACTCTCAAACCAAAGCTGATGCCAATATCATTGTGCTTCTTCAGGACGGCCAATTAATCGAAGAGGCTCATGAAGGAGAAAGCGTTCAAATCATTCTTGATGAAACACCGTTCTATGCAGAAAGCGGCGGCCAAATCGGCGATAAAGGCTATCTCCGAAACGAGCAGGCAGTTGTAAGAATTAAAGATGTTCAAAAAGCGCCGAACGGCCAGCATGTGCATGAAGGTGTTGTGGAGAGCGGTACTGTTCAAAAAGGCCTGCATGTTACGGCTGAAGTTGAAGACCATATGAGAAGCGGCGTCATTAAAAACCACACGGCAACGCATTTATTGCATCAGGCTCTAAAAGATGTTCTTGGAACTCATGTCAATCAGGCGGGCTCTCTTGTAACGGAAAACCGTCTTCGTTTTGACTTCTCGCACTTTGGCCAAGTGACAAAAGAAGAGCTTGAACAAATTGAAAGAATCGTAAACGAAAAGATCTGGGCGAGCATCCCGGTCAGCATTGATTTGAAACCGATCGCTGAAGCAAAAGAAATGGGTGCGATGGCACTGTTCGGCGAGAAATATGGCGATATTGTCCGTGTCGTTCAAGTTGGAGATTACAGCTTAGAGCTGTGCGGCGGCTGCCATGTCAGAAATACAGCAGAAATCGGCTTGTTTAAAATCGTTTCTGAATCCGGAATCGGAGCAGGCACAAGACGGATTGAAGCTGTAACGGGACAAGGCGCTTACGTCGAAATGAACAGCCAGATTTCTGTATTGAAGCAGACCGCTGACGAGCTGAAAACAAATATCAAAGAAGTGCCGAAACGGGTCGCGGCTCTGCAGGCTGAACTGAAGGAAGCACAAAGAGAAAATGAATCTCTTCTTGCAAAACTAGGCAACGTGGAAGCAGGAGCAATCCTGTCGAAAGTAAAAGAAGTTGACGGCGTAAACGTGCTTGCGGCAAAAGTAAATGCAAAAGACATGAATCATCTCCGCACTATGGTCGATGAACTCAAAGTAAAGCTTGGCTCTGCGGTGATCGTGCTTGGTGCGGTACAAAACGATAAAGTTAATATCTCTGCCGGAGTCACAAAGGACCTCATTGAGAAAGGCCTTCACGCCGGCAAGCTGGTTAAACAAGCTGCGGAAGTTTGCGGCGGAGGCGGCGGAGGCCGTCCGGACATGGCGCAGGCAGGCGGCAAACAGCCAGAAAAATTAGAAGAAGCTTTGGCTTCTGTAGAAGATTGGGTGAAATCCGTTTTATAATTCGCCCATGTAGTGTAGAATGATGGTAAGATTAGGACCCCAGGCTGAACTTTGCCTGCGAATTTGGGAAAGAGGTGCAAAACGGTGAGCTCGTTTGATAAAACGATGAAATTTAATTTCTCCGATGATTCTGCTGAGACTAACGTAAATGAGGTGCTGATTACAGTGTATGACGCGCTTCAGGAAAAGGGCTACAATCCAATCAACCAGATTGTCGGATACTTGCTGTCAGGTGATCCCGCTTATATTCCTAGGCATCGTGACGCTCGCAATTTAATTCGCAAACTTGAAAGAGACGAATTAATCGAGGAATTGGTAAAGTCTTATTTAGAACAGCATAAAGAGGCGTAAATAAAGAATGAGAATATTAGGACTCGATTTAGGAACCAAAACACTCGGTGTAGCTCTGAGCGATGAAATGGGCTGGACTGCTCAAGGCATTGAGACCATAAAGATAAATGAAGCAGAAGGCGATTATGGTTTATCCCGTTTATCTGAACTGATAAAGGACTATACTATAGATAAAATCGTGCTCGGCTTTCCTAAGAACATGAACGGAACAGTCGGCCCGAGAGGCGAAGCCAGCCAAACATTTGCGAAAGTGCTTGAAACAACGTACAATGTTCCTGTTGTGCTGTGGGACGAGCGTCTTACCACAATGGCGGCTGAAAAAATGCTGATTGCAGCTGACGTCAGCAGGCAAAAACGAAAAAAAGTCATTGATAAAATGGCGGCTGTTATGATTTTACAAGGATATCTTGACAGCTTAAATTAAAGCCAGAGGTGAAGAAAATGGAACACGGCGAAAAAAATATTACAATTGTTGACGATCAAGGAAATGAACAGCTTTGTGAAGTGCTGTTTACATTTGAAAACGAAGAGTTTGGCAAGTCTTATGTCTTGTACTACCCGATCGAATCAAAAGATGACGAAGAAGTAGAAATTCTTGCTTCCAGCTTCACGCCAAACGAAGACGGTGAAAACGGTGAGCTATTCCCGATTGAAACTGACGAAGAATGGGATATGATCGAAGAAACACTAAACACATTCTTAGCGGACGAAGACGAAGAGTAAAACATCGCGCCAAACCAAAGCCGGAGCTATACTGCTCCGGCTTTTTCTGCTTTATGCAGGCCTCTTTTTGTAATAAATTGCCGAAATACAATGAATCATGTAGTATAAGAGCTGATGGGAGGAGACCTAATGTATATCAATCAGCAAAAAAAATCGTTTTTTAATAAAAAAAGAATCATACTGTCTTCCATTGTTGTGCTGTTTCTCATCATTGGCGGGGCATTTTTATATGGGAAATCATTGCTTGAACCTGTTGAAAAAGACAGTAAAACGACAGTTAATATTAACATTCCGAGCGGTTCGTCTGTTTCAGCCATCGCATCGATATTAAAGAAAAATGAT
This sequence comes from Bacillus sp. FJAT-14266, assembly GCF_001719225.1. Lineage (NCBI taxonomy): Bacteria > Bacillati > Bacillota > Bacilli > Caryophanales > Bacillaceae > Bacillus > Bacillus sp. FJAT-14266. Next base: position 1,602,685 of record NZ_CP017072.1, read on the forward strand.
GTCATAAAAAGCGAGAAGGCGTTTCAGTACTATGTGAAATATAAAGGTGCTTCCGGGTTTCAGGCCGGATTCTACCATCTGAATAAAGGTATGGATTTAGATGCCATTATTCAGAAGCTGACAAGCGGGGTTACAGGCTACGCTTTTCAAATCACAGTGACTGAGGGAGCACAGCTGACCCAAATCGCGGCTGCTATTGCTGATGAAACAAAATACTCTAAAAAACAAGTCATAGCGAAGCTGGACGATGAAACATTTATCAATCAGCTGAAGAAAGAATTCCCGGACACTGTGACAAATGATGTTTTCAATAAAAACATTAAGCACCCGCTTGAAGGGTACCTATTCCCGGCTACATACCCTTTTAACGATCCGGACACATCACTTGAAGACATTATCAAGGCAATGATTAAGCAGACAAATTCTTATGTGGAAACATATAAATCAGAAATGAAGAAAAACAAACTTTCTGTGCATAAGCTGCTGACGATGGCTTCTTTGATAGAAGAAGAAGCGACTGAAAAAGCCGACCGCCACAAAATTGCGAGCGTCTTTTATAACCGCCTGAAAAAGAAAATGCCGCTCCAAACAGATCCGACCGTGCTGTACGCGGCAGGCAAGCATAAAGATCGGGTTCTTTATAAGGATCTGGAAATCGATTCACCATACAATACGTATAAAAAAACAGGGCTGACGCCAGGGCCGATTGCCAATGCCGGCATGTCGTCATGGGAAGCGGCGCTGCATCCGGATAAAACGGACTATCTGTATTTCTTGGCCAAATCAAATGGTGAGGTCGTATTTACAAAAACGCTAAAAGAGCATAATAAAGCAAAAGAAAAATACATTTCCTCAAAAAATGAGAAATAAAAGGAGAGCAAAAAGCTCTCCTTTTGTTCGCTTTCCGCAAGGTTTTATGATAAAATATATCGGGTTGTTTACCGATGTATCATGATGTATTCAGAGAGTGTCCTGCGCATAAGACTGGGGCACTCCTTTTTAGAACGGGAGGCTGTTTGTAGTGACTGACCGGTATGAACAAATAAATGACTATATAGAAGCATTATTAAAGCCTCGGCCGGATAACGTGAAGAAGCTTGAAGCATATGCAGAAGAACATCATGTCCCGATCATGGAAAAAGCGGGCATGGAGGTGCTGCTTCAAATTTTGTCTGTGAAACAGCCGAAAAAAATACTAGAAATCGGAACGGCCATTGGTTATTCAGCTATTCGAATGGCGCTGGAGCTGCCGTCTGCTGAAATATATACAATTGAACGCAATGAGAAACGGCATGAAGAAGCGGTAAACAATATCAAGGAATTTCAGCTTGATGACCGGATTCATGTTTTTTACGGAGATGCGCTTGAATTAGCCGACGCCGTTCATGTAACTGCGCCTTACGATGTCATTTTTATTGACGCTGCAAAAGGTCAGTATCAAAACTTTTTTCATTTATATGAACCGATGCTTTCACCGGACGGGGTGATTTTAACGGACAACGTGCTGTTTAAGGGTCTGGTGGCAGAGGATTACAGCAAAATAGAACCGAAGAGAAGGCGCAGGCTTGTAGCAAAAATTGATGAATATAATCATTGGCTGATGAATCATCCGGATTATCAAACTGCGATTATTCCTGTCGGGGACGGACTTGCGATTAGTAAAAAGAAGAGGTGAACGTCATGAAAAAACCAGAGCTCTTAGTGACGCCGACGAGTACAGCGGACATTTTGCCGCTCATACAGGCTGGGGCAACTGCGTTTTTAGTTGGGGAACAGAGATACGGCTTGAGATTAGCCGGAGAATTTTCTCGTGAAGATGTAACAAAAGCCGTAGAGATTGCTCACAAAGAAGGGGCAAAAGTATACGTTGCTGTAAATGCAATTTTCCATAATGATAAAGTGGGTGAGCTTGGCGAATATCTGGCTTTCTTAGCAGAAGCCGGTGTCGATGCAGCGGTATTCGGCGATCCTGCCGTGCTGATGGCTGCCCGTGAATCTGCGCCTGATCTGAAGCTTCATTGGAGCACAGAAACGACAGGTACCAACTATTATACATGCAACTACTGGGGACGCAAGGGTGCGGCGCGCTCTGTGCTTGCCAGAGAATTAAACATGGACAGCATTGTTGAGATTAAAGAAAATGCTGAAGTCGAAATTGAAATCCAGGTGCATGGAATGACGTGCATGTTCCAATCGAAGCGTTCTTTGATTGGAAACTATTTTGAATATCAGGGCAAAGTCATGGACATTGAAAGAAAGAAAAAAGAATCAGGCATGTTTTTACACGATAAAGAACGCGATAATAAATATCCGATTTTCGAAGATGAAAACGGCACTCACATCATGAGCCCGAACGATGTGTGCATCATTGATGAGCTCGAGGAATTGATAGATGCCGGAATTGATTCTTTTAAAATCGATGGTGTTTTGAAAACGCCTGAATACCTAATAGAAGTCACCAAAATGTACAGAGAAGCAATTGATTTGTGCGTGGAAAACCGTGACGAATACGAAGCGAAAAAAGAAGACTGGATCGAACGCATTGAAAGCATCCAGCCAGTAAACAGAAAAATTGATACCGGATTCTTCTTCAAGGAAACGGTTTATTAATCAAAAGGAGGTTAAGCTATGACTGCCGTAAATGATAAAATATCCACAATCGTTAATGGAAAGCGTGTGATTACGAAAAAGCCGGAGCTTCTCGCACCTGCGGGTAATCTTGAAAAGCTGAAAATCGCTGTTCATTACGGAGCGGACGCGGTCTTTATCGGGGGACAGGAATACGGGCTGCGCTCGAATGCCGATAACTTTACGATCGAAGAAATTGCAGAAGGCGTTGAATTCGCAAAGAAATATGGCGCGAAGATCTACGTAACAACGAATATTTTCGCCCATAATGAAAACATGGACGGGCTTGAAGACTATTTAAAAGCACTTGGAGACGCCAACGTTGCCGGTATCATTGTGGCAGATCCGCTTATTATCGAAACATGCCGCAGAGTGGCGCCGAATGTTGAGGTTCACTTGAGCACACAGCAGTCTCTTTCGAACTGGAAGGCTGTCCAATTCTGGAAGGAAGAAGGTCTCGACCGCGTCGTGCTGGCACGTGAAACTAGCGCTCTTGAAATCAGAGAAATGAAAGAAAAGGTAGATATCGAAATCGAATCCTTCATTCATGGCGCAATGTGTATTGCATATTCCGGCCGCTGCGTGCTGAGCAATCACATGACAGCGCGGGATTCCAATCGCGGAGGCTGCTGCCAGTCATGCCGCTGGGATTATGATCTCTACCAAACAGACGGTGCCAACGCCGTTGCTTTGTATGGTGAAGAAGATGCACCATTTGCGATGAGCCCGAAAGATTTGAAGCTGATTGAATCCATTCCAAAAATGATTGAAATGGGGATCGACAGCTTAAAGATTGAAGGCCGCATGAAATCCATTCACTATGTAGCAACTGTTGTCAGCGTATACCGCAAAGTAATCGATGCTTATTGCGCTGATCCAGAGAACTTTGTGATTCAAAAAGAATGGCTTGAAGAGCTTGATAAGTGCGCCAACAGGGACACTGCGACAGCTTTCTTTGAAGGAACGCCAGGCTATGAAGAGCAAATGTTCGGCGAACACGCCAAGAAAACGACATATGATTTTGTCGGCTTAGTGCTGAATTATGATGAAGATACACAAATGGTCACGCTTCAGCAGCGCAATTTCTTCAAAAAAGGCGACGAAGTGGAATTTTTCGGACCAGAAATCGAAAACTTTACACATACGATTGAAACCATTTGGGACGAAGACGGAAATGAGCTAGATGCTGCCCGCCATCCCCTGCAAATTGTCAAATTCAAACTAGACAAAAAGATTTATCCGAGCAACATGATGAGAAAGGGGAAGTAACAGCCCATGGGTAAGAATCCAGTAGTCATTGGAATCGCAGGAGGTTCCGGTTCAGGAAAAACGAGTGTCACACGGTCCATTTATGAACAGTTTAAAGGACACTCAATTTTAATGATCCAGCAGGACCTTTATTATAAAGACCAAAGCCATCTTCCGTTTGAAGAAAGGCTGAACACAAACTATGATCATCCGCTTGCGTTTGATAATGACTATTTAATCGAGCATATTCAGGATCTATTGAATTACCGCCCGATTGAAAAGCCGATTTATGACTATAAGCTTCACACACGTTCAGAAGAAACGGTTCACGTAGAGCCAAAGGATGTTATTATCCTTGAAGGCATTCTTGTTCTTGAAGACAAAAGGCTTCGTGATCTGATGGATATCAAGCTTTATGTTGATACGGACGCTGACTTGCGTATCATCAGACGGATTATGAGAGATATTAATGAGCGCGGACGCTCTATTGATTCTGTCATTGAACAATATGTGTCAGTGGTCCGTCCGATGCATAACCAATTCGTCGAGCCGACGAAACGATACGCTGATATTATTATCCCGGAAGGCGGTCAGAATCACGTCGCAATTGATCTGATGGTCACAAAAATTCAAACCATTCTTGAACAAAACGCGATTTTGTAATACCATAGCATAGACATAAATAACTCTGACCATATTATGTATAGGCAGGAAGGGAATGTGCGAATTCCCTTCTTTCCCTGTTTATAAACGCGAAATATTTGCAGAACGACACGATTCAGTTTAAGATAAACAGTACCTATATGGGAGAGAAGAACGAGGACTGCCCTGTGTTCTCATTCTTGTATTTTTTAGTTTATGCTCTCATACATAATCGAAGATGTTGAGGGACAACCAGAAGGAGTGAAGGGACATGGCACAAGAGAAAGTTTTTCCTATGACTGCAGAAGGAAAACAAAAACTTGAACAAGAATTAGAATATTTGAAAACGGTTAAACGAAAAGAAGTAGTAGAGCGAATCAAAATTGCGAGAAGCTTCGGAGACCTTTCCGAGAACTCTGAATACGATTCAGCGAAAGAAGAGCAGGCATTTGTAGAGGGCCGCGTGACGACTCTTGAAAATATGATTCGCAATGCGAAAATCATTGAAGATGACGGCGGCTCTAACGTTGTCGGTTTGGGTAAAACCGTCACTTTCGTCGAACTGCCTGACGGTGATGAAGAATCATATACGATCGTCGGAAGCGCGGAAGCTGACCCGTTTGAAGGGAAAATCTCAAACGATTCACCGATCGCAAAAAGCCTCTTGGGCAAAAAAGTAGATGAAGAAGTCACAGTACAAACACCGGGCGGAGAAATGCTCGTGAAAATTGTGAAAATTTCATAATATCTGTTTAGCAGCGAAACACCTCGTCCACAATGTGGGTGAGGTGTTTTTTTATGAAGATATCGAAACGAATGAAGCTGGCAGTCATCGCTTTTTTGATTGTATTTTTTCTGCTTCTGCTGAGGCTTGCAGAAATCCAGCTGTTTTTCACAGAATCATTTTCTAAAAAGAAAATTAATTTGATTCAAGAAAGTGTGAAACAGCGGACGGAGGAAGTGCTTATTTCAGATGGAAGAGGCTCTTTTTTAGATCGAAACGGGCGGGCGCTGACAGGACAAAGCGAGCCTGCGGTTGTTTTGTTCCCTTTTCTGTTGACGCAGGATTGGCCGATCAAAAAAGTTGCGGACATCCTCGGCATGTCTGAAGATGATTTGCGCCAGACACTAGGTAAGGCAAAAAAACCGGTCATTTTGCAGCAAAAGAAAATCAAAACACTTTCAAAACAATCTATCACAAAAATCAATTCTTTGAAATATCCCGGCATTTACGGCGTATATATGGAGAATGAAGACAAGCCCAGCCTTGCTTCACATACGATAGGGAGCACGAACCAAGATCCGGCGCTGCTTCGCAAGAAATATCCTGACAAGGAGAGCCTTCCGATTACAACAGAAATCGGAACAACCGGTTTAGAACGGACATTTGACGAGTTTTTGCTTCCGGAACAAGACACAAAGCTTTTATATCATGTGGACGGAAAAGGAAACCCTTTGTTTGGCATGGACGTCAAATATACAGCTGAAGCCAATACATTTTATCCGCTCCAGGTCAAAACAACGATCGATCAAAGCATTCAAAAAGCGATGGAGGAGGTATTGGATGAACAGGGGCTGAAAAAGGGAGGAGCTGTGCTGCTGGACATCGAAAATAGCAGTGTTCTGGGAATTGTAAGCAAACCAGATGCGGATGTGTCCCGGCAAAACACACTTCAAAATTATATGCTGACGCCAATCTATCCCGGATCAGTTTTTAAAACAGTCATTGCCGCAGCTGCAATCGAAAATAATATGGTGAAGCCTAGTCAAACCTTTAATTGCAATTTAAACCTGTACGGGGAACCGGGGGACGACAAAGGAACCTTGTCTTTTGATGAAAGTTTTGCCCAAAGCTGTAATTACACATTTACGAGTCTTGCAGAACAATTAATGAAAAAAGACAGCTCGGTTATTGAAGATATGTCCGAGAAGCTGGCTCTCACTGATCGGGCAGGCTGGGAGGGAAAACTGTACCACGAAACCGATTTCCGCCAGCTGTATAACGAAAAAAGCGGCGTGATTTGGGGGGATGAAAAAGACAAAGCAGTCAAAAAAGCCATTGCGCAAACAGCAATCGGGCAGAAAAATGTAAAGGTAACGCCGCTGGAGATAGCCAATATGATGGCGACAATCGCCCGCGGCGGAGAAAAACGGCAGGTGAAAATTGCCGAACAAATTGAGTATAAGAACGGCACAACGCTCGTTACGTTTAAAGATCAGAAGCTCAAAGGGGAAACGATAGACAAATATACGTCACAGCAGCTTCAAAAAATACTGCGGCGGGTAGTAGAATCTCCTTTCGGAACGGGCAGAAGGTTTCAAGATCTTCCGTATACTGTAGCAGGGAAGTCGGGCACAGCCCAGACAGGCAAGCTTTCAAAAGAGAAGGAAACGCTCTACGAAAAATGGTTTGCCGGATATTTTCCCGCGGATAAGCCGAAATACGCTCTGGTTGTTTTACACATGGATACACCGGGAGATAAGGCTCTGACAAATTCGGTGTTTTATGATATTGTTAAAAAAGTACACGAAATTGAAATCAATCAGAAATAGAACAACTTCTCAGCACATGTTAAAATATATGCTGAGCCAAGAGGGATAAAGGAGTGCAGAATTATTGAGCAATAATCAATCTCGTTATGAAAATCGTGATAAACGCAGAAAAGCCAATTTAGTGCTTAACATTTTAATCGCAATCGTATCCATACTAATTGTCGTAGTAGCAGCGAATCTCTTCATTAACAGTCCTTCTAGCAAAGATGTCAGCAAGGATTCTGAAACGGCGCAAAAACAGGAATCTCCGGCTTCAGGAAAGACGGAAAAGAAATCGGATGAGGATATAAAAGACAGCAAGAAAGATACATCTGACAGCGAAAAGGATTCTGAGAAGTCTTCTGACTCTGATTCCAAAAAAGATGATTCTTCTTCTAAAAAAGATGACTCTGATTCAGATTCAAGCTCAGATTCAGCCGGTGACGGGCTTAAAGATGCAAAAGTAACAGAAGGCGGCTCATCGAGCGATGTGGAAAAAACGTATGAAAATCCTGACTGGAAAGCAGTCGGAACTGAGCAGACTGGCGAGCATGCCGCTACTTATGATTCAAGTTCACAAGACTGGGCTGAGATGCTGAAAGCCATTTCATACGCAACTGGTGTCTCAACAGATAACATGACGGTGCTCTGGCTTGGAAATAACGGCAGCCCTCAGGATGCCAAAGGCAAGATTTTGGACAAGGCGACTGGGAATAAATATCAAGTCACGATTACATGGGTCGATGAAAAAGGCTGGAAGCCGACAAAAGTAGAAAAGCTAAAATAAACAAAAGCAGCCGGGTTAAAACCGGCTGCTTTTGTTTTAGGCTTCAGCTGCGAAATGAACCACCGCGCTGTACAATATTCTTCCTTCTGCCACAGCAGTTTGGTGTGAAACAGATTTCACCCGGAGCATGATGGCTTTATTGTTTTCAATTTGTGTATTGATTTTCTTTTCAAGCTCCTGCAATGAAGCCGCTTCAAAAAATTCCACTTTGTCTTTAATCAGATCTAATTGAAAATTCATGTCTTGACCCTCCAGCTTTCACAAGTCATATGAAGTATAAGCTTTTTTGCGGTCAATGCGCAATATGAGATGGCATAAAATACACAAAGTGTTTTAGTACCTGCTTTTCAGAAGATGTGGTATTATAGGAACTGTTCCATCATTAATTCATAGTATGCTTATAGGAATTATTAAATATGGAGTGTGACAAATATGGGACGTGAATTTATCCCTCTCTTTGAAGATTGGGCAGCAACTTATGATCAAACAGTACAAGGTTTAGATATTCAGTATAAAGAAGCGTTCAGAGGCTACGATCATATCCTTGATGCCATCGTCAGCAAATCTGGAACGCATGTGTTAGAATTTGGCCCGGGGACCGGGAATTTGACAGCTAAGCTGCTCGATGCAGGCAAAACTGTATTTGGAATCGAACCTTCTCCAGCAATGCGTAAACTGGCTTCTGACAAGCTCTCAGGCAGGACGGAAATCGTTGATGGAGACTTCCTGACATTCCCTGAGCCGCCATTTCAGGCTGATACGATTGTCAGTTCATATGCTTTTCATCATTTAACTGACGAAGAAAAGCGGGCTGCCATAAAGCAATATGGCAAATACCTTCACTTGCATGATAAAATAGTGTTTGCCGATACCGTCTTTGAAAATGCGCAAGCGTATCAACAGGCTATCGATAAAGCCCGTTCTCAAGGCTTTTATCAGCTTGCAAATGATTTAGAGACAGAGCATTATCCTACATTGGATGCGTTGAAAGAAATGTTTACAGCTGAAGGTTTTGCAGTCCGATTCACTCAGCAAAACGACTTCGTGTGGATAATGGAGGCGATCAAACGGTAAAGTGAAGGGAATGTGAATAGATGAGACTAGCAGTCATCGGAGCAATGGAAGAGGAAGTTACCATCTTAAGAAACAAACTTGAAAATGCAAAAACAGAAACGATCGCACACTGTGAATTTACAACAGGCGAATATGAAGGAACTGAAGTGATTCTTTTAAAATCAGGAATTGGAAAAGTAAATGCTGCGATCAGCACGACGCTTCTGCTTGACCGTTACAAGCCTGATTATGTCATTAACACAGGCTCAGCCGGCGGATTTCATCATACATTGAATGTAGGGGATGTTGTTATTTCCACTGACGTTCGCCACCATGATGTAGACGTAACGGCTTTTGACTATGAATACGGCCAAGTGCCGGGTCTTCCGGCTGCTTATGCGGCGGATGAAAAGCTGATCAGCATCACTGAAGAAGCGGTATCTGAACTCGACGGCATTCAGGTTGCAAAAGGAACAATTGCAACAGGCGATTCTTTCATGAACGATCCGAAGCGGGTTGAAGAGGTGCGTGCGAGATTTTCTGATCTGTACGCGGTTGAAATGGAGGCTGCGGCAGTGGCTCAAGTGTGCCATCAATTTAAAACGCCGTTTGTCGTCATCAGAGCGTTATCTGATATTGCAGGAAAAGAATCACATGTTTCATTTGACCAATTTTTAGAGCAGGCGGCTGTCCATTCAACAGAGCTTGTGTTAAAGGTGATCAAACGAATTCATTAAAACGGGGAGAACGTTCTCCTCCGTTTTTCTCTAAAAACAACCTCTATTAAGGAGGAGGACATATATGACAGTGATTACGGACATTACCGAGCTGATTGGGAATACACCGCTTCTCCGCTTGAAGAACTTTGATGTTCGAGAAGGAGTCGCGGTGTATGCCAAGCTTGAAATGATGAATCCAGGGGGAAGCATCAAAGACAGACTGGGAGATATGCTGATTCGTGACGCGCTCGATTCAGGCAAAGTGAAACCCGGCGGAGTGATTATAGAAGCTACGGCAGGCAATACAGGGATCGGCCTTGCGTTAAGTGCCAGAAAATATGGGCTGAAAGCGATTTTCTGTGTCCCTGAACATTTCAGCAGAGAGAAACAGCAAATTATGCAAGCGCTTGGCGCATCAATCATTCATACACCGCGTCAAGACGGAATGCAGGGCGCCATACAAAAAGCCATTCAGCTGGAGACTGAAATTGAAAATTCTTATTGCGTTTTGCAATTTAAAAACCGAGTAAATCCATCGACTTACTATAAGACGCTTGGACCTGAAATGTGGGAAGCGCTTGACGGGAATATTCATACATTTGTCGCAGGGGCAGGATCAGGGGGCACATTCGCAGGGACAGCTTCCTTCTTAAAAGAAAAAAATCCAGCAGTCAAAACGGTGATTGTTGAACCGGAGGGCTCGATTTTAAACGGAGGAGAGCCCCACGCTCATAAAACAGAGGGCATCGGCATGGAGTTTATCCCCGATTATATGGATAAGAGCCATTTTGACGAGATCTACACCGTAACAGATGAGAATGCGTTTAGACTTGTGAAAGAAGCGGCAGAAAAAGAAGGCCTGCTGATCGGAAGCTCTTCAGGTGCAGCGCTTTATGCGGCATTGGAGGAAGCGAAAAAAGCATCCGCTGGAACTAACATTGTCACAGTATTTCCTGACAGCAGCGATCGATATATCAGCAAACAAATATACGAAGGAGGCATCTGATATGAAGAAAAAAACATTGATGATACATGGCGGAATCACAGGTGATGAGAAAACAGGCGCAGTTTCCGTGCCCATTTATCAAGTCAGCACGTACAAGCAGCCGAAAGCAGGACAGCATACAGGCTACGAGTATTCAAGAACGGCCAATCCGACTCGAACCGCTCTCGAAGCACTTGTGACAGAACTGGAAAGCGGGGAAGCAGGCTATGCGTTCAGCTCAGGAATGGCTGCCATTACAGCGGTTATGATGCTGTTTAACAGCGGAGATCATGTCGTGTTGACTGATGATGTGTACGGCGGAACATATCGCGTGATGACAAAGGTGCTTAACCGTCTTGGCATTGAATCAACATTTGTCGATACGAGCAGCAGGGAAGAAGTTGAAAAAGCAATTCGCCCTAATACAAAAGCCATTTATATTGAAACTCCGACAAACCCGTTGCTCAAAATCACCGACCTGACGCTCATGGCTGATATCGCAAAAAAAGCGGGTGTTCTGCTTATCGTAGACAATACCTTTAATACTCCTTATTTTCAGCAGCCGCTTACTTTAGGCGCTGATATCGTACTGCACAGTGCGACAAAATATCTTGGCGGACACAGTGATGTCGTCGGAGGTTTAGTTGTGACAGCTTCTAAAGAGCTTGGAGAAGAGCTGCATTTTGTGCAAAACTCCACAGGCGGCGTGCTCGGCCCTCAAGATTCCTGGCTGTTAATGAGAGGAATCAAAACGTTGGGACTCAGAATGGAAGCGATCGATCAAAATGCGCGGAAAATCGCAAGCTTTCTTGAGAATCACCCTGCTGTCCAAACGTTATATTACCCTGGTTCTTCAAATCATCCCGGACATGAGCTTGCAAAAACGCAAGGATCGGGCTTCGGCGGCATGATCTCCTTTGATATTGGCAGTGAAGAACGGGTTGATGCGTTTTTAGGAAATCTGAAACTGTTTACCATTGCTGAAAGCCTGGGGGCGGTTGAAAGCTTAATTTCTGTTCCTGCAAGAATGACACATGCCTCTATTCCGAGAGAACGCCGGCTTGAGCTCGGCATTACGGACGGCTTGATCAGAATTTCTGTAGGAATTGAAGATGCGGAAGACTTGTTGGAAGATATCGGCCAAGCGCTTGAAAATATATAACAAATGGATAGAATTACTTTCTCTGTAAGCCGCCGGATTATATTATAATAGTCGTATACTATGAATCTGGCAGGTGATTCTTTTGAACAAAAATAGAATGAAATCTTTAAAAGAAGACTACAAGCATTTTGCTTTTACATTGCTTGCAGTCAGCACTTTTTTATATATAGGAGCAGTTCTCCCTGATCAAGGTTTAACATTAGGCCAGAAATCGACGATGTTTTTAGCGGATTGCGTATTTTTAGCCGGTGCCTTCTTTTGCGCTGACCGTTCACTTATTTACAAGAAGCGTCTGGAAGAAGCCGACGAATAAAAAAACAGCCATCATCAAGAGATGGCTGTTTTTCTGTTATTGTTCTCGAAGTTCTTTTCCCATGCCTTTTAAAAACTGAAGGCCGAAGCCGACGGCTCTGTTGATGTCAGGATCGTTCATTGCTTTTAACAGGTCGAGAATCCCGACTTTCTTGTCTTCTTTTAAAAAGCTTTGTGCCTGTTCAGTCCCAGCCATTACGCTTTCTAAAAGCTTTGCTGTAAACTCAGGATCGGCTTTTGTCAATGCGCCTCCGGCGGCCATCATCGTGTTGATGAGGTTGGTGACAGGCTCGCGGGAAACTTGGCCAAGCGCAATCTTGGCAATGTCTTCCTTCGCTCTGAGCATGCTTGTTGCCGCATCAAAAATTCCAAGATCATTGAGTTCATTCATTAACGTCATCGTTTTAGAGACGGCGTCCTCATTTTCCGCCAGCAGCTCTTTCAGTTCTTCTATTTTTTCAAGCTTCATTTGCTCAGCTGTTTTTGTTTCTTTTTTGATCGTCGTAATCGGAGTGGCCATTCGTTTTCCTCCTATCGTTTAATCAGTCAGATGGACATAGCCAGGGCGGTTCCATTTTCTTTCCGCTTCGACTCCGTTTTGCGGATGCCGTTTTTTGTTGCGCGGATTTGTTTTTGGAAGCGGCGCTGTTTCACAGCCGCCAAGCACTTCCATGCGGACCTTTGTCTGTTTATAAGCAGGCGTGTTCGTCCGTTTATCAGCTGCAGGGCCCGTCAAGAAGTTAATCGCTGACTCCTTGTCTGTCGAGTTCATTGGCAGATAGAGTTCATTTTTCCGTACCCGGTCTGTGATCAGCGCGTTCAATTTGACTGCTCCGAACGGAGAAACGAGCCGTACAAGCGAACCGTCACAAACACCTCGCTCTTGTGCAAGCTCAGGTGAAATCTCAACGAATACATTCGGCACTTTCGCTTGGATGCCTTTCGATTTATTTGTCATGTTTCCTTCGTGGAAATGCTCCAGCATCCGGCCGTTATTGATATGAAGATCATATTCCTCCGGAAATGCCGCTGGCTCGGTCCAATCAGAAAGGGCAAAGCGGGCTTTTTTGTCAGGGAAATTAAATCCGTCTTCATACAGAAGCGGTGTGCTTTCACCTGTGAAGCTGCCCCATAGGAAGCTGTTCCAGCCTTCAAGCACCTCATAGCTTGCTTTGGCAAACAGAGGAGAAAGACTCGCCATTTCAGAGAAAATGTCACTTGGATGGCTGTAATTCCAATTCGCTCCTAAACGGTTTGCCACCTCTTGAATAATCCACCAGTCCGGTTTTGCGTCACCAAGCGTCGGAAGCGCCTGATACAATCGCTGGACACGGCGTTCTGTGTTGGTAAATGTTCCGTCTTTTTCAAGTGAAGGAGTGGCCGGCAAGACGACATCAGCATATTGAGCTGTTCTTGACAGGAAGATGTCCTGTACCACGAAGAAATCAAGGCTTGATAAAATATCATGCACATGGTTCGCGTTTGAATCGACCAGTGCCATATCCTCACCGACAAGATACATAGCTTTCATTTTTCCTTCTTCAATGGCATGAAGCATTTGAATATTATCTAAACCAGGCTTTCCATCAATCTCGACACCATATGCCTCTTCAAATTTAGCGCGGGCCTTGTCATCTGTAATATGCTGATATCCCGGCAGCCAGCCAGGCAATGTTCCCATATCACATGCGCCTTGCACGTTATTGTGTCCGCGCAGAGGATAAGCGCCGGCACCTGGACGGCGATAGTTGCCCGTAGCGAGAAGCAGGTTTGAAATGGCTGCTGATGTATCAGAACCGCCTGTATTTTGTGTGACACCCATTCCCCAAAGGACACAAGTGCCGTCAGCATCACGAATCAATTCAGCAATTTGAATGATGTTTTCTTTTGAAAGGCCTGTGATGCGTTCTGCATAATCAAGCGTATACGTTTTAAGGGTTTCTTTATAATCTTCAAAGTAATTGACGTTCTCATCAATAAACGCCTGATCGTGCCAGCCTTGGTCGATCATATATTTCGTAACAGCCATCAGCCAAACTTGGTCTGTGCCTTGTTTAGGGCTGATGAACAGATCAGATCGCTCAGCCATCTCATTTTTACGCAGGTCAGCAACAATCAGTTTTTGACCGTGGAGCTTGTGTGCCCGTTTGACGCGTGTTGCGAGCACTGGGTGTCCTTCCGCCGGATTGGCACCGACAATGATGACCAGGCCTGCTTTGGCAATATCTTTAATCGTGCCGGCGTCACCGCCCATGCCGACAGTGCGGAACAATCCGTCTGTAGCAGGAGACTGGCAGTAGCGTGAGCAGTTATCGACGTTGTTTGTTTCAAATACCTGACGCGCTAGTTTTTGAATGACGTAGTTTTCTTCATTCGTAATTTTAGAAGAAGAAATAAACCCTACAGAGCCTTTACCGTACTGCTCTTTAATTGATCCTAATCTGCTTGCGACAAGATCGAGGGCTTCTTCCCAAGAAGACTCCACAAAGGCTCCGTTTTTACGGATTAAAGGCTTTGTGATCCGTTCTTTTGAATTGACGAAATCCCAGCCGAATTTCCCTTTGACACATGTGGAAATCGCGTTAACCGGGGCATCAGAAACAGGCTGGATCTTTAAAATATCCCGTCCTTTTGTCCATACTTCAAATGAACACCCGACACCGCAGAACGTACATACAGTTTTCGTTTTTTTCGTTCTTGTTTCACGCATTGCCGCTTCGACTTCAGAAATGGCAAAAATGCTGCCATACCCCGGTTCAACATTTTTCACGAGATCAATCATCGGTTCCATGACGTCCTCTTTAATGCCTGTCATAAAACCAGCCTGCCCGAGCATTGATTTTTCCATCAGTGCATTACATGGACATACTGTGACACACTGACCGCAGCTGACACAGGAAGATTCATTGATCGGAACTCCCTCATCCCAAATGACGCGAGGGCGTTCGCGCTCCCAGTCGATTGAGAGTGTTTCATTTACCTGAAGGTTTTGACAGACCTCAACACACTGGCCGCAGGCAATACATTGGTTTGGATCATAGCGGTAAAAAGGATGAGACATATCAACCGCGCAAGAAGGATCTTCTTTTGGCGTGTATGGGTATTTTTGATGCTCGATCCCCATCATTTCCGCTGTATTATGCAGCGTACAGTTTCCATTGTTGTTATCGCAAACTGTACAATACAGCAAATGATTTTCAAGAAGGCGGTCCATCGCTTCGGTTTGCGCTTCTTTCACTCGATTTCCTGAAAGATCAATAGACATCCCGTTTTCTGCAACGGTCGCGCATGAACGAACCAGCTTGCCGTTTGCCTCTACTATGCAAGTATCACAAGTTTGAATCGGGTCAACCTCTGGTACGTGGCAAATCTGCGGGTACTCAATTCCGTTTTCATTTAAAATATCTAAAATTGTGGCCCCTGCTCGTGCTTGAATTTCTGTTCCGTCTACACGGACACTGATCGACTTAACGTCCATCATATTCATATTCCCCTCCATCTTTCTTTCAAGAAGTCAAAAAAAGCCATGTATAGATACACCTGCCCTTAATTCTAAGAAGGTGTAAACACACATGGCGGAATAGTTCACTAGCAAGTCTTACTAACAGACCAATCCTTGATTTTTATAAAACGATAGACTCATAACAAGATCCTATTACAAATCCATCAACACTGCTTTTATTATAATGTGATATTTATTATAATACAATATGGCAGGAAAATTTTAACCAAGTGAAATGTCCTGAGGGGAACCGGGAAAAGCCTTTATAAGGCAATATCGGAAGGGGTAATCAGCATGTCTAAAAAAATTCATGAATTCAATGATATTATTCGAAAACTTCGCAAAGAATTGTTCGGAAAAGGGCCTGAGAGAATTCATACTGTATTTGTAGAAAACATGGCAGTTTCAACACTATACGGAAATCTGAGTGCAAGCGAGCAGTTTATCGCCCGCACGCCTGAAGGAAGAGAGATGGTACATGCGGCCCGGACAAGCCTAATTCAAGACCTTTATTCCAAACAAACACCGGAAGGAATGGAGGAACTCATGGGAGCTAAGCTAGTCCATTTGTTTTCTGATATTAAAATTGAGGAAAACATAGCTGTATCTGTATTTGTTTTTGACCGAAAAATAGATGAGCAAAAAGAAGTTCTGCAAAGCTAGTATATTTGTCATTGACACAAATTTGTCACATTTGATATGATGTTGCTACAGTTATAGAAGGCTAAAGCAATGGAATGTATGCACGAACTGTATATATTCTCTTTCAATATCTTACATACTGCTTGATATTGTTGTATGGGTATGCATACAAGTTAGGCAGCATTCAAACGCCTGGTTTGACACAGGTTATTTGAGTGCTGCCTTTTTTATTGCCTTTCTTGCATAACTGTGAGAAAAGAAGAAGTAATGGAGGCGTTTAATTATGGCTTTTCGAAAACCGGATGAAATAGCGGAAGCAGCAATTGAAGCAGGGATGAAAAAAATAAAGCTCCCGCTGCCGTCACTGCTTGTGCTGGGGTTTTTAGGCGGTGCATTTATCGCGCTTGGGTATTTGCTTGATATCAGGGTAATCGGCGATCTTCCGAAAGAATGGGGGAGCCTGTCCAGTTTGATTGGTGCAGCAGTATTTCCAGTCGGCCTGATCCTTGTCGTACTCGCTGGCGCTGAACTGATCACAGGCAATATGATGTCAGTTGCGATGGCGTTATTTTCGAGAAAAATATCAGTAAAAGAGTTAGCGATTAACTGGGGAATCGTCACAATTATGAACTTAATCGGCGCATTGTTTGTTGCGTACTTTTTCGGGCATTTGGTTGGATTGACTGAAACAGGTCCTTATTTAGAAAAAACGATTGCCGTTGCCCAAGGAAAGCTTGATATGAGCTTTGGCAAGGTTCTCATTTCCGCCATCGGCTGTAACTGGCTTGTATGTCTTGCAGTGTGGCTTTCTTTCGGCGCCCAAGACGCAGCAGGAAAAATCCTTGGCATCTGGTTCCCAATCATGGCTTTTGTGGCTATCGGATTTCAGCACGTTGTCGCCAACATGTTTGTGATTCCTGCTGCCATTTTTGCTGGCTCATTCACGTGGGGGCAGTTCATCGGAAACATCATTCCGGCTTTTATCGGTAATGTCATCGGAGGAGCTGTATTTGTCGGTCTCATTTATTTTATTGCATATCATAAGAAAGACCGCTCCAGAAAAGAAATGAAGCAGGTGTCATGACCAACGGGCAAATCCATTCGATGATTTGCACAATTTCCGTCCATTTTTAGAAAAAGATGTTTACAAAATGGGATTTGGTGGATATACTTACAAAGTAAGAAAAAAAGCAAAGGAGGCTGAACCAAAATGACAATGAGACAACGACGTCAACCTGTACGTGATACACATGTAAAAGTTCATAGTTTATTCAGCCTGTGGAAGAGTTCGTGTCCTTCCTTAACCGATGATTATCGCACGCATTAAATTCGGAATAGTCGGACATACGCAACTCCCCGCAGGCAGTAGAGGCATTGGTGTCTTCTTTTGTCTGCGGTTTTTATTTGCCCGCGGCAGAAGGGGTGTGCCGCGGGTTATTTCGCTTGATGCGGACTTTGAAAGGGGGTGAGCGATATGACGATTAACCTATTCTTTTTAACGTTAACGATTAAAAAACGGTTTAAAAGCCTGGAAGAATTCGAACGAGAACAGCAGATTGAGCAGATTTATGATGAAATGAAAGAGTCTCAGTTAAAGCATCTTTATTTAACAAACTGGCGCTAAAAGCAACGAAAAAAACTGAAGGGGGAATGGCATATGCTTAGAATGGAACTATTGATGCATTATACTATGGAGAAGGACCAAGTTTAGCGAAACAGCTGTCAAGGAAATGCCTGCCTGCATACAATAAATCAACGTTACTGTGAGGCAGGTGATGGCATGATGAACGATTATCAAAAAAGGCTGCCGTCGATTGGCCATGGTTATGCGTCCATGCCGCATTCCTTCAAACATGGTTATGGAAATCCATTCCGACAGCAGAGGCTGATGGCAATGCAGCAGCAAAGGCTGTATGTATTCCCTTATCATTGGCATTAGAAAGAGGGCAGAAAACATTATGTTTTCTGCTTTTTTTGCGGAAAAAAATGAAAAAGTTTAGTTCTGTTGAAACATTTTTCAATACATTGCCGTCTAGTTGGTACCTTCCTTCACTTTTAGAAATAAAGATGATGTTTATTTTTTTAAGATAATAAATAAACATAGGAAACCAAAAGCAGGTGTTTAAAATGCTAGAAAATAGACTCTATAAACGATCGGATTTTTGGAAATTATTTTCTCGGAAATATAAGCTAACCAAAACAATTGAGCATATGATGATTGACTCTATAGATATACAAGAAAATGACAGAATTTTAGAAATTGGAATTGGAAACGGCACTGTCTTTAAAAGCATAACCAAGAAACTAAAAAAGGGTAGCCTAAAAAGCATTGATCCTTCAAAACGAAAGGTAAGACAGATATCACGTGCGAATCGAAAGAACATGGGGAACGGGGAGGTTTTTCATGGCTATCCAGAGGACATTCCCTTTGATGACCGTACCTTTAATAAAGTCTTTTCTTTACATACGGTTCAAAGCTGCACCGATATTAGGCTTGCATTAAGAGAAATTTACAGGGTGCTTCAAATTGACGGCCGGTTTTATATCAGTATTGACACAAATACCGGTGAAAAAGAGAAAACGTATATTCAACTGCTGAAAGACCAGCATTTCAGGGATCTTTCTGTTATCAGGCGTGCTTCCTGTCTATGTATTGTGGCTGTTAAATAAAAAATTTCTCGGGAAATATATCCAAGATCCTCGTATTAGGATTTGGGTATATTTTCTTAATTTTTTATTTTTTGCATATACTTTATATTAAAAAAAGTTTTTTTCATATAAACTTATAACAGAAGAAAGAACAAAGAGGTGATATCAGACAGGGCAGACATTCTTTGTGAACAAAAGGAATGAATATTCATTCCGCAAACGAATCGGAGGTTGTCAGATTACATGATATCCGCATCCAGCAGTAAATACGACATGATTATGAAAGCGTCAGTCTCACTTTTTACGGAAAGGGGTTTTGACGCTACCACTATTCCTATGATAGCTGAACGTGCTCATGTAGGGACAGGAACGATCTATCGTTATTTTGACAGCAAAGAAACACTCGTTAACGTACTGTTTCAAGAAAGCATCCAGCGATTTACGGAAAAACTGAAGCAAGACGTTTCAGAATTGCCTGTCAGAGAAGGCTTTCACCACGTATTTTGCTGTCTCGTTCAGTTTACGAAAGAGAGCGACTATGCGCTTTTTTTTCTTGAAACCAAAAAAGACGCTCATTACTTAAATCATACAAGCAAAAAAATGATAGAAAATCTGACTCAAATGCTTGATGACTATTTTAATAAGGGAAAAGCGGAAGGCGTGATTCGCAGCCTGCCCTCTAATGTGTTAATTGCGATTGTATTAGGGGCGTTTCTCAAGATATATCAGCTCGTTCAAACAGGTGATATAGAGATGGACACTGATTTAATTACTGAATTGGAACAATGCTGCTGGGACGCCATTAAGCTTCATTCATCACAAAAATAGGAAAGGGAGATGTTAATGAAACAGGCAAGCGCAATACCTCAGCCCAAAACATACGGACCTTTAAAAAATCTTCCGCATCTGGAAAAAGAACAGCTTTCTCAATCCTTATGGCGGATAGCTGATGAATTGGGACCGATTTTCCGTTTTGATTTTCCGGGAGTATCCAGTGTTTTTGTCTCGGGCCACAATCTTGTGGCTGAAGTGTGTGATGAAAAACGCTTTGACAAGAACCTTGGCAAAGGCTTGCAAAAGGTGCGTGAGTTCGGGGGAGATGGCTTATTTACAAGCTGGACGCACGAACCGAACTGGCAAAAAGCCCACCGCATTTTGCTGCCGAGTTTTAGTCAAAAAGCGATGAAAGGCTATCATTCTATGATGCTGGATATCGCAACCCAGCTGATTCAAAAGTGGAGCCGGTTAAACCCTAATGAAGAAATTGATGTAGCGGACGATATGACACGTCTGACGCTTGATACGATTGGGTTATGCGGGTTTAACTATCGATTCAACAGCTTTTACCGTGATTCACAGCATCCGTTTATCACCAGTATGCTCCGTGCCTTAAAAGAGGCGATGAATCAATCGAAAAGACTGGGCCTGCAAGATAAAATGATGGTGAAAACGAAGCTGCAGTTCCAAAAGGATATAGAAGTCATGAACTCCCTGGTTGATAGAATGATAGCGGAGCGAAAGGCGAATCCGGATGAAAACATTAAGGATCTCTTGTCTCTCATGCTTTATGCCAAAGATCCAGTAACGGGTGAAACGCTGGATGACGAAAACATTCGATACCAAATCATCACATTTTTAATTGCTGGACATGAGACAACAAGCGGGTTGCTATCCTTTGCGATTTATTGTCTGCTTACACATCCGGAAAAACTGAAAAAAGCTCAGGAGGAAGCGGATCGCGTGTTAACGGATGACACGCCTGAATATAAACAAATCCAGCAGCTCAAATACATTCGGATGGTTTTAAATGAAACCCTCAGACTGTATCCAACAGCTCCGGCTTTTTCTCTATATGCGAAGGAGGATACTGTTCTAGGCGGGGAATATCCGATCAGCAAAGGGCAGCCAGTCACTGTTTTAATTCCAAAACTGCACCGGGA
The DNA here is from genome assembly GCF_001719225.1 of Bacillus sp. FJAT-14266. NCBI lineage: Bacteria > Bacillati > Bacillota > Bacilli > Caryophanales > Bacillaceae > Bacillus > Bacillus sp. FJAT-14266. The sequence goes on from NZ_CP017072.1 coordinate 1,623,486, forward strand.
TCAAAACGCTTGGGGACCGGATGCGGAAGATTTCCGTCCGGAACGGTTTGAGGATCCTTCAAGTATCCCTCACCATGCGTATAAGCCGTTTGGAAACGGACAGCGCGCTTGTATTGGCATGCAGTTTGCTCTTCAAGAAGCGACAATGGTTCTCGGTCTTGTATTAAAGCATTTTGAATTGATAAACCATACTGGCTACGAACTAAAAATCAAAGAAGCATTAACGATCAAGCCGGATGATTTTAAAATTACTGTGAAACCGCGAAAAACAGCGGCAATCAATGTACAGAGAAAAGAACAGGCAGACATCAAAGCAGAAACAAAGCCAAAAGAAACCAAACCTAAACACGGCACACCTTTACTTGTTCTTTTTGGTTCAAATCTTGGGACAGCTGAGGGAATAGCCGGTGAACTGGCTGCTCAAGGCCGCCAGATGGGCTTTACAGCTGAAACGGCTCCGCTTGATGATTATATCGGCAAGCTCCCTGAAGAAGGGGCAGTCGTCATTGTAACGGCTTCTTATAATGGGGCGCCGCCTGATAATGCTGCCGGATTTGTAGAGTGGCTGAAAGAGCTTGAGGAAGGCCAATTGAAAGGTGTTTCCTATGCGGTATTCGGCTGCGGAAACCGGAGCTGGGCCAGCACGTATCAGCGGATTCCCCGCCTGATTGATGACATGATGAAAGCAAAGGGGGCATCGCGTTTAACAGCGATTGGGGAAGGTGACGCCGCCGATGATTTTGAAAGCCACCGCGAGTCTTGGGAAAACCGCTTCTGGAAGGAAACGATGGACGCATTTGATATTAACGAAATAGCCCAGAAAGAAGACAGGCCTTCATTATCGATTACTTTTCTCAGTGAAGCGACGGAAACGCCGGTTGCTAAAGCATATGGCGCGTTTGAAGGGATTGTGTTAGAGAATCGAGAACTCCAGACAGCTGCCAGCACGCGTTCAACCCGCCATATTGAATTGGAAATTCCGGCTGGTAAAACATATAAAGAAGGCGATCATATCGGAATCCTGCCAAAGAACAGCAGGGAGCTTGTTCAGCGGGTTCTCAGCCGATTCGGTTTGCAGTCCAATCATGTGATAAAAGTAAGCGGAAGCGCTCATATGGCTCATCTGCCGATGGATCGGCCAATCAAAGTTGCGGATTTATTGTCGTCCTATGTAGAGCTGCAGGAACCGGCATCAAGGCTTCAGCTTCGGGAGCTGGCCTCTTATACAGTCTGTCCGCCGCATCAAAAAGAGCTGGAACAGCTCGTTTCAGATGATGGCATTTACAAAGAGCAGGTACTTGCAAAACGTCTTACCATGCTTGATTTTTTAGAGGATTATCCTGCCTGCGAAATGCCGTTTGAACGGTTTTTAGCACTTTTGCCATCACTAAAACCGAGATACTATTCCATTTCAAGCTCACCGAAAGTTCATGCAAATATCGTGAGCATGACGGTAGGAGTTGTGAAAGCCTCAGCATGGAGCGGCCGAGGTGAATACCGGGGTGTCGCCTCTAATTATTTAGCAGAGTTGAATACAGGTGATGCAGCAGCTTGCTTCATTCGTACGCCGCAGTCCGGATTCCAGATGCCGGATGAGCCTGAAACGCCTATGATTATGGTCGGGCCGGGCACAGGAATTGCGCCATTCAGGGGCTTTATTCAGGCAAGATCGGTTTTGAAGAAGGAAGGAAGCACCCTTGGTGAAGCACTTTTATACTTCGGCTGCCGCCGCCCGGACCATGACGACCTTTACAGAGAAGAGCTGGATCAAGCGGAACAGGACGGTTTGGTCACAATCCGCCGATGCTACTCGCGCGTCGAAAACGAACCAAAAGAATATGTCCAGCACTTGCTCAAGCAAGATACGCAGAAATTGATGACACTCATTGAAAAAGGGGCTTATATTTACGTATGCGGTGATGGATCGCAAATGGCTCCTGATGTAGAGAAAACTTTGCGATTGGCGTATGAAGCTGAAAAAGGAGCAAGCCAGGAAGAATCAGCTGAATGGCTGCAAAAGCTGCAAGACCAAAAACGTTATGTAAAAGACGTTTGGACAGGAATGTAAAATATAAAATCCCGCCAATCTGATTGGCGGGATTGCTTTGCATATGAGAAAACCGGCACGATAATGAAATCTACTGAAAAGGATGTTATAGGGAGTATCGCGCCGGCCTTATTATTCATATCGGCATGCAGAGGCAAAAGTTTAGTTCTTTTTACCTTATTTTTAAAAATAAATAGTCTAAAAGTCTTGTTTTTGATTTTCAACTCAGGCTTTTGGCATTTAGTTCTTTCTTATTCCTTAAGATCAGTCATCTGTTGAAGATTGATGCTTGAATTGCCGTTCCACATGTTTACGGTAATGAAGGTCATGAATCAGCCGAATGGTCGGCCTGATTAACAGCAGCAAACTTCCGACCGCAAACAGCCATATCCCTGCCGACTTTAAACGGTCATAGAAAAAGAAAAAGCTTCCAACGAGGAACAAAGCACCGATGATAAAATCGTTTACTGTATAAAGAACCTTATATCGTTTTTTGAAAAAAAGCTCATATCGTTTCAGCTCTTTTTGGATGTCATGTTCTTCATTTCCTTTCATTATCATCCCTCCATTCAATTTTGGCTTACCCTTACGTAAACGGCATGTAAACATAAGGGCTGCCTTGCTGAAAGAAGACATAATCAACGATCAGAAACTAAAGTAAAAAAGTGATCCGTATAGGATCTCTTTTTTACGATTTCATCGCCTGAACAATAAGAGCAGTCAAAGCTTTTGCCCCTTTAGGAACCAAGTGAACACCATCAGGGGTAAAATATTCCGGATGCCGAAGGGCTTCTGTATGCCAGTCAACTAACGTAACATTTTGATGTGCGCTTGCCTGGTGCTGTAAAGATTCATTAACCTTGCTTTCCCATTGGCGGGGAACCCGTGTATTGACGAGATAAATATGGGCTTTTGAGAAAGATTGAAGCAGTTGTTCGATTTGGCTGTTTGTAAAGTAGCCATTGGTTCCAAGCTCAATGATGACAGCCTTGTTGGGCTGATTAAAAGACTTGTATTCCTTTGCGAGTTCCAAAGCTTGAGACATTTGTCTTCCCACCTTTCCATCAATCGTCACATTTGAAAGTGACTGATGCAGGTGTGAAGAAATATCAAGCATGACGGAATCGCCTATACTAACACTTCTTTCGCAGTGTCTGCGGGTTCTTTCGACTGTTGAGATTGCGTGTCTTTCTTTTTATGAGTCTCTTGCCCATTATTTTTATTTTCCTTTTGTCCTTGCTTGGAGCCTGGTGTTTTTTGTTCAGGATTGTGTTTTTTATCTGCTGCAGCATCCTTTTCATCCCCAGAAGCTTGGCTGGTGTCAGCATTTGTTTCTTGTGAGCTATAGGTCCATTTGGTAGGGTGCTTTTGCTCGCCGGCTAGCCCTGACAGCCCGCCTGCAAAAATAAGTATAGCGAAAATGATGAAACCAATTGACATTTTGCTGATGACAGATGTCGTTTTCCATTCCTTGATTCTATGTATAAAAACACGGCGGAAAAATGACCTAAATCCCTGTGTCCGTATCGGCTTCTCAATAAAATGGTAGGAAAGCTCGGCAAGTATACATGTCACAATGACCTTTAGCACGATATGCCAAAAAACAGGGTTTCCGATTTCTTGAACTGGCGTGCTTAACACAATAACAGGGTAGTGCCAAAGATAAATTCCGTAAGACCGCGTTCCAAGCCACCGAAGCGGCCTCCATGAAAGCAGATTGCCTAAAAAGCTGCTCGGATGGCAAACACATGCAATAAGGATTGCGGCAGTCATGCTAATGAATAGCATTCCGCCTCTGTAAAGAAAAGGCTCGTATTCATCTGTGAAATAGACACACAACACTAATATACAAAATGCCGAAAATTCAGTGGCGTGCAAAGTGTGCTTCAGTTTGCTAGGCAGCCTGTTGGAAGACAGCCTTTTCATCGGCCATACCAAAGCCAAGGCACATCCGATGAGAAGTTCAAACGAACGAGTGTCTGTGCCATAGTAAACGCGGCTCGGATCTCCGCCAGGTTCATACAGTACGCTCATCATCACGGCTGAACAAAGCGCAAGCAATGATATCACCGCAGCCAATCTGGCGCGGCTTTTCATTATGTACATTCCAACAACTAAGAACATCGGCCATATGATATAAAATTGTTCTTCAATCGCCAGCGACCAAAGGTTTTTTAGAGGTGATGGGGAACCGAAACTATCAAAATATGATAGCTTGTGAAAAATAAACCGCCAATTGCTCATATAAAAGAGAGAAGAGATCGCATCTCCACGTACAGTGTGCAATAGTTCTCGATCAAACAATACGACCCACACAACAGTGGAAAAGATCATAAGGTACGCTGCCGGCAGAAGCCGCCGAATGCGGCGCACCCAAAAGTCCCGAAAATCAAGATTGATATCATTTCCATATGCCGGTAATAGAATGGATGTAATCAAATATCCGGATAAAACAAAAAAGATATCAACTCCGATAAAACCACCGTTAGCCCAATTGAAATTTAGGTGATAAGCGATAACTGACAGGACGGCAAAAGCGCGAAGGCCATCAAGTCCAGGGATGTATCGATGATGCTGTGTCTTGTGATACATGGGTATTCCTCCAATAGTATGCAAATATTCTCGTTGTTTTTGATAGCGAGGTTACGACCTCGAATAGAGAAGAGAGAAAACATCCATAATCTTAGATGGATGTTTTTATTTTATCGAATATAACGTTCTCCCACTAGCAAGTTTGAAATGACGCCGGTTGGAATTGTAAACTCTGTAACGCCCATATAGCCGGGGGCGACTTCATATTCGTCAAATGAGATCACAAGTTTATGGTCTTCAGTAATGTAAAACGTCTGATCAGGAAGAATCGTTTTGAACGGTTCTGCATCTTCGTCAGTGAGCCAATATATTTTATTTGGATCTTCCTTCATTTGCTGTTTCATTTGTTCTTTGATGTTTTGACTGATGACTTTGATATAGCGCTCATCTTTGAATAAGCTTTTTAATGTAAGTAAAATATCATTCTTTTTGTCAATTGTAATATAACGGCTTTGTGTGTAGGAAGATGCTTGTGTTGTTTCAATATTGCGCCGGATAGAGAGTAAATCTGGCGTGTCTGTGACCGTCTCGTAATCACTGTAGATGCTGAGATGCCCTTTTTTGTTTTTGGATGTGGACTGTATAAACTCTTTATACAGCTGCTGGCTTTCTTTCAAGTATTTCTGGTTAATGCTGTTTTCAAGCTCTTTATTAGAAAGCCCGGACAAAGCAGGTGTTTTGACATCAATGCTTGATTGGTCTTTTTCCTCTTTGATTTCAATAAAGGTGATCGCTTTGACGATTTTGCCGATGACAGGGATCTTGGACATAGCCTGAGCGGCGTCCGGGTTGATATTAACAAGCGCAGTGAATAAAATAGCTGCAGCGATTGCTGCTGATGTCGGCCACATGACGATTCTTTTCTTTTTTGGTTCTTGCTGAAGGGCTTTTTCAACAATGATATCCAATTCTTTAGGAATCTGAACATTTTTATATTCTTCTCTTAATTGCTGTAATCTCTTATCCATTAAGAAAGATCCTCCTTCGTCAATTGAATGCGCATCAGCTTCAATGCTCTGTATAGGCGCGTTTTGACGGTATTCGTGTTTTCTCCTGTAATTTCCGCAATTTCTTCTAATTTGAGGTCTTCAAAAAAACGTAAAATAATAATGGTTTTATAGCGGTACGGCAATTCGTCAAGCGCTTCATGGAGATCAGTATCCTTGTAATGGTCTTCCTTTCCTTTGCTTAAAAATTCTATCGTTTCGTCGTCCATCACTCTTATCTTTTTTTGTTTGCGCAAAAAATCAATGGCTGTCCGTACTAAAATTTTATAAAACCAGCTTTTTATCGTCCCAGGGTTCCTGACCGTTTCAACTGAGCTCAGCGCTTTTTTTATAGATTCCTGAACAATATCTAATGCGTCATCTTGATTTTTCACATAACTGAAAGCCAACCTGTAGAAATCTTGCTTATGGTCAGTTATGCATGTGACAAGCAACGCTTTTGTTGTTTGTTTTTTCTTCATTGCAATAAAGGGCTCCTTTTTGAATATACGTATATCGTAGGCTGTTACCTAGGATAGACGCGGCAGGCTGAAAAATAGTTTGCGCAGAATCACATTTTTTTAAAAGAGAGAAGTAAATCAGCATGGGGGGTTTATGCATAAAAAAACAAGGCTTGTTTTGTACAAGCCTTGTTTTTGGGGTAAGAGATGCCAAACATTATTCCAAATAATGTTTTTTGAAATCTGAGTGGATAGAAAATTTACGGCGCAACTGGATGAGATTTTTCCCGAAGCTCTCTTCTAATAGCTCTCTATGCTTTTTCAGAATTTCCATGAGGTACAGATCATGAATGATCACTTCAGTAATAGGCATGACTAAACCTACATGCATCGTCCATGCAGCACGGCTGTCATTGCCAAGTGAGACAATGCCCGCTACTACTTCTGAATCATCTCCGCTATAGACAAGCCACCGTCCGTCATACTCTTCTGTAATTTCACTGCTCATATCATGAAGGTAAACATTGGAAAAATCAGATACGATGTCTCCGTACGCAATAATGGTGACAATAACGCCTTGTTCTGCCGCCTGTTTTAGCTCTGATTCTATCTCCTCAAAATCCTCTTTCCATATTTCTAAGAGGATTCTTTTTTTGGCGGATAAGATACAAGCCTTCACCTTTTCAAGAATTTCACTGCGGCCGGTGATATTCCAGATGTTTTCCCGGTCATTAGCAGTCTGCTCGAACTTTTCAAAATATTTCTCAGCCTGATCAAAATGCTCTTCCGCTTTGAGTCGGCGGTTTTTAATCAGTTCTTTTGCGGGGACAGGAACATACTGAGGCGTATTTCCATGACTGACAAAAACATCTCCTCTTATGACAAGGCTTTCCAAGACTTCATAAATTTTAGAACGGGGAACTCCGGATTTTTTGGCAACGGCATAGCCTGTTAAAGGTGATTCTTGCAATAATGCCAAATACGCTTTCGATTCATATTCTGTAAAATTGAGGTTTTTTAAAATGTCTAACATATTTTCTTTCATATATCCTCCAATATAAAGAGCAATCGCTGCCTTAGTAATCGCTATTTTAACAAACCATATTGATTTATTCCAAACGCATTGATACACTTTTATAAGTAGTTACTTTTGTAGTCACTATATGATTGAGGGGATTTTTAAAGGGGGAGAGAACAATGCACAGCTTACTCGCATACATACCGATCGCTGCCATGATGGTTATCATACCGGGGGCAGATACGATGCTTGTGATGAAAAATACGCTTAGGTATGGTCCGAAAGCCGGCCGTTATAACATTCTCGGATTGGCGACAGGACTTTCCTTTTGGACGGTGATTGCCATTTTAGGATTATCAGTGGTAATCGCAAAGTCAGTGATTCTTTTCACAACGATCAAATATTTGGGAGCGGCATACTTAATTTATTTAGGTGTAAAAAGTTTTTTTGCTAAAAGTATGTTTTCGTTAGATGACATGCAATCCCAAGCAAAAAATATGGCAAGTTCTCCGAAACGTTATTATAAAACTTCCTTTATGCAAGGATCACTCAGTAACATTCTCAATCCTAAAACTGTTTTGGTGTATGTTACAATCATGCCCCAATTTATCAATTTGAACGGAAATATAAACCAGCAGCTCATCATTTTAGCTTCAATCCTAACCTTATTAGCGGTGTTGTGGTTCCTGTTTCTTGTTTATATTATTGATTACGCAAAAAAATGGATGAAAAACTCGAAGTTCCAGAAAGTGTTTCAAAAAATTACCGGAATAATATTAGTAGGTTTCGGCATCAAAACTGGTTTGAGTTAACACTTAAATGAAGTGAATGAAATTTGAAACCAAAGTTTAATTTAGTGTTTGACACATATAAAAAGACAAGGGAGTGAGTATCCCTTGTCTTTTTTTTATTTCACCTTATGTCCTCTGCGGGTTTGCACCTTATACAAAATAATCAATAAAACAAACCAGACCGGGGTGACAAACAAAGCAATACGTGTATCATTCGCCAGTGCCAATATGACAAGAATGAACGCGAGAAATGCAAGTGTTAAATAGTTGGATAATGGGTAAAAAGGCATTTTAAATTTGTTTGCTTTCGCTTCATGCTGCCTTGTTTTTCGATATTTCAAATGGCAAATCACCGTGATGCCCCAAATAAAAATGAAGCATATTGTAGAAACACTTGTAATCAGTGTGAAGACTTGCTCAGGCATTAAATAATTCAGACTAACGCCAATCAGAATGGCGACGGATGAAAAGAACAGCGCATTGCTTGGCACGTTAGAAGAAGTTAATTTCTTTAATAGTCCAGGTGCGTGATGATCCTTTGCAAGTGAATAGACCATTCGGCTTGTGCTGAATAAAGCGCTATTTGCAGCTGACGCGGCTGATGTTAATACAACAAAATTGATCAAACTGGCAGCCACAACGATGCCTACTGCAGAGAAGACCTGAACAAATGGGCTTTCGTTTGGATTCAACACATTCCAAGGATAGATACACATAATCACGAAAAGTGCGCCAACATAAAAAAGTAAAATCCGGACAGGGATTTGATTGATGGCTTTAGGGATCACTTTTTGGGGATTTTCTGTTTCACCTGCTGTCAGTCCAACAAGTTCAATACCCACGAAAGCGAAGACGACCATTTGGAACGATAGGATAAACCCATGCCATCCATTTGGGAACATGCCGCCGTGGCTCCAAAGGTTGGTGAGGCTGGCAGGGCCGGAAGCTGCGGAAAAACCTTTCGCAATCAGGAGAATACCAGTTACGATCAGAGCCAGTATGGCAATGACTTTGATCAATGCAAACCAAAATTCTAATTCTCCGAAAAGTTTAACGGTGGCAAGGTTCATGATCAGCAGGATAATAAGCGCAAGAAGACCCGGCAGCCATTGAGGCACATCGGGAAGCCAATATTGCGTATAAATGCCGACCGCCGTTAAATCAGCCATCGCGAGGGAAATCCAACAGAACCAGTAGGTCCACCCAGTGATAAATGCTGCCATGTTTCCTAAATAGTCCCTTACAAAATCAACAAAAGAGTGGTATCCCGCATTTGATAAGAGCAGTTCTCCGAGCGAACGCATAATGAAAAAGCAAAATACGCCGGTGATCAAGTAAGCAAATAAAATGGATGGTCCTGCAAAATGGATGGATTTACCTGAACCTAAAAATAAACCTGTACCGATTGCACCTCCAATCGCCATTAATTGTATATGCCTGTTTTTAAGGCCTCTAGACAATTTCTGTTGCTGGCCAAAATTGTCTTTGCTAGAATTGCCTATCAATTTTATTTTCCTCCAGTAATAAAAAGATGAGTAAAGTTTTATCGGATATTATAACATTTAAAAGAATAGATACTTTTATTTTTAAATTTTAAAACTATTTTAAGTGCTGTTACATGTCTTGTGGCTCTATTTTTACTCGTGATTCTACCTGAATAGCAGAGTAAAACAGGAAAGTCATTTGGACAATCTGACAGGCTAGTTTTAATCGGTAACGATTTGTATAATTGCATACCCACTATGTTTGAGGCCTGCAGGGGGGATCAAATCGAGAGAATCGGAGATAAAGTTTTTAAGCTTACAGATTCCTTAACTTTCAAGGTGGATTGCAAAAATGACGAAGTTTTGCATATTGTAATACTGCGGCGGTCACATAGAGTGTCCGTCTTTTTTGTTGTGAACGAACCTAAGGGGTTATATTTAGGAAAATTGTCCTGATCTATAAGATGCATTTTTTGTCATTGATGATTTTGACATCATTACATTCCCCAAGAATGATAAACTGTTTACTGATTATTACTTTTGAAGGGGACTGGCCCTCCAGAACCGCGAATCTATCATACTAATATGAGTTGCAAATGATTCGAAATGTAAACATATATGCATAAAAGCCAGCTTTGTCAATCTGCTATAGAGACCTTTTTAAACGTGTATCAGCAGATAATCTCAACGCGGACTATAAAGTTTCGAAATATTCTTGTTAATGGCTTATCTAATAAGGACAAAGGATGATAGACGTGAGAAGAATAGATAAAATATACCATCAGCTCAAGCATAATTTTCATGATTCAACCTTAGATCATCTTTTAAAAATACAAGGGAATTCAGCAAAGGAGATTGCCGAGCAGCTGAAAATGGAGCGGTCCAATGTCAGCTTTGAATTGAACAATCTCGTCCGGTCCAAAAAGGTCATCAAAATTAAAACGTTTCCTGTAAGATACATCCCAGTCGAGATAGCAGAAAAATTATTCAACAAGAAATGGGATACAGAGATGATGGAAGTGAAAGACCTTCAGGCGTTTTCCGGAAATTCAAAGCAAAATCATCAACACATTTCCACGAATCCCCTAGAGCTTATGATAGGGGCAAAAGGGAGTTTGAAGAAAGCGATCTCCCAGGCAAAAGCAGCTGTCTTTTATCCGCCGAACGGTCTGCATATGCTCCTCCTAGGGCCGACTGGTTCCGGTAAATCCCTTTTTGCGAACCGAATTTACCAGTTTGCCATTTACTCTGACATATTGAAGGCCGGCGCACCATTTATTACATTTAACTGTGCAGACTACTACAACAACCCTCAATTATTGCTTTCTCAATTATTCGGACACAAAAAAGGTTCATTTACAGGTGCTGCCGAGGATAAGGCGGGTTTAGTCGAACAGGCCAATGGGGGCATTCTTTTTATGGATGAAATCCACCGTCTCCCTCCCGAGGGACAAGAAATGCTGTTTTATTTTATTGACAGCGGTTCTTATAACAGGCTTGGAGAATCTGAACATAAACGAACATCGAACGTATTGTTTATTTGTGCGACTACAGAAAATCCGAGTTCTGCACTATTGAAAACGTTTTTGCGAAGAATCCCAATGACCATTCATATTCCTTCGCTTGAAGAACGATCGCTTAAAGAAAGAGTGGATCTGACGACGTTTTTATTAGGGAAAGAAGCAGAGCGAATTAAGAAGAATCTGAGTGTGCATATCGATGTCTATAATGCGCTTATTCACTCTGCGAAATTTGGGAATGTCGGACAGCTGAAATCAAATGTCCAGTTAGTTTGCGCACACGGATTTTTGCATAACCTTGACAGAAATGAAGTTATTGAACTGACTGTTCGCGATCTGCCTGATGAAATCAAGCAAGAATGGATGTCCAGCAGCAAAAACATGCAAAGAAGCAAAGCCATTTCTGAATATGTCAATATTACAACGATTATCTCTCCGATTGTAGAAGATGAAACAACAAAAATTGACGAAGACCTCTCATTTAACTTATATCATTTGATTGAGGAAAAAGTGAAAACGCTTATGAAAGAAGGTTTATCCAAAAAGGATATTAACCAATACATCTTGACTGATGTCCATTTGCATGTCAGAAGTTTTTTTCATCATCAAGCTTTTCAAAAAGACAGCCTGCTGACATTCGTTGAAGATGACGTGATTCAAATGACAAAACAGTTAAAAGAAATAGCTGAACATGAGCTGGATTGCACATTTGACCGTAAGTTTATTTATTTCTTGAGTATGCATATTGACGCATTTTTAAAGCGAGGAAAGCAAATTGATGTTTTGAATACACAGGAGACGGATGAAATTCGTGATACCCATGTGAAAGAATATCGGGTGGCGATGATTTTTAAAGATAAAATTCAGGAATATTTTAAAGTGGCTATTCCTGAAATAGAAGTCATCTACTTAACGATGTTAATCCATTCCATCAAATCGTTAAAGGAGAACAAAAGAGTCGGAATTATCGTGGCTGCTCATGGAAACAGTACGGCGAGTTCAATGGTTGAAGTTGCGACAGAACTGCTAGGGAGCACGCCGATTGCAGCAGTTGACATGCCGCTTTCTGTTTCACCGTCGGACATTCTTGAATGCGTAGCGGAAAAAATGAAACAGGTTGACGAAGGCGAAGGTGTTTTAATGCTGGTAGACATGGGGTCGCTTGCAATGCTGGAAAGCAGGCTGGAGGAAAAGACAGGAATTTCCATCAAAACGATCAGCAATGTTACGACTTCAATGGTGCTGGATGCTGTCAGAAAGGTCAACTATTTGAATTTAAATTTGCATGCGATCTATCAATCGGTCACGAAGGATTTTATCGAGCTGTGGGAGCGTCAGCCCGCGGCATCCGGCAAAAAGAAGGCATTGGTATCCATCTGCACGACGGGCAGCGGAACGGCCAAAAAGCTGGAAGACATTCTAACCACGATCGTAAACAAGGCCTCCGATACCCCGATTCACATATTGACCGTATCATCGATTAAGCTGGCCAACAGCATAAAAGAAATCGAAAAAGAGTATGAAATCCTTGCGACAGTCGGAACGAAAGACCCTAAAATCAATGCTCCGCATGTATCTTTAGAAGTGTTAATTGAAGGGGAGGGAGAGAAGCTGATTCAACAGGCGATTACAAAAGGAAGCATCTCCTTGAGCAATGGATTGAACGAAGCAAATATTATTGTCAGGGAGCTTTGCGAGGATAGCCTGAAAAAATACCTTGTCTTCTTGAATCCCCACCATGTGATCGAAATGTTATTGGAGTGGCTGCAAACCGTTCAAGATGAGCTGGGGGTCATTTTCAATAATGCTGTTTTGATCAAAGTCATTATGCACACGGCTTTCGCCTTTGAAAGGGTAATTAAGCAGAATCCGATCGCTTTCTCAGAGGAAGAAGAGATCAATGATCAGCTGAAGGAAATGGTGTACGTGACAGAGCGAACATTAGCCCCTTATGAAGAAAAGCTCGGACTTCGCATTAGTGATGATGAAAAATTATTTATAGCCGCCATATTTGCTGAAGAAGTGCATGGCCAGCTGTTTTAAAAACAGTTTTTTCATATGAACCTGTATTAAATGGAACACCATTTTAATACAGGTTTATTTTTTTCGTTTTAAGTGTTTCAACAACAAATTGCTATTGGCTGAAATAACAATGAAAACGCTTAACCCACCTGTGTTGGCACGATCCTTGCATTATATTTGGATGTACAAAACAGGAAAGGAGCAATAGATATGATTTCAGTTATTATCAGCGGTCATGGAGATTTTCCCATAGCATTAAAAGAGTCTTCAGGGATGATATTCGGTGAAGAAAATAACCTGATTGCAGTGCCATTTTTTAAAGGGGAAGGAATACAAACACTGCAAGAAAAATATCATCAGGCGCTCAAGGATATCCCGGAAGAACATGAAGTGCTTTTTTTAGTCGATATTTTTGGAGGGACGCCATATAACGCGGCAGCTTCCTTTATTGCTGAGGATCAAAGAATGGATATGGCAGCCGGCGTAAACCTGCCGATTCTGCTGGAGGTATTAAGCCTGAGAGAACATCTGGCTCTCAAAGATTTGCTGAACAACTTAAAAGCAATGAGTCAGCAAAGCTTTCAAGTGTGCAGTGAACATTTAGAAAAAGTAAAAACAGCCAATCAAGATACAAGAGAGGATGAATTATGATGAACATTGTGTTAGCAAGAATTGATGACCGCTTTATTCACGGCCAAATCCTGACAAGGTGGATAAAAGTCCATGCAGCCGACCGAATCATCGTTGTCTCCGACGATATTGCTCAGGACGAAATGAGAAAAACGCTGATCCTTTCTGTTGCGCCTTCAAATGTAAAGGCAAGTGCCGTCTCGGTTTCTAAAATGGCAAAAGCATTTCATAGTCCGCGCTACGAAGGGGTAACGGCAATGCTCTTGTTTGAAAATCCGTCTGATATTGTATCTCTTATAGAAGCAGGTGTACCGATCAAAACCGTAAACGTCGGGGGAATGCGTTTTGAAAATCATCGCAGGCAAATCACAAAATCAGTCAGTGTCACAGAACAAGATATAAAGGCATTTGAAACATTAAGTGACAAGAGCGTGAAACTGGAATTGAGGCAGCTGCCTTCAGATGCCAGTGAGGATTTTGTACAGATTTTACGGAACGTAACAAAATAATCAAGGGGATGAGAATATGTCTTCATTACAAATTATTTTGTTGTTAATCATTGCAGCAATCACCGGAATCGCAAGTGTATTGGATGAAGGGCAGACACACCGGCCGCTTGTGGCCTGTACGTTAGTTGGCTTGGTGCTCGGGGACTTAAAAACGGGAATTATTCTTGGAGGCACACTGGAGCTGATGGCGCTCGGCTGGATGAACGTCGGGCTTGCCATGGCACCTGATACAGCGATCGCCTCTGTCATCTCAACCATTTTAGTTATTACCGCTGATCAGGGAATTGGCGAAGGGATTGCTGTCGCTGTTGCTTTAGCAGCTGCGGGTCAGGCGCTGACGATTTTTGTTCGGACGATCACTGTCTTTTTCATCCACCGCGCTGATCAATATGCAAAAGCGGGAAATATAAAAGGAATTGAAATTATGCATATTACCGCGATGGTGTTTCAAGCTTTGCGCGTCATGATTCCTACATTGATTGTTGCTTTAATTAGTGTCAGCGCTGTTCAGGCGTTCCTGGGAAATATTCCTGATGTCATTACAAAAGGACTGCAAATAGGCGGAGGCATTATTGTGGTTGTCGGGTATGCCATGGTGATCAATATGATGAATATTCCTTATTTAAAGCCATTTTTCTATATTGGTTTCTTATTAGCGGCGTTTACCGATTTTAACTTAGTGGGATTTGGAGCCCTTGGTCTCTGTCTGGCGCTTTTATACCAGCAGGTGATGCAAAAACAAAGCGCTCACGGAGCAGTCGCGGCCGCATCAGACAGTGGCAGTGTTGCTGTTTATGATGACGATGATGATGATCTTGATGCCTAAACGATGAGGGGGGAAGAAAAAATGGAGAAAGAAAAACGATTAACGAAGAAAGAAATTTTCAGCATGTTTATTCGTTCAAATTTTTTACTCGGTTCCTTTAACTTCGAACGTGTGCAGGCAATGGGATATTGTTATGTCATGATACCGGCGATCAAAAAATTGTACGGTCCCGGAGCGAAAAGAAACGAAGCCTTGCAGCGGCATTTGGAATGGTTTAATACACATCCGTGGCTGACAGCGCCTATATTTGGTGTGACGGCAGCCATGGAAGAAGAAATGGCGAACAATAAAGGAATTGACGGAAAAGCGATAAGCGGAATGAAAATTGGTTTGATGGGACCAATAGCGGGCGTAGGCGACCCAATTTTCTGGGGAACGATTCGTCCTGTCTTAGCTGCGCTAGGAGCCTCCCTTGCTTTAGGAGGAAACATTGCCGGCCCTTTGCTATTCTTTTTCTTGCTGAATGCCATAAGATTAAGCACAAAATATTACGGATTAAAGTATGGCTATGTGAAAGGAATGGAGATTCTTCAGGATTTAGCGGGGAATCGCATTCAAAAGCTTACAGAGGGCGCTTCGATTCTCGGGTTATTTGTTATGGGGGCTCTCGTGTCCAAATGGACCACCATCAACATTCCAATCGTTGTATCCAGGATTAAGGATGAAAGCGGAAAAGTAGATGTTCAAACTGTACAAAACGTGTTAGACAGCATTATGCCGGGTGCGCTGCCTCTCGGATTAACGTTATTGGTGGCATGGATGCTTCGCAAAGGGGTGAATCCACTTCTCATTATTTGCGGCATCTTTGTCATCGGGATTCTCGGGTATTGGGCTGGATTCTTAGCATAAGGTGTGTGAAGGAAAGAGAGAGAAACTGCAGCAGTCTTTTCATATATAAATCATTCGGATAACAGTGTAACAGAGGAGAATTGCCAGAAACGGACCAGCTTGCGCAGCAGTCTCTCTTGAAAGTGTTCAAACATGAAGAGAGGAGCGAAGGAACAAATGAAAAAGAGACTGATTCAAGTCATAATCATGTTCACCCTGCTGTTGACTATGGCATTTTCGGCAGATGCAGCCGATTCAAGCTACTATGATGAGGATTACCGTCCTCAATACCACTTCACACCGGAGGCAAACTGGATGAATGACCCAAACGGAATGGTATATTATGCCGGGGAATATCACTTGTTCTATCAATACCATCCATACGGGCTTCAGTGGGGGCCCATGCATTGGGGGCATGCCGTCAGCAAAGATTTGGTTACATGGGAACACCTTCCTGTTGCGCTTTATCCGGATGAAAAAGGCACGATCTTTTCTGGAAGCGCAGTTGTAGATAAAAATAACACAAGCGGTTTTCAAACAGGCAAAGAGAAGCCGCTTGTGGCCATTTATACACAGGATCGGGAAGGCCATCAAGTGCAAAGTATTGCCTATAGCAACGACAAAGGAAGAACATGGACGAAGTACGCTGGCAACCCTGTCATTCCAAACCCGGGTAAAAAAGATTTTCGCGATCCAAAAGTCTTTTGGTATGAGAAAGAAAAAAAGTGGGTGATGGTGCTTGCGGCCGGTGACCGAATCCTCATTTATACATCAAAAAATCTGAAGCAGTGGACGTATGCAAGTGAATTTGGACAGGATCAAGGAAGCCACGGGGGAGTATGGGAATGCCCGGATTTATTTGAGCTTCCGGTAGACGGCAATCCGAATCGAAAAAAATGGGTCATGCAGGTCAGTGTCGGAAACGGAGCGGTCTCGGGAGGATCAGGCATGCAATATTTTGTAGGGGACTTTGATGGAACTCATTTTAAAAATGAAAACCCGCCAAACAAAGTTCTCTGGACGGATTACGGCAGAGACTTTTATGCGGCTGTATCCTGGTCTGATATTCCATCCACAGACAGCCGCCGGCTATGGTTAGGGTGGATGAGCAATTGGCAATATGCGAATGATGTTCCGACATCCCCATGGAGAAGTGCAACGTCCATTCCAAGAGAGTTAAAATTGAAAGCGTTTACCGAAGGGGTTAGAGTGGTCCAAACACCGGTGAAAGAGCTGGAAACCATTCGCGGAACCTCTAAGAAGTGGAAGAATCTGACCATATCGCCTGCAAGTCATAATGTGTTAGCGGGGCAATCTGGAGATGCCTATGAAATAAATGCAGAATTTAAAGTAAGCCCTGGTTCAGCTGCTGAATTTGGTTTTAAGGTCCGAACAGGTGAAAATCAATTTACGAAGGTCGGCTATGACCGAAGGAACGCCAAATTGTTCGTTGACCGGAGCGAGTCAGGCAACGACACCTTTAATCCGGCCTTTAACACCGGAAAAGAAACAGCCCCGTTGAAGCCAGTAAATGGGAAGGTTAAGTTGCGCATTTTTGTTGACCGCTCCTCGGTTGAAGTATTTGGGAATGACGGAAAGCAGGTCATAACGGATATTATTCTCCCAGACCGATCAAGCAAAGGGCTTGAATTATATGCTGCAAAGGGCGGTGTAAAGGTAAAATCTTTAACCATACACCCTTTAAAAAAGGTATGGGGAACGTCACCTTTTATGTCCAATATGACTGGCTGGACGACTGTAAATGGCACGTGGGCAGACACAATTGAGGGGAAACAAGGGAGGTCGGACGGAGATTCCTTTATCTTGTCTTCAGCATCCGGGTCAGACTTCACTTATGAATCTGATATCACCATTAAGGATGGAAACGGAAGAGGGGCAGGAGCACTAATGTTTCGCTCTGACAAAGATGCCAAAAACGGTTACCTTGCCAATGTGGATGCGAAGCATGATCTAGTGAAATTCTTTAAATTTGAGAACGGTGCTGCTTCTGTCATTGCTGAATACAAAACACCGATAGACGTTAATAAAAAGTATCATCTGAAAACAGAGGCCGAGGGCGATCGCTTTAAAATCTATTTAGATGATCGTCTTGTGATTGATGCAAATGATTCCGCATTTTCAGAAGGCCAATTTGGCTTGAATGTGTGGGACGCGACTGCTGTCTTTCAGAATGTAAAGAAGGAGTCTTAATTTTAAAAAAGGCACAGACCCGAACAGTCTGTGCCTTCTCGTTATTTTAACAAGTTTAAAGATTCGCGGTTAAATGCTTCCAAATCATCAGGTGTTCTGCTTGTGACAATGTTGTGGCTGACGACTACTTCTGCATCTTTGTAGTTTGCACCGGCATTGATTAAATCTTTGCGGATGCTGCGGTAGCCTGTGATATCTTTGCCTTTTAGAAGATCCGTATCAATCAGTACTTGCGGGCCGTGGCAAATTGCGAAAACAGGTTTTTTGTTTTCGACAAATGCTTTTGCGAATTCACCCGGACGGTCATCTGCACGAAGCAAATCCGGAGAGAATCCCCCAGGAATTAAAAGTGCATCAAAGTCACTTGCATCCACATCAGAGATGGCTTTGTCAATCTTTACTTTCTCGCCATGCTTACCGGTAACTTCTTTGCCGGCTTCCAAATCGATAGCCACAACACTGTAGCCTGCTTCTTCATATGCTTTTACCGGACTTGTATATTCGATGTCTTCGAATTGGTCTGTAACAAGAACTGCAATTTTTTTGCTCATAAAAAACCCTCCTAATAACTCTCTATTCATAGAATAACAGGAAGATTGACCGGCCTTCAAAATATTTGCTTAACGAGATCATTTTTCGTGAGTTTCATTAAAAGCGGGTCAGCCCATATAAGGACTAACCTATTACAATGTGGAAATATCAATCACAAATCGATAACGGACATCGCTTCGGAGGATACGTTCGTATGCTTCGTCCACTTGGTCAGCTCCGATGACTTCGATTTTAGGTTCGATGCCATGCTCAGCTGCGAAATCCAGCATCTCTTGAGTTTCTTGAATTCCGCCGACTAGAGAACCTGCAATGCTGCGGCGCCCCATGATTAGGGAAAACACACTGTATGTGTCCGGCTTGGCAGGAGCTCCAACGTTTACAAGTGTCCCATCTATACGAAGCATTGATAAATAGGCATCTACATGGAGATTTGCCGATACCGTATTTAAGATCACGTCAAAACGCCCGGCCAATGCAGTGAATGTAGCTGGGTCACTTGTTGCAAAGTAATGATTTGCACCGAGTTCCAGAGCTTCCTCTTTCTTATTCATGGAACGGCTCAGAACGGTTACCTCTGCACCCATCGCATGTGCAAATTGAATCGCCAAATGTCCAAGGCCACCCACGCCTACAATCGCAACTTTTTTACCAGGGCCAACATTCCAGTGTTTCAGCGGGGAATACGTGGTGATACCTGCACACAACAGCGGACTGGCAACATCCATTTCCAAACGATCTGGTATGCGAACAACAAATCTGTCAGTGACAACGATTTTTTGGCTGTACCCGCCATAAGTGGGGTTTCCGTCGTAGTCTACTGAGTTATACGTTTGAACAACACCCTTCGTGCAGAATTGTTCCTCTCCGTTGAGACAGTATTCGCATTCTCCGCAAGAGTCAACAAAACAGCCGACACCAACGCGGTCTCCGACAGCAAACTTGGTGACTTCTGCTCCAACGGCTGTTACGACACCGGCTATTTCATGTCCAGGCACCATTGGGAAGATGCCACCGCCCCATTCATCAAAAGCACTATGAATGTCTGAATGGCAAATACCGCTGAATTTAATATCGATTAAGACATCGTGCGGCCGTAATCCTCTTCGCTCAATCGTCGTTTGTTCAAATTTGGCTTTTGCATGTGACACGCTTAATACACGGGTTTGATGTTGATTACACATATGAACCTTCCCTTTCTTCATCATAAGTGTTGTAAAAAAACATGCACTTATTTATGTTTTATGGTGTCTTCAACATAACGATAAACCTTAAAGTCTGCTTTAAGGCAAGGGTTTTTTTAAAATAACATTTAAAATGAACCTGATTTATAAGTTGAGATACAGTCAGCAATTAACGTAGAAACTGTAATTATGCTGCGATCTCGGGGGGGAAGTTCTTCCTCTCTTTCCCAAATGTCACCGAATAGAACATCATCATGAAGTTAAGCAAACTTTGGTTTGTTCTCTTCCGGCAGTTTGTTTATTTGCCATTCAGCAATCCCTCCATCTACACTGTTTTTATTGCATGGAGAAGTATAGAGCTTAAAGTGTGCTTTAAGGCAAGTCCCGAATATATAAACCCAGATTCAGCAGCTAACCACTTGTCTTGAGCTTGACTTAAAGTTAACTTTAAGTGTTACCTTCACAACATGCAGGATAGAGAGGTGAAGATCATGAATATTGCTCAGGTGGCAAAGCAGTTTGGCCTGACAGCCGCAACACTCAGATATTACGAACGTGTAGGATTAATCCCGCCTGTAAAACGAAAAGACAGCGGCATTCGCGACTATGATGAAGAAGATATCAAATGGATTGAATTCATTAAATGCATGCGAAATGCGGGACTATCGATAGAAGCGCTAATTGAATATACAACATTATTTACCGAAGGTGACTGTACGGTAGAAGCTCGAAAAAATATCCTGGCTGACGAACGACAGCGGCTGATAGAGAAGCGGAAAGAAATTGATGAAACAATTAAGAGATTAGACACAAAAATTAAAGATTATGATGGGAAATTGCGTGAAAATGAGGCAAAGCTCAAAAGCAGGCCTAAAACGGAAAGTCTTCACGGATCAGTGGAGCAAAGAAGGTAGCATTCTTTGCGTGTGAAGAGGGCAGGTCAAAAACGAAGGATTTTGTTTCTGGCCTGTTTTCTCCATCAAGAGATCGCATAAAAAGAGGTGGTTACGATTCCTTATTTGGATTGGAGAATTTGCAAACATTATCGGAGATCAGATGGAGAAAAGCGGTTAATCTATTTACGGTCATAGGACCCGAACAAACAGTGCTCATTTTGAAGCTGAGGAACAGTTGTGGCCAATCAATACTGTTCCTCAGCAAATCAGTCATTGTATGTTAAAGGGTTGGCAATTGAATGGCTGTATCAATATTTTTTAAATTCAGCTTGACTTGTTCGTCAGGGTTCCAAGGATGGTACCAGCCTTTTTCCATCATATAGCTTGAGAGTTGTTCGTGCATATCGAGTGCTTCTTCCAAATGGCGGATAAGGACCTCTTTTACTTCAGGCGTTCCGGCTTCAGTGGCTGCCATCGCATAATTTCTGACTCCGTTCTTTGCTGAAATTAATAAGTCCATAGCAATGATTTGGTCTGTTAGAACATTCATGCCAGTCAGATATTCTATGATAGGATTCATGATTTATTCATCTCCTCATTCGTGCTTTGCATTAGATAAAATAGAGGCAAATTCCTGCAGCTGGCGTGTGGTGATATCAACATCTTGCTGCATGATTTCTTTCAGCTTCGGATCAGATACCAGTGCTTTCATTGTTTTAGATTTCGTCAAACAAAGTGTCTTAAATGCAGTCATTTCCTGAACCTCAAGCACTTCGTGTAAGGCGTATTCCATTTCTGTAACCTCCGTTTTTTAAGGCTTTAACACAACTTTGATACAATCATCCATTTTTGAATCAAAAATGTCATAGCCATGCTTGGCTTCACTAAGCGGCAGGACATGGCTGACAACATCTCCCGGATCAATTTTGCCTGTCGATACTAGTTCAAACATGTACGGCATATAGTGGATCACAGGAGCCTGTCCAGAGCGTATATTGACGTTTCGCTGCATAATATCTCCTAACGGAAAACCGTTATATCTGCCTCCATACACACCTGTAATTTGTATGGTTCCTCCTTTGCGAACAGCTTGGGAAGCAATGACCAATGCACTCATCGTTCCGCCATGAAGCTTTAAGCCGCTGGCAAGGAACTCGAGATCGCTCATTTTACCATCCATCCCAACAGCGTCAATGACTACATCCGCTCCGCCTTTCGTGATTTCCTTTAAATAATTCCCTGTATTCTCATGGTCTTCAAAATTAACGATTTCTACTTTGTTTGTACGTTTCGCATGCTGTAAGCGATAGTTTACATAGTCTACTGCTATGACGCGTTTTGCGCCTTTTAGCCAACAAAACTTTTGAGCAAACAGGCCGACTGGTCCGCAGCCGAGAACGATAACTGTATCGCCTTTTTTTACGCCGGCATTGTCCACACTCCAAAAGCCGGTGGTCATGGCATCGGCAATCACGCTTAATTTCTCATCGGGTTCCTCACAAGATTCAGGGATTTTAAAATGGGTAAAATTCGCAAACGGCACTCTTAAATATTCAGCTTGCCCGCCTGGATAACCGCCAGTTTGCCCTGAATAGCCGAAATAAGCACCCATTTCCCCATTGTCATTAGACTGATCACATTGGCTTTCCAGCTGGTTTTTACAAAAAAAGCATTCCCCGCATGCTATATTAAAGGGAATAATTACCCGATCTCCCTTTTTTAGTTTAGTCACCCCAGAACCAACTTCTTCGACGATTCCCATCGGTTCATGGCCGATGACATAGTCTTCTTGCATATTCGGAATGAATCCATGGATTAAATGTAAATCTGATCCGCAAATGGCTGTACTGGTGACTTTGATAATCATGTCATCGGATTTTTCAATCTTTGGATCGGGGACATCTTTGACAACAACATTTTTAATGCCTTGATACGTTACTGCCTTCATGCTGTAAAACCTCCAGTGTTAGTGTTCATCAGGTGTCCGGTCAAACATCCCTTTACGATTTGTTTCATCAGGGAAGAGGTTCATATTGCCGACCATGATCGTGTTTTTTGCAGAGAGCTGATCCAGCTTATACTGTTCGCTCAGCTCATATGGATGGAACCATTTTTTGCTGATCATCAGTTCCGTAATCTCTTGGTGCATTGCAATTCCTTGCATCAGCTGTTTCCGCAGCAAGGCTCTTACATCTGGTGAAGCGGTTTCTGTCAAAGCTACAGCAGTATTCCTTACGCCTTCCTTAGCTCGTATAAGAAAATCCATCGCGAATGTAGTGTCTGCTAGTTCAGGCACATTCAGCGAATTAATGGGGTCTAAATGATCATTATTCAAAGAGGCTTACCTTCCTTTCAATTGATGATTGGCGTTGGGCGGCTTTGAGGGACAGGGGCCTGAAATGAGGCACGCTCATAAACCGCTTGTAATTCAGTAAGGTCTTGAATGGATTGCTGTACATCTTTTTGCATCAAGTCCTTCAGTTCTTGGTCAAACACAAGTCCTTGCATTAACTTTGATTTCGCTATACAAAGTGTTTTAAAGTTCACGATTTCATGTAAGTCAACAGCCTCGTGAGCTGCCAATGTTTGATGATCCATATTGATGTAACCTCCTTTATCAACGTTACATTTCCCGAAATGAAGTTGAAGCATACAGAAAATACACTCGGTATCATTTTTTGTTTTAAGAATCGCTGTTTTTGCTCGTTAGCGTACATTTCTTATGACATGGAATAAACTGCACTTAAATCTGAAATAAAGGTGAAGTAGGAAATTTATTTATGGAAACTTGACATAGTGCTGTCAGGTTTCCTTTTGTATCATTAAATTGGATGACCAGTAAAAAGTATGGTTTTATAGGAGGCACTCGATATGAAGCTGTTACAAATTAGACTGTTGGTGAATGATTTTAAGAAAAGCGTGGAGTTTTACAAAGATTCATTAGGACTTCCAATAAGTTGGTTAGAGAATGAAATGGAATATGCACTCTTTGATAATGGGGAAACGAAAATAGAGCTTTTATCTCGTGAAACGATGGCTGAAATCGTTGGAGAGGAAAAAAAATCGTTGGAAGGAGAAGCTCAATCAAAATTTTTGCTTCAGTTTAAGGTAGAAGATGTTGATAAAACATATGACGATTTACACGAAAAAGGAGTTAAATGTGTAAATAAACCGCATGATCGCAAGGAATGGAGTGCCCGAGTTGCTCACTTCAGAGATCCAGATCATAATCTGATTGAAATATATAAAATGTTATGATTTTTCGACTCGCAAAATCATAGAATATAACGTTTGATAACGTACCTAATCATTTTTATACGCCCTGGTAAAAGAAAGCAAAGTCATAATAGGTTGCGGACACTGAACTTGCAGCATTTACGCTGATTTGTTTGGTGTCCGTTTTTGATTGGTGAAAAAGGTGGAGTATCTATGAATCGAGAAGAAGCGTGGATACAAGGCAGAAGTACACTGATTGAGTTAATTGGTGGACACGAAACCGCTTGATCCATGTCCTTTTTCCTGATTGTCAATCGTGATTACCGACTGGACAAATGCCAAATGTAACACACCATCAATATCAAGCCTGACTACCATTTATTTTGTATCCTTAATTGTCGAAAACATAGGAATAATTCCACTTTTGAAAGATCTAGTTTATGGTACATTGATAAATATATGAGAGGGGAGGGGGCATGGTATCTGAAAGTAAATCCTTAACTGGATGTAAGAAAGTCAAACGTACGGCATTTATAAGGGGAGGGTATAAGGTGAATAAGCTAAAGAGGCTAAGTATGCTAACGGTGATGATTGCATCTGTGTTCATTTTTTCTAGCCATGCACTTGCAGCTCAGTATTATACGGTTTCAACAAGCAGCGGTGCTCCTGTCAATATGCGCAGCGGCCCAGGTACAAGTTGGGGAATTGTAACGACTATTCCGAGCGGAACCCGCATCCCGATCTATTGCTACAAAACCGGTACAACTGTAACTGGAAAGTATGGAACGAGTAACATTTGGAATTACACAGAGCGGACGCTTGCCAGCGGGGAGATCGTTCCTGGATTTGTCTCTGATACATATATGTATACAGGCTCAGACGGTCCGGTTGTTCCTAAATGCAGCTGGTAGCATTGTTCTATCGTTTCTTAAAATGAAGGAATTGAAGAAAGAGGGATGACATTGACTAAACTGAAAATGCTGAGTATGTTAACCGTGATGATTGCATCTTTATTCATTTTTTCCAGTCAGGCACTTGCCGTGCAGTACTTTACTGTCTCAACAAGCAGCGGTGCGCCTGTCAATATGCGCAGCGGTCCTGGTACAAATTATCCTATTATGCTTTCCATTCCGAGTGGCTCCCGTGTTCCTTATTATTGTTACGCTTATGGAACGACTGTTACAGGGAAGTATGGAACGAGTAATATCTGGGACCAAATCCAGTGGAAAGATTCCCGGGGTGTCGTGAATATTGGATATGTGTCTGACACATATGTGTACACAGGTTCAGACGGCCCTGTCGGTTACAAATGCAATTAGCTAAATACTCCGTACAATAGAATCTCTTCTTAAGGGCCTATCTAGGACGAACCATACCAACAACAATAGTTGGTATGGTTTTTGCTGCGATGAAGTCTTCCATACCTGCATTTGTGGTGATTTTCAAAAGAGATTCATGATGTTAGACACTGGTTGTTGTTGAGGACAAAATAACGAGCCGCTTTAGAGTTGTATCTAATGGTATAAAATACGGAATTAAGATAGGAAATAATCAATAGGAGAACGTAATGTACAAACCTATTTTTCGATGAAATCCCTAATATCACTTTGGTTAAACATCTCACATTGCGTTCTCGTTAGTGAAAAGTTCTTTTTACGCTTCGTGAAATCTTCTCCAATTCCATAGTTAGTTTTACCTGTCCTATTTTGAACACGTATGTTTATTTTCTTTTTCTAACATGTCGTGTAACCTCTCAGAAAATTCTTTATGGTACATTGTGTACCCCGTATGATTTCCGGGGAATTCAACAAATTCTGTTTCCAATTGTTCCGCTAGGGCGTTCGCGCAACGATAAGGAAAAAGCTCCCGAGAAGCACTTCCGCCAGCTGGGAGTATCTTCATCGGTGAAGATGTAAACACAGTTTTTAATGCTTCGAAATCTAATGTATAGCTGAGAATTCCTTGAATTTCATACTCAGTGAAATACGTTGAATTGCCGAGAAGCCGCTTTGTCAGCACAGCCTTTGATTGTTCGTCTGTCTCTAATCTTGACATGAACTTAATGACTTCACTTTGATGATTTTTCTTAAGGTCTTCCATGAATTGCTCGGCTTGTTTCAGCTCATTTCCATGCAGAAGCTGCAATAAGATTGGTTCGTGTGGGATCATGACATGTACTTGTTCGGGATGGCGTATGCACAGATCAAGCCCGATAACAGCCCCGGAGCTGCTTCCAAATACATAGGCCGGCTTATTGGTGATTTTGGCTAGAAGACGGTGAGCATCGTCACTGTGTGTTTCCACACGGTAATCCTCAATCTGATTGGCGAGATTGCTGCGGGAATGGCCGCGGCGATCGTAAGTAACAACCGAGTACCAGTTAGCCAGATGATTGGCAACATGATGGAACTTGTCGGCATCACCGCCTCCGCCGTGGACCAAAAGAATGATTGGACCTGAGCCACGCACCTGATAGTGGATGTTCGCGCCGGGTACTTGCAACGTTCCATTGTTTATCGTCATTTGTAGGACCTTCCTTTCTTCTCATCTCCCTTAACTTTACACAATTGGCCAATGGTATCATATGCAGGAAATAACTAAGAAACAAACTCGCCATATAAAAAGCACTGATTATTTTTTATCAGTGCTTCCGTTTTGTTTATTTAGAGTAGACAATTTTTTTTATTGTTTCAATAGAGAGGTGATATTCATCAGATAATTGATGAATGGTTTTGCCGTTTTTAAATGCTTTTTTAATAGAAGCGTTTCTGTCATCGATCAGCTTTCTTGTTCCTGAACACGCACCCCATTTTTGATGAGAGGATTCAGGTTTAGGGATATATATTGTTTTTCCTTGAACATACTTTTGAATTTCCGATATCAGCTTTTCAGGTAAAATAGCGGTTGCTTTTACATATGCCATTTCTGCCAGCTCCTTATTTTTTTATGTCAAATAAGGTGCAAAGCCACTATATCAGAAAAGCTTACTTGGGCGATCTTTTAGAAAGTCTACCCCATGCAAAGTATCGCCTTCCCAATAGTAGGCTTTGCATGGGACGTTGCGGAATCTGGCATTCTCATCTTGCTTGCCATTTACATCACCTCCCTAACGATTTTCGATGATCACTTCCATTATAAAATAGAGTAAAGCCTATGGCATCTTGTTAATGAAAGTTGAAGCAGTATGAAAGGGACCTTCCCAGTGAGAGGGGCTAAGGCTGATTGGCAATGAAAAGAGTAAGATTCAAGCTATATTACTTTAGATTCAAAATATTTACAAATTGATGTATTTTCAACAATAGGGCAGTTTCATCATGTATACTGAGTCTGTATTTACAATATTTAGAAAGGGGAAGTAAAATGAAAATCAGTATGCAAAAAGCAGATTTTTGGAAAAAAGCAGCGATCTCATTACTTGTTTTCACCATGTTTTTTACCCTGATGATGAGCGAAACGGTTTTTGCGGCGGGACTGAATAAAGATCAAAAGCGCCGGGCGGAACAGCTGACAAGTATCTTTGAAAACGGCACAACGGAGATCCAATATGGATATGTAGAGCGATTGGATGACGGGCGAGGCTATACATGCGGACGGGCGGGCTTTACAACGGCTACCGGGGATGCATTGGAAGTAGTAGAAGTATACACAAAGGCAGTTCCGAATAACAAACTGAAAAAGTATCTGACTGAATTGCGCCGTCTGGCCAAGGAAGAAAGCGATGATACAAGCAATCTCAAGGGATTCGCTTCTGCCTGGAAGTCGCTTGCAAATGATAAGGAATTTCGCGCCGCTCAAGACAAAGTAAATGACCATTTGTATTATCAGCCTGCCATGAAACGATCGGATAATGCCGGACTAAAAACAGCATTGGCTAGAGCTGTGATGTACGATACGGTTATTCAGCATGGCGATGGTGATGACCCTGACTCTTTTTATGCCTTGATTAAACGTACGAACAAAAAAGCGGGCGGATCACCTAAAGACGGAATAGACGAGAAGAAGTGGTTGAATAAATTCTTGGACGTACGCTATGACGATCTGATGAATCCGGCCAATCATGACACCCGTGACGAATGGAGAGAATCAGTTGCCCGTGTGGACGTGCTTCGCTCTATCGCCAAGGAGAACAACTATAATCTAAACGGACCGATTCATGTTCGTTCAAACGAGTACGGTAATTTTGTAATCAAATAAGCAGTGAGGAAAAGAAACCGCTGCAGATGAACTCAATCTAAAAGATACCAATGATGTTGGTATCTTTTTATTTGCAGTAAAAAGTATTCAATTTTCTCTATAATGATTATGTCATGCTTGAGGCAGATACATGAAAGGACCTTGGCGATTTCATAAAATACAATATAGAGGCTTTTTTAAAGCCATGCAAGATTACAATGGATCTGTGCAAGAAGGCGCATTCAATCCATCTATTAACGATGGAAAGGGGGAGGCTTTTTGCACAGTCCATCTACATCATTTGATAGTCTCCATGCGTATAAACTGTTCCGTCCATAATACGTCGTGCGGTACGGACGATCTTTATACCAGTGGGCTCCACCATTGTTTCAATAATACCAGAAGAATGAGCTAGCCGAACCTTTGTAGAGTGGTTTTTTGCTATTCTTGCAGGGATTGCACCTTCCACTGAAAGGGCTCTTGTTGTACATATCGCTCCAGTGACAGCCAGTGCTTGATGTGGCTTTTGCATGGACATCATCCTGATGTGTAAGTCCATCTCAACGCTTGAATGCCAAGCACCTGTACTATCTTTATATTTCTCTGGTTTTGCTACTATAGCCAGTTTGGGGACAGCCGGCGATAACTTTGTAGCTGAAAATCGACTAGCAAAGCCGCATTTCTCTGCCGCAATGGATCTTAATTCTTCAAATTGAGCCAACTGTAAATCAGTAAATTCTTCTGCAAGTTCCGTTCCCTCCAGGCCGATACTGCTGGCTTCCACAAAAACTAATGGATTTGCATAGTCGATAATAGACACCTCTATTTGGCCTTGACTTGTATCTAAAAACTCCGAACTATTTCCAGTAGGCAATAAATGACCGGTAACTGAACCAGCGGCATCATGAAAGTTTAAATAGATTGGAGATCCAGATCCAGGCACTCCAGATATCGTAACATCTCCGTCATATTTGACCTGACCGTCTTCCACTTCCACTTCCGCAATGATCATTTTATTCGTATTGGTATTCAGGATCCTTACCGCAGTCATTGGTTCTGTCGCTTTTACAAGTCCTTCTTCGATAGCAAATGGACCAACAGCAGCGGAGATATTTCCGCAGTTCCCCTTAAAGTCCACCTTTTCTTCCGAAATGCTGACTTGACCGAAAGTATAGTGAACATCAATATCCGAAGTATATGCTTTCTTTATTATTGCCACTTTACTAGTAAGGGAATTACCGCCACCCAAACCATCTATTTGTCTTTTATCAGGACTTCCCATGACATCAAGCAAAAAGGGCTCCCATTCGTTTTTATTGTTAGGCATGGCTGATTCGTGGAAAAAAACGCCTTTGCTTGTTCCGCCTCTCATGATTGTTACATTCGTCTTGACCATCGTCATCATCCTCATCTTAAAGGTAGTATTTTTTATGTTTTTTAGTGTAGAAGGTAAAAAAATAAAAATAAAATATAAGTTTTCTTAATATTCGATAAAAAAACTTTTATAATTGTGAAAGAAGGACTAGAAAGGAAGATGAAAATGGATGAGAAAGATTGGATTTTATTGAAAATTCTTCACGAAGAACAAAGTGTAACAAAAACAGCAGAACGATTATTTACATCACAGCCTTCCATCACTTATCGGTTGAATAAGATTGAGGAGATTTTCGGAATTGAATTATTCACCAAAAGGCATAAAGGAATTACCTTTACTGCGGAAGGAGAACACTTGGTTGCTTATGCAAGAAGAATGCTACAGGAACTTCAAGATACCAAAGATCATATCTCTAATCTAAGCAAAGAGGTGCAAGGACATCTAAGGCTGGGGGTATCAAGCAATTTCGCTCAATATAAGCTCCCTAAGTTATTAAGGGAATTTTCCACTATGTATCCTAATGTCCAATATAGTGTACAAACAGGCTGGAGCACAGATGTCATGAAATTATTAGATGCTGGTATTGTACAAGTCGGTATACTGAGAGGAAGCCATCGCTGGAAAGGGGTGGAGGAACGGCTGACACGGGAAAAATTACATATCATCTCAAAAAAACCAATAACGATAGAGCAGCTTCCTTTTTTACCTTTTATCAAATATAAAACGGATGCTTCTTTAAAAACGATTATAGAAGATTGGATGCATACGAATCTAAAACAAGCCCCCATTATTGCAATGGAAGTGGATCGACAAGAGACTTGCAAAGAGATGGTAAAGCATGGTCTTGGTTACTCCATAGCACCAGAAATTTGCCTGCAGGAATCTGATCATTTGTACACAATGGAACTGTATAATGCTAAGGGTAAGCCTCTAATGAGAGATACTTGGCTAATGTACGATCAAAAATCATTAGGAATCAAACTCGTTAAAGCATTCATTGATTTTTTAAAGGGTGAACAAATGGTAACCATTTAAAGTTATGATAGAATTTTTTTTGAAACACAGTAAAAAAATATTTATTTAACTTATTACACCGTATAAGATATGTTAATCAAAAGTCATTTGAAAGCGCATTCTTGGAGGTGTAATATGCTTACTATTTTAGGTTTTTCGATGGTAACTGTTTTTACAATATTAATAATGACAAAGAAAGTCTCGCCTATTGTTGCCTTGACCATCACTCCCATTGTTTTTGCTCTTATTGGAGGTTTTGGTAAGGGTATTGGCGACATGATTTTAGAAGGAATTCAAACAGTTGCAAGTTCAGCGGCATTGCTATTGTTTGCTATTCTTTTTTTCGGAATTTTAATTGATGCAGGTTTATTTGATCCGCTAATAGAAAAAATTTTATCTATAGTAAAGGGAGACCCTGTGAAAATAGCGATAGGGTCTGCCGTCTTGGCAATGCTTATCGCTTTAGATGGGGACGGTACAACAACCTATATGATAACAGTCTCAGCAATGTTACCTTTGTATAAAAGAATTGGTATGAATCCCATGGTTATGGCGACATTAGCAATGCTGTCGTTGAGTATCGTTAGCGGAATGACTCCATGGGGCGGACCAGCTACAAGAGCGATTTCAGTGCTGGGTTTGGATCCTTCAGATTTTTTTGTGCCATTACTTCCGACCATGCTTGGAGGTATTGCTTGTGTGATATTTCTGGCTTTTCTAATGGGAAGGAAAGAGAGGAATCGAATAGGCATCGTTCAATTAAAGCCTAGACATATAACAAAGGACAGCTCTCAATCTTATATGGCTGCTAGTTTGGAGAGCGAGCAATTGAAAAGACCACGCTTAATATATCTTAATTTATTCCTCGTTATAAGTATCATGGTGTTTATTGTGCTTGGAACTAAGCATCCGTCAGTTTTATTTTTAATTGGTTTTGTTCTTGCCCTTACTATAAATTATCCGAATGTAAAAATGCAGAAGGAGCGAATCGCCGAGCATTCTGGTAATGCCATAACTGTAGTATTATTGGTATTTTCAGCAGGAGTATTTGCTGGTATATTATCCGGGACAAAGATGGTGGATGCCATAGCAGGATCATTAATATCCGTTATTCCCTCATCAATGGGAGGGTTTTTCCCCGTTATTGTAGCACTCACTAGTATTCCGTTTACTTTTGTTTTATCAAATGATGCATATTACTTTGGTATGGTACCTATCTTTGCAGAAGCTGCCTCAGCATATGGTATAGAACCAGTAGAAATTGCAAGGGCTTCTATAATGGGGCAGCCGGTTCATCTGATGAGTCCATTGGTTGCGTCAACAGTATTGCTAGTAAGCATGCTTAAAATGGACTTGGGGTCATTTCAAAGGTTTGCCGTTAAGTGGGCTGTAATTACATCATTAGTTATTACGTTGTTAGCAATCATTACAGGGGCTATTACTATTTTGTAAAGATACAATAATAATATTTAGACTGCCAATGAATCATTAGTTTGATTGATTTAAATACAGCTGAAAGGGGTCCCAAGCTGATCAAGCCAGTTGTCTCTCCAGTTACTCTATTGTTTAGGGTTCTTTTTTAGAAGCGGCAGCATTTTTGTCGATGTTTAGCCAGCATTTTCAGCATGATGTGGAAAAGACAAGAGACAAACAAGCTCTTGTCTTTCCTAATATGATAGTTCAGTATAAATATTTAAGAAAAATGTCAGTATTGAGTAATGAATGTATCACCAGGCGTATGCCTCAGGTGTCTCTCCTCCAGGTCCGGGAAAGATATCATTTAACATGCGGAGAATCTCCTTATCCAGACTGATTTCAACGGCTTTTATCGTATCACGCAGCTGCTCAACCGTTCGTGGTCCGATGATCGGCGCAGTTAAAACTGGATTTGCCAGCACCCATGCCAAAGCCACATTTGCTTCTTTTTCTCCTAGTTCTTTGCATAAATCTGAAAATTTCTCGAGTTGCAAACGATGTTTTTCAATTAAATCTGCTCTTTTTGCTGTACGAGTTCCGGCATTGCTTTTCAATGCCTTCCCGCCAAGAAGCCCTCCTGCAAGGGGACTCCACGCCACTACTCCTAAACCAAGATCCCGTGCAGCCGGCAGCACTTCCATCTCAGCTGTTCGTTCTAATAAACTATACTTATGCTGTTCAGTGACGAGTCCCATGAATCGCCGTTTTTCAGCTTCAGCTTGCGCTTTAACTAAATGCCAGCCTGCAAAATTACTGGATCCAATATAGTCTACTTTGCCGGAGCGAACCTGAGTCTCAAAAGCTTCCCATATCTCATCCCACGGTGTCCGCCTATCGATATGATGCATTTGGTACAATTCGATATGATCTGTCTGAAGCCGCTTCAGTGATCCTTCCAGGTGACGTCTGATTTTGTATAGAGACAAGCCCCTCATATCATTTGGCCCGTCATTCGGATCAGAAATCGGTTCATATACTTTTGTCGCCAGAACAACTTTCTCGCGGCGCTGTCCTCCTTGTGCAAACCATTTTCCAATGATGCTCTCTGTCAATCCTGCGTTTTTGCCCCAGCCGTAAATATTGGCAGTATCAAAAAATTGGATGCCGTTATCAAGCGCTTCATCCATGATACGGAACGCAGTCTTTTCGTCTGTATCAACTCCAAAATTCATCGTGCCTAAACATAAACGGCTCACCCGCAATCCTGTTCTCCCTAAATAGGTATACTCCACAACAAACCTCTCCTTTATCATTATTTTTTGCAACAGCTGCAATACAATTGATTCAACAATTGTTTCGCTCTTTGTTACGATTAAAAAGACGAAGCAAATGTAAAGCAGACGCAAAATTATAGGAGGTTTTTTCAAATGAATATAGAGGATCTATGGGATCAATTTCATCAGCCGTTAAAAACATATATTTCACAAAGGGTTAACGATCAATCTATCGTTGATGACCTCTTGCAAATCGTATTTATGAAAATACAAGTGCATCTCCCAAATCTGATCGATGAACAAAAGATCGACAGCTGGATTTATCGGATCACTAGAAATACGATTATTGATTTTTACCGTACAAAAAAAACAAGCGAAATATTGCCTGATGATCTACATTTTAATAACCGTGCAGAGGAAGAAAATTTCACCAAGGAAGCAACTGTGTGTATTCGATCGACCATCAAACGGTTGCCTGAAAAGTATCGAGAGGCGCTCGAGTTAACTGAATTTCAGGGGTTATCACAGAAAGAGTTGAGTGAAAAGCTCGGCATTTCTTACTCAGGAGCAAAATCAAGGGTACAACGCGGACGGGGAAAATTAAAACAGCTGCTTGAGGGGTGCTGTAATATTGAAGCGGATCGATATGGAAATATCGTAGACTTTCGTATTTTAAAGGAATAACTGATGAACAAAGTCAGTTATTCCTTTAAAATAGTCCATCCGCATGAAGAGCATTTTCCCTTTGATGTTTGCAAGAGATGTATGTATAATATAAATCGTAATGTTTTCGATTTAATAAAAAGGAGTGTTGGAATGAACATTTTATTTTCAAAGCGGCTAGGCATATTAACGATTGGTTCATTACTCGTATTGGCAGGATGTCAGACTTCCGGTTCTTCTGCAGGTGAGTCTAATCAAACAACATCATCCTCAGCAGTTGAAGAAGACTCTTCCAAAACGCAAGAGCAAACATCTGACAGTCATACACAAGAACATTCTCACGATCATAGTCATGCGCATGATGAAGAAACAGAAAAAATATATGAAGGCTATTTTAAAAACAGCCAAGTAAAGGATCGCTTACTTTCTGATTGGGAAGGAGATTGGCAATCTGTATATCCATACCTGCAAGATGGTACTCTTGACGAAGTGTTTTCATATAAATCAGAACACGAAGGCGGCAAGACAGCTGAAGAATATAAAGAGTATTATAAAAAAGGCTATCAAACAGATGTTGACCGTATTGTAATCCAGAAAGATACTGTAACGTTCTTCAAAAATGGAAAAGAATATTCTGGTAAGTATACGTATGACGGGTACGAAATTCTCACCTATGATGCGGGCAATAGAGGGGTAAGATACATATTCAAACTAGCTAAAAAAGCAGAAGAGCTGCCTCAGTATATTCAGTTTAGTGATCATAGTATTTACCCGACTAAAGCTAGTCATTATCATCTCTATTGGGGGGACGACCGTGAAGCTTTACTTGATGAAGTCAAAAATTGGCCTACCTACTACCCGTCAAAAATGGATGGACACGATATTGCCCATGAGATGATGGCTCATTAAATGATGATTACTCTATGAAGTATGGTGTTCTTTTATCATAAAGCTGTTCTGCAACAGCCATTTATCAATGTGGAAAATGGCGCCTGTCCTTTATAGAGGTGAAATGCTTAAATGCTCCTGTGTTAGCTGCTGACTCTTCGCCAGCAGCTTTTTGTCTGTTTTCTCTCTCCGCCAGCGGTAACTTCTTTTTCATTGACTCCTAAAAAATAAACAAAACATTAATAAAACAACGTTATTGCATTAACAAAGTGAAAATATCCCTTAGCCGGGTTCGTTGAAGAATAGGGTCCGCGTAACGTATTGACCAAACTCACGATGCTGCCGAGACTGGAGCTCGTGCTGCCGGAATTGGTTCCTTTATCATTATATTTTTTCATCGTGGCATTTGCCGGGACCCTGTTAATCGTTGTCGTCGCCCCCGCCTTCATTCGATATACATTGGTAAGTGGACCAAGACCGTCAATTACACTGTAGCCTGATTTCTGCGATATCAAAATATGCGGCATTTTCCTCTCTGAAAGTACGGCGTTCTGCAATGAATGTTGGCATCCAACAAGGGGCAATTGATCAGTTGGGGGAGCCACTTCATAAAGAATATGTTTCAAGCTGGTGCTTATTGCTGCCAGCTTGTTTATGTTTATCGGTTGATGATGCCGGTAAACAGGCTAGAGGATTGCCGAAGAAAGGCAGGGGTACCAACGAAAGCCTCTGTTTGTCCAATGCGCCCGAATAGCTAAAGTAGCTTTCAGAAAAAAGCAACTGAATTTTTAATTTACTGCCCGATCTGCAAATTGTTAATCATAGTTCTTTTATTCACATATTCATTATTGTTAAATAAAGTAGAGGAAATCAATTGCTAAAGAAAAAACTTTAGGCAGTTATTTATATGTAGAAGGAGAGGCAAGCAATGAAAAATAGAGAGGAAGCAATTGATTATTGTTTGAGCTTTAAAAATGTATATGAAGATTACCCGTTTCGTGATAAAAATTGGACGTTAATGCGACACATAGAAAACAGAAAGGTGTTTGCGTGGATATTTAAAAAAAATGATTATATTTGGATCAATGTGAAGTGTGAACCCGGTTTTCTCGATTTTTGGAGACAGAAATACACTTCGGTCGTTCCAGCATTTCATCTCAATAAAGAGCATTGGAATTCTATCATTCTTGACGGAACTGTCTCAGATAAAGACATATACGATATGATAACACAAAGCTACATGTTAACTAAAACCAAGTATGCGACAGGCCCGAGGGAGAGGGGATGTAATATGTAAAGCCTTGAAGTGCTATAAGAGCCTTGCGTCTTGATATGGAATCTATAAGGTGAGCATTGGAAAGGAAAAAAGCTTAATCTTTTTAAGGATTAAGCTTTTTAAAAAGTTCAATTATATGTAACGACCTGACCCATTTACATCATCTATGCCTGTCAGTCTTGAATGACTTGCCTCATAAACTCAGCCACGACTACAGTGGATACTTTAAACATCTTCTGACAGACACTCCCCCTCCTTTTTCCAACTATTTTAAAGTTGCGTAACAAATCATAAACCCTGTTGTGACGATAGGGTCAATACTTTTCCTGCTTAACATGCAATTGTTATGAAACTGGAAAGATCATTTCTTGGCGGATCTTTTTAAGAAAACGAAAAAGAAGATAACAGATTGCTCTCAAGATTGCTCAGTTAAGATTTTGAAGGTAACCGTGTATAGTGAAGAAAGAATTCTTAGAGCTAAGACGAAAGGATGAGATGGATGAAGGAATATTTTACAATTGGCGAAACAGCCCGTCTAAATAACATCTCAATTCAAACATTGCGCTATTATGATAGGATCGGAATTTTCAAGCCTTATTATACAGATCAGGATAATGGTTATCGGTATTATCATGTCAAACAGTTCTTTTATTTAGATGTTATCAAGTATCTAAAATATATTAGGACACCTCTAGAAGAAATTAAGCGTTTCAGCTCATATACTTGCACCCCAGAAGATATGCAATACTTTCTTGAGGAGAAAGAAAGCGTTATTGTGCAAGAAATGGAAAAGCTCGAACGTGCTCGTCAATTACTTCATAGGAGACGAAAACAGCTTAATGAACAATTAGAAATATGCAGTAAAAAAGATGAAGGTTTCGTTTATTTTCGGTATATAGATAAACAAACAATATTAAAAGTAGAGACGCCTCAAGTTAATCCTCATAATCAATCCGATTTGTATTACAGAAAGCTGGCTGACGTTGTCGAAAAAATAGGGGATGTAATAGATAACTATTATGGATTCATTTATGATTTCAAGCCCTATAAGGATTCTCGTGAAATTTATTGCAATAGTATTTATACGACTGTTTGCAGTGGGAAAAAAATAGACATAGGAGAAAAAAACATGAGGTTAGATACGATCCCATCTGGTGAATATGTATGTATTGCATTTAATTGGTCTGCAAAAAATTATGATGAGTATTATCAAAAGCTTTATCAATATATTGAATCTCACGGCATCCAAACGGATGGAAAAGTATATCAAGTTTCTCTTCCAATCGACTATAACTCATTAAGAGAAGAAAACTTCCTTACAGAATTAAGAGTGCTAAAAAATAACTAACCCTTGACCCTATAGCTGCTATAGGGTTTATGATTTGTTCATCATATTCATTCATGAAAGGAAGGATGTATAAAATGACAAATAAAGAAGGTATGCGCTTCGGTTACTCATGCCGCAATGGCAAGGCGGTAACAACCCTTACGTACTCGGAGCACATTTATTAAACTGACTTGCTCCCAAAACGAATGGCCCATTTGAAGAAGTACTTGTCGATTTAGATGCGGTTCTTGAAAAAGAGCAGGGGATTATTGGAAGGAGTTTTTGATTAAAGCAAGCTCGGTCTGCCAAAAGTTTAATTCAAAAGCACAGCCCTGATCGTGTTATTGTTTTTGGCGGGGCGTGCGGTGTAGAGCTTGCTCCTTTGCATACTTAATCGAAAAATACGATGGAGATACTGCTTTATTATCGGTTGATTGACATCTGACACCTCAGTCCCTGACCACCATCTCATGTACTTCTAATTTGCTGGGTTAGCTTTTATCATTGTTGTTTTGCTGCATCTCAAATTTTAATAAAAATTAAATCTAAAACAAAAGGAGCGATGAAGATGAGAGCACCGATAGATGAACCAATTTGGTACGCCTACCCTGGAATGGTAGCTGTAGTTACGGCTCAATATGAAGGTGAAAAAAACGCAATGTCTTCTGGGTGGCATACGTACATTGGATCTTCTCCAGGAATGTATGGGATATCCGTAAACAAAGAGACATATACTTACAAATTGATTGAGAAAAGTGGTATTTTCGGTGTGAATTTTCTTCCAGGGAGATGTTCGGGATTAATTCAAGCATTAGGCACCCGTAGTGGTAGAGATATAAATAAGTTTGAAGCATTTCATATTCAATACGAAAAAGGGCTAAAAGCCGAGGTGCCGATTTTAACTGATGCTTATTTTGCTTATGAGTGTAAAGTACACAGTGTTTCCACGTTGGGCGATCAAGAGTGGATTGTGGGAGAAGTTTTACAGAGATATCAAGATAAAGAGCTTTTCCTGAAAAATGGAATGCCAGATTTAGAAAAACTGGATATTCCGCTTCATATTGGAGGGGCCAACTATCGAATATTAAATAGTCAAGCAGAGGAGCGTCAACATGTTTTTTATCCCAAAACTGATTGAAACATTCAGGTTTCTCCGCATAGAGTAGAGGAAACCAATCAATGAATGTATTTCCGCGGACTCCGCTGGAAATCTATTGACTTATACGAAGTAAAAAAGAGACTCAAAGACCGCAACGCTTCTCTTTAAGAAGGCTTTGCGGTCTTTTTATATTTATAAGGCTCAATTCATTTTACCCTGAAAAGGTATTTAAATTTCCATTTGCAGACTATCTGTTGTAGTAACTAGAGGGCATTTATGGATCTGAAAATGAGTCTAGTCTAGCATATAAGCTTCAATTGGTTTAATTTAAAATTTTCAAAAAACGGTAGACAAACGCTGTTAAGAATTGTATAGTGTTCTCATAAGTCACTTGTATTACAAGTTAACAAGTGACTAAGAATATAAGTTTACATTTTAAACAATGACTGAGGTGATCGGAGTGAAAAAAGCAAGTTTGGCAGAACTGCAAGCGAAAGCCATTGAGCTTAGGAAAACAGCGGTAACGATGATTTACGAAGCCCAGTCCGGGCATCCAGGAGGTTCATTATCCGCTGCTGATATCATCACAGCCCTTTATTTTAAAGAAATGAATATAGATCCTAAAAATCCCAAGTGGGAAGACCGGGATCGTTTTGTCTTATCGAAAGGCCATGTGGCACCTATTCAATACGCTGCCTTAGCGCTGCGAGGATTTGTCCCGTATGAAAGCGTATACAAATTAAGGCGGTACGGCTCGCCTTTCCAAGGCCATCCTGATATGAAGAAATGCCCGGGAATCGACATTTCAACTGGTTCATTGGGCCAAGGGCTTTCCTGTGCCGTGGGTATGGCGCTTGCAGGCAAACGGGACGGCAAAGACTACCGGGTATTCGCTATGGTAGGCGACGGAGAATGCCAAGAAGGACAAATTTGGGAAGCGGTTCAAACCGCAGTAAAATACAGCCTTGATAACTTAATTGTTTTTGTCGACAATAACCGCCTGCAAATTGATGGCTATTGTGATGAAGTAATGCCGCTGCAAGACATCGAGAAAAAGTTTGAAGTGTTTGGTTTTGAAACAAAGCGAATTGACGGACATTCGATGAAAGAGATTGTAGAGATATTAGACAAAGTGACAAAAACGAAAAATGGAAAGCCGAAATGCATTGTAGCAGACACGATTAAAGGCAAAGGCGTTTCTTACATGGAAAATATCTGCTCATGGCACGGAGTAGCGCCAAATGAGAAAGAATACGAACAAGCATTAGAGGAACTGGCAGGGGGTTTAAGATCATGAGCCAAACCGAAAAAGCATTAATCACGAAAAAAGCGACACGGGAAGCTTTTGGTGATGAAATCGTTCAATTGGGAAAAGAAAATAAAAATATTTACGTAATCGATATCGATATCGGCAAGTCATGCAAAACAGGAGAATTCATAAAACAGCTCCCTCATCAGCATGTGAACGTTGGGATTGCGGAACAGAACGGTGCCGGCCTGGCAGCAGGTTTGGCGACAACAGGTAAAATCCCATTTGTAAGCACCTATGCTGTCTTCGGTTCGCTGCGTATGGCGGAACAAATTCGCCAAGAAGTTTGCTATCCAAATTTGAATGTAAAGATCGCCTGCTCACACGGCGGATTAACACCTGGAAATGATGGCGGAAGCCACCAGGCGATTGAGGATATGGGCGTATTAAGATCATTCCCAAATATGACTGTGATCATGGGTGCTGACTACCACTCAACTAGAAAACTGATCAGGCAGGCAGCGAATACGTACGGTCCAATGTACCTGCGTTTTACCCGAGACGCAGTGCCGGTTATTTACGACGAAAATGAAGAATTTATCATTGGAAAAGCCAAGCAATTAAAGCACGGAAAAGATATCGCAATCATTGCAAATGGCGATACAGTATATCTTGCTTTAGAAGCGGTCAAACAGCTGGAAGAGCAAGGGATTTATGCAACTCTTTTAGACATGCATACGATCAAGCCTTTAGATAGAGAAGCCGTGGTAGAGTGTTTGGATCTCGGCAATATCGTGACTGTGGAGGATCACAACATCCTGAACGGGCTGGGAAGTGCTGTATGTGAAGTAGCAGCCGAAGAAGGGCGGGGCAGAGTCAAACGAATCGGAGTGCAGGACCGATTTGGAGAATCGGCTCCTTATGAGAAGCTGCTGGAAATCAACGGCATTACCATCGAAAATATTATAAAAACGGCTAAAGATATGCTTAGAATATAAAACATGAAAGTGGGAGTACGCCATGTTTACATTAAATAATCAGGTAGCTATAGTGACAGGAAGCGGTTCTAAAAAAGGAATCGGCAGAACCATTGCATTAACTCTTGCCAAACAGGGAGCTTCAATTGTAGTAGCAGATATGAATCAGACAGGTATTCAGGATACAGTAGAAGCTATCACAGAAAGCGGAGGGAGAGCGGTTGGTGTAGAAGTTAATGTAACGAATAAAGAATCAGTTGACCATATGATAGCCAAAACACTTGAAGAGTTCGGCCGCATTGATATTTTAGTGAATAACGCAGGAATTTCTCAAAAAGTAACGGTACAGGATATGACATTGGAAGATATGACAAGGGTATTCAACGTCAATATGTTTGGGTTGTTCTTGTGCACACAAGCAGTTCTAGAAACAATGAAAAAGCAGCAATATGGACGTATTATCAACCTGTCTTCTGTATCTGCAAAAAGGGGCGGCGGCGTTTTTGGCGGTGCCCATTACTCCGCTTCCAAAGCAGCCGTATTAGGCTTTTCTAAAAACCTTGCCCGTGAAGTAGGGAAGGATGGTATAACTGTGAATTGCGTAGCGCCAGGCCTTGTAAATACTGACATTTGGAAATCACTTTCTGAAGAAGATGCGAAAAAAGTCATTGATAATATCCCCGTGGGTCGCCCGGGTGAAACAAAAGAAATTGCCGCCGCAATTACGTTTTTGGCTGCTAAAGAAGCAGCCTACATCACAGGGGAAGAAATTGATATTAATGGCGGTTCACATATGGACTAATGGATCTATGCAGAGCTGGTATGTTTAACATGCCTGACCCTCTCTATTAAAGACCAAACAAAACGAAAGAAAAAATGTAAGCGTTTAACAAAAGGGGGCTTTTGTTTCTGAAGACAATATGATTCTTTTATCTTTGGAGGACAACACTAGGGTTAAGGGGAATCTTCTTGGACCAATTAGCATTAGAGCGTTCAACCACTCGTAAAGTAACAATTCGGTTAATTCCATTTTTATTCTTATGTTTTATTATCGCGATTTTAGACCGAGTTAATATCGGCTTTGCACCATCATCGCGATATTAATGGCTTTTGTACAAGAACCATGGCAGTTTTATACTGCACGTTTTTTATTAGGTGCAGCAGAAGCTAGTTTTTATCCATGTATGGTCTTTTATTTGAGTGGTTTTTATCAAACGAAACACCATGCTAAAGCAATTGCTGGATTTATGCTGGCCATCCCCGGGGCGAATGCATTGGGTTCTCCGCTTTCTACATTTCTCTTAGGAATTGAGTGGCTTGATATATCTGGATGGCAGTGGCTGTTTATTTTAGAAGCGATTCCTGCGCTTATTCTTGGTGTAATTGCATTTTTTTACCTGGATGACAAAATTGAAGATGTGAAATGGCTGGATAAAGATGAAAAGCAGTGGCTTATTAACGTAACAACAAAAGAAAGGATGGAAAAAGAACAGGTAAAGCACTATACATTTACTCAAGCCTTAAAAGATCGGGACGTGTTAATACTATCGATTGGTTATTTTTGCTGGATGATTGGATATTACGGCATTAACATGTTCTTGCCGACGATCTCACAAGGATTATCTGAAACGATTTCTCTAAGCACGCAGGGGATGGGCTGGCTGTTAGGGTTTATGTATTTCTGTGCTATGGTGGTTATGATTTTCGTTGGAAATCATTCTGACAAGAAAAACGAAAGGCTCTGGCATGTAGCTGTTTGTTTAACTGTAAGCGCTGTTGCAATGGTCATTAGCAGCTATGTAGCAAATTCAAGTGTTATATTAGCATTTGTATTTTTAACAATTGCGTTATGCGGCGCTTTTGGTGCCTATTCTCCGTTTTGGGCAATTCCGCCTTCTTTCTTAACAGGAGCAGCAGCGGGTGGTGCGATAGCATTAATTAATAGTATCGGAAATCTTGGCGGATTTTTCGGTCCATACATTGTCGGTTATATTAAAGATATGACAGGTTCTTTTAATATCAGTATGATTTTCTTAGGCCTAAGCATGATCCTTGCTTCTTTTATTCTTGTATTTCTAGTGAAACAGTCTGGAAAAGCGCTTAAAGTAAAAAATGCCACATATAAATCCAGCATTGAAAAATCTGGTTGAAAAAGATTTCATTAAGAGTACTGGGTAATATTCATAACAACAGTCATTTTTAGGGATATAGAAAATTCTAAATCTTGCAAAATATATGTGTCCATAAAAATTCGGGGCTTAATCAGCGAAAGGGATGATCCAGGAATGAATACTGTCATTCGGGCTGTGGTCACAGTTGCGAAGCACTATCACTACGTGCAGACGTTGTGGGGAAGCGGCCATCAAGACTTGATTTGATGAGGGCATTTATGAAATGAAAATGATTGGAGGCAATAAAACCATGGTACAGAAATCGAAAGTGCAACAAGATACGATTGTATGCCAGGTGTGTGAAAAAGTGATCGATACAGCTGATAGTTCTGAAGGTGTTAAAGTGTTATATGGTATGTGTCAAAGATGTTTAGGATCAGGAGACCAAAAAGCAAAATAGGCAGGAAAAGGCGTATAGAAATGGAGGTCGGCTTGTAGCCACTATACGCCTGATTTTTTATTTCTTCCTTTATAAACAGGGGGCTTCTTATAACAGAGTTTAGCTTTTCCAATATCGATCATATAAGTTCTGCATGTGGGCAGTCATTCGTTCAACAGCTTCTTTTTCGTTACGGTCTTCAATCGCTTTAATAATCAGTTTGTGTTCCTGGAAATTCACTTCCCGGTATTCTGAACGAGTAACGGTTCGGTCACGGATAAATCGCCACATTTCCTGCTGCTTCATAGCATTCGTGATAGCGGACATGAAGGTAATAAATAAATCATTATGTGATGCTTTTGCAATCCCCATATGCAATTGTTCGTCCGTTTCAGGAACGTATACACCAGAAAGTGTTTCTTCTTCCATTTTTTTTATTGTCTTCCTAAGCTCCCGAATATCTTCGTCAGTCGCTCTCAAAGCCGCAAATTTTATAATTAAAGGCTCAATGTTCATTCTTGCTTCCACAATATCTTCCGGAGGTGCTGACTCCATGGAAGCAGAAATCCCATTGGTTA
This sequence comes from Bacillus sp. FJAT-14266, assembly GCF_001719225.1. NCBI lineage: Bacteria > Bacillati > Bacillota > Bacilli > Caryophanales > Bacillaceae > Bacillus > Bacillus sp. FJAT-14266. The sequence goes on from NZ_CP017072.1 coordinate 1,667,115, forward strand.
TTGTGGTATTCTTAACAAACACCCCTTCTCCCTGGCGAGAATAAATGACACCATTCATTTCCAAGGCACTCAAAGCCTGCCTAACCGGCGCGCGGCTGACACCAAACTGTTCGCATAGTTCCCTTTCTGAAGGCAGTTTATCTCCTACTTTAAAAGAACCTAACTGAATTTCCGAAAGGATCTGATTATAAATTTGTATGTATAATTTTTTATTGGAAACAGGATTGAATTTAATAAAAATCATTCCTTTCAATTGTCATACAAGTATATATATTATATACCTTTCAGATTTGAAGGGCAAAATAATTATTCCTCAATACGTTCATGTAATCGGGAACTAAAAAACCTCTGTGCTTACTAATACTGCTGAAATCAGAGGGGAATGAAAGCAAAAGAAGATTTATTAGAAGAGATGCCAATCCAATGACTTTTATCCTTAAGAGAGCGGTATGCCTAGTAGACAACTTTAAAAAACAGAGGAATAGAATGTAAATGAGAACCTTAATTTTTCCGCACTTATCACATAGTTTGTAGCTGAAAAGAAGGAGAACACAGAAAAGTGATTCGTTTTAAAAAGAACCGCTTACGTTGAAGCGGTTTTGCCGTACAATCCGTTAGCTGTCTTGGCTGCCAGGCGGGCTGCTCCTATCACCTTACAATGAAATGAAAAAGGGGCTTTTAAAGCCCCCTTTAAGTGTGTTTAACATGTTTTAATTTTTCACAACGGATAAACTGACACTGTTGCCTGAGACTGTTACTTTAGCGAAGTCTTGTGTATCAATTACAGGTGTTATTGCTTTGTTGTCGATGGTGATGTTTGTAAAAGATGTTGAAAAATTTGATTTGATAGATTGGCGTGAACCTGTTGTTGCAACTGTAGCGAGCGCTTTCCATTTTGAGATGGAGCCGACATTTGTTTTGCTGATTTCTGAGATGAGACGGCCGTTGTATCCGGCATTGTTTGTGCCCCAGTATGTAGCGCGTGTATTGCCGTTAAGGTTTTTGTAGATGGTAAGTTGTACGGTGCTGCCGGGACGGAAGCCTTTCGTATTCGTAAATTGGCTTCCTCCTTCGAGGTACTGAACCTGATCCTGTCCTTTTGAACCGACTTTCATATATGGTTTCCATACGTTATATTTATCACTGTACTGAAACCCGATATCGGATTCTGTGCCTCCGCTAAAGCCAGAGTAGATATAGGCTGTCCCATTTGATACCTGAATGGAGCTAGGAAGCTGGATTTTCGTAACAAAAATGGCACCAGTGCTGTTCAAGTAAGCCCTCCCGCCGATTCCATCAGTTAGCTGTGATGCAGCTTCTGCGGTTTTTGGGCTAATAATACCCGGCGCATCTACTGCACATGTGCCAAAAAGCACAGTTGCCGTAAGCGCACCCGCGAGCAGTCCTTTTTTCATCATCATTATTTCCCCCTATCATTATAATTAGAAAACGCTATCATCTTGTATTATAAAACATTATGAAAATAATTCCATAATAAACATGCAAATAGACACAGAATTTACATATTATTACTTTGTATATCTGGCAAACGGTCGATTTCTAATCTCGAAAAATGTCCTGTGAAGTGTAAATGTTACGATAACTTTTCAATCGATACTTGTGCTTTATTGTAATAGAAAAGCTATAGAGATGGGGTAGAAATAAGAGGGGAAAGAGAGAAAACACTGTAATCAGATATGTGTGTATAACTCAATTGTTTGTTAGAAAAAAAGTGGGCTTTTTAAGCCCGCTTCTTAGTTCATGTTTCTCTTCAGGAGATTGTCTTTTTCATTTACATTGGATAACAAACCCGAATTCATACTTCTCTCTTTTGTAAATTTACTGAAAAATTGTTTATAACCAGAGCCCCTTACATTCAATGTCCAACATGACTCCTTTGAGTTTCATCTAATATTTCAAACAATCTTTTGTACTTTGATATGATTTCTTGCTCCACAATTTTGTGGCCAGAATCGAAAAAGGTGATTGAGCCCGAGCCTTTACCAAGCTGATTACGATCTGCAAGAACTTTTTTCAACTGTTTTGCAGTACCGACACTGCCTGAAATCATATCAACTTTTATCCCAAACAGTTTTTCAAAACTGTTTTTGAAAAACGGAAAATGAGTGCATCCTAACACAATCGTTCCGTATTGTTTCAAATCAAAAGAAGATAGTTCGTTCTTTAGATATTTAATGATTTTGTCTTCACTAAAATCAAAGTTCTCAGCAAATTCAACTAGTCCTGGAAGAGCTAAGCAATCAACAAGGTCATGGTGATCAATTTCTTTAACTAGATTATGAAATTTCTCTTCTTTAAGCGTCAAATTAGTAGCAACTACCAGAACTCTTTTTTTTTCCTCTGTACATTTATTTATAGCAGGCTTTACAGCGGGTTCGATTCCGATTATCGGAAAGTCGAAGTTTCTCCGAAGATCCTCTATCGCAATGCTAGTAGCTGTATTACACGCAATAACAAGAGCTTTGATATTTTGACTGGCCAGAAATTTAGCTGCATTGAAAATATATTCTTTAACTTTACCCTTTGATTTTTCACCGTATGGAACGTTTAACGTATCTGCATAAAAAATGTAATCTTCATAAGGAAGAACTTTTCTGGCCTCATACAATACAGTCATGCCACCAATTCCCGAATCAAAAAATCCTATTTTCATCACTTCTCACGCTTTCTGTCTCATTCTTTTTTTATCATATGACTTTATATCATCTGAATCAAACGAAAAAGAACCATTTTACTATTCAAATTTAATATGGGAGCTATCGATTATTCGAATAGGGAGCAAAACTGGAGAAGGGGAGATAAGATCGAAATGTTGGTAATGTATTGTGGTTGTGGTGAAATTATCAAGATCGCATCGTATCAATGGGATGATTGATAACCCGATTCAATTAGCTTTGAACATGTAGGAGTATTTAAATTTCCAGAGTCAGGGGATGAAATTACGAAAAAAAGCAAACTGCCTGTCGAAGTTTGCTTTTTGCTCTATCAATGAGGTGCGCCTATATTTTTATATCCTCTTGGCAAAGCTGATTTAAAAGCTGCTTAACCGAAATTTCCTCAGTCAATGACCGTATCCCTTGACCTGCCCATAAAGACATCTGATCATGGTTATTTTGAAGTGAAGCCTTCTGTCTCATTGCCTTCGTTAGTGTATTTTGATAAGGGTACGGAAGGGTTTGTGTCTCAAACTGTTCATTTTCTTCCATCCATTTATTTACGATTCCTCTGGCCTCTTTACCTGAAAATAATGTTGTAAGCTTTGTATCTGCTTCGTTTGCTTCTAGTATTTTCTGTTTATGTACTGGATGTGCGTTACTCTCGTGACAAATTAAAAAGGCAGAACCGATTTGAACTCCTTGGGCTCCGAGGGTTAAAGCTGCTTTTACTCCTCTGTGGTCTATCATTCCCCCAGCAGCTATGACAGGTACGCTCAGTGCATCTGCTGCTTGTGGAATCAGAGCCATTAAACCTACGGCAGATTCACCTTTGGAAGGTAAGAATGCTCCGCGATGTCCACCGGCTTCACTTCCTTGAAGGACTACTATATCCATTCCCCGTTCTTCCATTAACAATGCTTCTTCTACTGTTGAAGCGGTTCCTATTAAACAGCATCCAGCGGTTTTTAGCTCCTTTACTGCGTCTTCAGGCGGCAGATCAAAAGTGAATGAGCAAGCCTTAACCTTGTATTTTAAAATTAGATCAATTTTTTGATAGAAGTCATCCCACTCTTCTTGTACAGATGTGAATTGATTTACTTGATTAGCTAATGGTATGTTTTCTTTCCACTTTTTAATCTGATCTTCTGGTGGCATTTCTAGACCAAGCGGAACAAACACATTAATTTGAAAAGGAGCGTCTGTCAGCTCAAACATTTCTTTTATTTGTTGTTCTAGCAGGTCTGGTGTAAGATACCCCGATGCTAAGCTGCCAAGAGCACCTTGATTCGAAACTGCAGATGCAAGTCGGGGCTTTGTAATACCGCCGGCCATTGGAGCTTGAATAATCGGTTTTGTTAAAGAAAACTTTTTCATAAATTCATTCATACCGAATCCCCCCGTTAAGACATGATTTTTGAAAAAAGTGTCATTTTAAAATTTACTCAAAAACTCGTATTCGTTTAAATATATCGTTTTCCTTCTTTTTGTCAATCTCTCATACCAGTTAACATGACGATAAAGCAGGGGGGATTAAAGTGCGTCAAAGATAGTGTCGTCCCATGGCGGCTCTACAAAAAACTGAATATTCATGTAGTCCGTCATAGTTGATATCTGATTTTGAGATGTCTTGCATCTTAATATTGAATGATATATAGAAGAACATCATGTAAAATAAAGCTTAGAAGAATACATCACATTCAAGAGTAAAAAAATCTATAAGACGTACAGATCAATATTCGGTTTTACAGTTAGATATTAAGGCTGAAACGGAGGAACATGTAATGCGAAGTGAGCAGGAAATGATGGACATTTTTTTGGACTTTGCTTTGAACGATGAGAGAATCCGATTGGTCACTTTGGAAGGGTCACGTACAAACAGAAATATCCCTCCTGACAACTTCCAAGATTATGACATCTCGTATTTTGTAACTGATGTAGATTCTTTTAAAGAAAATGATCAGTGGCTCGAAATCTTTGGGAAGCGCATTATGATGCAAAAACCAGAAGATATGGAGCTTTTTCCTCCCGAATTAGGTAATTGGTTTTCATACATCATTCTTTTTGAGGATGGGAACAAATTAGATCTAACCCTTATTCCAATTCGTGAAGCAGAAGATTATTTTGCTAATAACGATGGTTTGGTTAAGGTCTTGCTCGATAAGGGTTCGTTCATCAACTATAAAGTGACCCCAAATGATCGCCAATACTGGATGAAAAAGCCGACTGCAAGGGAATTTGATGATTGCTGTAATGAGTTCTGGATGGTTTCGACTTACGTAGTAAAAGGACTAGCAAGAAATGAAATCCTTTTTGCCATTGACCATTTAAATGAAATTGTACGTCCTAATTTATTGAGAATGATGGCCTGGCATATCGCATCTCAGAAAGGGTATTCATTTAGTATGGGGAAGAACTATAAATTTATGAAACGGTACCTTTCAAATAAAGAATGGGAGGAACTCATGTCTACATATTCTGTGAATGGGTATCAGGAAATGTGGAAGTCTTTATTTACTTGCTATGCATTATTTAGAAAGTATTCAAAAGCTGTATCAGAAAGTCTTACATATCAGTATCCTGATTACGATGAAGGCATCACTAAGTATACCGAAGGGATTTATTGCTCAGTAAAGTAATAAGAATATAGGATTGTTTTCATATGATATTTGATTCTCGCTGACAATGGAGACCAAGGAGTCACCATGTTTGTAAAAAGATGCGTAAATCGTTATGTTTAAGAAGGTCTACGCATTTTACTATGATTATTCTTGTCCAAAATTTTTGTTCTTTTTAACGAAACGAGGCATTATAATTAACCTATAGGCACATTGAAAAAACAAAAGAATAAAAAGGAGGATTTTTGTGTTCCAAACCTTAGACCATTTTTTGAAATCTTGGGAGTTCGAAGCAGATGCTACACAGAAACTATTAAATAGTCTGACTGATGAATCACTTAATCAAGAAATAACTTCACAAAATTGGACTCTAGGCCGTATTGCCTGGCACACTGTTGCTGCTATTCGCATCATTACCTCAAACACAGACTTAACGTTCCATGCCCCAGCTGAAGATTATCCTGTTCCAACTTCGGCTCAGTTTATAGCTGACAGCTATCATCAAGCCAGTAATGCATTTGTACAGGCATTAAAAACCCAATGGACTGACCATACACTTCAAGAACGTATCAACTTTATTGGACAACAAATGCCTAACGGTTCACTTTTGATGTTTTTAATTCAACATCAAAACCACCATCGGGGACAAATGACTGTTCTTATGAGACAAGCAGGTTTAACTGTTCCAGGTATTTATGGTCCAGCAAAAGAAGAATGGGCAAAATTTGGTTTGGAAGCCCCGAAAATGTAATCAACCTTTTTATAAAAAGTTACGCTATGACAACATATAAGAAGATGTTTTGATCAATCTTTTTTCAAAACATGTTCTTTTTTTGTTCGTTTACCAATGATAAGAACATATTCGAATCATTTTTACTCCAAACCACTTCAAATGACAACGTTCTTCCGCTTTATTGTTGGCCTGTTCCCAACGATGTAAGTATTTTAATGCTGTCAAATCTTCTAGATACACATGTCTATAGATTCCTCTCTAACAAAACCCCCGTTTTTTCTGCCATCACTCGAGGTGGGTAAGGCATTTCATTTTTCAACCACCATTCGACTACTCCTACGTATGCATTTGTAACAAATTCAGCAACGATCTATGGTTCAGAAATTCCAATGAAACATTCAGGTGTTGCTCAATTTTTGAATAAAAGCAGCTGCGCCAAAAGGAAGCCTATTGGAAGAGTCTAGCTAAGTTGCAACAAATGGATATAAGAGAGGAACGTCTTCTCAAAAGGGAAGGTAGTGTATTACTGTAATTCATACAATGAGTAAAGCCTCCCAGGTATAATCTTTACTTCGTTCGACAAATTCTGCAAATTGTAGACAACTTCCTGATTATTTGGATAATTAACTGGATAGGAGGGGAAAAGTTGTCATATTTCATTATACTTATCATCGTTCTATTAATCGGAGCATTGGTAACAGCAGCAGTCGGTATCATCTCTTCAAAAGTAGAGGTAATCTCGCCGAAAACTACAATAGAATCTAGAGAGGAAGAACAGAAAAGTTTTTATACGCTGAAATAAAGCAGAGAAAGAGCATCTCCTGCGGGGGTGTTTTTTATAGAGGAGTTGGAAAAACTGAATCAGACTAATTTACTTTTAAGATTCACCCTTGAAATGGCTGCACTAATCTCCTTAGGGGTGTTTGCTTGGATAAGCTTTAATGGTTATTTTAAATATGTTTCAACTTTGGTTTTACCTATTGCAGTTATGATTGTCTGGTCTGTATTTGCAGTACCTAATGATCCTAGTCGAAGCGGACAAACTGTAATAGCTGTAAACGGGGTAACAAGGTTAGTTATTGAATTATTGATCTTTGCACTGGCTGTTGCAGCGCTTTATTTTAGTCATTTAAAACCAGTTGGTATTGTCTTTTTATGTCTAATAATACTCCACTACATCTTTTCAGCTGAGCGTATCAAATGGCTTCTAAATCAATAGTTTTTCATTTCGGCACTCGTTATTAGAGTGCTTTTTATCATTCTCTGTAGAGCCAGTGATTCTCAGATTAGATTATTGAAGGTTAACGGCTTGGGCACAGTTGCAGTTTAGAACGCATTTTCCAATAAAGAAGGCGCTCATTTGAAATTCATCATTAAACAATTGTACAAAAGTAAAATTTGTATTTAGAATGTAGTAATAAATAGAAATTCTACATAGGAGGGTATCTTGTGGAAGAAAAGAAAAAAGCTTTAATCATTGTGGATGTACAAAAAGCCTTCGATGATAAAAAATGGGGGGAACGGAATAACGTAAAGGCGGAAGAAAATATTAGTAAAATACTAAAATTATGGAGAGAAAAAGGATGGACAGTCATATACATACAACACACTTCTGATAAACCTCATTCTTTATTCCATCCAAAGAATGAAGGGTTTGCGATAAAGGAAATAGTTAAGCCTATGGATGAAGAAGTCATTATAACCAAGACAGTAAATAGCAGCTTTATTGGTACGAATTTAGAAGAATTCTTAAAATTAAATGAAATAAACACTGTAGTCATAACTGGTTTAACCACGCCTCACTGTGTATCAACCACCACAAGAATGAGTGGTAATTTAGGGTTTGATACATACCTGATTTCAGATGCAACAGCAGCCTTCGGAATGAGAGACCAAAATGATACATATTATGATGCGGCGACTATTCATAATATATCTCTAGCTACATTGCATGATGAATTTGCCACAATATTGACAACTGATCAATTAATAAATGATTTTATAAAAACTCACTGATGAAAAACATTTTGGCACAGTAAAACGGCAGGCGCCTTTCCAATAGGAAGGGCGCTTTAATTCGATTTCCTTCTTTACTTGCTCAGAGGAGATGTATCAATGTTTCTTTATCGACAAGCTAGGGCAGATGAATAAGCTAAGTGGCAAAGCTACTCCATGAATCTTTCAATCAATATCCTTTTATGGATTTACTCGTAAAACGCGAAAAAAAGATCATTCATTTATTTTTGAAATGCATAAAGTACTGACAAGAGCATATTTTAAAAAGCATTTCTTTTTTGTTGACATTCAGTAATGGTGAAATGGTTGTTGCCGCTCTATTAAAACATCGTGATAAACCCGACATTAACTTGATCGATTATATAGCAGCAGGGGGGATAACATTAATCAAAATGGGAGGATTTTCAGTATTGAACATGTTGACAGTGACTGTGACTAATGAAGTTGGAGAATATTCCAAATACTTAAAAGAGCCGGCATGATATTTAGAAGTATTAGGAGTTTCGCCATAAAATGATTAATGACTGTCTCATACCTTTTATTTCAAAATGCGGGGGCGGCATTTTGGCCCTTATCATGAATACTGATCTCAATGGATCATTTTACAAATCGTCCTGATTTTATATTTAAAGATTATCATAACCTTTCATAAAGATGGAGGTCGAATGAATGTCTTCAAAAGAAAAAAAGAGTGTAACCATCTTGACGGAAAGTCAATTGTCTTCGAGAGCATTTAAAGATGAAGCGTATGAATTTTATAAAGAATTGCGAAAATCACAGCCTCTCTACCCATTATCTTTAGGATCTCTGGGGAAAGGCTGGCTCATATCGAGATATGATGATGCAATACATTTATTAAAGAATGAAAAATTAAAGAAAAACTATGAAAATGTATTTACCGCAAAAGAAAAACGTCCTGCTCTATTGAAGAATGAAGAGTCTTTAACAAAACATATGCTTAATTCAGATCCCCCGGATCACAATCGCTTGCGAACTCTTGTTCAAAAAGCATTTACGCATCGGATGATTTTGCAGTTGGAAGACAAAATTCAACATATCGCAGATTCTTTATTGGATAAAGTACAGCCCAACAAATTCATGAACCTGGTAGACGATTATGCGTTTCCTTTGCCGATTATCGTGATAAGTGAAATGCTCGGCATTCCCTTGGAAGATCGTCAAAAATTCAGAGTGTGGTCGCAAGCAATTATTGATTTTTCAGATGCCCCTGAAAGACTTCAGGAGAATGACCACTTGTTAGGGGAGTTTGTTGAATATCTGGAATCCTTAGTTCGCAAAAAAAGGAGAGAACCTGCAGGAGATTTAATCAGTGCATTAATTCAAGCGGAAAGTGAAGGCACACAATTAAGTACAGAAGAATTGTACTCGATGATTATGCTGCTTATCGTTGCAGGTCATGAAACAACCGTAAATTTAATCACCAATATGACATATGCTCTGATGTGTCACGGTGATCAATTTGAAAAGCTCCGCCAGCAGCCAGATTTGATGAATTCAGCCATAGAAGAAGCATTGCGGTTTCACAGCCCAGTTGAACTAACGACAATTCGCTGGACGGCTGAACCGTTTATACTGCATGGGCAGGAGATTAAACGGAAAGATGTGATCATCATTTCTTTAGCATCAGCAAACCGTGATGAGAAGATATTTCCAAATGCCGACATATTTGATATTGAAAGAAAGAACAACCGCCATATTGCTTTTGGCCATGGCAATCATTTTTGCCTTGGTGCACAGCTAGCCCGCTTAGAAGCAAAGATTGCGATGTCCACCTTATTACGCCGCTGTCCAAATATACAGTTAAAAGGCGAAAAGGAACAAATGAAATGGAAAGGGAATTTTCTGATGAGAGCACTCGAAGAACTGCCGCTTAGTTTTTAATTTTTTGGGGATATGTGATTTTCAAACATATCTTGTTTTACTCCTCAATTAGATTAAACGATAGTAAAAGCTGTAACATAAAAATTTGATATGATAGCTTTTTAAAAACAAAGTTTAGCATTATTTATGCCTACCGGGCATGAAGATGTCTTGCAAACACCAATAGTTTCATCCTATCGGTGTTTTTTATTTGTTTTCAGCCTCATTTGGACAAACAGCTGTTACATAGTAAACGTTTGTTAAGATAAAATAATGGAGGGCATAGTTTCTAATGAGAAAAATAATGATAGATGGAAAAGACTTTGAAAATATAGAAGTTTTACATGATGTTTTAAAAGATAAATCTTTATGGGATTGCCTGACAGGGTGGGTGGATTTGCCGCTCACTTTAGTCTTGAAAAATTTTGAGTTCATACATTTTTAGGTTCATACGCTGACGATGTATTAGAAGTTTTACAAGAGGCTCAAGAGGAACTAAAGGACGAATTTAAAATAATAATAGAGTAGACTTTCTGTTTTGTGAATTTTAACAATTTTCGTTCGCGGAAAAAGGCAATGGGCACCGCAAATTCAATTTTCGGTGAGACCGCAATAACTTTTTGGCTTCTGATAAGTTTCTTATGATGTTGGTATCAAGTCACACAAGTACATAACTCTCCCATGACTTCTTTCTGATGTAAGTTAATTTCATTATGAGTTAATCACGGGGATAATTTTATTCTGTGAATAATATTTTAAAGGGATTTAAATTTAAATAATATTTGATTATCGAATAAAAATTCGTTATTATTTAAATTGGATGAAATATAATTCTGTCAAGGGTATTGGGGGTTGTGAAATGGGTATTATGCTTGACGAAACTGATAAGGCCATCTTAAGAGAATTGCAGGAAGATGCTTCAATATCAAATTTAAATTTATCTAAGAAAATTGGGCTTTCACCATCAGCTTGCCTTGCAAGAACAAAGAACCTAGTAGAAGCAGGTATAATTAAAAAGTTTACGACTATTGTTGATGAGAAAAAACTTGGAATCGAAGTCACAGCACTAGCTCTCATCAACTTATCACCCTTAAATAGGGAGACAATTCATTCATTTTTAGAGGATATAAACAAATTCCCACAGGTTCAAGAATGCTACACACTTACAGGAAGCCATGACTATATGCTTAAGATTGTGGCGAAGGACATGGAGAGTTATCGGAATTTTATCATTGATTCATTAATGCAGAACCCTGCTATGAGTGGAGTTGACACAAGCATAGTCATGAGTACAGAAAAAAGAACTGTCAGTGTGCCAATTGATGAAATGTAGGAGGTTGTTGATTTGAATAAAAATAAAGAATCGTTACATTTAAGCTCTCCTGCTATAAACACTCATATGAATAAGAGAAGTCAAATATGGGCTGCATTTCGTTCTGCATTCCCATATACCATTCCGATTTTTGCGGGGTTTTTATTTTTGGGGATAGCTTATGGAATCTTTATGCATTCTTTGGGATTTAGCGCAATCTATCCAATCATCATGAGTTTTATGATATTTGCGGGCTCAATGGAGTTTGTTGCAGCGAATTTTTTACTTGGTGCGTTCAACCCTATGAATGCTCTTTTTTTGACGTTAATGGTCAATGCCCGGCATTTGTTTTATGGAATTTCCATGTTGGATAAGTACAGGGGGACTGGAAAGAAAAAGCTTTATCTGATTTTCGGAATGTGCGATGAGTCATTTTCTATCAATTATACCGCTAATGTTCCGGCGAATGTTGACAAGGGCTGGTTTATGTTTTTTGTGACACTGCTTAATCATTTATATTGGGTCGCGGGGGCAGCGATAGGAGGTATTTTTGGGTCGTACGTGAAGTTTAATACCGAAGGGCTTGATTTTGTGATGACTGCTCTGTTTATTGTGATATTCATAGAACAATGGATGAAAGAGAAAAAGCATTACAGTGCTCTCTCAGGACTTGGACTTTCAGTAGCCTGTCTTATCCTTTTTGGCGGAAACCAATTTATTATTCCTGCTATGCTCGCCATTTTAGGGGTACTGACTGTTCTGAGAAAACCATTGGAGAAAGCTGAGGTTTCCGTATGACGATGACTATGACGCAGCAAATGATCACCATTGCAATGGTCGTGCTAGGAACAATGCTGACACGGTTCCTTCCATTCATGATTTTCCCGTCTGGCAAACCGACACCGAAATATGTACAGTATCTTGGTAAAGTGCTGCCATCAGCGGTAATCGGGCTTTTGGTCATTTATTGTTTAAAAGATGTGAGTCTGCTTTCTGGAAGTCATGGCATTCCTGAATTGGTTGGAGCAGCTGCAGTTGTACTGCTTCACTTGTGGAAGAAAAATATGCTTCTTTCCATAGCGGGGGGAACCGTTGTTTATATGGTTTTGGTGCAATTGGTTTTTTAACCGATATCGGAAACTATCAAATCATGCTTTTATTAAACTTGATAAAAATATATAAAACTGACACAAGCTTATTTTGGAATCAACACTGTGCCAGTGCAAATAGCATCTGTAATGTTTCCTGGCTATTCAAGAAGTGTCTACTTTAATCGGAGGATATATAATGTCAAAAAAAGTGTCTGCTTCCTATATCATCATTATAGGATTAATGCTATTTGCATTGTTTTTTGGAGCAGGAAACCTCATTTTTCCGCCTATGCTTGGTCAAATGGCTGGGAAAAATGTATGGGTCGCTAATGCAGGTTTCTTAGTGACCGGAGTTGGATTGCCATTACTGGCTATAACAGCATTTGTTTTTTCGGGTAAACAAAACTTACAGTCGTTAGCCAGCCGTGTTCACCCGGTGTTTGGCATTGTATTTACGACGATTCTCTATTTGGCAATCGGGCCTTTTTTCGCTATCCCGAGATCAGGAAACGTATCGTTTGAAATTGGGGTAAAACCTTTTTTATCAAATGATGCAGGCCCTGTCTCATTGATCATATTTACAATATTATTTTTCGGATTGGCATGCGTGTTATCACTTAATCCTTCAAAAATCATTGATATAGTTGGGGAATTTTTGACACCAATTAAGCTGACATTTATCGGATTGCTTGTAGTGGTAGCTCTTATTCGCCCAATTGGAACCATTCAAGCACCATCAAAAGGGTACACATCACAAGCGTTTTTTAAAGGATTTCAGGAAGGATACCTTACTCTGGATGCCCTTGTAGCATTTGTTTTTGGAATTATCATCGTGAATGCATTGAAGGAACAAGGAGCTTCTACCAAAAAACAGCTGATGGGTGTTTGTGCAAAAGCAGCCGCGATTGCAGCTGTACTCTTAGCAGTTATGTATACAGCCCTTTCCTATATGGGGGCTTCCAGCGTTGAAGAACTGGGGATTTTAGAAAATGGAGCAGAGGTCTTGGCTAAGGTTTCATCCTATTATTTTGGATCTTATGGTTCAATCTTATTGGGCTTAATGATTACAGTGGCGTGTCTGACGACAAGTGTCGGACTGATCACTGCGTGTTCTTCATTTTTTCATGAACTATTTCCGAACATTTCTTATAAAAAAATTGCTGTCGTTTTATCAGTGTTTAGTACGCTTGTCGCAAATATAGGATTAACCCAGCTCATTAAGGTGTCAATGCCTGTCTTACTGACAATGTATCCTATCGCGATTTCCTTAATATTTTTAACGTTTTTGCATTCTGTATTTAAAGGGAAGACAGAAGTGTATCAAGGCAGTTTATTATTCGCATTCATCATCAGTCTATTTGACGGTTTGAAGGAGGCTGGAATACAAATTGAAGTTGTGAATCGTATTTTCACTCAGATTCTTCCTATGTATAACATAGGGCTTGGGTGGCTCATTCCAGCTATTGCAGGGGGAATATGCGGCTATATACTGAGTATATTCCGAACAAAAACAAGTTGATCAATCAACAGCAATATCACTCAGATCTGCAGGAAGGACAAAGTGCTTGTTCGCCGGTTGCATTGCTTATTAAATGTGTTCAACCAAATTTACAATCATCCTTCCTCTTGTTTCGCCTCTTCGTAAGGTAGGAAGAACATCCGGTAATTGATCAAGGAGTTTCACCCACGAATACTATTCGGAGTACGAGAAAGACCTCTCCCTAGCAAAGGTGTTAAACCCAAACGTATTAATAGCTTTGGAAATTAACAATGAGCCGTTAACTGTAGAGAGGGGTGGTCCTGTTCGGCTTGTTGTTTCCGGCTATTATGGAACTAATTCTAAAAAATGGCTGACTCATTTGACTGTTTCAGATTCCCGAAGCAACAGTGCTTTCACTGCCAAATATTACGTTGACCGAGAAGTAGTAGATGGACAATTGGTTGAACTTGAAGAGATTGATATTTTCGGTTGGACATGGGCAGAACATCCAATTGTAACAGTTGAAGTATCCACTGATGGAGGAGAGAGTTGGAAAGAAGCTCAAGTTAAAGGTCGTAAGAGTGTTGAGTGGCAGAAATTCTCTTTCCGTCGGCACCCGAAATCTGTAGGTGAATATTTAATAGTTGTGAGAGCGATTGACTCTTTAGGAATAGTTAGCCTTTAACTTCAAGACGCAACCAAGTGTCTAGGGCAATGATCTTCGTTCAAAATTCTTTGAATGAGGAAAATCTACATTCTAATTATCGACTAGGTTTCACAATTCAGAGTGCAAAATCACGAAGAAAAAGCAAACTACATACCGAAGTTTGCTTTTTTGCTTTATACAAACAATGAGATGCGCCTATATTTTTATATCAGACAACTGATCAGAGTTATTTTGAGGCGAAGCCTGCCTTCCATCCATTTATTTACGATTAATCTGGCCTCTTTACCTGAAAATGATCCCTCATATGCGTTAAAAAAGCAGATAAAGCAGGGGTAATTAAAGTGTCTTTCCGCCTTATAAACATGGTTGATACGAAAGAATATTTGTCAGAGATAGTGTGGCTGCGGATGCGGCCTTCTTTTTCATGCGAAGCAATGATTGAACGAGGCAGCAGTGAAATCCCCAAGCCGGCACTAACACAGCCAATAATGGCTTCAAGTATGCCAAATTCCATTAATTTTACAGGCGATAAACCTTCTTCTTGCAGAATATGATTGAGCTTTGCTCTGTAAGAGCACCCCTCACGGAATACCAGCATGGTTTGTGTTTGAACATCATGGATGGTAGAAATATCAGGGTGTGAAGCACTCGTAACCAGAACCATCTCTTCTTCTAATACTTTTTCTTGAACTAAATCAGGATGTTCAATAGGCCCTGAAACAAAAGCGCCGTTTAACTCATAGTGTAAAACAGCTTGTATTTGTTGTTCCGTAGGACCGGTTACTAGATTTAAATCAACATTTGGATAGAGGCTATTATAATGTGCAAGGAGTTGAGGAAGCCAAACTGCAGCCGTTGTTTCCATTGATCCAATACGCAGAGGCCCAGAAGGAGCGGATGATTCCCCCATCGCTGCTCTAGCTTCTTCAATAGTATTTAGAATTTTCTCTGAGTAAGAAACAAGAATTTGCCCTGGGGGAGTAAGTGTGATTCCTCGACTGTGGCGATAGAATAATTTTGTCTGTAAATCGTTTTCTAGTTGTTGTATCTTATTCGTTACGTTCGATTGTGCATAATTTAAAGTCTGAGCAGCCTTGGAAATACTGCCTTCACGAGCAGTAGTGAGAAAAACCTGTAACAACTGAATATTCATCTAGTCCTCCATAGTTGATATCTGATTTTGAGATGTCTTCCATCTTAATTTTGAATTATATATGATAGCAGAGCTTCATGTAAACTAAAGCTTAGAAGAATAAATGATTTCTAAAGTAAGTGATAAGGCTATTTCAAAAAATGGTTAATTTCCTCGAAGTTGATTCTGTATATTGCCTATGGAAATACACATCATAACATAGGCTTGACTAACAACAGAATGAAGGGGTTATTGGGAAATTATTTTATTCTAATGTAGTAAGAATAAAAATGAGCACATTATGTAGCAGATGATTAGAAATATCTGACAGTAGAAAGAGGGGATTTTATGCCATTACTTCGTTTTGACTTAATAGAAGGGCGAGATCAATCAAGTTTGAAAAAACTTTTAGATGTCGCTCACAATGTTGTAGTAGAGGCTTTTGATGTGCCTCAACAAGACCGTTATCAAATTGTTCATGAACATCCAGAAAATCATATGATTATTGAGGATACTGGGTTAGGATTTAACCGAACTAAAAATCTTGTTGTTCTTTCAGTTACAAGTAAATCCCGACCGGAAGAGAAGAAACAAAAATTTTACAGGCTGTTAGCTGAAAGACTGGAATCTGAGTGTGGTATCGCATCAACTGATTTAATTGTATCTATTGTTGAAAATGATAATGCTGACTGGAGTTTTGGACTTGGTGAGGCCCAATTTTTAACAGGTAAATTGTAGTTGAATACTACCCTCAAATGCTTGATTGAAGAAAAGGATAGAGAAACTAGGGTAGCGGAGCAAACCATGTGTTTGCTCCGCTTTTTTATGTTTATAAAAGAATAATTAAGGAGGTATTGTTGATTTCTATAAAAAATATTTTGACATTTCAGTAAAGAGCAGATATATTTATATATGAACACATGCTCATATATAAATATTATTTGCATCATGTTAGAATGCTTCATAACAGATTTGAAATAATAAATACATATGTATTAAAAACTTTAGTTAAGGAGGAGTTTTTTATGGGTCACAATCATAGTCACAATCATAATGAAGGAGCAAATAAAAAGGTTTTATTGATCTCTTTTATCATGATTACAGGTTATATGATAATAGAAGCTATAGGTGGATTTTTAACAAATAGTCTGGCGCTTTTATCTGATGCAGGCCATATGCTGAGTGATTCAATTTCATTAATGGTTGCCCTGATTGCTTTTACATTAGCTGAAAAAAAGGCAAATCACAATAAGACATTCGGCTATAAACGATTTGAGATTCTTGCAGCTGTGATAAACGGTGCTGCCTTAATTCTTATTTCTCTTTATATCATTTATGAAGCAATCGAACGCTTCTCTAATCCACCAAAAGTAGCAGCAACCGGCATGCTTACAATTAGTATCATCGGGTTAGTTGTGAATCTATTGGTCGCTTGGATTATGATGAGTGGCGGAGATACAAAGAATAATCTGAATATAAGAGGAGCTTATTTACATGTAATAAGCGATATGCTCGGCTCTGTAGGTGCCATTTTAGCTGCCATACTTATCATCTTCTTTGGATGGGGCTGGGCAGATCCATTGGCTAGTATCATTGTGGCTATTCTTGTTCTAAGAAGCGGTTACAATGTGACTAAAGATTCCATTCACATCTTAATGGAAGGAACTCCAGAAAATATCGATGTCTCTGATATCATTCGTACAATTGAAGGGACAGAGGGAATTCAAAACATTCATGATTTACACATATGGTCTATCACAAGCGGATTGAATGCTCTTTCTTGCCATGCAGTTGTGGACGATCAACTGACCATTTCAGAAAGTGAAAATATATTACGCAAAATTGAACATGAACTTGAGCATAAAGGCATTACGCACGTAACCATTCAAATGGAAACCGAAGCGCATAATCACGACAATGCGATCCTTTGTCAGCCCAAAATGGAGAAGCCGCGTAACCACCATCACCATTAAATTTTTTATCTAACTTTATAGTGAGGAGATCAACTAGCATTTTGCAAATTCTGTCTACTGACAATTTGAAATTGGCGGGGTGATAATGTGTACGACACTATAGTAATCGGGGCTGGTCAAGCAGGGATCTCAATAGGATATTATCTTAAGCAGTCCGATCAAAAGTTTATCATTTTGGATAAAAGTCATGAGGTGGGGGAGAGCTGGAAAGATCGGTATGACTCATTAGTTTTATTTACTTCTCGAATGTATAGCTCTTTGCCTGGAATGCATCTTGAAGGAGAAAAACATGGATTTCCTTCAAAAAATGAAATTGTTGCTTATCTAAAGAAGTATGTTAAAAAATTTGAAATTCCAATCCAATTACGGACAGAAGTAATAAGTGTCCTAAAAATAAAGAATTATTTCTTAATAAAAACAAATCGGGAAGAATATCAAACGAAGAATCTTGTCATTGCTACAGGGCCTTTTCATACCCCTAATATTCCATCAATATCAAAGGATTTATCCGATAATATTAATCAACTACACTCATCACAATATAAGAATTCAAAACAATTGGCATATGGAAATGTACTAGTAGTTGGTGGTGGGAATAGTGGTGCTCAAATAGCTGTTGAATTATCCAAAGAAAGAGTTACATATTTAGCCTGTAGTAATAAACTAGTTTATTTCCCTTTAATGATCGGAAAAAGAAGCATCTTTTGGTGGTTTGATAAACTAGGAGTTTTACATGCAAGTCATACATCAATAGTAGGCAAATTCATTCAAAAGAAAGGTGATCCAGTATTTGGGCATGAATTAAAACATGCAATAAAACAGAAGGAGATCATCTTAAAAAAAAGAGTCATTGCCGCAAAGCAAAATGAAATCATTTTTAAAGATTCATCTACATTAGAAGTAAACAATATTATTTGGGCTACTGGTTTCAAGAATCCCTTATGTTGGATAAATATAAAAGGTGTTTTGGATCAAGAAGGTCGAATCATACATCATAGAGGTGTTTCACCTGTAGAAGGATTGTACTTTATAGGTTTGCCTTGGCAGCATAAGCGAGGTTCAGCGTTGCTTCAAGGCGTAGGAAATGATGCTGAATACATTGTAAAACAAATGAACGGTGAATAAACGAAGCAGAGCAGTAACTCACATGTTTACTGCTCTATTTTTTGCGTGAATAAGGGTAGCGAAGTGGAGATGCGCTTTCTCTTTTATTTAAGAAGTTAACATAGAAAGAGAAAAAGCACTTTAAGCCATACTCATATTTTTATGTTCAACAATGGTCTTAAGGAGGCTGCGCATTGAATTTGTCAGGTACGCATCTTTATGGCGTATAAAGATTGTTGAGATACAGCTATCTTTCTCAGGCAATGGGTGACAATAAACCTTACCTTGTGCAGCTAGATGCATAACAGCAGATTCCGGTACCACTGTTATACCGAGTCCAAGTGCAACACTATTTAAGATTGTCTCCAGGATGTTAAATTCCATCATTCTGTTTGGGTGCACACCTTCATCTTTGAGCCATTGTTCAAGCCTAGACCGATACCCGCACCCCTGATTAAAAACAAGAATCGGAGTCGTTGAAAGATCCTCTATATTAAACGTTTTGTTACTGGTTACAAGAGTAAGTTTTTCAGTATAAACATCATACTGTTCCAGGATAGAATGTTTCAAAGGGCCTGAAATAAAAGCTCCGTCTAATTCGTGATTCATGACCTTTTTAATAAGTTCCTCTGTTAGACCAGCCTGCAATGATAAATCCACATTAGGATACTTTTTATAATAGGAAGCTATGATGGTCGGCAGTATCCTCACTGTTTCCACTGTACCGATTTTTAATATTCCAGACGGTATATCAGTATCTAGAAAGACTTGCTCCAGTTCTTCAACATCTTTCAAAATTTTGTTAACGTATTCAATCATTTTTCGGCCCTCTGGGCTTAGTGAAACCCCTTTTTTATGGCGATTGAAAAGAGGTGTTTTGAGTTCATTCTCTAATTGCTTAATCCGCGCAGTTACATTAGATTGTACATAATTTAACTCTTTTGCAGCACCGGTAATACTCTTGTGATGGGCTACGCATTTGAAAATTTGTAAGTCTCGCAGTTCCATGAAGATCCCCCCTTCATTAAAGTATCATTATCAATGATGTTTTTCATCACTTTTGTTCATTTTACTTGATGCTTACTTCTTTTTATAATTCTCATTGTAATTTTAAAGAAAAGGGGGGGAATTCAATGAAAAAAGGTCAATTATTCATTGGTGCCCTTACATGTTTAGTAGCAAGTATGTCTTGGGGCGCGATGTTTCCAGTTGCAGATCATGCATTAGAATTTGTTGATCCGTTTTATTTTTCATTTATTCGCTACGGTGTGGTAACGATTATGTTAGTGATTTTATTATTGGTGAGAGAAGGAAAAAAATCATTTTATTTAGAGGGTAAAGCAAAATGGATCATTTTATTTGGGGTGATGGCGTTTACTGTATACAATGTTCTTATTTTTTTAGGTCAAAGGTTGATGGGGAAGTCTGGAATTATGACAGCATCCATTGCCGAGGCACTCATGCCGATGCTTTCAATTGTTATTCTATGGGGATATAAACATGTGAAACCTAAAAAATACACAATGATCAGTATATTGATTGCCTTTTTGGGGGCTTCGATGGTCATAACCAAAGGTAATATAAGTTTCTTTTTTTCATTAGGGGATCATCTATTCTCGATACTCTTTATATTCATTGGTGTTTTAGGGTGGGTTGTCTACACAATGGGGGGACAGATATTCCGAGAGTGGTCCACACTTCGTTATTCAACTTTGACATGTTTATTCGGCACAGCTATAACAGGAATCATGACAGCTATACTTACCGCGCAAGGTTACGTGTCGGTACCGAGTATTAAAGTGATTGCAGCAATTAAGTATGATTTTTTATTTATGATTACTTTACCAGGTATCATAGCCCTCCTTAGTTGGAACTATGGCATTAAAATCCTATCATCCATTAATGGGATTTTATTTATTAACTTTGTCCCCATTACTACATTGTTAATCATGGTGATCAAAGGATATAACATAACTGCATTTGATATAGTAGGAACACTGTTTGTCATTATTGGACTCATTTTAAATAACATATATCAGCGTAAGGAAGATTATAAGCAGGTATTACAAAAAGAAAAAACAAATTTGACTATCACTTAGACGGTGGGGGATTTAAAATGTTTGAAGGTTTATTGTTTTTCATTTCAGCTGGAATTGTCTGTGAACTTGCTGCAATTAATAGAAATGGCCGCAAAAATATAAAGCAACAGGCGGAATTGATTCAAATTTTAAAAGAAAACCTTAATAAAGACATTAAATAAATCAAGACGGTTGGATATTATTGAAACACACCAGAAAATTCAGGTGTGTTTTTATTTTGCTTTCTATTTTAAGCCTTAAAACGTCACTAATCGTTAGTTGAAGACTATGGGAACCACTCTCCATACGGAAAAAGATGATTATTTACATCATTCAGAGTTGATTTTAGGTTCTTTTGAACTTATAATGTTATATATACTGTTTTTTGTTTATTCAATAAATATTTACATCGGAGGTGTACGCCTTACTAGGTAAGGCAAATCATTGACAACCATTAACCTTATAATCTTTACTCTTTTAATTGTCTTAACAGCATTTTTTGTTGCGACTGAATTTGCGATAGTAAAGATCAGGTCATCAAAAATTGACCAACTCATATTAGAGGAAAAAAAAGGTGCCATATCAGCCAAAAAGGTCATTACTCATTTGGACGAATATTTGTCAGCTTGTCAATTAGGGATCACGGTTACAGCGTTGGGAATTGGCTGGGTCGGAGAATCGACTTTTGAAGTGATTTTGCACCCCTTATTTGCTCATTTTCATGTAAGTGAAACAGTCTCACATGTATTGATCTTAGTGATTGCTTTTGTGATGGCGACTTTTTTGCACGTTGTAGTTGGAGAGCTTGCTCCTAAAACACTCGCTATCCAAAAAGCGGAAACCATCACTCTTTTGACTGCAAAGCCAATTATTTGGTTTTACCGCATCCTGTTCCCTTTTATATGGTTTTTAAATGGTTCAGCCCGGTTTATAGTAGGACTCTTCGGTTTGAAACCTGCATCAGAACATGAACTTGCTCATTCTGAAGAAGAACTGCGCATCTTACTGTCTGAAAGCTATAAGAGCGGTGAAATCAATCAAAATGAGTTGAAATATGTAAATAATATTTTTGAATTTGATGAAAGAATCGCCAAAGAAATTATGATTCCGAGAAGAGAGATCGTAGCGATTTCTAGTGAGGATTCTTATGAAACTATTGTTAAGACCATTAAGACAGAGAGCTATACAAGGTACCCAGTCCTAAATGGAGATAAAGATTCAATCATTGGTTTTATCAATGCTAAAGAATTTTTGTCAGCTTATATTGACACAGACCAGAAGATAAAAGAGGATTTCAAGTTAGAAAATCATATCAACCCTGTTATCCATGTTATTGAATCCGTTCCAATTCATGATTTATTGGTAAAAATGCAAAAAGAGCGAACACATATCGCTATTCTTGTGGATGAATATGGCGGCACTTCAGGTTTAGTCACTGCTGAAGATATTCTTGAAGAAATTGTCGGGGAAATCAGAGATGAATTTGATAAAGATGAAGTGCCTAATATTAGAAAAGTAAATGATAATCACTATATCTTAGATTCGAAAGTGCTCATTGAAGATGTAAATGATTTATTGGGAACGACGTTAGCAAGTGACGAAGTGGATACAATAGGCGGCTGGTTTATGACTCAACAAATAGACGCTGCAGTTGGGTCCGTTATAGAAGCCGATGGGTATATTTTTAAAGTGCACAAAACAGTTGGCCGGCATATTAATTATTTAGAAATTGTCCGGAAAAAAGAATAACATCTGGATAAAACACATGAGATTTTGACTAATAAGATGCATAAAGCCTGAGATGAAATTTTCATCCAGGCTTTTTTAAACAATGATCTTGCAGTTTAAGTAGGTAATCATTATCGAAGTTCAAACGTTTCTCAGCAAAAAAGGAGGCCTGGATATCTATAGCTCTTTTACCATTACCTTCTCACCATTAAAGTCGAGTTCACCATTAAATTGAAAACCAAACCTTTGATAAAGGCGTATAGCATGAATATTATTTTCAAATATACTTAAATAAATTCTTTTGCATTTATATAGCTCAGCAAGGTGCTGAATGAGGGCTTTAAGCATTTTCTTCCCTAATCCTTTTCCCTGATAGCGTTCGTCAATAAAAAATCGGTCAAGCCAGACTCGTCCGTTTTTATTATCTTCATCATACTCGGGAAACAATCCATACATTGCAAAACCGACTAGATCTCCTTCATAGTAAAGCCCGACAGGTTTATAATAGTGACATTCGTTTGCATCCTCTAAACATATTTTTGTAGATTCAATATATGATAATTGATTCTGGCTGACATGTAGATCAAGAATTGCAGCACGATTATCATCAGTTACTCCTTTTATTTTTATACTCATACTACATTCTCCTTTTTTCTTATCCCGGTATCCTGATATTGCTAAAACTCAGCTTAAACTATATTCACGTCAAGCAACATGTAGCCTATCAAATTAAGTACCTTTTCTTATTGTGCCTAACCAGGGGCATTCCCTGCATCCAAATGACTTGACTTTATAGAAAATGAATTAATTCAAAGCTGCAGCATCATTCTTTTTTTCTTTCCAAACCATTGTAAGACCAAGGCCGACAATCATAACGAAACCTGCAAAAAGGAAAGGATAATGAATGTTAAGATCAAATAGTATACCGCCTAGAGCAGGTCCAAATATATTTCCCAGGCTGGTGTATGTGGAGTTCATGCCTGCTATGAAACCCTGCTGGTTACCGGCCATATTGGATAAATGAGCGGTTAAGGCCGGACGTAGCAAATCGAACGCCAGAAAAATAAAACAAGTTACAAGCAAAACAGTTAAAAATCCTGACATAACAGTAGACACGAAAGCCAAGATCGCACCGGTTATTAAGCACAGCTGAATCATTCTTTTCTCTCCAAGTTTGTTGACCAATTTCCCGAATAGTAAAACTTGAATAACTACCGCAACAATGGAACTAATCGTAATAATGGTTGCGATATCTTTTGGTGTAAAGCCAAATTTATGATCAGAAAACAAGCTGAATACCGTTTCATAAGCTGATAAACCAAAAGCCATTACAAAGACGATAATAAATGCAATGAAATAAACAGGATGAATGGATCTCTTCAAGTCTTTAATGAAATTTGATTCCTTTGTATGAGATGAGAGTTGATGGCGTTCTTCTATTGACAATGACTCTTTTAGTATAAAAACGGAAGTGACAGCTGCTATTAATGCGATGGCGGAGGCGAAGAAAAACGGCATGCGGATACCAAAGCCGGCAATAAATCCTCCCGCACCAGGTCCAATAATAAAGCCTGTGCTAATTGCAGCAGAAACATACCCCATAGCCTTTGACCTTTCCTTTAGGGTTGTAATATCAGCTATATATGCTGTTACCGCGGGCATGATAAAAGCCGCACTTATACCACCCAATATCCT
Organism: Bacillus sp. FJAT-14266; assembly: GCF_001719225.1. Classification (NCBI taxonomy): domain Bacteria; kingdom Bacillati; phylum Bacillota; class Bacilli; order Caryophanales; family Bacillaceae; genus Bacillus; species Bacillus sp. FJAT-14266. The sequence continues at coordinate 1,691,298 of NZ_CP017072.1, forward strand.
CGAGAAATAAAATATTGAAACATGGGTCCCTAATCCGAAAATCAACTCAGATAAACTGAATATAAGCAGCCCGAGAATAATTATTTTTTTTCTCCCGAAACGGTCAACCCACCTACCTGCAAAAGGTGAAGTAATTAACTGAGAAATGGCAAAAGCCGCAACAAGATAACCCATTGTGCTGCCGGATAAATGCATGATTTTCATAAAAGAAGGCATAACTGGAATGATTAAACCGATACCAAGAAATGCTACGAAGATGTTGCTTAATAGTATAATGAATATCGTTTTTTGCTCATTTATTGATTTTTTCATCTGAATTCCCCTTTTACTCAATTGAACCCTTTTTACCTATCCTTTTCGCTTGAAGCTTTTTTCAAGTACAATCAAATCATAAGGTATATGGTTACCGTATAGTCAAGGAGGTTTTTATGAGCGAAGATGTTAAGAAGTATTTCACAACAGGGGAGTTTTCGAAGCTCTGCCGTGTAAAAAAACAAACCTTATTTCATTATGATGAGATTGGTCTTTTCTCGCCGGAAATAAAAAAAGAAAATGGGTATAGATATTATTCCTATCATCAATTTGAGATTTTTCAAGTCATCAGTCTATTTAAAGAGCTTGGGGTTCCATTAAAAGAAATAAAGTGTCTAATAAAAGGAAAAACACCAGACAAGATCCTGCATGTTCTAAAAGAAAAGTCTATTGAGATTGATAAAAAAATAAATGAGCTTAAGCAGTTGCAAACGATCTTACAAACAAAAGTGACGCTTACAGAACAAGCACTTGAGACTGATTTTTCCTCAATTTCTTTTGAATATTTAAATGAAGAAACATTCATGTTAAGCCGAAAAACATTAAACTTACCGGAACGAAAATATGTGGCAGCCATTTCAGAACTCATTCATGAAGTTCAGCAATATGAATTAGATGAAGGATATCCGATAGGCGGAATCTTTGCACGGGAACAAATCTTAGAAAAAGACTTCTACAATTACAGTTACTTTTATATAAAAGTAAAAGATGGGGCAGAGAACATAAATTATCATGTACGACCAAAAGGCCTGTATGCAGTTGGATATGAAATAGGCGGAAATACTGAAGAGGCATACCGGAGAATCATTGAGTTCATTGAAAGAAATGGAATGCAAATAGGGGAAAATGCATATGAGGAATATATGCTGGATGAGATGGTAGTTGACGGGTATGAAAATACATATGCCAAAATCCTCCTTCAAGTTAAAGAGGTGTAAGATTACGAGATTTTCATATGGAAAAATTGTTTCTGTTGTGTGCCCAAAAAGAATATAAACTGGTTTACTAAAAACGAGCCCACATACAGGGACGGTACAAACGGCACTGGGAACCGCAAGTCTATCGGCGTTGAAATATGCTATAACGATTCAGGAGGCGCTAAATACTACGCTGCTGAAAAGCTGGCCATCAAGGCGCATCCAAAGAGATAAATCTAAAAGAGCTGGGACAGGGGGGACAAACAACAGAATTCCGTATACTCTGTTGTTGTGCTATGTAAATGTTCAAAAGCCATTTAGGATCGTTGACCTTTGATAATCCATCATATAAAGGTGTCATTCGATGTCTTGTTAACAAAGGCTAGTGAAATTCAACATCCAGAAAACGATTACAAGGTCGGTGATAAATTATTCATCCATGAATCAAACGGTGATCGAACATTCATTTTTGTGTTTAATATGAGTTTTCTTGATTTAGCACACTCCCTTAATAAATGCATAGGATACTATCACAAAAATTTATAATTGCGGGGATCAAAAAATGTACTATAACCCTTTTTCGCCTCAATGTTATTATTATGTGACTGTGCCGATGTATAATGACGGAAGATCTGTTTATTGGACTATTCCAAATGAGATGGAGAACGTACACAGAGGTGCCGATTTGCGCTCTTCATATGAAGATAGAAACCTTCTTTTGAAGGATTATGGACCAAAACCATTTGTTGTAAATATCAATAGAGCCACAAAACAAAACAATACGTTCCGTACTGCTTTATGGACAGGAAAGCATTTTCAAGTGACTTTGATGAGTCTTGGTATTGGAGAAGACATTGGTTTGGAAATCCATCCTAACGTTGACCAGTTCTTACGGATTGAGCAGGGGCGTGGGATCGTCAAAATGGGAAAGAGTAAAGATCATTTGAACTTTCAAAGAAATGTATATGATGATTCTGCCATGGTTGTCCCTGCCGGCACTTGGCACAACGTAATTAATACAGGAAATACGCCATTAAAACTTTACTCCATTTATGCTCCTCCTAACCATCCATTTGGTACAGTTCATGAAACCAAAGCAGATGCAGTGGCTGCGGAAGATTAGCACAGATATTCTGCAGAATTCTAGAATAATTAAAGTCACATTCAGCATGAAACATGGGGAACCAGTACCATGCTAATGAAACCCCATTTAATATCCAAGCAGCGTGTCTTGTGCTAATTTTAAGTAATTGATAAATAAAGCCGATTTAAAATTAAATCGGCTTATTGCTTTATTCGAGTTCCTTTTAGCAGAATTGGCATTATCGAATGTAAGTATTTTTTCAATCCGCGGATATCGAAATGAATCTATCAGCTCAAAGAAAGTAACTTTCACACTTGACTATATACCTATGGGGGTATATTATTGTTTTGTGAATAACAAAGAGTTAATAAGGTGGTGTAAGTAGTATCAATTATTTAGTTATTGCATTCCTGCTTATTTTTGTGATTATCATTGCAACGTATAGACGTTATTATCCTATAACCGGAATCTCTTGTATCCATAAAGATAAATTAAAGGCTATGGACATCACAATATTAGATATTCGCCATTATAACGATGTACCCAATTTTTCGGATAATATTATTTTAAACATCCCATATGCGTATCTAAAACGTTTTTATTTAGAGATTCCACGTGATAAAATACACATAATAGCTCGTGACCGGGTGGAATTAAATTTAGGAGTGCGTTTTCTAAAGCGCAAAGGTATCCATGTAAACAGTTATGAACTGGCAGCATGTAAATGTAAAAATAAATGAAAGAAAGGATTTCATTGATATATGGAGTATGATCAAAAGATTAAAAACCGCTTACGACGGATTGAAGGACAAATTAAAGGTGTATTGACTATGATGGAACAAGGAAAAGATTGTAGAGAGGTTGTGACCCAATTAGCAGCTTCCCGTAATGCGATCGATCGAGCGATGGGTTTAATTGTGAGCACAAACCTTGAACATTGTGTTCGTGAAAGTTTAGAAAAAGGCGAAGACACACAAAATTTAGTAAAAGAAGCAGTCGACTTATTGGTAAAGAGCCGATAAAAATTCATCAACCTAAGGTTGACGAATTTTTATATGCGTTATATTATACCCCCTATGGTATTTAAAGAGTTGAATAAAAGCAGATCTTTCGAAAAAATTTTTTGACTTTAATATACCCGAGGGGGTAATTAGTTAGGAGAATAAACATGACAGAACAAACAAAACGCACAACAATTGTTTTATTTAGCGGGGATTATGATAAAGCAATGGCAGCCTATATTATTGCAAATGGTGCAGCTGCCTACGATCATGAAGTGACGATCTTCCATACTTTTTGGGGATTAAACGCTTTACGTAAAGAAGAGCTGATTCCAATGAAAAAAGGATTTCTTGAAAAAATGTTTGGAAAGATGATGCCTCGTGGTGCTGATAAGATGGGTTTATCTAAAATGAACTTTGCAGGTATGGGCCCTAAAATGATTAAAAATGTGATGAAAAAGCATAATGTACTTACTTTACCTCAGTTGATTGAGATGGCTCAAGAACAGGGGGTAAAGCTCGTAGCTTGTACGATGACAATGGATCTTCTTGGTTTACAGGAAAAAGAACTATTAGATGATATTGACTATGCTGGTGTAGCAGCCTATTTGGCTGATGCTGAGGAAGGCAGTGTCAACTTATTTATCTAATGTTACTCATTTACTCATTGCTAAGCGGAAGGAGAAGTTTAAAGGGAAGTAAAAATATTGAAGAAACAAGGATTTAAAAAGATCACAAATATAAAAGGGGCATGAATACATGGTATTAACTTCTAGTGAGAAACTTTTTGTATATTTATATACCCCCACCCCTATATGAGAAAAGGAGGAAAAAAATGATGAAAGCAACTATTGTACTAGACGCTAAAGGTTTGGCGTGTCCAATGCCTATCGTAAAAACGAAGAAGAGAATGAAGGATTTAAAAGCTGGTGAAGTATTGGAAATTCAAGCAACAGATAAAGGTTCCACAGCAGATCTGGAAGCATGGGCAAAAAGTACAGGCCATGAATATCTAGGTACTGAAGCAGAGGGAGAAATACTTCGTCATTTTCTTCGAAAAGGAGGAGAGCATTCATCAGAAAATGCATCTTCAATTCCTGAGATTTCATTAGAAGCTTTCAAACAGAAAGTGGATAGTGACGAGTCTCTTAACATTTTAGATGTACGAGAGATAGAGGAGTATGAAAAAGCTCATATTCCTGGAGTTGTGCATATCCCTCTTGGTGAAGTGGAAAAGCGCTCTAATGAATTAAACAAAAATGATGAAATTTATATTATCTGCCATTCGGGAAGAAGAAGTGAAATGGCGGCCCACACCATGAAAAAACAAGGTTTTAAAAAAGTTATTAATGTTGTCCCCGGTATGCGGGAGTGGACAGGTAAAACCGAATAAATAAAAAGCATGATGAACAGATGAGTACAAGAGTAGCGATTATTGCGGCAAATGGCGGTCTGTTTGATGCTTATAAAGTCTGTAATATTGCGACAAGGAAAAGAGCATGTCGCAGAAGGTTGTAGGAACGCAAATGTGCCTTCTATTCTTAACTGATTGAAATGGGAGTTGCATGATTTGATTGTCAAATAACGATGGACGTTATGGGTTTAACAAAAGATGATTTTATGGAAGGAATCGAAGTAGGCGGGGCTGTTACCTTTTTAGATTTTACTAAAGATGCTGATGTATCCTTAACATTTTAGTCCCGCTAAAAGATTTGATATAGGAGGTATTGAAACATGACCGTAAAGGCAATGACCCCAAAAGAAGTGACAAAAAAAATCTTTAACAAAGAACCTTTATTTATTTTGGATGTGCGTAATGAAAATGATTTTAGTGATTGGAAGATAGAAGGGCATGACTTTGACCATTTGAATGTTCCTTATTTTGATCTTTTAGATGGCGTAGAAGATATATTGGAGAAAATTCCTTCTGATAAAGAAGTGCTGGTCGTTTGTGCAAAAGAAGGTTCATCCGTCATGGTATCCGAAATGCTATCTGAAGCAGGTCATTCTGTATCCTATCTTAAGGGTGGAATGAAAGCATGGGGCGAACATTTAGAGCCGGTAAAAGTCGGGGATTTAAAAGATGGCGGTGAGATGTATCAGTTTGTTCGAATCGGTAAAGGCTGCCTGTCATACATGGTCATTTCCAATGGTGAAGCAGCAATTATTGATGCGACACGTATGGTAGATTTCTTTATGGATTTTGCGAAGGAGAAGGGTGCAACGATTACTCACGTATTTGATACACATCTTCACGCGGACCATATTTCAGGCGGCAGAGTCATTGCTGAAAAAACAAAAGCAACCTACTGGTTACCGCCTAAAGATGCTGAAGAAGTGGTATTCGATTATCAGCCGTTGGAAGAAGGAAACGACATGATCATTGGAAATACAACGATTAAAATTCACCCGATTTATTCTCCGGGGCACACGATTGGGTCCACTTCTTTCATTGTCGATGATCTGTATCTTCTTTCAGGTGATATTTTGTTTATTGATTCAATCGGCAGACCAGACTTAGCCGGTATGGCAGAAGATTGGGTAGGAGATTTAAGAAAAACGCTTTATAGCCGTTACAAAGCGTTATCAAAGGATTTAATTGTATTACCGGCACACTTTATGATCATTGACGAGCTAAATGAGGATGGAAGTGTTGGTAAAAAACTAAGTACATTATTTAGCGAGAACCATGGTTTGAACATTGCGGATGAAACAGAATTTAGACACCTAGTAACAGATCATTTGCCTCCGCAACCAAATGCATACCAAGAGATTCGAGAAACAAACATGGGGAAAATCAGCCCAGATGAAGAAAAACAGCGTGAAATGGAGATTGGCCCAAACCGCTGTGCAATACGGTAACACAAGTTTCTATTAAAAAGAGGAGAGATGAACATGAAATCAGATAAAGTATTAGACGCAAAAGGCCTGGCATGCCCAATGCCAATCGTCAGGACAAAAAAAGCGATGAATGAACTGGAATCAGGTCAAATATTAGAAGTGCATGCAACAGATAAGGGAGCTAAAAGTGATCTTGCAGCTTGGTCTAAATCAGGCGGGCATGACCTTTTAGAGCAAACTGATGAAGGTGATGTATTGAAATTCTGGATTAAAAAAGGCTAATAATGTGAAAGGGTATCGAATAAAAAGATACCCTTTTCCTTTGAAAGGAGGAAACCAAAATGGATATTGCCTTTATCACAACTCTTTTCATTATAGGGTTTATTGGTGCCTTTATTTCCGGGATGATTGGTATTGGCGGAGCAGTTATTAATTATCCAATGCTATTGTACATTCCTTCTTTAGTGGGAGTGATGTCATTAACTGCCCATGAAGTTTCAGGGATAGGGGCTATTCAAGTTTTTTTTGCGACACTCGGCGGTGTTTGGGCTTATCGTAAGAGTGGTCTTCTAAATAAAGCATTAATTATTTACATGGGAAGCAGCATCCTTTTAGGGAGTGTATTGGGGAGTTACTTTTCTCATTATATATCTGAAAAAGGAATTAACTTTATATACGGAATTCTGGCTATTATAGCAGTTATTTTAATATTTATACCTAAAAAAGGACAAAAAGGACAAGAACATAGCGAAGAAGATAAAGAAGTGATATTTAATAAATGGTTGGCTTCGTCCCTAGCGTTTATCATTGGTGGCGTATCAGGTATTTTAGGAGCTGGCGGCGCCTTTATCCTAGTCCCCATTATGTTATCGATTTTAAATATTCCTGTTAGAATCACAGTCGCTTCATCTCTTGCGATTACATTTCTTTCATCTATTGGCGCAACAGTTGGAAAAGTAATTACGGACCAGGTTCTTTTTGTACCAGCCCTGGTTCTTATTATGGCTAGTTTAATTGCTTCTCCTATTGGCGCATCAGTTGGGCAAAAAGTAAATACAAAATTCCTGCAATGGGTTTTAGCGCAATTAATAGGTGCGACAGCTATTAAAATTTGGTTAGAGCTCCTTTGATATGAGCCAGCGGGTAAAATGAAAGATTAAAAGATTCATCACTCGTTGGTTTCTTATTAATGTTATGACACTTGGCCGCGTTCAATAAATGTTTCAAGTGTTTGATGAAATTCATTTTGATAATGGTGACTTGGACAAGTCTTGACTATAGTACCATGAAATGCATTTGACTTAGTGGTGTCCAGTGTTGTTTTGCATTAAGACAGCATTCATAAAATAAAAGAGACCATAACTTAATCTTTGATCACCTTTTTTAAAACATTTTAATCCTGATTGGTTTAAGGGGTATGGTATGTGATGGGTATAATGAGTCAATATAAATTATGTCTATTTTGTGCCCAAAATAAATAGAGGGACTCGAACTAAAAAAGAGGATGCCAAACTATATAGGTATCTTTGTTTGCTTTAGAGTTATTATATTTGAATATGACATGCCACGTAACAACACGTTATTGCACATATAATTAAGAAGCAACTACTAAGGCAGATTCTTCTCTCTTTTAACACCATATCCAATCAGCCTCAAATGTAATATAATGTTGCCAAACCATATTGGTTGTGGCACCGAGGAGGAAATGATAGGTGGTTTATTTCGTAGCATTTTTTTGTTTTGCTATTACACTTCATAATATTGAGGAAGCTATTTGGTTACCTGAGTGGTCACAACAATCTTCAAAGTTTCAAAAGCCAGTAACTTCAAATGAATTTCATTTTGCTGTCATTGTTATAACTATGTTGGCTTATTTATCTGCATTTGGTTTTTTATATATGCCAGAATCAGATATTGCAAAATGGATTTTCATTGGCTTTCTAGGTTCTATGGTTATCAACGCTATTTTTCCACATCTTATCGCAACTGTTGTAATGAAAAAGTATGCACCTGGACTTCTTACGGGCTTATTGCTTAACATTCCAGTAAACTCATTAGTTATTTATCAAATGTTTTTAAAGAATTTGATTGTATGGAAGGAGTTAATAATATCTACGTTGGTTGTAGGAATTATTTTATTAGCACTTATTCCATTATTATTTAAAGTTGGTGATAAAGTATCTCCTTAATGAGTTTAAATTGGTAAGGATTGAGGGAAAAGGTGGAAATTTTCTAAATAATGGATTATTCTGTTATATCGGATTTCTACAAAACAATGTCTTAAGTCATCATTGATTTTGGTGCCCAATTAGTTGCCCTGAATTCATGAAAAAGGATAAAATAGGTGTAAATAAAGTTGCTATTTTAAAATTAGAATCAATTCATTATCGTAAAAAATAATAACTAATTGGCAAAGAAAGGATAATCAGTCTAATGAAAACATTAGTTATCGTTATACATCCTAATTTGGAAACGTCTGTTGTCAACAAAACCTGGATGAATCGTTTAAAGCAAGAGAAAGACATTACGGTTCATGACCTGTACGGTGAATACCCTAATTTTATCATTGATGTAGAAAAAGAGCAGCAGCTCCTGTTAGATCATGAGCGTATCGTTTTTCAGTTCCCAATGTATTGGTACAGCAGTCCCGCGTTACTCAAACAATGGGAAGATGATGTGTTAACACATGGCTGGGCTTATGGAACTGGAGGAACTAAATTGCATGGAAAAGAACTACTCTTAGCTATCTCCTTAGGCGCACAGGAATCTGATTATCAAGCAGGCGGAGAATATAATATCACGATCAGCGAGCTTATCAGACCGTTTCAAGTCACTGCTAACTATATAGGAATGCGTTTTCTTCCTGCGTTTACACAATATGGGACACTTCATCTTTCAAAAGAAGATGTTAAGAACAGTGCGGAGAGATTGGTTGACTATCTTAAAGCCGAGCATTAATCCGGTATTCGCGAGGGAAGCTGAAACAAATGATGTGTTATGAAATAAGGGTTTGTGACAGATTTTCATAAACTTAATTTCAAAGTTACATCAAATACTTAATTCAGGGGGGGCATAGTGCGAGGGCTTAAAATTAATTAAAGCAGGGCAATGAGTACGTATTTCTTAATGAAATGTAGAGTTCCTTGGCCTCTAATAGGTACCCGATTGGTGTCCAGAATTCTGAAAAATGATGAAAATAAGTATAAATAAAATAAACATATGCTTTGAATAAAAGCTTTTGTAACTCATGATATGTTTTTACTATGTTGAGGGACTAGTGGGCGTGGTATATGTCAGAAAAGAAACCGATGATTCAAAGGTGTTTTGACCCCTGTTTATGAGACAGGGATCAAAACACCTTTTAAACATCATTATTACCTTCCTCTGATAATGAAATATAAAAAAGTTACCAGCAACTCTCTGCGGCATCTCGCCGTGTTCAATTGTTTAGTCCTTTTTTTTCATAATCTTTACAAATCTGAAAAAGTCATCATCATTCAGTAGGGGCTTGTCATCTTCACGTCCATTGCGATGCATATGCGGATCAGAGTGATGTTCATTGTAGAACTCTACGATATGAAATCCACACTTATTCACATAGAAGTTGATATTTCGCTTTTCGAAATAAGGTGTCACGGTTTCCCAAAGCACAGTATCCGGATACTGTGCTTCAATGGCTTTCCAAGCAGAAAGACCAATCCCTTGGCTGTGATATTCTGGAGATACATAGAATAAATTTAGCGAATTATGATTTGTTTGGCTGTTGATACGTACTACTGCACCACCGACATTCTTACCATCCTGAAGAATATGATATACCACTGCTCCGGGAGCATTGAAAGACTCCTGAACATCATTGTCCGATGGAATCGGCCCATCTTCGCAATCACCGAACGTTTCAATCACGGCGATCGCAAAGGCTTCTTGTAATTTTTTTTGGAATTCTGGCAGATCAGATTCCTTTGCTAGTTCCAGAATAACTTTTGGTTCATTTTTAGTTTTCATGATTGTTCACTCCCTCAGTTGCTAAAATATAGAGTTCAGTCGTTCAGTAAAACATTCGAGCTGCTCTGCGAGGCCTTTTCACAAAAAAGTGATTCCATCGCTCTTTCTTCCGCGGTAAATTTGGCGTTAAAATACTTCAAAAACTTTCTCCTGTCTTTTTGTATGATTCTTTTTCTTTGTTTCATTGGAAAACAAGCTGCATGTAACCCTAATTTACTATTGTTCACTACCGTATTAAGTGTCGTATGCGGGATTTGTCATCATTCTCGAATTTTTCCTGCGAAAAGTTACAAAAATAGTCGAATGAGGCGCCTTTGACTATGAACATGCGTAAAAGATTCAATTTAGATTCGATCATGAGCAATGCACATTGAGTAAACTCTGGTGGATTTATTAGCCCAAAGAAGCCTAAATGATATAAAAATAACTAGTCCATATATCAAATCTGTCCGTTTAATGCCCGCTTCATTCAACAACACTAATTTGAAGTCATGCAATCTGTGCAAGGGGGTTATTTCTGAATAGATTTTTCCGAATGCAGCGGAGTTGCTTTGGGACTCCCGTTTACTTTGCCGTACGTCAGCTTGCGCCATACTAATTCCATCGGACCGTACCTAAACCGTTTCAACCACAATGTACTAAAGCTCATAAGAACGAAGTACACGGCCAGACTGAACATGAACGTGCCGGCGGATTGAATATGATCCGCAAGCCCGAATCCGTACCTGAGGAACAGAACTGTTCCAATGATAGAGTGAAGCAGATAACAGGTCAATGACATCCGTCCGACTTTGGTGAATATCATCATAGGGCCTCGCAGCTGAGGAACGTATAGAAACAGCATTGCAAAAGTGCTCATATAAAACATACTTCCGGTTAAGCCGCCATTTTGACCCAAGACAGAGGAAATGTCCTTCCACAGCATATTCTCAGAAAGATTAAACATGTCTAGTAATATACTGCTTTGTGTTATTAGAAAAGCGATTGTGCTAATGATCCAGATACGCTTCCATATAGGCTTTTTCGCTTCCATGTCTTTGAAAAATTCCATCTTAACAAAGTACACGCCCAGCAGAAACATGAGAAACATGGAATAGATCATAGAGAAAGAGCCGGCAGCCATCGTGACCATATCTGTCCACCGAGTGCTGATGGATTCCATGTAGGTAAGGCTGCTGTGGCTAAACAAAGTAAACTCTGAAAAATTCGGGTTTTTTGACCCTGCAGTATTGATGACATTGTACAACATTGTGAAAACAGGAGTCAGGAATTGAAACACGATAAGTGCGATAATCCATCTAAGCACCGTTTTGGCCGTGCGTTTATAGAAGGCGAGTAACAGGAAGCCACTTACGGCGTAAAAGGCCAATATGTCACCGACCCAAACAAATGTGATGTGAAAAATGCCAAATCCCAACAGGATAGATAACCTGCGGGCAAACAGCTTGTTGGGACTCTCTACCTTCTGCGCGGCTCGATCCATAAAGATCATAAACCCGACTCCGAACAGGAAGGAGAATAACGTAACGAATTTCCCTTCGGCAAACCAGGAAACCAGCTTATGCAGTACGTCATCGGAGGCCATTTCGAATCCCTTTACTGAATCTACGATCAGAAAATAATTGACAATAATAATGCCAAGCAAGGCAAATCCTCGTACGATGTCCAGAAAATGAACCCGTTCCCGCAGACTCACCGGTTGCCCGCGTCCTTCTTTTTGTACAATCATATCAATACTCCTTTCCCATTTATCACGGCAATGTGTAGTGCGGATCTGAAAAACTTGAGCCTTACAATGGATAAATATAAAGACCGAATCTTAACAATTTATGAAGAGTCATCATTTTTTTTAGAAAATGTGACAAATTTGTGGCGAGCATCAGCTTTCATAAATTGTTAAGATTTACGTAGTATCTTATAACGTACTTATTACTATGAACGATATATAGTAAGGACACACGAGAAATAACAACAAGAATCATGAGGTGAGAGAGACATGGCCTATCGAATATTAGTCGTAGAGGATGATGAGGATATTGGTGATCTTTTGGAGGAATCCCTTACACGTGCAGGTTACGAGGTGCTAAGAGCCAAGGATGGAAAGCGAGCATTGCAACTTGTGAATGACTCGCTTGATTTGGTTATTTTGGATATTATGATGCCAGGCATTTCGGGAATTGAAACATGTCAGCACATCAGGAAATCCTCTAACGTCCCGATTCTGTTTCTGACGGCCAGATCGAGTACACTCGATAAAACTGAGGGATTACTCGCCGGCGGCGATGATTATATGACTAAACCATTCTCGGAAGAGGAACTTCACGCTAGAGTGATTGCTCAATTACGCAGATATACTATCTATCAGGAAAAGAAGGAACAGGAAGAAACATTTCTTATCGGGGGCAAACTAAGAGTGAGCGAAGAATTTAATGAGGTGTGGAAAGAGGAGAAGCAAATCAAGTTGTCAGATCTGGAGTATCGTATCCTGAAACTTCTGATGAACAAACGCAACAAAATATTTTCTGCCCAAAATATATATGAGAGTGTGTGGGGACAGCCTTACTTTTACTGTTCCAACAATACGGTGATGGTGCATATACGGAAGCTGCGCTCCAAAATTGAGGATGATCCGGCACGTCCGGTTTATATAAAAACTGAATGGGGAAGAGGATATCGATTTGGCGCATCTTAAATTTACGCTAACCAAAAAACTGGCTTTGCTGATAATGGTTGCTGCGATTGTGAGTGGTGTGATCTTTCTGACGTTGCAAAAGATCACAGATGATCTGATCGAGGGATATCTGAGTTCGGAAGAGTATTATCACGAGGAGTCAGCAAGATACATTCAAAAATTCAGCAAGTACGTTTCAGAAAATGAGTTGTCTACATCAGATAGAAAAGCGTTTGGCGAGTGGGTCAAAAAAGAAAATTACATTAACCTCACCATATTCAAGGATCAGGAGCTGCAATATGATTCTATTTATTCCGAATCGGATTATGGAAAGGAAAAGCTGACTCAGTACGCTCAAAATCATTCACATCCTGTCAAGTTTAGCGATGGTGAAGGACGAGTCATTATCGACGGTTTCTACTCTTCCCGATATTATGATCTGGCCTTTGCATTGGATTTGCTCGGGGCAACCCTCATCTTTTTAATCATTGTTCTCTTCGGAATTCGCCAAAGTCTTCGCTACCTTAAAACGATTCATCAAGAGATTCATATTCTTGAAGGGGGCGAACTGGACTACGAGATGACGATAAAAGGGCATGATGAATTAGCGATGATTGCAAAGAGCATTGAGGATCTGCGGAAAGCTTTCCTGGATAAACTTAAAGCTATCGAGGAATTGCAAGCTGAGAGCCGCAGCCTGGTTACCGAAATGTCGCACGATATGCGCACACCGCTGACGTCGCTGATCATGAATCTGGAGTTTGCCAAAAAAGAGGGAGGCGAAGCGGGTGCCAGCAAAGATCGGTATGTAGCCAATGCTTATGGTAAAGCACTGCAATTAAAAAGCTTGTCTGACAATCTGTTTGCGTATTTCCTGCTGAACAAGGAATATGAGGCCGATCTGGAGACCGTTGCAGTGAAAGAAGTGATCTACGATCTAATATCAGATCAGATTGCTATCCTTCATCAGGAGCATTTTCGGGTCCATATTTCAGGCGAGCTGCCGGAAACCTATATTAACGTGAATTTGGAGGAGCTTGGTCGTGTATTTGATAATGTGATGTCAAACTTATTGAAATACGCAGATCCGGAAGAAAAAATCAGTATCACGTTTGTATCGGATCAAGAGATATTTGAGATCCATGTTAGCAATACGATTAAACTTGCAGATATAACACCGGAAAGCAACGGACTCGGTGAAAGAAGCATTGCGCGAATGATGTCCCGCATGCAGGGACAGTTTCACAGTATACAAAAGAATTCTAAGTACTACATTGTGCTACGATTTTGGAACACCAAGATGTAGGCTGAGAATAAAAACCACGAATATATTGAAAAATGATTTTCATAACTCTTTCAAATAGAGAAAGCCGGAGTATGAGATCCGGCTTCTTCTGCATTATTTCCCCTTCGCCTTCTTCCGCTTTTCCTTCTCTGCCCGATAAAACTCATGAAACATCTTCATCAGCGCCCGTTTTTCAATCCGCGATACATAGCTGCGTGAGATACCGAGTTCTTTGGCAATCTCTCGCTGCGTTTTTTCCTTCTTCAAATCAAGTCCAAACCGCCCGACAATCACTTCCTTCTCACGGTCATCTAAAATGTCAATGTATTGTTTCACTTTTTCAAGCTCCATATTGAGCTGGATCGTATCTATTACGTCTTCGTTTTCTGATTTCAAAACGTCAATCAGGCTTATTTCATTCCCTTCCTTATCCTGCCCGATCGGATCGTGAAGGGAGACGTCTTTTTTTGTTTTTTTCAATGCGCGCAAATGCATGAGGATTTCATTATTAATTACAAAAGGGGGGTGCACAGATTTCCCGTAACTGTTTGATTAAATAAAGGTTGAGTCAGCTTCCTGTAATAAATGCTCAAACGTTTCTTCGCAAACGAAGGGGATACCTTAAATAACCAAGCTATATTTTCAATTGCATGTGATTGTATGTACGAAAGATTAATATTACGCAACATGAAAGTTGGAATGCAAAAGTGATATGTAAAATAATTGGACTGCCACTCTAAATAATCTGTCCAAGTTGCAGGCATTGTTTTTTTATCGCCTTCATGTCTATATATATGGCAAAATTCATGAGCGAAATCATACCATTGTTCAGTTCGGCTTTTTCGGCTGTCCAAGCATATATTATAAATCCCGCTGTGTTTAAGTGCGAAGCTTGTAACAGGTTTAAACGAAAGCCTGATATCTAAAGCCTCGGCAATCCGTTCAAAATTAATTTGTTCTGGTTCTGTAATATCAATCTTCTTGTATAAGTTTTCAATCCAATCCTCTAAATGACTGTTTGTATACCTCAAGATGAAAAACCTCCTTAAAGACGACAATCTAAAAATTGGATTCGTTTAAATATTATATGGAAATCAAGACTTTTTTCATAGGAAAATGCGTCTAAGGAGATGGAATATGAATCCGTTTAATAATGACTGTTTTCGTAAGTATTATGATTTTAACACGCATCTGGATTTCCCTCGAAAAGTAAAGGTCTTTTAGGGATTTATGTCAAAATAATAGTAAGTACGTTATGCAACAAACAGGGAGTTTGGTTGCTTAATAAGGAGGGGAAGTATGAAAAAAAATATTCACATATTGGGAGCCTCTGGTGTCGGAACTTCAACATTGGGTGCTGCATTATCAAAGCGTTTGCCTCATACGCATCTTGATACTGATAATTACTATTGGTTAGACAAATTCACTAAAAAAAGAGAAATTCCTGAAAGAAGAAAGTTGCTTGAAAAAGACTTAACAATCAATGAAAAATGGATTCTTTCTGGTGCAGTGTGTGGCTGGGGCGATAATCTAAAAAGTTATTTTGACCTTGTCGTCTTCTTATGGATTCCACAAGATATACGGCTTGAGAGACTAAGGCACAGGGAATTTCAGCGTTATGGAAACGAAGTGTTAGCCGGTGGCAGTAAATATGAACAATCAAAAACATTTTTAGAGTGGGCTTCTTTATATGATAATGCTGGAATGGAAGTTAGAAGTAGAGCTTTGCATGAACATTGGATGGCAGATTTATCTTGTCCAGTGTTAAAGATTGAAGACGACTGCTCAGTCAATGAAAGAGTTGACCGTGTCTTGGATTATCTGAGTTCTAATTAAACTAACGGATAGCAATAGCTGCATCAGAAAATAAATCCAAAAATCAAAGACAGTTCCAGTATGGCATTTAATGAGCTGTTTTTTTAATACCGCTATCAATTTGCCTACTATTTTTGGTAGCATCCCCACAACAGAGAAGAGATTGTTCTTCATAAGGAAGTTTTTGGATCAGTTGCAGGAAATGGAACCTCAACGATTAGATACATCCTAAAACCTGTCCAGCTAGTGCTTATGTTGGTTACCATTGAGTGAAAAGCACTTGCCGATCCTTTTTTGTTGGTGTAATCATTAGTGAATTATTACAATTGCAAATGATAGGGGCAAGGGAATAAATGGACTTCAAAGGAGTTTAATCATGAAAAATAATGATAAGAAGAAAGAGGTTCAAAGAAAATACAGAGAAGAGATTAAAAAAAAGAAACAAAAGAATGAAGATAATAAAAATTTTATTAAAGAAACAATTATTGTTGTTACGATAATTGTATTGTTTATTTTTTTCACATACACTTTGCAAGGTTTTTAACAAGAAGCCCTCTTTTCCCATTTCGATACTCTGCAATTTCCCTCACAATAAACGCTCAATTTTTTTACATGAGAATATAAAAGAAACATAAATGAAAATATAAATGAGAAAAACAACAAAAACCCTTGTCACGTAAGGGTTTGTAAAGGATTCAAAATCACTTTTTAAATGAGGGTATGAATGAAATATAAATGAGAATCTAAATCTTATTAGTAAACAGAATTAAACATAATAAACAGAAATAAATAATAATAAACTAACTGCGTTTATTTATCTGATTTCCGTCTTTCTTTTAATTGCTCCGTTATAATCTCCAAAGCAGCCTGTAAGATCTCATCTGTTACCTCACCGTCTTTTGCTGCAAGGAATGTTTCAGGATCGTTTAACACTTTTTTTGCTTCATCCTGAAATACTTTTTCATTGCTTTCTCCTTTAAGAAGATAATCCAAAGAAACATCAAGTATGTTTGAAATATTAATTAAGGTTTTATAGTCAGGCTCACGACTACCTAGTTCATAGGCGGTGTAGGCAGGCCGAGTAATTCCAAGTTTATCAGCCATATTTTGTTGGGTTAGTTTCTTTTGTTTTCTGCACTTTTTCAAGTTCTCGGAGAACATATTAATCACCTGACTTTTGTTTTTATTCTATATCTCATTGTAACGTAACAAAGGGTTACATATAAGTTTTGGTAACAAAACGATACTTTTTTTATGAAAATGTGTTGACAATGTAACGAATCGATACTATTATCTAAGTAACGAAACGTTACATTTTCTGATTAAGGGGGTGAAAAATGATGAGAAAATGGCTTAAGAAAAACCGCTTAGAAAAAGGGTTTACTCAAGAAGAAGTTGCCAAAGCTGCACAGATTGGTAGAGCATACTACACCATGATAGAAAATGGTACTAGGAAGCCTAGTGTTATTGTCTCAAAAAAAATAGGAGAGAAATTAGGCTTTGACTGGACTATTTTTTTTGAGGATGTATGTAACGAAACGAAACATAATTCTAAGGATTCAGCATGATTAGAATTCACAAAGGAGGCCTTTTAATTATGAAAGTCATCTTGAAAAAAGGACCACTGTTTGAACAGGCAGAGGCCAAAGCCTACAAATACCTCAGTGGCATACTTGTTCAGCGTATGAATGAACACCAAGAGAAGCTTGCGCAAAAAAATAAAAAGGAATCAGCCTAAGTCATTTATAAACAGCATGGTCTTTCAACTTCAATTTTAAAACTAAAAACCTAATATAACAGGAGGCAAACATATGGAGAACAACCCATACAACATGCGGAATTTACCGCAGATTATGCGTAGTGCCCGTAAGGCTGCAGGTCTTTCCCAATACCAAATCGGAAAGTTAATCGGAGGTAAGGATCAAAGGTATGTTTCAGATGTTGAAAATGGACTTGCCAAGCTTACTCCAGAGTTATGTATCAAGTGGTTTGAGAAGTGCGATGCCTATGAACATATTGATCTTGTTCATTACTTATTTAAACTTCATCCCACAGCCGCTGCTCCTATTGATCCGGCACTCAATGAATGTGCAAGTAATGCGGTGATTAATATGGTTCACCAATTGGAGGAAGCATTACAAGCAACCAAACATTTAGCCCGTTGGCTTACTGATAATAGACCAGGTAAAACTGAAGAGCTGCCGATGGCTGATATTAAGCAGATTTTTGATTTGATTGCGGCTAACAAAACATTGATTTATTCACTTGTTCGTACTCACGGGTTGAAAATGCAGGAGCTTGCAGATAGGTGGACGCGGAAAGCTCTAGTTGATCAAGTTGCTATGGCAAAACAAGAAGGAAGGCAGGCGGTTTCAGTATGAATACTAATCATTTCTTGAAGTCAGATGTTCCTATCGCAAAAAGAAAAATCGAATCAGCAGAAGAGCTATCAATCATGCTGTCAGAGGCTTTACGTGATGGTGATTATGAAGAAGCGATTAGTCTCGCTGGAAGCATCAAGGTTCTTACTGAGGATATTAGCCGGCTTGCAAACAAAGGACGTCTTTATGAAACGGCATTGAAAATGCAACAGCAAGGTATCAACTTAACTGTAGTGAGCAGGTGTATAGGATGATGGTTCATTTTGTTCATAAACCGGCAACTGCTCTGGAAGTTCGTAAATGGTGTGCGATGATTCGTAACAATAGTGAATTCCATCTGTTATGGGATAGACGTGCAGACAAATTCAGAGAGGAGAATAAGAATGGTCGAAAATCCAATGGTCATAAACAACTGGCACGATAAGCTGACTGAAACGGATGTGCAAATAGATTTTTACGGTGATGAAGTAACACCAGTTGATGATTATGTAATTGATGGCGGCGAAATCATTCTGAGAGAGAACTTGGAAAGATATTTAAGGGAGCAACTTGGTTTTGAATTTAAAAATGCGCAATAAAAAAGCCCACTCGGCAAAGTGGACTTCTTTAAAGGCTATCTAAAAAACTCATGTGCAAATATTTTATCAGATAGCCTCAATAAAAACAATGGGGGTTAGGGTTATGACAAGAAGAGCTGAGGTTCTTGCTAAGACTTCTGAAATGAGCCGTGATGAATGGCTTATTGAAAGAAGAAAAGGGATTGGCGGCTCAGATGCATCCATTATCTTGGGGTTAAACAAGTGGAAGACACCTTTTGAATTATGGTTAGACAAAACAGGACAGGTCCCTGTTAGTGAATCGCAAAGTGAAGCTGCTTACTTTGGATCATTGCTTGAAGACATTGTTGCAAAAGAATTTGAGATTCGTAGTGGCAAGAAGGTTAGACGTAAAAAAGCAATACTTAGACATCCAGAACATGATTTCATTTTGGCTAATGTAGACCGAATGATCGTTGGTGAAAAAGCGATCCTTGAATGTAAAACAACCTCTGCTTACAACTTAAAAGAATGGGAGGACGAAGAAATCCCCGAGAGCTATATCGTTCAGGTCCAGCATTACCTGGGTGTACTTGGACCTGAATATCAGAAGGCTTACTTTGCTGTGCTGATTGGCGGAAACAAGTTTGTTTGGAAAGAGATTGAGAGAGACGACGAGTTAATTGACATGATCTTTGAAGCAGAGATTGAGTTCTGGAATGAAAAGGTCTTAGGTGGACAAGCTCCTGCTTTAGATGGGTCAAGTGCTGCGGAGGAATACCTCAAAAAGCGATATGCCGAAACGGAAAATAACAAAGCTATTGATTTAACTGCGACTAATCGAGAACGTATTCAACAATATTTGCATCTTAAAGAACAGCTCTCAGAGCTTCAAAGTCAGGCAAAAGAATTAGAAAACCAGATC
This sequence comes from Bacillus sp. FJAT-14266, assembly GCF_001719225.1. Classification (NCBI taxonomy): domain Bacteria; kingdom Bacillati; phylum Bacillota; class Bacilli; order Caryophanales; family Bacillaceae; genus Bacillus; species Bacillus sp. FJAT-14266. The sequence goes on from NZ_CP017072.1 coordinate 1,711,071, forward strand.
AAACATGAAATGAAGGATGCAGAGTATGGGTTTATCGGCAACTATCAAGCTTATTGGAAGCCTGTTGTCTCAAATCGAGTTGACACGAAAAAGCTGAAAGAGCAGTTTCCGGATATTTACGAGGAGGTCAAAAAGGAAACTCATTTCAGACGTTTTAGAATCAAGGAGGTTAGCTGATTATGGCTACTAATCAATCAATTAAAAACAACATCCAAAAGAAACAAAAAAGCGCACCTGTGCAACAGCAAGGAGCAACCATGAAGGGTTTACTTTCCTCCCCATCCGTTATTAAGCGATTTGAGGAAGTATTAGGGAAGAGGGCTACACAGTTTACTGCCTCTATCTTAAGCCTATATAACAGCGAGCAGATGCTGCAGAAAACAGATCCTATGAGTGTCATATCCTCAGCAATGGTGGCAGCTACACTCGATCTGCCTATAGATAAAAACTTAGGATATGCCTGGATTGTTCCTTATGGAGGTAAGGCTCAATTCCAGCTTGGGTACAAAGGATATATCCAGCTTGCCTTACGAACAGGCCAATATAAGTCCATCAATTGCATACCGATTCATGAAGGAGAATTGCAGAAGTGGAATCCATTGACTGAGGAGATCGAGATTGATTTTGAAAAACGAGAATCAGACGCGGTAAGTGGTTATGCAGCTTATTTTGAGTTGATAAATGGCTTCCGAAAAACAGTGTACTGGACAAAGGCACAAGTAGAGAAACACAAAAAGAAATTCAGCAAATCTGATTTTGGATGGAAAAATGATTGGGATGCGATGGCTCTTAAGACTGTATTAAAAGCAGTTTTGAGCAAGTGGGGGATTCTCTCTGTGGAAATGCAAAAAGCAGTTATTGAGGAAGATAAAACAAGAGAACGGATTGACATTACCAATGAAGCGGATAGCTCAGAAATTATCGATTCCGAGCCTTCAAACAAAGACGAACCGGAAAAAACAAGCGAACAAGAAGCTGATCCTTTTGACGGTAAGCCTGTAGACATAAAAGAAGATGAACTTCCGTTCGATTGAGGCCGGCACCTGTGACATAACTGCACTCTGTGAAAGGAAGTAGGTGAGTGACTTGGACATAAAAGCAATGGGGTATGTGGTCATACCCCGACTACCATTCAAAGAGTTTAGGGATGAAAAAATTTATGATCACTTGTTCAAAAGAGCTGAATACAGGCCAAATCAAGAGCTAGAGCTTGGGCAGACCATTATCAAAATTGTGGAACTTGCAAAAGATTTTAACTGGTCAGCTGCACAGATCAAATACTCACTAGACCGAATGGAGAAACAGGGATATATCAAATTGCACCGTCTTCCACAAAAAAGAGGGTTCATCGTCACCATACTTCATTATGCGGACTACATACAGCTAGGAAATTACATGAAGAAAAAAGCTTTGGAACCAGCTGAGATTGAACATCAGGAGGTCGATGACAAAATGAAAAATGCCTTTGAGCTATATGAAAACAAAGTTGCTCGGTCAGTCGGTCCTATAGAGGCACAGCGAATTGGATACATGGTCGACGATTATGGTGAAGAAAAAGTGATGGAGGCTATCAAGACAGCGTTTCAGCTAAAGGGGAAATCAGCAAGTTTGTCATATGTTCAAGCCATCTTATCAAATCCATTCACTCAAAAGAGAAAGGAGAAACAATATGGCTATAAACAAAGCAGTCAGTATAGACACCGCATTTCAAACGATCATGCAGGAACTTCGGGAAAAGTCAGCCCGCTTTTTGGGAACAAAACAGGCCGCATCCGTAGAAAAGGCTGAATTTAATTGTCCTTATTGTAATGATCGTGGAATTGTCGTTTATCGGGTCCATAAAGATACTCCTTGGCATTTAGATGAACAGTTAGATCTTATGGTTCCAGACGAAATGGTACTCGAAGATGATTTTCTTTTGGGGAAGGTTTGCACGCCGGACAAAGCTAGTGAATGGAAAGATACTTATTCAAAACAGTGTGAATGTGTGAGACGAAAGAAAATAGCCAGACTCATGTCAGCTAGTGGCATTACAGAAGAGTTTGAAAAGCTTCTCTTTGGTAACTTCATCACGGACGGTAAGCCAGACATGATCAAGGACGCCTATGAATGTGCAGTGGAATACTATAAAGATTTTCAAAAAATCAAAGGAGAACGGCAAAACAGTATCGCATTACTTGGACAGCCAGGTAGCGGTAAAACTCATTTGCTCACGGCGATAATGAATAATCTGATCAAGAAAAAATCAGTACACTGCATGTATTTCCCTTATGTAGAGGGCATGGGTGATTTGAAAGCTGACTTTGACAATTTAGAAGCAAAACTGGATGCCATGAGAAAGGTCGAAGTTCTATTCCTTGATGACTTATTTAAACCAATAAACGGTCAACCAAGGGCAACCGACTGGCAGGTTGAACAAATCCAGTCAGTCCTAAATTATCGTTATTTGAATCATAAGCCTTTGCTGATTTCTTCGGAGTTAACAATTGATGAGATTTTGGATATAGACGAGGCTCTTGGTTCACGTATTCACCAGATGTGTCGTGATTACATAGTGATTATTAAAGGCGATCGAATGCAATTAAATCATAGGTTAGGTGATTGGGAATGAAGGAGAAAATGAATGTAAAAGCAACTGGTGGACTTTATATATTTGGACCTTCAAATCCAACTGAAGGTAAAGATCTTACACCAACAATCCGTTTACTTAAGGAAAAAATAAAGCAAATGGAGCGGATGCTGAGTGCTTAAAGCAGTCGTGTCTCTGCTGACAATTTTACTCTCCGCATCGAGAATAGAAAAAGAAATTCAGCTATGGGAACAGCTTGACGGGAGGTAAAGAACAGTTGGATTGCATTAAGTTCACTGTTTATGGTGAGCCAGTCGCACAAGGACGGCCGCGTGGATCAATACGAAATGGGAAGGTGCATATGCGTGATCCAGCGAAATCAAAGCACTTTAAGCAGTATGTGGCATTGGTTGCATCTCAGCATCGCCCAGAAACAATTATTACTGGTCCAGTTGCAATGGATGTCAAAGTGTATAGACCAATGCCAAAATCAGTTTCAAACTCATCAAAGAAGAAAGAAAAAGCTGAAAAAGGTCTTCTGAGGCCGACCACAAAGCCCGACGTTGATAACTATGTAAAGGGTGTGAAAGATGCTTTGAATCATCTGATATACAAAGATGATAGTCAGGTTGTGGATCTGAAAGTCAGCAAGTTTTATAGCGATGAGCCGAGGGTGGAGATCAAGATAAAAGAGGTTTCTGCGTAAAAATAAAAAACACTGAAGCGCTTAGCCTCAGTGTTCTTGATATGAACTGGTACTTCTATCATAACATAGGGGGCGCTTCAAGTGTACAATCCAAGAGAAATAAACATCAAAAAAGACTTCACTATTCAGCAGAAGATTGACCCAGGGAAAGTTAAGATCATTGTTTTAGACGGGAATCAAGGTACTGCCCATGTCTTAGATGCTCCTGAGCACGGTAAAACAGTGATCCAAACTGTGAAGGGGAGCTTTGCGCGGGTTGATCATGAGATAGGGTTTAAGGTGGTATAAACTTTGTTTTAAGAAGCACTTAAAATTGGTTTGTAGTAAAATAAACTAAAACGCTGGAGGATAGTAATGTTTTTAAAGGGATCAGGTGCTGTTTTCTATTTAAGAGTTTTGTCACCTTTAAATGAATTTATAGAATATCTGGATGATGTTGAAGATAGGTTTGAAATAGCAAAAAAACGATATGAAAATGAAGCAAAAGAATTAAGCCCAGAAATTGAAGAAGATTATTGGGATTATTATATTGATGAATACCATGACTTCAATATCACATATCCTTCAATTTTGAGAAGTAGTGTATTTACAAGTATATATAGCTTTTTAGAGTACCACCTTATAAGTAGATGTTTAGATAAAGCAATTTTAGAAAAAGTTAAGTATGATAGAGGGATTTTTAAAGCCAAAAGTTATTTTAAATTAAGATATAAAAGTAATGAGAAATTTAAAGAGTCAGAAATATTCTCGAACAATGTTTGGAATAAAATAGTTGATTATTCTAAGATTAGAAATTGTTATATTCACAATTCAGGAATAATAACAATGATACCAGATGAAACAAAGCAAAAAGAATTAATTCAAATTATTAGAAAAACCAATTATATTGAAATTGATGACCGTGACAGAATACATATACTAAATAGGGAATTTTGCAAAGAATTTCACGAAGTTGTTTACAAATTTATTTACGATTTGAATGATTTATTATTAAATTTAAAAGATTAGTCCAAGACGGAAAGCCTGCGGACACTGAACTTACAGCATTTACGTTGTTTGTTTGGTGTCCGTTTTTTATTTGAAAAGGAGGACACAATCATGAATCAAAAAGAAATTGAAAATCTAATCAATAGCTATCACTGGATGGTGAAAGAGGTTCATCGATTGCAAAGAGTACTCTATGGTTCCGTAATTCCAATGAAGAATTGGGGTATTGCACAATATGGATTAGAAGCTGCTATGCCAAAAGGAAGTCCTGGGAAGAGTCAGGCTGAGCTGAGGCAAATGGATATGAGAGAGGAACGTCTTTTCAAACGTCTTAAGTATTATGAAGAGCGAGTATATGCAGTTGAGCTAGGTGCCGAAAAGATCAAAGGGGAGCAGCATAAAGTCATTTATGACTGCATGATGGAGGGAATGAGCTACCGTGCTATTAGTCTTCATCTTGGCTTTTCACGGGAAACTGTACGCAAAATGAAAGACGTGTTGATCAGCCAATTATGCCAAGATTGTCACTTTGAGCGTTTGTTGAATCTGAAAAAATCTGTGGTGTAAAATGGGAGGCAGGTCGGCGCGGCAGAAATTTTATTGAGCCACCTAAACTATATAGTACACAGGATAATAAATCATTCGACAAATTTTGCGAACCATTCCATTTAAAGACCTCTTGCCCGATAATAAAGCAAGAGGTGAAAGATTATGAAATTTGAGGTTGTTTTTTGGTTTGATAATGAAAATGTAAGAACAGCTAAAGTAATTGCCGAATCTGAAAAAGCACTTATAAAAGAATTGCAAGAATGTGAACATTGGTATGAGTTTGAAGATGGTAAGCGTATTGCGAATGTAAACATGCGACTTGTAACGCAATTTGATGTGAAAAAAAGATAAAACTAATTAAAAAAGAGTATCCCTCGGGATGCTCTTTTAATTTGCGATGTAACCATGTCCTTTATCTTAGAAGAGATTATTTGCGACTAACAGCCTCTGAGTAATGGCTTAGCTTAGAGAGGATATGATTAATGAAACCTAGAACTTATTATAAACGTATCAATATTAGCAGTACCGATGAAGGCAGCTAATTAAGCAGGTTACTTAAATTAATATTTATAGAAAAGAGGTAATAAAGTGGATTGGTCTTGGTGGGTCGCGATAATTATTGCATTGGCAGTTGTATTTGGTTTTTTTGATAATAAACATAAAAAAAAGAAAGGAAAAAAATAAATTATCTTATTAGGCTATTAGATGATCAAGATTATCGAAAAATAGAACTGTAATAGGTTCTTTAAGTGCGAGAAAAAGTACCATATGCGCTCTCCTACATGGGGGAGCTTTTATTTTTTTGCTGGTTATATTTATTCCAGCACATTGATTTCAAAACAACTCAATTCAAAGGAGGCGGCGGTGGATGTAGATGATTGAAAAGCACATACAGGGGTATAAAGATTACGTTAAAGGTATGAAATACAAGGATCTTGCCGAGAAGTACGGAGTGTCAGTGAACACCATTAAATCGTGGAAACAGCGGCATGGTTGGCAAAGAAAAAAGGGTGCACCCTCCAAGAAAAGTGTGCACACAAAAAAAGTAGGTGCACCACTCGGTAACAAAAATGCTTTAGGGAATAAGGGTGGTGCACCAAATGGAAATCAAAACGCTGTGATACATGGATTCTTCTCAAAGTTCCTGCCAAAAGAAACACTAACCATCATGGAAGAGATTCAGGAGCGCTCACCTGTCGATATGATATGGGACCAAATACAGATCCAATATGCCGCGATTATTAGAGCGCAAAAGATCATGTTCGTTTCTGATAAGGAAGAAATGATTAAAGAATTGAAAAAGAAAAAGTCTGTCCTATCTGAGACAAACGAAGTTGAAGAGGAAGAGTATGAATTCCAATTTTCTTGGGATCGTCATGCAACGTTCTTAAATGCTCAATCTCGGGCAATGGCGGAGCTCAGGAATCTAATTAAACAGTTTGATGAATTAGCTCATGCAGAAGACGAACGACGCCTTAAATTGGAGCATATGTGTTTAAATATCAACAAGAAAAAATTAGAGATTGAAGAACTTACAGAAGAAGATAAACCTTTTGAAATCACCATTGTGAACAAAGGTGATGACAGTGATTAAACAAGTAAATCCACATTTTAAAGAATTTCTCTTTGACTGGAATCAAAAGTTTCAGTTTCTTGTTGGTGGTTATGGATCATCCAAAAGTTATCATGTTGCTTTGAAGATTATTCTGAAATTGCTTAAAGAAAAACGGACTGCTCTTGTTATCAGAGAAGTGTACGACACACATAGGGACTCCACATTTTCTCTTTTTGATGAACTTGTAAGTGATCTGAAATTAGATCATATCGTTAGGTGTGTATCTTCTCCTATGCAGATTCGATTTTCAAATGGCAGTCGCATCATCTTTAAAGGGATGGATAAGCCAGCCAAACTGAAATCAATCAATAATATTTCGCTTATTTGGATTGAGGAATGTTCAGAAGTGAAGTATGAGGGATTCAAGGAGCTGTTAGGACGTCTTCGTCACCCGACATTGCCGCTTCACATGATACTTTCAACAAATCCAGTTGGAGAAGATAATTGGACTTTTAAACATTTCTTTAAAGATGATCGAGAGAAACGATTTGTACTGGATGATAAGGAGCTTTATGAAAAGCGGATAATCGTTAGCAACGACACCTATTATCATCACTCAACGGCGGATGATAATCTTTTTCTGCCAGAAAGCTATGTCCAGCAACTTGAAGAATTGAAGGAATATGACCCTGACCTTTACCGAATTGCGCGGAAAGGTCATTTTGGCGTGAATGGAATTCGGGTACTACCGCAGTTTGAAGAATGGCCTCATGAAGAGGTTTTGAAGGCTATTGCTGATATTAACCGCCCTCTTAAACGAGTTGGCATGGACTTTGGTTTTGTTGAGTCGTATAACGCCGTCGTTAGGGTTGCTGTTGATCCTGAAAAGAAATACCTCTATATCTACTGGGAGTATTACAAAAATGGATTGACTGACGATAAGACAGCCGAAGAACTCAAGGAATTTGTAGAGACTAAAGAGTTAATCAAATCGGATTCAGCAGAGCCCAAAACAATACGTTTCTTTCAGCAACACGGTTTCAATATGGTGGGTGCCCGTAAGTACCAAGGATCACGTCTCCAATACACAAAGAAGATCAAACGGTTCAAGAAGATCATTTGCTCTGACAGTTGCGAGAACACGATTTATGAACTTAAACCGCTCACTTATGCTACTGATAAGCTGGGGAACATCATAGAAGATGAGTTCACCATAGACCCGCATACACTGTCAGCTATTTGGTACGCTCTCGATGATTATGAGGTAACCGATTTGAAAGAAGAATCTAAAGGTAGACCGCAAAGATCAAGACCAGGAAGGAGGTAAAGCATGTCAAAACAATCTGTTAAAGCACGAGTGATCAAAGCTTCTCCACCTACTGAATCAACGAAACAAATTTATGAAGATGAATTTGCGGACAGCTATGACAGCAATATTTTGCCGCCTCCGTATAACCTTAAAGAATTAAAGATGATTGCTGAGTATTCAACGATATTGCAGCAATGTGTTGATGCCTACAGGACAAATATTGTGGGTTTTGGTTTTGATTTTGAGTATTCGTTTGATGTCAATTCTCCAGATGTGACAAATGAAGAAAAAACAGAAGCTGAAAGTGAATGGACTAAGCTTGAAGAGTTCGTTAAATATCTTCACTTTGATGAGTCAGCAGAGACTTTACTCGGCTTTGTTATTGAAGACCGAGAAAAGACAGGAAATGGCTTTATCGAAGTGATTCGAAACGGTGAAAATAAGCCAGCTGGTATTGAATATATGGACGTTCAAAATGTTCGGGTTTGCAAACTGTCTGAACCAATCGAAGTTGATTTTACATACTTCGAACAAGGACAAATGAAATCAATCAAAAGAGAAAAACGATTTCGTAAGTATGTTCAGATGATTGACGGCCGTATGGTTTACTTTAAAGAGTATGGGGACCCACGCACTTTAAATCTGGAGTCAGGTCAATATGATGAGCAGACTCCATTCGAGAAACAAGCTAATGAAGTAGTTCATTTCAAGATAGGAAGCGGTACTTATGGTAAGCCCAGATGGATTGGCCATATTGTTAATTTGTATGGTGCTCGTAAAGCTGAAGAGCTGAACTTCATGTACTTCAAGCAAGGTAGACATATTCCCGCAGCCATTACAATTGAAAATGGTATGTTGTCAGAGGACTCATATACACAATTGCAGGATTATATGAATGGTCTTGAAGGAGTGGAGAACGCACATAAGTTTCTTTTACTTGAAGCGGAAGGCATAGCGAAGGGGAAAAACATTCATGGTGATGAAGAGATTGCTCCAGTAAAAGTTGATATTAAATCACTTGCTGAAATCCTTCAAGAAGATGCTTTGTTTCTTGAATATGACCAAAAGAGCCGAGATAAAATTAGATCGGCTTTTCGTTTGCCTCCACTTTATACTGGTGAAGCTCAAGATTACAACAGAGCGACTGCAGATACAGCAAGAAAGATTACTGAGGAACAGGTCTTTCAGCCTGAACGAAAGTTGATCACAGGTAAACTGAATGCTTTATTTCTAAATGATCTTGAAATTCATAAGGTTCGTCTTATGTTGAAAGGGCCAGACTTTAGAGATCCTTTAGAAATTGCTAAGGTTCTAACACCGTTTATAACAGCAGGTGCAGTTTCTCCGAATGATCTACGTGATTTGGCTGGCCGAGTACTCGGTAAGACACTTGAAGAATGGCCAGAAGAAGAATACAACAGGCCGCTTGGTAAAACTAACGAGTCGTCCGCTTCCGATTCTTTGGCTGCGCTGTTTAAATCTAAGAACGGTACTCCTGATATGATCGGGTTATTAAAAGATATGCGGGATGTTCTGGAGGATTTGAAGAGATGAACAAAGCGGATAAGCTATTGGACAGTTTGAACGCATTTATTCAAAAAGCCAAGGAAAATCAGTATAAACAATTGGGGGAGATGGTACCTGACTTTCCTGGCAAATCTAATATACCCAAGTATGTGGAGGAATATGAAAAAGGCATCGCTAGATTACTCAGGCGCCAGCGTAAGAAGTTTTTAGATGGTGTGAATGGTTTTATAGGCAAAGACTCAAAAGAGACGCTAGAAGCCCTTCTAGTGTTTTTTACGCAGAACCTATTTGCCGAGGACGACTTTGAGGAAGAATTTCAGGAACTTACCGAAGGATTCCTGCAACAGACTATTGAAGAGCTGGCTGAAGTAATCATGGATTCTATAGATCCAGAAGTGCCTTTTAAAGTCTTATCTACCCGTACAGTTAATTGGATTAAGGATTGGTCAAAGAAGTTGGCTGGGATCATGAAGCTGAATACTCATGAAGCAGTGGAAAACGTACTGACTGATGCTATCGAGAAGGGATTATCTATACAGGACATTGAATTGACTCTCAAAGACATGCTGCAATTTGATAGGGACCGGGCACGTACTACGGCCATCACTGAAGTGCTTGCTGCTTCCTCTGCCGCGCAGCATGAATCATATGCACAATCGCCAGCAGTAAAGAAAAAGAAGTGGCGGCACAGCGGAGGGAAGAAGAACAATCTTCGTGAAAATCACATCGATCTTGACGGCACAGTCATTGGAGTGGATGAAGAATTTCATATACCAGGTAGCGGAGAGACCTGCATGTTTCCACGAGATCCTAAACTATCGGCAGGGGAACGGGTAAATTGCCATTGTGTTCTATCGCCTGTGGTAGATAACGAGATTTTGGGATTGTCAGCAGATGAAAAAGAAGAGATTCGAAGAGAAGCCTTAGCAAACATGGAATAAAATTGTATAATTTCCTCATTACTTTAAGAAATGAGGGAAGTCATGAGCTGGCTAGAGTTTTTTTCTACGATTTTTAATTCTTGGCCTATTGCAATTGTGATTATCGTAATTCTTTTGAGAAAGACACTTATGTCTAAACTGGGTAAATTATTGAGTTTAACCTATAAAGATATAAATATTAATTTCCAAGAAGAATTAGAAAAGGTCAGTAAATCACTGGGTGAATCTGAAAGTGACTCTGATTCTGAAGATGAGAATGTACTAGAAAAAGCACGTGAAGAAGTGGAATTTATTACTGATATAGCAGAGCTTTCTCCGTCGGCGGGTATTATAGCTTCCTGGGTCAGTTTCGAGACGACAATAGACGGATTAATAGAGTCAAAGGGTGTAATACCTGAGGGGTTAAGCTGGTCTGAGAAAAAAAGAGCTTTAGAAAAATTATATAAAATCGATTTAAACATTTACAATTCAATAAATCATTTAAGGAAATTCATGTTGGATGTTAATCATTACTCAAAAAAGGCAGATGATTCATTAAGTTTGATAGAAGCTATAGATTACTATGAACTAATTTTAAAAACATCTAAGAAAATTATTGAAAGGAGGTGAACAATATGCCAAGAGAATTGGTAAACGCAAAAATCACACACGTTTCCTACGTAGACAAGGCTGCTAATCAAAAGCAGTTCTTTTTTATGAAATCAGAAAAACAGCCAGACTTTCAAAAGGAAGTCGAGGTCCTTACGAAAGAAGCGGACGAGCAAAAACTTGTGTACGGTATTGTATATGAACCAGACACAGTGGACGCTCACGGAGATTTCATGACAGCGGCAGAAATCGAAAAAGCCGCTCATGGATTCCTGAAAGATGCCCGAGAAATTGACAAGCAGCATGATTTTCAAGGCGGCGTTGGTGAAGTGGTGGAATCCTATGTCGCGCCTGCAGACTTTGAAATGAATGGGGAAACCATCAAAAAAGGATCATGGGTCCTTGTGACGAAGGCTTCCGAGGAAGTATGGGAGCAAATCAAAAAAGGTGAAATTACCGGTTATTCAATGGCAGGGACTGCTGAGACAATTGAAAAACAAGAAGAAAAGCCCGTTTCTCAAGATAAAACAGATGAGAAAGGGCTTTTTAATTTGCTCAAAAACTTTTTTGTTGGAAAACAACAGCAATCTTATGAAGAGCCAGTTACAAAGGCGGGCAGAAAGTTTTCCGCTTCAAACCTACAAGAAATTAAAAATGCTCATACTGCTCTGGGAAATTTACTGAGCCAAGTGGAAACAGAAGAGGGGGAAGAAGAAATGACTTCGGAGGAAGTAACGAAATCCATTCAAGAAGCATTAGAGCCAATTAAGAAACGGCTCGAGACATTAGAAAAAGAGGAAGAGCTTAAAAAGAAAGATAAAGAAAAAATAGAAGAAGATGCTGAAAAGGAGGGCGAGAAGTTGAAAAAAGCAATTTCAGAAGCTGTTCAACCACTCGCTGATCGTATTGAAGCAATTGAAAAAAGCCGGGGAACATCTAAGCAAACTGAAGAATCGGGTTCTGAACAAGTTCAAAAATCAATCTGGTCAGGGTTGTTTTAATGGATAAGGAGGATACGAATGAGGAATCAAGAGGTTATTAATAAAGCAGAAATGACGCTTTCTACTTTAGAGAGCGGTGGGATTATGAATCCTACTCAGGCTTCAACTTTTATTCGAATGGTACAAGATACGCCAACTATTTTAAGAGATGCGCGAGTTATTCAAATGGATCATGATACGCAAAAAATCGAGAAGATCGGTTTTGGTCAGCGTATTTTAAGGGCAGCCCAAGAGGGAGTTGCGCTAATTAAAGATCAAAAGTCAGTTCCATCAACTAGTACAGTTAACTTAAGCACAAAAGAAGTAATTGCTGAAGTTAACATCACTTATGACACACTTGAAAACAACATCGAAAAAGATGGTCTTCAAAATACAATTATGCAAATGATAGCAGAACGTGCTGCAGTTGATATTGAAGAATTGCTTGTAAATGGTGATACATCTTCGTCCGACTCATATCTTGCACAATTAGATGGCATCAGAAAACAAGCTACATCTCATATTGTCGATGCTGCAGGTGAGGAACTGACACGCCAAACGTTCAAGCGAGGATACAAAGCTGTACCTCCTAAATATTTGCGAATTCCGCAGGAGTTCCGTTTCTATACATCGCCTGGTATTGAGGTTGAATGGAAAGATCGTGTAGCGGATCGTCAAACGAACTTAGGGGATGCAGCTGTTCAAGGTGGTCTTTCTTCTGCGTTTGGTGTTCCGGTCAAAGGTATTGCGAACTTACAACCTTATACGATTGGAGAAGGAGATACAGCCACAGATGTTTCTGATATCATCCTTACTCATCCGAAGAATATTATTCTCGGATTCTCTCGTAACATTCGGATTGAAGTAGATAAGGACATCCGTCGCCGTATGTTTATCATCGTTTTGACAGCGAAATTGGATAGTGTTTTTGAAGAAGAAGACGCAGTAGCCAAGATTGTGAAAGTGAAGGAGTAGGTGGTCTGGCGTGTATACTGCAAAGCTTATTAAAGGCAAAACATACAATGTGATGGGAGTTACCTTTCGATCAGGTGTCAGTCAAACAGTATCGAAAAAACTCTATGAGTATTTAAATGAAAATCCATATTTTGTGCTAGATAAAGATCTTAAGAATCAAAAGGATGATCCGATAAATTATACTGAATCGGAATTGAAAGGTATGAATAAAGCAGAGCATGAATCCATTATTTCTAATCTTGGTGGCAATCCGTCTGACTTCAAAAACGCAGATGAAAGAATTGCCTACATCCTTAACGAAATAGATAACAAAGGGGAGTGACCTTATGCTGTTAATCACTCCCGATGAATTAAAGAGTTATTCAGTTTTTGAGTCTGTAAAGACCAGGCCTGACGAGTTGTTAAAACAGGATATACTTGAGGCAACTGCCGATATCATTCTTAAAGTTGGACATGATTTTACAGATGCAGAGTATATTCCTTTGCCTGAAACGGTTCGACTGGCCCTATTAAAGTTGTCTCAGTTTTATGCTCTTATAAATGGCGACGAGTCAATTATTAAAGGATATACAACTGAAAAAATTGGTGACTATTCATATACTCTGGGGGATGGCAGTTCTCTTCAAAAACCTGATGTGTATGCATTAATAAAAGATTATGTGAAACCGGCTGACCCTGATTTAGAAGGGATTGAAGCGAAAGTGCGGATGAGATCAATATGAGTTATCAATCCTTATTGACTCACAGATGTGACATTTACCATCTACAGGAGAAAAAAGAAAATAGACAGCAAAAATTCGGGGTGCCGGTTGAAGATGTTCAACCGGCTTTTTCGTACCCTGATGAGCCGGACATAGAAAATCAGCCGTGTTATTTTACAGAAAAGAGTCAGTCCATTATCCAACAAGAACCGAATGTAGCTATTTATCAATCATTCCTTGTGCATTTCCCTGCTACTGCTGATATTCGAGTAAATGACAGGGCGGTTTGGGATGGTACTGCTTATAAATTACAGAAGCCCCGCAAAGTCAGGAATCATCATTGGGAAGTTACGGCAGTACGGGAGGTTGAATATTTGTGAAGATCAAAGGTCTTGATCAGTTCATTCAGTCATTAAACCGTGCTTCTCGTGGAGAATTGAAAGGGAAATACGAGGAGTGGCTTGAAGCTATGGGTTTTGAGTTCCTAGACATTATTCAAGATGAAATTATCAGGACGAAGACGGTAGACACACGCCGCTTGCTTAATTCCTTTCAGAAAGGTGACCAGGGTAATATCTTTTCAATGACAAAAGGCAGCTTAAAGTTGGATGTTGGAACAAATCTGGAATACGCCTCATACGTCAATGATGGTCACTTTACTATCGATCCGTCTAAAAATCAGGATAGACGGTGGGTTCCAGGGCGGTGGAAAGGCGACCGTTTTGAGTATGACCCTGCTGAAAGAAATTCCGGAATGATGCTAAGGTTCCAGTGGATCGACGGTTCTGGTTTTTGGGATAACGCCATGGCTATTTTTCAGTTGATGTTTGAGAGAAGCCTTGAGCGGAAGCTGCAACAATGGATCGATGAAGAATTTTAAGGCGGTGCTGCCATGAATCAAGAAGTAGGTTCAATTATGGGCTATCTATACAAACTGTATCCTGTTCAAGTGTATGAAGAAGGAATACCGCAGGACTTTGCTGTTCCGTCTCTTTACTTTCCACCGGCTTCAACGGTCGATGGGGCGGACACAGTATCTACGTTTCAGAAAGCCTATGTTTTAAACGTAAAACTCTTTCACGAAAACGCACAGAAGGCTCATAATGAAGCAGAAAGGATTGCGGATACACTTAGAAGCAGAAGGGGCATAATTCCGCTTATACAAGAATCTGGCGAGGATACGGGGGATTTTATTCGCCTATCTCGAATAGAAACGCGGGTATCAGATGATTACGCCACCATTGTCTTAAACTGGACGAGCCGCTATTGGTATGAGCAGGAAGAACAGCGTTCAATTGATGGTTTTAAATTTAAAAGTGGGGTGAAATGATGGCCACTAAAAAAGAGAAAGCAGAAAATGCTTTTTATATTAAGGATTTGCGAGAGCACAGTCGAGAGCTCTTTGGGGTAAGACCCGAGGTGTTTGACGGTGCTCTTTTTCATGTTCATAAAACAAGTATTACAAAATCGGAAGCGAAGAAGTTGATTACTCAGTTTCTTCAAAAGGAGGTCAAATAGATGAACGGCGGAACATTCACACCCGGCAAGGAAAAAGAGCGTGCCGGTATTTACTTTAACTTTAAAACGACCGCGGAGAACCGTGTTTCTGCCGGAGAACGTGGAACAGTTGCGCTACCGATAGCATCCAGCTGGGGTGAGGTTAAGAAATTCATTTCTATCTCTTCAATCGAGGACTTGAATAAAAAAGTGGGGTTGAACATTGATGATCCTTCGCTGTTGCTTTTACGTGAGGCAATGAAAAAGGCAAGTACAGTCTTGCTTTATCGTCTGACGGAAGGTCTTCGTGCCTCAGCAGACATTAGCGAAGGTGTAAAAGCTACTGCTCTTTATGGCGGCACAAAGGGGAATGACATCATTATCAGTATTACAGAAAACGTTATTGACTCTTCGAAAGTTGATGTCACTACCTACCTTGATCAGTCAGAAGTGGATAAACAAACAGTGTCTAAAGCTGAAGAGCTTAAACAAAATAACTATGTCACGTTTACGGGGAAAGGGGATTTAACAGTCACTATTCCGTTAACCGGTACGGCCCCTGAAGACGTCAGCGGTGCTCTTCCGGCAACTTCCGGAATCCGCTTGTCAGGTGGAACAGACAAAACACCGACCAATGCTGATTATACAGCTTTCTTGGAAGCGGCTGAAACGGAATACTTTGACACAATTGCACTGCCTGTAGAGGATAACGAGCAATTAAAAGCAACGTTTGTTGCGTTTATCAAACGGCTGAGAGACAACCAAGGGCAAAAGGTTCAAGGTGTACTTTCAAATTACAAGGGAGACCATGAGGGTATTATCAATGTAACTGGTGGCGTCCTACTTCAAGACGGAACGGAGATCACTCCTGAAAAAGCTACTGCTTGGGTTGCAGGCGCAAGTGCGGGGGCTACATTTAATCAATCACTTACATTTGTAGAATACGAGGGAGCTGTAGATGTCCTTAACCGAATTGACAACGATGAAATCGTTGAACGATTGTCAAATGGCGAATTCTTGTTTACTTATGATTCTCGTGATAAATCAGTATCGGTTGAAAAGGACATTAATTCACTCACAAGCCTAACAGCAGAGAAAAATAAGATGTTCCAGAAAAACAAAATTGTCCGTGTACTTGATGCAATCAATAATGACCTGACATCTCAATTGAAAGCATTGATCAAGTCTCGCAAAGCAAGCGGCAGTGACGTTCCTGCTACAAATGACGGACTACAGTTTGTAAAAACGCTGATTACTCAATACTTGAGTGTTCTTCAAGATAATGGGGGCATTACTGATTTTGATTCAGAGAATGACATTACAATTGCTCTGAATAATGATCGTGACGGCTTCCTGATTGATCTAGCAGTTCAACCGGTGGATGCAGCTGAAAAGTTCTACTTTAATGTTGAGGTGAAATAGGAATGGCATTAAAAGCGCAAAACACCATTTCAGGTAAAGAGGGCAGGTTGTTTCTTGATGGAGAAGAAATGGCCCATATCAAAACGTTTGAAGCCAATGTAGAGAAAAACAAATCCGAGGTCAATATCATGGGTCGTCGGATGACGGGGCACAAAACGACCGGAGCAAATGGAACGGGAACAGCCACTTTTTATAAAGTGACTTCTCAATTTGTTCTTATTATGATGGACTATGTGAAAAAGGGAAGCGATCCTTATTTCACCTTACAAGCTGTTCTGGATGATGCTTCTTCAGGACGTGGTACTGAACGAGTCACCTTGTACGATGTAAACTTTGATTCTGCGAAAATCGCTGGGCTTGATGTTGATTCTGAAGCATTGGAAGAAGAAGTGCCGTTTACCTTTGAGGATTTTGATGTTCCTGAAAAGCTTAAGGAAACTTTTTAAGAATCAACTGTAATGCATTTCAATTCTTCTTGAAAAATTTTAGACGGAACTCGTAGAATCTAGGGAAAGCTAATGGAATCTAAGAAAATCTAGTACATTACCACTTGATAACGCTGTGGTAAAGTGGTTAAAATAGTAGTATAAATACTATTGATACTATTGGCAAAGGTATTCACGAATATCAATGTAATGCATTTCTTTTTCTTGGATTTCTGTGTATTTCTTTCATGAGAAATGCATAAAATAAAAAAGACCCGGTTGCCGCCGGGTCGGTATAAATGTTGGCCCATCAAGAGGGCTGGCTTAACAACTTCATGAAAGTATTTAGGATAGACTTTACCCTTTAACTTTGCCGAGCTCAAGGGGTGGGTCTATTTTTTCTTTATATAAGTCAACAGGGCAATTATAAATGACCCGAAAGCAAGCATAAGCATTAATGCTTGAAATGTTGACAAGTGCATCACCCCCTTTCATGAGGGAGTGAGCCAGACCGCCCTTGAGATGTTGAAAGCCAATATTCATTTATACTAAACCATATTGTACCATAACACTTTCGAAATCCTAGGAGTTTTTCATAAAAGAAATAGGGTGAAGACTTCTAAAGATAAGGCCATTTTGAGATCTGAGATAAAAAAAGTAACGAATAAAAGATACAAATAATTATATAATCAATATATATTCATGTTATAATGGTACCAAGCAAAAGTATTGCAACTACTGGTGTAAGCTTATAGTTGGTACCAATTACAACAATACAACTTGTTAACGTGTATTTCTTTCATGAGAAATGCATAAAATATAAAAGCCAGGGTGCTGCAACACTCTAGCTCTTATAAACGAAGCTACCTTTTCCTTTTAAAGCGTCTATTCGGGCGAATATTCCGTTTATATCTTTTATTCGGACTAATCACCCGTCGCGTCTGTTGACACAAACATACTTTAGACACTGCAATGTCTTTTGATTCGTTTGTGTCTTTCTTTCTAAAATATCTGTCTGCAACAACCTTTAACGCTATCGGTGCCAAAACTTGCAGAAACTGGACAGTGGTCATTGTTTTTCACCTCCTCTCAGGAGGTGTTTACATGAATTCATTATCTACCACCCTCCTTTATAGATAGGAAAAGGTAGTTTCAAGAATCTATTATACATGAATATTATGGTAAGCACATCCCCTAAATAAATTGATCATTTCAATTTGTTTGCACAGGAGAATGTGCTTTTTTTATTGCGAAAAACTTTAAATCGAATTTTGAAGGAGTTAATAAACATGAGTGAAAAACAAAACGAAAAAGTATACGATCTTTCATTCTTTATGCCAGGACAAACAATTGAAGCGGAAGAGGTAGAAGTTCCGATTTCTAAACGGTTTGTAGACAAAGAAGGCAATGTTGTTCCATTCATTTTCAAAGCAATTACGACTGAACGAATTGACGAACTTGAGAAAGAGAACACCACTTACAAAAATGTAAAAGGCCGCGGCCGTGTGAAGGAGTTGGACAGCCAACGCTTTTATGCTCGTATTGCGGTTGAAACGACTGTTTATCCGAACTTTAAAGCTAAGGAACTACGTGAGGCTTACAAAACAGAAGATCCAGTGGAAGTCGCCAAACGTGTTCTTTCAGTCGGCGGTGAGTATGCGAACTGGCTAAACAAAGCAATTGAAATCAATGGATTTGATGATGATCTCGAAGACCTTGAAGAAGCGGCAAAAAACTAGTAAAGGACGGGGACAAAGAGGCTGTATATCTTTATTACGCGATGCATGAGCTCAAATACGCCCCGTCAGAATTAAGAGAACTATATGAGGCTCCGAAAGAATTCAAGGCGCTCTTATATGGGTTAATCGGTTATAAGCTTGAGCTGTTAGAAAAAGAAGCGAAGAAGGGAGGTAATTAACTATGGCTAAACTAACAGCCACGTTTGAATTACATGATAAGATTTCCCGCAAGCTTCGAATGATACAAGGCAATGCTGAAAGACTTAAGAGGGCCGCTAATGGCCCTCTTATTTTTGAGGCTGAAGACCGGACTGAGAGAGTTATGCGGCGGATTGACCGATCGGCCAACCGTTTGACCGGACGGGCTCGATCGCTTGAAGTGGATTTAGATGATCGAGTTTCGAATGGCTTACATTCTATACGTCAGCAAGCTGAGGATCTTACCGAGGGCAGCCATGAGGTGACAGTTTCCGTAAATGATCAAGCTACACCACGTTTTCGTTTGATCCGTGGAGGTCTCTCTGATTTGAATCGCTCGCACGCTGAGCCAACTGTTTCAGTTCGTGATCATGCTTCAAACCAATTAGATGAGATCCGTCGTCATGTGTCCGATGTAGACGGCGAACATGCTGAGCCAACTGTTTCTATTAAGGATAGAGCTTCAGCGGCTCTGGATGCAATTGAAGCGAAAATAGACAGCTTGAAGGATGCTACCATTACTCTGGCAGTTGCAGGCGGTTTTTCTGCAGGTTCAATTATGGGTTCTGGTAAGAGTACAATGTCTCAGGATGCTTACGTGTCAGCAACTTCAAACGTTAATAAGAAAGATGTTGCAAGAATGACGGATCAGATCTATTTCAACAATAAAGCGGGCAGTTCTCGGGAAGAAGTCAGTTTATCTCTAAGAAACTTATCGCAACAGACAGGGGCGTCTAAAAAAGCTCTTGCTGAATTGACTGAGTCGTCAAGTAAGATTGCCCAGCTTATGAATGCTGATCAAGCTGAGGTAGATCGTGCTTTCAGTTCAATGTATAACAACTTGAAATTGTCTGGAAAACAAAGCGGAGACTTAATTGCTTATGTATATCGGAATGCCGGTGACCAAGCTGACGATTTATTGGATACGATGAATGAATACAGTTCCACCTTTAAAGACTTGAAGCTCACAGGCGGCCAGATTGCAAACGCCATGATAAAAGGAACAAAGGGTGGAGCCAGAAACTTCGATAACCTAGCCGATAGTATGCGTGAGTTTAACATCCGCCGAACCGAAATGTCTGATAGCCAAGTGGACGCATTTAAAACGCTGTTCGGAGCCAAGGAAACTAAGAAAATGTTCAAGGGCTTCAAAGATGGTTCAATAAGCGGAGAGGAAAGTTTATTTAGGGTGGCAAAAGCACTTTCTAAAGTGAAAGACAAAACAAAGCGGGCTGCTATTGCGACTGAGCTTATTGGAACACAATATGAAGACCTCAAGCAACCGATTTTAGATATGGCTGAGGGTATTGGTACAAGTGCCAAAACAAGCGGTGAATTAGAACGAAGCTTTACGAAACTTCGGGATAATAATCCGATGACACCGGTTAATGATGCCATGAGAGATTTTGAAAGCATATCTAAGGATATGGGAACTTCTCTGCTAACTGGATTAGGGCCAGCCTTTGATAAAATCAGCTCGTTCATTAACAGTAAAGAAGGTCAGGAAAAGCTTAAAGAGATCAAAAAAGATATTGCTGATCTTGGTAAGGAGATAGGTGATAAGTTAAACGTAGCCATTGAGTGGAGCGTCAACCATTGGGAAGATTTAAAAACAGCGATTAAAGTTGTGATCCCTTCTTTAATCGGGTTGATTGGTTATTTGAAAATACTACGTCCGCTGTTAAAAGGCATAGGTACTGTCGGAAGTGATGCAGCAGGCGTAATCCGAAAGCTAATTCCCAAACGTACTCCTGAAGCTGGCGCTAATACGCGAAGTGAAAGGAGGAACAGAAACAGTAATCGTAATGCCAGCACAAGGAGCAGAGAATCCAAAACTGCCACAAGTCCAACGAGTTTACCTCGAAGCGGCAGCTTAACATGTTGCTGTTGTAGCGATGGAGGTAAAAATGATCGCATTCGTAGAAGACGAGGGAAAAGAGTTTTAGGACGACGGGGTAATCTAAACCGAATGAACCCTTCTGACAGTTCAATTGTTGTGTCATCTGAACGGTTGGAGAGAAGGCGTTCCGGTAGAACTGTAGGTACTAATCCAACCGGAGGATCAAGACCAGCAATAACCACTACGAGATCGGAGCTATACTCAGCTGGTAGAGCTGCAGGCGGTACATCGAAGTTCGGGAAAGTCTTAAGTCCTCTGAAAAGTGTTGGCAAGTTTGCAAAAGGAGTCCCTCTATTAGGAACAGCGTTAGCGGCAACCGATTTAATTGGGATGAATAAAGATAATGTTGGTGAAAAGATTGGATCAGCTGGCGGTGGTCTTGCTGGAGCGGCTACAGGAGCAGCTATTGGCAGTGTTATTCCAGGAGTGGGAACAGCCATTGGTGGAATAGTTGGTGGTATAGCAGGCACCATGGGTGGTTCAAGTTTAGGTAAAGCGTTTGATGGTTCAGAAGTAAAGAAGAAACTAAACAGTACATTATTTGATCAAAAATGGTGGTCTGAAAAATGGTCCGGCATTAAGAGTAATGCGAAGACTTCTCTCAATGGGTTAAGTGATACATGGTCTCATGTAAAAGAAAAGGTGAAGTCTACTTTATTTAATAGTGAATGGTGGTCTGAGAAGTGGTCTGGTGTTAAAAGCTGGGCACAAAACAAATGGAATAGTGCATCATCTGTTTGGGAGTCCGTAAAGGGAAAAATAAAATCCACTTTGTTTAGTGAGAAGTGGTGGTCAGGTAAATGGGAAGGCGTAAAAAGTTGGGCTCAAAGTAAGTGGGACAGCGCGTCTTCTGTTTGGCAATCAGTTAAAGGAAAGCTGAAATCCACTCTATTTAGCGAGAAGTGGTGGTCAGGAAAATGGGAAAGTGTAAAAAGCTGGTCCAAAAATAAATGGGACAATGCTAAATCAATATGGAAAAGTGTTAAGAGTTCCATCTCAGAAACCCTTTTTAGTAAGAAGTGGTGGTCTGAAAAGTGGCAGAGTGTAAAGGAATTGGGAAGCAGTATTTTAGGCGGGGTAAAAGAAGTTGGTGGTAAAGTAGCTTCAAGTGCGAAAAAAACTGCTGGTAAAGCGTGGGGATATGTGAAGAGTGGCGTAAATTATTTATTTGGTTCGGGAAAAGAAAAGCCAAAGAAACATGCTACTGGTGGTTACATTACGAAGCCAACAATATCTTGGATTGGTGAAGCTGGTAAAGAATTCGTTATCCCTGTTGAGAATAATAAAGGTCGCGGCAAAATGCTCCTTTCTCAAGCTGCTTCGAAATTAGGGATGAGTGTGGTTGATGATATAGCGTCTGCTTCATCTGCAGGAGGTGAACCGGCAACTTCCCCGCTAGTCCGTAGTGCGGCGGTGACTGCTTCTGTATCTCCTATTATTGACACATCCAGTCTTGATGAACAAGCAACATCATTTGGTCAACAGTTCACGAAGAGCTTTGATCAAGGAATTAGAGATAATGTTGTTTCTATGGAAGCATGGAAACAGAAAAACGTTGGACAACCAATGAACAATTTAATCTCTTATTCTCCGAATTACGGAAAGCAAGTGGTCAATGGTTATGCTAAAGGTCAAAACAGCACTTCGACCGGTACAGATGGCTTCTTGCAGACGAAGGTTAAAATGCCATTTCAGAACACTGTTAATAAATCTTCATCATGGGGAAGCGGAACGATCAAAGGTTTTGCTTCCGGACAAAATAGCTCACAAACTGGTACTGATCAATACGTCAGCACTCATATTAACAAGCCGTTTATCCGCTCTAAAGAATCATCAAACGGATGGGGAAGCGGTATGATCGGTAATTTTGTTTCAGGCATGACTTCTAAGGCAAGTGAAGTCAATGAGGCTGCCAAGGAACTGGCGAAAAAAGTTGAGAAGGCATTTCGTGAAGAGCTGGATATTCATTCACCTTCCCGTGTCATGATGAGTCTTGGGCGTTTTGCCTCTATAGGTATTGTAAAAGGTCTGGATTCTGTTGATGTAAAAAAGTTTGCTGAAAAACAAGCAGGCTCACTAGCTGCCGCTTATTCTGGAATGGGCGCAGTAAGCGGAAATGTGAAGCAATGGCTCATGGCTGCTATCATGGCTACAAAGACACCGATGAGCTGGCTTCCAGGGCTGATGACAATTGCTCAGCATGAGTCAGGCGGTAATCCGAAGGCAATCAACTTATGGGATAGTAATGCGAAAGCAGGACATCCATCTCAGGGGCTCATGCAGACAATCCCAAGTACCTTCAACGCACACAAATTGCCGGGCATGAATAACATTCTTAACCCGATTCACAACGCTGCTGCTGCGATTGGCTATATCAAAAGCAGATATGGATCAATTAATAATGTACCAGGCATTAGAAGCATGAGACATGGAGGTCCATATGTTGGCTACGCTAACGGCGGACTTATTACCAAAGAGCAGATTGCCCGTGTCGGTGAAGGAAACAAAAGGGAATGGATCATTCCGGAGGAGCGAGGCATCCGTGGACGTTATTTATTAGCCCAAGCAGCTAAGGCACTCGGAATGGAAGTCACAGACCCATCTGAAAAAGGTCAAACTGAATTATCTTCAGGTCAGGTAACAGCTGCCACAACGGGTCGTAATCAAACAACGTTTAAAGCTGCAGGTGGCAAAGAGGTCATTATTCAGTTTAATGGCGATCAGCATTTTCACAATGACCAAGACATGAACAGTCTTGTAGCTAAGATTAAGCAGGCCCTTGTCGATGAGCTTGAACAGGATATCAACATTGGAACGAAGGGAGTCGTTGCTTTTGACTAAATCCATATATGAATTCTGGATTTCACAAGGGAAGGACAAGCTGCGGCTTCCGGTCCTTCCTGAACAAATTGATATATCCAACACAATTCAAAATGAATCAGTAAAAGTGGCTAGTTTTGGGGAGATCACTTTTATTGATAAACCGGGAGCGAAAGAAATTTCGTTCTCTTCTTTTTTTCCAAAGAAACACAGCCCGCTTGCTGAGTATAAGGGATTTCCTTCTCCTGAAAATGCTATTGCAAAGATCGAGAAATGGGTGAAATCTAAAAAGCCGGTTCAATTCTTAATTACTGGAACGAAAATTAATTTAACTTGCAGTATCGAGGTTTTTTCTTATACAGAGGGCCAAAAAGATATAGGTGATCGTGATTATGAAATAAAGCTGAAGGAATACAAAACTGCTTCGCCGCGGAAGATCAAGCAGAAGAAAAAGACGAAGAAGAAACGGCCATCTAAATCAGCTCCTAAAACATACACCGTTAAGAAAGGCGATACACTGTGGGACCTTGCCGGCAAATTTTATGGAGACAGTACAAAATGGCGCAAGATATGGAAAGTCAATAAAAAGGCTATGATCAAACGAAGCAAACGGAATATAAGACAGCCAGGACACTGGATCTTTCCTGGGCAAAAATTAAAAATACCGCAGTAAGCAGGTGATGACATGATAGAACTTTTCGTCATTAAAGAAACGGAATGGCTTGAGCTGGTAACTGAAAGTGTTTCCCTCGAAGGGCAACGGTATCAGGCGCCGCGATCGATTACGGCCAAGATCATTACGAAACAGGGAACCCATTCATATTACAGCGTATCTGAAGGGGATACAGTTTTATTTAAGTGGAAGGGCAAAGAACTGTTCCGGGGCATTGTGTTTTCTCGCAATCCGGAAGAACACTGGATGACTTTTACGGCTTATGATATGCTGCAATATTTGGTCAAGAACAAAGATGTTTATGTTTTCTCAAATCAACGTGCAGACGAGATTATAAAACGGTTGGCGCGAGATTTTCAGATTCCGACTACATCCATTGCAAATACAGGTTACACCATTAAATCATTAGTGTTTAAAGATGATACGAGCCTTTATGACATGATTCTAAAAGCCTTGAAACAAACGAAAAGCCAAACCGGAAGGAATTATCAATTATATTCTGCGAAGGGGAAGCTTGGCCTTCGCGCTTGGCCAGATCTGTCAGAAGTATGGGTGTTGGAGACGGGTGTGAACATCACCGGCTATCAATACAGCACTTCAATTAATGACACGGCCACAAAAGTAAAGCTCCGCCGGCAGAAAGACAATAAAACATACACAGCCACTGCAAGTGACAGCTCAGGGATCAGTAAATATGGTGTGCTTCAGTATGTCGAAACGGTTTCTGATAACATTAACCAGGCGCAGCTTCAGGAGCGTGCGAAAGTCAAACAGGCACAGAAAAAAGGTGTTAAAAAAGAACTCAAGAGTATTCAAGCGATTGGCATTCCGGATCTTCAGAGCGGGTTGCCCATCTATATCTCAATTCCGGAAGTCGGGGTTAAGAAAACATACTGGATCGATACAGACAAACACGAATTTAAAGGATCGACACACACGATGACCATTGATGTGGTTGAGAAAAATTCTATCCCTGATGGTGTTTCCTCATGAGATTAAGTGAAGCAATCAAACATTTGGCTGTCCGTGCAGTTGATTCTGAGTCGCCAGTGGATATTCTACCGGCTGAAGTGGTTTCCGTTTCCCCTGTTGAAATAAGGCTTAATGAAAATGACAAATTAATAATACCTGCTGATTTGATTATTGTTCCAAAGCGGCTGCGGGCCGGTGAAGAAGCATTAAATACAGGTGAGCGTGTGATGATTGTCTCCTTAAAAGGCGGGCAATCATTTTTTATTCTCGACAAAATATAGGAGGTGTTTGGAATGGCTTTGTCTCCGGAAATCGAGTTTGAGGATATAGAAGATGACAGCGAAGTCATAGAGACCTCGCAAACCTACAAAATAGATTTTGAAAATGGCCGTATCACAAATGAAATCATCACAGGCCTTGAAGCGATCAAGCAGTTTGTATATTTGTCTCTCCATACTGAGCGATACGCATATTCTGTTTACAGTCATGACATTGGAAATGAACTTCAAGACGTGCTGGCAGATAACGAAACAACAGACGCATATAAGAAAATGGAGATCCCTCGGCTGATAGAGGAAGCACTGATCTATGACGATCGGATTTCTGCTGTTACAGATTTTGAAATAGAAAAACAAGGCGAATCGTTCCGTGTCTCCTTTACAGTCGAGACTGACGAAGGAACATTGGAGATCGAGGAGGTGCTTGGCGAGGATGTTTGAAGATCAAACCTATGAATCGATTATGGATCGAATGTTGAACAGCATTTCAGCGGACATTGATAAAAGGGAAGGCAGCGTGATTTATAACGCGTTAGCTCCTGTAGCCGCAGAATTGGCCAAGTCTTATATTTGGCTCGATACTGTTCTGGAACTTGTCTTCTCAGACACGGCCCAAGGGGAATTTTTAGATCGACGAGCTACTGAAGCAGGCATTGAGCGGACTGCTGCCACAAAAGCAGTCAGGGCAGGGGAGTTTACTGAAGGCGTGACCATTCCTGTAGGGTCTCGCTTTTATGTTGATAATCTTTATTTTCAATACACAGCTGACGGGACGTTGGAGTGTGAAACAGCGGGGGAAGCAGGGAACGCAAACATATCCGGTCAGAATCTATTGTCATTAGACACTATACCTGGGCTTCAAAAAGCGATTGTGAAAGAGATTCTGATTCCTGGACGTGAAGAAGAGGATGATGACAGTTTAAGAGCTAGATATTTTACCCGCGTGCGTCGAGAAGCTGTCAGTGCCAATAAAGCACACTATAAACAATGGGCTGAAGAAGTAGACGGAGTGGGGAAGGTAAAGGTCTTTCCGCTTTGGAACGGGGACGGTACAGTCAAAATTGTCGTGACCAATGCTAACTTGGAACCTGCTTCCGATATTTTAATATCAAAGGTGAAAAACTATATTGATCCTGAACCCGGACAAGGTGAGGGACAAGCGCCAATAGGTGCCTTTGTCACAGTGGAGAGTGCGGTATGGAAAGAGGTTGAGATTTCAGCCGAGGTACTTCCCGAGGTCAATAGCTCTATCGATCAGGTAAAGCAAGAAATTGAATCAGGTGTTTTAAATCTTTTTAAAAAGATTGCCTTTGAAGATAACGTCATCCGTTTATCGCAGATTAATAATATCGTCTACAATTCACCTTCAGTAAGTGATTACGCAGATATTAAAATCAACGGCGTGGCCGAAAATTTGGTTCTGAGTGCCGTCGAAATCCCTAAATTGGGGCAGGTGAACATCATTGAGCAAACTCGATGAAATGACTGCTTACCTGCCGCCGTTCCTTACCAAGTTAAAGGAAATGGCTGAACTTCTTAAAGCGGAAGCTCCGGAATTTGAGAAGCAAAATAACAGCATCTTTGATCTGACAGATCAGCTGTTTGTTACTACGGCAACCTGGGGGCTTGAACGATGGGAAAAGATTTTGAACGTACCGCGGGAATCAGGTGACACCGATGAGATCCGCCGATTGCGCCTAATCTCTAAAATGTCCAATATACCGCCGGCAACATATAGGGCCATTGAACACGCGTTGAACCGGTTCCTGAAAAATCCGTCAGCTCAGGTTCGGCTGCTTCCCGGAGAGTACCGTTTTAAGGTTGATATTGATATAGATGATATGCAGCATATGAGCGAGCTCATAGAAACATTGGAGAATATGAAGCCAGCTCATTTGGCATATACCTTGCGAGCTGCTTTGAATGAGCCACTCCAAATAAAAGATACTGTCATTTTGAATAACAGAAGGTATCGAAAAGCAAGTGAGCTAAAGGTAGGTTATTCCGTCACGCTCAATAATAACGAGGTGGTCCTTGTATGATTACACAGCTTTATAGAGAGCGTACAGCTGCAGATTTGAAAAATAGAATATCGAAAGTGCTGCTGAATGGAAATGAAACAGAAATTGTGGAACTCACCATTCAGGGTGCCGTTGTCACGGTGCTTACTCAACGAGAGGAAGACATCAAACATATTAAGAGTGTTCAGATACTTGATGATCAAAACAACGTGATTACGGAAAGAACAACAGATTTAGACGTTAGTAATAATAGAACGCTAGATTTTAGGATTACTTTTGAGGTGGTTTAACAATGGCTTATGATGCAAAAACAGATTGGCTCCCGGACGATCCGATTAATGAAGATGATGTGAACCGTTGGGAGAAAGGCATTCAAGATGCGCATAAAGATTTAGCTGTACATAAAAATGACATGAACAACCCTCACAATACAACAAAGGCGCAAATCGGGCTAGGGAACGTTGATAATGTACAGCAAGCTTCGAAAAAAGAATTTGAAGAGCATCGTAATGATTTACAACGGCACATTACACCAGTGGAACGGGAGAATTGGAATGCAAAAGAAACAATTGTCGGAGCTCAGGAAAAAGCGGATAAGGCTTTATCGGATGCAAAATATTACGTGGATACCAACTATAAAAATAACAATCTGACGTTAATTACTGGAGACAATGCTATTCAAGATGCAAGAACAGGAGGGGAAGAATATCCTTTAGGACTGACCTTAATGGACATTGGGCAGGGAAATACTACAGGCTACCCCTTGGGTTATGGCATTGTCAAAAATGAAAAATATAATAATTACCGTTTCACTCAATACTTTTACGGAACAGGGAATGAGTCTGGGACTTACTATGACAGTACAGGAGTTTGGATTAGACACTGGTGGAGTGGTTCAGGCTGGACTCCGTGGCAAAAGATATCAGGTTTTGCTCATGCGAATATTGGAACTACAGGTGTTCAGTATTTAAAAAAGATTGATCACACTAAAATTGCATTTAACAGGGTCATCAAGGATAGCCATAATGCTTTTGATACTAAAAACAATCGATTTATTGCTCCGAACGATGGAATGTACTTAATCGGGGCAAGTATATATACCTTAAATTATACATCTTATATAAACTTTCATTTGAAGGTTTACCTAAATGGAAAAGCATATAAAACACTGCACCATGTAAGAGGAGACTTTCAGGAAAAGGATAATGGGATGAATCTTGGTTTAAACGGCAATGCGACTGTACCCATGAATAAAGGAGATTACGTTGAAATCTGGTGCTACTGTAATTACGGAGGAGACGAAACACTGAAAAGGGCAGTAGATGATAAAAATGGTGTATTTAACTTTTTTGATATACAAGAACTTGGAGGCCGAAACTATCCAAGATTTTAGGAGGTAACGATGAATATAGGTGAAGCTATTCTTTTTAAATACCCAACAGCTGATCCCACAAAGGATTTTATTGTCCAGAATAATGGTGATGGAACTCCCTCATATATAGCAGAGTGGAATATTAGGGCACCTATACCCACGGAAGCAGAGTTAAAAACTTGGTGGGAAGAGCTTCAGAGTACATCTGCATATGAACCACCAGTTCAAGTGGATCTACTTGCAAGAGAGTTGTCACAGGAAAAACTGGCTCGTAAACAGCTTGAAGAATTAAACCAAACTTTGGGAAGCGAGCTTTCAAAAATAAAGTTGCAACTGCTTACTCTACAAGGAGGGCAAGGTTCATGAATTATTGGGTGCTGGCTTTGCATTATAACTGGGCTTCTTCTGAAATGGTGAAACAGGCAATTCATCTCAAAGATTGTTCGCCCGAAGATTTACAGGAAGGAATAGAGAAAAAACTCATTACAGCTGAACAGTATAAAGAGATCACAGGAGAAGCCATTTAGGGCTTTTTTATTTTTCCTTAAAGGAGGTGGTTCCGTTGTAAACCCATGCTCACCACTAATGATCTACAATAGCAAGGAGGATTTATAATGGCATCATATAGTTTTCAATTTTCAACAGATGCAACTGGTAAGCCGGGGGCAGCCAAGCCATACAGAGAAGGAAACAGAGATTTTGTTGTGCCGGTAGCTTCAATCTCCGGTAATTCAGAGCTGCTGACGAACGCAGTTTTAAAAGCCACTGAAGTCTACACGCAATATGGACAAGATCGATTAGGTCAGGTTTTAATTTCAAAAGTAAAAGGTCACGCTTATTCTGATCGTGAAGGTACCTTATTCATTGAAGAAAGTAACGATATGAATTCATGGACCACAATCTCTTCATTGGTTGTTAAAGCAAATACGCTTGGCGAGACTGAGTGGATTCATTTAACTAAACGATATTTCCGTTTCAGATACGCAAATGGTAACCTGCAGCAATCTGAATTCTTACTTTACCAGTCATTGGGCGCAGGTGAAGAGGATATAAACATTAACCATACTGTTCCTATTACAGCAGTTGCTCCGTTCTCAGTCCAGTTAGATAAAAGCGGGTTAACTAATGATGGTCGTTTAAAAGTTCAAACTGAAGGCTTGAATCTTAGCTCATTAGACACTCAATCAAAAACAATGGATATTGTCTTTCACGATAAAACAGAAACCATAGGTGAGGGTAACCCATTCACCGTTGGATCATTCAAAACGTTGCTCATTGAGGTTTATGGGACGGCTGAGACAAGTGAATTGAAGTTCTGGGGTAAATCCTTATCGGGAACAAAAAGAGCCCTTAGAGGGCAGAAAGTGGATGACGGAACGTTTGCCACTAGCACAAAAGGAAAATCAGAAGCTTGGTCTTTTAGCATTACTGGCTTTAAAGAAATTGTTATGGAGCTTACAGCTTTAACAAATGGAAACTTTTCAGTTAGAGGGACGGCCGTCTCATAAGATCCGGCTGTCCTTTTTTATTTGCCTCGGAGGAGGTGATTAGAATGGAGGAGACAAGTTTGTTTATCAATTTTGAAACATTAGATTTAGCAAGAGTATATTTATTTGGAGGGGTGAAGTACCTTGATTTACTTCTAGTACTTAGCATAATTGACGTTTTAACAGGAGTAATCAAGGCATGGAAATTCAAAAAACTGCGAAGTCGAAGCGCATGGTTTGGCTATGTCCGCAAGCTACTCAATTTCTTTGCGGTCATTTTAGCAAACGTGATTGATACAGTACTCAATTTGAACGGTGTCTTAACCTTTGGTACCGTTCTTTTTTATATCGCTAATGAAGGTTTGTCAATAACTGAAAACTTAGCACAGATTGGTGTTAAAATACCATCATCAATAACAGATCGATTACAAACAATTGAGAACGAAAAAGAACAGAGTAAGAATAACGCAGACAAAGCTGCTGGCTAAGCCAGTGGCTTTTTTTATCTTACTGACAGAAGGAGAGAGGGTATATGGCCATTAAAGTTGTAAAGAATCTAGTCTCTAAATCAAAGTATGGATTGAAATGTCCTAATCCAATGAAAGCTGAATATATCACTATTCATAACACTGCGAATGATGCTTCAGCAGCCAATGAGATTTCTTACATGAAGAATAACTCTAGCTCAACAAGTTTTCACTTTGCAGTAGACGATAAACAAGTCATTCAAGGTATTCCAACGAATCGTAACGCTTGGCACACAGGAGATGGAACAAACGGTACAGGGAATCGCAAGTCTATTGGTGTCGAAATTTGTTATAGCAAGTCAGGAGGGGTACGATATAAGGCAGCGGAAAAGCTTGCTATTAAGTTTGTGGCTCAGCTACTTAAAGAACGTGGATGGGGTATTGATCGAGTCCGCAAACATCAAGACTGGAATGGTAAGTATTGCCCGCACCGCATTTTGTCAGAGGGAAGATGGATTCAAGTTAAGACTGCAATTGAAGCAGAATTGAAAAAGTTGGGCGGAAAAACAAACTCAAGCAAAGCAAGTGTAGCTAAAAAGAAAACAACAAACACAAGCAGCAAAAAAACGTCATATGCGCTACCATCCGGTATTTTTAAAGTGAAGAGCCCAATGATGAGAGGGGAAAAGGTAACACAAATTCAAAAAGCACTGGCTGCACTATACTTTTACCCGGATAAAGGAGCAAAAAACAACGGCATTGACGGCGTGTATGGTCCGAAAACAGCAGATGCAATTAGACGATTCCAGTCTATGTACGGGCTTACTCAAGACGGTATTTACGGACCAAAAACGAAAGCGAAACTTGAAGCTCTCTTGAAGTAAATAAATAGTCTCCTTGAGTATCTTTCTCAAGGAGATACTTATGTTTATTTTGTTACAGATAGTTCAAAATTATTCTAATATTTGAGTAAAAAGTATTATTTTTCTAGTCTGAACATAATGTTATCATTTACATGTAAATAATTTAAAAGAAAGGGATTGATTTCATGTTTAAGAAATTACTTTTAGCAACATCTGCATTAACATTCTCTTTATCATTAGTTCTTCCGTTGGATGGACATGCCAAAGCTCAAGAGGTAACATTACAGGCACAGCAGGAAGTCACTTATCAAACTCCCGTTAAACTATCCGAATTACCAACTAATACAACTGAACAATCTGGTTAATTTCACACAAATGGTATTAAAAAATGGATTGCTAAAGAAGCAATGAAGGCAACAGCCAGTGCGCTTCGACATGGTGGGAGAATTGTTGGTGAGGTAGTCGATGAGTTAGGTGGATCAGCAGGAAAAACATTCGCAAAACATACTGATGATGTAGCAGATGCTTTGGACGAGTTAGTTAAACGAGGTGACGTTGTGGAGGACGCAATTATTGACACGGTTTCCTCATATCTAATTGATGCTGGTGTAAAATCTTCTACAGCTAGAACTATTGCAAGTGTATTTACTTTCTTAGCTTTTTAATTGAGGTGATTTGAATTGGTAACAGTAGAAGAAAGGCTTGACAACCTAGAAAAAAAAGTCGAGAAGCAGGCTTTTCAACTAAGGTTAGTCCAACAATTAGCAGCTGATTATGATCGGTTTGGCTTATTTGATCAAGTTTTGGCCTATGATTTAAGTGAAAAACAGTATCAAGAATTAAGAGAGTTAACGAGCCAGTACACTGATAAGATTAAAAATGGCGAAGAGGTCTCTCTTCATAACTTTACTGAAGAATTTAAAAGAATTTTGAAAGATATTGAAAAAGAAGTGGATTTCGAAAAGTTTATTTCTCTCTGGTTAAAGGGACCAGAAGAAGGTTTTGGATTTTCTAAAGCTTTACATAACCATTTCTTTAATTAAAGATAAGGACCAGCCACATAATAAGCTGGTCTTTCTTTATTTTCCCTCAAGTTCGAACTCCTATGAACAGAATACCAGGTATCTATCCTTCCAAATATATTGTTATTAGCTTGAGGGTTTGTGTGTTTTTCTTCATTAATCATAGAATTCTCCTTACCTCAGTCATTTTCTTCTATTATTTGCAGCTGATTTCAAATTAAATAAAATAAGCCCTTCTCATTGAGAGGGGCTTATAAAGTGACTCTTCTTTATTAAAGTCATTAAACAACAGATTCTCTCTTTATATCAAAAATATCAATCTGTTTTGATTCCAGAAGATCTTGTAAATAATCTGAGCCGTGTTTTTCAGCTACTTGCAATTCTCCTTCGGATATAGGTAAAGCCATTAGCCAAGTAACATTTTTGTTACTAAATTCAAGTAGTTCTAAATCTTCCTCCCATAAAAATGGGGGAACGAACATAATATGTTTCATATCGGTTTCCTGATCATACATACTAATCACATTTTTAAAAATAACACCTGGTGCACAAGTGAAATTTGAGTTGATTATATTAAAGGCACAAGTTGATAAAACATTAGCATATATGTCTGAAGCTGACTCCATTGCAGCTACGATTTCTATCCGCAACGGAGTGCCATTCACCTCATAATTAATAGAATGATCCGACAAACCTAGAGTTGAATATGACGTGATACCTTCCTGAGGCTGGTCACTGACCGATAAAATATCAATGCTGCTACTCTTGTTATCATCCCAATATTTCGTAACCTTCGGTTTACCTCCAAAAGCTCCTAAAACTGTTCTAGCAATTACTTTATTTTCTTGTGTAACGCCCATTAGACAATCTCTCCTTAATCTCCAAAGTAATCATCCGTCATATCTTCCCCTTTATGACTCCTATTGGAGGAAGGTAATTCAGGTTGATAATGGTCTGGATTATTATGTTCATCTAAAAATTGCTTTCGACTAATATTTCTTTCCATTGCACTTTGTTGATGTTTTCTAAATTCATAACCTGGTTTATGACCCATATCCCATGGTTCATCTTTTTTCATTACCTGTTTTGTTAACGGGTCTTTAACAGATCCGGTTGAATCCTTAGCATTTTCCCAAACCTTATCTCTAACGCCTTTACGGAAATAAGTTGGTCTTTTGTACGTTTTAGGAACTTTAGGTTTTTTGCTGGTGTTAGTAGATGTTTCGCTAACTCGGGAACTCGATTTTGCATTAAGCTTTTTGTTAATTCCACGAGCTCCGAAAGGAACCAACATTGCCATTGCTCCACTAAGGCTCTGTTCTTGCCTCTCTTTAGAGACTTTATTCCCGAACATATCGCGTCCTGTTATGGCCTCGCTAAAACCATTTGCAGAAGCAAGTCCATAAAGTCCTTTGCTGGAGTTTTGAAGAGCATGGAATGTCTTAGGTGTTTTGTATACATCGAGAGCTTTGTCTGCTCTATACAATGCCTTACTTGTTGAATAAACAGCTTTTCCGCCTTTAGCTAATTTACCTGCCCATCCTACGATAGGGATGTATCCTGCCGCAGCCATTGCACCGGCAGCGACCCGTTGTCCAGCAGTTAGCTTTTCGCCGGTAACAGGATCAACCCCATCAGCGGCTCTTTTATAATCATAATATCCAGAGACCTCTCCTGTAAAATTACAAACAGCATCCCAAGACTTTTCATACCATGGTCTGTTCGCCAGTTCTTCTTGTTCTTTTGCTATTCTTCTTTGTTCCGCCTGTTGGTCCTTAAAAGAGATGTAGTCTGTTGATTGTTTCTTTACATCCTCAGTCATCTTGTGAATCTCACTGTCTCTATAAGCCATCGCATTATAGTGAATAGGAGAGGCGCTTTTGCCTTTTGCTGTCGCATTCATTAAAGCTTGATAATCAGCTTGAATCATTTGTTCATTTGCTTCTGATAGTCCGTATTCTGATGTTAAGTTTTCGTCAACTTCATCCATTTTCTCAATGGCTTCTTTTCGTTTCTTTTCGGCAGACGAAAGTTCATTTTTAAAAGTTTCTGTCGAGAACAGATCCAAAGGCAGTATATCGTTGATATCATTTAATATATCTTGCATGGCTTTTTTCTGTTCAGACATGATGGATTTTGATTTGGTGGAGGCGTTAGCAAGCTCATGCGCTAAAAAGGTTTCTTCTATGTAGGCATCTGATAAGTTGGCGTCTTCTAAGAAACCAGGAATACTCGTTAAGAAAGAAATTTTCATCTCAATTAAATCAATCCATTGGTCAGCAATGCCAGCTTGATCTTCATAAAATGATTTGATGTTATTAGCACCTTTGCCTGAAAACTCGCTATCATCTAAATCTGCAACAGCTTTGAACGCTTTCTTTAATTTGACCATTTTACTTTTTAAATCTTTGTATTCCTTTGCTCGCTTTTCAGCCTCGGTGAGCAAGGTTTTGGCTTCAAATACTTTCATGATCATATCCTTTCATTTAATCGTCATAACAAAATATTACCATGGAAGAATGATGAAACTAACTGTTATGTGGATCAAATGGTGGAAATGAATCATTCGATCTGTGTCATTTTACCTATTTGTTAATCCTTTCAATGAAAGGGGACTTTCCAATTGTAACATCGCCATCATGAAAAAATTCGATAACGTAGCCAAATTCACTAAACATAAAAGTATCTGATCCAACGGCAGTTACATCATCAATTACGTTTAATGCATGCTCAAGACTGGTTTTTAATGCTGGCTGTTCTCCGTAACCCCAAAGAATAATAATGTTCCTATCTTTAAAATGGTGTTTAGCTAGCCAATCGTAAATCTCGTCCTCGTAAACTATAGATTGATGACAACAAACTTCTTTCCACTTGATTTGTCCCCAAGATGTAAAGGGAAAACTGTTTGAAAGCAGTTCATAATAATTTGCCGTTAATTCTTCTGATAAGATTTCTTTGTTTTTCCCTAGAGCTTCTAAGCATTCATCAAATAAGTCCAAAATGTTCACCTCAAAAGCTTTATGTATGATGGATTTTTTCAGTATCAGAAATAAGAAAAAGCCGTTATGAAACGGCTAAAGGGAATCAGAACTAATGTTGTTTATCGAATCAAACAAGGAATTCATGAGTAGGTGCTAGAGTTACATTCCGGGATGCTTCCTTCATTTCGCCATTAGACATAGATCCGAAAAAGGCAAGTCCAATTAAAACGGCGGATAAACTGATAAACAATTTAGATTTCATACATGCATTCCCCTTTCGATATTTGCTTTTGAGCATATACCATCTTCTTGAAACAGATGATACTATCCTCTATTTTTCCATTATAATCGAAAAGGTTGCCTCCTAACAATGCCAGCTCTTCCAGATAAGGGTATCCTTTGCCGTTCTCTAAACGAGAAAAAATGTTGAGGAGTTTAGGTGTATCGCCATTTCTTATATAAAGAACGTCTAATGCTTCAAATAAGTTCATAAAAAGTTCGTCTTTAAAATCTACAGCACTTCTAATTCCTTTGCGGAAGCAATCCATTGCTTGTTCTTTTTTGCCTTGTTTAAAATAAATCAATGCTAGGTCATGATAAGCTTGCGGAAGTACGTCAGAGTTAATTTTTCTGTATTGAACCAAGGCTTGTTCGATGTAACGAGCAGCCTTATTTAAGTTGTCCATTTTGTGATAACAATTGCCGAGATTGAAAAACGCAGTGGCATAGATATGAGTATTTTTACTTTTAAGCAGCTCAGCACCTTTTAAAGCTTCTTGAAGGTGGGGGAGAGCTTTCTCATGATTTTCAAGGTCATCATAGTTACCGGCAATGACAAAATGGCACTGTATACGCCGAACAGAATAAAGCTCGTGTTTTTTATAGATGTTATATGAAAGCTCAGCGTAATGCATCGAAATGTGTGTCATTTTCATATGATAATAGACTTCAGACAGTTTAAAATAAAACTCAGCTTTTTCAATCTTGTCGGAGATTGTAGGAATTTTGCGTTCAGCTTTTTTGTAATATGTAATGGCCTTTGTGTATTCACCGTTTCTAAACTCATACATCCCGCGGAAGAAGTTATAATAATATGCCCGCATATTGTCTAGCTTCTTCTTATGCCCTTCGATTTTCTTTAAATATTCTGAAAGTTCCATTCGGTTTTCATCGGATGGCATCGTGTATTCCAACATGATTTTATGGCGGAAGGCCATTAATTGATAATAAATAAGCAAATCTTGATCTTCTTCCATAACCTCTATATCACGTTCGATTTCAGCTTTTAACATTTCAGCATCAGTAACGTTGAATTTTTGAATATGCCTATGCCATTCATTAATCTTCATTCCCACTTCAGCTGATGTGATTGATATCAAGATATTCACCCTTCCCTTAACTCTACTAGTAATGTAAATATTAACAAGTTTTTGTTCGCAGAAAAAGGCAATAGGGCACCGCAATTTAAATTTTCGGTGAGACCGCAATAACTTTTTTATTACACTTGTTGGCCTCTCATCTTCTTGTTTTAGTTAGTCAATTTGTCTAGAAGATCACCAATTACATAGCATCAAATACAAGTCAATGAAGGTGTACCTCACCAAATGCACAATTAATCTCACGTCACATATTATAAGTTATAAAAAGCCACTTTAACTTTAAAGCAATGAATTGAGTTGGTTTAACTTGACATGCTGCATCATTGAAAAACTTAAACGAATTCAAAGTGAAAAACAAATAAAAGTTGATGAATGTTTTGCTGTAACACCAGTTTTTTTAATTAATCAAGAAGGAGAACATTTTATTGCATCTGGCATATCGAATGGAGAACTATTTCAGACGTGTTATTTTAAAGTTATTTCGGTTAATGAACTGCGAAAATGTGTTGTGCTAGAATTACTCGTTCCTTGTTGTATGAAAACATTATGTGCCAATAAGGTTTTGTATCGTTCAGATTCACGTATTTTGATTGATATTTCATTTTTTTGTGGTATTGGTGAAGTTAAAATTCCTGTATATGATTATCTGATTTTAAAACCAAGTATAAAAGATAAATTTGAAATTTGTTTTTTAACAAATGAAAATAAAACAGGAGTTCTATGGAACAACGAATCTAACTTTGCTAATACTGCTACAGTCACTCTTCATCATAAAGATACCAAGAATTCTTCGATTAAAATTATTCTTCAGACTAAAGAAAATATATATTCATTAGGTGTGAATAAAGGAGAAAGTTGCTCTATTACGGTTAAAGATCTTGAGTGTCTTAAGATCGAATCATCAAAAAGAAAATCGAAAGGACAAATAGATGTTCAGCTGAATCACATTATTAAATCTATTAAATATTTTTAAGTTTGGTTGATTATCCAATCGAAATTGTTTTTAATAACATATTTTTATAAAGATAATATGAATGAGGAGGATAATTATGGCTATTTTGGGCGGTTGTAGTAACGAGCAAACGGGTTTTGTAAACGATGCTGTATGTTTCACGATTGATTTGGGGGATACTGGAGCTGTAGCTACACCAGTTTGGGAAGACGCAACTTCTTTTGTTATAAATGGAACAATAATGGTAGAAAACAATGGGATTGTAGGAGTAGGCCCCACAGCTTCTCTTACAGTTAATGGAACAGCAGTTGCGGGATTTACAGTAGCACCAGGAGAAAGTAGATCAATCACTTTGAATGATATCAACTCAATAGGTATTGTTGGGGCAGGGGGAACTGGAACAGCAAATGTGACCGTTTCTTTTTCATTAAATTATCAATATTAATCAGTTTGTATCTTTGATTCCACAAACTTTTGCTGAAAGTAGTGACAGAAATGTGCGCTCAACTTAACGCATGTGGAGGTAGTAGTAGAGGACCAACAGGACCGACCGGAGCAACGGGAGCAACCGGACCAACGGGTGCAACCGGAATAACAGGAGCAACCGGACCAACGGGTGCAACCGGAATAACAGGAGCAACCGGACCAACGGGAGTAACGGGAGCAACAGGAATAACGGGACCAACCGGACCAACGGGTGCAACCGGAATAACAGGAGCAACCGGACCAACGGGAGTAACGGGAGCAACAGGAATAACCGGACCAACGGGTGCAACAGGACCAACCGGAGCAACGGGAGCAACAGGAGCAACGGGAGCAACAGGAGCAACCGGAATAACGGGAGCAACAGGAATAACGGGAGCAACGGGACCAACGGGAGTAACGGGAGCAACAGGAATAACCGGACCAACAGGAACAGGCGGAAGTGTAACAGGAAACTCTATGTATGCATCTAATACAGTTGGTAGTACAATTGCAGTGGTACTGGGTGGTTCCCCAGTACCCTTACCGAACAATCAAAGCTTAGACGGTTTTACAGTAAATGGAGGTAATAATATGTTTACTGTGCCAGTGGCAGGACGTTATTATCTCTCATATCAAATCAATACCACTCTTTCATTACTTGCTGGTTCTAGATTAATGCGTAATGGTGATCCAATACCAGGTTCAATCATTTCTCCAGCAGTATCAACTTCTAGTTACAATGATGATGTGTTCGCTACTTTGGATGCAGGAGACAGAATATCACTTCAATTATTCGGAGTAGTAGCTACAGTTATTCTTTTAGGAGGGGGATCAACCGGAGCAGCCTTGACTATCATTCGATTAAACTAATAAGTTATAAAAAGGAATTCAAATGAGTTCCTTTTTTATTTGTCTTTAATTACAATTTCAAAGTTATGTACATCTTAAGGGATATGTGTAGATACACGAACTTGTCACTAATGAAAGTTCGAATAACCGATGCTGACCAGAAACGGCTTGTTTTCGCATTTGGCTTTTTCAAAGTCTTCTTCTCTCCAAGGGAACCAGTCAAACAGGGGTGTGGGTGTATTGTAGTAAATATGGAGACTTCTCAGCATTAGTCTATTGAGTTTATTGTGACAAGGTGGGTTCCTATTTATTTGAGCTTTGTTTGCCCATAAACGAAACTCTAGACTAGGAGCCACATTTATAATGTACGATGAATAAGCGTTTTCATATCATTAAGACTGTGTAAGCTGAATGGGGAGGATCACTCCTTATATTTTTGCATTTACATAAAGTAAGCTATAATAAGTAAAGGAATTCCTGTTGAGAATCCCTTTACTAGCCCTTTAAGACATTGTTTCATCTTTAGCAACTGGATGAGTTCTGATGAATAATCATACGATATTTACAATCGTTCTCCCTCTTACTTGTCCTTCCAATATTTCAGGAAGAACGTTAGGAAGTTGATCTAAAGTAATTTCTTGTGAAATAAATTCCTCTAAACTAGATGGTTTAAAATCAGTTGCTACACGATGCCATGTTTTTAACCGTGTTTCCATTGGACAAGATACAGAATCAATCCCAAGTAAATTAACACCTCTTAAGATGAATGGAAAAACAGTAGTTGGCAGTTTTGTTCCAGCTGTTAATCCACTAACAGCAACGGAACCTCCATATTGAATTTGGCTTAAGATAGAGGCAAGAGGTTCCCCGCCTACAGGATCAACAGCTGCCGCCCATTTTTGTGATCCTAAGGCTTTGACCTTCCCTCCATAGGTCATATCCCGTGAAATAATTGTACTAGCTCCAAGTTTTCGTAAGTAATCATATTCTGATTCTTTACCTGTACTAGCTTCTACTTGATAACCGAGAGAGTTAAGGAATGAAACAGCAAAACTACCAACGCCACCTGTTGCTCCTGTTACCAGAACTTTTCCTTTTTCAGGAGATAGGTTATTTTCTTCTAGACGTTGAATAGATAGTGCCGCTGTGAAGCCAGCTGTTCCTACTATCATTGCTTCTTTGAGGGTCAAATTATCAGGTAAAGGTACAATCCAGTCTCCAGGGAGACTTGCATATTCGCTAAAACCGCCAAAATGAGAAACACCTATATCATAACTTGTGGCAATCACCTTATCTCCCTCTTTAAAGCGAGGATCATTAGAAGAAATGACTACACCTGCTAAATCTATACCCGGTATAAATGGGTATTTTCTTACGATTTTCCCATTGGGGTTCCCTGCAAGTCCATCTTTGTAGTTAATTCCAGAGTAGTGTACTTGGATGTGGACATCACTTTCTGGTAAAAACGCTGGAGAAACATTCTTTACTTTAATTGAAAATTCATCATCAACTTTGTTTACAACTAGAGCCTTGAATTCGTCTTTCATTTTATAAATCCTCCAATATGCTATCTTGATGTGAAACCACTTTAAGTATACACAATTATTCTGACCGGTCAAACTATTTTGTCTGGTCAGAATAATTTTGTGTGGATTTCATGAACTGTTGTATACTAATTGAAGGTTAGCTTTCTGGAGGTTTATTATGAAGAAAAAAGCAGAAGAAAGAAAGAATCAAATATTAAGGGCAGCTTTCCAAGCTGTGTCAACACAAGGTTATAATTCAGTTACACTACAAAGTATTGCTGATCACGCAGGAGTTAGTAAGGGCGTCGTGCATTATTACTTTGATAATAAGGAAGATACCCTTTCTCAACTACTTGAGTGGATTACAAATAAAATTTATAAACATGAATTGAAAGCAGTGGATTCGGAATCTACGCCACTGGATAAGTTGAAAGCTTATGTAAATTCAATATTTGTCTCTCCCGAGGAAAATGAAAAGTTTTACAAGGTTTATTTAGATTTCTTGTCTCAGGCAACCCGAAATGAAACGTACAGGAAAATTAACCATAGCTTTTATCAACAGTGCTGGGGCATCACATCTAACATTATTATTTTTGGACAGGAAACAGGAGTATTTGACCAAAGTATAGATGTTGAAAAAGCTTCAAAAACAATGCGATCTATTGTAGATGGATTGCTCATTCAATGGCTAATGAGTGAAGATATAAATTCACATGAATATTATAAAGAGATTTGTTATCAGAGCTTTTTAAGTCTTCTAAAGCTCACTTAATTCTATTGGTTCAATCTCTACTCTTTACGTAACAGAAAAAGATATAGCGAATATAAAAACAGAAATGAGGCCTGAAGTATAACAAGCGTTGAGGTAAGCAAGGATTATAGTGCTAGCCTTAAAACCATATAATGAATGACTTCACTACTTCATAAGCATTCACTTTATTTAAGATACCAAACTATATTGGTATCTTTTTTGTTTTGGAGTTTTATTAAATCTTCTTTAGGATTTCATGACTTGCACCAAAGTAAGGTTATTCTTGTTTGAAAAAATGGAATCTAAACAAAACCTATGCGTAAAATCTTAAAAGACCTTAAAAGAGTCTTTTTTTGTTATGAAATAACATAATTCAACAAAAATTAACAAATATTAACATGATCGTATTGTTGTTATAAGGTCTCTTTAGTATTTTTTTAAAAAGAGAGAATGAGGAAGGGGCTATGTAATTTGTCTTGCACATTTCTTTTTGTAACAACATTAAATATTGACTTTGTGATAAGACAATAATTTGTTTTAGAAAATAAAAAGGAGAAAACAAATGTTAAAATCAGATTATTCTGCAATTGAAAAGAAGGAATATTCTAAGAGAAAAACAGCGAGAACTTCACTTTATCAGACAGTTTGGCGATGGCATTTTTATGCGGGTTTGATCTTTTTGCCTTTCTTACTTATATTGGCTGTCACAGGTGGTGTGTACTTGTTTAAGCCTCAAATCGAAAATCATTTATACAAAGATCTATACGAGGTTCAGGCAGAATCAAAAACAGTCTCTCCATCAGTACAATTTGAAGCAATAAAAGAAAGGTATCCTGACGCTGAAATAATAAAATATAGACCCAGTGATCATCCAGAACGATCTGCCGAAGTGGGTATTGTTTCCAAAGACAGTTCCTATATTGTGTTTGTTAATCCACATAATGGGCAAATTATAGGGCAACTTGCTGATGATAATCGAATAATGGATAAAATCGAAGAATTTCACGGTGAATTAATGGCAGGAACAGCAGGGGACAGAATTGTGGAATTAACAGCTTGTTGGGCGCTAATACTTATCGTGACCGATATTTATTTATGGTGGCCCAGAAATAGAATGAAGGTACGGGGTGTCATGATTCCCAGAGTTACAAAAGGAAAGAAAATATTGACTAGGGATTTACATGCAGTACCTGCATTCTGGATTTCTGCAGGCATGTTATTTTTGGTTTTAACGGGATTACCATGGTCTGGTTTATGGGGAAACACATTTCAGCAATTAACTACAAATTCAGGATTCGGATATCCTCCATCTATTTGGGTTGGAGAAGCTCCGACATCAACTCAAACAAAAGAAGTTGCCGATGTCCCTTGGGCAGCTGAGAATCTAGAAGTTCCTGTTTCAAGTAACTTTCTATTGATGATGTTGTAACGATTGCAGAAGAACAAAACATTACGCCTGGTTATGATATTTACATTCCTCAAAAAACTGACGGAGTTTATACAATGTCCGTTTTTCCGCCCAAAGCACAAGATGAGGCAACGATGCATATAGATCAATACACGGGGGCTGTCCTAGCAGATTATCGTTATGACAACTACGGCACTATGGGAAAAATAATTGCTCTTGGAATAACTCTTCACAAAGGGACACAGTTTGGACTGGTTAACCAATTGATCGGTTTAATGATCTGTATTGGAATTGTAGCAGTTGGGATAAGTGGATTTATTCTTTGGTGGAAACGTAAACCTGCCGGAAAGTTAGGGGCACCAAAATCTCCCGAACTCAAAACCATGAAACTCCTAATACTTATCATCATAATGTTTGGTGTCCTATTCCCTTTGGTAGGAATATCTCTTGTGCTAGTCTGGATAATTGATAATCTCCTCATTAAAAGGATTTCAAAGTTGAAAACCATAATAAATTAATAAAAATTGATTGATTAGTGAGGTCGATTTGAATAGTAGAGGATTGTCTTTCTTTTTCCTAATCATATTAATGCTCCTATTAACTTCATGCACTGTTGATCCTAATGCTGCTGACCAGTATGTACAATCAAAACAACTTGATGTAGAGATAATTTTACCTTCTAGCCTATCAAAGAATAAAGAACAAAATTTAAAAATGAAACTGACGCAAGAAGGAAAAAAAGTAGAGTATGCAACGAATGTAAAGTTTGAGATATGGAAAGAAAATCATAAAGAGCATTTAGAAGTGGTAGAAGCTGAGTATGAAAACAATGGGATATACGTTGCTACAAAGACATTTACTGATGATGGCTTATATAATATTAAAGCAGATGTAAAAACAAGAGACGCACATGTAATGCCCACCAGACAGGTTATAGTCGGTAAGCTACTTGAAGAGGACAAGAACGTTTTTAAACCTGATAACAAAAAGCATCAAGAGCATCAAAATCATCACTAATCTAAGTGCATACTGTTTTAGAGATAATACCAATATGTTTACTTTTTACTCAATTAAAGATCGTTTGTTGGTGTTAAAATAAAAAAATCCAGAAAGTCCGGCGTTATACGTTTTGAGGGCTGAGTGTGCATGAACGTCTAAACGCAGACTTAAACCTGGATTTTTGTTTTTTGTGATAAGCAAATACTACTTACCCATTAAAGCATTAACCATTTAATTAATATTCATTCGGATTTATGAAAAAGTAATTAGACATTCACCTCCTTCGTGCTCCCGCAATACATTATGATAAATGCCTTCGGAGGTGGATTTATTGACTGAGTTATATGCTAAAAGTGATCTTGAAAAAATTAAAGAAACGCTACCTGGTTGGCAATTAGATTCGTTTAACTATTTGAATGAAAAAATAGGTGATAAAGAAAATAAATTTCCTTGTATACCGGGAAGGCAAGCATTTTTAAGCGACCAGCTGCGAATTGCTTTTGTCGGTGATCCTAGGAATCCCGAGACTGCGAAGGAATTAGCGCCATTGCTTACTCGGTATGGAACTATTTCACGAGAGACAGGAAAGTATGCATCATTAACTGTAATATTTCATACACCAGAAGAATTACTGACTGATTACAAAATTGAGGATTACGAATCGTTGTTTTGGCAGTTGCTCAATTCATTGAGTATGGAAGATCCAGCTGATTGGCCAGATGATATACCAGAAAATCCAGATAACTTTCAATGGGAATACTGTTTTAATGGAGAACCATATTTTGTTCTGTGTGCTACACCGGCTCACAGCAAAAGAAAAAGCAGAAGTTTTCCTTATTTTATGTTGACGTTTCAGCCTAGATGGGTTTTTGAGGATCTAAATGATACTACTGCATTTGGACGAAATATGAGTAAGCAAATTCGAAAAAGGCTTGAGGCATATGATGAAGTACCTATCCATCCGCATTTAGGATGGTATGGAAAAAAAGACAATCTGGAGTGGAAACAGTACTTCTTGCGAGATGATGAAAATCAAGTGTCACAATGCCCTTTTATGAAAATGAAGAACTTATTCAAAAAGAAAAGGTCTGATTAAATTGTTTAAAACCTTATGTGGAAGGATGGATTGAATGGCTTA
Organism: Bacillus sp. FJAT-14266; assembly: GCF_001719225.1. NCBI lineage: Bacteria > Bacillati > Bacillota > Bacilli > Caryophanales > Bacillaceae > Bacillus > Bacillus sp. FJAT-14266. The sequence continues at coordinate 1,756,062 of NZ_CP017072.1, forward strand.
TATCTTCACATAAGGTTTTAATTGATGATAAATCTGTGTGCTCTGACTAAATACGTATTATCTCGAATTATTATCGATTCTACATATTCACAAAAATTATTTAATGTTTTTTTCTTGAAATTAGAAATTAGCGTTTATGATCTCCGTTGCTGTAGTAGCAAAGTAGCGATGGAGGAAATAATAAAAATGGAAAACCTCTATCTGGTTACACAAGCTTTTAGCGGGTTTTACAATTAATCAAAATAAATTGATTTATTTGCTTGCATTAATTTAAAAATCATGAGTATAATAAATACATCAAAAAAAATTGATTAAAGAAGGCGATATGAATGGATGAGACGAAATCAGAACTGCTACGGAAATATGAACAAAAATTTAAGGCTCTTGCTGATCAGAAACGATTAGAGATCATGTATGAACTTTGTCAAAGGGGAAAAACCTGTGTTTGTGATCTGACTGAGATTTTTGAGGTGACGCAATCTAAACTTTCTTATCATCTAAAAATTTTATTGGATGCCAACTTAATAACGAAAGAGACAAAGGGAACATGGAGTTATTATGATCTAAATGATGAGGAAGTAAATGGTTTATTATCAGAAGAGCTTTGTTGTATATTTAGAAAAAAAGGTGAAGGAGATTGCTGCTAAAAAAATTTTTTAGGTATTATATCAAATTTTTTTGATTAATATATAAGAGGGGGAATTAAAATGAAATATGTTCATGTAGGGGTTAACGTTGTCAGTTTAGAGAAATCGATCAATTTTTATGAAAAAGTTTTTGGAGTAAAGGCTGTAAAAGTAAAAACAGACTATGCAAAGTTTCTATTAGAGACTCCTGGACTGAATTTCACTTTAAATGTCGCAGATGAGGTGAAGGGAAATCAAGTGAATCATTTTGGATTCCAAGTAGATAGTTTGGAAGAAGTTTTGAAACACAAGAAAAGGCTTGAAAAAGAAGGGTTTTTTGCACGTGAAGAAATGGATACGACTTGTTGTTATGCAGTCCAAGATAAATTTTGGATTACTGATCCAGATGGGAACGAGTGGGAATTTTTCTATACCAAATCGAACAGCGAGGTTCAAAAACAAGATTCCTCCTCTTGTTGTGTAACACCGCCAAGTGATATTACAACGAACTCTTGCTGTTAGTAAAAAAGGTGAGGATAAAGTAATGAAACGTTTATCTTTTTTAGACCGTTATTTAACCATCTGGATTTTTCTTGCGATGGCATTGGGGATAGGATTAGGTTTTATATTTCCGAGTTTTGTTGGTGGATTAAACAAATTACAAGTAGGAACTACATCTATCCCTTTAGCTATTGGATTAGTATTAATGATGTATCCACCACTAGCAAAGGTTCGATATGAAGAAATTGGACGGGTATTTAAAGATATTAAAGTGTTAATTTTATCTTTAGTGCAAAACTGGATCATCGGACCGACTCTCATGTTTATTTTGGCTATCATCTTTTTGCCAGATAAACCGGAGTATATGATTGGGCTTATTATGATTGGATTAGCTCGCTGTATTGCGATGGTTATTGTTTGGAATGACTTATCAAAAGGTGATACGGAATACGCGGCAGGATTAGTTGCTTTCAACTCAATTTTCCAAATGCTTTTTTTCTCAGTTTATGCTTACATTTTTGTAACAGTTATTCCGCAATGGTTAGGGATGGAAGGAGCAGTAGTGAATATTACGATGGCAGAAGTCGCAAAATCAGTATTCATTTACCTTGGAGTTCCTTTTATTGCAGGAATGGTGACACGTTATATTTTTGTAAAAGTGAAGGGCAAAGAATGGTATGAAAAAGTGTTCATTCCTAAGATTAGTCCAATTACGTTAATTGCTTTGCTATTTACAATTATCGTCATGTTTTCCTTAAAAGGTGATGTAATTGTTAGCTTGCCGTTAGATGTTGTCCGAGTTGCGATTCCATTATTGATTTACTTTGTTTTAATGTTCTTTGTTTCCTTCTTTTTAGGGAAGAAAATCGGGGCAAACTATGCTGTAACTACTACTTTAGCTTTTACAGCAGGAAGCAATAACTTTGAATTAGCGATTGCTGTAGCTGTTGGTGTATTTGGAATTCATTCGGGTGCAGCATTTGCCGCCGTAATTGGTCCGCTTGTAGAAGTGCCAGTCATGATAGCACTTGTTAAGGTTGCTTTATGGTTTCAACGAAAATACTTTGGAAGTCACTCGATGTAGAGGTGGAATATATGGAGAATAAAATCATTTACTTTTTATGTACAGGGAACTCTTGCCGGAGCCAAATGGCTGAAGGATGGGCTAAACAATATTTAGGTGATGAGTGGAAAGTGTATAGCGCGGGGATAGAAGCACATGGATTAAATCCGAATGCTGTTAAAGCGATGAAGGAAGTTGGTATAGATATCTCTAATCAAACGTCAGATATAATCGATTCTGATATTCTGAACAATGCTGATTTAGTTGTTACGCTTTGTGGAGATGCTGCTGATAAATGCCCGATGACGCCTCCACATGTAAAACGTGAGCATTGGGGTTTTGATGATCCGGCAAGAGCACAAGGGACAGAAGAAGAAAAATGGGCGTTTTTCCAAAGAGTTCGTGATGAAATAGGGAATAGGTTGAAGGAATTTGCTGAAACAGGGAAATAAATAAACTCTTTTGTTAAAGGATGCATATTTATATGTGTCCTTTTTTTATTAATGTCTAGCTATACGAACTTGACACCAGTGAAATGTCATTAACTATCTAACAATGAAAAACACTACTCCATTGTACTCTCAAATAATAATAAATCATTGAAAACTATAATAAGCGAATGTTGAGGCATAGAAAATAAAATCTTTTCTATTGAGGACCTAAAGGAGTGTAGAAAAGTCACAACAACTTTTTTTAAATTTTTTGCATATTCATTGAAACGTTTAATAACACTATAGTTTAATTTAAAATCTCCTCATTTGGACAAACAGCTGTTACATAGCATTACCCAAGGGGTGATGCATTTTATGAAAGTGATAATCATCGAGGGACCGCAAGCTGACAAATGCATTAACGATTGCTATCATTATTTAATAAAACTTTATAGGAAGGAGATTCAGGGTGATAGCAATATATGTAAGGGTATCGACCGAGGAACAAGCGATCAAGGGATCGAGCATCGACAGCCAAATCGAGGCCTGTATAAAGAAAGCAGGGACTAAAGATGTGCTGAAGTATGCAGATGAAGGATTTTCAGGAGAGCTTTTAGAACGTCCGGCTTTGAATCGCTTGAGGGAGGATGCAAGCAAGGGACTTATAAGTCAAGTCATTTGTTACGATCCTGACCGTCTTTCTCGGAAATTAATGAATCAGCTAATCATTGATGACGAATTGCGAAAGCGAAACATACCTTTGATTTTTGTAAATGGTGAATACGCCAATTCTCCAGAAGGTCAATTGTTTTTCGCAATGCGCGGGGCAATCTCAGAATTTGAAAAAGCCAAAATCAAAGAACGGACATCAAGCGGCCGACTTCAAAAAATGAAAAAAGGCATGATCATTAAAGATTCTAAACTATATGGCTATAAATTTGTTAAAGAGAAAAGAACTCTTGAGATATTAGAAGAGGAAGCAAAAATCATTCGGATGATTTTTAACTATTTCACCGATCATAAAAGCCCTTTTTTCGGCAGAGTAAATGGTATTGCTCTACATTTAACTCAGATGGGGGTTAAAACAAAAAAAGGCGCCAAAGTATGGCACAGGCAGGTTGTTCGGCAAATATTAATGAACTCTTCCTATAAGGGTGAACATAGACAGTATAAATATGATACAGAGGGTTCCTATGTTTCAAAGCAGGCAGGGAACAAATCTATAATTAAAATAAGGCCTGAAGAAGAACAAATCACTGTGACAATTCCAGCAATTGTTCCAGCTGAACAATGGGATTATGCTCAAGAACTCTTAGGTCAAAGTAAAAGAAAACACTTGAGTATCAGCCCTCACAATTACTTGTTATCGGGTTTGGTTAGATGCGGAAAATGCGGAAATACCATGACAGGGAAGAAAAGAAAATCACATGGTAAAGACTACTATGTATATACTTGCCGGAAAAATTATTCTGGCGCAAAGGACCGCGGCTGCGGAAAAGAAATGTCTGAGAATAAATTGAACCGGCATGTATGGGGTGAAATTTTTAAATTCATCACAAATCCTCAAAAGTATGTTTCTTTTAAAGAGGCTGAACAATCAAATCACCTGTCTGATGAATTAGAACTTATTGAAAAAGAGATAGAGAAAACAAAAAAAGGCCGCAAGCGTCTTTTAACGCTAATCAGCCTAAGCGATGACGATGATTTAGACATAGATGAAATCAAAGCACAAATTATTGAACTGCAAAAAAAGCAAAATCAGCTTACTGAAAAGTGTAACGAAATCCAGTCAAAAATGAAAGTCCTAGATGATACGAGCTCAAGTGAAAATGCTCTAAAAAGAGCCATCGACTATTTTCAATCAATCGGTGCAGATAACTTAACTCTTGAAGATAAAAAAACAATTGTTAACTTTATCGTGAAAGAAGTTACCATTGTGGATTCTGACACCATATATATTGAAACGTATTAAAGAGGGGTGTATGCACCCCCCTTTTGTAATTACAATCTCATTTTCAATACACCTCGCAGCATACGTCGCCAGCTTTGTCCCTTTACCAGCGGAATAGCTTTCAATTCCTTTTATCAGCCCGATCGTTCCGATGGAGATTAAGTCCTCTGCATCCTCACCTGTATTTTCAAATTTTTTCACAATATGGGCGACCAAGCGAAGATTATGCTCAATCAGCATGTTTCTGGCATGTTCATCCCCTTTAGCCATGAGCTCTAAGTATTTTTTTTCCTCGCTGCTTGAGAGCGGTTGTGGAAAGGCATTGTTTTTCACGTAAGATACTAAAAAGACAAGCTCTTTAACAACAAAGCCGAGCGCTGCGAAAACACCTGTCACCATCGTCACCTCCACAAAAGTATGTAGGCAAAAGCCTATATGTAAATGTATGTGACCGGGAGGCTGTCTGTGTCTGTACCGGGAAATTTCTCGCGGGGGAGTCCGGCTTTTGTAAGCAGCATACTAACTTCAAATGTTAAAAATAATCTTTATCAAGCGCCCATACATTGAAATGAACAAAGGTATGGGGGGATGGGAATGAAAAAATGGATGGCAGGCCTGTTTCTTGCTGCAGCAGTTCTTCTTTGTTTAATGGTTCCGCAGCAGATCCAAGGCGCATCTTCGTATGACAAAGTGTTATATTTTCCGCTGTCTCGTTATCCGGAAACCGGCAGTCATATTAGGGATGCGATTGCAGAGGGACATCCAGATATTTGTACCATTGATAGAGATGGAGCAGACAAAAGGCGGGAGGAATCTTTAAAGGGAATCCCGACGAAGCCGGGCTATGACCGGGATGAGTGGCCGATGGCTGTCTGCGAGGAAGGCGGCGCAGGGGCTGATGTCCGATATGTGACGCCTTCTGATAATCGCGGCGCCGGCTCGTGGGTAGGGAATCAAATGAGCAGCTATCCTGACGGCACCAGAGTGCTGTTTATTGTGCAGTAATAAAGAAGAGGCTCTTTCTTGAGCCTCTGTTGTTACAATCCTTCGCCGAGCTGAATTTTCGGGGGATAGGTTTCTGCTTTTCGCCAATATTGGCGTGTGCCTTCGTCCCGTACAACGATGCCCAGCTGTGCCAGTTCGAGACGGAATTCTTCAATATCGTCTTTTTCTTCGTCCTGCAGCGCTTTGTGACGAGCTTTTAATAAGGCATGGGCGCCTTGCGATAGGTCTGGTGCATCAGGAATCCATCGGCGAAATTGATCTTTAAACGGATCACCATCTGTTGCCCATTCGTAATGATGCTGTCTAAAGGCCTTCTCAACGTTTACTGGTTTTTCATCAATTTCTTCCCGTACCAATTCATATCCGGCTGTTCCCAGGAGGACAAGCCGTTTGTGATCCATAAATACAAGAGCGATGTCATCGGAATGAATTGTTTGCACTTTTTTTCCTTTGATGAATTCCACTGTGTGATCTGTAATTTTGACAGACAGCAGCATTGCAATAACAGAATGAGCGAACCAAATCCCCGCACACATACCGAGAAGAGCAGTGATAAATGAAGCTGTAGATCCCTGAAAAGAGGTAATGAGCCGAAGTGGTCCTTCAAGAGGGATCCAGGGGAGGGATAATGCCCATTTCGCAATCTGCGGAATAAAATACCCGATTGCAAAACCGATGATTGCAAGTGCAGCGTATAAAAAGAATACAGCGGTTTTCGTAACTCCGATAAGAGTATGAGATTGATTCTGCAACATGTCACCTTCTTTTTACTAAAAAAATCGAATACCTTCCCATATTTTAACTTAAACTGATGGTAAATCAAGGATAAAGTGATAATTATGGATATAAAGAGATTCAGTAATAGAACTGGCAGGCACAGTCAGTCATGAAAAATAAAATTTACATGCGCAGACGATGTAAGCCCCATTTGTTTTCTGCGTATCACAATACAATCCAAAGGGAACATAAAGAGTAAAGGCTTTTTAGACAATCAGGAGGAACAGATATGAAAATTGGATTAATCGGCTTAGGGAAAATGGGCATAAACATAGGAAAGCAATTCATTGACCGCAATCATCAAGCGGTTGGATATGATGTAAATCAAGCGGCTGTTGATGAACTGAAAGCATACGGGGCTGAGGGGACAACGAATCTTAAAGAGTTCATTTCTTTATTAGACCCGCCGCGTATCCTATGGGTTATGGTACCGCATGGCATTGTCGATGCTGTTTTGCGTGATGTATCACCTTTATTAAGTAAAGGCGATATGATTATCGAAGCTGGAAACTCTCATTATAAAGAATCAATTCGCCGCTACAATCAAATGAAAGAAGCGGGTATCCATTATCTCGATGCCGGAACGTCGGGCGGAATGGAAGGCGCACGGCATGGAGCCTGTTTTATGGTGGGGGGCGATCATGAAGCATGGGAGATTGTGGAACCGCTTTTTCGTGATACTGCCGTCGAAAATGGTTATCTATACGCTGGTGAAGCGGGAAGCGGACATTTTTTAAAAATGATCCATAATGGAATTGAGTATGGAATGATGGCCGCGATTGGTGAAGGATTCGAAGTGCTTGAAAACAGCCAATTTGATTTTGACTACGAGAAGGTTGCCAGAGTGTGGAATCATGGTTCTGTCATTCGTTCTTGGCTTATGGGACTGACTGAGCGAGCTTTCGCTAAGGATGCGAAACTGGATCAGGTCAAGGAAAATGGACGGTGGAAACCGCGCTTGATCTGCAGACGGCAACGCCGGTCATCGCCATGTCACTAATGATGAGATACCGTTCTTTAACAGACGATACGTTTACAGGAAAGGTGGTCGCTGCGCTTCGAAATGAATTTGGAGGCCATGCGACAGAAAAAAAGTAAGGGGGCCAACAAGCCTCCTTATTTTTTTGGCACCTTCAGAAGATGAGGGAACTTTTTATAAATGACCAGCATGATGATCAGAATATATGCACCGTAAATGCTGATAGACAATAATTTATTGCTGGTGAAATTGGCACCTGCAATAGTGACAACAACAATATTGGGGATTTTCCCTATTAAAGACGCAAAGAAAAAAACATGCCAGCGAACCTGGCTCAGCCCGCAGATCACGTTCATTACAAGTGAAGGTATGACAGGTATCAGCCTTCCTAATAAAACAGCGGTAAAAGCGTTTTTGTTGAAGGAAGCCTCGTAGCTTTGTATGGCAGGATAGGCCTGAACTTTTTTTCTGGCCCAATCTCTAAAACTGTACCTGGCGAGAAAAAACAGCAATATTGTACCAAGCATTGAGCCGGTCAGTGTAATCCAAATTCCATTTGCAGTCCCGAACACTGCGCCATTTAAAGCAGCAACCAAAGCAAACGGCACTATTGGGAAAAAAACATCGGCAGCAATCAGCAGCATACTAAATAAAACGGAAAACATCCCTCCTGCTTTGATTGCATCAAGCCAAGCTTCTTTCTGAAAAAAACCGACTGCAATGATAGCGATAATCACAAGTATACCTATTACTTTTTTTAACATGTCTATGGTCACTCCCAACTTAGGTGATGTCAGGAGTCAAAACCTCCGTCATCTAAATTAGTATAACTGGTGCCATTTCAGCGGTTCAACTGAAAACCAGGTTGAGAACACAATTCTTTTTAACCTTATAAAAAAGGCTGTCCATCTCTCTGTTTTCTGCATTCTTAATAATAGGGAGGGATAGAAATGGTAACCATAAAAAAGGATTTTATACCGCTATCAAATAATAATCGTCCTGGCTATTCGATGACGCCTGCTTATATTACGGTGCATAATACAGCGAATACAGCAAAAGGCGCTGATGCGAAAATGCACGCCAATTTTGTGAAAAACCCGAGCACATCCGAAAGCTGGCATTTTACAGTTGACGATTCAGTCATTTATCAGCATCTCCCGATAGATGAAAACGGCTGGCATGCGGGAGACGGTACAAACGGGACAGGAAACCGCAAATCGATCGGGATTGAAATCTGCGAAAATGCTGATGGCGATTTTGAAAAAGCAACATCAAATGCCCAGTGGCTGATCAGAAAGCTGATGAAGGAAAACAATATTCCGTTACATCGTGTTGTTCCCCACAAAAAATGGTCTGGGAAAGAATGTCCGCGGAAACTCTTGAACCACTGGAACTCTTTTATAAACGGAATTTCTTCCTCGGATACACCTCCAAAAGAACCTTCACCATCATATCCTCTGCCGTCTGGGGTTATAAAGCTCACTTCGCCTTATCGAAAGGGCACAAACATTCTCCAGCTGCAAAAGGCTTTAGCTGCACTTCACTTTTACCCTGATAAGGGAGCCAAAAACAATGGCATAGATGGAGTTTACGGACCGAAAACAGCGAATGCCGTCAAGCGTTTTCAGCTCATGAACGGATTAACTGCAGACGGGATTTATGGGCCAAAAACAAAGGCCAAGCTTAAATCGAAGTTAAAGTAAATGCAGGATTTAACGGATAACCTGTTTCCAGTGCAGATTCAGGTTATTTTCTTTTCTTTGGTTTGTGTGTTTTTCAGATTGGAAAGAAGGGAATTTTAAAAAATCATCAGCTGCGCCGCAATGAAAGCAGAATGATATTCACTGAGGGGGACACGTTAACTATAGGAAAAAACAGTGATAGCGAAAAACTCTTCATTGAACGAAGAGAAACAGAGGTATAACATTAAGGTGAGGCTTTTGGGGGTGTAAAGATGAAACATTTTATCATCCTTTTCCTTCTGCTGTTTGTTACAGCAGGATGCGAGGGAAGGGGATACGAAGACGTTGTAGCATTTGGTGACAGCAATACGCGTGGCTCTAATTGGGATTATCGCGATTATCCAAAAGCACAGCAGTGGGTCAATATATTAAAAACAGCTGAGCGCGGTAACCTTGATATACTCAATGCGGGAATCGGCGGACAGACGACAGAGGATGCCCGTCTCCGATTTCAGACAGATGTGCTGGATCAAAAACCGAAGTATTTGTTTATTATGTTCGGCACCAATGACGCTGCCATACTGACTGAGGGGAAACCGAGAGTGTCGAAGCAGCGTTTTAGAGAAAATCTGGTTTATTTTATTGAAGAAAGCAGAAAACACGGGATCAAGCCAATCTTAATGACGTGTATCCCAATTATAGAAGGTAATGGGAAGCATCATTTGTTTTACTATTCCAGATATCAAGCAGCTGCTTTTGAACCAAAAGGCGGAGCAAGGAAATGGCACAACTCATATAACGATATTACAAGAGATGTGTCGAAGCGCCTGGATGTCCCTCTTGTAGATAACTGGAAGCATTTTATAAAAGCAGACGGCGGAAAAGCAACTGATGAAGCGCTTATCCAATCTGGTTTAATAGATCCTTCTGGAAATCATATGACACCTAAAGGGGCAAGGATCGTATATGAAGGAATACAAGATGGGCAGATCCTGCAGCGTTGAGCCGGACAACCGCCTAGTCCGATTTATTTCTCCTACATAGGCTGTTATAAAACCTTATTAAGGAGGCGCTTCACATGTATGGCGCAGGCAGAGCATATGGATACGCTTTTATTGTTGTTTTAGTTGTTGTTCTCCTGGTTGTGGGCGGCATATACTGGTTAGCATAATAACCGGCCCTTTAAAACACCTCTTTTTAGGGGTGTTTTTTGCTGAAAATAGTAGTAAAGCGCGCAGCCAAAGTGATATAATATCAGTCATCTGAGTAAAAAAAGGAAATACGCCCGGAAAAAATAGACAAATTCCTATTAAGAAGATACGGAAATAATATGTCCGAGCGATCTTCTTTTTATTTCGTTTTCAATTAACTCAATAAAGTCACGGTTTAAATTCATTTCGGTGGCTTTGAAATAAGATTCTATTAGTAATTCATCAGACAGTTTTCTCATGCTAGGAACCCAATTAATGGGAGAGGCACCTCCTTAAAAGTTGGAATCATTCATGATTTTAACGCATACAATGATAAGTTGCATTCATCTGAGGTTGAAGTTATCTTTAATCTACCATGAAATGCATATAAGAACAATCGTTCTGTTATCCACACCAAAAAGTGGATAACTTGTGAGTATCGTGTTTATAATTTGTCTAAAGAGTGATGTAATAAGAGTGGATAGTGTGTGTAAATTTATCCACACCTGGTGAAGAAACCCAATTTTTGTCGAAATTTTTTTGCTCAGTTTTTCTTTAGGCGCAAGTTCGATTTTTTTCGACAATCATTTTGAAAGAAAGAAAAAGGGAAGGGTGCGGGTTTTGTTAAAAAAGTTTTTTTTACCTGACGAGTTTGTAAAAAATATTTTTCATATTACACCTGAGAAATTAAAGGAACGAAATGTAAAAGGAATTATTACTGACCTGGATAATACGCTTGTTGAATGGGACAGGCCGAACGCGACGCCGCGATTGATCGAGTGGTTTGAAGAAATGAAGGAACACGGCATTAAAGTGACAATTGTCTCTAATAATAACGAAAGAAGAGTGAAACTTTTCTCAGAACCGCTTGGAATCCCATTCATCTATAAAGCAAGAAAACCGATGGGTAAAGCCTTTAATAGAGCGGTGCGCAATATGGAGCTGAAAAAAGAGGACTGCGTTGTCATCGGAGACCAGCTGCTGACCGATGTACTCGGGGGAAACCGAAACGGCTACCATACGATTTTGGTCGTGCCAGTCGCTTCCTCTGACGGATTCATTACGCGCTTTAACCGCCAGGTCGAACGCAGAATACTGAGTGCTCTCAAACGAAAAGGGCACATTCAGTGGGAGGAGTAAGAAATGGAAAAGGTTGTTTGTATCGGGTGCGGAGTTACGATCCAAACCGAGGACAAAACAGGTTTGGGGTACGCGCCGCCTGCATCGCTTACGAAAGAAAATGTGATTTGCCAGCGTTGCTTCAGACTGAAAAACTATAATGAAATACAAGATGTCTCCTTAACTGATGATGATTTTTTGAACATTCTTCACGGTATTGGAGAAACGGACTCTCTGGTCGTAAAAATTGTTGATATTTTTGATTTTAACGGCAGCTGGATTAATGGGCTGCAGCGCTTGGTGGGGGGAAACCCTATCTTATTAGTTGGCAATAAAGCGGATATTTTGCCTAAGTCACTGAAAAGAGAGCGTCTGATCCAATGGATGAAGCGTGAAGCGAAAGAGCTTGGCTTAAAACCGGTTGACGTATTTTTGGTCAGTGCGGGTCGCGGCCAGGGAATCAGAGAAGTAATTGACGCGATTGAGCATTACCGCAACGGAAAAGACGTCTATGTTGTCGGATGTACAAATGTAGGAAAGTCAACCTTTATTAACCGGATTATTAAAGAAGTGTCAGGTGAAGAAGATATTATTACAACATCCCAATTTCCTGGCACAACCCTTGATGCGATTGAAATCCCGCTGGATGACGGTTCATCGCTTTATGATACACCGGGAATTATCAACAACCATCAAATGGCGCATTATGTCAATAAAAAGGACCTGAAAATATTATCTCCTAAAAAGGAGCTGAAGCCTCGCACATTCCAGCTTAATGATCAGCAAACACTGTATTTTGGCGGACTTGCAAGGTTTGATTATGTGTCTGGGGAAAGATCTCCTTTTATTTGCTATATGCCGAATGAGCTGATGATTCATAGAACAAAACTTGAAAATGCAGACGCGCTTTATGAAAAGCATGCAGGGGAATTGCTCACACCTCCGGGTAAAGATGAAATGGATGAGTTTCCTGAATTGGTCGCCCATACGTTTACGATAAAAGACAAAAAGACAGATATCGTTTTCTCTGGGTTAGGCTGGGTTACTGTCCATGACGCTGATAAAAAGGTAACTGCATACGCGCCAAAAGGCGTTCATGTATTTGTTCGGCGTTCATTAATTTAAGAAAAGGGGAGAGGTGTATGAAAAAGCTGTACGGGGTTATCGGAAATCCTATTGGCCATTCTATGTCACCTGATATTCATAACGCATCATTGAAAGACCTCGGGCTTGACGGACATTATCATGCCTTCAAGGTAGAAGAGAATGATCTGGAGGATGCGGTAAAAGGAATAAGAGCTCTAGGCGTACAAGGAATCAATGTGACTGTTCCGCACAAGGTTTCCATTATGGATTATTTGGATCATATTGATGAGAGTGCAAAAGTGATCGGTGCCGTAAACACGGTCAGAAGAGAGGGAGATAAGCTTGTCGGATACAATACCGATGGGGAAGGCTTCGTGAAGTCATTAATGAAGGTATTAGACAAGCCCATCTCTGAACTGTCATTCTTAATGATCGGCGCTGGCGGAGCGGCGAGAGCCATTTTTACAACAATTGTCCGAAATACCCCGAAAAAATTTGACATTTGCAACCGGACGTTAGAAAAAGCAAAGCGGCTTACAGAAGCTACTCCCTCGTTTCACAATAAAGAAGTATTAAGCATAAAAGAAGCAGAAGAACGTCTTGAGCAGTATGATGTTATCATCCATACAACGTCTGTGGGCATGTATCCGAACGTGGACGATGTGCCGCTTTCATTACAGCGTGCCGCGAGCAGTGCCGTCGTATGTGATATCGTGTATAATCCAATACAGACGGCCCTTTTAAAAGAAGCAAGCCAAAAAGGCTTGAAAACACTCGATGGTGTGGGCATGTTTGTTGAACAGGCAGCATTGTCTTTCCAATTGTGGACTGGACAAGAGCCTGATATTGAAAAAATGAGATCTATTGTAATAGGAAAATTAGGAGGAACAGAATGTTAACAGGTAAACAAAAACGTTTTTTGCGTTCAAAAGCGCATCATTTAACGCCGATTTTTCAAGTAGGTAAAGGCGGAGTAAACGACAACATGATTAAACAAATTGCTGAGGCGCTTGAAGCGAGAGAGCTGATTAAAGTCAGCGTGCTTCAGAATTGCGAAGAGGATAAAAACGATGTAGCGGAAGCTCTTGTAAAAGGAAGCCGCTCTCAATTGGTGCAGACAATCGGCAATACGATTGTGTTATATAAGGAATCAAAGGAAAATAAACAAATCGAGCTTCCTTAAAGGTGGTTGAAATGAAGAAAATCGGAATTTTCGGAGGCACGTTTGACCCTCCGCATAATGGTCACCTCTTAATGGCTAATGAGGTGCTGTACCAGGCGGGGCTTGATGAAATTTGGTTTATGCCTAATCAAATTCCGCCGCATAAACAGAACGAAGACTATACCGACAGCTTTCATCGCGTGGAAATGCTAAAGCTTGCAATTCAATCTAATCCGTCCTTTAAGCTGGAGCTTGTTGAAATGGAAAGAGAAGGGCCATCATATACCTTTGATACCGTTTCTTTACTGAAGCAGCGTTATCCAAATGATCAGCTGTTCTTTATTATCGGCGCTGATATGATTGAATATTTGCCGAAATGGTATAAGCTGGACGAGCTGCTGAACCTCATTCAATTTATTGGAGTAAAGCGCCCCGGTTTTCATGTTGAAACCCCTTATCCGCTTCTCTTTGCAGACGTTCCGGAATTTGAGGTATCATCAACTATGATAAGGGAACGGTTTAAAAGCAAGAAGCCCACTGACTACTTAATCCCTGATAAAGTGAAGAAGTATGTAGAGGAGAATGGTTTATATGAATCGTGAGGAGGCACTTGCATGCGTGAAGCAGCAATTGACCGAACACCGATATATCCATACGGTTGGCGTGATGAACACGGCGATCGAACTTGCGGAGCGTTTTGGAGCCGATTCTAAAAAAGCGGAAACAGCGGCAATCTTTCATGATTACGCCAAATTCCGCCCGAAAGAAGAAATGAAACAAATTATTGCGCGTGAAAAAATGCCTGCGCATTTATTGGATCATAATCCGGAGCTCTGGCACGCTCCGGTCGGCGCTTATTTGGTCCAAAGAGAGGCAGGGGTTCAAGATGAAGACATTCTTGACGCCATTAGGTATCATACCTCAGGCCGCCCCGGCATGACACTTTTAGAAAAAGTCATTTACGTTGCCGATTACATTGAGCCAAACCGGGCATTTCCCGGTGTCGATGAGGTGCGTAAGCTTGCTGAGACAGATTTGAATCAAGCGCTGATTCAGTCCATTAAAAATACAATGGTTTTTCTTATGAAAAAAAATCAACCGGTTTTTCCAGACACATTTTTAACGTATAACTGGCTTGTGTCTGGCAGCTGAACAGGAGGAATTTGTGAATGAACCATAAGTCCATTTTAAAGATCGCAGCTGCGGCTTGCGATGATAAACGGGCAGAGGATATTTTAGCACTGGATATGGAAGGTATTTCTCTGGTTGCTGATTATTTTCTGATCTGCCACGGAAATTCAGATAAACAGGTACAGGCGATTGCCCGTGAAATCAAGGATCAAGCTGATGAAAACGGCATTCAAGTCAAAAAGATGGAAGGCTTTGATGAAGCAAGATGGGTTCTCGTTGACCTAGGCGATGTGATTGTCCATGTCTTCCACAAGGACGAAAGAAGCTACTACAACCTTGAAAAGCTGTGGGGAGACGCTCCGCTCGCAGATCTTGATCTTGGAATGAATCAATGATTTATCAAGGCTTTGCAAGCGTGTATGACGAGTTAATGTCACACGCGCCTTACGATCAATGGACAAAATGGATTGAAGCATCTCTCCCGGAAAAAGGCCGTATTCTCGATCTGGCATGCGGCACGGGGGAAATCTCCATCCGGCTTGCCGAAAAAGGCTTCGAGGTTACAGGCATCGATCTCAGCGAAGAGATGCTTTCTTTCGCCCAGCAAAAGGTATCGAGTAGCCAGCCTATTTTATTTCTTCAGCAGGATATGAGAGAGATTACCGGCTTTGACGGTCAATTTGACGCTGTTGTGATATGCTGTGACTCATTAAATTATTTAAAAACAAAAAATGATGTGATCGAAACCTTTAAAAGTGTTTTTCGGGTATTAAAGCCTGAAGGCATTCTGCTGTTTGATGTTCATTCATCTTTTAAAATTGCGGAAGTCTTTCCGGATAGCACATTTGCTGACCAGGACGAAGATATCAGCTATATTTGGCAGAGCTTTGCCGGAAGTGGCGAGCTTTCTGTCATTCATGATATGTCGTTTTTTGTGTGGAACGGAGAAGCGTATGATCGTTTTGATGAGACACACGAGCAAAGAACGTTCCCGGTGGAAGAATACGAAGAAATGCTTAAGAACTGCGGCTTTCAGCTCCATCGCGTGACAGCTGATTTTACGGATACCGAGCCATCAGCACAATCAGAACGCCTCTTTTTCAAGGCGCAGAAATCAAAAACCATCGTTTCCTAAAACGATGGTTTTTTAAAATGCTTTTTTATGCTTTTGCAGTACAGACGAACGTATGACATACTCGTCTACACATGAAACTGCTTTTTCACTGCGGAAATATCCTCCTCGTACTTCATATGAGTATTTTGAAATACCCGGTGAAACATATCCTGCACACCGCTTTCCAGCGCTTTAATGCCTTCTCCTGTTACACCGCCTTTAACGCAAACCTTTTCCTGTAATGCAGGCAGGGTATACAATTCGGTTTCTAACAGTTTTCCCATTCCGACAAGCATTTCCTTACACATCAAAATCGCGTCCTGTTTAGATACTGATGTTTCCGTGACAGCTGCATCTATAAACCGCTGAATCAGATAGCTCATAAAAGCGGGGCCGCAGCTTACGATGTCTGATGCAACCCTTGTGATGTCACTTTCAATTTGCAGCGGATGAGAGATATGCTGCATCAGCTCATTGATTTTCGTTTTTGCAGATTCGCCGCAGCTTGTGCCAAACGTGACGAGAGAAACACCTGCCAGCGCTCTGTTCGTAATACTTGGGATCACTCGAGCCACTTGACACGGCACATATTGTTCGAGCTGTTCGGTTTGAACGGGGCTTGTAATTGAGATGAGAATATGATCTTTTCTTAAATAAGGTAACGCTCTTGCCAGTAAAGGATATATATCAAGCGGCTTAACACAAATAAAAATCATCTCGTTTTCAGAAACGAGCTTTTCGAGACTTTCGGTAACGTTTATGCTGTTGTAGCGGTTTTTTATGTGCAACGCTTTTTCAATTGTGCGGTTTGTGATTGTCATGTTTGAGGGATCGGCTGCTTTTGATTCAATAAATGATTCGATAAGGATCGTACCCATATTTCCTGTGCCGATAAAGCCTATCTTCAATGGTTTCCCCTCCTTTGAGCTATTATCCTCTAAACCATATGTGTTATGAAAATAAAATATGACGAAAGCGGGGAACATGCACGATGAATTGGTTGAATCAGCATAAGAAAGCAATTATTTTAGCGGCTTCTGCGGCTGTTTTCACAGCGATTATGATCTTTCTGGCCACAGGGAAAAATAAAGAGCCGATGAAGCAAGCTGTACCAACAGAGACAGAAAATACAGTGGTAAAGCAGGAAGCAAACAACGACGAGTCAAGTGAAACAATTGTGATAGACATCAAAGGTGCTGTTAAGCATCCAGGCGTTTATGAAATGCGTACAGGGGACAGAGTATCTCAGGCAATTGAGAAAGCAGGCGGGACCAAAGAACAAGCAGACGAAGCGCAAGTAAATTTGGCGGAGATTCTGCAGGACGGGACAGTGGTGTACATCCCGAAAAAGGGAGAGGAAACAGCAGTGCAGCAAGGTGGCGGAGGGTCTGTCCAAAGCGATGGAGGGAAGGGAGCGCTGGTGAATATCAATACAGCAACTTTAGAGGAGTTACAAGGCATCTCAGGGGTGGGGCCATCCAAAGCTGAAGCTATTATTGCATACCGGGAAGAAAACGGGCGTTTCCAAACAATTGAAGATATCACTAAGGTTTCAGGAATAGGTGAAAAGTCATTTGAGAAAATAAAGTCTTCCATTACAGTAAAGTGATTTGACGGTCATGCATTATGATAGGTAAACTAAAGGTCAGGCAACACAACATTTGGAGGGAACAACGTGGAACGAATTTCATGGAATCAATACTTTATGGCTCAAAGCCATTTATTGGCGCTGCGCAGCACATGTCCGAGATTATCTGTCGGCGCTACTATAGTCAGAGACAAACGCATGATAGCAGGAGGCTACAATGGGTCAATCGCGGGCGGCGTACATTGTGCAGATGAAGGATGCTTAATGATAGATGATCATTGCGCAAGAACCATTCACGCTGAAATGAATGCGATTCTTCAATGCTCTAAGTTTGGGGTGCCGACTGATGGAGCTGAGATTTATGTGACGCATTATCCGTGTATTCAATGCTGCAAATCTATTATTCAAGCTGGTATCAAAACGGTTTATTATGCTGAGGATTACAAAACACATCCGTATGCGCAGGAATTATTTGAACAGGCGGGTGTAACTGTTGAACAGGTTGAACTCGATGAAATGATCGTTGATCTGAAAAACAGAGAAAAGCTTTCATTTGTAGCGGGTCTAATAGGGAAATTGGCCGATGCCGGTTTAGCGGAGGAAGAATTGAAAAAGATACATGAACAGGCGAATACACTTTTCACGAGCTACGTGTGATGAATGCGTAATTCGCGTTTGTTATTGCCTATGGCGGCAGCTTCGGCAACGGCTGGAATTACTGCCGCCGCTTATTTCCCCGCTATTTTTCTTTTCATTCTCTTTCTCCTCATCATTTTAATCAAAACGAGGCACGCTTTTCTCATTATTGTTTGTTTCTTCTCTTTTATATTGTTTTTTGTACTGTATGCAGTCACAGATTCTCAGAATGTCTCTTCCTATCGGCAGGGAACCTATCAATTCAAGGCAGTGATTGACACTATTCCCAAAATTGACGGCGACCGTATGTCTATGATGGTTAAGACACCTGATAAGGAAAAATGGGCTGCTGCGTATCGCATTCAGTCTGCTGGTGAAAAAGAACAGCTGTTATACATAGAACCAGGAATGTCATGTGAGTTGACTGGTACATTGGAAGAACCGAATCACGCAACTGTGCCGGGTGCATTTGATTATAACGAGTATCTTTATCGGCAGCATATTCATTGGAACTACTCTGTCACGTCTATCCAAAACTGCAGTGAACCTGAAAATTTTAAGTACAAGGTGCTCAGCTTGAGAAAACATATCATATCATTCACAAACAGCCTTCTGCCTCCTGATTCGGCAGGAATTGTACAGGCACTTACAGTCGGTGACAGATTTTATGTGGAGGACGAAGTGCTTACCGCGTATCAAAAGCTTGGTGTTGTCCATCTCTTGGCAATATCAGGACTCCACGTGGGGATTTTGACAGCAGGTTTGTTTTATATCATGATTCGCCTTGGTATAACTAGAGAAAAGGCGTCAATTCTGTTGCTGTTATTTCTGCCACTCTATGTGATGTTGACCGGCGCTGCTCCTTCAGTGCTACGCGCCGCTCTCATGTCGGGTGTTTACTTAGCTGGAAGCCTTGTCAAATGGCGTGTCCACTCTGCAACTGCAATTTGCCTTTCATACATCGTCCTTCTGCTCTTCAATCCTTATCATCTCTTTGAAGCCGGTTTTCAGCTATCGTTCGCCGTCAGTTTTTCTTTAATTCTATCCTCTTCTATTTTTCAGCAGGTTAAAACCTCCTTGGGACAGCTGACAATTGTATCACTCATCGCTCAGCTGGGCTCGCTTCCGATTCTTCTATATCATTTTCATCAGTTTTCTATCATCAGCGTACCGATGAATATGTTGATGGTACCATTTTATACCTTCTGTATTTTGCCGGGAGCTGTAGCAGGTGTTCTTCTATTAAGTCTTTCCGCTTCGTTTGGGAGATTGTTTTTCAGCTGGTTTGATTTATTGATAAGCTGGACCAATAGGCTAATCACAAACATTGCAGATGTTGATGTGTTCACGATTATGATCGCACATCCTGCCCCTGTTTTGCTTTTTTTATTCACGGTTGCGATCATCCTATTGCTTATGGCGATTGAAAAACGCTCCTTGTCGCAGTTGATGGTAACCGGAGGCATTTGCTGCACGGTGCTGTTTCTGCTCTTTATATATCCGTGTCTTAGTTCCGAAGGAGAAGTGGATATGATAGATATTGGACAGGGTGACAGCATGTTTGTAGGTGCTCCGCATCAGCGGGGTCGTGTCTTAATTGATACCGGCGGCACTTTGTCTTACTCGTCAGAGCCTTGGCGCGAAAAACAGCATCCGTTTTCACTGGGGGAAAAGGTGCTGATTCCGTTTTTAACTGCTAAGGGAATCAAACAGCTTGACGCTTTAATCCTGACGCACGCTGACCAAGATCATATCGGAGAGGCGGAGACTCTGCTGAAGCATCATAAAGTAAAGCGCCTCGTGATTCCGAAAGGGTTCGTTTCTGAACCTAAAGATGAGAAAGTGCTGCAGACAGCCAGAAAAGAGGGAGTGACAATTGAAGAGGTGAAGCGAGGCGATGTGTTGCAAATAAAGGATTTGCAGTTCCATGTACTGTCACCTGAAACACCTGATCCGGCAAGCAAAAATAATTCCTCTCTCGTTCTGTGGATGGAGACGGGCGTTCTGAGCTGGATTTTGACGGGTGATCTGGAGAAAGAAGGGGAACAGGAGGTGATGGACGTGTTTCCAAATATTAAAGCAGATGTCTTAAAGGTGGGGCACCATGGGAGCAAAGGCTCTACCGGTGAAGACTTCATCCAACAGCTTCAGCCGAAAACGGCCATTATCTCAGCCGGGAAAAACAATCGGTACCATCATCCTCATCAAAAAGTTCTGCAACTATTACAGAGACATTCTATCCGCGTGCTGCGAACAGATCAAAACGGAACGATCCAATATAGATACAAAAACAGAGTTGGAACCTTTTCTGTCTATCCTCCATATGATACATCAGATATAACAGAGACGAACTAAAAAAGACTGCCGAGAAATCAGCAGCCCGGGCAGTCGCTGTTATGAACCAACTAGGTGAATAACCGTTGCCATGACAAACAAGAAGGCGAAAAATCCGAAGGACACAACAAAACCAACAGCTGAATCTACAGCATCATTTCGTTTGCTTTGAACGTTTTTTTCAAAATCATTCAACTTTATCCCTCCTGACTGACTTAAGTATAATGGAATTGTTTTGAAAAATCTAGAAGCTAAGGTAACGTTTTCTGTTCTGGTGATTATCGCCTTTTTACAAGCTGTCCCGGGGGCTTGCGAACAGGCGTTTAATATAAATGGGGAAGCAGCAGTCAGGCTTCCTCTTTACTATTTTGCAAACTCAATTTAGGATAGAAGGGGATGATGAAAGAGAGGAAGTCGTACAACAATGGTATTTGATGTGTGGAAAAGCCTGAAAAAAGGAGAGGTCCATCCGGTTTATTGTTTATACGGAAAAGAGACATATCTGCTGCAAGAAACCGTCAGCAGGATCAGACAGACGGTCGTTGATCAGGAGACAAAGGATTTCAATCTGTCCGTTTTTGATCTGGAAGAG
Source organism: Bacillus sp. FJAT-14266 (assembly GCF_001719225.1). Classification (NCBI taxonomy): domain Bacteria; kingdom Bacillati; phylum Bacillota; class Bacilli; order Caryophanales; family Bacillaceae; genus Bacillus; species Bacillus sp. FJAT-14266. The sequence continues at coordinate 1,777,029 of NZ_CP017072.1, forward strand.
GACCCGCTGGATCAAGCGATTGCAGATGCTGAAACGTTTCCGTTTATGGGGGAGCGGCGTCTTGTCATTGTGAAAAATCCATATTTTTTAACAGGTGAAAAGAAAAAAGAAAAAATTGAGCACAACGTCAGTGCGCTTGAATCATATATACAATCACCTGCGCCTTACACAGTCTTTGTCCTGCTTGCTCCGTATGAAAAGCTTGATGAGCGAAAAAAGCTGACGAAAGCGTTAAAGAAGCACGCGTTTATGATGGAGGCGAAGGAATTAAATGCAAAGGAAACGACAGACTTTACTGTCAACCTTGCAAAAACAGAGCAGAAAACAATCGGCACGGAAGCGGCGGAGCATTTGGTTCTGCTTGTGAACGGTCATCTGTCATCGATTTTTCAGGAGATTCAAAAGCTCTGCACGTTTATTGGAGATCGTGAAGAAATTACGCTGGATGATGTAAAAATGCTTGTTGCTAGAAGCCTTGAACAAAATATTTTTGAGCTGATCAATAAAATCGTCAACCGAAAACGAACAGAGAGTCTGCAAATTTTTTATGATTTGCTAAAACAAAATGAAGAACCGATCAAAATTATGGCGCTTATTTCGAATCAGTTCCGGCTGATTCTGCAGACGAAGTACTTCGCGGAACAGGGATACGGACAAAAACAAATCGCTTCTAATCTAAAAGTTCACCCATTTCGGGTAAAGCTGGCGATGGATCAAGCAAGGCTTTTTTCAGAGGAGGAGCTCCGTTTAATTATTGAACAGCTTGCCGTCATGGACTATGAGATGAAAACCGGGAAAAAGGACAAGCAGCTCCTGCTCGAACTGTTCCTTTTACAGCTGTTAAAAAGAAATGAAAAAAACGATCCCCATTATTGAGGATCGTTTTTATATTATGCAGAAAGTCCGTTCACTTTTTTCGCTAGTCTTGATTTGTATCGAGCTGCGGTATTTTTGTGTACAAGACCTGTTTTCACTGCTTTATCAATACGTTTAGCTGCTTCAGTAAGAGCAGTTTTCGCTTTGTCAGCTTCGTTGTTGGCAACAGAAGCTTCAACTTGTTTGATTGCAGTACGCATAGCAGATTTGATTGTCGCGTTATGAACGCGGCGTTCGTTGTTTGTTTTTGTACGTTTAATCGCTGATTTAATGTTTGGCATGTGTTTCACCTCCTAAGATACAACCTGTAGCACAGTGTCTTAAGGTTAAATCTTCTTCACAATAGAACAAATTGTATTCTATCAAACACACCTTTAGATTGCAATATAAATGTAAAGTATTTTTCATTGAAGGTTCTCTTTTTAGCATGATTTATTCAGCAAATGGCAACAATATAGGTACTTAATGTGAAGGAGGCCCCTGTATGAAAAAGAGTGAGCTGGATGTGAATCAGTATTTGATACGGACCGATTTGGCAGTGGAAACGAAGGAAGCAATGGCCAATCAGCAGGCTGTGCCGACAAAAGAAATTAAAGGCTTTATTGAAAAAGAGCGTGATCACGGCGGCATTAAAATCCGCACAGTTGATGTTACAAAGGAAGGCGCAGAGCTTTCGGGAAAAAAAGAAGGGCGCTATTTAACGCTTGAAGCACAGGGAATCAGGGAGAATGATTCGGAAATGCAGGAGAAGGTCTCTGCTGTCTTTGCGGAGGAATTCTCAGCTTTTCTTGAAAACCTTAATATCTCAAAAGATGCGAGCTGTTTGATCGTTGGGCTCGGCAACTGGAACGTGACACCTGATGCGCTTGGACCGATGGCAGTAGAAAATCTGTTGGTAACAAGGCACTTGTTTAAGCTTCAGCCGGAAAACGTACAGGAGGGTTACAGGCCTGTCAGTGCTTTTGCACCGGGTGTAATGGGGATAACAGGAATCGAAACAAGTGACATTATTAAAGGTGTGATTGAGCAATCGAAGCCTGATTTTGTCATCGCCATTGATGCGTTGGCGGCGCGGGCGGTGGAAAGGGTCAACACAACCATTCAAATATCGGATACAGGCATTCACCCGGGGTCTGGAGTGGGGAATAAACGAAAAGATTTAAGCAAAGACACGCTTGGTGTTCCGGTGATTGCTATCGGTGTTCCGACAGTAGTTGATGCCGTGACAATTGCCAGCGACACGGTGGACTACATATTAAAACATTTTGGCAGAGAAATGAAGGATAACAGGCCATCAAGATCGCTTGTTCCGGCAGGCATGACGTTTGGGAAAAAGAAAGTGCTCACTGAAGACGATCTTCCCGATCAAAAGCAGCGCCAATCGTTCCTAGGTATTGTCGGAACCCTTCAAGAAGATGAAAAACGGCAGCTCATTCACGAGGTGCTTTCGCCTTTAGGGCACAACTTAATGGTTACACCGAAGGAAGTCGATTCATTTATCGACGATATGGCAAATGTTTTAGCGAACGGATTAAACACAGCGCTTCATGAAAAAGTGTCACAAGAAAACAAAGGCTCCTACAATCACTAAACAGTTCTACTTCCTCTAGCTTGTTCATAGAGTAATTACTAGACAAGCGCTGGAGGGATTCAATGAGAAATAAACGCAGAAACAGACAGATTGTTGTTGCGGTAAATGGAGGGAAAGCGGTAAAAGCCATCTTTCTATTTATCGTAAGCCTTATCGTGATTTTTGTTCTATCCGGTGTGCTGACGTCTCTCCGGCCGGAACTTAGGCCGTCGTCTGACTCTTTTTATGGGATTGCTGAAGAATTGCCGGGTGACGTATTTGCACATTTGCTGCAGATGGAAAACCATTATTTCGCTTCTGACCTCTCTCAAACAGACAGCTCATTTCATCTTTCTCGTCTTTCTTTAAAGCTGGCGACGAGCATTAACCTCGAAGATCCGCGGAGCTTTCTCGGTCGGGAGCTGCCAGGATTTGCACAATTTGATACCGAGATTTTGTTAGCTGGACAAGGAACGGATTATACGAATATGCCTGCGGAATCGCCGCCGCCGTCTAAGGTGATGGAGGAAGAAAGAGAAGCGAATTTGGCAGAGATTGAAAAACAGCAAACGCAATCAGATAATGCGCAAAAAGATCCGCCGAAACAAACAACAGGTGATAAAAAGGTCGTGTTTATCTATCACACGCACAATACGGAATCATATCTCCCTCTATTAAAAGGCGAGACCGATCCTGACATGGCGCGCCATTCTAAAGCCAATGTCACGCTTGTAGGAGATATGTTCGGACAAGCGCTTGAATCCCAGGGAATCGGAGCCACAGTGAATAAAACCGATATACAGTCAAAATTGAATAAAAAAGGCTTAAACTATGCCAGGTCCTATGATGAATCAAGGCCGGTCGTGAAAGACGCCCTCGCTTCAAACAAAAATCTGCAATATATCATTGACATCCACAGAGACTCTCGGCGCAAAAAAGACACAACCGCAACGATTAAAGGGAAAAGCTATGCCAGGGTAGCCTTTGTCGTCGGGAAAAAAAGCAAAAACTTCGAAGAAAACTATAAAATTGCGAGTGAGCTTCATAAACTGATGGAGAAAAAATACCCCGGACTTAGCACAGGTGTCTTTTCCAAAGGCTCGCCAGGCGATAATGGTGTTTACAATCAGGATTTAACCGATAGAGCGCTTTTGCTCGAGTTTGGCGGAGTGGATAATAATCTCGAAGAGCTGCAGCGTGCGGCTAACGCGGCCGCGGACGTATTCAGCGAAATGTACTGGGATGCTGAAAAGGTCAACGCAGCGAGCGGGGAGACGAAAAAACAATAAGAAATAGGTGGTTGATTTGATTGCATACTTTGGAAAGTGCTTACTGCTTGTCACGATCATGTTTTTAGGCGTTCTGTTCGGCATGCAGCAGGCAAACCACGGGATGCTGAGTATGAAAGGCTATCATGACCCTTCACTGAAGGGGGCGTTTACGCTCACCGACGGAAAAGATAATGAAAAAGAAGCCTCAATCCTAGGAGAAACAGTCACGGCAAAAGATTTAGTAGAAAAACAAAAAGAGCTGGAAAAGGTGGAGACATTCAATATGTTTTCAAAAGCCGGAAAAGCGCTTTCGGACACCGTAACCAATACTGCCCAGTCAATGTATGAATGGATACGGGATATGAATCAATAAGTACGTGAAAGAGAAAAGCAACCCAGATATGATAGGGAACTTTTCTCTTTCTTGTTTTACATTGAATCTTTACAATCCTATTGATATAATCTAAGCTAGTGTATTTTGCGTTTAATAGTAGGAGTGATAGATTGTGACAGATAAAGAAAAGCGTTTAGAGAGGCAATCGAGAATACGGAATTTCTCTATCATTGCCCATATTGACCACGGAAAATCGACCTTAGCGGATCGTATTTTAGAAAAAACGTCGGCAATCACTCAACGAGAAATGAAAGAACAATTGCTCGATTCTATGGATCTTGAACGTGAGCGGGGCATAACCATTAAATTAAACTCTGTTCAGCTTAAATATAAAGCAAAAGACGGAGAAGAATATATCTTTCATCTAATCGATACGCCGGGACACGTCGACTTCACGTATGAAGTATCCCGAAGCCTTGCTGCCTGCGAGGGAGCGATTCTTGTCGTGGATGCAGCCCAGGGGATTGAAGCGCAGACGCTCGCCAATGTCTACTTAGCGCTTGACAACGATCTTGAAATCCTTCCGGTCATCAATAAAATCGACCTTCCGAGCGCCGAGCCCGAACGTGTGCGCCAAGAGGTAGAAGACGTTATCGGCCTTGACGCATCAGAAGCCGTGCTTGCTTCAGCAAAAGCCGGTATCGGGATTGAGGAGATTTTAGAACAAATCGTAGAAAAGGTGCCAGCTCCGACCGGAGATCCGGAGGCGCCGCTCAAAGCGCTGATCTTCGACTCGCTTTATGACGCCTACCGCGGTGTCGTGGCTTATATCAGAGTCGTTGAAGGAACGGTAAAGCCGGGACAAAAAATCAAAATGATGGCAACCGGCAAAGAATTCGAAGTAACAGAGGTGGGCGTGTTCACGCCGAAAGCAACTCCGACAAATGAACTGACGGTCGGTGATGTAGGCTTCCTGACTGCCTCAATCAAAAATGTTGGTGACACACGTGTCGGTGATACAATAACGAGCGCTGCCAATCCTGCAGAAGAAGCGCTGCCGGGATACCGCAAGCTAAACCCGATGGTGTACTGTGGTTTGTATCCGATTGATACAGCGAAGTATAATGATTTAAGGGAAGCTCTTGAAAAGCTTGAGCTGAATGATTCCTCCCTTCAATATGAAGCGGAAACTTCGCAAGCGCTTGGATTCGGGTTCCGCTGCGGATTTTTAGGCATGCTTCACATGGAGATCATTCAGGAGCGAATTGAGCGTGAGTTCAACATCGACCTGATTACGACAGCGCCAAGCGTTATCTATGACGTGTATATGACAGACGGCGAAAAGGTCGTTGTCGACAACCCGTCCAACATGCCGGATCCTCAAAAGATCGAAAGGGTTGAGGAGCCATACGTAAAAGCGACGATGATGGTGCCGAATGACTATGTCGGCGCTGTAATGGAGCTTTGCCAAGGAAAACGCGGCAATTTCATTGATATGCAGTATTTAGACGCAAACCGTGTCAGCATCATTTATGATATGCCATTAGCGGAAATCGTATATGAGTTTTTTGATCAGCTGAAATCAAGCACTAAAGGCTATGCGTCCTTTGATTATGAACTGATCGGCTACAAACCGTCCAAGCTTGTGAAAATGGACATTATGCTGAATGGTGAAAAAATCGATGCCCTTTCCTTTATCGTGCATCGTGATTACGCATATGAACGGGGAAAAGTGATCGTTGAAAAACTGAAAGAACTCATTCCGCGCCAGCAGTTTGAAGTTCCGGTACAAGCCGCAATCGGCCAGAAAATCGTGGCCCGCTCCACCATAAAAGCAATGCGTAAAAACGTATTGGCTAAATGTTACGGAGGGGACATCTCGCGTAAACGGAAACTTCTTGAAAAACAAAAAGAAGGAAAGCGCCGTATGAAGCAGGTCGGCTCAGTTGAAGTGCCGCAAGAAGCATTTATGGCAGTTCTGAAAATGGACGACAGTCCGAAAAAACAATAGAAGCCGCCGCAGTCTTGTACTGCGGCTTCTTTCTGTAAAGAAGGTGAATCCGTTGAAATCAGCTTATATCCATATCCCATTTTGTGAGCATATTTGCCACTACTGCGATTTCAATAAATATTTTATTCAAAGTCAGCCAGTCGACGAGTATTTAAACGCACTCGAACAGGAAATGATAAATACAATAGCAAAAACCGGGCAGCCTGATCTCAAAACAATCTTTATCGGAGGAGGCACGCCGACCTCCCTGTCTGAGGAACAGCTTAAAAAGCTGATGGATATGATCAACCGCGTGCTAAAGCCCTCAAGCGACTTATCGGAATTTGCGGTTGAAGCGAATCCGGACGATTTGTCCGCAGAGAAATTAAAAATATTAAAAGAAGCAGGCGTAAATCGCCTTAGCTTTGGTGTGCAAACGTTCGAAGACGATCTGTTAGAAAAAATCGGCCGAGTGCACAAGCAAAAAGATGTATTCACCTCTTTTGAAAGAGCGCGGGAAATCGGTTTTGAGAATATCAGTCTTGATCTCATGTTCGGGCTTCCGGGGCAAACCCTCAAGCATCTGGAACATTCCATAAACACTGCTTTATCATTGGACGCTGAGCATTATTCCGTTTACTCCCTTATTGTAGAACCGAAAACGGTATTTTATAATTTGATGCAAAAAGGGCGGCTTCATCTTCCGCCGCAGGAGCAGGAAGCTGAAATGTATGAAATAGTGATGAGCAAGATGGAAGCTCACGGCATTCATCAATATGAAATCAGCAACTTTGCTAAGGCAGGCATGGAATCTAAGCACAATCTAACGTATTGGAGCAACGAACAATATTTCGGTTTCGGAGCTGGCGCTCACGGATATATTGGCGGCACACGAACAGTGAACGTCGGACCTGTTAAGCATTACATTGACCTGATAGCTGAAAAGGGTTTTCCGTACAGAGATACACATGAAGTGACAACAGAAGAACAGATTGAGGAAGAAATGTTTTTAGGTTTGAGAAAAACAGCCGGTGTCAGCAAAAAACGATTCGCAGAAAAATACGGCCGCTCCCTGGATGGACTTTTCCCAAGCGTGTTAAAAGACCTCGCTGAAAAAGGGCTGATTCACAATTCGGAGTCTGCCGTTTATTTGACTCATCAAGGGAAATTATTAGGCAATGAAGTTTTTGGCGCTTTTTTGGGTGAGTTATAATTGACATTTTTCTTGTGGTTTGATACTTTTGTTATAGAATTAGCACTCGCTTATTGAGAGTGCTAACAGAGGTGATGATGATGTTAACAAATCGTCAGCTGCTGATCCTACAGGTTATAATCAACGATTTTATTAAATCGGCACAGCCGGTGGGATCAAGAACTCTTTCGAAAAAAGATGAAATCACATTTAGCTCTGCAACAATAAGAAACGAGATGGCTGACTTGGAGGAATTGGGCTTTATTGAAAAAACCCATTCATCCTCAGGACGTGTTCCGTCAGAAAAAGGGTATCGGTACTATGTTGACCATTTGCTGTCACCCGTCAAACTGACGAAAAGCGACCTGGACCAAATCCACTCGATCTTCAAAGAGAAAATTTTCGAGCTGGAGAAGACAGTTCAAAAATCAGCGCAAATTTTGTCCGATCTGACGAATTACACATCCATCGTACTCGGGCCGAAGCTGAGTGAGAATTACCTTAAACAGATTCAAATCATTCCGATTCAGCCTGATATGGCGGTAGCGATTCTCGTTACCAATACGGGGCATGTGGAAAACAAAACGATTAACTTTCCGACCAAAATGGATCTGTCTGATATTGAAAAACTGGTCAATATACTGAACGACCGATTAAGCGGCGTTCCAATGGATGAACTGAATGAGCGCATATTTAAGGAAGTTGTCATGTACCTAAGACAGCACATTAAGAACTATGACAATATACTCGACGCGCTTCGTTCAACCTTTCATTCCACAAATCACGTTGAAAAGTTGTTTTTTGGCGGGAAAATCAATATGCTGAACCAGCCTGAGTTCCATGATATCACCCGAGTTCGGTCGCTGCTTTCATTAATTGAGAAAGAACAGGATGTTTTAAAGCTGGTTCAATCCCCGCACACGGGAATTTCGATTAAAATCGGAAAAGAAAACGACTATGAAGAGATGGAAAATTGCAGTCTGATTACGGCTTCTTATTCCGTAGACCAGAAGCAGATCGGCTCAATTGCGATTATCGGCCCGACCCGCATGAATTATTCCAGGGTTGTCAGCCTGCTTCAGCATGTGACTTCGGACTTGTCAAAAGCATTAACAAGTCTGTATGATGAATAAGGGAATTTTGGCAAATTTTATCGAAGGGCAGCACCTGTCCTTCTCCTTACACTTTGAGGGAGGTGAACACAATGTCAGAAGAAAAACAAACCGTTGAACAAAACGAAACAGAAGAGCAAGAAATCATTGAAGAACAAGCTGCCGCTGATGAACAGCAGGAAGAAACAAATGAAAGCGAACTTCTTCAAAACCAAATTAACGAATTGCAAGGTTTGCTTGAGGAAAAAGAAAACAAACTTTTGCGTGTTCAAGCAGACTTTGAAAACTATAAACGACGCAGCCGTTTAGAGATGGAAGCGTCCCAAAAATACCGTTCTCAAAATATCGTGACTGATTTACTGCCGGCTCTTGACAGCTTTGAACGAGCGCTTCAGGTTGAAGCCGACAATGAACAGACGAAAAGTTTGCTCCAGGGAATGGAAATGGTCCACCGTCAGCTCGTAGAAGCCTTGAAAAAAGAAGGCGTCGAAGCCATCGAAGCTGTAGGGCAGGAATTTGATCCTAATCTGCACCAAGCTGTTATGCAGGCTGAAGACGAAAACTACGGCTCCAACATTGTTGTTGAGGAAATGCAAAAAGGCTATAAGCTGAAGGATCGCGTCATTCGCCCTTCCATGGTCAAAGTGAATCAATAATTACATAGCAGGAGGTTATTCAAGTGAGTAAAGTTATCGGAATCGACTTAGGAACAACAAACTCATGTGTGGCAGTGCTTGAAGGCGGCGAGCCTAAAGTTATTGCTAACGCTGAAGGAAACCGCACAACGCCATCAGTTGTTGCATTTAAAAACGGCGAACGTCAAGTAGGGGAAGTGGCTAAACGCCAATCTATTACAAACCCTAACACAATTATGTCTATCAAACGTCATATGGGTACTGATTATAAAGTTGAAATTGAAGGAAAGGATTACACTCCACAAGAAGTGTCTGCTATCATCCTTCAACACCTTAAATCATACGCTGAAAGCTATCTTGGCGAAACAGTATCAAAAGCAGTTATCACAGTTCCTGCATACTTTAACGATGCTGAGCGTCAAGCAACAAAAGACGCTGGTAAAATTGCAGGTCTTGAAGTAGAACGTATCATCAACGAGCCGACTGCAGCAGCGCTTGCATACGGACTTGATAAAACAGATGAAGATCAAACGATCCTAGTATACGACCTTGGCGGCGGTACATTCGACGTTTCCATCCTTGAGCTTGGCGACGGTGTATTCGAAGTTCGTTCAACTGCCGGCGACAACCGTCTGGGTGGGGACGATTTTGACCAAGTTATCATCGATCATCTGGTGTCTGAATTCAAAAAAGAAAACGGCATTGATTTGTCAAAAGACAAAATGGCGCTTCAGCGTTTGAAAGACGCAGCTGAAAAAGCGAAAAAAGATCTTTCCGGCGTATCTTCTACGCAAATTTCTTTACCGTTTATCACAGCTGGAGAAGCAGGACCGCTTCACCTTGAACTTACATTAACTCGCGCTAAATTCGAAGAGCTTTCTTCTCATTTAGTAGAGCGCACAATGGGTCCTGTCCGTCAAGCGCTTCAAGATGCAGGACTTTCTGCAAGCGAAATCGACAAAGTCATCCTTGTCGGCGGATCAACTCGTATCCCTGCCGTACAAGAAGCAATCAAAAAAGAAACTGGAAAAGAAGCGCATAAAGGCGTAAACCCGGATGAAGTTGTAGCGCTTGGTGCTGCGATTCAGGGCGGCGTTATCACAGGTGACGTAAAAGATGTTGTTCTTCTTGACGTTACACCGCTTTCTCTCGGTATCGAAACAATGGGCGGTGTGTTTACAAAACTGATCGACCGCAACACGACGATCCCAACAAGCAAATCTCAAGTGTTCTCAACTGCTGCTGATAACCAAACAGCTGTTGATATCCATGTTCTTCAAGGTGAGCGCCCAATGTCTGCCGACAACAAAACACTCGGCCGCTTCCAGCTTACTGATATCCCGCCAGCACCGCGCGGCGTGCCTCAAATCGAAGTTTCTTTCGATATTGACAAAAACGGTATCGTAAACGTAAGAGCAAAAGACTTAGGCACAGGAAAAGAACAAAACATTACAATCAAATCTTCTTCAGGTCTCTCAGATGAAGAGATCGAACGCATGGTAAAAGAAGCGGAAGAAAATGCTGACGCTGATGCGAAGAAAAAAGAAGAAATCGAAGTCCGCAACGAAGCAGATCAGCTTGTTTTCCAAACTGAGAAAACATTAAAAGATCTTGAAGGCAAAGTGGACGAAGAACAAGTGAAAAAAGCCAACGATGCCAAAGACGCTTTAAAAGCAGCGATTGAGAAAAACGAATTTGAAGAGATCAAAGCGAAAAAAGATGAGCTTCAAACAATCGTTCAAGAGCTTTCTATGAAGCTTTATGAAGAAGCTGCTAAAGCACAGCAAGCTCAAGGCGGAGCAAACGCTGAAGGCAAAGCGGATGACAACGTTGTCGACGCTGAATACGAAGAAGTAAACGACGACCAAAACAAAAAATAAGTTCTTTTTAGTGTCAGCCCCGCTTCCGGAGCTGACCGAAAAGAACACATTTCATAATCTGATTCAATGATTAGAAAGTCAAAGTCAGGCATCTCTTGGCTTTGACTTTTTTTCTTGCCCGGGATAAAAGGAATTGAAAAATCATAATTCAAAATGATACAATCTAATTTATGTGAGAAATTCGGGAGAGTGAAGCGAGATGAGTAAGCGTGATTACTATGAAGTGCTGGGAGTAAGTAAGAGCGCTTCAAAGGATGAAATTAAAAAAGCTTATCGGAAGCTGTCAAAAAAATATCATCCTGATATTAACAAAGAAGCCGGATCAGATGAAAAATTTAAAGAGGTAAAAGAAGCATACGAAACGCTGTCAGATGACCAAAAACGTGCGCATTACGATCAATTTGGTCACACTGACCCTAACCAAGGCTTCGGCGGCGGAGGTTTTGGCGGCGGCGATTTCGGCGGTTTTGGTTTCGATGATATTTTCTCAAGTATATTCGGCGGAGGCACAAGACGAAGAGATCCAAACGCTCCGCGCCAGGGTGCTGATTTACAGTATACGATGACCCTGTCGTTTGAGGATGCGGCTTTCGGTAAAGAAACAACCATCGAAATTCCCCGCGAGGAAACGTGCGAAACATGTAAAGGCTCAGGTGCGAAACCTGGAACAAATCCAGAAACATGCTCCCACTGCGGAGGCTCCGGCCAGTTAAACGTGGAGCAAAATACACCGTTTGGAAAAGTCGTTAACAGACGGGTCTGCCACCACTGTGAAGGTACAGGCAAAATCATTAAAAACAAATGTGCGGACTGCGGCGGCAAAGGAAAAATCAAAAAACGCAAGAAAATCAATGTGACAATTCCAGCCGGTGTAGATGACGGGCAGCAGCTTCGTCTCTCGGGACAGGGTGAACCAGGAATAAACGGCGGCCCTGCCGGGGATTTATTTGTCGTGTTCCATGTACGCGCACACGAGTTCTTCGAGCGTGACGGCGATGATATTTACTGTGAAATGCCGTTAACGTTTGCTCAGGCTGCTCTTGGAGATGAGGTAGAAGTGCCGACGCTGCATGGAAAAGTGAAATTGAAAATTCCGGCCGGTACACAAACAGGAACGAAATTCAGATTAAGAGGCAAAGGCGTTCAAAATGTCAGAGGCTATGGACAGGGTGACCAGCATATCGTCGTCCGCGTCGTTACGCCGACAAATCTGACTGATAAACAAAAAGACATTATCCGCGAATTTGCCGAAGTCAGCGGAAACCTGCCTGACGAACAGGAAATGAGTTTCTTTGACAAGGTAAAACGCGCGTTTAAAGGCGATTAATTATTGGATGAGGAGTTGGTAGTTTTGAAATGGTCCGAATTAAGCATTCACACAACACATGAAGCGGTCGAACCTATCTCAAATATATTGCATGAAGCTGGTGCAAGTGGGGTTGTGATAGAGGACCCGCTTGATTTAATTAAAGAACGTGAGAATGTGTACGGGGAAATCTACCAGCTCGACCCCAATGATTACCCAGATGAGGGTGTCATTGTCAAAGCATATCTGCCGGTTAACAGTTTTCTGGGCGAAACTGTAGACGGCATCAAAGAAACGATTAATAATCTCCTTCTTTACAATATTGATTTGGGCAGAAACCACATCACTATTTCTGAAGTAAATGAAGAAGAGTGGGCGACTGCCTGGAAAAAGTATTATCATCCTGTGAAAATTTCTGAAAAGTTTACAATTGTGCCGACGTGGGAGGAATATACGCCGGTCCATACTGATGAACTGATTATTGAAATGGACCCGGGAATGGCTTTCGGCACAGGGACACATCCGACAACCGTACTCTGCATTCAGGCGCTTGAACGCTTTGTGCAAAAGGGTGATAAGGTGATTGATGTCGGCACTGGTTCGGGAATTTTAAGTATTGCGGCTGCAATGCTTGAGGCTGAATCGGTTCATGCCTACGATCTTGATCCCGTGGCTGTAGAAAGTGCACGCCTCAATCTCAAGCTGAACAAAGTCAGCGATATTGCTCAAGTGAAGCAAAACAATTTGTTAGACGGGATTGAAGGGGAACATGATGTGATTGTGGCCAACATTTTGGCTGAAGTCATTCTTCGCTTTACTTCACAAGCGTACAGCCTGTTAAAAGAAGGCGGTCACTTTATTACGTCAGGAATCATCGGTCATAAAAAACAAGAAGTAAAAGAAGCACTGGAACAAGCTGGCTTTACCATTGTAGAAATCCTTTCAATGGAAGATTGGGTCAGCATTATTGCGAAAAAATAACAGTTAGTAGGTGTCACAGCGTATGCAACGATATTTTATCGAGCTCACGAAGCAGCAAATAGAGGAAGCGCCGACTTTTTCGATTACCGGCGAAGAAGTTCATCATATTGTGAACGTGATGAGAATGAATGAGGGAGATCAGATTATCTGCTGCTCTCAAGACGGCTTCGAGGCAAAATGTGAACTTCAATCTGTTTCCAAAGATAAAGTGTCCTGCCTTGTGATAGAATGGACGAATGAAAACAGAGAGCTTCCGATAAAGGTCTATATTGCGAGCGGCCTTCCGAAAGGAGATAAGCTTGAATGGATTATCCAAAAGGGGACTGAGCTCGGAGCTCATGCCTTTATTCCTTTCCAAGCCGCGCGTTCTGTTGTCAAGCTGGATGACAAAAAGGCAAAGAAAAAGCGGGAAAGATGGACGAAAATTGCGAAGGAAGCGGCTGAGCAATCGTACCGTAACGAAGTGCCGCGAGTGATGGATGTCCATTCTTTTCAGCAGCTTCTTCAAAGGATGCAGGATTTCGATAAATGTGTCGTTGCATACGAGGAGTCATCGAAGCAAGGGGAAATAAGCGCATTCAGCGCGATTGTAAGCAGCCTTCCGAAAGGATCATCTCTATTGATCGTATTTGGTCCCGAAGGCGGTTTAACAGAAGCGGAGGTTGAACGGCTCACAGAGCAAGACGGTGTGACGTGCGGCCTTGGACCGAGAATTTTAAGGACAGAAACCGCTCCGCTATACGCGTTGAGTGCGATTTCTTATCAAACAGAGTTATTAAGAGGTGATCAGTAATGGCAACTGTTGCTTTCCATACGCTTGGCTGTAAAGTCAACCATTATGAAACAGAAGCAATCTGGCAGCTTTTCAAAGAAGCGGGCTATGAAAGAAGAGACTTTGAACAAACAGCTGATGTATATGTCATTAATACATGTACGGTTACAAATACGGGAGATAAAAAAAGCCGCCAAGTGATCAGACGCGCCATTCGTCAAAATCCTGACGGTGTCATCTGTGTCACAGGCTGCTACGCGCAAACCTCACCTGCTGAGATTATGGCGATCCCCGGTGTCGACATTGTAGTCGGAACACAGGACCGTGAAAAAATGCTTGGCTACATTGACCAATACCGAGAAGAACGCCAGCCGATTAATGGCGTCAGCAACATCATGAAAGCAAGAGTATATGAAGAGCTTGATGTGCCTGCTTTCACGGACCGCACAAGAGCGTCATTGAAAATACAGGAGGGCTGCAATAATTTCTGCACATTCTGTATCATTCCGTGGGCGAGAGGCCTGCTCCGCTCCCGCGACCCTGAAGAAGTCATTAAACAAGCGCAGCAGCTTGTCGATGCCGGATATAAGGAAATTGTTCTTACGGGTATTCATACAGGCGGCTACGGCGAAGATATGAAAGATTACAACTTCGCGAAGCTTTTGAGCGAATTAGACACCCGTGTGGAAGGCGTGAAACGGATCAGAATTTCTTCAATCGAAGCCAGCCAAATCACTGACGAAGTGATCGAGGTCTTAGACCGCTCAGATAAGATAGTGAATCATTTGCATATTCCTATCCAATCCGGATCAAACACAGTGCTTAAACGGATGAGACGCAAATATACAATGGAATTCTTTGCAGACCGTTTAAATAAATTGAAAAAAGCACTGCCAGGCTTAGCTGTTACTTCTGATGTCATCGTCGGGTTCCCTGGAGAAACAGAAGAAGAATTTATGGAAACCTATAACTTTATTAAAGAACATAAATTCTCTGAGCTGCATGTTTTCCCTTACAGTAAGCGTACAGGAACACCAGCTGCACGAATGGAAGACCAAGTGGATGAAAACGTGAAAAACGAACGTGTGCACCGCCTGATTGCTCTTTCTGACCAGCTTGCAAAAGAATACGCTTCTCAGTATGAAAATGAAGTGCTTGAGATTATCCCTGAGGAAGCGTTTAAGGAAACAGAAGAAGAAAATATGTTTGTCGGTTACACAGACAATTATATGAAGGTTGTTTTCAAAGGTACGGAAGATATGATCGGCAAAATCGTAAAAGTCAAAATCCTAAAAGCAGGTTATCCTTACAACGAAGGACAGTTTGTCCGTGTGGTTGAGGATGAAATAACTGAACACATGCGTTTGTCTTCTTAACCTAAAAAATCGGTGCATTAAAATGTACCGATTTTTTTATTTAGCCGGGATAAGAAGGTGAATCAATCGGTAAAACAAGTTTGTAAGCGGAAGAAATAAAAGAGCTGTCACCACATTAAATAAAAGGCTGAAATGCGCGATCTTTTGTGCGGGATCAGGTGATAACTGCTCTACAAAGCCGGTCGCTGCGGTCAGAAAAGGCAATACTAGAGCCACCCCTAGCACGTTAAATACCACATGGGCATATGCTGTCTGTTTCGCCGCATATCCGCCGGATACAGCAGCCATGACAGCTGTAATGCATGTCCCGATATTTGATCCGAGTACGACGCTCATCGCCTGTGTCAGTCCGATAATCCCTTCATTCATAAAACTCATCAAAATGCCGATACAGACAGAACTGGAGTGAATGATGGCAGTTAACACCATGCCGATGAGCAAAGCGGACCAGTTTGAATCGTTAACATGGTATAGAACGTCGGCGCCCGTTTTCAGCTTTGTCAGCGGCCCGGCAAGATGGCTGAATCCGCTGATGCAAAAGAAGATGATGCCCAGTCCAAGGAAGCTTGTTCCCAGCTGTTTCAAAGGATACCTGCCAGTCAGAAAAAACAATAAACCTCCTATTAAAAGAACCCAAATCACAATATCCATTTTGATAGCAATAAATTCAGTTGTAAAAGTAGAGCCAACATTTGTCCCCAGAATCATCGGGATCGTCCGCTTAAAAGAAAGAACGCCCGCACTTACAAAGCCGATGACAATGACCATAAAGGCTGAGCTGCTCTGAAGTATCCCCGTAAATACAATACTGATAAGAAACGCTTTTAACGGATGGTCTGTAAATAAAAGCAAACGTTCTTCAATTTTTGAGTACGCCATTGAAATTAAGCCCTTTCGAAGCATGTTCATGCCTGCGAGAAAGAATAATATAAGAGCAGTAAAGCTAATCAGAATTAACATCCTATTCACCAACCCCTTTCTTTCATTATATAGACAGGCAGTCGCACTCATGACGGAAAAGTGAACTCACTTAGTTGACCTGACTGATGGCTTATATTATAATGTCAAAGTACATGTTTATATGTGTAACTTAAAGGTAGTCGATTGGTGTATTCGGAGGGAGGGAAAGAGAATGTCAAAAACGGTCGTTAGAAAAAACGAATCGCTTGAAGATGCTCTTCGTCGCTTCAAACGCAGTGTATCAAAGACAGGTACTTTGCAAGAAGCAAGAAAGCGTGAATTTTATGAAAAACCTAGCGTAAAGCGCAAGAAAAAGTCTGAAGCTGCTAGAAAACGCAAATTCTAAAAGAGGGTGGATTTATGAGTCTTCTTGAGCGTCTCAACCAGGATATGAAGCTGTATATGAAAAACCGTGAGAAAGACAAACTGACTGTCGTTCGAATGGTTAAGGCTTCACTTCAAAATGAAGCAATTAAGCTTAAGAAAGACAGTTTGACCGAGGATGAGGAACTCACTGTCCTTTCTCGTGAACTTAAGCAACGTAAAGACTCCCTCCAGGAATTTTCAAACGCTAATCGTTTAGATTTAGTAGATAAAGTTCAAAAAGAGCTGGACATTTTAGAAGTTTATTTACCTGAGCAGCTGTCAGAAGAAGAGCTGCGTACAATCGTAAATGAAACCATCGCGGAGGTCGGTGCGAGCTCAAAAGCGGACATGGGCAAAGTGATGGGGGCAATTATGCCTAAAGTAAAAGGTAAAGCTGACGGAAGTTTAATTAATAAGCTTGTGAGCAGTCAACTGTCTTAAATGGCAAAGAAAAGGACATCTTTCTAAGAGAGATGTCTTTTTTTATACATAAAAAAATGAAACCTTTGATACATTTGTTACGTATGAAGAGAAGGCACTTATTATAAAAGGAAGGAGGGATACACCGCCCTTGCTTCAAATCAAAGGATTCCGTGCTGCTCTTTTGAGTATATTTTTGCTTTCTTTATTAGGCGTACAACTGAACGCAAAAGCAGAAAAACAAACTGTTTATGTGATTCCGGTTGAAAAAAATGTCGAACAGGGTCTCGCCTCGTTTTTGTCCCGTTCGTTACAAGATGCAAAGGATGCACATGCAGACCATATTATTCTCGATATCAATACCCCGGGGGATTGGTCAAATCTGCTATAGATATGGCCGATTTGATAACCGAAAGCGAGATCCCCGTAACTGCATATGTCAACAAACGCGCGTTGTCTGCTGGTGCATATATTGCACTTCAAGCAGATCACATTTATATGGCGCCTGGCGGAAAAATGGGAGCCGCCGCGATTGTTGATGGCCAAGGCAATGCCGCTGACCAAAAAGCTCAATCACTTTGGCTGGCAGAGATGGAAGATGCCGCAGTGAAAAATAACCGCGATCCAAAATATGCGCTCGCAATGGCTGATCCGGATATAGATGCCAAGGAAGTCGGCGCGCCTAAGGGAGATCTGCTGACACTTAACGCAGACAAGGCAATTGAGGTAGGCTATTCAGAAGGCACTGCTGACAATTTGTCCACGCTCGTAAAGAAGCTTGGGTTCGAAAAGGCGCAGATCAGCTATGCAAAGGAGAGCTTTGCGGAAA
Source organism: Bacillus sp. FJAT-14266 (assembly GCF_001719225.1). NCBI lineage: Bacteria > Bacillati > Bacillota > Bacilli > Caryophanales > Bacillaceae > Bacillus > Bacillus sp. FJAT-14266. The sequence continues at coordinate 1,794,899 of NZ_CP017072.1, forward strand.
AGACAGCAAGATGGCTGACGAATCCGGTCATTGTCCCTATTCTGCTGACAATCGCTTTTTTAGGTCTGACGGTGGAGCTTTTTTCCCCGGGTGTCGGCCTCCCTGGAACGGCTGGACTCATTGCGTTATTGCTGTTCTTTTACGGGCATCTTGCAGCCGGCCTTGCCGGGTATGAGACGGTTCTCCTCTTTATAGCAGGGGTGATTCTCATTCTGCTTGAGGTTTTTCTTCCCGGAGGAATCATTGGATTACTGGGCTTGGGAGCGATTATTGCGAGCCTGTTTTTAGCCGCGGGGAGCTTCACTGTCATGGCGGTTTCTCTCTTGATCGCCTCAGCTGTTTCGATTACAGCTTTTATTTTACTGACAAGGGTGTTGGGAAAGCGTATGAAATTCTTTAAGAAATTGATATTAAATGATTCTACAAACACGGAGAGCGGCTACGTTTCAAATCAAACGCGCACGGACTTAATGGGAAAAGTGGGTATAACCTTTACACCGCTGCGCCCTTCCGGTACCGTCATTATTGATGATGAACGCCTTGACGTTGTATCGGAGGGATCGTTTACAGAAAAAGATAAAAAAGTAAAAGTGATAAAAGTAGAAGGCTCACGCATTGTCGTGAGAGAAATTTAAATAGAAACGAGGAGAAGTTATATGGATCCGTCAACACTTATGATTCTGGCAATTGTCGCAGTAGCGATCATTGTTTTGGCAGTATTTTTTACATTTGTGCCTGCAATGCTTTGGATTTCAGCTTTGGCAGCCGGAGTGAAAATCAGCATTTTCACTCTAGTTGGGATGAGGCTTCGCCGTGTCATTCCGAATCGGGTTGTTAACCCGCTGATTAAAGCCCATAAAGCGGGACTTAATGTTGGAACAAACCAGCTTGAAAGCCACTACCTGGCTGGAGGTAATGTTGACAGAGTCGTCAACGCGCTTATCGCTGCTCAGCGAGCTAACATTGAACTCACATTCGAGCGCTGTGCTGCCATTGATCTTGCAGGCCGGGACGTGTTGGAAGCTGTTCAAATGAGCGTTAATCCTAAGGTGATTGAAACACCGTTCATTGCCGGCGTCGCAATGGACGGGATTGAAGTGAAAGCGAAAGCGAGAATCACAGTAAGAGCGAATATCGAGCGCCTCGTCGGGGGAGCAGGGGAAGAAACCATTGTAGCTCGTGTAGGTGAGGGAATCGTTTCTACAATCGGTTCATCTGATAATCATAAAAAAGTGCTTGAAAACCCTGACATGATTTCTCAGACAGTCCTTGGAAAAGGATTGGACTCAGGAACTGCGTTTGAAATTCTCTCAATTGATATTGCAGATGTAGATATCGGCAAAAACATCGGGGCAATTTTACAAACCGATCAGGCCGAGGCTGATAAAAACATCGCGCAGGCAAAAGCGGAAGAACGACGTGCGATGGCTGTCGCTCAAGAACAGGAAATGCGTGCCCGCGTAGAAGAAATGCGCGCGAAAGTAGTAGAAGCCGAGGCGGAAGTGCCGCTTGCGATGGCAGAAGCTTTGCGTGAAGGGAATATTGGCGTCATGGATTACATGAATATCAAGAACATCGATGCTGACACAGAAATGCGTGATTCATTCGGCAAGCTGACGAAAGACCCTTCGGATGAAGACCGCAAATCATAATCTCTCTAAGAAGGGAGAACGCTGATGGAAGATTTACTGACCAATCCGCTTATTATTGCAGCGATCATCGGAATCATTTCTGCGATTTTCGGCAAAAAGAGCAAAGAAGAAAAGCAAAACAGCCAAAAAAGAAAAAAACCTCAACACGTGCAATCTGCTTCTCCTCAAAAGAAGCAGTCAAAAGAAGATGCCCCTGCACCTATCCCTAACCGTATGGAACAGGCAAGACGGGAAGCGGAAGAAAGACGCAGGGAAACAGCAAGAAACCTGAAAGGGCTGGAACGAGATCTTGCTGCTGCCAAACAAAAAACAGTATACACAAAACAAAAAATGCTTCAGGTGAATAAAGACACCGTCGTACAGGGGATCGTTCTAGGAGAGGTGTTCGGACCTCCACGGGCGAAAAAACCTCACCGTACGATGCGCCCGGCCCGTAAAAATTAAAGTGTTAGAACCTCCTTTCAAATCATACATATGAGATGAAAGGGGGTTCTTTTTGTATGGGGCAAAGAAAGAATCGTATGAAAGCTTGGCTGACAAGAGCATTGGAAATTCCCCCGGACGTTATGATGGATCTGCCGAGGATTACAATGGTTGGCAGACTTCATATCTACATAGAAAACCACAGAGGCCTTTTGCTTTTCAGTGAGAATGAAGTGCGGCTGATGCTGAAGCAGGGCCAGTGCATCATATCTGGTAAAAATTTTGTCATCAAGGCGATTCTTCCGGAAGAGATACTTTTGGAGGGTACGATTGATGTCGTTCGATATGTTGAGTCATAAAGCCGAGGGGGAAATGTTGTGAAAAATAAATGGCTGTCTTTTTTTTCGGGTAAGGTCCAGCTTGAATTGACGGGAAGAGGGATTGAGCGGCTCCTTAATGAATGCACAAGACAGGGGATTCCGGTCTTTCATGTCAAAAAAAAGAAAGAAGCCGTATCGTTATATATACAGCTTCAGGATGTACATGCCTTTCGGCGGGTAAGAAGTAAATTTAAATGTAAAGCCCGATTTATCAATCGGAAGGGATTTCCCTTCCTGTTGCTGAAATCAAAGCTGAATATAGGGTTTACGATCGGTTTTGCGATTTTTTTCATTCTTTTGTTTTTGCTGTCCAATATGGTGTGGAAAATTGATGTGACAGGCGCTAAGCCTGAAACAGAACATCAAATGAGGCAGCATCTTAATGAAATCGGCGTCAAAAAGGGCCGTCTGCAGTTTTTAATGATGTCGCCCGAAAAAATACAGAAATCATTAACCAATGGAATAGACAATATCACTTGGGTCGGAGTTGATCTGAAGGGGACGACCATTCATATGAAAGTTGTGGAGAAAAATGAGCCCGAAAAAGAAAAATATGTTAGCCCGCGCAATATTGTCGCCAAAAAGAAAGCAACCATTACGAGAATGTTTGTGCAAAAAGGACAGCCCATGGCCGCCATACACGATCATGTTGAAAAGGGACAGCTGCTTGTTTCGGGACTGATCGGCAGCGAAGACCATCAGCAGGAAGTCGCCTCAAAAGCAGAAATTTATGGAGAAACCTGGTATAGATCAGAAGTGACAGTCCCGCTTGAAACATTATTTAACGTCTATACGGGCAAAGTAAGGACAAAGCACAAGCTTTCTTTTGGTTCTTTGGCAATCCCGATCTGGGGGATGACGTTTAAAAAAGAGGAATTGAAGCATCCAAAAACAGAACAAGAAAAGCATTCGCTTCATTTTCTCGGATTTAAGCTCCCTGTATCCTATGTCAAAGAGCAAACGAGAGAAAGTGAAGAGGCTTTGCGAAAATATACAAAAGAAGAAGCAGTTCAAGAAGGCATTAAATTGGGTAAACAGGATGTAGAGGATAAAATAGGCGAAAACGGCGAGGTGAAAAGTGAAAAAGTTTTGCACCAGACTGTTGAGAATGGTAAAGTAAAGTTGATTATTCTCTACCAAGTTATAGAAGATATCGTTCAAACCACACCTATTGTCAGGGAGACTGAAGAATGACAGAACATTTACTTGCGATGAATCAAAAACTGAAAAACCCGGACGAGGCGCTTTCACTCTTCGGGAACCAAGATTCTTTTTTGAAATTGATGGAGAAAGATCTGAATTTAAATATCATTACGCGCGGCGAGACGATTTATGTTTCAGGCGATGATGAATCGTTTCAGATTGCAGACAGGCTGCTGGGATCGCTCCTCGCTTTAATTCGCAAGGGGATAGAGATCTCTGAACGTGATGTGATTTACGCCATCAAAATGGCAAAGAAGAATGAACTTGAATACTTTGAAAGCATGTATGAAGAAGAAATTACAAAAAACGCAAAAGGCAAATCAATCCGTGTAAAAACAATGGGACAGCGGGAATACGTGGCCGCTATGAAGCGGAATGACCTTGTATTCGGCATTGGTCCGGCGGGAACCGGGAAAACGTACCTGGCTGTCGTAAAAGCAGTCCATGCTTTAAAAAACGGACATATCAAAAAAATCATTTTAACAAGACCTGCCGTGGAAGCCGGTGAAAGCCTTGGTTTTCTCCCAGGTGACCTAAAAGAAAAAGTAGATCCTTATTTGCGCCCGCTGTATGACGCTCTCCATGATGTGCTTGGGGCAGATCATACAGAACGTCTGATGGAAAGAGGCATCATTGAAATTGCTCCGCTCGCATATATGAGGGGGCGGACGCTCGATGATGCTTATGTTATACTTGATGAAGCACAGAATACCACGCCTGCTCAAATGAAAATGTTTTTGACGAGACTGGGTTTTGGCTCTAAAATGATCATTACAGGTGACGTCAGCCAAATTGATCTGCCGAAAGGCGTCAAATCGGGACTTGCAGTAGCGAAGGAGATGCTGAAAGGAATAGACGGCATTTCTATGATTGAGCTAGACCAGACAGACGTGGTCAGACATCCGCTTGTTGCGAAAATTATTGAAGCATACGATAAGCAAAATTAATGCTGAATGACCCGATCGCGCGTTATCGGGTCATTTTTATGATTGCTTATGGGCTTGATGTTTCAAGAGGAGGTTCTTGTGTTGAAAAAGAAGGCTAAGACCAAAAGCAGCTCGAAAAAATGGAGCAGTTTTAAAAATGCCCGCTCCATGCATGTACTGCTGTATCTTCTGCTGGCTGCCATTATGTTTGCTTTGCTTTTTGTACATGTTAAGCCGGAAACACTTGATTTAGACCTGTTTTCAGTCAGCGACAAGACCATTTACGCTCCGGCAACCGTAGAAGATCAAAAAGCCACAGAGGAAAAAAAGCAAGCCGCTGAGGACGCGGTTGAAGATCAATATACATTAAAAAAAGAATATACAGACAATCGGATTGACCTTGTGTCATCAATATTCGACAGTATTAGTGAAGTGAAAAAATCATCGGAAGAAGGCAGTAAATCACCATCGGAAAAATCAATGGTCAAATCTGTAAAGGACAAATTGACATCAGATGTGAATGATTCTATATCGGAGGATTCCATCAAGACATTGCTGAAAGCAGACAGTGAAGACTTTTCTTTTGTCAGAGATACGGTCATTACCGCAGTAAATACGGTCATGAGCAGTGAAATCCCATCGGATAAACTATCTGATGCAAAGGATAAGGTAGAAAAAGAGCTAAAAAGCAATTCTATTCCTTCTAAATACTTGGGAGCCGCGACAGAAATCGGGCGTTTTGCTATTATTCCGAATTACGTCTTCGATCCGAAAGCAACAGAGGCAAAACGGCAGGAAGCCTCAGATAATGTCCAGCAGGTTCAAATCAAACAGGGGCAAGTGCTCGTGGAAGAAAATGACCTCATTGATCGGGAAGTGTACAGGAAACTTGAGCTGACCGGGTTATTAAATAACTCAAATCTCTTTAAACCGATCAGCGGGCTATTGATTATGATCGGACTTTTCATTGCAACACTTGTATATTATTTTGAAAAACAGAAACAAAATCTGAAGTTTAAAAACCAATCCATTCTGTTATTCTCCATAATCACAACACTTTTGCTTGTGATCATGGAGGTTGTCAGTTTGTTTCAGAAGATGGAGTATAATAATATCGGCTATCTGGTCCCCATTGCGGCCGGCGCCATCTTAATCAAACTGCTGATGAATGAACGCATTGCCATTTTGGGAAGTATCATTCTTGCGATTTGCGGAAGTATGATGTTTAATCAGGGTGTGACAGGAACATTCAATTATGTCATAGGGATTTATTATTTGATCAGCGGCATTTCAGGTGTATTATTTTTAGGAAAACACAATGCAAGATCAAAGATTTTGCAGACCGGACTTTTCGTGGCGTTTATTAATATGGTTGTCGTTCTATCCTTATTATTGATCCAGAACACTGCGCTGTCGGGTCTTGAAATCGGCACGTTAATGCTCATGGGGGTTGTGTCGGGGTTTGCTTCATCTGTATTGATCATCGGTCTGATGCCGTTTTTTGAGACGGGCTTTGGCATTTTATCCACCATGAGGCTGCTCGAGCTGTCTAATCCTAACCATCCGCTATTGCGCAAAATACTGACGGAAACACCAGGTACATATCATCACAGTGTAATGGTTGCCAATTTATCAGAGGCAGCCTGTGAAGCGGTTGGGGCTAATGGTTTGCTTGCAAGAGTCGGCGCATATTATCACGATCTCGGAAAAACAAAGCGCCCGCAATATTTTATTGAAAACCAAATGAATATTGACAATCCGCATGACAAGCTGTCACCTCAGTTGAGCAAAAATATTATTATCTCGCATACGACAGACGGTGCGAATATGCTGAGAAGCTATAAATTTCCGAAAGAGCTTGTCGATATTGCTGAGCAGCATCATGGAACCTCGCTTTTAAAGTTTTTTTACTATAAAGCGAAGGAAAAAGGCGACCAGATTACAGAGGAAGAGTTCCGTTATCCGGGACCGAAGCCGCAGTCAAAGGAAGCCGCAATTATATCAGTGGCCGACAGTGTTGAAGCGGCCGTCAGATCCATGCACAATCCAAATCCTGAACGAATTGAAAAGCTTGTCCGGGGTATTATATCCGATAAGCTTCAGGACGGACAGTTCAGTGAATGCGATTTGACATTTAAAGAGCTGGATACAATCGCAAAAACGCTCTGTGCAACATTAAAAGGAATTTTCCACTCCCGGATTGAATATCCGGAGGCTACTAAGAAGGTGAAATAGATGAGTTTACTGATTGATATCGTTGATGAAACGGGAAGCGTCTCAGAAGAGATGCTCAAAGAAGTAGAAAATCTGCTTCAATTTGCCGCTGAGCGTGAAGGCGTTCAGGATCAGGCTGAAGTTTCTGTCACGATTGTTTCCAATGATGACATACATCAGATTAACAAAGAATACCGGGGAAAGGATGCTCCGACAGATGTCATCTCATTTGCTCTTGAAGAAGAGGGAGAAGGCGAGATCGAAATCGTGGGCGCCGAAATGCCTCCGGTTTTAGGTGATATTATCATCAGTGCCGATCGCACAAGAGAGCAGGCAGAGGAGTATAATCATTCTTTTAAAAGAGAGCTCGGATTTCTAGCTGTACACGGATTTCTGCACCTTTTAGGATATGACCATATGACGAAAGAGGAAGAAGAGGAGATGTTTACTAAGCAAAAGGAATTGCTGGACGCTTATGGACTCAAAAGATCATAGAAATGAGCTGAATCGATTCTTCAAAAGCTTCGTGCATGCAGGCCGGGGCATATGGGAAACAGCGCGGACGGAGCGGAATTTCCAATTTCATGCCGCAGCCGCCTGCGCTGTTCTCATTTGCGGCTTCCTTGTAGAGCTCAGCATTATTGAGTGGATGATTATATTCCTTTTGATAGGTGGTATGTTTTCGCTTGAACTTTTAAATACAGCCATTGAACATACGGTTGATTTAATAACTGACAAACATCACCCTCTTGCTAAAGCGGCCAAGGACGCTGCCGCCGGGGCTGTTTGCGTTTTTGCCGTGATTTCGTGTATCATTGGTTTACTTATTTTTTTGCCAAAGCTGTAATGGCTGAAAATTCTTACATTTATTTTACATTTTTAGAAATGGGCGTGAAAAAAAGCGCGCGATTATGTAAAATATAAAGTGATAGCGGTACCATTATAGGTAAGAGAGGAATGTACACATGAACAGACAAGAATTAATAACAGAAGCTTTAAAAGCGCGTGATATGGCATATGCGCCGTATTCCAAATTCCAAGTAGGAGCCGCTCTTCTTACCAAGGATGGAAAAGTGTACAGAGGCTGCAATATTGAGAACGCGGCATACAGCATGTGCAATTGCGCCGAGCGTACCGCTTTATTTAAAGCTGTTTCTGAAGGGGATACAGAGTTTCAGATGCTGGCCGTTGCGGCTGACACCCCTGGACCAGTATCTCCGTGCGGAGCCTGCCGACAGGTGATTTCTGAGCTTTGCACAAAAGACGTTATTGTCGTACTGACTAATTTACAAGGACAAATAAAAGAAATGACTGTGGAAGAATTATTGCCAGGCGCATTTTCATCGGAGGATTTACATGACGAACGAAAGCTTTAAATCAGGATTTGTATCCATTATTGGAAGACCAAACGTAGGAAAATCTACATTTTTGAACAGAGTCATTGGACAAAAAATCGCGATCATGAGCGATAAGCCCCAAACGACGAGAAACAAGGTGCAAGGAGTACTGACGACAGGCACATCACAAACCATTTTTATTGACACACCAGGGATTCATAAACCTAAGCATAAACTTGGGGACTTTATGATGAAAGTGGCGCAAAATACATTAAAAGAAGTCGATTTGATCTTGTTTATGATCAATGCTGAGGAAGGCTACGGGAAGGGCGACGAATTCATCATTGAGAAATTGCAGACGATGTCTACGCCTGTATTCTTAATCGTAAACAAAATTGATAAAATTCATCCCGACCAATTGCTTCTGCTAATTGACGAATACCGCAAACGTTATCCTTTTAAGGAAATTGTTCCGATTTCTGCTTTAGAAGGAAATAACATCGAAACCTTGCTCGCGCAGATCGAAGCGTATTTGCCGGAAGGGCCGCAATTCTATCCGAGTGACCAGGTAACTGACCACCCTGAACGATTTATCATTTCTGAATTAATCAGGGAAAAGGTGCTGCATTTGACGAGAGAAGAAATCCCGCACAGCATTGCGGTGGCCATCGAATCCATCAAAGGGCAGGACAACGGTTCTGTGCACGTAGCGGCAACGATTGTGGTCGAGCGGGATTCCCAGAAAGGCATCGTGATCGGTAAAAAAGGAAGCCTTCTAAAAGAGGTTGGAAAAAGAGCGAGAGCGGATATTGAAGCACTGTTGGGCTCCCGTGTCTACCTTGAATTGTGGGTGAAAGTGCAGAAAGACTGGCGTAATAAAATGTCCCAGCTTCGCGATTTTGGCTTTAAAGAGGACGAATATTAATCTCTTCCCGTGTGTGTCATTATCTCACAGGAACAGGGATACATTAGCAAATTTTGTTTAACATGAAATGGAGGACATCTGGTCAAGATAAAGGTAAGAATTTGGAGTTTAGGTAAGCTAGTTTAACTACAGAAAGGTGGGTTTCTTGTGTTGAATTTTACCTGGAACGTATTTTCTCAAACAGGAAATGTTGATACGTATCTTCTTTTTAAAGAACTGGAAAAAGAGAACATGGAAAGACCCGAAGAACTAGAAGATGAGCTAGCCCGATTTGATTATCCAATTTTATAAACCTCTTGGCCGCTCCTGCTTGAGGAAGGTGCGGAAATGCTGACAAAATGTGAAGGGATCGTTCTTCGCACAAATGATTACGGAGAGACGAATAAAATCGTAACATTACTGACAAGAGAACACGGAAAAATAGGTGTTATGGCACGAGGCGCCAAAAAACCGAACAGCCGTTTATCAGCAGTCAGCCAGCCCTTTTTGTATGGTTCTTTCTTAATGCAAAAAACATCGGGCCTCGGAACGCTTCAGCAGGGGGAAATGATCCTCAGCATGAGAGGCATCAGGGAAGACTTGTTTTTAACAGCATATGCTGCCTATGTTGCTGAGTTAGTCGACAGAGGCACAGAAGAAAAAAAGCCAAATCCTTATTTATTTGAATTCATATTAGAATCATTAAAACAGTTGAATGAAGGAACAGATCCGGATGTTATCACCTTCATTGTTCAAATGAAGATGCTCGGTGTCATGGGCCTGTATCCTGAGCTGAATCATTGTGTACATTGTAAAAGCCAAGACGGAACCTTTCATTTCTCTGTTCGTGATAATGGTTTTATATGCCACCGCTGTTTTGAAAAAGATCCTTACAGGATACCGATTAAACCGCAAACGGCAAGGCTGTTAAGGCTCTTTTACTATTTTGATCTGTCGAGACTCGGCAATGTGTCCTTAAAAGAGGAAACAAAAGCTGAATTAAAGCAAGTGATTGATTTATATTACGAAGAATATTCGGGATTGTATTTAAAATCAAAGCGCTTTTTAGATCAAATGGAAAGCATGAAACATCTTATGGGTGAAAACAAAAGTTGACATTTGGTCCATCTTTTTATATGATCATTTATTATAAAATATGTTGCAGTGAGAGAAAGAAGTACTTGCGTTTACCTCATGAAAGCGACCTTAGGGCGGTGTAAGCTAAGGATGAGCACGCAACGAAAGGCATTCTTGAGCAATTTTAAAAAAAGAGGCTGGGATTTTGTTCTCAGCAACTAGGGTGGAACCGCGGGAGAACTCTCGTCCCTATGTTTGCGGCTGGCAAGCATAGAGACGGGAGTTTTTTGGTTGCTGCCGCAGTCAACTTATGAAAGAAAAGTGGAGGTGCTTGAAATGAATATTCAAGACATGATTCTAACCTTGCAAAAGCATTGGTCCAGTCAGGGCTGTGTGCTTATGCAGGCTTACGATGTAGAAAAAGGAGCCGGCACGATGAGCCCGTATACATTTTTGCGCAGTATCGGCCCTGAGCCGTGGAAAGTGGCTTATGTAGAGCCTTCCAGACGTCCTGCAGACGGCCGCTACGGGGAGAACCCGAACAGACTGTATCAGCATCATCAGTTCCAGGTCATTATTAAACCGTCTCCTGATAACATTCAAGAGCTGTATTTGGATTCCTTGCGTGCTCTTGGAATTGATCCGCTTGAGCACGATATTCGCTTTGTTGAAGACAACTGGGAGAATCCGTCTTTAGGCTGCGCGGGTCTAGGCTGGGAAGTTTGGCTTGACGGAATGGAAATAACACAATTTACGTATTTCCAGCAGGTCGGGGGATTAGAGTGTAAACCCGTTTCTGTAGAGATTACGTATGGAATTGAGCGTCTCGCGTCTTATATCCAGGATAAAGAAAACGTGTTTGACTTGGAATGGACGTCAGGGTTTACAGTAAAAGATTTATTCATGATGGCTGAATATGAGCATTCTGTTTATACGTTTGAAACATCAGACGTCGATATGCTGTTCCAATTGTTCAGCACATATGAAAAAGAAGCGATCAAGCAAATGGACAACGGACTTGTTCATCCAGCATATGACTATGTGCTGAAATGCTCGCACACTTTCAACCTGCTTGATGCCAAAGGTGCGATCTCTGTTACCGAGCGGACGGGCTATATCGCAAGAGTGCGGAATTTAGCTAGAAAAGTAGCAAAAACCTATTATGAGGAACGAGAAAAACTAGGGTTCCCAATGCTTAAAGGGGAGGGTTCTTCTCATGAGTAAACAGGATTTACTTTTAGAGATCGGATTAGAGGAAATGCCGGCGCGCTTTTTGAATGAAAGCATGGTTCAGCTTGGCGACAAGCTGACAGGCTGGCTTAAAGAAAAAAATATTACTCACGGTGAAGTGAAACTCTTCAATACACCGAGACGTCTTGCTGTGTTCGTTAAGGATGTCGCAGAAAAGCAGGATGATATAAAAGAAGAAGCAAAAGGGCCTGCGAAAAAAATTGCCCTTGATGCGGACGGGAACTGGACAAAAGCGGCAATCGGCTTTTCAAAAGGCCAAGGCGCAAATGTGGAAGACCTGTACATCAAAGAAGTAAAAGGCATAGAGTATGTATTCGTGCAAAAATTCCAAGCCGGCCAAGAAACGAAGTCGCTTCTGCCGGAACTGAGCGGTTTAATTACAAGCTTGCATTTCCCGAAAAACATGCGCTGGGGAAATGAAGATTTGCGTTATATCCGACCGATCAAATGGATTGTCGCATTATTTGGACAGGATGTCATTCCATTTTCGATCACAAACGTTGAGTCTGGACGGACAACACAGGGACATCGTTTCCTCGGACATGAAGTGTCAATTGAATCACCTTCAGCTTATGAAGAGCAGCTGAAAGAACGGCATGTTATTGCTGATCCTAGCGTCCGAAAGCAAATGATTCAATCTCAGCTGGAAGCAATGGCTGCTGAAAACGATTGGAGCATTCCAGTTGACGAAGACCTTCTTGATGAAGTGAATCATTTAGTAGAATACCCGACAGCTCTTTACGGTTCATTTGAATCCGAGTTTCTGTCAATTCCTGAAGAAGTGCTTGTCACAACAATGAAAGAGCATCAGCGCTACTTCCCTGTCAAAGACAAAAACGGTGACCTGCTGCCTCACTTTATCACAGTCCGAAACGGCAACAGCCACGCGATTGAAAATGTGGCCCGAGGCAATGAAAAAGTGCTGCGCGCACGTTTATCTGATGCGTCATTCTTCTACAAGGAAGATCAGAAACTAAACATTGATGCAAATGTGAAGAAGCTTGAAAATATCGTTTTCCATGAAGAGCTTGGTTCTCTTGCTGATAAGGTTAGAAGAGTCACATCAATCGCAGAGAAACTTGCCGTTCGTCTTCAGGCTGATGAAGATACATTAAAACATGTGAAGCGGGCTGCTGAAATTTCTAAATTCGACCTTGTGACGCATATGATATATGAATTCCCTGAACTTCAAGGAATTATGGGCGAAAAGTATGCGAGAATGCTTGGCGAAGATGAAGCTGTGGCGGCGGCAGTTAATGAACATTATATGCCTAGATCAGCGGGCGGAGAAACGCCTTCTACTTTCACCGGAGCTGTTGTGGCAATGGCGGATAAGCTTGACACAATCGCTTCATTCTTCTCTATCGGCGTAATTCCGACCGGTTCCCAGGACCCTTACGGACTGCGCCGCCAAGCTAGCGGTATTGTTGCGATTCTTCTTGACCGCAACTGGGGAATTTCATTTGAAGAGCTGCTAACTTTCGTACAAACCGATAAAGAAATTGAACTGCTGGATTTCTTCACTCAGCGCTTGAAATATGTCTTGAATGCTGAACAAATCAGACATGATGTCATTGACGCCGTGCTGGAAAGCTCTGAGCTTGAGCCGTACTCTGCGCTGCATAAAGCACAAGTACTGGAGCAAAAGCTTGGTGCACCTGGTTTTAAGGAAACAGCCGAAGCGTTAGGCCGAGTGATCTCTATCAGCAAAAAAGGAGTCCGCGGAGACATTCAGCCTGATCTTTTTGAAAATGAATACGAAGCAAAACTGTTTGATGCCTACCAAACAGCGAAGCAAAATCTGCAGGAAAACTTCAGCAACAAAGATTATGAGGCGGCGCTTGCTTCACTTGCAGCCTTAAAAGAACCGATCGATGCTTACTTCGATCATACAATGGTTATAGCGGATAATGAGTCATTAAAGGCAAATCGTTTAGCGCAAATGGTAAGCTTGGCGGATGAGATCAAGTCCTTTGCGAATATGAATGCCCTTATTGTAAAATAAAGAGAGAAAAGGCGGTTGCTGTGTGATCGGTAATCGTCTTTTCCCCATTTATAAGTTTTTTGTTTGATTACAAGATATTTACGTTATAATATGGATTATTATTTCTTTACATAGCTATGAAGTGAAAAGGTGGTGAGTACGATCGAACTAAATAAACGGCAAGAACATATTTTGCAGATTGTAAAAGAAAACGGGCCGATTACAGGGGAGCATATTGCAGAAAAGCTGAACCTAACCAGGGCGACATTGCGCCCGGATTTAGCCATACTCACCATGTCAGGATTCCTCGAGGCGCGCCCGAGAGTCGGTTATTTCTATACGGGAAAAACCGGCACACAGCTTTTGGCGGATAAACTCAAAAAGCTTCAGGTGAAAGACTTTCAATCTATCCCCGTAGTGATTCACGAAAACGTTTCTGTGTACGATGCGATTTGCACCATGTTTTTAGAAGATGTAGGTACTCTGTTTGTGGTGGACCGCGATGCTGTTTTAGTCGGGGTGCTTTCACGAAAAGACTTGCTCAGAGCGAGCATTGGCCAGCAGGAGCTTACATCGGTCCCTGTTCACATCATTATGACAAGGATGCCGAACATTACGGTGTGCAGACGCGAGGATTATGTGATGGACATTGCAAAGCACTTAATAGAAAAACAAATTGATGCACTGCCTGTCATCAAAGACACCGATAAAGGCTTTGAAGTGATCGGCAGAGTGACAAAAACAAATATGACCAAAATACTTGTCAGTTTATCTGAAAATGAAATCCTATAAGATTGCAAACTAACGGGGGGATAATATGAATAACCGCATCATCTATGTTGTATCGGATTCCGTCGGTGAAACGGCTGAATTGGTAGTAAAAGCAGCACTCAGCCAATTTAACGGATCGGCGGATGATACTCATGTAAGAAGAATTCCTTATGTTGAAGATATAGGCACTATCAATGAAGTGATTTCACTTGCAAAGGCAGACGGCGGCATTATCTGTTTTACACTCGTGGTGCCGGAAATCAGAGAATATTTGATAGCCGAAGCGGAAAAAGCAAATGTTTTATATTATGATATTATCGGCCCGTTGATTGATAAAATGGAAACAGCCTACGGTTTAACAGCGAAATACGAACCGGGGCGGGTGCGCCAGCTTGATGAAGATTATTTCAAAAAAGTGGAGGCCATCGAGTTTGCAGTTAAATACGATGATGGACGTGATCCAAGAGGGATTTTAAAAGCTGATATCGTTTTGATCGGCGTGTCAAGAACGTCTAAAACACCGCTGTCTCAATATCTCGCACACAAACGCCTGAAGGTTGCCAATGTTCCGATTGTACCGGAGGTTGATCCGCCGGAAGAACTCTTTAACGTTGATCCGAAAAAATGCATCGGTTTAAAGATTAGCCCTGATAAACTGAATCATATCAGAAAAGAACGTTTAAAATCACTCGGGCTTAATGATAAAGCGATTTATGCAAATATCAACAGAATCAAAGAGGAACTCGAGTATTTCGAAAAGATTGTGGATCGGATCGGCTGCCAGGTTGTTGATGTTTCAAATAAAGCGGTTGAGGAAACAGCAAATATTATCCATCATCTCAAAACAAAAAACATATAACTCAGGACGCTCTATCCTGGGTTTTTGGCTGTGCCAAAAGGGAATAATGAAAAACAATAGCATCTTTGTGAAGTTTGTATTATAATAAAAAATTGTGATAAAATGATTAATTTTAGGTTTAAGGATCGTGTGATACGAATAAACTATTATGGGTAAGATGTCAAGAATTTCTCCCGGAAATTTTTCGACAAATTCATATACATCCACAATAATAAAGGATGTGCGATTTTGCTTGCTTTTATGCAGGAGTTTAATGGAGGGATGGAGAATTACTCTTCTTAATGAACAAGAAAAGACGATTTTTGTCGATGCTGATGCTTGTCCGGTAAAAGATGAAATTTTACAAACAGCATCCGAGTATGAAGTTCAAGTTCTTTTTGTCGCTTCATTTGAACATTATCAGCTTTCCAGAAGCAATGAAGAAAAATGGAAGTATGTTGATCCTCATAAAGAAGCTGCTGATTTATATATCGCAAATCACGTGAAACCGGGAGATATTGTTGTGACGCAGGACATCGGATTAGCATCTCTGCTGTTGAACAGAAATGTCTCTGTTATGTCGGAAAGAGGTCGTCTTTACAAGGAAGACACGATTGATTTTGCCCTAGAGGGCCGTCATTTTTCCGGCAAACAAAGAAGAAAAGGCGTATATGCCAAAGGGCCTAAAAAATTGAATAAAGAAGATCGAGAACGATTTATTACACTGCTGCAAAAAATCCTGTCGAACGATGAAGGGATTTTGCACTAAAGCATCGAATAATGTACGACGGAGTGTTATAAGATGGGAAATCGGATACCAGATGAAATTGTGGATCAGGTGCAAAAGTCGGCAGATATCGTTGAAGTCATAGGTGATTATGTTCAATTAAAGAAGCAAGGCCGAAACTACTTTGGACTCTGTCCTTTTCATGGAGAAAGCACACCTTCGTTTTCCGTATCGCCCGACAAACAGATTTTTCATTGCTTTGGCTGCGGAGCGGGCGGCAATGTTTTCTCTTTTTTAAGGCAGATGGAAGGCTATTCTTTTGCCGAGTCGGTTTCTCACCTTGCTGACAAATACCAAATTGATTTTCCAGATGATATAACAGTCCATTCCGGAGCCCGGCCAGAGTCTTCTGGAGAACAAAAAATGGCTGAGGCACATGAGCTCCTGAAGAAATTTTACCATCATTTGTTAATAAATACAAAAGAAGGTCAAGAGGCACTGGATTATCTGCTTTCTAGGGGCTTTACGAAAGAGCTGATTAATGAATTTCAGATTGGCTATGCTCTTGATTCTTGGGACTTTATCACGAAATTCCTTGTAAAGAGGGGATTTAGTGAGGCGCAAATGGAAAAAGCGGGTCTCCTGATCAGACGCGAAGACGGAAGCGGATATTTCGACCGCTTCAGAAACCGTGTCATGTTTCCGATCCATGATCATCACGGGGCTGTTGTTGCTTTCTCAGGCAGGGCTCTTGGCAGCCAGCAGCCTAAGTATATGAACAGTCCTGAAACCCCGCTCTTTCATAAAAGCAAACTGCTTTACAATTTTTATAAGGCCCGCCTTCATATCAGAAAGCAGGAAAGAGCAGTCTTATTTGAAGGGTTTGCTGATGTCATATCGGCCGTAAGCTCGGATGTAAAGGAAAGCATAGCCACGATGGGAACGTCTCTTACAGATGATCATGTCAAGATCCTGAGAAGAAACGTCGAAGAAATCATTCTTTGCTATGACTCTGATAAAGCCGGTTATGAAGCCACCTTAAAAGCTTCGGAGCTTCTGCAAAAAAAAGGCTGCAAAGTCAGAGTTGCAATGATTCCTGACGGATTGGACCCTGATGATTACATCAAAAAATTCGGCGGGGAAAAATTTAAAAACGACATTATTGACGCAAGTGTCACCGTAATGGCGTTCAAAATGCAATATTTCCGAAAAGGAAAGAACCTGTCCGATGAAGGCGACCGCCTAGCTTACATTAAAGACGTACTGAAAGAAATCAGCACGCTTTCAGGGTCTCTAGAGCAGGAAGTCTATGTAAAGCAGCTTGCTTCAGAGTTTTCGCTTTCACAGGAGTCTTTAACTGAGCAGCTGTCTGTTTTCAGCAAGCAAAACAAACCTGCTGACAATAGCGGTGAAACTAAAACGCGGCGAGCGCATCTGACGACAAAAGCAAGGCAAAAACGTTTGCGTCCGGCGTATGAAAATGCAGAAAGGCTGTTACTCGCTCACATGCTTCGAGATCGGAGCGTCATCAAAAAAGTGATTGACCGGGTAGGGTTTCAATTTAATATTGATGAGCACCGGGCATTAGCCGCTTATCTTTATGCTTTTTATGAAGAGGGAGCCGAGCTGACGCCTCAGCATCTGATGGCCAGGGTGACGGATGATCATATAAGCCAGCTCTTGTCCGATATATTAATGCTTCAGGTTAATCAAGAGCTTAGCGAAGCCGAGTTATCAGATTATGTAAAAAAAGTGTTGAATCAAAGAAATTGGTCAATGATAAAAGAAAAAGAGGCGGAAAGAGCCGAAGCAGAAAGGCAAAAAGATTTTTTAAGAGCTGCTTCTTTGGCTCAAGAAATCGTTACATTGAACCGATCTTTAAAATAACTGGAGAACTGATGAGGAGCATTTATTGGCAATGATTCCTTGCGGAGGAGCAAATAGATCGCTTAACCTCATCATGAATTGTCATTTCATTATTCGCACATTGTTAAAGGCAGTTCACATAGAAAACGCCTGAATGGACCGAATAAGAATCATACCGCTTATAGAATTCGTTGCAAGCTTTGGAAGGAGGGATCCATAATGGCTGATAAACAAACCCACGAGACAGAATTAACATTCGACCAAGTAAAAGAGCAATTAACAGAGTCTGGTAAAAAACGTGGCGTTTTGACATATGAAGAAATTGCTGAGCGTATGTCCAGCTTTGAAATTGAATCAGACCAAATGGATGAGTATTATGAATTTTTAGGTGAACAAGGTGTTGAATTAATTAGTGAGAATGAAGAAACAGAAGATCCTAATATTCAGCAGCTTGCCAAAGCCGAAGAAGAATTTGACCTTAATGACCTAAGTGTACCGCCTGGCGTTAAAATCAATGACCCAGTTCGTATGTATTTAAAGGAAATCGGTCGGGTTAACCTTCTTTCTGCAAAAGAAGAAATCGCCTACGCTCAAAAGATTGAAGAAGGTGACGAAGAATCTAAACGCAGATTGGCTGAAGCGAACCTGCGGCTTGTTGTCAGTATCGCAAAACGGTATGTCGGACGCGGTATGCTGTTCCTTGATCTGATCCAGGAAGGAAACATGGGCCTGATGAAAGCCGTTGAAAAATTTGATTATCGCAAAGGTTATAAATTCAGTACGTATGCTACGTGGTGGATCAGACAGGCGATTACACGCGCCATTGCCGATCAGGCGAGAACGATCCGGATTCCCGTTCATATGGTTGAAACCATTAATAAATTAATCCGTGTGCAGCGTCAATTACTGCAAGACTTAGGCAGAGAACCAACACCTGAAGAAATTGCGGAAGATATGGATTTAACGCCTGAAAAAGTACGCGAAATCTTAAAGATTGCTCAAGAGCCGGTATCTCTGGAAACACCGATCGGTGAAGAGGATGACTCGCACCTTGGTGATTTCATTGAAGACCAAGAAGCAACTTCACCTTCTGACCACGCCGCATACGAGCTATTGAAAGAGCAGCTGGAAGATGTGCTTGATACGTTAACTGATCGTGAAGAAAATGTATTGCGTCTTCGATTCGGTCTTGATGACGGCCGTACAAGAACATTAGAAGAGGTCGGCAAAGTATTTGGAGTAACGAGAGAGCGTATTCGACAAATCGAAGCCAAAGCGTTGCGGAAACTAAGACATCCTAGCAGAAGTAAACGTTTGAAAGATTTCCTTGAATAAGATGGAACGGGTCTTGAAGATCCGTTCTTCTTTTTTTAAAAAGATATATGGATAATATGCCTTTATTTTACTGAAAAATGATGTCATTTGCAAATGAACATTGTGGTGAAAAATTTCAAAATCTAATTCCATATTTTCTATTGTAAGCGTATACAATACATTATACAATAGAATAAAAAGGATATTAGAGATTTAGGCATGTTTCTATTCAATTTTGTATAAAGTGTGAATAAAAAACTTTTGTATAGCAATCCATTTACTTTTTGTAAAAATAAGTTAGAATTAGAAGTGTTTACATAGGGGGAAGGATCAAAAAGGGGGAAGGGAAATGAAATGGAACCCGCTTATTCCATTTTTGCTGATCGCTGTTTTAGGAATTGGTCTAACTTTCTTTTTATCAGTAAAAGGACTTGATGACTCTCGGGAGATTGCGAGCGGAGGAGAAAGCAAATCTGCTGAAAAGAAAGATGCAAACGCTTCACCAGAAGAAATTTACAAGGCAAACTGCATCGCATGCCACGGTGAAAATTATGAAGGTGTTTCGGGTCCTAGCTTAAAAGGTGTAGGGGATAAGAAAGATGTCGCTGAAATTAAAACAAAGATCGAAAAAGGCGGTAATGGAATGCCTTCCGGTCTTGTTCCGGCCGATAAGCTGGATGATATGGCAGAGTGGGTGTCAAAAATTAAATAAAAGAACTATTTTTCTCTTTATACATTCACAGGCCGCCGAGATGTTCTCGACAGCCTTTTATTTTTGACTGCTGCGTGCAGACCCGCATCAAAAGAAATAATTTCAAAATCATTTGCTTCAGCTTGGATTCCGGGCTGATTTTTTATATGATAGTAAAGGAAAAAATGATTGAGAAAAGTTGTGATGACAAGTGAACGAATTAAAATTATCTAAACGATTGCAAACAGTAGCGGAGTACATACCGAATGGAGCGGTGATGGCCGATATCGGCTCTGACCACGCCTACCTTCCTTGTTATGCGGTGCTGAATCATAAAGCCAGCGGGGCGATTGCCGGAGAAATAACAGACGGCCCATTTTTGTCTGCAAAGCGGCAGGTTGAAAAATCAGGCTTAAACTCGCACATTTCTGTAAGGCAGGGAGACGGACTGGAAGTGATTAAAAAAGGTGAAGCTGATGCCATTACGATTGCCGGAATGGGCGGGGCTTTGATCGCTCACATTTTAGAAGCGGGCAAAGACAAATTAACGGGGAAGGAACGGCTCATTTTACAGCCGAATATTCATGCTGTTCATATCAGGGAGTGGCTTTATAAAGAAAGATATGCGCTGATAGATGAGGTAATCCTTGAAGAGGACGGAAAGTGCTATGAGGTGCTGGTGGCAGAAGCGGGAGACAGGGATGCGGCTTATGACGGTATTTCTTTATCAGCCGGGATGCTCGTTGGCCCTTTCTTGGCAAAAGAAAAAAATGCTGTCTTTTTGAAAAAGTGGACACAAGAGCTTCAGCACACTCAAAGCATTTATGAACAGATCAGCCAAGCGGCGGATACAGAGCAAAACAAACAAAAATTAAAGGAGCTCGCCGATCGAATGGAGCTGTTAAAGGAGGTAATCGATCATGGCTAAAAGTGTAAATGGGCAGCAGATCATCCAGCTGTTTGAACAATTTTCCCCGAAAGCCTATGCGGTTGAAGGAGATAAAATCGGCCTGCAAATCGGCACCTTAAACAAACCAATTAAAAATGTGATGGTTACACTTGATGTGTTAGAGAGCGTTATCGATGAAGCGATTGAAAAAGAGGTTGACTTGATTATTGCACACCATCCACCAATTTTCCGGCCGCTAAAGCATATTTCAACAGATCAGCCTGCCGGAAGGTTAATTGAAAAGTGTTTGAAGCATGATATTGCTGTTTATGCAGCTCATACAAATTTAGACGTTGCGGACGGCGGTGTGAATGATTTGCTTGCTGAAGCATTAGAGCTGAGTGAGACGGAAGTGCTGGCACCTACTTATACGGATCCTCTGAAAAAGCTGGCAGTTTACGTGCCGAAGGAATATGAAGAGCAGGTCAGAGCCGCGCTCGGAAATGCGGGGGCCGGCCATATCGGTGAATACAGCCATTGCGCGTTTTCATCTGAAGGAATCGGCAGCTTTAAGCCATTGGACGGAGCTAAGCCTTTTATCGGTGAAGTGGGAGAGCTTGAGCTTGTTCATGAAGTAAGGCTTGAGACTGTATTTCCTAAAAGCGTCGAAAAGGCTGTTATCAATGCAATGATAAAAAGCCATCCATATGAAGAAGTCGCTTACGATATCTATCCTGTCGAACAGACTCCCGCCGAAAAAGGGCTCGGCCGTGTCGGAACCCTTAAAAATGAGATGACGCTCAAGGAATTCGCTTTATTTGTGAAAGACAAGCTTGACGTCAATGGTGTCAGAATGGTTGGGGATGCTGACAGCATGGTGAAAAAAGTAGCTGTTCTTGGCGGAGATGGAAACAAGTATATTCATCATGCAAAACGAAAGGGAGCCGATGTTTACGTCACAGGAGATTTATACTTCCATGTGGCCCATGATGCGATGATGCTTGGCCTAAATGTGGTTGATCCGGGCCATTACGCGGAAAAAATCATGAAAGAAGGCGTCACGAGAAAACTTACATCAATGTGTAATGATAAAAAGTTTGGCGTGAATATCTTTGTTTCTGAAACAGATACAAATCCATTTACATTTCTATAAAAAAACTGAGGCTTTTACAGCCTCAGTTTTTTGCTTTTACTTTTGGAAGTATTTTTTTGAGCGGTATATTATGTTCAGTTGTCCAAGTTGATGGATCTTCGTGATCAAACTGCTCTAAAAAGCGAATGACTTCTTTTGTGATCGGCGTCGGTGTTGAAGCTCCCGCTGTAACTGCAACGGTATTAACGCCTTTCAGCCATTCGAGCTTCAATTCGCTTAAGTCGCCGATCCGGTATGCTTTTGTCCCGGCTATTTCCTCTGACACTTGAGCAAGCCTATTTGAATTGTTGCTTTTCGGGTCTCCGACAACGATTGTTAAGTCCGCTTTTTTTGCCTGCTCTGATACAGCTTCCTGCCGCACTTGAGTAGCGAGGCAAATCTCTTGGTGATATTCGACATGAGGATATTTTTCTTTGACAAGCTCCATAATGTCGTGAACATCCCATTGAGACATTGTTGTTTGATTCGTCACGATTAACTTCTCAGATTGGATATCAAGGTTCTTTACATCTTCTTCTGTTTCAACTAAGTGAACGATCTCCGGCGCTACGCCAACGGCTCCCTCAGGCTCTGGATGCCCTTTTTTGCCGATATAGATCACGTGATATCCTTTTTCTTTCATCTCTAAGATTAGATTATGAGTTTTTGTCACATCCGGACATGTAGCATCAATTGCGACTAACCCTTTTTCTTCTGCGATTCTTCTGACTTCGGGAGAAACACCGTGCGCAGTGAAAATGACAGTTCCTTTGTCAACCTGCTTTAAGATGTCCAGACGGTTAGAGCCGTCCAATGTAAAAATCCCTTCCTCTTCAAACGCATCAGTGACGTGTTTATTATGAACAATCATCCCGAGTATATAGATGGGTCTTGGCAAGCTTTTATCTAGTGACGCATTTTTGGCAATGACCATAGCATCAACAACACCATAGCAATAGCCGCGCGGTGAAATTTTAATTACGTCCATTTTCGGTTGTCCTCCAATACTGAAGTGAGTAAAGGCAATATAAAAAGCCGTAATCAAACGGCTCTATTCTTGCATTCTTCTGATCTCATTATAGCCAATCTCACTTCAGATATCAAAGAATGTTAAATATATAATCTCGGTTTTGAACTGCCTGATGTTCTTTTCGGAGCAGGAGAGGCAGCTTCCTTTTTCTTCGGGGCAGATGTTTTTGATTCTTGTTCTTTATTGTCAGTTGTTTTAGATTTTTTTGGGAGAGAAGAACTTTTTGGTTTTGATTTTTTGTTCCCATCTGAGGTTTTTGTTTCAGTCTCTTTTTCTTTTTCTGATGATTCTTCTGAAACGGATTGTTTTTCACTTTCCTCATTGGCCTCTGTCTCAGTATCATCACTTTTACTTAATTGGCTGTACAGCTTCATCATTGCTGGCAGATTGCGGACTAATGGGCCGTACTGCTGGATCATAGGGGTGACTTGCTGCGCCATGCCGAGTACTTTTTGCACATTTCCAAGCATACTGGATAATGATGCAGGATTGGCAATATTTTGAATGCCTTGCAGGCCAGCACCTCCGCTCGCTGCTGCACCTGCTCCTGGAATTCCGGGAACCCCGGCGCTGCCAGCGCCTCCTCCGCCGGGGAGGAACCTTGACAGCATTCCTTTTAAGCCTCCGCCTGCACCTGCACCTGCACCATTTCTCGCTCCGGCATTTGCCTGAGGAAGAAATTGTCCGGCTTGCTGAAAACCTTGCTGCTGTGCTCCAAATGAAGGTCCTCGCATATTAGGCGGTCTTCTGCCCATCATTCGCTGATTTGGCATGGGGCGGGGCGGTCCGGGCTGTGGGTAATTTCTCATTGGCTGCTGCGGTGAAAACATACTTGTACCTCCTTTCAGCTCTCTCTGCTATTAGAATATGCATGGGCTGCGGTATTTGCTTTACATAACTGAATAAAACAAACGCCTTGCAAACGTGGTGTTTTTAAGCAAAATCGGGTATAATGTGATGATGGACACATAATGTGCCGCTTTAAGGAGCTGGGAAAAATGAAAGAAACGAAATTTGAACTTTATGAATTGAAACCATTTATTATAGATGCAGTACATCGCCTTGGTTTTTACGAACCGACTGATATCCAGAAAAGGCTGATTCCTGCAGTGTTAAAAAAAGAAAGCGTCATCGGCCAGTCTCAGACGGGTACTGGAAAGACTCACGCTTATTTACTGCCTTTATTAAACAAAATCGATCCTGCTAAGGATGTCGTTCAGGTAGTCATTACGGCTCCGACAAGAGAGCTTGCCAACCAGATTTATCAGGAAGCGCTTAAAATCACGCAGGGTGAAGAAGGAAGTCAGATTCGCTCGAAATGTTTTATCGGAGGCACTGATAAACAAAAATCAATTGATAAATTGAAAATACAGCCGCATCTTGTTGTCGGTACACCTGGACGGATTGCTGACTTAATCAAAGAACAGGCGTTAAGTGTTCATAAAGCGGAATCTCTTGTTATTGATGAAGCGGATTTAATGCTGGACATGGGATTCCTTGCAGATGTAGATTACATCGGTTCCCGCATGCCTGAGGATCTGCAAATGCTTGTGTTCTCAGCGACCATACCGGAAAAGCTGAAACCATTCTTGAAGAAATACATGGAAAATCCGAAATACGCCCATGTGGAGCCAAAACAGGTGACTGCTGCGAAAATCGAGCATATCCTCATTCCTTCGAAACATCGTGACAAGGACAAGCTCCTTTTTGACATCATGTCGCATCTGAATCCATACCTGGGGATTGTGTTTGCCAACACGAAAAATACGGCTGACCATATTGCCCAGTATCTGACTGGCAAAGGCATGAAAATCGGCTTGCTGCACGGCGGATTAACACCACGTGAGCGGAAAAAAGTCATGAAGCAGATCAATGATTTGGAATTCACATATATCATTGCAACTGACCTTGCCGCAAGAGGTATTGATATTAAAGGTGTCAGCCATGTTATCAACTATGAGCTGCCGGATGATCTCGATTTCTATGTTCACCGTGTGGGCAGAACGGCTCGTGCCGGCTCATCAGGACAAGCGATGACCATTTATGAGCTTACTGATGAGGATGCATTAGTAAGACTTGAAAAAATGGGCATCGAATTTGAGTACTTAGAGCTTGAAAAGGGCGAATGGAAAAAAGGCGATGACCGTCAGCGCCGCAAAAAACGTAAAAAAACGCCGAATGAAGCGGATGAAATTGCTCATCGTCTCGTGAAAAAGCCGAAGAAGGTTAAGCCTGGGTATAAAAAGAAAATGAGCTATGAGATGGAGAAAATCAAGAAAAAACAGAGAAGAAACCAATCTAAGAAAAGAAAGTAGGGGAACCTGTTGCTGAGAATAGGCTCACACGTCTCTATGAGCGGAAAACATATGCTTCTGGCTGCAAGCCAGGAAGCAGTCTCTTATGGGGCGAATACGTTTATGATCTATACAGGCGCACCGCAAAATACGCGCCGAAAGAAAATTGAAGACTTAAATATAGAAGCAGGCCGGGCACATATGCAAGAAAACGGCATTGACGAGATTATCGTACACGCGCCTTATATTATTAATATTGGCAACACGACAAATCCGTCCACTTTTGAGCTGGGTGTTGATTTTCTTCGTTCAGAAATTGAACGGACAGCGGCCATCGGAGCGAAGCAAATTGTCCTTCATCCTGGCGCTCACGTAGGGGCAGGAGCTGAAGCCGGCATCAAAAAAATTATTGAAGGCTTAAATGAAGTGATTGATCCGAATCAAAATGTCCAGATTGCATTAGAAACAATGGCTGGAAAAGGATCAGAATGCGGCAGAAGCTTTGAGGAGCTTGCGCAGATTATCGAAGGCGTTACACACAATGAGCAGCTGTCAGTGTGCTTTGACACGTGCCATACACATGATGCCGGGTATAACATTGTCGAAGACTTTGACGGAGTGCTAAATGAGTTCGATAAAATCATTGGCATTGACCGTATTAAAGTGCTTCATATCAATGACAGCAAAAATGTCAAAGGTGCGAGAAAAGACCGCCATGAAAATATTGGCTTTGGTGAAATAGGTTTTGACGCACTGCAATATGTTGTTCACCATGAGCAGTTAAAAGACATTCCAAAAATTCTTGAAACACCATACGTCGGTGAAGATAAAAAGAACAAAAAACCGCCATACCGTTTTGAGATTGAAATGCTGAAAGAAAAACAATTTGATGATACATTGCTTGAAAAGATTTTACAGCAATAAAAAATGGGGGATAACACCCCCATTTTTTAGCTTGTAAATTGTTTGAATAGTTCATTAACTGTTTGAGCTGTTTCTTTCGATGTAATCGTCTCTACTTGTTTCAGCAGCCGCATTCGTTCACTCTCATTAAAGATGTTTACATTTTTCCCGTATAACAGGTTCGCTACTTCAACGGCCTGCGATCTTGTTAAGCTGATTCCGTATTGTTTTGAGTACTTCAGCAAATCATCAGCAGTAGCCTGATTAAGCCGCTGCAAAATAATTCTTTGAAATAAAATCATCGGTCATTCCACCTCCAGACTTAATGTATGGGCAAATCAGTAAAATGTGTCAGTGTTTAATGGTAAAATAGATTTATAATGTATTTAAAATAGTTATTGCAGGAAAGGAGATTTTATGACCCCAACAAAACAACATAAGAAAGAAACATTTACCCATTTTATTTTCAGGGTCTTTATGATTCTGGTAGGAGCTGCATCTGCGGCTGTAAGTATTGAATTATTTTTAATCCCCAATGATTTTATTGATGGCGGGATTATCGGTGTATCTCTTATTTTAGACCACCTCTTTATGTCAAACCCCTTTCTGAATTTCGCTTTTTTCGTTGTCATATTAAATATTCCTTTTATGATCTTCGGATATAAATATATCGGTAAGACCTTTCTAGTCTCTACGTTTATAGGGATTGTCGGGCTTGCCGTTATTGAATCCTCACTTCACCATGTAGAAGCCATTACAACCCAGCCTATTTTGGCTACTGTGTTCGGAGGTCTTTTACTCGGCTTTGGCGTCGGGCTTGTTATTCGAAATGGAGGTTCAATGGATGGTACAGAAATTCTCGGTATTTTGCTGACCAAAAAACTCCCGTTTTCTGTAGGTGAGTTCGTTATGTTCATCAATGTGTTCATTTTCATTTGGGCAGTTTTTGTGTTCGGTCCTGAGCAAGCGATGTACTCATTCATGACTTATTATATTGCGATGAAAACGATTGATGCCGTGATCCAAGGGCTTGATGAAACAAAAGCTGTCATTATTGTGTCTGAGCAGTATGATGAGATTTCCGACGCGATTTTGCACCGTCTCGGTCGGGGCACAACGAAGCTGAAGGGGAAAGGCGGATATACGGACGAAGAAAAAGACGTAATTTACGCGGTTGTCACAAGGCTGGAAGTGACAAAGCTCAAATCGATCGTGTTTGAAGTTGATCAAAATGCATTCATAACAATTATGAATACTCATGAAACGAGAGGCGGAAAATTCAAAAACGCAATCCACTAGGCTTTCATTTACTTTTATTCATTTTATGGGTATAATTTTATCTGCAGTAAAGAAAATGGCTTGCTGGACAGACAGCTGCCATTTTCTTTTTCATACATGTGATACGTTCTTAAGCAAAGCGAAAAGGGGGACCCTTCATGAACGTACAAGAAGCGCTGAACCTACTAAAAGAAAACGGATATAAATATACAAACAAACGGGAGGATATGCTGCAGCTTTTTGCTGATTCAGACAGATATCTTACCGCTAAAAACGTACTGTCTGCACTGAATGATGATTATCCAGGCTTAAGCTTTGATACAATCTACAGAAATCTTTCTTTATATGAAGAACTTGGGATTTTGGAAACAACTGAGCTGTCCGGTGAAAAGCTCTTCCGATTTAAGTGTTCATTCACCCATCACCACCATCATTTTATTTGTCTTGCCTGCGGCAAAACAAAGGAAATTGAATCATGTCCGATGGACAAGCTTTGTGATGATTTGGATGGCTATCAGGTCAGCGGACATAAATTTGAGATTTACGGCACATGCCCTGATTGTACAGCGGAAAACCAAGACAACACTACTGCGTAAAATGCGTATATATGAAAAAGGGGCCCGGTTTGGGCTCCTTTTTCAGTTATTGACGCGTATTAAGTGATGCTTGTTGTTGTTCATCCATTGAACGGCTTCTAGCCAGTTGTTTACTCTGATGATGTTTGAATCAATCGGAAGCTGATTATAAGGGGAATTGAACAAAATCACCGGTATCCCGGCTTCTTTCGCAATCATCATGGCGTTACCGTGATGATCCTCAAAAAACAGGTCGATGTTATGATTCTTGACCGCTTCAACTTTGTGATGACCGCCAACGAGTTCGATGTGGTCATAATGAATGTTTTGTCTGTCAAACCATTCATAGGTAATATCAGTTAAATGAGTCCGTCTCGCTGTAATATAAATAAGCTTGTGCTCCTCTTTGAGAAGATCAAGTGACTGTTTCGCATGCTGTGCAAGCAATGCTTCCTTATATATGATCGCTTCATTTTGATTCATCCAATCCCAAAATTCTTCCTGGGTAATGTTTAACAGCTTTGTTAAATCATAATCCGTCATATCGTTTAATGAAATGGAAAGATTAAACGAACGGTTCAAATAAGGGACGAATGTATCCTGAGCCGTGATTGTGCCGTCAATATCTATTCCTAAGCGTAACATGCCCACACTCCTTCAGTTTCATCCCTTCAAGTGTAACATAAACAATTGACATTAACAGAAAAGTTTAGCAAACATGAATCAGGCAAAATGGATCAAACTATAAAAGCTCCTTTAATAAAACAGAAGGGGGAATTGAAGGTGGCAAACGATTACGAAAAGCGTGATAACAACAGTTACTATGTTGATCATGGATCTGAAGGGACAAATATTACCCGTGACAATGACGGTTTTTTTGAGGAAACAGCTGCTGAAATCGCAGAGCCTTATCGTGCTGCTGACCGCAGCAATGACCAAGACAATGATCGCAGCGGCGGCAATGTCAATGAAGGACGGGGAATAGGATATATCGCTTTAGCCTTGTCTATTATTTCATTGTTTGTACTGCCTGTTTTATTGGGAGCTGCCGGTATTATTGTCGGCTATATCGCAAGAAGAAGAGGTGCTCAAGGCCTTGGCGCCTGGGCAATGGGTATCGGTGTCGTTTCATTAGTGCTTGGAATATTTATTATTCCATTTTTCTAACACAAAAAAGCTTGACGGGTTCCCGTCAAGCTTTTTGTGTTTCTTCTTTTAATTTTGCTTTTTCAGCTTCAAGTTTTGCGTAGTGTTCCTCAGCAAGAATGTCAATTTCTTTTTTGAGTTCTTCTACCATCGTTTCCTCTGGAACCTTACGGACAATTTTCCCTTTCCGGAACAGCAGTCCTTCACCGCGTGCGCCGGCGATTCCGATATCAGCTTCTCTCGCTTCACCAGGTCCGTTTACAGCGCAGCCGAGAACAGCAACTTTAATCGGCGCTTTTATCTTAGAAATATACTCTTCCACTTCATTGGCAATGCTGATTAGATCAATTTCAATACGGCCGCAAGTCGGGCATGAGATGAGCGTGGCAGCATTGGAGGCTAAGCCGAAAGATTTCAGAAGCTCCCTTGCTACTTTTACCTCTTCTACAGGGTCTGCGCTTAGTGAAATGCGCATGGTGTTCCCGATGCCTTTGCTTAAAATGGCGCCGAGTCCTGCTGCGCTCTTTACTGTGCCGGCAAACAGTGTTCCTGACTCGGTGATCCCGAGGTGAAGCGGGTAGTCAAACGCTTTCGCCGCTTTTTCATAAGCCTCGATTGCAAGGTTCACGTCAGAGGCCTTCATGCTGACAATAATATCGTGAAAATCAAGATCCTCAAGAATTTTAATGTGATGAAGTGCGCTTTCTACCATTCCATCGGCAGTCGGATAACCGTATTTTTCTAAAATGCGTTTTTCCAATGAACCGGCGTTTACTCCGATTCTGATCGGAATGCCTTTGTCTTTGGCCGCTTTAACAACCGCTTCAACTTTTTCGCGCCGGCCGATGTTGCCGGGGTTGATTCGGATTTTATCTGCGCCGCCTTCAATGGCTTTCAACGCAAGTTTATAATCGAAATGTATGTCAACAACGAGAGGAATGGAAATGCGCTTTTTAATATCCGCAATGGCGTTTGCTGCCCGTTCATCCGGACATGCTACCCGAACGATTTGGCATCCGGCTTCAGCCAAACGGTTAATTTCCGCAACCGTTGCTTCTACATCATGTGTTTTCGTTGTTGTCATGCTTTGGATGACAACTTCATTGTTGCCGCCTATTGTTAAAGGTCCCACTTTGACGGGACGCGTTTTTGTACGATGTGTGATTTCACTCACTTGCAATCGCTCCTTAATTGTAGTTGCCGCTTCTAGATATAACAATTCTAGTATGGTTTATGTGAATTTATTTTACAAATTACATTGTAACAGTGTCTTCGCCGAACTGACAAGAAATTAACGTTAAATTAAGGGTAGACCGGGAATTTATACGCTGTTCCCGCTTGAATGGCATTGGCTTTCACATTTGGATTCAGTGCTTCAAAATCCTTTACAATGTCATCCGGAGAACCTGCTGATCCGACTATCGACATAACCGTATCACCCGGTTTTACCTTCACCGTTTTATAAGCCGGTTCTTGTGCAGCCGTTTTTGCTGATGCTTCATAGACAGGGAGGTCCTGAATGGGTAGGGTTCCAATTTTAAGGTCATAAAAAAGAATAAAAAGTATAAAAACAATGCTGCATACTAAGGTGAGACGCTTCATCGCTTTTCCTCCCGCATACGAAATTTTATATCATAGTATGCTTGTCCATTTCGATTCATGACAAAAGAAAAGAGACTGCGAATGCAGCCTCGGTTTATACAGCAGCTTTTTTGGACGGAATCTCTTTTAAAACGAGAAACAGGATGACAAAATTGACAAACCAGTTCAGCAAAAATTCACTTGGTACGGTTGCTTCTAATGCCCGCATGATTGTAAAGAATACAGTTGAAAGGGTGATGGAATAAGCAGAAAGCTTCCAGAGCTGATGATAGGATAAATGTTTTTTCTGCGAATTCTTAATGATTAACCCGATAAGCGCTAAAAACGATACTTCAATAAATTTTCCCGCTGCTGTTACGAGAAAAATAAGAGCTGAGAGAACAGTTACAATCATCGCTTTATTTTGGTTTAACCCTGCAATGACATCTTTTTTCTGTAACTCTGACGGCATCATTGAGTAAGACATTTCTTGGGCCTGTCCGTCAATGGCCAAAACAAATTTGTTCTGAAGGATGCCGATCGCGTTTTGCTTTGCTTCAATTTGTTCAGTGCCATAGGAGTCTGTCGGATCGAACACGATAACGAAACCATTTGCTTGAGATTCCGTGGCTTTTTTCTCATTCGTTTGAAGTTTGCCGTTTGAAATTGTGAAATCAGGGAAATCTTTGTTTAAAACAGTTTTAAAGCCGTTCATTGATTTTACGGTCCCTGTACTTACATAATAAGCGGTAGGGATTGCAAACAGGACAGAGAGCAAAAATACATAAAGAATCGCTTTTCCGATTCCTTGAAATCTTGTTTTTGCAATATCACGGGGAGAGTATGTACTTTTAATGAAAAGCTGAAACACATTCACTATCTTCACTTCCTAGCTAAACTAATATATGTTGCTTATTGTATCGTTGCATGCGTGTGAATACAAGGAAGACATGAAGAAGACAGAGTAAAATGGGAGGATGGAAGCTATGGATATGTTGTATTGGCTGTTAATTGCAGCGGTTTTTATCATTGCCTTTATCGGGCTGGTGTATCCTGTTATTCCAAGCGTAGTATTTATTGTTGCCGGATTTGTATTGTACGGATTTTTATTTTCATTCAGTCCGTATTCTTATATGTTCTGGCTTGTTGAGGCAGTTTTTGCCGCAGTATTATTCGCAGCAGATTACGTGTCGAATCTGCTTGGAGTAAAAAGGTTCGGAGGAAGCAAAGCTGCCATATGGGGAAGCACGATCGGTTTATTAATCGGGCCTTTTGTCATTCCGGTTGCAGGGATCATATTGGGTCCGTTTATCGGGGCTGTTTGCGCAGAACTTATCGTCCATCAGAAGGACTTAAAGTCAGCGTTTAAAATTGGCCTCGGCTCACTCATTGGTTTTTTAACAGGGGTTATTGCCAAGGGCATCATACAGCTTTTGATGATCGGATACTTTTTATGGACGGTCCTATAAGAAATGCTGGCGGCAGGTTTAATGGGGCAGATTATCGGTTAAAGTGAAATATGTCCGCTGAAATGAGCCAAATCGTGAGCTTTTTCATTGATTACAAAGCATTCTTTTGTTACATTGAATGAAGAAAGGCTCGCTGTGAAGCGGCATTTCAGTACATATATACTAAGGAGGAATTATCATGGCTTACGAACTTCCAGAATTACCTTATGCGTACGATGCTTTAGAACCGCATATCGACAAGGAAACTATGACTATTCACCATACGAAACACCACAACACATACGTGACAAATTTAAACAAAGCGGTTGAAGGAAACACTGCTCTTGCCAACAAATCAGTTGAAGAGCTTGTTGCAGATCTTGATTCTGTTCCTGAAAACATCCGCACTGCAGTCCGCAACAACGGCGGCGGACACGCGAACCACAAATTATTCTGGACACTTTTATCTCCAAACGGCGGAGGCGAACCGACTGGCGCGCTTGCTGAAGAGATTAACAGTGTATTTGGAAGCTTTGACAAATTCAAAGAGCAATTCGCAGCAGCAGCAGCTGGACGCTTCGGTTCTGGCTGGGCATGGCTTGTTGTGAACAACGGTAAACTTGAAATCACAAGCACGCCAAACCAAGATTCTCCGCTTTCAGAAGGCAAAACGCCTATCTTAGGTCTTGACGTTTGGGAGCATGCTTACTACCTTAACTATCAAAACCGCCGTCCTGATTACATTTCAGCTTTCTGGAATGTTGTAAACTGGGACGAAGTGGCTCGTCTATACAGCGAAGCAAAATAATGGCACAAACAAGGTCCTCATTATGGGACCTTGTTTTTTTATGTCTTCTTTTTACATATCTCGGTTTGAGTGAGACAGACTAAGGGATAGTAAAGGGGAGTCAGTAATGAGCAAACTAAAAAAAGTGATAGGCGATGTAGACGTAAACAAAGGGTTACTCTTTCTGCTGACCATTGGCGGGCTTTACTCGCTGGGAATTGCACTGTCCAATACATTTGTTAATGTGTATCTTTGGAAGCAGTCAGGGAAATTTATTGATTTGGCGATATATAATTTATCCATTGTGACAATGCAGCCGATAACCTTTTATTTGGCTGGACGGTTAGCCAAAAAAATAGACAGGGTATTCATTTTAAGGTTCGGCGTCATTTTTTTAGCTGCCTTTTATTTAAGTGTGCTTTTAGCCGGAGAAACGGCGGCCAGCCGCCTCGTGCTAATCGGCGCGGTGCTCGGAGTTGGCTATGGCTTTTATTGGCTAGCGTTTAACGTGCTGACCTTTGAAATAACAGAGCCGGATACACGAGACTTTTTCAACGGGTTTATGGGCATTCTGTCTTCCTCTGCAGGAATGATCGGCCCGATTGTAGCCGGATTCGTGATCTCAAGGCTTGAAAATAATACGGGTTATACAGTGATTTTCAGTCTCTCCCTCAGTTTATTTGCCCTGGCTGTCGTGATGAGCTTTTTCTTAAAACGGAGAGAATCAAAGGGCCGTTTTATGCTGAGCAAAGTATTTGGAGAGCGCCATAGCAATATGAATTGGCGGAGAATCACGAATGCGCATTTTTTTCAGGGTTTGAGAGAAGGGATTTTTGTCTTTTTAATCAGTGTGTTTGTATTTATTGAGACAAACAGCGAGCTTGCTCTCGGTACATTCGGTCTTGTCAATTCAGCTGTTTCCTTCTTTGCCTACTACTTTGCATCCAGGCTGATTAAGAAAAAGGCGAGAAAAAAATCGATTTTGCTGGGCGGACTTATTTTGTATGGCGCGCTGTTTTTGATTCTGTTCCATATGAGCTTTTCGACATTATTAACGTACGGCGTTTTTATTGCCATCGGCTATCCTCTGTTGCTTGTGCCATATGTATCACTTACATATGATGTGATAGGGCGCGCGAGGCATGCCAGAAAAGCAAGAATTGAATATATCGTGCTTAGAGAAATGTTCTTGAACGCCGGCAGAATTGTTTCCATTTTGTGCTTTCTCCTGATTGTGGCCCTTCTGAAAGAGGATGTGGGAATTCCTTTGTCACTTGCGATATTGGGTATAGGACATCCTTTGATTTATTACTTTGTCAAGGATATCCGTTTTAAGGAGAAAGAAGGGGAAAATGAAACCATGGAAGAAGACGGCCAAAAACGGGTAACAGAACCGACCCTGTTAAAAGGCGAGAGATAATTTTTTTGCCAAAAAGGGGTTATCTGTAGAAAAAAGTCGAAAAAACCTTTAAAATGAAAACTGGCACTCTTACTTGAGTGTCTTTTCTTTCTGTAAATAGAAAAGGTGATGTTATGAGGAGAAATAAACCAAAAAAGCAAAATCATAAAGAGAAAAAGAAGTCGCTTCCGATCCGGCTGAATATTTTATTTTTAGCTGCCTTTGTTATATTTACCTGGATTATTGTGGAACTGGGCATCAAGCAGATCGTGCAAGGCGATGATTACAAAAACCAAGCGAATAAGCAGGAACAAAGTGAAGTCAGCTCAGCGGTACCACGCGGGAAAATTTATGATCGAAACTTTAATGCCATTGTGACAAATAAGGCTTTAAATGCAATCACATACACGAGATCTAAATCGACCACGCAAGAACAGCGCTTAAAGATCGCAAAAAAGCTGTCTGACATGATCAAAGTCGATACAAAAAAAGTAACAGAACGGGATAAAAAAGATTATTGGATTTTGACTAGACCGAAAGAAGCAAAAAAGCTCATTAGCTCTAAAGAAAGACAGCAGGTTGAAGACAAAAAAATATCCGATGACGATTTATACCAGCTTCAGCTAAAACGGATTACTGATAAGCAGTTGAATGAATTGACGGATAAAGATATGCAGATCCTCGCTATCAAAAGACAGATGGATTCGGGCTATGCATTGACCCCTCAATATATCAAAAACGAAGATGTATCAGCGAAGGAAATGGCAGTGGTAAGTGAACATTTAGACGAACTGCCAGGTGTTGATGTCACGTCCGATTGGGAACGTGAGTATCCGTATAAAAACCTTCTTCGCTCAGTGCTCGGAAGTGTTTCCAGCTCTAATGAAGGATTGCCTTCCAACTTGCTCGAGCATTACCTGTCGCTTGGCTACAGCCGTAATGACAGGGTCGGAAAAAGCTATTTGGAATACCAATATGAAAGCCTTCTGCAGGGCCAAAAAGCCAAAGTCGAAAATATCACAGATTCAAACGGCAATGTCACGGGAACAAAAACGGTATCTGAAGGCAAAGCCGGTAAAGATCTCGTGCTTACGATTGACATTGATTTGCAAAAAGAAGTGGAAAAAATCATTGAGAAGAACCTCAAATCTGCTAAAGCAAGACCAAGCACGCAATTGTTAGACCGGGCATTCGTTGTGATGATGGACCCAAGAAACGGTGAAGTGCTTTCAATGGCGGGCAAGCAGATTAAACAAGAAAATGGGAAATATAAAATTGATGATTACGCTTTAGGTACAATGACGTCATCTTACGCCATGGGTTCAGCAGTCAAAGGCGCAACAGTCTTGACAGGCCTTCAAACCGGAGCTATCAATCTGAATACAGTTTTTCAGGATGAACCATTGTATATCGGCAGTCAGGATAAACGCGGTAAAAAGTCATGGACTAACTTAGGACCGGTCAATATTCAAAGAGCCTTAGAGCAGTCTTCCAACGTATTTATGTTTAAAACTGCGATCGCGCTCGGAAAAGGTGAGTATAAACCGCACCAGGCTTTACCGATTGATACGACGGCCTTTGATACGTTCCGTAATTACTTCAGCCAATTTGGACTGGGTGTCAAAACTGGAATTGATCTTCCGAATGAAATGACAGGCTATAAAGGAACAGACAGATTGACGGGATTCTTGCTTGACTATGCGATCGGCCAATACGACACGTATACACCGCTGGAACTCGCGCAATACGTATCAACGATTGCAAACGGCGGATATCGCTTAAAGCCTCAGCTTGTAAAGGAAGTCAGAGAACCTGATGCTAAAAGAGGGATCGGTGCTGTCGTACAATCCGTTCAGCCGGAAGTGCTGAATAAAATCGACATGAAGAGTGAATATATTAAAGAGGTTCAGGCCGGATTCAGACGGGTGATGACAAAAGGGACAGCTGCCAGTCAATTTGCTTCAGCGTCCTATCAGCCTGCCGGTAAAACAGGAACAGCACAATCGTTCTATGATGGACCTGATAAATCAAAAACAGGAACATCGACTTATAATACGACACTTGTTGCCTATGCACCGGCTGATAATCCTGAGATTGCGATCTCTGTAGTAGTCCCTTGGGCTTATATTGATTACAGCGCTAAATATACCATTACAAACGAAATCGGCAGGGAAGTAATGGATAAATATTTTGAGCTGAAATCGAAGCAGGACAAAGAAGATACTCAGCAAAAGAATAAAAACAAAATCGAAGAAAATGCAGAAAACACAACGTCTTCTGATAACTAAAAAGAAACGCTCACATGATGTGGGCGTTTTTTTTATACAAAAAAACGCACTGATTTACAAAACCTTAACATTCGGTTCAAACCCTTTTTACATAGAACCTTTACTCTATACGTGTAGGACAAATTACACATTATACGCAGGGGGAATTCAGGAAATGAAAAAAAACAAATTGGTGCTTATGCTTCTGATGGCTGCTTTTATGATGATTGCAGCTGCATGCGGAAATGCAGGAGAAAGTAAAAAATCGAATAGCGATTCTGCAAAAGGAGAAGAAAAGGCATCAGGTTCTTTAACCATTTCTGGTTCATCGGCCATGCAGCCACTAGTACTTGCAGCCGCGGAAAAATTTATGGAAGAAAACCCTGATGCTGATATACAGGTACAAGCTGGCGGTTCTGGAACAGGGCTTTCTCAAGTCTCTGAAGGAGCTGTTCAGATCGGGAATTCAGACGTTTTTGCTGAAGAAAAAGAAGGCATCGATGCAAAAGCGCTTGTCGATCATCAAGTCGCTGTAGTTGGTATGGCAGCAGCTGTAAACCCTGATGCTGGTGTAAAGGATATTTCAAAAGATGAATTGAAAAAAATCTTCACTGGCAAAATCAAAAACTGGAAAGAGCTCGGCGGCAAAGACCAAAAGATTACACTTGTAAACCGTCCTGATTCTTCCGGCACACGTGCTACATTTGTGAAATATGCGCTTGACGGAGCGGAGCCTGCAGAAGGCATTACTGAAGATTCCTCCAACACGGTGAAAAAAATCATTGCTGATACTCCGGGAGCGATTGGATATCTTGCATTCTCATATTTAACAGATGACAAAGTAACTCCTCTATCTATTGACGGTGTTAAACCTGAAGCGAAAAATGTAGCAACTGGCGAGTATCCGATCTGGGCTTATCAGCATTCTTATACAAAAGGTGAAGCGACAGGTTTAGCTAAAGAATTTCTTGATTATCTAAAGAGTGAAGACATTCAAAAAAGCATTGTTACTGACCAAGGCTACATTCCGGTTACTGATATGAAAGTGACACGCGATGCCAACGGGAAGCAAAGCTGATCTTAATAAAAAGAGGAGTGCGGGGACAACCGTTTCTCCTCTTAACACATTCATAGGAGTGTAAAACAATGATAAACAATAGAGAAAATATGTCTGTGAGCGAGCGTTTAATCAGCTCAAGGCAAAATCGGCAATTGGATGAAGTTCGGGGAAGAATGATTGTGACAGCATGTGCGCTGATTATGATTGCGGCATCTGTTGCGATCACCATTTTCCTCGGCGTGAAGGGGCTGCAATCTTTTCTTGTAAATGGTGTAAGCCCAATTGAATTCTTAACGAGCTTAAATTGGAATCCTACAGATAGTGATCCGAAATACGGAGTGCTGCCATTTATTTTTGGCT
The DNA here is from genome assembly GCF_001719225.1 of Bacillus sp. FJAT-14266. Lineage (NCBI taxonomy): Bacteria > Bacillati > Bacillota > Bacilli > Caryophanales > Bacillaceae > Bacillus > Bacillus sp. FJAT-14266. The sequence goes on from NZ_CP017072.1 coordinate 1,832,606, forward strand.
CATTTGCAGTAACGATTCTTTCTGCTCTAATCGCTGCGCCGCTTGGCATTGCAGGTGCGATTTTTATGACAGAGATTGCCCCGAATTGGGGAAAGAAAGTGCTGCAGCCGGTGATTGAGCTTTTAGTCGGTATTCCATCTGTTGTTTATGGATTCATAGGTCTTACAGTATTGGTGCCGTTTATCGCCCAGTTCAAATCGAGCGGAACAGGGCACAGTTTATTGGCGGGAACGATTGTCCTTTCCGTCATGATTCTGCCGACGATCACATCGATTTCTGCTGATGCAATGGCTTCTCTTCCGAAGAGTTTACGAGAGGGTTCTTACGCGCTCGGTGCGACAAGATGGCAGACAATCAGAAAAGTACTTGTGCCTGCAGCTTTTCCAACATTGATGACAGCTGTTGTGTTAGGCATGGCTCGGGCGTTCGGTGAAGCTTTGGCTGTTCAGATGGTCATTGGAAATACAAGAGTATTGCCGGAAAGCCTGTTTGACACTGCGGGAACGCTGACAACGATCATCACGCTGAATATGGGCCACACCACATACGGAAGTGTTGAAAACAATACGCTGTGGTCAATGGGGCTTGTGCTTCTGGTGATGTCATTCTTATTCATCCTGCTTATTCGCTACTTGTCATCTAGGAGGAAAGTGTAATGAACCGCAAAATAACAGATAAACTGGCGACCGGAATGTTTGGTTTGTGTGCAGCCATTATCGCTGCCATTTTAGTAGGTTTGTTTTCCTATATTATTATAAACGGTGTTTCTCAGCTCAGTTTGCAATTTATTACAACAAAATCGAGCGCCATTGCAGCTGGAGGAGGCATACGAGATCAGCTGTTTAACTCCTTTTATATTTTGTTTATTACAATGCTGATTACAATCCCGCTCGGTGTGGGCGGCGGAGTCTTCATGGCTGAATACGCGCCTAATAACAAAGTAACTGACTTCATCAGAACATGTATAGAGGTGCTTTCATCTCTTCCGTCTATTGTCATTGGGATGTTTGGATTATTGATGTTTGTCAACTTAACAGGCTGGGGATATACGATCATAGGCGGGGCGCTTGCGTTAACTGTTTTTAACCTTCCTGTCATGGTGCGTGTGACAGAAGACGCGATCCGTTCAGTCCCTAAAGATCTGAAGGAAGCCTCTCTCGCTTTAGGTGTATCACGCTGGCATACCGTAAAAACAGTTTTAATTCCAAGTGCGATTCCTTCTATCATCACAGGAGCAATTTTAGCGTCAGGAAGGGTGTTCGGGGAAGCGGCCGCATTATTATTTACGGCAGGCCTGACAACACCGCGTCTTAATTTTACGGAGTGGAACCCGTTTTCGGAAACATCACCGCTTAATATTTTCAGGCCCGCTGAAACACTTGCGGTCCACATTTGGAACGTCAATACACAAGGAATGATTCCGGATGCTGAAGCGATTGCCAACGGTGGTTCTGCCGTGCTGGTGATTTCTGTTCTTGTGTTTAATCTCGCGGCGAGATGGCTTGGCACGATGATCTACAAAAAGCTTACGGCAAATTAGAACAGAAAGAGGCGAAAAACATGTCTGAACAAATGGTAAAAGAAAAACCTGAGCGAGCTGTTATTGTTCCGAAGCAGAATCACGTGCTTGAGGTCAAAGATCTGTCTATTTTTTACGGAAATAAACAAGCCGTTCATCATGTAAACATGGATATTGAAAAAAATGCGGTGACTGCTTTAATTGGGCCGTCGGGATGCGGAAAATCTACTTTTTTGAGAAATATTAACCGAATGAACGATTTAATTCCATCTGCAAGAGCGGAAGGTGAAATCCTTTATGAAGGATTAAATATATTGGGCGGCAATATTAACGTTGTCAGCTTGAGAAGAGAAATCGGAATGGTTTTTCAAAAACCAAATCCATTTCCGAAATCGATCTATGCGAATATCACACATGCATTGAAATATGCCGGAGAGCGGAATAAAGCTGTTTTAGATGAAATTGTGGAAGAAAGTTTAACAAAAGCGGCCCTCTGGGCTGAGGTGAAGGATCGTTTACATTCATCCGCACTCTCGTTATCCGGCGGCCAGCAGCAGCGTTTATGCATCGCGAGAACGCTTGCGATGAAGCCGGCTGTTCTTCTGCTTGATGAACCAGCTTCAGCGCTTGATCCGATTTCAAATGCGAAAATAGAGGAATTAATTACAGGATTGAAAAGAGAATACTCAATTATTATTGTCACGCACAATATGCAGCAGGCTCTGCGGGTTTCTGACCGGACGGCATTCTTTTTAAACGGCGAGCTTGTAGAATACGGACAGACCGAACAGATTTTCACGAGTCCGAAAAAGCAAAAGACAGAGGATTATATTAACGGGAAATTCGGATAGGAGGGCGGCAATGAGTATTGCTACCGAAGCTGTAATGAAACAGGAAGTCTATCAAGTCAATGGAATGAACTTATGGTATGGACAGCATCATGCTTTAAAAAATATCAATTTGAGCATTTATGAAAATGAGGTTACGGCGATTATCGGTCCATCCGGATGCGGGAAATCGACCTTTATCAAGACATTGAATTTAATGATTCAAATGACGCCAAATGTAAAGCTTGCAGGTGAGCTGAACTATAATGGCAGCAATATTTTAAAGGATAAAGTGGACATCGTGGATTTACGGAAAAATATCGGCATGGTATTCCAAAAAGGGAACCCGTTTCCGCAATCTATTTTTGATAATGTGGCTTACGGACCGAGAGTCCACGGCACCAAAAATAAGAAGAAGCTTCAGGAAATTGTGGAAAAGTCATTAAAAGACGTGGCGTTATGGGATGAGGTGAAGGATCGATTGCATACGTCCGCTCTTTCGCTGTCAGGGGGCCAGCAGCAGCGTCTTTGCATCGCCAGAGCACTTGCGACCAATCCTGATATTTTGCTGATGGATGAACCGACATCTGCACTAGATCCAATCTCAACGAGAAAAATTGAAGAACTCATTCTAGAGCTGAAAAATAAATATACAATTGTCATTGTCACGCATAACATGCAGCAGGCAGCAAGGGTTTCTGATCAAACCGCCTTTTTCTACATGGGCGAGCTTGTTGAATGCGACAATACGAATAAAATGTTCTCTAACCCGAAGGACCAAAGAACGCTCGATTACATTTCAGGAAAGTTTGGATGAAAAAAACAGGCTGAGTCAGCCTGTTTTTTTATCGTGTTAACGTTTTTACGATCTTTTTGAAACTCATGTCTGATTTTACTTTAAACTCGCCGGCACGAATTTCTTTGTGATAGCCGGCATCAATGACATAGTCATTAAAGTCTTGAGCCGAAGAGATAATGCCCTCTTTTTCAAGAATAGCAGATACATCCGCAGTGCTCATGCCATCTTTAATTTTGAGCTTGTACGTTTTGACTTTGTCTGTTTTCGTGTCTGAGCTGCTGTCATCGGTCAACGATTTCTCTTTTGAATCAAGAAGTTTTTGATATTCATCACGGTTCACAGAAACCATTTTTTTAGAATCAAGGTAATTGTTCACGTCTTGTTCAGTTACTGTTTTATTATCTTTTACAGCAGCGGCCTGATCTTCGTCAGTCAGATAAAAAACAGCTGCAAGAACGGCTGTCGCTAAAATGATGCCGCCAGCAAATGCCTGAATGCCCCGTTTTGTCATACGAGCACCTTCTCATTATCTTTGATAATCGTATTCACGTCTTCCACTGATACATGCTCAGCTTTAGCAATCGCTTCAGCTGACATACCGTTATTATATTTAGAAAGTATTTGTTTAGCGATTTTTTGATTGATGTCGCTCTGCTTTGATTTGCGAATGACAAGGTTTGTTTCCAGTAATTCTTCCTCAAGCACTGTCATTTTCTTTTTGAGCTTGTAAATTTCCTGCATCGCAGAAAGCTGCAGTGTTTCGAGCTCCTGTTCTACATCTTTCATCGGGTCTCTTTGAGAATATGAGAATGCAATTAGCGCTATACTGACGATAAACAACGCAATAATAGCAATTTCCACGTTTCATCACCTTCTATTCTTTTTTTATCCTTCTTTTTTATACCATAAAACCAATAGTTTCTAAAGGAATTCGCGAAAAAAACGAGATTTTGTCGAGAAATCTTTCTTTGCTTCTTCTTTATGTAATGGTTTAATAGGAACACGAAGTGAACGATTGGAAAGGAGAATGTTAGGAGTCCATGGATAAACACCCATTTCCCTATAATATACGACATAAGCTTTCCTTTTTTAGGGACACATTCGACATAATCATTCAAAACGCTCACACCTTGACCGTAAGCTGGGAAATCTCGGAAGAAACAATGCGGCTGGCTGAAGCGGTCCTTTTCGAAAAAACGCAGGATATGATAAAAGAATTGCGCATTGTCATCAAAAGAAAAGACATTGAAGCTGTCAGGACAAAACGCACAACGTATGATAAAGGAGAATGGACGATTAGACAGGCGGCTGGTGATGCTGTATATCGGGCTGAATACAGAATTGTGAATTCAATGAATGTCTCTCTCAAGCTTGCCGGTACAGACGACATCTATCTTGATGAAAATGGGATTCGTCATATAAACAGTTTTCAGATTGAAGAAGCGCACACCAGGTGGGAGGCGCAATTTTCTGCATACACCTGTTATGGGAGAGGGGAAAAAGAACGGTGAACATTCTCATGCTTTCACCCGAACATCCCGATGAGCCGAAAAGCGGGCTCGGTGTCCATTTAAACCGCCTCATTTCCTATTTAAACCCTCATATCAACATTACGGTTTGTACTCCGAGCGGGCAGCTGTTTTCGTATGCGAAGTTTGAAGATTACATAGCTGATGCTAACTTTACAATGGTTCGCCATGTGTTATCACACAATAAACGCTTTGATCTGATTCATGCCCATGATGACACAACTGCCCCTGCCGCCCAGTATTTGAAACAACGGCTTGGCCTTCCGCTTGCTGCGACAATCCACGGTCTTGAAAGCGAAAGGAAGAAGGTGTGCCGAGAAGCCCCACACCCATACAGGCTCATGACCGAACGGCTCCTTATAGAATCCGCTGATGCATTGATCGTATTAAGCACATTTATGAAGCGGTCTCTTGATAAGGCGGCACATAAGAAAATAACCGCTATCCCGAGTCCTGCATCTATGGAGAAAGAGAAGGGGAAAATCCCGAGAAGCATGAATAGAAGATTCCTCTTTTCATATGGAAGGTTTGTTCCGGAAAAAGGATTATCGCAGCTGTTAAAGGTGTTTGCCATCTTGAAGCAGCGTCAGCCTGACCTCTATCTAGTGCTGGCTGGGGAGGGGCCGTCTCTGTCCTGCTATGAGAAATTGGCTGCGGCATATAACCTGAAGGATCGCGTCATGTTTCTGCCGTTTCTAAATAGGAAAGATATCAGAACGTTACTGTCTCACTGTGAAATGGCTGTTTTCCCTAGTTCTTATGAACCGTTTGGGCTTGCCGCGCAAGAAAGCATGGAACAAGGTGTGCTGACTGTCGTTTCTCGGTCAGGTGGTTTTTGTGATTATGCGGTTCATGACAAAACGGCAATCATCGCTGATTTTACGCTCGTACAGGAAGCGGCTGATCTGCTGGACAGTTTTTTAAAAGACCGGGAAAAAGCCCGCCGGATAAAAGAAGCTGGCAGACAACAAGTGTTCAAGCTCCACCACCCCCGACTCATTATGTCATCATATTTGCAGCTTTATGAGCGTATCTTCAATAATTCAGCAATTCATTGAAAAACAGCCTAGCATTCCGTCCATTATAGTGGTATTATATATAAGTCTGAATAAGTAAATGATTTTAGTTTGGAGGGAAAATAATGCGCGTTAATATTACTTTGGCTTGCACTGAATGTGGTGAGCGTAACTATATTTCTAAAAAGAACAAACGCAACAATCCAGACCGCGTTGAATTTAAAAAATATTGCCCACGTGATAAAAAATCTACGTTACACCGTGAAACAAAATAACAGCTTTGCTGTTTGAGGTGTAAGAAAAAAGCCAGAGCTTTGAAAAAGGTTCTGGCTTTTTTTCTATTCCGAGGGGGATGAGAGATGAAATCACAATTAAGAAAAAAGACGCTGGAGGCACTGTCTGCTTTATCAAATGAAGATCTGCTTCAAAAAACGGAACGTATGTATAAGTACTTGTTTTCTCTGCCGGAGTGGCAAAATGCCGGCACCATTGCGGTCACCATCTCCAGAGGATTAGAGATACCGACGCGTCCTGTCATTGAGCAGGCTTGGGAAGAAGGGAAACAAGTTTGCATCCCAAAATGCCATCCGGACACGAAGAAAATGCAATTTCGGACATATAAGACCGATGATCAGCTCGAAACCGTTTACGCCGGACTGCTCGAGCCGGTAATTGAAAAAACAAAAGAAGTAAACCCATCACAAATTGACTTGGTGATCGTTCCAGGTGTTTGTTTTGATGTTAACGGGTTTAGGGTCGGCTTTGGAGGCGGCTATTATGATCGCTATTTAAGTGAATATGAAGGGGAGACAGTCTCTTTGCTTTTGGAGTGCCAGCTGTTTGCGCACGTACCCCGTTTGCCGCATGACATCCCGGTACATAAGCTGATAACAGAGGATCGGATTATTTCTTGTTTTTCATAACTTTCCTGTCCCTTATTCGAGAATAAATAAGGCAGAATAACAAACCCTATTGGCAGGAGGGATATCATGAAAAAACTTTTGATATATGCCATTTTCGCGGTTTCTGCCGTCATGTTTTATCAAAATCGCTACCGTCTTATGAATACTGTACTCAGCCAGCCAGGAATCAGGCGGTCTTTTATCCATTTGTTTTTAAGAATTCCATTTATCCGCAATAAGTTTATACAGCAAGCTTTCTAAAATCCCGTGAAAAACGGGATTTTTTGCTTTCAGTAGGCGTTTCGGAGCGCCAGCTGTTATAATGAAAAAAAAACTATTGGAGCGGTAAACATGTTTTTGCTGGAGTATACATATTGGAAAATTGCGGCGCACCTGGTGAATAGCGGGTATGGCGTCATACAAGCCGGTGAGTCAGATGAAATATGGCTGGAAGCGCCGGACAAGTCCTCTCATGATCTAGTTCGTCTTTATAAGCACGATCTTGATTTCCGTCAAGAAATGGTTAGAGACATCGAAGAGCAGGCCGAACGAGTAGAACGAGTCAGACATCAATTGGGCAGACGAAGGATGAAGCTGCTGAATGTGTTTTTTTCAACGGAAGCCCCTGTTGATGACTGGGAAGAGATTGCAAAAAAAACTTTTGAGAAGGGAACTGTGTCAGTTGAGCCGGCGATCGTTAGAGGAACGATGCTTCGAGATGATCTTCAAGCGGTTTTTCCATCATTTCGTACAGAAGATTGTTCAGAGGAACACGCTTCGTTTGAAAACGCGCAAATGGCGCGAGAACGCTTCCTTTCGCTAGTGCTGAAACAAGAAGAACAGAGAAAAACTGAAGCGGCGGTTTTTCAAAACGGAAAACCGACTTTTACATATTTATTTATTGCGCTTCAGATCCTGATGTTTTTCTTGCTCGAAATAAACGGAGGCAGCACTAATACGGAGACACTGGTGGCTTTTGGAGCAAAAGAAAACAGCCTGATTGCACAAGGAGAATGGTGGCGGCTTCTGACACCGATCGTGCTTCACATCGGCATAGCGCATTTAGCTTTTAATACGCTGGCTTTATGGTCGGTTGGTACAGCGGTTGAGCGGATGTATGGATCGGGGAGATTTTTGCTGATTTATCTGGCTGCTGGCATTACGGGTTCGATTGCGAGTTTTGTGTTCAGCCCGTATCCTTCGGCAGGGGCATCAGGAGCCATATTCGGATGCTTAGGTGCATTACTGTATGTTGCTTTGTCTAATCGAAAAATGTTTTTAAGAACTATAGGAACCAATATTATTGTCATTATTATCATCAATCTGGGCTTTGGTTTTGCGGTTTCGAATATTGATAATTCAGGACATATCGGCGGCTTGATTGGCGGCTTTTTCGCTGCAGCAGCACTGGGGTTGCCTAAAGCCGGAGCCTTTGGAAAAAGATTGTTGTCAGCGGTTTTGCTGATTGCTTTGGCTGTTGGATTTTTATATTACGGATTGCATTCGCCTTCACACCAGGAGTCAGCGCTGATTCAGCAGGCAAGCGAGCTGTATCAGGAAGGAAAGTATGAAGAAGTAACAGAATTGCTGAACGGAGAAGCAGCGCAAAAAGATGCCTCTGCCGATCTTTTGAAAATTCTTGCTGTTTCTGATATTCAAATCGGCGAATATGATCAGGCGGTTTCCCTTTTGGAACGAGCAGTGAAAAAAGAACCTAAAGACCATGCTTCCTATTACAATTTAGCGTTATTGTATGCGGAAAAAAATGAGCTTGCACAAGCAGAAAAGGCCATCCAGACGGCTGTGAAACTGAAGCCGAAGGAGCAGCGCTACAAGGAGCTGCAGCGGCAAATTGAAAACAATAAAGAATCATAGAGGTGGAATATGGAAAGGAAGCTGGCTTTTTTGTCAGCGTTTTCTTCTTGACTGACCGCTTCCTTATGAATACGCTTATGATAGTTAAGTTCAAGAAATGGTGAGGAAAATGAATACATTTTATGATGTGCAGCAGCTGTTAAAAACGTTTGGCCACATTGTTTATTTTGGAGACAGAGAGCTTGAAATTGAGTTTATGCTGGATGAATTAAAGGAATTATACATGAACCACATGATTGAAAAGGAGCAGTGGGCCAGAGCGGCAGCTGTCCTTCGAAAAGAATTGGAACAAACAAAAAACGGAAGAGATTTTTATAAAGGCTAAGGTGATAAAAATGGACGAGATATGGTTTGCGGGCATTGACCTGGGAGGAACGACGATTAAACTCGCTTTTATTAATCAATATGGCGAAATTCAGCATAAGTGGGAAGTTCCGACTGATAAAACCGGCGACACGATTACTGTCACAATTGCAAAAACAATCGACAGCAAGCTGGATGAGCTGCAAAAACCGAAGCACATCATCAAATACATCGGAATGGGTGCACCAGGCCCTGTAGATATGGCGGCAGGAGTGGTTTATGAAACAGTAAATCTAGGGTGGAAAAATTATGCTTTGAAAAACCATCTGGAGACAGAAACCGGCATCCCAGCTGTTATAGAAAATGACGCGAATATTGCTGCGCTCGGGGAAATGTGGAAGGGAGCGGGTGATGGCGCAAAAGACGTCATTCTCGTGACGCTTGGCACAGGAGTTGGCGGCGGCATCATTGCAAATGGTGAAATTGTACATGGTATAAATGGCGCCGGCGGAGAAATCGGCCATATTTGCAGCATCCCTGAAGGCGGAGCGCCCTGCAACTGCGGCAAAACGGGCTGTATCGAAACAATTGCGTCAGCAACCGGAATTGTAAGAATTGCAAAAGAAAAAATAGCAAATGCTAAAAAGACGACACGTTTAAAAGCAACCGAACAATTGTCAGCGCGGGATGTGTTTGAAGCGGCGGGTGAAAATGATGAAATTGCCCTTGAGGTGGTTGATTATGTAGCCAAGCATCTTGGTTTGGTGCTCGGAAATTTGGCAAGCTCGCTTAATCCATCCAAAATCGTTCTTGGCGGCGGCGTATCGAGAGCCGGAGAACTGCTGAGATCAAAAGTCGAGAAAACATTCCGCAAATGCGCGTTTCCGCGGGCAGCCCAAGCTGCTGATATTTCAATCGCAGCACTTGGAAATGATGCCGGCGTTATCGGAGGCGCTTGGATCGCTAAAAATGAATGGCTGAAACATCAAAATTGTTAAAATTGTGTAAATGAAATTGATTTTTTGTTGTGCTCAGGTTAAGATTTAATTTGATGTGTTAATGAGAATGTTGGGAATAGACTGATTTTTTTGAGCGTGCTGCATAGGAGGTTGAAATGCGAAAAACGTTTTTTTCGAAGATTTCATTTATGCTGATTGCCATTTTATTGATGTGGCTGAAAACGTATGCTGTTTACAAAACCAGTTTTCATATTAAAATCGACAATCTAACACAGGAATTTATTCTGTTTATCAACCCATTGAGTTTTTTGTTGCTTATTTTTGGCCTCAGCCTGTTTTTAAAAGGCAAAAACAGAAATCGCTACATTATCGCGATGAGCTGTCTTGTCACGTTTGTATTGCTGGCAAATATGGTTTTTTACCGTTTTTACAATGATTTCTTAACAATCCCTGTTCTTTTTCAAACGAGCAATATGGGTGATCTCGGAAGCAGCATCGGAACACTTCTTGAGCCGACAGACCTCCTATTAGCTGTAGATATTGCGGTTTTAATATGGCTTCACATCCGGCAAAAAGCTTTTCAATCGGACATTCCCTCAACGAAAAATGAACGGGCGGCTTATTTTTTGTTCGTTGCTTCTGTTTATTTCTTCAACCTGGGCTTGTCTGAGGCGGAAAGACCTCAGCTATTGACACGCTCATTTGACAGAGAAATGCTTGTTAAAAACATTAGCCTGTTTAATTTTCATATTTACGATGGCGTTCTTCAGTCAAAGCAATCCGCACAGAGAGCGTTGGCAGACAGCAACAGCCTGACGGAGATTGAAAACTACGTAACCGCTAATGTGAAGGATGCCAACAAACGCTTATTCGGCGCTGCAAAAGGAAGGAACGTCATTCTCGTATCCTTAGAGTCGACGCAAAGCTTCGTGATTAATGAAAAATTGAATGGAGAAGAAATCACGCCTTTTCTGAATGACTTTATAAAACAGAGCTACAACTTTAATAATGTTTACCACCAAACAGGCCAGGGGAAAACCTCGGATTCTGAATTTATCGTGGACAATTCACTGTATCCGCTTGGACGAGGTGCCGTATTTTTTACGAATGCGGGCAATCAATATATGGCCGCTCCTGAAATTTTGAAAAACAGCGGATACTATTCAGCGGTGCTCCACGCTAATAATAAGAGCTTTTGGAATCGTGATTTAATGTACGACTCATTTGGATATGATTCGTTTTTTGATATTAACTCGTATGATGTAACTGACGAAAATTCAGTCGGCTGGGGACTTAAGGATAAAGAATTTTTTGAGCAGTCTTCAGAGCTGATGAAAAATCTGCCTCAGCCGTTTTACTCGAGGCTGATTACACTGACGAACCACTTCCCGTTTGATCTTGATGAAGAGGACCAATTGATTGATGAATATGATTCAAGCAGCCAGACGCTAAATAAATATTTTCCGACAGTGCGTTATCAGGATGAGGCGCTGAAACGGTTTATCGAAAAGCTGAAGGAAGACGGGTTATACGACAACTCTGTTATTGTATTATATGGTGACCATTATGGTATATCAGAAAACCATAATGAAGCGATGGGGCAGTTTTTAGGAAAAGAAATAACCCCATTTGAAGAGGTACAGCTCCAAAAAGTGCCGCTGGTCATTCATATTCCGGGTATTACTGATAAAAAGCCGCAAACCATTGAAACAGTAGGCGGGCAGATTGATATCAGGCCGACGCTGATGAATCTTTTAGGGATTGATACGAAAGATCAAATTCAATTCGGCAACGATCTGCTTTCAGACGAAAAACTGGACTTCACGGTGCTCCGGGACGGGAGCTTTATCACAGATCAGGTTGTTTATACAGACGGTGCGTGTTATGACAAAGAGACGGGAAAACCGTTAGAAGAGACAAAACAATGTGAAGCATTTGCTGATAAAGCAAAACAGGAGCTATCACTTTCTGATGAAATCATTTATGGGGATTTGTTGCGATTTTATGACCAGAAAAGGCTGGACAATTCGTCAAAGCGGAAAGAAAAACAAATGCTTGATCAGGCATCATAATCACAATGTCTCCCGCATTGAAGTGAGCGGGAGGCTTTCTTTTTTTAAATACGCTGTCATATAGTAACAAAAAAGGGGGATGATGATGGCGTTTATTACTGTGAAACCTGAGATCAAGAACAATTTGGCCAATGTGGCGAAAGAACTGAAGATAGACGAGGAATTGCTTAAAAGTGCAAATCGCTCCGCACAAAAACATCAATTGTATTGCCCTGGTTATGTGATAGAGGAGCATAGCGGCAAAGAGCTTCAAACCATTCAGGACATAAAGCGCTTTTTACAGCCTCGGCAGCTGAAACTTTCAGATAGCTGGATTGAGCAAGAGAAAATCTATGATGATTCAGCTGTTGAAAAGGAAATAAAGAAGATTATTGATGTTTTTCCGTTTGTCTCATGCCGGGAAATTGGCCGTTCTGTACTCGGCAGGCCTATCTGGGAGCTGAAGGCTGGTGGGGAGCATGCCGTAAAAAAGGTCCATATGAACGCGTCATTTCATGCGAATGAGTGGATTACAACGTCTGTCCTGCTAAAATGGTTTAAGGAATACTGTATGTCATTATGCTGCAATTCGCCTTTCTTTGGCTTTTCTCCCATAAAGCTGTTTAACAGCACATCCTTATCCCTCGTTCCTCTTGTCAATCCGGATGGCGTTGATCTTGTTTTAAACGGATCAGAAGTCATGGGAGCCAGAAGAGATGAACTCGAAAGGCTAAATGAACATCGTCCAAATTTTAATGAATGGAAGGCGAATATAAACGGGGTTGATTTAAATAAACAATTTCCATCATTATGGGAAATTGAAAAATACCGAAAACCGACAGCACCCAGCTACCGCGATTTTCCGGGAATCTCTCCGCTTACGGAGCCGGAATCTATTGCGATGTACCGGCTGATCACGGAGAATCCGCCTGACAGACTGCTGGCTCTTCATACTCAAGGAGAAGAAATTTATTGGGGCTATAAAGGCCTTGAGCCTGAGGAATCTGCTGCCGTCATAAAGGATTTTGAGGAGTTAAGCGGGAACATTTATAAGGGAGTAAGGGATATAGATAGCTATGCTGGATTTCGTGACTGGTTTATTCACCATTATTTTAAGGAAGGGTATACGGTGGAACTTGGAAAAGGCCAAAATCCTTTGCCGTTTCAGCAGTTTTCACACATATATAACGCCACAAGCGGTATCTTGTGGAGGGCGTTATTTTTTCATGAGTAACTGAAACTTTTTCTTTTTTCTGCCGAAGCAAATATGAGAGAATAAAGATGATCGGAGGGGAATGCTGATGAGATCAGTTTGTTTTATTCTGCTGGCGGTATTGCTGTTTAGTTTATCGGCATGCGAACCATCTCATCAGCAGCAAAAACAGGCATCGGCGGCAAAAGATGAGAAAAAAGACATCATACCGCTTTCCGCGGAAAAAGCGGATGGGGTGGAAGGCTGGCTGAATAACAGCACAATATTATATACTGCGTCTAATCCGACGAAAACAGAGCTTTTTGCGTACCGCATCTTTACAGGCAAAGCGAAAAAGCTCTATCAAACGGATGGTCAAATCGTTGATGTTCAAATCAATGCGAGGGAGCAGATGATTCTGCTGCAAATCACACATAGCCAAAAGACGGCAGTGGTTTTGCTTAATGCAGAAGGAGAGACGCTTTACGAAAAAGATTACGAAACGTATGAGCTTGAAGCTGCTTGGAATCAGTATGATCCTTATCAAATGATGGTGACGGAATTCAATGAAAACTGGGATTTCCATACATATCAGGTGAATGCTAAAAAAGACGAATCTTTCTTAAGCCCAGTACAGGTTCCGTTCATTCATTGGACATCCAAAAATACATTTGATTATGTAAAAGAGGGAAGAGACGATAAAACAGGGCCTTTATATACGTTCGATACAGCTTCTAAGACGGAACAGAAGCTTGAGGATAACGTTCTATTCTTCGATTCTTTCCATCAAATGAGTTTTACTGTCAAATCAGCTTCCGGAGGAAAAGGGACGTATCAGTTTAAAACGCCGCAATCAACATCACCTGTTACAGCGAAATGGCCGCTCCAAGCGAAATATACAAGTTTGGCTCCAATGGAGTATGACTATGATGAAGCAGGAAGCCTGTTTTATACATTCAAACAAAGCGGCGATGCATATAAGCTCGCAGCAATCAATGTAGCATCGGGAGAGACAAAAGATCTTGTGTCTCTGCGGGAAATGGAGCCGATTCAAATATCTCCGAACGGGAAATATGCGTTATACGGCTTTCATTTTGAGCAAATTATTTTATTGAAATCACATGAAACGAAGCAACTCATCATTGATCAAAAGGAGATGGAATAACGATGGCTATCGCAGATGTAACCATTATCCCAATCGGTACGGAAACACCCAGTGTCAGTGCTTACGTAGCCGATGTGCAAAAGATATTAGAAGGATATCAAGCAGAAGGGAAAATCAAATATCAGCTGACACCGATGAATACGCTGATCGAGGGAGAACTCAGTGACCTTTTTGCAGTCATTCAGGCAATTCACGAAGCGCCATTTCAAAAAGGATTGCACAGAGTGGCAACGAATATCCGTATCGATGACAGGCGTGACAAAAAAACGACGCTTGAGAGCAAAATAGAAAGTGTCAATAAACATTTACAGCCATAAAAATAAACCTGTATCCGATCGGATACAGGTTTTAATGTGCGGTTGGATACCCGCTGTTTATTACGGTCATCACGGTAAACCATCCAAAGACAAATAAGGTGGCACCGGCTAATAAAAACCCGAGTATATTTTTATTTCTAACAGAACGCAAGACTCCCCATAAAGCGAAAAGAGCGACAAGGCCGAAAATCACGACAAGTAACATAACACAGCCCCCTTTACATTGAAAAACCTGCAATTCTTTCCAGTTTTATTCTACCTGTTTTTTATAGGTTTGTCGATAGCGTTTTCATTGCGATTGTTTGAATCTTTTTTAAAAAACCCTCATAATAAGAGCATAAAAAAGAAAGAGGTGATAATAGTGAAATGGAGACGAATGCCAGTAGGGCCGATTCAAGCGAACGCATATTTTCTCATCAATGATGATCAATGCCTGATTTTTGATCCGGGCGGCGAGGGACATAAAATCAATCAATACATAAAAGAAAAAGGGCTGACGCCTTTAGCCATTTTGCTTACACATGCCCATTTTGACCATATTGGGGCGCTTGATGAAGTGAGAGAAAAATGGGATATCCCTGTTTACCTGCATCAAAATGAAAAAAATTGGCTTACGGACGCTTCTTTAAACGGCTCCGGCATGCTGCGAGGGATAGAAGTAACAGCTAAGCCTGCAGATCATCTAATTGAAGGCGACGGTGAGTTGAATATCGGGCCGTTTCATTTGGAAACATTATTTACGCCGGGACATTCACCAGGCAGTGTGTCTTACTACGTGAAAGATGCAGACTTGGTTATCTCCGGAGATGTCTTGTTCCAAGGCGGTATAGGACGTACGGATTTAATAGGCGGCAATCAAGAGACGCTGCTGACGTCCATTCATGAAAAACTGCTTACACTTCCGGAACACACGCTGGTGTTAAGCGGCCATGGACCTGAAACAGACGTACTGACTGAGCAGGACCAAAATCCGTTTTTAAATGGGTTTTCATTGTAAAAAAAGAGACAAACCGATAAGGTTTGTCTCTTTCTGCATTTAATGGCCTCCGCCGCCGGGCACCATAATAAAAATTGAGTAATATGTAAAGCCGGCGAAGAAAATTGTTAAATAAGCGCCAAAAATATAAATATACATGCGTTCGGTTAAGTTCAAATACGATAGAAACACAAATAAGATCGTCTGTCCAAAAAATAAAAGGGAAGCATCTTTCATATCACCTAAATAAAACATGACTGCAAAAATTCCCGTCCAAAATCCTAACACCCGGAACATGCGATTCATTTTTATCCCCTCCCGAGAGTCCCTCTGACTGTTATTATAATGGATCACACCTAGAAATGTAAACATTTTCATTATTAATATACAAATGGAATTTGTCCCTTTGATTGTGTTTTCTATTGTATGAATGTTTTTAAAAAAATAATCCGAAAAAAGTTCTGTAAATGGTTTAAATGAAAAATGATCCGGGTAGTTATTCTACAAAGAGATGGTTAACTGAGGAGGAAAAAACGAATGGAACAACAATTAACTTTTTACTCATATCCAAGCTGCACGTCATGCCGAAAAACAAAACATTGGCTTAAAGCACATCAAATTGAATTTAACGAACGGCACTTATTCAGAGAAACCCCGACAAGAGAAGAATTAAAGTACATTTTATCGTTAACGACAGAAGGAATTGATGAAATTTTGGCGACAAGAAGCCAGACTTTCAAAAATTTAAATTTAAACATTGAAGAAATGACGGTAAATGAGGTGCTGGAACTTTTAATCGAGAAGCCGAAGCTTTTGCGACGCCCGATTCTAGTAGACAACAAAAAGCTGGTGATTGGTTATAACCCGGGAGAACTGTTGAAGTTATCGAAGAAGAAAACGGTTCATCAATCTGCATGATGAAAAACCGAAGATCCGCTGATTTATTCGAATCAGCTTGTCTTCGGTTTTTCACCTGTTCAGAAACTGGGCTAGCTGGATTCGAACCAACGATCACGGAGTCAAAGTCCATTGCCTTACCGCTTGGCTATAGCCCATTGAATCTAAACATAGTATGTGTAAAGGCAGACGCGTTATACATATATAGCGTACATTTTTCAAAAACAGGAGGTAGCTCATTAAGATGATAGCTCTTGATCAGCACTTAACAGAGCACAAAGAAGATATCACGCAACAATGGCTGAAAGTTTGTACATCAACAGGCAGCTGGCTGTATTCAGCGAAAGATCAGCAAAAACTAGAACAAAAGTTAAAAGACCAGCATGAATTATTGGTGACCATCGTAGCAAAATCCCTTAGAAAAGAAGACGTAGAGGATGAGCTCAACCGGTGGTCTCTTCAATGCGCCAGAGACCGTGCCGTTCATGAAGTGACGGTTACACAAAGTGTCGGCCAGTTTAACACTTTCAGGCACATCATGTTTGAATGGATTCATAAATTCAGCGAAGCTTCTTCTCAAGACATCAGCATTCAGGAATTTTATGAGTGGAGCCGGATCTTGAATCAAAACATTGATGAGATCATCGAAGTGTTTACGGAAGAATATCACCAGGTGACCATGATACAATTAAACGCGCAAAAAGAAATGATTAATGAATTGAGTGCGCCGATTATGCCGATTACTGATGGAATTGGGATTCTTCCGCTTGTCGGTGAAATTGATACGCACAGAGCGAGGACGATTTTGGAGTCTGTGCTGGAGCAGTGCTCAGCGTTAAAGCTCTCGTATTTATTTTTAGATATTTCGGGCGTTCCTATCGTTGATACCATGGTAGCCTATCAAATTTTTAAAGTGATTGACAGCACCAAATTGCTCGGCATTGAGACGATTATTTCAGGAATCAGGCCGGAAATTGCCCAAACTGTCGTGAAGCTGGGTCTGGATTTTTCGAATGTGAAAACCGAGCAAAGTCTTGCTAAAGCCCTGGCCAATAAAGGGTTTAAAATAAAAGAGTGTTGATGCCTTTGCCATGTTTATCTTGAAAGATAGCAGCTGAACAGCCTTTCACGGGCTATTCAGCTTTTTTTACTTCTATAAATAAAATGTGATGGCTGTTGATGTCTTTTACCTTAAAAGAGTAGCCATCATATTCTATGGTACTTTCAGGCTCAGCGTCTATGTTTTGTGTCAAAAACCAGCCGCCCAAGGTGTCTACTTCAGCGTCTGATAAATCAGTTCCAAGCAGGCTGTTAACATCGCTGATTAATAATTTTGCATTTAACAAGTAATGATCCTTTCCAAGTTCGCGGATATGAGGCACTTCATCCGCATCAAATTCATCACGGATTTCTCCTACAATTTCCTCGATAATATCTTCGACAGTGACCAAACCGGACGTCCCGCCATATTCATCGATGAGGATCGCCATATGAGTGCGTTCCTTTTGCATTTTCAGCAGTAGTTTATAAATAGGAATCGTCTCAATGACATGGATAACGGGCTGTACGAAAGGTTCAATTTGATGCTTCTTGATTGAAAAATCTTTCGTCAGCATGGAAAACAGCACTTCTTTCATATTAATCACGCCAATAACGTTATCTTTATCCTCTCTTACAACTGGGTACCGTGTATATTTTGTTTGCTTGACTGTTTCCTGAAGATTTGAAATGGAGTCTTCATCTAGTGATAAACTAACCATTTCATTTCGCGGCACCATAATTTCCTTTGCCATTCGTTTATCAAAGGTGAAGATATTATTCATGTACTTTAATTCACTTTTTCTAATCTCGCCGCTTTTATAGCTTTCAGCCAATAGGACCCGAAGTTCTTCCTCTGTATATGCCAGCTCGTGCTCTGATGCCGGCTTCAGTCCAAACACTCCTGTAATCAATCGGGCAGAGTGGTTCAACAGCCAAATGAATGGAAACATGATCTTATAAAACCAAATAAGCGGTTTAGCGAACAACAAGGTAATGCTTTCTGCTTTTTGAATGGCGAAACTCTTTGGAGCCAGCTCCCCAATAACGACATTTAAATACGTAACCACTAAAAATGCGATGACGAGTGAAAGCAGGTGGGTAAGCGATTCATTTAAGCCTGCTTTATGAAAAAGCGGTCGAAGCAGAGTTTGCACAGTCGGTTCCCCAAGCCATCCCAGTCCTAAAGCTGCGACTGTGATGCCCAGCTGACAGGCTGATAAATATTCATCAAGGTGAGTGATGACATGCTTTGCCGCTTTAGAACCTTTCTTTCCTTTTGCGACAAGCTGATCAATTTTGGATCGCCGCACTTTTACGATTGAAAATTCTACGGCAACAAAAAATCCTGTTAACAAAATGAGAATAGCGACTGCTAGTAAATTGATAAATTCCAAAACAACTGCCTTCTCCAAGGAAGGCATGCACCTCCCTTTTCCGATGTCTTTCTACATTCCATACCACCTGAAAATGCTCATAAAACATGTGTTGAAGCGGCAGACTGGTTTAGTGACGCGGTTATTGGGCAATTAAAGAATAAAGAACAAAAGTTTGGAGGATCTTGACATGAAGGCACATACAGGAAAGGATTGGTTTTGGTACCAAATGGGGCCTCAAGAAAGAAGTAAGGCAAGAGATCTAATCCATTTTTCTCACTGGCCTCAGTGTGAAAAGTGGTTTGAAAATAACCATCACGTTAATTTTTTGCGAGTAGATACAACTGAAACGGAAAATGAAGCGGTATTTGGGTCGATTGTTTATGATCAGGGGCTTGGTGAAGAAAAAGACCATACTGTTTTTCACTTTTATATCACCAGACAATATTTTTTCACAATCAATTTTGACTTTTCGATTTTGAGAGAGATTAAAGGCAAAGAAGTTGTCCGGCAAATGGAAAGAGCGGACAATGCGATAGAGGGGTTTTTAATTCTTCTCGGCGAACTAATGAATGCGTATTTAATCGGTGTTGATGAATTTGAAGTAAAGCTGAGAAAGCTCAGATGGCAAATTAAAGACGACAATAGCAAAAGCATTCTAAACCGCGTCCATCTCCTGCGCCATGAACTGATGATTTGGAAAAATTTAATATTAAGCGCCAAAAAAATTGAAATGGCGTTGAAAGAAACCTTTTTACCTCAAAATGAAGGGAAAAAGGATTATCAGCGGACACAACTGAAAATTGACAGGGGATTTACATACATCAGCGAATTTGAAGGGGAGCTTAACAATCTGCTGCATTCAGAGGAAGTCATTACCTCACACAGGGGGAATGAAATTGTAAAAGCACTGACCATTTTCACGACGCTTTTTACGCCGATTACAGCTCTGGGTGCCTTATGGGGGATGAACTTTTCAGTGATGCCGGAACTGAATTGGAAATACGGATATCTCTTTTCTCTCTTATTGATTGTCACATCTACAGTCCTGATCTATCTCTATTTGAGGAAAAAAGGCTGGACGGGAGATATGCTGCAGGAGCGGAAGAAGAAAAAGAAACCTCGAAAAAGGCGGACTCTATAGGATGTTTCATATTTTGTGCAGCGTGCCCCGCTTTTTCACCAGACATATCAGGGTGACCGGATACGATGTCAAGGCGCTTATGGCAGAGCATCAAATCCGCAGTTTATCGATTCTTGAAAATGACCAAATGACCGGTATTGTTGCATTAGGCGACCTTTCCGTTGAAAAAGATACTGGTCAAAAAGCGAAAACAGCATAATGAAAATGGAATCAAGCAGGCATGGTGACCATGTCTGCTTTTTTATTTATAGGGAAAATTATAATGACAGCGGCACATTCAGTTGAAAATTTTTTTTCTTGCCAGAAAGAATTGGTTTTTCAGCATATAACATCTCACAAAATCACGTTTTCCTTGTTTGATTACCCTTTCTTCTTTTTCTACAATATGCGTTGAAAGGAGAGGGAATCAAATTGGATTCAATAGAAAAGGTAAGCAAAAACTTGATTGAAGAGGCATATCTAACAAAGGCTTCTGATATTCACATTGTGCCGAGGGAGCGGGACGCTATCATTCATTTTCGGGTCGATCATGCCTTGCTGAAAAAAAGGGACATGAAAAAAGAAGAGTGCGTAAGGCTGATTTCACATTTTAAATTTCTTTCAGCAATGGATATAGGTGAAAGGCGAAAGCCGCAAAACGGTTCGCTTACGTTAAAGCTGAAAGAGGGAAATGTTCATTTAAGAATGTCAACGCTGCCCACAATTAATGAAGAAAGCCTCGTGATCAGAGTGATGCCCCAATACAATATCCCTTCGATTGATAAATTGTCGCTATTTCCGAAGACAGGAGCCACATTACTCTCGTTTTTAAAACATTCCCATGGCATGCTCATTTTTACCGGGCCAACTGGTTCAGGGAAGACTACCACACTATACTCTCTCGTTCAATATGCAAAAAAACACTTTAATCGAAATATTGTCACATTAGAGGACCCTGTTGAAACAAGGGACGAAGATGTTCTTCAGGTTCAGGTGAATGAAAAAGCCGGTGTAACTTATTCCGCAGGTCTGAAAGCAATTTTGCGCCATGACCCCGATATGATTATTTTAGGTGAGATCAGAGACGCGGAAACAGCTGAAATTGCGGTGCGGGCAGCGATGACGGGACATCTGGTACTAACGAGCCTTCATACGAGAGACGCAAAGGGCGCAATTTACAGACTGCTTGAATTCGGTATCAATATGAATGAAATCGAACAGACTGTCATTGCAATAGCGGCTCAGCGCTTGGTTGATTTGGCTTGCCCGTTTTGTGAAAACGGATGTTCATCAGTGTATTGCCGACAGTCACGAAATACCAGGAGAGCTAGCGTTTATGAGCTTCTATACGGGAAAAATCTTCAGCAATGTATCCAGGAGGCAAAAGGAAATCATGCAAATTACCAATATCAAACGCTTCGTCAAATTATCAGAAAAGGAATTGCGCTCGGCTATTTAACGACAAACAACTATGACCGGTGGGTTTATCATGAAAAAGATTAGAAAAGTCTGGTCGTTAAAGGATCAAGCGAGGTTATTAAAGAGGCTCGGTGAAATGACTGCGGGCGGATATACGCTTCTGGATGGATTACGCCTGATGGAACTTCAGATGAATAAGAGGCAGGCGGCTGACTTGACTGATTCGGTCACTTGTTTGAGGGAAGGGGCTCCGTTTTATCAAGTACTAAAGAGTTTGTCATTTCATAAGGAAGCCGTAGGTATTTGTTATTTTGCTGAAACACATGGTGAACTGCCTGCTTCCATGATCCAGAGCGGAGAGCTGCTGGAACGAAAAATTGCACAGGCAGACCAGCTGAAAAGAGTGCTGCGCTATCCGCTTTTCCTCATCTTTACGGTCGCTGTCATGTTTTATATGTTACAGTCCATCATCATTCCTCAGTTTTCCGGTATCTATCAATCGATGAATATGGAAACCTCACGTTCAACCGATATACTTTTTGCTTTTTTTCAGCATATTGATCTTGTGATCATTTTGCTTGTTCTTTTTACAGCAGGTATCGGGATTTATTATTGGCTTGTGTTTAAGAAAAAATCACCTGCCCGGCAAATGCTGATTTGTATCAGGATTCCTTTGGTTGGAAAGCTTGTCAAGCTGTTTAACAGCTACTTTTTTTCTTTGCAGCTAAGCAGCCTTTTAAAATCAGGCCTCTCAATTTATGACAGCCTTAATGCATTTAAACATCAAACGTTTCTCCCTTTCTACCGCTGCGAGGCTGAACAATTGATTGAACGGCTAAAAGCCGGTGAGTCAATTGAATCCGCTATTTGTGGAAGCCCTTTTTATGAAACTGATTTATCAAAAGTCATATCTCACGGCCAGCTGAGCGGCCGATTGGATCGGGAGCTTTTCACATACAGCCAATTCATATTACAGCGGCTGGAACACAAAGCGCAAAAATGGACAGGCATCCTTCAGCCAATGATTTATGGATTTGTTGCAGCGATGATCTTACTTGTGTATTTATCTATGCTTGTGCCTATGTATCAGATGATGAATCAAATGTGAAAGGAAGAGGCTAATGAATGAGAAAGGATTTACACTTGTTGAAATGTTAATCGTGCTCTTTATTATTTCGATTTTGCTTTTAATTACGATACCGAACGTCACGAAACATAACCAAACCATTCAAAAAAAGGGCTGTGAAGGCTTACAAAACATGGTTAAGGCACAAATGACTGCATTTGAGCTTGATCATGAAGGACAAACTCCGAGCCTTGCCGATTTACAGTCAGAGGGCTATGTGAAAAACGATGCTGTCTGTCCAAATGGTAAGCGCATTATCATCACCGGCGGAGAAGTTAAGGTTGAACATTAAATTAAACGAGGAGGAGGGGTTTACCCTTTTAGAAAGTTTGCTTGTGTTAAGCCTTGCCTCTATCCTCCTGGTGGCCGTCTTCACTACACTTCCTCCTGCTTATGACAATACAGCTGTCCGACAGGCAGCAAGGCAGCTGAAAAATGATATTATGCTCACACAGCAGGTTGCTATTTCCCGTCAACAAAGAACAAAAATTTTCTTTCATAAAAAAGAATATCAATTAGTCATTGGTGATACGGTCATTGAACGTCCGTATGCAAGGGGACTTTCTATAGAACTGCTGACATTAAAAGACCGTTTGGAATTTAATGAGAAAGGGCACCCGAATGCAGGCGGAAAAATACGAGTAAATGGCCATGCCGTATATGATATAACAGTTTATCTAGGGAGCGGGAGAGTCAATGTGGAGAGAAAATAAAGGTTTTTCTACAATAGAAACAATGTCTGCGCTAAGCCTGTGGCTGTTTGTGCTGCTGACAGTCGTCCCCTTGTGGGACAAGCTGATAGCTGATGAAAAAATGGCGGAATCACGAGAAATCGGCTATCAGATGATGAATGAGAGCATTAGCAAATATGTCATGAGTGGTGAAGGAGCCGCGTCAAAAACAATTACAAAGAACAATCATATCTATGCAATGAAGTGGGAGGAGGAGGGCGAATATCAAAACGTATGTATCAAAGCCACAGCTTATAAAGAGAAATCATATTGCCTCAGCATCCTGCAGACAGAATGGCTATACGCTTCTTAACGTATTATTTTCGCTCTCAGTCTTTTTGCTCATATCAGGATCGTTAGCTGCGATTTTCCATCTGTTTTTGTCTCGACAGCAGGAACATGACGGTTTCACACAGCAAGAATGGATGATTTCGATAGAACAGATGATGAATGAATGCAAGGAGTCACAGGCAGTTAAGACAGCCGAGCATGGGAGCGTGTTAATCTGCACCAATCTTTCCGGGCAGGACATCCGTTTCGAAATTTATCATTCAATGATAAGAAAAAGAGTGGATGGTAAAGGGCATGTTCCGATTTTAGATCATATTACTGCCATGAAAGCTGATTTTGAAAATTGTGTTGTTTTGCTGAAAATTGAGAGTGAGGACCAAAAAGTGTATCAAACTGCTTTTCCAGTCTATTCGTATTTAGGAGGGGGGTGAATGTATTGTACAAGAGGGTTTATTTACCCAGCTGTTCTTTTTGTGTCAGCGCTTGTGCTGTTAATCGTGAACTTTGCTGCTGCTCAATATATTTCACGCTGCATGTTTGAGAAGGAAACAAAAGAGTTATACATAGGAGAGAATTTGCTTCAAAATGGGGTGCTTCTTTCGGTCCGGCATGTTCTAGAGGAACGGAAAGGCCAGGAGGGTACGGAGCAATTTCCATATGGACGGGTTTCTTATTACATTCATGATACATCGATAAAAGAACAAAAAGAAATCAACTTAAGAGTGTCAACGGAGTCGGGAACAGAAAGAACTGCACAGATCGTGTTTGATCAAAAACAGAAAAAACTGCTGAGATGGACAGAATAAAACAGTGTAAAGGGTATAAAAAAAGTCATGTGAGACAACACTTCATAATAATTGAATGATGAGGTGATCACGTGAAAACGAATGATTATGTTAAATATATGACGCAGCAATTTGTCAAATATATAGATACTCCGAGAGATGAGCGAAAAGAACGAAAAGAGGTGCGGAAAGAAACAAAAACGCCTGTTTCCCAGCAGTTGTTCGGTATTTTACCCTATGGCTTCAGACTTTGGCTGAAACGGAAAAAATAACCGCAAATAAACGAATAAGGTCCTTCAAAAAATGGAGGACCTTATTGATATTCTTCTAATATGGCGATTTTATTGACCTTTTGGCTATAAGGATCAAATGAAATCGTCACAAAAACGCCGAATTCTTTTGACCCTTCCCTCAGAGTTAAATGGTATTGCTTCACTGCTTCATCTTTTCTTTTACGGTCCCATACTTTTTGTTTGAACAGTACCTGTGCAAGCGGGTACCTTTTTTTTGCTTCTTTTACAGCAATCTCTTCCCATTTGGACATGTGGCGGGCGGTTACAAGAGGTGTTTCTTCTGCGTGAGCGGCTGTGGTGCCAAAGACGAGAAGAGATAGACAAATCACACATTGTTTGATCATCATGCTGTCACCCTTTCTTTGTTTATTATTACCAAATAATAATGGGATATGCATTTAAATTCTCACATAACAATCCCAAAAATTTCAAAAAAATTGAAAAAATGAGCAATACTGAGCAAGACTTTGTAATATGATGAAAACATTCTTTTAAACGAACGAAATGAGCGATTTCGGTGTTTTTAAATCTATAAATCGTTGATTATACTCTATTTGTGAGGTTCTTTAAAGAGAACGATTGTCATATCAAGTTACAGTGTTTTACAGGAGGTAAGATATGTTTCGATTGTTTCACAATCAGCAAAAGGCGAAGACGAAACTGAAAGTTCTGCTTATCTTTCAGCTTTCAGTCATTTTCAGTCTGACTGCCGCAATATGCTTACAATTTTCCGATGATACAAGCGCTGCTTTTCATGATATTGAAACATTTGATGTCTCACTTCAAACGTGTAAAGACTTTCAGCATACAGATAAAAACTGCCATTATGATAAACGCTGGGATCAAAGTGATTTGCACATATCAGATCAAACGGATACGAAAGGCACTGTATGCTCACCTTTCGCCTTATTTGCTGTGCTCGAAAATACAGGTGAGAAACTTAAGAAATCAAAGTGGAAGTGGGAGCTTCATAAGCTTGAAAATGCCCGCAAACCGTTAAAGGATGGGAACGTGATCGAAAAAGGATTTGTCTCCAATCAAATCGGCGATTCACTTTATAAAATTGAGACCAAGAAAAAAATGAAACCCGGCATTTATGCATTTAAAGTATATAAACCGGCAGGCTACCCGGCAAACGGCAGTACATTTGAGTGGTCGGAGCCTATGACGCTTGCAAAATGCGATGAAAAACCGACAGTCCCTAAAAAAGAAACAAAGTCGGACGTCAAAAAGGAGAATGAAACAACACAAAAGGATATACAGGAAAAAACAATGAAAGAAGAAACATCTCAAGAAGCTGTAACCAAAGAAAATGAAACTCAATCAGACCAGAAGGAAAGCGGGGAAGAGGATGAAAAAAGCAATGAAGCTGATCAGTAATATTTTATACGTGATCATCTTTACTCTTATTATTGTGCTGACACTTGTCGTGATTTCAACACGTTCATCCGGGGGAGAGCCGGCGGTGTTTGGGTATACGCTGAAATCAGTTCTGTCAGGTTCGATGGAGCCGGAGTTCAATACAGGTTCCTTAATATTGGTCAAAGAAATCACTGATGTGAAAGAGCTCCAAAAAGGTGACGTTATTACATTTATGCAGGATGCAAATACGGCGGTCACCCACAGAATTGTTGACATAACAAAGCAAGGAGACCATTTGTTATTTAAAACACAAGGTGATAATAATGCAGCAGCTGATTCAGCGCCTGTATCGGACGAAAATGTTCGCGCGCAATACACAGGTTTTCAGCTTCCATATGCCGGCTATATGCTTCATTTTGCCAGTCAGCCGATTGGAACGGCTGTATTATTGATTGTTCCCGGCGTGATGCTGTTAGTGTACGCTTTTGTGACGATCAGCAGCGCCATTAGAGAAATTGAAAGAAAGACAAAAGCCTTGGAAACAGATACAAAGGACAGCACCATGTCTACTTAACTTCAGTTGTAAACCTGGCAACAGGTTTCGATATAAAATCATTCAATAAAAGGGGAGTTTACCATGGGTATGAAAAAGAAATTGAGTTTAGGAGTTGCTTCTGCAGCACTAGGATTAGCTTTAGTTGGAGGAGGAACATGGGCAGCATTTAACGACATTAAATCAAAGGATGCTACTTTTGCATCAGGTACGCTTGATTTATCTGCTAAAGAGAATTCAGCGAGTGTGAACTTATCAAATCTAAAGCCGGGAGATAAGTTGACAAAGGATTTCCAATTTGAAAATAACGGATCACTTGCGATCAAAGAAGTTTTAATGGCGCTTAATTATGGAGATTTTAAAGCAAACGGCGGCAGCAATACATCTCCAGAAGATTTCCTCAGCCAGTTTGAAGTGACATTGTTGACAGTTGGAAAAGAGGGCGGCAATGGTTACCCGAAAAACATTATTTTAGATGATGCGAACCTTAAAGACTTGTATTTGATGTCTGCTAAAAATGATGCAGCGGCTGCTGAAAAAATCAAAAAACAAATAGACCCTAAATTCTTACATGCAAGCGGTAAAGTCAATGTAGCAACAATTGACGGTAAAACCGCTCCTGAATATGATGGTGTTCCAAAAACACCAACTGACTTCGATCAGGTTCAAATGGAAATCCAATTCAAAGATGATAAAACAAAAGATGAAAACGGGCTTATGGTTCAAAATAAATATCAAGGCAACTCCATTAAGCTTCAATTCTCGTTCGAAGCTACACAGTGGAACGGCTTGACAATCAAAAAGGACCATACTGATAAAGACGGTTATGTGAAAGAAAATGAAAAAGCGCACAGCGAGGATAAAAATTAATAACAGCAATAAAAAGAGACGGCCCAGTATTCATATACTGGGCCGTCTCGATGGTTATTGACAAAAGAGGAGTTAGTGCCTCTGCTCAGGCACTACTCCTCTTTTTGGGATTTTCTCCATTTTTGATAATCTAAAAATTCACGAAATTGTTTTTTCGATACCCCGGATGTCATCGCATCGCGAACCAATTTCTCCCATTCACTATCTAATTGACCATCGTATTCGGTTTCATGTTTCTCATCGAGCAAAGTATGAACCGAGACGTCCAGAACAGCGGAGACTTTTTCGAGAAATTGAATGGAGGGGTTCGTTTGTAGATTTCGTTCTATTGAGCTTAAATAAGACTTCGCTACCCCAGCTTTTTCAGCTAGTTCTGATAGTGAGTAGCCTTTTTCTTTACGGTATTGTTTAATACGCTGGCCAATCAATGTCATCACCTTCCTTGTGATATTATAGCACATTCAGAAAGGATTTACGGTATGACTTCTGGCTGCCGGACCAGGATGAGCAGACTTTTTGTTTAAAAGTAAATATTTTCGTATTTCTTCCGGGCTGATATTTGCCTCTTTGGCTTCCACCATTAATTCAACCCATTCTTGATCCAATTCAAAGTGCTCTTGTTTTGCATTCTTCATGCAGTTTCTCCTCCTAAAATACTTGTTTATGTATTTCAGCCAGTCCGGCCATGACTTATTGTATGCTTCATTAGTCTCTGGAAGTCATTTGCCATTAAATCACCAGAATTTTTTTCCAATATACCTTTATTATAATCGTATTTTCTCAAAAAAAACGAGAATGATGTCGAATGGTAAAAAAGTTAGCTTGAAATATTATTTTGCAGATAAAACAATCCGCCATTTTCAATTTCAACTGATATCTTTGGTTGATACAAGGTTTTCAGCGCCTGTTTTTCTAGATGGTATTCTTCTGGTTTTTCTTCTATATGCTCGTAAAACTTATCAAGCAATGTCATATCATTCTTCCACCTGTTAACCGCCTGTTCCGCCCAGTCGGATGGCTCCTGCATAGCGGATTTGGAAATATAGTTTTCCATACGCTTAAGTCCGCTTTCTGGTTTGATCATAGGTGAAATGGTGAAGCAATAGTCACATATTTGAGACGTCAGTGAAAACTGGGTCAGCTTGCTTTGAAAATCTTCAATTATCGTTCCAGAGACTAGGTGAAGACCTAGTGACAATAACTTATCCTTTTTCATGTCGGACTGGTATGAAATCGTGACATTTATACCAAGCCAAGGCTGAAGTGGGACTTTAGCTCCGGCTGATTCAATTTTCTCATACATTCTGGTAAATCTCCCATTTTGTTTAACAGCTTTAAATATTTGAAAAAGACGCGGGGCCCCAAAATATATAAATTCACCATCTAGGTCTTTTGGCGCATTTTCTTTATCTGTAATAAAAGTGATTTTCATTGGATTCGGATCACCGCCTGTCTTCTCGCGCCAATGCCAGTAGAAAGGGCGGTTCATGATTTGTTTGTCCATTTCAACTGTAAGCTGCACTGTCATATAGCCTAAGCCTTGATCGATGATTTGGCAGCTGTTTGCTTGAAAAAAACGCAGCAGAAAATCGTGAACCTCTTGCTGTCTCACTAATAAAACCTCCTTACAGGCTAAGATCCTCTTTTTTCAGCAGGCTGCTGTTTTTTATAAGACAAAAATGAGGTTAAGTTATCCATTTTTATTTTCATTTCTTCTTCTGTTGCTGAGTGATACAAAATGTCATGCAGATGCTCTTCAAAATTGTTCACTTGAATTTTCGTTAAAATATCATCAAGTTCACCGACCACTTTTTCAAACAAATGAATTTTTTCATATAAAAGCTTTAGAATATGCTCTTCCACCGTATGTTTTGTCGCCATGTTATAAATATGCACGTCACGCTCCTGCCCGAGTCTGTGAATTCTTCCGATTCTTTGCTCAAGTCGCATCGGATTCCATGGCAGGTCATAGTTGATCATGTGATTGCAAAATTGCAGGTTAATTCCCTCACCGCCTGCTTCAGTTGCAATAAGGACTTGGATTTTTCCGCGGAAAAGATCCTTCATCCAGTCTTTTTTTCCACGTTTAAATCCGCCTCTAAACGGCACAGAACTGATGCCGTTTTGCTGAAGAAACCACTGCAAATAAATCTGGGTTGCCCGGTATTCTGTAAAAATGATGACCTTATCGTCAATCTTTTTGATTAAATCAACGACTTGAAGCGCTTTAGAGTTTTGTGTCACTTGATTGATGCGATCTATTAAAACTGAAATCGTATCCTCATCAATGGCAGGTGCTTGTTTCTCTTTTTGATCAAGCATCTTTTTCAGCGTCATATATACCGCTTCTCTGCTCGAACAGCATTCTCTTTGCAAGGTCATAATCGAGAACATGCTGGCTGGTTTATTGATACTGTCCTTCAAGCGAGAAATTTCATCATAAAGCGCCTGCTCTGATGGAGAAAATTGAATCGGCACTGTTTCAACATGGCGCTGTTTCCAATTCAGCCCTGTATCATGCCGCCTGTTACGGATCATGACTTTATTCACAAGATCTTTTAAATGTTCATGCGCTTCTAAACTGGATTTCTTCTTGGCGAACTCCTCCTGAAAGTGATTCTGACTGCCTAAATGGCCGGGTTTTAATAAGGACACCAAATTGAAAATCTCTTCGATACGGTTCTGGATTGGCGTCGCGGTAAGAAGCAGGCAATATTTTTTTACGAGATTCCGGACAAATTCATAGTTCTTCGTTTTGCTATTTTTCAGTTTGTGTGCCTCATCAATAATGACAAGATCATATGGGATAGACAGAACGATTTCTCGATGGGGCGAGCGCTTCGCGGTGTCTATTGATGAGACGACAATATCGCATTGCTCCCACACATAGCTTTTCTTTTGTTCAACAGCCGGAATCAAAAATTTTTCCTGAAGCTCTTTGACCCACTGTGACACAAGGGAAGCGGGCACAAGGATCAAAATTTTTTTTGCTAATCCGCGAATCATATATTCTTTTAAAATTAAACCGGCTTCCACCGTTTTCCCGAGACCAACCTCATCTGCTAAAATCGCTTTCCCGTTCATTTTTTCAACCACTTTTTGCGCCACTTCAAGCTGGTGGGGGAGCGGCGTAAAGGAAGGCAGATATAAAGGAGCCCGTAAGCCTTCAAAATCTGGAATTGCTAATGTTTTCTGGATTTCTGCAGAGAGCTTGTACAGTTCCCAGTTTGCCCAAGGGCCATCGTTTTTCAGTCTTTCAGCAAATTCTTCAGGCCATTTTGCATCGTAGATCATTTCTGTATTCATTGCTTTGAAACCGCCTTTCTAATTCTTCGATTCTTAAGATGAACAATATAAGAAAAATCTGCCCAAATTGCTGTTGCCCAGCATATAGTGATGATGGTAGGATATGAGTATGTATTTGATGTAAGATATTGCTATAGTATGTCCATAACAGCATGAAAATATGAGCGAATGACAGCAAGGGGAGAGACCTGACCGAAAACCTCGGGATACAGGCGCCGAAGGAGCAAACTGCGGAGTGAATCTCTCAGGCAAAAGAACTCTTGCTCGACGCAACTCTGGAGAGTGTTTGTGCGGATGCGCAAACCACCAAAGGGGACGTCTTTGCGTATGCAAAGTAAACTTTCAGGTGCCAGGACAGAGAACCTTCATTTTACATGAGGTGTTTCTCTGTCCTTTTTTGTATGTTTTTAGCTGCGCCGTTGATAAAGGGGAGGAATTAGATGCTGAAAAGAACGCCGTTATTTGACCTGTATAAGGAATATGGAGGAAAAACGATTGATTTCGGAGGCTGGGAGCTTCCTGTTCAATTTTCTTCTATAAAAAAAGAACACGAGGCTGTCCGAACTGCAGCCGGTTTGTTTGATGTATCTCATATGGGAGAAGTCGAAGTGTCAGGGAACGACAGTCTGTCTTTTTTGCAAAGATTGATGACAAATGATGTTTCCGCGTTAACGCCAGGCCGTGCTCAATATACAGCGATGTGTTACCCGGATGGCGGAACCGTCGATGATTTGCTTATCTATCAAAAAGAAGAGAACCGCTATCTGCTTGTCATTAATGCTTCTAATATAGATAAAGACTTGGCTTGGATGAAAGAACATGCAGCAGGTGATGTGCAGATTGACAATCAGTCAGATCAAATCGCGCTCTTGGCTGTACAGGGACCGAAAGCAGAAGCGGTCTTAAAAAATCTGACAGATGCAGATGTGTCTGCATTAAAGCCGTTTGCGTTTATTGATGAAGCCGATATCAGCGGCCGCAAAGCACTTATTTCACGCACTGGCTATACGGGAGAAGACGGGTATGAAATTTACTGCCGCAGTGATGATGCTATGCATATTTGGAAAAAAATCATCGATGCAGGGGATGCATACGGATTGATTCCATGCGGTCTTGGTGCACGTGATACACTCCGGTTTGAAGCGAAGCTCCCGCTCTACGGTCAGGAGCTGACCCGGGATATTACACCGATTGAAGCAGGTATAGGCTTTGCTGTAAAGCACAATAAGGAGTCTGACTTTTTCGGTAAGTCAGTATTGAGTGAACAAAAAGAAAACGGAGCGAAGCGCAAACTTGTCGGTCTCGAAATGATTGAAAAAGGGATACCGCGGCACGGATATGAGGTTTTCCAAAATGGCAAGTCTGTCGGAAAGGTGACAACCGGCACGCAGTCACCGACATTAGGGAAAAACGTCGGCCTTGCCTTAATTGATTCGGAAACAAGTGAGATCGGGACTGTTGTAGATGTAGAGATTCGCAAAAAATTAGTGAAAGCAAAGGTTGTCAAAACACCATTTTATAAACGCTAATATTTTTTCTTGGAGAGAGGAGACAACACATGAAGCACCGTTATTTGCCCGCAACAGAAAAGGATAAACAGGAGATGCTTGCTACTATCGGCGTAAGCAGCATCGATGATTTATTTGCTGATATACCGGAAAACGTCAAATATAAAAAAGAGTATCAAATCAAAAAAGCGAAATCAGAAACAGAATTAACAAGAGAACTGACAAAGCTGGCCTCTAAAAATCGTGATACCGTACAATACGCTTCTTTCTTAGGAGCGGGTGTATATGACCACTATCAGCCTGTCATTGTGGATCATGTCATTTCGCGCTCTGAGTTTTATACCGCATATACGCCTTATCAGCCAGAGATTTCACAAGGAGAGCTCCAGGCTATTTTTGAATTCCAAACGATGATCTGTGAACTGACAGGCATGGATATCGCCAACTCCTCGATGTATGACGGCGGAACAGCCTTGGCAGAAGCAGCAATGCTTGCTTCAGGCCACACGAAAAAGAAAAAAATTGTTGTATCAAAAACCGTGCATCCTGAATCGCGAGAGGTGCTGAAAACGTACGCAAAAGGTCAGTATATTGATGTTGTTGAAGTACCCGCTGCGGATGGCGTTACAGATCTTGATGCATTGCGCCAAACCGTTTGCGAGAACACAGCCGCAGTGATCGTTCAGTACCCGAATTTTTTCGGCAGGATCGAGCCGCTAAAGGATATTGAGCCTATCGCTCATCAAGGGAAATCCATGTTTATTGTTTCAGCCAACCCGCTGGCGCTAGGTCTTCTCACTCCGCCGGGCAAGTTTCAGTCTGATATCGTCGTCGGTGATGCGCAGCCTTTCGGCATTCCTTCAGCATACGGCGGCCCGCATTGCGGCTTTTTTGCCGTTACTAAAAAATTAATGAGAAAGGTGCCGGGCCGTCTCGTCGGACAAACGGAAGACGAAAACGGAAAAAGAGGCTTTGTGCTTACCCTGCAAGCCAGGGAGCAGCATATCCGCCGGGATAAAGCAACATCAAATATATGCTCGAACCAAGCTTTAAATGCGCTGGCAGCATCAGTGGCCATGACTGCTCTCGGAAAAAACGGCGTAAAAGATATAGCCCGCCAAAATCTCTTAAAAGCCAACTATGCAAAGCAAGAAGCAAAAAAAGCAGGCCTTACCGTTATGTTTGATGGGCCGATGTTTAATGAATTTGTCATCAAACTGGATGAGCCGGTGAGAGCTGTGAACAAGCGTTTGCTGGCAAAAGGCATGATTGGCGGATATGATCTTGGGTTGACGTATCCGGAGCTGGACTGCCATATGCTGATTGCTGTAACGGAGCTGAGAACAAAAGAAGAAATTGACGCACTCATTCAGGAATTGGGGGATCGCCATGAGTAATCAGGACCAGGCACTTATTTTTGAACTATCAAGAGAAGGCCGAATCGGCTATAGTCTGCCGGAGCTCGATGTACCGGAAATCGAATTGGAGGACCTCTTGTCAGACACCTATATTCGTGACGAAGACGCAGCGCTGCCGGAGGTTTCAGAGCTGGACATCATGCGCCATTATACAGCGCTGTCCAAACGCAATCACGGGGTGGATTCCGGTTTTTATCCTCTCGGTTCTTGCACGATGAAATATAATCCGAAAATCAATGAAAAAATCGCACGTATTCCTGGTTTTGCTGCGATTCATCCTCTTCAGGATGAAGACACGGTGCAAGGCGCATTAGAGCTTTTATATGATTTAAGCAAGCACCTTGAAGAAATAACGGGAATGGATGAGGTTACGCTTCAGCCTGCTGCCGGAGCGCACGGCGAATGGACGGGGCTGATGATGATCCGTGCCTATCATGAAGCTCGCGGGGATTTCAAGCGGACGAAGGTCATTGTCCCTGATTCCGCGCATGGGACGAATCCTGCATCAGCAACAGTAGCAGGCTTTGAAACCGTTACGGTGAAATCGAATGAAAAAGGGCTTGTTGATTTAGAGGATTTAAAAAGAGCAGTGAATGAAGAAACTGCAGCTCTTATGCTGACGAATCCGAACACGCTCGGCTTGTTTGAGGAGCAGATTACAGAGATGGCGGAAATTGTACACCAAGCGGGGGGGAAACTGTATTATGACGGCGCTAATTTAAATGCCGTTTTAAGTAAAGCGAGACCTGGTGATATGGGATTTGACGTGGTGCACCTCAACCTGCATAAAACATTCACAGGCCCTCATGGCGGCGGAGGCCCCGGCTCAGGCCCTGTCGGCGTAAAAAAAGATCTGATTCCTTATTTGCCAAAGCCAGTTTTAGTCAAAAAAGAAGGGCGCTTTACGTTTGATTATGACCGCCCTCATGCGATTGGCCGTGTGAAGCCGTATTACGGCAACTTTGGCATTAATGTGAGAGCGTATACGTATATTCGCTCCATGGGGCCTGACGGATTAAAGGCTGTTACTGAGAACGCAGTGTTAAACGCCAACTATATGATGAGAAAGCTCGCGCCTTATTACGATCTTCCGTTTGACCGCCATTGCAAGCATGAATTTGTATTATCAGGGAAGCGGCAGAAAAAGCTGGGAGTGCGTACGCTTGATATTGCAAAACGGCTGCTTGATTTCGGCTATCATCCGCCGACGATTTATTTCCCGCTTAATGTTGAAGAATGCATCATGATCGAGCCGACAGAGACCGAATCAAAGGAAACACTGGACGCGTTTATTGATGCTATGATTCAAATCGCAAAAGAAGCGGAGGAGAATCCGGAACTTGTTCAGGAGGCCCCGCATACAACGATTGTAAAAAGAATGGATGAAACAAAAGCGGCGAGACACCCGGTGCTCAGATACGAGGCGGTAGAAAGATAAATAAAAACAGCTGTCTACCAGACAGCTGTTTGCTTTATTTCTTCGCTTTAATCTTTCCGCCCCATTTTTTAAAGCCGCCTTTTAGGTTGTAAATCTCAGTGCAGCCGTTTTTGCGCAGGGTTTGTGCCGCGCGTCCGCTGCGGACACTGTTTTGGCAGTACAGGTAAACAGGCTTGTCCGTACGGATCTCATTTTTTCTCTGTTTCAGCTGGGAAAGCGGGATGTTGCGGGCGCCTAAAATATGTCCGCCCTCAAACTCATTTGGCTCACGAACATCAATAAGCTGCGCTTTGCGGTAACCCGCGCGGAATTCTTCTTCGGTAAGTGTTTTCATAATTCGCTGCTGATAGACATATGAAGCAATCATATAGATGATAAACGCAGCAAAAATAATCAAAACGATCATATTAGACAATGTGATTCTACTCCTTTAGCATATAAAATCAAAACCCTGCTTCATAAAACAAGGTCATAGAGCCGTTTTCGACAAATACTATTATAGTAAAGCACAGCGTGATTGTCATCTATAATGGAACTAAAATATTTTTCATTTTCCCGACAGTTTGATAAACTGATTCTATTAAAACGGTAAGGAAGGTCTTAAAATGCAAAAAGAAACTTGGCGGTTTATAGACTCAGGCAATGCAAGTCCTGCATTCAATATGGCGCTTGATGAAGCGCTTTTATATTGGCACAGCGAAAAGAAAATCCCCCCGGTTATCCGTTTTTACGGCTGGAATCCGGCGACACTTTCTGTAGGGTATTTTCAAAATATTAAAAAGGAAATCAATTTTGAAGCAGTACATAAATATAATCTCGGATTCGTCAGACGCCCGACCGGCGGGAGAGGTGTGCTGCACGATCAAGAACTGACATACAGCGTAATTGTTTCGGAAGAGCACCCCGAGATGCCGGCGACTGTTACTGAGGCTTACCGGGTTATTTCAGAAGGCATACTTCAAGGCTTTAGAAATCTCGGTCTGGACGCTTACTTTGCCATCCCGAGAACTGAAAAAGAAAAAGAAAGCTTAAAAAATCCGCGGTCATCTGTTTGTTTTGACGCGCCTTCGTGGTATGAGCTAGTGGTTGAGGGGCGCAAGGTGGCGGGAAGCGCGCAAACGAGACAAAAAGGCGTGATTCTTCAGCATGGCTCCATTCTTCTTGATTTAGATGAGGACAAGCTGTTCGATCTGTTCTTATATCCGAGTGAAAGAGTAAGAGAGCGGATGCAGCGCAATTTCAAAAATAAAGCGGTTGCCATTAATGAACTCACCGAAAAGCGGGTGACGATGGATGAGGCTCGTAAAGCCTTTAAAGAAGGATTTGAAACAGGTCTTAACATTCATTTGGAGCCATATGAACTTTCTCAGGAAGAGCTTGATTTTGTTCATCACTTGGCTGAAACAAAGTACGCTTCAGATGAATGGAATTATAAGCGGTAAACAGGGCTTTTGACCCGTGGAGCATCCTTGTTTTTTCAAGTTCATTAGTGTAAACTTGTAATGGTTTATAAAGTTAAGGTGCTTTTTGGGAGGGTTTCGATGACAACACCAAGTATGGAAGATTATATTGAACAGATTTATATGCTGATTGAAGAAAAAGGATATGCACGAGTTTCCGATATCGCGGAAGCATTGGCAGTCCATCCCTCCTCTGTAACAAAAATGGTTCAAAAACTAGATAAAGACGAATATTTAATTTATGAAAAATATCGCGGTCTCGTGTTAACGTCTAAAGGGAAAAAAATAGGCAAACGGCTGGTATACAGACATGAATTGCTTGAGCAGTTTTTAAGAATCATTGGTGTTGATGAAGAGAAAATATATAACGATGTCGAAGGAATCGAACATCATTTAAGCTGGAACAGTATTGATCGCATCGGGGATCTTGTTCAATATTTTGAAGAAGATGATGCCCGTAAAAAAGATCTGAAATCAATCCAAAAGAAAACAGAACATCATAATCAGTAAAAAGGCGGTCTCGAAGGAGGCCGTCTTTTTTGATACGCTGACGCCACCCGTCATTCGTTGGTCTATTTCTTCGCGTGTTTTCTTAAAATGGTAATAAACGATCTGATGGAGGGGGAGGGAATGAGATGTATATTGACGGTGTGTTTTCCGGCGGAGGAGTAAAAGGCATTGCGCTCGCAGGCGCTTATGAAGTGCTTGAGGAAAAAGGCTTCCGCTTTAAAAGAGTTGCGGGTACAAGCGCCGGCGCCATTATTGCCGCTTTCATTGCGTCAGGTTACACCAGTAAGGAAATCCACGCTTTAATTGAAGAAGTGAACGGAGAGAAATTGCTGGACCAAAGGTACTCTTTTCTCCCCTTAAAAATGCTCCAGTGGGTGTCCATCTACTGGCGTCTTGGCTTATACAAAGGCGATACGATAGAAGAATGGATTGCTGATCTGTTAAGAGCGAAAGGCATAAGGGTTTTCGGCGATTTGCAGAAAGGGTCTCTGCGCCTTATTGCTTCTGATCTGACAAACGGCACCATGATTGTTTTGCCGGACGATTTGGCCCGTTACGGGTTAAATCCAGATATGTTCCCGGTTGCCAGAGCGGTCAGAATGAGCTGCAGCATCCCGTATTTCTTTGAACCGATAAAATTAAAAACGGACACAGGCACCGCCACGGTTGTCGACGGAGGCGTGTTAAGCAATTTTCCCATCTGGCTGTTCTCAAAGGAAAGAAAGCGCCCTGTGATCGGTGTCACGCTTGCGCCACGTGAAAGAGAGCGTCCGAAAAAAAATATCCGCAACGCTTTTGAACTGTTCGGCGCCCTGTTTGAAACGATGAAGGATGCCCATGACGCAAGGCACATTGCGTCACGCTATGAACAAAATATCATTTTTCTCCCGGTTGATGGCGTAATGGCAACTGATTTTCATTTAACACAACAAAAAAAACTAGCCCTGATTGAGCTAGGTAAAAGACGGACAGAGCTGTTTTTAAAGCAGTGGACCTATTAAAAAAGCGCCCTGTTTTTCTTTTTATTTTTTTTCCCTTCTATAACAGTCAGCTGAGTCTGGCTTTTTTTCTTGAGAATCATCGGCTTAGGCTTGCTGGCGCTCGGAACGCTTCGCAGGTGGCTGACACGTCCCTTATGTCCGGCGCGGTGTTTTGCTTTTTGTTCTTTCATCCGGCGCCGCGATTGTTTCGCCGCTTTTTTGAAGGCTGCTCCTTCGCTGCCCGCATTTCGATTCATTACATATTTCACAATAAAATAAATAATGATACCTGCCACGATGACGGTTACCGCCATTTTTGCCATTTCTCCGGGATTGGTTACCAGCACATAGAGGAAACCGAACGCTCCCAGCGCAATTAATACAGCAATAATAGGTTGTACACGATGATTCATAACTGTCCACCTCCGAAAGTAATAGCAGGGCAACGGATTTTAGATGACGTTGTGAGAAGGCTTCTGATTTTGCTCAGACAATGCTTCGAGTCTGAGAAGTTCGTTAAAGCTTTCGATGGCAACTTCAACCTGGTCATCCTTAGGTTCCTTTGTGGTTAACAGCTGAAGCCAAAGACCCGGGTACCCAAGTAATTTCAGACCGGGAATGTCACGCACTTTGTTTGTCAGCTGCAGAACTTCAAAGGATATACCAAGCACGACCGGTATCAGTGCGACACGATCTATAACACGCAGCCAAAGCGGATCTGTCGGAACGAGTAAATAAACAAACATGCCGACAATAATCGTAAATAAAATAAAGCTTGATCCGCAGCGGTAATGAAGCCGAGATTGGTTTTGGACGTTCTCCACAGTAATTGGCAAATTCTGTTCATAACAGTTTATGACTTTATGTTCGGCTCCATGATATTGAAACACTCTTTTAATAAGCGGTGTCATGGACAAAAAATAGATGTAACCGAGCAGCAAAATCAACTTAAACAGGCTTTCAACCGCGATTTGCGCCGTGTCCGAGGAAAAAATCGGCCTTGTCAGTTCAGCTAAGAAAACTGGAACCAATGTAAATACGAATTTACTGAACAAAAATGATAGGACGCCTATACCTGCGAGGCTGAGATACATAGACAGCCCGGAGGATTTTTTTTCTTCCTGCTCAAGTGTCTCGTCTTCAGATGGATCGAGCCCGTAACGTTCGCTTGAAAAATTCAAATGCTTTGTGCCGTTTGCACTCGCTTCGATAATGGCCGCGATCCCCCGTAAAAACGGGATCTTTTTCACGATGTTCAGTTTCGGGTTGTGTTTGCGTGGAAGCTTAAAAAAGTCAA
Organism: Bacillus sp. FJAT-14266; assembly: GCF_001719225.1. Lineage (NCBI taxonomy): Bacteria > Bacillati > Bacillota > Bacilli > Caryophanales > Bacillaceae > Bacillus > Bacillus sp. FJAT-14266. Next base: position 1,871,817 of record NZ_CP017072.1, read on the forward strand.
TGCTTCCATCCGTTCTTCTGATGGCTGTAACGTAATGATGCTTTCCGCCAAACATAACGCCTTCCACAACAGCCTGCCCGCCGTAAGCGGGCGGAACTTTATGTTTTGACATATTATCAACCTGCCTATTTCTTTAGGATTGCTAACCATTTCCTTTCACTCTATTGTACAGGAAACAGCGCTAAACCTCTAGATTGACAGGCTGAAAAAATTGCCATAGCCTTGCTTTTTCTACATGCATTATACCCGGTATTTTCAAATTTTACTCGCAGCTGTCAAAAAGTGTGAGCTTTTTTATTGACATTTCATTTTTTGGGCACACTTTAACTGGAGGTGCCATGATGACAAGCGAAAAAGATACAGAACAAAATGAAGAATTGAATGAGAAGCAAAAGCCGCCTGTTTCAATGGCCGGCAGGGTGGCGGCAACAGGTTTTTGCGGAGGCGTACTTTGGAGTTTCGTTGCTTATATCGCATATTTGTTTCATTTTTCCGAAATCAGCCCGAATATGATATTGCAGCCGTTTGTGCTCGGAGAGTGGAAAAAACATGGGCTGGGAACGGTAATCAGCATCATTTTGATTGGAGTAATTTCAATTGGCGCAGCATTTCTTTATTTTCTTCTATTGAAACGTTTAAAAACAATGTGGCCGGGTATTTTATACGGCTTGGTGCTTTGGCTGCTCGTGTTTTTTGTTTTTAATCCGATTTTTCCAGATGTGCGCACGGTGACCGAACTGACATCAGATACAATTATTACGACCATTTGCATTTATTTGCTTTACGGGCTGTTTGTCGGGTATTCCATTTCATTTGAATACAATGAGCTGAATTCGGAAAAGCTTGCACGTGCGCTGGGAATGCATAGAGAATAGTGTATAATCCTTTTCCAGTATGATAAAATGTTCACGAGAAGTGAACATTTTTTACATGAGAAACCCTCGCAAAAAGGAGAGATTATGTGCCTCATTTTTTGATTTTGAACGGACCGAATGTTAACCGGCTTGGGAGTCGTGAGCCTGAAGTATTCGGCCGCCAGACACTGACCGATATTGAAACAGATCTTTTTCAGTTTGCTGAAGCCTTACATATCCAGCTCACTTTCTTCCAGTCTAATCACGAAGGTGATTTGATAGATGCGATACATGAGGCTGAGGAGCAATACAGCGGGATTGTTCTGAACCCCGGCGCCCTGAGTCATTACAGCTATGCGATCAGGGATGCTGTTTCAAGCATCAGTCTTCCTGTGGTAGAGGTGCATTTATCAAACTTATACGCCAGGGAAGAATTCAGGCATCAGTCGGTTATCGCTCCTGTTGCGAAAGGGCAGATTGTCGGTCTTGGAGCTGAAGGCTACAAGCTTGCTGTTCGCTACTTATTAAGCCAGCAAGGGGGAGAATCAAGATGAAGCTAGAGAAATTAAGAAACCTGTTTGGACAGCTGGGAATTGACGGCATGCTGATTACAAGCAGCACGAATGTACGCTATATGACAGGGTTTACAGGTTCGGCGGGTTTGGCTGTTATATCGGGTGACAAAGCAGCGTTTATTACGGATTTTCGTTATACTGAGCAGGCGAAGGTTCAGGTAAAGGGTTTTGAGATCATTGAACATGGTGGCAGCTTGATTCAGACCACTGCCGACACTGTTGAATCGTTTGGCATCAAGCGTCTCGGCTTTGAACAGAACAGCATGACATATGGCACTTACGCTTCATACAGCGCCGTTATCAGTGATGCCGAATTAGTGCCTGTGGCTGAATCCGTGGAAAAGTTGCGCTTGATTAAGTCTAGTGAAGAGATTAAGATATTAGAGGAAGCTGCGAAGATTGCAGATGATGCCTTCAGACATATCTTGACGTTTATGAAACCCGGTATTTCTGAAATCGCTGTTGCCAATGAGCTGGAGTTTTATATGAGAAGCCAGGGAGCAGACAGCTCTTCTTTTGATATGATTGTCGCCTCAGGCCTTCGTTCAAGCCTTCCGCACGGTGTGGCCAGTGACAAACTGATTGAAAGCGGAGACCTTGTTACGCTTGATTTTGGCGCTTATTATAAAGGATATTGTTCTGATATTACCCGGACGGTCGCTGTAGGTCAGCCCAGTGATCAATTGAAGGAGATCTATCAGGTTGTATTTGATGCTCAGGCGCTTGGCGTCGCACATATTAAGCCGGGAATGACAGGAAAAGAGGCTGACGCCCTCACAAGGGATCATATTGCTGCAAAAGGCTACGGTGACTATTTCGGCCATTCAACCGGGCACGGGCTCGGCATGGAAGTTCATGAATCGCCGGGATTATCCGTCAGATCTTCAGCTATCCTTGAACCGGGTATGGTGGTCACAGTGGAGCCGGGCATTTACATACCAGAAACAGGCGGTGTCCGCATTGAAGATGACATCGTGATTACAAAAAATGGCAACCGGACAATCACCCATTCCCCAAAAGAACTTATTATTTTGTGATTGGAATATAGGAGGACATTAAACATGATTTCAGTTAACGATTTCCGTACAGGATTAACAATTGAAGTAGATGGCGGCATTTGGCGCGTCGTTGACTTCCAGCACGTAAAACCTGGAAAAGGTGCGGCATTTGTCCGCTCTAAACTCCGCAACCTTCGCACTGGCGCCATTCAGGAAAAAACATTCCGCGCTGGTGAAAAAGTAGCGAAAGCGCAAATCGAAACCAAAACAATGCAATATCTATATGCAAACGGAGATCAGCACGTATTTATGGATACTTCTTCTTATGAGCAGCTTGAACTGAGCGCAACTCAAATCGAAGAAGAATTAAAATACCTGCTAGAAAACATGTCTGTGCATATCATGATGTACCAGGATGAAACACTTGGTATCGAACTTCCAAACACAGTTGAGCTGAAAGTTGTTGAAACTGAACCTGGTATTAAAGGTGATACAGCGTCAGGCGGTACAAAACCTGCGAAAACTGAAACCGGGCTTGTTGTAAACGTGCCGTTCTTTGTGAATGAAGGCGACACACTTGTTGTCAATACATCAGACGGTTCTTACGTTTCAAGAGCATAGAAAGAAAAAAAGAAGTCTGTTCCCAAATGGGAGCAGGCTTTTTTTGTGCCCAAAAACAGAATCTTTCTTTTATACGAAAATGACAAGACTACTTCAGCAAGCTAGAGCATATCATATAAAAAAATGGGAGGTTGGGAGAGTGCTATGAAATTTTTACTTGGAAATATCAATTCTACTGTTTTAACAATGGCGGGATTACGAGTTTTATCCTCTATGATTGAGCTGACGGCAGCAATTGTCATGCTTGTGACCAACGATGTCCGGAAGGCGGTTGTGGTTAACAGCATTCTCGCTATTGTCGGTCCGTTGATTTTTATCATTACGATGACTGTCGGAATCTACCAAATTGCCGGGCAGCTTTCGTATGCAAAGCTGATTCTGATTTTTACGGGTGTTGTTTTGATTTTGGCGGGTGTTCATAAATAAAGAGAGGCTTGTCATAAAGTCTGCCTCACATCATACATTTTAAAGAAGCCAATCGGTAGAAAGGAGGAGGCTCTGTTGAATGAAATCGCTGAGGTTCTCCCCGAATCCATGAAAAACGCCCTTTCTGAAATACCGGAACAACAATGGCTGGAAATCGAAGAAGTCAGAATTCGGATCAACCGCCCTGTTGAATTGATTCGAAGAGGACAACCTGTTTATTTGTCCTATGCGGGCACGGCCGAGGATGCCCATCTGATCCTGAGCCGGCTTAGCAACTATAGTATGTATACTCTTGAAGAAGAGCTGAAGAAAGGGTATGTCACGATCAGAGGCGGCCACAGAGTCGGACTGGCGGGCAGAGTCATTACGGAAAACGGAGGTGTGAAAGGCCTCCGTGACATCGCATCTTTTAATATACGAATTGCCCGGCAAAAGCTGGGGATTGCGGAGCCGCTGCTTCCATACTTATATCAAGACAGCTGGCTGAATACGCTGATTATCGGACCGCCCCAAACCGGCAAAACAACACTTCTCCGGGACCTTGCGAGGCTCTCAAGCACCGGCAAAAAACCCATGCTGCCCGTAAAGACAGGAATCGTCGATGAACGGTCAGAAATTGCCGGATGTCTTCGCGGCATTCCGCAACATCAATTTGGTCAGAGAATTGACGTGTTAGACGCCTGTCCAAAAGCTGAAGGGCTGATGATGATGATTCGATCCATGAGCCCTGAGGTGATGATTGTCGATGAAATCGGGCGTATGGAAGATACAGATGCACTTCTGGAGGCACTGCATGCCGGTGTTTCAGTAATTGTATCGGCGCATGGCTGGAGCATATCCGACCTGATGAAGCGGCCTTCATTGAAGCGTTTGTGGGAAGAAAGAGCCTTTGACCGCTATTTGGAATTATCAAGAGCAAAAGGGCCGGGCACAGTGAGCCGCATTTATGACAAAGACGGAAATGTGCTGTCTAGGACGACGGGCGTGAAAACATGCTGAAGTTGCTGGGCGCTGTATTCATTGTGGTAGCGACAACATGGACAGGTTTTGAGATGGCGAAGATTTATACAGAACGGCCGCGGCAAATCCGCCAGCTGCGTGCGGCGCTTCAATCCCTCGAGGCTGAAATCATGTACGGCCATACACCGCTTCATACTGCTTCACAGCAGATTGCCAAACAGCTCGCACAGCCTGTTTCAGCTCTTTTTTCCGCATTCAGTGATCAGCTGGACAAGGGAAGTGATTCCGCGAAAACGGCGTGGGAGCAAAGCTTAAAGAAAGTATGGGACACCCTGTCTTTGAAAAAAAGCGAATACGAAGTGCTGAAGCAGTTTGGCGAGACGCTCGGGATTCATGATCGAATCTCTCAGCAAAAGCACATCAAGCTGGCGCTGACACATTTGGAAGCCTCTGAAGCGGATGCTGAACAGGCGCAAGCGAAAAATGAAAAAATGATAAAAAGTTTGGGCTTTTTAGCGGGCTTGTTACTCATTCTTCTATTGATGTAAACGTGAGGGGAGCAAAAATAAAATGGGAGTAGACGTGAATGTCATATTTCAAATTGCCGGAGTGGGAATCGTGGTCGCTTTTTTACACACGATATTGGATCAGATGGGCAAGAAAGAATACGCTCAGTGGGTGACGCTGTTAGGTTTTATCTATATTTTATTTATGGTCGCCACGATTGTAGATGACCTATTTAAAAAGATAAAAGCTGTGTTTTTATTCCAAGGATAGGGGGGCTTGCAGATTGACATTGTTCAAATTGTAGGTTTAGGGCTGATCGCCACCTTCCTTTCTTTAATTGTAAAAGAACAAAAGCCGACTTTTGCGTTTTTAATCGTCGTTTTTGCCGGATGTGCCATTTTTCTTTATTTGGTAGACCAAATCTACGACATTATTCGAATGATAGAAAAAATTGCGATTAATGCAAATGTCAACATGGTCTATGTTGAAACCATTTTAAAGATTATCGGAATCGCCTATATTGCTGAATTCGGGGCACAGCTCACAAAAGATGCCGGTCAAGGAGCCATCGCCTCGAAAATAGAATTGGCGGGGAAAATTTTAATACTCGTAATGGCTGTGCCTATTTTAACCGTCATTATTGAAACGATTCTCGGACTTATACCTTCTATGTCATAACCGAAAGGAGGCGGTAGATTGAAGCGCTTTCAATGGGCTTTGCTTTTGGCCGTGCTGATCATAGCAGGCCGTGCAGAAATTGTACAAGCAGCTGGTAATGCAGAACAAACGGAAGACCATGCTGAAACAGCCGAGCAATTAGCGGAAAGGACAGCAGCCTCGCTTGAAACAGATAAGATCGGGGAATTTTGGAATGACATTATAACAGAATACGGCGGACTGCTGCCGGAAAGCCAAAAAGGCAGCTTAATGGAGTTTATCAATGGCGATAAATCATTCTCACCGCAAGAATGGCTGAAAGCTCTCTTTTCTTATTTGTTTCATGAAGTGCTTGCCAACGGAAAGCTGCTGGGCACATTGATTTTGCTCACGATTTTTTGCGTCATTCTGCAGCTTTTGCAAAATGCTTTTCAGCAAAGCACCGTCAGTAAGGTCGCTTACTCAATTGTGTACATGGTGCTGATTATCCTTGCGCTTAATAGCTTTCATGTGGCGATTAACTATGCAACTGAGGCGATTCAGACGATGACCAGCTTTATCCTGGCGCTCATTCCGCTCCTCTTGGCGCTTTTGGCTTCCTCAGGCGGAGCTGTATCTGCTGCCTTCTTTCATCCTGTTATCCTCTTCCTGATGAACACGAGCGGTCTCTTGATTCAGAATATCGTCATGCCGCTGATTTTTTTATCAGCGATTCTGAGCATTGTCAGCACGATGACTGAACAATACAAAGTAACACAGCTGGCTAACCTGCTCAGAAATATCGCCATCGGAGCACTGGCTGTTTTTCTTACCATCTTTCTCGGCGTCATCTCTGTTCAGGGAGCCTCAGCTGCAGTGACAGACGGCATTACGCTCAGGACGGCTAAATTTATAACCGGAAATTTTATTCCTGTGCTTGGCCGAATGTTTACAGACGCAACAGATACAGTAATCAGCGCCTCTTTACTGCTGAAAAATACGGTAGGGATTCTCGGTGTCGCTATTTTGATCTGTATCGCGGCATTTCCGGCAATCAAAGTGCTTTCCCTCGCTTTTATTTATAAGCTGGCAGCCGCGATTCTTCAGCCGCTTGGAGGCGGGCCCGTCATCACCTGCCTCGACGTCATCAGCAAAAGCGTCATTTATATTTTTGCAGCTCTCGCTATTGTGTCTCTCATGTTTTTTTTAAGCCTTACTGTCATAATCACAGCCGGAAACCTCACGATGATGATGAAATGAAGGAGGCAGGCGAATGAGTTTTTTAACGGAATGGCTTACCACCATCGTGTTGTTTATCCTATTTGCAATTGTGATTGATATGCTGCTGCCGAGCTCCAGCATGCAAAAGTACGCAAAAATGGTAGTCAGCCTGCTCTTGATTGTCGTCATGCTTACGCCGATTTTTAAACTTTTCAAGACAGACCCCGAAATCATCTTTGAATATCTCACAAAAAACGGGCAGTCAGAGTCTGCCGACATAAAAAATCAAATCAATTCAAAAAAAATAGAAATACAAGCTTCCCAGCGCGCATATATTCTAGAAGAAATGGCTGTCCAACTAAAAAAGAAAGCGGAGGAGAGATTCAGTCATGATGAATATAAAGTAGGCCGCATCAAACTCACGGCAGGAGAAAAGGTAGATTCAGAAGAGGATATTAAAACAATCAGCGTGTATATGGCCCCGTCTTCTGAAAAAACGGTCCAAACGGTCGCGCCGGTCCACATTGATACAGATCATGCATACGTAACGAAAGAAGCAGCCGAACAAAAAGAAGCCAAACAGATAAAAACGCAGCTCGCGGACATTTGGGAAATCGGAAGTGAGAAAATTACGGTTCATATGGAAGGCGGGGAGAGTGTCGGCAATGAATAAAAACGGATTATGGAATGTATTGAAAAAGCAGTTTCTTCCGGGACAAATGAAGGACGGCGAAAAGCCGAAGCTGACCAAATATCATTACTTTCTATTCGTTTTTGTTCTCGGAGTTTCCTTTATGCTTGTCAGCCAGCTGTTTTATTCACCTGAGAAAACAGAAAACGCCAAAACGATAACGGCCGTATCATCACAACATTCTGCGGGCAGCAAAGAGAAAACAGCTGAAGTGTTTAAAACCTCAAAATCTGATAAACCTAAAGACTCGATCGATGACTATGAAAAAGAATACGAAAATCAGCTGAAAGAAATTCTTGAAACAATCATTGGTGTGGACGATGTCTCGGTTGTCGTGAATGTAGATGCAACGTCGCTGAAAGTATACGAAAAAAACAAATCAAACAAAAATACAACCACTGAAGAAACTGACAAAGAAGGCGGAACAAGAAGCGTTACAGACCAAACATCGGAGGAAGAAATCGTCATGATCAAAAACGGCGATAAAGAAACACCTGTCGTCGTCCAAACGAAAAAACCTGATATACGCGGTGTACTCGTTGTTGCTCAAGGAGTGGACAACGTTCAAATAAAACAAACCATTATCGAAGCGGTGACACGGGTCCTGGATGTTCCAAGCCACCGGGTTGCGGTTGCCCCTAAAAAAATAAAGGAGGATTCATAAATGCTTAAAAAACAAACCGTTTGGCTATTAACAATGCTCAGTCTTGTCGTGGTGTTAAGCGTCTACTATATCATGTCGCCGGAAAGCAAAAACGCCGTGCAGATGCAAAGTGAAAAAAGCGCGCCTGACAGCGGAGAGGTCGCAACTGAAAAAGCGCCTGCCAAGCAAGACACGAAGGAAAAAAGCGGTACAGAAACTGAAAAAGGAAAAGAAGATGGAACAAAGGGAACGAAAGATTCATCAGCAGACAAGGAAACATCCGCTGAAGCCAGTGAAAAAGGAACTGTTGTTACGGAAACAGCCGATGATGATTTGTTTACAACGTACCGTCTTGATTTAGAAGATGCCAGAAGCAAAGAAAGAGAAGAGCTGAATGCCATTGTATCAAGCGATGATGCAACAGCCAAGGAGAAAAGCGAAGCATACGATAAAATGACGGCTCTCAGTGAAGTGGAAGGAACAGAAAAACAGCTGGAAACGCTGATTAAAACACAAGGTTACGAGGATGCGCTCGTTAATGCTGAAGGAGATAAAATCAATATTACAGTCAAATCAGACAAACACTCCAAATCGAAGGCGACAGCCATTATAGACCTTGTGGCAAAAGAAATCAAAACAATGAAAGATGTCGCTGTCACATTTGAACCATCCAAGTAAGAAAGAGGAAAAAGAAGCCCGCTAAACAAGCGGGCTTTTTGCGTTGCTGTCATATTAGAGTTGAATTCAAAAGTCCGCTCCTGTAAGATGAACATAGTATGTACTTTTAGTAGTAACCTATAAAAAAAGAAATTTCATACATAGGAGTGCGATTGAATGTTAAATATCAAAGAAATCCACGAGCTGATTAAAGCAATTGACGAGTCTACAATTGACGAATTCGTATATGAAAATGAAGGTGTATCCTTAAAACTGAAAAAACACGAAGCAGGCACGGTTCAAGTCATGCAGCAGGCACCTGCAGCACCTGTACAAGCACAGGCTCCGCAGGCAGTTCAGCCGCAAGCGCAGCAAGCAGCGGCACCTGCCCAAGAAGCACCAAAGCAAGATGAGAATCTGCATAAAATCACTTCACCAATGGTAGGAACATTTTATGCTTCTTCATCACCGGAAGCTGGCCCGTATGTAACAGCCGGTTCAAAAGTAAATGAAAACACAGTTGTCTGCATTGTAGAAGCGATGAAGCTTTTCAACGAAATCGAAGCAGAAGTGAAAGGCAAAATCGTTGAAGTATTAGTAGAAAACGGCCAGCTGGTCGAATACGGACAACCTCTATTTCTTGTAAAAGCGGAGTAAGGAGACTGAACATGATTAAAAAGCTATTGATCGCCAACAGAGGAGAAATTGCTGTCAGAATCATCAGAGCCTGCAGAGAGCTCGGAATTGAGACTGTCGCTGTTTATTCAGAAGCTGATAAAGATGCCCTTCATGTTCAAATGGCCGATGAAGCTTTTTGTATCGGACCGAAAGCATCAAAAGACAGCTATTTAAACGTTACAAATATTGTGAGTGTTGCAAAGCTGACTGGCACGGACGCCATTCATCCGGGATACGGATTTTTAGCTGAAAATGCTGATTTCGCTGAATTATGTGAAGAAGTGAATGTCACGTTTGTCGGCCCGAGCGCTGACGCCATTTCAAAAATGGGAACAAAAGACGTTGCGCGGGAAACGATGAAACAGGCCGGCGTGCCAATCGTACCGGGTTCACAGGGAATTATAGAAAATGTGGAAGAAGCGGTTTCGCTTGCTAATGAAATTGGGTATCCTGTAATTATAAAAGCCACCGCAGGCGGAGGCGGAAAAGGAATTAGGGTTGCCCGCACTGAAGAGGAACTGATTAATGGCATTAAGATTACACAGCAGGAAGCGGCAACTGCATTCGGAAATCCAGGTGTATACATCGAAAAATACATAGAAGATTTTCGCCACGTTGAGATCCAAGTGCTTGCTGATAACTACGGAAATACGATCCATTTGGGCGAACGCGACTGCTCGATCCAAAGACGCCTGCAAAAGCTTTTGGAAGAATCACCATCTCCTGCCCTTGATTCAGAAATCAGGGAGCAAATGGGAGATGCAGCGGTAAAGGCTGCAAAAGCGGTTGGCTATACAGGTGCTGGAACAGTTGAATTTATCTATGACTACAATGAACAGCGCTATTACTTCATGGAAATGAACACGAGAATTCAGGTAGAGCACCCAGTCACAGAAATGGTGACGGGAACTGACCTGATCAAGGAACAAATCAAAGTGGCATCAGGAATGGAACTGAGCCTCAAGCAAGAGGATGTTGAATTTGAAGGCTGGGCCATCGAATGCCGAATCAACGCAGAAAACCCAAGTAAAAATTTCATGCCGTCACCTGGTGAAATTAAAATGTACCTGCCTCCTGGCGGTCTTGGTGTCCGTGTCGATTCAGCTGCGTACCCTGGCTATTCCATCCCACCGTACTATGACAGCATGATTGCAAAGGTAATCACATACGGAAAAACGAGGGATGAAGCGATTGCCCGCATGAAGCGCGCATTGAGCGAATTCGTCATCGAAGGCATTGAGACAACAATCCCTTTCCATTTAAAACTGCTTGAACACGAAACATTTGTGAGCGGAGAGTTTAATACGAAATTTTTAGAAACATATGATGTAATGGGCTCATAATTTTTACGGAGGTGAATTGAATGAAAGACAACAGCTTGCTTAAAATGGATCACGAAGATACGCATTTGGGTAAGGTTGAGATTGCACCGGAGGTCATTGAGGTCATTGCCGGCATTGCAGCATCAGAAGTTGATGGGGTTGCCGAAATGCGCGGAAACTTTGCGACAGGCGTCGTCGAGCGCTTTGGCAAAGTGAATCATGGCAAAGGTGTCAAAGTCGACCTGGCGGATGACGGAATTACGATCGATGTATACTGTGTCGTTACATTTGGCGTTTCGATTCCGAAAGTTGCAGCATCCGTTCAGGAAAACATTCGTCAAACCTTATTAAATATGACGTCTCTTTCGATTAACGAGATCAATATTCACATCGTCGGCATTCAATTTGACACAAAAGCCCAAGAAGTCCAAATCGACGAAGAAATGTAAATGGCTTAACACGAAACCAAGGGGAGGGCGGCCCTTTGGTTTTTTTACACGTTACCCTTTATTTCAAAGCATGAAGAAAGCCGGCTTACATAGCCGAGTTTCTTCATGAACGTGAAATCCGAATAATCATATTAAGGTGTGTGAAAATATTCGGTAATAGGGTAAAAAAACCTTGATTTCAATATGCGGATACGAAAAAAATATGTTATGATCTCTTTGTGGCTTAACGACAAGCGGATAAAGAGGATCAAAGGAGAAAGAAAATGAAAAGAAGAACAGCAAGAGAAAAAGCTTTGCAGGCACTATTTCAAATTGATGTCAGCGATATTGCAGTGAATGAAGCCATAGAACACGCACTGGATGAAGAAAAAACAGATCCTTTCTTTGAACAGCTTGTACACGGGGTATTGGAACACCAAGACCAGCTGGATGAAATGATCTCCAAGCATCTGGTGAATTGGAAGCTCGATCGGATTGCCAATGTTGACCGTGCGATTTTGCGCCTGGCAGCATATGAAATGGCATATGCCGAAGACATTCCGGTGAATGTCTCCATGAACGAAGCGATTGAGCTGGCAAAACGGTTTGGTGATGACAAAGCGACAAAGTTTGTAAACGGGGTTCTTTCTAACATTAAATCTGATATTGAACAATCATAGGAGGAAAGAAAATGACTGCAACAATCATCGACGGAAAAGAAACGGCTAGAGAAAAACGCGAACAATTGGCAAAAGAGGTAGAAGAGCTTAAAAAGCAAGGCGTCACTCCCGGACTGGCGGTTATTTTGATTGGAGATGATCCTGCTTCTCACTCTTACGTGCGAGGAAAGAAAAAAGCGGCAGAAACAATGGGAATGAATTTCAAGCTCGATCAATTTGACAGCAGCCTCACAGAAGCTGAACTGCTTTCCATTATTGATCAATATAACCAAGACCCTGAGTTTCATGGCATTCTCGTTCAGCTTCCGCTCCCAGACCATATTTCTGAAAAAGCGGTGATCGAACGTATCTCCCCTGATAAAGATGTAGACGGTTTTCATCCGTTAAACGTAGGGAAAATGCTGCTTGGCGAAGATACGTTTCTTCCTTGCACGCCTCATGGAATTGTTGAGCTTTTGAAGAAAACCAATATTGACCTTTCCGGTAAAGAGGTTGTTGTAGTCGGCCGAAGCAACATTGTCGGCAAACCTGTCGGCCAGCTTTTATTAAATGAAAACGCGACGGTTACTTACTGTCATTCAAGAACAGAAAATATTACTGAACATACGAAAAAAGCGGACATCCTGGTGGTGGCAGTCGGCAGAGCCAACTTCATCAGTGCAGACCAGATCAAAGAGGGCGCTGTTGTCATTGACGTCGGCGTTAACCGTCTAGAAAACGGAAAGCTTTGCGGAGACGTTGAATTTGAAGGGGCAAAGGAAAAAGCGTCCTTCATCACGCCGGTTCCGGGCGGAGTAGGTCCGATGACCATCACGATGCTTGCGCATAATACTGTTAAATCTGCGAAACGTACGTTATCATAGATAATTGGAGATATTCACAGGCGAAATGTTTACCCGCCTTGAATATGAGCACGATACCCGCTTCTTCAGGCTCCTAAAGCCAGGGCGGGTTTTCTTTAGTTATGGTGCAGGAATGCTTAGGAGAGGAGTTTTTAGACATGGGTGAAGCAGCGTATGTGACCGTCTCAGCGCTGACAAAGTATATAAAACGAAAATTCGATGTAGATCCTCACCTTGAAAATATTTGGATTAAAGGCGAATTGTCGAATGTAAAGATACACACACGAGGGCATATTTATTTCACTTTAAAAGACGAAAACGCTAGAATGCAGTCGGTGATGTTCGCGAGACAAAGCGAGCGTCTGCCTTTTAAACCTGAAAACGGAATGAAAGTGCTGGTCAGAGGCGGAATTTCCGTATATGAACCGAGCGGAAACTATCAATTATATGCCAAAGAAATGCAGCCTGACGGGGTTGGAGCGCTTTATTTAGCGTACGAAGAATTAAAAAAGAAGCTTGCCGGCGAAGGTTTATTTGACGACCGCTACAAAAAACAAATCCCCGCATTTCCAGCCACAATCGGGGTTGTGACATCTCCAACGGGTGCCGCTGTCAGAGACGTTATTACAACTCTAAAAAGAAGATATCCCCTTGTAAAAGTCATTGTTCTTCCAGCGCTCGTACAAGGTGAAAATGCGAGCAGATCCATCGTTACGCGCATTGAAGAGGCAAATGAAAAAGAGATTTGCGACGTATTAATTGTCGGGAGAGGCGGCGGTTCGATAGAAGAACTGTGGGCATTCAATGAAGAAATTGTAGCACGCGCCATCTTCGCTTCCAATATTCCGATTATATCGGCAGTCGGACATGAGACGGATTTTACGATTAGTGATTTTGTCGCCGATATCAGAGCTGCGACGCCGACAGGAGCAGCTGAGATTGCTGTGCCTCATACCACTGATTTAATCGAACGGACAAAAACAGCGGAAGTCAGAATGACAAGAGCAATGCAGCAGCATCTCGGCCAGAAAAAAGAACGGGTACAAACGCTGCAATCGTCCTATGCCTTTCGTTTTCCAAAGCGTTTGTATGCGCAAAAAGAGCAGCAGTTTGACCTCGCGTACCAGCAGTTTCAAGCACAGCTGACCGCTCTTTTAGATCGGAAAAGCAGACAGCTGGAGCGTGAAACGTACAGATTAGAGGCACTGCATCCTCATGAACAGCTGAAACAAGCGAGAACACGATACCAGGAACAAACAAATCAGCTGAGAAAAAATATGAATATCCAAATGAAGCAGCTGCATTCCCAATTTCAAACCGTTCTTGGAAAGCTGAACGCACTAAGTCCTCTTCAAGTGATGGAAAGAGGATACAGCTTGGCTTATAAAGAAGATAAACTCATTAAAAGTGTCAGTCAAATAGAAGAGCAGGACCAGCTTGAAGTCAAGCTGAAGGATGGCGTGCTGACCTGTGAAGTATTAGAAAAGAGAGGGGAAGAAAAATGACAGACGTGAAAAAAAATGAAAACATGACATTTGAAGAAGCGATGAAAGGGCTTGAGAGCATTGTATCAAAGCTTGAAGAGGGAGATGTGCCTCTAGAGCAAGCCATTAACTATTTCCAAGAAGGCATGGCTCTGTCAAAAATGTGCCATGAAAAGCTGCAAAAAGTCGAAAAGCAAATGGACTTCATTTTAAAAGAAGACGGCGAACTGGCACCTTTCAGTGTTGTTCAGGAGGAAGACGAAGGTGACAAATAAATTAACGAGCTTTCTGGCGGATCGGAAAAAAACAATTGAAAATCAGCTTTCTGTCTATACAGAAAAGCTTGATATGCCGGACTCATTAAAGAAATCTATGCTGTATTCTCTACAGGCCGGCGGAAAGCGGTTGCGGCCTCTGATTGTACTGGCTGTTTTAAACGCATATGGAAAAAGCGAAAAAGACGGCATTCCGGTGGGCTGTGCTGTCGAAATGATTCACACGTATTCGTTAATTCATGATGATCTTCCATGCATGGATGATGACGATTTACGCCGCGGGAAGCCGACAAACCATAAAGTGTTTGGTGAAGCGACGGCAGTATTAGCGGGTGACGGGCTGCTCACAGAAAGCTTTAAGCTGATTACCTCCCACGTGTCAGACGAGGTGTCAGCAGAAAAGCGCCTGCGCCTTGTGAATGAACTGATTTCAGCGGCAGGCACCGAAGGCATGGTCGGTGGGCAAGTAGCTGATATGGAAGCGGAAAACCGACAAGTCACGCTTGAAGAGCTCGAATCCATTCATGAACGGAAAACTGCCAAGCTCCTTGGCTTTTGTGTAATCGCCGGTGCTATTTTGGCTGATGCGCCTGAGGAAGACATTGAAACACTGCGTACCTTCAGCAGCCACATTGGAATCGGATTTCAAATCAGAGACGATATTTTAGATTTAGAAGGCAGTGAAGAGAAAATCGGCAAACGTGTCGGCTCAGATACCACAAATGACAAATCGACATACCCGTCGCTTCTTTCATTGGAAGGGGCCAAACATAAATTGGATGTTCATATAAAAGAGGCGAAGCGATTGATCGGCGGACTCTCTCTTCAAAAAGACCTTTTATATGAGCTTTGTGATTTAATTGCGGCAAGAGATCACTAAAACGATCCTAATTTGAAGCGGCTGCACGAGATATGGTAAAATGTAAGCAGTTTATATGAAAAATGAAAAGGAAAAGCGCGTTTGTCTTTTTTTATGTCTGAGATTATTGTCAGCTCGGCATGCAAAAGACATGTATCATTGCAGAAATTCATGCTGAAAGTGAGTTGATCCGCTTTGGATCTTTTATCAATACAGGACCCGTCGTTTTTAAAAAACATGTCCATTGATGAATTAGAGAAATTAAGTGATGAAATCCGTCAGTTTTTAATTACAAGTTTATCCGCTTCCGGCGGCCACATCGGCCCAAACTTAGGTGTCGTAGAGCTTACTGTTGCCCTGCATAAGGAATTTAACAGCCCGAAAGACAAATTTTTATGGGATGTAGGCCATCAGTCGTATGTCCATAAGCTGCTGACAGGACGCGGAAAAGAATTTGCGACGCTTCGCCAGTACAAAGGGCTTTGCGGATTTCCAAAGCGGAGTGAAAGCGAGCACGATGTTTGGGAAACCGGGCACAGCTCGACTTCTCTGTCAGGCGCGATGGGAATGGCAGCTGCCCGTGATATTAAAGGAACGGATGAATATATTATTCCGATCATTGGTGACGGCGCGCTGACTGGCGGTATGGCGCTCGAAGCCCTTAACCACATCGGCGACGAGAAAAAAGACATGATTGTCATCCTTAATGATAATGAAATGAGTATTGCGCCAAACGTCGGTGCCATTCACTCTATGCTCGGACGGCTCCGCACTGCGGGGAAATACCAGTGGGTCAAAGATGAGCTTGAATACTTATTTAAAAAGATTCCGGCAGTTGGGGGCAAGCTTGCCGCCACGGCGGAACGGGTCAAAGACAGCCTGAAATACATGCTCGTCTCCGGAATGTTTTTCGAGGAGCTCGGTTTTACGTATTTGGGCCCAGTGGACGGACATTCTTATCATGAGCTGATTGAGAATCTTCAATACGCCAAAAAAACGAAAGGCCCTGTTCTTCTGCACGTCATTACGAAAAAAGGGAAGGGGTACAAACCGGCTGAGACCGATACGATTGGGACATGGCATGGTACCGGACCATATAAAATTAATACCGGTGACTTTGTAAAGCCGAAAGCCGCAGCTCCTTCGTGGAGCGGTCTTGTCAGCGGAACTGTGCAGCGAATGGCGCGCGAGGACGGACGCATTGTAGCCATTACGCCGGCTATGCCTGTCGGTTCAAAGCTTGAAGGCTTCGCAAAGGAATTCCCTGACCGGATGTTCGACGTAGGAATCGCAGAACAGCATGCCGCAACGATGGCGGCAGCTATGGCAATGCAGGGTATGAAGCCGTTTTTGGCGATTTACTCAACCTTCCTGCAAAGGGCATATGACCAAGTTGTTCATGACATCTGCCGCCAAAACGCCAATGTGTTTATTGGAATTGACCGTGCAGGACTCGTTGGCGCTGATGGAGAGACACATCAAGGCGTGTTTGATATTGCGTTTATGCGCCACATTCCAAACATGGTCTTAATGATGCCGAAAGACGAAAATGAAGGCCAGCACATGGTTCATACAGCACTTAGCTATGACGAAGGCCCGATAGCGATGCGTTTTCCGCGCGGAAACGGACTCGGCGTAAAAATGGATGAACAGTTGAAAACGATTCCGATCGGTACGTGGGAGGTGCTGCGTCCAGGGAACGATGCTGTCATCTTAACATTCGGCACAACAATCGAAATGGCGATTGAAGCAGCCGAAGAGCTGCAGAAAGAAGGCCTTTCCGTGCGCGTTGTGAATGCGCGTTTTATTAAGCCGATTGATGAAAAGATGATGAAGAGTATCCTAAAAGAAGGCTTGCCAATTTTAACAATTGAAGAAGCGGTCTTAGAAGGCGGTTTCGGAAGCTCGATTTTAGAATTCGCTCATGATCAAGGTGAATATCATACTCCGATCGACAGAATGGGTATACCTGATCGGTTTATTGAACACGGAAGCGTAACGGCGCTTCTTGAGGAAATTGGACTGACAAAACAGCAGGTGGCAAATCGTATTAGATTACTGATGCCGCCAAAGACACACAAAGGAATTGGATCATGACGTCAAAGAAAGAACGATTAGATGTATTATTAGTGGAAAGAGGGCTGGCGGAAACGCGTGAAAAAGCCAAAAGAGCCATTATGGCGGGGATCGTCTACTCAAACGAAAACCGCTTGGACAAGCCTGGAGAAAAAATTGACCGCGACCTTCCGTTAACCGTCAAAGGAAACCCGCTGAGGTATGTGAGCAGGGGCGGCTTAAAGCTCGAAAAAGCGTTGAAAGAGTTTCCCGTCTCTGTCAAAGATAAAATTATGATTGATATTGGCTCCTCCACCGGCGGTTTTACGGACTGCGCTTTGCAAAATGGAGCTAAACAGTCATACGCTGTGGATGTAGGCTATAATCAGCTTGCGTGGAAGCTTAGACAGGATGAACGGGTCGTCGTGATGGAACGGACGAACTTTCGTTATGCAACACCGGCAGACTTTACAAAGGGCATGCCGGAGTTTGCCACAATTGATGTGTCCTTTATTTCACTGCGGCTCATCCTGCCTGTCCTAAGGACTTTGCTCGTACCGGGCAGCGACTGCATGGCTCTAGTTAAGCCTCAGTTTGAAGCGGGACGGGAATCCGTCGGCAAAAAAGGGATTGTCAGAGATCCTAAAGTGCATGCTGATGTGCTCAAGCGAATGATCAGTTTTTCTGCCGCTGAAGGCTATATCTGTAAAGGCTTGTCATTTTCTCCAATCACGGGAGGAGACGGAAATATTGAGTTTCTCCTTCATTTGCATTGGCCGGGAGAGGGACAGGAAGGCCAGGAGCTGCCGGAAGAAGAGATCATGCGCGTTGTAGAAGAAGCACATAAGACGTTAAAAGAAAAAAAAGCAGATGTACCGGAATAATAGGGCGCTATTATTCCTTTTTTCTGCATTCATGTACAATGTGCAGAGAATCATATAACATAAAAGAACAGATAAGCTTGGAAATAGAGGTGCTTACATGAACAAAGGCCAGAGGCATATTAAAATCAGAGAGATCATTACAAGCAATGAAATCGAAACGCAGGATGAATTGGTCGACATGCTAAAGCAGGATGGATACAAAGTAACGCAAGCCACGGTATCACGGGATATTAAAGAACTTCACCTTGTAAAAGTGCCTACAAACAATGGTTCTTACAAATACAGTCTTCCGGCGGACCAGCGTTTCAATCCGCTGTCTAAGCTAAAGCGGGCATTGATGGACGCATTTGTGAAAATAGACTCAGCAAGCCATATGATTGTGCTGAAAACGATGCCGGGCAATGCCCAGGCAATCGGGGCCCTGATGGACAATTTGGACTGGGATGAAATGATGGGGACCATTTGCGGGGATGATACGATTTTAATTATTTGCCGGACTCCTGAAGATACAGAAGGCGTAAAAAACAGGCTCCTTGAACTGCTGTAACAGAAAATCTAACAAAGATAAGAGGTGTAATGCTGTTTGTTAGCTGAACTATCGATTAAAAACTTTGCCATTATTGAGGAACTGACGGTTTCTTTTGAACGCGGGCTTACGGTTTTAACAGGAGAAACCGGAGCCGGCAAATCCATCATCATAGATGCCATTTCTCTTTTAGTCGGAGGCCGCGGATCATCTGAATTTGTTAGATATGGGGAAGCAAAAGCCGAACTTGAAGGGCTGTTTCTGTTGGAGAGCGGCCATCCTGTTTTAGGCGTATGCGCTGAGCAGGGAATCGACGTTTCAGACGAAATGATCGTCATGAGAAGGGATATCAGCACGAGCGGGAAAAGCGTTTGCCGTGTCAATGGCAAGCTTGTCACGATTGCTTCGCTAAGAGAGATCGGCAGGCTTTTATTAGATATTCACGGGCAGCACGATAACCAGCTGTTAATGGAAGACGAAAATCATCTCCAGCTTTTGGACAAGTTTGCCGGGGCCGAAGTGGAAAGCGCGCTCAAAACGTATCAGGAAGGGTACCAGCGGTATATGAAGCTGCTCAAAAAGCTTAAGCAGCTTTCTGAAAGCGAACAGGAAATGGCCCATCGTCTTGATCTTATTCAATTTCAGCTCGAAGAAATCGAATCGGCAAAGCTTGAGCTTAACGAAGATGAACAGCTCCAAGAAGAGCGCCAGCAAATTTCAAACTTTGAGAAGATATATGAGTCGCTGCAAAATGCATATAACGCGCTTCGCAGTGAGCAGGGCGGATTGGACTGGGTTGGAATGGCATCAGCGCAGCTTGAAGATATATCTGATATTAATGAACCGCTGAAAAAAATGTCTGAAAGTGTTTCGAACTCCTACTATTTGCTTGAGGATGCCACATTTCAGATGAGAAATATGCTGGATGAGCTTGAATTTGATCCGGAACGCCTGAACTATATTGAGATGCGACTTAATGAAATCAAACAGCTGAAACGAAAATACGGTGCCACTGTTGAAGACATTTTGGAATATGCTTCTAAAATTGAAGAAGAGATTGACCAAATTGAAAACAGGGACAGCCACCTTCAAAGCTTGAAAAAGGAGCTTGACTCCGTCGGCAAAGATGTCGCAGTGGAAGCGGCAAATGTGTCACAAATCCGAAAAACATGGGCGAAAAAGCTGGCTGATGAGATTCATCGGGAATTAAAAAGCCTGTACATGGAAAAATCAACTTTTGATACGGAATTTAAGGTCAGAACAGCGTCACGCAATGAAGAAGCTCCGCTTGTAAACGGCCAGCCCGTTCAGCTGACTGAACAAGGGATTGACCTGGTGAAGTTTTTAATTTCGACCAATACAGGCGAGCCGCTGAAATCCCTTTCGAAAGTCGCTTCAGGTGGAGAGCTGTCACGGGTGATGCTGGCCATAAAAAGCATTTTTTCCTCACAACAGGATGTGACATCGATCATTTTTGATGAGGTTGATACCGGTGTAAGCGGCAGGGTCGCACAGGCAATTGCTGAGAAGATCCATAAGGTGTCAATAGGATCACAAGTGCTGTGCATTACACACCTGCCTCAGGTGGCTGCCATGGCCGATACGCATCTTTATATTGCGAAGGAGTTAAAAGACGGCAGAACGACGACACGTGTCAAGCCGCTCTCTAAGCAGGAAAAGGTAGCGGAAATCGGGCGCATGATTGCAGGTGTCGAAGTAACCGATTTAACGAAACGCCATGCGAAAGAACTTTTAAAACAAGCGGATCAAGTCAAAACAACTGGGTAAGCTGCGCGAGAAGCGCAGCTTATTTTTTTCGTGCACATCCATTCGTTCATCAGTATATCCAATGTTTTTCTTCATATGACAGTTATAAATAAGCCGTCAGAAGGCAAAATTAAATGATGTAGCAACAAGTCATAAAGAAGGTGTGGGATAGGAGCGAGGAGAGTGAAGTAGTGAATGCCCGATAATATCAGAAAAGCAGTAGGTTTAATTCTCCTTGTTTCGTTATTAAGTGTAGGTTTATGCAAACCGCTAAAAGAATATTTACTGATTCCAACGCAAATGAGAGTATTTGAAACCCAAACACAAGCGATTGAAACGAGTTTATCGGTAAACGCTCAGACATCAGAATCCTCAGAAGCGTTTACAGTAAAGAAAGATCCGCATGAAATCAAGGTGACGGGCAAAAAATCAGGTGAGTCAGAATTAGTATATGATCTTGCCGGATTTCCAATTAAAAAAACAAAAGTGCATGTTCTTCCTGATTTAAAGGTTATACCTGGCGGACAATCAATCGGTGTAAAACTTCATTCCGTCGGTGTTCTTGTCGTCGGATTTCATCAAATCAATACAAGTGAAGGCAAAAAATCTCCGGGAGAAACGGCAGGAATTGAAGCGGGCGACATCATTATTGAGATGAATGGACAGAAAATTGAAAAAATGAATGATGTAGCCCCATTTATTCAAAAGGCTGGGAAAACTGGTGAATCTTTAGACTTACTGATCAAACGTGACAAACAGAAAATCAAAACGAAGCTGATCCCAGAAAAGGATGAAGGAGAAGGCAAATACAGAATCGGGTTATATATCAGAGATTCTGCTGCCGGCATCGGCACTATGACCTTTTATGAACCGAAAACAAAAAAATACGGAGCACTTGGCCACGTGATTTCCGATATGGACACAAAGAAACCAATTGTAGTGGAGAATGGAGAAATCGTTAAATCCACTGTAACATCAATTGAAAAAGGGACAGGCGGTAATCCAGGAGAAAAACTGGCGCGATTTTCCTCAGAACGCAAAACGATCGGGGATATTAACAGAAACAGCCCGTTTGGGATTTTCGGCACGCTGCATCAGCCGATTCAAAACAACATATCAGATCAAGCATTGCCGGTTGCGTTTTCTACCGAAGTCAAAAAAGGGCCGGCTGAAATTTTAACGGTTATTGATGATGACAAAGTAGAAAAATTCGATATTGAAATCGTCAGCACAACGCCGCAAAAATTCCCTGCGACAAAAGGAATGGTGTTGAAAATTACCGATCCAAGGCTGTTGAAAGAAACAGGAGGCATCGTCCAGGGGATGAGCGGAAGCCCGATTATTCAAAATGGAAAAGTGATCGGTGCTGTCACCCATGTATTTGTAAATGACCCGACAAGCGGCTACGGTGTTCATATTGAATGGATGCTGTCAGAAGCAGGAATCGATATTTATGGAAAAGAAAAAGCAAGCTGACTGCCGGAGTTTCCGGCAGTTTTTTTATTTTGATCCCTCTTCACTTCTCAGAATACATACGGTAAAATATACAAAAGAAGATTTTTCGACAAATTCACGTTTCCTTGTTTGTCAAATTTCATTTTTAGTCGAAAAACAGAAAAAAACATAGAATAACAAAGATATGCCACTAATATTGGTGATTATGATTTTTTTAGAGGGTATATAGCGGTTTTGTCGAATGTAAACATGTAGCAAGGGTGAATCCTGTTAACTACATTTGGGGAGGAAGAAACGTGGAGAAAATTAAAGTTTGTGTTGCTGATGATAATCGAGAGCTGGTAAGCCTGTTAAGTGAATATATAGAAGGACAGGAAGACATGGAAGTGATCGGCGTTGCTTATAACGGACAGGAATGCCTGTCGCTGTTTAAAGAAAAAGATCCTGATGTGCTCGTATTAGATATTATTATGCCGCATTTAGACGGACTTGCGGTTTTAGAGAGGCTGAGGGAATCAGATCTGAAAAAACAGCCGAATGTCATTATGCTGACAGCCTTTGGACAGGAAGATGTCACGAAAAAGGCCGTCGATTTAGGCGCGTCCTACTTTATTCTCAAACCGTTTGATATGGAAAACCTTGTCGGCCATATCCGCCAGGTCAGCGGAAATGCCAGCAGTGTGACGCATCGTGCGCCATCATCGCAAAGCAGTATTATACGCAGCAGCCAGCCTGAACCAAAGAAGAAAAATCTCGACGCGAGCATCACAAGCATTATCCATGAAATCGGCGTCCCAGCCCATATTAAAGGCTATCTCTATCTGCGCGAAGCAATCTCAATGGTATACAATGACATCGAATTGCTCGGCAGCATTACAAAAGTCCTCTATCCGGACATCGCCAAAAAATTCAACACAACCGCAAGCCGTGTAGAAAGAGCGATCCGCCATGCAATTGAAGTGGCATGGAGCAGAGGAAACATTGATTCCATTTCCTCGTTGTTCGGTTATACTGTCAGCATGACAAAAGCTAAACCTACCAACAGTGAATTCATTGCAATGGTTGCGGATAAGCTGAGGTTAGAGCATAAGGCTTCTTAAACATGAGCTTATTAAGTGGTCATTAAATCAAACGTCTTTTATTTATTGGTTTGCGCTGATAAATAGGAGGCGTTTTGTTTTGGGACATTTGTTAGTATGGGAGAAGAATATTAAGTATCCGCATATAGTAAAGGATGGGTTTGAAAAGTAAGGAAAGCAAATGGCGGTATTACCTACACTCTTGGTCCATTCATACATCTTATAGGATCACGAAGCATGATCGACCCTAGATGTGTCCGTTATAAAATGAAACCTTTCTCCTGCAAAATCGTAAGTAAGGCGTATTCATGTAAAAAGGAGACGTACGAATGAAAAAGAAAAAAGCAAGAAAGCGTGAGGGGTTTTTCTTGGATTTTCTTTTCGAAGTTGGTGGGGAGCTCTTTCTTTTGCTGTTTAGATGTGTACACAAACTATTTATATAAAGGGAAAAAAGACTGCCGAATCGTTTCGGCAGTCTTTGCACATTAATCTTTATAAGGCACCCAGCCTTGCGTGTTCACAATTGCTTGCCATAGCGGTTCAGGCAAATGATATTTTTCTTTATCTGTGCCTTTGATCACTGTTTCGATTTGCTTTTCACGGCCTTCTTTTACTTTTACCGTCCAGTTAGGGTCAACTAGAATTTCGCGTCCCATAGCGACCAGCGGAATACCGTTTTCGATGACGGCAAGCGCGTCATCAGCGGAATGGATGGAACCGACGGCGATCAGCGGCACTTTGTTTCCGACACGTTCATTCAATAAGTCCATGCGTGTGCGAGTCGGATCTGCACCGCGGCGCGCTTTTGAGTTCACGTCCATCAGTGAGATATGAAGATAATCCAATTCTTTATCCCCTAAAGCATCAACAAGCGTATAAGTTTCAGTCATTGTCAATCCCGGTGTCTCAGGTTCTTCCGGAGACAGGCGGTAGCCGACTAAGAACGCACCCTTCGCATGTTCTGAAGCGGCTTTTTTCACTTCATCGACAATAGCGAGCGGGAAGGCTAATCGTTTTTCATCGTTTCCTCCCCAGCGATCCGTGCGCTGGTTGGTTTTCGGAGAATAAAACTGCTGAATTAAGTAGCCGTTTGCACCGTGAATTTCGACACCGTCAAAGCCGGCTTCAATGGCGCGTCTTGTCGCTTCTCCAAACGCCTTCACAATGTTTTCCACTTCTTCTTCTTTTAATGCGCGAGCAATTTGTTTGCCGTTATCAAACACGTCACTTGGCCCCACAACATCCTGTTGAGGAACGAGCTCAGACGGGCACTCAATACCGCCGTGATGAATTTGTACAACCGCTTTAGCGCCTTGTGCCTGAATGGCTTGTGCTAACTTTTTTAAACCTGGAATGTTGGAATCGTCATGGATGGCCGGCTGCCCGGGGAATGCTTTTCCGTCCGGTGTAACATTTGCGCAGGCTGTAATCACCATTCCCATCTCTTTTGAACGGGGGATGATGTAGTCGAGCTCCGCTTCAGATATTGTACCGTCTTCATTAGAAGCGTAATGAGTCATCGGTGCTACTGCGATCCGGTTGTCGATTGTAACGCCGCTTTTAAACGTAAATGGTTCAAAAAGTGGCTTATACTTAGGGTTCATTTGATCATCTTCTTTCGTTTGGATTCGCACATATTCTAGCCTATATGTAAAAATTAATGCAATTGATCTGCTTTACCGACTGAATATCTTGAGTGCAGAGTGATGTTTTCGCCGCTCTTTTTCGGGGCCTTTGTAGCCGCCGCTGATTTGGTGGCCGATGGAGCATGTGATGACAGCTGCCGCCAGCAGCAGAACGAATTTTTTCATGGCTTTAACTTCTTTCAATAAAGTAAATATCCTTTAAAAGGTTACGCTTGGCTGACCCACCCGTCAAACGATTTGCTCACCCTATTCTCAAATTTTTAAAAATGAATAAAAAGTTGCTTCTTTCCGCTAATTTTTTCTAATTGGCGCCTCAATTAGAGCCATCCTCATAGACAAATCTGCTCGTTATCTTTCTAACAACAGGAAATGATCGGGTCGTATAGCCCTTTTGAAAATCATGGAACTTGCTCGCCTGCATTCGCGTTGTCTTTACAAATTCGCCATTCTGGTCAAAGATAAAAGCCAAACATCAGGAAGAGGTGGTCATGTGAAACAAACGGTTCTTTTGCTGTTTACTGCGCTCTTTCTTTCGGGGTGCAGTGTTGCAAGTGCGGATGACTCAGTGCCAAGGTTTACCGAAGAGGGAAAATACATTGGCTCGGCTGATCCTCATACGATTGCGGTGTCTCTTAATGGAGAAGAAACCATGATACAAGTTCCGAAGGATAAACGTGATGAATGTGAATCACTGCCAGATCAGACACATGTCCTGGTGAAATATACAAAGAAGGATAATGGAACTTTACAGCTGGAAGATATTCAGCTGCGAAAGAACTCGTCATAAAAAGACCGGAGGGAGTAAGTTGAGAATGTTATGGAGGAGCTTGGCGCTGTGCGGATTGGCTTTGACGCTCGCGCCTTGTGCACAGGCAGCAGAGCCGATAGAAGGGAAAACAGTGTATATTGATGCCGGACACGGCGGTGAAGATAGTGGAGCGGTCGGAAACGGGCTCTTTGAAAAGGATATTAATTTGTCTGTCTCAGAGCATGTGACAGACAAACTAAAAGAGGAGGGAGCCAATCCTGTTGCATCCCGGTCTGACGATCATTTTCTGACCTTGGAGGAAAGAGTGGCTAAGGCAAGTGCCAATCAGGCTGACCTTTTTGTCAGCATCCATGTGAATTCAGGGGTTGCTTCAGCTTCAGGAACAGAAACGTATTTTCAATCTGATTATGAAGGGGAGAGCAGCCGGCGTCTAGCATCCGATATTCAGTCAGAGCTCGTTTCTTCCTTACAAACGAGAGACAGGGGCGTGAAAGAATCAGACTTTTACGTCATTACATATTCACAAATGCCAAGTGTGTTGGCGGAGCTTGGGTTTATCACGAACAGCTCTGACGCGGACAAGCTGGGAAGTGAAGAATACCAGCAAAAGGCCGCAGATGCGATTGTCAACGGCATTGATTCTTATTATGATCAGTAGATTGATACAGCCTTAATCCTAGAGTGGAACCGACAAAATAAGTATAATGGAGAAAACTTTAGGGTTTGAGGTGAAACGATGACAAAGATTTTTGCCCACCGGGGGGCATCAGGTCAATTTCCCGAAAATACAATGCTTGCATTTGAAAAAGGAATTGAAGCCGGAGCGGATGGGATAGAGCTTGATGTACAGCTGACGAAAGACGGACGCATTGTTGTAATTCATGATGAAAGACTTAATCGCACGACATCACTTAAAGGATTCGTGAAGGATACAGCCTATGATGAGGTAAAGACTGCGAATGCGGCCGCTGGTCACGATCAAGCGTACAGCGATATAAAAGTGCCGCTGCTAGAAGATGTGCTCTCGTGGGCGGTAAAAAAGGATTTTCTCATCAACATTGAATTAAAAAACAGCGTGATCCGCTATGAGGGAATGGAAGAAAAAGTGCTGGAGGCAGTGAAGCGATTTAATGTAGAGGACAGAGTCATCCTATCCACGTTTAATCATGACAGCTTGGCGCTGTGCGCCCGGCTTGCACCGCATATCGAACGGGCAGTATTAACTTCAGATGTGCTTTATCAGGCAGATCGATATATCGCGTCTATTCCGGCTTCCGGCTATCACCCGAAGTTAAACAGCCCAGGGGTCACAGATGAAGTACTGAAGAAAATGAGGAACGGTTTGATTAAGGTAAGGCCGTATACAGTCAATCGTCCGGAAGATATGAAGCGTCTCATTGAAGCGGGAGCAGACGGCATGTTTACCGACTTTCCAGAAAAGGCTTCGGCATTGCTGAAAAATGAATAGTTGTTAGAAGGAGGCTGTTTGACGCAGCCTTCTTTTTTCATTCATTCATGCCCGTTTCAAAGCATACATTCATAGAAGACAACTAGAAATTGTAAGCGCTGTCTATCTTCTGAATGAGGTGAAACCATGAGGAAAACAGTCATTGTAAGTGCTGCAAGAACTCCATTTGGCAAATTCGGCGGAGTTTTGAAAGAGGTGAAAGCTGCTGAGCTTGGGGGCATTGTGATGAAGGAGGCGCTGCAACAGGCTGGAGTCTCTGGAGATGATGTAGAAGGAAACGTCATGGGCATGGTTGTCCAGGCCGGCTCAGGGCAGATACCTTCCCGTCAAGCTGCCCGTCTGGCGGGAATGCCTTGGAGTGTGCCCTCAGAAACACTGAATAAAGTCTGTGCTTCCGGCCTTCGCGCTGTCACTTTATGTGATCAAATGATTCGGGCGCAGGATGCGGACATACTTGTTGCGGGGGGGATGGAAAGCATGAGCAATATTCCGTATGCCGTTCCCGCCGGGCGCTGGGGAGCACGGATGGGAGACGGCGAGCTTAGGGACTTAATGGTGTATGACGGATTAACGTGCGCATTTGACGAGGTGCACATGGCTGTTCACGGAAATACAGCTGCCAAGGAATATGCAATCTCACGAAGAGAGCAGGACGAATGGGCGTTGAGAAGTCATGCAAGGGCAGCTAAGGCAGCCGATGAAGGGAAGTTTCAGGATGAAATTGTTCCCGTCAACTGGATCGGCCGAAAAGGGAAACCAAACGTTGTTGATAAAGATGAAGCGATTCGCCGTGACACAAGTCTGGATCAGCTCGCGAAACTTGCTCCGATTTATGCAAGTGACGGTTCTATCACAGCCGGCAATGCTCCCGGGGTCAATGACGGAGCCGGCGCGTTCGTGCTGATGTCTGAGGAAAAAGCTGCTGAGCTTGGCAAACGGCCTCTGGCTACAATTCTTGGTTTTTCAACTACGGGAATGCCAGCGCACGAGCTGGCGGCAGCGCCGGGGTTTGCCATTAACAAGCTCCTGAAAAAGAACGGTTTGACTGTCCAAGATATTGACTTGTTTGAAGTAAATGAAGCTTTTGCTTCAGTTGTTTTGACATGTGAAAAAATCGTAGGTTTCGATCTTGAAAAAGTAAATGTAAATGGCGGTGCGATCGCGCTCGGCCACCCGATCGGCGCGAGCGGGGCGAGAATTCTCATGACGCTTGTTTATGAATTAAAGCGCCGGGGAGGGGGTCTGGGCGTTGCCGCTATTTGCAGCGGGGCAGCACAGGGAGACGCCGTCTTAGTGCAGGTTCATTAAAACATGATGAAAAAGGGGATTTGAATGGAAATCAAACAAATCATGGTAGCTGGCGCAGGTCAGATGGGAAGCGGAATTGCTCAAACAGCCGCCGACGCGGGCTTTTATGTGCGGATGTATGATGTGAATCCAGAGGCCGCGGAGGCAGGATTGAAACGGCTGAAGAAACAGCTGGCCCGTGATGCTGAGAAAGGAAAAAGGACCGAGACGGAAGTGAAGAGTGTAATCAGCCGCATTTCGATTTCTCAAACGCTTGAGGAGGCAGAGCATGCGGACATTGTGATTGAGGCTATCGCAGAAAACATGGCGGCAAAAACTGAGATGTTTAAAACGCTTGATCGCATGTGCCCGCCTCATACGATTTTGGCCAGCAATACATCTTCCTTGCCTATTACAGAAATCGCTGCTGTAACAAACCGGCCTCAACGGGTTATTGGCATGCATTTTATGAATCCCGTCCCTGTAATGAAGCTGGTTGAAGTGATTCGCGGCTTGGCTACATCAGAAGAAACGGCCTTAGATGTTATGGCATTAGCGAAAAAGATGGGGAAAACAGCGGTAGAAGTCAATGATTTTCCTGGGTTTGTTTCCAACCGTGTGCTTCTTCCAATGATTAATGAAGCCATCTATTGCGTGTATGAGGGAGTGGCGAAGCCGGAGGCAATAGATGAAGTGATGAAGCTGGGCATGAATCATCCGATGGGTCCGCTTGCATTAGCGGATTTTATCGGACTGGATACGTGTTTATCAATTATGGAAGTCCTTCACTCAGGCCTTGGCGATTCCAAATACCGTCCTTGCCCGCTGCTCCGCAAGTATGTCAAAGCAGGCTGGCTTGGCAAAAAGAGCGGACGCGGTTTTTATGACTATGAGGAGAAGACTTCCTGAAGTCTATTCCATCCGGGGGTGGCCGAGTTGCATGTAACCCAAGAGCAAGTCATGATGCGAAAAATGGTGCGTGATTTTGCACGAAAAGAAATTGCTCCCGCTGCGGAAATCATGGAGAAAACGGACGAATTTCCCTTTCAGCTGATCAAAAAAATGGGCGAACACGGCCTGATGGGAATACCGGTGCCGGAACAGTACGGCGGTGTCGGGGCAGACGTGGTTTCTTATATTTTGGCGATTCATGAGATTTCTAGAATCAGCGCGGCTGTCGGCGTGATTCTCTCCGTTCATACCTCGGTCGGCACAAATCCGATTCTGTACTTCGGCAATGAAGAACAGAAGATGAAATATATACCAAAGCTCGCGTCAGGAGACCATTTGGGCGCATTTGCACTAACGGAGCCTCACTCGGGGTCGGATGCCGGGAGCCTCCGCACAACAGCAATCAAAAAGAACGGCAAATATCTATTAAACGGATCGAAAATATTCATAACGAATGGCGGAGCAGCTGATATCTATATCACATTTGCTTTAACAGCTCCAGATCAAGGCAGGCACGGGATTTCGGCTTTTATTGTTGAAAAAAACACACCCGGTTTTACCGTTGGAAAAAAAGAAAGAAAGCTGGGGCTTTATGGCTCCAATACTACGGAACTGATTTTTGATAATGCAGAAGTGCCTGAAGCCAATTTGCTTGGCAAAGAGGGGGATGGCTTTCACATTGCCATGGCGAATTTAAATGTCGGCCGGATCGGCATTGCGGCACAGGCCCTCGGAATTGCAGAGGCGGCTCTTGATCATGCCATTGATTATGCGAAGCAGCGAGTGCAATTTGGAAGACCGATCGCAGCCAATCAAGCCATTTCATTTAAGCTGGCTGATATGGCGACTAGAGCTGAGGCGGCAAGACATCTTGTCTACCACGCTGCAGACCTTCATAACCGCGGCCTAAACTGTGGAAAAGAAGCGTCTATGGCTAAACAATTTGCTTCCGATGCAGCCGTGAAGGCGGCGTTAGACGCCGTTCAAATTTATGGGGGATATGGCTATATGAAGGATTATCCGGTTGAGCGCCTGCTTCGCGATGCAAAGGTGACGCAAATCTATGAAGGGACGAACGAGATTCAAAGACTGATTATTTCCAAGCATTTGCTTGGCGGAACCTGATAGACAAAAACGCAAAAACGGAGGTTGAGGATATGGAGGAGAAACAGCATTATTCTCCAGGGTTGGACGGTGTGATTGCGGCAGAAACTCATATTTCTTATCTTGACACGCAGTCCAGCCAGATTTTGATAAGAGGCTATGATTTAATAGAACTTTCTGAAACAAAAAGCTATCTGGAGCTTGTCCATTTATTGCTGGAGGGCAGGCTGCCAGAAGAAAGTGAAATGGAGACGCTGGAACGTAAAATAAACAGTGCCGCAAGCCTGCCTGCTGATCATCTCCGTCTGCTTGAGCTGCTCCCTGAGGACACTCATCCAATGGATAGTCTGCGTACCGGCCTGTCGGCACTTGCTGGCTATGATCGGCAAATTGATGATCGGTCTCCTTCCGCAAACAAAGAACGCGCCTATCAGCTTCTTGGGAAAATGCCTGCCCTCACTGCTGCCAGCTACAGGATCATTAATAAGAAAGAACCGATTCTTCCGCTTCAAACCCTATCCTACAGTGCGAATTTTCTCTACATGATGACAGGGAAATTGCCGTCTTCATTGGAAGAACAGATTTTTGACCGGTCGCTCGTCCTGTACAGTGAGCATGAGATGCCGAATTCAACCTTTGCGGCCAGGGTCATTGCATCTACACATTCAGATCTTTATGGGGCTTTGACTGGGGCTGTCGCTTCCCTGAAAGGGAATCTTCACGGAGGAGCAAACGAAGCTGTGATGTATTTGCTTTTGGAGGCAAAAACGACATCTGATTTTGAGCAGCTTTTGCAAACAAAACTGAAAAGAAAAGAAAAAATCATGGGCTTCGGCCACCGGGTGTATATGAAAAAAATGGACCCGAGAGCACTCATGATGAAAGAGGCGCTGCAGCAATTATGCGATAAAGCCGGTGACCATCGTTTATATGAGATGTGCGAAGCGGGTGAGCGGCTGATGGAGAAGGAAAAAGGGCTTTACCCGAATTTGGATTACTATGCTGCCCCAGTGTATTGGATGCTCGGCATACCGATTCCTTTATATACGCCGATCTTTTTCAGCGCGAGAACGTCCGGTTTATGCGCCCATGTGATCGAACAGCATGCCAATAATCGGCTCTTCCGTCCCCGCGTCAGTTACATGGGCCCGCGATATCAAACAAAACCATGAAAGGAACTGGTAGAATGCCGAAAACGGATCGTGTTATCGAAGAAATCACAGACTATGTGCTTGAGAAAGAGATTACTAGTGCTGAAGCGTATACAACAGCGGGGCATGTATTGCTGGATACCCTGGGCTGCGGGATCTTGGCGCTACGGTATCCGGAATGCACAAAGCTGCTTGGCCCGATTGTTCCAGGAACGACTGTGCCGAATGGAAGCAAAGTGCCGGGAACGTCATATGTTCTCGATCCTGTGAGGGCAGCGTTTAATATCGGCTGCATGATTCGCTGGCTCGATTACAATGATACGTGGCTGGCGGCGGAGTGGGGGCATCCATCCGATAACTTGGGAGGAATCCTTGCCGCTGCTGATTATGTATCAAGAGTGAGGCTGTCTGAAGGAAAAGAGCCGTTAACGGTACGCGACGTACTTGAGATGATGATCAAAGCACACGAGATCCAAGGTGTGCTGGCGTTAGAAAACAGCTTAAATCGAGTTGGCCTTGACCATGTGCTGTTTGTCAAAGTTGCGACAACCGCTGTTGCGGCAAAGCTTTTGGGCGGCGGAAGAGAAGAAATCAAAAATGCGCTTTCGAATGCATGGATTGACAATGCAGCATTGAGGACATACCGCCATTCACCAAATACAGGCTCGCGTAAATCATGGGCGGCAGGAGATGCAACGAGCAGAGGTGTTCATTTGGCGCTGATGTCGTTAAAAGGGGAAATGGGTTATCCGACAGCCTTGAGTGCACCGGGTTGGGGGTTCCAAGACGTTTTATTCAATAAGAAAGAGATCAAGCTTGCCCGTCCGCTCGACGCTTATGTCATGGAAAATGTGTTATTTAAAGTGTCTTATCCTGCGGAATTTCACGCCCAGACAGCGGCGGAGTGCGCCGTCATTCTTCACCCGCAGGTAAAGAACCGGATTGATGAGATTGACCGAGTTGTCATCAGAACGCATGAATCCGCTATCCGAATCATTGATAAAAAAGGCCCGCTCCACAATCCGGCAGACCGTGATCACTGCCTCCAATACATTACAGCAATTGGTTTGCTTTTTGGTGATATCACGGCACAGCATTATGAAGCTGAAACAGCGAGTGATCCGAGAATAGATAAACTTCGTGATAAAATGGAAGTGACTGAAAATAAAACATATACCGAGGATTATTTGAAACCTGATAAACGTTCCATCTCAAATGCCGTTCAGGTTCATTTTAAAGACGGAACGAGCACGGAAATGGTGGAATGTGAGTTTCCCCTCGGCCATCGTTTTCGAAGAGAGGAAGCAGTGCCGAAACTGCTGGAAAAGTTTTCTGACAATCTCAAAACCCATTTTCCTGATAAACAGCACAAACACATTTATGAGCGCTGTACCAGCTATGAGACATTACAAACGATGCGCGTAAATGAATTCGTAGACATGTTCTGCATGTAAAAGGGGGATTTGTTTCATGTCGTGGATCGTCAATAAGCAATCGTCACAAGAGGAGCTTGCCGGGCGTTTCCGCAAGCTGATGTCAGCACCGGACATTCTTCAAATTCCCGGCGCCCATGACGGGATGGCCGCTTTGCTTGCGAAAGAAGCCGGTTTTTCTGCTATTTATTTGTCCGGTGCTGCCTATACAGCCAGCAGGGGGCTGCCTGATTTAGGGATCATCACATCGGCAGAGATAGCTGAACGGGCCAAAGATCTTGTGCGTGCAGCTGATCTGCCTTTGCTTGTGGATATCGATACGGGATTTGGCGGTGTCTTAAATGCCGCCCGAACAGCCCGGGAGATGCTTGAAGCCAGGGTAGCAGCCGTTCAAATAGAAGACCAGCAGCTCCCAAAAAAATGCGGACATTTAAATGGCAAACAGCTAGTTCCGATAAAGGAAATGGCGCAAAAAATAAAAGCCATTAAACAAGCGGCACCCTCCCTTATTGTTGTTGCCCGTACTGACGCCAGGGCGCAGGAAGGGCTTGATGCCGCAATAAAACGTTCAGAGGCTTACATTGAGGCGGGAGCGGACGCAATTTTCCCGGAAGCGCTACAGGCGGAGAATGAATTCCGCCAGTTTGCTGAGCGTATCCCCGTTCCGCTCCTTGCGAATATGACTGAATTTGGGAAAACGCCATATTATCGTGCCGATGAATTCGAAGATATGGGGTTTCACATGGTGATATATCCTGTCACCTCGCTTCGAGCGGCGGCAAAAGCTTGTGAGCGGATGTTTGGTTTGATGAAGGAGCACTGTTCACAAAAAGAAGGACTTCATGATATGCAGACACGAAAAGAACTGTACGATACGATTTCTTATTATGACTATGAAGCGTTAGACAAAACGATTGCCAAGACCGTTTTGCCTGACGAATAATGCAACAAAAAAAGCCGGAGCATTCTCCGGCTTTTTTTCAGCTATCGTTTTCTGAATCGCGGGCTGACTTGATTGCGTTTTCTGTCTCTGTATAAAATGAACCCGGCCAGCACATAGAGGCCGATCGCAAAAAAGATGAATCCTGACAACCCTTGGAGCCAAAGAGCTGAAAATGGCTTGATTGTATGGCCGAAAAGTGTATCTCTCATCAGTTTAATGCCTAAAGCAGAAATAGCCCCGGGGATGACTAATATTAAAAGCGCAAGAAGTCGGCTCATCTTCAGAAAACCCCTTTATCTTTTCATTTCCTTTATTGTCCAGCGGAAAAAATATTTTGTCAAGAGAAGAAAACGTGGTAACATAGGGTTGTGCAAATTATTGCAACGGAATAAATAGGTGTGCAAATTTTTTCATACAAAGGGGTATCGGGATGCAAAAGGTACTGATAGTAGGTGCCGGCAAAAGGGGAACGGCGTTATTACATATTCTGATTAAAACAGCCATCATAGATATCATTGCCGTAGTTGACAAAGACCCCGAGGCGCCGGGATTGAAAGAAGCAGAACAGTATGGGATTGCCGTATCATCTGATTGGAAACCTTACATACAACAAAAACCGGATATCGTCATTCATACTACCGGCGATCAAGCCGTGTTTGACGAGCTCCTTCAAAGAAAGCATGAAGATACCATTGTCATGCCGGGAAAAATGGCATACATCGTTTTTCAGCTGATGGAAGAAAAGCAGCACCTGATTCAAATGCTAAAAGAGCAAACCTATAAATATGACAGAATTTTTAATTCCACCCATGATGGAATGATTTTTATTGATATCAATGAAGAAATCATTCTCTTTAACCATATGGCCGAAAAAATGGTCGGGAAAAAACGTGAGGAAGTCATTGGGCGCCCAATAAAAGAAGTGATTCCGAGCACGAAGATGCCGCGGATTTTAAAAACAAGAGTGCCTGAATACAACCAGAAGCAGCTGTTAGGCGATCATTTGCAAATTGTGACCACAAGGCTGCCGATTATTGATGAAGGCGGACGTCTGCTCGGGGCTCTTTGTGTGTTTAAAGATATCACTGATGCGGTCGAGCTGGCAGAGGAAGTGACCAACTTAAAGCAGGTCCGTACGATGCTGGAGGCAATTATTCAATCCTCCGATGAGGCGATTTCTGTCGTTGATGAAAACGGCATCGGCCTGCTAATCAATAAAGCGTATACGAAAATGACGGGGCTTTCTGAAAAAGAAGTCATCGGCAAGCCTGCAAACACTGATATTTCCGAAGGCGAAAGCATGCATTTAAAGGTGCTTGAAACAAGACGTCCTGTCCGCGGTGTCAGAATGAAGGTCGGCCCGAATGAAAAAGAGGTCATCGTTAATGTAGCACCGGTGATTGTGGACGGGATTTTGAAAGGCAGCGTCGGCGTGATTCACGATGTTTCCGAAATTAAAATGCTGACAGCGGAGCTTAACCGCGCCAGACAAATTATTCGCACGCTTGAAGCGAAATACACGTTTGACGACATTATCGGCAAAAGCGAGCAAATGCTGGTTGCGCTTGAGCAGGCGAAGCTCGGTGCGAAAACACCGGCAACCATCTTGCTGCGCGGGGAATCAGGAACAGGAAAAGAACTGTTCGCCCATGCCATCCATAACGAAAGTGACCGGAAATACAATAAATTTATTCGCGTGAATTGTGCAGCCCTTTCTGAAAACCTGCTCGAATCAGAATTGTTCGGCTATGAGGATGGCGCGTTTTCAGGAGCGAAGCGCGGCGGTAAAAAGGGTTTATTTGAGGAAGCAAATAACGGCAGTATTTTCTTAGATGAAATCGGTGAGCTGACACAAAATATGCAGGCCAAATTGCTACGCGTCCTTCAAGAAAAGGAAATCGTCAGAGTGGGCGGCACGAAAGCGATCCCTGTCAATGTCAGAGTGATCGCGGCGACAAATGTAAATATTGAAAAGGCGATGGCGGACGGAACATTCCGGGAAGACCTGTATTACCGGATCAACCGCTATCCGATCTCCATCCCGCCTTTGCGGCAGCGGTTGGAGGACATTGAAGCATTGAGCGTCAGACTTATCCAAAAGATCAACCGGGATTACGGCAGGAATGTAAAAGGGCTCTCACAGCAAGCCTTGCGCGCCTTATCTGCCTACCATTGGCCTGGGAATGTCCGGGAGCTTGAAAATGTCCTTGGACGAGCCATGATTTTTCTGAATCCGCATATGGAATGGATTGAAAAAGATCACTTGCCTGTATTCGAACTTGAGCAAAAAGAAAATGACACAGACCAGGGAACAGGTTTTGATTTTCCGGATATTGAAGGCGAAAAGCTGTCTGTCGCAGTAGAAAAATTTGAAGCACATTTGATCCAGCAAACGCTTGAAAAGCATCATTTTAACCGGACAAAAACAGCAAAAGCTCTCGGTGTCAGCATTCGGAACTTATATTACAAAATGGATAAATATGGCCTTGCAAATGAAGGCATGCAATAATTTGCAGAATAAACGCAAACATCTGCACGAATGTTTCAATATACCTGGTATGACAGCACCCTTAAGAGCTGGCATGGAACTTGCATAATAAAAGGCGGAGTCGAAACAAGAAAGGTGGTAACAGATGAAGCTGAAAGATTTAATCGGCAAAGCGTCGATACACAAAAATAAGACCATTGCGGTTGCTCATGCTGAGGATGAGGAAGTGATCCGGGCTGTAAAGCTGGCAGCCGAGCACCTATCCGCCCGTTTCTTGTTAACGGGCGACAGCACAAAACTGAACGAGCTGACATCATCCATGCAAGGGCATCAAGTGGAAATCGTCCATGCCGATACTCCTGAGGAATCGGCGAAATTAGCGGTTCGTGCTGTACATCATAAAACAGCGGACGTTTTAATGAAAGGCAATGTGCCGACTTCTGTTTTGCTTAAAGCGGTATTGAACAGACAGGAGGGGCTTCGGTCAGCAAGTGTCCTTTCTCACGTGGCTGTCTTCGATATACCGGATTTTGACCGGCTGATGTTTGTGACAGATTCGGCAATGAATATTGCTCCTTCGCTGGAAGAGCTCCGGCAGATTTTGCAAAATGCCGTTCATGTGGCCCATGCAGTGGGGAACAATATGCCAAAAGCAGCTGCCCTTGCAGCGGTCGAAACGGTGAACCCAAAAATGGAAGCAACCGTGAATGCAGCTGCTCTAGCTCAAATGTACAAAAGGGGCCAGATCAAAGGCTGCATTGTTGATGGACCGCTTGCTTTGGATAACGCAGTTTCTCAAATTGCCGCGGCCCAGAAAAAAATTTCGGGAGACGTAGCGGGCAACGCAGATATCCTTCTCGTCCCAACAATTGAGGCCGGCAATATTTTATACAAATCTCTGATTTATTTTGCCAAGGCCAGCGTGGCGGCTGTCATTACAGGAGCCAAAGCACCGATTGCCTTAACAAGCAGAGCGGACTCTGCTGAAAATAAACTGTATTCCATTGCGCTGGCAATATGCGCATCTGAAGAATACACACATTAGGAGGAACGAACATGGAACTTTTTAAATATATGGAGAAATACGATTACGAACAATTGGTATTCTGCCAGGATGAACAATCTGGATTAAAAGCGATTATCGCGATTCATGATACAACGCTTGGTCCGGCGCTTGGCGGAACGAGAATGTGGACATATGAAAATGAAGAAGCGGCAATTGAAGATGCGCTCAGATTGGCTAGAGGCATGACCTATAAGAACGCGGCGGCAGGCTTAAACCTTGGCGGCGGAAAAACAGTCATTATCGGCGATCCGCGCAAAGACAAAAATGAGGAAATGTTCCGCGCGTTTGGCCGCTATATTCAAGGGCTGAATGGCAGATACATCACGGCTGAAGATGTGGGTACAACGGTCGAGGATATGGATATCATTCATGATGAAACAGACTATGTTACAGGGATTTCTCCTGCTTTCGGCTCTTCTGGAAATCCGTCCCCAGTCACAGCGTACGGGGTGTATAGAGGAATGAAGGCAGCAGCTAAAGCTGCTTTCGGAACCGACTCTCTTGAAGGAAAAACCATTGCTGTACAGGGTGTTGGGAACGTAGCCTATAACCTTTGCCGCCACCTGCATGAAGAAGGAGCAAACTTAATCGTTACGGATATCAACAAACAATCTGTACAGCGTGCAGTTGAAGATTTTGGCGCCCGTGCTGTAGATCCTGATGACATTTATTCACAAGACTGCGATATTTATGCGCCGTGTGCCCTTGGTGCGACTATTAACGACGACACCATTAAACAGCTGAAGGCGAAAGTGATCGCAGGTGCGGCTAACAACCAATTAAAAGAGACACGCCATGGTGATCAAATTCACGAAATGGGCATTGTTTATGCACCGGATTACGTGATTAACGCGGGCGGTGTTATCAACGTGGCAGATGAGCTTTACGGCTATAATGCAGAACGTGCATTGAAAAAAGTCGAAGGCATTTACGGCAATATCGAGCGTGTACTAGAGATTTCTCAGCGTGACGGCATTCCTGCATATTTAGCGGCTGACCGCTTGGCAGAGGAACGGATTGAACGCATGCGCCGCTCAAGAAGCCAGTTTTTGCAAAACGGCCACAGTGTATTAAGCAGACGTTAAGAAATTGATCTGGAGGTTATGAAAGTGCTACATGTCGAAAAACGCATTCTCACAATTAATCCAGGCTCAACTTCAACGAAAATCGGTGTTTTTCATAACGAAAGAAGCATTTTTGAAAAAACATTGAGACACAACATAGAAGAGCTGCAGCGATTTGACCGAATTATTGATCAGTATGAATTTCGTAAAAACCATATTCTCGAAACGCTTCATGAACAGGGAATCAATATCTCAAAGTTTGATGCAGTCTGTGCAAGAGGCGGCCTTCTCCGGCCAATTGAAGGCGGGACCTACGTAGTGAATGATGAGATGATTGAGGATTTGAAAAGCGGTTACGCCGGTCAGCATGCTTCTAATCTCGGGGGTATTATCGCGCGGGAAATCGCAGACGGCCTGAATATCCCTTCGTATATCGTCGACCCTGTTGTCGTAGACGAAATGTCAGTGCTTGCGAAAGTTTCAGGCATGCCTGAAATTGAACGGAAAAGCATTTTCCATGCGTTAAACCAAAAAGCTGTCGCTCGTAAAGCGGCAGCCTCCCTTGGCAAACGATATGAGAACATGAAAATGATTATTACCCATATGGGCGGAGGTATTACAATTGGCGTCCATGACCGCGGGCGAGTGGTAGATGTCAATAACGGCCTGCACGGCGAGGGGCCATTCAGTCCTGAACGAGCAGGAACAGTGCCTGCGGGAGATCTTGTTGATCTATGTTTTTCAGGGGAATATACAAAAGAAGAAATCATGAAAAAGCTTGTTGGCACCGGCGGACTTTTAGGCTATCTCGGTACAAATGATGCAGTAAAAGTGGAACAGATGATTCAGGGGGGCGATGAAAAAGCCCGCTTCATTTATGATGCCATGGCATATCAGGTAGCAAAGGAAATCGGGGCAGCCAGCGCGGCGTTAAAAGGCGAAGTTGAAGCGATTGTGCTGACGGGAGGCCTTGCGTACGGCAAAAGCTTTGTTTCTGCTATTAGATCATACATAGATTGGATTTCAGACGTTTTAGTCTATCCGGGTGAAAATGAACTGCAGTCTCTTGCCCAAGGGGCGCTCAGAGTGTTGCTGGGCGAAGAGCAATCCAAACAATATCGTATTGAATAGACAGACAGGAGTGAGTCACCATGGCAACTGAGTATGACGTAGTCATTCTGGGCGGCGGTACCGGCGGTTATGTTGCGGCCATCAGAGCCGCTCAGCTCGGCTTAAAAACAGCCGTTGTGGAAAAGGAAAAACTCGGGGGAACATGTCTGCATAAAGGCTGTATCCCGAGTAAAGCGCTTCTTAGAAGTGCAGAGGTATACCGGACAGCTCGTGAAGCCGATCAATTCGGGGTGGAAACGGCTGGCGTGTCCCTCAACTTTGAAAAAGTGCAGCAGCGTAAGCAAGCCGTTGTTGATAAGCTTGCAGCGGGTGTAAATCATTTAATGAAAAAAGGGAAAATTGACGTGTACACCGGATATGGACGTATCCTTGGACCGTCAATCTTCTCTCCGCTGCCGGGAACAATTTCTGTTGAGCGGGGAAATGGTGAAGAAAATGATATGCTGATCCCGAAACAAGTGATCATTGCAACAGGATCAAGACCGAGAATGCTTCCGGGTCTTGAAGCGGACGGTAAGTCTGTACTGACTTCAGATGAGGCGCTCCAAATGGAGGAGCTGCCACAATCAATCATCATTGTCGGCGGAGGGGTTATCGGTATCGAATGGGCGTCTATGCTCCATGATTTTGGCGTGAAGGTAACAGTTATTGAATACGCGGATCGCATATTGCCGACTGAAGATCTAGAGATTTCAAAAGAAATGGAAAGTCTTCTTAAGAAAAAAGGCATCCAGTTCATAACAGGGGCAAAAGTGCTGCCTGACACAGTGACAAAAACATCAGACGATATCAGCATACAAGCGGAAAAAGACGGAGAAACCGTTACCTACTCTGCTGAGAAAATGCTTGTTTCCATCGGCAGACAGGCAAATATCGAAGGCATCGGCCTAGAGAACACCGATATTGTTACTGAAAATGGCATGATTTCAGTCAATGAAAGCTGCCAAACGAAGGAATCTCATATTTATGCAATCGGAGACGTAATCGGTGGCCTGCAGTTAGCTCATGTTGCTTCACATGAGGGAATTATTGCTGTTGAGCATTTTGCAGGTCTCAATCCGCATCCGCTTGATCCGACGCTTGTGCCGAAGTGCATTTACTCAAGCCCTGAAGCTGCCAGTGTCGGCTTAACCGAAGACGAAGCAAAGGCGAACGGGCATAATGTCAAAATCGGCAAGTTCCCATTTATGGCGATTGGAAAAGCGCTTGTATACGGTGAAAGCGACGGTTTTGTCAAAATCGTGGCGGACCGAGATACAGATGATATTCTCGGCGTTCATATGATCGGCCCGCATGTCACCGACATGATTTCTGAAGCGGGTCTTGCCAAAGTGCTGGACGCAACGCCGTGGGAGGTCGGACAAACGATTCACCCGCATCCAACGCTTTCTGAAGCAATTGGAGAAGCAGCGCTTGCCGCAGATGGCAAAGCCATTCATTTTTAAAAGCATAAAGGAGGGGCTTGAATGAGTACAAACCGACATCAAGCACTAG
Source organism: Bacillus sp. FJAT-14266 (assembly GCF_001719225.1). Classification (NCBI taxonomy): domain Bacteria; kingdom Bacillati; phylum Bacillota; class Bacilli; order Caryophanales; family Bacillaceae; genus Bacillus; species Bacillus sp. FJAT-14266. Next base: position 1,912,935 of record NZ_CP017072.1, read on the forward strand.
GGCTGACTGATCAGGAAGCCGTTGATATGTATAGAACCATGCTGTTAGCAAGAAAAATCGATGAAAGAATGTGGCTGTTAAACCGTTCTGGCAAAATTCCATTTGTAATCTCTTGTCAAGGACAGGAAGCAGCACAGGTAGGAGCGGCTTTCGCACTTGACCGTGAAATGGATTATGTATTGCCGTACTACAGAGACATGGGTGTCGTGCTCGCGTTTGGCATGACAGCAAAGGACTTAATGATGTCCGGGTTTGCAAAAGCAGCAGATCCGAACTCAGGAGGCCGCCAGATGCCAGGACATTTCGGACAAAAGAAAAACCGCATTGTGACGGGATCATCTCCAGTTACAACGCAAGTGCCACACGCAGTCGGTATTGCGCTTGCGGGACGTATGGAGAAAAAGGATATCGCAGCCTTTGTTACATTTGGGGAAGGGTCTTCAAACCAAGGCGATTTCCATGAAGGGGCGAACTTTGCCGCTGTCCATAAGCTGCCGGTTATTTTCATGTGTGAAAACAACAAATACGCAATCTCAGTGCCTTACGATAAGCAAGTCGCATGTGAGAACATTTCCGACCGTGCCATAGGCTATGGGATGCCTGGCGTAACTGTGAATGGAAATGATCCGCTGGAAGTTTATCAAGCGGTCAAAGAAGCACGCGAAAGGGCACGCAGAGGAGAAGGCCCGACATTAATTGAAACGATTTCTTACCGCCTTACACCACATTCCAGTGATGACGATGACAGCAGCTACAGAGGGCGTGAAGAAGTAGAGGAAGCGAAAAAAAGTGATCCCCTGCTTACTTATCAAGCTTACTTAAAGGAAACAGGCCTGCTGTCCGATGAGATAGAACAAACCATGCTGGATGAAATTATGGCAATCGTAAATGAAGCGACGGATGAAGCGGAGAACGCCCCTTATGCAGCTCCTGAGTCAGCGCTTGATTATGTGTATGCGAAGTAGGGAGGAAGAACAAATGTCAGTAATGTCATATATTGATGCAATCAATTTGGCGATGAAAGAAGAAATGGAACGAGATTCTCGCGTTTTCGTCCTTGGGGAAGATGTAGGAAGAAAAGGCGGTGTGTTTAAAGCGACAGCCGGACTCTATGAACAATTTGGGGAAGAGCGCGTTATGGATACGCCGCTTGCTGAATCTGCGATCGCAGGAGTCGGTATCGGAGCGGCAATGTACGGAATGAGACCGATTGCTGAAATGCAGTTTGCTGATTTCATTATGCCGGCGGTCAACCAAATTATTTCTGAGGCGGCTAAAATCCGCTACCGCAGCAACAATGACTGGAGCTGTCCGATTGTCGTCAGAGCGCCATACGGCGGAGGCGTGCACGGAGCCTTGTATCATTCTCAATCAGTCGAAGCAATTTTCGCCAACCAGCCCGGACTGAAAATTGTCATGCCATCAACACCATATGACGCCAAGGGACTATTAAAAGCCGCAGTTCGTGACGAAGACCCGGTGCTGTTTTTTGAGCACAAGCGGGCGTACCGTCTGATAAAGGGAGAGGTTCCGGCTGATGATTATGTCCTGCCAATCGGCAAGGCTGACGTAAAACGGGAAGGCGACGACATCACGGTGATCACATACGGTCTGTGTGTCCACTTTGCCTTACAAGCTGCAGAACGTCTCGAAAAAGATGGCATTTCAGCGCATGTGGTGGATTTAAGAACAGTTTACCCGCTTGATAAAGAAGCGATTATCGAAGCTGCGTCCAAAACTGGAAAGGTTCTTTTGGTCACAGAAGATACAAAAGAAGGCAGCATCATGAGCGAAGTAGCCGCAATTATATCCGAGCATTGTCTGTTCGACTTAGACGCGCCGATCAAACGGCTTGCAGGTCCTGATATTCCGGCTATGCCTTATGCGCCGACAATGGAAAAATACTTTATGGTCAACCCTGATAAAGTGGAAGCGGCGATGAGAGAATTAGCGGAGTTTTAAAGACGTAAGGGAGGATACAATCATGGCAATTGAACAAATGACGATGCCGCAGCTTGGAGAAAGCGTAACAGAGGGGACGATCAGCAAATGGCTTGTCGCCCCCGGTGATAAAGTGAACAAATACGATCCGATCGCGGAAGTCATGACAGATAAGGTAAATGCAGAGGTTCCGTCTTCTTTTACTGGTACGATAACAGAGCTTGTGGGAGAAGAAGGCCAAACCCTGCAAGTCGGAGAAGTGATTTGCAAAATTGAAACAGAAGGCGCGAATCCGGCTGAACAAAAACAAGAACAGCCAGCTGCTTCAAAAGCCGCTGAGACGCCTGCTGCAAAAAGTGCCGAAGCAGCTGATCAGCCCAATAAAAAGCGCTACTCTCCAGCTGTACTCCGTTTGGCCGGAGAGCACAGCATTGATCTTGAACAAGTAACAGGAACAGGTGCCGGCGGGCGCATCACACGAAAAGATATTCAGCGCTTAATTGAAACAGGCGGCGTGCAAGAACAGAATCCTGAGGAGCCGAAAACAGCAGCTCCTGCACCGAAGTCTGCATCAAAACCTGAGCCAAAAGAAGAGACGTCATATCCTGCGTCTGCAGCCGGTGATAAAGAAATCCTTGTCACAGGTGTAAGAAAAGCAATTGCTTCCAATATGAAGCGAAGCAAAACAGAAATTCCGCATGCTTGGACGATGATGGAAGTCGACGTCACAAATATGGTTGCATATCGAAACAGTATAAAAGATTCCTTTAAGAAGACAGAAGGCTTTAATTTAACGTTCTTCGCCTTTTTTGTAAAAGCGGTCGCTCAGGCGTTAAAAGAATTCCCGCAAATGAATAGCATGTGGGCGGGGGACAAAATTATTCAGAAAAAGGATATCAATATTTCAATTGCAGTTGCCACAGAGGATTCTTTATTTGTTCCGGTGATTAAAAACGCTGATGAAAAAACAATTAAAGGCATTGCGAAAGACATTACCAGCCTAGCTAAAAAAGTAAGAGACGGAAAACTCACTGCAGATGACATGCAGGGAGGCACGTTTACCGTCAACAACACAGGTTCGTTCGGGTCTGTTCAATCGATGGGCATTATCAACTACCCTCAGGCTGCGATTCTTCAAGTAGAATCCATCGTCAAACGCCCGGTTGTCATGGACAATGGCATGATTGCTGTCAGAGACATGGTTAATCTGTGCCTGTCATTAGATCACAGAGTGCTTGACGGTCTCGTGTGCGGACGATTCCTCGGACGAGTGAAACAAATTTTAGAATCGATTGACGAGAAGACATCTGTTTACTAAATAAGCAAAAAGAGCATTTTTTGAAGTTTTGTTTCAAAAAATGCTCTTTTTCTATGCTTTATTATTCAGCGATCCGTATTTTCATTTCGACTCGATATTCTTCTTGTTTTTTCGGGGAGTAATGAATCGGTATGATTAACTCGTATACATCACTGACAACTGTTAATTGGCGGTCCGCGATATATTTGATAAGCTTCTGTAAGTTGAGAAAATAATGTTCAGGCGAAAAATTATACGCGATACACGCATACCTCCCTTTAGGGATTGTTGTGATTTCCATATCCGGCGTAATTGATGAAATCTGTTTATTCGTCAATACAGGCGTGAAAATATGACAGTAAGTCATTTCATCAATGCTGGTGTAGGGCTGAAAAGAGAAAGTAGCGCCGTAGCTATTGTTCGTAAATCCATCTGCTGACTCGATAAATTTTTTTAATTTGCTGTAGGAGGCGTTGAGCACGTTTTCAGGCCCGATTCCTTCTGCCTCTGTCTGAATGATCCGTATTTCTTCTTCATCTAAAACAAACACCTCACCGAGCGCGGGATATTCCATCTGCCGTTTCATCCGCTTTTTCACCAATGAAATGGTTTGCTCCAGTGCTGATAAAAAGTCTAATTTCTCCCTGATTTGCCTCTCCTGCTCTGTGTAAAAAGCAAACAGTTCTTCCATCTCTAAGTCCTGTGCTTTTTTCATTTCCTCTAAAGGTGTGCCGATATATTTCAATGATTTGATCAAATCCAGATGAATGAGCTGAGAATCTGTATAATAGCGGTAGCTGGTATCCGGGTCGACGTAGGCTGGTTTAAATAAATCAATTTTATCGTAATAACGGAGCGCTTTAATCGACACGTTTGCCAGTTTTGAAACTTCCCCAATTGAGTAATATGATTCCTTCATGCCATCACTCCTTCTATCATCAGTATAAAGAAGAAGCGCATTCTTTGCAGTACACAAAGAATACGCTTCTTATCACGTGCTGGCTTTAAGATGTGCAGGCGATTTCCAAGCAATAGTCAGTGCAATCCCTATGGCTAAGGTGACCGTTGCAAAGTAGAAAGGATAGTTTACATCAATATCGAACAGCATTCCGCCGATAATAGGCCCGAATACATTGCCGATACTTGTAAACATTGAATTCATACCGCCGGCAAACCCCTGTTCATTTCCCGCAATCTTTGACAGGTAAGTCGTTACCGCAGGCCGCATGAGATCAAATCCGACAAATACGGTGACTGTCACCAGCAGAATCGCAACATATGAATGTACTGTTGTCAGCAAGAATACCAGACTCGTAGAGAGAATTAAGCTGTACCGAATTAAATGGATTTCGCCAAACCATCTTGTGAAGCGGTCGAATAAGACGACTTGCGTAATGGCGCCAACAATCGCTCCTCCTGTAATCATAATGGCAATGTCGCTGGCCGTAAATCCGAATTTATGATCCACGAATAATGCAAATAAAGATTCAAATGATGCTAAACCAAAAGACGAAATTAAGATAATGAGAAAAGCTATGAAATACATGGGGGCAAAAATTCGTTTAAAGCCTGTCTTCTGTCCTTTTATTTCCTGATTTTCAGGGTTTCGTTCCGGCTCGCGCAGCGTGAGGATTGATAAAATGGCTGCTAACAGTGCAAAAGCTGCCGCAAAGAAAAAAGGCAGCCGGGAATGGACTTCTGCTAAAAATCCCCCGATGCCGGGGCCGATAATAAATCCTGTTGAAATAGCGGCTGACATATAACCGAGCGCTTTTGGCCGTGTTTTAATGGTCGTGATATCTGCAATAAAAGCCGTGACCCCGGGCATAATGAAGGCTGCGCTGATACCGCCCAGCATACGGGAGATAAATAACATCTCAACTGTTTTTCCAATGCCGAACAAAAACTCCGACACACTAAAGAACAACAGGCCGATTATGATCATGATCTTGCGCCCGAAGCGATCAACCCATCGTCCGGCTATTGGTGAGACAATGAGCTGTGTAATAGCGAAGCAGGCAACCATATAGCCGACCGCGGTCCCCGATAAATGCAATTCATTCATAATGGTCGGCGTTACTGGAATCACAAGCCCGATCCCCAAAAAAGCAATAAATAAATTGGTTAATAATATAGTTAAGGTAATATTTTTCTTCTCCATATGACTTCCCCTTTTTCAAGTGTGTATCCCTTATACTGTAAGACCTCCTCCTAGGGGAGAGTCAACGGATTTGCAAAATCTTTCTAAAGCCTTATGACAGTTATTCATTTGCGGGAACAAGCATGTCGATATGCTGCGGCAGGACCTGAATGACTGCGGGTGTATGTGTATAAACTTCTCCATCCATATCCGCCTTTTTGGCAGTGTCTGTTTCAATCTCGATACGGGAAGCCTGGACATAGGACAACTCTCCGGTAAAACGATCAATTGAACCCTGTTCCATGCTCATCAGCTCCCGCAGCGCGGTGAGGTTGGTATTGCGGCATATGAGAACATCAAGTAAGCCGTCTTCAATACTGGCATCGGGGAGAGGAATTCGATTCGTTCCAATATATTGGCCATTCATCACAAGCAGCATAACGGCTTCTTCTTTAATTTCTTCTCCATCAATTTTTAATGTCATCGGAAACGATGCAGCGGATGAGACGGTTCGCAAGGCACTTGTAAAATAGCTGATTTTTCCCAATAATGCTTTTTCCGTTTCGTTGATTTGATTCGACGTTTCTGCAATTAAGCCGATCCCCCAGAAATTCAAAAAATAACGGTCATTCATCTGACATACGTCTACGCTGGTTTTTTTTCCTGACATAAGTGCTTCCGCAGCCTTTGCAAGATTTTGAGGGATGCCAAGCACTCTTGAAAAGTCGTTGCACGTGCCGCCGGGCAAAATTCCGACCGCGGGTTTTCTTTCTAGAGCGCTGATAGCATTTATGCATTGATGGATCGTGCCGTCGCCGCCGAGAATGAAGACGGTGTCGACAGAATCATCAATGGATCGGCAAAAATGATACGCATCATCCTTTTTCTTTGTCTGTTTAATAATTACCTCATCTAAATGGTGAGATAAAACCGGCACCACAGCACCAAGTGCTTTTTCTATATTTTTGTTGCCGGCATTTCCGTTATGAATCAGTAACGCTTTCCTGTGGCTCATATACAACTGCTCCTTTATTTTACTTCTGGTTATATAATCCCCTTTTTCTGTAAGCAGTAAACGAAGAGCAAAAAAAGTGCACGGCGAAGCAAAGTCATTTGCCGATATGGACGTTTCCTTGCTATCATAAGAACAGATGATGAAAAAGGAGAGGTCTTCATTGAACATGGACTTTAATTTATTTATGAATGATATTGTCCGCCAAGCGAGACAAGAAATAACAGCTGCCGGATACACCGAGCTTAAAACAGCCGAAGAGGTGGATGAGGCACTTACGAAAAAAGGAACGACGCTCGTCATGGTAAACTCTGTTTGCGGATGCGCCGGAGGAATTGCAAGACCCGCAGCCTACCATTCCGTTCACTATGATAAAAGACCTGATCAGCTCGTCACCGTTTTTGCCGGACAGGATAAAGAAGCGACAGCGCGTGCGCGTGACTATTTTGAAGGTTATCCGCCATCTTCTCCGTCCTTTGCGATTTTGAAAGACGGAAAGATCATGAAAATGGTAGAGCGCCATGAAATTGAAGGCCATGAGCCGATGGCCGTAGTGGCAAAGCTGCAGGAAGCCTTTGAAGAATATTGTGAAGAAGTATAAGACGAACAACCCGGATGCCCAAGCGGCCCGGGTTTTTTTGTGCATAAATTTCCAAGGATATATGAATAAATATTAAGGGGTTATTCAATCGGATTTGTATAGTGATTTAATTTTTATCTAGTAATATCAGAAGAGATCACTGGAAAGATAAGCTTAAAGATAATTTTTAAAAATAGTATTGCATAAAAATGAGAAACTGTTTAAAATACAAATTAACGAATAAATATTCAAATACACCAAAAGTAATGAATACGGGGGAAATGGATCATGAAAAAATGGCTCTTATTACTTGTAGCTGCTTGCATCACCTTTGCATTAACTGCGTGCGGCTCAAGCAATTCAGGTTCAGAAAGCGGAAAGAAAAAATTAATTATGGGTACTTCGGCGGATTACAAACCGTTTGAATATAAAGAAGGAGATAATATTGTCGGCTTTGATGTAGAGCTGGCAAAAGCTCTGGCAAAGAAGGCAGGCTATGAAATTGAAGTGCAGGATATGGACTTCAACAGCTTAATTACAGCGCTTAAATCAAAACAGGTGGATCTCGTTCTGTCAGGAATGACACCAACGCCTGAGCGTAAAAAACAAGTTGATTTTTCCGATGTGTATTACACAGCGAACCATATGATTGTCAGCAAAAAAGACAGCGGCATTCAATCTTTGAAAGACCTGAAAGGAAAAACAGTTGGCGTTCAGCTTGGCTCTATTCAGGAAGAGAAGGGGAAAGAGCTTTCTCCAGAATATGGTTTTAAAACAGAAGACCGCAACAGAATTTCTGATTTGGTGCAGGAAATCAAATCTGACCGCTTCGATGCCGCGATTATTGAAGACATTGTTGCAGAAGGGTATTTCAAATCAAATGATGACCTGCAAGGCTTTGTGATTCCTGATGCGAAAGCGGAAGAAGCCGGTTCAGCAATTGCTTTCAGAAAGGACAGTGAACTGACAGACAAATTCAATAAAGCGCTCAAGGAAATGGAAGATAACGGAGAGCTTGAGAAATTGAAGAAAAAATGGTTCACTGGCGAGAAGTAAAAAAGCGGCTCAACTTTTTCGTTGAGCCTTTTTATTGAATAGGAAACTTTTTTCCTGTAAGAAAAGGAGACAAAGGCTATGAATTTGGATTTTTCAGCAACGATCCCCCAAATTCCTTTTATATTAGAAGGCTTGGCAATTACATTAAAAATTGTTGTTGTATCTGCTATTATCGGACTTATACTCGGTATTGTGCTAAGCTTATGCAAGATCAGCACATTCCGCCCGTTTATCTGGATCGCTGATTTTTATACATCAGTGTTCCGAGGCACGCCTTTAGTGCTGCAGCTTATGATTGTCTATTTTGGCCTTCCTCAGCTGCTCGGATTTCAAATTGACCAGTTTTGGGCTGCGGTTGTCGCATTGTCTTTGAATTCCGCCGCTTATGTATCGGAAATTATCAGAGCCGGAATCAATGCCATTGATAAAGGGCAAAAAGAAGCTGCTGTTGCACTCGGTGTCCCGTATGGAAAAATGATGAAGGATCTGCTGCTGCCGCAGGCCTTCAAAAATATATCACCTGCAATTGTGAATGAATTAATTACGTTAACAAAAGAATCGGCGATCGTCACCGTCATCGGGCTTGGTGATGTCATGAGACGCGCATATCAAGCTGGCGCCGCCACTTACAATTACCTTGAGCCGCTCATTATCGCGGGATTGATTTATTATGTGCTTGTCCTGATTTTAACGTTTATCGGCAAGGCTGTAGAAAGGAAGCTGAAATCCAATGATTAAGGTTGAAAAGCTGTCAAAATCATTTGGGAAACACGAAGTATTAAAAAACATTTCAACAACAATCGCTGAGGGTGAGGTTGTTGCCGTGATCGGTCCTTCAGGCTCAGGCAAATCAACGTTCTTACGCTGTTTAAACCTGTTGGAAAAGCCTAACGGCGGAACCATTACAATAAAAGACACAGAGATTACGAAGCCGAAAACCAACACATTAAAGGTCCGGGAAAACATCGGGATGGTTTTTCAGCATTTTCATCTCTTTCCGCACAAAACGGTTCTCGAAAACATCATGTACGCGCCTGTCAATGTAAAAAAAGAATCAAAACAGGCTGCACAGGAGAAAGCTGAGGACCTGCTCTGCAAAGTCGGTTTGTTTGAAAAGCGAAATGACTATCCAAACCGTTTGTCTGGCGGACAAAAACAGCGTGTCGCGATTGCCAGGGCTCTTGCGATGAATCCGGACATCATGCTGTTTGACGAGCCGACCTCCGCCCTTGATCCAGAGATGGTCAAAGAAGTGCTACAGGTGATGAAAGAGCTGGTCGAAACCGGCATGACCATGGTGATTGTCACACATGAAATGGGCTTCGCAAAAGAAGTGGCAGACCGTGTGCTGTTTATGGACCAAGGAATGATTGTCGAAGACGGCAATCCGAAGGAATTTTTTATGTCGCCAAAATCCAAAAGAGCGCAGGACTTTTTAAAGAAAATATTATAGAATATAAAAAAGAAGAAGGCTGGCCGCCTCTTCTTTTTTATTGAAGAAACAAATAGAAATGGAGTCCGACATGTTTAAAATTGGTTACCGCACAACAAAGACCGCGCTTGGAACAGCTTTGGCTATTTATATAAGCCAGTTATTGCATTTGCAAAACTTCGCATCAGCAGGAATCATCACCATTTTGTGTATACAAATCACACAAAAACGGTCGCTTCAGGCCTCATGGGCCCGCTTTGCGGCATGCTGTCTGGCAATTGCTTTTTCTTATCTCTTTTTCGAGCTTATTGGCTACCACCCGTTTGTGATCGGAGCGCTTCTTTTGATATTCATTCCGATAACGGTTCTGTTAAAAATTAACGAGGGTATCGTCACCAGTTCTGTTATTATCCTTCATTTATACATGTCCGGCGGCATTACGCCTACTTTCATCTGGAATGAAGTTCAGCTGATTACGGTCGGCATCGGCGTCGCTCTATTGATGAACTTGTATATGCCGAGTCTTGACCGGAAACTGATTGCCTACCGCAAAAAGATAGAGGATAACTTTGCTGTCATTTTTGCAGAAATCGAACGGTATTTGTTAACTGGTGAGCAAGATTGGTCTGGAAAAGAAATTCCGGAAACGCACCAGCTTATTACGGAGGCTAAAAACCTGGCATATCGAGATGTGCAAAACCACATTTTGCGTTATGAAAATCTGCATTATCATTATTTTAAAATGAGAGAAAAGCAATTTGAAATTATCGAACGCCTTCTCCCTAAAGTGACATCGATCTCCATTACGGTAGATCAGGGAAAAATGATCGCTGAATTTATTCATGATTTGCGGGAGGCGATACACCCTGGGAATACAGCGTACAAATTTCTGAAAAGACTTGCTGACATGAGAAAAGAATTTGAGGAGATGCCGCTTCCGGCGACTAGAGAGGAATTTGAAGCGAGGGCCGCTCTCTTCCATCTTCTCGGCGAAATGGAACAATATTTAGTGATTAAAAGTTATTTTAAAGGAATAAAAGCGCAAAAATCACTCGGATGATTCGCATGAGCTCTTCCTTCATTGGTCAACCTAATGAAAAAGGAGGAGCTTATGCGTTTTTTCTTATGTTCGATTATTATGATGATTTCACCGATTTGGCCGCTCGGCGAAAATCCGCTGCCGGGTGATCCATATGTTATTGTCAACAAGCAAACAAATGAACTTGCTGTTATCCTCGACAACAGAGTAGAAGGCGTGTATAGTGTGGCGACTGGAAAAACAGATGATTTGACGCCTGAAGGAGAGTTTTCGGTAACGGTAAAAGCGGAAAATCCTTACTACAGAAAGAAAAATATTGAAGGGGGATCTCCTGACAACCCGCTTGGGGCAAGATGGATCGGATTTGACGCGAAAGGAACGGACGGGCGGATTTATGGAATTCATGGGACAAACCGAGAGGAATCAGTAGGAAAATTTGTGTCTAACGGCTGCATACGTATGCATAACGATGAGGTCGTTCATTTGTTTCAAACGATACCAGTAGGAACGAGAGTGCTGATCACGGACGACAACCGCTCTTTTGAGGAGATTGCCATCGAGCATAAAGCTCTGATAAAAAAGCAGGATATTCCCATTGAATAAGGCGCCTGCTTTTTTATCGTTATAGAAACATGACGATTCCTGAGAGTACAGTTGAAAGAATAAAAACTCCCAAAATCACGATCAAAACGCTTTTCATCAGTTTTTGAGACATGATTTTCACTCCTTAAACAATCTGTCTATATTTTAGCGTGTTTTGAATGGGCGGACAAGCGATATCTATTAGCGAAAGCAGGGATGAAAATGAACAGGCTTGACCATATCGGGATAGCCGTTTTTTCGATAAAAGATGCAAGAAGCTTTTATGAAAATGTATTGGGGCTTGCATTTCTTCATCAAGAAACGGTTGAAGAGCAAAAGGTGAATGTTGCTTTTTTTCAAGCTGGTAGCGTCAAACTTGAGCTGATAGAGCCGTTGACAGCTGACAGCCCCGTCCATTTATTTTTGGAGAAGAAAGGGCAAGGACTGCATCATATTGCGTTTTTGTGCAACTGCCTATCTGAACAGCTTCAAGCATTGTCTGACCAGCATGTTCAATTGATTGACAGGTTTCCAAGACAGGGAGCGAACGGGAAAAAGATCGCGTTTATTTCCCCTCGGGAAACAAACGGTGTTCTTGTAGAGCTTTGTGAACCGAAAGGAGACCAACACAATGAACATGAATGAGCACATGGATCATTTATACACGAAACGCAAGCAGGCAGAAGAAGGCGGAGGACGGGAAAAGCTGGCTCAGCAGCGGCAAAAGGGCAAGCTCACTGCTCGGGAAAGGATCATATTTCTTCTAGATCAGGACAGCTTTATCGAATTACATCCCTTCATGGAAAGTCAAGTGTTAACAAGAGAACAGCGCATGTTAGGGGATGGGGTCGTGACAGGGTACGGCACAATTGACGGCCGCTCAGTTTATGTATTTGCGCAAGACTTCACAGTGTACGGAGGGGCGCTTGGCGAAACCCATGCCAGGAAAATCTGCGCTTTGATGGATCTGGCAGCAAAAAATAAGGCGCCGATTATCGGGCTGAATGACTCAGGTGGTGCGAGAATTCAAGAGGGTGTGTTATCATTAGATGGATACGGTCACATATTTTACCGAAACGTCTTATATTCCGGAGTCATTCCGCAAATATCGGTTATTTTAGGGCCGTGCGCTGGAGGCGCTGTATATTCTCCGGCACTCACAGATTTTATATTTATGGCTGAACAGACCGGCCGGATGTTTATTACCGGCCCGAAGGTGATTGAAAAAGTGACAGGGGAACAGGTTGATGCGGAGAGCTTAGGCGGAGCGGGGATACATAATGCCGTCAGCGGAAACGCCCACTTTTCCGGACATACGGAGAAGGAGGTTCTGACAGGGGTGAGAAAACTGCTGTCTTATTTGCCGCTGAATGGCCGGACAACTGAGCCAAAGCCAGAGAAAGAGGCGTCCAGACCGTTATTAAACCGTCTAGTGCCTGCTGACACGACAAAGCCGTATGATGTTCGGACGGTGATTAAGGAGATGGCCGACCCGCAGTCTTTTTTTGAGATTCAGCCATTTTTTGCGAAGAACATTGTCATTGGGTTTGCAAGGCTGGGTGAAAAAACAATCGGCATCGTGGCGAGCCAGCCGAAGCATCTGGCGGGAAGCTTGACGATTGACGCTGCTGATAAAGCAGCAAGGTTCATCCGTTTTTGTGACGCATTTGATATCCCGCTGTTGACTGTTGAGGATGTCCCGGGGTTTCTGCCCGGTATTCAGCAAGAGCACAACGGAATCATCAGGCATGGAGCAAAATTATTGTTTGCTTATGCAGAAGCGACTGTCCCAAAAGTCACACTCATCATTAGAAAAGCGTACGGCGGCGCCTATGTGGCCATGAACAGCAAAGCAATCGGAGCGGACCTTGTGTTTGCATGGCCGAATGCTGAAATCGCAGTGATGGGTCCAGAAGGTGCGGCATCGATTTTGTATGAAAAGGAAATCAAAGCTTCAGCTGACCCGCAAAAGACGAAACGCGAAAAAACAGCGGAATACAAAAAGCAAAACGCCGGCCCATACAAAGCGGCCGCTTGTGGAATGGTCGATGACATCATTTTGCCGGAAGAATCAAGGGGAAGACTGATTCAAGCTTTTCATATGCTTGCACATAAGACAGAAGAGAGACCGAAAAAAAAGCACGGTAACATACCGCTTTAATATGGAGGGACTTACAAATGGTGAATGAAAAACGCCTGCTGGAAGAATTTTTAGAGCTTGTCCAAATTGACTCAGAAACAAAGCACGAAGCTGAAATCTGCAAAGTGCTGAAACGAAAATTTTCTGATTTAGGTGTGGACGTTAAAGAAGACGATACAATGGATATCACGGGCCACGGAGCCGGTAACCTGATTTGCACGCTAAAAGGGACAAAACAAACAGATACGATCTATTTTACATCTCATATGGACACAGTTGTACCCGGAAACGGCGTAAAACCAGTTGTAGAGAACGGTTACGTCAAAACTGACGGCACGACGATTTTAGGCGCTGATGATAAAGCGGGATTGGCTGCAATGTTTGAGGCGATTAAGGTGCTGAAAGAAGAAAACATTGAACACGGCACGATTGAATTCATCATCACAGTAGGGGAAGAATCGGGTCTGATCGGAGCGAAGGCGCTTGACCGTTCTATGATCACTGCATCCTACGGCTATGCTCTTGATTCAGACGGAAAAGTCGGAAATATCATTGTGGCCGCGCCGACACAGGCGAAGGTAAGAGCGGCAATTTTCGGGAAAACCGCTCACGCCGGGGTTGAACCTGAAAAAGGCATTTCAGCGATTACAATCGCTAGCAAAGCCATTTCAAAAATGCCATTGGGCCGTATCGATGAAGAAACAACAGCTAATATCGGCCGGTTTGAAGGCGGCACACAAACAAACATTGTGTGCGACGAAGTTCATATTCTTGCTGAAGCGCGCTCTTTAGTTCCTGAGAAAATGGAAGCTCAGGTTCAAAAAATGAAAGCTGCTTTTGAAGAGGCAGCTGCTGATATGGGCGGACGCGCAGAAGTCGAAATTGAGGTTATGTATCCGGGCTTTAAATATCAAGACGGCGACCAAGTTGTTGAAATCGCGAAAAAAGCGGCTGCTAAAATCGGACGTCCAAGCGAGCTGCAAACGAGCGGCGGCGGAAGCGACGCGAACGTAATCGCTGGTCATGGCATCCCGACGGTCAATCTTGCTGTCGGTTATGAGCAAATCCATACAAAAAATGAAAAAATGCCGATCGAAGAGCTCGTTAAAACGGCAGAAATGGTTGTTGCCATTATTGAAGAGGCGGCAAAATAAAAAAAGAAAACCCGAGTGCGATTTCCCGCATCGGGTTTTTTTAGCTCCATTTCCTAAGCGGCCAAAATAACACATCCTGTTTTTTAGCGTAATGAAGCAAGGGGTCTGACTCTGGCAATGCAATGCCGTGAGCATCAGTCACCGTATTGACTGAAATTTCCGCTTCGGCGTTTTGCAGCAGCCATGGATGATGATGGATGTCTTCGTAATAGAGTTTGTTTTGATTGGTAGTATAGAGTCTATACCGTTCTGTCAGCCAGTAATCGAGCGAATCCTTTTCTGCTGTAAAAGGCGCTGAAATGGGCCGGTATGCGGCGTGGAATGCTGCTTCTTTGTCATTTTTCCGCTTGCTGACATAGTCAATGGCATCACCGTTTTTTTCGGACTTCATATCCGCGTAAAAATAAGGCAGATGAAAGAATGTGCGAGCGCCAAGGACCGCCAGACGATGATCGGCATCTAAGCTAAAAAAATAAATGCCGGGCTTGCCTTTATACGTGACATAGGTGCGGAGGTTAAGCTCAGGAAATGCACGCGCACCGGGAATGACAGGAAGATAACGCGCCCTCAGGTTCGTGAGCATAAAGGGAAGCATGCTGATCCAAGCTTGCCCGTTATATGTATCTAATTCTAAAACGGACGGTACCAAAGCGCGAAGGATAGAAACATCAACAGGCCAGTGAGCAAATAAGACATCATTCCAGGTTTGTCTCATGATCCAGATTCCATCAGGTACAGAAATATTTTTTTGCTGAAAGCGTTCCGTCAACGTATATGCTCCTTTCGGTTGGAGGTGAGTAAAGGTATTCCCGATTTCCTTCTTTTTAAACGATACGGCTATTTTTTAGGATGGCCATTTCTGCTTCAGCCATGATAAACAAGACTGTTTGGCGCGGTATGCTTTGCAAGTAACAAAAAACAACCCCGGCTTTTCGCACGGGGTTGCTTTTTTATTTCACCGACTCAGTAAGAGCGGCTGTTTTTTTACTTTTATGATGCGTCATCTGAAGGACGATGTTTTGCACTGTCAAAAACAGTCCGCTTGTAAACCAGTACAGCGGAAGGGCTGCCGGCACATTAAGCGAGAAAATCGTCATCATCACAGGGAAGATGAACACCATCAATTTTGCGGATTGCTGCGCTGCAGGGTTTTGCGGGACAGCGGAATATTTCGCGCTCAGTTTTTGAGCGATATAGGCTTGGACAAAATACATAATCCCTGCACTAAGGGACAAGAGAATATCAGATTGCCCTAAACTGAACCATAGAAACGAGTGTGACGCAATTTCAGGTGTTGAGCGAATCGCGTAATAAAGCCCAATCATAATCGGAGACTGAATCAGCATTGGAAGACAGCCCATCGCAAGCGGGTTGATATTATGCTCCTGATACAGCTTCATCATTTCCATTTGCAGCTCTTTTTGCTTTTCCGGGTCCTTCGTCTTTTTCAACTTAACCTGGATACTGTCAACCTGAGGTTTAATAACGGCCATTTTCTCTTGGAAGATGCGCTGTTTTTTGAACTGATTGACAAACAAAGGCAATACAACTATACGCACAATAATGGTTACGAGGATAATAGAGAGTCCGTATTCTCCGTGAAACAGCCCGGCAACACCCTTAAGCAGAGCGGAAAACGGTTCGATTAAATAATCGTGGAAAAAACCTACGTTGCTGAGGCCTCCCACCTGATTAGTCGCTGCAAATGCAGCATTGCCCGAGCATAATACGATCAAAAAGATACCCATAGCCAAAAGTTTTTGATATGTTTTTAACAATTTTGTTCTCCTCCTTTTTATAAATGCGGTTTATAAAAGAAGAGAACCGGCGTCTTCCTCATCGTTCACAGGCGAATTCATGCGGAAGACTTTACGTATCCAAGTTGTAATGCGATGATATATAATAATAAGAAAGTCTGTTCGGTTAATGTGAAAGACCGTCTGATGTTCATCTGTTCGTTTTGATTTCCATTGCTCGCCCGCACGGCACTCCCGTAAGAGGAATGCAATCCCGATTGCCGTTAGAGCAGGAAGAATAATTGTGAAAAAATCGACTAAGAATAAAACGTCATTTATCGATTCCACAAACATTGTCATCACATCCATTCAATAGCTTCATTTTACTATATGTACAAGCTGTTGTCTAATGACCGAAAAGGAGATTTGTTTATGCCGGGAAAGAGCCGAATTATTTTCCATATTGATATGAATAGCTTTTATGCGTCGGTTGAAATGGCATATGATCCGGCTCTCCGGGGAAAGCCGGTCGCAGTTGCCGGAAACGTAAAGGAGCGAAAGGGCATTGTGGTAACATGCAGCTACGAAGCAAGAGCGCGCGGCGTCAAAACAACGATGCCGGTTTGGCAAGCGAAGCGCCATTGTCCTGAGCTCATCGTTCTTCCGCCGAACTTTGACCGCTATAGAAACTCTTCACGAGCGATGTTTACCATTCTTCGTGAATATACTGACCTAGTGGAGCCTGTCTCCATCGACGAAGGCTATATGGACATGACCGATACACCATACAGCAGCCGCGCTCTAGAGACGGCAAAAGAAATCCAAAGCAGGCTGCAAAAAGAGCTGCTGCTCCCGTCAAGCATAGGGATTGCACCGAATAAATTTCTCGCTAAGATGGCGTCTGATATGAAAAAACCGCTTGGAATTACGATCTTAAGAAAGAGGCAAGTGCCCGATATCCTGTGGCCGCTTCCTGTTGGAGAGATGCACGGAGTCGGCAAAAAGACAGCGGAAAAACTGAAGGGACTCGGCATCCATACAATCGGAGAGCTAGCTGCAGCTGATGAACACTCGCTGAAGCGCCTGCTTGGCATCAACGGTCCGCGCCTTAAAAATAAAGCAAATGGCATTCACCATGCGCCGGTTGACCCGGAGCGCATTTACGAATTTAAAAGCGTCGGCAACTCATCGACACTTTCCCATGATTCCAGTGATGAAGAAGAGCTGTTAGGCGTTTTTAGAAAGCTTGCCGCTTCTGTGAGTGACCGTTTACAGCGCAAGGAAGTCATGGCTTCGAAGCTTTTTATTATGATTAGATATGCGGATTGGAGAACCATCACAAGAAGCACTACGCTGAGAAACCCGATTGATCAAAAAAATGACATTTTGAAAGAAGCGGAGCACCTCTTTTTTAAACATTGGAATAAAAATCCTGTCAGGCTGCTTGGCATTACCGGAACGGATTTAGTAGAAAAAGAGCAGGCCTATAAACAGCTCGATTTGTTCAGCTTTAATGAAGATGCGAAGGATGAGCCCATTCAGCAGATGATGGAAAAGCTGAATAAAAAGTACGGTACCAAACTGATCAGAAAAGGGGCAACGTTAAAAAAAGAGGAGAGCAAAACAAAGGGAACAAGCTTTAATAAAGATTTTTTTCAAGATGAAAAGAAAAGCTGAATCGCTTGAAAAAAAGGGTGAATGTATGGTAATTTCTTTATTATAAATATCATTTTATTTTAATTTAAATTTTAAAATGATTAAACGTTTGCAGAAGGGACGTTAGAATATGTCAAAACAACAAATCGGCGTTATCGGACTTGCGGTCATGGGTAAAAATCTGGCTTTAAATATCGAAAGCCGGGGATTTTCTGTTTCTGTTTACAACAGATCAAGCAGTAAAACTGAGGAGTTTTTACAGGAGGCAAAAGGAAAAAATGTTGTTGGCACTTACAGCATTGAAGAATTTGTCCAATCCTTGGAAACACCGCGCAAAATCTTATTAATGGTTAAAGCGGGAACTGCAACAGATGCGACAATTCAATCTCTTCTTCCTCATCTAGAGAAGGATGATATTTTAATTGACGGCGGTAATACATACTATAAAGATACACAGCGCCGTAACAAAGAACTCGCTGAAAGCGGCATTCATTTTATCGGAACAGGCGTTTCCGGCGGAGAAGAAGGAGCGCTTAAAGGACCTTCTATCATGCCTGGCGGACAAAAAGAAGCACATGAGCTTGTAAAACCGATTCTTGAAGCCATTTCTGCAAAAGTTGACGGAGAACCTTGTACGACATATATCGGTCCGGACGGCGCCGGCCATTACGTAAAAATGGTGCACAACGGAATTGAATACGGAGATATGCAGCTGATCTCTGAATCATATTTCATTCTGAAACAGGTGCTGGGCCTTTCTGCTGATGAGCTTCATGAAGTTTTCGCTGAATGGAATAAAGGTGAGCTTGATAGCTACCTGATTGAGATTACGGCTGACATCTTCACAAAAAAAGACGAAGAAACAGGCAAACCGCTTGTTGATGTGATTCTTGATAAAGCAGGCCAAAAAGGAACAGGAAAATGGACAAGCCAAAGCGCACTTGACTTAGGCGTTCCGCTTCCGATTATTACTGAATCTGTATTCGCACGCTTTATCTCAGCTATGAAGGAAGAGCGTGTAAAAGCGAGCGGACTTCTTTCAGGACCAGAAGTGAAGCCTGTTACAGAAAATAAAGAAGAGCTGATTGAAGCGGTCAGAAAAGCGTTGTTCATGAGTAAAATCTGTTCATACGCGCAAGGATTTGCCCAAATGAAAGCTGCTTCTGAAGAATACAACTGGGATCTGAAATATGGTGAAATCGCTATGATCTTCCGCGGTGGTTGCATCATTCGCGCGGCATTCCTTCAGAAGATCAAAGAAGCTTACGATCGCGAGCCTGAGCTTGACAACCTGCTTCTTGACAGCTATTTCAAGAATATTGTAGAAAGCTATCAAGGAGCGCTTCGCCAAGTGATTTCACTTGCAGTTGCCCAAGGTGTGCCGGTGCCATCATTCTCAAGCGCATTAGCCTACTATGACAGCTACCGCACAGCCGTACTGCCTGCAAACTTAATCCAAGCACAGCGCGACTACTTTGGCGCTCATACTTATGAGCGTACTGACAAAGAAGGCATCTTCCATACTGAATGGATGAAGTAATCAATAGAAACCCCGAAGCTCTTAAGCTTTGGGGGTTTTGTTATTAAGGAGATTGTTATACCTTTGTTCAGCGTAAAAAAGCCGAAAATGCTTGTAAACATTTTCGGCTTTTTTCTTCTTATTATATGTTCCACCAGTGTAAGCCGTCTTTCACCAAAAGATCATCAGATTCTTTCGGTCCCATTGAGCCTGATTCGTAGTTAGGAGATAAGGTTTTGTTTGCTGCCCATGTTTCAGAAATAGAGTCGACAAAGCTCCAAGAAAGGGCAACTTCATCCCAGTGTGCAAAGTTTGTTGCATCGCCAAGAAGACAGTCGTGAATTAGTTTTTCATATGCTTCAGGGGTGTTCAACTCGTCATTGCAATTGCTGCAATAATCGAGTTTGATTGGCTGTGCGTGTGCTGCTCCGCCAAGCTTTTTAGCATTTAAGTAAAGCGTAATGCCTTCGTCAGGCTGAATATGAATGACAAGCAAGTTCGGATTCATGTTGTTTTCATTACCGTAGTACAGGTTCATCGGAATGTCCTTAAATTGAACGACAATTTTTGTGGACTTTTCTTTCATTCGTTTTCCGGTTCTGATGTAGAATGGAACACCAGCCCATCTGAAGTTGTCGATCAAGAGCTTGCCGGCAACAAAGGTTTCTGTATTGGAGTCAGGAGCGACATTATCTTCATCTGTATAAGCAGGAACCGGTACACCGTCAATTTCACCAGCATGATATTGTCCGCGCACAAAGTATTCATCCACTTCGTCTTTTGCAATAGGACGCAGTGCTCTCAGCACCTTCACTTTCTCGCTGCGGATTTCTTCTGTGTTCAATTTGATAGGCGGCTCCATTGCAAGAAGGGCAACCATCTGCATAATATGGTTTTGCACCATGTCGCGAAGGGCGCCTGATTTTTCGTAATATCTTGCGCGGTCTTCAACGCCTAGTGATTCGCTAGATGTGATTTGAATGTTTGAAATGTAGCGGTTTGTCCAAAGCGGTTCGAAAATCGCATTGGCAAATCGAATCACTTCAATGTTCTGAACCATTTGTTTGCCTAGATAATGGTCGATTCTGTATATTTGATCTTCCGTAAATGCTTCGCGGATTTCTTTATTCAATGCCTGTGCGCTTGGCAGATCATGGCCGAACGGTTTTTCGATGACAAGGCGGGACCAGCCGGTTGTAGCTGTTACACCCTCTGATTTTAATGTTTTTGCAATCGTTCCGAAGAATTCAGGAGCCATTGCCAAGTAGAACATTCTGTTGTTAGGAATTTGATATGTATCTTCCAGCTGGTTAAGCAATACGTTTAGCTCTTGATAAGAACCAGGGTTTGTCACGTCAAACGGGTGATAGTAAAAATGAGACGTGAAATCATCTATATGCTTATCTGCAGATGAGGAAATGGATGTTTTAACAGTTTGGCGAAGATCCTCATTAGACCAAGGTCTTCTTCCAACTCCTACCACTGCAAACTCTTCTCCGATTTGTCCGTTTTGATATAAACGGTGAATAGACGGATACAATTTTCGTTTTGCTAAATCTCCAGTTGCACCGAATATGACAATTACTGCTTTTGGTTGTTGGTTTGTTTTCACTAAAAGTACCTCACTTTATTCGAAGCTTTATTTTAGTACACCCCGTATATTTCCTTCATTTTAAATCTAAAATTCAACGAAAGCAAACATTTAAGCCCTTTTTTAAGCAGAATGCTGAAAAAATGTTTCTAGCACGAAAGGATTGTTCTTTTCAGAGGCAAGATTCACATTTTCCGCTTGATCCTGTATTCTTGTAGGTATCTGGTTCTAGTAGGAGGAAGGAAACGTGGAATTACTTTTTTTAGGGACGGGAGCCGGCATTCCCGCCAAGGCGAGAAACGTCACCTCTGTAGCATTGAAATTGCTTGAAGAAAGGCGTTCGGTATGGCTTTTTGACTGCGGGGAAGCCACACAGCATCAAATTTTACATACAACGATTAAACCTCGTAAAATAGAGAAAATCTTTATTACACACATGCACGGCGATCATGTATACGGACTTCCGGGGCTTCTGGGGAGCCGTTCCTTTCAAGGCGGAGAGGACGAGCTGACAGTGTACGGACCTAAAGGGATCAAGGCGTTTATTGAAACAAGCCTTGCCGTCACGAAGACCCATTTGACATATCCGCTTGCGATCCAGGAAATTGAAGAAGGAATCGTGTTTGAGGACGATCAGTTTATTGTCACAGCGGTATCTGTTATTCATGGAGTGGAAGCCTTCGGGTACCGTGTGCAGGAAAAAGACGTACCGGGTTCCTTGAAGGCTGATGTATTAAAAGAAATGAACATCCCGCCCGGACCTGTATATCAGAAAATCAAAAAAGGCGAAACGGTAACGCTTGAAGACGGACGAATCATCAATGGGAATGATTTTCTGGAGCCTCCTAAAAAGGGAAGATCTGTTGTGTTCTCCGGTGATACGAGAGTAAGTGACAAACTAAAAGAGCTTGCGAGGGATTGTGATGTGCTTGTTCATGAAGCAACCTTTGCTAAGGAAGACCGTAAACTTGCTTATGATTATTATCACAGTACAACGGAACAAGCGGCTGTAACAGCGAAAGAAGCAAGAGCGAAGCAGCTCATTTTAACCCATATCAGCGCAAGATATCAGGGAGATGCTTCTTTGGAGCTTCAAAAAGAAGCGGTTGACGTTTTCCCCAATAGCGTGGCGGCATATGATTTCTTAGAGGTAAACGTCCCGCGAGGCTGAAGGCAGAGCTCTTATTTGACAATTTGTGATGATGTTGTATAATAAAACGTAATCATTACGTTTTATAAGGAGATGTTAATTATGAGAGTAAATGTTACTTTAGCCTGCACTGAAACGGGAGACCGAAATTACATCACAACAAAAAATAAACGCACCAATCCAGACCGTTTGGAGCTGAAAAAATATTCACCGCGTTTAAAGAAATATACCCTTCACCGTGAAACAAAATAATAAAAAAGACCGGGAATCCCTTACGGCCCGGTCTTTTTTTACGTTAATTGACTGCCTGGTAAAGAGGAGCGGCCTGCTGGCACGCTGCGCACCATACGTCATAAATAGCCAAGTGAACGATATGAGGTTCATCATGATGGATGTTGTGGGAGCTGTTTTTAGCTTGAATCCAGCCGCTTTGGTTAGATAGAGACAATATGCTGCTGTGCAAGTTTTGCCACTCCTGTTCAGCAGCGAATTTCTCAGTCCGTTCTCCTGATGACAACACAAGAAGAGGCATGTTTCCTAAGTGGACTTGCCGCTTTTTGAGCTCCTGCAGACTTTTTGAAAACTCTGCATGTGTGCCCTCAAGCATCATCTTTCTCGTATGTGATTTGTGCATTTCTTCGGGTATAAAGGTAAAGCTGGCGCAATCGCCTAAAGCTGGGTCAAGAAGGACCATGCCGATAATATCATGCTTGTTTTTGCAGGCCCATAAACCGGTGATGACAGCTCCGTATGAGTGTGAAACAGCCAAATAAGGAGGTTTTACATCAGCTGCTTTAAGCAAACTCTCCAATTCTTTCACTTGTTGATCAGCTGTTCGTTTAGCTCTGCTTTGCCCGCTTTTTCCTATGCCTGCCCGATCATATGTGAAAATGCCAAATTCATCATCAATGTCCGCCATTAATGGTTTCCACGTCTCAGAAGAAGTACCATAGCCGGCCTCAAAGACAATCGTTACACCGCTTGATCCTTTCCGGTGCTGTGTATGAAACGCACATCCGTCAATTGTATATGTCTTTTCCATCCAAGCTGATTTCATTGGAGTCATCTCCTCTAATTGGTTCTACTAGGGAGACGGAGAACCTTAGCCGATCGTTTCTCTAAAAATAAAAAAAGAGATATCCTCTACAGGATATCTCTTATGGCATTACCAGCCTCTTTCGTATTGAACAGGGGCCGGAATCTCTGTATTGAGCTGTTTCGCAGCAGTTCTTGCAAAGAATGGATCCCGCAAAAGCTCTCTGCCGATAAAGATGAGGTCGGCACGTCCGTTTTGCAGAATTTCTTCAGCCATTGAACCGTCTGTAATCATGCCGACGGCACCAGTAGCCATGTCCGCCTGTTCACGGATTTTCTCAGCGAAGCTGACCTGATAGCCAGGGAATACGTTAATGTCTGCGTGAACAAGGGCGCCTGAGCTGCAGTCAATTAAGTCAACACCCTGCTCCTTCATCCATTTTGCAAAACCGATGTGATCGGCAATGTCTAAGCCTTTATCAGTGTAGTCAGAAGCAGATACACGGACAAATAAAGGACCGTCCCATACTTGTTTGACTTCATCAATGATCTCTCTCAAGAAACGATAGCGGTTTTCAGGTGAGCCGCCATATTCATCTGTGCGATGGTTGGAAAGCGGAGACAAAAATTCATGAATTAAATATCCGTGCGCCGCATGAATTTCAATCACATCAAAGCCGGCTTCTTTTGCGCGGGCAGCCGCTTGCTTGAACTCCTGGACCGTTTCTTTTACTTTTTCTGTTGACATTTCTACAGGTGTTGCTGATTGTTCGTCAAACGCAATCGCCGATGGAGCGAAGATATCTCCTTCAAGCTCAGCTTTACGTCCGGCATGGGCAAGCTGAATGCCGATTTTTGAACCTTGTTCTTTGACCTGCTCAGTCAGTTTTGCAAAGCCTTCAATATGCTCGTCGCTCCAAATGCCTAAGTCTTGGTCAGTGATTCGTCCTTGAGGGTTAACCGCTGACGCCTCTACAATAATCAGTCCGACCTGGCCGATTGCGCGCGATATGTAATGTGCCATGTGGAACGGTGTTAATTTTCCGTCCTTTTCATGAGAAGAATACATGCACATTGGCGACATGACAATGCGGTTTTTTAACGTCATATCTTTAATTGTAATAGGTGTAAATAATTTTCTGGCCATTTCTTTCGCCTCCCGTAAGGTTTTTAGAGATTGATTATATCAAGTCATTTCTTTCCCGTCATATAAACTGCTCAAATGAACCGCTTTTGTCAAACATTTCTGTATAATAGACGAGAAATCAGTTTATTTTTCAGTATAGAAGCATTTTTATTCATAGGAGGGGCGGAATCAATGAATTGGCAGACGAAGGACGAATTGCTGGCACTTTTAACTTCTCTTGTGCAATACGAAAGCATCACCGGTTCAAAGGGCGAGGCAGCGCTTGCAGAGTATCTTTATTTTATTTTGAAGGACAAGCCCTATTTTCAAAAGCACCCTGATGATGTAACACTTCATCCGATGGACGATGGCAGATCTTTTCTTACGGCTCTAGTCAAAAAGAAGAATGTCAAAAAGACAGTGCTTCTGCTGAGTCATTTTGATGTCGTTGACATAGAAGATTACGGCGAATTTAAACATATGGCTTGCAAGCCTGCTGAGCTTTTGAGCTCCTTTTTAGAGAAAAAAGAGCTGCTCCCGGAACGTGTGAGAAGAGATGCCGAAAGCGGAGACTGGCTGTTCGGAAGAGGGACGATGGATATGAAAGCGGGGCTTTGTGTTCAACTGTCGATGCTGGAGAGGGCAATGAACGGACATTTTGAGGGCAATCTGCTGTTGATAACGGTTCCGGACGAGGAAGTGAATTCAAGAGGCATGATTGAAGCGGTTCCTGCATTGAAGGAAATGGAGAAAAAGCATGATATCACATTAACCGCTTGCCTGAATGCCGAACCGATGTTTGAAAAATTTCCCGGCGATCAGCAGCAATATTTTTATACAGGAAGCATTGGAAAGGTGCTTGCGGGTTTTTTCTGCAAGGGGATTGAGACACATGTTGGAGAGCCGTTTTCAGGCCTAAACGCAAATTTAATGGTATCTGAGATTAACCGTTTGCTTGAACTGAATGCTGATTATTGCGAAAAGGTTGATGGCGAGGTCACTCCGCCGCCGGTAAACTTAATGCAAAAGGACTTGAAAGAGGCATATTCAGTCCAGACACCGCATACAGCTGTCACATTATTTAATGTGCTGTCAATGAAACGCTCAGCTAGTGAGCTGCATCAGATGCTGCTTACAACAGCAGAACAGGCGGCGGAGGAGATCATGTCGAACGTTCGGAAGAAAACACAGGATTTTCAACAATTTGAGCCATTTCAGCCGATTGAGCGGGACGTCACTGTTTTGACATTTGATGAGCTGGTCTCGCGTGCAAAAAAGCGTGCGGGGATCTCGGAAACAGAGCGGGCTCTAAATTATGCCTTTGCTAACAGGGGCGAGCTTGGAGACAGGGATTTTTCGACGAAAATTGTTTCTGAGCTTGCTTCGCTTTGTAAGGAGGATGCGCCGCTCATCGTTCTGTTTTATAGTCCGCCGCTTTATCCAGCTGTTTCTTCAAAGGATGATCAATTGATCAGAAATACAGCAGATCAGTTAAAGCATTATGCGGCTGAGCGATACGGCATTGCATTACGGGAGGTTCAGTACTTCCCCGGACTTTCGGACTTGAGTTATCTTCAGCTGGAAAAGCAGGAGGTTGATGCATACACAAGCAATATGCCGCTCTTTAACAGAGGATATTCATTGCCAAGCGGTAAAAATCAGGCTTTATATGTCCCGGTTTTAAATGTCGGTCCGGCTGGTAAAGACCCGCATAAATGGACGGAAAGATTGTATATGCCTTATTCCTTTGAAGTGCTTCCCGATTTGCTTTCATTTACGATCTCCGCGCTATTAAAGCAATCAGAATCTGCCGGCCAGCTGCTGCGGGAAAAATAAAAAACAGAAGGCACTGTGCCTTCTGTTTTTGTCTTGCATCTAAGAATGTCTCTCTAAGGCGGCACCGGCAAACTGTTCTTTGATTTCTGCGCTCCGTTTAGCTGTTTCTTCAATACAGTGAATAATTGCTTCTTCAAAGCGGGAGTCCTGTAAAGCGCGAAGACCTGCCTCTGTAGTGCCTCCAGGACTGGTGATTTCTTTACGCAGCTTTTCCGGCTGTTTGCCGCTTTGAAGGAGCATATCTGTTGCCCCTGCCATTGTCTGCAAAATGAGTGCTTTTGCCGTTTCTTTATCTAATCCTACTTTTTGTGCCGCTTTTTCCATCGCCTCAATATAACGATACACGTAGGCCGGGCCGCTGCCTGCAATTGCAGTGACAGCGTCAAGATGCCGCTCCTCAACCAGTGTTGCCTCACCGATTGTTTCCAATAGAGCTTTTGCGGCAATTATATCATTCTTGCTTGCTTCCGTGCTTACGGAAAATCCGGTTGCTGATTTTCTGATTGCCGCTGATGTATTAGGCATGACGCGAATGACTGCGAGCTTTCTGCCAAAATAATGCTGAATGGTTTCGATGGTAAGGCCTGCAAGTACTGAAATGACAAGCTGGTCCTTGATATACGGCCGGATGCTGTCGATGCTTTCCGCCGCGTCTTTCGGTTTGAAAGCGAGGATAATGATATTGGTGTGAGTGAAAAACTCATTTTTATCTCTGCATGGACGCACGCCGTACGTTTCCTTTAATTCAATCAGACGCTCGTCATTTGAGCGATTTGTAATATAGATATGTTCTGGTTTTGTGATGCCGCTTTGCAAAATGCCGTTGATCATTGCTTCTGCCATTGACCCGGCGCCGACAAATCCTATCTTTTTCATTGATATCCTCCTTCTATCAGAACAACAAAAAACCTTTTCATCACGTAAAGGACGAAAAGGTTCGCGGTACCACCCTCATTAGCACAAATTGTGCTCAGCTCAAATCCCCGTAACGCGGGAAACGTTTAGGTTTTCCTAACCGCGACTTGAGGGCAGGTTCTACAAACAAGCGGGCCGCAACACCTTTCAGCCGGGGGTATCGCTCTCTTAGGCCATTGCCTTGTATACTATTCCTCGTCATAGCGTTCCAATGGTTCTCGTTTTAGTTTGTTGTTCATTATGCAATGGCGGACAAGCTAATGTCAATAGCTTTTTCAAAAAGGTTTGTTCTCATTCTGCAATAATGACACAAGACCGAGAAAAAGCTAAAATATGAATAATGAATGAAGACAAGGAGCGAAAGGATGACAACTGAAGATGTAATTGCGATCCGCGTCCCGACGCCGTTTGCTGTCGGCGATGTTATCGTTTACCTCGTAAAAGGTGATGCGCTGACACTTATCGATGCCGGGCCGAATACAAAAGAGGCTGCCAGAGCCCTACAAGAGCAGCTTGCCGCTGTAAATGTGAAAATATCAGATATCGAGCAGGTTGTACTGACTCACCATCATGCTGACCATGCAGGCTTGCTTGATGTCTTTTCAGATGAAATCGAAGTGATTGGGCATGCGTTCAACGAACCTTATATCAGCCGAAATCAAGCCTTTATGGATTGGCAAAAACGTTTTTTTCAAAAGCTGCTGCCTGAATTAGGCGTTCCATTTGATACGGGGAAGGTAGAAAAGCTGATTCGATCAGCGTACGCATTTTCCTGTACGAGATCTCTGACAAAATCAATTAGAGAAGGTATGGGCATAGATGGGCTTGAGGGCTGGTCTGTGTTGGAGATGCCTGGACATGCTGAATCGCATATCGTTCTGTTCCATGAAAAAAGCGGAAGGATGCTTGGCGGCGATCTACTGCTGGCAAACAGCTCGTCTAATCCGATTTTGGAAGCGCCGAAAGCGGGTGACGTCAGGTCAAAGCCTTTAGTGGATTATCAGCGGTCATTGCGAAGGCTGTCTCAACTTGATCCAACAATCGTATTTCCTGGTCACGGCGAGCCTATCACCAGTGTACAAGCGCTGATTGAGAAGCGTTTTGACAAGCAGAGGAACAGGACGGAGGATGTGCGTCGCATGCTGGATGAAAAGCCGATGACCGCTTTTCAGGTCTGTCAGCAGCTTTTTCCTGCTGTATATGAAAAGGAATTGTTTTTAACGATGTCAGAAACGGCAGGTCACCTTGATGTGTTGGAGGCTGAAGAAGCCATCACGTCATATTGGGAAGGAAATACCGCATACTTTAAAACAATGAAGAGGTGAAATGGGTGAAACATATAGCGGGAAAAAGGATTTGGATAACCGGCGCTTCAGGAGGGCTTGGTGAAAGAATCGCATACTTATGCGCGGCTGAAGGAGCCCATGTCCTTCTGTCGGCTAGACGCGAGGATCGTTTGATAGAAATCAAAAGGAAAATAACCGAGGAATGGAGCGGACAGTGTGAGATTTTTCCTCTGGATGTCGGCCGCCTAGAGGATATCGCCCGGGTCCGCGATCAGATCGGCTCGGTTGATGTACTGATTAACAATGCGGGCTTCGGTATATTTGAAACGGTTTTAGACTCTACATTGGATGACATGAAAGCGATGTTTGATGTGAATGTCTTCGGCCTGATCGCCTGTACAAAAGCGGTGCTTCCGCAAATGCTTGAGCAAAAAAAGGGCCATATCATCAATATCGCCTCTCAAGCGGGGAAAATCGCAACACCGAAGTCGAGCCTGTATTCCGCGACCAAACATGCCGTGTTAGGTTACTCAAACGCTTTGCGGATGGAGCTTTCGGGAACCGGCATTTATGTGACAACAGTCAACCCGGGACCGATTCAGACGGACTTTTTTTCCATTGCTGATAAAGGCGGGGACTACGCCAAAAATGTCGGCCGCTGGATGCTTGATCCTGATGACGTGGCAGCTCAAATTACAGCTGCAATTTTTACGAAAAAGCGGGAGATCAATCTTCCGCGTTTAATGAATGCCGGCACTAAGCTGTATCAGCTGTTTCCAGCTCTTGTAGAAAAGCTGGCAGGACGCGCGCTCATGAAAAAATAATGATGGAACTGCTTGTAGAGGAATGACTTGTTTTTCACGAGGCAGTTTTTGTGGAAGGGAGAGATTGTTGAATGTCAGTTCATTCAGAAGTCCTTCATGCTCTGCTTAAAGATCCATTTATTCAGAAACTGATTGATGCAGAGCCTGTATTCTGGGCAAATTCAGGCAAGAAAGAGGGGCCAATACCCCGTGCAGATGAGTGGGCAACGGAGATAGCGGAAGCGGAAAAAAGACTGCGGCGGTTTGCACCTTACATTGCCGAGGTGTTTCCTGAGACGAAAGGCGCTAAAGGAATCATCGAGTCTCCGCTTTTTGAGGTGCAGCATATGAAGGAAAAGCTGGAAGCGGCATATCAGCAGCCATTTCCGGGAAGATGGCTTTTAAAGTGTGACCATGAGCTTCCGATTTCAGGATCGATTAAAGCGAGGGGCGGGATTTATGAAGTGTTAAAGCATGCTGAAAATCTCGCGCTTCAAGAAGGAATGCTTCAGGAAACTGATGATTACCGCATCTTACAGGAAGAGCGGTTTACCGGGTTTTTCTCCCGCTATTCGATTGCTGTCGGTTCGACAGGAAATCTAGGTTTAAGCATCGGCATCATCGGCGCGGCACTCGGCTTTCGCGTGACAGTGCATATGTCCGCCGATGCTAAGCAGTGGAAAAAGGATCTCCTCCGCCAAAAGGGAGTCACTGTTATGGAGTACGAAACAGATTACAGCGAAGCGGTGAACGAAGGGAGACGGCAGGCGGAACATGATCCATTCTGTTATTTTATTGATGATGAACATTCTCGACAGCTGTTCTTAGGATATGCTGTTGCTGCAAGCCGATTAAAAACGCAGCTTGACTGTATGAATATAAAGCCAAGTCTTGAGACGCCCTTGTTTGTGTATCTGCCGTGCGGAGTCGGCGGAGGACCGGGCGGTGTAGCATTTGGGCTGAAGCTTTTATACGGAGATGATGTTCATGTGTTTTTCGCAGAACCAACTCATTCACCTTGTATGCTGTTAGGGCTTTATTCAGGACTTCACGAAAAGATCTCCGTCCAGGATATCGGCCTGGATAATCAGACTGCTGCTGACGGACTTGCCGTAGGGAGGCCGTCAGGATTTGTCGGCAAGCTGATTGAACCGCTTCTGAGCGGCTGTTATACGGTAGAGGACAATACGCTTTATACTTTGCTTCATATGCTGGCTGTATCTGAAGATAAATATTTAGAGCCCTCTGCTCTTTCCGGCATGTTCGGGCCGGTTCAGCTTTTTACGACAGAAGAGGGAAGGCACTATGCTCAGAAATATAAGATGGAACATGCCGTACATGTCGTCTGGGGAACGGGAGGAAGCATGGTTCCAAAAGATGAAATGGCTGCGTATAACCGAATCGGTGCTGATTTGCTAAAAAAACGAAATGAAAAATAAGCAGACAGTGAAAAGGTTTTCCGTTACAATCTTTGTAAGGGTTTTAACCTACAGAGAGTCAGGTGTAAACAGTGAAAAATAAAGAACTTAACCTACATACTTTATATACACAGCACAATCGGGAGTCTTGGTCTGGTTTTGGGGGGCATTTGTCGATTGCTGTATCTGAAGAAGAGGCAAAAGCTGTGGAAGGATTGAATGATTATCTATCTGTTGAAGAAGTGGAGACGATCTATATTCCGCTTGTTCGCTTGCTTCATTTACATGTCAAGTCTGCGGCTGAACGCAATAAGCATGTCAATGTTTTTTTGAAGCACCCACATTCAGCCAAAATTCCGTTTATTATCGGCATTGCCGGCAGTGTCGCAGTCGGAAAAAGCACGACGGCGCGGATCTTGCAGAAGCTGCTTTCGCGTTTGCCTGACCGTCCAAAAGTGAGCCTTATCACGACAGATGGTTTTTTATTTCCTACTGCCGAGCTGAAAAAGAAAAATATGATGTCAAGAAAAGGATTTCCTGAAAGCTATGATGTAAAGGCGCTGCTCGAATTTTTGAATGACTTAAAATCAGGAAAGGACAGCGTAAAGGCCCCGGTGTATTCCCATCTAACCTATGACCGCGAGGAAGGTGTGTTCGAGGTTGTAGAACAGGCGGATATTGTGATTATTGAAGGCATTAATGTTCTTCAGTCGCCCACCTTGGAGGATGACCGGGAAAACCCGCGTATTTTTGTTTCCGATTTCTTTGATTTTTCGATTTATGTGGATGCGGAGGAAAGCCGGATTTTCACTTGGTATTTAGAGCGTTTTCGCCTGCTTCGGGAAACAGCTTTTCAAAATCCTGATTCATATTTTCATAAATTTAAAGACTTGTCCGATCAGGAGGCTGACGAGATGGCAGCCTCGATTTGGGAGAGTGTCAACCGGCCGAATTTATATGAAAATATTTTGCCGACTAAATTCAGGTCAGATCTCATTTTGCGTAAGGGAGACGGGCATAAGGTCGAGGAAGTGCTGGTAAGGAGGGTATGAAATTGTGCATCATATCGAACTGTATGTCTCTGATTTGGAGGCGTCTAGGCGGTTTTGGGGCTGGTTCTTAAAAGAACTTGGCTTTAAAGAGTATCAAAAATGGAGCTCAGGCATCAGCTGGAAGAAAGATCGTTTTTACCTAGTGATTGTGCAGGCGAAAGAGTCATTTCTAGAGCCGAAATACCATAGATGCCGAGTCGGTCTGAACCATCTCGCATTTCATGCTGAATCCAAGCTTCAAGTCGATCAGATGACTGAAAAATTGACGGCAAAAGGTTATCGTGTGTTGTACCGAGACAGGCATCCTTTTGCCGGAGGAGACGGGCATTATGCAGTCTTTTGTGAGGATCCAGACCGGATTAAGGTAGAGCTCGTTGCCCCAAGCTGTTAATCGTGATCTTCGGACAGGCTGTTCAGCTTTTTCTCAATGCGATCCAGCTGCGCTTTTCGGTTTTTCGCATACTTGAAGCCTGTAACAGCCGCAAAGACGACAGCGGCAAATATAATAAATACAAACAGCTGAAACATCACATCACCTATATTCATGTTCTTCACCTCATGTTTGCGGGAGAGATTCATTCTCTTCCGTTTTTTATGTAAAGCGGCTTTTCCAGACGGGAACGGTGTTTTGTGGTCTCCATTTTCATTTGCCGATAGGCGAACGCTAAAAATGGCAGGCCGAGCAGGGTAATGCCGCTCAGGACAGAAAAAATATAAATCGGCCGGCCAGCGCCAAACAGGTCTATACATATCCCCCCGACCCAAGGGCCGATGACGTTTCCGAGCTGTGAAAAACCGATTGCCCCGAAATAAGTGCCTTTTAATCCTGGTTTTGCAATCTGGTCTACATACAAATCCATCATAGAGAATAAAAGCACTTCGCCGATTGTAAATGTGATGACAATCATCACAATTGAAGGAACACCGTGTGATACGGTAAAAATGGCCATGCTGATACTAACCATCACATTACCGAGCATAAGAGAACAAAGCGGCGAAAAACGTTTTGCAAAATGGACAATGGGAAATTGCGTCGCCAACACAACGATTGCGTTTAATGTCAGCATCAGCCCATACAGCTTCGTTCCATTGTCGATCAAGGGGTTCTGCGCCATATACTGAGGGAATGTGGAACTGAATTGTGAGTAGCCGAAGGTGCATAGCGTAATGCCGACCAAAGCAATGGTAAAAAGATAATCCTTTTGCGTGACCATAAACGCTTCCCGCACGCTCATATTTCGGGACTGGGCTGGTGCTGATAAGGATGGATGTTTTTTAAATTGGAGGGCAAGCACAATTCCGTATAGTCCGTAAATGACTGCAGGCACCAAAAAGGGCGTAGTCGATTGCGATGAGCCGAAATATAGGCCAAGCACAGGTCCGAAGACAACGCCGATATTAATAGCCGCATAGCGTAAATTAAAAACTAGCAGTCTCGTTTTTTCTTCTGTCATATCAGACAGCAAGGCCTTTGAAGCGGGCTCAAACAGTGATTTGCAAAGACCGTTTAATGCGTTAACTACAAAAAACACCCAGAGATGAGATGCCGCCGCAAAGCCTGCAAATACCAGCATCCATCCGAAAATTGATACAAGCATCATGTTTTTTCTGCCGAATTTATCTGAGATATATCCGCCGTAAAAGCTTGCGAGGATGCCGACTGATGAGCTCGCGGCGATGACCAGCCCTGCATAGGAAGCTGATGCGCCTTGGACGGCTGTCAAATAAATCGCTAAAAAAGGAATGCTCATCGATGTTGCCATTCTGCCGAAAATGGTTCCGATTATAATTGTCCAGCTGATCGGGTGGATATCTTTCCATTTCTTCATGAATTATATTCTCTCCTGTATGTATGATCTTTCTCTATCATATATGAAAAAATTTCCTTCTCCAATAGATCGTTCAAAATATTTCGTTATTGACATGTAGTATGCCTGATTGTATGGATGGCAATATACTTTGCGTTGAGGATGCGTGTGGCTGACGGAGTTTACATCTTGAAAGAAGGAAAATGACGGGATGTCCGATTTCAGTGAGGGTGTGTTTGAAACATTAAAAGAGTTTAAGCCGCCAGGACGTGGATCATATCGGCAGTGAAACCGGCTATGAGATCAAGATGTACGCTGAAAACCGGCATGGGCCTCATGACAGAACAAGAGAGCACATCTCTTCGAAAAAGTGTATACGCGTGATCATGGACAGCTTATTCCGTTTTGCGCGAGTTCTGAGGGGGAATTTTACGCCAGGCCATATGAATCTATGGAGCGTGAGAAAATCCTGCTTTTTCTGTAAGCCTGAGACTGTTTATTTGTTTCAGGCGGTGTTTTCAAAGGGAAGCCGCATCAGCGGCTGAAAGACTGACAGTCATGCGTTTAAGAGAACAGGCCTTGGTTTGTGACATAGTCATAAATGATATCTTCTATATGCGCATGCAAATCCTCATCTGGTTCTTCATTCCGTCTCTCTTGTAGAGCCGCTTTCAGGCTTTGTTTTTCATACGGGCTTAACGGATCTATAGCAACGTTTCTGCCGTATTGCCGCAATGCCTGTCCCAGCATTTTTTCGACAAATTTCTCCATCATGACTCTCCTATCCTTATGCTTCGCTTTTATTCTACTAAATGTTTTTCTTCTCTCAAACCCTTGGATCATATTTTCTGTCAGACAAGAATCATTTACCAGTATAAAACGAACATACTTTCGCATATAATGAAAAGCGAACATAAGTTCTTTTTAGAGGTGTGTATGATGAAAGAAAAAGTGATTTTTCTCGTTGACATGCAATCGTTTTATGCATCTGTAGAGAAAGCGGAAAATCCACATTTGAAAAATAGGCCCGTCATTGTTTCGGGTGACCCTGAAAAAAGGGGCGGAGTCGTATTGGCTGCCTGCCCGCTGGCGAAACAAAAGGGTGTGGTGAATGCTTCACGGCTGTGGGAGGCGCAGGAAAAGTGTCCTGAGGCTGTTGTGCTCCGGCCGCGTATGCAGCGGTATATTGATGTATCACTGCAAATTACGGCCATTCTCGAGGAGTATACAGACCTTGTGGAGCCGTATTCCATCGATGAACAGTTCATGGACATTACAGGCAGCCAGAAGCTGTTTGGGACGCCGATGGAGATCGCGAAAAGCATTCAGGGCAGAATCATGCGGGAGATCGGCGTTTATGCACGGGTCGGAATCGGCCCTAACAAAGCGCTGGCCAAAATTGCGTGTGACAATTTTGCCAAAAAGAATAAGAACGGTATTTTTACCTTAACGAAAGAAAATATGAAAACCGAAATGTGGCCGCTCCCGGTGGGCAGCATGTTTGGCGTCGGGAGCCGCATGAAGCATCATTTAAATCGAATGGGCATCAGCACGATCGGCGGGCTCGCGGCTTTTCCGCTCGATCTTTTAAAAAAGAAATGGGGCATTAACGGCCACGTGCTGTGGATGACGGCAAACGGAATCGACTATTCCCCTGTGTCAACTTCGTCTCTGGACGGGCAAAAGGCGATAGGTCATGGAATGACTCTCCCGAGAGACTACGAACACTTTGACAAAGAAATCAAGGTCGTATTGCTTGAGCTGAGTGAAGAGGTGTGCAGGCGAAGCCGAAACGCCGGGGTCATGGGGCAGACAGTGTCAGTGAGCTGCCGGGGTGCTGATTTTGATTGGCCGACGGGCTTCAACCGGCAAGTGAAGCTGGCAGAGCCGACTAATTCTACGCAGGATGTATATGAGGCTGTACGACGGCTGTTTCTTACATTTTGGGACGGGAAACCCGTCCGCCGCCTCGGTGTCAATCTGTCTCAGCTCTCATCTGATGACATATGGCAGCTCAATTTATTTCAGGATTATGCAAAGAAAATGAGCCTAGGCTATGTGATGGATGGCATTAAAAATCGATTCGGCGATACAGCAATCATCAGGGCGGCGTCACTGACAGCGGCAGGCCAGGCATTTGAACGTGCGGCTAAAATAGGGGGGCATTATAAATGAACGACCATTTAAAAAGGGGCAACCTGCTGTGGGAAGGGAGCAGGATGTTTCTGCCGGAACATAAGCAAAGCCTGCTGGAGAGAAAGCGACTTAAACAGAAGCTGCAAAAGCCGATCCTTGACCCCGATAAGCTGGAAGAGATGAATCAAACGCTTTGCGCCGCGATGGAGTTTGCTCAGGATATCACTGTCAGCTGCTTTCAGGACGGTGAGATTGTCTGCTGCACCGGGAAAATCTGCCGGTATGAAGAGTTTGAAAAAGCAGTATGGATAAAAGGAGACGAGGATCAGCTTTATAAGCTGAAACTTGATCAAGTGCTTGATATTGTGCTGTAAAGTCTCTCCTCCTGTTTGGGGGAGAAATAGGCGTAAAATGATCAAACATTGTTCCCTCGGCAGTCTGGAAACGTATGATACAGGAAAGAAGGCATTTACAATTCCAGCCAGGCAAAATATAATTTTTATATTGTGAGAAAAAGAGCTGACATTCGTTTTGCCAGACGGAGGGAGATCAAATCGTAATGGATATTCGAACAATCACGTCTTCAGATTATGAAATGGTAACGTCTGTACTGAATGAATGGTGGGGCGGCAGACAGCTGAAAGAAAAATTGCCGAGACTATTTTTTGAGCATTTTCAGGACACAAGCTTTATTACATCCGAACATAACAGCATGACGGGATTTTTAATCGGATTTCAATCGCAATCCGATCCTGAAACGGCGTACATTCATTTTTCCGGTGTGCATCCGGATTTCAGAAAAATGCAAATTGGGAAACAATTGTATGATGTATTTATCGAAACAGTAAAACAAAGGGGCTGCACCCGGGTGAAGTGTGTCACTTCACCTGTGAATAAGGTATCAATCGCATATCACACAAAATTGGGGTTTGATATTGAAAAGGGCACCAAAACGGTAAATGGCATCTCAGTGTTTGCAAACTATGATGGCCCGGGCCAAGACAGGGTACTATTTGTCAAAAACATATGAGGGGGAAATATGATGGATTTTTTATCAAAAACACCTGAGCCTCCTTACTATGCAGTCATTTTTTCTTCTGTCAAAAGCGAAAATGACACAGGATATGGAGAAACAGCGGAGCGGATGGTATCACTTGCGGCGGATCAGCCTGGATTTTTAGGCGTGGAAAGCGTACGTGAAGCGGATGGAAGGGGCATCACAGTTTCCTATTGGGACAGTATGGACGCAATTAACCATTGGAGGCATCACACTGAACATCAAGCAGCAAAAGAAAAAGGAAGAAGCGTTTGGTACGAGTCGTATGCAGTCCGCGTCGCAAAAGTCGACAGACAGCGGCTGTTTCAGGAGAACACGAATGATTGAATTTCTCCAGCATAAGGAAGCCACTATAGCGCGTGAGATTTTAGCCGTACAGATCCCCGCCTACATAAAGGAAACAGAGATTATCGGTTTTGACGGTATTCCCGCTTTACAAGAGAAGGTAAAGGATATTCAAGCATCCCATGAACGGTTTGCGGGATATCGGAAAAACGGCAAGCTGATCGGTGTCATTTCATATGAGAAAAACATGCATTATCTCACCATTTGCAGGCTTGTTGTGCATCCTGACGGTTTCAGAAAAGGAATTGGACGAGCGCTTCTGCAATTTGTCATTGATCATAATGAAGACGCTGAGAAAATCGAAGTAGTCACAGCCGAGAACAATACCCCGGCTGTGTCACTCTATACACAGGCCGGATTCCAAAAGGCAGAAACCGTCAAAGCAGCGCAGGGTCTATTGCTGTCGGTCTTTCATTTGTATCCGAAAAGAAAAGTTGAGATCATTCTCTACAACGAAAAATGGGCAGAATGTTTCGATGAAGAAAAAGAACGGCTGAAACTTGTGTTCGGGCCGGAGATTATCGCTATTCATCACATCGGAAGCACATCAATACCTAACATGGCAGCGAAGCCAATCATTGATATGTTAATTGAAGTCAGAAGCATTGAAGCCGTGAGCCAATTTGATGAACAAATGAAGGCCAACGGCTATACACCAAAAGGTGAGAACGGTATAGCGGGCAGGCGTTATTTCCAAAAGGGCGGAAATAAACGCACTCATCATGTCCATATGTACGAACAGGGAAACCCTGCTATTGAAAGGCATCTGTTATTCAGAGATTATCTCAGAGCTCATCCAAACATAGCGAAAGAATACGCCGTTCTCAAAAAACAGCTGGCGGCCCAGCACCCTGACAGCATCAATCAGTATATACAAGGGAAAGATGAGTGGATCAAGACTGCAGAAGAAAATGCGAAGCGGTGGAAAAAAGGCAGAAACAATGCGAATGGCAGTATTGTATGCTACAATAGCGAAAATGATGAAAACGGGGGTTTCACCTTATGAACATACATGTGACAGATGCAGCAAAACAGGCACTGCAGCAGGCGTTTGACGCCAACCCGGGAAAAAAAGCCCAGCTTCGTTACGATGCAGAAGGATGCGGCTGCGCGGTAAGCGGTGTCCCGACAATCTGGCTGGCAGAAGAATTAACGGGACAGTGCGAGCAGCTGGAAACGAACGGCATTCCGCTGTATATCCAATCGTCGCAAAAAGTGTTTTTTGACGATCAAATGACGATCGATTACAATGAAAAAGCCAAAACATTGGCGCTGAAAAGCCCGGCTGAAATGCTCAGCCCCAGAATGAGCATATTAGTAAAGTAGGAGACGCGAAACGTGGAACAAAAGCTGAAGGCAATGAAGAACACAGCACAAAATAAAACGTGGGTATCCTTCCTGAATCAAAACCATCCTTATACCTTGCTTCACTGGTCAATCGGAGGAGCAGAGTCCATCAAGAAAGATGTCTGGCTATTGCAGGATGAAATGACCTTCGAGACGCAGGAGTTTACAACGATAGATCTTGCGATTGAATGGATCAGAGAAAATATGGATGGCATTACCGACGTTCTGTAACATAAAAAAGCGAAAGAGCCGAAGAGGCCTTTCGCTTTTTTATTCTGTTGAATCATTCATGTTGTCTAAAAACTCCTGCACTGTTTTTCGGTACGTATGCCGATTTTTGGTATATGACATGGCGTGTTCACCGTTCTCGGCAATGTACAGCGCTTTCGGACCGCGTTTCTTTTCATAAAGCCGCTCGGTTGAAGAAACAGGAATGTAGTCATCATCCTTACTGTGAATAAAGAGGACCGGCTTTTCAATTTTATCAATGACAGCAAGCGGAGATACTTCACGTGCGCGATAGCCTCCCCTCAGCTTCAAAAAGAAGTCGGCGATAGGAAGCAGGGGCCAAGACGGGAGCCTGTATTCCGCTCTCAGCCGATAGGCAAGCTGTTCATCAAAACATGCGAACGGACAATCGGCAATATAAAAATCAGCGCCATCGCTGCAGTGTGCACCAGCATAAAGCAGGGCGGTCACGGCCCCCATCGACTCACCATGAATTCCGATCAATCCGCGATGATTTGTTTTGTTTTTGAGCAAGCTGACAACCTTATTGAGATCATCCTTTTCGTAAAACCCGTAGCTGGTCGTCTTTCCGCCGCTTTGGCCATGCCGGCGATGGTCATAAATGAGCACATTCCAGCCGAGATCTAGAAATAAATGCATATACTTAAGAGAATTCAGTACATTCATCGTCACCCCGTGGCAGATGATGATGGTATTTGGTGTGTCATGCGGTGCGACATGGTATCCTTTTATGTCGTACCCGTAAGCGGAGGGTATCACAAAAGCGGTTTTCTCCATTTGTTCAAATGATTCAAACACATCATGTCCGTTGTCTGTCTCTCTTTTGATAATGTCTTCATCCGTTTTTTTCTTGATGAATAGAATCATATGTGAAAAAACAATTCCGATTGCGATGACAGCTGTTACGAGCGCGCCAATGGCCAAAAGGATTTTCTTCAAAAGTCACAGCACCTTTCAACGAAATATATAGGCAATTCGTGTTTAAGATCATTATACCTAAACACTGCTACGCTGAGAAAGTGATCAGAAGAGAGTCTGCTTGTTCAGTTTATATGCTCCGTGATAAACTGGCTTCAAAACAAAACATGGGGGAAGTCTGCATGAAAAAACAAAAATCCATTGACAAACACCAGCTAAAAGACGGCCTTCAATCCGATATCAAAGCAAAGCTTATGGAGATGAAGAGCCAATTGAAGGAAGAGGATGAAAAGAGGCAGAAAAGAGAAAAAGCAGAACAGATTAGAAAGAAAAAAGAGATCGAAAAAAATAAGAGCTTTGAAGAACTCCTAAATGAAAGCCAAATGGATTGGCATCAATATAAATAAACCAGCACCCGTACAGGTGCTGGTTTTTCTGCTATGAGCGATGAGCTTTGTAAATGTCTTGTTTCGTATGAGATTGGAGCGCTTTGATTTCCTCTTCGGTTAAACGCCGTGCATTTGCTGCCTGAATATTTTCCCGTAACTGCTCAATCTTACTGGCGCCTGTAATCACTGAAGCGACAGCCGGCTGTGCTAGCAGATACTGCAGCGACTTTTCTGTCATGGAAAGATCGGGAGCCACTTCCTCCATTGCCTTACGGGCATTTGTCAG
Source organism: Bacillus sp. FJAT-14266 (assembly GCF_001719225.1). Lineage (NCBI taxonomy): Bacteria > Bacillati > Bacillota > Bacilli > Caryophanales > Bacillaceae > Bacillus > Bacillus sp. FJAT-14266. The sequence continues at coordinate 1,952,966 of NZ_CP017072.1, forward strand.
TTCCTCGAATGAATAGGACAAGTACCCGTTTTGTTTCATACTTTCTGAAGCTTGATCAAGCGGTTTTTCAGTTAAGAGCCCTTTGGCAACAGGACCTCTGGCGACTACGCTGATTTGATGTTCCTCTAAAAGCGGGAGCCATTCCTCAGGGCGTCTGTCAAACAGGCTGAATTGCATCATAATGCTGACGATGTTTGATTTTTTTACATATTCTTTAATCACATTCGGGCGGATGGAAGAAATGCCGTAGTAGCGGATGACACCTTCTTGTTTTAATTCCTCAAACGCTTCAATCGTTTCATCAATGTTGTCCTCTATCGTGCCGCCGTGGAGCTGATAAAGGTCGATATAATCTGTTTTCAGACGTGTAAGGCTCTTTTTTACCGCCTCTTTTATGTAAGCTTTTGAAGGGTCCCAATACCAGCCCTCGCTTCCGTCATCCCAACGGTTTCCCGCTTTTGTTGCCAGAATAATATCATGGCGTCTGTTTTGGATCGCATCACCGACAATTTCTTCATTGCGTCCCCGGTCATACAAATCCGCTGTGTCCAAATAGTTGATGCCAAGCTCGATCGCTTCATCCAGAATGGACAATGCTTTGTTTTTTTCAGTTCCAAGAGACATACAGCCGAGTCCGACTTCGCTAATGTCTAAATCAGATGTACCCAATTTGCGCTTTCTCATGTGCACACTCCTTTTTTAGGCTTTGTATTGACCGTAATATAAAGGAGCTAAAGTTTCAACTTTTATGGCTTTGAGATCCAATCTTTCACATATTGAAATGTGCGTCCATACTCTTTTAACTTCGCTCGAATTTCCCATGCTTTTCCGACTAAGACAACACCTTTTGGCATGCGGTGCACTTTCACGAAGAAGCCCCCTTTTGCTCTAGTATGATAAAATGTATGGGGCATCATATAGAGACAGAACGGGAGATGAAGAAATGAAATCATTAGAAGAAAAAACAATTGCCAAAGAACAGATTTTTTCGGGTAAAGTCATTGATCTTTATGTCGAGGATGTAGAGCTGCCAAACGGCAAAGCCAGTAAACGTGAAATTGTGAAACACCCTGGAGCTGTAGCGGTACTAGCCGTCACAGATGAAGGGAAAATCATCATGGTCAAACAATTCCGTAAGCCGCTTGAGCGGACGATCGTTGAAATTCCGGCCGGTAAGCTTGAAAAAGGTGAGGAGCCGGAGTATACGGCACTTCGGGAACTTGAAGAGGAAACCGGTTATACAGCAAAAAAACTGACAAAAATAACTGCGTTTTATACATCACCCGGATTTGCAGATGAAATCGTTCACGTTTTTCTTGCTGAGGAGCTTTCTGTGCTTGAAGAAAAACGGGAGCTTGATGAGGACGAGTTTGTTGAAGTGATGGAGGTGACGCTTGAAGATGCGCTAAAGCTGGTTGAATCGCGTGAAGTATATGATGCTAAAACAGCCTACGCGATTCAGTATCTTCAGCTGAAAGAAGCGCTCCAAGCACAAAAATGAAAAAGATTTACGCGGATTTGCACATTCATATCGGCCGGACCTTTACAGGAAGGGCTGTCAAAATAACAGGCGCCAAAACATTAACGCTGGACAGAATTTTGGTTGAAGCCAGTGAACATAAAGGAATTGAACTCCTCGGCATTATCGACTGTCATTCTCCGGAAGTCATTCTAGAGCTTGAGGAAGGCATTTCATCTGGAAAATATCGCGAGCTTGACGGGGGAGGAATCCGTTATCGCAGCACGACTCTTTTATTGGGGAGCGAGCTGGAGATTTATGATGAAGCCTGCAGCGGACCGATCCATGTGCTCGTATTTATGCCGACGCTGGCTGATATGAAACAGTTTTCAAACTGGCTGTCAGCCCGGCTGAAAAATATTCATTTAAGCTCGCAGCGGATTTATGAAACGGGCTTAAACCTGCAAAAAAAAGTGCAGGATATGGGCGGCCTGTTTATCCCCGCCCATATCTTTACGCCGCATAAAAGCTTATATGGAAAAGGGGTTAAATCAAGCTTAACTGAGGTTTTTGATCCATCTATGATAGACGCGGTGGAGCTTGGATTAAGCTGTGATACAGACATGGCATCACACGTATCGCAATTGAATCCGTATCCTTTTTTAACAAATTCTGATGCGCATTCGTTGGGGAAAATCGGCAGAGAATATAATGAATTATATGTGCAGTCAGCTGATTTTACTGAATTTGCTCTTGCATTAAAGGGACAAGATGACAGGAAAATTATCGCAAATTATGGCTTGGACCCGTTATTGGGGAAATATTATCAGACGGCTTGCGAAGCGTGCGGAGAGCCTGCTGTAAGCGGGGAAACAGCGTGCGCGAATTGCGGAAAAGCCAGATTTACCAAGGGAGTCAGCGATAGATTGCGTGAATTGAGTGATCAGCTTGAAGTTCGCGTCCCGCGTCCGCGATATGTACATCAGATCCCGCTGCAATTTGTTCCGGGTGTAGGCCCGAAAACGCTGGACAAACTAAAAAAAGCCTTCGGAACAGAAATGGCTGTTCTTCATGAGGCTGCAGAAGAAGATTTGGCTCGCGTTGTCCCGCCGAAAACCGCGGCGCTTATCGTAAAAGCGAGATCCGGAAAACTGGAATTGAAAGCCGGAGGAGGAGGAACCTACGGTAAAATTAAACCGTGAGCTAAAGATTAACTCAGTTCCTCCTGTACTTTTCTTTTTGTGCGTATAAAGGTAATCAGCTGGATGATTTCATCTTCACTCAGCGGCTGGCCATCAACAGAAATGGTAAAGTCGAGGCTGCTCCACGTGGCCAATTCTATGGCCTGAGGAGCAGTCTGCTTTTGTTTCTCGCGGCCTAAAAGTTCATCGCAGGTTGTGTCAAAGAGGTCAGCCAGCATGGCAAGCGCTTCAAGTGAAGGCCGTCGGTAGCCTGACTCGTAGCCGGCATATGTGCTTTTTGCGATACCGAGAAGGTCAGCTGTATATTGAAGCGACCAATTTTTCTTTTTTCTCAATTCAGTTAAACGATCTAGATTCATGAACTTCCGCTCCTTTTTCACCTTGAGCTGATTATATCATATAGGTATTAGGAAGTGTACGCGAATTGAATAATAATGTCTTGCGTATTTTATTTTCCGTGTCTATAATTGCATTAAAAGTATGCGAAAAGCGAATACCTTCTCGCAACCCATCTTTAGATACAGTGAAGAGGTGCATGGTATGAAAAAATTATTGATGTTGACAACTGGGGGAACGATTGCTTCAGTTGAAGGGGAAAATGGGCTGGCTCCCGGAGTCAAGGCTGATGAATTATTAAGTTACGTATCAAAACTTGATAACGATTACACAATGGAAACTCAGTCGCTTATGAATATAGACAGCACCAATATGCAGCCTGAATACTGGGTGGAAATAGCAGAAGCCGTTAAGGAAAATTATGATGCCTATGACGGGTTTGTTATTACTCACGGTACAGATACAATGGCCTATACATCTGCCGCACTATCGTATATGCTGCAGCATGCCAAAAAGCCGATTGTCATCACCGGCTCGCAGATTCCGATCACGTTCCAAAAAACCGATGCCAAAAAAAATATTACAGATGCCATTCGATTTGCCTGTGAAGGCGTGGGCGGCGTTTATGTTGTGTTTGACGGCAGAGTCATTCAGGGAACGCGTGCGATCAAATTAAGAACGAAAAGCTACGACGCATTTGAAAGCATCAATTACCCATATATCGCTTTTATCAATGAAGACGGGATCGAATACAACAAACAAGTAACGGAACCTGAGAACGACACCTTCACAGTTGACACTTCACTATGCACAGATGTATGTCTGCTGAAGCTGCATCCAGGCTTAAAGCCCGAAATGTTTGATGCCCTGAAAAGCATGTACAAAGGAATTGTCATTGAGAGTTATGGCAGCGGAGGAGTGCCGTTTGAAGGCAGAGACATTTTGTCAAAAGTGAATGAACTGATCGAAAGCGGCATTGTCGTCGTCATTACGACTCAATGTCTTGAAGAAGGCGAAGACATGAGCATTTACGAGGTTGGCCGCAGAGTCAACCAAGACTTAATTATCCGATCAAGAAATATGAACACAGAAGCAATTGTGCCAAAATTGATGTGGGCGCTAGGTCAGTCTTCGGATCTTCCTGTCGTCAAGAGAATTATGGAAACGCCGATAGCTGATGACGTTGTCCTGTAAAATGTAAAAACGATAACCAGCAAAGAGAAAGAAGGTTAAAGATTATGTTAAACGGCCAAAAAGAATATCGCGTGGAAAAAGACTTCCTTGGGGAAAAACAAATTGAAGCAGATGTTTATTACGGAATTCAGACGCTCCGTGCTTCTGAAAATTTTCCGATCACAGGATACAAAATCCATGAGGAAATGATTAACGCACTGGCGATTGTGAAAAAAGCTGCGGCTCTTGCCAACATGGACGTGAAACGGCTGTATGAAGGAATTGGCCAAGCTATCGTACAAGCCGCTGACGAGATTCTGGAAGGCAAGTGGCACGATCAGTTTATCGTCGATCCGATTCAGGGCGGTGCCGGAACTTCTATGAACATGAACGCGAATGAGGTTATCGGAAACCGGGCGCTTGAAATCATGGGACATAAAAAGGGAGATTATATCCATTTAAGTCCAAACACACATGTGAACATGTCACAGTCTACGAACGATGTGTTCCCGACTGCTATCCATATTTCCACATTGAAGCTCTTAGAAAAACTGCTGAAAACAATGGAAGATATGCATAGTGTGTTTAAGCAAAAAGCACAGGAGTTTGACTCTGTTATTAAAATGGGCCGGACACACCTTCAAGATGCGGTTCCGATCCGTCTTGGCCAGGAATTCGAAGCTTACAGCCGTGTTCTCGAGCGTGATATCAAACGAATCAAGCAATCGCGCCAGCACCTGTATGAAGTCAACATGGGCGCAACTGCTGTTGGTACAGGGCTGAACGCTGATCCTGAATATATCAAACAGGTAGTAAAGCACCTTGCTGATATTAGCGGGCTTCCTCTTGTCGGCGCTGATCATCTTGTTGATGCGACACAAAATACAGATGCCTATACAGAGGTATCAGCTTCATTAAAAGTCTGCATGATGAACATGTCGAAGATCGCAAACGACCTGCGCTTAATGGCGTCGGGACCGCGCGCCGGACTTGCGGAAATTTCTCTGCCTGCACGTCAGCCGGGTTCATCTATTATGCCGGGGAAAGTCAATCCGGTTATGGCGGAGCTGATCAACCAAATTGCGTTCCAGGTTATCGGAAATGACAATACAATCTGCCTTGCTTCAGAAGCCGGCCAGCTTGAGTTGAACGTCATGGAGCCCGTGCTTGTCTTTAATTTGCTTCAATCCATCAGCATCATGAACAACGGCTTCCGTTCGTTCACTGACAACTGCTTAAAAGGCATTGAAGCCAACGAAAAGCGTATGAAGCAATACGTAGAAAAAAGCGCAGGCGTGATCACAGCTGTCAATCCGCATCTTGGGTATGAAGCGGCAGCTAGAATTGCCAGGGAAGCAATTATGACAGGGCAATCTGTCCGGGATCTTTGTCTGCAGCATGATGTGCTGACTGAAGAAGAATTGGATATTATTTTAAACCCATATGAGATGACCAAACCAGGTATCGCAGGGAAAGAACTATTAGAAAAATAAAATTTGTATAAAATACAGCTTATTCATCTCCGAATAGTCGGATGAATAAGCTGTTTACAACATAGGGATGAGGAAGTATAGTATACGTGTTGCACTATATATTGAAAGCGTTTTAGCTTTTACATGAAGGGGGACTTCTTTTGAAGGATGTAAGATTGCCAACACTATTTGAAATTATTATTGTACTAGGAGTATTTTTAGCACTTGTTCTATCGTTTACAGTCTTTCTCGACTTGCCGATACAGCTGGCGCTTTTTGTTTCATGGTTTATTGCAATGCTTTTAGGTATTAGACTCGGTTATTCTTATAAAGATTTACAAAATGCGATTGTACATGGGATATCAAATGGCCTTGAAGCCGTACTGATTCTCGTTTCAGTTGGGGCGCTCATCGGAACATGGATTGCCGGAGGCGTTGTGCCGACTTTGATTTATTACGGACTGGAATTTATTCACCCAAGTATCTTTTTACTGGCAACGTTAATTATTTGTTCCATTATGTCTGTGGCAACAGGAACGTCATGGGGAACAGTCGGAACTGCCGGCATTGCCATGATCGCAATTGGAGAGGGGTTAGGCATTCCGCTTCCTCTAGTAGCGGGAGCTATTCTTTCAGGTGCTTATTTTGGGGACAAGCTGTCTCCGCTGTCTGACAGTACAGTTCTAGCTTCTTCACTATCAAAAGTCGATGTATTGGCTCACGTGAGAGCAATGCTTTATTTATCAATACCTGCTTATGTCATTACAGCTATACTCTTTACAGTTGTTGGATTTATGTACGGCGGGAAAAATATTGATCTTGATAAAGTTGAATTCTTAAAATCATCTTTGCAAAACACGTTTGACATTCATATTTGGATGCTGATCCCGGCAGTTCTCGTCATAGTCTTATTGGCGATGAAAAAGCCATCTATGCCAGTTATCGTAATTGGCGCTTTACTCGGTGCAATCTGGGCTGTTGTTTTCCAAGGAATGGATATTGCCCATGCGATTGCAACTGCGTACAACGGCTTCTCTATTAAAACGGATGTTGAATTTTTGAACGGCTTGTTAAACCGCGGTGGAATTGTCGGTATGCTTGATTCTCTCGTCGTCATCATCTTTGGCCTTGGTTTTGGCGGTCTGCTTGAGAAACTCGGCGTGTTAAAAGTCATTGTTTCAACGTTTGAAAAGAAATTAACTTCAGCCGGCAATGTCACATTGTCTACACTGATCGTAGCGTTTTTAGCAAACATCTTCGGCTGTGCGATGTATGTATCTCTTATTTTGACTCCGAAAATTATGGAAGACAGCTATGATCGCTTACATCTGGACAGAAGAGTGTTATCACGTAACTCAGAGGTCGGGGGAACATTGACTTCGGGGATGGTTCCTTGGTCTGATAATGGGATTTACATGGCTGGTATTTTAGGTGTTTCTACCTTCTCTTATCTGCCGTTTATGTGGCTCAGTTTTGTAGCAATAGGTCTTGCAATTATCTATGGTTATACAGGAAAATTTATATGGTATACGAAAAACAATACAGTTAAAGCCGAAAAACTAGGCTAATAGGGGAGGATCACTGAATGATAGCGAAACACATGATTCGGACACTGATGATCGAAACGCCTTCGGTTCCCGGAAATCTTGGAAGGGTGGCTACGGCCATCGGCCTTCTGGGCGGGGATATTGGTGAAGTGGAGACGGTAAAAGTCGGACCCAATTACACAATGCGGAATATTACCGTTCAAGTGGAGAATGAAGAACAGCTTCAGGAAGTGATCGCGGCTGTACAGGCCCTCGGAGAAGGGATCAGGCTTCACACCGTATCTGATGAAGTCCTGTCCGCACATGAAGGCGGAAAAATCCAAATGAAAAGCAAAATGCCGATCCGTTCACTGGCAGAGCTGGGACGTGTCTACACACCAGGTGTTGCGGACGTGTGCCGACTGATCGAAAAAGAACCTGAAAAAGCTTCTATTTATACAACGATCAGCAATTCTGTTGCAATTGTAACGGATGGAACCGCAATTTTAGGCCTTGGGAATATCGGCTCTGTGGCTGGCATGCCTGTCATGGAAGGAAAGGCTGCTTTATTTGATCAGCTGGCGGGTATTAGCGGCATTCCGATACTGCTTGATACGAGTGATCCTGAAGAAATCATCAAAACAGTAAAACATATTTCTCCGGGCTTTAGCGGCATCCTTCTTGAGGATATCGGTTCGCCGCATTGTTTTGAAATCGAGGATCGCCTAAAAGAGGAGCTGAACATCCCTGTTATGCACGATGACCAGCATGGTACAGCTGTAGTGACGCTGGCAGCTGCCATTTCGGCATGCAGGAGTGCGGGGGTTGACCTGAAGGAAGCGAAAGTGGGGCAAATCGGCCTTGGCGCAGCAGGCGTGGCCATCTGCCGGATGTTCATGGCTTATGGTGTGAATGCTGTATACGGAACAGACAAATCAGAGTCAGCAATGAACCGTCTCGAACAATACGGCGGACAGGCAGTTTCCAGTATTGAGGAGCTTATGGAAACATGTGATATTGTCATTGCTACAACGGGCGTTCCGGGTTTAATAAAACCGGCATTTGTACGTTCTGGTCAAGTGATTCTGGCTTTATCGAATCCGAAGCCGGAAATTGAGCCGGAGGCCGCACTGCAGGCTGGCGCCGCATATGCAGCTGACGGGCGTTCTGTTAATAATGTACTCGGTTTTCCAGGGATTTTTAGAGGAGCGCTTAACGCAAAAAGCACGGAGATTAATCATGATATGCTTGTCGCAGCAGCAGAGGCCATCGCAGCTTGCACTAAACAAGGTGATGTTGTCCCTCAGCCGCTTGATTCAAAAGTCCATCATGCGGTAGCAGCAGCTGTCGAGCATGCAGCTCTTACAGCAGTGAAATAAATGTAGCTAAACAGCACCTGTCGTAGCAGGTGCTGTTTTTTTCTTATCATTGTTCAATTTTGTTATCATTACTATGAAAATAAAAAAGGGAGTGATCACATGGCAAAAAGCCAAGCGAAAAAGAAGCGGGGGCATCGATTGAGAAACGGCGGACGTGACGTCTTATTATCAAGAGGCAGCACACCATCTTTCAGCACACATGGAAGAATGACAAAAAGCAAAAAAGAGATTTTGAATAAACGGAAGCATAAGAATCCTTATGATCATACAGCAGTTGATGATAAGGATTTTTTTGTGCCCCAAAAAGCCGCCTAGCATTCATCTCTATTGTTTCTTTTTGAAAAAGGGCATGTTTTTCTGTTTCTTTCATACAATCTATTAAATCAAATCACTAGAGCGGGCGGGAGGAAACGGTATGCGAAAAATCTCTTATAAGGACATGTTTCTCAGGCATGTCAAAGATCATCTCTCTCTTTATATATTTGTGTCAGTGCTGTTTTTCATGGGTGTCATCTTTGGCGCGATTATTGTCAACAGTATGACCATCAGCCAGAAAGAAGATTTATACTACTACTTAAGTCAATTTTTTGGACAGCTTTCGGATGGAAAACAGGCAAGTTCAGCTGATATGTTTGGGCAAAGTATCTTTCATAATGCAAAGTATTTAGGCCTGATGTGGATACTGGGAATTTCCGTCATTGGGATGCCGATTATTTTCATTATGATCTTTCTGAAAGGGATCGTCGTCGGCTTTACTGTCGGGTTCCTAGTCAATCAGATGGGAGTAAGCGGGTTTTTCCTATCATTTGTCTCCGTTTTGCCGCAAAATGTGCTGCTGATTCCGGCTTATCTCATTATGGGCACATGTGCAATTGCGTTTTCTTTAAAGTTAATCAGACAGCTGTTCGTGAAACGAAGCCTGCATGACGCGCCGATTCAATGGTTCGGGCGGTATGCCTTTGTGCTGCTGGTCATTCTGTTTTTAGCGCTGATTTCATCTCTCTTTGAAGCATACTTATCTCCTGTTTTAATGGAAAAGCTTACATCTAGACTTTTTTAAAATCATTATTAAAAGAAAACCATTTTATTTATCAGTTTATAATAATTATAGTTGGAACTCTGCGCGTATTTTGTTATAATGAGTCATGGAATGCGGCGTAGGAGGGAAAGACATGGAAAACCGTATTGATCGTATTAAGAAACAACTGCACTCATCCAGCTATAAACTTACGCCACAGCGTGAAGCGACAGTAAGAGTGCTGCTTGAAAACGAAGAAGACCATTTAAGCGCAGAAGATGTATACCTCCTCGTAAAAGAGAAATCTCCTGAGATCGGTCTCGCTACAGTATACCGTACGCTTGAATTATTAACTGAATTAAAAGTCGTAGATAAAATTAACTTTGGAGACGGTGTGTCCCGTTACGACCTTCGGAAAGAGGGAGCAGCTCACTTTCATCACCACTTGGTGTGCATGGAGTGCGGAGCCGTTGATGAAATTGAAGAAGATTTGCTTGAAGACGTGGAAGAAATCATTGAACGTGATTGGAAATTTAAGATTAAAGATCATAGATTGACGTTTCACGGCATTTGCCACCGCTGTTACGGAAAAGAAACTGAATAGACGGTGCCGAGCGCGAACCTTTTCTCATAGGGAAAGGGTTTTTTGCTGTTTCTATGTATAAAACCTTTCTGATTTGGCATATGGTTTATATAACTGGAACCATAGGGAAAGGATCGATTAGGACATGGGAAGATTCCTGAAAACAGCTGTCGATGCATTGAAAGTTTTCATCCTGTTTACCGGTTTTACCGCTTTGTTCTATTATGCTATGATATGGGTGAATCAAGAGTATGAAAACTATCATCGGTATGATAAACCGGAAGGCTCCGCTGTAAAAGTTGTTGAAATGGATCAGGATGAAAAAGGCGGATGGTTCGACCGGTTGATCTTTTTTTACCAAAACGGGGAGTAGATCAAGAGTGAAAGATCAAATAAAGGATTTCATCCACTACGTTATGGTAGAGAGAGGGCTCTCTCAAAATACGATCGTATCCTATGAACGTGACTTGAAAAGCTATTCTCTCTACTTAACAGAAACCCTTCATGTTACAGATTGGAATCACGTTACCCGCATACATATTATCCAATATTTAAAGCATTTGAAGGACTCGGGGAAATCCGGCAAGACATCGGCGCGGCATTTGGCATCCATTCGCTCTTTTCATCAATTTCTGCTCAGGGAAAAAGTAACGGATAAGGACCCTTCCGTTCATATCGAAACACAAAAGACGGAACGGGCGCTTCCGAAGGTGCTCGCACTCAATGAAGTCGAGCGATTATTGGACACGCCTAAGCTGACGAGCCCATTCGGCTATCGGGATAAAGCAATGCTGGAGCTGCTTTATGCGACAGGCATACGAGTCAGTGAAATGATTGAGTTGAAAACGGCAGATGTTCATTTATCTATGGGGTTTATCCGATGCTTTGGCAAAGGAAGAAAAGAACGGATTGTGCCAATTGGTGAAGCCGCCGCTTCCGCCATTGAGGAATATATGACAAAAGCCAGGGGAAAACTGTTAAAGAACAATGTGTCTGACGCCCTCTTTTTAAATCATCACGGCAAACAGATCAGCCGCCAGGGATTTTGGAAGAACCTGAAAAAAATCGCGTTGGAAGCCGGCATTAAGAAAGAGCTGACTCCGCATACGCTTAGGCATTCCTTTGCGACGCATCTGCTTGAGAACGGGGCAGATTTAAGAGCGGTGCAGGAAATGCTCGGTCATGCGGATATATCCACGACGCAAATTTATACGCATGTGACGAAAACAAGGCTGAAGGATGTGTACAAGCAGTTTCATCCGCGAGCATAGCCGCAGGTGGCTGCGGCTTTTTTGTTTAGAGCGACAGAAAATATTGAAGTTTCTCATTATTTCCAAATACATTGTCAACGGGAATGAAAACGGTTTATACTTGAGTTGTCAGACCTCTTAGCGATACAATAGACGTATAGAAAAAAAGGAGGCTTTCAAGATGCCTGCATACAAATATAATCGTGTGTTTTTAATTGTGATGGACTCAGTCGGAATCGGCGAAGCGCCGGATGCCGCTGACTTTAATGACGAAGGCGCTCATACGCTCGGTCATATTGCCGAGCATATGAACGGATTACATATGCCGAATATGGCAAAGCTCGGCCTTGGTCTTATCGAAGATATCAAAGGTGTAGAAAAAACAGAACATCCGCTTGCGTATTATGGAAAAATGCAAGAAGCGTCAAACGGAAAAGATACGATGACCGGCCATTGGGAGATTATGGGTTTATACATTGATAAACCATTTAAAGTGTTCCCGGAAGGCTTTCCTGATGAATTGCTTCAAGAGCTGGAAAAGAGATCTGGCCGCAAAATTATTGGAAACAAGCCGGCTTCCGGCACAGCGATTTTGGATGAGCTTGGTCAGGAGCACATGGAGACAGGGGCTTTAATTGTTTACACGTCTGCTGACTCTGTTCTGCAAATTGCCGCTCACGAAGAGGTTGTGCCGCTTGAGGAGCTGTATCGCATTTGCGAAACGGCGAGAGAGCTAACGCTTGATCCGAAATATATGGTTGGCCGCATTATTGCACGGCCGTTCGTCGGAGAGCCGGGTCAATTCAAACGGACGCCAAACCGCCATGATTATGCGCTGAAGCCGTTTGATCGCACTGTCATGAATGAATTGAAAGACAGCGGCTTAGATGTGATTTCAATCGGAAAAATCTCTGATATTTACGACGGAGAAGGCATTACTTCTTCACGCAGAACGGTTTCTAATATGGACGGAATGGACAAGGTGATCGATACGCTGGGAGAAGACTTTACGGGTCTGAGCTTTGCGAACCTTGTTGATTTTGACGCGTTATTCGGACACCGCCGTGACCCTGAAGGCTACGGACGCGCGCTTGAAGAATTTGATGCGCGGCTTCCGGAAGTGTTTGAAAAAATGAGAGAAGACGATCTGTTAATTATTACAGCCGACCACGGCAATGATCCGATTCATCATGGGACTGACCATACACGCGAGTATGTGCCGATTCTCGCTTACAGCAAAAAACATAAGAAAGCGCAAATGCTGCCGCTTGCAGATACATTTGCTGATATCGGTGCAACGATCGCTGATAATTTCCAAACGAATAAACCGAAATACGGGAAAAGCTTTTTATCTTTATTACAATAGGGGGACTGTTTCTTGAAGGACAGAATTGAACGCGCAGCCGCTTTTATTAAACAAAACCTGCCGGAATCTCCGAAGATCGGCCTTATTTTAGGCTCAGGTCTTGGCATTTTGGCGGACGAAATTGAAAATCCGGTCAAGCTGAAATATGAAGATATACCTGAATTCCCGGTATCTACTGTTGAAGGGCATGCCGGACAGCTTGTGCTTGGCACTCTTGAAGGAGTTTCCGTCATTGCAATGCAGGGCCGCTTTCATTTTTATGAAGGCTACTCAATGGAGAAAGTCACATTCCCTGTACGCGTGATGAAAGCGCTCGGTGTGGAAGCGTTGATCGTGACAAATGCCGCAGGCGGTGTCAACACTGAATTCCGTGCGGGAGACTTAATGATTATTACCGATCATATCAACTTTATGGGAACAAACCCGTTAATCGGGCCAAACGAAGCAGATTTCGGCGCCAGATTTCCAGATATGTCTTCAGCCTATGACAAAGATCTGTCCAGCCTGGCTGAAAAGATTGCGAAAGACCTTAATATCCCAATTCAAAAAGGCGTGTACACTGCAGTGACAGGACCTTCTTACGAAACACCGGCAGAAGTCCGGTTCTTAAGAACGATGGGCTCTGATGCAGTCGGCATGTCTACTGTTCCGGAAGTCATTGTAGCGAATCATGCGGGAATGCGGGTTCTTGGCATTTCCTGCATCTCTAACGCGGCAGCCGGAATTCTGGATCAGCCTTTAAGTCACGATGAAGTTATGGAAGTGACCGAAAAAGTAAAAGCTGGATTCTTAAAGTTTGTTAAAGCGATCGTCGCTCAGTACGAATAAAAATGAATCAATGCAGGACCAAAAGACAGCTGTGTCTGATATCACACAGCTGTCTTTTTTTATGCCCAAAATTCGAAACATTTTCCATCAGTGGCGTATAAAACCATCCCGCTTGGAAAAAATAAAAAGGATTATGAAATGGAGGGCTTTTGAGATGAAACGTCTTTTATCCACTTTGTTGATTGGTATAATGCTGCTTACATTTGCACCGTCTGCATTTGCAAAACAAGACGGAAAACGTACATCGGAGCTTGCTCATGAAGCGAAGTCTGCGGTGCTGATAGAACGTGACACAGGAAAAGTGCTTTACAACAAGAACAGCAATGAGAGACTGGCGCCTGCAAGCATGACGAAAATTATGACGATGCTTTTGATTATGGAAGCTTTAGATAAAGGCAAAATCAAAATGAGTGATAAGGTCCGTACAAGCGAGCATGCGGCGTCAATGGGCGGCTCACAGATCTTCCTTGAGCCCGGCGAAGAAATGACTGTCAAAGAAATGCTGAAAGGCATCGCAATCGCTTCGGGAAATGACGCTTCCGTCGCCATGGCTGAATTTATTTCCGGCTCGGAAGAAGAATTTGTGAAGAAAATGAACAAAAAAGCAAAAGAGCTGGGATTGAAAAATACATCCTTCAAAAACCCGACCGGATTGACCGAGGAAGGACATTACAGCTCTGCTTATGACATGGCAATCATGGCTAAGGAATTATTGAAATACGAATCAATTACGAAGTTTACCGGCACGTATGAAGATTACCTTCGTGAAAATACAGATAAAAAGTTTTGGCTTGTGAATACAAATCGCCTTATCAAATTTTATCCTGGTGTAGACGGCGTAAAAACAGGCTATACAGGCGAAGCGAAATATTGTCTGACTGCTTCGGCAAAAAAAGGAAACATGCGGGCCATAGCGGTTGTATTCGGAGCGAGCACGCCTAAAGAAAGAAACGCGCAAGTGACAAAAATGCTTGACTTCGCCTTTAGCCAATATGAAACGCATCCTTTATATAAACGAAATCAAACAGTAGCAAAAGTAAAGGTCAAAAAAGGGAAACAAAAATTTATCGAACTCACTACATCTGAGCCGATTTCAATATTGACGAAAAAAGGCGAGGATATGAACGATGTGAAAAAAGAAATCAAGATGAAGGACAATATTAGTGCTCCGATTCAAAAAGGCCAAGAGCTTGGCACTCTTGTTCTGAAAAAGGATGGAGAAGTACTCGCTGAAAGTCCTGTTGCTGCAAAAGAAGATATGAAGAAAGCCGGGTTTATCACATTCTTGAAGCGGACGATGGGAGACTGGACAAAATTTAAGTAATTATGCCGAATGACCACTAGTTTTGTCACGGTGAAGGAATTCATTCCGTCGAAATCGAAACACTCATTATCCGATCATATCAAGGAGGAATGAGCATGAGCCTTGGAATTGACATGAATGTCAAAGAATCTGTGCTTTGTATTCGATTAACAGGCGAACTCGATCACCATACGGCTGAAACCCTGAAGCAAAAAGTGACTCAATCATTGGAGAAGGATGATATTCGCCATATCGTGCTGAACTTGGAGGACCTTTCCTTTATGGACAGCTCGGGGCTTGGCGTTATTTTAGGAAGATACAAGCAAATTAAGCAAATTGGCGGGGAAATGGTCGTTTGCGCTATCTCTCCTGCGGTGAAGCGATTGTTTGATATGTCGGGTCTGTTTAAAATTATCCGATTTGAACAATCTGAACAGCAGGCACTCCTGACACTGGGGGTGGCATCATGAAAAATGAAATGCACCTTGAGTTTTCTGCCCTCAGTCAGAATGAATCGTTCGCCCGTGTGACAGTTGCATCATTTATAGCTCAGCTGGACCCGACAATGGATGAACTGACTGAAATCAAAACAGTCGTGTCAGAGGCTGTCACGAATGCGATTATCCATGGATATGAAGAGAACTGTGAAGGGAAAGTTTACATTTCAGTGACGCTGGAAGATCATGTCGTATATATGACTATTCGTGATGAAGGCTTAGGCATTACAGATCTTGAAGAAGCCCGTCAGCCTCTATTTACGACTAAGCCTGAGCTTGAGCGCTCTGGAATGGGCTTTACCATTATGGAAAATTTCATGGATGATGTCAGTATCGATTCATCGCCTGAAATGGGAACAACGATTCGCTTAACAAAGCACTTATCAAAAAGCAAAGCGCTTTGTAATTAAGGAGATTTGTTATGGATGTGGAGGTTAAGAAAA
This sequence comes from Bacillus sp. FJAT-14266, assembly GCF_001719225.1. Taxonomy (NCBI): domain Bacteria; kingdom Bacillati; phylum Bacillota; class Bacilli; order Caryophanales; family Bacillaceae; genus Bacillus; species Bacillus sp. FJAT-14266. The sequence goes on from NZ_CP017072.1 coordinate 1,968,801, forward strand.
ACGGCAAAAACGCTCAGCTGAAGGATCATGAAGTAAAGGAATTAATCAAACAAAGCCAAAATGGCGACCAGCAGGCAAGAGACCTCCTCATAGAAAAAAACATGCGTCTTGTTTGGTCTGTCGTACAGCGGTTTTTAAACAGAGGATACGAGCCTGACGATCTCTTCCAGATCGGCTGCATCGGGCTGTTAAAATCTGTTGACAAATTTGATTTAACCTATGATGTGCGTTTTTCAACGTATGCAGTGCCGATGATTATCGGAGAAATCCAACGATTTATCCGTGATGACGGAACCGTAAAGGTATCAAGGTCATTAAAAGAGCTTGGAAACAAAATCCGGCGCGCGAAGGATGAGCTTTCGAAAACACTGGGCAGAGTGCCGACAGTGCAGGAGATCGCTGACCATTTGGAGATTGAAGCTGAGGATGTTGTACTGGCCCAAGAGGCGGTAAGGGCTCCATCTTCGATTCACGAAACCGTTTATGAAAATGACGGAGATCCGATTACCCTGCTTGATCAAATCGCTGACAACTCAGAAGAAAAATGGTTTGACAAAATTGCGCTGAAAGAAGCAATCAGCGATTTGGAGGAAAGGGAAAAACTAATCGTCTATCTCAGATATTATAAAGACCAGACACAGTCCGAGGTGGCTGAGCGGCTCGGGATCTCTCAGGTGCAGGTTTCCAGGCTTGAAAAGAAAATATTAAAACAGATCAAGGTTCAAATGGATCATACGGATGGCTAGTCTGCAGTGCAGGCTAGCTTTTTTGTGTGCAAAAGCGTGGTAATTTATGGTCTTTTCGAGCGGATGAATGAGAACAAAATCGAACCACATACTACATATATAACCACCGAAAGATGGTGATCAATGATGGAACGACGAATATTTATCCGGCTTCGCCACCGGGTGCTGGCACATCCAGGGGATATTATTACCGTTGGAGATGCCGCGCAAATAGAAGGGCAGCTTCAGCTGAAAAAGAAACTTTCGGCTATGCCGCTTTATCAGGTGAGCGAAAAAGATAAAAATATCGTAATTCTGGATATCATACAAGTCCTCAGAGCCATTCATTTACAAGATCCGACACTTGATGTTCAAACCGTAGGCGGAGCAGAAACCATTGTTGAAATTCAATATCGAAAGCGAAATTTATCAACGGTTCTATTTATCGGTGTCTGGCTGCTTCTGTTTATTGGATCGTGTCTTGCCATCATGAACTTTCATGAGGATGTAAGCATGAGAGATGTTCATATCGCACTATATGAAATCATAACCGGAGAGAGGAATGACTATCCATATTTGCTTCAAATCCCATACAGCATCGGTTTGGGACTGGGGATGATCGTGTTTTTTAACCACATATTTAAAAAGCGCCTAAATGAAGAGCCCAGCCCGCTGGAGGTTGAGATGTTTAACTATCAGCTTGATCTCGATCAATATGTGGCCATGCATGAGAATCAAGAAACCATAAAGGATCTGCATGATCGTTAGTGTATTGTTCATTATTTTTGTCGGGCTCGGCGGAGGCATAACGGTGGGGGCGGGTTTCGTTGCTTTTTTAACCGTAATGGGAATCATTCCGCGGCTGATGCAGCTCACCAAAACAATGAGATTTGTTCAGGCTTATGAAGCGGCTGTTATTCTTGGCGCGGTTTGCGGGGGATGGGAGACGCTTCATATGAATCATCTTTATCTAACAAAATGGATAGCTGTGCCGGTCGGGCTTCTGGCAGGTTTGTTCGTCGGGATGCTAGCGGCTGCTCTTACAGAGGTTTTAAATGTCCTGCCGATTTTGGCGAAACGAATCGGGCTCAGAAGTAAAATCATTATTCTGTTAATGGCCATCGTGATTGGGAAAATCGCGGGATCTTTATTTCACTGGCTGTACTTTATTGACCATTCATAAGGAGGTTTCAAGATGACAAACATAAAAGAAAATTACAAATCAAAAGTGAAAACATATCAGCCTAAGCCGCCTTACGTCTGGAACTGTGTAAAAGCCTTTTTAGTGGGCGGACTGATTTGTGCAATCGGGCAAGGTCTGCAAAATTTTTATATCCATTTTTTTGATTTCAATGAAAAAACTGCGGGGAATCCAACAGCTGCAACGCTGATATTAATCTCTGCCCTGCTTACAGGGCTTGGCATCTATGACAGAATCGGACAATTCGCAGGCGCAGGTTCAGCCGTACCTGTCACAGGTTTTGCCAACAGTATGGCAAGCGCGGCTCTTGAATATAAAAGTGAAGGATTAGTGCTTGGAGTAGCGACAAATATGTTTAAACTGGCAGGAAATGTTATTGTTTTCGGAGTTGTAGCTGCATACATCGTTGGAATGATTCGGTTTGCTTTTGAGAAACTGATGTCATAGGAGGAGAAGAAAATGAAATTAACAGGAAAGCAAACCTGGGTATTTGAACATCCCATATTTGTCAACTCAGCGGGAACGGCAGCAGGACCAAAGGAAAAAGACGGACCGCTCGGCTCTTTATTTGATAAAACCTATGACGAAATGCATTGTAATCAAAAAAGCTGGGAAATGGCGGAACGGCAGCTGATGGAAGACGCTGTTAATGTTGCACTTCAAAAAAACAATCTGACAAAAGATGATATTGACCTATTGCTGGCAGGCGACTTGCTGAACCAAAACGTGACGGCTAACTATGTCGCAAGACACTTGAAAATCCCATTTCTTTGTATGTTTGGCGCCTGTTCAACATCAATGGAAACAGTGGCTGTCGCATCAGCCTTAGTTGATGGCGGGTTTGCCAAAAGGGCACTCGCTGCCACTAGCAGTCACAATGCAACTGCGGAAAGACAGTTTCGCTATCCGACAGAATACGGAGGCCAAAAACCGGACACTGCTACCTCCACTGTAACCGGAAGCGGTGCAGTTGTCATCAGTCAGACACCGGGTGATATCCAAATCACAAGTGCGACTGTCGGGAAGGTTTCTGATTTAGGAATTACAGATCCTTTTGATATGGGATCGGCTATGGCTCCGGCTGCAGCTGATACGATTAAGCAGCACTTTAAAGATCTCAACCGGACAGCGGATGACTATGATCTAATCCTGACAGGTGACCTGTCAGGCGTCGGTTCTCCAATCGTAAAAGACATTTTAAAAGAAGATGGATATCCAGTCGGCACAAAGCATGATGATTGCGGGCTTCTGATTTACACTCCGGATCAGCAGGTCTTTGCCGGGGGGAGCGGCTGTGCTTGTTCAGCGGTTGTCACCTACTCTCATATTTTTAAGCAGCTGAGAGAAGGAAAACTAAACCGTGTATTTGTCGTGGCGACCGGGGCGCTATTAAGCCCGACGATGATCCAGCAAAAAGAAACCATCCCGACTATCGCCCACGGGGTTGTATTTGAGCGTGCAGGAGGTGCATCTTAATATGGACTACCTTTTGGCTTTTGTCTGCGGCGGGGCCATCTGTATCGTCGGCCAGCTGCTCTTGGATATTTTTAAATTGACGCCAGCTCATGTCATGACATCATTTGTTGTAATCGGTGCAATATTAGATGGTTTCGGCATTTACGATAAATTTATTGAATTTGCCGGAGGAGGCGCCACCGTTCCGATCGTCAGCTTCGGTCACAGTCTTCTGCACGGCGCCATGCATCAGGCGCATATACACGGATTTATCGGAATCGGCATGGGGATTTTTGAGCTGACCTCGGCCGGTATCTCAGCCGCTATTCTTTTCGCCTTTATCGTAGCTGTTATTTTCAAACCGAAAGGATAATGCCGACATGACGACAAAACGCAAGGTCATACTGGTAACAGACGGGGATGTTTATGCCGCTAAAACAATTGAATACGCCGCAAGCAAAGTGGGAGGCCGATGTATTTCACAATCAAAAGGGAATCCTTCCACCCGCAGCGGCGCCGAGCTTGTCAAGCTGATCGCCTCAGCACCGTATGATCCTGTATTTGTCATGTTTGACGACTCCGGCCTTCAAGGAGAGGGCCCGGGAGAAGCCGCTCTAACCTATGTCGCAACCCATCCGTCTATTGAAGTGCTCGGTGTGATTGCGGTCGCGTCAAAAACACATCAGGCTGAATGGACCAGGGTCGATGTAAGCATTGACCGCAATGGAGAAATAACTGAATACGGCGTCGATAAAGTCGGGGAAAGGGAATTTGATGACCACAGAATGAGTGGAGATACAGTCTATTGCCTTGATAAACTTGATCTCCCGCTTATTGTCGGTATCGGGGATATCGGCAAAATGGGCAGAAAAGACGATATCTCAAAAGGGTCGCCAATCACCATGAAAGCGGTCGAGTTTATTTTAGAAAGGAGCGGGTATCATGCCGGACCACAAGGAAGAGAAAATTCGGGTTTATCGGAATCCAGCTAAAAATGAAGAGTATTTCAAAAACCGTGTTGGGATGGGGACGAGCTATGATGTAGGTGTTCGCAAGCTCACGATTTTAGATAAAGAGATCCAGCTTTACTATCTAAATGGATTATGCGATACAGCCTATATTATTCATTTAATGAGAGAGCTTGTTGCCATTAACAATCGGAAAGAAGACCCTGATGAGCTGGTCGACATCGTCGAAAACAGGCTGCTTAACGCCCAGGTCGAAAAAGTAAAAACCTTGGATGAAACCACCGACCAAGTGCTGTCCGGGCTCGTCGCTGTCATTGTTGAAGGTGCAGGCTTCGCATTTATAATTGATGTCAGAAGCTATCCGGGCAGAAACCCGGAAGAACCTGATACGGAAAAGGTGGTCAGGGGAGCCAGAGACGGATTTGTTGAAAATATCGTCGTCAATACGGCCCTTCTCAGAAGGCGGATCAGAGACGAACGCCTTCGAGTCAAGATGACTAAAGTTGGTGAGCGGTCAAAGACGGATTTAAGCATTTGTTATATAGAAGATATAGCTGATCCGGATCTGGTTGAGATCGTAGAAAAAGAAATTGCATCCATTGATGTCGATGGATTAACAATGGCAGACAAAACTGTCGAGGAATTCATTGTTAATCAAAGCTATAATCCTTTTCCGCTCGTGCGCTATACAGAAAGACCGGATGTGGCCGCAAATCATGTTCTAGAAGGCCATGTTATCATTATAGTGGACACATCGCCGAGTGTGATCATTACCCCGACGACTTTATTTCACCATGTGCAGCATGCTGAAGAATATAGGCAGGCGCCTTCAGTCGGGACCTTTTTAAGATGGGTAAGATTTTTCGGTATTCTTGCTTCTACTTTATTTCTTCCGATCTGGTTTCTCTTTGTGCTTCAGCCTGATCTGCTCCCGGACAACATGAAATTTATCGGTTTAAATAAAGATACGCATATCCCGATCATCCTGCAGATATTTTTAGCTGACTTAGGAATCGAGTTTCTCAGAATGGCTGCCATTCACACACCGACGGCTTTATCGACAGCAATGGGTTTAATTGCCGCTGTTCTGATCGGGCAGATTGCGATTGAGGTCGGCCTTTTTTCTCCTGAGGTGATTCTGTACGTCTCACTTGCGGCGATTGGAACCTTTACGACGCCTAGTTATGAATTAAGCTTGGCAAACAAAATGAGCCGTCTTGTCCTCATGATACTCGTTGCTTTATTTCATATAAAAGGGCTCGTCATCGGATTTACAGTGCTAATTATTGCCATGGCAAGCATCAAATCCCTTCAGACACCGTACTTATGGCCGCTGATTCCCTTTAACGGAAAGGCGCTGTGGCAGGTTCTTGTCCGCACAGCGAAACCTGGCGCAAAAGTAAGACCCAGCATCGTTCACCCCAAAAATCGCTTAAGGCAGCCTACCAATTCATAATCGCATTGAAACTGACTGAAGAGTATGATAATGTATGTCTTAATTATGAAGGGACAGTCCATAAAACTGTCCTTTCATCCATAAGCGGAGAAAGAGGGAATGACATTGTTCTTACACGGCACAAGCAGACAAAATCAACATGGTCATTTAGAAATCGGAGGTGTGGATGCTCTCTATTTAGCGGAGAAATATGGTACACCTCTTTACGTATATGATGTGGCTTTAATACGTGAGCGTGCTAAAAGCTTTAAGCAGGCGTTTATTTCTGCAGGGCTGAAAGCACAGGTGGCATATGCGAGCAAAGCATTCTCATCAGTCGCAATGATTCAGCTCGCTGAGGAAGAGGGACTTTCTTTAGATGTCGTATCCGGAGGAGAGCTATATACGGCTGTTGCAGCAGGCTTTCCGGCAGAACGCATCCACTTTCATGGAAACAATAAGAGCAGGGAAGAACTGCGGATGGCGCTTGAGCACCGCATCGGCTGCATTGTGGTGGATAATTTCTATGAAATCGCGCTTCTTGAAGACCTATGTAAAGAAACGGGTCACTCCATCGATGTTCTTCTTCGGATCACGCCCGGAGTAGAAGCGCATACGCATGACTACATTACAACGGGCCAGGAAGATTCAAAGTTTGGTTTCGATCTTCATAACGGACAAACTGAACGGGCCATTGAACAAGTATTACAATCGGAACACATTCAGCTGCTGGGTGTCCATTGCCATATCGGCTCGCAAATCTTTGATACGGCCGGTTTTGTGTTAGCAGCGGAAAAAATCTTCAAAAAACTAGACGAATGGAGAGATTCATATTCATTTGTATCCAAGGTGCTGAATCTTGGAGGAGGTTTCGGCATTCGTTATACGGAAGATGATGAACCGCTTCATGCCACTGAATACGTTGAAAAAATTATCGAAGCTGTGAAAGAAAATGCTTCCCGTTACGGTTTTGACATCCCGGAAATTTGGATCGAACCGGGCCGTTCTCTCGTGGGAGACGCAGGCACAACTCTTTATACGGTTGGCTCTCAAAAAGAAGTGCCGGGTGTCCGCCAATATGTGGCTGTAGACGGAGGCATGAACGACAATATTCGTCCTGCGCTTTACCAAGCTAAATATGAAGCTGCGGCAGCCAACAGGATCGGAGAAGCGCATGACAAAACGGTATCAATTGCCGGAAAGTGCTGTGAAAGCGGAGATATGCTGATTTGGGATATTGACCTGCCGGAAGTAAAAGAAGGCGATCTTCTTGCCGTTTTTTGTACAGGCGCTTATGGATACAGCATGGCCAACAATTATAACCGTATTCCGAGACCCGCCGTTGTATTTGTCGAAAACGGTGAGGCTCATTTAGTCGTGAAGCGAGAAACATACGAAGATATTGTAAAACTTGATCTGCCATTTAAAACGGGTGTAAAGCAATAAAAGAAAGCGCCGATTTTTCGGCGCTTTTCTTATTTGAATATAGATACAATCGCATTCCAGATAGATACGAAGAAATCAATGACTTTCTGGATGAAGTTTTTGCCTTCATCTGATTCTATGAATTTCGTAATCTTATCTTTCGCTTTATCTAGCTGGTCACTGACCTGTCCCCAGTCAATGTCAGCGTTTTTCATCTTATTGAATAGGGAGACAAGCTGATTCTTTTGGCTGTCTGTAAGTGTGACGTTTAAATCAGAAGCTGCGTCATCCACTTGTTTTTCGATGTCAGCTTTATTATCAGGCACCCCGTTTTTAGCAAACTCTTCTTTGATTTTTGCAATCAGGGCTGCCGCATTTTCGTTACCGATTTTGTCTCCAAGCTCTGATGTCGTGACAAGCTCTTGGTTGGCGACCTGCTTAACATCCTCCGAGATCGCTTCGTCAGAAGAAACTTCATACGCCTTAATCAATCCAGTTAAAGCGGCAGTCCCGGATACTTCAAACGGTGCTGTAACATACACCTTCGCATCTTTAACACCGGCTGTCATCAGTGCATTCAGGTACATTTCATCTGTGATGCCGCTGATATTATGGGTCTCAACATTCAATCCGGAGCCTTTTTTGGCAATGGTGATTGACGATGAAGAAATCGCTCTCGATCCGATTTGCGCGTTCGATATATATTTTCCTAAATATTCATGTTCTTCCTTATTGGTCACGGTTACCGTTGTGGCATTATCAGGGACATTCATTTCATCAAGCACTTTTTGTTTGTCAGATTCTGACAAATCAGCACCCAGTGTTACAATGACATCTCCAACTGCGGCATCCGCGAGACTGACCTTCGGAACCATCAGCAGCAAAACGGCCGCTGCCAGCATTCCAATCCAAATTTTCTTCAAAGCAGTTTGACCTCCTTCAATTTCACAAGCAGCTGGATAGTGCTGCTTTGTGAGGACCTGAATCATGAAAAATACAGTTCCGTTAGGTTAGACGGAGATAAAGAGATTCAGGTTTCATTTTTATTTTTTAGTAAAGCTCGGGAGATTCGTTTTCCCCCGAAAGGTGTGGTATAATAGCCGCGACAAGGAGAGACAGGCTATAACCTATCATACATAATCTCCTTTGAAAATTAAAATAAAGAAAGTAGGCATACAATTGAAAACAGGTTACTTTTTATTAGAAGACGGGAACAAAATTGAATTTGAACTTTATCCTGAAGCTGCACCTGGAACTGTTGCAAACTTTGAAAAGCTTGCGAACGAAGGCTTTTATGACGGGCTTACATTCCACCGAGTGATCCCTGGCTTCGTCAGCCAAGGCGGATGCCCGCACGGAACTGGTACTGGCGGTCCGGGATACACAATCAAATGTGAAACAGAAGGAAACCCGCATACACATGAGGCGGGCGCACTTTCTATGGCACATGCCGGAAAAGACACTGGCGGCAGCCAATTTTTCATCGTTCATGAGCCACAGCCTCATTTGAACGGTGTTCACACTGTATTCGGTAAAGTAACAAGCGGATTAGAATTCGCGAAAAACATGTCTAACGGCGATGTCATGAAAGAAGTTCGCGTAGAAGGCTAATTGGCAGGCAAAAGGCTTCCTCATATAGAGGGAGCTTTTTTATTGGGTAAAAATGTTCAATAAAAAACCGCCGAGTGCTGATGGCGGTTGGCAAAACCAGGTGTTTAGTTAGTGAGACATCGCAAGCCCCCGTAATGAATAGATTAAAAAGTTTTGGTGACGTTCTGATCAGTAAATTGATGATTAATCATTTTAGCCTTGCTTACAAAGTTATTTTCAAAAACAATTCCTGTGTTTAAACCTCCGGAGCCAAACACAGATTTCGACAAAGTTAAAGGCCTGATCATAAAAGCGCCGCCTACGTTAATTACACTGTTCCCGGAAACGTTGTTTATATTAATAGGATAATCAATCATACTATCAAGTCTCCTTTCATATCATTCTATTTTTTATATGTATTAGTGCTAGAGTTGATTAGCGTAAACTTATCGGCAAAAATATTTAGGAGATGCCTGTTTTCATTGATTTAAAAAAACTCGAAAAAAGCGCCTCCTTTAAAGCTTCCGGAAGACTAGCTATCTGTCTATTCTTTTAACTACTCTGAATGCGGCAGCTGCTTTTCTGGCGAATGTAATAGGATCATCCTGTGCTGACTCAAAATGCATATACATTGCACCCGGCTCACTAAATAACTAGTGGTTATGCAATGCAGTAATCGTCATGCGCCGCTATCCTAGTTCGGTGAGCAAAGAATTTACCTCTTCATGTACGAAACTAAGTGAAATACTTTATCATTTCGAACCTCAAACATGTTGTTGAACGACTGAAGGTGAAATTGTGCTGATTATACAAAAAGTGGATTGGGAATGATAAAAGAACAAAAAAGTTTAAGGGAAATCCGTGCAAGTTTTGACGGGTTTGCTCGAACAGTACGTATATGCCGTCTTGTTTATTGTCTTGATGTTAGAGCTTCTAACTTTACTTGGACCGGGAGAGTTTGCCGGTGTCCTGGTGTTTCAAGAAAAGTTAAACTGGGTGCTAAGCATGTTAGCGGCCGGATTGGGGAGCTGTGTGGGAGTGATGTCGTATTGGATCGGGTATAGACTGGGCCCAGCTGCAATTCAGAAAGCTTTTGCGTCGAGAGGTGTTCTATTAGCCGTTATTGTTCTAACTTTTCTTTGGACGGTATTCAAAGGGCAAGGTTGGAAAATCGAACTCTCTTTCTTATATTTCCTAGTCATTGGTGGAGAGCTTTATGAAGAGGGAATCAGACGGCTCTTTCATTCCCTTCATCCTGTTCACGCTCCTTTGGAAAGTCATGTATTATATCCATTCCCAAGCGAACAGACGTTAACGGCATTTGTCATTTTTGGTTTTTGTGCTTATCTTTTTGTTCGTCATTCTCACAAGGCGTGTCTGCAAACTGTTGCGTTTTTTTGTTTATTATCGTTTTATTCCTCATTGGGCTGAGCCGTGTGTACGTTAATGAGCAGTATCCGAGTGATGTTGCTGCGGGTTACGCCTTCGGCGGTGTTTGGCTGGGTTTAAATGTTTTGGTCATGGAGCTTTTCCGTTTCTCCAGAAGATTTACCAAGCTGAGAAACGAACCCAATTAGTATGTAAAGAATGGGTGATCAAAATTAAGAAAACTTTAAAGTAGTACGGTTCATGGGGATTGGTATTTTGTAGTAAAATAAATCAAACAAACGTGATGTAATGAAAAGGAGAACGCGATATGGACAACAAAGGCTGTATAAAATGCGGCAGTACTGAAGCCGGACAAAAAGAAATAGCCACAACCGGCACGGGATTATCAAAGCTGTTTGACGTGCAGCATAACCGATTTCTAGTGGTTTACTGTAAGAACTGCGGATATTCAGAGTTTTATAATAAAGAGTCTTCAACTGCCGGGAATATATTGGATTTATTTTTTGGAGGCTGATCCATGTTTTCGAGCTTGAATGATTTTAAACATATTATGAAAGCAAAAAACGGGGTGCGGTTATCACCTGTGAAATAGATTGCCGCAAACATTCCAGTAACCTTCTTGATGTGAATTGTTTTGTCAAGTGCCATGGATATCATGGACTGGGAGATAAATGAACAAACTGTTCGTAACCTCATGCCTTATATACGATCTAAAGATTTAGCATATGAGAACTCTCTTTCTTCTGAGTCCATCGCTTCTGAATTATGCGATTCATTTCTTTCAATATTTGCAGGCTTAGTTATGATCGACAAGAAAAATAGGCATGATGTGGGTAGAAGATGTGTTTGTAAAATCACTTCAATGGTCCTAATGGGATTTTTTTTCGATTCGTGATAACATAAATTGAAGACCGTTGTTTATTGGAGGAAATCAGTTGAAATCAGAAAATGTTTCGAAGAAAAAATCAATATTAGAATGGGCAAAAGCAATTGTGATTGCTGTCGTTCTTGCTTTGCTCATCCGTAACTTTATTTTTGCGCCGTATGTCGTTGATGGTGACTCTATGTATCCTACACTTCACAACCGTGAAAGGGTCTTTGTCAATATGACAGTCAAATACATCGGCGAGTTTGATAGAGGAGACATCGTCGTGTTAAACGGAGATGATGTTCACTATGTCAAACGTATTATCGGCCTTCCCGGCGATACGGTTGAGATGAAAAATGACCAGCTCTATATTAACGGGAAAAAGGTGGACGAACCTTATTTGGCAGCTAATAAAAAGATAGCGAAACAGGACGGTAAACATTTGACCGATGATTTCGGCCCGGTTAAAGTGCCTGATAACAAGTATTTTGTGATGGGTGACAATCGTCGGAATTCCATGGACAGCCGTAACGGACTTGGCCTCTTCACGAAAAAACAAATTGCGGGTACATCAAAGTTTGTATTCTACCCGTTTAACGAAATGCGCAAAACAAATTAGGATCAAGCAGTTTCCCATTGGGGCTGCTTTTTTTATATCTTTTTTACGGTCATCCCCTAAAAACAGAACATAAATTCGTATATCTATAGAAAAGAAATTTTTGCAGAAATGTGAAACATATTCCCGTTATGCATCGTTATATTAATAATTTACGAGAATTTACGGTTTTTTATTCATGAAAAAAAGGAATAACTCATATGAATGAATAGATTCATATTGGCTGGAGGTTTAGAAATGGGAAGAATAAAAACCAAGATTACCATTCTGTTAGTGCTTTTGCTTTTACTTGCAGGCGGTTATATGTACATAAATGATGTTGAGCTGAAGGATGTTCCGACAGCAATTGGACAAACCTTGTCCTCGGAAGAAGAGGAATACACCATCCAGGAATATAAAGTGACGAAAATTGACGGCTCAGAGTATCATGGAGTAGCAGAAAACGGAACGAAAATCATCTTCAACGGAAAAAAATTAAATCAGGATTTATCTGATATAAAAGAAGGTGACAAGATTAAGGCATACTTCAGCAAATCAAAGCGGATCGACGGATTAATCAAGGTTGCAAAAGTGAATGATTAAAAAACATCACCTTTCGGATCGAAGGGTGATGTTTTGTTTTTCTCAAATTGTAAGTTTATTTCATTGCGTACTTTAAAAAGGATCGCTATAATAGCCAATAAGGACAAATGAATAAAGATTGTATCCTTCGGGGCAGGGTGGAAATCCCGACCGGCGGTAGTAAAGCACATTTGCTTTAGAGCCCGTGACCCGTGTGCATAAGCACGCGGTGGATTCAGTTTAAGCTGAAGCCGACAGTGAAAGTCTGGATGGGAGAAGGATGATGAGCCGCTATGCAAAATGTTTAAAAATGCATAGTGTTATTTCCTATTGCGTAAAATACCTAAAGCCCCGAATTTTTTATAAATTCGGGGCTTTTTTGACGGTAAATAACAAAAGAGGGGAGGGAAACAAATGGAAGAGTATTATATGAAGCTGGCCTTAGATCTTGCGAAGCAGGGCGAAGGACAGACCGAATCCAATCCGCTCGTCGGCGCTGTTGTCGTAAAGGACGGACAAATTGTCGGAATGGGCGCCCATTTAAAATATGGTGAAGCTCATGCAGAAGTTCATGCCATCCATATGGCTGGAGCACATGCAGAGGGTGCCGACATTTACGTTACACTCGAACCGTGCAGCCATTACGGAAAAACACCGCCATGTGCAGAATTGATTATCAACTCTGGCATCAAAAGAGTGTTCGTGGCGATGAGAGATCCTAATCCGCTTGTGGCTGGAAGAGGGATCAGCATGATCAAAGAAGCCGGCATTGAGGTAAGGGAAGGTATCCTGGCAGACCAGGCGGAGAGGCTGAATGAAAAATTTCTGCACTTTATGAGGACAGGCCTTCCGTACGTCACGCTAAAAGCGGCTGCCAGCCTTGACGGCAAGATAGCTACCAGCACGGGTGACAGCAAATGGATCACGTCAGAGGCTGCAAGACAGGATGCTCAGCAATACAGGAAAACACACCAAAGCATTTTAGTCGGAGTTGGCACAGTGAAAGCCGACAATCCGAGCTTAACCTGCAGACTGCCGAATGTAACAAAACAGCCGGTTCGGGTCATACTTGATACCGTACTCTCGATTCCTGAGGACGCTAAAGTGATTTGCGATCAAATAGCGCCGACATGGATTTTTACGACGGCACGCGCAGACGAGGAAAAGAAAAAACGGCTTTCAGCTTTCGGAGTGAACATATTTACACTTGAAACCGAGCGCATTCAAATTCCCGATGTTTTGAAGATCCTAGCGGAAGAAGGCATCATGTCGGTGTATGTGGAAGGCGGTTCAGCTGTTCACGGAAGCTTTGTCAAAGAAGGCTGTTTTCAAGAAATCATCTTCTATTTTGCCCCTAAACTAATCGGAGGAACGCATGCTCCCAGCTTAATCTCCGGTGAAGGTTTTCAATCAATGAAAGATGTCCCCTTATTACAATTCACTGATATAACCCAAATCGGCCGTGATATCAAACTGACGGCAAAACCGACAAAGGAATAGGATGGTGACCATGTTTACAGGAATTATCGAAGAAACAGGCACAATCGAATCCATGAAAAAAGCAGGGCATTCAATGGCCTTAACTATTAAATGCTCAAAGATTTTAGAGGATGTTCATCTTGGCGACAGCATTGCAGTGAACGGCATTTGTCTGACTGTCACTGATTTTACAAAAAATCAATTCACAGTGGATGTTATGCCTGAAACAGTCAAAGCTACGTCACTGAATGATTTAACAAAAGGAAGCAAAGTAAATCTGGAAAGAGCGATGGCGGCAAACGGCCGTTTCGGAGGCCATTTCGTCTCAGGCCATGTCGACGGAACTGCGGAAATCACACGAATTGAAGAGAAAAGCAACGCAGTTTACTATGATTTAAAAATGGACCCGTCATTAACAAAAACATTGGTTTTAAAGGGATCAATTACTGTGGATGGCGTGAGCTTAACCATATTCGGCCTGACAGAAGACACAGTGACGATCTCCTTAATACCGCATACGATCAGCGAAACGATTTTTTCAGAAAAAACGATCGGCTCTAAAGTGAATATCGAATGCGATATGATCGGAAAATATATGTATCGATTTTTGCATAAAGCCAATGAAAATAAGACCCAACAAACCATTACAAAAGCCTTCTTAAGCGAAAACGGCTTTTAGAGAGGAAGATTTGCATGTTTCATCCGATAGAAGAAGCACTGGACGCTTTAAAAAAAGGCGAAGTCATCATCGTTGTAGATGATGAAGACAGAGAAAATGAAGGAGACTTTGTGGCTCTTGCCGAGCATGCAACGCCGGAAGTCATTAACTTTATGGCGACACATGGGAGAGGACTGATCTGCACGCCGCTCAGTGAGGAAATCGCAGACAGGCTTGATCTTCACCCTATGGTTGAGCATAATACAGATTCTCACCACACTGCATTTACCGTAAGTATAGACCATCGTGAAACGAAGACAGGTATCAGCGCTCAAGAAAGATCTTTTACCGTTCAAGCATTGCTGGACAGCACATCCGTGCCATCTGATTTTCAGCGTCCGGGGCACATTTTTCCGCTGATTGCGAAAAAAGGAGGTGTCCTGAAAAGAGCGGGCCATACAGAAGCTGCTGTTGATCTTGCTGAAGCCTGCGGATCTCCAGGAGCCGGCGTCATTTGTGAAATTATGAATGAAGACGGAACGATGGCGAGAGTACCTGAGCTCATTGAAATTGCGAAAAAGCATCAATTAAAAATGATCACCATTAAGGATTTGATTCAATACCGTTACAATCTGACAACACTTGTCGAGCGTGAAGTTGACATTACGCTGCCTACTGATTTTGGGACATTTAAGGTTTATGGATACACAAATGAGGTAGATGGAAAAGAGCATGTCGCATTTGTGATGGGAGATGTGCCGTTCGGAGAAGAACCGGTATTGGTCCGGGTGCATTCAGAATGTCTCACAGGTGACGTGTTTGGCTCTCATCGCTGTGATTGTGGACCGCAGCTGCACGCCGCGCTGAACCAAATTGCCGCAGATGGCCGTGGAGTGCTCCTGTACTTGCGCCAAGAAGGACGAGGCATCGGTTTAATCAATAAATTAAAAGCTTATAAGCTTCAGGAACAAGGCTATGACACCGTAGAAGCCAATGAGGCGCTTGGATTCTTGCCGGATCTTCGCAACTATGGCATCGGAGCACAAATTTTACGCGACCTCGGTGTCCGGAATATGAAGCTTTTGACGAATAATCCGCGAAAAATCGCAGGCCTTGAAGGCTACGGACTCAGTATTTCAGAAAGAGTGCCGCTTCAAATGGAGGCGAAAGAACACAATAAAAAATATTTGCAAACCAAAATGAACAAGCTAGGTCATTTACTTCATTTCTAATCACAAATATCACAAAAAAGGATGGGAATCATATGAATATCATACAAGGAAATTTAGTTGGTACAGGTCTTAAAATCGGAATCGTAGTAGGAAGATTTAATGATTTTATTACGAGCAAGCTGCTGAGCGGAGCAGAAGATGCGTTGCTCAGACATGGCGTAGACACAAATGACATTGATGTGGCTTGGGTTCCAGGCGCATTTGAAATACCGTTTGCTGCGAAAAAAATGGCGGAAACAAAAAAATATGATGCTATTATCACATTGGGCACTGTCATCAGAGGCGCGACGACACATTACGATTATGTCTGCAATGAAGCTGCAAAAGGCATCGCGCAAGCAGCAAACACTACTGGTGTACCTGTCATCTTTGGAATTGTAACAACTGAAAACATCGAACAGGCTATCGAGCGTGCCGGCACAAAAGCGGGCAACAAAGGTGTAGATTGTGCTGTTTCTGCCATTGAAATGGCAAATTTAAACCGCTCATTTGAATAATTTGCTGAAAACAGTTTAAAAATATGGCGAAAATGATATAATGTGAGAAAACGGATCACCTATTCGTATCCGTTAATAGCAGACTGGACATTTTGGATATAGAGGGGTTTTTATGTTAATTCGTTATAAAAAATCGTTTGAAAAGATTGCGATGGGGCTTCTTTCGTTTATGCCGAATGAAAAAGACCTTAAGCAGCTTCAGCAGACAATTAAGGACTACGAAACGGATACAGACCGCCAGCTCTTTCTTTGGAAAGAGGACGAGGATATCGTTGGAGCAATCGGAGTCGAAAAAAAGGATTCTGAGGTTGAGATCCGGCATATCAGTGTGAATCCTTCTCATCGCCATCAAGGAATCGGAAAACAGATGATGGATGCTTTAAAGCATTTATTCAAAACGCAAGTACTGGTTCCAAATGAATTAACGCAGAGCTTTTTCGAACGTTGTCAAGGTCAGCAGGATCAAGACATTTCATACAATAATTAAGCAGAGGCTGTGATCAGTCTCTGCTTTTTTTTCTGCGTTCTATTTCTTTTTCACGTTCACGGATGACGTCAGTCCGATCCCGCAAACGGTGTTTGTCGATAAGAAATATGTTGCTGAGTGCACTGGGCTGCCCCCATGTATACTTTTTTTTCCTGCATTCGATCCTGCATGCTTCCTCCAGTTTCTTATCTTTGATTGGCAGCATAATGCTTTTATAGGCAGAGCCCGTTTCAATTTGTTCGTAAACCGATTGCATAAGTTCGAGCAAACGGCCATGATCAAGCCCTAAGTCTTCGACTGCCCGGTGTTCTGCTTGAAGAATCCGGATGCTGTTCGCCATCAGTCTTTTTGCCCCGGCTGTATTCTGCCTTCTGTGATGATATAAAGCAACTGCAAGCTGAATAAAGCCCACCCAATAGCGTTTTCGTTTCTTTGGCGGATCTTCCTTCCAATATTCTTCTAATATTTCATGGCATTCAAAATAATCCCGTGTCGCGTGAAACTCAACGAGATAATCTATATAAGCTTTCGGATACAAGGTGCTTCCTCCTTTAATGTGCTTTTAGTGTACCATAGAAGGGATAAAAGGAAAAAAGAACGCTCGGCCTCTATTAGAAAGGAAAACCAGAAGCTAAGGCTTTTTCTCCCGCTTCAGCGCTCCGAGCAAACACCTCTCGTGTTTTGAATATTCTGCATAAACTTGTTCAAAACAGGAAATGAAATAGTATTGGACGAGAGCTTTTTGGTGGCTTATACTATAGGGTAGCCAGTTTTTTCGGCAATGAGAGTGATACTTGAAAATGGTGAGATGATGGAAGAATATCAAGTGAAAATTGATACGTTTGAGGGCCCATTGGACCTGCTGCTTCATTTAATCAATCGTCTTGAAATTGACATATATGATATACCTGTGGCGAAGATCACTGAACAATATTTATTATATGTACATACGATGCGTGTGCTTGAGCTCGATATGGCCAGCGAGTATTTGGTTATGGCTGCCACGCTGCTCAGCATTAAAAGCAGAATGCTGCTCCCGAAGCAAGAGGAGGAGCTTTTTGAAGATGAATTGCTTGAAGAAGAAGATCCGCGGGAGGAACTGATTGAAAAGCTGATTGAGTATCGAAAATATAAAGATGCGGCGAAGGAATTAAAAGAACGGGAAGAAGAAAGACAAAAATCGTTCACGAAACCGCCGAGTGATTTGAGTGAATATGCAAAAGAAGTAAAACAGTCTGAGCAAAAGCTCTCTGTCACGGTCTATGATATGATCGGAGCTTTTCAAAAAGTGCTGAAACGCAAAAAAATAAACAGGCCGATGGAAACAACAATTACAAGACAGGACATACCAATCGAAGCCAGAATGAACGAAATCGTGCACAGCTTGAAATCTAGAGGAACGAGAATCAACTTTATGGATCTGTTTCCATATGAGCAAAAAGAACATTTAGTAGTGACCTTTCTAGCTGTTCTCGAGCTGATGAAAAATCAGCTGGTCCTCATTGAACAGGAGCACAATTTTTCAGATATTTACATTACGGGGAGTGAATCCATTCATGGGGCTTGATATCGTGAATTGGAAAGCTATTGTGGAAGCCCTTCTTTATGCGGCAGGCGATGAAGGGCTTACAAAAAAGCAGCTGTTAACAGTGCTTGAAATCGAAGAGCCTGAACTGAACACTGTCATGGCGGATGTGGCGGACGAATACCGCGGAGATACACGAGGGATTGAACTTATTGAGTATGCAGATACGTACATGCTCTCTACCAAAAAAGACTTTGCGCCTTACTTGAAAAAACTGATTGAAGTGCCGTCAAAGGGCCTTTCTCAAGCATCTTTAGAAGTACTGGCCATTGTTTCATACAAACAGCCAATTACGAGAGCAGAAATTGAAGAAATCAGAGGAGTAAAATCAGAGCGGATTTTACACAGTCTTGTCGCGAAGGCGCTATTGTGTGAAGTAGGGCGTGCCGATGGTCCGGGGCGGGCCATTTTATACGGTACTACGCCGACTTTTCTTGAACAATTCGGTCTGAAAACGCTGGACGAGCTTCCGCCGCTGCCTGAAAATGCGGAAGAAGACGTTCTTCAAGAAGAAGCAGATTTATTTTTTGAAAACTTTAACCAAACCTTCGAAGATATAAAATAGAAGTTTAATGAATCGCGCTTTTTCATCATCATAAGATATAAGGAAGAAGCTATCATGAAAGAAGCAAAATGTGAGAGACAAAGACATGAGGGGAAGATACCAAACGAAATGGGACATTCGATTGTGCGAGCGCAGACTCAAAAAACAGGCGAATTCTTATCAATGGTTGTCAATACCGTGAACGATTACCTAAATCAAACGACGCTTGAGTCCTTACAGGCTGAATTGCCTATTGAAAAAGGATACTGCTGTGATGTGCTGAGCACTCTGAGAAGAATGGCAGTATTTTGTGAAGGAGGCGCAGAAGCGTGCCGCCGTCTCCTGATGCAGGAGCCTTTTCAGGAAGCCAGAGCGGAAAAAACACTTTATAATGTGTATCACCAATGCATTGAAGAGTTCTTTATGCCGAAAAAAGACACGTGGTGTGAAAATAGCCGGGCGTCTTATACCGGGGTCAGCGCAATTGAGTTTTATCATGCTGTTCCTGCGTCGCTTGAGCAATTATTATTGCCGTTGAGCGCGGCCTTTCTGAAGATGAGGGAAGAGCTGGCTCATTACGAAGCGTCCGGATCAAGCATGGCGCCAATCAGATAACGTTTACTCTCCCTTTTTCAGGGAGAGTTTTTTTATGTTTGCTTCCAGAAATATAATTGTTATTCATAACTGATGGACATGCGCATAAACTTGTACAAACCACCACAAGGACGTGAGCAAACATGCGCATTTTCAAAAAAGCAGTATTCGTGATCATGATTTCTTTTCTTATTGCAACTGTAAATGTGAATACAGCACATGCTGCTATAGATGTCAGTGCAAAAAGCGCGATCATTATTGACGGTGCGTCAGGCAGAGTGTTATATGCCAAGGATGAGCATCAAAAAAGGCGGATCGCGAGCATCACAAAAATTATGACCGCCGTCCTCGCCATCGAATCCGGCAAAATGGATCAAACGGTGACGGTTTCGGCAAATGCTGTCAGAACAGAAGGCTCCGCCATTTATTTAACAGAAGGTCAAAAAGTAAAGCTGAAAGATCTTGTGTATGGCCTGATGCTAAGATCAGGAAACGACGCCGCTGTCGCGATTGCTGAGCATGTCGGTGGGAGCCTCGATGGGTTTGTTTATATGATGAATCAAAAAGCCGAGCAGCTTGGTATGAAGAACACCCGTTTTCAAAACCCGCACGGATTGGACGACCATGAAAATCATTATTCAACAGCCTATGACATGGCCATTTTAACTAAGTATGCTATGAAGCTGAAAGACTATCAAAAGATTTCAGGCACAAAAATATACAAAGCGGAAACGATGGAAAGCGTATGGAAAAACAAAAATAAACTGCTGACCATGCTATATCCGTACAGCACAGGAGGAAAAACAGGCTATACAAAACTTGCAAAACGGACACTGGTCTCTACGGCTTCAAAGGACGGCATTGACCTGATAGCCGTCACCATTAATGACCCTAATGATTGGGATGACCATATGAAGATGTTTAACTATGTGTTTGAGCATTATCAAACCTATTTAATTGCAAAAAAAGGGGATATTCCAAAGCTGAAAGGCACATTTTATGAATCGAAGGCTTTTATCAAACGTGATATCACCTATTTGCTGACCGAAGAGGAAAAAGAAAATGTAAAAATTAATACCACACTGCTCAAGCCGAAAAAAGCATGGGAAAAAGATGCCTCGAAAATCCCTGACATCGTAGGGCACATGGAGATCATGTTCAACGATGCAACCATCGCAAAAGTGCCGATCTATTATGAAAATGAGCGGCATCAAAAACCGAAGAAACAATTTTTTGAAACGTTTAAATCAATCTTTCTGAATGCGGCAGGCGGAGCAAAATGGTCAATATAATTTGGGTCAGTTTAACCGTGATCGGACTCGTTTTTGCGATGTGCAACGGAACTCTGCAAGATGTAAATGAAGCCGTGTTTAAGGGTGCAAAAGAAGCGATTACGATCTCATTTGGATTGATGAGCGTGCTTGTTTTCTGGCTTGGCTTAATGAAAATCGCCGAGCAGTCAGGGCTTTTGGATATTTTCAGCCGGATGTGCAGGCCTTTTATATCTAAACTGTTCCCTGATATACCGCCGGATCACCCGGCGATGGGCTATATTTTATCTAATCTTATGGCGAATTTCTTCGGCCTCGGAAATGCAGCAACTCCGCTTGGCATTAAAGCAATGGAACAAATGAAAAAGCTGAACGGAAACCGATCGGAAGCAAGCCGGTCGATGATTACTTTTTTAGCTGTTAATACGTCCTGCATCACACTCATCCCGACAACGGTGATCGCTGTCCGAATGGCTTATTCCTCCAAAACGCCGACAGATATCGTCGGGCCAAGCATTTTGGCAACGCTTATTTCCGGAATCGGTGCCATTATCATTGATCGGTATTTTTATTACCGCCGCAAAAAGAAGGGAAGGTGAGCGGATGGAAATCATCAACTGGCTGTCTTTAGCCATGATTCCAATCATTATTGCCGGAATTCTTCTTTATGGAACGATCAAAAAGGTTCCGACATATGAATCGTTTGTCGAAGGCGGGAAAGAGGGGATAGAAATTGCCTTTTCCATTATCCCCTATTTAGTCGGAATGCTTGTCGCTATAACTGTTTTCAGATCATCAGGCGCGCTTGATTTTATAATGGATCTTTTAAAACCGGCTTTCTCCGCTATCGGCATCCCTGCTGAAGTAGTGCCGCTTGCTCTGATCCGCCCGATCTCCGGTACGGCCGCACTTGGAATGACGACCGATTTAATTGCAGTATACGGGCCCGATTCCTTTATCGGCAGGCTGGCTTCCGTCATGCAGGGATCTACAGATACAACGCTTTACGTACTGACTGTGTATTTCGGAGCAGTCGGCATTAAAAAAATGGGTGATGCATTAAAGGTGGGACTTCTTGCAGATTTAATCGGCGTAGTTGCATCTATCATCATCGTTACGTTATTATTTGGGAGCGCCTGAAAACGGCGTTTTTTTTAGATTTGGCATAGGAATTTGAAAAAGCTTGTTTGTTAAGGTTGAAAAAAGTAAGATAATACTTGAGGTGAAAGACATGGAAAGACTGCAAAAAGTGATTGCTCATGCCGGAGTTGCGTCGCGCAGAAAGGCAGAAGAGCTGATTAAAGAAGGAAAAGTAAAGGTGAATGGCAAAGTAGTAACAGAGCTAGGTGTTAAGGTCACCGGTTCTGATCAGATTGAGGTAAACGGGTTAAAGGTTGAACGCGAAGAGCCGGTTTACTTTCTCTTATATAAACCAAGAGGCGTTATTTCCGCAGCGCAAGATGATAAAGGACGCAAAGTGGTGACGGACTTTTTTAAAAATATTCCGCAGCGCATTTATCCGATTGGGCGTCTGGACTATGATACGAGCGGTCTTTTGCTTTTAACCAATGACGGCGAATTCGCCAATAAGCTAATGCATCCTAAGTATGAAATAGACAAAACATACGTGGCGAAGGTGAAAGGAATCCCGCCTAAAGAGCTGCTCAGAAAGCTGGAGCGCGGAATTAGGCTGGAGGAAGGCAAAACAGCGCCTGCTAAAGCGAAGCTGCTGTCTTTGGATAAGAAAAAGCAGACAAGCATTATTCAGCTGACGATCCATGAGGGACGCAACAGACAGGTGCGCCGCATGTTTGAAGCGATCGGACATGAGGTAATCAAGCTGAAGCGTGAGGAATACGCGTTTTTAAACCTGCGAGGCTTGCACACGGGCGATGCCAGAGAGCTTACGCCTCACGAAGTAAAAAGGCTCAGAGCACTGGCGGATCACGGTAAAAACGCTTTCTAAATTTCACATAACCTTCAAAAAGTAAGAAATGTGAAATGAACGTGCAATGATATAATTGAATGGATCTGCAATAGGGGGAAGGGGGCAGTGGACAATGAAGAAAAAAAGGCGTTTATTCATTCGGACCGGCATCCTTCTCGTTTTAATCTGCGCACTCGGCTATACCATTTACAACGCTGTATTTGCCGGCAAAGAGAGTATATCCGAAGGGTCCGACGCACCGAATTTTGTCCTAGAGGATACGAATGGGAAACGTATCGAGCTCAGTGACTTAAAAGGGAAAGGTGTTTTTTTGAATTTCTGGGGTACATGGTGTGAACCGTGCAAAAAAGAGTTTCCTTATATGGCAAACCAATATAAGCATTTTAAAAGCCAAGGTGTTGAAATTGTCGCTGTAAATGTTGGGGAGTCAAAGATAGCAGTACATAATTTTATGAAATCCTACGGAGTCAATTTCCCGGTTGTTCTGGATACAGATCGCCAAGTGCTTGATGCCTATGACGTATCTCCGCTTCCGACAACCTTTTTGATCAATCCGGAAGGAAAAGTTGTCAAGGTGGTGACCGGCACTATGACAGAAAGCATGATACACGATTATATGAATCTCATAAAACCCGGAGAGACTTCGGGATGAAGCAAGTCAAATGTGAATGCGGACATATAAACCCGGTCGGAACCGTTTTATGCGAATCGTGCGGAAGAGCTCTTCAGGAAACTCAACCTCCGCTCGCTGATATGAGATATGACGGAAGCGCAAGACGTTCGCAAACCTATAACAAAACGATCATCGACAAAATTTGGAATTTCTTTTCCTCGGTTAAGGTGGGAATATGGCTTATCGTCATAACCCTTGCCGCATCAGCGTTCGGCACCATTTTTCCCCAGGAAGCCTATCTGCCTCCGGGCGCACAGGCTGATACTTATTACAAGGAGCAGTACGGCACGTTCGGCCAGCTTTATTATTTGCTCGGGTTTCATCACTTATATGGTTCTTGGTGGTATTTGCTGCTCATTGCCTCGATCGGCATTTCACTCGTGATTTGCAGCCTTGATCGGGTCATTCCGTTGTACAGAGCGTTAAAAAACCAAGGCGTCAGAAGGAGCCCGGCCTTTTTAAGAAGGCAGCGCTTGTTCAGTGAAACAGTTACTGTACTGAACGGGGAATCGAAAGAAAAGATAGTTTCTCTATTAAAGAAAAAACATTATAGAATCAGAGAAAAAGAGGGCAGCATTCTTGCTGAAAAAGGACGCTTTTCCCGCTGGGGCCCGTATGTCAACCATATTGGATTGATCATCTTTCTGATTGGTGCGATGCTGAGATTTGTGCCTGGCATGTACGTCGATGAGACGCTTTGGGTCAGAGAAGGCGAAACCGCAGCAATTCCGGGTACAGACGGAAAATATTATTTGAAAAACAATCAATTCAGCGTAGAGACCTATAACAGCAAAACGGAAAAAAAGGTATTTGCAGATGCCATTGACAGAGTCGGGGACGGTAGAGTGGCAAAGAACTTTCAAACCGATGCCGTACTCTACAAGAGAGAAGGGAAAATTGTTTATGGCGAGAAGCCGAAGCTGAAAAAAGTAACAGAAGAAGACATCCGTGTCAATCAGCCGCTGCGTTTTGATTCTTTTTCCGTTTACCAGGTGGATTACAAAGAGAATCAGCTTGACCAAATGGTGTTCCAGCTGATTGATAAAAAAACAAAAAAATCCTTTGGGAGCCTGAAGATCAACCTTCTGGATCCAGATTCAGTCTATGATCTTGGCAACGGTTACAAGGTGGAAATCGCCAGCTACCTGCCTGACTTCTATTTTAATCAGGACGGAGAGCCGAGCACAAAAACAAAGATCCCTAACAATCCGGCTTTTGTCTTTAATATCATAACGCCGGACAAACCGAAAGGCGAAAAGAGCTTTGTCGCCATCCAAGAAACCATCGAAGGATCAGGCAATAATAAATACAAGCTGAAATTTGACCATGTCGAAACGAAAAACATTACTGGACTTACAGTCAGAAAGGATCTGACACTCTGGGTGCTTGCTGTCGGCGGAGCCATTTTTATGATCGGTGTTATTCAAGGTATGTACTGGCAGCATCGAAGAATTTGGCTGCACTCACAGGACGGTGCAGTTATGGTAGCGGGGCATACCAATAAAAACTGGTTTGGCCTGAAGAAGGATTTAGCATTTATATTGGCTGATTCCGGACTGACTGAACCGGTGGACCAAAAAGAATTAATCAAAACACAGAAATAGGCGAAAAGGGAGTGATGTCATGGCAGAGCTGAGCGGAAATTTTCTTTATGCGGCCTTTCTTGTGTATTTAATCGCTGTCCCAATCTTCGGCGGGGCCATACGCGGGAATAAAGATAAAAAGGGCAGGCCAAACCGATGGGCCAACATTGGAATCACCCTTTCTATTGTTGGTTTTTTCTGCCACCTTGGATATTTCATCACAAGGTGGGCTGCCAGCGGCCATGCGCCTGTCAGCAATATGTTTGAATTCACCACCGCTTTTGGCATGATGCTTGTTTTGGCGTTTATCATTCTTTATTTTCTCTATAGATTGCCTTCATTAGGTCTGTTTACGCTGTCAATTGCTTTATTGCTGATTGCCTACGCCAGCATGTTTCCAACAGATATCTCGCCTTTAATTCCTTCGCTCCAAAGCAACTGGCTGTATATTCATGTAACAACGGCCGCGCTTGGGCAAGCTATACTTGCCATCAGCTTTGTCGCTGGTGTCATCTTTCTTTTGAAGCATGTAGACCAGACAAAGCCAAGCAAAAAGACCTTCTGGCTTGAAGCGATTATGTTTATCCTGGTCACAACCGTCGCCTTTATTGCAATCACATCAGCATTTCGTCTTGCAGGCTATGAAGCGGAGTTTAACTGGGTGGACAAAAATAAAGAAAAAAGCGTGATGGTGTACGAAATGCCCGCGCTTGTCGGTCCGCATCAGGGAGAGCTTTTGACCGAAGGAAGAATGGAACCGCTTGTTGATCTTCCCGCGCTTTTCTCAGGCAGAAAAGTGAACACTGTCATTTGGTCATTTGGAGCAGGTCTTGTGTTGTATGGGGCTCTCCGTCTGATCATCAGAAAAAGAATCAGCGCTCTATTACATCCGCTGGTGAAAAACGTCAATCTTGATCTGGTGGATGAGGTTGGGTACAGGGCCGTATCAATCGGATTTCCGATCTTTACACTCGGCGCGCTGATCTTTGCAATGATTTGGGCTCAGCTCGCGTGGACCAGATTTTGGGGCTGGGACCCTAAGGAAGTATGGGCGCTGATCACATTTTTGTTCTATGCCGCTTACTTGCATTTAAGACTGTCAAGAGGCTGGCACGGTGAGAAGTCAGCATGGCTGGCCGTAATCGGTTTTGCTATTATTATGTTTAATTTAATATTCGTAAATCTTGTGCTTGCCGGACTTCATTCTTATGCATAGTCCTTTGAAAGCGACACAGTTCTCAAACTTTCTCACGATTTGATAAAATGAAAGTAACAGAAGGAAAGCAGGGGGAAAACATGGACCAAACGAACGAAACAAAAATATTAGTAGTTGATGACGAAGCCAGAATTCGCCGCCTTTTAAGAATGTATCTTGAACGTGAAAATTATGCTATAGATGAAGCGGAAAATGGTGATGAGGCCATTGCCAAAGGGCTTGAAGCCAATTATGACTTAATTTTGCTTGATCTGATGATGCCGGGGACTGATGGAATTGAAGTGTGCCGGCAAATTCGTGAAAAAAAAGCGACACCCATTATTATGCTGACCGCAAAAGGAGAAGAAGCAAACCGGGTGCAGGGGTTTGAAGCGGGAACAGATGATTATATTGTTAAGCCGTTCAGCCCGAGAGAAGTCGTGCTGCGTGTAAAGGCCCTTTTGAGAAGAGCATCCCAAACCTCTTATTTCAATGCCAATACACCGACGAAAAATGTGCTCGTGTTTTCACATCTGTCCATAGACCATGACGCTCACCGCGTAACAGCTGATGGTACAGAAGTGAGCCTGACGCCAAAAGAGTATGAGCTTCTATATTTCTTAGCGAAAACGCCTGACAAGGTGTATGATCGGGAAAAGCTTCTGAAAGAAGTGTGGCAATATGAGTTTTTTGGTGATTTACGGACAGTGGACACTCACGTCAAACGCTTGAGAGAGAAGCTGAACAAGGTTTCTCCGGAGGCTGCGAAAAAAATTGTCACCGTATGGGGTGTAGGTTATAAATTTGAGGTCGGCGCTGAATGAAATTTTGGAAAAGCGTAGTAGGCAAGCTGTGGTTTACGATCCTTTCACTCGTCTTGATCGTATTGTTCATTTTAACGGTTCTTTTGCTGGAGTTTATTGAAAACTACCATGTGGAAGAAGCCGAGAATGATTTAACACAGCTTGCGAATAAAGTTGCTGTCATCCTAGAAAATCACGAGGACCAGGCACTGGCAAGGTCAATCACTTGGGAGCTCGCTGATAACTTAACAAGCATTGCCATCATCCAGGATGAGAAGAACCACTGGTATTCTCCGAATGATAAAAATCGCCTGTCGTCTATTACGGTTGAGCAAATACAGCATGACAAAGACTTAAATAAAGCTCTCAAAGACCATAAAAAAGTAAGCAAACGGACGGGACTGAGCGATACAGACACGGATAATGAACGCCTGATTGTAGGTGTCCCGTATGAAAAAGACGGAAAGAAAGGCATGGTCTTTTTATCCCAGTCTTTGCTTGCCGTTAAAGATACAACAAAACATACGACCCGCTATATTTTTCTTGCCGCTGGAATTGCGATTGTGCTGACCACATTTTTCGCATTCTTTTTATCAAGCAGGGTCACGTACCCTCTCCGAAAAATGAGAGAAGGCGCGCAGGATTTGGCGAAGGGCAAGTTCGATACAAAAATCCCGATTTTAACTCAGGATGAAATCGGTGAACTGGCGACCGCTTTTAATCAAATGGGCCGGCAGCTTAACTTTCATATCAATGCGCTCAATCAAGAAAAAGAGCAGCTTTCTAACATTTTGAGCAGTATGGCTGACGGGGTTATTACCATTAATATTGACGGTACGATTCTTGTGACCAACCCGCCGGCTGAACGTTTTCTTCAGGCTTGGTATTATGAACAGAACATGAATATCAAAGAAGGCGACAACCTTCCGCCTGAAGCAAAAGAGCTGTTTCAAAACGCTGTCAGCACTGAAAAAGAACAAATGATTGAGATGACGCTGCAAGGCAGATCATGGGTGCTTTTGATGTCGCCGCTTTATGCGGAATCGCACGTAAGAGGAGCGGTTGCCGTACTGCGTGACATGACAGAAGAACGCCGCCTTGATAAGCTGCGGGAGGACTTTATCGCAAATGTCAGTCATGAGCTGAGAACACCGATCTCCATGCTTCAGGGATACAGTGAAGCAATTGTTGATGACATTGCAAGCTCTGAAGAAGACCGGAAAGAAATTGCCCAAATCATTTATGACGAATCACTCCGAATGGGCCGTTTAGTTAATGATTTGCTTGATTTAGCCCGAATGGAATCAGGCCATACAGGCTTACATTATGAAAAAATCAATGTGAATGAGTTTTTAGAAAAGATCATTCGGAAGTTTTCCGGTGTTGCTAAAGAAAAAAATATTGCTTTACATCATGACATTTCTCTCACAGAAGAGGAATTTATGTTTGATGAAGACAAGATGGAGCAGGTATTTACCAATTTGATCGATAACGCGCTGCGGCATACTTCAGCCGGCGGCAGTGTCTCCATTTCAGTCCATTCTGTGAAGGATGGATTGAAAATTGATATCAAAGACTCCGGGTCCGGCATACCGGAAGAAGATCTGCCATTTATCTTTGAACGGTTTTATAAGGCAGATAAAGCGCGGACAAGGGGCAGAGCAGGAACCGGGTTAGGGCTGGCTATCGTTAAAAATATCGTGGAAGCCCACAACGGATCAATCACTGTGCACAGCCGAATAGATAAAGGAACAACATTTACTTTTTATATTCCGACAAAACGGTAAAATCGAGTCTGAATTTGCCGAAGAATCTTGTTCCATAAGAAACACCCGCTGACTGAGCGGGTGTTTTTTTAATAGCCAACATTAATAAAATTTAAGGATATGTTAATATAAATTCCCTTCCAAATTCCAGTTACTCGTAATATAGTTGTAATGTAACTTTTCAAGCTATTCATACGACAAAAAAGTGAACGGAGGGGTTTCAAATGGAAGAAACCTTTCAATTATTATATGATACATATCATCAAGATTTGTACCAATTTTTATTTTATATGGTAAAGGATAAAAACCAGACAGAAGACCTTCTTCAAGAGGTTTATATCCGGGTATTAAATTCTTATCATACGTTTGAAGGAAGAAGCAGTGAAAAAACATGGCTATTGTCTATCGCACGCCATGTTGCGATAGACTGGTTCCGTAAACAGCAAACAATCAGACAGCGTATACTCGGTACATTTGACTGGGATACACAGGATGTCAGGGATCAGCAATTGCTGCCGGACGAACTTGCGGTTCAACATGAAAATGTCCGGGAAATTTATGCTGCGCTTGATCAATGTACAATCGATCAAAGAGCTGTGATTATCTTGCGGTTTATTCAGGGATATTCAATACAGGAAACAGCCAAGGCTCTGCGCTTCTCGGAAAGCAAAGTAAAAACGACCCAACACAGAGGGCTCAAAGTACTTCGGAAACATATGGAGCTTTTGAGGGAGGAGCTAATGGATGATGAAGTCAGAATGGAACGAAGAACAGATAAAGGAGTTGTTAAGTCAACTTCCGGCAGTTAAAGACCATCGTTCGCCTCAGGATATTTACAAGCGGCTGACGATGGCAAAGCGTAAAAATAAGCCCGCTGTCAGGTGGATTGGCCCCGCGTGTGCCGCTGCAATTGCGGTTTATATCGCCTTCATTATTTCTCCTCATTTCTTTGATCAGGCACAGCCTCAACAAAAAGAAGCGTCCCAAGAGAACGCAGTAACGAAAACTGAGACAGAAGACAGCCCAAAAGCTGCATCGTCCTTGGATCATACATCGTTTGTTGTACCTGAAAAGGAACAAGACAATTACATCACTGTAGCAGTTGCTGATGCCGATACATCCGCAATCATACCCGTCAGCATCCAAAAAACAAATGCAGACCAAACGATCCAGGATATGCTGTTTGAAAGTAGTGAATTGGGCATCCTTGATCATGCCATTACAATTCCAACCTTCATAGATGAAGTAGAAATAAAGGAAAAACCAAAGCAGAAGGAATTAAGTATACGAGTCCATCAGCCAGCTACGGCATTTTCTGTAAAAGATGATACACTGTTAAAAAAATTGCTTAAAGAATCCTTAAAATGGAGTCCTTATGAAAAAGTCAAATTTTTATCGGATCAAAATGAGACTGGGGTTCGGATTGGCTCATATGGCACTTTTACGGAAATTTCGATTCCCAAACAGTCAAAAAGAGCTTACTACTTGTACAAAAATAAACAAGGGAACTTTCTCATTCCGTCAGAAAAAACATTTGATACAGTAAAAGAAGCGATTAAGGAAATGGAATCGAGCAGCCAAGAAGATACAACACCGCTTATTCAAGCGGGTGCTGTCCAATCTGTAACGAAGAAACAGAAACACTTATATATCCGCTTTTCAAAGGACTCAGAAGTTGAGGATTCTATTGCCGGTATTTTAATGATTGAGGGACTTCTTTTAACCGCAAAAGAGTTTGGCTTCACAGAAGTGACCTTTACCGAAACCAGAACAAACAAAATCGGCAAATATGACGTATCAGATGCAATTCCGGTACCGGCTGCTCCAAATCCGATTTTCTTAAACTAAAATGGGCCCTTTGAGGCTCTTTTTTAGTTGCTATTCATATAATAGAAATTTTCAAAAAAAAGTTGTACGTGTATAATAAAACAAGGTAACGATTGAAAGGATTTGAGATGAGTGAACGTGTTAACAATTAAAGGAGTTTCCATCGGGGAAGGAATGCCGAAAATCATCGTTCCGCTGATGGGAAAGACGGAAAAACAAATTCTGAATGAAGCAGAGGCAGTAAAATTACTGAATCCGGACATTGTTGAATGGAGAGTCGACGTATTTGAAAAAGCGAATGACAGAGAAGCGGTCACAAAGCTCATTTCTAAGCTTCGTAAATCTTTAGAAGACAAGCTATTTCTATTTACATTCAGAACCCACAAAGAGGGCGGGAGCATGGAGATGGACGAAAGCTCCTATCTTGCTTTGCTGGAATCGGCAATCCAAACAAAAGACATCGATCTGATAGACATCGAATTATTTTCAGGAGATGCAAATGTAAAAGCGTTAGTATCGCTGGCGGAAGAAAACAACGTCTATGTGGTGATGTCAAATCACGACTTTGAAAAAACACCTGTAAAAGATGAAATTCTTTCCAGACTTCGAAAAATGCAGGACTTAGGCGCGCATATTCCAAAAATGGCTGTCATGCCGAATGATACTGGAGATCTCCTAACACTGCTTGATGCGACGTATACAATGAAAACAAAATATGCAGACCGCCCCATTATTACAATGTCAATGGCTGCAACAGGGCTCATCAGCAGGCTGAGCGGTGAGGTTTTTGGATCGGCTTGTACTTTTGGAGCTGGAGAAGAGGCGTCCGCACCAGGCCAAATTCCTGTTTCTGAGCTAAGGAGTGTCTTAGATATTTTGCATAAAAACACACGGGGATAGAACAATAAAAAAACTCAAGCTATATAGCTTGAGTTTTTTTAATTATGGCAGATCAATGAGCTTCACAGACACAATATCAGGGACATTTGTTAGTTCTTTCACAATTTTATCTTCCAGATGTCTGTCAAAGGAAAGCATCATGATGGCTTCTCCGCCTTTTTCCTTACGGCCAACCTGCATAGTTGCAATGTTAATATCATTATCTCCGAGAATACGTCCTACTCGGCCGATGACACCTGTTGTATCTTGATGCTGGATATACACCAAGTGACCAGTCGGATAAAAATCAATATTAAATCCATTGATCTCGACAATTCGTTCTCCGAAATGAGGAATATACGTAGCCGTTACAGTAAAGGTGCTGCGGTCTCCTGTCACTTTTACGCTGATGCAGTTATCGTATCCAGATTCAGAAGAGGAAATTTTTTCACTGAAGCTGATGCCGCGTTCTTTTGCGACACCCCCGGCATTGACCTCGTTAACAGTAGAGTCAACGCGCGGTTTTAAAAAGCCTGACAGAAGGGCTTTTGTAATGAACGATGTTTCGAGTTTAGCAATTGTGCCTTCATATTGAATGGCAACATCCTGTACTGGTTCTTTCATGCACTGTGATACAAGGCTGCCAATTTTTCCTGCAATTTGATGGTAAGGCTTAATTTTAGCAAATTCATCTTTTGTCATGGCAGGCAGGTTGATAGCTGACATGACAGGCAGGCCTTTTGCGAACTGCAGAACTTCTTCTGACACTTGGGCGGCGACATTGAGCTGTGCTTCTTTCGTTGATGCTCCCAAGTGAGGAGTGGCAATGACTAATGGATGATCAACAAGTTTGTTGTCAACTGGCGGTTCGACTTCGAAAACGTCAAGCGCTGCTCCCGCAACATGCCCGTTTTCCAAAGCTTCGAGAAGTGCTGCTTCATCGATAATTCCGCCTCGCGCACAGTTAATTAAGCGAACGCCTTTTTTCGTTTTTGCAATCGTTTCTTTATTCAATAAGCCTTTTGTTTCTTTTGTTAAAGGCGTGTGAACGGTAATGATATCCGCACTTTCAAGCACTTCTTCAAATGTACGGCTGTTTACGCCGATTTTTTTCGCTCTTTCTTCCGTTAAGAAAGGATCAAAAACGTGCACAGTCATACCGAACGCTCTCGCACGCTGTGCAATTTCACTTCCGATTCGGCCTAATCCTACAATACCAAGCGTTTTTCCATAGAGCTCTGAACCCACATAAGCTGTGCGGTTCCACTCTCTGGATTTCACTGAGATATTAGCCTGCGGAATGTGTCTCATTAAAGAAGAGATCATTGCAAATGTATGCTCAGCTGTCGAAATGGTGTTGCCGTTCGGAGCATTGATCACGATTACCCCGTGTTTCGTAGCCTCATCAATATCGATATTATCGACACCGACACCGGCTCTTCCGACAATTTTTAAAGAAGTCATTTTGTTGAAAAGGTCTTCTGTTACTTTTGTCGCACTTCGCACCAAAAGAGCATCAAAAGTATGTAATTCATCTTCTGCATCTGCTACGTTTTTTTGAACGATTTCAATAAAGTCTGATTCAATAAGTGGCTGTAAACCGTCGTTGCTCATTTTGTCTGAGACCAATACTCGAAACATCGTTAGATTTCCTCCTAAATTGACAAACTAAATATCTGATAATTTAACATATTCTCAAAAGAGTGTCAACGTGTATTGACGCAGTAAAGGATAAAAGTAAAGCCTAATAAATCAATGATCTGACAGCTTGCAGGTAATATATATAATTTGAAGCAATTCTCTATACAGCCAACCAGTTATCGTTTATAATGTAATTAAATTTCATATGATCAATCTTCGGGGCAGGGTGAAATTCCCTACCGGCGGTGATGAGCCAATGGCTCTAAGCCCGCGAGCTGTCTTTACAGCAGGATTCGGTGAGATTCCGGAGCCGACAGTACAGTCTGGATGGGAGAAGATGGAGGTTCATAAGCGTTTTGAAATTGAATTTTTCAAACGTTTCTTTGCCTAGCTTAATTTTCGAAACCCCGCTTTTATATATGAAGCGGTTTTTTTATTGGCTGGAAAAGAACCTTTCCGTTTTCGAGTAAGATGTGATCGAAAAGGAGAGAATGAAGTGAAAGTAAAAAAATTAGTTGTGGTCAGCATGCTGAGCAGCATTGCATTTGTTTTGATGCTGTTAAATTTCCCGTTTCCGGGTCTTCCGGATTATTTAAAAATCGATTTTAGCGACGTTCCCGCTATTATTGCCATTCTGATTTACGGACCTTTGGCGGGTATTGCCGTAGAAGCGATAAAAAATGTTCTTCAGTATATCATTCAGGGAAGCATGGCCGGAGTTCCTGTAGGGCAAGTTGCGAATTTTATTGCAGGAACACTCTTTATATTACCGACTGCTTTCTTATTTAAAAAACTCAACTCAGCAAAGGGCTTGGCTGTCAGCCTGCTTTTGGGAACTGCAGCGATGACCATTTTAATGAGTATTTTAAATTATGTTCTGATTCTTCCGGCATACACGTGGTTTTTACATTCACCGGCATTATCCGACAGCGCGCTAAAAACAGCAGTCGTCGCAGGTATCCTGCCGTTTAACATGATAAAAGGTATTGTAATTACGGTTGTATTCTCACTAATTTTTATCAAGCTTAAGCCATGGATTGAGCAGCAGCGAAGTGCACATATCCATTAAATAAAAAAGCTCCCGTTCGGGAGCTTTTTTTAGTTACTTCTATTCAAATTTAAGCGGGTCGCCTTCAAATGGCTCATCCGCCACTTTGATGGAATCAGTAGGGCATCCTTCAAATGCGTCAATCATATCTTCTTCCAGTACCTCAGGAACTTCGACAACACCTTTGTTTTCATCAAGCGTTACGAACGCGATGCCTTCATCATCGTAATCGTAAATGTCTGGTGCAGCAGCTCCGCAAGCGCCGCATGCAATACATGTATCTTTGTCTACGATTGTGTACTTTGCCATGAATAAAACCTCCCAGATTGTTCTTGGTGGAACAAATGGATCAATCTTTATATTTAATCAATTTAACACCTATTCCTCTTACTTATTGTAATGATGTTGCTGCCACATTTCAACAGAAAAATGATTGAGAATGCTTATCACATAAGGGGTTATCTACATAACATCCCCCTTAATGATGACTTTAAACGTCGATTTCTGTGTGAAATCTGTTAAAATAAAAAGAGCAAATCAACGATTTTTGTCAGGAAGAATGTAGGTGGATAGGTTGTCATTAAATTACTTCGATATTATGGTTCTCGATTGTCTTTGCAAAATAAACGGGGAACGGTCGGGAAGCGCTGTTTTTCACCTATTCAAAGGCAAGAGATCGTCACAGACCATTCAAGATGCCGGCTTATTTCAGACTGCAAAATACTTTGGAATGGCGGCAAAATGTTCGAGAAGCGATATTTCTGCGTCGCTTGACAAGCTTGAAAAGCATTCATATCTCGCGCCAATGTCTGAATCAGATACATACAAAGTGACAGCCAGCGGCGCAGCAGTTTTGAGACATGCCCTTAGCGAGCGGCCTTGGCCCGTTCATTGTCACGGCGCTCATTATCAGCAGGCTGCCGGCGTGCTTTGGAAAAGGCTTTCGCTGCTTGTGCAGGTCCTATCCCATAAACAGCAAGGGAGCAGGCAGTATATCCCTGTCACAAAGGATCATAAGACACTTCACTGGGTAAAGAAATACCTGTCCCGGCATACGGATCATATAGAGATGGCAAAAAGCCTTTTTGCCATGCTTGAGGCGCATTTGAAAAAGATTGAAAACAAAGCAGCGCAAATTTTTGTCTACTCCTTAACCTCGCACCATCGGATCGGTTATACGAGCAGGCAGCTTGCTGATACGCTGAAAGAAGACGAATGGTATGTCTATATCATGTTTTGGGCTTCGGTACATTATTTTATTCATTCTCTTCCGGAGTGTGAAGATGCTTTGTTAAAGGATCTCCTTTCTGATGTGCACTTAGATAATGCCCTGACAGAGTCGACGAGGAAAACATGGCAGATGGTCAAACAAGGGTTTCCGATACAGCGAATTGCTGAAATCAGAAAGCTGAAAACAGCGACGATTGAAGACCACATTGTCGAGATTTCTCTCCATGAGCCTGCGTTTATGATTAATGACTATGTATCAGCAGAAGACCAGCTTCAAATCGCAGAGTTTGCCAAACGGATGCGGACGAATAAAATCAAACAAATTCGCGACGGGCTGGAACAGCGGTTCAGCTACTTTCAAATCAGACTGGCATTGACAAAGCAGGTGCAGCAATATGACTAAATTACAGCAAACGTTATATCAGTTTTTTGGTTTTACTTCCTTTAAAAAAGGGCAGCAGGACATTATTGAAAGCATACTCAGCGGGAAGGATACCATTGCAATGCTCCCGACTGGGGGAGGGAAATCGCTTTGCTACCAGCTGCCTGGTTATATGCTTGACGGCATGGTATTAATCGTTTCTCCACTGCTTTCTTTAATGGAGGATCAGGTGCA
This sequence comes from Bacillus sp. FJAT-14266, assembly GCF_001719225.1. Lineage (NCBI taxonomy): Bacteria > Bacillati > Bacillota > Bacilli > Caryophanales > Bacillaceae > Bacillus > Bacillus sp. FJAT-14266. The sequence continues at coordinate 2,004,590 of NZ_CP017072.1, forward strand.
GCAGCTCAAAGCCCGGGGGGAAAAGCGTGCTGCAGCTTTGAACAGCATGCTTAACAGGCAGGAAAGACAATTTGTTTTAGAACATATTCATCGATATAAATTTTTGTACTTGTCTCCTGAAGCTTTACAGTCTCCATATGTATTGGAAAAATTGAAAAGCGTCCCGATCAGCCTATTTGTTATTGACGAAGCGCATTGTATTTCTGAATGGGGACACGACTTCAGGCCTGATTATTCAAAGCTCGGACAGCTGAGAAAAAAACTTGGACACCCGCCCGTTCTGGCATTGACCGCCACGGCTACAAAGGAAACGCTGCAAGATGTCATGAACCTGCTGGAGCTGCAGCATGCTGTACGCCATCTCAACTCAGTCAACCGCCCAAACATCGCACTGAGGGTTGAAAATGCGGCGGATACTGCCGAAAAAATAGATAGGGTCATTCAGCTGGTTGAAAACCTGCAAGGTCCGGGAATTGTTTATTGTCCAACACGGAAATGGGCCGAGGAATTAGCGGGTGAAATTAAAAGCAAAACGAGCAGCAGAGCCGACTTTTACCATGGCGGTTTGGAGTCAGGGGACAGGATTTTAATTCAGCAGCAGTTTATTCATAACCAGCTTGATGTGATATGTTGTACGAATGCGTTTGGAATGGGTGTCGATAAACCTGATATCAGATATGTGATTCATTTTCATCTCCCGCAGACGGCAGAAGCTTTTATGCAGGAAATCGGCAGAGCGGGCCGTGATGGAAAGCCGAGTGTCAGCATTTTGCTGCGGGCGCCAGGGGATTTTGAATTGCAGGAACAGATTATCCAAATGGAGAGTGTCACAGCTGAAGAAATCGCCGACGTAATCCGTGTGCTAGAGAAGACGGAGGAGCGGGATGAGAGAAGGCTGCGTGACGTATTACTTCAGTATGGCGTCGGAGAGACACAGGCCCGTATGATGATTCATCTCTTTATGCAGGGAAAAACATCAGTTGAACTGATGAAGAAAGAAATTTCATATCGCATGGAGCTGAAGCTGGAAAAAATGCACCGTGTATCATTTTTGCTTCAGCGTGACGGCTGTTTAAGGCAGGCACTGTTAACCTACTTTGATGAATCATACGAGCCTGATGACGGAAACCTCCCGTGCTGTTCACATTGCGGTTTTGATTTATCCTTGTATGAACAAAAAGGGGAACGGAGTAAAATGGCGCCATTAGACAGCTGGAGTTCGGAATTGCACCGGATATTCAGCTTGCAGACTGTAGGTGAGCTGAACTGAAACAGCAAAAAGATTATATTCAGCATATGACTGACCATGATATGCTGAAGCAGTTATATTTGACGCAGCTACTCATCATCTTTGCCGCTGCTGCAGCAGGACTGTTCTTTTTTGAGGATGTACGGGACGTATTAAAGCTCTGGGACATTCGCGATATGCGAATCATCTGGTATGGTGTTTCTATAGCTGTTATTGTTATTTTAGCCGATATGGCAGTAATGAAATGGTTTCCGTCTCATTTATATGATGACGGCGGAATCAATAAAAAAATATTCAGTAAGAGGTCAATCCCTCATATTATATTTTTAACGCTTCTGATTGCTTTCGCGGAAGAAATGTTATTCAGAGGAGTGCTGCAGACTCATATCGGTTTATGGGCGGCCAGCCTTATATTTGCCGCTCTGCACTTTCGGTATTTGTCAAAATGGCTGTTATTTATTATGGTGACAGCAATCAGCTTTTTGCTCGGTCTGATGTATGAATGGACCGGCAACTTATTTGTTCCGATGACGGCGCATTTTATCATTGATGCCGTGTTTGCCTGTCAGATTCGTTTTGAACATGTGAGGAGGGATAAACATGACGAACATGTCGAGAGTAGAGAGAAGAAAAGCCCAGAATCTTTATGAAGATCAAAACGCCGCATTGGCGGACGATTATGTCGATGATGGAGAAAGCCTTCCGACAAGACAATCTGTAAAAAATCAAAGAGAACAGAAAAAAAAGCAAGGCAAAACAAAAACGCCATTATTCACAGTACTCGCAGTAATATTTGTATTTGTGCCGGTTATCGTTTTAGTCACCTTATTTTATCTAAAGAGCCACCCGGATAATCATGACGATTATGAAGATGTTTTTATTGACAGCAGCCAAAGCAAATATGAGGTTGTCCCGAAATCAGAGGATAAAAACGATACCGCAGACACTAAAGAGACCGCACTGCAGAAGGAGTCAAAAAAAGAGCCTGAAGATTCCAAGCCAAAAGAGCCGGCAAAAACCGCTGATGATAAGAAACAGACTGCTGTAGCAGAAAAAGAAGACTCGGCAAATAAGGAGGAAGCAACCGCCGCGGCTGCTTCCTCTTCCCAATCAACAGTACAACAGCAAGAACAGCAACAGCAGCCGGCTGAGCCAGTTCAAAATGTGCCGAATCGCGTTGTCAAGCACACCGTCCAAAAGAAAGAAACGCTATACCGCATTTCCATGAAGTATTATAAAAGCCGGACAGGAGAAGAAAAAATTCGAGCGTATAATCATCTGAATGGAAATGATGTTTACACCGGACAAGTTTTGGACATCCCTTTAATGGATGAATAGGGTATTATTTTTATTTTACGTTCATATATTGTAGCAATGAAAATGGACAAGGTGTGAAGCGTATGGAATCCTTATGGAATCAGCTGGATCAGTTTACAGACGCGCCGACCAAACAGATGCTCCAAGCGCTTGTAAAACGAAAACAAAAATTCGAAAATTATGCAGCACAATGCCGCAGATGGCGATGGGCTTCACTTATCTGCCTAGGCTTATTATGTGTTATGATCATGAGCAAAAGCCCGGAGCCTCAGCTTATACTTCAAGAAATACTCAGCCATACCTTTTATTTATTTTGGATGCTGGCAACCGCTTTTGCCTACTGCACTTCATATTATTTCAAGAAAAAGGAAGAAAAATCCGAGACCGATTTCCATAAACTGAGATGTGAAATTATTCAGAAAAGCACTGATCTCTGGCCGCAGCCCGATAAATGGAAGGCGAGAGAGTCTGTTTTTCATATGATGAAGCACAAATATGACATTAATCTATATTTTGAAAGTAAATAAAATGGGGCGTTTTCTCAAACGATAGAAACGTCTTTTTTTATTGTCCGTCTTATTGATAAGTTCTAAAAAGAATGGAGAGTTTTTTATGAAGCTATCAGTGAAAATTGCCGGTGTACTAACTGTTGCGGCAGTGGCAATGACGGCAAAAATGTATGCAACAGCAAAAGGCAATCATTTGAAGACACATACGTTTCCTTTATCAAAGATGAAGGGCAAGCCGCCTCTGACAATCTTTTTTATTTCAGACATTCACAAACGTCTCATCGATCAAGACCTTTTAGAAAAAGCGCGAAGCCATGCCCCCCACTTGGTTATAATCGGCGGTGATTTAGCTGAGGGCGGGGTGCCCAGTGCGAGAATCGAGGAAAACATCAAAAGGCTCGTACATTTCGGGGTCCCTATCGTGTTTGTGTGGGGGAATAATGATTATGAAGTCAGGCAGCATAAGCTGTATTCCATATTTAAAGCGCACGGCGTCATCACTCTGAGAAATGAGTCAGTCCCGTTTTCATACAATGGGCATACGATTGCGATTGCGGGGGTTGATGATATCAGGATGGAGATGGATCATTATGAGGAAGCCATCAAAGAACTTGATGAAAGCCAGCTGAATATTCTGGTTTGCCATAATCCGGAGATTCATGAACAAATCAATGAAGATGACGGTATTGATGTGATACTCAGCGGACATACCCATGGAGGCCAGATCAGGTTTGGAAAATTCGGCCCTTATGAACTGGGGAAAACAGGTATTGTTAAAAACGCAGCATATCTGATCAGCAACGGCTACGGCACGACAAAAGTGCCTCTTCGTTTAGGTGCTGAGCCTGAAACTCACATTGTGACTCTTTGCGGGCCAGAATAACTTCTAAAAAGCAAAAATCCGTATGGCAATAAAAACTGCATTGTGCTTGTCTTACTAGTGAACTCAGTGTAAACTGATAACAATTAAGAACCTATGACTCATCATCTCATATAATGTGTTATATGATTTGTGTGCAAGTAGAGGCAGGAGGGAACGTTATGCGGCTTGAGCGTCTGAATTATAATAAGATCAAAATCTTTTTAACCCTCGATGATTTGACAGACCGGGGATTGACAAAAGAAGACCTCTGGAAGGACTCATTTAAAGTCCACCAGTTATTTAAAGATATGATGAATGAAGCAAATACAGAGCTCGGCTTTGAAGCGAATGGACCGATTGCAGTGGAAGTGTATTCTCTCCAAGCACAAGGGATGGTCGTGATTGTAACAAAGAACCAAGACGCCGATTCAGAAGACGATGAGTATGATGATGATTACATCGAAATGCAAGTCAAGCTTGATGAAAGCGCGGACATCATATATCAATTCCATTCCTTTGAAGATATCATTCAGCTTTCAGAAAGCTTACAGCGAATCGGTATCACAGGGGGAACTGTCTACCACTATGACGGGCAGTACTTTTTAAGCCTTGAAGATCTAGGGTCACATACGGCTGAAGGGGTTGTGGCGGTTCTGGCTGAATACGGCAATCCGACAACTTTAACGATTTATCGCCTGCAAGAGTATGGTAAGCTCATTATGGACGGTAATGCCGTAGAAACGATACAAACTCATTTTTCATAAGAATGAAACGGGAAACTGCTGATTTCAGCAGTTTTTTTCGTTAAAAAACATGGAAAAACATAACGTTTATTCTATGCACAGATCATATGAAGGTGTATACTATTCTCTGAAAGGGAGCATGTGAGAAACAGAAGATTCTAGGAGGTTAACTCAAATGGCAGCCGATCGAAACACCGGTCATACAGAAGAGGACAAACTTGATGTATTAAAATCAACCCAAACCGTAATACATAAGGCTCTGGAAAAATTGGGATATCCCGAAGAGGTATACGAATTGTTAAAAGAGCCGATGAGATTATTAACGGTAAAAATACCTGTTCGTATGGACGACGGTTCAGTAAAGATTTTCACAGGATATCGTGCGCAGCACAATGACTCTGTCGGTCCAACGAAAGGCGGGATACGTTTTCACCCGAACGTAACAGAAAAAGAGGTGAAGGCGCTTTCAATTTGGATGAGTTTAAAATGCGGCATAATTGATCTTCCATATGGCGGTGGTAAAGGCGGAATTGTTTGTGATCCAAGGGATATGTCGTTTAGAGAGCTGGAGCGTCTGAGCAGAGGGTATGTCAGAGCGATCAGCCAAATTGTCGGCCCGACAAAAGACGTGCCGGCACCGGATGTATTTACAAACTCACAAATCATGGCTTGGATGATGGATGAGTATTCAAGAATTGATGAATTTAATTCGCCTGGATTTATTACAGGCAAACCGCTTGTGCTTGGCGGATCTCACGGGAGAGAATCTGCGACAGCAAAAGGTGTTACCATCTGTATTAAAGAAGCGGCTAAGAAGAGAGGCATCGATATTAAAGGTGCCCGTGTCGTTGTCCAAGGCTTCGGAAACGCGGGAAGCTATTTGGCAAAATTTATGCATGATGCAGGGGCAAAAGTTGTCGGCATCTCAGATGCGTATGGCGGACTTTATGATCCGGAAGGCCTTGATATCGATTATTTACTCGACCGACGCGACAGCTTCGGTACCGTAACAAAGCTTTTCAACGATACCATTACCAACCAAGAGCTGCTGGAGCTGGATTGTGATATTCTCGTTCCTGCTGCGATTGAAAATCAAATTACAGAAGAAAATGCCCATAATATCCGGGCTAAAATTGTCGTTGAAGCAGCGAATGGGCCAACAACGCTTGAAGGAACAAAGATTCTTTCAGACCGGGACATTCTGCTTGTACCAGACGTGCTGGCAAGTGCCGGTGGCGTAACAGTTTCTTATTTTGAATGGGTTCAGAATAACCAAGGCTTCTACTGGAGTGAAGAAGAGGTAGAAGAAAAATTAGAAAAAATGATGGTCAAATCATTTAACAATATTTATGAAATGGCTAACAACCGAAGAATTGACATGAGGCTCGCTGCATATATGGTCGGCGTTCGCAAAATGGCTGAAGCTTCGCGTTTTAGAGGCTGGATATAAGTTGATGATTTGCATAAAAATAAAAAATCTCCTATGATAAAATAGGAGATTTTTTTATTCGGAAATAGAAAATATGAAGTGAAATGCCAATCGCAGGAGTTGACAGAAATGATTCAAGAAAAAGCAATTATTATAGGCGGAGGACCTTGTGGACTATCTGCTGCCATTCACCTAAAACAAATTGGCATTGATGCCCTCGTCATTGAAAAAGGCAATGTCGTTAACAGTATTTACAATTATCCGACGCATCAAACCTTTTTCAGCTCAAGTGAAAAGCTCGAAATCGGAGATGTCGCATTTATTACAGAGAACAGGAAGCCTGTCAGAATCCAGGCTTTATCGTATTACCGTGAAGTCGTTAAACGGAAAAACATCCGTGTTAATGCGTTTGAAATGGTGCATAAAGTGACGAAAACGCAAAAAAACACATTCGTTATTGAGACGTCAAAAGAGACCTACACGACGCCATATTGTATCATCGCCACAGGCTATTATGATCATCCAAACTATATGAATATACCCGGTGAGGATTTGCCGAAAGTATTTCATTATTTTAAAGAAGGCCACCCGTATTTTGATAAAGATGTTGTTGTTATCGGCGGGAAAAATTCAAGCGTGGACGCCGCCCTTGAACTCGTGAAATCTGGGGCGCGTGTCACAGTTTTATATAGGGGCAATGAGTATTCTCCAAGCATTAAGCCGTGGATTCTGCCGGAATTTGAAGCTCTCGTCAGAAACGGTACAATCCGTATGGAATTTGGCGCTTGTGTCGAAAAAATCACCGAGGATGAAGTTGTGTTTCGCTCCGGAGAGAAAGAACTCATTACCATTAAAAATGATTTTGTATTTGCCATGACAGGCTATCATCCTGATCATCAATTTCTAGAAAAAATTGGTGTTGAAATTGATAAAGAAACAGGGCGTCCATATTTCAACGAAGAAACGATGGAAACGAACGTTGAAGGTGTCTTTATTGCCGGTGTTATTGCTGCGGGAAACAATGCAAATGAAATATTTATTGAAAACGGCAGGTTTCACGGGGGGCATATCGCAGCGGAAATCGCCAAAAGAGAAAACCATTAAAGATGAGGAGCATATGATGCATTCGTATGCTCTTTTTGTTTTTTTAAGTGCAGACAGATGTAAAATTTTAAACAACATGGTAGGATAGACGTAGGAATATAAAGGAAAGAGGTTGCCTGATGTTTGCAATCATCTCTGCAGGAATTGCCCCCGGCATAGCGTTATTAAGTTATTTTTATTTAAAAGATCAGTATGATAATGAACCTGTACATATGGTGCTACGGTCGTTTTTTCTCGGGGTTGTTCTTGTATTTCCCATCATGTTTATCCAGTATGTACTTGAAAAAGAGAATGTAGGAGGCGGAAGCTTTTTCGTTTCTTTTTTATCTTCGGGGTTTTTGGAGGAATCATTAAAATGGTTTATACTGATGATCAGTGTCTACCCGCACGCCCACTTTGATGAGCATTATGACGGGATTGTGTACGGTGCAAGTGTATCACTCGGTTTTGCAACCCTCGAAAATATTCTTTATTTAATTGGCCACGGCGTGGAGCATGCGTTTGTCAGGGCGCTGCTGCCTGTTTCATGCCATGCCTTGATTGGCGTTATAATGGGATTTTACCTTGGAAAAGCCCGTTTTTCCGCTGATAAGGCGCGTGTAAAGTGGCTTACTCTTTCTTTAGTTGTCCCATCCCTTTTGCATGGATCATATGATTTTATCCTAACAGCGCTTAGCAATTGGATTTATTATATGCTTCCATTTATGGTATTTTTATGGTGGTTTGGTTTGCGTAAAGCGAAAAAAGCCCGTTCCGTTAATATGATGCAAGTATAGAAGCCGCACAGCAACCGTGCGGCTTTTTTGTGTGCAGTTTTTATGTTCTGAGGGATAACAAGGAAAGAGTGTATAAAAATAACCTCGTTACAGAAAATACGATTACACTTAAAAATTTGCAGTAGGAGGCTTGAAAAGATGAAGTCCAAAGGATCGATTATGGCATGTCTCATCCTTTTTTCCTTTACAATAACGACGTTTTTCAATACTGAAACCATCTCTGCCTTTTCGAATCAGGTCATTCAAAGAGGGGCAACCGGGGACGATGTGGTCGAACTTCAGGCGCGTCTTCAATACAACGGATATTATAACGGAAAAATTGACGGGGTTTATGGATGGGGGACGTACTGGGCAGTTCGAAATTTTCAGGATCAATTCGGGTTAAAAGAGGTTGACGGCCTTGTAGGAGCTAAAACAAAGCAAACCTTAATATGTAAATCAAAATACTATCGTGAATATGTCATGGAACAGCTCAATAAAGGGAATACATTCACGCATTACGGAAAAATTCCGCTAAAGTATCAGACGAAACCATCAAAAGCAGCAACACAAAAGGCAAGACAACAAGCAGAAGCACGGCAGAAACAGCCTGCGGAAAAAACAACGCAGCAGCCTAAAGCGAATGCGAATAAACAGCAAAACAATACACCAGCAAAAGCAAGAAAACAGGATGCGGTAGCAGCGAACATGCCTGGCGGATTTTCCAACAACGATATCAGGCTGCTTGCTCAAGCGGTTTATGGCGAAGCCCGGGGCGAGCCGTACGAGGGGCAGGTTGCTATTGCAGCAGTCATTTTAAACCGTTTGAACAGCCCGTTATTTCCAAATTCAGTAGCGGGGGTTATTTTTGAGCCGCTTGCCTTCACAGCAGTAGCTGACGGACAAATTTACATGCAGCCGAATGAAACGGCCCGAGAAGCAGTGCTGGATGCCATCAATGGCTGGGACCCATCAGAGGAAGCACTTTACTACTTTAATCCGGATACGGCTACAAGTCCGTGGATTTGGGGGCGTCCGCAGATTAAAAGAATCGGTAAACACATTTTCTGTGAGTAGCAGATATGAGAAAGCATAAAAAGAGGTGTGATAAATGATCAGAGGAATTTTAATCGCCGTGCTTGGTATTGCAATAGTCGGTACAGGCTACTGGGGATACAAAGAACACCAGGAAAAAGACGCAGTTCTTCTTCATGCTGAAAATAACTATCAGCGGGCGTTTCATGAGCTTACCTATCAGATGGATCAACTTCATGATAAAATCGGAACAACACTTGCCATGAACAGCCAAAAATCACTGTCGCCTGCATTGATCGATGTGTGGAGGATTACATCAGAAGCTCATAACAGTGTCAGTCAGCTGCCGCTTACATTAATGCCGTTTAATAAAACTGAAGAGCTATTATCAAAGATCGGCGATTTCAGCTATAAAACGTCAGTCAGAGATTTGGACCAAAAGCCGCTTGATAAAAACGAGTATACATCACTAAATAAGCTATATCAGCAGTCCGAAGATATACAAAACGAATTGCGTCATGTTCAGCACCTTGTCATGAGCAAAAACCTTCGCTGGATGGACGTAGAAATGGCCTTGGCTTCTGACGAAAAACAAAGTGATAATACGATTATCAACAGCTTTAAAACAGTCGAAAAAAATGTTGGTGCATTCTCCACTGGCACTGATCTTGGTCCGAGTTTTACCAGCACGAAAAAAGAAGAGAAAGGCTTCAGCCATCTGAAGGGAAAACAAATTTCTGAACAGGAAGCAAAACAAATTGCTGAGCGCTTTGCCCCAGATGACAATTATTCAATTAAAGTGGTAAAGAGCGGAAAAAAAACAAATCGCGATGTATATAGCATCAGCATGAAAGATCCAGACCATAAAGCAGTGATTTATATGGATATTACGAAGAAGGGCGGGCATCCGGTATACTTGATCCAAAACAGAGAAGTGAAAGATCAGAAAATCAGTTTAAATGACGGATCGAACCGAGCGCTTGCATTTTTAAAGAAAAACGGATTTGAAACAGATGATTTGGAAATTGATGAAAGTGCGCAATATGATAAAATCGGTGTATTTTCATATGTTCCTGTTGAAAATAAAGTCCGGATGTACCCGGAGGCAATTCGTATGAAAGTGGCCTTGGATGACGGTGAGGTTGTCGGCTTTTCAGCAAGAGACTTCCTCACATCTCACAGAAAAAGAACCATACCTAAGCCTGCAATTACTGAAGCAGAGGCAAAGTCTAAATTAAATAAAAATGTACAAGTGAGAGAAACAAGGCTCGCTTTGATTACAAATGAACTAGGTCAAGAAGTGTTATGCTACGAAATGCTTGGGACAATTGAAAATGACACATTCAGAATGTATATCAATGCCAAAGACGGATCGGAAGAAAAGGTTGAAAAACTAAAAAATGCAGAACCTATATATAAAGACCTATAAAAAACAGGAGGAAAGGACTAAATGTCTTTTCCTTTTTTTCATTACGTGCTTTAATAAAAACGTGAGTATATTGAATGCGAAAGAGTGAAGTCGATGATAGAGATTGGAGAAAATGTACTTTTAGAATATATAGAAGAAAATGAATTGAAAAAGGCAAAAAGCAAGGCGGTCAGCATTGAAAACAATGAACTTTTGATCGCGTATCCTGTTGATATAGTTACAGGGCGAACTGTGATTTTACATAACGATATGGAAGTAACGGTAGAGTTTGTGGGAAAAGACGAAGTTCCTTATCGCTTTACAAGCCGTATAAAAGGTAAAGTGAAGGACAAACTTCAAATGATCTGTCTTGAAGTGCCTCCACGTGAAAAAATGAAAAGAATCCAGCGCCGCCAATATGTAAGAACTGATGCGGTATTAGATGTGCAAATTCAGCCGGGAAATGAAGAAGAGATCCGCACACTATCCTATAACATCAGTGCAGGCGGCATCGCCGTGGTTTTAGCTGATGGCCTTTCTTTTCAATCGGGGGAATCATTGCGCCTGATCATCCGTCTTCCTGAAGAGGAGCACACACGTCAAATAGAAACAGAAGCAGTTGTCAGACGAATCTTTAATGACCCCAAGTCAGAAAAACGAAAAATGACTTTAGAGTATTCAGAAATTGCAGCAGGTGACCAGCAGGCTTTGCTTCAATACTGCATCAGGCGCCAGTTAAATAAGAGAAGAAAGGCCCGAATGGAATAAACATCGGCAAACACTTCCATACTATTTGTAATGGAGGTGCTCCAATGAAAACATTTGAACGGCTGCTGATCAAATTATTGTTCATTCAGGCCATCATTTTACTTGGTGTCCAATTTCTTTTTCACTATCAGCATATTGAACCATACGTATCAAAAGTGATTCAATATGAAGGGGTGGATAAAATGGAGGAAAACAATAGGATTGAAACCTTCAAACATTAATTATTCATCAATTTTTCACCCTTTTTCATAAAGTTCGTGATACAATCCATAGAGGAGAAAAGAGCAAGGAGAGGAATTATGGAAAAGAAATTATCGATTGCAATCGACGGCCCGGCAGCTGCGGGGAAAAGCACCGTTGCCAAAATTGTGGCTGAGAAAAAATCGTACATATATATTGATACAGGAGCGATGTATCGGGCGATTACGTACGCGGCTTTACAGGAAAACGTTGATTTGACAGATGAAGAAAAACTGGCTGAGCTGCTAAAGCGGACAGACATTGAGCTGATTACAACAAAAGATGGACAAAAAGTGCTTGTAAACGGCACCGATGTAACTGAGGCGATCAGAACAGATGAAGTCAGCAACCAAGTTTCAATTGCGGCCAAGCACAGAAGTGTCAGAGAAGAGATGGTGAAACGCCAGCAGCAGCTTGGGGAAAAAGGCGGCGTCGTCATGGATGGTCGTGACATCGGGACGCATGTGCTGCCAAATGCAGAAGTAAAAATCTTTCTTTTGGCATCTGTGGAAGAGAGAGCGAAACGTCGTTATGAAGAAAATGTGAAAAAAGGCTTTGATGTCAACTTCGAAACATTAATTGAGGAAATTGCAAGAAGAGACAAGCTTGATTCAGAGCGCGAAGTATCTCCGTTGCGTAAAGCAGAAGACGCTCTTGAAATCGACACGACATCGCTTTCCATTCAAGAGGTAGCTGATAAAATCCTCGAGGCTGTGGAGCAAAAGTCCCGCTGAGGATGGCAAATGCCACTTTTTTTGAATTTTTCAACGAAGATAGAATGTTATTGCTTGACAAACCTGTCCTTTTATTAGAAGTTAATACTAATAAAACTTTTTATTGATCATTCAAAAAACTTTTTTGGATGATTCTTTAATACATATTCGGCTAAAAGCGGGCATGTTATATGTTCAGCTTTCAAACCGTTTTAATTAAGCTGTGTAGGTTTGGACCAAGGAGGTTATTCAAATGACAGAGGAAATGAATCAAATTGATGTTCAAGTGCCAGAGGTTGGAGATGTAGTTAAAGGGATTGTGACAAAGGTAGAGGACAAACATGTAGATGTAGAAATCATCAATGTTAAACAATCCGGTATTATTCCAATCAGTGAATTATCAAGTCTTCATGTAGAGAAAGCATCGGATGTTGTTAAAGTAGACGACGAGCTTGACCTGAAAGTAACAAAAGTGGAAGACGATGCTTTGATTTTATCTAAACGTGCTGTTGATGCAGACCGCGCTTGGGAAGACCTTGAGAAAAAATTTGAAACAAAAGAAGTGTTTGAAGCTGAAGTGAAAGATGTCGTGAAAGGCGGCCTTGTCGTTGATATCGGCGTTCGCGGTTTTATTCCGGCATCACTTGTTGAAGCACATTTCGTTGAAGACTTCACTGACTATAAAGGAAAAACACTGTCACTGCTCGTTGTAGAGCTTGACCGTGATAAAAACCGCGTGATCCTTTCACACCGTGCTGTTGTTGAAAGTGAGCAAGCGAATAAAAAACAAGAACTTCTTCAGTCTCTTGAAGTTGGAAGTGTACTTGATGGCAAAGTACAGCGCCTGACTGATTTTGGCGCGTTTGTTGATATTGGCGGCATTGACGGACTTGTACACATTTCACAGCTTTCCCACTCTCATGTAGAGAAGCCGTCTGACGTTGTTGAAGAGGGACAAGAAGTAAAAGTGAAAGTGTTATCGGTTGACCGTGATAATGAACGTATTTCTTTATCGATCAAAGATACACTGCCTGGACCTTGGAGCCAAATCGGCGAAAAAGTGAAGCCTGGCGATGTGCTTGAAGGAACTGTACAGCGTCTTGTAAGCTTCGGTGCCTTTGTTGAAATCCTTCCAGGTGTTGAAGGTCTCGTTCATATTTCTCAAATTTCCAATAAACACATCGGCACGCCGCATGAAGTCCTTGAAGAAGGACAGACTGTAAAAGTGAAGGTACTTGATGTGAATGAAAATGAGGAGCGCATTTCATTAAGCATGCGTGAACTTGAAGAAACGCCTAAAGCTGATCAGGAAGATTACCGTCAATATCAAGCGAAGGAAGAAACAAGCACTGGCTTCCAGCTTGGAGATCTGATCGGAGATAAGCTGAATAAACTAAAATAATTGGTGATAAACGTGACTCGAGCAGAACGAAAAAGACAACACATCAATCATGCCTTGTCCACCGGCCAGAAGCGGGAAACAGGTCTTGATGATATTACGTTTGTTCACGTCAGTCTGCCCGATCTTGCATTAGAACAAGTAGATATTTCCACAAAAATCGGCGAACTTTCAAGCAGTTCGCCGATTTTTATCAATGCAATGACTGGCGGCGGCGGAAAACTTACATATGAGATTAATAAATCGCTTGCGCGAGCGGCTTCTCAGGCTAGAATTCCCCTTGCTGTGGGATCGCAAATGTCAGCATTAAAAGATCCATCAGAGCGTCTTTCCTATGAAATTGTTCGAAAGGAAAACCCAAACGGGCTGATTTTTGCCAACCTGGGAAGCGAGGCAACGGCTGCTCAGGCAAAGGAAGCCGTTGAGATGATTGGAGCAAACGCACTGCAGATCCACCTCAATGTGATTCAGGAAATTGTGATGCCTGAAGGGGACAGAAGCTTTAGCGGCGCATTGAAACGCATTGAACAAATTTGCAGCCGGGTCAGTGTACCGGTCATTGTGAAAGAAGTCGGCTTCGGTATGAGCAAAGCATCAGCAGGAAAGCTGTATGAAGCTGGTGCTGCAGCTATTGATATTGGCGGTTATGGGGGAACAAATTTCTCGAAAATCGAAAATCTCCGAAGACAGCGGCAAATCTCCTTTTTTAATTCATGGGGCATTTCGACAGCTGCAAGTTTGGCGGAAATCCGCTCTGAGTTTCCTGCAAGCACCATGATCGCCTCTGGCGGTCTGCAAGATGCGCTTGACGTGGCAAAGGCAATTGCGCTGGGGGCCTCTTGCACCGGAATGGCAGGGCATTTTTTAAAAGCGCTGACTGACAGTGGTGAGGAAGGACTGCTTGAGGAGATTCAGCTGATCCTTGAGGAATTAAAGATGATTATGACCGTGCTGGGCGCCAGAACGATTGCCGATTTACAAAAGGCGCCCCTTGTGATCAAAGGTGAAACCCATCATTGGCTCACAGAGAGAGGGGTCAATACATCAAGCTATAGTGTGCGATAAATGATAAAAGCCCAAAACCATATGTGGTTTGGGCTTTTTGTATTATGATTTTCGCTTTTTGAATTTTCCGTTTTGTTCAAGGCTTGTCGCCCCGTCATAGTGAATGGACTGGTCGCGGTCTGATTCGACTCTGCCTGAAGCTTTGAGTTTTTTCTCTTGTCTGTCTTTTCCCATGATCATACTCCTTAATGTGAGATCGATTGTTTAAAAAATGTGCTTGAACTCCATACTGGGAATATGGAGGAAGTAAAATGGAACAATTTTATTACTATTGGTCAATGTGGTTTCTGTGGGTTTTGACAACATTTATTTTTGAAAAGACGAAAAGACGAATTGCCGTCTCTGTCTTTATTTTAACTAATATTATTCTAAGCATACATGACATTGCTTTATATTTTTCCCTGAATGCTGCATATATGATGTTTTTCGTTTGCGGATGTGTCTATGCCGGGTATTTGGGAATGTATCGTTTTCGTTACATCATGGTCTATCTGACGCTTGTTGCCGCGTATGCGTTTGTTTATCTTTTTGCATTATATGACCCGGTTTGGTTCATCATAAAACCTGAGTGGGCTGCTGTTATATTAATAGTGCTTTTAACAGCTTCTGTTGAAAGGAATTTTGAGAAGCAGCTTGTCTTATTTGTCCTAGGGATGTGCCAAGGCGAACTGGTGTATTCATTTGTGATCCAGAAGTTGGCCGGGGCTATGGCTGTCGGCGGCTTTCAATGGCTGAATGCGTGTTCTGCGGGGATGATATTGCTGTTTGGCATATCTAAATACGAACACCTCGCAAGCCAGATTGGTCAGAAAAGCAAAAGATCAAACAAAGGAGCTACCAAAATGTCATGAGTGATTACATCTATCCGATTATTGCTGGGGTCATTGCCGGAATTGCGACAAGGCTTTATATGCTGAAAACGGATTACCGCCAGTATCCGACCTATGTTCATGGGAAAGTGATTCACATCGCACTGGGGTTGATAGCGGCTGGTTTAGGTGCAATTATTATGCCGGCGCTTTTGCAGGAGGAATTTACGGCCATCACATTTTTAACATTGGCAGCGACGCAATTTAGAGATGTCCGAAACATGGAGCGGAACACATTGACGCAAATGGATTCGTATGAACTTGTCTCAAGGGGAAGCACATATATTGAGGGGATTGCCATTGCGTTTGAAAGCAGAAATTATATTGTGATCTTTACAGCGCTTTTGACAACCTCTGCGTATGTGTTTTTATCCATCTGGGCTGCTGTCATAGCGGCTGTCGTTTGTTTTTTACTGGCTATGAAGTTTATGTCGGGCAGTGTGTTGAAGGATATTGTAGATATCGAGTACATAAAGCCGCGCTTTGACGGTCCTGGGCTGTTTGTTGATAATATTTATATGATGAATATCGGGCTTCCAGAGAAACAGGAACTGATTTTAAAGCATGGCATGGGCTTTATTTTGACGCCGAAAAACTTTAATTCAGCAGCGACGATAGCAAATTTAGGGCAGCGTCAGGCCATTTTATTTGATGTTTCCAATGTGCTCGGGGTTTATCGGGATTCAGGAGAGCCATCTTTGACACCAATTGCAAAACGGGATTTAAATGATGGGAGAGTGGCAGTATTTGTTCTCCCGCAAATTCACCATCCCGAAACGGCTGTTCAAATTATTAGCAATGTTCCAACCCTGGAAAATGCGATTAGAATGCCGACTGAATTTATCAAGAATCAGGATAAGGTGATAGGATGAGTGAATCTCTTACGAAAGTGATTTTGTCTGTAATCACGACAAATCCAAACCGGGTTGCAGGGGGAGCACCTGTCTTTTTTTGCAATGACCAAAAGGAGATGGAGCTTTTCGCTAAAAATCTTGAGGCGATCCTTGATGGAATAGCTCACAGAATCGGAGATGACGTGTATTTGATCGTGAAACATTTTTAAGAATAGTTGTGATCCCAGTAAAAACTGATATAATAAATGAGTTAAGCCCTTCCTCTGAAGGGTTTCTTTTCATAAAAGTGAATGAAATGAATTTAATAACCGGTTGAAAATTTATGTAAAAATGAAAGCGGCTGGATTGAAAGGAAGGGTACTATGGGTAAACCTGTCGTAGCCATTGTCGGGAGACCAAATGTAGGAAAATCCACAATCTTTAACCGGATTGCGGGAGAAAGAATTTCAATAGTAGAAGATACCCCTGGCGTGACAAGGGATCGGATATACAGCTCGGCTGAATGGCTGAATTATGATTTTAATTTGATTGATACGGGCGGTATTGATATCGGTGATGAGCCGTTCTTAGCGCAGATTCGCCAGCAGGCTGAAATCGCCATGGATGAAGCGGATGTGATTATTTTTATGGTGAACGGCCGTGAAGGCGTGACAGCTGCTGATGAAGAAGTGGCGAAAATTTTGTACCGCACAAAAAAGCCTGTTGTTTTAGCTGTTAATAAACTGGATAACACAGAAATGAGAGCGAATATTTATGATTTTTATTCGCTAGGCTTTGGCGAGCCGTATCCAATTTCGGGAACACACGGACTCGGACTGGGTGATTTACTGGATGCCGTTGCAGAGCATTTTAAAAACATTCCAGAAACGAAATACAATGAGGAAGTTGTTCAATTCTGTCTGATCGGACGTCCGAATGTCGGAAAGTCTTCACTTGTGAACGCAATGCTCGGCGAAGAACGCGTTATTGTCAGCAACGTGGCTGGAACGACAAGAGATGCTGTTGATACGTCATTTACTTACAACCAGCAGGAGTTTGTCATTGTCGATACTGCAGGTATGCGAAAAAAAGGAAAAGTCTATGAAACGACTGAGAAGTATAGTGTACTGCGGGCGCTGAAAGCGATTGACCGCTCAGAAGTCGTGGCGGTTGTGCTGGATGGCGAAGAAGGCATTATTGAACAGGATAAGCGCATCGCCGGCTATGCACACGAAGCGGGCAAGGCCGTCGTCATCGTCGTAAACAAATGGGATGCTGTTGACAAAGATGAGAGCACGATGAAAGAATTTGAAGAAAATATTCGCGATCATTTTCAATTTCTGGATTATGCGCCAATCCTATTTATGTCTGCCTTAACGAAAAAACGGATCCATACGCTGATGCCTGCGATTATCAAAGCTAGTGAAAATCATTCACTACGAGTTCAAACAAACGTCTTAAATGATGTCATCATGGACGCTGTGGCAATGAATCCGACACCGACTCATAACGGTTCTCGTTTGAAAATTTACTATGCGACTCAAGTGTCGGTAAAGCCGCCAAGCTTCGTTGTGTTTGTAAACGATCCGGAATTGATGCATTTTTCATACGAACGGTTTTTAGAAAACCGAATCAGAGACGCGTTCGGTTTTGAGGGGACACCAATCAAAATATTTGCAAGAGCTAGAAAATAAAAAGGTGTGAAGCAAATATGAAAAAAGTCACAATGCTCGGAGCGGGGAGCTGGGGAACAGCACTGGCTTTAGTGTTAGCTGATAATCATCACGATGTAACCATGTGGGGGCACCGTGCAGATCTGATCCATCAAATCAATGATCAGCATGAAAATAAAGATTATTTGCCGAACGTCAAGCTTCCAGAATCTATAGAGGCAACAACGGATATGAAAGAAGCTGTTTCAGACGCGGATTTCATTATCGTTGCTGTTCCAACAAAAGCAATTCGGGAAGTGCTGAGACAGGCTGTCCCTTTTATAACGAAAAAGGCAGTCTTTGTTCATGTCAGCAAGGGTATCGAGCCAGATTCACTTCTGCGCATTTCTGAAATTATGGAAATTGAGCTCCCGAGTGATGTCAGAAAAGATATCGTTGTTCTTTCTGGCCCGAGTCATGCGGAAGAAGTAGGGCTGCGGCACCCCACAACTGTTACTGCATCTTCAAAGAGCATGAGGGCAGCAGAAGATGTGCAGGATCTATTTATTAATCACAATTTTCGGGTGTACACAAATCCTGACATTATCGGAGTTGAAATCGGAGGGGCTTTAAAGAATATTATTGCCCTTGCTGCAGGAATTACGGATGGTTTAGGGTACGGCGACAATGCCAAAGCTGCTTTGATTACACGCGGACTTGCCGAAATCGCGAGACTTGGAACGAAAATGGGCGGAAATCCCTTGACGTTCTCTGGATTGACAGGAGTAGGTGATCTGATTGTGACGTGCACAAGTGTTCATTCCAGAAACTGGCGTGCGGGCAATTTGCTCGGAAAAGGGTACAAGCTTGAAGATGTTCTTGAAGAGATGGGAATGGTAGTCGAAGGCGTTCGCACGACGAAAGCGGCTTACCAACTTTCGAAGAAATATGATGTTAAAATGCCGATTACAGAAGCTCTCCATCAGGTCCTATTCAACGGACAAAAAGTGGAAACCGCTGTTGAATCTTTAATGGCGAGAGGGAAAACCCACGAGATGGAGGATTTGGTAAATACGTTTGAAAATCAAGTGAAGTAAAAGTGTCAATCGTATGATGAAACGCATATCTTAATTGAACGAAAGCCCGAAAAACAGAAGAACATCCAAGTCTTGGGATCTCCTGAAACATTTTGCCGATTTAGGCAATAGAGGATGCATCTGTATGCCAAGTCGCATACTATAGCATCGAAGTCCAAGAGAGTGTTTCTTAAACGTGCAGGTGAATATAGTCAAGTTGACTGAAGCGAAGGTCCCCCTCTTTGCTTCAGTTTTTTTTCGTTCTATCAAAGGATGGAAAATCTGGTTGATCTTTTCCGGCGCTGTATATTAAAATATAATATAACGCTTACATCATACATATCGGGGAGGCGCACGTCATTGAATCTGGCATTGATGAAAATGTGGTTTGCTCTAGGGTCCATGGGTCTGATGTTTCTGGCTGTAGCTTCCATCTATTTAAGCCGCTTTAAGTGCCAAAACCGTTTTTTGAAGATTGCGATTTCATCATTCGCATACATGTGTATGCTCATATCTGGAATTATTGTGTTTGTCGTGGTTTTTAGCGGCCCTGTCAATGAATAAAGCTGTAAAAGGAAGTGCTGTATGGGTAAACTGAAGTGCGCAATCATTTTTGCGGCAGTCGTGTTTTTATCCGGATGTTTATATCCAAATGAACGGAAAAGCAGTGTGCATGCCATTCCTTATCAAGACCAGCTAAAGCAGGTTCAATCTGCTGTTGATGAATTTCAAAAGGCAAATGGAGGGCTGCTTCCTATTCAAACCAAAGATATGTCGACACCGCTATATCAAAAATATCCGATAGACTTTAACCGGTTAGCGCCCAGATACATAGCTGAACCTCCAAGTACGGCATTTGAAAGCGGGGGAGACTATCAATACGTGCTTGTTGACGTAGAGAACGATCCGACTGTTAAATTAATTGATCTAAAGATGGCAGAAAAAATTCGCGATGTGAAATTGCGCATCCAAATGTACCGTCAGGAGCATCAATATCCGCCTTACAAGGATGTGCTATCTCGTGATTTATTTACACTTGATGAGAAGAAGCTTGGGGATGGAAGCTCTCTTACAGTGACAAGCCCAATCTCAGGGAATTCCTTGCCGCTTATGATTGACGGAGACGGAGAAATATATGCCGATTACCGGACTGAGCTGGCTTCTTGCCTCAAAAAAAGCAAGAAAACGTTTAAACCCGGGACTGAAATCCAGGATATGATTTGGCAGGAAACCCCCTTTGTCCCCGCGTTTTCTGTAAAATATACGGTAAATGACAAACAGGAACCTGTTTTTTTAGAAAATGATATGAAAAAGGAATGAACCTTTCTCCCTTGCATACAAATAGGGAGAAAGGTTTTTTTATATTAATAGATTGAGGATGAGAAATTTTCTAAAGATGTCATATTCAAATAGGACAACGTCATACACATATAGTGTCCTGTGTTTGATTGAAAGAGCTTAATAAAATTGAAAAGGATAGGAAGTCCGGGAGGGGATCACTTGGAAAAGGTCGATATTTTCAAGGATATCGCTGAACGAACAGGAGGCGATATATACTTAGGAGTCGTAGGTGCTGTCCGTACAGGAAAATCCACGTTCATTAAAAAATTTATGGAGCTTGTGGTGCTCCCGAATATCAGTAACGAAGCAGACCGGGCCCGAGCGCAGGATGAACTGCCGCAGAGCGCAGCCGGCAAAACCATTATGACTACAGAGCCTAAATTTGTTCCGAATCAGGCGATGTCTGTTCATGTGTCAGACGGACTCGATGTGAATATAAGATTAGTAGATTGTGTAGGTTACACAGTCCCCGGGGCTAAAGGATATGAAGATGAAAACGGGCCGCGGATGATCAATACGCCTTGGTACGAAGAACCGATCCCATTTCATGAGGCTGCTGAAATCGGCACTCGAAAAGTCATTCAAGAACACTCGACCATCGGAGTTGTCATTACGACAGACGGCACCATTGGAGATATCGCCAGAAGTGACTATATAGAGGCTGAAGAAAGAGTCATTGAAGAGCTGAAAGAGGTTGGCAAACCTTTTATTATGGTCATCAACTCAGTCAGGCCGTATCACCCGGAAACGGAAGCCATGCGCCAGGATTTAAGCGAAAAATATGATATCCCGGTATTGGCAATGAGTGTAGAGAGCATGCGGGAATCAGATGTGCTGAGTGTGCTCAGAGAGGCCCTCTACGAGTTTCCGGTGCTAGAAGTGAATGTCAATCTCCCAAGCTGGGTAATGGTGCTGAAAGAAAACCATTGGCTGCGTGAAAGCTATCAGGAGTCCGTGAAGGAAACGGTTAAGGATATTAAACGGCTCCGGGACGTAGACAGGGTTGTCGGCCAATTCAGCGAGTTTGAATTCATTGAAAGTGCCGGATTAGCCGGAATTGAGCTGGGCCAAGGGGTGGCAGAAATTGATTTGTACGCGCCTGATCATCTATATGATCAAATCCTAAAAGAAGTTGTGGGCGTCGAAATCAGAGGAAGAGACCATCTGCTTGAGCTCATGCAAGACTTCGCCCATGCGAAAACAGAATATGATCAAGTGTCTGATGCCTTAAAAATGGTCAAACAGACGGGATACGGCATTGCAGCGCCTGCTTTAGCTGATATGAGTCTCGATGAGCCGGAAATTATAAGGCAGGGCTCGCGATTCGGTGTGAGGCTGAAAGCTGTCGCTCCGTCGATCCATATGATCAAAGTCGATGTCGAAAGCGAATTCGCCCCGATTATCGGAACGGAAAAACAAAGTGAAGAGCTTGTACGCTATTTAATGCAGGACTTTGAGGATGATCCGCTCTCCATCTGGAATTCCGATATCTTCGGAAGGTCGCTGAGCTCAATTGTGAGAGAAGGGATTCAGGCAAAGCTGTCATTAATGCCTGAAAACGCACGGTATAAATTAAAAGAAACATTAGAAAGAATCATAAACGAAGGCTCTGGCGGCTTAATCGCCATCATCCTGTAATACCGGTAGACCTCTTTATAGAATGGGAGGTCTTTTTTCTTTGTTCTTAATAATGGAAAAGGATCAAGGAATAGGATGAAAAAAGGAAAAAAAGGAATATTTGTTCGGTAAATCACCTTAAATCCTTGACGAGCAAGGGATTGACGCTTTAAAATGCTTGATATGGCTTTTTATATGTGTTACTCTACATACAGAAATTCTTCACTTTGTTGGACAAACATTCCTCAGAGTGCAGTTTTTCTTAAAAAGCCGTTTAATTGTCTTTCTCTTACTTGCTCTCATTTTTTTCTGAGACAGGTTTAGAATCAGACTGAACTGTGAAGAAATGATAATAAACGAACTGAATGTATCCTTTTGGGAGGAGGTGAAAGGCATGAACAAAACAGAACTTATCAATGCGGTTGCAGAAGCAAGCGAATTGTCTAAAAAAGACGCTACAAAAGCAGTTGACTCTGTTTTTGATACGATCTTAGATGCACTTAAAAACGGTGATAAAATCCAACTGATCGGTTTTGGTAACTTCGAGGTGCGTGAACGTTCTGCACGTAAAGGACGCAATCCTCAAACAGGTGAAGAAATCGAAATTCCAGCAAGCAAAGTACCTGCTTTCAAACCAGGTAAAGCGCTTAAAGACGCAGTTGCCGGAAAATAATTGTGAATATAGATCGTGTATGCATCTAGCTTACATACACTTTATTTCTTCACAGAAAAGCCCCTTTCTAAGGGGCTTTTCATATTTCAAGAGCATGGGCTTCCTGACAGGGCATTCACTTTGCTTTTAGCGGGGCATATGTGCTAGAATCGAAATTAAATGTATTCATTGGTGGAGGACATAGAACATGAAAGAAGTTAATAAAGAGCAAATCGAACAAGCTGTTCGTCAAATTTTAGAAGCGATCGGAGAAGACCCGAATAGAGAAGGGCTTCTTGATACTCCGAAAAGAGTCGCAAAGATGTATGCCGAAGTATTCTCCGGCTTGAATGAAGATCCAAAAGAACATTTCCAGACTATCTTCGGTGAAAACCATGAGGAGCTTGTTCTTGTAAAAGATATCGCGTTTCATTCTATGTGTGAGCATCACCTTGTTCCCTTTTATGGGAAAGCACATGTTGCATATATCCCGCGAGGCGGAAAGGTCACAGGACTCAGCAAACTGGCCCGTGCCGTTGAAGCCGTTGCAAAGCGCCCGCAGCTTCAGGAACGCATCACTTCTACAATTGCAGAAAGCATCGTAGAAACGCTTGATCCGCATGGCGTAATGGTAGTGGTTGAAGCGGAACACATGTGCATGACGATGCGCGGTGTAAGAAAACCGGGTGCGAAAACTGTGACTTCAGCAGTCAGAGGCGTTTTTAAAGATGATGCCGCTGCCCGTGCAGAAGTATTGGAACATATTAAACGCCAGGACTAATAAAGAAGAGGGTGCTATAAATGAACCAAAAGCATTCAAGTGATTTTGTCGTCATTAAAGCCGTTGAGGACGGAGTGAATGTGATCGGCCTGACAAGAGGAACAGACACAAAGTTTCACCATTCCGAAAAACTCGACAAGGGAGAAGTGATCATCGCTCAGTTTACAGAGCATACTTCTGCCATTAAAGTCAGAGGAGAGGCACTGATTCAAACCGCGTACGGAGAAATGAAAAGCGAAAAAAAATAAGCTGGCTGTCCCCGCTGTTAAAAGCAAATGCTCGCAAACAGCGGGAGGATACAGCCAATTTCTTTTTTTTATGCTATAATGATACCTGCGTAAGCGAATGAAAAGATAAAACTCATACATAGATTAAGAAATAAATGTGAATTTGGGGACAAGGGTGATATTTTTGCAAGACATCTACGGAACTTTAGCCAATCTGAACACGAAATTAAAACAAAAGCTGTCTCATCCTTATTTAGCGAAGCATATTTCCGCGCCGAAAATTGATGAGGATAAGCTTCTTCTTTTTCATGCTTTATTTGAAGAAGCTGACATAAAAAACAACGACAGAGAAAATTATATTGTAACAGCGATGCTTGTACAAAGCGCCCTTGATACCCATGATGAAGTGACGACAGCTAGAGTCATAAAACGAGACGAAAACAAAAACCGCCAATTGACTGTTCTCGCGGGCGATTATTTCAGCGGGCTGTACTACTCTTTACTATCTGAAATGAAGGATATCTACATGATTCGGACGCTTGCTACAGCCATTAAAGAAATCAACGAACATAAAATTCGTCTGTATGACCGTTCTTTCAAGGACGAAAACGATTTTTTCGAAAGTGTCGGCATCGTTGAATCAGCTTTATTCCATCGTGTGGCGGAACACTTCAACCTTCCGCGCTGGAAAAAGCTGTCGAGTGATTTTTTTGTATTTAAGCGGCTTATGAACGGAAATGATGCATTTCTGGATGTGATCGGCAGTTTTATACAGCTGGGAAAAACAAAAGAAGAGATATTAGAAGATTGTTTTAAAAAAGCGAAAAACAGCATTGAGTCACTTCTGCCTCTAAATTCACCTATTCAGAACATTTTAATAAACCGTCTGAAGACAATCAGCCAAGATCAAACCTATCATCAGAAAGTGGAAGAAGGGTAAACCATTATGCAGGACTCAAAAGAACAGCGCGTACACGGAGTATTTGAAAAAATATATAAAAACTATGACCAAATGAACTCTGTCATCAGTTTTCAGCAGCATAAAAAATGGCGCGACAAAACGATGCGCATCATGAATGTAAAAGAAGGCGCAAAAGCACTTGATGTCTGCTGCGGAACGGCTGACTGGACGATCGCTCTTGCAAAAGCGGCCGGCAAAAACGGCGAGATCAAGGGCTTGGATTTCAGTGAAAATATGCTGAGTGTCGGCGAGCAGAAAGTAAAAGACGGCGGATTCAGCCAAATTGAACTGCTGCACGGAAATGCGATGGAGCTTCCTTTTGATGATGATACATTTGATTATGTCACCATTGGCTTCGGGCTCCGCAATGTCCCTGATTACTTGACTGTACTAAAAGAGATGAGACGTGTAGTGAAGCCGGGCGGGCAGGTGGTATGTCTGGAAACGTCCCAGCCGGAAATGTTCGGATTCAGACAGGCTTACTTTATGTACTTTAAGTATATTATGCCGTTTTTCGGGAAACTGTTTGCGAAGAGCTATAAAGAATATTCTTGGCTTCAAGAATCAGCCAGAGATTTCCCTGGAATGAAGGAACTGGCAGGCCTGTTTGAAGAGGCGGGCCTGAAAAATGTTAAATATCATTCGTTTACTGGCGGAGTCGCTGCCACGCATATCGGATGGAAATGAAAACACAGATGTTTGGGTGAATGATATGAAATTTAAAATGGCCTACTCTTTTTTAAATGACGATATTGATGTAATCGAAAGAGAACTTGAACAAACCGTACGTTCCGATTACCCGCTTTTAAGCGAGGCAGGTCTTCACCTGCTGCAGGCCGGAGGGAAACGTATTCGGCCTGTTTTCGTGCTGCTTTCTGGCATGTTTGGCGATTACGATATTAATAAGATTAAATATGTCGCCGTCACTCTGGAAATGATTCACATGGCATCTTTGGTTCATGATGATGTCATTGATGATGCAGAGCTTCGCCGAGGAAAACCGACAATCAAAGCAAAGTGGGACAATCGTATTGCGATGTACACAGGCGATTATATGCTTGCGGGATCTCTTGAAATGATGACGAGAATTAACGAACCGAAAGCCCATAGGATTTTGTCACAGACGATCGTTGAAGTTTGTCTAGGGGAAATTGAGCAGATCAAAGACAAATACAACATGGAACAAAATCTCAGAACGTATCTCCGCCGTATCAAAAGAAAAACAGCTCTCTTGATCGCGGTCAGCTGCCAGCTTGGTGCCATTGCGTCTGGAGCTGATGAGAAGATTCATAAGGCATTGTACTGGTTTGGGTATTACGTCGGCATGTCTTATCAGATTATTGATGATATTCTTGATTTTACTTCAACTGAGGAAGAGCTGGGTAAACCCGTAGGAGGAGATTTGCTTCAAGGAAACGTCACATTGCCAGTGCTGTATGCCCTGAAAAATCCTGCATTAAAAAACCAGCTTAAATTGATTAACAGTGAGACAACGCAGGAACAGCTTGAACCAATCATTGAAGAAATCAAAAAAACAGATGCAATTGAAGCATCTATGGCAGTAAGCGAAATGTATCTGCAGAAAGCTTTTCAGAAATTAAACACGCTTCCTCGAGGGCGCGCACGCTCGTCTCTTGCAGCCATCGCAAAATATATCGGTAAAAGAAAATTTTAATTTTTGTAGATATTAAGAAATTTCTCCGCCCCGGATTGATTAATTATCAGAAAGATGTTACGATTTCGGTGTGCAGTGTGAAAGCCTATACATACATAATGATGGGGTGGAGAATATGATGGAAAAGACTTTTATCATGGTGAAACCAGACGGTGTCCAACGTCAGCTCATTGGGGACATTTTATCTAGATTCGAACGTAAGGGCTTACAATTAGCTGGCGCCAAGTTAATGAGAGTGACTGAACAAATGGCTGAGAAACACTACGCCGAACATCAAGGTAAGCCTTTCTTCGGAGAGCTCGTTGAGTTTATTACTTCAGGACCTGTATTCGCAATGGTGTGGGAAGGCGAAAATGTCATTGAAGTGACGAGACAGCTGATCGGGAAGACAAACCCTAAAGAAGCTTTACCTGGTACGATTCGTGGGGATTATGGCATGTTTGTCGGAAAAAACATCATCCACGGCTCTGATTCTCTCGAAAGTGCAGAACGCGAGATTAACATTTTCTTTAAGAATGAAGAATTAGTATCATATCAGCAACTTATGGCAGGCTGGATCTATTAATCATTGTGAAAATAAGCAACAGAGCCGGCATCATATAACGCCGCCGGTTTTTGATCTGTTTTGTAAAGGTTTACATTAAAGTGAATAAAGTGTTGATTGGCAGTGTGCATCAGACCTCTGCCTTTCCCAACGATCTAAAATCAGCTGAAAAGCTGATTTTTTTATTGAAACAATACAATTTCCTGATAAAACAAGCTATACTAGGACAAAAAGACAGCGAGACTGGGAGAGTAGAGATGGATACATACAGCGTATTTACAACGAAATGGAAACAATTAACCGGAGTCGATTTGACACTATATAAAGAAGCACAAATGAAGAGAAGGCTAACGTCACTCTATGAGAAAAAGGGGTTCCAAAGCTTTAAGGACTTTGCTGCGGCATTGGAAAAGGATCAAGCTCTCTTAAATGAAACATTGGACAGAATGACGATCAATGTTTCAGAATTTTATCGTAATTATAAAAGATGGGAAGTTCTTGAGACTGCAATTCTGCCGTTAATCAAGACCTCTAGGCCTTTAAAAATTTGGAGTGCCGCCTGCTCAACGGGGGAGGAGCCATACACGCTTGCCATGCTTTTGGACCAGCAAAAAGGGCTTCCGGGCTATCAGATTTTGGCGACGGATATTGATGAAAAAGCATTGGAAAAAGCTAAAAAAGGCGTTTATCAGGAGCGGTCTTTACAGGAAGTGCCGCTATCTGTGAAAGATCGTTATTTTACGCAAAACGCAAATAGAAGTTATGAAGTGAAATCGGAAATCAAAAAGAATATTACATTCAAAAAGCACAATTTGCTGGCGGATCGTTATGAACAAGACTTTGACTTAATCGTGTGCCGCAATGTATTTATTTATTTTACAGAAAGCGCGAAGGAAGAGCTGTATTTAAAAATGGCACATAGCTTGAAGAAGAATGGAGTTCTTTTTGTCGGCAGCACCGAGCAAATCTTCAACCCCGAGAAATTTGGCCTAGTCCCAGCCGATACATTCTTTTATCAAAAAAGATAGACTGACTTTTTGCTGAAAAATATGTTATAGTAGTCTTACTTAAAAGCGTTAATGCGATGAAGGGAGAAGAAGTCATGAGATATTTAACAGCCGGAGAATCACACGGCCCCCAACTGACAACCATTATTGAGGGTGTACCTGCCGGGCTTTACATAACGGAGGAAGATATCAATTTTGAGCTTGCCAGACGCCAAAAAGGACACGGCCGCGGCCGCCGCATGCAGATCGAAAAAGACCAGGCCAAAATTATGAGCGGGGTGCGCCATGCACGTACACTCGGTTCACCAATTGCTCTCGTAGTTGAAAATAACGATTGGAAGCATTGGACAAAAATCATGGGCGCCGCTCCAATTACAGAAGATGAAGAAAAGGAAATGAAGCGCCAGATTTCCAGACCTAGACCTGGGCACGCTGACTTAAACGGTGCAATTAAATATAATCATCGTGATATGAGAAATGTGCTTGAGCGTTCTTCAGCAAGGGAAACAACTGTCAGAGTGGCGGCAGGGGCTGTAGCTAAAAAGATTCTTTCTGAGCTTGGCATTAAGGTGGCGGGCCACGTGTTGCAAATTGGCGCTGTTAAAGCTGAAAAAACAGAATATACGTCAATTGAAGACCTGCAGCGCGTAACGGAAGAGTCTCCTGTCAGATGCTACGATGAAGAGGCAGGCAAAAAAATGATGGCTGCCATTGATGAAGCAAAGGCAAACGGAGATTCCATCGGCGGAATAGTAGAAGTCATTGTCGAGGGAATGCCGGTAGGCGTGGGCAGCTATGTCCATTATGACCGCAAGCTGGATAGCAAGCTTGCTGCCGCTGTACTGTCAATTAATGCATTTAAAGGTGTGGAATTCGGGATCGGATTTGAGGCGGCAGGCCGAAATGGAAGCGAAGTCCATGACGAGATCATTTGGGACAAGGAAAAAGGATACACCCGTGCTACTAACAGACTTGGCGGACTGGAAGGCGGCATGACGACAGGGATGCCGATTGTTGTCCGCGGAGTCATGAAGCCGATTCCGACTTTGTATAAACCGCTGAAAAGTGTCGATATTGAAACGAAAGAACCGTTTTCTGCCAGCATTGAACGTTCAGACAGCTGTGCTGTTCCTGCGGCAAGTGTAGTCGCTGAAGCGGCTGTCGCTTGGGAAATTGCGAACGCAGTCGTTGAACAATTCGGATTAGATCAAATTGACCGCATTAGAGAAAATGTGGAGAATATGAGAAAACTGTCGAGGGAATTTTAATGAAGACACTGCATGTTCAAACTGCTTCCTCGTCATATCCTGTTTTTATCGGACAAGGTATCAGAAAAAAGGCTTGCGAACTATTAACCTCTTTAAACAGGGCTTTAACAAGGATTATGCTTGTTACGGATGAAGAAGTGGACCGCCTGTATGGTGATGAAATGCTCCATTTGCTGCAAGAAAAATGGCCTGTGAAAAAAGTGACGGTACCGAGTGGAGAGCAGGCAAAATCCATGGACATGTACACAAAATTGCAGAGTGAAGCGATTCGATTTCATATGGATCGCTCCTCATGCATCATCGCTTTTGGAGGCGGTGTTGTAGGAGATCTTGCCGGTTTTGTGGCTGCCACTTTTATGCGCGGCATTGATTTCATCCAAATGCCTACGACGCTCTTGGCGCATGACAGCGCAGTCGGAGGAAAAGTAGCCGTGAACCATCCGCTTGGAAAAAATCTAATCGGTGCGTTTTATCAGCCGAAAGCCGTGCTCTATGATACAGATTTCCTGCGTTCCCTGCCTGAAAAAGAGCTTAGGTCCGGAATGGCAGAAGTGATTAAACACGCTTTTATCTATGACAGAGCGTTTCTGGAGGAGCTGCTGAATATCCACTCACTGCGTGATATCACTAATGATCAGATGAATGACATGATTTTTAAAGGTATTTCAATTAAAGCGTCTGTCGTTCAGCAGGATGAAAAAGAAGAGGGGATAAGAGCTTACTTAAACTTCGGGCACACGCTCGGTCATGCCGTTGAGGCGGAATATGGATACGGGCAGATCACTCACGGTGATGCCGTAGCCCTCGGAATGCAGTTTGCTTTATATATAAGCGAAAAGACTGTAGGCTGTGAAATGGACAGAAAACGTTTGGTCAGCTGGCTAAAAAGCCTGGGTTATCCAAGTCAAATCAGAAAAGAGACGGAAACTTCGGTTCTCTTGGACCGTATGATGAATGATAAGAAAACCCGTGGCGGGAAGATTCAGTTTATTGTGCTCAACGAATTAGGAAAAGTTGCTGATCATACATTTTCCAGAAATGAACTTGAGAGCTGGCTGAACAAATGGCGATTGGAGGAGACATCATGATGATTCGCGGAATTCGCGGAGCAACTACAGTTGAACGGGATACTGAAGAAGAAATTTTACAAAAAACAAAACAGCTGTTAGAGAAAATCATAGAAGAAAATCATACAAAACCGGAAGATGTTGTTCAAATGCTTCTGTCGGCTACACCTGATTTGCACGCTGTTTTCCCGGCAAAAGCTGTTCGCGAGCTTTCAGGATGGCAGTATGTACCGGTAACATGTATGCAGGAAATGGACGTAACAGGCGGTCTGAAAAAGTGCATAAGAGTCATGATGACGGTCCAGACAGATGTCCCTCAGGATCAGATCAGACATGTATATTTAGAAAAAGCCGTCGTATTAAGGCCCGATTTATCATTGACAAAAAATACTGAATTGTAATACGATAAGAACAGCTTAGAAATACACAAGAGTGTGTATAAAGCAATTAGAATGAGTTGAGTTAGAGAATAGGGTAGCAGAGAATGAGTTTAGTTGAGCTGAGACATTATGTTTATTCTACCCAAAAGAAGTCTTTCTTTTGGGTTTATTTGTTATATAGTATTTTATCCTCTCATGCCATCTTCTCATTCTCCTTGCCATAAGGAGTGAGAGCAATGAATTTCCAATCAAACATTTCCGCATTTTTAGAGGACAGCTTGTCCCACCACACGATACCGATTGTGGAGACCTTCACAGTCGATACACTGACACCCATTCAAATGATAGAGAAGCTTGACAGGGAGATTACGTATCTTCTTGAAAGCAAGGACGATACATCCACTTGGTCCAGATATTCATTTATCGGCCTGAATCCATTTCTTACAATTAAAGAAGAGCAGGGCCGTTTTTCGGCCGCTGATCAGGACAGCAAATCTCTTTACACAGGAAATGAACTAAAAGAAGTGCTGAACTGGATGAATACCACATACAAAATCAAAACACCTCAGCTTGGCATTCCTTTTGTCGGCGGAGCTGTCGGGTACTTAAGCTATGATATGATCCCGCTGATTGAGCCTTCTGTTCCTTCGCATACAAAAGAAACAGACATGGAAAAGTGCATGCTGTTTGTTTGCCGGACATTAATTGCGTATGATCATGAAACCAAAAACGTCCACTTTATCCAATATGCAAGGCTTAATGGAGAGGAAACAGAAAACGAAAAAATGGATGTATTCCATCAAAATCATCTGGAGCTCCAAAATCTCATCGAAAAAATGATGGACCAAAAAAACATAAAAGAGCTGTTTCTCTCTGCTGATTCATACAAGACACCCAGCTTTGAGACGGTATATTCTAATTATGAAAAATCGGCTTTTATGGCTGATGTAGAAAAAATCAAAAGCTATATAAAAGCAGGCGATATCTTCCAGGGTGTTTTATCACAAAAATTTGAGGTGCCGATAAAAGCAGATGCTTTTGAGTTATACCGAGTGCTTAGGATCGTCAATCCTTCGCCGTATATGTATTATATGAAACTGCTAGACAGAGAAATAGTCGGCAGCTCTCCGGAACGGTTAATACACGTTCAAGACGGGCACTTAGAAATCCATCCGATTGCCGGTACGAGAAAACGCGGTGCAGACAAAGCTGAAGATGAGAGACTGAAGGTTGAACTCATGAAGGATGAAAAAGAAAAAGCGGAGCATTACATGCTCGTTGATCTTGCCCGAAACGATATCGGCAGAGTAGCAGAGTATGGTTCTGTTTCTGTGCCGGAGTTCACAAAAATTGTTTCCTTTTCACATGTCATGCACATTATCTCGGTGGTTACAGGCCGATTGAAAAAAGGGGTTCATCCTGTCGATGCACTGATGTCTGCTTTCCCGGCGGGGACTTTAACAGGCGCACCCAAAATCCGTGCCATGCAGCTTTTGCAAGAGCTCGAGCCAACACCGAGAGAGACATACGGAGGATGTATTGCCTACATTGGGTTTGACGGGAATATCGACTCTTGTATTACGATTCGCACGATGAGTGTAAAGAACGGCGTTGCATCGATACAGGCAGGTGCTGGCATTGTTGCTGATTCTGTTCCGGAAGCCGAATACGAAGAAAGCTGTAATAAAGCCGGTGCGTTGCTGAAAACGATTCATATTGCAGAAGACATGTTTCATAGCAAGGAGGATAAAGCTGATGAACAGATTTCTACAATTGTGCGTTGATGGAAAAACCCTTACTGCCGGTGAGGCTGAAACGCTGATGAATATGATGATGGCAGCGGAAATGACTCCTTCTGAAATGGGTGGTATATTGTCTATTCTTGCTCATCGGGGGAGACGCCAGAAGAGCTTGCGGGTTTTGTGAAGGCCATGCGGGCACACGCTCTTACAGTCGATGGACTTCCTGATATTGTTGATACATGCGGAACAGGGGGAGACGGTATTTCCACTTTTAATATCTCAACGGCCTCGGCAATTGTTGCCTCGGCAGCTGGCGCGAAAATCGCTAAGCATGGCAATCGCTCTGTCTCTTCTAAAAGCGGAAGCGCTGATGTTTTAGAGGAGCTAGAGGTTTCTATTCAAACGACTCCCGAAAAGGTCAAAAGCAGCATTGAAACAAACAACATGGGATTTCTTTTTGCGCCGCTTTACCATTCGTCTATGAAACATGTAGCAGGTACTAGAAAAGAGCTAGGTTTCAGAACGGTATTTAATCTGCTTGGGCCGCTCAGCAATCCTTTACAGGCGAAGCGTCAGGTGATTGGGGTCTATTCTGTTGAAAAAGCTGGACTGATGGCAAGCGCACTGGAGACGTTTCAGCCGAAGCACGTCATGTTTGTATCAAGCCGTGACGGTTTAGATGAGCTTTCAATTACAGCACCGACCGACGTGATTGAATTAAAGGACGGAGAGCGCCGGGAATATACCGTTTCACCCGAAGATTTCGGTTTCACAAATGGCAGACTTGAAGATTTACAGGTGCAGTCACCGAAAGAGAGCGCCTATCTCATTCAGAATATTTTTGAAAATAAAAGCAGCAGTTCCGCTTTATCTATTACGGCTTTTAATGCGGGAGCTGCGATTTACACGGCGGGAATTACCGCCTCACTGAAGGAAGGAACGGAGCTGGCGTTAGAGACGATTACAAGCGGAGGCGCTGCCGCGCAGCTTGAACGACTAAAGCAGAAAGAGGAAGAGATCTATGCTTGAAAAAATCATCAAACAAAAGAAAGAAGAAGTGAAAACACTGGTTCTGCCGGTAGAGCAGCCTTTCAAGAAACGTTCATTTAAGGAGGCGCTGGCAAGCCCGAATCGGTTTATCGGGTTGATTGCCGAAGTGAAGAAAGCATCGCCGTCAAAAGGGCTTATTAAAGAGAATTTTGTGCCTGTGCAGATTGCAAAAGACTATGAGGCTGCGAAGGCAGATGCGATTTCCGTTTTAACAGACACCCCGTTTTTTCAAGGGGAAAACAGCTATTTATCAGACGTAAAGCGTGCTGTTTCGATTCCTGTACTTAGAAAAGATTTTATTATTGATTCTCTTCAAGTAGAGGAATCAAGAAGAATCGGAGCGGATGCCATATTGTTAATCGGCGAGGTGCTTGATCCCTTACACCTTCATGAATTATATCTTGAAGCAGGTGAAAAGGGGATGGACGTGTTAGTGGAGGTTCATGATGCATCAACGCTAGAACAAATATTGAAAGTGTTCACACCCGACATTCTCGGCGTAAATAATCGAAACCTAAAAACGTTTGAAACATCTGTAAAGCAGACAGAACAAATCGCATCTCTCGTTCCGAAAGAATCCTTGCTTGTCAGCGAAAGCGGAATCGGTTCTTTAGAACATTTAACATTTGTCAATGAACATGGGGCGCGAGCTGTACTTATCGGTGAATCATTGATGAGACAAACTTCTCAGCGTAAAGAAATCCATGCTTTGTTTGGGGAGTGAGGTTGTGAAGAAACCGGCATTAAAATATTGCGGTATTCGGTCACTAAAGGATTTGCAGCTTGCGGCGGAATCACAGGCTGATTACCTAGGATTTATTTTTGCTGAAAGCAAACGAAAAGTATCTCCGCAAGATGTGAAAAAATGGCTGAACCAAGCTCGTGTCGAAAAACAGGTTGCAGGTGTTTTTGTTAATGAATCAATAGAGACGATGTCACGTATTGCCAAGAGCTTGAAGCTCGACGTCATTCAGCTTCACGGTGATGAAAAACCGGCGGATGCTGCTGCTCTTCGCAAGCTGACAGGCTGTGAAATATGGAAGGCGCTTCACCATCAAGGTAACACAACTCAAGAAATAGCCCGCTTTAAAGATAATGTTGACGGCTTTGTGATTGATTCATCTGTAAAAGGGTCTAGAGGCGGAAATGGTGTTGCATTTTCTTGGGAATGTGTGCCGGAATATCAGCAGGCGGCTATTGGTAAACGCTGCTTTATCGCTGGCGGCGTGAATCCGGATAGCATCACCAGCCTATTGAAATGGCAGCCAGAAGGAATTGACCTTGCCAGCGGAATTGAAAAAAACGGACAAAAAGATCAGAATCTGATGAGTCTTTTAGAAGAAAGGATGAACCGATATGTATCCATATCCGAATGAAATAGGCAGATACGGTGATTTTGGCGGAAAGTTTGTTCCGGAAACACTCATGCAGCCGTTAGATGAAATAGAAACAGCATTTAAACAAATCAAGGATGATCCCGCTTTTCGTGAAGAGTATTATAAGCTGTTAAAGGACTATTCCGGACGGCCGACTGCATTAACATACGCTGATCGAGTCACTGAATACTTAGGCGGCGCGAAAATCTATTTGAAACGAGAAGATTTAAACCATACAGGTTCTCATAAAATCAATAATGCGCTAGGTCAAGCGCTGCTTGCTAAAAAAATGGGCAAAACGAAAATCATTGCTGAAACCGGTGCCGGCCAGCATGGCGTTGCCGCTGCAACAGTTGCAGCCAAATTCGGCTTTTCCTGTACTGTGTTTATGGGTGAAGAGGATGTTGCCCGCCAGTCTCTGAACGTTTTCCGCATGAAGCTTCTTGGAGCGGAGGTAGTGCCTGTAACAAGCGGAAACGGAACATTGAAGGATGCCACAAATGAGGCGATCCGGTACTGGGTTCAGCATTGTGAGGATCACTTTTATATGATTGGATCAGTTGTCGGCCCGCATCCTTATCCGCAAGTGGTCCGTGAATTTCAAAAAATGATCGGAGAGGAAGCGAAGGATCAGTTGAAACGTATTGAAGGCACTCTGCCTGATAAAGTAGTGGCATGTGTAGGCGGAGGAAGCAATGCGATGGGTATGTTTCAGGCATTTTTAAATGAAGATGTTGAACTGATCGGCGCTGAAGCAGCAGGAAAAGGAATTGATACGCCTCTTCATGCCGCCACTATTTCGAAAGGAACCGTAGGGGTTATTCACGGTTCATTGACTTATCTCATTCAGGATGAATTCGGGCAAATTATTGAGCCCTACTCTATTTCAGCCGGTCTCGACTATCCTGGAATCGGTCCGGAGCACGCATACTTGCATAAGAGCGGCCGTGTCACTTATGACAGTATCACTGATGAAGAAGCGGTGGATGCATTAAAGCTTTTGTCAGAAAAAGAGGGGATTTTGCCGGCAATCGAATCTGCCCATGCGTTAGCGAAAGCATTCAAACTCGCCAAAGGAATGGATCGCGGTCAACTCATTCTCGTCTGTTTATCAGGCCGGGGAGACAAGGATGTCAACACATTAATGAAGGTATTGGAAGAAGAGGTGAAAGCCCATGTTTAAATTGGATCTTCAACCATCAGAAAAATTGTTTATCCCGTTTATTACGGCGGGCGATCCAGTTCCTGAGGTTTCGATTGAACTGGCGAAGTCACTCCAAAAAGCAGGCGCCACTGCATTGGAGCTTGGTGTTGCATACTCTGACCCGCTTGCAGACGGTCCGGTGATCCAGAGGGCTTCAAAGCGGGCACTTGATCAAGGAATGAATATCGTAAAGGCAATCGAATTAGGCGGAGAAATGAAAAAAAACGGAGTGAATATTCCGATTATCCTCTTTACGTATTATAATCCTGTGTTACAATTGAACAAAGAATACTTTTTCGCTTTACTGCGGGAAAATCATATTGACGGTCTGCTTGTTCCGGATCTGCCACTAGAAGAAAGCAACAGCCTTCAAGAGGAATGTAAAAGCCATGAGGTGACGTATATTTCTTTGGTTGCGCCGACAAGCGAAAGCCGTTTGAAAACCATTATTGAACAAGCCGAGGGCTTCGTCTACTGTGTGTCTTCTCTGGGTGTGACCGGTGTCCGCAATGAGTTCAATTCATCCGTGTACCCGTTCATTCGGACAGTGAAGAATCTCAGCACTGTTCCGGTCGCTGTAGGGTTCGGTATATCAAACCGTGAACAGGTCATAAAGATGAATGAAATTAGTGACGGTGTCGTAGTGGGAAGTGCGCTCGTCAGAAAAATAGAAGAATTAAAGGACCGGCTCATCAGCGCTGAAACGAGAAATCAGGCGCTGCAGGAGTTTGAGGATTATGCAATGGCGTTTAGCGGCTTGTACAGTTTAAAATGAGGTGACTGATTTGCGTATCAAAGAACATTTAAAACAGCTGAAGCCTTATCAGCCTGGAAAGCCGATTGAAGCAGTGAAATCAGAATATGGCTTGGATAAAGTTGTGAAGCTTGCTTCAAACGAGAATCCTTACGGCTGTTCAGAGGCTGCAAAAGAGGCGCTTCATCATGAGATTCAACAGCTAGCCCTTTACCCGGACGGGTATAGCGCCGCTTTGCGGACAAGGCTCAGTAAGCACCTCAATGTCAGCGAAACATCACTTATTTTCGGCAACGGTTCTGATGAAATCATTCAGATCATCTGCCGGGCATTTCTAAACAATAAAACCAATACGATCACTGCTGCCCCGACTTTTCCGCAATATAAACATAATGCGGTTATTGAAGGTGCTGAAGTGCGTGAAATTGCACTTCGTCCCGACGGCTCACATGATTTAGACGCCATGTTAGAAGCCATCGACGAACAGACACAAGTCGTTTGGATATGCAGCCCGAATAATCCGACTGGCACTTATACATCTGAAGGAGAATTACTCGCATTTCTGGAGCGCGTTCCTTCACGTGTCCTTGTTGTTCTTGACGAAGCATATTATGAATATGTAACAGCAGAGGATTACCCGGAAACCGTGCCGCTCTTAAGCAAGTATTCCAATTTGATGATTTTGCGCACATTTTCAAAGGCATACGGTCTGGCAGCGCTCAGAGTCGGATACGGAATTGCTGACGAGAGCCTGATTCGCCAGATTGAGCCGGCGAGAGAGCCGTTTAATACGAGCCGTCTGGGCCAGGCTGCGGCGATTGCAGCACTTGATGATCAAGCGTTTATTGCTTCCTGTGTCGAGCAAAATAATGCAGGCCTTCAGCAGTATTATGATTTTGCGAAAACTCATGGTTTAAAGTGTTACCCTTCACAGACAAATTTTGTGTTAATTGACTTTAAACGTCCTGCTGATGAACTGTTTCAGGCTCTGCTGGAAAAAGGCTATATCGTCCGGTCAGGAAACGCATTAGGTTTCCCGACATCACTCCGGATTACGATCGGAACAAAAGAGCAAAATGAAGAAATACTTGCCATTTTAGCTGAAATTTTATAAGAGGTGATCAAATATCACCTCTTTAGTCTATAAACCAGGTGATGACGTATGAATCAAATGAAAGATACAATATTGCTCGCCGGTCTCGGATTGATAGGCGGTTCGATTGCCCTAGCCATCAAAAAAAATCATCCCGGCAAATGGATTATCGGAATCGACATCTCTGATGAACAGGCGGTAGCGGCATTAAAATTAGGTGTGATAGACGATCGTGCTGATTCGTTTATTAGCGGTGCGAAAGAGGCAGCTACAGTAATCATTGCGACACCTGTCGAACAAACACTGGTTATGCTTGAAGAGCTGGCTCATTCAGGAATTGAACATGAGCTTTTGATTACGGATGTAGGAAGCACAAAGCAAAAAGTGGTTGATTACGCTGATCAAGTGCTGCCTAGCCGCTATCAATTTGTCGGAGGGCATCCGATGGCGGGTTCACATAAATCAGGAGTGGCCGCTGCGAAGGAGTTCCTGTTTGAAAATGCATTTTATATTTTAACGCCAGGCCAGAAAACGGAC
Organism: Bacillus sp. FJAT-14266; assembly: GCF_001719225.1. Classification (NCBI taxonomy): domain Bacteria; kingdom Bacillati; phylum Bacillota; class Bacilli; order Caryophanales; family Bacillaceae; genus Bacillus; species Bacillus sp. FJAT-14266. Next base: position 2,042,892 of record NZ_CP017072.1, read on the forward strand.
AAACAAGCTGTGGAACAGTTAAAAAACCTGCTGAAGGGGACGAATGCCCATTTTGTGGAAATGTCGCCAGAGGAGCATGATGGTGTTACAAGTGTAATCAGTCATTTTCCGCATATTGTAGCAGCTAGTCTTGTTCACCAAACCCATCATTCGGAAAACCTGTATCCGCTTGTTAAACGTTTTGCTGCCGGCGGATTCAGAGATATTACAAGGATTGCATCAAGCAGCCCGGCAATGTGGCGGGATATTTTATTACATAATAAAGATAAAATCTTAGACCGTTTTGATGAGTGGATTCGTGAAATTGACAAGATCCGTACATATGTAGAACAAGAAGATGCGGAAAATCTATTTCGTTATTTTAAAACCGCCAAGGATTATCGTGACGGGCTGCCGCTTCGGCAGAAGGGAGCGATACCTGCATTTTATGATTTATATGTGGATGTACCCGATCATCCGGGTGTAATATCCGAGATAACAGCGATCTTAGCTGCGGAGCGCATCAGTATCACGAATATCCGCATTATCGAAACACGAGAGGATATTAACGGGATTTTAAGGATCAGTTTTCAGTCTGATGACGACCGCAAAAGGGCAGAACAATGCATTGAAGCCCGGGCGGAATATGAAACTTTTTATGCTGATTGAGGTGGAAAAAATGAAACGAGAAAAGGTGCAGACCTTACATGGAGAAATACATATTCCCGGTGATAAATCCATTTCTCACCGCTCTGTTATGTTTGGCGCGCTAGCGGCAGGCACAACAACAGTTAAAAACTTTCTGCCGGGAGCAGATTGTCTGAGCACGATCGATTGCTTTAGAAAAATGGGTGTTCACATTGAGCAAAGCGGCAGCGATGTCGTGATTCATGGAAAAGGAATCGATGCCCTGAAAGAGCCAGAAAGCCTTTTAGATGTCGGAAATTCAGGTACAACGATTCGCCTGATGCTCGGAATATTGGCGGGCCGTCCTTTTTACAGCGCGGTAGCCGGAGATGAGAGCATTGCGAAGCGCCCAATGAAGCGTGTGACTGAGCCTTTGAAAAAAATGGGGGCTAAAATCGACGGCAGAGCCGGCGGAGAGTTTACACCGCTGTCAGTGAGCGGCGCTTCATTAAAAGGAATTGATTATGTATCACCTGTTGCAAGCGCGCAAATTAAATCTGCTGTTTTGCTGGCCGGATTACAGGCTGAGGGCACAACAACTGTAACAGAGCCCCATAAATCTCGGGACCACACTGAGCGGATGCTTTCTGCTTTTGGCGTTAAGCTTTCTGAAGATCAAACGAGTGTTTCCATTGCTGGTGGCCAGAAACTGACAGCTGCTGATATTTTTGTTCCTGGAGACATTTCTTCAGCCGCGTTTTTCCTTGCTGCTGGCGCGATGGTTCCAAACAGCAGAATTGTATTGAAAAACGTAGGTTTAAATCCGACTCGGACAGGTATTATTGATGTCCTTCAAAACATGGGGGCAAAACTTGAAATCAAACCATCTGCTGATAGCGGTGCAGAGCCTTATGGAGATTTGATTATAGAAACGTCATCTCTAAAGGCAGTTGAAATCGGAGGAGATATCATTCCGCGTTTAATTGATGAGATCCCTATCATCGCGCTTCTTGCGACTCAGGCGAAAGGAACGACCGTTATCAAGGACGCGGCAGAGCTAAAAGTGAAAGAAACAAACCGTATTGATACTGTTGTTTCTGAGCTTCGCAAGCTGGGTGCTGAAATTGAACCGACAGCAGATGGAATGAAGGTTTATGGCAAACAAACGTTGAAAGGCGGCGCTGCAGTGTCCAGCCACGGAGATCATCGAATCGGAATGATGCTTGGTATTGCTTCCTGTATAACGGAGGAGCCGATTGAAATCGAGCACACGGATGCCATTCACGTTTCTTATCCAACCTTCTTCGAGCATTTAAATAAGCTTTCGAAAAAATCCTGAAGTTTTACTTCAGGATTTTTTATGCAGATCATAATTCGAGGCGAAAAAACATAGCTTGTCTTATAGAGGGGATAGAAAAACGAAAAGGGGGGATGTGCTTTACTTACAAGCCGGCAGGTCAAAGAGCTGCTTTACTGTACAGAGGGCGATCTTCCTTTTTTCATTTTCTATCTCAAGATCTTTTGGTAAACTAATAAGACTCAATAATTCCCTTCCGTACAGAAGCATCTTATTTGCCGGGGGCATTCGTCTGAATTATGATAAGATTAACCCGAACAAATAAAGCTTTTTTGTATGGTTGATGTTGTATAGGAAAAGAAAGGACCGGTCCGATTTGAATACATTGATTCAAGAAGCCATAAAATTAGTTGAAGCAGGTGAAACAGAAAAAGGCCTCAACACGCTCTCGAAGGCTGAAAAACAGCTGCATGATGAAGATAAAGCCATTGCAGCCCAGCTTTATTACGAGTGGGGCGATGTAGAAAAAGCAATTTCACTGATTAGTGATCTACATGATTTATATCCAAATGAAACAGAACTGACGAATTTCTACGCTGAACTTTTAATAGATATTGACGAAGAAGAAAAAGCCCTCGCTGTGCTGGAGACTATTCCGGAAACAGATCCATCATATCCGGAAAGTTTGCTGCTTATGGCGGATCTTTATCAGATGCAGGGGTTATTCGAAGTCAGTGAACAAAAGCTTTTACAGGCAAAGTCCATTCTGGACAATGAACCTGTTATTGATTTTGCACTGGGAGAACTTTACTTTGCTCAGGGAGCCTATGCAAAAGCGGTTCAATATTTTAAAACAACGGCTGAGGAGCAGAGTGAGATCGGAGGCGTTAATGTCCATCAAAGACTGGCAGAATCGTTAAGTGCCTCAGGTGAATTTGAGGATGCCATTCCATGGTATGAGAAAGCTGTCGATGAGAATCCTGATCCTAATACGATTTTCGGCTATGGTTTTACAGCCTTACAGGCGGGGCTTGTGAAAACAGCTATTAAGCAGCTGTCTGATTTAAAGGAGCTTGATCCATCTTATACTTCACTTTATATGCCGCTCTCGAAAAGCTATGAAGCTGAAGGAATGTATGAAGAGGCATTAAAAACGGCAAAAGAGGGGATCAGATATGATGAATATAACAAAGAACTTTTCCTTTATGCCGCCAAAATGGCCTTAAAAATCGGGAAGTCAGAAGAGGGGAAAAAGCTGCTTCAGGAGGCGCTTGCGCTTGATCCGGGCTTTGTCGAGGCGCTTCATACACTTCTTGCCGTGTATCACAAAGAAGAGGATTATGATCAGATCATTGATCTTATTCAAGAGGTTCGAAGCTACGGTGAAGAAGATCCTAAATACAATTGGTATCTTGCAAGCGCATATACTGAATTAGAGCAATACGAGGAAGCAAAACAATCCTTTGAGGCTGCCTATCTTCATTACCGGGAGGATAGAGATTTCTTATATGAATACGCAAGCTTCCTATTAGAAGAAGGCCTTCAAAAAGAAGCGCTGCCGCTTTTGAAAAAGGTTCTTGAAATGGACGGAGCCAATGAAGAGCTTGAAGAAACGATTTTGCGAATCGAGGATGAATTTTCTAGATAAGCAGGAATATTAACCATTCATGTGGAACATATAAGTATATAGATTATACGAACGATAGAGGAGGGAATTACATGCAGACCCCTGTTTCTGTCAATGAGAAAAAAGATTTTATCCGTTGGTTTTTAAACCATTATCAGTTAAAGCGCCGAGAGTGCGTTTGGATCTTGAACTACTTAATGAGCCATGATTCTCTCATGGAGAAGGTTCATTTTGTGGAGCAGGCTGAATTTTGCCCGAGAGGCATTATAATGTCAACACATTGTGTTGAAGAAGTTCCGTTCCGGTTCTATAAAGAGAATGTCATGACTACCGACGCGGAAAAATCTTTTCATGATATTAGATTAAATAAACAGCAGGATTTGTTTATCCAGCTTAATTTCCGTTCGGCTTACAGCTCACCTGAATATGCGGCGGTGCTGGAGTCCAACCCGCATATTCCGAAAAACCTTTTTGAGAATAAAAAAGATCAGGGATTGGCGGAACAGATTTTAGAGCACGCTATTTCCACATTCCAAAGAGAAAAATTATTAAAAGACATTGACGAGGCGTTAGATCGTCATGATAAAGAGGCATTTGAACAATTATCGCGCCAATTAAATCAGCTCACATAATATGACCAGCCTTGCAGTGAATTGCAAGGCTTGTTGCCGTAAAGGGGGAGAACGATGAGGTGGAGAATCACTGATGCCAAGGACTATTTACAAGCTAAGGATTACATTGATACCGCTGTCATACCATTAATTAACATAAGGGTTAATAACCATTTTAAAATGGCGGCGGAGAAAGGCGAGTTTACGCAGCTTCTCTCAGAAGAACTTGAAAGGCAGTTAAAGGGACGGGTATATTTACTTCCGCCTTATACATATGTTGATAGAAATGAAATAACCGTTCAAGGGCTTAAGGATTTGCGGGAAGAGCTGATAACGGAATTTCCGCATGTTGTCCTGCTCACATCTGACGAAAGTTGGAGAGCTGAGGAGGCGTTAGGCAAAATGATTGTTACACCGTCTGTTCCATTAGAGCATTTAAATGACTCTTTAAAAAGAAAAATATTGGATGAACGCACTGCTGAAATTTTGAACGTTTTGTTACAGTTATGGAGCACTTCATAAAAACACTTACATTTCCTTATAAACAATATTTTGGCTATATTGACCTTGCTGAGAGATTCATATATTATGAGGGTGTCTAGAGTTATTGCAATATTTTCTATTTTAGTCAGTTTGCAGGGGTGACCTAGAGGGGGGAGAAGAGATGGGCGGAAAACATGATATATCCAGACGTCAATTTTTGAATTACACGCTCACAGGCGTAGGAGGTTTTATGGCGGCTAGTATGCTCATGCCTATGGTTCGCTTCGCACTCGACCCGGTATTAAAATCGACAGGGAAGCAGGATATGGTTCAGGTTGTCAGCGTTGATGAGTTGACAAAAGAGCCGCAGCGCTTTGATTTTAAAATTAATCAAGTCGATGCCTGGTATGAGTCAGAAGAGTCAAGATCAGCCTGGGTCTTCAAAAACGGGGATGAAATTGTAGCACTTTCGCCAATTTGTAAACATTTAGGGTGTACGGTGAACTGGAATAGTGATCCTAAAAACCCGAATAAATTCTTTTGTCCATGCCATTACGGACTCTATGAAAAGGACGGCACCAATGTCCCTGGCACGCCGCCGCTTGCGCCTCTTGATCATTATGAGCAAGAAGTAAAAGACGGCTTCCTGTATCTTGGAAAAGCAAAGCCTAAGGGGGAAGGGTGACATGCTGAACAAAATTTATGACTGGGTAGACGAGCGGCTTGATATTACACCGATGTGGAGGGATATTGCCGATCACGAAGTACCGGAACATGTGAATCCCGCCCATCATTTCTCTGCGTTTGTGTATTGCTTTGGGGGACTGACGTTTTTTGTAACCGTTATCCAAGTATTATCTGGAATGTTTTTAACGATGTATTATGTGCCTGATATCAAAAATGCCTGGGAATCGGTATATTATTTGCAAAATGAAGTGGCATTCGGCCAGATTGTCAGGGGGATGCACCACTGGGGTGCGAGCCTGGTCATTGTGATGATGTTTTTACATACGCTGAGGGTCTTTTTCCAAGGCGCGTATAAAAAACCGCGCGAGCTGAACTGGATTGTCGGTGTGCTGATCTTTTTTGTTATGCTCGGTCTTGGCTTTACAGGCTACTTGCTTCCTTGGGATATGAAGGCTCTGTTTGCAACAAAAGTCGGGCTGCAGATCGCCGAAGCCACGCCTTTGATCGGAACGCAAGTTAAAACGCTCCTTGCAGGGCATCCGGATATTGTAGGCGCCCAAACGCTGACTAGGTTTTTTGCGATCCATGTATTTTTTCTTCCTGCCGCATTGTTCGGGCTGATGGCTGCACATTTTATTATGATCCGGAAGCAGGGGATTTCAGGACCGCTTTAAACTCTTGATCTGCGAATAAAAGGGAGGGGATGACATGCACCGGGGCAAAGGGATGAAATTTGTAGGCGACTCAAGGATACCGGCTGAAAAAAAGCCGAATATACCGAAGGATTATTCGGAGTATCCCGGTAAAACAGAGGCTTTCTGGCCAAATTTCTTGTTAAAGGAATGGATGGTTGGAGCTGTCTTTCTCATCGGTTTTCTCGTTTTGACGATTGTGCATCAGCCGCCTTTGGAGCGGATGGCGGACCCGACTGATACTGGTTATATTCCGCTGCCGGATTGGTATTTTCTTTTCTTATACCAGCTGTTGAAGTATGAATACGCCGCTGGAAGCTTTACAGTGGTCGGCGCCATGATTATGCCAGGTCTCGCTTTTGGGGCCCTGCTTTTGGCTCCATTCCTGGACAGAGGGACAGAAAGAAGGCCGTGGAAGCGTCCGGTCGCTGTCGGTATGATGCTTCTGGCCATTTCCGCTGCTGTATTTTTGACGTGGCAGTCAGTTGCTACTCATGATTGGGCCAAGGCAGAGGAACAGGGGAAAATTACAAAAGAAGCCGACATTGACACCAATGCAGAAGGATATAAGGTTTTTAAGGAACAGGGCTGTATTTCTTGCCATGGGGATAACCTTCAGGGAGGAGCGGCCGGACCTTCATTGGTTGACAGCGGGCTGAAACCGGATGAAATCAAAAAAATCGCTGTAGAAGGGAAAGGCAAAATGCCGGCGGGTGTGTTCAAAGGAAATGATAAGCAGCTCGAAGAACTTGCAAAATTTATTTCTGAAACAACCGCAAAATAACGTATTGTGAATTGTCAAATGGAAGGATATACTTTTAATATCAAAAGCTGACCCGGCGTCAGCTTTTTTATATGGACTTATTATTTTTACAGACTGAGAGTTGATTCGATGTGAAATGGTTTCAATATGTATTAGGGCAGCGGCCGATGCTTATTCTTGTCTTAGCCATTAATTTTCTGGGAACGGTTTACGGCTACTATTGGTACTTGCCGCAGCTTTTGGAGACACCGGCACGTTTCCTGATTTTTGTTCCGGACAGTCCGACAGCAACGTTTTTCTTTCTGTTTGTGCTGCTTGCTTTTCTCATGAAACGGAATGCTCCGTTCTTTGAGGCGCTTGCGCTAGTTACCCTCGTAAAGTATGGCCTATGGGCGGTGGCTATGAATTTTCTTGTGCTTGCAGTAACTGGTGACTTGCCGTGGGAGGGCTACATGCTAATTGCTTCGCATTTTGCAATGGCAGTTCAAGGCGTATTATACAGTCCGTATTTTCGTTTTTCATTTTGGCATCTTGCAATTGTTGCAGTCTGGACACTGCATAACGATGTCATTGACTACTTGTTTGATATGATGCCGCAATACTCTATGCTTTCTGATTATATGACTGAAATAGGATACGGAACATTTTGGCTAAGTATCTTTTCAATCGCGCTTGCTTACTTTCTTGTGGTCTCAAAAAAGCAAACGAAGCTTGAGCCGATGTAAAGACAATGTTGGTCTATCCTTGTCCCTTTCTTCATATTCTGTAAGGAGAGAGAGTGGGAGGGACCTGCATGAAACGAAAGCTGACGATCTGTTTGTTGATTGCACTTATTTTTTATAATGGAAATGCCAAGGCTGCAGAGCGGGGAAGCCTCGAGGAATTGAATGATTTATCCGATACAGTCTTTCAAATGACCCGACAGGCGAAATATGAAGAGGCGCTTCAAGTCTTGGAGTATTTTGAAAAAACATTAAAATCCGCTGAGAAAAAACAGCAAGACCCCATGCTAACGGGAGCCCAAATTCGTCAAATCACATTGGGCTATAATGATATGGTTCGGAGTTTAAAGCAAGCTGATACATCAGACACACAAAAACTCAGAGCAGCCGCGCAGTTCAGAATGCTGATGGATGCGGTTGACAATCAGTCTGACCCGCTTTGGGGCTCACTGGAAAAACCGATTATGGAAGCTTTTACTGAACTGAAGCGAGATGTCCAAAAGAATGGAAGCACAAGCTTTCATGAAAAATGGAATGAATTTATCAGTTTATATGACTTGATTTACCCCAGTCTTACAATCGATGTATCAGAGGATCAGCTTGAAACTGTCGGAAAACATATAGATGTTATTGAGCAAGAGGAATTTCAGCAAATGACAGAGAGCACGAAGCTTGAACGGCTTTCCCTTCTTCAGCATGACCTGAAAAATGTGTTTGACAGGGTGGAGGAGGATGATGCCGATCCGTCTTTACTCTGGGTGATCATTACAACCGGCAGTATCATCATTACTGCTCTTACCTATGTCGGTTACAGAAAGTACAAGGCGGAAAAAAACAAGCTGAAAAAAAGGGACTACCCTAAATAAGGATGAGGGGCGGCGGTCAGCCGCCTTTTTTCTATTACATGTCAGCGCGGAAGCGGATTTTTATTTTCATCAAGCGTAAATCCTTCTCCGAGCACATCGTGAACATCGCTTACCGCTACAAAGGCATGGGGATCAATGGAGTTAATCACGCTTTTCAGCATCACCAATTCGTTTTTCGGCACCACACAATAAAGTACATCTATATCCTCTTTTGTGTAGGAACCTTGTCCTTTCAAAATGGTGACGCCCCGTTCCATTTCTTCAAGAATCTTTTTCTGAATCAGGTCGTTTTTCGAAGAGATGATCGTAGCGCCTTTAGCAGCGTATCCGCCTTCCTGAATAAAATCGATTAATCTTGCCGCTACAAATACAGCTACCAGCGTATACATCGCTTCTTTATAGGAGAGATAAGTAAGCAAAGACAAAATGATGACGCAGGCATCGAAAGCAAACATCGTTCTGCCCATCGGGATCCCAAAATACTTATTCACTAAACGTGCGATGATATCAACACCGCCTGTCGTACCGCCGAACTTAAAAATAATACCCAGTCCGGCTCCGATGAATACGCCGGCAAATAAAGCGGCGAGCGCTAAGTCGTGCTGAAGAGGCATATGGATTTCATATCGCTGAAAGATGCTGAGGAACAAAGACAAGGCTACAGTGCCGACAAGGGTATAAACAAACATTGTCCTGCCGAGCAAACGCCAGCCAATAAAAAAAATCGGAATGTTCAACACCAGGTTCGAGATAGAGGGGCTGATGTGGAAAAGGGCATAAAGCAAAAGTGTAATACCTGTAAAACCGCCCTCAGCCAGATTGTTCTGCATATTGAAATGAACCAAGCCAAATGAAAAAATTGCCGCTCCGATTAAAATAAAAAATATGTTTTTTAATCTAATTTCTCCAAGCATCACACAAAACCCCTTTTCCTTCCATTAGATAGCGTTTATATTATAGTGGATGAAAAAGAAAACAGCAAACGTGCTTAAACATTTGTCAAACGTATCTGAATTAGCTAACATGTAAGAGGATGATAGGAGGTTTCGTTCAGTGAGTGATAAAACAATGAAAGACATACAGGCTGAAGTAGACCGTTACATCGGCCAATTTAAAGAAGGATATTTTAGCCCGCTGGCCATGATGGCGAGGCTGACTGAAGAACTGGGCGAGCTTGCCAGAGAAGTGAATCACCGTTATGGAGAAAAACCAAAAAAAGCGACTGAAGATGATAAAAGCATGGAAGAGGAAATGGGCGATGTGCTATTTGTATTGGTTTGTTTAGCCAACTCTCTTGATATCTCTTTAGAGGAAGCTCACGACCGAGTCATGCATAAATTTAATACAAGAGATAAAGATCGCTGGACCAGAAAAGAAGAAGGAAAGTAGAGGAGATCAAGATGTCAAACGAAACAATTAAAGTAGTCATTGCGGGACCGCGTGGAAGAATGGGGCAGGAAGCTGTTAAATTGGCAGAACGAACACCTCATTTTGACCTTGTCGGGGCCATAGACCATACATACGATCAGCAAAAATTATCTGATGTGATGCCTGTTGAGTCAGATGCTTACATTTACACAGATATCCATGCCTGTTTTACAGAAACACAACCGGATGTCTTGATTGACTTAACAACGCCCGAAATCGGAAAAGTACATACAAAAATTGCATTAGAGCACGGAGTCCGTCCAGTTGTCGGAACAACCGGTTTCTCAGAAGCTGATTTAAAAGAGCTCACATCTTTAACAGAAGAAAAAGGGATCGGAGCCATCATCGCGCCAAATTTTGCGCTCGGTGCGATACTGATGATGAAATTTTCAAAAATGGCTGCCAACTATTTTGAGGATGTTGAGATTATTGAGCTTCATCATGACCAGAAGCTTGACGCACCAAGCGGGACTGCGCTTAAAACAGCGGAAATGATTTCAGAAGTCCGTAAAGAAAAGCAGCAAGGACATCCGGATGAAAAAGAAATTCTCCCAGGAGCAAGAGGAGCGGAGCAAAACGGCATTCGCTTGCACAGCGTCCGTCTTCCGGGACTGATCGCGCATCAGGAGGTCATGTTCGGCATGGATGGCCAAACGCTTCAGATACGCCATGATTCTTATAACCGTGCTTCTTTCATGTCAGGCGTTAAACTGTCAGTCGAACAAGTCATGAAGATTGATCAGCTTGTGTATGGTTTAGAAAATATCATTGATTAGACGGGGGGATAAACAATGAAAATTGCTTTGATCGCGCATGACAAGAAAAAACAGGATATGGTTCAATTTACGACTGCCTATCGGGATATTTTAAAGAATCATGATCTATATGCAACCGGAACCACAGGGTTGAAAATTCATGAGGCGACAGGTCTTCAAATTGAACGTTTTCAATCCGGCCCTTTAGGGGGAGACCAGCAAATCGGTGCACTGATCGCTGCCAATGCACTCGATCTTGTCATTTTTTTGCGCGACCCGCTGACCGCGCAGCCGCATGAACCGGATGTCTCGGCATTAATCCGGTTATGTGATGTGTATTCCATTCCGCTCGCCACAAATATGGGTACTGCGGAAATTCTCGTCCGCACACTTGATGAAGGTGTTTTCGAATTCCGTGACCTTCTTCGGGGAGAAGAGCCGAATGTATAATGCTGACGTTCTTGCTTTTGGCGCCCACAGTGATGATGTCGAGATCGGAATGGGCGGCACAATAGCGAAGTTTGTCAAACAGGAAAAAAAAGTAATGATATGCGATTTGACAGAAGCGGAACTCTCTTCTAACGGTACGGTCAGTTTGCGTAAAGAAGAAGCAGCTGAAGCAGCCCGCATATTAGGCGCAGATAAAAGAATTCAGCTAACGCTTCCAGACCGCGGCCTAATAATGAGTGATCAGGCAATTCGGTCAATTGTCACTGTCATCAGAACCTGTCGGCCAAAAGCGGTTTTTATGCCGTATAAAAAGGATCGCCATCCGGATCACGGCAATGCGGCTGCACTGGTGGAAGAAGCGATCTTTTCCGCCGGAATCCATAAATATAAAGACGAAAAAAGCCTTCCGGCGCATAAAGTCAGCAAGGTTTACTATTATATGATAAATGGTTTTCATCAGCCGGATTTTGTTATTGATATCTCGGATACAATAGAGGCAAAGAAACAAAGCCTCAACGCCTACAAAAGCCAGTTTATCCCGTCAAAGGATTCCGTTTCTACTCCTCTGACGAATGGGTATATTGAAATCGTTGAAGCGAGAGAAAAGCTTTACGGTAAAGAAGCGGGCGTGGAGTATGCCGAAGGTTTCTTTTCCAAACGGATGCTGATGCTTGATCATGATGTGCTTGGGGGCGAACAATGAGAAAACTAAAAATAGGAATCACATGCTATCCGAGCGTTGGAGGCTCAGGTATCATTGCGACAGAACTGGGGAAGCAGCTTGCTGAAAAGGGACATGAAATCCATTTCATCACATCAAGCATTCCGTTTAGACTGAATACATATCATTCCAATATTCATTTTCATGAAGTTGAGGTTAATCAATATGCTGTTTTTAAGTATCCTCCGTATGATTTGACATTGGCAAGCAAAATCGCAGAGGTGGCGGAACGGGAGAATTTAGACATTATCCATGCTCACTATGCTCTCCCGCATGCCGTTTGCGCCTATCTTGCAAAACAAATGCTGAAACGCAATATCGGCATTGTTACAACTTTGCATGGCACGGATATCACGGTGTTAGGTTACGATCCGTCTCTAAAAGATCTAATCCGTTTTGCCATTGAGTCATCAGACAGGGTGACGGCCGTCTCCTCAGCGCTTGCGGCTGAAACATACGATTTAATTAAACCGGAGAAAAAAATTGAAACGATTTATAACTTTATAGACGAGCGCGTGTATCTGAAGAAAAACACAGCGGTAATTAAAGAGAAACATGGAATTTTACCAGATGAAAAAGTCGTCATCCATGTGTCCAACTTCAGAAAAGTTAAACGCGTGCAGGATGTCATCCGTGTGTTCCGCAATATCGCTGGCAAAACGAAAGCGAAGCTGCTTTTAGTCGGAGACGGTCCGGAGAAATCGACAGCCTGCGAGCTTATCAGAAAATATGGCTTGGAAGACCAAGTCTTAATGCTTGGAAATCAAGACCGTGTTGAAGAGCTTTATTCTATTAGCGATTTGAAGCTGCTGCTATCTGAAAAAGAAAGCTTTGGACTTGTCCTGCTTGAAGCGATGGCTTGCGGAGTGCCTTGTATCGGAACAAATATTGGCGGTATCCCTGAGGTTATTAAAAACAATGTGAGCGGATTTTTGGTGGACGTCGGTGATGTTGGGGCCGCAACAGCCCGCGCGATGAGCATTTTAGAAGATGAACAGCTAAGCAATCGTTTTACAAAGGCGGCAATAGAGATGCTTGAAAATGAATTTTCTTCCAAAAAAATTGTCAGCCAGTATGAACAGATTTATGCCGATTTAGCAGAACCGGAGTGATCACATGGAAAAAGTTTTTATCAAAGCACTTCCCGTGCTCCGCATCTTAATCGAAGCAGGCCATCAGGCTTATTTTGTCGGGGGCGCAGTTCGTGACAGCTATATGAAACGAACGATCGGAGATGTCGATATCGCGACAGATGCGGCACCTGATCAAGTAGAACGGCTGTTTCAGCGGACTGTTGATGTAGGCAAAGAGCACGGGACCATTATTGTGCTCTGGGAGGATGAAACCTATGAAGTCACGACATTCCGGACTGAATCTGATTATGTTGATTTCAGAAGACCGTCAGAAGTACAATTTATCTCATCATTAGAAGAGGATCTAAAACGCAGAGATTTAACGATCAATGCGATGGCCATGACAGCGGATGGGAAGGTGCTTGATTATTTTGGCGGCAAGAAAGATATTGATCAGAAAGTGATTCGAACCGTTGGAAAGCCTGAGGATAGATTTCAAGAGGATGCGCTTCGTATGCTGAGAGCCGTACGCTTTATGAGCCAGCTTGGCTTTACGCTTTCACCGGAAACAGAAGAAGCCATTGCGAAAGAAAAATCACTCCTCTCCCATGTTTCGGTCGAACGAAAAACTATAGAGTTCGAGAAATTGCTGCAGGGAAGAGCTTCTCGCCAGGCGCTTCAAACACTCATTCAAACGAGATTGTATGAAGAGCTTCCTGGTTTTTATCATAAACGAGAAAACCTGATTTCAACGAGTGAGTTTCCATTCTTCTCTTTAACATCCCGTGAGGAACTTTGGGCTGCTCTTTTAATTAACCTTGACATAGTCTTGAAAGATGCGCCCCTTTTCCTGAAAGCCTGGAAGCTCCCGGGAAAAGTGATCAAGGAAGCCATTCACATTGCCGATACGTTTGGCCAGAGCCTTGACGTAATGACAATGTACAGAGCTGGGGAAAAAGCACTGCTCTCAGCGGCCAAAATATCGCAGCTTCGGCAAAACGAAAAACTGGATGAAAAGAAACTGAAGGACATTCAGTACGCTTATCAAAACCTGCCGATCAAAAGCCTTAAGGATCTTGATATCACGGGTAAGGACTTGCTTGCGCTTCGAAACCGGCCGGCCGGAAAATGGGTGTCAGAAGAATTACAGCGGATCGAGCAGGCTGTTGTGACAGGGAAGCTCTCCAATCAAAAGAAACACATAGAGGAGTGGCTGAAGACATGCGGTCAACATTAAGAAAAGACCTTATTGAATTATTTTCTCAGGCCGGCAATGAATTTATTTCCGGCCAAAAAATCAGTGATGCTCTCGGCTGTTCAAGAACTGCTGTGTGGAAGCATATTGAAGAGCTTCGGAAAGAGGGTTATGAAGTAGAAGCCGTTAGAAGAAAAGGATATCGGCTCATCAAAAAGCCCGGAAAACTCAGTGAAAGCGAAATTCGTTTTGGATTAAAAACGGAAGTGATGGGCCAGCATCTTATTTACCATGACGTTCTTTCAAGCACGCAAAAAACGGCTCATGAGCTCGCGAATAATAACGCACCGGAAGGCACCCTCGTGGTGGCTGACAAACAAACTGCCGGAAGGGGCCGAATGTCTAGGGTATGGCATTCTCAAGAAGGAAACGGCGTTTGGATGAGCCTGATTTTGCGGCCTGACATTCCGCTCCAAAAAACACCGCAGCTGACTCTGCTTGCTGCAGTAGCTGTTGTGCAGGGAATAGAAGAGGCAGCAGGCATCCAAACGGATATTAAATGGCCAAATGATATTTTGATTAACGGAAAAAAAACAGTCGGCATCCTAACGGAAATGCAGGCTGAAGAAGACCGCGTACGTTCAGTGATCATTGGGATCGGCATTAACGTTAACCAGCAGCCTAATGATTTTCCAGATGAATTGAAGGACATCGCGACAAGCCTCAGCCAAGCTGCTGGGGAAAAAATTGATCGGGCCGGCGTCATCCAGCATATTTTACTATGCTTTGAGAAACGGTACCGGGATTATATGACGCACGGATTTACGCCGATTAAGCTTTTATGGGAAAGCTATGCGCTCGGTATTGGCACTAATATGAGAGCCAGAACGTTAAACGGAACCTTTTACGGTAAGGCGTTAGGTATAGATGATGAAGGCGTTCTGCTTTTAGAAACGAACGAAGGCATTAAAAAAATCTATTCTGCCGATATCGAATTGGGCTAATGTGTTGGTACAAGCCCGTTGATTTTGGTATACTTCCATTGGGCAGTATCGCCTGCGAACTGCACCTATTATTAAAATAGATAGACATTGCAGCAGTCTGCCTTGATCCAAAAAAGGACTGGGACAGAGGGATGAAACTCGCCGAACTTTAGAAAGTGAAGAATCCTTCTCGTTGTAACGGAAGGTTTTTTGGCTTGCAGAAGAAAACGGCAGATCATCTCCTCTAAACATAAGGAGGAGAAAACATGAAAACAAAACTGGATTTTCTAAAAATGAAGGAGTCTGAAGAACCGATTGTCATGCTGACCGCTTATGATTATCCGGCAGCTAAACTTGCTGAACAAGCGGGAGTTGACATGATTTTAGTCGGTGATTCACTCGGGATGGTCGTCCTCGGCCTTGATTCAACTGTCGGTGTGACAGTTGCGGACATGATCCATCATACAAAAGCCGTTAAAAGGGGGGCGCCGAATACCTTTATTGTGACAGATATGCCGTTTATGTCTTATCACCTGTCTAAGGAAGATACGCTGAAAAATGCAGCGGCTATCGTTCAGGAAAGCGGAGCTGACGCACTGAAGCTTGAGGGTGGAGAAGGCGTGTTTGAATCCATTCGCGCATTAACGCTTGGAGGCATTCCAGTAGTCAGTCACTTAGGTTTGACACCGCAGTCAGTCGGCGTACTGGGCGGCTATAAAGTACAGGGCAAAGACGAACAAAGCGCCAAAAAATTAATAGAAGACAGTATAAAATGCGAAGAAGCAGGAGCTATGATGCTTGTGCTGGAATGTGTGCCGGCAGAACTCACAGCCAAAATTGCCGAGACGCTAAGCATACCGGTCATTGGAATCGGGGCTGGTGTGAAAGCAGACGGACAAGTTCTCGTTTATCATGATATTATCGGCCACGGTGTTGAGAGAACACCTAAATTTGTAAAGCAATATACGCGCATTGATGAAACCATCGAAACAGCAATCAGCGGATATGTTCAGGATGTAAGACATCGTGCTTTCCCTGAACAAAAGCATTCCTTTCAAATGAACCAGACAGTGCTTGACGGCTTGTACGGGGGAAAATAAGATGAGACAGATTACTGATATTTCACAGCTGAAAGAAGCCATAAAACAATACCATTCAGAGGGCAAGTCAATCGGGTTTGTTCCGACGATGGGGTTTCTGCATGAGGGGCATTTAACCTTAGCAGACAAAGCAAGACAAGAAAACGACGCCGTTATTATGAGTATTTTTGTGAATCCTGCACAATTCGGCCCTAATGAAGATTTTGAAGCATATCCGCGCGATATTGAGCGGGATGCAGCTCTTGCAGAAAAAGCTGGAGTCGATATTCTTTTTACGCCAGATGCTAAGGATATGTATCCCGGTGAAAAGAATGTCACGATCCATGTAGAAAGACGCACAGACGTGTTATGCGGACGCTCAAGAGAAGGACATTTTGACGGGGTCGCGATCGTACTGACGAAGCTTTTCAACCTAGTCAAGCCGACTCGTGCCTATTTCGGTTTAAAGGATGCGCAGCAGGTAGCTGTTGTTGATGGGTTAATCAGTGACTTCTTCATGGATATTGAATTGGTTCCTGTCGATACGGTCAGAGAGGAAGACGGCTTAGCCAAAAGCTCTCGCAATGTATACTTAACAGCTGAGGAAAGAAAAGAAGCGCCTAAGCTGTATCGGGCCCTTCAAACAAGTGCGGAGCTGATCCAAGCCGGTGAAAGAGATCCTGAAGCGGTGATAAAATCTGCAAAAGAAATCATTGAAACGACAAGCGGAACTATAGACTATGTAGAGCTTTATTCCTATCCGGAACTCGAGCCTGTGAATGAAATTGCTGGAAAGATGATTCTCGCTGTTGCAGTTGCTTTTTCAAAAGCGCGTTTAATAGATAATATCATTATTGATATTCGAGAAATGGAGAGAATATAATATGTATCGAACAATGATGAGCGGCAAACTTCACAGGGCAACTGTTACGGAAGCAAACCTGAACTATGTGGGAAGCATTACAATTGATGAAGATCTCATTGATGCTGTGGGAATGCTTCCTAATGAAAAAGTACAAATTGTGAATAATAATAATGGAGCACGTCTTGAAACGTATATTATTCCTGGTAAACGGGGAAGCGGCGTCATATGCTTAAACGGTGCAGCCGCACGCCTTGTGCAGGAAGGAGATAAGGTCATTATTATTTCCTACAAAATGATGTCTGATCAAGAAGCGGCAAGCCATGAGCCGAAAGTGGCTGTTCTGAATGATCAAAACAAAATTGAACAAATGCTGGGGAACGAACCAGCCCGTACAATTTTGTAGAAGAAAAGCCCCCTTTATCGGGGTTTTCTTTTAAGATTTTGAGAGTAAAACGGTTTTGCCGCTCCATTTCCGTACAAAACGTGTTACACTTTTGTCGTATGCAAGAATTGAGGTGTCCATTTTAATGAATAAGCAACGGTTCGTTGTTATAGATGTAGAGACAACAGGGAATTCGCCGAAGAAAGGCGATAAAATCATACAAATCGCAGCGGTTGTAATCGAAAATGGACAAATTACTGAGCGGTTTTCAAAATACATTAATCCAAATAAATCAATCCCTGCTTTTATTGAGCAGCTTACTGGAATCTCTAATCAAATGGTCGAGAATGAGCAGCCATTTGAAGCAGTTGCTGAAGAAGTATTCCAATTGCTTGACGGCGCTTATTTTGTCGCCCACAATATCCATTTTGACCTTGGATTTGTCAAGTATGAGCTACATAAGGCGGGCTTTCAGCTCCCAGATTGTGAAGTGCTTGATACTGTCGAGCTCTCACGTATTGTTTTTCCGGGATTTGAAGGGTATAAGCTGACGGAATTAAGCGAGGAGCTTCAGCTGCGGCATGATCAGCCGCACCGGGCTGACAGCGATGCTGAAGTGACAGGGCTTATTTTTTTGGAAATCCTTGAAAAGCTGCGGCAGCTTCCTTATCCGACATTAAAGCAGTTAAGAAGGCTTTCGCAGCATTTCATCAGTGATCTGACGCATTTGTTGGATATGTTCATTAATGAAAACAGACATACCGAGATACCGGGCTATACGCGCCTTTCTTCGTTTTCTGTCAGAGAACCTGAAGCTATCGCTGTTCGTATAAATGAGGACGAGAACTTCTCATTTGAGATCGAAAGCTGGGAAGCGGGAAATGAAAAAGCGCTGTCAGAGTTAATGCCTGGGTATGAAAAAAGAGACGGCCAAATGATGATGATGAGAGAGGTGGCTGATGCGTTTGCCAATCGTGAGCATGCGCTGATTGAAGCTCCTCCAGGCATTGGAAAAACGATTGGCTATCTGATTCCGGCTGCGCTTTTTGCCAAGAAATCAAAAAAGCCGGTCATAATCAGCACGTATTCGACGCTTTTACAGCAGCAGATTCTCACAAAGGATTTGCCGATTGTCCAAGATCTGTTTCCATTTCCGGTAACAGCGGCGATTTTAAAAGGGCAATCGCATTATTTATGCCTGTATAAATTTGAGCAGGTGCTTCATGAAGAAGATGATAATTATGATGCCGTACTGACAAAGGCACAGCTTCTTGTTTGGCTGACAGAGACAAATACAGGAGATGTAGCGGAACTGAATTTGCCTTCAGGCGGAAAATTGCTGTGGGACAGATTGGCTTATGACGATGACTCCTATAAAAGAAGTCGCAGTGAGCATGTGATCGGTTTTTACGAGCGGGCCAAACAGATTGCTATGCGCTCTGATTTGGTGATCACCAATCATTCCCTTTTGCTGACCGATGAAGGCAGCCAGAAAAAAAGGCTTCCCGAAAGCGGCACATTTATTATTGATGAAGCACACCATTTTGAACGTGCGGCAAGCGAACATTTAGGGAAAAGAGCCACGTACATAGAATTGCATACGAAATTGAGCAGAATCGGCACTCTGAAGGAGCAGGGACTTCTTAAAAAGATGAGACAGCTATTCCAGCGAAACAGCCTGCCGGTTGATTCATTTTTCGAATTGGAAGAGTGGCTTCAGCACGTTCAAGCAGAAAGTGATGCTTTCTTCAGCTCTGTACATTCTTTTGTCAAACGAAGAAAACCTAAAGAAGACTTAAACCGTCTAGTGTTTAAGGTGAACAAAGAAAGCCAGGATAAAAGCTGGTCGATCTTAACGGATGGTGCGGAGAGGCTTTGTTCCATGCTGACACATTTGCAGCAGCTTTTTGAGGCACAGTCATCCCTGATGGAAAAACATTTGAAGGGTATGAAGAGCAAAACCGTCTTTTTAGCCGATGAATACCAAAGAAGCATGAAAGGCTTGCAGCATTACTGTCAGACGTTGCAGAAGCTCTTCTTTGGGTCTGATGACGATGAAGCGGTTTGGATTGAAATAGATGCAAAGGGTGCGAAAAATGCAGTGGCCATTTACGCACAGCCTCTTGAACCTGGTGAACTTCTGGCTGATCAGTTTTTCGCGCGCAAAAATAGTGTGGTGCTGACATCTGCAACCCTTACAGTCGAAGGTTCTTTTCAATTTATGATTGAACGACTGGGACTGAGTGACTTTTTCCCGCGGACAATGAGAATTGAGTCACCCTTTTCTTACGATGAGCGTATGCAGGTGATGATTCCAAAAGAAATGAAATCAATTCAGGATACAGGGCAACCTGAATTTATACAGGATACAGCCCGTTATATCGAACTGATGGCAAAGGAAAAACAGCCTAAAATCCTTGTGCTGTTTACATCCCATGATATGCTGAAAAAGGTTCACCAGGAGCTTAAGCATAACATGAGTGCTTCCGGCATTCAGCTCTTGGCACAAGGGATTACAGGCGGAAGTCCCGGCAAGCTGATGAAGACTTTTAAAACATCCAATCAGGCGATCCTGCTCGGAACAAATCATTTTTGGGAAGGCGTTGATTTCCCTGGTGATGAGCTGACGACAGTAATGATCGTGAGGCTCCCATTCCGGTCCCCTGATCACCCGCTTCATGCTGCAAAATGTGAGCTTGCCCGCAAAAAAGGAAAGAATCCGTTTCAAACAGTGTCATTACCGGAAGCTGTGCTGACCTTTAGGCAAGGAATTGGACGCTTGCTGCGTTCTGCGGGAGACAAGGGAACGATTATTATATTGGACAGACGGATTAAAACCGCTGGTTACGGCCGGCTGTTTCTTGATGCCTTGCCGACAACCTCAGTATCCGAAATGACTGACAGCGAGCTTGAAGCTTATGTTGCAGGGGAAAAAGAATAAAAGCCGCATAAAGCGGCTTTTGCGGTGTGGGAGTAGGATGGTGTTTTATTTAAAAGCGGATTTCCCGCTCTGTGATACTAGTATGGCGTGTCCTGAAATGGAGTATGACTAACAATATTTGTTCAAACTGGAGGATGAAAAAATGGAAAGTAAAATCGAAATTCTTTCAACAATTAATGTAGAGCATTCTGATGATCTGTATAAAATTGTGGACACATTGAATCGTACACTGAAAAGAGAAAATCTGATGTTCGGCCTTGCGCTGGATGAAGAAAACAAAAACCAAGCCGTTTTTACCATTTATCGTACGTAGGTGAGAAGATGAGAAAAAAAGCATTAATATTTACCGTCATTTTTGGTATTATTTTTTTAGCAGTACTTCTTGTCTCGGCAAGCATTTATAAATCAGCCATGGCACAAAAGGAAGAGGGGCACGAAGCAGCAGCTGCTGAAGCTAAAAAAGAAACCGATCTCGCCCATGTTGATCAAGTCGAAACATTTGTCGGAAAAGAAAAATATTATGTTGTAAAGGGAACGGATAAAAAAGGCACTGCATTATATGTCTGGGTTCCTGCTGATAAAAAAGCAAAAATTCTCTCAAAAGAAGCGAAAGAGGGAATCTCTGAAGACAAAGCGGCGAAAATCATAAAGGATGAAGGGCTGGTTTCAAAGCAAAAAGAGGTTCATCTGGCAAGAGAAGGAAACGTCCTGCTTTGGGAAGTGACGTACTTAGACAAAGAAGGGCAATACAGTTTAAGTTATGTGGACTTTACAACTGGAAAGATTCTCAAAAATATCACGCCTTAAGACGAATTAGGGGGAGTTCAAGTTGAAACTGGCAAAAAGAGTATCCGCATTAACACCATCAACCACACTGGCAATCACAGCGAAAGCGAAAGAACTGAAAGCCGCAGGCCATGATGTCATCGGCTTAGGAGCAGGCGAGCCTGACTTCAATACACCGCAGCATATTATTGATGCCGCTGTGCGTTCGATGAACGAGGGCCATACGAAATACACGCCTTCCGGTGGTTTGGCTGAACTGAAAAACAGCATTGCAGAGAAATTTAAACGCGACCAGAATATTGAATACAAACCGTCTCAAATTATTGTCTGCACTGGTGCCAAACATGCTCTGTATACCCTTTTCCAAGTGATTTTGGATGAAGAAGATGAAGTTATTATTCCAACGCCTTACTGGGTAAGCTACCCGGAGCAGGTGAAACTCGCTGGCGGAAAGCCTGTTTATGTAGAAGGGCTTGAGGAAAATCACTTCAAAATTTCGCCTGAGCAGCTGAAAAATGCAATTACGGAAAAAACAAAAGCAATCGTTATTAACTCTCCAAGCAACCCGACTGGTGTCATGTATACGGAAGAAGAACTATCTGCGCTCGGTGAAGTGTGCCTTGAACATGATATCTTGATTGTGTCAGATGAAATTTATGAAAAACTTACATACGGCGGAAAGAAACATGTTTCCATTGCACAGCTGTCAGACAGACTGAAAGAGCAAACGGTCATTATAAACGGCGTATCGAAGTCCCACAGCATGACAGGCTGGAGAATCGGTTATGCGGCAGGCTCTGAAGACATTATTAAAGCGATGACGAACCTTGCAAGCCACAGCACGTCAAACCCGACATCAATCGCACAATACGGAGCGATTGCTGCTTATAACGGGCCTTCTGAGCCATTGGAAGAAATGAGAGAAGCATTTGAACATAGATTAAATACGATCTATGCAAAGCTCATAGAAATCCCAGGGTTCAGCTGTGTGAAGCCGGAAGGTGCTTTTTACTTGTTCCCAAATGCAAAAGAGGCAGCTCAATCTTGCGGTTTCAAAGATGTAGATGAATTTGTTAAAGCGCTTCTCGAGGAGGAAAAAGTTGCGATTGTTCCAGGATCCGGATTTGGCTCTCCTGAGAATGTCCGTCTTTCTTATGCAACATCGTTAGATCTTCTTGAAAAAGCCATTGAAAGAATCAAGCGTTTTGTAGAAAAACATAGCTAACAGATCAAAAAGCGGCTGACAGAAAAGCCGCTTTTTATCTGCATTGACCCGGTTAGTTAAGAGCGGGTATAATAAAGTGATGATAAAAGAGTTCGCGGGGCAATGAGCTTCCGAATGTCTTTCTTGTTTTGGAGGGAAATATGTTGAAAACAACAATCAACCAAGTGTACAAGCACGTAGGTGAGGAAGTAACGATCGGAGCTTGGGTCGCTAATAAGCGTTCAAGCGGGAAAATTGCGTTTTTACAGCTTCGGGACGGTACCGGTTTTATTCAGGGTGTCGTAGTAAAAGCGGAAGTGGAAGAAAGCATTTTCCAAACAGCTAAATCAGTGACGCAGGAAACGTCGCTCTATATAAAAGGGATTGTCAAAGAGGACGAGCGTTCTCCGCTTGGATATGAACTTGCTGTGACAGATATTGAAGTCATTCACGAAGCGACCGATTATCCAATTACACCAAAAGAACACGGAACGGAATTTTTGATGGATCACAGACATTTATGGCTGCGTTCAAAGCGCCAGCATGCGATCATGAAAATCCGTAATGAAATCATTCGCGCGACTTACGAATTCTTTAATAACGAAGGCTTCGTAAAAGTGGATCCGCCGATTTTGACTGGAAGCGCACCTGAAGGAACAACAGAACTCTTTGCGACAAAGTACTTTGATGAAGATGCATATCTGTCTCAAAGCGGCCAGCTCTACATGGAAGCTGCGGCAATGGCTTTAGGAAAAGTATTCTCTTTCGGACCGACATTCAGAGCGGAAAAGTCTAAAACAAAGCGTCACTTAATCGAATTCTGGATGATCGAACCGGAAATGGCGTTTGTAGAATTTGAAGAAAACCTTCAAGTACAGGAAAATTACGTTTCTTTCATCGTGCAATCAGTTCTTAAAAATTGCAAAATTGAACTAAACACATTGGGAAGAGACACGTCAAAACTTGAGCAAATCAAAGCTCCGTTCCCAAGAATTACGTATGATGAAGCGATTGAATTTCTGAAAGAAAAAGGCTTTGACGATATCGAGTGGGGAGATGATTTCGGAGCGCCTCATGAAACAGCGATTGCTGAACATTATGACAAACCGGTATTCATCACTCGCTATCCGACGTCCTTAAAACCGTTCTATATGCAGCCGGCTTCTGACCGTGAGGACGTTGTGCTTTGCGCTGACTTGATTGCGCCGGAAGGCTATGGAGAAATCATCGGCGGGTCTGAACGGATTCACGATATGGAACTTTTGGAATCGCGTCTAAAAGAACATGGACTGGATTCTGACGCATATAAATGGTATGCTGAACTTAGAAAATATGGATCAGTTCCTCATTCCGGCTTCGGCCTTGGATTAGAGCGGACAGTAGCTTGGATCAGCGGAGCGCCTCACGTTCGTGAAACGATCCCGTTCCCAAGACTGTTAAACCGTCTGTATCCGTAATACATTCAAATGAAACAAAAAAGAGTCTCCTGCAAGGGAGACTTTTTACAGTAAAGGGGCAATCACAATCCTTTACAGTAAGAGGTGTGACGATGAAAAAACAGCAATTTATTGATATGCAGGAGCAGGGAACATCAACCATCCCCAATCTTCTGCTCACGCATTATAAACAGCTTGGGCTTAATGAAACTGAACTTATTCTGCTGTTAAAAATTAAAATGCATTTAGAAAAAGGATCATATTTTCCTACACCGAATCAGCTGCAGGAAGGTATGTCAATTTCTGTTGAAGAATGCACAAACAGATTGCGGATGTTTATTCAAAAAGGCTTTCTGTTTATTGAAGAATGCGAGGATCAAAACGGCATCAAATTTGAGAAATATTCTCTTCAGCCTTTATGGGGGAAACTGTACGAGTATATTCAGCTTGCACAGAATCAAACAAAGGAAAGAAAAGCAGAAGGGGAACAAAAAAGCCTTTATACCATTTTTGAGGAAGAGTTCGCAAGGCCGTTATCGCCTTTGGAGTGTGAAACGCTGGCGATCTGGCAGGACCAGGATCAGCATGACGCACAACTGATCAAACACGCGTTAAAAGAGGCTGTACTATCAGGAAAACTCAGTTTCCGCTACATTGACCGGATTTTGTTTGAATGGAAGAAAAACGGGCTTAAAACTGTGGAGCAGGCGAAAATACACAGCCAAAAATTCCGGCGTGTACAAGCAAAGCAAAATGAACCGCAAAAAGAGTATAAAAGGCAGGTTCCTTTTTACAATTGGCTTGAACAATAAAGTGAAAAGGTGACAATCGTGTTAAATCTAAAACAAATTGAATTCTGTTTAGACAAGATAGGTGACATGTTTCCTCATGCGGAGTGTGAACTGGTTCATTCCAATCCTTTTGAATTAGTGGTGGCTGTTGCTTTATCTGCGCAATGTACAGATGCACTTGTAAACAGAGTGACCAAAACATTATTCCAAAAATATAAACGGCCGGAAGACTATTTGGCTGTTCCGCTGGAAGAGCTTCAGCAGGATATTAAATCAATCGGTTTATATCGTAATAAAGCGAAAAATATTCAAAAGCTGAGTAAAATGATTATTGAAGATTACGGCGGAGAAGTGCCGAGAGACCGCGATGAGCTTGTCAAACTGCCAGGGGTCGGGAGAAAGACTGCAAACGTAGTGGTATCCGTTGCGTTTGGCGTGCCGGCCATTGCCGTAGATACCCATGTGGAGAGAGTCAGCAAACGATTGGGCATTTGCCGGTGGAAGGACTCGGTTCTGGAAGTTGAAAAGACGCTGATGTGCAAGGTTCCCAAAGAAGACTGGTCCGTTACGCATCACCGGCTTATTTTCTTCGGCAGATATCACTGTAAAGCCCAATCTCCGCGCTGTGCGGAGTGTCCGCTGCTTTCTTTGTGCAGAGAAGGGCAGAAGAGGGATAAAAAAGGACTGGTGAAACGATGACGCAAGCAAAAGAAGTGTTGGCTTCCTATGAGCAATACTTGCGCAGTCTTGGCCAGAAGAGTTCCTCGGATATGAAGAAAACCTTGCAGACCAATCCCGTGTATTTTGATTTCTGCACGGAATTACAAGGCGATTTGCCATGGGAGGACAGCGGGAAATACGTTCCGCTTTTATTTGAAGTGTGGGATGACATCAAAGCATCACTTCTCCCAGTCTTTCAAACACGAAAATCGAGATGTGACCAAAACGAAATGTTAAAGGGCATTGTGTGTTTGCTGGCTTCGTTACATTGGACAGCAGGTGAGCCGGTGAAATCGCTCGATTGGCAAGAACTGAGGGAGAAATCATATCCCGCAAAGCCGATTAATTGGGCTGAACGAGTGGAATTTATTCTTCTTAAGCCGACCCAATACCATTGCTTTATTCAGCTTGATGAGCTGTTTACCGAAATGAAAAAGCATTTTTACAAATATCATGCGATGAATCGATAAAACCTCCTGTTAAAACGGGAGGTTTTTTATTGTGTACCAAAAAAGCCATCACCCCAAAGGTGACGGCTTTTTTGTTTAATTTGTTTTTTCAATGGATGATGAGTTTGTTTGTGTTTTATTAGATGTGTCTGTTTTATTTTTATTCATGTCAGAACCTGTTGAATCATTCTTACCAGAGTTCGAATCACCATCCGACGTATCCTGGTTGTTACTGTTGTCGTTATCGTTATCGTTTGATTGGTCTTGGTTATTGTTGTCGGACGGATTGGTGTTCGTATTGTCTTGTTTTTTGTCTTGATCGTTTGTTGAATCATCTGTCTGATCTTGATCCGTCTGACCGTCATCTTTTTGAGAATCATCATTTTGTGTATCATCCTGAGTCTTCTCATCATCTTGTTTTTCATCATCCGTTTGTTGCTGGTCTTTTTTATCTTCATCGTCTTCAGCTTTTGGCACCTCATAGGATGTGGAAGCTGTACTTTTGCCATCATCACTGACGGCTGTTACTTCGAATTTGTATACAGATCCTGGCTGCACACCCGAAATAACTGCCTCTTTTGCAGAGCTGTTTTGAATTTCCGAGTAGCTGCCGCCGTCAACAGATTGCTTTACAGCAAAGGTCGCATCTCCGTCATAATTCCAGCTTAACGTTAAAGATTGATTGTCTTTATCGTATTTCACGTTTAAACCAGACAGTTTAGCTGTTTCCTCTTTTTCTTCTTTCTCATATGTTTTAGAAACAGTAGAAGGAGCTGTGCCTTTAACAAAGTACTCTGTGAGCTTCTTATCGCTTGGCGTATTTGGCCCTGCCAGTTTTGCAGGGTTTGAGCCTTTTTCTACAGAGGCTTCCACTACGCTGTCAGGCTTCTCAAATGATCCGCTTCCGTCATCGACATCGGCGATGAGCTGGGCGAAGATGCGCTTTGCAACTTTTTGCTCTTCAGCTGAAAGTGATTTCTTTCCAGCCTCGTTTTCTCCCATTCCCGTCCAGACGGCAGCTGTATATTGCGGTGTGTAGCCAACGAACCAAGAATCTCGGGCGCCACCGCTAGCGATATTGTACCTTTTGACTTCATTATCATCAAAGTTAGTCGTTCCTGTTTTTCCTGCAACTTCTACACCAGGTACTTGTGCAAGCTGTCCAGTACCTGTCTTCACAGCTGTTTTCAGCATATCTGTAATCATAAACGCAGTATAATCACTCATGGCTGATTTTGATTTTGGTGTTAAGTCAAGCTTCGTGCCATCGTTAAATTCGATAGATTTTACAAAATGCGGTTCATTATACGTTCCGTTATTTCCAAACGCGCTGTATGCACCTGCCATTGTCAGAGGAGAAACACCATCGTTCCCACCGAAACCGCCAATAGAATAGGCCTCTGTTACATTATCTTTTGTTAAACCAAGCCCGAGTCCATTTGCAAAGTCTACAGCAGTATCTTTACCGACTGCCTGGAATGCTTTTAAAGCAGGTATATTTCTTGATTGGGCCAAAGCGTAACGCATTGAGATAGGCCCTAGATATTTGCGGTCCCAATCACGAATCGGTTTTCCGTTAGAATACGTATAAGCTGAGTCATCAATTTGTTCGTATGTGGACCATTTCTTATTTTCAATAACTGGTCCGTAGTCCAAAATCGGTTTTATGGTCGAACCAGGCTGTGCCTTAGTTTGAGTAGCATAGTTAAAGCCTCCGACAGGCTGATTGCGTCCCGCACCAATCGCTCGGACTTCTCCGTTTTTGGTATCGAGAAGCGTCACACCGCCCTGCATGCCTTCAGTAAATCCGACGGTGTCTCCGTCCATTAATTCATCTAGTTTATCTTGTGCTTTTGTATCTAATGTCGTATAGATCTTTAATCCGTCAGCAGATGGATCGACATCAGATTTTTCATCAATTTCCTTCATAACCTCTTCAACAAATGCGCTGTATTTGTTTGTACTTGCTTTTTCATATTCCTTCTGTGACACGACGCCTTCGTCTTTCACTGCCACTTTTTTCGCTTTGTTATATTGAGAATCAGAAATAAATCCTTGTTTTTTCATCAGACTGAGTACGATGTTCCGTCGTTTTTCCGCTTTATCCGGGTTTTTGACCGGGTTGTACGCTGTTGGGCTCTGCGGCATTCCTGCAAGCGTCGCAGCCTGTTCGACAGTCAATTTGCTTAAATCTGTAACGCCGAAAAATTCTTCCGCCGCTTTTCCGATTCCGTATGCTCTAGGAGAAAAATAAATCCGGTTTAAATACATTTCTAAAATTTCATCTTTAGAGTAATTGCGCTCCAGCTGAATCGAAAGCCATACTTCCTGCACCTTCCGTTTCAACGTTTTCTGATGTGAAAGAAGGGAGTTTTTGACGACCTGCTGGGTGATCGTACTTCCGCCTTCAGCCCCGAAGCCGTCTTTAAAGTTGGCAACTAAAGCACCGCCGATACGGACAGGGTCAATCCCGTGGTGCTCATAAAAACGAGCGTCTTCTGTCGCGATAAAGGCTTCTTTTACAACATCGGGAATTTCATCTATCGAGACGTAGGTCCGTTTTTCGGCGCCGACTTCGGCGATCTCTTTTCCATTTTTATCATAAATCGTTGATGAATAAGGCGTCTTCAATTTGCTTTCATCAAGTGACGGCGCATCAGAAACCATGACGGCAAATGTAACAGCACCGCCGACTACGCCTAAAACAAACAGAATGAGTAAAGTGAAAAGGGTCTTTTTAAACAATCCGCCCTTTTTTCGTTTCTTGCCTTTTTTCGGTGAAGGACTCGACTTGCTGTTCGCTTTTCGTCGAGCTTCACGGCTGTTAAATTGATCTGACATAACATCTCAACCTTTCGTTAATCAACCTTTCGCACCAGATGATGGCGAAAAATAAAGCTGTTCAATAATACTAATATAATCAATTCTGGGTGCGTATCCAAGAGAAATCGGATAAGCTGTTTCTTCCAACTCATCTTTTCGAATTGATTTTCTGCCGTTTTTTTCTTTTCTGTCCCAGAAATAAAACAGCTTATCGGCTTCCAAAAAATAAACCTGGTCGAAAGCGGATATAATAACAAAACAAATACCGTCTTGAGCCTTTACCTGCTTCATGTGCTCGATTTGATGGTCATGAAAATTCTGCAGGGGGAAAGAGGTCTTGTTTTTCGTTTCTTTCGCCTCAAAATCAATATACCGCCCTTTGTAAATCCCATTGTAGTCTGTTGTCGATGATTGTTTAAAGTAAGCTTCTTTAATCACTGCGGCACTTCTTTTTGGATAATGGACATTTACAATTTGAACAGGTGTCGGCTTTTTGTGTATAACGGCAATTTGGTTTGTCAGATAATACTTATTCGTTTCGTTTAAGTCATCTTCGAGGGTCATTCCGCGATTACTGTAAGACGGGGCCCTTTTCTGACTGTTTTGGGATGAAACCGAATGTTTCGGCTGAAATGTTTTTCCGTTAGGATACCGAATCACTTTCTCATCCTCCTTATTAAACTAATCATGACGGAAGTGAATGAACGTGCAAGAACAACAGACCATTAGAAAGCTTCTGAGCCGGATTGAGCGGCAGACAAAAATAAAAAACGCGGATAACATTTCAAGAACAAATGCTTATAAAGCATTTTACGACCGTCATCCGGAAATCAAATGGTCACTCTTGGCTTCTTTCGTTTCTCGTAATGCCGGCTGGTCAATGACTGACTTAAAAGGCAGTCTGTTTCAGCTTGGACTCCGTGAGAGACAGCAAAAATGGTTCTTTTTAGCCTATGAAAGAGCGAACTGGCTTATTTTTTCGGATGCCTATCCGCAGCTTCTTTTATACCACTGGTCAAAAAGAGTCGGGAAACCGCTGTTTCATCTTCTGCATGTGTTTGGCGTCTCACAATTTATGTCGGAAGAATGGACCCGTTTTTGGCATGAGCGAAATACGGAGCGGCTAATGTATGCCCTCATTATAAATGAACAAAACACTATCCAAACACCTATTATACAAAATCCTTCGTTTAAAAAGAATGTTTTTGACACGATTCCTTTTTATTTAAGTGACTGGTTTCATTTTAACACCGTTATTTTTCCTTCCTCAAATGGGTTTCTTTACGGCATTTCAGTGAAACGCTTTTCAAAGGCGGAGGAAAGGATAAGGCTGGGAAAGCAGCTGTCTCAATTGCTGTTCAAGCCAGAATTGTTCTCCTCTTTTTATCACTTTTTGCACACAGTGCCGCACTCAGGTTCCCGTTTTGATATGGAAAAGATGATCGGGATTACAAAAAGAACATCTCCTATGCTAAGGACATGCTACCCTGAGTTAATCCACTCATTAGACGGAACGAAAACAGATTGGTTTCATGGAAAGATAAAGAAAACGTTCTTTAGGCGCGAGGAATTGCCGAAGCAGATTGAATTGACAGACTGGTATTTACATAAAAAGCGCCAGCTTCATGCGCTTTTTGCGGTGGAGCAGTGGCTCAAAAAATAAAGAAGCAAGGAAATTCCTTGCTTCTTACGTAGAAGGGCGGTTCGGGCCGCCTAATTTTTTATCTAAAGAATCGATTGCCTTTGATTCAGTCTTTTTTTGCTGGCCGGCTTTTTTCGGTCTTGTTTTCATACGGCACCTCCTCACAAGTATCGTTTGCATTAAGGAGGAGGATCATACAATTTTTGCGGGTGTTTTTGTCGAAAACTTCAGCTTTTCGTGGAATACCTGTTTGTTTGGCGATTTGCTTCTAGTTTTGTCATGAGGAAGGAAAGAGCCTTGAGAGCAAAGAATGTTAACCGGGAGAGACAAGGAAAGGGAGGTACACGAATGTCCGGTTATGTATGCAAGACAGATATTCTCCGTATGCTTTCTGATATAGAAGATGAATTAACGCGAGCTGAGCAAAGCCTGAATCATTCTGTAAATGCATTAGAGGCTGAGATGCGGGAAACGGAAAACGATCGCCTAAGTATGCTTGAAGAAGAAATCATAGATCTTCATATTTGTATAAATGAGCTGTATCAATCGCCTGAACACAGGTATGCGTTTGAGAAGGTATACCGCATCGGCTGAATTTGTGAGTGAAATTTGGTACGATAGGCATTGAGGTGAAAGGTATTGCTATCACAAACATTGCTGGAAATGACCGAGCAAATGATTGAAGTTGCTGAAAAAGGCGCTGATCGGTATCAGGAAGGAAAAAACAGTAGTCATTCTTATGATTTTTTTGAGACGATAAAGCCTGCAGTTGAAGAGAATGATGAACTGGCGATACGCTGGGCAGAGGGTGCTCTTGAATTGATAAAAGCCCGCCGGCCAAAATATGTGCATAAAGAGCAAATTGAGGCCGTAAAGGATAATTTCCTGGAATTGGTCCTTCAATCTTATGTTCATCATATTCATAAAAAACGATTCAAGGACATCACTGAGTCAGTCCTTTATACATTGCACGCAGTAAAGGATGAAATTGCAAGAGAAGACAGCCGGTAAAAGGCTGTCTTCTTTTCGTTGTTTTTATAGGGGGCCGGACGTTAATTCATCTCATATGCCGGGCTTTCTGCTCCATTTGCTTCGAGAACCTTCATACTGTTACGAAACTCAGTTATGCTGAGATGTCCTTGAATATAGAGGAACTTGGCAAAGTCCATCAGTTTATTCATACAGTCTGTTTCATATTTCTTCATTTCTGCAAAACGTTTGCTTAAGTATGATACGTTCATTATGGTGCATCCCCTCTCATCTGTATTGAAAATATGGTACCATAATGATTCGACTTTTTTCTGTTTTTAAAAAATTTAAACTTTCGACACAATTTGACAAATGCTAATCATCACTTGTGACACAAACAATAGAAGTCATTCATACATATATAGAAGAGAAATATGTTGTGTTTAGGGGGGAATCGCAATGAACGGGAGCTCTCGAAGCTATCCTCGGCAAATGGGCTATTATTATCCTCAGCAAATGCAAGGATATTATCAGCAGGCTGCACCCGGTTATTTAGAGCAACAACTGCCTCAGCAGCATTATGGACAGCAGGATTATTATCAGCCTTATGCTCCGATCCAGCCTATGCCTATGCAGCCGCCTGTATTTTCTAACCCTTATCCTATCCCAAGGCCTAATCAACAGCAGCCTTCGCAATTTCAAAGCATTATGTCGCAGTTCAAAAAAGCCAATGGGCAATTTGATTTTAATAAAATGATGGATACGACAGGTCAAGTAATGAGTGCAATGAATCAGGTCGGATCTTTAATAAAGGGATTTACCAGCTTTTTTAAATGATAGAAGCATGAATGAATCGTTCATTCATGCTTATTTTTTGGAAAGAAAAGTGTCATTGTCTGCTCGTTCCAAGACGTTTCCATATCTTCTTGGCGAACTTCATAAGGCAGCTGAACCGTTCTTGTCATGCTTGTAAAGGTAGCCTCATTTTGGTGTTTCTGTTTTTCTTGGAGTGTTACATGGAGATACCTCGATTTAACATCAACGACGATCTCGCCATCTCGAAACGTCGCCGGAATGGTAATATCGATATACAGCCCAGTATCTTTTTCTCTGACATGTATGGTCGTCTGCACATCCTTTAAACTCGAGTTGATCAGGTTCTGAAATCCGTTTATAAGGTTGCCGAACGCTGAGGATTGAAAAAGAGTGTCGATTGCCTCCGTTATGATTTCTTCTTTCTTTTGCAGTTCGTTCTTTTTGTCATCATAGAATTCCAATTTCGCCACCGCCTTTTTTAACCAGATTATGCGTCTATGCCAGATGTTGTTATAAATTGAAGCAAAATTGAAAGTGTGGTTAAATAGTGGTGAATGAAGGGATAACGGTTGAAGTGAATGAGAAGGGAGAAAATACATTGCTGAAAAAATTATTCGGAATGGGCAAAACTCAGGAAAAGGTGACAGAAGAGGTTATTTATTCTCCGGCAGACGGTACAGTAATGGACCTGTCAGATGTGCCGGACCCTGTTTTTTCACAGAAAATGATGGGAGAAGGAATAGCGGTGGAACCTTCTAGCGGTGAAATCGTTTCTCCCGCTGAAGGTGAAGTCATTCAGATTTTCCACACCAAACACGCCGTTGGCATTCGGACTCGCTCGGGAATTGAGCTGTTAATTCATGTCGGGCTGGAGACAGTCAATATGAACGGAGAAGGATTTACTGCCCACATTAAAGAAGGGGATAAAGTGAAGGTCGGTGACCCGCTGATTACATGTGATTTGGAATTAATAAAAGAAAAAGCGAGCAGCACAGTCATCCCAATCGTTATAATGAATGGTGAGGCTGTAGGATCAATTGTGCCGGCAGGCGAAAAGGCTGCTCGTAAAGGCGAATCAAAGCTCCTTACAATAAAAGCGAAATAAGCAGGGCGTATGCCTTGCTTTTTTTATTCAACTGTATAAAATTTGCACCTAGCCATGCAAACAAATATTCGGTAAACTGTACTTGACAAAGAGGTGTAAAGAATGAAAAAGAAATCACTGACTGAACTCATTTCTGATTTAAAAGGAAATGAAAACGTTGTGAATTGGCATGAAATTGAGCCTCGGGAAGCAAAAACAAGGCCTATGCCCGAAAGTATAGACGAGAGAATTAAAGCGGCCCTTTCGAAAAGGGGCATTGATGAACTATATACTCACCAATATTCCGCTTTTCAATATGTGCAAAAAGGAGAGAGCATCGTTACCGTAACGCCAACAGCATCAGGAAAAACGTTATGCTACAACCTCCCAGTCCTGCAGTCCATCGCCCAAGATGAAACAAACCGGGCGTTATATTTATTTCCGACTAAAGCGCTGGCACAAGACCAAAAGAGCGAGTTAAATGAAATTATTGATGAAATGGGCATTGATATTAAAAGCTTTACATATGACGGGGATACGTCTCCGGCAATCAGACAAAAGGTGAGAAAAGCAGGTCATATTGTCATTACAAACCCCGATATGCTGCATTCTGCCATTTTACCGCATCATACGAAATGGGTCAGTTTGTTTGAAAACCTTAAGTATATCGTCATCGATGAGCTTCATACGTATCGAGGTGTGTTCGGCAGCCATGTAGCAAATGTGATCCGGCGGCTAAAGCGGATCTGCCGGTTTTATGGAAGTGATCCGGTTTTTATTTGTACTTCCGCAACAATTGCCAACCCAAAGGAATTGGGAGAGCAGCTGACAGGCAAACCGATGCGGCTGGTCGATGACAACGGCGCACCGAGCGGACGCAAGCATTTTGTGTTTTACAATCCGCCAATTGTGAATAAACCGCTCAATATTAGAAGGAGCGCAACCGCAGAAGTGAATGAACTGGCGAAAGAGTTCCTTAAAAACAAAGTGCAGACCATTGTTTTTGCCAGAAGCAGAGTTCGGGTGGAAATTATTTTAAGCCATAT
The DNA here is from genome assembly GCF_001719225.1 of Bacillus sp. FJAT-14266. Taxonomy (NCBI): domain Bacteria; kingdom Bacillati; phylum Bacillota; class Bacilli; order Caryophanales; family Bacillaceae; genus Bacillus; species Bacillus sp. FJAT-14266. The sequence continues at coordinate 2,076,884 of NZ_CP017072.1, forward strand.
TCAGGAGCTTGTGAAAAAAGAGATTGGAACAAAATCAATCAGAGGCTATCGGGGAGGCTATCTGCCGAAAGAGCGAAGAGAAATCGAAAAAGGCCTGAGAGAAGGCGACATTTTAGGAGTGGTCAGTACGAATGCCTTAGAGCTTGGTGTTGATATCGGACAGCTGCAAGTGTGTGTAATGACGGGGTATCCCGGAAGTGTTGCAAGTGCTTGGCAGCAGGCCGGACGAGCAGGCAGAAGACACGGTGAATCTTTGATTATCATGGTAGCCAATTCAACACCGATTGACCAATATATTGTGCGGCATCCTGAATATTTCTTTAATCGTTCGCCTGAATCTGCAAGAATCAATCCGGAGAATTTGATTATTTTAGTAGACCACTTAAAGTGTGCGGCTTATGAGCTTCCTTTTAGAGCTGATGAAGAATTTGGACCCATGGAAGTCAGTGATATTCTTGAGTATCTTGAGGAAGAGGCTGTTCTTCACCGCAACGGCGAACGGTACCATTGGGCAAGTGAGTCGTTCCCTGCTTCAAACATCAGTTTGCGTTCCGCCTCCCAGGAAAATGTCGTTATAGTTGATCAGTCGGATATTGCAAATGTAAGGATTATCGGTGAAATGGACCGTTTTAGTGCGATGACGCTTTTGCATGATGAAGCGATTTATTTGCATGAAGGCGTTCAGTATCAAGTTGAGAAGCTCGATTGGGACCATAAAAAGGCGTATGTCAGAAAAGTCGATGTCGAATATTATACGGATGCAAACCTGGCAGTTCAGCTGAAGGTATTAGAAATCGATAAAACGAAAGAAAAAAGCCGTACGTCATTGCACTACGGAGACGTCACTGTCAATGCCCTGCCGACCATTTTTAAAAAAATAAAAATGACCACTTTTGAAAATATTGGGTCTGGACCTATTCATTTGCCGGAAGAAGAACTGCATACAAGTGCAGCTTGGCTCGAAATCAAAACAGCGGATGAAGACATCGGGGAAAAGACACTGGAACAGCTGCTTCTTGGCATCTCGAATGTGCTGCAGCATATTGTCCCTGTGTATATCATGTGTGATCGAAATGATGTTCATGTTGTTTCTCAAATTAAAGCAGCCCATACCGGATTGCCAACCATATTTTTATATGATCATTATCCGGGCGGTATCGGTTTGGCGGAGGAAGTCTTTAAACGTTTTTCAGACATTAATGAAGCGGCGAAACAACTGATTACACATTGTCCTTGTCATGACGGCTGTCCGTCTTGTATAGGTACGGAAATAGAAGGGATAAAAGCAAAGGAAAGAATTTTGCAGCTGTTGGATCAAATGTCGTAAGGAGGGAGGCCGGATATGTCATTAAAAGGGAAACTCCAACGGATGAAAAAGCACATGGCGCTCGACGAAGGAGAACAAAAAATAGAAGCAGGCAAACAAGAAAACCACTTTGATGACATCCCGTTTTTAGAAGAGTGGGAGGCTTTTGGCATGAAGCCTTTCATCTTCGAAGATGAATATTGCCTCATCAGAGAAGTAGAATATCCGCTTTCTCACCGCCATGGGTTATACAGCTTTTCTGAGCTTGAGGAAGTGATCACACTGTGGAATCAAAGCGGCCTGTCGCATACATTGTCAGCAAAAGGGTATAACAAAAACAACCTCTTTTTCTTTGATACAGAAACAACCGGTCTTGGGGGTGGAGCTGGGAATACCATTTTTTTGCTTGGGCATGCGAGAGTATATGAAGACCGAGTGACAGTCAAACAGCATCTTTTGCCCAAACCGGGGAACGAAGTCGCCTTGTACCAAAGCTTTTTAAGCGAGGTTGACATTACATCACTTGTGACCTACAACGGCAAAGCCTTTGATTGGCCGCAGGTGAAAACAAGGCACACCTTGATCCGTGACAGACTTCCGAAGCTTCCGGAGTTTGGCCACTTTGATCTTTTGCATGGAGCTAGACGCCTGTGGAAACACAAAATGGACCGTGTATCTCTTGGCACGGTTGAAAAAGAGGAGCTCGGCATCCGCAGGCTAGAAGACACACCGGGCTACTTGGCGCCAATGCTTTACTTTCATTTTATCAAGGCGCAAGAGCCGGATCTTTTAAAAGGTGTCCTGCATCATAATGAAATGGATGTGTTATCACTCATTTCATTGTACATCCATATGTCTAAAAAAATCCTTTCAGAATCACATGCGCCAAAAGAACACAGTGAAGCCTATGCTATGGCGAAATGGTTTATGGCTCATAAAGAAACGGACCAAGCGATCAAGCAGTTGGAAAGGCTTATAGAAAAATCGTTTGAGGACCAGGACAGTGCACGGCTGGATTTATCGCTCCTGTACAAAAAACAAAATCGCTTGGAAGAAGCAGTGCCGCTTTGGGAAAAGCTGTCCCGCTCGCAAAACCAGAAGTGCAGGTACGCTGCTGTAATAGAGCTCGCGAAATATTTTGAGCATAAGAAAAAAGAATTCGGAAAAGCATTGCAAATAGCAGAGCAATTGCTTAGCGATGCGGCATGCTTATCAGAGAAAGAAACTGAAAAACTGCATGTGAGAATTGCCCGGCTGAAGAGGAAATATTCCTCTTAAATATTCCCCGGGAAAGCGCAAAAGACGACTTGTTTCGCCATGAATTTTTTTTGCTGAATTCACATTGATTTTGTTGTAGAATAGCGGCGAATCCTGTAAAATGACGTTAGTTATTTTTAAAGGGAGAGTTGGTATGTATAAGGGTGTTTTTTACTTGTTCTTTGTTGTGGTATTTTTGATTGCTTTTGTGTTTTCCAACTTTAAAGACAGCTTAATTGCACACTTTTAAAATAGGTCTTTGCATCAGAACATGTACCCCTTATTTTTCATAGCTTAGTATTGTAATAAAGTTTATGGAAAGGGGATTTTATCATGCATCACTGCAGACCGCATATGATGGCGCCAATTGTCCATCCTACTCATTGCTGTGAACACCATACGTTTTCGAAGACTATCGTGCCGCACATTCACCCACAGCATACAACAAACGTAAACCACCAGCATTTTCAGCACGTTCACTACTTTCCACACACTTTCTCAAATGTTGACCCGGCTACGCATCAGCATTTTCAAGCAGGAAAACCTTGCTGCGACTACTAGTATGGAAAACGTGCAGCTTGATGGTGTAAACAATGCAGCACAACAAATGGGGCCCACGGGAGCCCCATTTTTTAAAGCAGGTGAAATGATGAAAGTATTGGCAATAACGGGCTATAAACCGTTTGAACTGGGGATATTTAAGCAGGATGACAAGGCGCTGTATTACATAAAAAAAGCCATTAAGAACCGGCTGATTGCTTTTTTGGATGAAGGATTAGAATGGATTTTAATTTCGGGCCAGCTTGGAGTTGAGCTGTGGGCGGCAGAAGTTGCATATGATTTGCAGGAGGAATACCCTGACTTAAAGGTAGCTGTCATCACACCATTTTACGAGCAGGAAAAGAACTGGAAAGAACCGAATAAGGAACAGTATGAAGCAGTTCTGGCTCAGGCAGACTATGAAGCAAGCCTGACTCACCGTCCTTATGAAAGCCCGCTTCAATTCAAACAAAAAAATCAGTTCTTCATTGATAAGTCCGACGGGCTTCTGCTTTTATATGACCCGGAAAAGGAAGGCTCCCCTAAGTATATGCTTGGGACAGCGGAAAAAAGGCGCGAACAGGATAGCTATCCCATCTACTTTATTACAATGGATGACTTGAGAGTGACAGTGGAGGAAGACAGCTACTAACAAAGAGAGAGAAATTTGACAACCGTACAGATTTCTGAAAAAATATATGTGATGATTCACGATACGAGGTGAAAAAGATGCTTGCTGATAAAGTAAAGCTTTCTGCGAAAGAAATTTTGGAAAAAGAATTTAAAACAGGCGTTAGAGGCTACAAGCAAGAAGACGTTGACAAATTTTTAGATATGATTATTAAGGATTATGAAACCTTCCATCAAGAAATTGAAGAACTGCAGCAGGAAAATCTGCAGCTGAAAAAACAGCTTGAAGAAGCCAGCAAAAAACAGCCTGTGCAATCTAACACAACAAACTTTGATATTTTAAAACGGCTGTCTAACTTAGAAAAACACGTTTTTGGCAGCAAGCTTTATGATTGATCACGCTTGAAAAAAATGGCGCTTGTAAATTGTAATCAGTTGTTATATAATAATTCATGTTCTTAACGTTCGGGTAATCGCTGCAGATCTTGAATCTGTAGAGGAAAGTCCATGCTCGCACGGTGCTGAGATGCCCGTAGTGTTCGTGCCTAGCGAAGTCATAAGCTAGGGCAGTCTTTAGAGGCTGACGGCAGGAAAAAAGCCTACGTCTTCGGATATGGCTGAGTATCCTTGAAAGTGCCACAGTGACGAAGTCTCACTAGAAATGGTGAGAGTGGAACGCGGTAAACCCCTCGAGCGAGAAACCCAAATTTTGGTAGGGGAACCTTCTTAACGGAATTCAACGGAGAGAAGGACAGAATGCTTTCTGTAGATAGATGATTGCCGCCTGAGTACGAGGTGATGAGCCGTTTGCAGTACGACGGAACAAAACATGGCTTACAGAACGTTAGACCACTTACATTTAAAATGATGAAAACAAGCTCTCCCGTATAAGGAGAGCTTTTATCTTGAAAAGAGAAAAGTTTTAAAAGACAGGGTGATACGATGAAGAAGTATACACTAATTGCAACGGCGCCGATGGGCATTGAAGCTGTTGTCGCAAAGGAAGTACGAGATTTAGGATACGAATGCAAGGTTGATAACGGGAAAGTTATTTTTGAAGGTGATGCACTTGCCATCTGCCGTGCGAACCTTTGGCTTAGAACAGCCGACCGTATAAAGGTTCAGGTTGCTTCTTTTAAAGCGAAAACATTTGATGAACTGTTTGAAAAAACGAAAGCGATTAACTGGCGCTCATTTATACCTGAAAACGGGAAATTCCCTGTCATCGGAAAATCGGTAAAATCAACACTTGCAAGCGTTCCCGACTGTCAGCGGATCGTCAAAAAAGCAATTGTCGAAAAGCTCAAGCTGCAGTCCGGCAAAGCCAATGATTGGATTGAAGAAACAGGTGCCGAGTATAAAGTCGAAATTTCTTTATTGAAAGATCAGGCTTTGATTACACTGGACTCATCAGGGACAGGCCTTCACAAACGAGGATACCGTGTCGATCAGGGCGGTGCGCCGATTAAAGAAACACTTGCTGCCGCTTTGGTGCAATTAACCAATTGGACGCCGGACCGCCCGTTTGTTGATCCTTTCTGTGGCTCCGGAACAATCGCGATAGAAGCGGCGCTAATTGGCCAAAACATCGCCCCGGGATTCAATCGCGATTTTGTTTCAGAGGATTGGGAATGGATCGGTAAAGATCTGTGGAACAAAGCGCGGCTTGAAGTCGAAGAAAAGGCAAATTATGATCAGCCGCTTACAATTTTCGCTAGCGACATAGACCACCGCATGGTTCAAATCGCAAAAGAAAATGCAGAGGAAGCAGGATTGGGAGATCTAATCCAGTTCAAACAGATGCAGGTCAAAGACTTTACCACAAATCTGGAATTTGGCGTAATTGTCGGCAACCCGCCATATGGAGAGCGTCTCGGCGAGAAAAAAGCCGTTGAGCAGATGTACAAAGAAATGGGGCAGGCGTTCGAGCCGCTTGATACTTGGTCTGTGTATATGCTGACATCAAATGAAAACTTTGAGGAAGCATATGGCAGAAAAGCAACGAAGAAACGAAAACTCTTTAACGGGTTTATTAAAACGGATTATTATCAATACTGGTCAAAAGTAAGACCGCAGCGCAAGAAAACAGAAAACGCATAAAAAGAAGACGCTCTGCATGCGTCTTCTTTCATCTTTCAGCCCTATTCTATCGTTACCAACGGTGAGCTTTCGCGTTGCTTCTCAATATAATGTTGGTTTGGGACATTTCAGTGTGACCGTTTACTTGAGACTTAGAACGTTTAGGCCGCGTCCAATTGTGATGAAACAGTTCAGAATGCTGATCTAATCGGTTTCTATAACTCATGTCAACATCACTCCCTGATAGAATATTGTTGATAAGACGGATAATCCGGAGACGGAATATCAAGTGTAGTTTGTGCATGTTTCGGTGATAACATGCGGTAAAGCATGTATATAAAATGAAAAGTTCGCATACAATGATGATTATTTCCATCAGAGGTGATCTCATGCTGAACAGCGAACATTTTAATCTTATTCAAAGGGCGCTTGACGCAACAGCAAACGAGCTGAAGGAGCTCGGAACTGATTCGTCTCCGTCTGTGATTTCGCATGCGCAAACTGATTTAGAAAAAGCGGTAGAACATATTTATTCAACAGACCATCCTTTTTTATCGTCGCATGTGATCAATCGTAAGTAAACTGCAAAAAACTTGGCATTGCCAAGTTTTTTTATTGTATTCATTAGCGGAAAATGATATTATTGGTGGTCTGAATGTCGAATAGTTGGGGGTTGGAACTAGGTGACAACATCACGTTTGCCTTTTTCTTTAACGAAAACAAAGAATTTTTATGAAGAATTGAACAATTGGATTGGTGACGTGTTTTACGATATCCTTCCCGAAAAAGGGTTTGATCTTCGGGACGAGCAAGTATTTATGGCTTTTCAGCTGGAGCGGGCGTTTAAAGAGAAAAAAGTCATGTTCGCCGAAGCTGGAGTGGGAACGGGGAAAACGCTGGTTTATCTTCTTTTTGCAATCAGCTATGCAAGGTATGTCGGCAAACCCGCCATCATCGCTTGTGCAGATGAAACATTAATTGAACAGCTGGTGAAAAAAGAGGGCGATATTTCTAAGCTGGCTGAGCATCTTGATCTGAAAATTGATACAAGACTGTCAAAATCACATGAACAATATTTATGCTTGAAGAAGCTTGAAAAAACAATGCAGCGTTCTGATGATGATAAATGGCTGGATCTTTATGAGTCGTTACCGTCATTTGTCCACGAGTCACAGGCGATGCAGCGCTTTTATCCGTATGGCGACCGTAAGCAGTACGCAAATCTATCGAATGAAGAGTGGTCTGACGTAAGCTACGACTCGTTTCAGGACTGTCTGACTTGTGATATGAGACACAGATGCGGTCTGACACTTTCCAGAGATTACTATCGCAAGGCAACGGACTTAATCATATGTTCCCATGATTTTTATATGGAGCATGTGTGGACGGAAGAATCACGCAAACGAGAGGGCCAGCTGCCGCTCTTGCCTGATCATAGTGCAGTTGTATTTGATGAGGGGCACTTGTTAGAGTTTGCTGCGCAAAAAGCGCTAACCTATAGAGTGAAGCAGTCTACTCTTGAATTGTTTTTAGAACGATTGCTGCAAAATGACATCAGAGAAGAGTTTGCAGAATTGATTGAAGATGCGCTTCTCGCAAATGACGAATTTTTCTATGTTCTTTCTGAAGAATCAAAGGAAGTAGCCGGTTCACACCGTTTAGAAATAAAAAATGACCAGCGTGTCAAAAAGGCGGCGGACGAGCTTTGTCGTTTACTTGATAAAATCGGTGAGGCACTTGTATTTGAGTCTGAAATGTATACGATTGATCAATACGAGCTGTCAGTAGTGGAAGAATATGTTGAACAAATGGCGTATTCATTATCTCTATATCAAAAGGATGCAATCAGCTGGCTGGAGAAAAAGGAAGCAGAATCAACTTTTGTCGTGATGCCGAGAACGGTAGCAGAAGTACTTGGCGAAAAAGTGTTTTCTAAGAAAATTCCTTATATCTTCTCTTCTGCTACGCTGTCAGAAGGCGGTTCGTTTGATTATATTGCCGACAGTCTTGGGATTCATGATTATTTGTCATTAACTGTTGATTCCCCTTATGATTATGACGAGCAAATGAGTATTAATTTATACGCAAAAACAGATATGGCCGCTGAACAAAAAACGGCTGAAACGATTGAAACAATCAAACGATACAAAGGAAGAACGCTGGTGCTTTTCCCTTCTTTTGAAGAATTAAACGAGTTTAAAGAGCTGTCGGCGGCATGGGAGCTGCCGTATCCAATTTTCTTCGAAGGTGATGAGGAAATCAGCAGCTTAGTAGAGAAATTCCAAGAGGAAGAAGAAACAGTACTTTGTTCAGTTCACTTATGGGAAGGACTCGACATTCCCGGTGACGCATTGAAGAATGTTACCATTTGGTCATTACCGTTCCCGCCACACGATCCTGTATTTACAGCGAAGCGCAACGGAGCGAAAAAAGATCCGTTCGAAGAAGTTGATCTGCCATATATGTTGTTACGTGTACGGCAGGGCATCGGGCGCCTGATTCGCTCGAATCAAGACAGCGGCTCGATTCACATTTACGCTGGCGGAGAAAATGAACGCATCATTGATGAGGTCAAAAAGGTCTTGCCTGTTGAACCGCACATGATGTAATGGAAAAAAGCTGACGATCGTTCGTCAGCTTTTTTTATTTGTCAGCGGGATAGCCAGCCGCCATCAACTGCTAAAATATGTCCATTTACATAATCTGAAGCACGTGATGCCAAAAAGACTGCAGTCCCCCCGATATCATCCGCTTGGCCCCAGCGGCCGGCAGGAATTCTCTTTAAAATGTCCTCATTTCGCTTTTCGTCATCCCGAATAGGCTTTGTATTCGCAGTAGAAATATAGCCTGGAGCGATTGCGTTGACCTGAATACCTGACGCTGCCCACTCATTTGCAAATGATTTTGTCAAACCGGCAACAGCGTGTTTGCTCGCGGTGTAAGCCGGAACGAGGATGCCGCCTTGAAAAGACAGGAGAGAGGCAATATTAATAATCTTTCCATGACCTCTTTTCAGCATGTGCCTGCCAGCAAGCTGTGTCAGAATAAACAGGCTGTTTAGATTGACATTCAGTACGTGCTGCCAGTTCTCTTCTGGAAAATCTTCCGCTTTTTCCCGATGAATAATGCCGGCATTATTGACAAGGATGTCGATCTGCCTGTTTTCAAACAGCTCAGCTGCAGAATCCTTTATCGCTTCCGGCTTGCTCATGTCCAATGTAAAAGATGTAAATATCCGGCCTTCCTGTTCCACAAGCTGCTGTGTTTCAGACAGACTGCTTGTATGTGATGTGCCGATAATATCAGCGCCAGCCCCGGCTAGGGCTTTGGCTATTCCTTGACCGATCCCTGTTCCCGGGCCTGTCACCAGCGCTGTTTTTCCTTTTAATGAAAAGGCGTCATGTAGATAACCCATCTTATTTCAGCCCATCCATTGGAATGAGATCCATGTCCGTAAATGTGTAATTTTCTCCAGCCATCGCCCACACAAAGCTATAGTTTGATGTTCCTGCGCCAGAATGAATAGACCAAGCGGGAGAAAGGACAGCCTGCTCATTTCCAACAACAAGATGGCGTGTTTCGTCCGGCTGGCCCATGAAATGAAATACCTTTGAGTCCTTTTCAAGATCCAGATAAAGATAAGCCTCCATCCGACGGTCATGAACGTGTGCTGGCATGGTATTCCAGTTGTTGTTTTGATCTAACATCGTTATTCCCATCATCAGCTGACAGCTTTTAATGCCATCCTGATGAATGACTTTGTACAGACTTCTGACATTAGACGCTGCATCATCACCAAGGCGGTCCGGTGTCAGTTCAGATAGGGCGGCTTTTTGTGTCGGATAGCTTTTGTGGGCGCAAGCGGAGACGAAGTAAAACTTCGCTTTTTCCCCGTTCAGGCTTGAAAACGATACATCCTGATTGCCCATTCCAATATAGAGAAAATCCTTTGTTTGAAGCACATATTCATCATCGCCGACTCTAACGGCACCAGGCTGGCCGACATTAATAATCCCGATTTCACGCCGTTCCAAAAAGAAGTCTGTTTTTAGAAAATCACCTGCATCAAGCTTCAGTTCACTTTGCCCTGGAGCCGCTCCGCCGATGACAACCCGGTCTTCATGTGAGTAATACATCGAAAGTTTATTTTCTGTAAATAAAGGATCCATTAAGAAATGACTGCGAAGCTCCTCTGTTGTAAAGCGTTTTACTTGTTCAGGATGTACAGAATAACGATTTTCCATTATATTTCCCCCTTGGTTAGGATTTCAGCATCACTTGAATGAAAATATTTTGGTAACGGTTTCAAAGAAAATTTTAGGATAAATAGTGAAAAGAGTCAACGGAAAATAATGAATTGACACATTATTAAAAAAACTCTTTCCAAATTTTAAAATTATGGTATTCTTTTGTTGTAACGGTTTTGAAATCGGTTTCAAATATATGAGATACAGGAGCACTTGAATGAAAAAGAAAACAACAGGCCATACAACCATCAAAGATGTAGCTGAATGTGCAGGAGTTTCGAAATCGACAGTTTCCCGCTATATTAACGGAAAAATTGACGCGATTTCTCCTGAAAAAGTGAAAAACATTAAAAAGGCAATCGCAGAATTGAATTATCGGCCGAGTAAAATGGCACAAGGTTTGAAAATAAAAAAAAGCAAGTTAATCGGATTTGTTGTAGCTGACATTACAAATCCTTTTTCGGTCGCTGCTTTCAGGGGAGTCGAAGAGGTTTGTGATCAATATGGTTACAGCATTATGGTGTGCAACACAGATAACAGTCCTGAAAAAGAGCGGGAAATGCTCTTAAAGCTAGAAGCCCATTCGGTTGAGGGCTTGATTTTAAACGCAACAGGGGAAAACAAGGATGTACTCCGCGCTTTTGCTGAACAGCAAATTCCAACAATCTTAATTGACCGGAAACTGCCGGATCTGAAACTGGATACCGTAACGACTGACAACAGATGGATCACAAAAGAGATTCTTCAGAAGGTGTACAGCAAAGGGTATACTGATGTCGCGCTGTTTACCGAACCGATTTCCTCTATCAGCCCTCGTGCAGAAAGAGCAGCTGTGTATCAGGAAATGGCTTCGGTTCATAATGTGAACGGGGTCAGATTGCATGAAATTGACGTAAAGGACAAGGAGCAGCTTAAGGCGGCGCTTCGTTCTTTTCACAAGGAAATGCCGGAGCAAAAAAAAGCGATTCTGGCTTTGAATGGCTTGATTATGCTGAAAATCATCAGCTGTATGGAAGAGCTTGGCCTGCGCATCCCTCAAGATATAGGGATTGCAGGATTCGATGATACGGAATGGTATAAACTGATCGGTCCAGGTATTACAACGATCGCCCAGCCGTCACATGATATGGGCAGGACGGCGATGGAACGTGTATTAAAAAGGATTGAAGGTGACAAAGGAGCGCCTCAAACCATTGAATTAGAGGCAAAAGTCATCATGAGAAAGTCACTTTAATCCTAGGTGCCCTCAACTAAGAGGAGGTTGGGAAGAGATGAAGCTTGATGCGGTGACATTCGGGGAATCAATGGCCATGTTTTATGCAAATGAGTATGGAGGCCTTCATGAAGTATCCACTTTTTCTAAAGGGCTTGCCGGAGCAGAAAGCAATGTCGCCTGCGGCCTTGCCAGACTCGGATTTCGAATAGGATGGATGAGCAAGGTCGGCAATGATCAGCTCGGAACATTTATTTTACAAGAGCTTAAAAAAGAGGGAGTGGATGTGTCCCGCGTGATCCGCTCGCAGGACGAAAATCCCACCGGGCTGCTGCTGAAGTCAAAAGTGAAAGAAGGCGACCCGCAAGTTACCTACTATAGGAAAAACTCAGCTGCAAGCACATTAACTACAGCTGAATATCCGAGAGATTATTTTCAATGCGCAGGCCATTTGCATGTGACAGGCATTCCGCCTGCCTTGTCAGCCGAGATGAAAGACTTCACGTATCATGTCATGAACGACATGAGAAACGCAGGGAAGACCATTTCATTCGACCCTAATGTAAGACCTTCGCTTTGGCCTGATCAAGCAACAATGGTACATACAATCAATGATCTGGCTGGGCTTGCAGACTGGTTTTTCCCGGGTATCGCAGAGGGAGAGCTATTGACCGGAGAAAAAACACCTGAAGGCATTGCCGACTATTATTTGAAAAAAGGTGCCAGCTTTGTTGCTATTAAACTTGGAAAAGAAGGCGCTTACTTTAAAACGGGGACAAGTGAAGGATTTCTAGAAGGCTGCCGGGTCGACCGGGTGGTTGATACGGTCGGCGCCGGAGACGGATTTGCAGTCGGTGTAATCAGCGGTATCCTAGACGGTTTGTCGTACAAGGATGCGGTGCAAAGGGGAAATGCGATTGGCGCTTTGCAAGTGCAGGCACCGGGGGATATGGACGGTTTGCCGACCAGGGAGAAATTAGCTTCTTTTTTATCTGCTCAAAGAACGGTTCACCAAAAGAAAGGGGATTATTAATATGGAGTCCAAAGTCGTTGAAAACCGTCTGAAAGAAGCAAAGCTGATTGCAGTCATTCGTTCAAAGGATACGCAGGAGGCCTGTCAGCAGATTGAGAGTTTGTTAGATAAAGGGATTCGTGCAGTTGAAGTGACGTATACGACCCCCGGGGCATCAGATATTATCGAATCCTTCCGTAATAGGGAAGATATTTTAATTGGCGCGGGCACGGTCATCACCGCGCAGCAAGCTGGGGAAGCTGCTGAGGCTGGCGCGCAGTTTATTGTCAGTCCGGGTTTTTCAGCTGATCTTGCTGAACATCTATCTTTTGTAAAAACACATTATATCCCCGGCGTCTTGACTCCGAGCGAAATTATGGAAGCGTTGACATTCGGTTTTACGACATTAAAGCTGTTCCCAAGCGGTGTGTTTGGCATCCCGTTTATGAAAAATTTAGCGGGTCCTTTCCCGCAGGTGACCTTTATTCCGACAGGCGGGATACATCCGTCTGAAGTGCCGGATTGGCTTAGAGCCGGAGCTGGCGCCGTCGGAGTCGGCAGCCAGCTGGGCAGCTGTTCAAAAGAGGATTTGCAGGCTGTTTTCCAAGTGTAAGTGGAATTGTTTTTTCATAACCGGAGGATGGGAGAATCCACAATATGAAAATCAAGGCGACAATTGAACGGGTACCTGGCGGAATGATGATTATTCCGCTATTTCTTGGAGCGGCGCTCAACACGTTTGCGCCTGGAACAGCGGAGTTCTTTGGAGGGTTTACGGGTGCTTTGATTACCGGAACGCTGCCGATACTGGGTGTTTTTATCTTTTGCGTAGGAGCAACGATTGATTTTCGTTCTTCAGGCTATATCGCAAGAAAAGGAATCACGTTATTATTGGGAAAGGTCGGATTTGCGGCGCTGCTCGGCGTGATCGCAGCGCAATTTATACCTGACGAAGGCATACAATCCGGCTTTTTTGCAGGCCTTTCTGTTTTAGCAATTGTCGCGGTAATGAATGAAACGAACGGCGGACTGTATTTGGCGCTCATGAATCACATGGGAAGAAAAGAGGATGCGGGCGCTTTCGCCTTTATCAGTACAGAATCTGGTCCTTTTATGACCATGGTGACGTTTGGTGTGACGGGACTTGCCGCATTCCCATGGGAAACGCTGGCAGCGACAGTCATCCCGTTTTTACTTGGATGTATACTTGGAAATCTGGATCATGATCTCAGAGACTTATTCAGCAAGGTTGTGCCGGCGATCATTCCATTTTTCGCCTTTTCGCTCGGCAATACCTTGAATTTTGGAATGCTGATCCAATCAGGGCTGCTCGGCATTTTTATCGGAGTTTCTGTCGTCATTTTATCGGGCAGTTCTTTGTTTTTGCTTGATCGTTTTATTGCGCGGGGAGATGGTGTCGCGGGAGTGGCCGCTTCTTCTACGGCAGGGGCGGCTGTAGCCGTGCCATATGCATTAGCGGAAGCGAATGCCTCATTTGCGCCAGTTGCTGAGTCGGCAACTGCAATTATCGCGACAAGCGTTATTGTCACCTCGCTCTTAACCCCGCTGGCAACAGTGTGGGTAGATAAAAAAATCAAGCAGAAAAAGCGGAGAACACCTCCGCCAAAAAATCAAATGACGATCAACTGAATAAAAAGGCTGCCACAAAACATACCGGCAGCCTTTTATACAAACAATTTGACTTTCATACCCCCTTCCATTAGCCTGTAATGGAACGGCTAGAATAGGGAGGGAATGGATATGGAGATACATACATATGAAAAAGAATTTTTTGATCTTTTAAAAAGAATCTCACATTACAGCGAAGCAGTTGCGTTAATGCACTGGGACTCCAGAACAGGCGCGCCGAAAAACGGCTCAGAGGATCGTGCCGAAAGTATCGGCCAGCTTTCAACAGATATATTCAATATCCAAACATCAGATCGAATGAAGGAGCTTATCGATGTCCTGTATGAACGATTTGATGACTTGTCGGAAGATACGAAAAAAGCAGTGGAACTGGCGAAAAAAGAGTATGAAGAGAATAAGAAAATCCCTGAGGCTGAATACAAAGAATACGTGATTCTCTGTTCAAAGGCAGAAACAGCGTGGGAGGAAGCGAAAGGAAAATCTGATTTCAGCTTGTTTTCTCCTTATTTAGAACAGCTGATTGAATTCAATAAACGTTTTATTACGTATTGGGGATATCAAGAGCATCCTTATGATGCATTGCTTGATTTGTTTGAGCCCGGCGTCACGGTAAAGGTGCTTGATCAGCTGTTTGCTGAGCTGAAGGAAGCGATTATCCCTCTTGTTAAACAGGTGACAGCTTCCGGAAATAAACCAGATACAAGCTTTCTTACAAAAGCGTTCCCGAAAGAAAAGCAAAAAGAGCTCAGTCTGTATTTTTTACAGGAGCTTGGCTACGATTTTGATGGCGGAAGACTTGATGAAACCGTTCATCCGTTTGCAACTACGCTGAATCGGGGAGACGTTCGGGTCACGACGAGATATGATGAAAAAGATTTCCGGACGGCGATCTTTGGCACCATTCATGAGTGCGGGCACGCGATTTACGAGCAAAATATTGATGAAGCACTCAGTGGCACGAACTTGTCAGACGGCGCATCAATGGGAATTCATGAATCGCAATCATTATTTTACGAGAATTTTATCGGTCGCAACAAGCATTTTTGGACACCGTACTATCAGAAGATTCAAGAAGCATCACCTGAACAGTTCAAGGACATCTCCCTGGATGATTTTGTCCGGGCAATCAATGAATCAAAACCTTCATTTATCAGGGTCGAAGCGGATGAATTAACGTATCCTCTTCATATCATCATCCGTTATGAAATTGAAAAAGCGATTTTTAGCAATGAAGTGTCTGTGGAAGATCTGCCGTCGCTTTGGAATCAAAAATACCAGAATTATTTAGGGATTACACCGCAGACCGACGCAGAGGGGATTTTACAGGACGTCCATTGGGCAGGTGGAGATTTCGGCTACTTCCCATCCTATGCGCTCGGCTACATGTATGCGGCTCAGCTGAAACAAAAAATGCTTGAGGATCTCCCTGAATTTGACGCTCTCTTGGAAAGAGGAGAGTTCCATCCGATAAAGCAATGGCTGACGGAAAAGGTGCACATTCACGGAAAACGGAAAAAGCCGTTAGACATTATTAAAGATGCTACAGGAGAAGAGCTGAATGTTCGCTATTTAATTGATTATTTAACAAACAAATATTCAAATCTCTATCTGTCATAATCAAAAGCCTGGCGGCGCGGTCGTCAGGCTCTTTTATATCGAATTCCCTTGAAATACGAATGATATCTAAAAAAACAAAAATAAAGTTCGGGAATTTTTATTTTCAGCCTATGCAAGGGATTAGAATCTTGATATAATTTATTACAATATAATAGGAACACTCATATAATCGCGTGGATATGGCACGCAAGTTTCTACCGGGCACCGTAAATGTCCGACTATGGGTGAGCAATGGAACCGCACGTGTACGGTTTTTTGTGATATCAGCATTGCTTGCTCTTTATTTGAGCGGGCAATGCTTTTTTTATTCTCATAACGGAGGTAAGACAAGATGGAAGCACTGAAACGGAAAATAGAGGAAGAAGGCGTCGTATTATCTGATCAGGTATTGAAAGTGGATTCTTTTTTGAATCACCAAATTGATCCGCTGCTTATGCAGAGAATTGGTGATGAATTTGCGTCTAGGTTTGCAAAAGACGGTATTACCAAAATTGTGACAATCGAATCATCAGGTATCGCTCCCGCTGTAATGACGGGCTTGAAGCTGGGTGTGCCAGTTGTCTTCGCGAGAAAGCATAAATCGTTAACACTCACCGACAACTTGCTGACAGCGTCTGTTTATTCCTTTACGAAGCAAACAGAAAGCCAAATCGCAGTGTCTGGGACCCACCTGTCGGATCAGGATCATGTGCTGATTATCGATGATTTTTTGGCAAATGGACAGGCAGCGCACGGGCTTGTGTCGATTGTGAAGCAAGCGGGAGCTTCTATTGCGGGAATCGGCATTGTTATTGAAAAGTCATTTCAGCCGGGAAGAGATGAACTTGTAAAACTGGGCTACCGAGTGGAATCTTTGGCAAGAATTCAGTCTTTAGAAGAAGGAAAAGTGTCCTTCGTACAGGAGGTTCATTCATGAGAAATGGATTCGGCAAAACGCTGTCTTTAGGGATTCAGCATGTTCTTGCCATGTATGCCGGCGCCATTGTCGTTCCTCTGATTGTCGGAAAAGCAATGGGACTGACTGTCGAGCAGCTGACTTACTTAGTATCGATTGATATTTTTATGTGCGGTGTGGCTACACTTCTGCAAGTGTGGAGCAACCGATTTTTTGGGATCGGGCTTCCGGTAGTGCTTGGCTGTACCTTTACAGCTGTATCGCCGATGATAGCGATTGGATCTGAATATGGGGTTTCAACAGTTTACGGCAGCATTATCGCTTCAGGCATTCTTGTCATTCTTATTTCATTTTTCTTTGGAAAGCTCGTATCGTTTTTTCCGCCGGTCGTGACAGGCTCTGTTGTTACGATTATCGGTATTACACTGATGCCGGTTGCCATGAATAACATGGCCGGCGGAGAAGGAAGTGCAGATTTCGGAGATCTCTCCAATCTTGCGCTTGCTTTTACCGTGTTGAGTATCATTGTGCTTCTATACCGTTTTACAAAAGGCTTTATCAAGTCCGTCTCGATTTTGATCGGTATTTTGATTGGCACCTTCATCGCATATTTTATGGGAAAAGTTCAATTTGATAATGTTTCGGACGCGGCAGTTGTTCAAATGATTCAGCCATTTTACTTCGGAGCGCCGTCTTTTCACGCAGCGCCTATCATTACGATGTCCATCGTTGCAATTGTCAGCCTTGTGGAGTCAACTGGTGTTTACTTTGCTTTAGGTGACCTGACAAACCGCCGTTTGACAGAGAAAGATTTGTCTAAAGGCTATCGAGCTGAAGGACTGGCTGTGCTTCTGGGCGGTATTTTTAACGCTTTTCCTTACACGGCATTCTCTCAAAATGTCGGGCTTGTTCAGCTCACAGGGATCAAAAAAAATGCCGTCATTGTGGTCACAGGTGTGATCCTAATGGCATTTGGGCTGTTTCCAAAGATCGCTGCTTTCACGACTATTATTCCATCCGCTGTTTTGGGCGGTGCAATGGTGGCGATGTTTGGAATGGTGATTGCTTACGGAATTAAAATGCTCAGCCGCATTGATTTTGCGAAACAGGAAAATCTGCTGATTGTTGCTTGCTCAGTGGGATTGGGGCTCGGTGTGACCGTTGTGCCGGATATTTTCAAACAGCTTCCGAGTGCCTTAACGCTGCTTACAACGAATGGCATTGTGGTGGGCAGCTTTACTGCAGTCGTCTTAAATATTGTATATAACGTTTTTTCTAAAGCTAAAAAAATAGAACAAGAAGCTGACCTCGCTGAACAAAAAACAGCAGTCTAACTCCGCCGCGGCGGAGTTTTTTTGCATATAAAAAAGATTGTTGCGGCACAATGTATGCAAAGAGGTGATCGCATGGCGTTTATTTTATCCATTGGAACAAGTCTTCCTGCGTATAATGTAAACCAAGAGAAAGCGGCCGAGTTCGCCCGCTATATGTTTCAGCATTCTTTTAAGGATATTGACCGGCTGTTATCCTCCTTTAAAAACGGGCAAATCCATTCGAGACAGTTTGTTAAGCCGATTGAATGGTATAAAGAGGGGCACAGCTTTGAAGAAAAAAATCAAATATACATAGAAGAAACACTTAAACACAGCAGAGCGGCTGTTCGTGAGTGCCTCTCTCATCCGGAATTTTTTCAAGAAGCCATTCCTTATGAGAAAGTGGAAGCTGTTTTTTTCGTCTCCAGTACAGGTCTTTCCACACCGAGTATCGAGGCGCGGCTTATGAATGAACTTCCGTTTTCTCCATATACGAAGCGGATTCCGATTTGGGGGCTTGGCTGTGCAGGAGGAGCCAGCGGACTTGCGCGTGCAGCCGAATACTGCAAAGCGTATCCTGAGGCTTTTGTGCTTGTCATTGCTGCCGAGCTGTGCAGCCTGACATTCCAGCCGGAAGATAAAACGAAAAGCAATCTGATCGGCACCTCGCTTTTTGGTGACGGCATTGCCGCAGCTTTATTATGCGGAGAGAAGGCGGACCGCAGGATGTCAAAGCTGAAGCTTGCGCCGAAGATAATGGACGCCCAATCTGTTTTGATGAAACAATCAGAAGATGTCATGGGCTGGGACTTTACCGATCAAGGATTCAAAGTCATTTTCTCACGAGACATTCCGACCTTGGTGGAAAAATGGCTCAAAACAAATGTACAGATTTTTTTGGACAAACATAAGCTGTCATTCCATGATATCTGTGTTTTTTTGGCGCATCCAGGCGGAAAAAAAGTGATCGATGCATACATCAAAAGTCTCGGGCTGTCGTCAGAAAAGCTTTCATCTGCGCTAAGCATTTTGCAAAAGCACGGAAATATGTCTTCAGCCACAATCTTGTATGTGATCAAAGACCATCTGCAGAACGGACATAAAAAGGAAGCTGAACGAGGACTGATTGGCGCTTTAGGGCCGGGTTTCTCATCAGAGTTGCTGTTATTCAGCTGGGAAAAGGGGGCCTGACTCATGTTTTGGTTGTTGATCGCCATTCTCATTGTTCAAAGAGCAGCAGAAATGGCAGTGGCCAGGCAAAACGAACAAAAGGTAAAGAAGCAAGGAGCAATTGAATTTGGCGAGAGCCACTATCCGTATATCATTACGATGCATATCCTTTTTTTCCTGTCCTTAATTGCCGAGGTGCTGCTGATGAATAAACAGCCGTCCAGCTGGTGGCTCGGTATCGCTGCAGTGATTTTAAGCGTACAGATCGTACGGTATTGGGCGCTTTGTTCCTTAGGGGCATATTGGAATACGAAAATCCTTGTTGTTCCAGGTGTAGAGCTTGTAAAAAAAGGTCCATATAAATGGATGAAACATCCAAACTATGCCGTTGTTATACTCGAAATTTTGCTGATTCCGCTGCTTTATCAAGCATACGTCACCATGTGTCTGTTTTCCATTTTCAATGCCGTGTTGTTAAGCATCAGAATTCGCGCAGAAGACAAAGCATTACAGGAATACAGCGTAAAATAGCGATTGAAAATCATTCTCAACCATGTTAAAATGAATTTGAAAAAGATTCTCAATCAGGATGGTGAAGCAAATGACAATGCTGTTTTTGCTTGGAGCGGTTTGTACATATAGTGTATTAATTGGTTTTGTATTAAAAGGAATCTCTAATAAATCTGTTTGATGAATCTGGAACTTGTAAAAGTTGCAGATTTTCTTTTATAGAAGCTGCCGTAATGGCGGCTTTTTTCTATTCTCCTAAAGAAATTTGGTTTATTCTTGTGTAAAATGAAAAGGGAATGAATTCAGATCTTTCGAAAAAGGTTCACAATTGAAACGGCACAAAGGGGTTCAGACTTATGACAGATCAAAACAGAAAAGAGCTTTTGCATAAAACTGGGGAAATTTATAAGCAATTTATTGAGAATCAAGATGAACAAAGGGCTGCTAAACTGGCTGCGGTCATGAAAAAAGCGGCTGATGAAGAGGTTTATATCGCGTTTACCGGGCATTATTCAGCGGGAAAATCGTCACTGCTGAACTGCCTGTTAATGGAGAATATTTTGCCGACAAGCCCGATTCCGACAAGCGCTAACCTTGTTGTGATCAGAAACGGGGAAAAGCGAGTTCGGCTTCATACAACAGACGGAGCGTGTGCTGAGCTGGAAGGGGCTTACCAGAAAGACAAGGTGCAGCAATATTGTAAAGACGGGGAACAGATTGAAAGCGTCGAAATTTTTGACAGGTATACTGAGATCGATCCCGGGGTTGCGTATATTGATACTCCAGGGATAGATTCAACAGATGATGCTCATTTTCTATCGGCTGCTTCTATTCTTCACCAAGCGGATGCGCTGTTTTACGTCGTTCACTATAATCACGTGCACGCTGAGGAAAATGTAAAGTTTCTCAGATCAATAAAAGAAAGCATTCCGAATGTGTATTTTATCGTCAATCAAATTGACCGCCATGATGAGACGGAGACGAAATTTGGAGACTATCAAGCGCAGGTAGAGGAGATGCTTTGCAATGAAGGGATTTCAAGGGAAGCGCTCTATTTTACATCAGTAACAGAACCGGATCACCCGTTCAATCAGATGGGGGCCCTGAGAGAAGAGTTAAGAAGAATAGAACAGCAATCAAAAAGCAATATGCAAGCTTTAACGGAACAAAAAGTCCGTAATCTGCTAAAGGAACATACGGAAATGCTGAAGAAAGACGAAACAGGCGCTCCGAGTTTCGCTGAACAGCTTAATATCCAAACTGGACTGGTCCAATCGCTGCGTGATCAATTGGATGAGGCCGAAAAACAAACGACTGAGGCAGAGAAGAGGATGCAGGAAGAAATCAATCTTATTTTAAAAAACGCCAACCTGACGCCTTTTGAAATGCGTGAATTGGCGGCTGCATTTTTAGAATCACTAGAGCCTTCCTTTAAAACCGGCTTTTTCTTTTCTAAAGCGAAAACTGCACAGGAAAGAGATAAAAGGCGGAATGCTTTTTTCTCTGATGTGGCAAAACGAACAGAGGCCGAAGCGGATTGGCATATGATAGACACGCTTCATAAACTCGCCAAGGCATTTGATGTCTATACCGCTGAAAGTGAAAAGCTGATTCAGGCCTATCGCACACCGCTTGATATAAGCATCATTGAACGCGCGGTCAAGCATGGTGCAGCCTTTTCCTCTGAATATGTATTGCAATATACAAAAGACTTGGCAGAGCTCATCCGGAAAGAGGCGAAAAGAGAAGCCGCAGACATCATAAAGGTGCTCTCCGCTATGGTGAAAGAGCGTGTTTCCAAAGATGTGCAAACAATTAACGACCGGCTCGTCCAAGAATCAGAAAAACTTGTCTTTCTTCAAGAACAGGCACGTTTAGAGAATAATGCCCGAGAGAAAACCGATCGCCTGTGGGCCATTTGGGAAGAAGAGTCCGCATGCCCAATGCATATAGACACAGAATGGTTTAAATCGAAGAAAACAAGAGTGGCGGCTCCAGAGCAGAAACAAGGCCGAAGCCAGCTGACGGCGCAGCCGATGCCGAAATCAGAAATCAAAATGGAACAAGAAATGCCGCTTCAAGACCAAATCAAACGCTTTTACACTTTGTCTGACATTTTAGGCGAATGCAGCATGTTGTTAAAGCAAACTTCAGCGTTTCGTGAAAGGGTGAAAAGGCTTGAGGAACGTAAATTTACACTCGCTCTTTTTGGAGGCTTTAGCTCGGGGAAATCATCATTTGCCAATGCGCTTGTCGGCGAAAGAGTGCTGCCATCCTCACCAACGCCAACCACAGCGACAATTAACAAGATCACAAAGCCAATCAATGGCAACTTAAACAAAACAGCGGATGTAGTGTTTAAGACAGAGGATGACATAACGGCTGAAATTTTGCAGCTCACCGGAATACCAAAGGAGCCGGCAGGCTGTTCCTTCACAGAGAAGTGGGAAAAGGCAGTCAAAAAAAACAGGCTGCAGGAAGAACACGTGAAATTGATCAGCAATTTCCTGCTTGCATACGAGAAGTATCAGCAGTATATACAGGAACAGAAGAAATTAACGATTCCGCTCTCTGAATTAAAGCCGTATGTAGCAGAGGAAACAACGGCCTGTGCTGTGAAAGAGGTAACGGTCTACTATACATGCCCGCTCACTGAAAAAGGGATTACGATCGTTGATACACCCGGCGCGAGCAGCATGAATAAACGGCATACAGAACTGGCATTCCAATATATCAAAGATGCTGATGCATTTTTTTATATGACTTATTATCAGCACTCTTTTTCAAAAGGAGACCGTTCATTTTTGCGAAAGCTTGGACTTGTGAAAGAATCGCTCAGCATGGATAAAATGTTTTTTATTATTAATGCTGCAGACCTTGCAAAAGATAAAACAGAACTCGAAACAGTGACCGATTATGTCAGCACAGAGCTTGTAAAAGAAGGGGTTTATGAGCCGCAGCTCTTTACCGTATCAAGTAAGGAGGAACTGGTGGGAAAACCGGAGTCATTTTATAATCAGTTCTCGAAAGTAAGAAAACACTTAGACCGTTTTATCGAAGTGGATGTAAAAAAAGCGTCAGCAGCGCAGCTCAGTTCGGAGGCAGACAAACTATGCGAAACCGTTTTTCAGCTTCACCAATCCCAGCATCAGTCCCGAGAAGAGAAGGAAGCGCAGAAACAGCGCCTTATGCTGTCATTTGAGCGGACAGCCGCCGATATCGAGAAACGGCGGAACTCAAAAACCATCATTGAAAAAGTAAAAAAAGATACAAGAGAGCAGCTATATCACATTACACAGCGATTATCATATTTTGCAAATGATTTATTAAAATCCGCATTTCATCCCGGGCTGCAAAACGGGGATTGGAAAAAGAACGTCAGTAAGGCGATGACAACAGCCTTACATGAATATCAATTTGAATATATTCAGGAAATCAAAACGCTTGATGTTCGCATGAGCGGTTTCATCGAACGGCATATCAATGAAGAATGGCTGGATCATTTTCAAAAAACATTAAACGAGGACGGTTATTTTTCCGTTTATGCGGGTGATCAGCATTCGAACGGCATACAGTTGAAGGAAGTTGAACCGGAAATAGAAGAACGTGCTTTTGAGCAGGAACTAAAAGAGATCAAATCACCGAAGCAGTTTTTTGAGCAGAAAGGAAAAGCGGCCTTTATCGAAGCTGTGCGGATGAAACTTACGAAAATCACAGAGGCATGGATAAAAAATGAAGAAGAAAGCCTGATCTCTCATTACACAGCTCACCTCAGACGCTTACAGGAAGATATGGGCGAAAAAGCAATCGCGCAAATAACGGATCAAAAAGAGACATATTTAAGAGGATATGCGGAAGGGGAACATGCGAAAGAGATTGAAATGGCGTATCAGGCTTGCATCTCCTGGAAAAATTCAGACAATACAATAAAAATGTAAAATTCAGTTGGCTTGTATTTCAAGTCATGATAGACTAAATAGAAAAAAGCGAGATGAACGATTAATGTCAGAGGTACATAAAGCAATTTCAGCACATTCATCAAAACAGCACGAGCATATCAAAGCATTTATGCGTCTTGAAAATATGCGTGAATTGGCGATTGAAGAAGCTGTTGCTAAATGCAGAAACGATGAGCCTTATACTACAGATGCAATTAATGAAATTACCGAGCAAATGAATCAGCTCGCTAAAAAAGGCATCGTCCCGACAAGACGGCTTGTATCAAAAGAAATGGTCAGAGAATACGTAAGCCGCATGTAAGCTGGATGATCCTGTCGCGAGTGAACCTCCTGCCGGAAGCATATACTATATGCATCCGACGTAAGGGGGGGATTCATGTTGGGCAGAACAAAGCTCGGAAACAGAAATGCACAGGCGAATAACAATGCCAAAAAGAAAAACGGATTTCAAACCCATTTTGACTCTTACGCAGGACGCGAAGCTGAAAAGCTGATCGCCAGCAACAAAAGACACAACGATTGATAAATATCCAAACAGTATCTCTAATTAAAGAGATACTGTTTTTTATTTTTGGGCTGCTTTATGATAAAATAGAAGGAATGAAAGAAAAGGGAGTTATTTGATGAATAATAATAAACTATTGCTGGTTGACGGCATGGCTCTTTTATTCCGGGCCTTTTTTGCCACGGCCGTACATCGCAACTTTATGATAAATGACAGCGGGGTGCCGACGAACGGCGTCAACGGCTTTTTAAAGCATTTGATTACAGCTGTGGAAACATTCCAGCCGACACACGTCGTCTGCTGCTGGGACATGGGGAGCAAAACGTACCGAAATGACTTGTTCCAAGATTATAAGGCCAACCGCAGCGCGCCGCCTGTGGAGCTGATTCCGCAGTTTGATTTGGCAAAGGAAGCAGCCGCAGAGCTTGGAATCATGAATATTGGCTTTGCCGGCTATGAAGCGGATGACTGTATCGGTACTCTTGCCGATTTATTTGCGAATGAAGCGGACATTACGGTCGTAACAGGGGACAGAGATTTACTTCAGCTGTTAACGGATAAAGTAAGCGTTGCTTTGCTTCAAAAAGGAATCGGAAATTATAAAGTCTATACAAAAGAGACTTTTTATGAAGAAACAGGCGTAATGCCGAAGGCTTTGATTGATATTAAAGCGCTTATGGGTGATTCCAGTGATAACTATCCCGGAGTCAAAGGCATTGGAGAAAAAACAGCCTACAAACTGATTCGTGAATATGAAACGATTGACCGTTTATTGGAAAATCTTTCTCTTCTTCCAAAAGGACAGCAGGGAAAAATTCAGCAAGGTTTAAGCGATTTGGAGATGTCGAGGAAGCTGGCGGAAATTCATTGCTCAGTGCCGCTGGCCTGCACACTGAAAGACGCTTTATTTACTTTGCAAATGAAGCAGGCGGCTGACATGCTTCGCCGCCACCAAATCAAAGGAATTGAGCGTATGCTTGAAAAGCTGAACGCTAGAGAGATCGTTTAGATCTTCTCTAGCGTTTTGTATTGCTTTTTTTTGCTCTCTCCTCAAGCTCTGTTTTAGGGTCATTATGTGTATTGCCTTCCAGGTCGCCTTGCGGAGTAACACCGCCGGTCAGCCGGCCTTTATCTTTCTTTTTCATGTTAGTTCACCTCGCCATTAGGATGAACCAATGATCAAGATTTAATTCTTTTCATTCAGCCGAATCGCTTCTTTTGCCAGAAGATCGGCTTTTTGGTTTTGCTTGCCCGGTATCCATTTGATGAAAAAAAGAGGGAATGCCGCTTTTAATCGGATGATCTCTTCTACAAACGGTTGAAACGTTATATTTTTAACCATTTCAAGCTCAGTGGCGCGTTCCACAATATCTGAATCGGTTCGAAAGGAAACTGATTGATACCCGCGCGTTGCACATAGCTTCATCCCTTCAATTAATGCAAGAAATTCCGCTTCCTGGTTTGTATGCACTCCGATTGGAATAGAGAAAGATTCTGCTTTTCCCTCATGTTTGATAAAAATGCCGATACCGGAAGGCCCTGGATTACCGGCGCTTGCGCCGTCTACATATATTTCTGTAGGCATTATGAACTCCTTTCATCATTAGGTATCATTTTTTTGGCTGCATAGGCATAAGGCAATGAAATTAAAGATACCGCAAACTTAATCAAATATGTAGAAATAAAAATATGAAGCCACACGTCTGCCGGATAAATGCCGAGAAAGGCGACTGCAGTGAATATGAATGTATCAAACAACTGGCTGACTGCTGTACTGCCGCCGTTTCTGAGCCATAAAAGCCGATCAGAAGGAAATATCCTTCTAATTGCCGAATATACATAAACATCCAGCGTTTGGCTGAAGATAAAGGCAAGCAGACTTCCTAACGCAACTCGCGGAAGGAATCCGAAGATCGTTTCCAGCGCTGTTTGTGATATGTCGCTGGAAGCCGGTTCGAAAAGCAGCACGCCCTGCATGACAAATGTCAGCGTCAGGAGCGTTGAGAATCCGAGCCATACCGCTTTTCTGGCTTCAGCTGGTCCGTATTTTTCATTCAGCACATCTGTCGCAAAAAAGATTGTGCCATACATCACATTCCCGAGTGTCGCTGTTAAGCCAAACAGTTCGACTGTTTTGACGACTTGGAGGTTGGCGCAGACTGTCGCAAAACCGATCCAAACAAACAGTCCCATTTTGCCAAATCCTTTATAAAATAAAAGAACAATGATAAAATGAATGATCGCAAAAAAGATCCAAAACGAATTATTAAACAAGATGAAAAAGCTTCCTTTCCGGGGTAAGATTGGTTTGATTATAGCATAAGCCCGGCAACTAATGAATGGTAAGGTGATTGTAATGAAGCTCAGACCGCATTTGAAAATAGAAGCAAAAGGAACGGGATCCGTCTCATTTTTTAGCGAAGACTGGCTGACAGCACAGCAGGCACGTACGTTCGCCAGAGAACTTGGCCGTTTTCCATACATGAAGGAGCTAGAGTTCGAAGACGAGAAAGGCGGCAGCTGGACGCTGAAGGAATTGGAAAAGCTGACAGAGGAGCTTGCTCAAGAGCCTGATGACATTACTGTTTATTTTGACGGCAGTTTCGATAAAGAGAGCGAACTGGCCGGTCTCGGGATCGTCATCTATTATTCATTGGGAGGAACCCGGCATCGCTTGAGAAAAAATAAAAGCTTCCGGCTGAAAACCAATAATGAAGCTGAATACGCAGCGCTTTATGAAGCAATAAGAGAAGTAAGAGAGCTTGGGGCAAGCAGAAATTCAATTACAATCAAAGGGGACTCGCTTGTTGTGCTGAATCAGCTTGACGGCAGCTGGCCTTGTTATGATCCATCTCATAATGAATGGCTGGACAAAATAGAAGCACTCCTTGAATCGCTGAAGCTTACTCCAACCTACGAAACAATACAACGAAAAGACAATCAGGAAGCTGACGGCCTCGCTAAAAAAATTCTATCCCATCAATTCGTAGAAAGCCACACGAAATTAGACCGTAACGGAGATGACGATATTGGATAAGAAAATGATCTTTAAAGAACTGACAGAACTGCACGATGAATATTGCAAGGACTGTTTTATTAAGAAGCAGTTTCGCAAAGAATTTGGCAAAACTTATGCGCATTCATTTTGTATCAATAAATGTACGGTTGGTGAAAAGTTGAAACAATACGGAGATGTCTTAACCAATCACTAAAAATAAAAACCGCAGAAGCTGCGGTTTTTATTCTTTGAATTCATCCAGCTGATGCTCGCTGTCATCTAGCAGCTGCTGTTGCTGCTTTACAAATTCAGGATCATCGAGAGCTGCCAGCTCTTCAGATTGTGACAGTTCTCTAGCATCCTCAATGGCTTGGTATGCAGAGTCGACTAATGTTTTGCTTTGGCCTCTCGTCGCGGCTCCTGTTGTTTTCTGCGCTGTTTCCACCGCTAGTTCCAGCTGCCGCTTATCCGTAAAGCCGGTCTGATCCTCATTATGAAATTCTGAAGTCACAAAAAACACCTCCGCCATTATTTTGCAGAGTTTTTTTGAAATTTATGTACCAAAATAGAAAAGAAAATAAAAATAAGCCGATATAACTATTGAACCAGAATAAATAGGACCGTTTTACTATTTGAGGTATCTTGATAGAGAAGGGGAACGCAGCTATGGATGATAAAGACTTGAAGTTGATCCTTCACAAAACATTTATAGAAATATACAGTGATTTAGAAGAACTGGCCGATATCGCGAAAAAAGGAAAACCATCAATGGAAAAGTATGTTGAAGAGATTGAACAGAGGTGTAAACAAAACATTTTGGCGATTGAAATCCAGATGAAAATCAAATAGGAGAGGCGAATGCCTCTCCTCTATTTGTCATCTCATCATCATGTATTGAGTTTAGAGTTTTACAACATTAGAAGCTTGAGGTCCACGATTACCTTCGACAATTTCAAAAGAAACTTCTTGTCCTTCTTCTAATGATTTGTATCCATCTCCTTCGATAGCTGTGAAGTGAACAAATACATCGTCTCCGCCTTCAACTTCAATGAAGCCGAATCCTTTTTCGTTGTTGAACCATTTTACTTTACCGTTTTGCATATTGCTTAATTCCTCCTAGTACTGTAGCACTCATGTGCTAAAAAAAATTTTGTCATCATCTAACTTTGATTCATTGTTAAATGATGGTTCAACTATACACCATCTGGGAGCACCCGTCAAGTTTCGAAACGGCTTATTTTTCAAAAGAAGGGCAAGTTTCATAAAAAAATGTAACCGCTTTTATTAATGGCTGAATATAAATAAAAAGAGCACACGATCTTCGTATGCTCTCAAGTACGCCATTACGATAGCACTTTGGCTTTTTGTTTGGCAGTCATCATTTCTGATTCCTTCAGGATATCCTCTAAAATCACTTCAGAGGAGTTTGCTAAATGAAGGTCCTTAATGTTTTTCTTCATGCGATGCAAGGTATCTTCATCTGCAAGAAGGGAAGTGACTGATTCGAGAATCTCTTCATGACGGTTCACAACGATGGCAGCTCCGCGGTCTTCAAAGAAGTTTGCATTTTCTTTTTCCTGGCCAGGCACGGGTTTGTACAGAATGACAGGCACTCCAATGGCTGTGGCTTCTGTCAAAGTAATGCCGCCGGGCTTGGTAATCATGCAATCTGTGATCCGAAATAGCTCATCAATACGCTCCACATAGCCCAGAACTTTTAATTTGTCACCATTTTCCGCTTCAAGCGCACTCAAAGATTCTTTTAAAGCCGTATTTTTCCCGCACACGACAACTACTTGCACTTGGTCATCCTTGACAAGGTTTTCGCACAGCTCTTTTACGTTCTTTAATACACCGTGAGCACCTGCCATGATCAGAAGCACTTTTTTGTTTGGTGAAAGATTGTACTTTTTATATATCGGGCCAACCGGCATGGATTCTTCAAATTGCGGCCTGATTGGAATTCCTGTGATTTTTACGTTGCTTGGATGAGTGCCGATCTCCAGCAGTTTTTCCTTCACGTAATCTGTCGCCACATAATATTTATCCACGTTTTCGTGAACCCAAATTTTATGAAGACAAAAATCAGTCATAACGTTGAAGGTAGGAATGACTCTTCCAGTTCGGCGTCTGTATTCCGGCACGACGATCATCGGAAATGTATTAATAATAATATCGGGCTGATGTTCATCGACAAGTTCGCCCAATCTTTTATTACCCATTTTAAAGTAAATATTGAATTTACGTTTATTATAGATTTTGTCAACTCCGTAATAAAACAAACGATAAAACTGTTTCCCGATTGAGAAGCTTTTTAAATAAAGGTATTGAGTTACCTCTGAAACAATCGGATTTGACTCTTGGTACAAATTAGAAACTGTTACATGCTGAAAGCCGAGCCGTACACATTGTTCATAAAGTGTTTTGGCTACCTGCACATGTCCATTTCCGTAATTTGCAGTCAAAATTAATACTCTTTTATTGGTATTCAAGTAAATTCACCTCAATGTAATCAACAACAAGCAAGCTTCATGCATCGTAAGGAGTTATTGTCTATACATAAACATAACACAAATACATAATCGAATTATTAATGCAGTGAAAAAGTTAAGCTAATTTTAAATGATTTGGATTCCAGTATTTTAAATTTTTGTTATACGCAGACTGAATCAGATGTATTTTATCATATTTTTTGCTCAGCGTATCACTAAAAAAAGAAAAATTAGTCCCATTCATAAGGAGTTTCTTGGTAAACGTAATAATTCAGCCAATTCATAAACAATAATGTGGCATGCGCTTTCCAGCGATTCACTGGCTCGTTGCTGCCTTTTGCAAAATAATGTTTAGGCTCCTCGACAGTAGAAAGGTTTCGTTCCAAATCTCTTTCATACTCTTGAAGAAGCGTATTTGTATCATATTCAGGGTGCCCTGTCAAAAAGACTTGTTTTTCGTCTTTGGACACAATTAAGCACACCCCGGCTTCCTTTGATGCGGTAAGAATGTTTAACTCGGGCACTGCTTGAAGCTGTTCCATATTTATATCTGTATGCCGGGAATGCGGCACGTAGTATAGCTCGTCAAAACCTCTTACCAATCTTTCGTGTTTTGAAAGAACGGTATGTTCGAACACACCGAAGATTTTTTTCGGCATTTGAATTTTTTCCACACCGTAATGGTAGTACAAACCTGCTTGAGCACCCCAGCAAATATGCAAGGTTGAAGTGACATTTGTTTTGCTCCACTCCATGATTTCCTTGAGCTCTTCCCAATATGAAACCTCTTCAAACGCCAAATGCTCGATCGGCGCACCGGTGATAATCATGCCGTCAAACCTCTTGTGACGGATATTGGAAAAAGTCGTGTAAAATTCGTCAAGGTGTTCTCTCGCAGTATTTTTCGGCGTGTGTGTGCTTGGGATTAAAAATGTGAAATGAACCTGTAAAGGCGAATTTCCAAGCAATCTGAGAAGCTGAGTCTCTGTTTGGATTTTTTTCGGCATCAAATTTAATATAATAATTTTTTGCGGCCGGATATCCTGATGAAATGCTCTGCTTTCATCCATTACAAATATATGTTCACTTTCAAGCACCTGTTTTGCCGGCAGGTGTGTTGGTATATTAATAGGCAACGTGCCACCTCCATTATTTCCCCGTTTAATTTTCTTCATTATAGGAATTTTCACGCCAATTTTCAATCTATCTATACGTGTTGAGGGGGAAACAACAGAAAACTCTTTAAATAAAACGCACTGACACGCCTTTTGGTTTCACAGTAAAATGATTTTCAAAGATGTCAGAGGGAATTGTAATGTTTTATAGAATGATAAGATAAAAAACGAGCCATATGAATTGATAATGAACGGACGCTTATATCGTTAGGTTTCTTATGAGTTCTTAATTGATGTTTACATTTTGAATTGCGATTTAAAAAAGGTAAAATAATCAGCACCAGGGACATAGGAGGGACTTACATGTCTATTTATCATATGAAGGTACGTACAATCACAGGGAAAGACATGACACTTCAGCCTTTCGCGGGAAAGGTACTGATGATCGTGAATACAGCAAGTAAGTGCGGTTTTACTTCCCAATTGAAGCAGCTGCAGGAATTATATGATACATATCAGCAGGAGGGGCTGGAGATCTTAGGGTTCCCCTGCAATCAATTCATGAACCAAGAGCCTGGTGAAGAGGCTGACATACAGGAATTTTGTGAAACAAATTACGGTGTTACATTTCCTATGTTTTCAAAAGTGGATGTAAACGGGAAAAACGCCCACCCGCTGTTTGTGTATTTGACAGAACATGCGAAAGGGATGCTGGGAACTAAGGCGATCAAGTGGAATTTCACGAAATTTATAGTGGATAGAAATGGAGAAATCGTTGGCCGTTATTCACCAAATACAAATCCGAAAGAGTTGGAAGACGATATCGTGAAGCTATTAGAGCAATAAAAAGAGGGTGTTTTTGTGAAGGAATTGAAGCAGGCAGAGCAAATCAGGACATGGGTTCAATCTATCCTGACTGACGAAAGCTCTGGACATGACTGGCATCATGTATCAAGAGTAGCAGATCTTGCAGCGTATATTGGAGAAAAGGAAAAAGCGGATTTGTTCATTGTTGAAACGGCGGCTTTGGTTCATGATTTAATTGATGTGAAGCTGCCTGACACGGTCAGGCTTTCTGTGAGCGAAGTATATGATCAGCTCGTTTTTTTCGGAGTAGGAAAAGAGAATGCTGACAGGGTGATTCATATTATAACAAGGATGTCCTTTCGGGACAGGGGGAAATTGGCGAAGGAGCCGCTCTCAATTGAAGGAAAAGCTGTACAGGATGCTGACAGACTTGATGCGATTGGTGCTGTCGGCATTGCGAGAGCTTTCATGTTTGCGGGCGCAAAAGGGCATGGCCTTTATGGAGATGAGCAAAGCGCCTACGCTCATTTTTTTCATAAGCTGCTGCGGCTGAAAGATATGATGAATACAGACACTGCACGGGAACTGGCAGAAGAAAGACACAATTTTATGCTTCAATTTGTCCGCCAATTAGAAAAAGACATACCCGGGATTGATGCCGAAACGTCGTAATAGAAGGCTTGGAGCGACTATGATAGAATAAGTCACAGATATGCTATAGGAGGACGATCATGAAGATAAAATCAATTGAACCTACACCAAGCCCGAATACAATGAAAGTCATCTTAACGGAAGAGCTTCCGGCGGGCAAAAGCAATAACTATAAACCTGAGCAAGCAGAAGGCGCACCGCTTGTTATAGCGGAAATCCTTAAAATAGATGGAGTTAAAGGGGTATATCACGTCGCAGATTTTCTTGCTGTTGAACGGAATGCAAGATACGACTGGAAAGACATTTTACCGCAAGTCCGCACTGCATTTGGGATGGAAAGTGCTGAAAGCGCAGAAGAAAATCGTTCTGATCAAGAATCTTTTGGAGAGGTAAAAGTTTTTGTGCAGATGTTCAGCGGCATTCCTATGCAAGTTAAATTAACCGATGGAGAGCGGGAAGAACGCTTCGGCTTACCTGAACGCTTTCAGCAGGCGATCTTAAAACTTAGATCTGAAGCTTCCAATGTTGTGTTTGAGCGGGCTTGGAAAGAACAAGGTGTCAGATTCGGTGACTTTGATGAAATCGGCCATGATGTGACAGAAGAGCTTCAAGCGGCATACAGTGATGAACGGCTGAAACGACTGACTGAAGCAGCCGCTCAAGGAAAGGGCGAAGCAAAACAAGCTGTACAGCGCAAAGCGTATAAAGTAACGCTTGACATGCTAGATGATGAGGACTGGAAAAAGCGTTATGCACACTTGGAACAGATGGATCCGAAAGAAGAGGATATCCCGGTTTTACAGAAGGCATTGGATGATCCAAAGGTGTCCATCAGAAGACAGGCTGTTGTGTACTTAGGGATGATTGAAACACCTGATGTTCTTCCTCTATTGTATAAAGCACTTGAGGACAAAGCTGTATCAGTCAGAAGAACGGCCGGAGACTGCCTGTCTGATATCGGCGATCCTCAAGCCATTCCCGCTATGATCAAGTCGTTAAGCGACTCCAGCAAGCTTGTTCGCTGGCGTGCGGCCATGTTCCTGTACGAAGTCGGCGATGAAAGTGCAATTGAAGCTTTGCGCGCTGCCGAAGATGACCCTGAATTTGAGGTCAGCCTTCAAGTCAAAATGGCGCTTGAACGTATTGAGCATGGAGAAGAAGCAAAAGGTTCTGTTTGGAAACAAATGACGGAAAGCAGAAAAAAAGGCGAATAGAAATAAAAAAGGTGCAGATCATGCACCTTTTTTATGTGAATTCACTTTTTATAAAAATTATTTCGAATATTGTTGAAAAATATCTGAAAACTATTTATAGTAAGTAACAATATTAATAGTTGGAGGGTTCAAATCGAAAGAAAGCTATATAAATATAAAAACACGAAAGAACAAAACAAGGTGAGGGCGGCCTGTATTTATCTTATTTGCAAAAACAGCCCATAAATAAACTGAAAATTTTCAAAATAAAATCCAATCAAACAATTGAAAGAATTTAGGAGGATCACCATGGCAGAATTACGCAGTAATATGATCACACAAGGAATCGATAGAGCTCCGCACCGCAGTTTGCTTCGTGCAGCAGGGGTAAAAGAAGAGGATTTCGGCAAGCCGTTTATTGCGGTGTGTAATTCATACATTGATATCGTTCCCGGTCATGTTCACTTGCAGGAGTTTGGGAAAATCGTAAAAGAAGCAATCAGAGAAGCAGGGGGCGTTCCGTTTGAATTTAATACCATTGGGGTAGATGATGGCATCGCAATGGGGCATATCGGTATGAGATATTCGCTGCCAAGCCGTGAAATTATCGCAGACTCTGTGGAAACGGTTGTATCCGCACACTGGTTTGACGGAATGGTCTGTATTCCGAACTGCGATAAAATCACACCGGGAATGCTTATGGCGGCAATGCGCATCAACATTCCGACGATTTTTGTCAGCGGCGGACCGATGGCGGCAGGAAGAACAAGTGACGGGCGAAAAATCTCCCTTTCCTCAGTATTCGAAGGGGTAGGCGCCTACCAAGCAGGGAAAATCAACGAAAACGAGCTTCAAGAACTAGAGCAGTTCGGATGCCCAACGTGCGGGTCTTGCTCAGGCATGTTTACGGCGAACTCAATGAACTGTCTGTCAGAAGCACTTGGTCTTGCTTTGCCGGGTAATGGAACCATTCTGGCAACATCTCCGGAACGCAAAGAGTTTGTGAGAAAATCGGCTGCGCAATTAATGGAAACGATTCGCAAAGATATCAAACCGCGTGATATTGTTACAGTAAAAGCGATTGATAACGCGTTTGCACTCGATATGGCGCTCGGAGGTTCTACAAATACCGTTCTTCATACCCTTGCCCTTGCAAACGAAGCCGGCGTTGAATACTCTTTAGAACGCATTAACGAAGTCGCTGAGCGCGTGCCGCACTTGGCTAAGCTTGCGCCTGCATCGGATGTGTTTATTGAAGATCTTCACGAAGCGGGCGGCGTTTCAGCGGCTCTGAATGAGCTTTCGAAGAAAGAAGGAGCGCTTCATTTAGATGCGCTGACTGTTACAGGAAAAACTCTTGGAGAAACCATTGCCGGACATGAAGTAAAGGATTATGACGTCATTCACCCGCTGGATCAACCATTCACTGAAAAGGGAGGCCTTGCTGTTTTATTCGGTAATCTAGCTCCGGACGGCGCTATCATTAAAACAGGCGGCGTACAGAATGGGATTACAAGACACGAAGGGCCGGCTGTCGTATTCGATTCTCAGGACGAGGCGCTTGACGGCATTATCAACCGAAAAGTAAAAGAAGGCGACGTTGTCATCATCAGATACGAAGGGCCAAAAGGCGGACCTGGCATGCCGGAAATGCTGGCGCCAACATCCCAAATCGTTGGAATGGGACTCGGGCCAAAAGTGGCATTGATTACGGACGGACGTTTTTCCGGAGCCTCCCGTGGCCTCTCAATCGGCCACGTATCACCTGAGGCCGCTGAGGGCGGGCCGCTTGCCTTTGTTGAAAACGGAGACCATATTATCGTTGATATTGAAAAACGCATCTTGGATGTACAAGTGCCAGAAGAAGAGTGGGAAAAACGAAAAGCGAACTGGAAAGGTTTTGAACCGAAAGTGAAAACCGGCTACCTGGCACGTTATTCTAAACTTGTGACAAGTGCCAACACCGGCGGTATTATGAAAATCTAGATAGCTGGGGACACTTTCTTTTATTTTAAGGCGTGAACATTTGAAATCCGGCCCTCTCTATAGTATCCTTTACTTCAGATGAAGGATACTAGAGGGGGCTTTTTTTATGTCAATGGCTTATGAAGAATACATGCGCCAGCTTGTCGTACCGATGCGCCGCGAGCTGACTGGAGCAGGTTTTGAAGAGTTAACAACAGCGGAAGAAGTAGAAAACTTTATGGAAAAGGCAGAGGGCACAACTCTTGTAGTCGTTAACTCTGTATGCGGCTGCGCGGCAGGCCTTGCGCGTCCTGCGGCTACACAGGCAGTCCTCCAGAATGACAAAACACCTGACAATACGGTGACTGTATTTGCGGGCCAAGATAAAGAAGCTACTGCGAAAATGCGTGAGTATTTTACTGGCCAGGAGCCTTCTTCACCATCAATGGCTCTTTTGAAAGGCAAAGAAGTCGTACATTTTATTCCGCGTCATGAAATTGAAGGACACGATATGGAAGAAATCATGAAAAATCTGACTGCTGCCTTCGATGCGCACTGCTAAATGCCCGTTCTCCGGGCATTTTCTTTTTGGGAGTACAGAAGATGATAACAACAAGCTATAGACCGTCTGAACACACCATAAAAACTGCAAAGCAGCTTTCTAAAGAGCTAAATATGCCATACTGCGGCCGGAATAAACAAACGGTTGAACACCTGCTGAAATCAGCTGAACGTGATTTGCTTGTGGTCGGCAAAGAGCGGTTTGAGCTGTATACGAAACAAGGTGCCAAATTCTTTTTTCATCCGAATACAGCGATGTTCAGAGCCAAACGCTTCTTACAGGGAGAGCAAGAGCCTATGCTTCGGGCTGCCGGATTATCTGAAGGGGATACGTTTTTAGATTGCACACTCGGGCTGGGGTCAGATGCCATTATCGCAAGTATGGCAGTAGGCGAAACGGGTTCTGTTGTTGGGATTGAAAAAAACCATCTTGTGTCTGTTTTAGTGGGGACGGGGCTGCATTCATGGGAAACGGGTATAGAAGAGCTTCAAGCTGCGATGAGAAGAATCCAGGTGAAGAATGGTGATTGCTTAGAATACATCAAACAGCTTCCTGACAACTCTGTTGATGTGGTTTATTTCGATCCAATGTTTCATGAACCTGTAGAGACCTCTGACGGCATCGCGCCTTTACGTGATTTGGCAGAGGATTCAGTTTTACACGAAGGATGTATCAATGAAGCGGTACGAGTCGCCAGAAAAAGCGTTGTGCTAAAAGACCACTGGAAAAGTCCGCGGTTTGAACAGTTTGGTTTTAACGTCATGAAAAGAAAAACAGCACTGTTCCATTATGGCGTCATTCAAACAAGCCCGTGATTCATATCACGGGCTTTCTGTTAATCGGTGACCTCCATGACGACAAAGTATAATAATGTTAAGAGTGAAACTGTGGCAAACAGAGCGTCAATCATGCGGAAAGCCTCCTTTCATGGAATATTGTAAGCGTTTTTACACAAAGTGCATAGCAACGAATCTCCTAATTTGCATATCAGTTTCATATAGTACATGACTTGCATGTTTTGGATGTGCTAAAATAAGAGAAACATGACAATAAAATAGAGAGGAATAAGCAGTCATGAAATTGTGGATGAGAAAGACCCTTGTGGTTTTATTTACCATTGTAACGTTCGGGCTCGTATCTCCTCCGGCTGCCCTTATGGCGGACAAGCCTTCCGGACAGCCGAGCAGTCTTGAGCAGAATGATTACACCGCTTTTTATGATGAGCATGACCTGTACGATGATGAGTCGGATGACAGGCGAGATCCTGAACTGCTTTTTCAATCGTACAAGGAACAGCTCCTTGACAGCGCTGAGGATCAGTCCTTTTTAAAATTCGGCAGCAGAATCGCTCCTGTCATTGAGGATGACTATCGGAAAGAGATCCTGCCAAAAATCGAAAATGTGATTAGTGATTATTTAGCGACATTGCAAGATGATGAGGCGTACCAAGATGTTGTGATCTCAAGCATGCCTTCAGCGGGCAAAACGGAAAAAATTTTCAACGTTTACAATCGGACAACTGGAGAAGATCTTCTCAGATTCCATGTGCGAAGAGACCACCCGCCTCATGACGGCTACTGGTTTAATTTTCATTATCATACAGCAGAAGATGGATTTCAATCACATCATGAGCTTGGGAGCATTTACTGGGACCGCAACACGCCTCCCAACTGGATGAGTGCCTAAAGGAGATGCCATTAGACATGAAAAAGTACACAATGAATGAAATGGTCGATATAACAAAGGATATGCTGAACAAACGGGGCGTTATGATAGAAGATATTGCACGGATTGTTCAAAAACTTCAGGAAAAATACAATCCAAATCTGCCGCTCAGTGTTTGCATGGAGAATGTAGAAAAAGTCCTGAACAAACGTGAAATTATTCATGCTGTTTTGACAGGCCTTGCACTCGATCAGCTTGCAGAACAGAAGCTTCTCCCCGAACCGCTGCAGCACCTTGTTGAAACGGATGAACCGCTTTACGGCATAGATGAAATTATCCCGCTTTCAATCGTTAATGTGTACGGGTCGATCGGTTTGACCAATTTCGGTTATTTGGATAAAGAGAAGATTGGAATTATTAAGGAACTTGATGAAAGTCCAGACGGTATTCACACCTTTTTGGATGATATTGTGGCAGCACTTGCTGCAGCAGCGGCGAGCAGAATTGCACATACGCATCAGGATCTGCAAGATGAAGAAAAAGAACAGGATGAAAAGCCTGTCGTCAGCTGACTATAAAAAAATCATTTCTGGGTTCAGAAATGATTTTTTATTGTGTTACACTACTAGAAGACTACTTTTAAAGGATGAAAAAAATGAAACAGTATAAGGATTTATGCAGACATGTTTTAGAGCATGGTGAGAAAAAGGGAGACCGGACAGGGACCGGAACAATCAGCACTTTTGGATATCAAATGAGATTTAATTTACGGGAAGGCTTTCCGATGCTCACCACTAAAAAACTCCACTTTAAATCAATTGCGCATGAACTGCTGTGGTTCTTAAAAGGAGATACGAATGTACGCTATCTGCAGGAAAACGGAGTGCGAATTTGGAATGAGTGGGCTGATGAAAACGGTGAACTTGGACCTGTATATGGCTCCCAATGGCGTTCTTGGCGGGGAGCTGATGGAGAAACCATTGATCAAATTTCCCGTCTTATTGAAGATATTAAGACAAATCCGAACTCCAGACGCTTAATCGTCAGCGCCTGGAATGTTGGTGAAATTGATAAAATGGCGTTGCCGCCGTGCCATTGCCTGTACCAATTCTATGTGTCTGACGGCAAGCTGTCCTGTCAGCTGTATCAGCGCTCTGCCGATGTTTTCTTAGGTGTGCCGTTTAATATTGCATCTTATGCCCTGCTAACCATGATGATTGCTCATGTGACTGGGCTTGAACCGGGCGAGTTCATCCATACATTTGGTGATGTTCATATCTATCAAAATCATATTGAACAAGTCAATTTGCAGCTTGAAAGAGATGTTAGACCGCTTCCGCAGCTTCGTTTCGCCAGAAAGGTTGATTCTATTTTTAACTTTGCATTTGAGGACTTTATCATCGAGGATTATGATCCGCATCCTCATATAAAAGGGGCGGTCAGCGTATGATTTCATTCATTTTTGCGATGGATGCCAACAGGCTTATCGGCAAAGATAATGATTTGCCGTGGCATTTGCCCAATGATCTTGCATACTTTAAGAAAGTAACATCGGGCCATTCAATCATTATGGGCCGAAAAACATTTGAATCGATCGGACGTCCGCTTCCAAATCGGAAAAATATTGTCGTTACCTCAGCGCCGGCTTCAGAATTTCCGGGATGCACGGTTGTCGGTTCATTAAAGGATGTACTGGACATTTGTTCAGGCCCTGAAGAATGCTTTGTGATCGGAGGGGCTCAGCTCTATACGGACCTGTTCCCTTAT
The DNA here is from genome assembly GCF_001719225.1 of Bacillus sp. FJAT-14266. Classification (NCBI taxonomy): domain Bacteria; kingdom Bacillati; phylum Bacillota; class Bacilli; order Caryophanales; family Bacillaceae; genus Bacillus; species Bacillus sp. FJAT-14266. Next base: position 2,116,002 of record NZ_CP017072.1, read on the forward strand.
GCGGACAGACTGTATATGACGAAAATTCATCACGAGTTTGAGGGTGACCGTCACTTTCCTGAATTTGATGAATCCAATTGGAAGTTGGTTTCTTCTGAGCAGGGGACCAAAGACGAAAAAAACCCGTATGATTACGAATTTCTAATGTATGAAAAAAAGAATTCTTCTAAAGCGGGAGGATTTTAATTGGTTCGCTACAGCCTTCTAGTGGTTTATATTGTGTATATGCTGTTAAAAAATATGAAACAATTATTTAATCAAACAATGCTCGATCCCCGTCTGTCATACAAAAAACAGATGACTCTTGTGTACGAACAGCCAAAGGCGTTTTTGGAAGGCTGTATCGGCATCTCCGGTTCAGTTGTGACGATCCATCAGCCAGAGCCAATACCACACGGTCCTGTTTTGTATGTGCATCCCCGTTTGCGTTTGGCTGAACTGGCCTTAATTGCTGGATATATTGAGGAACCGGCCGGCTTTATCGCCAACCCAAAAGTGTTCCGCTTGCCTTTTATCGGGCAATGGCTGGATCGGATGGATGTGATTTCAGACGGGGATTCAGAAAAGGTATATGAAGATGTGACAAAACAGCTGGAAAAGGGACAAAGCCTGATTCTTTCACTAGATGGTTCTATTGATCCTGTAGAACTTGCGGCCCGCTATCATCTTCCGTTGGTGATGGTGGAAACGAAAGGAACAGATAACATGCAAAAGGGCTCGTTTTTTAAACGCTTAAAACCGGCAGACATTGAATTGTCCTTTTCAAAAGCTTATATACCTGCCAATGAAAAACAATTACGTGCATAAAAAAAGCGCAGTCGTGAAGACTGCGCTTTTCTGTTACTGTTACGAAAGGAACGGCACCTTTACACAATAGAAGAGCACGCAGAAAAACATAGCAGCGCTCCCGCCCAATACAAAGCTGTGCCAAATGGCGTGATGGAAGGGGATCTTTTTCCAAATGTAAAAGATGGTTCCGACAGAGTATAAAATGCCGCCGAGAAAAAGGAGGCTGAATCCCGCTCCGCTCAGTGAAGCATATAAAGGTTTAACTGCAATAATCATCAGCCACCCCATGACTAAATACACGAAGGTTGACAATAGGATAAACCGTTTCACAAAGAAAATTTTAAAAACGATTCCGCCTAGGGCAAGTGACCATACGATAACCAACAGGGTAAAGCCGAGTGTGCCTTTCAGCGGCCCAAGCAAAAAAGGCGTGTAGGTTCCGGCGATGAGTACGTAAATCGCGCTATGATCAATAATCTCCAAAATGTCCTTCGTTTTTTTATGTGTGATGCTGTGAAGCAGGGTGGAGCTCAAATATAACAGCAGCATAGAGACACCGAATATTGTAAAGCTGACAATGTCCCATGCAGACCCGTAATTAGCCGCAAATATGATTAGAAACACTAATGCTGGGATGGATAAGAGGACACCGATGCCGTGTGTAATCGCATTGGCGATCTCTTCTTTGATTGTAAACAAGTGCATTCTCCTTTCGATCGCTAGATCATTTGATTTTTTAACGTCTCTATAAAGCTCAAGCCCTCAAAGGTAATTTTTGTGCCTGCGCGTCCGCGGCTTTTGGTGACATAATCTTTTTTCTCCAAATAGTCGAGACGGCTTCTGACCTGCTGAGGAGTTAACGAGGTTTGGGTATTTTTGCTGTGTTCAGAAATGATCCGTCTGCTGGCAGGTTCTCCTTTTTCGTTCAATACTTTTATTGTTTCCAAAATAAACAAAAACTCAGCTTTTTCCATTAAAGTCAGCAGCTTCGCTTTTTTCTTCGACGTTTTTCCGTCTATCGCGCCTCTAATATATGGCGGCAGGTCATATGGCTGGATCGTTCCTCCGCTTGATACTGCCGCCATATAATCTGCAGCGTTTTTTAATTCCCTGACATTGCCTTCAAATGCATGCTTCTCAAGCACGGGAAAAACGGAGGGATCGATTAACAATTGCTGACCGGAATTTGAGAGAAAATGCTGTGTCAAAAGCGGAATATCGCTTTTTCGTTCCGATAATTCGGGCAGTGTGAGCGTTAAAATGTTCAGTCTGTAGAATAAGTCTTGCCTGAATGTATGTTCCACGGATCGGTCTGCAGAAGCACAGATCATTCGCGGTTTCTCCGTGTCTGAATCAAGCGCTTTTAACAGCTGAGCTTGTACAGAAGCAGGCATGCGCCATACATCATCAAGAAAAAGGGTTCCTCGTACCGCTTTTTGAAAAACACCTGTGTTTCCGTTAGGGCCAAAAAGCTCATGAATAAGGGTTTCTTCCGAATGGGTGCTGCAATTGACGCTTATAAACGGTTCATTGCTTCTCGAAGATTCCAAGTGTATGGCATGTGCGAAGTGATTTTTGCCTGTTCCGATTTTTCCTGTTATTAAGACAGGAAGCTCCGATAACGAGAACTGCTTGGCGATTCGCTTCGCTTCCAGGAAAGTTTGATGTTCTCCGATTAGATGTTGAAATGTATTGAGTTTTGGTGCACTATTCATCAATTGGCTCCTTTTGGTTCTAATTGGTTTCATTATATCATGCCTTTTGGTTGAAAACACCCTTTATTTTACGATCATCTTTTTTCTTGGCTCTGCAGGATAATGGTTGAACAGAAGTTACCACAAGATGTGGTGGACATAGTCTGTATTTTTTTAATTATTAAATAAAAATAATTGTCTTATTTTTTGAATATTCATGTTATAATGGCATATTAAATAGGGATTTAAAACAAGAAAGGAATCTGTACATGAAACCGTTGCTTAAAGAAAACTCTCTCATCCAAGTGAAAGACATTTTGAAGGCTCACCAAAACGTAAAGGACGTTGTCATTCACACACCTTTGCAGAGGAATGACAGACTTTCTGAGAGATATGAATGCAATATCTATTTAAAACGCGAAGACTTGCAAGTTGTCAGATCTTTTAAGCTCAGAGGGGCTTATCATAAAATGAAACAGCTTTCCAGCGAGCAGACAGAGAACGGAGTTGTGTGTGCAAGTGCCGGAAACCACGCTCAAGGTGTGGCATTTTCGTGTAAACATCTTGGCATTCACGGGAAAATTTTTATGCCGTCTACTACACCGAGACAAAAAGTATCTCAAGTTGAACTATTCGGAAAAGGATTTATCGATATTATTTTGACAGGCGATACGTTTGACGACGCGTATAAAAGCGCTGCTGAATGCTGTGAGGCGGAATCTCGGACGTTTATCCATCCGTTCGATGATCCGGATGTGATGGCCGGACAGGGAACGCTCGCAGTCGAGATTTTAAACGACATTGATACAGAACCGCATTTTCTTTTTGCAAGTGTCGGAGGCGGCGGCCTTCTCTCTGGGGTAGGTACATATTTGAAAAACGTGTCTCCTGATACAAAGGTAATTGCTGTTGAGCCGGCGGGAGCGGCATCCTACTTTGAATCAAACAAAGCTGGGCATGTCGTCACACTTGATAAAATTGATAAGTTTGTAGATGGGGCGGCTGTTAAAAAAATTGGCGAGGAAACCTTCCGGACGCTGGAAACTGTCGTTGATGACATTCTCCTTGTGCCTGAAGGAAAAGTATGTACATCCATTCTTGAATTATATAACGAATGTGCGGTTGTTGCTGAACCGGCTGGAGCTCTTTCTGTCGCAGCGCTTGATTTGTACAAGGATCAAATTAAAGGGAAAAACGTGGTGTGTGTGGTAAGCGGGGGCAATAACGATATCGGAAGAATGCAGGAAATGAAGGAGCGTTCCTTGATTTTTGAAGGCCTTCAGCATTATTTTATCGTCAATTTTCCACAAAGAGCGGGGGCGCTCCGCGAATTTCTTGACGAAGTCCTCGGGCCGAATGATGACATTACAAGGTTTGAATATACGAAGAAAAATAATAAAAGCAATGGACCTGCTCTTGTCGGCATCGAGCTGCAGAACAAAGCCGATTATGGGCCGCTGATTGAACGGATGAACAAAAAACCGTTTCATTATGTAGAGGTGAACAAGGATGAGGACTTGTTCCATTTGCTAATCTAATTTTTTTACACAACCGCGCAAAATGACAGACAGCCCGGCTGGCATCATATATAATAGAAGAAAAACAAAAAAGAGGATTGATAGCTTGTTACTCAAAAGCCTAGAGTTCAAACGCGGTGACGGGATTCAGGTGAAAGTGACAGAAATACCTGTATTAAAGGAAGATGAGCACTATTTCTTTATGTTACATCACCATTTGCAATTCTACTTAAAAGAAGTGTTTTCATCAAACAGCAGGGCAAAAGTGTATTCTTTCCGACATTATATGAAGCGGCGGATGAAGTGGGCAGATTATCAGGCTGTATTTCATCAAGAGGTGTTAAAGCACAACGCGTAACATGCCGTTTTTTACCTGCATGCCCTCCTTTGTAATCGTTAATGGGGAGGCATGCAGGATTTTTTTTGCTCAGTATCGAATACAAACATGGGACAGTAAGGACGGTTTTAGAAAGCGTTTTTATGCTGGCTGGAAAGGATGGATGTCATGAAGGTTATCAAGGGGTTAACGGCTGGGCTGATTTTTCTGTTTTTGTGTGCATGCGGAGGACAGCAGATTAAAGATCCGCTCAATTACGAGGTGGAGCCTTTTACATTTCAAAACCAAGACGGCAAGAACGTTTCTTTAGAGAGTTTAAAAGGAGAAGTATGGCTGGCGGATTTTATTTTTACCAATTGTGAAACTATATGTCCGCCAATGACCGCTCATATGACCGATCTGCAAAAAAAACTGAAAGCCGAAAATATAGATGTCCGCATCATATCATTTAGTGTTGATCCAGAAAACGATAAGCCGAAACAGCTGAAGAAATTTGCCGCAAATTATCCATTATCTTTTGATAACTGGGATTTTCTCACGGGATACAGCCAGAGTGAGATTGAGGAGTTCGCACTTAAGAGCTTTAAAGCGATCGTAAAGAAGCCGGAGGGAGAGGACCAAGTGATTCATCAATCTTCTTTTTATTTGGTAGGTCCGGACGGTAAGGTGCTGAAAGATTACAATGGAGTGGAGAATACACCGTACGATGATATCATTTCCGATGTGAAGTCAGCCAGTACACTCAAGTAAGCTAAGAGACTAGGCATTTGCAAATCTTCTAAAACATGATACACTTTCCACTAGTAGAATGGGAAGGAGCAACAAGATTGAAGCTGCGCATTTTTTCAATCATGGCCAGTTTGATTTTGCTTCTTACTGCGTGTACGAGCATACGTACATCATCTGAGGGAAAACAAAAAGCCCATGAAACGAAAACAAAAGAACACATTGTCATAGCGGCTGTCGGAGATTCGCTGACAGAAGGAGTCGGAGATCCCGACGGAAAGGGATATGTCGGCAAGGTGGCGGATTCTATCCGGTCAGATAAACAAGTCAAAACGGTCGACGTGAAAAATTATGCTGTAAAAGGGAACCGTTCGGATGATTTATTAGAAAAACTAAAAGATAAAAAGGTTCAAAAAGGCATAAAGGACGCAGATTATGTCTTTTTTACAATTGGCGGTAATGATTTGATGAAAATCCTTCGCCAAAACTTTCTGCAATTAACCGTTGAACCGTTTCAGGAAGCGGAAAAACCGTACGAAAAGCGCTTTGAAAAAATCATTTCTGAAATTCGCGAGCTGAATGATCACGCTGAGCTGATTTATGTCAGCATGTACAATCCGTTTACGTTTACATTATCAGAACTAAATGAAATAAATGGTGTCGTCACGGATTGGAACCATATTGCTGAAAAAGAGCTGAAAAAAGATAAACATGCAAAAATCGTCCATATCGAAGATTTGTTTAATCAAAAAAGTGACAGCAGCCGAATTTCTGAGGAAGATGATTTTCATCCTAATGGTACGGGTTATTCTCTTATCGCAAAGCGCGTCTATCAAGCCATTAAAAAAGAAGGATTACCGAAAGAGTAGGGTGACAGCATGAATAAGTGGAAGCGACTGTTTTTTATATTGCTTGCAATCAATTTTATCCTCGCCGCCGGGTTTGTGGCACTTGTTTTGCTTCCGGGGGAACAGGCTCAGGTGAAAGATGCATCTGAGAGCGAGTATGGATTTCAAGTGACAAGCACAAAAGAATCATTAGCTGCGTTTGTTAACTCATATTTAAACGACAAAGCATCAAACAAGCTTGATTATAAAGTAGAGATTGATGATGATGTTCATGTCGCAGGGAAAATCAAGGCATTTTCCACGTCTATTGATGCGTTTATCGCTTTTGAGCCGACCGTGAAAAAAAACGGTGATGTAGAGCTGAATGTCACGAAATTTTCGTTAGGGAAATTGAGTATACCAATTAGCTTTGTGTTAAATTATATGGACAGCTTTTATGAATTGCCGTCATTTGTCCATGTTCACCCCGGAGATAAAAGCATTGAAGTGCGTTTGTCAGAAATGCCTTTAACGAATGGAATGTATGTCAAAGCGGATAAGATAAATTTAGAAAAAGATGAAATTGAGTTTTCCTATTACCATCCTAAACAATAGAGGTGACTGAAAATGAAACGGATTTACCAGTATTTCAGTTTATTATCCTTTACATTTTCCCTGTACTTCGGCTGGCTTGCTTATCATCATCTGGCTGCTGAAGATATGGATCAAATGTATTTGAATGTTTCCTATTGTGCCTTGTTCCTAAGTGTGATGGTGTTTACATTCGGTATGCGAGACCGAAAAAAAACCGATAAGTCATGAAAAAAGAGACATGAAACAACGTCTCTTTTTTCGTGTGGTCCGAAGAAAATTTGAGAACACAAGGAGAAAAGATGAAAGCATACGATTTTACACAGGGGAACGTGCTGAAACAGCTTGTACTGTTTTCAATGCCTATTATGCTCGGAAACGCATTGCAGGTTTCCTTTCAATTTATAGACAGCTTGTGGATCGGCAATTTACTGGGGGCAAAGGCCCTTGGGGCAGCCGCGGTATCAAGCACGGTTGTTTTGACCGTGCTGTCTTTTATTTTGGGCCTTAACAATGCAACATTAACAATTTTATCTCAGCAAAAAGGAAAAGATGATGTAAAAGGAATGGCGTCGTATATTAACGCTTTTGTTGTTTTATTAACAGGCCTAAGCATCGGATTCGGCGCGGCCGGTTTTTTTCTCTCAGAGCTTTTGCTGCGTCTTCTAAAAACGCCGGAGTCAATGATACCGCTTGCTGAGACGTATTTACAGATTCAATTTATCGGCATTTTATTTTTGTTTGGTTATAACTTTATCAGTACTGTGCTTCGTGCGCTGGGCGACAGCAAGACACCTCTCCGGTTTATTGCGTTTGCTGTTGTACTGAATACAGTGCTTGCGCCGCTCTTTATTTCTGTGTTCCGCATGGGAATAGCGGGAGCGGCTTATTCAACGATTTTGTCACAGGGCATTGCGTTTTTGTATGGGTTGTTTTATGTCGTCAAACACAAGCTTGTGCCATTCTCAATTCCGAGAATGCCCAAGTGGGAAGAGTCCGCGCTGATTTTGAAACTCGGGATTCCGGCAGGTCTGCAGATGATGGTGATTACAGGCGGTATGATGGCGATTATGAGTGTTGTTAACTCATACGGGGATCACGTGGTATCAGGCTTTGGCGCGGTGCAGCGGCTTGATAGCATCATCACGCTTCCAGCAATGGCTGCCGGTACGGCCGTCAATAGTATGGCAGGACAAAATATTGGAATCGGAAACGAAAAAAGAGTGGGAACAATTGCAAGGCTAGGTGTGATAGCTGTTATTTCCTGCATGCTGGTGATTGCGGTTATGATTTGGGTATTTGGTAAATATCTCATAAGGTTATTTATCAGTGAGCCCGATGCGGTCGCATTTGGTGAACAATATTTGAAGTGGATCGCGTTTTTCTACCCTTTTATTGGGATTAATTTTGTGCTGAACGGAATCGTCAGGGCCGCGGGAGCGATGCTGCAGGTTCTGGTATTAAATTTAATCTCGTTTTGGGTGTTGAGATATCCTTTCACAGCTCTATTTTCAGCTTGGCTTGGACAAAAAGGAATCGGGCTTGGAATCGGAATGAGTTTTTTATTTAGCAGCTGCGCGGCATTTTTGTATTATAGATATGGCCGCTGGAAAGCAATGAAGCTGTTTACTGAAAAATAAGTGAAGCACTGCGAAAAGCACATACCTATATATCGGTATGTGCTTTTTTTCACCGTTTTTTATCAAGTTTGCTGAAGAGCTCGATTAACGTGGCAAGTTCAGCATCAGTGTAGCAGTCAAAGCGTTTAAAGAAATATTCCGTTTTTTTCTCGTTAAAGTGCTGAAGGACTTTTTCGCCTGCTTCAGTGATATGAATGCGGATGATGCGTCTGTCTTCCTTCGATCTGATTCTCGTAATCCATTCCTTTTCTACCAGCGCATCGGTCACAGCCGTAATGTGGCTTGCCGATACCTCTAAAATAGGCGCAAATTCAGTGACTTTTTTAGGCCCTTGTTCACTAAGGATTCGAAGAATGGTGAATTCATTCCGCGACAGCTCTTTATCTAAAATTTCATTGATTTCATTGCGTATTTGTTTAAAGACTTTACGGAGTAAAGTTTCCATATCGTACATCATCTGTGTTCTTACTTTCAAATTTGTGAACCTCCATTACATAAGCATATTGCTTAAAACCTATAGATTTTATTGAAAAGCAGAATCATTTTCATTCTATTTTTACATGCTATAATATAATAATACCACGTATTAACAAAGGAGGCACCAGTATGTCTGAAAAAAAAGAAATCGCCACATTTGCAGGAGGCTGTTTTTGGTGTATGGTTAAACCTTTTGACGAACAGCCGGGAATTGAAAAAGTGGTGTCCGGGTATACAGGCGGCCATACTGAAAACCCTACGTACGAAGAGGTGTGCAGTGAAACGACGGGACATCGTGAAGCCGTTCAAATCACGTTTAATCCTGATGTATTCCCTTATGAAAAACTGCTTGAATTATTTTGGCAGCAAATCGATCCGACAGATGCCGGGGGGCAGTTTGCTGATCGCGGCAGTTCCTATCGCGCAGCCATTTTTTATCATAATGATAAACAAAAGGAGCTTGCGGAAGCTTCCAAGCAACGTCTGGCGGAAAGCGGCATCTTTAAAGATCCGATTGTAACGGACATTTTCAAAGCTGAACCTTTCTATGAAGCGGAAGGCTACCATCAGCATTTTTATAAAAAGAATCCAGCACATTATCAGCGCTACCGGACAGGTTCCGGACGAGCGGGATTTATCAGCGAGCATTGGGGGGCTAAATAAATGGCGTACAATAAAGAAGAAAAAATAAAGTCATTAAATCGCATGCAATATGAAGTAACGCAAAATAACGGCACGGAGCCGCCATTTCAAAATGAATATTGGGATCATAAGGAAGAAGGGTTGTATGTAGACATTGTGTCAGGCAAGCCATTGTTTACATCCAAGGATAAATTTGATTCCCACTGCGGCTGGCCAAGCTTTACAAAGCCGATTGAAGAAGAAGAAGTGGAAGAAAAACTGGACACGAGCCACGGCATGATTCGCACAGAAGTAAGAAGCCGAACTGCTGATTCTCATCTTGGCCACGTATTTAATGACGGACCGGGGCCAAACGGACTTCGTTATTGCATAAATTCAGCAGCGCTGCGGTTTGTTCCGAAGCATAAGCTAAAAGAAGAAGGATACGAAAGCTATCTGCATCTCTTTAATAAATAAAGTGTTAAAAACAGGCCTGCCTAATGGATAGACAGGCTTGTTTTTATGCCTTTTTCTCTTGATGCAATTCTTCAATAATCTGAGCAATTCTTTCTTTCGTAATGAGCGGGGCTTGATCTGATTGATACCCAGGCAGATTGACTTTGCGAAAGTCAGGATGTTTTTCCGGCTCTGGAAGGATCGCATAAAGGTTGCCCCATTCATACAGTGATTCAATTTCATGTGGAGATGTTAATTCTTCGTGAAGCTTTTCACCTGGACGCTTGCCCACTTCTACTGCAGCCGGCCGCGGGAGCCCGTGCTGCGATGCATATTCTTCAAACCCATGAATCAGTTCTTCAAGTTTCAGTGATTCCATTTTGAAAATAAAGGTTTCTCCGCCTTTTGTAATAGCAGCCGATTGTAATGTCAATGTAGCTGCATCGTCTATTGACATGAAAAATCTGGTCATGTTTTTGTCTGTGATGGTCAGAGGTTCACCCTCCATCATCTGTTCAAATAATATGGGGATGACCGAACCTCTGGAACCGAGAACATTTCCAAAGCGGACCGAACAAAACAAGGTTCCTTTGTTTTGGACGTGGCGGTTTGCTTGATGAAACAGCTTTTCAGATAACAGCTTGGTGGCACCCATTGTGTTCACAGGAGATACAGCTTTATCTGTACTGATATTAATGACATGCTGCACTCGGTGTGAAAGGGCAGCTTCCACCACATTTTGTCCGCCGATGAGATTGGTCTGGATCGCTTCAAATGGATGGTCCTCACATGTCGGAACCTGTTTCAGCGCAGCCGCGTGAAATACGATATCGACGCCTTTCATCACCTGATTCATCCTTCTGTGATCGCGTACATCTCCGAGTACAAATAATAGCCGCTTATCCTCCGCATACTTTTGGCTCATGACATACTGTTTACTGTCGTCTTTGCTGAATACAATCACCTGTTTAGGTGTAAGCAGCAAAAGGCGTTTGACAATTTGACTCCCGATTGAACCCGTTCCGCCAGTGACTAAAACTGTTTTGTTATGGAAAAATGGTTTTAGTTCTGCTGTTTGCTGTTTAGGCATGGCTTATCCTCCAACTCTCGTTTCTCTACCATGCATCATATGTTCAACTTTGTAATCGAATTAATGAAAGCAACCAATAAAACAAAATTTAGGGGAATGATCATGTCACAAAGTGTTCTTTTTTAATAGAAAATGGAAAAACGGACGTAACTAGGGAACAACAAAACTAAATAAACAATGTACTAAATATTCAACATATTTTTTTCGCTCCGCAAAAGCAAATCTGGCAAAGTCCATCTCACCTACCTCTTTGGGGAAAAGTTGTTTATGAGTCAGAAACCCTATAAAAAAAGGTTCATTTTCCTCACGGTAATCACCTGTATATATTTTACAATAGTAGTGATAGTGATAAAAGAGGAGGATACCAAATGAAGGTTTCAAAAACAATGCTGCTAAGCACTGCCGCGGGTTTATTGCTTAGCCTGACAGCAACCTCGGTGTCGGCTCATTATGTGAATGAGGAACATCATTTCAAAGTGACTGCACACACGGAGACAGATCCGGTCGCATCTGGCGATGACGCAGCAGATGACCCGGCCATTTGGGTTCATGAAAAACACCCGGAAAAAAGCAAGTTGATTACGACAAATAAGAAGTCAGGGCTCGTCGTGTATGATTTAGACGGAAAACAGCTTCATTCTTATGAGTTTGGCAAGCTCAATAATGTCGATCTGCGCTATGATTTTCCATTGAACGGCGAAAAAATTGATATTGCTGCCGCATCCAATCGGTCCGAAGGAAAAAATACAATTGAAGTATATGCAATAGATGGGGATAAAGGAAAATTGAAAAGCATTACAGATCCGAAACATCCTATTTCCACCAATATTTCTGAGGTTTATGGATTCAGCTTGTATCACAGCCAGAAAACAGGAGCATTTTACGCATTAGTGACAGGCAAACAAGGGGAATTTGAGCAGTATGAAATTGTTGATGGTGGAAAAGGTTATGTAACAGGGAAAAAGGTGCGTGAATTTAAGTTGAATACTCAGACCGAAGGCCTTGTTGCGGATGATGAGTACGGAAACCTATACATAGCAGAGGAAGATGAGGCCATCTGGAAATTTAACGCTGAGCCCGGCGGAGGATCAAAGGGGCAGGTAGTTGACCGTGCGACAGGAGATCATTTGACAGCTGATATTGAAGGACTGACAATCTATTATGCACCAAATGGCAAAGGATATCTCATGGCTTCAAGTCAAGGAAATAACAGCTATGCAATGTATGAACGGCAGGGGAAAAATCGTTATGTAGCCAACTTTGAGATTACAGATGGCGAGAAGATAGACGGTACTAGTGACACGGATGGTATTGATGTTCTCGGTTTCGGACTTGGCCCAAAATATCCGTACGGGATTTTTGTGGCGCAGGATGGCGAAAATATCGATAACGGACAAGCCGTCAATCAAAATTTCAAAATTGTATCGTGGGAACAAATTGCACAGCATCTCGGCGAAATGCCTGATCTTCATAAACAGGTAAATCCGAGGAAGCTGAAAGACCGTTCTGACGGCTAGAATAGAAAGCAGCTTGTGCAGCTGCTTTTTTCTATGAATAAAAAAATCGTTCATAGCAATGAACGATTTTTCAAGAAAGCGCCAGATGAATCGCTTTTAGTTTTGCAGGAAGCTCATCAAACGTAAATGCGGGTACGGTCTCTTTATAATTGGCTGCTGCAGCTTTTTGCCGTTCTTCAGGGTGGTAGATATAGAAAGCGGCTTTTTCCTTAAAGTCGTTCATGCCGTGATAAGAAATAAAGGATGAAAAAGGATGTGCCGCGGGTAAATCTGTTAATTGAAATGCTTCGCATGCAGCGATATCAAACGTTCGGTTATTAAAACTGGTATTTTTGATGCGCATAGTATTTTGGTTGAAAGCAAAATGATAGGGACGATGCGCATTAATTACGATGTCTGCCCCATTATAATAATGAACGGCCTGTTCGGGTGGAACCCATGTGCTGACGACATCAATATGCGGCTGTTTGAGCACTTTTTTAGGCAGATATTTTCCCCATTCCTTGCCGATTACCCGAACCGTGAATGGCAGATGGACCGCTTCTTTCATAAGCTGAACCCGATTAGGGTAAGGATAGCCGATGATTAACAGATTTGAATGATAGGAATGTTCAGTGCCCATTTTTTTAAACAGCCGATGGTTAACTGGTATCGGAACATAATAGACGTTCTGGTAGCCGAGCTCTTGATAGTAGAGAGCTGCATTTTGTTCTATCGTTAATATGGCGTCAGCAAGCTTAATTACCTGAAGGCTGATATCCATATAAAATGGGTCTTCGGTCAGCCAAACATACACGGGGATATCCTTACCCTTTAACCAGGTCAGCCAGTCGTGAGGAACGCGGTCTCCAACCATCATAAGTGTGAAATCCGGCTGAAACGCTTCGATCTTCATCAAAGATTCTGCTTCAGGTTTATCTGCAATCATATACTCTGTATGAGTGTTCTGAAAACATTCTTCAGCCCAGCGATCAAAATAACTGTATATTCCTCCGTATCCCGACTGGATATACAAGACTTTCATCGGATGTTATGAAAAGAACGTAACGCTTTCTACTTTGTCTACATCAATTAATGTTGTAGCTTGGCCTGCCGGAGTGACGGAGCTTTCCTGTGTTACAAATACGATCCCGTGAACCTGATCGAAAGCAACGAAAACAACCGGTCCGATCATGTCACCTGAATCAGTCACAATGCTGATTGTAGTGCCTGGCGTAATTCTGGCAAAAATCCATCTTGCCGGAAGAGAAGGGTCTAAAAGAGATTCTGCCGTAACCGTTTCACTTTCATCTACTTTTTGATCGATGGCAGCATCAAGCAAGGCTTTAAGATTACTATCCATATTTTCTCCTCCTTCTGTTGCAGTTGGAAATAAAGGGCTTAAAACGGCTTTAATTAAATCCTTTTTTAACTGTGCATTTTCAGAGCTCATTACACACACCTCCTATTCGATAGTGAACTCACGTTATTCATATTCTTCCGGCTGTTATTTGGTATGAGTCGAACGCCGTACCTGATCTATTTTTCATCTATTTAAGGAAAATGCTGATTTTTTAATGGAGTGGACATAGCCTATACCATAAATCGAAGTCGCACATATTGTGAAACAGAGATAATGATAAGGGAGAGGGATGATTTGGATTTAGAGAAACAAGTGGATCGAGAAGAAAACCAAGATGATCTGCATTTTATTTTGCTTTTGCTGATTCTGCTTATACGTCAATCGTCTTCTGAAGGAAATCCATCTGACCTCAGACGCCAGCTTGTTTTTGCAAAAGAGCTGGGCGTACCGGTTTCAAAAGTCAATTTGATCAACGGAGATACACTTCAAAATGTCATCGTAAAAGAAGTTCTGACTGATTTGGTTATTTTCCAAAACCCGTTAAATAACACGAGATCTCATGTTTCACTCTCAAGTGTTGTAAGCTGGGGTGCTTTTTAAATGATGACAGAGGCTCTGCTTGCTGCGGAGCCGTTTTTATGTTTGACGGCGGGAGGCGGTATAGATGGGAGAGAAAGTGTCTATTATTTTAACAAGTTACAACAAACCCGATTATTTGCAAAAAGCGATCGAAAGCGTGATACAGCAAACGCATGATCTTTGGGAGCTTTTTATCATGGATGATCATTCGAATGCAGAAACAACTGCGGTGATTCACAAGTATCTCCATGACCGGCGCATTCAATATCATAACAGTTTCGTGCATCCTGCAGATCGATTAAAAACAGCCCGTTATGCCACATTAATTAACAGTGCGCTCCCATTTGCAGACGGCGATTACATTTCCTATCTTACTGACGACACTGTTTATCATCCTGAGCGGCTGAGCCGTATGGTGCAAGAGTTTTCACATAAGCCTGAAGCGCAGGCGGTCTATTCAAAACAAAAAGTTGTACATGTAAACGAAAGGGGAGAGGAAATCTCACATTTCTACAGAAATGCCAATGCAGTGCTTGATCAGGCCGCTTTTCAAGTTGATCATTGCTCCGTTATGCATCGCCGTTCGTTACTTAATCTCATCCACCATAAATTTGGAGGCTACTGGGATGATGATATGAAGCATTGGAATCATGGAGACGCAATTTTTTGGGCGAGACTCAACAACTTTACCCCATTTCTGCCGATAAATGAAGTATTAGACACAACCTATAAAACCCCAGATTCATTTCAAAATGCATATCGGTTTCTGCCCGCCGATTTGATTGACGGCTCTTTTGTAAAAGGTTCAGATCAAAATGTGTATTTTTATGATCAGGGTGTGAGGCATCCTGTTGGAGAAAAGTGGGGTTTTTTGTATCTAAATCGGACTGTCGCTGTTCCAGACCCATATTTATTCCAATATAGGATTGGCAAAATTTTAAACATTCCGAATTATATTTTAGTAAAGGAAGCTGACCATCCTGCAATATTTTATATCGAAGCCGGAAAAAAAAGGCGAATTGTGGACCAGTATGCGTTTCAATTTTATCAATTTCAAAGAAAAGACATAGTGACAATTGGAAAAGAAGAGATGGAGATGCTTCCGGAAGGGCCGCCGATTACGTGGAAACGATCTGAATTGATCAAAAATCCACCTGGCCGACGTCTGTTTTTCATCGAACGCGAGCCGTTTTTGTTTCTAAACGGCGTCTTTCACCCGATTAGTGAACAAGTAACAAGGAAATTTTTTTTACATCAGAAGCCAATCTCCGCTTCTTTCCGAAATATTCAGCAATTTCCAATTGGAAAGCCGTTTTATCCGGTGTACGATGAGATTATAAAGAAATTGAATATTGCAACAGAGTAAAGGTATAGGTCATAAAAAGGAGACGTTCATGACAGGACATTATTCAAAAACGGAACATCAATATATATTGTTAACGTCTGAATCGGCATCGTTTGATCATTACAGCGTATACAGAGATCCGCAGCTTCCGCAAATTTTTTCTCATAACTTTGTTCAGCTCCATGATACGTTTCCATTGGAGCGGTTACTTAACTTTTTACCCTCCGTACCAAAGCTGCTTGATGCGAATTATCTCCATTTAAAAGCGTCGCCGCAGCATGTTTTTCCGCTCGGCTTGAAGCAGTCGCTTGTAAAAAGCGGTTTTGTCGTCGAGGATGAGCTACTATATGACATGAAGCTTAGTGACTGGAAGGGGCAGATGGGACATCCTTTAACCGCATGGGGGACGGCGAAAAGTCTTAGCGACGGATCTTCTATTATGAAAATTTACGATTCCATTTATATTGGAGAAGCAATCGCTGAACAAAAATTAAAAAGAAAATATCCTTTCTATGAAGCAGGTATAATCATTCTTGTTGTTTGTTACAGCGACCAGGCACAGAAAGTTCCCATTGGGTGCGGCGAGCTGTTTATCGATCATCAAGAGAAAACGGCTAAAATCGAAGAAGTGGCAATTTTAGATCAGTTTCAAAGGAAGGGCTACGGCAGTATCTTAGTGAAAGAAATGCTGTCCATCGCCAAATCACTAGGAATGGAAGCAGCCTACTTAGTTGCTGCAAGCACTGACGGTGCAACTCAGTTTTACGAAAAGCTGACGTTTAAAAAATATGAGCGGATGCATACTGTATTTCATTATTTCCTAACATGAAATAGGCGTTTGCACAAACCATTTGGGACTTGGCCCGCATAAAATGCCGTATATCGTGATAAGAAAGGATGAAAACAGCATGTATGGATACTCTGGGTACGGTTACGGATTTGGCTGCGGGACAAATACATTTGTGTTAATTGTTGTCTTGTTCATTTTATTAATTATTGTTGGAGCCGCTTTTATTTGCTAGATGCTGAAATTCCAAAAGAGCCTTCCCTATTAGGAAGGCTCTTTTTATGTGAAAAAGTTTTTGCGGGGAACGTCATGCCGCCATTTGGACACTCATACAATATGGTAAAAGGGGTTTTGAGGTGGGAGCATGAGCAGTTATTTGATTAAGCCAGAGCTTAGCTCGGCCTATCCGGTTGTCAGTTATGCGAAGGGTTCATATGTTTATGATCAGACCGGAAAAAAATATCTCGACGGCTCGTCAGGAGCGGTGACATGTAATATCGGCCACGGAGTTCGTGATGTGACTGAGAAGCTGAAAGAACAGCTTGATCAGGTGTCTTTTGCTTACCGCTCACAGTTTACGAGTGAGCCCGCCGAGCAATTAGCCGCGCTCTTGGCACAGGAGCTGCCCGGAGATGTGAATTGGTCTTTTTTTGTCAACAGCGGATCAGAAGCGATAGAAACAGCTATGAAAATCGCCATTCAGTATTGGCAGGAAAAAAAGCAAACACAAAAATCCATCTTTTTGTCTCGATGGAGCAGTTACCACGGAATAACTTTGGGAGCGCTTTCATTATCTGGTTTTTATGAAAGGAGATACCGGTTCACCCATCTCATTGAACGGTATCCAGCTATCTCAGCTCCACATATTTATCGGCTGAATCACGAGACAGAAGAAGACTTTGTTCAGACTGCAGCTGATGAACTGGACACTATGATCAAAAGAATCGGAAGCCAATTCATCGCCGGCTTTGTGGCTGAGCCTATTATTGGTGCTGCAGGAGCAGCGATTACTCCGCCTCCGGGATATTATGAGAGATTAAGTGAGGTATGCCGCACACACGATGTGCTTTTTATTGCAGATGAAGTGATGACGGGGCTTGGGAGAACAGGAAGGATGCTCGCGACAGAGCATTGGGACACCGTACCTGATATTGCTGTACTGGGGAAGGGACTCGGTGCCGGTTATGCGCCTATTGCTGCTGCCGTCGTATCTGATTCTATTATTGAAACGATAAAACAAGGGTCAGGTGTGATTATGAGCGGTCACACATATAGTGCACATCCCTATTCAGCCAAAGCTGCTCTTGAAGTTTTGCGATATGTGTTAAAGCACGGCTTGATCAAACAATCAGAAAAAAAGGGCGCTGTGCTGAAGAAAAAGCTTGATGAGGCGGCATCTCAAAGCGGCATTATAGGTGATGTGCGCGGAAAAGGACTGCTATTAGGCGTTGAATTTGTGGCAGACCAAAAAACGAAGAAAGTGTTTCCGCAAGAGCAGACGATAACTCAGATTATTGTCAGCGAGGCGAAAAAACGCGGGCTGATTGTTTATCCTTCCAAAGCTGGAATAGACAGTGGAGAAGGAGATGCTGTCATTATTGCTCCTCCTTTTACCATTTCAGACGGTGAAATGGAAGAGCTTATCTCTATTTTTTCAGAAACAGTTGCAGCGGTCGAAAAAAACTTAAAAAAGGATTGACATTAAATGGCGTCATTTCAAAAAGCAATCAGCATTGACACAGCAATTGCAGATGTTCGGGATGGATCGGTTCTGATGTTTGGCGGTTTTGGGGGAGTCGGGTCGCCTCCTTCATTGATTGAAGCGATATTGGACAGCGGTGTAACGGATTTAACTGTGATCTGCAATGACGCCGGTTTCCCGGATATAGGGATCGGCCCGCTTATTGTTAATCAACGGGTCAAAACCCTGATCGCCTCGCATATCGGTTCCAATCCTGTAGCCGGAAAACAGATGACAGAGGGGACGTTAGAGGTTCAATTTTCACCTCAGGGAACGCTTGCGGAACGGATTCGCGCCGGCGGAGCGGGGCTTGGCGGTATTTTAACCGACGTGGGCATTGATAATCAAATGGTTTGCGAAAAAAAGGACATCGTAACAGTGGCGGGAAAACGATACTTGATTGAAGAGGCGCTGACGGCTGATTTTGCTTTCATCAATGCTTACATTGCAGATGAATTCGGCAATCTAACGTATGACAAAACCGCGCGCAATATGAATCCGCTTATGGCAATGGCCGCCAGGAGAACCTTTGCCGAAGCTGAGCGTATCGTTCCGATAGGTGAGATTTCTGAAGAAATGATTGTCACACCGGGGGTTTTTGTTGAGGGAGTTGTAAGAAGCGAGGGAGTGAAGTGGAAATGGGCTTGGGAGTAGCAGAAAGAGAACAGATTGCAAAACGGGCTGCTACTGAAATTAAGCAGGGCATGATTGTGAATCTCGGTATCGGTATCCCATCCTTGGTACCGAACTTTTTGAAGCCTGACATGCAGGTCATGTTTCAAGCGGAAAACGGTGTCCTTGGCATTGGAGAAAGTCCCGAAAAGGGAGAAGAGGATGCGCATTTATGCAACGCCGCGGGCTATCCTGTCCGCGCTGTAAAAGGGGCTTCTTATTTTGATACAACCATGTCTTTTGCGATGATCAGAAAAGGCAAAATTGACATTACGATTTTAGGCGCCCTGCAGGTGAGCCAATCAGGAGATTTGGCAAATTGGCTTGTTCCGGGAAAAAAGGTGCCTGGTATGGGCGGGGCGATGGAGCTTGCCCAAAAAGCGAAAAAAGTGGTTGTCGTCATGAGTCATACAGATCAAAAGGGAAGGCCTAAATTAACAGAAAGATGCACGCTGCCATTAACTGCTGCAGGCTGTGTAGATTTGATTATTACCGAAAAAGCGGTTCTTGAGGTCGATAGCCATCACTTCATTTTAAAAGAGCTGATGAATGGCTCGACAATCGATGAGGTGACGAGGCTGACAGATGCTGAAATCAAAATAGATATGCCTTTTTCTTAAGAGGGGGAATGAGGATGCAAGACATTGAAAGAAAAGTAATCGGGTGGCTTGATCAGCATTCGGCCAAAGCCATTCGTCTTCTCAAAAGGCTGATTGGGGAAAAAAGCACATTGGGGTCAGAGTTTAACGCCCAAGCTGTTGTGCTTGAAAAGCTGCGGCAATTTCATATGGACATTGATGTATGGGAGCCAAGTATAAAGCAATTAAAACAGCATCCCTACTTTAAATCTAACCGATCCGATTTTCATGAGAGCCCGAATATCGTGGCTAAAAAAACGGGAGCCGGCGGAGGCAGGTCCCTGATTTTGAACGGCCATATCGATGTTGTGCCTGAAGGAAGCGTAAAGGATTGGAAGTATGAACCGTATCAAGCTGTCGAAGAAAACGGTAAAATATACGGCCGCGGCTCAACGGATATGAAGGGAGGCAATATAGCCCTTCTTTTTGCTTTAGAAGCCCTGCACGCTTGCGATGTCAAATTGAAGGGAGATGTATTGTTTCAGAGTGTTGTAGATGAAGAGTGCGGCGGCGCCGGTACACTGTCCGCCATCATGAGAGGCTATCGTGCTGACGGGGCGTTGATTCCTGAACCGACGAATATGAAACTATTTATTAAGCAGCAGGGTTCGATGTGGTTTCGGATCACTGTGAAGGGATTAGCCGCACATGGGGGCACACGCTATGAAGGGGTAAGCGCGATTGAAAAAAGCATGCACGTTATCACAGCGATACAAGAGCTGGAGAAAGTCCGCAATGCGAGAATTTCAGATCCGCTGTATGACAATATCCCAATACCGGTACCGATGAATATCG
This sequence comes from Bacillus sp. FJAT-14266, assembly GCF_001719225.1. Taxonomy (NCBI): domain Bacteria; kingdom Bacillati; phylum Bacillota; class Bacilli; order Caryophanales; family Bacillaceae; genus Bacillus; species Bacillus sp. FJAT-14266. The sequence continues at coordinate 2,136,183 of NZ_CP017072.1, forward strand.
GCACGATCTCGGGCGGTGCCTGGCCATCTTCAGTTGCAGACCGTGTCGTTATAGAAGGGAGATGCGGAATTGCTCCCCATGAGAAACCAGAAGCTGTAAAACTTGAATTGGAAAACTGGCTGAAGGATTTAGAATACCATGACGAATGGTTTAAACGCCATCCCGTACAAGTCGAATGGTTTGGCGCTCAATGGCTGCCGAATGATTTACCTGATGATCACCCTTTAATTTCTGTGCTGCAATCAGCCTATCAAAAAATGAAACAGACAGAGCCGATTATTGAGGCTTCCCCGTGGGGAACGGATGGAGGGCTTTTGTACCATGCAGGAGATACACCAGTGATCGTTTTCGGGCCGGGGGAAACAAAAACGGCTCATCAGGCCAATGAATACATTGAGGTTGAAGCCATGATAGAATCTGCTAAAATTATTGCACTTTTTGTCATGGATTGGTGCGGGCTTCATACAGATGGGGAGGATGCGGATGCTCAAGTCAATAAAGAGTAGCGGTGTCACAGCAGTTTTGGACCATGACGGCTTTAATAAACGAATCAGAGTGGTCCGTTATGACGGAGCCATTGAGAAGGCCCTGCCGGATATCGTGGCAGCGGCAAAAGAAGAGAATGCAGAAAAAATCATCGTCTATGCGAAGCAGCATGATGAGCCAATGCTTGCCAAACAATTATTTGCGCCGGAGGGCTATCTAAAGGGCTATTATCTCGGCCATTCGGCTTGTGTCATGGTACGTTACCTTTCAGAAAGCCGGAGACAAACAGATTCTTATACAGAGGAACAGGAGATCATCGAAGCCATATATCGCACAGCGCCCCGTCTTCGCAACGACAGTACACCCGTTTTTACGATGAGAAAAGCAGAAACAAACGACATGTACCAGCTATCGATGCTGTATAAAAAAGTATTCCGCACGTACCCAACCCCGGTATTTGACCCCGCTTATATTGAAAAGACGATGAATGCAAATACGGTGTATTATATCATGCTTGATCATGACCGCCTGATCAGCGCAGCAAGCGCAGAAATCAATCCAGAGCTTGGGCATGCAGAAATAACCGATTGCGCTGTGCTGCCGGAATATCGCGGCCATTCGTTAACAAGCTTTTTAATCGAGGCGTTAGAAAAAGAAATGGCTGGAAAGGATATCTTTCATGTATTTTCTCTCGCCCGTGCTTCGTCTTTTGGGATGAATGCTGTGTTGTACCATTCAGGTTATCAGTATGGCGGAAGGCTGATCAATAATTGCTTTATAGCCGAAGGCCTTGAAAACATGAATATTTGGTGCAAGCAACTGTAAGTCAAAATATGCGCGAGGAGGAGTTCGTTTGAAAAACAAATGGTATAAACCGAAACGGCATTGGAAGGAGATCGAGTTATGGAAGGACGTTCCGGAAGAGAAATGGAACGATTGGCTTTGGCAGCTGACACACACTGTAAGAACGTTAGATGATTTAAAGAAAGTCATCAATCTGACCGAGGATGAAGAGGAAGGCGTCAGAATTTCTACCAAAACGATCCCCTTAAATATTACACCTTACTATGCTTCTTTAATGGACCCCGACAATCCGAGATGCCCGGTACGCATGCAGTCTGTGCCGCTTTCTGAAGAAATGCACAAAACAAAATACGATCTGGAAGACCCGCTTCATGAGGATGAAGATTCACCGGTACCCGGTCTGACACACCGCTATCCCGACCGTGTGCTGTTTCTTGTCACGAATCAATGTTCCATGTACTGCCGCTACTGCACAAGAAGGCGCTTTTCCGGACAAATCGGAATGGGAGTCCCCAAAAAACAGCTTGATGCTGCAATTGCTTATATCCGGGAAACACCCGAAATCCGCGATTGTTTAATTTCAGGCGGTGATGGGCTGCTCATCAACGACCAAATTTTAGAATATATTTTAAAAGAGCTGCGCAGCATTCCGCATCTGGAAGTCATCAGAATCGGAACAAGAGCGCCCGTCGTCTTTCCGCAGCGCATTACCGATCATCTGTGCGAGATATTGAAAAAATATCATCCGGTCTGGCTGAACACCCATTTTAACACAAGCATCGAAATGACAGAAGAATCCGTTGAGGCATGTGAAAAGCTGGTGAACGCGGGAGTGCCGGTCGGAAATCAGGCTGTCGTATTAGCAGGTATTAATGATTCGGTTCCAATTATGAAAAAGCTCATGCATGACTTGGTAAAAATCAGAGTCCGTCCTTATTATATTTACCAATGTGATCTGTCAGAAGGAATAGGACATTTCAGAGCTCCTGTTTCCAAAGGTTTGGAGATCATTGAAGGGCTGAGAGGTCATACCTCAGGCTATGCGGTTCCTACCTTTGTCGTTGACGCACCAGGCGGCGGAGGTAAAATCGCCCTGCAGCCAAACTATGTACTGTCACAAAGTCCTGACAAAGTGATCTTAAGAAATTTTGAAGGTGTGATTACGTCATATCCGGAACCAGAGAATTATATCCCCAATCAGGCAGACGCCTATTTTGAGTCCGTTTTCCCTGAAACCGCTGACAAAAAGGAGCCGATCGGGCTGAGTGCCATTTTTGCTGACAAAGAAGTTTCGTTTACACCTGAAAATGTAGACAGAATCAAAAGGAGAGAGGCATACATCGCAAATCCGGAGCATGAAACATTAAAAAATCGGCGTGAGAAAAGAGATCAGCTCAAAGAAAAGAAATTTTTGGCGCAGCAGAAAAAACAGAAAGAGACTGAATGCGGAGGGGATTCTTCATGAAAACATGCGAATGGTGCGGCAAGCTTGAAGCGGTGCCCGGCAGGAACACGGTGTACTGGGAGCTCCCTGATGGAACGAGGGCTATAGAACTGACAGACACCCCTGCCATGGTATGTTCTTCCTGCGGTATGACCTATCAAGAGGAAAACACGGTTAAGGAGATTGAGGATCAGCTGCTTTTAATTCAAACAAAAAAACTGCCTGAAAGCCTGACATATCAGCAGCTCATGGAGACAGAAAGAATTTTGAAACGCAACTATTTTGACTTCTCCTGAGTCATGTTTCAGTATTCTTTTGTTGTAATTTTACACTTGAACTGTATAATAGAACAACAAAAGACAGACACCAGGAGGGGAAACCCATGAAATCCTTTTATCACTATTTATTGAAATACAGACACCCTAAGCCGAAGGACAGCATCAGTGAATTTGCCAATCAGGCGTATGAGGATCACAGCTTTCCAAAAACATCAACCGATTATCATGAAATCAGTTCATATTTGGAGCTGAATGCTGATTACCTTCACACGATGGCGACGTTTGATGAAGCTTGGGATCAATACGAGTCTGAAGTGCACGGCAGATAATAGCTGTTTCATCCGCAGATCACTGCGGATTTTTTTATGTCCATACCCATACCATAATTGGATATTTCCTTTGGTTTTCATGCCCATGCGAATTGGCTTCACCCGGCATACGATAGCGTATGAGAAATGTTGCGGCGAGGGGAGACACCATGAAGCAAAATAAACCGAAATTCCAAGTAGGGGATATCGTAGTCGTCATTATGTATGGAACAGTCGGCACCATCACAAAAGTACACCAAATTGATAAACACTATCTTTATGAAGTCAATCATAACGAAGTTTTATACTTTGAATCATCTATTCAGCTTTATAAAGATTATGAGGGTGTCATTGTCGACATGGAGAAGCTTGATATTGAGTATGAATTCCTTATTGGGGACGTTGTTTATGTTAAAGATTATGGAAAAGAACTCTTTCGCATTATCGGCCATAGAACAGAAATTTGGAGATATTTAGAAGATGGCTGGGAAGATATCATTTATGAGCTGACCCGTTTAAAGGATGGAGAGTGGCTTGAAACGGAGGAAGAGGATCTCACGCTGGTGCTTAGAAAATATGAAATGGACCAGTTTGTGCATCAGCTGTTGTTTGTCCATTATGTCGGAGAAACTGGCCATGAGATCGGCGAAGATATCGCATCGTCTGCTCTTCTTCAGTTTGAAGGCGATGATGAAGATCAAGATACCCTTCACATCCTTGCTGTGTCAATTGTTGATGAGCTTCTGGATATTTATAATGACTACAAAATTCTGTACGAAATGTTTCAGGATGAAGAATATAAAGACATGATGATGTTTGTTTTGGAAAGTTTAAAAGAGCATTTCAGTTAATTTGTGAACATACGGATCAAGACATATAAAAAATATGGCAGACAGCCCCAAATCATCACACGCGTCATTCCTTTGAGCGTTTTTTCCATTATGATATCAAATCTTTCTCCGTCCAGTGCTTCCATCATTTTAGCAATCATAGCGTCAGCCTCCCATGGCTCGTTTTTTATTCAATATATGACTGAAAGAATTGTTTAGAACACCGGGTATAATTCAGCCTGTTTTTTCATAAAACATAAAAAAGGAGGCGGTACGGAGATGAAAGAAATAGATCTTGTGATTGATACGGAAGAAATCGCTGAATTTTTTTACAGAGAGCTTGCAAGACGGGGCTACATACCGAGTGAGGATGAGCTGTTTGAAATCGCTGATATTACCTTTGATTATTTGATAGAAAAATGTATGATAGATGAAGAGCTGGATGAAGATGAGTGAGGCTTAAAACCGGAGCGGTCAGCTCCGGTTTTATTATTCATGTTCTATGACTTCTGTGAAAATTGAGGTGGTTAAATTGTACAAGCCTGTTAGTTTGTTTCTTTTCTTTCTCATTCTAGCTGCGGCCATTCATACAAATGCTGTTCAATCTGCAGATGAAGCAATAAGCAAGGCAGCTGTTTTGATCCGTCAGCCATGGCTTAATGAAGTCATGACGGGGATCACGCATCTTGGTGCTTCTTCTTTTCTGCTCCCTCTAATTGTCATCATTGGAGCAGGCATGTTTTTCTACAGAAAAACATGGGTCGGCCTGTTGATGCTCTTAGTATTCGGCACAGATCGGCTGTTAAACAAAGTCTTAAAAGAATGGATCGAAAGAGTGAGGCCTGATTTTGCACCGCTGGTTCATGAATCATCCTTCAGTTTTCCGAGCGGCCATTCCATGAATGCTGCTTGTGTCTATCCTGTTATTGCTTACTTTTTAGTGAAACACCTCCCGTTTTTGTCCAATCATAAAAAAATGGTATATATCATAGCCGGTGTAATTACTGTTTTGGTCGGCATAAGCAGAGTCTATCTGGGGGTTCATTTTTTGACGGATGTGTTAGGAGGCTTCAGTCTCGGCTTGCTTCTGTTTTTCCTAGTAAAAGGTTTTGACGAAAAGATTAAGCGGTTTCGACAAAAATAGAGAGAGGAAAACACAGCAAAAACGCCAATATGTTAAAGAAATAAAAGGGAGGGGATCTTGATGATGTTATCCGTGTTTAAAAAGAAGTCTTGTTCCTATGACGTGACAATATTTCAGACACCCCGGTTTGGCGAAAAAAAGGGCTACAGAGCCGTCTATCGAACTGAACTGAACGGGAGCGATCATCAAGACGTGCTGAAAAGAGCATTCTCTTTGTTTAATGTATTCGACACTGTTCCGAGTGATTATGATGCAAGATTCATGGCCACAGGGGACGTGATCCTGATTGATGAAGGCAGAAAAGGGAAAACATATTATCAACTGCTTCCCGCCGGCTGGAGGAAAATCAATCGTCTGATTGTACAAACGACATAATGAAAAGAAAACTGCGGAAACCCGCAGTTTTCTGCAGTTTTAAGGCTTGCGTTTGGCAGCAGAATATTCTTTCCCGTGTGCTTCTTCAGCTGCAATGATATCTTTTTCAGGTATATGATTGTTCTTTTTTTGGCCGGTGATCCGGTTGCGATGTTTTTTACCCATGTCCCACCCCTCCTTCCTGCGATTAGGTTTTCAAATTAACACTCCGATTATCCGTTTTTCTGAGGAAGTGCCTAACAGATCCCCGAACATTTCTTTTTTCGACATATTCCTTTATAATCAATGCTGAAGTTTGTTTCATCATGACATTCGTTGTAAAATGGACGGGCTGGATGATAATTTAGATTTACAGGAGGATATGAGATGAGTGTACATATAGGTGCTGAAAAAGGACAAATTGCGGATACTGTGCTTTTGCCGGGAGATCCTCTCAGAGCAAAATTTATTGCAGAAACGTATCTTGAAAATGTAGAATGCTACAATGAAGTCAGAGGCATGTATGGATTTACGGGTACATATAAAGGTAAAAAAATCTCAGTACAAGGCACGGGAATGGGCGTTCCGTCTATTTCAATTTATGTGAATGAATTAATTCAAAGCTACGATGTGCAAAATCTAATAAGAGTCGGTTCCTGCGGCGCTATTCGTAAAGATGTCAAAGTGCGAGACGTCATTTTGGCGATGACCTCCTCAACTGATTCACAAATGAACAGAGTTGCTTTCGGAAGCGTTGATTTTGCGCCTTGCGCAGATTTCGAGCTTTTAAAAAATGCCTATGATGCCGCAAAGGATAAAGGTGTGCCGGTGACTGTAGGAAGCGTATTTACAGCTGACCAGTTCTACAATGACGATTCGCAAATTGAAAAACTTGCAAAATACGGTGTGCTTGGCGTTGAAATGGAAACAACTGCATTGTATACATTAGCAGCGAAGCACGGAAGAAAAGCCCTGTCAATTCTCACCGTGAGTGATCACGTATTAACAGGAGAAGAAACGACAGCGGAAGAGCGTCAAACGACATTTCATGATATGATAGAAGTGGCTTTACATTCCGTATCACAATAAAATATATCAAGAGGCGTGCTGGGTGCCGGCAGCCTCTTCTTTATGAATGCGGAAACGATTGATAAAAGGAAGGTAATGTAATATGAAAAAGTCCGGTAAATGGTTCTCACTGGCTGCCGCTCTGAGTGTAACGGCAATAGTCGGAGCCGGCTGCAGCATGTCGAACGGAGATGCTCAAAAGGATACGAAAACCACAGCAGAAACAAAGCAAACAGAACAAAAAACAGCTGACAGCAAAAAATCAAACACTCAAAACAGTGAGTTTTCATTGGAAAGCCAGTATTTCAATGATATTAAAAAAGTCGATGGTCTGGAAACCATTCAAAATCCAGAAAATATACTCGCGCTTGTCAATAAACAATATGCACTGCCCGGAAACTATGAACCTAGCGATCTTGTCATACCAGATGTAGAGTTTTCTTTTGAAGAAAAGATTCAAAAACGTTACATCAGAAAAGAAGCGGCCGACGCATTAAAAACAATGTTCGATGCTGCCAAAAAGGAAGGCTATGAACTGGCAGCTGTCTCAGGGTACCGTTCGTATGACAGACAGAAAGTTATTTTTGACAATGAAGTAAGCCTAAAAGGGGAAAAGAAGGCAAAGGAAGCGGTTGCTTACCCGGGTGAAAGCGAGCACCAAACAGGTCTCGCGATGGACATTTCGAGCCGGAGCAATGGCTTTGAGCTAAATGAAGCGTTCGGAAGCACGGCAGACGGGAAATGGGTGCAGGACAATGCTTATAAATATGGCTTTATCATTCGCTATCCGAAAAATAAAGAAGATATCACGAAATATGAATATGAGCCATGGCATCTGCGCTATGTAGGCAAAAAAGCCGCAAAGGTCATCCAAGATAATGATTTAACGCTTGAAGAGTACTTTGAAAAAGTGAAGAAAATTTAAAATGAAAAGCCCGCTTACACTAGATAAGCGGGCTTCATTGTGTCTGGTGAATCTAGCATTTGTTCTATGCTTACCAGAAGAATAAACCAGCAAGAGCGACCCCTGTAATTAAACCGAGGGAAATACCGTAAGCTGCTCCGTATCCCCAATAACCGCCCCAATATCCGTAACCGAAACCTCTTGGCCCTCCGCCGACCGGAGCTATAAAAACTCTGTCTCTTGTTACACGGGTAATTCTGCCGACGTGAACTCTCCCGCCTCTCTCTGTAATTCTGACGACTTTACCTTGATGGTTTTTGCAAAGATGATAATATCTCTCCAATATTGTTCCCCTCCTATCCTGACTTTCTATCAGCATATGATAGATAGGAAAAAAAGGTTGGACGAAAACAGGGGGCGATACGCCGTTTTACTTGTACGCGATAAAAATACAATGACCCATGTACTCACTATATAACTGCATGAGCTGATAATGTGTTTGAAGCGTATCGTAATAGATGGGATCAATCGTTTGCGATAAATCCATTTCTGTGGTTGGTTCAAATTCCATGTCTTCCGGAAGAAGTGTCATCGCTTCTGTTTTTTGAAATCCATAGGATCTTAGGAGTTTATGCCATTCGCTTTCTTCATGTAAGCAAGTAAATCCGTAAAAATCCATCATTTGCTTCTTTTCTGCAGGGGGCATCGGTTTTTTTAAAGCAGCTTCGATACCAATCAGCATCCCGCCGGGTTTTAAAACTCTTGAAATTTCTTGAAGAGAGGATGTCAGGCGTGAAAAACTGAGGACCGATTCTGACAGGACGCAGGAAAAGGACTCAGAAGAAAACGGGAGATGTTCCAGCTCCGCCTGATATGCAGGGATGGCAAGCCCTTCATTCGCAAATCTTTTTTTCGCTTTCTCAAGCATAATAGGATCTTTATCAACGACTGTTACAGGATACAGCAAATGTCCTAAATAAGCCGCCGTTTGCCCTGTTCCGCATCCGGCATCAAGAATCGGCTGATCCGGGGAGGGCGCAGCCTTTTGCAAGACCGCTTTTGAAAAAGCCAGCCCGCCTGGGTGCGCCCCTGCGACACCGAATAAGGACAGCATTTCTAAATATCGGCTCAATATCGAATCCTCCTTTTTCCTTATCATATGTCGTATAAAGACATAGGTTTATGAAAAGCAAAAGAAGGGCGTTTCTCTTTCATTTCTGCTCCGAGTTGACGAATAAGAATTCGTCCATGATAATAATGTAAGAAGAAAAAGGTGGTGTTTAATTGAAACGGCAATTAAAACTGTTTTTTATTGTGCTGATCACTGCAGTTGTCGCTTCGGCGCTTACTTTATTTATTACGGGCAATTCCAGTATCCTGGGCCAAAAATCAGCAAGCACAGGAGACAGTAAGTTCGACAAATTAAATAAAGCGTATGAGCAAATCAAAAGTGATTATTACCAAAAAACAGATGATGACAAATTAGTAGACGGAGCAATTAAAGGAATGATTCAATCACTGGATGATCCGTACTCTACATATATGGATCAAGAGCAAGCGAAATCATTCGACGAGACGATTTCAGCATCTTTTGAAGGAATCGGAGCCCAAGTAGAGGAGAAAGACGGAGAAATCCTTATTGTATCCCCAATTAAAGGTTCACCTGCTGAAAAAGCCGGTATCAAACCGAGAGACCAAATTATTAAGGTGAATGGAAAAAGCGTAAAAGGCATGAATGTAAATGAAGCCGTCGCTTTAATCCGGGGCAAAAAGGGCACAAAGGTGAAGCTTGAACTGAACAGAGCGGGAGTGGGGAATATCGATCTTTCCATTAAGCGCGATACCATTCCTGTAGAGACTGTCTATTCAGAGATGAAAGATAACAACATTGGAGAAATTCAAATCACTTCTTTCTCTGAAACAACAGCTAAAGAACTGACAGGTGCGATTGACAGTTTAGAGAAAAAAGGCGCCAAAGGCTATATTTTAGACTTGAGAGGCAACCCGGGCGGCTTAATGGAACAGGCGATTACGATGAGCAACCTGTTCATTGATAAAGGGAAAAACATCATGCAGGTTGAATACAAAAACGGTTCAAAAGAAGTCATGAAGGCCGAAAAAGAACGGAAAGTGACCAAGCCGACCGTCGTTTTAGTAAATGACGGTACAGCAAGCGCAGCCGAGATTATGGCCGCTGCCCTTCATGAATCGTCAGACGTACCGTTAATCGGCGAGACGACATTCGGCAAAGGTACAGTACAAACGGCAAAAGAATATGATGATGGCTCTACCGTCAAACTGACAGTTGCCAAATGGCTGACTGCTGACGGCGAATGGATTCACAAAAAAGGCATCAAGCCTCAAGTGAAAGCAGAGCTGCCTGATTACGCGAAGCTGCCGTATTTGGACGCAGATAAAACGTACAAATCAGGTGATACAGGCACAAACGTCAAAGTGGCTCAGAAAATGCTCAAAGCACTTGGTTACAAGGTAAAGGTTAACAGTACGTATGACCAGGATTTTGTATCTGTCGTCAAACAGTTCCAGAAAAAAGAGAAGCTGAATGAAACAGGCATACTGACTGGCGATACAACAACGAAATTAATGATAGAACTTCAAAAGAAGCTGTCTGATAATGATACGCAAATGGAAAAGGCAATTGAAACACTGAAAAAAGAAATGTAAAAAAACCATACGCGGCTGCCGCGTATGGTTTTTTTATGCGCCCTTTTGATTTGGATTAGCGTCTTGTTTTTTGCCAAATAAACCTTCAATGACAGGATTGGATTCCGCGTTTTTAACGAACAGCGGATTCAGGATCACCACAGCGATCATGTTGGCGGCAAATCCCCAGAATCCTTCATAAATGCCATGTGCGGATTGAGTGGTATACACAATAAACGTTACCGCAAGGCCGACTAATAATCCAATAACTGTCGCTTCTTTCGTTTGACGCTTCCAGAACAGGCTGACAGCAATCGCAGGAAAGATTTGCACCATGCCGGATACACCTAATAGCTGGAGTGTCACTAAGGCAGTCGGGAACAGCATTCCAAACAGCAGCGCAAGACCGATGACAACAAACACCATTGAACGTGTGACAAGGGTCAGCTTGCTTTGCGACACAGTCGGGTGAATCAAGTCGCGGTACAAGTTATTGGCGAACAAATTCGATGCCCCGATTGCCATGATGGAACAAGGTATTAATGAAGCAAGAGCGATAGTGGCATATGCAAAGCCTTGTGCCACGCCGCCGTAAGATGTTTGAATCAAATGCAGCAGCGCCAGTCTTGGATTTGTATCTTCCGGCAGAACAAGAAAGGCGATAAAGCCAAGAAAAATAACCAAAATTAACACGATATTATAAAGCGGCAAAAACATGCTGTTTTTTCTTACTGCATCAGCGCTTTTCGCCGTGAAAACACCTGTAGCGGCATGTGCCCACATAAAAAGTGCCAGAGCGGAAACAATAGATGCTGTGATAAACCAAGGGATGCCTTTTGGCCCTTCTGCCGGTATCGTCAGCATTTGCGGCGCTTCCTTCACTAACGTGTCAATCATTGGCGTCCAGCCGTTAAAATGAATGAGAGGGAGGGACACCACCATAAACAGCATAATGACCCATACTAAAATGTCCTTAATGATGGCTGTATATGTGGGCCCTTTAATCCCGCTGAAGAATGTGTAAAGAGCAACAAGAATAAATGAAATGATCACAACGAATTTTACGTTAATATAGCCAGTGCCGGCAACCTGAAGCGTGTCTTGAATGCCGCTCAGCTGAAGGCATATGTACGGAATAAGCATGAGTACCCCAACGATGGCAACGAGGCTTGCCAAAAGCTTACTGTTAAAACGTTCCCGGGCATAATCCGCGAGTGTTGTTAATTTATGAATTTTCGCAACTTTCCAAAGTTTTGGCAAGAAGAAGTAGGCGATAAAGTAGGCCAACACAGAATAAGGAATGGCGAAAAATGCAACACTTCCGCCTGTAAAAGCAGTACTGGTCAACCCTAAGAAAGTATAGGCCGTATAAAGGTCAGCGCCTACTAAAAACCAGACGAGAAGACCGCCGAAGCGTCTGCCGCCGACAGACCATTCTTCCACAGAAGTGCGTGAGGATTTGTCTCTTCCGGCGAGAAAGCCGATACAGACAACGGTTAAAACAATAATAGCAGTAATGAGAAGTGCAGTCAGATTCCCTTGCATTATTCAAGTCCTCCATCTTTTTTTTGCATCTGATAAATGCCAAACGAGCATAACGGCGTAACAATAATCCACAGCAGCAGCCAAAAGTGGAAAAACGGCAGGCCGAACATAATCGGTTCTATTCGATTCACAAGCGGCAAAAGCGCGAGCTGAACGAATGGCAAAAGAATGAGAATAACAATAAGTGCTTTTTTAACCATTTACTTTCCTCCTGAAACATGATAATGCTCACTATAATAGCAGTTGTAAGAAAAGATCACAAGATAATTATTAGAAAAAAATGATTTTTTCAATTATTTAATCAAAACACATGGTTTGCATCCTTTTCAATAAAGGTTTAAAATAATAAATATCTTGAAATCGAGATAAATAGGAGTGAGAAAATGAAAACAGAAGGATTGCACCATGTCACAGCATTCGCCAGAGATCCGCAAGAAAACTTGCGATTTTATACAGAAGTGCTTGGGCTCAGGCTTGTTAAAAAAACAGTAAACTTTGATGATCCCGGAACGTATCATTTTTACTTTGGGAATCAAAACGGAGATCCCGGTACAATAATGACCTTTTTTCCGTTCCAAGGAAGCGGACAGGGAACGGTAGGAAAAGGCCAAGCGGGCCGGGTGTACTTTTCAGTTCCCTCAGGCTCCCTGTCTTTTTGGAAGGAGCGTCTTGAGAAAAGCGGGCTGAGCCTAGAGGAAAAAACGTTGTTTGGTGAAAAAGGTCTTATTTTTGATGATACAGAAGACCTTCCGCTGGCGATCATGGAGGATGCGAAAAGCGGCAAAAGCGAGTGGACGCCTGACGGGATCACAACAAATGAAGCAATTACGGGAATGAAAGGTGTGCTGCTATATTCCTACGACCCGCAGGCGACCATACAATTGTTAACGGAAAGCTTTGGATACACCAAAGTGGCCGAAGAAGACCAGATTGTCAGACTGGCAACCTCAGCGGCCGTCGGCGGTGTCATTGATGTCCATTTACACCCTGAAAAAAGAGGAGTCGGAGGATATGGTACGGTACACCATGTAGCGTTTCGGACAAAGAAAAACGAACAGGCGAAATGGCTGCCGATTATTGCTGAAAACCATCTGCCTTCGTCAGAAATTCTCGACAGGGAATACTTTACATCAGTTTATTTCAGGGAGAAAGGCGGTATCTTATTTGAAATTGCCACAGATGAACCGGGCTTTATGACAGATGAAACGTTTTCTGAGCTAGGGACTTCCTTAAAACTGCCTGAATGGCTGGAGAAACATAGACACCAAATTACAGACATTTTACCTGAACTTTAAAAGGGGGAATTTATAATGAAGCATATTTATGAAAAAGGAACATCTGACAACGTACTTTTGCTGTTGCATGGCACGGGCGGTAATGAACACGATCTGCTTTCATTGGGGCGGTTTATAGACCCTGATGCCCATTTGCTTGGTGTCAGAGGATCGGTGCTTGAAAATGGAATGCCGCGATTTTTCAAACGTCTGAGTGAAGGAGTTTTTGATGAAAAAGATCTTGTGGTGCGGACAAGAGAATTGAAAGATTTTATCGACGAGGCTGCAGAAACGCATCAGTTTGATCGCGGCAAAGTGATTGCAGTCGGTTATTCAAACGGCGCAAACATTGCGGCAAGCCTGCTTTTTCATTATAAAGATGTGTTAAAAGGGGCTATTCTGCATCATCCAATGGTTCCGATTCGGGGTATCGAGCTGCCTGATATGGCGGGGCTCCCTGTTTTTATCGGTGCCGGGAAATACGATCCTCTCTGCACGAAGGAAGAATCAGAAGAGCTTTACCGCTATTTACGTGACAGCGGGGCATCAGCCTCCGTTTTCTGGCAGGACGGGGGCCATCAGCTGACTCAGCATGAAGCTGAACAGGCTCGTAAATGGTACAAAGAGGCGATTGTATAAAAAAACCTTAGTCCGGATTTCGGACTAAGGTTTTTCATATCCTTACAGCCAAGTTGATACTTTTGAAAGCGGCAGACGGTTGCTTTGATGCGCAGGCTTCACTGCTTTGCCGATTGAAATAAGCATAACCGGAACATAGCGCTCACTGATATCAAATTGCTTTTGGAACTGCTCTTTGTTAAATCCGCCGATTGCGCAAGTGTCATAACCTTTTGCTTTTGCGGCAATCATAAGCTGCATAGCAGCTAAAGAAGCATTTAAGAAAGCGGAATCACGTGCGAATTGCTCGCTTTGGTAAGCACCGTTGATTTGGCCGAGCAATGTTTGTTTGATTTCATCCGTAATATAGCCTTGGCTTGCTAATTCAGCATAAACTTCTTCACCGTTTTCATTTGCCTTTAAATCGCCTAAAATGGCAACAACAGCAGAAGACTCAACGATTTGTTTTTGATTATACGCTACAGGAAGAAGCTCCGCTTTTGATTCATCGCTGTGGAATACTGTAAAATGCCAATGCTGAAGGTTCCAAGCGGAAGGCGCTTTAGCGGCAAGGTCTAATAGCTCAGTCAGCTCCTCCTTAGAGATCGGGGCATTTGTATCATATTCCTTTACAGATGCACGTGCTTTTAAAACATCCAGAGTATTCGTCATAGTGTTTCCTCCTTCGGATAAACGTGGTATGATAATAGAAAAGTTAGAAGCTTACTAAATGTAACTTGAAAGATTATTGTAATGGATCATTGAATACATGTCAATCAATAGATGAAGGGATGAAGGCTTGTGGGAAATACGATGTGCCCTAAAATGGAATCCGCATTCTCATTGCTGGGAAAACGATGGAACGGTCTGATCATCCATGTGCTAATGGATGGGCCGAAACGGTTTAAAGAGATAACGGAAACAATACCTATGATCAGCCAAAAAATGTTGGCAGAGCGCTTGAAGGAGCTTGAACAAAACGAGATTGTCGAACGGCAGGTTCTCCCTGAAACGCCGGTCAAAGTCATCTACACGCTGACTGAAAAAGGAACAGCGCTTCAAGCTGTATTTCAAGAGATGCAGGCATGGGCCGATCAATTTTGCGAGCCTGGTGACACAGTGTGTGAAGAAGAGAAATAAGGAAAGCGGCGTCTGAAAAAGCGCTCTTGTTTCCATGGTGAGTCATGTAAGTACGGTTCACACCCACACCCGTTTACATGACTTTTTATATTTGTCAGACTGACATTTCCGGATTGGCAAAAGTGTCATGTGCATATGAAGGGGATATATAAAATAGGAAATGATCAATAAGCTATAACATCCAACCTGTTGTAAATGGGGATTATGATGTATCTTATTATGCAAATCAGCAAAATTTTATATTTTCGGCCAAAACCCAGTCAGCTTCCAATTGGCATTTAAACCGGATATAAAAGGAAATCCAGGTTTTTCGTATTGCTGGATGCTTCTATACTGATGACTTTCGCATTTATGAAAAAAGAGAGAGCTTCTTTGGAGCTCTCTCTTCTTTTTTTTGTGGGGAGACGAAATCTTATAGTTTTCCATTCAAAAATTGCGCCTCACCGAGACCGAAACTCCAGTCTGCGTCACCATTCTCAGTAATAGATACCATGAGGTCTTCAGGGGAAATTCCGCATTTTTCTTCTAGCCTTTCAGCAAGCAGAGCATACAATTTTTCCTTTTGGCTTTCGGTTCTTGCTTTGCTTGTCATGCTAATGATGACCATATCCTTGGTTCTCTGAAACCCTAATCCCGTATCCTGGATTATAAGCTCGTTTGCGGGATGCTGATGGACAATTTGATAACGGTCTCTTTCCGGAACACCAAACGCTTCAACCATCGCTTGGTGAGCAGTATCTAATAACAATTGCAGCGATTTTTCGTCACGGCCTTCAATTACATCAAAACGCAATAATGGCATGTGTACTCCTCCTTTTGTGAAGTTGTTATCCGTCTGTTCTCATATTGTCTCATTTGCTTCCAGACAATGGATAGATATAATGATTGGCAGTCAACTTTAAAAAACATAACATATAACCAAAAGTTAATCAACATATAACTAATAAATCATTGGGTTAGGCGGTAGGTAATCGAGATAAGCTCATAAAAACGCTTGACAGTCATTGATTAGGAGATTAGTATGAACATATTAGTTGATCAAAAGATAACAATCATATAACCAAGACGTTTTTAGTGATTAATGAAAGCGCTTTCTGTTCATCTAGGCATGAAAAGCTCCAAAACATTGTCGCGAGAATCATATAAAACACTTTTGGAGGGGTACCATGCCGATTTTAATTGTAGCTGTCGGAGTGCTGATTCTGTTATTTCTCATTATTAAAGTAAAATTAAATACCTTTGTCTCACTGATTGTCGTTTCATTTTTAGTAGCCATCGGACTTGGAATGGATATCAATAAAATTGTTCTTTCAATTGAGGCTGGAATTGGCGGGCAGCTGGGGCATTTAGCTTTAGTGTTTGGACTTGGCGCGATGCTTGGGAGGCTTGTCTCAGATGCTGGGGGCGGCTACCGGATTGCCATTACGCTGATTGACAAATTCGGGAGGAAACGAATACAGGCGGCGGTTGTGGTTGCCTCTTTTATCATCGGGATTGCCCTATTTTTTGAAGTCGGTCTTGTTCTGTTGATACCGATTGTTTACGCGATTGCTAAAGAATTAAAAATGCCTTTTCTGTATCTGGGAATCCCGATGGCCGCCGCCTTAAATGTTACTCACGGATTTTTGCCCCCGCATCCTGCTCCAACTGCTATCTCAGTTGCATACGGTGCCCATATTGGCCAGGTGCTGCTTTTTGGAATCATCATCGCTGTTCCGACAACTGTGATTGCCGGGCCTTTATTTAATAAATTTGCGATGAAACGGTTTCCTGGTGCGTATCAAAAGCATGGAAACTTATCGGGGTTAGGACCGAGGAAAGAATTTCAGCTGGATGAAACACCGGGCTTTGCGATCAGTGCTGTCACGTCTTTATTCCCGGTTATCTTTATGGCAATGGCAACAGTTTTTTCTTTATTATTGAGTGAACATTCAAAAGGAAAAGACATTATAGAATTTATCGGCACTCCGGGAACGGCAATGCTCATTTCGCTGTTGCTTGCACTCTATACGATGGGATATGCCCGTAAAATATCTATGCAGGAAATCAGCAGATCTATTTCAGAATCAATTTCCCAAATTGCGATGATGCTGCTCATCATAGGAGGGGGAGGAGCGTTTAAACAGGTGCTGATTGACGGCGGGGTCGGCGATTATGTCGCTGATTTTTTCCGTCAAACAAACATGTCGCCGCTATTCGTTGCATGGACCATCGCCGCGGTTCTGCGTCTGTGTCTAGGCTCTGCTACCGTGGCTGCGCTTACCACAGCGGGAATGGCAGCTCCGCTTATGGAGGCTGGCAGTGTAAACCCCGCGTTAATGGTGCTTGCAACAGGAGCCGGCAGTGTCATTGCGTGTCATGTAAATGATGCAGGATTTTGGATGGTAAAGGAATTTTTCGGCTTGAGCATGAAAGAAACATTTCAAACCTGGACGTTGCTTACAACAGTTCTTTCGGTTACAGGGCTCGGCTGTGTGTTATTGGCAGGGCTTGTGATGTAACAATCATAGACAGTCCGTAGCCCAATCGTTTTTCTTCCTTGCTGAATACTTTACGTATAGGCAGACATAAAGGAGGAAAAAATCATGTACCCTCATCATTCGTATTATCGCGGAATCCCAGGTCCAGCCGGATATCCGGCGCGTAGTCCTTTTTTGTTTGGCGCTCCTCTAGTCGGCGGTTTATTAGGCGGTTTTCTCGGGAGTGCGCTGTTTAACTATTCTCGTCCCTATGCCTATCCTCCTGGCCCTTATGGATACGGAGGCGGACCGTACGGTTTTGGTGCCGGTGTGCCATACGGGGGATATCCTGGCTTCTATTAATAAAAACGGCCTGCATCGATTGCAGGCCGTTTTTTATCGGATGATTTCTACCTCGGACATATTGTAGTCTTGCTGTTTTTGAAACATGACTTCCAGAAGGCCATCCTTATAGACGGCTTTTGTTCCTTTGCGTTTGACTAAACAAGGAAGATTTACTTTTTTCGGATGATCTGACCTTGGGAAGTTTTCCAACCATAATTCGTGAGATGTGTGTTTAATTCTCACATGTTCCAGCTGTTCTTCGCCGATTGGTACCTTTACAAACACATGGTCTGCTGTTTCGAATATATCAATATCAGGTTTGACATCAGGTTTTGCATCAGGTTTTGCGGGCTGTTCTTTTTGGGGGAGAGGATCGCGGAAAGGAAATTGAGCCGCATAATCACTGCCGAACACACTTTCCATCACACGATTGACATACGTTTCAACTTCTTTCGGATCAGCTTTTTTTAATGCTTCTTTAGAAAATTGATTGTGGAAAGGAAAGTACTTGTTCCACTCAAACATTGTCTTCACATCCTTTCTTCACGGACAAAATAGTATATGCCCGCCAGATCTTTCACGTGATATAATATAAGATGCTCTAAAGAAAGGCAGGGATATCAATGCAACATGCAGAAACAAAAAAAGGCGTTATTTACACAGCCGTTTCCTTTATCATGTGGGGCCTGTTTCCGCTCTATTGGAAGCTTCTCGAACAGCTGCCGGCTCTTGATATTTTGGCTCATCGTATTATATGGTCTTTTGTTTTTATGTGTATCGTACTTTTTTTCTTGCGGCAATGGAAAATAGGATGGCAGGAGTTGCGCTCTCTGAAAAAGAACGGAGGGATCCTCTCTTTATTTCTTGCTTCTATCCTGATTTCGATCAACTGGTTTGTATACATATGGGCTGTCAACCATGGCTTTTTGCTTGAGGCTAGTCTTGGCTATTACATTAATCCGCTTGTATCAGTGCTCCTTGGGATTTTATTTTTAAAGGAAAAACTGAATCGCCTGCAATTAGTGGCCGTTTCGATTGCGGCAGCCGGTGTCATCATCTCGGCGTTCCAATACGGCTCCATTCCTTATGTTGCGCTTCTCCTTGCATTCAGCTTTGGGCTGTACGGGTTAAGCAAAAAAAGAACAAGCCTGCCGAGTGCCATCGGCTTAACGCTGGAAACATTCATGATTATGCCGATTGCATTAGGGTATTTGCTGTTCAGCGGACATGTTCAGCCAGCGGGTGCAGAAAGCGGAGGGACGTGGCTGCTTCTCTTTTTGGCCGGTGTGTTTACGGCTTTGCCGCTCTTATTGTTTGCGGAAGGAGCGAAACGGCTGCCGCTGTATCAAGTCGGTATCTTACAATATATTGCGCCGACCATTACCCTTCTGATCGGGCTGTTTGTTTACAATGAGCCATTTTCCAGCTCGAAGGCTTTTACATTCAGCTGTATATGGGCTGCGCTGATCTTGTTTACGTTTTCACAAGTGAAGTGGAAACGGGCGTCAAAAAGCCATTGAGGCCTTTGGCTTTTCAGCCGATGCATATATTATGTATAATCATTTCATGTATGTAAGACATAAAGGAGCAAGACGATGGACAATGATAAAGAGATAGTGAAAGCCTATACTTCACTTTGGAATAACCGATCTCTCGCACATGATGACGCAGAAGCGGTAGCAGAGGCGATTGATCTTGAGCTCTTGGATAAACGAACACATCCAAGACTCCGAAAACCGATGCTGGAAAAATATTTTGCCGCGATTCAGCGCATTGTGAATTCACAGCTCGAACCGGCTGTGAAATATCAGCTGGTCAAATTACATACAGAACGTGCAGAGTATTTAAAAGAAGAAAGAGGGGAGCAATCATGAAAGCGATCATAAAAGAAGATGTGCAAGCATCTTTAGAACGATATGCGGACCGCCCTGTATATATCCATTTAGAAACCACCACAGGTTCTTATTCAGCGCACTTAAATGAAAAGAACATGACGGTTGTTGCGTATATCCGCAATGCAAAAGTCACTTATCATCAGGCAAAAATCAAAGGCAACGGACCTTACCGCGTTGGCTTGAAAACAGAAGAAGGCTGGATTTATGCTGAAGGCTTGACTGAATACACGGTAGATGAAGAAAACCGTTTATTAATGGCGGGACATCTGCCGGGCGGTAAACTGGCTATTTCTCTGCAAATCAGCGAAAAACCGTTCACAGTTTAAAGAAAAGGGTGAATAATAATGAAAGAACATGTACTAGTAATCCTGCCTCACCCTGATGATGAATCATATGGAGTGGCAGGCCTCATTGCCTTAAACAGAAAAAAAGACATTCCCGTTACGTATGCCTGCGCCACTTTAGGTGAAATGGGCAGAAATATGGGCGATCCATTTTTCGCGAATCGGGAAACGTTGCCGCTATTAAGAAAACAAGAGCTCATCAATGCCTGCAAAGAAATGGATATCAATGACCTTCGTATGCTTGGACTCCGTGACAAAACGCTCGAATTTGAAGATGATGAGTATTTAGCTGATATCATGGAAGAGATCATAGATGATGTAAAACCAAGTTTAATTGTCACATTTTATCCCGGACACGGTGTGCACCCTGACCATGATGCATGCGGGGAAGCGGTGATCCGTGCATTGTACCGCAAAAAGAAAGAAGACCGTCCGCGTACAATCTGCATGGCCATTACCCGCAACAGAGAAGAGGTTCTCGGCGAAGCTGATGTCGTGCTTGATATCAAAGAAGTAGCTGATATTAAAATGAATGCGTTAAGAGCTCACCGCACACAAACAGAAGGCATGCTCAGAGAGCTTGAAGAGAAATTGAAAAATAATGAACCTGTTATGGCAACATGGTTTGAAGAAGAAATATATTGGACGTATCAATGGAATGATTAATCAAAAAGGTATAAGGCCTTAAGCCTTATACCTTTTTTAATTTTAAGTCCGATGCAATTGCTGAAGCGAGAGTGGATCTCAAGGAAATACCTTCGAAAGACAAACCTAGCTGAACCGCTGTTTGCGCGATTTCCGGACGGATTCCAGACAAAGTTGAAGAAACACCGATTAAACGAAGCGCCTCAATCAGACTGAACAGCTGATGGGCAACCATCGTATCAATCACAGCTACTCCTGACAAATCAATATACAGTTGTGTCACCTTTTTTTTCGCACATTGATGCAGTGTGTTTTCCATAATCAGCTTGGCGCGGACTGTATCAATATCTCCGATTAAAGGCAGCAGTCCGACGCTGTGAAACAGCACGATGACCGGAGCGCTCAATTCAGTAATCATATCTTTTTGGGCCTGAAGCTGAAGGCTTGTGTTTTTGTACATTTCTTCTATAAAAATATGAATCACAAGATCAAACGCTTTTATAAGGGCGTGATACAGGTCTTCGGCTTCTTCGCTTTTCACAGTATCCTGATTGAGATGGACAAATTCTTTCACATAGGAAACATATAAATCTCTCACTCTGACAAACTCCCGAATAATATAGTGGATAGGAGTTTTTAAATGCTCTTGATCCTGTGTGACTTCAAAGGCCCATTCTTTCAGTATAGGCAAGTATACGTCCTCATCATCTATAAAAATACGGTTTATTTTATAGTTAAAGGCAAGATTCTGGCTCTTTAAATTGTGAATGACAACAGGGTCTGTTGAGGCATAAATAGAATTGGGGTCAGTCTCCTCGATTGTTTCATACCACGTTGAACTGATGGTTTCCGCATGCTGGGAAAGATACTCGAATAATTTTTTGTTTTTTGCCATGATTGATCACCTCTTTTAAATGTGTTGTTTTTGCGTATAACGTTTTTGCAGTTTTGCCAGCCTGAAAAACAGCCCAACTGCTCCGGCGGCGAGTCCTGCTATTAATCCAATCCAATAGCCGAATGCACCGAGGCTTGTAAACGTACCGACCATATAACCGACCGGAAGGCCAATGACCCAGTAAGAGACAAAAGCGGCCGCAAGCGTATAGTTCACATCTTTGTACCCTCTGAGTGCTCCCTGGATCGGTGCGGCAACAGCATCGGAAAGCTGAAAAAATAGCGCATAAATTAAAAAGTGCTGTGTCAGCCGGAGCACATCGGGGTCAGAAGTGTACATGCCCGCAATTTGCTCTCTGAATAAAAGGATACAGGCGGCAGTGAACAAAGAAAAGCCGATCGCCATCATGATGCCGATTAAGCTATATGAGCGTGCATCCTTAAAACGGGCTGCACCCGCTTCAAACCCGACAACAATTGTTAGAGCCATGGACACGCTAAGCGGCAGCATATATAACAGAGACGCAAAATTCATGGCTGCCTGGTGGGACGCGATGGTCACTGTATGAAAATGGCTCATGAGAAGCGTGACAGCTGCGAAAATGCTCGTTTCAAAAAACACGGCGAACCCAATAGGCAGCCCGATTTTGAGCAAATTTTTGCATGCTTTCCAAGAGAACTTATACATGGTAAGGAAAATCCCGTATTCAGAAAACGGTGCGTTTTTATGAATAATGAAAAAACTGATGATGCAGATACACCAGTAAGTTAACGCGGATGCCAGCCCCGCGCCTACACCCCCAAGTCCCGGCATTCCGAACTTCCCGAAGATAAATACATAATTCAATACAAAATTGATTGGAAGAGAACTGAGTGTAATCATCATGGTGACTCTCGTTTTTCCTAATGAGTCGATGAATGATCTCAACACGGTGTAAACAAATAAAGGGAAAATTCCCAGTGATAAAAAGCCTAAAAAGTGTTTAGCAATCTGATGCACGTGAATATCAAGGTTCAATCGGCCAAGAATAAGGTCAACTGCAGCATATCCAATCAATAAAACGGCGATGCTAAGTAGCGCGGCCACGTATACAGCCTGTAAAACAGTAAAGGGGATCTTCTGTTTTTTCTCTGCGCCTAATAGCTGAGCGACAATCGGGGTGACCGCCATTAATATACCTGCAAGTCCTGTGTAAACAGGGGTCCAAAGGCTTGAGCCAATCGCGACACCCGCTAAATCAGCGGGGCTGACTTTCCCTGACATCACCGTATCTAGAAAAGTCATAAGAGAAAGCCCCGCCTGGGTAATGAATATCGGTATTAAAATGTGCAAGAGCTGTTTGATTTTTTCCCGGGCGTTTTGAGTTTCTTTCATACATTGATCTCCGTTTCTTTTTCATAACGAGAGAAATTATAACATTTTATGTATAAAAAGCAATGAACGCCGGGCCTATTCTTTTTTTGTTGGTTTCGTTTTTCTAAACATTTGGGCATAAATAAAAGAAAGCGAAATCACGCCTAAAAAGGTGCAAATATACTGAATGATTCTTTCGATTTCCATTCTTTACATCCCTCCTTTACCAATAGAATGTGCATCAATAAGATAAGCATTCGTGAAAAGTTGGAAATTTGAACAGGAGATGAAGATTATGCGCTATGAGCAGATATCAGAAAATGCGTTCAAGGGGAAAATACAGGTGTACCTAGAGCAAATATTAGGTGATGCATCTCTAATCTTGAAAACGCTTCACGAAAAAGACCAGTGTCTCCTTTGTGAATTAGATGATTTGGGGCACATATTTCAGGACATGCAGGGGATTGCATCCTCCTTTTATTTGCAATCATACATTGAGGAATTTACGCCGGCATTTATTGAGCTGGCCAAGGCGATTAAAGCCTTATCGGAACATAAGCATGGAGCTTTAATTGTGATTGAAAGAGCAGACCCGGTTGAACATTTTATTCAAAAAGGCACCTCCCTACACGCCGAGATCAGCTCTTCATTAATTGAAAGCATCTTTTTTCCCGGAAACCCTCTTCATGACGGCGCTTTATTAGTGAGGGAAAACAAACTCGTGTCAGCAGCCAATGTGCTCCCGCTGACGACGAAGGAAGTGGATATCCATTTGGGAACCCGGCACCGGGCGGCTCTCGGTATGTCGGGCTATACGGATGCACTGGTGCTCGTGGTTTCAGAGGAAACAGGGAAGATGTCGTTTGCCAAAGACGGTGTATTATATCCGTTAATTTCACCAAGAACGTAAAAATAATAAAAAGGGCCTGATTAAGAATCCTATCATGAGACAAAATGACTGAATTCGTATCTTTATTAAAGCATTCGCTTCAAGCTGAATGCTTTTTGTCTTGAAGACAGGGAATATAAGCTGGTAGAAAAGTTATATGTAATGAATATTAATAAAGTGAAATACTTTACCTGTTTATGTATTTATAGTACCGTATAAAATATTATATAAATTTTCAAAGGAAGGGTGCTGCCGCATGGCAAATGTATTAATGATCGGTTTCCCCGGTGAAGGGCATATTAATCCCTCTATCGGTGTGATGAAGGAGCTGAAATCCCGGGGAGAAAACATTACGTACTACGCAGTGAAGGAATATAAAGAAAAAATCACAGCTCTTGATATAGAGTTTCGTGAGTATCATGATTTCAGGGGAGATTACTTCGGGAAAAACGCAACCGGCGATGAAGAAAGAGATTTCACAGAAATGCTCTGCGCTTTTTTGAAAGCCTGTAAGGATATCGCGACTCATATTTATGAGGAAGTCAAACATGAATCGTATGATTATGTCATATATGATCACCATCTTCTCGCGGGTAAAGTCATTGCCAACATGCTGAAGCTGCCAAGATTTTCATTGTGTACAACCTTTGCGATGAATGAGGAATTTGCGAAGGAAATGATGGGAGCGTACATGAAAGGATCACTTGAAGATTCACCTCATTATGAATCATACCAGCAGCTTGCAGAAACGTTAAATGCTGATTTTCAAGCAGAGATCAAGAAGCCATTTGATGTTTTTTTAGCTGATGGTGACTTGACAATCGTCTTTACATCAAGGGGATTTCAGCCACTGGCTGAGCAATTTGGCGAGCGATATGTATTTGTCGGTCCTTCCATTACAGAAAGAGCCGGAAACAATGATTTCCCATTTGATCAGATTGACAATGAAAACGTGCTGTTTATTTCAATGGGAACCATTTTTAATAATCAAAAGCAGTTTTTTAATCAATGCCTTGAAGTGTGTAAGGACTTTGACGGTAAAGTTGTGCTTTCCATCGGCAAGCATATTAAAACAAGTGAGTTAAACGACATTCCGGAGAATTTCATTGTACGCCCGTATGTCCCTCAGCTTGAGATCTTGAAAAGAGCCAGCTTATTTGTGACCCACGGCGGAATGAACAGCACAAGTGAAGGTTTGTATTTTGAAACCCCGCTCGTTGTCATTCCGATGGGAGGCGACCAATTTGTTGTCGCAGATCAGGTAGAAAAAGTCGGCGCAGGAAAAGTAATTAAAAAGGAAGAATTGTCTGAAAGCCTACTGAAAGAGACGATACAAGAAGTAATGAATAATCGTTCGTATGCTGAAAAGGCAAAAGAAATTGGACAATCACTGAAAGCGGCAGGCGGCTCTAAAAAAGCAGCCGACAGCATTCTTGAAGCTGTAAAACAAAAAACTCAATCAGCAAATGCATAGTGTAAAAGCCTGTTCTTATCGAAAGAACAGGCTTTTTGCCATTTCATAAGAATGCAGAGGAAGGGATTTGACACGCCGATAGAGAATTGATTAGAAAAATAGACAAGAAAGGAGGAGAAACTGCTTCGTTCATCGATAGAAAACCATCATTTTTACCCTCACTTAAATAGTTCCTTAGACTTTCGAAAAACATATCGTGCTTATGTAAAATGTTAGATGTTTATTTGAAGGTTTAAAGGTCGAACGATGCTGAAAATGCTGCGCCAAATGTTTGAAAAGGGTTTAACTTGCTGAAAAATTGACGATAAAACAGTTGTGTGCCATTTTTGGAAACAAAATACTAGCTGTTTTTACAAAAAAACAGTTTAGGAGGTTGAATGAATGAAAAAGAAGATTGTAGCCGGCTTGGCTGTTTCTGCAGTTGTTGGGTCGTCGATGGCCGCAGCACCCGCGGAAGCAAAAACGATAAAAGTAAAAAGCGGTGACTCTCTTTGGAAACTTTCCCGCCAGTATGATACGACAATATCAGCTCTGAAATCCGAAAACAAATTGAAATCAACGGTGCTTTATGTCGGACAAAGCCTTAAGGTTCCTGAAAGCAGCAAAAAAAGCACGACATCCCCATCTAACTCAAGCAAAACATCAACATACACAGTTGCATATGGTGATTCCCTATGGATGATTGCTAAAAATCATAAAATGAGTGTTTCTGAGCTTAAAAGCTTAAACAGCCTGAGCAGTGACCTGATTCGTCCGGGGCAAAAGCTTAAGATCAAAGGGACAAGCAGTTCAAGCGGATCAAATGGACCAAAGAAAAACAGCGGTTCCAATTCTTCAGGTTCTTCAAAAAGTACATATACGGTCAAGCTTGGTGACTCACTGTGGAAAATCGCAAACAGCTTAAATATGACTGTAGCCGAATTAAAAACCTTAAATGGCTTAACATCAGATACACTTTATCCTAAACAGGTGCTCAAAATAAAAGGAAGCAGTTCACCTAAGAACGGAAACAGCGGTTCCAAAAAGCCGTCAAACTCCAATCCCTCAAAAACAACGACGTACAAGGTAAAAGCAGGCGATTCACTGTGGAAAATTGCAAATCGGCTCGGAGTCACTGTCCAAAGCATCCGTGATAAAAACAATTTATCATCGGATGTGCTGCAAATCGGGCAGGTTCTGACTATTTCGGGAGCATCAAAATCTAATCCTTCAAATCCGACAAAGCCAACAAAGCCAAAAGATAACTCAGGGTCAAACATTCAAATAGGTTCGAAGATTGACAGAATGATAACGGAAGCGAAAAAATATGTCGGAGTGCCTTACCGATGGGGCGGAAACACGCCTGCCGGTTTTGATTGCAGCGGCTTCATTTATTACCTCATTAATAATGTATCATCTATATCAAGATTGAGTACGGCAGGGTATTGGAATGTCATGCAGAAAGTCAGCCAGCCGTCAGTAGGAGACTTTGTCTTCTTTACCACATATAAATCCGGCCCGTCTCACATGGGGATTTATCTAGGCGGCGGTGATTTTATTCATGCAAGCTCATCGGGCGTCGACATTTCCAATCTCAGCAATTCGTATTGGAAACAGCGGTACTTGGGCGCAAGAAGTTATTTTTAAAAATGAGTATGACAAAAAGCCTTTTATAGGCTTTTTTGTTTATACCAGACAATGATTGACCACACTGTTAGAAAAAACAAGGGGGAGACAGTATGTACCGTCTCTTGCTGTTGATGATGCTGACGGCACTGGGAGTTGCCGGATGCGGACAAAAAAAACCTCCAGACCCTCCTAACCGGGTGCCGGAAAAAAAAGTGGTTGAAACGTCAGCGTTTGGTCATCATGTCCAGTTGGTCAATCGTGAAGGGAAAGCAGTCGGCTTTATAGAGATCAAAGAATCAGATGATGAAGGCCTCGATATTCATATTTCCGCAAACAGCCTGCGTCCAGGTGCTTCTCTCGGTTTTCATATTTATGAGAAAGGTTCTTGTGTCAGGCCGGATTTTGAATCAGCGGGCGGTCCCTTTAATCCGCTGAACAAAGAACACGGCTTCAATAATCCGATGGGGCATCATGCCGGAGATCTGCCGAACCTTGAAGTCGGTGCTGATGGAAAGGTAGATGTCATAATGAATGCGCCTGACACTTCACTGAAAAAAGGAAGTAAACTAAATATTCTCGACGAGGACGGAAGTGCATTTATTATTCATGAACAAGCGGACGATTATCTGACAAACCCAAGCGGCAATTCCGGTGCGCGTATTGTCTGCGGAGCCCTTTTGGGAAATAACGAGAAGCAGTAATATCATCCAAGCCCTTTTGTATTGAGCATACAGGGGCTTTTTTAGTATACTCGTTAATGGAATATGAATAGGAAAGGGAATCTGTCTATGACAACTCAACTACAGCACTTAACATTGCCGGAAGATATACAACAAAAGCTTTTATCATATAAAGAGCAGCCTATTTCCCCGGAGTTTCAATCGCTTATAGGAACATCAGGCTATGAGGCGGAGGATGAAGCCATTCTATTTGACGCCATTATTGCATTAGCCATGGGGAAAAATGTCCTGCTGAAAGGGCCTACAGGTTCAGGAAAAACAAAGTTGGCAGAAACATTGTCCAGCTATTTTCATAAACCGATGCACAGCGTCAACTGTTCAGTCGACTTGGATGCTGAGGCATTGGTCGGTTATAAAACGATTGAAAATCAATCTGGCCAGGCGACAATCGAGTTTGTTTCAGGACCTGTTACAAAGGCAATGAAGGAAGGCCATTTTCTTTATATAGATGAAATCAATATGGCGAAGCCAGAAACACTGCCTATTTTAAACGGTGTATTAGATTACAGAAAAATGATGACAAATCCGTTTACAGGCGAGGTCATACGGGCTAAAAGCGGTTTCGGAGTCATTGCAGCCATCAATGAAGGCTATGTCGGAACTGTTCCTCTGAATGAAGCGTTGAAAAACCGTTTTGTCATCATTGATGTGCCTTATATTAAAGGCGAGCTGCTGAAACAAGTGCTCATGTCTCAGTCAGCCCTGAAAGACGAGAAATTGATTGACAGATTTATCACGCTTTCCTCTGACTTGATCGTTCAGGCCAATAACGGACAGGTGTCTGAAGAAGCGGCATCCATCAGAGCTTTACTCGATACATGTGATTTAGCTGCTTATATTCCGCCGCGTCGTGCCATTGAGCGGGGAATTGTAGAAAAGCTTGATGATGATCGGGAAAAAGCGGCCGTCCGAAATATTGCAGAAACTCTATTTGAATGAGGGGGCTGCGATGAAATTTATCAAATTTAACGACAGCACGATTGATTCATTTTTATTTATGATGCTGACTGATTTGGCCAAAACACTCACCAAGAGTGAAGCGGTAGAAGTGGAGTATGGCGTTCAGTCCTATTACAATCCATTTGAAAAGAAAATCTATATGAGCCACTTTTGGAAAGACAGGGCAGCTGAGGACATGGAAGCGGGTCTGAAAAGCGACGTCTACCTGCGTTCAGTCGGAACAAGATATAGCTCGCTGCATGAGTTTGCGAACTTTTTGAATGATATCCATCGCCATCTTACGTTTAAAAGTTTTGCCAAGCAGCTCTTTATGCTGCTTGAAGACATTAGGATCGAAGAATGCATCAAACGTGAGCGCCCGGGTACGAAACATGTATTTGCGAAGCGAAAAGACATGTACAGAAAACATTTCTCAACCCAGCTGACCTTAAATTTGGAACGAAGCATTTTTACCGATGCGCTCTTTTGCGCGATCTATGTCAAGCTCACAGCGGAATCGCCGCTTGAGACCCTTCCGTCCATGCGTGAAGATATCGATTTGATGCGCCCGTTTATTGAGCAGCAGCTCTTGCGTGTGTATGAAGCAGATTCGACACGGCAGGTTCTGAAAATTGTTGAGGACCTCATGGATGGGCTTGAAGAGGTGCTCGATAAAGACATGTTGAACACCTACTTCTTCTTGCCTGAGCTTGACTACGCAAAAGCTGCAGAACAGCCGTTATTTGAAGAGGAGAAAAAAGCGCCGAAGCTGAGTGATGACATCACGCTTCCAAAAAAATCAGACGGTGATGAGGATATCCATGAAGAAGAAATGCCGACATGGCACCGGGAAACAGAAGCACCGTCTAAAAGCTTCCTTCAATTTGATATTGAACACGGCGCAAAATCAGATTTAGGAAAAGATGCTTCAAGGGAAGGCGACGATGGAGATCAGGCCCTTGGCTCTGTTCAAGGATCAGCCAGACAAACGAAACGGAAAGACTATTCCAAGCTGGAAGCGCTGGAGTCCCAAAAAGACCAGCCGAACGGAGCGGGTACGGCTGACGGCAAAGAAAATAAATATGCATTTCCAATTTATAAAGAACCGCAGCCGGCAACCAGTGAAGAAGAGCTTTCTTATAAACAGCAGGCAAAAACGATTGAATCGTATCAAAAGCGTTTGAAACAAATGATTCAAAAAACACTTGAACATAAAAAAACATTGCCGAGAACAGATCTTCATGCCGGGAGACTGAACAATAAGCTTCTTCGTTACTTCACTGAGCGAAATCCGCGCCTGTTCTACAAAAAGCAAGAACCGTCTTCAGAAATTGACGCAGTTTTTACATTGCTGGTCGATTGTTCCGCCAGCATGTTCGACAAAATGGACGAAACAAAACGAGGAATCGTGCTGTTTCACGAAGCGCTGAAATCGGTAGCGGTTCCGCATCAGATTGTCGGTTTCTGGGAGGACACAAATGATGCAACCGAAACAAGCCAGCCAAACTATTTCAATACGGTTATTCCCTTCCAATCATCATTAAGACAAGATTCTGGACCGGCCATTATGCAGCTTGAGCCAGAAGAAGATAACCGTGACGGGTACGCAATTAGGCAGATGACGAAAAAAATGCTGCATCGCAGCGAGGCGCAAAAGTTCTTAATTGTTTTCTCAGATGGAGAGCCGGCCGCATTTGGCTACGAACAAAATGGGATCGTCGATACAAGTGAGGCGGTTATCGAAGCCCGAAAAAGAGGAATAGAAGTGATAAATGTTTTTCTCTCCAACTCAGAAATAGAAGAATCGCAAATGAAGACGATTCAGGATATGTACGGAAAATTCAGTATATTTGTCCCGGATGTTGATCAGCTACCGGATGTTTTATATCCGCTTTTGAAAAAACTGCTTCATAAAAGCATAGGATAGCCCTTAATCCTATGCTTTTTGGCGTTTGTTTTTTCGAATGATTAAATTTTTTGTTTTTTATAAAGGTTTTTTACTATTTTGTGAACAATCAAGGTAGAATCAAATTGCAAACAGTGGTAAAATATCGTTGGAAGCGTTTTTATTACATAATTTTGGACACAGCGTTCGAAAGTTATTTCAAGATAGTGAATCAATCACTTGATTATTTAAGTTGGGGGTAATATTCAAATGTTTCAAAATAGTATGAAACAACGAATGAATTGGGAAGATTTTTACGGTCCGAACCTCGGCTATGCGCTGGAGCTTTACGATCAGTATACCCAGGATCCGAACAGCATTGACCCGGATTTGAAGGAAATGTTCGACGAGCTCGGTGCTCCGCCAAGCGATATAAAAGAGGCCTCGGGAACAAAAGAAAAGGGACGTGTTACAGCCGATCTGATTCAAAAGATCGCATCCGCAGTCAGACTTGCAGAAGATATCCGAACCTATGGCCATTTGAACGCTTCCGTCAATCCGCTCAGAAAGGATGAGAAAAAGAGCGAACTTTTTCCATTATCCGATTACGGGCTAACAGAAGAGGAAATAAAAGCAATACCTGCGTCTGTCATCTGCAAAGACGCTCCTAAAAACATTACGAACGGTTTAGAAGCCATTCAGTATTTACGAAATACGTATAAAAGAACCATCTCTTTTGAATTTGACCATGTGCATGACTTCAAAGAGCGCGAGTGGCTGACAAGAAAGATTGAATCTGGCGAGCTGTTCCAGAAGAACTCAGCTGAAAAGCTGTCGGCTGTGCTGGAAAGACTGACAGAAGTAGAGGGATTTGAGCAGTTTTTACACCGCACATTCGTCGGGCAGAAGCGCTTTTCCATTGAGGGTCTGGACGCTCTTGTTCCAGTGCTTGATGACATTATTGCACAATCTGTCAAATCAGGCACGACAAGCGTCAACATCGGGATGGCGCACAGGGGACGCCTGAATGTCTTGGCACATGTGCTTGGCAAACCGTATGAAATCATCTTCTCTGAATTCCAGCATGCGCCGAATAAAGATCTTGTCCCGTCTGAGGGATCAATTGGAATCAGCTACGGATGGACAGGGGATGTCAAATACCATTTGGGGGCGAATCGGGAGCTTCAAGACGCTGAAACAAAATCAGCGCGCATTACGTTAGCGAACAACCCGAGCCACTTGGAATTTATCAATCCGATTGTTGAAGGCAGCACAAGAGCAGCACAGGAAACGCGAACACAAAGCGGGTACCCGGTACAAGATGAAACAAAATCGCTGGCCATTTTAATCCATGGAGACGCTGCATTCCCTGGGGAAGGAATTGTAGCTGAAACATTGAATTTAAGCTCTTTAAAAGGGTATCAAGTAGGCGGTGCGATTCATATTATCGCCAATAACATGATCGGATTCACAACAGAAAGCGCTGAATCCAGATCGACAAAATATGCCAGCGACCTGGCCAAGGGTTATGAAATTCCGATTGTTCACGTGAATGCGGACGATCCTGAAGCTTGTCTTTCAGCTGTTAAGTTTGCGGTCGAATACCGAAAAACATTCAACAAGGATTTTCTGATTGATTTGATCGGGTACAGACGCTATGGACACAACGAAATGGATGAACCGTCAACCACTCAGCCAATGCTGTATGATGCTGTCAGAAAGCATCCGACCGTCAAACAAATTTTCGCTGAAAAGCTGGTAAAAGAAGGCGTGCTTACCGAGGAAGTCGTTCAAAACATCGAAAAATCGGTAACGAAGCGCATTGAGGATGCATATCAGAAAGTTCCGTCTAAAAAGGAACACACTGCCTGTGAAATTGAACTTCCAGAGCCTGTATCAAACGGTTTCCCAGATGTGGACACTTCGATTGATTTTGATGTGCTCCGCAAGCTGAATGGCGAATTGATCAACTGGCCGGAGTCATTTAATGTTTTCGGCAAGCTAAAACGCATTTTAGAAAGACGCGCCAAGGCGTTCGATGATGATAGAAAAGTGGAATGGTCTTTGGCAGAATCACTCGCGTTTGCTTCAATTTTGAAAGACGGAACACCGATTCGTTTAACAGGACAGGATTCCGAGCGCGGAACGTTCGCCCAAAGAAACCTTGTGCTTCATGACAGTGAGACGGGCAAAGAATTTGTGCCGCTTCATCACTTATCTGACTGCAGCACATCATTTGCTGTTCATAACAGCCCGCTGTCTGAAGGATCGGTTCTCGGTTTTGAATACGGCTATAACGTGCATTCACCGGAAACGCTTGTTTTGTGGGAAGCACAGTACGGAGATTTTGCCAACGCTGCTCAAGTGTATTTTGACCAATTTATTTCTGCCGGACGCGCGAAATGGGGCCAAAAATCCGGATTAGTCATGCTGCTTCCGCACGGTTACGAAGGACAGGGGCCTGAGCACTCAAGCGGAAGAATCGAGCGATTCCTGCAGCTTGCAGCGGAAAACAACTGGACGGTTGCCAACCTGACAAGCGCGGCACAGTATTTCCATATTTTAAGAAGACAGGCTAAAATGCTGCTTCGTGAAGAAATCAGACCGCTCGTCATTATGACGCCGAAGAGCCTTCTTCGCAACCCAAATACGGTGTCGGAAGTGCAGGAGCTCAGCGAAAGCCGCTTCCAGCCTGTTTATGAACAGTCGGGACTTTCTCATGACTATGAAAAAGTAACCAGACTTGTATTATCCAGCGGTAAAGTGTCTATAGACATCAGTGATCATTTTAATAAGTTAGAAGACGGTAAAGAGTGGCTTCACATTGCGAGAATCGAACAGCTGTATCCATTCCCGGCAAAAGGAGTCAAAGAATTATTTGCAAAACTTCCGAACCTGAAAGAAATCGTTTGGGTGCAGGAAGAGCCGCAGAACATGGGGGCTTGGGGTTATATCAGCCCGTATTTGACAGAGATTGCACCAGAGGGAGTAAGCGTTCAATATATTGGACGAAGAAGACGATCCAGTCCTGCAGAGGGAGATCCGACAGTTCATAAAAAAGAACAGGAACGTATTGTATCTGATAGCTTGACTCGCAAAAACTAAGGGGGAAATGAAAAAATGGCGGAAATTAAGGTACCTGAATTAGCAGAATCAATCTCAGAAGGAACAATAGCCCAATGGTTAAAGCAGCCTGGTGACTATGTAGAACAGGGTGAATATCTGCTTGAACTAGAAACGGATAAAGTGAATGTTGAATTGACAGCAGAAGAATCGGGTGTACTTCAAGAGGTATTGAAAGATTCGGGTGATACCGTCCAGGTCGGAGAAATTATCGGTACGATTTCAGAAGGCGCGGGTGAAAGTTCTGCCCCTGCTCCTACAGAGAAAGCAGAAAGCAAGGAAAGCGTAAAAGAAGAGAAACAGGCTGAACCAGCTGCACAAGAGGTGAGCGAGGAAGCACAATCTGAAGCAAAATCAAGAACGATCGCTTCTCCGTCGGCCCGTAAGCTGGCGAGAGAAAAAGGAATTGACCTGTCTCAAGTTCCAACTGGAGATCCGCTTGGAAGAGTGCGCAAGCAGGATGTCGAAGCGTACGAAAAACCGGCATCAAAACCGGCTCCTCAGCAAAAGCAGCAGCCTCAGGCTCAAAAAGCACAGCAAAGCTTTGAAAAACCTGTCGAAGTGCAAAAAATGTCACGCCGCAGACAAACGATTGCAAAACGCCTTGTAGAGGTACAGCAAACATCAGCGATGCTGACCACATTTAATGAAGTGGACATGACGGCTGTCATGAATCTCAGAAAACGCCGCAAAGATCAATTCTTTGAGCAAAATGAAGTGAAGCTCGGCTTTATGTCTTTCTTCACGAAAGCGGTCGTAGCTGCATTGAAAAAATATCCGTTGTTGAATGCAGAAATTCAAGGCGATGAGTTGATCGTTAAAAAATTCTACGATATCGGAATCGCTGTTGCTGCTGATGAAGGCCTTGTCGTTCCGGTTGTGCGGGATGCGGATCGCCTGACATTTGCAGGAATCGAAAAAGAGATCGGCGAGCTTGCGAAAAAAGCAAGAAACAATAAATTAACCCTTAGCGAGCTTCAGGGAGGCTCTTTCACGATTACAAACGGAGGGACTTTCGGTTCATTGATGTCAACTCCAATTTTAAACAGCCCGCAAGTCGGTATACTGGGCATGCATAAGATTCAGCTGCGCCCTGTAGCCATTGATGAAGAGCGTTTCGAAAACCGTCCGATGATGTATATCGCTTTATCTTATGATCACCGAATTGTAGACGGTAAAGAAGCGGTTGGCTTCCTCGTGACAATCAAAAATTTACTGGAAGATCCTGAACAGCTTTTATTAGAAGGATAATAAAAAAGGGTACATCACGATAAAGTGATGTACCTTTTTTGCATATTTAAAGTGATAGATTGCTGCTTTTGGATCCAGCTCGTTTCTTTTTCACTTTTTTCGACCAATATGTTGCAAGCATAGAACCTGAAAGGTTATGCCACACACTGAATATTGCGCTTGGTACGGCAGATAGCGGTGAGAAATGAGCCGTGGCAAGTGCAGCCCCAAGTCCGGAGTTTTGCATGCCGACTTCGATTGCGATCGCTTTTTGAGACGGGTAATCCATTTTTAAAAGCTTTGCACAAAGAAACCCAAGTAAATAACCGATACCGTTATGCAGGATAACAACTGAAAAAATGAGCAACCCCGATTGAAGCAGATTTTCCCGATTGCCGCTGACGACAGCTGAGACAATCGCAACGATGCCAATGACAGAAACAAGCGGAAGGGCATGTACGGCTTTTGCTACTTGTTTTCTGAAAAACATTTTGACAATCAAACCTGCAATGATCGGAAATAAAACCGCCTGTAAGATTGAGATAAACAAAGACCCCGGTGAGACAGGAAGCCATTCTTTGGCAAACAGCATAATCAACAACGGTGTTACAACAGGTGCCAATAAGGTAGAAATTGTCGTAACCGCAACAGAAAGGGCAGTATTTCCTTTTGCTAAGAATGTCATAACATTAGATGCAGTTCCCCCGGGACAGCAGCCGACAAGAATAACACCAACTGCGATTTGAGCTGGAAGATGAAGCCCAAATGCGAGGCCGAAAGCAACGAGCGGCATGATCGTATACTGGGCTATTACTCCAATAATAACTTGCCAAGGCTTTCTGACCAGCTCTTTGAAATCATCGGCTTGCAGTGTAAGGCCCATCCCAAACATGATAATGCCAAGAAAAATCGTAATATAAGAACTGATCCACGTAAATAAAGATGGGAAAGAAAATCCCAGCACTGCAAAAACAATGACCCATATGCCAAAGGTTTGTCCTGCAAAATGACTTATTTTTCTAATGATGTCCATAAAAACACTCCTAACACACTTATCAAGAACTTCAGCAGAAATTCTTACAAATTTCATAACATTCTCTTATTATAAATAATTTTCTGAATAATTCAATATTAGTTTTTAGCAGATGTCTATAGATATATAATGTAAACTAATTAAAATGTTCTTGACTATATAGGAAGATATTCTTACAATGAACCTTTATAATGGTTAGATCAAATAGGAGTGATACGGTGAAGGAAGCAAATCAATGGTCTTCGAAGCTCGGCTTTATTTTAGCCGCGGCAGGATCAGCTATCGGGCTTGGTGCGATATGGAAATTCCCATATGTTGCCGGAACCAGCGGAGGAGGCGCATTTTTACTTATTTTTATTTTATTTACGGTTTTAATCGGACTGCCTTTATTGTTAGGTGAATTCATCATAGGCAGAAGAACACAGAAAGATGCCGTTCAGTCCTATAAAACACTTGCTCCAGGAACGAAGTGGCATTGGATCGGTTATTTAGGTATGGTGACGTGCTTTATTCTTCTATCTTTCTACAGTGTCGTAGGCGGATGGATTTTAATTTATATTATAAAAGGCTTCACTGGCGGTTTATCGCAAACATCTGGTTTTGATACGATATTTGCAAGTACCATTTCAAATCCTTATTTGGCTGTAGGAGGCCAGCTGCTCTTTATGGTGGTAACAATTTTAGTTGTTGCAAAAGGGGTAAGCAGCGGAATTGAAAAAGCAAGCCAAGTATTAATGCCGGCGCTTTTTCTATTATTCATCATTTTAATGGTGCGTTCGGTTACACTTGATGGCGCGATGGAAGGAATCAAATTTTTCCTGATGCCTGATTTAACTGCAATTGATGCCAATACCATTTTATATGCAATGGGACAATCCTTTTTCTTATTAAGTGTCGGTGTATCTGTCATGGTAACGTATAGCGCTTATTTAGAGAAACAGGAAAATCTGGTACAGTCCGCTGTATCTGTAACTGTTATGAACATGCTTGTTGCTGTAATGGCCGGAATTGCGATTTTTCCAGCTGTCTTTTCATTCGGCCTCAAACCAGACCAAGGCCCGGTTCTGTTATTTAACGTGCTGCCGACTGTGTTTAATCAAATGCCGTTCGGAATTATCTTTTTATTAGCATTTTTACTTCTATTTTTATTTGCTGCATTGACATCTGCTTTTTCAATGCTGGAAATTTTGGTCGCAGTACTGTCGAAAGGCGATGTCAATAAGAGAAAACGATTCGCTTGGTTAGGCGGAATTGCTATTTTTATTGTCGGTGTGCCGTCTGCATTATCATACGGTGTCTTAAGTGACGTCACTATATTTCATCTGTCTATTTTTGATGCGGCCGACTATCTTGTGAGCAATATTTTAATGCCGTTAGGTGCGTTACTGATTTCGATTTTTGTCCCGCTTAAAATACCGAAACAGGATTTGTTTGACGAGCTGAAAAGCGGTTCCAATCTCAAACGAAAGTGGTTTGCGGTTTGGCTGCTGCTCATTCGATATCTATCTCCTGTTGCCATCATCATCGTGTTTTTGCATGTGGTAGGGATTTTTTAAAACACGGAGCCCCCGAGGAAAGGGGGCTTTTTTTAATAGAGCTTCCAAACGACTTCTTTTGCCTGCTCAAAACGTTTTTCAGCCTCGCGCCAATCCACGACATTCCACCAGTGATCGACATAGCTGGCCCGGTCATTTTTGTATTGCAAATAGTAGGCATGCTCCCATACGTCAAGCGGTAAAAGGGGGATTACATCCCATTGGCTTAAGAGCTGGTGTTTTTCTGCCGTTAAAATCTCCAGCCGTCCTGATCGAGGTGCCCAGACCAGAATGGCCCAGCCGACGCCTTCCACTTTTTTAGCGGCTTGGGTAAAATGTTCTTTAAAAGCGGAATAGCTTCCAAATGAAAGGTCTATCATTTGGAACAATGCCCCTGTAGGACGCCGTTTTCCGTTTGGATGCATAGAAAACCAAAAAATACTATGCAAATAATGGCCTGCTCCATGGAACGCAAGCTCTCTTTCCCAATGAGTGATTAAGTCATAATTCTTTGTCGCTCTCGCTTTTTTAAGCTCTGATTCTGCTTTGTTCAGGCCATCGACATAGCTTTGATGATGTTTTGTATGATGAAGGACCATAATATCGCGTGAAATATAAGGTTCTAAGGCGGAGTATTTGTAGGGAAGCTTTGGCAGCACGTGTTTCCCTATAGGGACATAAGCGCGCCTTTCACTTGTATCATCTGATTCTGTTATATCCCGATAAAGGGCAGCGGCCTGTTTATACCAATCTTCTTCTGTTGTTTGGTCATCTTCCAGAGCCTCAATCATCTTGTCGATTTGATCTTCAAACTGGTCAAGCTGACCTCGCTTTTGAATCTGATCTTTCAGGGCTTCACACCAATTGAACATCTCTGTTTGATAAGATTCACGTTTCATTTGCTGTCTCCTTTTCAATAGAATCTAAATACTTTCCGACAGCCAGCAAAGAGAATACATATGGATAACTGTGGTAGCGAATATAAAATTGCTTCGGCAATCCGATCCCTGCTGGATACGCGAGGCTATTGGCGCTATGCGAACTGCTGTCGGTAAGGTATTGCAAGCCTTTCACAACTGACGGATGTTCGGAATTTTCATATGTGAGCAAAGCGTCTAAAGCCCAGGCCGTTTGTACAATGGTTCCTCTATGAAGCGGTACATATGTTTTGATTTCGGCGCTTTTGCAGGATTCTCCCCAGCTTCCGTCATCATTTTGTATAGATTTGAGCCAACGCAGAGCCTTTTGTATACCGGGATGCTTTCGGTCAACCCCGCATGCATGCATACCAGTAAGAGCAGCCCAAGTGCCGTAAATGTAGCAAACACCCCATCTGCCGTACCAAGACCCATTTTGTTCCTGATGTTCGAAAAGCCACTTCACTGCGCGTTGAATATGTTGATGTTTTTTTTTGAAGCCAACTTTCTCGCCTAAAAAGTGCAGTACACGTCCGGTGAGGTCGGCGGTTGAAGGGTCAACTGCAGCGTCCTCGGCGGATTCAAGCGGCAGAAGGCGGATCAGTGGGTGGTTCACGTTTTTTTCGAAAGCAGAAAATCCGCCGTCATTGTTTTGCATCGATAAAAGCCAAGATACCCCCCGCTCCCATGCTGCAGGAGAATGATTGCGGGAAATCGCCTTTAAAACGGCTGCAGTGTCGTCACAGTCAGGGTTATTTGTATTAATGTTTGAAAACCCCCAGCCGCCAGGAACTGAATTTGGATTTTTGACAGACCAATCTGCTATTTTGGTATGCTGGCGTTCTAGCAAAAAGTCGGCTGCTTTTGTAACAGAGCCATCCGTTTCGGTCACACCATTTTTTTGAAGGGCATAGCTTATTAAAGCTGTATCCCAAACAGTTGAAGTAGAGTTTTCCAGATAAGGAATCCCGTTGCATTTAGTCACCAGTGATTTAATGCCGGTAATCGCCCTCCTGATAATAGGAGAATAGCGTGACACACCAAGTGACAGAAGGCTGTAAACCATATATATGGTTGCGCTCGCATAGCTGTATAATGTTCCATCTTTTTCAATCCGGTCCAGCATATACGTTTTAGCTGTCTGTAGGCCCAGCTGCTGAAAAGCAAATGGTGCATGAAAAACGCGTTTCCAATGTGACAAAATAGACGTGAGATCTCTTTCTTCGAAAGCATCAGACCGAAGCCAAGTGAAAGGATTTTTTGTCATGTGCGGATCGAGATGGTGAAGAGATGAAATATTGCGGTTAATAAGGACAAATCGCTGATTGAGTGTTACAGCCATAGGAGCAAAATGAATACGGGCATATGAGCTGAACTGATAGAAATGAATCGGCAATGTTGGGGGGAGCGCCATGAGTGATAATGGTAAATACAAAGCAGGCCAAGGATAAAGCCCGTTCGCGGCAAGCATCCATTTTGTCATAAAATGAACATGTCTCAAACCGCCATGTGAGATGATAAATTGTTCAGCTTTCTTCATGTGAGGCTCAGATCTGTGAAAACATCCTGAAGCCACCATCCCGACATATCCTTGGACGGTAGCCGTTAGATTTCCGCGCGTTTCATCGGGATAGTTGATAAATGTGCCGTCTGGCTGCTGTTTTGCATGAATGCCGGCTGCAAGGGATGATATCAGTTCTTTTTCATTTTTGCCTTCACCTAGTGAGGTAAGGAGCAAAATAAAAAAGGAATTTGTCATGATTGGTCCTTCAAAGCAAAATGTCCATGAACCATCAGCATTTTGCCTGTCTCTTAACTCGGTAATGGTTTTCTTTTGAAAACGCCTCACTTTCTCCTGAAGTGTGCCCATCACGCTCAACTCCTTCAGAAGCATATATATTCAGCGTCTTTTACTGCCATTACAGAAAGAAAAAAACTGCTGGCAGGCAGCAGTTTTTTAAACATACATGTTAGTCTTCAAGGTTTATCCATACACTTTTGACTTCTGTGTAATTATCCAAGGCATATGATCCCATTTCTCGTCCGAGTCCTGACTGTTTATAACCGCCAAATGGAGACGCCGCGTCAAACACATTATAGCAGTTCACCCAAACGGTTCCGGCTTGAAGTCGGTCCGCGATATAGTGAGCCTGCTTGACGTTTTCTGTCCATAGTCCGGCCGCAAGCCCATATTCTGAATGGTTTGCCCGTTCAATAACTTCATCGACAGTTTCGTACGGAATTGCAGTCAGCACGGGTCCGAAAATTTCTTCTTTTGCGATGGTCATTTCGTCTTCAACATTCGCAAACACAGTCGGTGCGACAAAATATCCTGCTTCAAAAGGACAGCTTCCGCCGGTCACTGCTTTTGCTCCTTCATCTTTTCCTTTTTGAATATAGGAAAGAACGCGCTCATGCTGTTCCTTGCTTACGAGAGGCCCGATTTGAGTATCTTTATGAAGTCCCGCTCCTTGGCGGAGTGACTCAGCATAGGACGCCATTTCATCAACAACTTCATCATATTGGTCTTTATGAATGAAGACACGTGAGCCCGCACAGCAGACTTGGCCCTGGTTAAACATCACACCGTTTAAAGCGCCCGGGATGGCTTTTTTCAAATTCGCATCCGGCAGAAGAATATTAGGCGATTTTCCGCCCAG
Source organism: Bacillus sp. FJAT-14266 (assembly GCF_001719225.1). Taxonomy (NCBI): domain Bacteria; kingdom Bacillati; phylum Bacillota; class Bacilli; order Caryophanales; family Bacillaceae; genus Bacillus; species Bacillus sp. FJAT-14266. The sequence goes on from NZ_CP017072.1 coordinate 2,177,013, forward strand.
CTCCAATGTCACACGCTTAATGCTTTTCGCTGCGGTGGACATGATTTTCTTTCCGATTTCAGTGGAACCGGTAAAGGCAATTTTATCAACCGCTTCGTGGTTCGTCAGCGCTTCTCCCGCATCTTCACCGAATCCTGGGATGATGTTGATTACACCGGCAGGGAAACCGACTTGGTCAATTAATTCTGCCAAATAAAGAGCTGAAAGCGGTGTTTGTTCAGCCGGTTTGAGGACGATTGTACAGCCTGTTGCAAGTGCCGCGCCCATTTTCCACATCGCCATCAGGAGCGGGAAATTCCATGGAATGATCTGGCCGACAACACCGACAGGTTCATGACGCGTATAATTAAAATAAGCGCCGGAAACCGGAATCGTCTGTCCTGTTATTTTTGTACACCAGCCGGCGTAATAGCGCATATGCTCAATAGCCAGCGGAATATCTCCATTAGTCGTTTCATTGATCGGTTTCCCATTATCAAGTGTTTCAAGCTGAGCAAGCTCAGTTTTATGCTCTTCCATTAAGTCCGCCAGCTTATACATCAGTCTGCTTCTCGAAGCTGGAGACATTGTTCTCCATTCACCTTGGTCAAAGGCTTTCCGGGCAGCTTTAACCGCTTTGTCCACATCCGCAGCCTGGGCTTCATACAGCGTCATCAAGGTTTCGCCGGTCGCCGGGTTTGGAGTGTCAAAGGTTGCCCCTGAGGCACTCGGAACAAACTTTCCGTCAATATAAAGCTTCTTTGTTCCCTGTAAAAATGTCTCCAGCCTTTTCGTCACTTGCATCGTTAAAGAACTCATCCGTAACAAACCTCCAGTCATTTTTTATGGTCTGTTCTGAGATTCTTGGTGATAGCACATTGATTCCTGGATTGAATAGCAGAAATAAGCTGTGATAGTTGCTTCAAACGTAAGCGTATACAAACATTCTATAATAGAAATCAAGGCAAAATCAATGAATAACCGATATTGCAATTTACAAAAGAAAAAAGCTACAATAAGCTTATAGATAAGAAAAGGAGATTTCATCATGATTCATAAAAATTGGCTTGAAAAAGAAACAATTAAAAAAGTAAAGTGTGTGCAGACAAACGCAAAAAAATATATCGTAAACCGCGTTTTAACGCCGGGAAAAGAATATGAAGTAAAAAATGAAACAGAGGAGTTTCTCTTTGTGGTCGACAATACGAATAAAGTAGGCGGCTATTATAAAGAATACTTCGAAGAGATGTAATGCTTCCTTGAAGCATCAGACAGATTTTGTTAAAACATCGATACATAATCCGCAGCTCAGCTGCGGTTTTTTTGTGGTTAAAACAGGAAATATAAAACAAAATTAAAAAAATCATTAAAAACCGCTTTTTTATAAAAACATTGCTGAATATTGAAACTTTTTTCTCTATCTGTGCGTATTACTTGATGACAACAGCTTAAAAGCCAAAAAACAAATCAAAAATTTGAAAAATGTAATCTGTTCGTAATGGTTTAAATGTCTTCTATGTCGTATTCTTATATAGGGATAAAGGACTTATTTTTATGTAGTGAATGATAAAACAAATAGATAAATGCAGAAAGAGGGGTTCTTCATTGGGTATTTTTTCTGTTAGCAGATCAACGGACGCAAAGAAGCTTGAGGCTTTGCTCGTTGAAGGGGAAAGAATAGAATCGATTTATAAGCTCCGAGTGGACCAAATTTGCTTTACAAATAAGCGGATCATTTTCTTTGACAATAAAATGTTTTCCAAAAAGAAGGTTCGTGTATTTCTTCCATATAAAACAATTGAAAGCTTTGCCATCCAAGAAGCGGGAATGTTTGATCCGGACACTGGGCTTTTATTGATGACAAGAAGCAAAACGTTCGAATTAGAATTTGCGAAAGACACCGATTTAAGCGAGGTTCAGGCGGTGCTGACAAAGCATTTGTGCAGCTGAATATTTGATGAGCCAGCCGTTCAAAAAATGGTTAGGCTTTTTTTTATATATAAAAAAAAGAACAGGGCATGTGCGCCCTGTTCTTATTACACTATACTGTTTTTCGCTGAGTTCGAATCAACAAGATCTGCATCTAATACATTTGAAATCGGTACGACAAGAGGAGTAAAGTCGCCATTTTCTTCTCCAAACCCTTGATTTATTTTAGCTGATAAAAAGTAATCGACCTGCTGATACGGACCGAGTGTTAAAGAGGAACCACGGTCCATCGTATTGATTTTAAATCCGCCGACATTCACGACGGAGGGAGAAAAGAACATCTCATCACTTCCTTTTGATTGAGGAGTTAACCGCTTCACTTTCAAAAGAGGCCGGAGAATCAATTTGGTCTCTGTCATCCACATGGCTTCTCGTGCCCATAAATCCGCTCGCATCTCCAAAATTCTGTCCGTAGCCTTGATTTTTTTTATCTGAATTTTGCCATTCTGCCAATAAATTTTGTCCTACGTTAACCGCTGAAGCATTTTCAAAGGAATTAATTTTCAGCATGAAAATATTAATATTGATATACGGAGTTGGTTGAACCACAGGCAAACCTCCTTTCTATAGTTGTATGCTGGCGGTTATAAAGTATGTTAAGACAGGGGGCTTCAAATGGATTTCGAAAAGATGAAGCAGTGGATGGAATTCGCACAGCAGATGTACGGCGGTGACTTTTGGAAACAGGTATTTGATGAAGACCAAAAAACCCCTTTTATGACAAATGGCCAATCTCCGTTTCCGTTTGCGCAGCAAGATCAGCGAGGGAAAGGAGATGCTTCATTTCCGAGCATGGATATTGTAGATACCGTTGCGGAAGTGCAGTTTTTAATTTATCTTCCAGGCTACCGTAAACAAGACGTTCACATATTATCGTACGGAGATTATTTAGTGGTGAAGGGGCAGCGCTTTTCCTATTTTAATGAACAGGACTTTCGCCAAAAAGAAGGGAAATACGGAAGTTTTGAAAAGAAAATTCCGCTTTCCGATCATCTTCATGGAAAGATGAATGCCATTTTTAAAGACGGAATCCTATACATCACCATTCAAAAAGACGAAGGTCAAGCGAAAACCATTGTTATTGATGATTGATTTTCATACTGAGTGCATCTGCCCCATCACGGTCATCAATTGATTCAATCGGAATGACCATAACAATAACATCTGCATTTTGTTCCCCAAAACCGTTATTTCTTTTGATAGCAGAGCACCTGTTCCTTAACTCCGCAGAACCAAAGGTAAGGGATGAGCCGGTGCCTATCGAGTTAGTCTTGAGATGAGAAATATTGATGTTAGTCGGAAGCATGAAAACCTCTCCTTTCTATGGGATATACCTCATTATATATGTAGACGAAAGAGGAGTATGCAAAGGGTCGTGATGTCATGAAAAAAATGTTCCGGTCGCTGATCAGGCATTGCTTGAAACCAGAACTTGACAAACTGCGTGAATGTGAAGAAAGACTCTCAGTGATTGAGAAACAAAAACAAAGCAGCAAACAAGAGTCTGAAGAAACCTATATACATATTGAAACGCTGAATGTCGAAAAAGTTGACTATCATCTTGAATTCGGCGAGCTGACCATTGATGAACTGAGCGGCAGATTAAATATAGGCGCAACCTATTATATACCGCCAGAAGAGAAGGACAAAAAGTGCCAACGAAAACCCGAAGCACCATCGACGCCAGCGGTCACGATCCGTTCAAAAAGGCAGTAGCTCATCTTTCCATCGATGTTTCCATGTTTGACAGAAGGCAAAACGGGAAACAGGATAGAAAGGAGAGGATATACATGGCACTGACAAAAGAACAAACACAGCATCTCTATCATAAATTGCTCGATATGCAAAAAGAATTGTCTGGCGAGAAAAAGGAAACAGAATCAATGACGGAAGAAGTGGGGGAGCTTTCCAATGGGGTTGACAACCATATGGCAGACCACGGGACGCTCGTCACAGACCGGATGACAGACCAAACAGTGAAAGAGATTGACCGGGAGCTGTTAGAGGAGGTCAACCGTGCATTACAAAAGATGAAAGATGGAACTTATGGCGTGTGTGAAAAAACCGGTCAAGAGATTCCTTACGAAAGACTTGAAGCTGTTCCTTATGCAAGAATGACAGTTGAGGCCCAAGCTGATGTGGAGGATGATCTGGAGACAGATGCTCCTTCTTATGAAAGAGAGTTTCATGAACAGGTAAAAGACTTATCCAACAAAGAAACAATTGATCAAAAAAGCTCGCAGACGTATGAAATCTTAGATCGTGAACAAGATTCGAAGTAAAAATGGCAAGCAAGTACACCGATATTAGATGTACTTGCTTTTTTTTGAAAAAAAATCTCATATTCAAAATAAAGTGATTGACTTTGCGTAAAAAAGAAAGTAACATACTATTTGTAAGTAAATATAAAAAGTTTACCGGGAGGAATACAAATGTCTACAGTTTTATTTGTAAAATCAAGCGACCGTACAGCTGAAGAAGGCGTTTCAACTAAACTTTACGAAGCTTTCTTAGCTGCTTATAAAGAAAACAACCCTAATGATGAAGTGGTTGAATTAGATCTTCATAAGGAAAACCTTCCTTACCTTGGCAGAGATATGATTAACGGAACATTTAAAGCAGGTCAAGGAATGGAAATGACAGAAGATGAGAAAAAACAAGCAGCAATTGCTGACAAATATCTGAACCAGTTTGTAAAAGCTGACAAAGTTGTTTTCGCATTCCCGCTTTGGAACTTCACAGTGCCAGCAGTGCTTCATACTTATGTTGATTATCTGTCTCGCGCAGGCGTTACATTCAAATACACACAAGAAGGACCAGTCGGTTTAATGGGAGGCAAAAAAGTTGCGCTTCTTAACGCTCGCGGCGGTGTCTACTCAGAAGGACCAATGGCTGCACTTGAAATGTCATTAAACTTCATGAAAACAGTTCTTGGTTTCTGGGGTGTTCAAGACTTGCACACAGTTGTCATCGAAGGACATAACGCAGCACCTGATCAAGCGCAAGAAATCGTTGAAAAAGGTTTACAAGAAGCAAAAGATCTTGCTGCAAAATTCTAATAAAGCCAAGACTCCTATCGTTACAAATAGGAGTCTTTTTGTATATACACATTAATATAGAAGAAAATAATCATTCGCTTTTAGCAATAAAGGCTATTTTTTTATTGTAATATATTTTTTGTTTGTCGAATTGTCAGGTATTTTGGAGAAAAAACAGTTTTATTCACTGGAAAAAGTTTTTCTAAACAATTGTTCTGACCTCTTGATTAAAACCGCCTGATGGTGTACTATATTAAAGAAGCTACTTTGTGCGTATTGTTAATTAAGTTTTAACCTTTAAGCTGTAATAGGGAGTTTTATATCGAAGCCGGAATGTCATGCCTCCATTGCAGAGGACGACAGGAACGTTTCTGCAAACACCCACTTTGAGGAGTGGTGGTTTAAAACTTTCTTACTTGCATACGGCAAGACGTAGCGAAAGCCATTTCCTTTTCGGAAATGGCTTTTTATTTTATCTAAAAAGGTTTGGCATAGTGAATATTCCATTTTTGTGTGAAAGAAATGAAGGCCGCTTTTTTATGATATGATGGGAGAAATTCAAGGAAAAGCGAGGTTTACACGTTATGTTACATAGAGCCCAATCCCTTCTGGCTCATTATTTTGGTTATGAGAAGTTTCGGAGCGGCCAAGATGAAGCGATCCGCTTGGTGACGGAAGCGAGGCAAAATACGGCCTGCATTATGCCGACGGGAGGCGGCAAATCGGTTTGCTATCAGATTCCGGCATTAATGTTTGAAGGGACGACGATCGTCATTTCACCGTTGATTTCCTTGATGAAGGATCAAGTTGATGCGTTAGAAGAAGCGGGGATTAACGCCGCCTACATTAACAGCACACAATCCAATCAGGAAATATATGAGAGGCTGAACGGACTCAAAGAAGGAGCTTATAAGCTTTTTTACATTACACCAGAGCGACTAACGTCCACAGAGTTTATCCGGATTTTGCAGGGGATAGATGTTCCTTTGGTCGCAATAGACGAGGCGCACTGTATTTCTCAATGGGGCCATGATTTCAGGCCAAGCTACAGGAATATTGAAATCTTGTTCCGTGAATTACACGACAAGCCTGTCATCATGGCGTTAACAGCAACAGCCACACCCGAGGTTCATGATGATATTTGCAAACAGCTGCATATTCAAAAAGAAAACACGGTATATACCGGATTTTCCCGAGAGAATTTAACCTTTAAAGTAGTAAAAGGAGAAAATAAAGATCGGTTTATAGACGAATATGTGCAAAACAACAGGCATGAAGCAGGAATTGTCTATACCGCGACCAGAAAAGAAGCTGATCGGATATATGAGAGATTGAAACGAAATCAAGTCAGGGCAGGTCGGTATCACGGAGGTTTGGCTGATGATGTGAGAAAAGAGCAGCAGGAAAGGTTTCTTAATGATGAGCTTCAAGTGATGGTGGCAACCTCTGCTTTTGGAATGGGTATTGATAAATCAAATATCAGATTTGTTCTGCATGCACAAATCCCGAAAGATATGGAAAGCTATTATCAAGAGGCAGGACGAGCTGGACGGGACGGTCTTGCCAGTGAATGTGTTCTCCTGTTTTCACCGCAGGATATTATGGTGCAGCGTTTCTTAATTGAGCAATCAGAACATGAAGAGAAACAAAAGCAGGATTTAAAAAAGCTGAGACAAATGGTCGACTACTGTCATACGGAAGATTGTCTGCAGCGTTTTATCCTTATGTATTTCGGAGAAAAGGAGCCTGATGCGTGCGGACAGTGCGGAAACTGTACCGATACAAGAGCGGCCCATGACGTGACGCGGGAGGCGCAAATGGTCTTATCTTGTATCATTCGCATGAAAGAACGGTTTGGCAAGACGATGGTTGCACAGGTGCTTGCCGGCTCCAAAAATAAAAAAGTTCTTGAAAACGGCTTTTCCGACCTTTCAACATACGGGATATTAAAACACCAATCCGTTGGCGAAATCAGTGATTTTATCGAATTTCTTATTTCTGACGACTTCATCAGGATGTCAGACGGAACGTTTCCGACTCTTTTTGTCAGCAGTAAAGGAAGGAATGTGCTGAAAGGAGAATTATCAGTAGCGAGAAAAGAAGCGTTAAAAGCGGCAGCGATTACTGAAAATGACGAGCTATTTGAACGATTGCGCATGGTTCGGAAAGAAATTGCGGCTGAGCAGGGTGTTCCGCCATTTGTTGTTTTCTCTGACCAAACGTTAAAAGAAATGTCAGGAAAACAGCCCGTAAATGATGATGAACTTTTGTCTATAAAAGGAGTCGGAGAACAAAAAAGAGCAAAATACGGCCGGCTTTTTTTACAAGAAATACAAGCTTATGCAAGGATGACAGACTAAAAAAACAGAAAAACAATCTTTTTTTCTATAAAAAACACATTTTATTTTCTCTGTTTCGCCTCAAAATAAAAAGACCTGCGAAGCCTATTATATCAAGGGTTCAGCAAGTCTTTCCATCAGAGAGAAATCCTTCATGTAAAGGAACTGTAATCTAAATCATATCTTTTTGTTATTGATTTGACATTTACGTGTGTTACGATATCACCTGTTAGCCGCCAATAAAAAGCTAACAAGGGAGGATTTACTTATGAAGAAGACGATTATGTCCTTTGTGGCAGTTGCTGCACTTTCAACAACTGCATTCGGAGCTCACGCTTCTGCAAAAGAAATTACGGTGCAAAAGGGTGATACGCTCTGGGGAATCTCTCAGAAAAATGGAGTGAACCTAAAGGACTTAAAAGAATGGAACAAGTTAACTTCTGATAAAATCATTGCAGGAGAAAAACTGACCATTTCTTCAGAAGAAACAACCACGACTGGGCAATATACAATTAAAGCGGGAGATACGCTTTCTAAGATTGCTCAAAAATTCGGCACGACAGTCAACAACCTGAAAGTTTGGAATAACTTAAGCTCTGACATGATCTATGCTGGATCAACTCTTTCAGTAAAAGGTCAGGCAACAGCAGCAAACACAGCAACTGAGAATGCGCAAACAAACGCACCTCAAGCTGCGCCAAAACAAGAGGCTGTGCAAAAAGAGCAACCTAAACAAGAAGCTGTACAACAGCAACCTAAACAAGAAACAAAGGCTGAGGCAGAAACTTCTGTTAACACAGAGGAGAAGGCTGTTCAATCAAATACAAATAATCAAGAAGCTTCAAAAGAACTAACAGTTACTGCTACTGCTTACACTGCTAACGACGGCGGCATTTCCGGCGTTACAGCTACAGGCATTGACTTAAATAAGAACCCAAACGCGAAAGTTATTGCGGTTGATCCTAATGTAATTCCGCTAGGTTCTAAAGTCTATGTTGAAGGCTACGGGGAAGCAACAGCAGCAGACACTGGCGGCGCTATTAAAGGAAATAAAATCGACGTATTTGTACCAAGTAAAAGTGATGCTTCTAATTGGGGCGTCAAAACTGTAAGTGTTAAAGTCTTAAACTAATAATATAGATTGTGATAAAAGACATGAGCTTTTGGCTTGTGTCTTTTTTTGTTCTGCTTAGAGCTGTTTATATCATATGCTGATAAAAGAAAGTGGTCCCGTTTTTCTCTTTATGTGCGATTCAGGGGCTCTCGGGTTAAAAGATTGGTTCCACATTACAGAGACATTCGGCATCATGACATTTATAGCTGGTTCTTTGATCAGCGAAACGAGCTGGTGTTGTATCTTTTTTGGCAGATAATAAGCAGTTGGATGTAGCAGATGCCATTTATGGAATCGGATTGATTTCAGACGGTTTTTTATTGTGATATTAGGCTCTTGCAGTTGGGCATGGCAGCTTCGGGAGCGAAGTGGCACAACTTTGTCATACTGAAAATACAAAATAATCAATATCAGAAATTCTGCTGATGTGCAATGGCCGACCATTTTAACAGGGATATCATTCAATCCAGTCTTTTATCGGGCTGTTAACCAAGCAATCGTTCAGCGGGCGTAGGAGCGAGGATATGGATCAATTTAATTCTGGTTGCGACGAGGTTCTCAAACGGGAATTTCAGGTTAACAAAAAGGATCCTGGCAGATGCCAAGATCCTTTTTTATTTAAACCAGCCTTTTTCTTTTGACCGGGTAATGGCTTCAATTCGATTTTTCACTTCAAGCTTTTCTAGAATCATTGAGATATAATTCCGCACCGTCCCGCTTTTGATGCTGAGTTCCTGAGCGATTTCTTTTGTGTTTTTACCGTCAGCCACAAGTTCAAGCACTTCTTTTTCTCTATCTGTAAGAGGGTTAGCTTCGCTGTATAAGTCCTCCATCAGCTCAGGTGCATAGATGCGTTTTCCATTCATGACGCTACGGATGGCGTTTGCCAGCTCTTCACTCGGACTGTCTTTTAACAAATAGCCTTTAACGCCAGCTTTAATAGCTCTCTGAAAGTAACCGGGTCTGGCGAAGGTGGTTAAGATGATAATTTTGCAGCCTGTATCTTTTAGCTCCTCAGCAGCTTCAAGCCCTGTTTTTCCGGGCATTTCAATGTCCATAATACATACATCAGGCTGGCGTTTTTTGACAAAATCAACAGCATCTTGGCCGGTTGTACCTTTGCCTACGACTTCCATATCGTCTTCTAGGTTTAGAAGTGATCCTAAAGCGCCCAGCAGCATTTGCTGATCTTCTGCAATAAATATACTAATCATATAAGCCATCCTTTATGTTTATTTTGAATTATTAGGAATTGCCATGGTAAGCTTGGTTCCGTTTTCGGTATCGATGTGAAGGCTTCCGTTTGCAAACTCAAGCCGTTCTCTCATCCCGAGTAAGCCATGTCCTTTAGAAAAGGAATTTTCTTCTCCTTTGAATGTTCCATCGTCAGACACTGTTATCACAACTTCCTTCCAGAGCTGCTGAATGTCAACTCGGCAAGTTTTAGCCTGGCTGTGTTTGACGACATTTGTGACAGCTTCCTTTAAGCACATGCTCAAAATGTTTTCATTCAGCAATGAGATATTTTCGGGCCATTTCTCTTCTTCATAGATAAACATAATGTCAGCTGCTTCGAGAATTTGTTTGATGTTGATCAATTCATCCTTGAGCCGGATGCCCTTCATAGAGGAAACGATTTTTCTTACTTCATTTAAAGAAGTTCGCGCTGTTTGCTGAACACTTTTCAGTTCACGAGCTGCTTGTTCGGGATCTTTGTATATCAATTTTCTTGCTAAGTCGCTTTTTAAACCAATAAGAGAAAGCTTTTGCCCAAGCGTATCATGGAGATCGCGGGCAATTCGCTGACGTTCTTCTAATTTTACCAGTTCTGCAATCCGTTCATTTGCATCCTCGAGCTTTTCTTCAAGCCGTTCGCGCTCCTTGCGGCTTCTTATACTGAAGGGCAATAAAATTGCGCTGATGAGGGTTATGACGACAAAAGGAATTTGTGTCAGAAAGAATTCCTTCTTTAATACGAGACTGAAATTGGCTGCGACGGCTGCGCTTATTAAATGGACATAATATAAAATATGAAAAGGGACGCGTTCCTTAATGTTTCCTATAAAATAGGCGATAAAAAAAGCAAAATAAATATAACTGAACAGAGTAATGGAGGCGGTTGAAATGCCAATTAATAAAAATCCCCACAAATAAATGGTCCAGCCTTTTGAGACAAAAGCAAATCGATATACCGAAAAAAATAAAAGCGTCAAAATGATGCCGACAATAATAACAAATGTAGATGATGATTTCCATATAAAGTAGAAGGGGAGGATGAAAAATATCGTCCATATATAGGGCGTAATCCCGTTTAGTTTTTGAAATGTAAAATGATTTTTAATCATGATCTTACCTCATTTTCAGCTTTTCATCTTACTTGTAACTTTATCATTGTGAAAGCCAGAATGCACCCTCCAACAATAAAAAGGAAGCCTTCTAGTATATTAGAAGACCTCCTTTATCATCAGGCATTCTTCCGCAGTTTCTGTTTTTCTGGTGAATCAGGCGGAAGGCTTACAGGTATATGTTTTATAGCCCGAAATGACACAAACTGTTTGTTATCTTCATCCCATAGACGGAACGCGAGTGATTGCAGGCTTGTTTTTAAGGTGATTGTCGGTACGTTTTTTAATGGTTCGTGATGTTCATGAGCAATTTCAAGCTTATAGTTAGGCACCTTTGGACTCAAATGATGAACGTGGTGGTAACCAATATTGCCTGTTAGCCATTGAAGCAGTTTCGGGAGTTTATAAAATGAACTGCCTTCAACAGCAGCCTGAACGTAGCTCCAGTTTTCATCCGCTTCAAAATAAGAATCTTCAAAGGTATGCTGCACATAAAACAGCCAAACACCGATTGAACCTGAAATCAGAAATATCGGGCCTTGCACCAGTAAAAACGATTGCCAGCCAAAGATCAGACAGCAAGCGGCAGCCAACGCGACAATTGCCAGATTCGTAAGGTATGTGTTTACACGTTCCTTGCGTCTTGCGCCTTTTTTGTTAAAACGGTTCGTGATCAGAAAAACATAAATCGGTCCGAGAATAAACATGATAAACGGGTTTCTATAAAGTCTGTATGCAAGCTTTGTTCGTCTGGATGCAGCTTTATATTCGTTTACTGTTAACATCCAGATGTCTCCTGTTCCGCGTTTATCCAGATTGCTGCTAGTTGCATGATGAATCGAATGGCTGTGCTGCCATTGAAGATACGGGAATAAAGTCAGGACACCTGTCAGAAAACCGAGAATGTGGTTATAGCGTTTTTGTTTGAAAAAAGATTGATGGCAGCAGTCATGGAAGATGATAAAAATTCTTGTTAGAAAACCTGCGGCAATCACCGTTAATGCTAACGTAAGAAGATAGGAGACATCGAGGCTGAGATAAGCAAGAAACCACAGGCCGAAGAATGGGATAAACGTGTTTAAAAGCTGAATCAGGCTGTTTTTTGTTTCAGGCTGAGCAAATGCAGCGACTTGCTTTGTCAGCTGTTTTTGTTTATGTGCAATGGTTTGTTCAGTCATAGTAAGTATCCTCTCATTGTGTGTCTCGGTTCAGTATACGCTAATGAGAGAAGTCTTTTGTAGTAGCACACATCATGCCTCCTATATGACATTTGTCATGTCTCGTGCGGCATGCATGCGCTAAAAAAGCTTGTAAAAAAATTTACAAGCTAATTAATGTTTATCAATCCATATGCGTGATGTACCCGAAATAGCTTCAATCCTGCATGTTCCTCCTATAGGGAACGTGGCAATTGGCGAGGTATGTCCGGCATTTATATTTGCGATGATCGGGATGCCGGATAATTCTTTTTTTGTTTCGATCATGGCTTTTACAAGATCCATTGATACGTTTGATGCTTTCTGAAATCTGCCGATCAAAATCGCCTTTACATGTGAAAAAGCGGGGAGGTGGATGAGTGATTGCAGATCGCGGTCAAACATGTGGATGTCTGACATATAATCATCTTCAATCAATAAAATAGTATGTTCTGTTTCAGGAAAATACTCCGTACCCTGCAGCAAATTAAGCGTGCATAAGTTTCCGCCAATTAAAGTGCCTTCCGCATAACCTTCTTGGATTACTACAGGGCCCTTATTAGGATAAAAACGCCTGTTTTCTTGATCCAAAAACCAGCGATCATCGCTCCACTCACTTGAAGGAAGAATTTCAAACGGGTCGTCCGAAGCGCAGCAAGAAAGAAAATACTCTTGTGTATAATCAAGCCCTTTTTTCATTGCAAATGTTGAGAAGTGGGGACCTGAATACGTAACAAGACCCGTTTTTTGATAAATAGCGTTGCAAAGAGCGGTTATATCGGAATAGCCGCACAGAATTTTTGGATGTCGTTTGATTTGCTCGTAATCAAGATAACGCAGCAGCTGATTTGAATTAAACCCTCCGAGTGTCGTTAAAATCGCTTTGACGCCTGGATCAAAAAAGGCAGCGTGCAGATCATGGACTCTTGACTCGATAGAGGATGAATCAAATTCGTTACATTCATTTGCGTGTTCAGCGATGGTTACCCGATAACCTAAGCGTTCTAACGCCGTTTTTGCTTGGATTTTTGCTTCATTTGTTAATATAGACATGCTGGTCGCGGGAGACACGATCCGGATTTCGTCTCCCTTTTTCAGTTTTGAGGCGTACATAGAACCCTCCATCAATGGTTTTATACCATTACAGCATATCTTGGCTCTTTCTTCCAGACTTTTTTACAAATCAACCCACTTAATGCTGCCGGATTGGGTATCATGATCGATACATACTTTGAATTGATGTTTTTCATAAAAGTGAATCAGCCGGTCTACATGATTCCAATCCCGTTTGGCGATGTCTCCGGTGACTTTCGGTATATTGTGGTCTCTTGCAATATCTTTTAAATATTTCATGCAAATGGAGCCAAACCCGTGATTCGGAGGGCCTTTGATGTCCCCTATATGAATGGCATCGTCCTTGTAAGACGCTACAAGTGAAAAACAGCCTTTTCCTCGGTATGCCGTTTTACAATCAGTTAGCATAATTTTGCATGTTTGGCCATCATCAATCGAGGAAACAATCATCCACTCATCATGTTTCGATTGATCAATACCAAGCACTTTGGCATCTTTAGATAAATCCTTCATATTCTCCTGCATGCGATAAATTTGAAATTCTAAATCATTTAGTTCTTCTTCAAGCTCTTGACGATTTTTTTCTTTAATAGTAAACAAGATCAAACTCCTTTCAAAAATCAGCTTAGAAACACAGTTACCAATTGTATTAGAAGAGAGGCGTATTGTAAACAACAATTCCATTATTACTAGAAATTAGCGGAAAGTCAGGTTTGATCGTTTTTAAGAGAGGAAAAAGAAAACTAACCTGTGAAAAAGGAGGAATCAGAATGGCGATTGATTCATTGATTAACAAATTACAGTATGTCCAATTGGAACCGCCGGATAAAATTCTCTCTCTGTATCTCAATACAGACATGAGAGATCCAGAGCAGCAGGGGGGAGAATGGAAGATTGCCCTAAAGTCAGGATTCAGCCGATTAAAAGAGTATTTGGCAGCTAGTGATCCAGAGGAGGAAAAGTGTCTGGATGGAATCAGGGCTAAAATGAATCAATACTTGAATGCAATGGGAAAAGACATGCCCCGCAGTCTCGTGTTTTTTGTTTCCGACAGCGGCATATGGGAACCTATTAAGCTTCAAGTCCCTGTAGATACAAGATTTTACTGGGAAGAAACAGCTGTCCTGGATCAGCTGAAGGGTTTGCGCCAGGCATACCCAAGTACGGCGTTTATTTTAACTCAGCAGCATGAAGTAAAAATTATTGAAACTGTTTTAGGAAAAATTGAGGCGGTGGAGCGTTATGAGTATGATATGATCAATGAGTCTTGGAAGAATAGCCATTCCGCTGTAGACAAAGCGCCACCATTTGAAGAGAACCGGATGAGGGAACATGTAACAGAGAACCAATCGAGACTGTATAAGCGGCTGGCTGCCAGCCTTGATCAAAAAGCTGCCGCGAAAAGATGGGAACGAATGGTTATTGCCGGGGATAAAGAAACGGCCGATATCTTGGATCAGCATATGAATAAACCCATTCATTCGAAAATTCAAAAGAACCTGCTGAATGAAAATGAACATAAGGTCATTGAACATTTGATAAAAGAGGCGTAAACCTAACAGGCCGGGGCTAATAGCCTCCGGCCTTTGAAGTGTGTCTAATTTCTGACGAAGCAATCGAAACCGTTGACATCTTCTTTGAATTTGCATACGATTTGGATAGCCAGTACAAATTAGGAGAGGTCACCAAATGAACCAAACAGAAAATAAACCGAAAAATTACACGGGGATTGTCCTTACGCTGACAGTTCTGATTAACGGTTTAATCGCAGTGCTGTTTTTTATGCCTAAATTAGATCAGTTCAGCCATGCGAATATTCACATTTTGCCAATGCTGAATGCGATATTCAACAGCTTTACGTTTATCTTCTTATTGGCCGCGCTGATTATGATTAAACAGAAAAATATCAAAGCTCACAAACGCTTTATTTTGGCCGCATTCACAACAACATTACTATTTTTGATTTGCTATGTGACGTACCACTCGATTGCGGAAAACACGCTCTATGGCGGAGAAGGTATTATGCGCCCGATTTATTTCTTTATTTTAATTACACATATCTGCCTTTCTGCAATTATTGTGCCGCTTGCGCTGTTTACGCTGATCAGAGGCTTCAGCATGCAGGTAGAGCGCCACAAAAAAATTGCGAGATGGACAATGCCTCTATGGCTGTATGTAAGCCTTACAGGCGTTATTGTATATTTGATGATTTCACCGTATTATTAAAAGCCATACTCAGTATGGCTTTTTTCACGTGTAAACATGGCAAAAGCCCAAAATCATTTTTGGGCTTTTGTCAGTAAATTGATAGACTCTTATTCATGAGCCTTGGATTCCATGGTTTCAAGTGTTGCAACCTGCAAAGATTCTTCAACAGTTTTTGTTTTTTCTTTTACTTTTTCTGCATACGTATAATCACCGTAGCAATACGGATAGCGGAAATTTTTCGCATTTCCCCCGCAAGTATACAGATCAGGATTTTTTTTGACTTGCTGCTCGGAGTATTGTTTTGCCAATTCCTCAGTATGCGTTCCTCCATGTTCAGCTACAAAATCAATGTAACCTGCCCCCATGTTGTAGCTTTGAATAATGGTATCCAAATCCACGCCTTTTTCCTTACCGGTCTTGTACATGAGGGTAAATTGCTTGATGCCTTGTTTAACACTGAGTTGAGGGTCTGTTATCTCATTGCGTTTTAACCCCAGAGATTCAGAGGACTGCATGGGATCATTGCCTTTTCCTTTTGACTCCTGATACATCATGCCTAATATGAGTGATGTATAATTAGAGAGTCCTTGGCTTTCAAGCTCTTCTTCCACCAAGGGTTTGTAATCGGTTAAACGTTCCAAAACAATCGTTTTCGTATCGATCGGAAGTTTTTTGACTAAATCCCGGTTGAAAAAAAGCAGGACCAATAAAAAAGAGGCGATGACAAAGACAAAAATCATCATAAAACCCGCAGCAGCGAAACAGCCTTTTCTCTTTTTCTTCACTGTGTTTCACCCTCAATGTTTGGAGCAGTATGACCTTTTTTATTATGACATAAGACGGTATATCAGACCAAGTAAAAACCTGATTTGAAACATAAATTTAAACTATGAGATTGAAATGGAATACAAGCAGGCTGGTTTGCACTCAAGCGCATTTGTTATAAGATAAAACTATGAATAAAGAAAGGTGATAACATATGACTGAATTTAGAGAAACGGAACAATCGGCTGCTGATCTGGACGAGGAGACGCTGTTTCTAGTCGCGCAAACATTCAAAGCGCTTTCTGATCCAACCCGAATCAGGATTCTCCATTTATTGTCCCAGGGTGAGCATGCTGTAAACGGAATTGCAGAAAAGCTGAATTTACTGCAATCCACCGTGTCCCACCAGCTTAGATTTTTGAAAAATCTTCGGCTTGTCAAATCGCGCAGAGAAGGAACATCGATTTATTACTCTCCGGAGGATGAACATGTTTTAGATGTTCTTCAGCAAATGATCCATCATACACAGCATGATTGAAAAAGACATCCTTGCTTAACTCGCTGTTAGCGGGCAAGGATGTCTTTTTCTTTATTGTATTCGTGCTGTTCGAGTTCGTTTCTGCTGAGCTTGATGACAAAAGAAGAAAAACCGATATAATAAACGGCTATCAGAAAAAAGACGCCTATTGTCAGAGGGTCCGTTCCGATTGACTGACCGTAAGATCCAAGGCTGTTTAGATCAGGCGAGGTAAGATAAAGCTCTGTCACTCGATATAGAAATCTTGACAGGAATAAGGTTAGGAGAATCATTTCTACCCAAATATGAGTCCGAAAATAGATCTTTCCTCTGCGTTTTTCAAAAGAGATGTTTTTCTTAGCGAAAAAGACAAGGAGCCATCCGCCAAGAATGCCCAAAATGAGATATCCATATAAAAAAGGGTGAATGGCGCTGAAGATTGAAAGGCCAAAAGCAAACAGCGAGAAAAGAATGATACGGGTGAACAGCCAGCGGGGCTTCAGCGGCTGGTATCCGATGGACCTTTTAATTTTTTTATACAGAAAAAAGATGATGATCATGGCAGGATAAACGCTCTGAAGTGTAAGATGCATGATGTGAAATCCCCTCCGTTGAGAAGTGTATGCTTATCCGGTCGGAAATAGTAGCTGAAATAAATACTGAACACAAAAAAGAAGGGGAAACCCCTGTTTTCATAGCATATGCGAGGTGTATTCCGCCGCATAATAGATATGCCCAAGCTTTATCAAAATGTTATGATTGTTTTGTTGGAAAATACAAGAAGAAAAGGTGCGCAGAATGAAACTGGAACGTTTGTTAGCGATGGTTGTGTTATTGATCAGCAAAAAACAAGTGCAGGCTGCAGAGCTTGCTGAGCTGTTTGAAGTATCTGTCAGAACAATTTACCGTGATATTGAGACGATCAATAGGGCTGGTATTCCGATTGTGACCTCACAGGGTTCCGGGGGCGGAATTGGCATCATGGAAACGTATCGGCTTGAAAGAGAGTGGCTGAAGGAGGAGGAATTGTTTGCAATTGCTTCCGCTTTGCAAAGCGTTTCATCTATGTATGAACCCGTTTCTCACAGCACAGCCTATCAAAAAATCAAACACCTTATACCGGAGCACTCTGCTCAAGCATTTAAGCACCAAACAGAAAAATGGTTTATTGACATGACGGCTTGGGGCCATACTGAGGATCAAAAGACGCTGCGCGAGAAAATCAGCGCTGCCATCGATCGGTTGTCAACGATATCTTTTACATATACAAGCGCAAGCGGGGAAACACTACTTCGGGAAACTGAACCTTATACATTGGTTTGCAAGGCGGGGCACTGGTATTTATATGCCTACTGCCTGGTAAGAAATGATTTTCGCTTTTTTAAACTGAACCGGATGAAAGATCTGGCTATCTTACATCAGACATTTATCAGAAAAGACATTCAGCTGGACACTTTGCCATGGGATAAGAGTTGGTACCAAAAGGACCGTTTAACTGAATTGGTTATTCTTGTTCAGCCGTCAGCACGTCAGCGCATAGGTGAATGGTTCGGATATGATGTCCTTCACTGTTGTGAGGAAGATGAAATCTGCCGGGCAGTGATTTCACTTCCAGAAGATCCATGGCTGATCGGTTTTTTGCTCCAGTTCGGAAAGGATATTGAGGTTCTGCAGCCTCTTCATATACGGGATAAAGTAAAAGAAACCATTCATCACATGCAAAAAATATATGAAACCTGACACACTGCTGTCAGGTTTCTTTGTCTATAATCTTAAAAAAAGGAGGAGATCGTATGGGCTTTTCACATATAACACACTTAGACCGGAAACGATTTGCCGGACTGTCACAACGGACAAGCAACGCACTGGAAATGACGGAAGAAAGGAGGATTCCGGCACTGTGGGACCAATTCTGGAAGCAGGATATGAGCGCTCTTTTATCACAGGCTGAAAAAGACAAAAGCATTATTGCCTTATATTCGAATTATGAACAAGAGACGAATGGGTTTTATACGTTTTCAGTCGGAACGTTTCAGGAATACGACGACATTCTTCCGGGACCATATGAAAACATTGATTTGCCGGCTTCCGCTTACGCCGTTTTCACTTCCAGAATCGGTCCTATTGAAGAGATTGTGCTTGAAACGTGGAAGGAAATTTGGACTTGGGATAAGCGGCATCTGCGCACGTTTACAGGTGATTTTGAGATGTATGATCAAAGTGCCGCAGTGCCACAGCGAGCACAAGTTAACATTTATGTAGCGATAAAAAAATAATAAACTCTTGAAAAACTAATGGTGTTAGTTAATAATAAAACTAACGCCATTAGTTTTTGTTAGGAGGAATAAAAAGATGAGAATGACTCAGTACCAAACGGTTTGGCAGCTGACTTTTTTTCCAGCATTGTTTCCGGTTAATTGCTATTTAGTAGAGGAAGAAAACGAAGTCACCCTTATTGATGCCGCACTGCCAGGCAGCTATAAAGGGATTATTCAAGCTGTGAATCAGCTTGGAAAACCGCTTCAGCATATTTTACTGACTCATGCA
Organism: Bacillus sp. FJAT-14266; assembly: GCF_001719225.1. NCBI lineage: Bacteria > Bacillati > Bacillota > Bacilli > Caryophanales > Bacillaceae > Bacillus > Bacillus sp. FJAT-14266. The sequence goes on from NZ_CP017072.1 coordinate 2,196,124, forward strand.
CATGGGGACCATGTCGGATCACTGGATACATTGGCACAAACATTTCCGCATGCAAAGGTCATGATCTCGGAACGGGATTCATTCTTGCTCCAAGGTGACACATCCTTGCGGCAAGATGAGCCGCAGACGCCTATAAAAGGAGGTATTCCGAAACACATACAAACAAAGCCTCACCAACTGCTGACGGGCGGTGAAATAATTGGTTCTCTGCTTGCCATTCCAACACCGGGCCATACACCGGGCAGCATGTCATTTCTTGATACAAGAAACGGCACTTTAATAGCAGGAGATGCGTTTCAGTTGCGCGGAGGAATCGCTGTATCAGGCCAGATAAAATGGGCGTTTCCTTTTCCCGCTTTCGCCACATGGAATAAGGAGGAGGCCATCAAAAGTGCACAATTGCTCGCAGATAAGGCGCCTTCCTGTCTCGCTGTCGGACATGGAAAATTCCTGCGATCACCTTCAGAGCGGATGAGACAGTCGATCCAAAAAGCAAAGAAAGGATGATGAGCATGTCACCGAGAATAGGTTTGACCCAAAAAATGATTGTAGACGCTGCAGCGGAGATTGCCGATCAGGAAGGGGTAAATGGTGTCTCACTTGCGGCACTTTCTAAAAAAATGAATGTGCGCCCCCCGTCATTGTATAACCATATCAACGGGCTGCAAGCGATCAGAGCAGAACTTGCTGTCAGAGGACTGACAAAGCTTTTTGATCAAATGGCGGACTCCGTAACCGAACGAAAGGGAGATTCCGCTATGCTTTCTTTAGCTCATGCATATGTTGATTTTGCAATTGAAAATCCCGGATATTATGAAGCGGCTCTGCTTAAGGTTCAGGACAAACGGACGGAAATCGTCTCTGACCAAATTGTCTGTCTTGTGACGAAGCTGCTCATTGAAAACGGCTATGCAAGTGAAAAGACTGCCATTCATGCGACAAGGGGGCTCAGAAGCCTGCTGCATGGCTTTACTGCTTTAATCGCAAAAGAAGCATTTGAACGTGAGGAGGACATTTTAGAAAGCCTGTCATTTTCAATTAGGACATTTTTGTCAGGATTATTAATAAACAATAAAAATATTATGTAAACAAACAAATGGATGTCTTATATTTCTGAATATTGTATAATATCAAGGGAGTATACATAGGGGAGAGGCATTATGCAATGGATGACATTCACAAGATTGAACGGTTAGCGGCAGCTTCATGGCCGGCTTATTTTCAAAAAAACATAGGGAAATGGCTTCTCAGAGCGAATTTTGGCGTAACCAAAAGGGCAAATAGCGTATGGACGTCTGCGGATATGCCTGAAGGGGATTTTCAGCTAGAGGCCGAACTTTTTTATCAAAGTTTAGGCTTACCTGTTTGTTTTCATATTAGCAACGCATCACCGAAAGGGCTTGATGACGCATTGGCAGACAGCCGTTATGAAAAGGTAGACGAGTGTTTCCAGATGACAGCGTTGTGCCGGTCAATTATGAGCCGAACAAATGACAACAGCCGATTTACATACAAGTGGGAACAAGAGCCATCATCTGTTTGGATAGATGAATTTATTCAATTAGAAGGGTTTTCACCCGAACGTCACAAAGGTTACAAACACATATTCGAACGCATGCCACCGTGTAAAACTTTTTTCAAGATGTATGACAAAGAAAGCCTTACAGCGCTTGGCACGGTTTCTGTCATTGATGGTTATGGCGGACTTAGTAATATCGTTGTAGCTGAGGAGCACAGAGGAAAAGGGGCAGGAACCCAAGTGATCAGGGTGTTGACTGAATGGGCAAAAAACAACGGAGCGGAACGCATGTTTTTACAAGTGATGAAAGAAAATCTGGCGGCAGTTTCTTTATATGAAAAAATCGGATTTTCGCCTATATCGGAACACCATTACCGGATTAAAAGCTGACCAAAGGAAGGAGGTTGCTGATGGATTCGCTTCAAGAGATGATTTGCGAAAAACGGACATACACACGCCTTTATCATTCACATAAGCACGCGTACAGCCAATTTCTTTTTCCGCTTGAAGGGAGTATTGATCTTGAGACTGAAGAGCGCCAGGTGAAATTAAAGCCAGATCATTTTTTATATATTCCTCCGGAGTGTGAGCATCGTTTCCGTTCTATCGGAAGAAATGAATGTCTTGTACTGGATGTTCCGCTTCATGCAATGAAAATTGATGAGTATCGTGCAGGATCGGGAATTGAAGCTGCACTCGATCCTTTCTGGTCTTCGATCAGGTACTTGCTGACAGAGGAAGCAAAGGCCGGAACAGCCAACTCGCTTCATATGCTAGTACAATACATAAAAGAAAAGCTTCAATCCCATAGCTATGCCTCAATTGCATACATTCACAGCCATTTATTTGAGCGGCTGACGATTAAGAAGCTGGCAGAAATCGAGCATTATCACCCAGCTTACTATTCAAGCTGGTTCAAAAAACAGACAGGGAAGTCCCCGCAGAACTATATTGCCGACCTTCGCCTTGAGGAAGCAAAACGAATGCTGATGGAGAGAAATGAAACTCTTACCGTCGTGAGCGAGGCGCTGGGCTTTCAAAACCTTTCTTCTTTTACAAGATGGTTCACGAAAAGCACAGGAATGCCGCCCCGCCTGTATCGAAACACCTTATATTCGGATAAAAAATGATGGCTCTTTAGTTAAAAGAATATTGTATATCTCCTTTACAATAGGAGAAAAAGGAGTTATTGATATGGCAGTTATTGAAGACTTTGAGAAATTGGATATCAGAACGGGAACAATTGTAAAAGCGGAAGAATTTCCTGAAGCAAGAGTACCGGCAATCAAGCTTGTGATAGATTTTGGGACTGAAATCGGCATAAAACAATCGAGCGCACAAATCACGAAGCGTTATAAGCCGGAAAATCTCATCAACAAGCAAGTCATAGCAGTCGTGAACTTTCCGCCCCGCCGGATCGCCGGATTTAAATCGGAAGTCTTGGTCCTCGGCGGCATACCCGGCCAGGCCGACGTCGTCCTTTTGCAGCCGGATCAGCCTGTCCCAAACGGCACAAAAATCGGATAACGCAAAAAAAGACGTTTGCCTAAGGCAAACGTCTTTTGCGTATTGAGGCGATGCACCACACGCCACATTCGTGTGTGCCGTAAGGCATGTACATCGGCTTACACAATTCAGCTCATCGCTATATGAATATAGCATGGAGGGCGAAGGAATGCAAGGATTACTTTGTTATTGTGATTGAATTTGTCCGTCTAATCAAGATCTTATTATATGAAATGTAATAATCTTTTAGTACAGAAGGTGAGCATGAACTAAGGTAAGCGATTGACCTCATAAGCAACACGTATTCCAGATTCAATCGCGCCTTGCATCCACGCATGAGTGAGTGAGGCGTGTTCTCCGGCGAAATGAATTCTGCCCTCAGGGACAGGAATATAGGGATACAGCTCTAATTCTTGTCCTGGTTCGAAAGCTGTAAAACCTCCCGCAGAATACGGGTACTGGCTCCAGCTAAAAGAAGTGCCAGACACAAATTCAGACCACACAATATCACCATAGATTTCAGATAAATCCAGTAAAGTATACTGGATACGCTCTCCTTCTGAAAGACTGTCCCATATTAGTGCCTCATCAGCCCAAGTATAACTCGCCAGAATGACGGCATGTCCATTTGCTCCAATATTTCTGCTTGGATAATATGAAAAACGAATCGGAAGATCAGTAATAGATTTGCCGCCGCGCTGACCGGCTTTTTCCCAAAATCGGCTTTTAAACTCTATGCCGATTTTTGTTGCACTGATATAGTTTAGCTCACGGATGGCCCTCCGTTTATAGTAAGAGAATGAATGGTATGGTTCGACTTTTACAAATCGCAATGTTGAAAAAGGAATGGTTACAATAGCGAGATCTGCTGTGAACGATGCAAATTCTGCCGTTTGTTGATGCTGACAATGGATCGTAACACTATTTTCACCCTGAGACATTTTCATCATTTTTTGATGGTATAGAATGTTTGTTTTTAATTGAGGAAGAAACGCGTGAGGCAGCAGATCCATACCGCCAGTTATCTCATAGAAGTGAGCGGGCGATGAAAAAAAGATAGATTCCCGCAATACTTCAACAAGGGACATCCCCATATACGCTTCCATATCCAAAAGTACACCGATCATATCGATCGCGCCATATGAAAAATACGTGTTTAAAAAAGAGCTTAACGAATGATTTTTGTATTGTTCTTCGACAATCCGCCAATTTCTCGCTGGATTTTGATTGATAAAATTTAGAATAGGCTGCAGTAAAGAAAGCAACAGCTCTTCAGACGTTTTCCCTTGTTCATTTGGTGCAACTGGATATCTCAATATTCCAGTAGCTCGTTCAAAAACTTGGAGACGTGTTTTGATTCCATTTGCATAAATGATGTCCATCGGGGTTCTGTTGATAAATACATTTGTTGGCAATTTGAATTTTTTGATATATTCTAAGGTTAACGAATGGTTATTCGGTATGCGCATCGGGCCAGCGTTGAAATACAAATCATCACTAAAGGGAGATCTCAAAGTGCAGACACGGCCGCCCGCTCTGCCGCTCGCTTCGAGAATCGTTACTCTGTGACCGGCATTTTTCAACAAAGATGCTGATACAAGCCCGGACAATCCAGCTCCTATAACAAGAATGTGCTTTGGATGCTGTGACGCGCTAAGGCCATTTCTAATGATCTTTACCATGTCATCATTCATTAGAGAATTCAATTTTTTGGAAGCACCTCTTTTTAGAATTTATTGCATTATATTCACTGAAAAGAGCACCTATCACGATCTGTTCACATCTTTTGGAATTTGAAAGGTTATTGTTAAAAGGAAATAAAGGGGTGATGTATGTGACTAACTTTGTTCATAAGACGGTAAATGGCTTGAAAAGTCTTTTAGACGAAAAAGGAGCCATTCAATTGTTTTGTTCTGAAGGGGATATCATGGAGTTCCTTGTTACATTTTCACAGGACAAAGCAACCCTTAACGACATTCAAAGCTTTGAAGCTAAACATCAGATTACCCTTCCAGAGGATTATCAGAAGTTCATGACACTGCATAACGGTGCGAAAATTTTTGAGATTCTTTCTGATGGGGAGAATATAGGTGGAGGACTTTATTTATTTAGCCTTGAAGAGATTGAAGAGGAGTTAAAATATGAGGATTTGTTTGAAGGCATCAATGGTATTCCAATTGGTCACTTATTAGAAGGGTGCCATTTGATGATCGACAAAGATAAATTGGATAAAGGGGATCCCAACTATCTTTTTATATTAGAAATAGGGGAATATACACCATTAAATTTAAATTTCGAGATATTTCTAGATCGGTATATAGAATCCAATGGGGCAACTTTTTGGGAATGGTGCTACTATACCGCAGAAAATTATTATAGAACACGATCGCACGATGTATAAGACAGTCAGTTCTGGCTGTCTTTTTCTGTTATTCAAGCAAATAATTGTGGTGAAATTTACATAGAGTAGGCTTGAAAGGAGAATGAAATGAAGGTATTTGAAGCTGATTCATTGCTCTCTGAAGCGGATAAAAGAGCCAAAGAGTACAAGGGACTAAGGTCGCAAATGGTGAGCTTAAAAAAGCGTTTAAGGAAGTAGCTGACCTAGATGACAGTGAGTTTTCAGGCAAGGGTGCTGACAACAAAGTTGGTCGAACAATCAGCCTGGGTATTGGATACAGTAAAGATGATCTTGGTGGTGGATTTCACCGAGCCAAAACAATAGATCTTCCCACAAATATCACGATGGACATATATAGATGTTGCTTAATAAGTTTTACTCGGGTAAAACAGTGAGAAGTATCTCAGTTACCTTATCAAATATTGAGGATGATGTTAATCATCAGTTGAGTTTATTTGAAGTGGATAATGATAAGAGAAGGAAACTTGGGTTTAGAAGTAATACAGATCGAAAGCGATTCTTAGAGTAGTTTCTTATACATCTGCTGGTACTGCGCTTCACAGAGCAGGGCTGACTGGTGGACATACATCATAAAGTTAAGATGATAAAACTACAATGTTAATTTGCTTATTTTAATAGAGAAACATAACGTATTCTGCCACCATACCTATGGTTTTACTAGACACAGAGGACATCTTTTCTTATACCATTAGACACAGTATGGCTTACTTATTTTTACTTAAACAGTTGGAAATGGTTTTTTCATCTGAGATAATAAAACCTACTTTTCTCATAAATAAACGAGGTGAAAATCAATGAATGGGATAGAATTTTTAGAATCTGTGTCACAACTGGGACAAATAATTTTATTGTTCTCCGGCTACGCCTTTTATTGGAGATTGAGTAAAATAAAAAGAGAACGAAGACTTACAAAATATGAAACTTTTCTTAGGTTCTTCGTAATGTTCGGCATATTAGCATGGGGGCTTTCGTTTCTTGCTTTGCATATGTGGTAACAAACTTTCCATTAAAATTTTATTTTGAAGACAAAAGACCACACTGACTGTATTTCGTAGTGCGGTCTTTTTAGTTTAATTAGCTAATGATTAATCAAGAGTTGACAAATTAGTAGCACCCATTGCTCGGTAATGTTTCTAATGGGTTAAATATTAAACAAAAAACTTGGTCGGTTGAATAGAAGTAATATTCCTTTTAGCTTCATGGAACTCTTTGTCATTCGAGGATGAAAAGCCACTAAAAATTGCTAATCCAACGACAACTGACAAGGTGGCTAATGCAAGTTTAAATTTCATATAAACACTCTCCTCTTTGTATTTGGATTCGGGCATCCACCATGACGTCAAAAAAGGTGGTTGAGTTTTCAAATTGCCCTATCTCCTTACAATAATTAGCCGTGTCGAGTGCTAATTCCTCTAAATCTGGATACATTACATTATCTTTAAGTACAGAAAAAGTTCGGAAAACTGTGCGTTTATCTATAGAGTCGATATATAAAGCCTTTAAGTAATTAAACTCAGCAACTAAGACATCATCGTTAATGGCTTGTGCTTTCTTGATTCCTTTTTTATAAAGAATAAAGGCTTTTTCAATATCCTTCATTTTGAAGTAAATTTGTGTCAGTGTAAATAACGTATGAGGGAGAAGGTCACTTTTATCGTTTTCGTACAATGAGACTGCTTGTTCAATATATTCAGCAGCTTTGTCATACTTTTTCATCTTATAATAACAGTTCCCCAAATTATATAACGATGCACCAATTAGTTTGTGCTTGTTTATAGCTTTCGAATCTTTTAATGCTCTTTGAAGATGCGGAACTGCTTTTTCATGACTTTCCAGATCATCAAAGTTGCCTGCTACAACAAAAGCACATTGTATTCGGCGAACAGTATAAGTTTTTTGGTCTTTATAAATGTTAAGTGCTGCTTCAGCATAGTGCATTGATACATGGGTTTGTTTCATGTGATAATACACTTCAGCCATTTTGAAATAAAACTCAGCTCGTTCAATTTCGTCTGTTACTAAAGCGAGCTTTTTCTCAGCAATTTTATATGACCTTATTGCTTTTATATAATCCTTCTTATCAAATTCGTACATTCCTCTAAAGAAATTGCAGTAATATTCCAGGACACCTTTAAGCTTTGTTTGACTGCTTTCGATCTTTTCTAATAAGTCTGAAATTTTAGGGCGTTCTTCATTCAATGACTTAGGTTCAAGGTAATCCAGCATTAGCTGATGACGAAAACACATTAGAGAATAATACAACAATAAGTCTTGATCTTCCTTCATATGTTTTATTTCTTCTTCAACTTCTGCTTTTAATATCTCAGCATCTGGAACGGCGAACATCCGTATGTATTTATACCACTCATTGATTTTAACTCCAACCGTGGATGACGGAATTAATTGCTCCATTGAAATCCCTCCCTCTATGTATCCAATAGACTAAATATGTAATATTTTATCATATTTAAGTGTTTAAGGAAGATTAACATTTTCTTAAAAAGCGAAAAAAATACCCTCTTCAATTAAGAGAAGGGCGGGGTTTTATCTCGGTGAATCATAATCCATTGCTTGTTTACTATCAGAAATACCTTGAGTTGTTGAGTCAACAATGATACCCATTGCAGTTAAAAAAGTTAGAAGTGCATTAAATTTCTATGTTAAATCGTCACCAAATACAGTCAAGTCGTATAACGTACACGAATAACATGCTTATCGTAAAAATTTATAATGAGTTAAAAAAAGACAGTAAACATAAGGATTTTTGATACTTTAATTAGTGAATAGGGGGTTAACGATAAAACGTAAGTGGGAGTAGGGAAAAGTGGTTGTTTTAAGGAGATATTGATAAAAAGGGAAAATTTTCAGAAGGAAAAACGTTGATAATATAGGCTTTTACGATAACGATTACGATGTGAAATAGGGCGATTTAAAGTGAAATTAGGAAAATGAAAATTTGGATAGGGTGTGGAAATGGAAGTGCTATGAGTACATTTGTTCTTGATTTTGAGTATTTGGATGTTAATAGACCCCACATATTGGTTTAAATCTCTATATAATAAGTCTTATACCTGCATTTCAGTTACATATAATGGTTATGTCCGAATGCTTTATGGATATATACAAAAGTGAAAATCAAGAACATTTTTAAAAAAGCAGAATAATTTCTGGCTTGAAATGGGATAGATAACTCTGTTTTTGATCGTTATCGTAACAGGAAAAATTAATAAGAACACTTATTATATCCTTAATAAGCCAAATGTTCTGAGTGAAGTACTACATATTCAACCTTGTCTTTTTAATGGAAATGGAGCATCCATCGTTTTTTATTTGGCCATATTTTAATCCCTCAATGATCTCGACTGATTAACCCTTATATGCAATATAAGATATGGCCAAAGTAATTATTATTACTCAGCGGTAACAGAAGAGAATGAATTAGGGAAAGCATTTGATTTCATATATAAGAGACCACAAGGCAAAGAGTTAAAACTCTTTACCATCAGGTGTTTTCCTTAACCAATTCGCAATAAGTTTCATTAAATTTACTGCAATAGATACCAAAACAATGATCAAAGCGATCTCAAGTAAGATGATAAGTCCAATATTTAAGTCAAGCCTATCAAAGTAATCACCGCTAAAGGAAATGAGTTGATAAATACCTAGCATTAGAGCTATAAAGATTGCTCCTAAAACAATTAGAGATTTTTTAGAGAAATCCTTAGCATGTTCAAAATTATAAATTATTAGAAATACAAATAGACAAGCCATAGCAATCTCATGAGTCAACGAACCGCTTGCTGAAAATCCTTGCACAATTAAGGAAGCAATTAATCCAATTATTCCGATTATTTTTTTCAAGGTATCACCTGCTTTGTATGATCCTAGGTGCCAGCTTACCAATTAAAGGGGAATTTCTCAAGACCATGTACTTTCATGTACTTTAAAGTTAACTTAAAATCGAGATTTTAAACAGATAGGAGGAAATGAATGAATCAAGATATTCAGTTTTTAAAAGAACTTCAGCAAGAGTTGAAATATCAAGACAGCGACGGTCAAGCTTCACCGCGTTTCTGGACGGTGGGTGACTATGAGTGGGTGGAAGCTCGGGAAGAAAATGCAGAACGGTATTCTGTATACCTGCCAGCGGGTATGATACAACGTTTGCTGACAATTCGCTTTCGAAAGCTTGGTTTCTCGGCCAGTGTTTCGGCACGAGCATTAATCATCTTGTATCCGATCTTTTCATCTTTAGCCCAAGGAGGGATAAGGCCCCATCTAAGCTTGCCCAGACGGTTATTGGATCCATCGTTAATGATTGTCAGGATGTTTTGTGAAGGAGCGACATTATAGTTTGGGTGATATTCACCTTCAGGTAAGAATTGATCTATGTTGAATTGCTTGATGATGTCATTGTACAAGCTTGATACACGAAAAACAAAAAGGAGGGATGTGATGCAGCAAACAGTTGAGGTTAAAGAAGTTGAAGTGTTGGTCAGGGGAATATGGAGAAAGAATAATCAATGATATTAATACTTAAACAGTCTTCTGATAGTCTTTACAATAATAAGAAAGCCCCCATACCGGGGGCTTGAAGCTGCCTAATAACCATTAAATCCCTTGATTTCAAAGTTTTCTGTATCGAGATTTAGGCTATTCAATTGCTTTAACAACACCTCAAATTTTAAGCAGTCACCGTTTCTTAATTCTTCTGGAATATCTTCAGGATTTGCAATTTTCATTCCATTCTCAATCCACTGTTTTCGGTATAACTGAATTGCAGCGTCAATTAAATAATCTGGAGTTACAATAAAACCTAAGCTTACGTCATGATCTTCACTGTAGCCGTATTCAAAATCGCAACAAGGGCAGATTTCAAATGTTTTTTGATACTCACCATCATTGTTTAATGGGTTTTCACTTAATCCTTTATATCCGCAAATTAAACATGTATATAATTTAGTCATAGCAATCCCTCTTTAATATATTTATAGTTCCTATTGATTTTTATAATAATTATAACTAAAAATGTTGGGAGGTGTGCAAGCGGGCAAAAAATGACCTTTTCTCATGAAGCTTTTATTATATTAAAACTATATTAAAGAAACTATGAAGTGGCTAGCATCCGCAATGGTCGGAAGAGGGAAAGGAACAAAGGACATTAAGTTTTGAATAAAACAGCAGTTTTAATTAGTTAAGCTCTCACTGTGTATAATAAAGGAAACGGTAAGGTGGGGATCGTTATGAAAATCTTAAACTTTAAATTTGATAATTCTTTCTTTGAATTACATGCAGCGTTTACTACTAATTTGGATCTTCAAACTGATTATGATATCCAGATGGATATGCTCAAGATGAGTAAAGCGATACTTAAAACAGCTGGCTTTACAAATTTCTTAATCCAGGATACATACTTTATAGTTGAAGATAACAACTCAGTTTATTGTTCATATTACTTTCAGTGAAGCAAATTAAATAATGCAACTATAGCATTTTGAAAAGCATTCAGGTGTAGAAAAAGGAAAATGGAAATCAAGTTATTCTTAGTGATATAGCAAGGTACAAAACCTAAATAAAACATGGACTTTATTCTTAACGAAGAGAGATGTGAGCAATGGTAAATATCTTAACTAATATCTTGAAAAGTGACAGATTGGATGAATATCCATTACTTCAAAAGTTCTGCTCCCTCAAAGAAAAAGGGTTACGTAAGGAATCCTTTAAAGCATTATCTTCCTTTATTGATGAAGCAAAGACGTGGGATAATAATGCCCAACAGAAGTTTGCTTGTTGGCTATTTGCTTTATTTGAAACATCAGATGATATTCACCATGTACTCGTTCATCCTTTGGAAGAGGAACTTTTAAAGCCTTTACTTGAGGGATGGATGAAGAATAATCCGGAAGATCCAAGGCCATATAGGTGGTATGGCGTGTTTTTAAATACCGAAAAACGTGTCGATTACTTACACAATGCGCTTAGACTTGGTGGCAGCAATGAACAATTATCCTTATTAACGCTAATCGATATTAATTTGAACGCCCTTTGGTATTCATTTCATCATATATCCGAAGATTTGTATCTTGGCGATATTAAAGAAGATACAGCACTTATTATTAAGTCGCTGCAGCTAAACAACAAGGTAGAATGTCAACAAACAAGAAATAACTATAACGAAGCACTTAACTATTATCAAGATCTGTTGAATGATTGGGTGTTGTTTACAGAAAAACAATCAAAGGGATTTATTGAATGGTGTGAATATAAGGGTAGAAATTATCATTGGGTCAAATCCTATTATTACGAAAAACATTGAGCGCAGCTAGTGAAGCTCGTTATGAGTCGAAAAGAATCCCGGTTGTGGGGACGTAAAAATTAAAGGCAAATATGGGATTGACCATGACGAGCCCGATGATATACTTTGAAAAGGGGTGAAATGACATTAAAAATTTAGTTTTATTGTCCAGTTTTTTAGGGATTATGCTATCAATTATAGGGCAATTATTTGGAGTCCTAACAGATTTCTTTATTCCAGGTATTGCACGGCTTATGGGGGTTTTAGCTGGCCTCCTAGTATTACTTTGCTTAAAATCAAGAAACACAGAAATGCAGACATTTATAGTGAGCTCAAGTGCTGCATTAGGAATAATAGGTGCAGGAGTTTTATATCTTCCAGCAGCTATTGTCAATATCTTAATTGGGTTCAAACTAAATAAAAAGTTAAAAGAAGAAAACAATAAAAAGCAGATCTGAATAGACTGCTTTTTGTTTAGTGTATCTATGGAAAATTGTAGTATAATAGTAATAAAATAATCATTTTATTGTGAGGTTTAGAGGGTGCTTAAAGAAAGAGGACAAATAGGTCAAGAATTTGGCGCGGAAGAAATTGCCGACTATTTAAAATCAAAGAGTTATAAACCAAAAATTTAAGTTAGTCACTATCGAGATCACTTTGGTGGCTCTATAACCTTTTGGTACAGACTTAGGAAATACTATATGCTCTTATACAATTTGATACCCCCGAGATGGAGATCCGTTAAGCACTAAAAGTGGCTTTACCCAATTAGGGATGGATTCTAAAGGACCAAGCAGAAAAATAATGATTCATTTGATTGCCCACTTTAACGGCTGGTACAGAACTAACAAAGAGCCAAATCCTCGAGAAGAGCATTGGATTAATTTATATATTGACTATGAGGATCGAAGCTAAAGGCTGTTGGGAGGATTAATAATGACTGAAGATTTTTATTGCGATGAAGTATTAAGTGGAAAAACAAAAGTAAATAAAGTCTTTGAAACCGAGAATGTCTTAGCGTATCATCATACAAGACCTTTTTGGCCAGTCCATATAGTTGCAATTCCAAAAAAGCATATTTCTTCAAGGGGATAACGAGCTACTACTTGAGTTGCTTGGTGTGATAAAAAAGGTTGCAGCTATGGTAACAAAAGAAAACGGTTCTTGTAGAGTACTTACAAACTTGGGAGAATATCAGGATTCGAAACATCTACATTGGCATATAGCTTCGGGAGAGCCATTAAGATAAAAGAATCCTTTTATTAAATGAGGAGCTAGGAGAGGGAATAATTGAACAGTGATTACGTTGAAGCTGCATTTGGATCATTAGATTTCATGGGGTTTGATAGTGAATTAGTTATGAAGGGGTACAAAGAGAGAATAGACCAAAATATTGAGGGGATACAATATATACCTAAGACATGGCTTCCGTTAATTTATGATTTAATATTTGATGAGGAGAAACAGTTTTGGAATAAAGATATTAAAGATTTTATTTACAACTTAATTGATGAAGTAAAATGCAAGAACGTTAACACTGATTTGTTTTTTGAGAACTTCAGAGACAGTCTAGACAACTTTTTTTTAGCCCTTTCATCATATGATCGTGTACTGAGTACATTGAATTTATTTAATAAAACTATAATTCCGAGAGACACTGAAATTCAAGTCAAGTATTTGCCTTTATATAATTCGTTAGTTGAAGGAGTAGTTAGCAATCTATATAAATTTTTGAGGAATTTGCTTAACACCATAGATGATAAAGACTTGTTAAGTCAAAATAATCTAGGCCCTTTAGTCAATTTGCTTAATTCAAAAGGGTGTACAATTTTAACAAAGGAAATTGATGTAGATATTAGAAATGCTATTAACCATGGGGGAACTTATCTAAAAGAGAAAGATAAAATTATCTTTAACTTCACTAACAGAGGAAAACCTAAAAGTAAGGAAGTAAGTGTTTCTCAATTTAAGAGACAGATATATAAAATAATTGATCTGGTTAACGGATTGCTAGCCGGTATTGTAAAATTTAATGTAAAGAATTATAAGAGCATTGCTCAGTCAATTTGTTCGAATACAACCGATATTGTTTATCAATCCTGGATAAAACTCGAGATGTCAACTTATAATTTAAGATGTAATCTTTTGAATGTGGATGAAATAAACAACCAAGTCAACCTCTATTTTTCTACATATGAAGTTCCTTCTAATAATGAATTGATTCAGTTTGGTATATTTACCTTTGTTAAATTAGTTTTTTTGTTTCCTGAGTCCGATAGGCTTTTCCTTACATTTAATAACGACAAACAAATTAATTCTTTCTTATTAACTGATACAGCTGATATTATTGCATATATTCAAAACGGTATAGATGCCCAATACTTAGTTGATAAAATAAGTAGGAATAGTCTTTTTGGTGCGAATTTTCAAGATGATGATACAGTTAGCGGAAATTATACTTTGCATTGTCATTATCACGATATTAAGGAAGAAGAGTATATCGTTAAAAATATCAGAGACACAAGTACAAACAATTTAAAACGTTTTAAAATTGAGATCTACATGAAGAATTCAAAGCGTAGAAGTCATGTGAAGAAGGAAATTGTACGAATCATAGACAAGGTTAGACATTTAGAAAACTTTCCAGAGATAACGCATGATAAAAAGTATGGTAAGATGCCAGCAGATGTTATATTTATGGATATTTTTAAAGAGTATGGAAGGAAAAGTGATCGCAAAAGATACATAATGTCAAGTAATGATAACTTCATTGCACAAGCTCAATATTTTAGCTGCAAAGAATATAAGGTTAACAAAGAGAGATTAAGCAAAGATTTAGTCGTAAGAACAGAAGGTAACATTGAATTTGCTTGGAATCCAAATTTTTAGATTTAGATAAAATAATTGTTTTATGCAAATGCTCACATAAGGGCTCTTTTTAATTGTTGTTTGTAGTAACCATCTTCAAAATTTTCCGGATAGGATCTAATATCTCAGGGGTAAGTTTATATCCATCCCAGTGAATATCGGGTTTTTCTAAAAACTCTTTTAGATTTTTTCTTTCCACTTTAGGATCAAGATCATCCGTTAACCCAAGTATGTAATCAACTGTAACATCATATAGCCTAGCTAAAATAATCAACTTGTCCAATGGTGTTTTTTTCTTTCAGTTTTATACCGCGCCGTAACTTGATTTTGCAATTCCAATTTTCTCAGCTAACTGTTCCATTGTTAATTTGTGTGCCTTTCGTAATTGACGTAATCTTTGGCCATACATTTTGAATAAACGCCTCCCAAAACCATCTAGTTCAATTATATGAGCTTTCATTTCTCAATAAAATAAAAAATCTCAAAAGAATTTCAAAATTTTCACGATTTCTGGCGGAAAATGCATTATAATGTGAAAGCATTACTTTAAAAATGGTAGCAATGAACTAGGAGGAAGTCATGGTAAGCAAGAAGAACAAAATTGTAGCGGCATTATTAGCATTTTTCTTCGGGGGTCTGGGAATACATAAGTTTTATTTGGGAAGAGTAGGACAAGGTATTCTATATATTTTGTTTTGCTGGACTGGTATCCCCTCTATTATCGCATTTATTGAATTCATTATTTTTCTTTGTGGTAGCGAAGAAGGGTTTGATCAAAAGTACAATTTTTATTACTTTCAGCAGCAATCTAAAGCTTAATTTTAAAGAGGGATATACAGTCCCTCTTTAAATAAAATAAGTATTTTAAAGAAATTTATTTTGAATTGGAGGCTCGGTTACATTCCACAGTTACCACGATTGTCAATTCTTATTTTTCTTTTTCAGAGTCCTTTCAAATAACAATCTTGCAACTTCTTTGTAAAACTGATCTAAGCTATCATCCTCAAATTTTTGGTCAATAATTCTAATTGAGCAGTTCTTTCTTAGTATAACCTTAATTGTTTTCTTCTTCAGTTCTTCATATTCTTCATAGATTTGCTTCCCTTCATTAGACAAGCGGCAGCACAATAATTTCACAATCTCTACTGTATATCTCCTTTATAGAAATGGTTCAATGGGAATTCATTGCAGATATTACTCCATCTGAATTAGAAACAAGAATTGTGATCCTACGAAAAAAGGATCAGGATATGGTGGAAGAAGACCACTTATAATGTGTTTCTAGGTATTTGTAATTAAATTACAAATACTTTTAATATTTGCTCATGAATTCGTGGTATTATACTGAAGGGGACGATCAAAAGCTTTGGCATTAGTAATTAAGAATGTTTTAAATGTATACGAGTGCTACCTCAAAGTCGGAAAAAATATTATAGGAGGTAACATATGTTTAAGTTTAAAAAGAATTTCTTAGTTGGATTATCGGCAGCTTTAATGAGTATTAGCTTGTTTTCGGCAACCGCCTCTGCAGCTAGCACAGACTACTGGCAAAATTGGACTGATGGGGGCGGTATAGTAAACGCTGTTAATGGGTCTGGCGGGAATTACAGTGTTAATTGGTCTAATACCGGAAATTTTGTTGTTGGTAAAGGTTGGACTACAGGTTCGCCATTTAGGACGATAAACTATAATGCCGGAGTTTGGGCACCAAATGGCAATGGATATTTAACTTTATATGGTTGGACGAGATCACCTCTCATAGAATATTATGTAGTGGATTCATGGGGTACTTATAGACCTACTGGAACGTATAAAGGTACTGTAAAAAGTGATGGGGGTACATATGACATATATACAACTACACGTTATAACGCACCTTCCATTGATGGCGATCGCACTACTTTTACGCAGTACTGGAGTGTTCGTCAGACGAAGAGACCAACTGGAAGCAACGCTACAATCACTTTCAGCAATCATGTGAACGCATGGAAGAGCCATGGAATGAATCTGGGCAGTAATTGGGCTTACCAAGTCATGGCGACAGAAGGATATCAAAGTAGTGGAAGTTCTAACGTAACAGTGTGGTAGCAGATCATCTTTAATCAGGGGTAGCTAACGGGCTGATGATCGTTCCTTGAGAAGTTTTATAATCAATGATTATTAAAATCGTTAGTAATGGTTAAAGGTTGTTTTCTACTAGGTGAACGGCCTTGGAATTACTGGAGGTAGGGTATTCTCCATCTGGTTTTATAACTTTTCCTATAGGTTAATAGAATGGTATTTAAATGAGAATGCTATCAATTTTTTGTAGTCAGCGCTTGCTCACAACAGACACCTTTACATAACCCTTCTTTATCAAACATAAGCCTTATTCAAAATAAAAATATCTAGTAGTTAACCAGATCCTCATAACTTTATACTAGTTAAAGGTGGGACTGTTAAGAACAAAAAGTCTAATTTATAAATGGGGACTCTACGGAACAAGACAGGTTAGTTCGAAAAGAACCCAACTTTAGGATTTCCTTAGAGGATTGTATCAGCTCGAACCAAGTTTTTTAATGCGACTAGCTATGGAAATTAAGAAAAGAACCTGGTGAAATTGCCCAGGTTCTTTTTATATTGCACAAAAACAGACACGGTGATATAATCACACTACGTGCGCTTTCTAGTTAAAAAGTTATAGATATCCATCTTATAATTTTATTATATCCTGCTAGGAAGCTCTTGTCAATATTTTTTTTTGAAGGGGAGATGTAGAATGAGTTCTTTGGTTCTCGGTTTACATGAAATTGAAAAAACACAGTTTTCGCTCGTTGGAGGAAAAGGGTTACATTTAGGGGAATTATCAAAAATTCAAGGTATACAAGTACCAGAAGGATTTTGTGTCACAACAGTAGGATATCAAAAAGCCATCGAACAAAACGAAACGTTACAAGAGTTGTTGGACCAGTTGGCGATGCTAAAAGTTGAGGACCGAGATCAGATTGGTAACATCAGCAGAAAGATTCGGCAAATCATTATGGAAGTAGACATCCCTTCTGATGTTGTGAAAGCTGTGGCTCAATATATCTCCCAGTTTGGCGAGGAACATGCCTATGCCGTGCGTTCTAGTGCGACTGCTGAAGATTTACCACATGCTTCTTTTGCCGGTCAACAAGACACCTATTTAAATATTATCGGCGTCGATGCAATCTTGCAGCATATCAGTAAATGCTGGGCGTCCCTATTTACGGATCGCGCGGTTATTTACCGTATGCAAAATGGATTTGACCACAGCCAAGTCTATTTATCCGTTATCGTTCAAAGGATGGTTTTCCCTCAGGCTTCGGGGATTTTATTTACCGCTGATCCGATTACCTCAAGCCGAAAGGTGTTATCCATCGATGCCGGTTTTGGACTTGGTGAAGCACTGGTTTCCGGCTTGGTATCTGCCGATTGTTATAAAGTACAGGATGGGCAAATCATCGATAAGAGAATAGCAACTAAAAAATTGGCTATCTACGGACGAAAAGAAGGCGGAACAGAAACACATCAGATCGATTCTGATCAGCAAAAGGCTCAAACACTGACTGATGAACAAATTTTACAGCTGGCACGCATTGGAAGACAGATCGAAGCTCATTTCGGCCAGCCGCAAGATATCGAATGGTGTTTGGCCCGCGATACTTTTTATATTGTACAGAGTCGTCCAATCACTACTTTATTCCCCATCCCTGAAGCGAGTGACCAAGAAAATCACGTCTATATTTCTGTTGGTCATCAACAAATGATGACGGATCCCATAAAACCACTAGGATTGTCTTTTTTTCTGTTGACGACTGCTGCACCTATGCGTAAAGCCGGTGGAAGGCTATTTGTTGATGTCACACATCATCTGGCATCCCCTGACAGCAGAGAAGTTTTCTTAAAAGGCATGGGGCAGCACGATCAGCTTTTAAAAGACGCACTTATGACCATAATAAAGCGACGAGATTTCATAATGTCGATACCAAATGATAAAACAGCACCAAATCCCATCAGAGGCAATGCAGATATGCCGGCTCAAGTTGAAAACGATCCGACAATCGTGTCTGATTTGATTGAGAGCAGTCAAACATCGATAGAAGAGTTAAAACAAAACATCCAAACGAAATCAGGATCAGATTTATTTCGTTTTATTCTGGAAGATATCCAGGAATTAAAGAAGATTTTATTTAACCCAGAAAGTTCGGTTGTGATTCGAACTGCTATGAATGCTTCATTATGGATTAACGAAAAAATGAACGAGTGGTTAGGTGAAAAAAACGCAGCAGATACACTCTCTCAATCTGTACCCCATAATATTACTTCAGAAATGGGTCTTGCGTTATTAGACGTCGCAGATGTGATTCGTCCTTATCCAGAGGTAATTGATTACTTACAACATGTAAAAGATGATAACTTTTTGGATGAACTGGCTAAGTTTGATGGCGGAAGCAAAACCCGAGACGCGATCTATGATTATCTCAGCAAATACGGAATGCGATGTACCGGAGAAATTGATATTACAAGAACTCGATGGAGCGAAAAACCAACTACACTTATCCCAATGATTCTTAATAATATCAATAACAGTGGGCCTAATGCCAGCCATCGGAAATTTGAGCAAGGGCGACAGGAAGCTTTGAAGAAAGAGCAAGAGTTATTAGATCGATTGAAGCAATTACCGGATGGTGAACAAAAAGCCAAAGAAACTAAACGAATGATAGATATCATCCGGAATTTCAGCGGCTTAGGGAATATCCAAAATACGGCATGGTTAATCGATACTTCGTTTATAAGCAGGCTTTACTGAAAGAAGCCGAACAACTCATAGAAGCGGGCGTTATTCATGAAAAAGAAGATATATACTATCTCACTTTTGAAGAACTTCACGAAGTCGTACGCACACATAAACTGGATTATCAAATCATCAGCGCACGAAAAGACGAGTACACATTATATGAAAAACTATCTCCACCACGTGTTATCACGTCTGATGGTGAAATCGTTACAGGTGAGTATAAACGAGAAAATCTCCCAGCCGGAGCGATTGTAGGTCTACCTGTTTCCTCCGGAGTGATAGAGGGGCGAGCGCGTGTCATTTTAAACATGGAAGATGCTGATTTAGAAGATGGAGATATATTAGTTACCTCCTTTACCGATCCAAGCTGGACACCATTGTTTGTATCCATAAAAGGCCTAGTCACCGAAGTTGGGGGACTGATGACCCATGGAGCTGTGATAGCCCGTGAATATGGCTTACCTGCAGTTGTTGGCGTTGAAAATGCTGCCAAGCTGATAAAAGATGGGCAACGAATTCGCGTTCATGGTACAGAAGGCTACATTGAAATCTTATAATGTCTGATGTGTAGAGAGCCATCAGATATTCCGCCATCAGCCCTAACTAGAAGTTGGGAGGCTGCATTTGTACCGAATGATTAAGTTCCCGTTGAACTAACGAAGATCGATAGCACATTAAGAAAAGCTGGAACCTCTTGGAGGAGGTCTGGCTTTTCTATATAAAATTGGCGTAGTGTGCAAAAGCCGTATTTTGCGGGCGGCGCTTCTTTAAAGTGAATTTTTTATTACCAGCATTTAAACTTGTATTTGTGCTTAAAACAAGAGAAAAAGGAGCTAAAAAGCTCCTTTATAAATTTAAACAACTTTTGTATAAATAGCCGTGTAAAACCCGATTGAGTAATCAAAATAATGACGTGTAAGCTTATAAGTATAACCGTTGTATTCTATTGTTGGCTGGAAGTCCATTGGCAGAGGACTAATGCGGTATATAGTGTCATAATCATATTCACCACTTTTTACTGCAACCGCAGACGAAGTGCCAGCAGCCAATGCGGGAACCGTGGATATGAGCATGCCAAAGGATAAAGCAGAACTCAATAAGATTTTCCTAATCTTCAATTACATCAACTCCATTTACAATTTATACACATATTATGTTGTAATTGGAAGTTATTTTGAAAGTGAATAATGGATCATAAAAAGTAAAAATCTCGATTTTAGCGGAATAAGAGTAAGGGTATGGTTCGAAGGAAACCACATACAAACATTTGAGAAAGAACAAAAAGAAGTAGATCCGTTTGGTGAATGTCCCTGTTGTTTATTTTAAAGATCAAAAAGAGTTTAAAATGGCCGGTATTACATTAATGACACGCCAAAATGTTGCTATTTACGAAGACAAAGATCGGAAGAAAAAAATGGTTCAGATAGTTTTATCATTATAGATAGAGGTGGCCCAAAAGCAGCCTAGAAATAAGCTTAAACAAAAAATCCTCCCACAAAGGGAGGATTACTATTACATATTAACTAAAGTGTAAATCAATGAAACAATGAATAAAAAATACGAAATATAAGATATTGCTTTTGAAGAACTTGTTTTATGTTTTTGGAATGTATAGATAAGTGCAAAACCAAAGAAGAAAACTGTTACAAACCAAGAAGTGTATTGTGGAAAAATGGCGACCGCCAATACCATGATTGTTGAAAAAATAAATGAAGAGTAATGAGTTACTTTATGATCATCATTCAATGAAATCACCTCTACGAATTTTTACCCGATTTAGTCTGTGTATTACCAGCTTGTAAAAGATTCAATATGAGAAAATGAAGAAGTTTCTGGATAGATTTACACTACAGTTTATTGATATGTAGTTATGGAGTGAGATTGTTAAACATGACGGGAGGGAGAAAGGTTGCCGAAAATCGGAGTAAGCTTGATAGTGCTCATTATTTTCCTTGCAGGCTGCAATAAAAATGAACAAAACGGAGACGAAACAAAGATGCAGAGCCTAGTAGGCTATGTCGTGCTTAAAGACAATAATAGGGCAATTCTCATTACCACTACAGAAACTCCAGTAAAAGAAGATTACGATCTTTCTGAAGGACAACTTATGAACAAGTTTAAAAATAACATAGTAATTGTAGGATTAAGTGAGATTGATAACACAGATGATCTCAAAAGAGGTGAAAAAATAAAAGTGTGGTTCCATACACTAAAAGAGTCAAATCCACCAAGTGCAACGATACAAAAATATGAATTATTATAAAAAAAATTGTTGAATTCTCATATAGATAACCTCTGAGACAACAAATGTTGTTCTATTGCATTGAAACTGCCAGTGACCAATATCAAGTTCAGTTATGTTAATTCAAGTGGTTTGATATGTTAGTGTCTTCGAACGAGACGAAATATTGGGAAGAGAGTCCGAATATCAATGAGTATTACAAATTGGTCACAGAATAAGAGACTTAAGAGAGTTGTCTGCATTGTATGTTTACTTGAAGGAGAAGAAAACGGATTTTAGGGTGCTTAGTCTTAATTCTTGTCAGGTCAAACTTTACTTGTTCCATAAAATGAAAACTTGCCGTTAATTATAATAACGTTTAATTTTGTGGCGTTTAAATATATGATTCTAGAGGTCTTATGAAAGAACCGTTCATCAAAAAATGAACGGTAGGAGTTAAAAAAGTAATGTCTTTTCCTTTGTGGCAAAAGGCTAAACATATTATTTGAGATCGTTAAGGACGATTTTTGCAGCCTCAGCGATAAGAGCATTATCATAATTAGCATCTTTCGTAAAGCGGTTTGACAGAATTGCCAAAACAATAGGAGCTCTGTTAGGCGGCCAAACGATAGCAATGTCGTTTCGTGTCCCGTAACTTCCGGCTCCGGATTTATCGCCGACTTCCCATCCTATTGGAGCACCTGCCCGAATCAGTTCGTCACCAGTAGCATTGCCTCGCATCCAATCGGTTAAGATCGTGCGTTTGTCAGTCGTGAGAGTGTTATCTAAAGTGAAAGCTTTAAGATCGGTTGCCAGTGCTTTTGCGGTGCTAGTGTCACGAATATCACCAGGAATCGCAGAGTTTAGATCCGTCTCGAATCGTTTAGCTTTCGTTACATGATCCCCAATCTGTTTCAGTGACTTTTCAAAACCTTTAGGGCCGCCAAGCTGTTGCAGCAAGATGTTCCCAGCGGTATTATCGCTGTAACGGATTGCCGCTTCTGAGATTTCTTTTAGACTCATGCCTGTATCTAGGTGTTTCTCTGTGATTGGAGAATATGTAACAAGATCGTCCTTGCTGTAGTGGATGACTTCATTAAGTTTTTCAATTGAGTTTTTCTTCAGGACAGCAGCTGCGGCTAGAACTTTATAGGTTGATGCGTAAGCAAATCGTTCATTCGGCCGATAGGCGATTGTCTTGTTTGAACCTGTATCAATTGCATAAACACCAAGCCTGGCATCAAATTTTTTCTCAAGTTGAACAAATTTTTTATTCGTTATACAGCTTGCCATGTTTGTGTCTTCTATGGATTTTGCTTCGGCATGTGTTGAGTTGAAAAAAGGTGTGAAACCAGTAATGCTTAAACATAAAAGCCCAACACATATTCCGAATTTTATTGACGCTTTATTTTTCAACTTCATCAAGCCTCCTCATTCAAATGATTTTGTATTACCTTTGAAATGTTTCCCATGACAGTTAGTGTAACAAACCCCTTTGCGCTAGTAAACATAGAATCAATTGATCTTATATTTTTAATAAGTAGGGAGAACAAGGGCATAAGAATAGAATCAACAAAAAAGCTGACAATGGCTGTCAGCGAAGTCATCTATTAGAAAGCTTTATCAATTGTGATTGGAGTGTTATTGGATGCAAACGAGAAAAGTTTATCTCTACGTATTTCACACAATGTCAGACTGGGAATATGGATATTTAATTGCTGAACTAAACTCAGGGAGATATTTTAGACAAGATGCAGCATCTTTAAAAGTAGTTACAGTAGGGGCTAATAAAGAAATGATAACTACGTTGGGAGGATTAAGAATAAAACCAGATATTTCTCTTGACGAATGTATTCTTGGGAGTCAAGATCTTATCATTTTACCCGGAGGAAACACTTGGGGAGAAGATATTCATCAGCCGATCTTGAAAAAAGTTGGCGACGCTTTAAAGCTCGGCACGACTATTGCTGCAATTTGTGGGGCAACCTTGGGCCTCGCGAATGAAGGATACTTAAATTCGAGAAAGCACACAAGCAATGACCTAGAGTATATGAAAATGGTATGCCCTAATTACAAAGGAGAAACACTATATGAAAAGGGGCCTGCAGTATCTGATAAAAATTTGGTTACTGCATCAGGAATTGCTCCTCTGGAATTTGCGGTAGAAGTATTGAAAAAATTAGATGTATTTACACCAGATACATTGCGTTCATGGTATAAGCTAAATAAGACTCAAAAGCCTGAATACTTCTTTGAGCTAATGAATACAATAAATCGATAGAAAACACTTTAGCAGTTTTTTGTAGTGCTCCTGAACTTATGGGAGCATTTTTTATATGTGTCTAGGAGCTATATAAAGAAATGCAGAAACTTTTAAAAAGAATATAGATTGGTAAGCCTTATTTCGAATAGAGTTTGATTTGGGTTAAAACTGTTCTTATTAAGGCTCATTTCATGGTGCTAAAGATTCATTTGGAGAAGACTGTCTTGATCAGAAAAGACCCTTCCAATATATTGAAGTAAAAGATATCGGGAGGAACTCTTTTGAAAAAGATGTTGATGTTAGCTTTTACAATTCTTTTGGCTTTCACTATCCATGTAGGGGAAGCTTCGGCTGTTATCGTGAAAGATGAGGAGAAAGTGAGTTTTACAATGACAGAAAATGAAAAATGGTTTATGAAGTCTGATGACCTAAATTCAAACCATTGGACATCTCACTTTGGGTACAGATTCACCATTTTCGATACTGAAGGATGTACAATTAACGCAAGAATCATGCGAATGACTTTGTCAGGATATGAAATAACCGTTAGTGAAAAAAACTTCTCAGGGGATCATTTTGATTTGAGTGCAACTGATCGAGTTGAGACGATGCCTTATAAGACCCATTATTTGATTTTGACAAAAGATCCAGATTGCGGAGATGTTAAAGTAAAAGGTCTATACGGTTTTCAGTTTGATCAGCCAGAATGGTAATAAAAAAGAATCTGGATTCTCACCAGCCTAAACACCAGCCAAGCTAATGTCTACATGCAGACATTAGCTTTTTTCATTGTTTAATAGGCTGTCGCCAGGATTCTAGAAGACTTTCTCGTAATAGTCGTCTCCTGTCACATGAAGCCCAAATGACAGGGGAAATGTATATCATTCACACTTTCCGTCGTGAAAATGTAAATGTATTCATAAAAATCCCGCAACATATCAGCAGTGCGCCGAGGATAATATTGATGGTGATCTGTTCGTGCAATTGCAGCCATCCAAAGAATAGGGCCAATACGGGAACAAACATTAATGCCATGGATGCTTTTGACGCTTGGATTTGATTGAGCACCCAAAACCATACGACAAAGGTAAAGCCGGTGGAAAGCAAGCCATTAAACAGCAATGACCACACCGCCTGATATGTCCACTCGGCTGAAGGGACCGGCTCAAATATAAAGGAAAACACCAATAACATGACGGCTCCCATCATAAGGTGCCAGGCATTCATGTGAATAATATCGATATGCTTGAATTGTAGCTTGCTGAACACATTCGCGATTCCCCAGCTAAGCGCTGCTGCAAGGACACACAGCTCCCCAAATAAAGCGCTTTGATCGATATTGAGCATTTCCTTTCCAAATATAAATAACAGTCCGAAGAGGCCGCAGACCAGTCCCATCGTTTTATACACATTCATTTTCTCGTTTAATGTAAAATGGCTGATCACCGTAACAAATATAGGCATTGTATATACCAAAACAGAGGTTTTCCCTGAATCGACAAACTGCATTCCATACGTCAAGATCCCCATATAGCCCAGCCCCATCAAGAGGCTCATGATGATATAGCTTTTGAGATGTTCTTTTTGAATTGTAAGCTTTTTTCTTTGGATGAAGAGAATGAGAAATAAAGGAACCGCTCCGATGAACAGGCGCAAACCCGAAAATAAAAGCGGGGGGATGTCATGAATTCCTACTTTCATCGCAACCCAAGTATAACCCCAAATAAGTGTGACAGATATGATTCCCAGCATAACTTTTACCATAATGAAGCCGCCTTTCTTGTTTAAATATCGTGCTGGTTTCTATGATATGTTACATTTATGTATAACTGAAATACATTTTTATTATTGGGGGTATAACCAAATGGTTATGAATATGAACCATCTTCACATATTTGTAAAAGTCGGGGAGAAATTGAATATTACAGAAGCGGCAAAAGAATTGTTCATCTCTCAGCCGGCGGTAAGCAAAGCGATAAAAAACCTGGAGAGCTCACTGCAGCTCAAATTATTGATCAGGGATAAACATCATGGTTTAATGCTGACTGACATCGGAAAAGAAATATTGCTGCTTGCGAGGCAAATGAAGGGAATTGAAAGCAAAATATATCAAGTAGCCAACCGGGAAAACAAGCTGTTAAACGGGAAGGTGAAAATCGGTTCATTTCCTGCAGTTTCAACAAATATCATGCCACAGGCGATTGCTGCATTCAGATCAAACTACCCGCTGATCCGCATAGAATTGATCGAAGGAACCTCTGACCAAATAAAAGGATGGGTTGAGGATCGGACGGTTGATATCGGGATCGCAGCATCTCCATTTGAACCGTTTGAAAATCAGCTATTGTGTAACGACTATATGGTGGCCGTCATCCCGCCGCAGCGTGACGAATTAAAACTTGAAAAGCATGTCGACCTTGAAACATATCAAGATGACCTCATTTTTTGTAAAGGCGGTCATGAAATCGCGATGTCAAACGCATTTTCGCAATACAACATCGAATTAAAGGAAAACTTAACTGTGCAAAATGCCGAAACCTTGATTAATATGGTCAAAAATAACTTGGGTATCGGCATCATTTCAAACTTTACACTTTCATCCGTCCCGCATCAATTGATTAAAAAGGACATCTTTCCTAGGGTCACACGCGATATTGGCGTCATCGTACATTCATTTGAAGAGATAACGCCGGCGGCGCATGAGTTTATCAAGGTGTTGAAAGCAGTTGTAATCTGAATCAGTTATCGTGTTGCGATGAAATTGAAGAAGATGAATACTCACCGGCAGAGTTACATAAAAGAAAAAAGCAACCATTTGAACGTTGCTTTTCACTCTATTTGGGACCTTGTATGCTAAGAAAAAGATTCATCCATCTCTGCCTTTGTGGGACTCTGCTCCTTAACTTGTTTTAATGATGCTACTATAAGAAAGCTAACAATCACTAGCAAGAGCCATGAACTTACCTTTCCAAGGTGTACAAGACTCCATGTATCGATTTGGTTTGGATATTTCCAAGCTCCAAAAAACGTAGCGATATTTTCCGCTATCCATATAAAAAATCCGATGAGTACAAAAGAAAGTGCGAGCGGCATACGGTAACGAGCTCCATTCACCTCGTATGTAACCCATGTTTGCCAAAAGACAATGATGACAAGCCCAGATAACCACCATCGAATGTCTATAGAAAAATGGTGGGTGAAAAAATTCAAATAAATCGCTGCGGCAAGCGGAACAACTGCAAAAAAAGGCGGCCACTTAATCAGTTCAACCTTAAGCCTTCTCCATGCCTGGCACAAATAACTGGCTACACTTGCGTACATAAAACCGCTATACAAAGGTACTCCAAATATTTTGGAGTATCCTTCTTCTGGATAAGACCAGGAGCCCATATGGACTTTAAAAAGTTCCAGAGCAAGCCCAATAAGGTGGAATAATGTGATCACTTTTAATTCATCAAGTGTTTCAAGACCGGAACGCACCATCCACAATTGCATGAGAACGCAGATAATGAGCAGCCAGTCATATCGCGGCAAGAAGGGCAGTGGGATGATTTGCGTAATAGCCAAAGAGGCAAAAATAACGGCAGGAAACAAACATGAAAGGGCTTGTTCCCAGCCAAAATGAACGATTTGTTTTATTGCTCTCATGATGTATGCCTCCTCCATAGTTGTGTTCTTCGTTTATGGAAGGGACGCTTAGTATAGCAGCTAGATGGATATAAGTTTATGTCCATAAGCTCACCGCCAATCACTTTATTTTTCTGTTGATCCTTCATATTTTTTCTTTGCGAATCCTGTGTCTTCATCACTTCGGTATTCCAATATATCACCGGGCTGACATTCTAAAGCCTTGCAAATCGCTTCTAAAGTTGATAATCGAATAGCCTTTGCTTTTCCGTTTTTCAATATCGAAAGATTAGCCATGGTGATGCCAACTCTCTCTGAAAGCTCTGTTACGCTCATTTTCCTCTTAGCAAGCATCACATCGATGTTGATAATAATCGCCATGTCATCACCTCAGACCGTTAAGTCATTTTCTGATTTTATATCTATCGCTTCTTTTAACAGTTTTTGAAGAACAGCAGCAAAGACCGCAATCACCATTGAAGCAAAAATAATAACCAATCCGATCACAATGATACCCGGGGCGTCGTCTATCTCGGCGATCAGATAAAAGACAGGCATGCCTGCTGCGTAAAAGATACTGATAGTGACTGCGCAATATTTTATATTCTTCAAAGCTCTTACAGACAAACCCGAGAAAGCTTTGTTTTTGTCAATATAGCTTAAAAGTTTGAACGCTTGATAAAGAGCAAAGTAAAAAGGTATCGCCGTTACATACAAATAGATGAAAACGAGATATTTTATATAAGCGATATTTGGAAATAATTCTGCTGAATAGTTGGAAATCTTAGGCACTAAAAAAATGCATAAAGCAAGAATTGGAATTCCAATAAGAACCAAAGCTATCTTTAAAAAAATTGTCGACATTCGATTCATAACAAGCACCTCATTTATTTGTTGTCTAATTGAATGTAACAAAAAATTTATCGTTTCTCAATAAAAAAATATTGAAATGTATTGATTTGTTATTGTTATAGGAGACCCTTTTCATTTTTGACAAGACAAAAAAGCATCCCTCATCATTGGGAGATGCTGAACTACTTCAAACTTGCCGACTGAATGAACCGTGTCCCTCAGTGAGCTCAGGGATCGGTGTGAACATAAAGCTAAGCTCTTTTATGAAGGTTTTTATCAACGTCTAAAGATTCAAACAAACGATGGGAAGAAATACATCAAAGGATAAGCGGCTGTTCATACTAATGATCGGGAGGTAAACCGACTTATGATACAAATTTTGATCACTGGTCTTTTTTTATTGGCTCAGCCGAGTGAGCCGCAGGACAGTTTAACGGTCACACAGCAAGGACGGACGATTGCCACTGTTAACCGTGAAGACTTTACAATGCCTCTTCCCGGCACTCCAATGGTTGACTATGAAAAATACAGTAAATTCATCAAACAGCTTGATCAGAAAGTGTACCGTGAGCCGATAAATGCTGTCCTTAACGATCATGGAAGCATCGTCCCGGGCAGGGTTGGCTACAAACTGTATCAACAGGCGTTTATGGAAAAGTTTTATGCGTATTTTTATGGGCAAGGTCCCTCCAAGATAGAAGTGCCGGAAATGAACATTTATCCGAAAGTTGACAGCGAGCTGCTAGCTCACATCAGTACGCAGCAGCTTGGTCAGTACGTGACGTATTTTAACTCAAGCAATAAAAGCCGTTCACACAATATTTCTCTTTCTGCAAAAGCAATCGACAATCACGTTGTTTTCCCTAATGAGACGTTTTCGTTTAACCAAGTTGTGGGAATGAGAACTCGGAACAAAGGATATAAAAGTGCACCCATTATTGTAAAAGGGGAGTTGTCTGAAGGTGTAGGAGGAGGAATTTGTCAGGTGTCCTCAACTCTATTTAATGCAGTCGATCGTGCAGGACTGCAGATCGTTCAGCGCTATTCTCATACTAGAAGTGTACCATATGTACCGCCCGGACGGGATGCGACGGTAAGCTGGGGAGGTCCTGACTTTCGCTTTCAAAACCAATATAACCAACCAATCTTAATTCGGGCAAAAAGGTATGGGGGAAGTATGATTATTACGCTATACTCTTCTGATGTGATTAACAGCAAATTAAGAAAAATCCCCAAAGCTCCATCTCGGATACCGAAAGAAATAAATGCAGAGCAGTAAAGACAAAACCTCAGGTAAGGTTTTGGTTAAGAGAGCTTGTGGATTGCTCAAAATCAATTCTTTAAGGAGCGGCCAGTGAAAGGAAGGAGGGATAAATGAAGTGAAAAGGGTATTATTTTCTGTAATTGTTTTTACAGCAGTTGGATTTACGTTTTGCCAAGCAAAAGCGCATGCCCTGACTTTTACGGTGTTGCCTATTACACAAAAAACAGACCAGTGGTCAGTAAAAGTAAGTGAAGCAAAAAATGTAAAGGAATTTACGAGACCTCAAAAAGGAGAATATCAAGTATATTCCTTGGAAGTCAAAAATATAGGGGAAAAAGCAGCTACAGTGGATGTGCAATTGTATAGAAATGACCCTAATTCAATCACAAGGTTTTCGCTTTTTGGATGTCCCGATGAAAATTGTGTCAAACCAAAAGAAGATTCTAAAATGTTAGCTGAAAGTTTAAATGATGGCTCACAGCTGAAGTTCAATCATTTTATGCTGGCAGATAAGGCCTCTGAATTAGAGGTTGTTATAATTTGGACACAGAAGGGGCAAGAAGGACGCAATTTAAAACAGACCTTTAAATTCACTGAAGATGGCGTTAATTAGACAGTAAAGATGGAATGGCTTTGGTGATTCGATCTCTTACTTTGCCTGAGGAAAAAACGAAAATAATTGTTGGAAAACCAATCATAGCTGAGTTAAATGTTAAAGTGACTGTGATTTATGACTATAGAGAAGAACCAGAGGCCTTTTGGATACATTATCCGATGGGAGTGAAATGTTTGTTGATGATCACAAAGTCTTTATTGAATACGAATAGAGACTTTGTGACTGACTGCGCATTTCAACTTAACATTTTACTGATAATGTAAGTGACACCTAAATAAGTGCAATCCGTTTCATCATTAAAAACCACTAATTTCAAAATTTTCTATGTCAAGATTTAGTTTTTTCAATTGTTTCAACAAAACTTCAAATTTTAAGCAATTGCCATTTTTCAATTCTTCTGGAATATCTTCCGGATGAGCAATTACCATCCCGCTCTCAATCCATTGTTTGCGATACAATTGAAATGCAGCCTCAACTAAATGATCAGGAGTTACAATAAAACCTAACCTCACATCATGATCCTCACTGTAGCCAAATTCAAAACCGCAACATGGACAAATGTCAAACGTTTTTTGGTACTCGCCTTTATACAAAGGATTTTGAATTAATCCTTTGTATCCGCAAATTAAACAAGAATAACATTTTTCCACCAAGTTTAATTCCCCTTTTATCACTTATTTACTATTGCTGTCCCGTAACAAATATTACTTCAAATATAAACTTCGTGTACTGTATTTATAGCATAAGCAGTGCATCTAATCCTCAAAGATGAACACACTTTGGATTTGAAATGGGTGATATAGGAATCAAGATAATATCTGAATAGAAGAAGGGTTTTTCAGTTAATTGGCAAAATGGAAAAGAAAAAGTATTTAAGTTGGAACGGGTATTTATTCTATTAGGCATGTAAAGTGTGCCAGCGAAAGTTGAATTCCATGAAATTATGTTAAAGGGGGAAAAGAGGAGATGTGCTACATTGAAATCACAAAGGACAATATTGAAGACAATCATATTTGCTGTGCATTAGGCGCGAAACAATATGAGCATGCAGTTAATGAAAAGAAGAGATGGCTCAAAGCTCGAATGGATGAAGGATTGGTGTTCTATCGCTTACATGAACGGGCAAAAGTCTTTATTGAATACCTACCTGCGAATGAGGCATGGGTGCCTGTCAATGCGCCTAATTTTATGTACATTAATTGTCTGTGGGTGTCTGGCAGATATAAAAATAACGGTCATGCGAAACGATTGTTGGACAAATGTATAGCAGATGCGAAAGCGTGCGGCATGGATGGCATTATCCATATCGCAGGCAAGAAAAAACTGCCCTATTTAAGTGATAAGCATTTCTTTGAGCATATGGGGTTTACTCTACAAGATGAAGCTGCCCCTTATTTTCAATTAATGGCTTTGACTTGGAATGGCCTTGCAGCTTCTCCTGCATTTAAGAGCCAGGTGAAAAGTGATTCTATCAATGAAAAGGGGATTACGATATACTATACAGCTCAGTGTCCGTTTGCAGTGGGCATGATAAATGATTTGCGGGAATTGACTGAAAAGAAAGGGGTTCAATTTCAGTCAATTCAGTTATCATCGAAAGAAGAGGCACAAAAGTCACCAGCTATTTGGACAACTTTTAGCGTTTTTTTTGATGGGAGATTTGTGACTCACGAGATCATGAGTATAAATAAATTTGAAAAGTTACTTAATAAACTCTTGTTAGCTTGATTTTTAAAAATAAAAAGCCCAGTTTAAAACAAAATTGTATGTAAGGCGTGATATACGTTTAAATTTTGTCTCTGAAAGAGCTTTAATTTAAATTCGAAGTTTTTAATTTTCTTTTCAGTAACATTTTGATCATATTTTCCTACTAACGAGTTAGGAAAGTGGGGAAAAACATGAGAAAAAAGAACAATGTTAAGAAATGGCTATTGATCATTGCTGGATTCTTGATCATCTGCATCACCACATTATTTGTAATGGTGTCAGGAAACAAAGTGAAATATGAGGGCAGCGGGAAAAGCGGACTGTGGATGTCTAACCTTGAAAAATCAGACAAAACTTCAATTGGACCTAATTATTTTCTAAATCTATATTGGCAGGGGAGTAAGAAGGACGAAAAGAGGACTGTCATAGAAAAAATCACCTTATACATAGATGGTAAAATGTATGATGACAGGGAAAATTATGATTTGTCAGAATACACAGGTGATGAAATGCCGGGTGGGGGACGCATGGAGGACCATATTTCCACCTTTGATTATATGCCTGAAGATGAAGTGATAGGACATGATGTATTAGTAAAAGTGGAGTGGAGGACAGGCCAGAAAAAACAGACAGAAGCAATCAAATTACATAAGAAGCCATGGTATAAAAAATAGTTTATTTGATGTATTTGTGATCACATTGGTGGTCACTTTTTTATTTGCGGATTCCTAGGCACAGCAATCTAAGATTCTGCATAGGCTGAAATAAAATCTTGTTCATTTCTAAAACGAGGTGCATGCTGTTGGAACAACAACCAATCAATCATGAAGACAGAAACGTGCCGCAGCCTATTCGAAGTGATGGAGCTGGAGCTATTGATGCAGGCCCGCGAAATATGATGCGGGATATTCAAAATCCGAATATACTTGTTCCGCCTGTTACAGATGAGGGTATGATTCCTAACTTGAGATTTTCATTCTCAGACGCTCCCATGAAATTAGATCATGGCGGCTGGTCAAGAGAAATCACTGTAAGACAGCTTCCGATTTCGACTGCGATTGCAGGTGTAAACATGAGCTTAACTGCGGGAGGTGTCCGTGAGCTTCATTGGCATAAGCAAGCGGAGTGGGCTTATATGCTTTTGGGACGGGCACGTATCACCGCTGTTGACCAAGACGGACGAAATTTCATTGCTGATGTTGGTCCCGGCGACCTTTGGTACTTCCCGGCAGGAATTCCGCATTCCATACAGGGATTGGAACACTGCGAGTTTCTGCTCGTTTTCGATGATGGGAACTTTTCTGAGTTTTCAACGTTAACCATTTCAGATTGGCTTGCACACACACCAAAAGATGTTCTGTCTGCAAATTTCGGTGTCCCGGAGAATGCTTTCAACTCTCTTCCGTCTGAGCAAGTCTATATCTACCAAGGGAATGTGCCGGGATCAGTCGCCAGTGAAGACATTCAGTCACCATATGGAAAAGTCCCCATGACCTTTAAACACGAGTTGTTAAATCAACCCCCAATTCAAATGCCAGGGGGGAGTGTACGAATTGTGGATTCTTCTAACTTCCCAATTTCAAAAACGATAGCCGCTGCACTTGTTCAGATTGAGCCTGGCGCGATGAGAGAGCTTCATTGGCATCCCAATAGCGATGAGTGGCAATATTATCTAACAGGACAGGGACGAATGACGGTATTTATCGGAAATGGGACTGCCCGCACATTTGATTATAGAGCAGGCGACGTTGGATACGTGCCTTCTAATGCTGGCCACTATATACAAAATACTGGTACAGAAACATTATGGTTTTTAGAAATGTTCAAAAGTGACCGCTATGCAGATGTGTCACTCAATCAGTGGATGGCATTGACGCCTAAAGAATTAGTGCAAAGCAACTTGAATGCTGGATCAGTCATGCTTGATTCTCTGCGCAAGAAGAAAGTGCCTGTTGTGAAATATCCCGGTACGTAAAGACTGAACCGATCACACAGTGGTCTTAAAGTAACTAGAGCTGGGTGTTGGCCTGTGTTTTATCAAATCCCTATATATATGTTATGTAGGGTTTTTCTGCTTGAATCGTATTGTAATGAGCTTTAAAATGTTAATGTAGAAATGATAACCATTCGATAATGGGAATTCAATGGCCGATTTCTACCAGTTTGATTGGCTTTAAAGGAGGAGAAGAAATGAAAGCACTCATATTTTTATCCAGTTTGACTGCCATTGGGAGCTCTATATTGGGGCGATGGTTAGGGATGCTGGATGATTCTTATGCTGTTGGCGATGCTTGGTTTATAGGTGTTTTAGCTGGATTGATTTCACTTCTAATATTGATTGATAGTCAAACGATGACAAAGAATTACATAGTAAGTTTAAGTACGATACTAGGCATTCTTGGAGTGGGATTTATATATTTCCCAGCTGCATTCATCAACATATTATTAAGTAGTACACTGGATAAACAAAAGAAAGAAGACCTCCATGTAAGATGAAAGAAATTTCATTTAATTCTTAGGAGGGAAAGTGTATGGATTTACCTCTATGGGCTTATATCATATTTACAATCACAGGTGCGGCAGGTTTCATAAGTTTAATGTGGTTCAGTTTTTTTGCTGACAAAATAGAAAAGTGAAGCGATTTTATAAAAATGTAAACTATTTTATATGAAAGGGATAACATTGCTTATTTAAGTTTACATAATAAAATTATTTCAAACTGATATCGAAAATAACTAATTGATCTATGTACTAAATATTCATAATTACTAAAGGGATTGGCACCTAAGGACAAAGCTATTTGACAAGTTCTTGCTAGAGAATTTCAATCACTACATATGATTTTCTGCATCAAGAAGCTCAGCTGAATTATTTTTAGGTGAATTTACTAATGATGAAACCTGGTATGCTTCCATGTCATCAGCATCATAAGGTAGCAGCAAACTTTGCAGATAATCAGGGCTTGTATTTTGGGGGTTAAGCCACTCCTTTTCATGATCATGGGCCAATATAACCGGCATTCGGTCGTGTATATCTTTCATGAACTCATTAGGCTCAGTTGTTATGATGGTGCAGGTATAAAGAGGGTATCCTTGATGTGTGCTCCACTTTTCATATAAGCCAGCAAACGCAAAAAGAGCAGATGATTTCAATTTGATCCGCATTGGGATTTTGGTTTTGGAATCAAGCCGTTTCCATTCATAAAAACTGTCTGCTGGTATGATGCAGCGTTTGCTGACAAGCGGTCTTCGAAAGGCCGGTTTCTCGGTAATTGTTTCGGCTCGAGCATTGATCATTTTATAACCGATCTTTTCATCTTTTGCCCAAGGTGGAATAAGTCCCCATCTAAGCTTGCCTAAGCGATTATTTGATCCATCATTGATGATTGCAAGGATGTTTTGTGATGGTGCGACATTATAGCTTGGCTGGTATTCACCTTTAGGAAAAAATTGATCGATGTCAAACTGGTCAATAATATCATCAAATGCAGAGTACAAAGTAAACCTGCCGCACATATCCATCATCCTTTTTAGGGGTTTTTGAATAGTTTGTGGGACGAACGTTCATTTAATACAGGTTCAGAACAATGATTTCTTTTTACTTGCGATAAACTGGTATAATAAGAAAGCCATTTAAGAAGTTATGTAGAAAAAAACATATGCTTTTTAGTTTGACCGACGCTGGATCTTGAAGGAGTTACAAGGATCGCTTAAAAATAGCCTATAAGTATAAAATGAGGCACAGCGTTTTTAACGCAGGGCCTCTTTTATATCAGTAGCCAAATACCAGAGTTGTACTTTGTGATCCGGCATATTTCGTGACAAATTCTTTTGTATATTCCGGCGTTTGGACACGATAGCTATAGTTTGACCCGGGATTCCAAGAAGTCAGCGGAGAGGTTTGCTTGTTGAGTGATGGATAGCTGCCTATGTCTTTGAAATAACCAGTGCCCTTGTCGTCAAGGATGCCGCCTTTTTCACTGCCTTTCCCAAAGTAATTATATTCGGAATATATTTTTGCTTTTGTAGCAATTGTAATCGCCTGGTTAAAATTATTGCTGTAATTGTTTTTAACATGAAAGTAACCGTATCTCATCAGACCTGGGCCTCTAACATACAAGTTCTCAAAATAATTATTGGCGATTGTCATGTGGGGGTAGCCGTCATATTGATGCTGAGAATCATCCGGGTATCCTAAAATCAAACCGTATTTATGATTCGCAAATTTTGAGTTGCTGATCGTGATATAATCTGCGGATTTTCCGATATACACGAGTTTGTCCAAATCGGTTCCGCTTGCATTATAGCTATGACCTGAGAATGTGACATGATCAATCCAATAGTTCATACCGGAATCTAAATAAAGCTGGATATCATTATTTCCGTTAATCTGCGGACTGTGTTCAAACGTTAAATTTTGAAAAATGACATTTCCAGAAGCTGATGAAGTTGTTAAATAAATATTTTTCAGCGTTTTTTTCGCGTAAGAGCCCACGAGTGTTTTATTTGAGCCAATGGTAACTGTTGTTTTCGCAGATGCGGAAAGATCATTTTGAAGCACTAAAATTTTCGGAGTGGATCCTCCTAGATGGGTTTTTAAATCATTTACGCTTTGAATGTAAACAATCTGCCCGTTTTTTCCACCCGTTGTGCCCGTTTTAGAGATGCCTTTTTCATTTTTGGCATTTCCGGCAAAACCTAAAAGGCCATTTGTTGAGGTATTCGGAAAATCGACTGCACCTAATGCTTTTCCAGGCAAGAGAACCAAAAACAAGCTAAAGACGGTGAACCATAAACAAAGTCGTTTCATCACAATATGCTTCCTTTCAATTTTAATCATTTCCTTGCGGGGATTATTATTACAGTTAATGGAAAGGAATGATAGGTTCTATCTTCCTAATTAATGTTGGGTTACTTAAAAAATAGAGATTGCGCCAAAAGACATACTAACAATTGAAATAGAAGAAAGGATTGATACACCGTTGACTGCAGCAGCTTATCGAAACACCTTGCTATCACTTTTATGTTTAACAGCTGGAATCGTGGATGTAATCGGGTATTTAAGCCTGGGACATGTGTTCACAGCTAATATGACTGGAAACATTGTATTATTGGGGTTAGCTATCGGCAAATCCATTCAGGTCACTGTTTTTAATTCCTTGACTGCGCTAATCGGATTTATATGCGGCGTGATCATTGCTACATTGATGGTCGGAAAGGCGGAAAATACCCTTTGGCCTTCTGCTGTGACAAAAGCCCTCGCACTTGAAGCATTCATTTTGTTTGTCTTTGCTTGTCTTTCTTTTTACCGGGCATTTGTTCCTGTGCACATTCTAATTATACTCATGAGCATTTCTATGGGGATTCAAACTACAGCAGCAAAAAAACTGGGGATTGCAGGTATTTCTTCAACTGTGTTGACCGGCACTTTGGCTTCTCTTTTAGAGGATATATCCGGCCGTTTGTTTTTTAAGAAGCAAAAGAAGACTTTCTTAAGAGATACTGTGTTAAGAGCACTGGCTATTATTTTGTATTGTGTAGGGGCTATTATTGTTGCTCTGGCTGAGCCTGATTTTTATCACTTCATTATTTGGGTTCCGATTGTGCTGATCTTTGGCATCATGATGACAGCTAAGTTGAAACTGAGCGGGGAAAAATAGCTTTTCCTGTATAGCTGTTATCAGGCCAACAGCCTGTTTCATTT
Source organism: Bacillus sp. FJAT-14266 (assembly GCF_001719225.1). Lineage (NCBI taxonomy): Bacteria > Bacillati > Bacillota > Bacilli > Caryophanales > Bacillaceae > Bacillus > Bacillus sp. FJAT-14266. Next base: position 2,233,788 of record NZ_CP017072.1, read on the forward strand.
CGTTATTGAAATGCGAATTTTGAGAGGGAAAAATAAGACATTCGGCTGAAGTGCACATTCGTTCATTTGTATTGGCTTTTTCATAAGTACCTACATTTGATATATGAATGATAGTGAATTTGCCTTAAAATCATCTATGAATCTATTTCCTCTTTCAAACCAGATGGATTGAGTCTTATAATGATAATGATTCTCATTTAAAGTCTGGTTTGAGGAGGACCAAATATGAAAAAGATCATGAGTGCATTTGTTGGTATGGTTTTGTTGACGATCTTCTGTTTTTCCCCGCAAGCTTCGGCAGCATATGACGACCTGCATGAAGGTTATGCAACGTATACAGGGTCAGGTTATTCAGGAGGAGCTTTCCTGCTGGATCCCATTCCTTCCGATATGGAGATTACTGCAATAAATCCGGCGGATCTCAATTACAGAGGAGTAAAAGCAGCACTTGCCGGCTCTTATTTAGAAGTTGAAGGGCCAAAAGGGAAAACAACCGTATATGTTACTGATCTTTATCCCGAAGGCGCTCGGGGAGCTCTTGATCTGTCACCTAATGCCTTCCGTAAAATCGGCAATATGAAAGACGGAAAAATCAATATTAAATGGCGTGTTGTCAAAGCCCCAATCACCGGCAATTTCACGTACCGGATCAAAGAAGGCAGCAGCAGGTGGTGGGCAGCAATCCAAGTCAGAAATCACAAGTATCCTGTTATGAAAATGCAATATGAAAAGGATGGTAAGTGGATCAACATGGAGAAAATGGACTATAACCATTTTGTGAGTACGAATTTAGGGACAGGTTCTCTCAAAGTCAGAATGACTGACATCCGCGGAAAAGTTGTGAAAGACACCATTCCCAAGCTGCCTGAAAGCGGAACGTCCAAAGCCTATACTGTACCGGGCCATGTTCAGTTTCCTGAATAAAAAATACGAAACAGCGGATCTTTTCCCGCTGTTTTTTCATTGTTCTGCATCTGCATGTAAAAATGTTTTAATCATGTTCAACTGCTCCTGCTTTGGATAACTGGTATACAGCCTGCTTGAAATCCGAATAGGATCTCCGAAAAAGTATCTTTCATAGTGAGTTTGTCTAGTTCCGAATGAACTCATTGTTAAATCCCATGCCAAACGGAAAATTTTCACACGTTCTTCAGCATTTGTATTGGTTGCTTGAAGATATTGGTCAAGATCTTCCCGTATCTCTGAGTCAAATGCATTTTCGGTAGGCAATGTCACCATTCCGCTAGCTCCAATTAATTGTATGACTTCAGTAAATCGAGGATATAACTTAGGAATGATCGTACTGATGACTTGAAGAGGAATTAAAGAGGGGCGCATATAGCCGAATTCATCTAACTGAGCATCATTTTCCGATTTGTCAATGAGCGCTTTGATTGTTTCCAATCCCACAATGATTTCTGAGAGTTTTTCTTGTATGTGCTGGTATTCGGAAACATTAATGGTGTCGACAAGAAGCTGTGCAACACCTAATAGAAATTCAATTTTTATCATTTGCCTAATGACAACCTGGTGAAAGGTAAAGGCATGAAAAGAGCTTTTTGTCATAAAATCTTTAGCTACTTCCACATTATCGTAAAAAAACACACGATTCCACGGCACTAACACATGATCAAAAACCACAATTGAATCCATTTCTTCATACCTGGAGCTTAAGGGATGATTAAAGGAAGAGTCGCTTAATACAAATGATTCTCTTGTGATGAATTTTACGCCTTTTGTATTAGAAGGGATTGAAAAAGCATAAGCTTCATCTGTTTCAAAGAAAAATTTAGGCGCTGAAAAAACCAAGATTTCATCGGTCAACCCGCCTTGTGTTGCAAGCAGTCGTGCGCCATGGATCATTAAACCTTTTTCAGTTCTATCAATGACTTTAGCAGATATCGGTTTTTCACTTAGCCCAAAATAGGACTGTGACCGGTTCACTTGCGGAGTAATGAATGTATGGGTAAAAGAAAGGTCATGCTTAGCAGCTTGTTCATACATATCTAGTATATGTTCAGGAAAGCAATTCTCTTTATCTTTTAGAAGCTCCGCTGACGAAGCAAAGCTCATCATAACCGTATTCATGTAATCCGGACTTCTCCCCATCATTCCATGAGTATGTCTAGCCCAATGTTCAATCATGGTCCTTCTTTTTTTCAAATCATTTTTTGTTTTAGGCTGGAGATAGGAAAGGCCGATTCGATTATGATCTCCAGGAAGGCAATAAGTCATTTCATGTATTAACTCATCCTTTGTTTGCAATTCATAAAGTGAGCTTTTTGTTTTGATTATTCCTTTAAATGCAGGATGCTCAGAAATGTTACCCTTTATTTTTTCGCCATCATACCATATTTCGTTTTCTAGTTTATTCAATCGGTCAATGAATTCTTTACCATTGATGATCCCCATTTAAGTTTCGCTCCTTCATATTATGCTGCGTATTGTATTATATTTTCGAGAAAACAGCCGGTTCAGCCAATTTGAGGTGGGAAAAGCCTTTTTTAGAAAAACGAATAAGAGTGACTTACATACCGCAAAAGACTGCAAATTTTACTTAAGGTTTTTCTGTAAGTTCAGAGACGTAAAGAATTTGCTTATTCATATGAAAATAGCACTGTAAAACTTGAAACCCGTGTCGATATTATGGACATGAGCGTAAGCGAATTGGATTCAAACGCGCTTGAACATATTTTATTTCAGCCATTACATTGTGCGGAAAGGGAAAACGACACATGAAAGTGAAAACAAAATTGCTGGGGATTATATCAATATTAGTTGTTTCAATTATTGGAATTGGAGGCTCCTCAGTATTTATGATTTCTTCTACTGTGAAAAAGAATGAAGAACTTAAAGACAAAATGGAATTCCAAAAAGAGATAAAACACATCCAATATGAATTGACCGGGTTATCAAATGATGAAAGAGGCTTCTTGATTACCGGAGACAAAGAATACGACGAGGGTATGAAGGAAAAAGCAGACGATGTCTTAAAGAGCCTTGACCGGGTTAATGACTTGATTGATGAAGAGAGATATCAATCAAATATCGAAGACATTAAGACAAGTTTTACTCAGTATAGAGCTTTGAATCAGCAAGTAGTAACAGCCTACTCTTCAAATCCGAAAAAAGCAGAAACCATCCATTTTGGAGAAGAAAGAACAATAAGAAAAGAAGGCGTAGATCCGGCTGTCAATAAGCTGTCTGATCACCTGGATCAAGAGGTGGAGGATCTAAAAGATGAAATACGAGACAATGGGAAAATGAGTCAATGGCTCATCATCATTGTCACCGGGATATCAGTTATATTAGGCGTTGTTTTAAGCATAATGCTGTTAAAGTCCATAATGGTGCCCCTAAGAAGCATAAATAAGCAGCTGGAGGAAATTGCACACGGCGACGCTGATTTAACCAAAAAAGTCATTGTGAAAAATAAAGATGAATTTGGCCAGCTTGCCCAATCTTTTAATTCTTTTACTCATTCATTAACTCAAATTGTGAAGCAGATCAGCAGCTCATCTGAACAAGTCGCCGCTTCCTCTGAAGAATTATCGGCAAGCGCGGAAGAATCGAAATCAACATCTGAACATATTTCACGAGCCATGCAGATGGCTGCCGACAGCAATGTGAAGCAAAGCTCAATGACAGAAAAGAGCGCAGAATCCATCACTGAATTATTAGACAGTATATCATCAGTCGCTTCAAATACAGGGAACATAGCGGATCTTTCTTCTTCGATGAGAGACAAGGCTGAAATAGGCTCTAAGTCCGTCAACAAGATGTTAGACCAGATGAAATTCATTGATAAATCTGTAGATTCAGCCGGCAATGGATTGCAAACATTGGTAGCGAGCACAGCAGAAATCAGCGATATCTCTTCGCTTATCACGACGATTTCAGAGCAGACAAATTTGTTGGCACTAAATGCAGCGATCGAGGCGGCCAGAGCCGGAGAACAAGGAAAAGGATTTGCCGTGGTGGCTGAAGAAGTTCGGAAATTAGCGGATGAAACAAATAAATCAGCAAACCACATCCAATCGGTGGTAGCGACCATCCAAAACGAATCGATAGAAACGGTAAATAATATTAAAGTTGTTCAAGAAAATGTGAGCTCAGGTATTGTTCTTTCTCAAGAGACAGCAGGAAATTTCAATGAAATACTGAACCTGGTGGAACAGGTCACTTCTCAAATACAAGAAGTTGCAGCAGCAACTCAACAGCTTACTTCAGGCGTTGAAGTGATTCAGCACACAGTTCATACATTGGCCGCTGGAACAAAAGAAACGTCTGCTAATACAGAAGCGGTTGCAAATTCATCACAGGAACAGCTTCATTCAATGGGGGAAATCTCCTATGCCGCAGAATCTCTATCTCAGTTGGCAGAAGAACTTCAAACCGTCATTAATCGTTTTAAATATTAAATAGGCTACTTACGTGCAACCCCCATCTTATTCGGTGGGGGTTGGCTACTTTTACTGTGGTTGTTTCTAAAAACAGAGTTAACTGACTTCTTTTAAGTTAGTTCCGTTTGTATGGCTAGTCCAAATTTTGATCGATTGTCCCTTCAAAATAGTCATCGCTGACCTGTTCATGAGTTTCAGCCAACCCTTTTTCTAATTGCGTGCTTCCTTTATAATCTGAGGGCTCAAAGTATTTCCCGGCAACATCTGTTGTGTCATTTTTGTTTTCTTTGTTATGAGTTTGTGTTTCAGTGTTTACACTTTCTGTCTCAGTATTGCTGCTTATAGATTGCTGAAAATCATATTCCTTGTCTAATGAAGAAAATCTTTTATAATCATCAGGTCTGTCTGCACCGTTTTTTTGAGTCACTTTACTTCCTCCAGATTATTGATATTTTAGTGGGGGTAAGAACTTATTTCGTTCTTTTAGGATCAGAACCATGTTTTTTAGGATCATCTGCTTTAAAAGCTGTTTCAGTCTCATGGTCATTTCTCATTTGTTCAATACTTGAATTTTGAATTCCCTTTTTACTCATTGGTTTCACTCCTTTACGAAAAGTGTTGAATATCAACTCTTCTTATTTTGTCTGTTGATCAGGTATTCATTCACTTTTTTCATTCGCGCTTTCGCCAATCAGGAGAGGCGTTTTCATGCCAGCGTATTATCTAATAAAAGAACGTCATTTTTGAAACCTTTTATTAGCGCATTGCGTATAGCCCGTTGGGGAAGACATCTCGATAAAAGAAATACAAAGGTTGTGAATTTATACTAACAGCACTGTGAATAAATCAAACAAGGGGGGTGAAAAAATGAAAAAAATCGCATCATATTATTTAATGACATTAGGGCTATCCAGCCTTACATTTGGTTTGTTTTTAGGGTTTTATTCTTTCGTTATGTATGGCGATATGATAATTGCATTGTTTACGGCAGCAATTGCTTATTATACGGTTTTGTGGTGTATGGCCTTTTTGCTGTTCCGCTCCAAATGAAGTTGCAGAAAAAAGCGAGAACATTCAATGTCATGTACCTATTGATTTACAGTGTGGTTGCTTTTATCGCAGCTTTCCTGTTTTTTGTTATCAATGAACCTGCGTCAATAGCATGGACATTGCAATCGTACTTTTATTATATGTTAAGTATTGCGGCTGCAGTGATTTACTGGTTATGGGATTCTCTGATCCTTTATAAACGTACAGCTTCCGGTGTATAAAGCAAATCAGGCTAACGTAGTTTTACCAATCGGAGATATATGGAGGTCAATAAAAATAAAGGGTATTGCACTAACATTGCTGCGTGAATCTAAAAGCTTTAGGTTTCATATTTTTTTTAAAAAATCCTCCGCGGATAAAGGCGCAGTATGAGGGCATAATGAGAGCACACATTCGAACCGAATAGGTTTTCTAAGTGTTTTACGATACATACGTTCATCAAGATCATCACGTCATCAATGGAATATAAAAACTATTGTTGTGGAACGGGTATCTTGAGTTGTTTGAGGAAAGAACATAGATGGTGGTTTATCGTTTTATCAGCGCTTATAGAACAAAGTTTTGGTGGCAGGATCCATACAGCTAAACAGAGGAGAGCGTGACAATGAATCTCGCTCTCCTCAGATTTGTTTTATTCACCCTGATGTTTTTCAACTAATGTGAATGTCCAATCTTTTAACATATGTTTCTGTACATATTTTTTTCCGTTTATTTCAATGTAAGGCAGGTCTGCCATGTCTCCAGCTAACTGTTTTGCTTCAGTCGTTGTTATTCCTAAAAAAAGTCCGATGTAAAAGTAAATATCCCGTTCTTTTATAAGCAAGATATCATTTTGTTCACTACCTTTTGTATGGTTCATCTGCTTTAAGCCTTCACCGATAAAATATCCTGCCAAAGCAATACCAATTCCTAAAAAAACGTCCATGTGTATGCCTCCATTATGTCAATGTTATGTTATACGGGCTTGGCATACTCCGGGTTTCATTATTTTTCAAACCTTTTCAATCTGTACACGGCCTGAAAAAAAGGTGGCGCCGCCGCCCATATCGGACAATCGGTCTGGGGTTAGCGCGTTTACAAGCTGTTTTTTTCCTTGTTCATCCGCCCATAATCCTTGGCTGACAACGACACCTGGCAGCACTTGTTCTCCAACTGCAGCGGTCAGTTGGCATTCTCCCCGGCTGTTCCAAATTCGTACAGGTGCCCCATCAACGATTCCGTGTTCTTCAGCATCTTTTGTGTTGATAAAGAGCTTTGGCGTCTTTTCAAGCTTGATGTGTTTTTCATTATTGGAAAATGTTGAGTTTAAGAAATTATGGTTTGGCCCCGGAACATACATAAACGGATGTTCATTATCGGTTACAAGAGGTGTATATGTCGGTAAAGCAGGGAAGCCGTCTTGTTTCATTTTTTCTGAATATAATTCTATTTTTCCGCTTGGCGTTGGAAGTTCGCCCGGAAACAGCGGCTTTTCGCGTTTTGCTTTCATAAATGAATGCTTAGCAAGTGCATCGTAATCAATCTCTGCCAAATGCGGATTATCTGGATGGTCAAGCGCCTGGCGGATTAATACTTCATCTGAATCTTTAAGCTCCTGGTCTGTGAATCCCATGGCTTCAGCCAGTAATCGGAAAACCTCAGTGTTAGACTTGCTTTCCCCATATCTCTCAATCACCGGCTGCTGAAGCTGAATGTAATGGTGCCAGTAGGAGGTGTAAAAATCAGTATTTTCAAAAGCGGATGTTGCAGGCAGTACAATGTCCGCATATGCAGCCGTTTCCGTTAAAAACAAATCATGAACCACAGTAAACAAGTCTTCCCGCAGCAAGCCCTGTCTGACTTTGTTTGCTTCGGGCGCGACGACGGCAGGGTTCGTTCCGTAAATAAATAGAGAGCGAATCGGCGGGTCTGTTTCCAAAAGCACCCTGCCAAGCTGATTCATATTAAACGACCTCGGGGTGCGCCCTTTCAATAAGTCGGGCCGCTGCAAGGCATTTGTGTTATATTCTAAAATTCCGCTGTTATGCTTAATTGCGCCGCCCCCTGTGTGCAGCCATTGGCCGGTGATCGCCGGAAGACAGGCAATCGTCCTTACAATCATCCCCCCGTTATCGTGATGCTGGGGTCCGTTTCCGATTCTGATAAAAGAAGGGGAGGTTTCCCCGTACATTTTTGCCAGTCGGTAAATATCTTCGGTACTGACACCGGTGATCGTCGATACCTTTTCAGGATCATATTGTTTCACGTGTTCACGGAGCTCTTCATAGCCAACCGTGTACTCGGACAGAAATGCTTCATCATGAAGGTTTTCTTTAAATAAAATGTGCATGATGCCAAGAGCAAGTGCACTGTCGGTTCCCGGTTTTATTGGGATAAACCAATCTGCAAGACGTCCTGTTTGATTTTTATGCACATCGATCACGACAATTTTGGCACCTTTTTTTCGCGCTTTTTGGGCGATCGTAATTTGGTGCATATTTGTGCTGACCGCGTTGATTCCCCAAAAAATAAATAGTTTTGTATGAACGGTTTCCTCAGGATCGATTCCCGCGCTTATGCCCATTGTATATTTATAGCCTTCAGATCCCGCTTTGCTGCAAATCGTCCGTTCAAGCTGGCTTGACCCCATGCGGTAAAAAAAGCGGCGGTCCATTCCTTCAGCTGTCAATTTCCCCATATTTCCGTAAAAGCTGTAAGGAAGTATGCTTTCAGCTCCCTCTTCATCAATCAGCTCTTTCCAGCGGGAGGTGATCGTATCGATTGCCTCTTCCCAAGAAATCGGTTCAAATATCGCTTGGCCTTTAGCACCTGTTCGTTTGAGCGGTGTAGTCAGCCGCTTTTCATCATATATGCGCTCCGTCATATTCCGGACTTTGTTGCATATGTTTCCGGCTGTGACAGGATGATCAGGGTCTCCTTGCACTTTTACGATTTTCCCGTCTTTTTTATGTATTAACAATCCGCACTGATCCGGGCAGTCCAGCGAGCAAACGGATTTGAAAATGCCGTTTTGTTGTGTGGCAAAAGATTTCATGGCCCAGTTCCTCTCTCTAGTTAGATATTTTGTAAGAATTATAACATTTCGGATGATAACGTCAATTCTGAAAAAAGAGATTGACATCAATCTGAGACTTCTTTATGATAAATGTATTCTTTATTCTGAAAATTACATACTCAACATTTTCTATCCAGAGAGGTGGAGGGACTGGCCCTATGAAACCTCGGCAACATTATTGTGCCAATTCCAGCAAGCGTCAGCTTGAAAGATAGGAAAGCAAGGTTTATACCGGCGTCTGCCTGTAACAGAGCGCGCCTATATATGAATCTCTTTCCATCTTCGGAAAGAGATTTTTTTTATGAAAAATACAATGAAAAGGATGTTTTGCACCATGACGGTTTTGGTTACAGCACCGTACAACGAAGAAGGACGAAAAGAGCTTGAAAACTTATTTGGCTCAGTTACTTATCAATCTTGGAAGGAACAAGGTAGGGCATATCGGGAAGATGAACTCATTCAGCTGCTAAAAGCAACAAATGCGACAGGCTTGATTACTGAACTTGATCAGGTAACAGACAGCGTATTTGCTTCTGTTCCCGAACTTTCATTTGTCGGTGTTTGCAGGGGAATGCCCTCTAATGTGGATGTGGCAGCTGCCTCAAAAAGAGGCATACCTGTTTTTTATACACCAGGGCGGAATGCACAAGCCGTTGCTGAAATGTTTATTGGAAATGTGATTTCCTTTCTGCGCCATACCAGCGCCTCGAATCAATGGCTGAAGGATGGAAAGTGGAACAGTGATTACCTGCAGGCTTATGTCAAATTTAAAGGAAATGAATTAACAGGAAAAACGGTTGGCATGATTGGGTTCGGGGCGGTTGGCCAAAGGATTGCAAAACTGCTGACTGCGTTTGACTGTAAAATAAAGTATTACGATCCATACATTCAAGACGATCATCCGCTGTATGAAAAAGTATCTCTTAAAACGGTGTTTTCAGACAGTGATATCGTTTCTGTACATCTGCCTCGTACTGAGGAAACACTTGGACTTATTGATCGGAAGCATTTTGATCTGATGAAACAGAGTGCGATTTTCGTCAATACTTCAAGAGCAGTTGTTGTAAACCGTGAAGATCTTTTATCTGTATTAAAAGAACATAAAATCAGAGGTGCGATATTAGACGTTTTTTATCATGAACCTCCAGAGGAATCAGATTATGAATTGATTTCATTGCCTAATGTTCTGGCAACACCGCATCTCGCTGGAGCAACATTTGAAGTGGAGGATCATCACGTGACGATACTGAATAAAGCCCTCAAAAAGTGGAAGGGTGAAAAAACTCTTAATATTCCGACAATGTATAACAAGGACGAACTGAAAACAGGGGTATAAGAAAGGAGGCTAAGAGAATGAAAAAACAAAAAGGCTATCTCGTTTTTGATATTGGCACAGGCAATGCGAGGGTAGCGGTCGTGAGTGTAACTGGCAGTGTTCTAACAGTTGAACGGGAGGACATCGAGTATTCCACAGAGACGCTTTACCCGGACAGCCGTTATTTTTCTCCTCAGGTGCTGTGGAAGCAGGTGATGAATTTGGCAAAACGTGCGCTATCCCGTTCGCGTGATATTGACATCATTGGTTTGACATCGACGAGCCAAAGACAGGGGATTGTTTTGATTGATCAAAACGGCAATCCTTTTCTCGGGCTGCCGAACATCGATAATCGCGGCCGAGAGTGGGAGGCGGGCATTCCCGATCGGGAAGAGATATACAGCCGCACAGGCCGCCTGCCAACTGCACTTTTTTCTGCGCTCAAGCTTTATGGATTAAAACAGCGCCAGCCCTCTTTATGGGAAAAGACTGCAAGCTTTACAAGCATCAGTGATTGGGTGACGTACCAACTGAGCGGAATATTAACATATGAACCATCACAGGCAACAGAAACCCTGCTATTTGATGTGAAGCAAAACACTTGGTCAGAAGAGATGTGCGACATTTTCGGCTTTTCTCCATCTATCCTTCCGCCTCTTGTAAGAGCGGGAACAGCAATTGGAACGATAGCAAATGAATATACATCCGAATTAGGCCTTTCAATAAATGCTAAGGTTATAGCAGGGGGCGGGGATACACAGCTAGCTGTCAAAAGCACCGGAGCTGGACTTGAGGACATTGTCATTGTATCAGGGACAACAACGCCAATAACCAAAATTACTGCGGATCATGGCGATACAAAACATAAAGCCTGGCTGAACTGTCATACGGATCAAGGGCATTGGCTTGTGGAAACGAATCCGGGAATTACCGGCTTGAATTATCAAAAATTAAAACAGATTTTTTATCCGAATGAAACGTACGAAGTAATGGAGGAGGAGATTTCTGCACTTGCAAAAGAAGACCATGCATGTGTAGCGGCTCTCGGCTCTTATTTATCGGCTGAAAAGAATGCGTTAACGAGAGGCGGTTTTCTTTTTGATGCCCCGCTGTCAGCACATTTAAAGAGGGCACATTTTGTACGTGCAGCGCTAGAAGAGATCGCATTTTCAATTAAATGGAACTTTGACATTTTAACAGAGGTTACTCCGTTTGAACGTGACTATGTTTGGGTGTGCGGAGGGGGATTCCAAAGCAAAGCGCTCACTCAATATATCGCGGATCTTCTTCAAAAAAAGGTCTATGTCCAAGAGGGATATCATCAGGCATCTGTTGTTGGAGCTGCAGTCATTTGCAATGAAACCTTTCAATTAACGGAGGAGATGTCAGCAAATGTCCGGGTGATCGAACCGAAGGACTGTCAGACAGAATTGGCTTTATATGAGAAATGGAAGCAAACACAGCGCTTTTTTTCAGGTTCAGAAAGCAAAGTATTGATTTAAGGCGGCATTTTTGCTGTTTTGAGGAATCATTTAATTTTCAACTTTAATAAGGTAATACGGTAATGAATATAAGCATCTAAGGAGGAGACAGATATGTTGGATAAAATAGGAATACCGAAGCGGCTTGCCTGGGGATTTTTAGGGGTTGTTTTGTTTATGATGGGAGATGGCCTTGAACAAGGCTGGCTCAGTCCTTTTTTGATCGAAAACGGGCTCACCGTTCAGCAGTCCGCTTCCATTTTTAGTATATACGGAATTGCGCTTGCCATAGCTTCCTGGTTTTCGGGTGTATGTCTCGAAGCATTTGGCGCAAAACGAACGATGTTTATGGGGCTGTTGTTTTATGTGATCGGTACAGCTGCTTTTATCGTATTTGGATTTGAACAGCTGAACCTGCCAGTGATGTATGTGACTTACTTCGTAAAAGGGTTAGGTTACCCGCTTTTTGCTTACTCTTTCTTGACATGGGTCATTTACAGAACACCGCAAAGTAAACTGAGCACTGCTGTCGGCTGGTTTTGGATTGCATATTGCCTCGGCATGTTTGTGTTCGGCGCTTGGTACTCAAGCTACGCGATCAAAGCGTTCGGTTATTTGAATACGCTTTGGAGCTCTATTTTCTGGGTATGTCTCGGTGCATTTTTTGCATTGTTTATCAATAAAGACCGTTTTGAAAAGAAGAAAAGAAAAAGATCAGAAACAGCCGAGGAGCTTTTAAAAGGGGTTACGATTCTATTTACAAATCCGCGCGTGCTTACAGGCGGAATCATCAGAATCATCAACAGCATTGGTACATATGGTTTTCCAGTCTTTTTGCCGATGCACATGGCCCAGCATGGAATTTCAACCAATGTGTGGCTGCAAATTTGGGGAACGATTTTCCTGGGGAACATTGTGTTTAACCTTATCTTTGGTATTGTCGGCGATAAATTCGGCTGGAAAAATACTGTTATTTGGTTCGGCGGAGTCGGCTGCGGCATTTTCACCCTCTTATTATACTACGCACCTGTTTTCTCCGGCGGAAGCTTAGCGGTTGTCAGCGTGATCGGCTTTATTTGGGGCGGTTTGCTGGCAGGCTATGTGCCTATTGGTGCAATTGTGCCGACGGTGGCAGGAAATGATAAAGGGGCAGCCATGTCTGTATTGAATTTGGCTGCAGGTTTATCAGCGTTTGTCGGCCCCGCACTCGCTTGGCTGTTCATCGGTCTCGTCGGCGCGCAAGGTGTCGTCTGGATCTTTGCGGCCCTTTACCTTGCAAGTGCGGTCTTGACGAAATGTATTCATATACCTGAAGAAAAAGCAGTTAAGGAGGAAACATCTCCTCAATATGCATCTTAATTAGAAAGCGCCCTGTTTGAGGGGCGCTTTTTTATCTTTTTAAAGGAAAAGGGATGTGCGCACAGACCAAGAGAATACCGTCATTCTCTTGGTTTCACAATAGAGTACACATTTGTATCATATGGAGTCCCATTTTGATACATGTACTGTCTTAAAACACCTTCTTTTTGATACCCCATTTTTAGAAGCAGACGATTTGATGCTTCATTAGCAGTAAATACAACTGCGCCAATACGCGTCAGTCCAAGGGCAGAAAATCCGTAAGATACGACCTTTGAAATGACTTCTGATGCAAAACCGTTTCGCCAATGCTCCGGGATGATTTCATAACCGATTTCCGCGCGCCTATGCTTTTGGGCCAGAGCGTGAAAGCCTATTGTTCCGATCAGTTCTTTAGTGTCCCGTCTTTCAATTCCCCACCGTATACCGCGTTTTTCTTGATAGAGGGCAGCAAACGTTTGAATCATTGAAATGGCCTGTTCTATAGATTCCATGTTTTCAAGCCCATAATAGCGTGTCACCTCATCGTTTGAGAAACAAGCAAAAATGGCTTCCGCGTCCTGATCTGTGATTTGCCTAAGTATAAGCCGATCCGTTTCTAATATAGGAAACATTCAACCACTCCCCACGTTTGTGTTTTTGTTTATCATATCCCTTTTATTTCCTCTTTTCTATAGCGAAATCAACCAATGCAGCAAAGGAACGAATTTGTGTTTCTAGTTGCTCTTTGTTTTTGTTGAATTGTTTCAAACGATGGCCGTTCGCGCCTGATGGATGGGGAAAGCCGTTAAGGCAAATCAAATTCTGGAGGCTGTGCTGTCTGATCAATGTTTCACACACTGTTTCGGCCGCTTTTCCTAACGGAATGAGAAGAGCTGGTCCCGTCACATGATTAAGCTCCGCAGGGAAGTGCCCAAAAGCATAGGTGCTTAGGATAGGAGAATGAGTGATAGCCGGTTTGTATCCGGTATAGTTTTTTTGCTGGATAAAGACAGGATATTTAATAACGGAAGTTGTATGGAGCATATGCCGTAATTCTCCAAAAAGCTTTGCGGCGCTTTGAATGCCAAAAGCTTGCGGCAGCCCGCATAAATCCAGCATGGTGATAAGGTTATGTCTCATCGACCCGGAGAAACCCGCTGCTATTTTTGTATCTACCGCCATTTGCTCAAGAGTGCGGCCTTGCCGCAGACTTTCGACTGCTGTTTCGTACGCTGTTTTCATCTGGGAAAAACCCGGCGTGATCCCGGCAATCACAATCGTAGCAGTCCGATTGATATATTCATTATGAGGTGAATAGTAGATGTCAAGTTCATTTTCTTGATGGAGATGAAATGGAGAAATAAGTAAATCCGACTTTGTAAGTGAAGAGGGAAGAGAATGTAGTTTTTCTGCGAACTCCTTTAAGCAACTGCGGTTTACAATCATGCGAAAGCCTCCTCAAAAAATGATATCCCATTGTCCATTCTGATCGAAACAACGGGATATCATTCATCATGACCTGCTATTTAAATGACCAGCCTGCCACACCTCTTTAACAGCTTTAGGAACTTTTTTCACTTCAGCTGCGGTCTGCTGAAACGTGTATTTTTTTATTTGGACATCCTGCTGAATCTTCTTTTGTTTTTGCGTCAGCAGCTCTGCTTCTGTTTTTAATCCCTCGATTTGTTTTTGCATAGCCTGCGTAACAGAAGTGAGCTCCTTTAGTGCGGGGTCTATTTTTTTCTTGTTTTGGATCACATTAAACCCTAAAAATATGATTGAAATAGCCAATACTGCCAGGCTGATATAAACAATAACCATATGTTCACTCCTTTTTTCTTTTGTCATTACCCTGTTTCCGCTTTTTTAATCCAAAGAAATGATGATTGCACAGTTCGTTTGATTTGCGTATTGGATGTATTCTACTTATAATGTGATATCGTACATAGGTAAACAAAGAAAGGGTGCTTCAATTGCAAAGTTTACAACATAAAACTGCACTAATCACAGGCGGAGGCAGGGGGATCGGCCGTGCTACAGCTCTTGCTCTTGCGAAAGAAGGCGTAAATATTGGGTTAATCGGCCGGACTGCCGCTAATGTTGAAAAAGTGGCAGAAGAAGTCAAAGCGCTTGGTGTAAAAGCTGCATTTGCTGCTGCAGATGTAAAAGATGCCGAGCAGGTTAACCAAGCCGTCGCTCAAGTGAAAGAACAGCTTGGTGATATCGATATTCTCATTAATAACGCGGGAATCAGCAAATTTGGCGGTTTCTTAGATCTGTCAGCCGATGAATGGGAAAATATTATACAAGTCAACCTAATGGGTGTGTATCATGTGACTCGCGCGGTGCTTCCGGAAATGATCGAACGCAAAGCCGGAGATATCATTAATATTTCGTCTACAGCGGGCCAAAGAGGAGCTGCTGTAACAAGTGCTTACAGCGCTTCTAAATTTGCCGTTCTAGGGTTAACAGAGTCTCTTATGCAAGAAGTGAGAAAACATAATATCAGAGTCAGCGCGTTAACGCCGAGCACTGTCGCTAGTGATATGTCTATCGAATTGAACTTGACAGACGGTAATCCTGAAAAAGTGATGCAGCCTGAGGATCTTGCTGAATACATGGTGGCACAATTGAAATTAGATCCTCGTATTTTCATCAAAACAGCGGGATTATGGTCAACAAATCCGTAAAAATGAAAACCTGTCTTTCGACAGGTTTTTTTATTTGAATGAAATTCATACCGGCATATGCAAATCTGACAATCGTTTTAAATTGAAGCTGGCAGTGAATGTAGGTTATAATAGAACTAAGAAAACTATGTACCAAATGTTCAATATCCTATTTATTTTTCCACTGCACCTATAATCAGCAGCCATGAGATAACTGGACGATAAGTCTTTAATATTAAGGAGGAAAACAATAAAAGAAAATTGAATATTTAGTACATAGTGTTGTCAGTGACAGAAGAAGGAGTGCATATGATGAAAGAAGAAAAAAGGAGTTCAACAGGATTTTTAGTGAAACAGCGCGCATTTTTGAAGCTTTATATGATAACGATGACAGAGCAAGAGAGACTCTATGGGTTAAAGCTGCTTGAAGTACTTCGGTCTGAATTTAAAGAGATTGGTTTTAAACCAAATCATACAGAAGTATACCGGTCTTTGCATGAGCTGCTTGATGACGGGATATTAAAACAAATTAAAGTAAAAAAAGAAGGGGCTAAGCTCCAGGAAGTCGTCCTCTATCAATTTAAAGATTACGAAGCTGCCAAGCTATATAAAAAACAGCTGAAGGTAGAGCTGGATCGCTGTAAAAAACTGATTGAAAAAGCTCTCTCAGATAATTTTTAATAGAAACAAACACCCGGCGCAGCAGTATGAACCGGGTGTTTCCTGCTTTTCATTATACATATTTGTCGAAAAGAAACAATACAAATCAATGATGACCTTCAAACTTGACATCATTTCCTCACGTGGTAACATTTTAAACGTGTGAAAATGCGAACAAAAAAGCGAACAAAGGAGATGTTACCGATCTTTGATCAAAAGAAAGTAGCCTTTATAGGAGCAGGATCTATGGCGGAAGGAATGATATCAGGTATCGTTCGTGCCAACAAAATCCCGGAACAAAACATCTGCGTTACAAACCGCAGCAATACAGAGCGATTAACTGAACTTGAACTTCAATATGGAATCAAAGGCGCCTTGCCGAACCAGCTATGTATTGAAGACATGGATGTACTCATTTTGGCAATGAAGCCAAAAGACGCCGAAAACGCTCTGTCATCACTAAAATCACGTATTCAACCCCATCAATTAATATTGTCGGTCCTTGCCGGCATAACCACCTCTTTTATTGAACAATCATTGCTTAATGAACAGCCGGTTGTCAGAGTGATGCCCAACACTTCCAGTATGATTGGCGCTTCTGCAACAGCTATTGCCCTTGGCAAATATGTGTCGGAAGACCTGAAGAAGCTGGCCGAAGCATTGCTCGGATGCATGGGCGAAGTCTATACAATCCAAGAAAATCAAATGGATATATTCACCGGAATTGCAGGCAGCGGCCCCGCGTATTTTTATTATTTAATGGAATTCATTGAAAAGACAGGCGAGGAAGCGGGCCTCGATAAACAGTTATCTCGAAGCATCGGCGCACAGACACTTTTAGGTGCCGCAAAAATGCTCATGGAAACAGGAGAACATCCTGAGATCTTAAGAGATAATATCACGTCACCTAACGGAACGACAGCAGCGGGGCTGCAAGCCTTGAAAAAAAGCGGCGGCGGAGAAGCGATTTCTCAAGCGATAAAGCATGCGGCTAAGCGTTCAAAGGAAATCAGCGAAGATATCGAAAAAACTGCAGCGCCGCTATCAGGAGTGATAAAGTGACGCCTGATACAAGCATGAAAAGAGTCGTTGTGAAGATTGGAAGCAGTTCATTAACAAGCCTTCATGGAGAAATCAGCATTCGTAAATTAGAAGCGCTGGTCGACCAGGTCGTCAAACTCAAAGACGCCGGTTATGAAGTGATTTTGGTTTCCTCAGGCGCAGTGGCGGCGGGATATCGGAAGCTCGGATTTATCCAAAGGCCCGAGAAGCTTCCAGAAAAACAAGCATCAGCTTCAATCGGCCAGGGATTGCTGATGGAGGCTTATTCAAAGCTGTTTTTGGCACACGGCTATGTCGCATCCCAAATTTTAATTACGAGAAGCGATTTTTCTGATGAATATCGATACAACAATGTCAGGAATACAATGAATGTACTGCTCGAGCGCGGCATCATCCCGATCATAAACGAAAATGACACAGTTACCGTCAATCGGCTCAAGTTTGGCGACAATGATACGCTCGCAGCAAAAGTCGCAGGATTGATTGATGCAGATATGCTTGTGATTTTATCAGATATCGACGGATTATATGACGGCAATCCGCGCACAAATCCAGAAGCGAAAAGGATACAGCGGGTGAGTGAAATAACACCTGACATCGAAGCATGCGCAGGTGACACTGGAAGCATCGTTGGCACCGGCGGCATGCGCTCTAAGCTTGATGCGTTTAAAATCGTAATGGCGTCTGGCATTAAAGGTTTCCTAGGTCAGGCAGATGTCGGCGATATTTTATATCACGCCGTTCATGAACAGGCGGAAGGCACCTATTTTGAAGCAGAAGGAACGCTTCCGTTGAATCAAAAGGAGCAATGGATCGCTTTTAATTCCGGTCCGGAAGGTGAAATGATTTTATCAGATGATTGTTCACGAAAAATAACAAACGGCCAATCGAGTTTATACCTAGACGGTGTACAGAAGATTAAAGGGAAATTTAAAAGCGGTTCAGTTGTTCGGCTAATGGATTCAAAAGGGACGGAAATCGGCCTTGGAATCGTCAATTACTCTTCTGTACAGCTTCAAGAACCGGAAAAGAACAAGGAACTGACAAACAGAGCTCTAATTGATCAAGAAGCCTTTGTTTGCCATGTGGATTTTTCTTTACCTGTAAATTAATTTGCAGAAAAAAACCCGAAGCTTCTATATAGAAGCTCGGGTTCATTTTTTTATTGATACTGCTCCAGCTTAGAGAAAAATTGAATGACAAACTCATAAAAATCATTCGCAGAAGGCGCAAGCTCTCTATTTTTCGGTTTAATGATTCCAACAGTCCGTTTTACTTGAGGGAACTCAATTGGAATTTTCACAGTAAAACGAGGTGTTGTTTCAGCAAAAGTACTTTCAGGCAGAAGGGTAACGCCCATTCCTGCGGACACTAACCCTTTGATAGCATCCAAATCCTCACCCTCCGTGGAAACGAGAGGAGCAAAGCCTGCTTGTTTGCAAGTATCAATTGCCATCTCTCTAAGTACAAATCCTTCCGGGAACAATACAAATTGGTCGTTGCGCAAATCGATTAAATGAACCGTTTTTTGTTTAGCAAGCGGATGATTTAATGGAACAAGCGCGTAAATTTTTTCAGTAAATAATATTTTTCCCGTTATGTCAGAGAAATTCGTCGGCACCGGTCCTAATAAGGCCAGATCAATATCGCGGTTTCTGACAGCTTCAATCAGAAACTTATAGGAGCCTTGGCGCAGCAAAAATTCGACGTGCGGATATTCTTCTTTAAACGCTGAAATGACAGTCGGCAAAAGCTGGCTGGCGAGGCTTGTAGGAAAGCCGATCTTTACCGTTCCGCGATGCGGGTCAAGATACTCATCAATTTGTTCTTTCGCATAATCAATGGCTTTCATCGCCGTTTTCACATGAATCAAAAATTCTTTTCCGATTGGCGTGAGTTTGATATTTCTCCCTTCACGCTCAAATAAGGTCACATTTAATTCTTCTTCAAGATTGGCAATTTGTCTGCTGATTGCTGATTGGGCCACATGCAAATGATCAGCGGCTTCTGAAACGTGTTCTCTTTCAGCCACCTCCATGAAATAACGCAGTTGGCGCAGCTCCATGTTTGTCTCACATCCATCTATCTCATTTTGAGATTCTTTTGATCTAAATTATATATTGTTTATATCGTTTTGAAAACCTACAATGATTATAGAGTTGTTAGATTTTATGACCGGTATTATCGGAAATTGATCGGGGGAGAGGAATTATGACGTACAATCAAATGCCAAAAGCTCAAGGTCTCTACCGTCCTGAATTTGAACATGATGCATGCGGAATCGGCCTATATGCACACTTAAAGGGCAAGCAGACTCACGACATTGTCAAACAAGGACTTAAGATGCTTTGCCAGCTAGATCATAGAGGAGGGCAAGGCAGTGATCCGGATACAGGAGACGGAGCCGGCTTACTGGTTCAAATCCCTGATGCTTTCTTTAGAAAAGAGTGCAAAGACATCAATCTGCCAGAAAAAGAACGTTACGGGGTAGGAATGGTCTTTTTCTCACAGAAAGAAGATGAAAGAAAAAAAATCGAAAAGCAAATCAATGCACTAATTGAACAAGAAGGCCAAGTCGTTCTTGGATGGAGAACTGTACCTGTAAATGTCGGAAAAATCGGAACAGTGGCGCAAAAAAGCTGTCCGTTTGTCCGTCAGGTATTTATCGGCGCAAGTTCTGATCTAAAGGACAATTTATCTTTTGAACGAAAATTGTATGTCATTCGTAAACAGGCTGAAAATTGGGGAGTAACGGAAGGTCTTGATTTTTATTTTGCCAGTCTTTCAAGCCAGACCATTGTTTACAAAGGCCTTTTAACACCTGAACAGGTTGATGCATTTTATTCTGATCTGCAAGACGAAGCATTCGTTTCTGCTTTTGCGCTTGTTCATTCACGCTTCAGTACCAATACATTCCCTACATGGGAAAGAGCGCATCCTAACCGCTATTTGGTTCACAACGGTGAAATTAACACCCTTCGCGGAAATATCAACTGGATGAGAGCACGTGAGCAGCAATTTGTTTCTGAAAGCTTCGGTGAGGACTTAAACAAGATTTTGCCGATTCTCAATGCTGATGGCAGTGACTCTTCCATTTTGGATAACGCATTTGAGTTTTTTGTGATGGCTGGACGCAAACCGGCACATACGGCAATGATGCTCATTCCAGAGCCTTGGACGGAAAATACGCATATGTCCAAGGAAAAAAGGGCGTTCTACGAGTACCATAGCTCCCTGATGGAGCCTTGGGACGGACCGACAGCTATTTCATTTACTGACGGTAAACAAATCGGGGCGATCCTTGACCGGAACGGTCTCCGTCCGGCCCGTTATTATGTCACAAAAGATGATTATATTATTTTCTCATCTGAAGTAGGCGTTATTGAAGTTGAACAGGAGAACGTTTTATATAAAAACCGCCTTGAGCCTGGGAAAATGCTTTTAATCGACCTGGAAGAAGGCCGTATTATCTCCGATGAGGAAGTCAAAACACAAATTGCAACTGAGTATCCGTACCAAAAATGGCTTGAAGAAGAGCTTGTACAAGTAAATCCTGATCCGGAGTCAAGAGAAGAAGAACAATTTAGTGATCTTCTTACTCGCCAGAAGGCATTCGGATACACATATGAGGATATCCAAAAGTATCTAATTCCTGTTATTAAAGAAGGCAAAGATCCCCTTGGTTCAATGGGGAATGACGCTCCGCTTGCTGTACTTTCTGACCGAGCGCAATCGCTGTTTAACTACTTTAAACAGCTGTTTGCACAAGTAACGAACCCGCCAATCGACGCGATTCGTGAGCAGCTTGTCACTTCAACGATGACTTGGCTCGGTGCGGAAGGCGATCTTCTTCATCCAAGTGAACGAAATGTTCGCCGGATTAAACTGTATACACCTGTTTTATCCAATGAACAGTTTTACGCATTGAAAACGATTGTTCATCCTGATTTAAAAAGCCAAAAAATTGATGTGCTGTTTTCAGAGGATCTTGAACGCGGTTTAAAGGACATGTTCACACAGGCAGAGAAAGCCATCAGCCAAGGCGTAAGTTTGTTAATTTTATCAGACAAAAAGATGAACGAACGACTGACACCAATTCCGCCGCTTCTGGCAGTAAGCGCGCTGCACCAGCACTTAATCCGCAAAGGGCTGCGTACGAAGGTCAGCATTATTGTGGAATCGGGAGAAGCACGTGAAGTGCATCACTTTGCAGCGTTAATCGGTTATGGCGCAGATGCGATTAACCCTTATCTCGCTTATGCGACCTACAAGCAGGAAATTGATGAAGGCCGTTTGGATATCAGCTATGAAGAAGCGGTCAGCAAATATGGAAAAAGCATTACTGAGGGCGTCGTAAAAGTGATGTCCAAGATGGGAATTTCAACTGTGCAAAGCTACAGAGGCGCCCAAATCTTTGAAGCGGTAGGAATCAGCCGCGATGTGATCGACCGCTATTTCACAGGTACGGCATCACAGCTAGGCGGCATCGATTTACAAACAATTGCAGAAGAGGCACAGCGCCGCCACCGGGAAGCGTATCAGGATGATTACAGCAAAACGCTTGAACCGGGAAGTGACTTCCAATGGAGAAATGGCGGAGAGCATCATGCGTTTAATCCGAAAACGATTCATACTTTGCAATGGGCGTGCCGCAGAAATGATTACAATCTGTTTAAACAGTATACAAAAGCGGCTGATGAAGAACGCATCGGATTTTTGCGGAACTTGTTCGCATTTGACGGAAACCGCAAGCCTTTGAAGTTGGAGGAGGTTGAATCCGCTGAATCGATTGTCAAACGTTTTAAAACGGGTGCGATGTCATTCGGGTCCTTGAGTAAGGAAGCGCACGAAGCTTTAGCAATCGCAATGAACCGTCTTGGAGGAAAAAGCAACAGCGGTGAAGGCGGAGAAGATCCCAAACGCTTTGTTCCAGATGAGAACGGCGATGATAGAAGAAGTGCGATCAAACAAATTGCATCCGGACGGTTTGGTGTCAAAAGCCATTACCTCGTCAATGCTGATGAACTGCAGATTAAAATGGCTCAAGGTGCTAAGCCGGGTGAAGGCGGGCAGCTTCCTGGCAACAAGGTATATCCATGGGTTGCCGATGTCCGCGGGTCAACGCCAGGTGTCGGATTAATCTCACCTCCGCCACACCATGACATTTATTCGATTGAGGATTTAGCCCAGCTGATCCACGATTTGAAAAATGCCAACCGTGACGCAAGAATCAGCGTAAAGCTGGTGTCAAAAGCAGGTGTAGGAACAATCGCTGCAGGTGTTGCCAAAGCGACTGCAGATGTCATTGTGATCAGCGGCTATGACGGAGGTACAGGCGCTTCTCCGAAAACCAGTATTAAACATACAGGGCTTCCGTGGGAGCTTGGCCTTGCAGAAGCACATCAAACACTAATGCTGAACGGACTTCGTGACCGTGTTGTATTAGAAACAGATGGAAAGCTTATGACGGGCCGCGACGTTGTGATGGCTGCCTTGCTCGGCGCCGAAGAATTTGGTTTTGCAACAGCTCCGTTAGTTGTACTCGGTTGTGTCATGATGCGTGCCTGCCATTTGGATACATGCCCTGTCGGTGTAGCGACACAAAATCCAGAGCTTCGCAAAAAGTTCATGGGAGATCCTGACCATATTGTGAACTATATGCTGTTCATTGCCGAAGAAGTTCGTGAGTACATGGCTGCGTTAGGCTTCAAGACATTTGATGAAATGATCGGCCGCACTGATGTACTTCATGTAAGTGAACGGGCGAAGGGGCACTGGAAAGCAGGCCAGCTTGATTTGTCTACCCTTCTTTATCAGCCTGAAGGGGTGCGGACATTCCAAGCTCCGCAAAATCATAAAATTGATCAATCGCTTGATATCACAACAATTCTCCCGGCTGTACAAGAAGCCATCGAATCTGGAAAAGAAGCTGATATTTCGATTGAAATCAATAATACAAATCGTGTAGCCGGAACGATAACCGGCAGTGAAATCTCAAAGCGTTACGGAGAAGAAGGTCTTCCTGAAGATACAATCAAGCTGCACTTTACCGGATCAGCCGGCCAAAGCTTTGGAGCTTTCGTTCCTAAAGGGATGACGCTTTATTTGGACGGAGACTCAAATGATTACGTCGGAAAAGGGCTTTCTGGCGGAAAAATCATCGTCAAGTCACCAGAAGGATTCAACTCTGCTTCGGATGACAATGTCATTATCGGCAACGTGGCTTTTTACGGCGCGACAAGCGGAGAAGCATATATTAACGGACGTGCTGGTGAACGCTTTGCCGTTCGAAACAGCGGTGTGAATGTAGTTGTAGAAGGTATTGGCGACCACGGCTGTGAATACATGACTGGCGGCAGCGTTGTCGTTCTCGGTGATGTAGGCAAAAACTTTGCGGCAGGTATGTCCGGCGGAATCGCTTATGTACTGGCCGAAGATGTCAAAGCGTTTAAACGCAAATGCAACCTTGAGATGATTTTATTTGAATCATTAGAGGATGAGAAAGAAATCCAGCAAATCAAAGCAATGCTTGAAAGACATACTGCGTATACAAACAGCCAAAAAGCAGAAGATCTGCTTGATCAATGGGAAGACAGTGTGAAGAAATTCGTCAAAGTCATTCCGAAAAACTATAAACAAATGCTCGCAAGCATCCAAGAGCAAAAAGCTGCAGGTTTATCAGATGAAGAAGCCATCATGTTCGCTTTTGAGGCCAACACGAAGCCAAAGCAGAATACAGCAGCATCGGGACAAAAACAAGCGGTAGTACAGTAAGGAAGGGGAGAGGAACATGGGGAAACCAACTGGATTTATGGAGATCAAACGAGAAAAACCTGCGGAGCGGGACCCTCTCACTCGCTTAAAGGATTGGAAAGAATATTCTGCTCCTTTTTCAGAAGAAGCATCGAAACGGCAAGGGGCGCGGTGCATGGATTGCGGTACACCGTTTTGCCAGATCGGTGCGGACATTAACGGATTTACATCCGGATGTCCGATTTACAACTTAATTCCTGAATGGAACGATCTTGTCTACCGGGGCAGATGGAAGGAAGCATTGGAACGTCTGTTGAAAACAAACAACTTTCCTGAATTCACAGGGCGGGTATGCCCCGCTCCTTGTGAAGGATCATGCACTTTAGCGATTTCAGATCCGGCCGTATCAATTAAAAACATCGAGCGGACCATTATCGATAAAGGATTTGAGAATGGCTGGATTCAACCTAGAATTCCAAAAAAACGAACAGGCAAAAAAGTCGCCATCGTCGGGTCGGGCCCAGCCGGACTGGCGAGTGCTGACCAGCTGAATCAAGCAGGGCATTCTGTCACTGTTTTTGAGCGCTCAGACAGAGCGGGCGGCCTTTTAACATACGGCATTCCAAACATGAAGCTTGAGAAGGGCATTGTAGAACGCCGAATTAAATTGCTGACGCAAGAGGGAATTGATTTTGTCACGAACACAGAAATCGGTGTTGACATTACAGCTGATGAGCTAAAGGAGCAATTTGATGCTGTGATCTTATGCACAGGCGCTCAAAAACAGCGGGACCTCTTAATTGAAGGACGCGACTCAAAAGGAGTCCATTACGCGATGGACTACCTGACACTTGCAACAAAAAGCTATTTAGATTCTAATTTTAAAGACAAGCAATTCATTGATGCCAAAGGGAAAGATGTCATCGTAATCGGAGGCGGAGATACAGGAGCTGACTGTGTGGCTACTGCTCTGCGTCAAAAAGCCAAAAGCGTGCACCAATTCGGCAAACACCCGAAACTTCCGCCAGCCCGCACGAATGACAATATGTGGCCTGAACAGCCACACGTCTTTACGCTTGAATATGCATACGAGGAAGCAGAAGCAAAATTCGGAAGAGATCCGAGAGAATACTCCATTCAAACGACAAAAATGGTTGCGGATAAAAACGGAAAGCTGAAAGAGCTTCATACCATCCAAATGGAAAAAGTGAAAAATGAGCATGGGAAATACGAGTTCCGCGAGCTGCCTGGAACGGAAAAAGTATGGCCTGCTCAGCTTGTCTTTATCGCTATCGGCTTTGAAGGCACAGAACAGCCGCTGTTGAAACAGTTCGGTGTTGATTCTGTAAATAACAAAATCAGTGCAGCATATGGGGATTATCAAACAAATATCGATGGTGTATTCGCCGCAGGGGATGCAAGAAGAGGCCAAAGCTTAATCGTATGGGCGATTAATGAAGGCCGAGAAGTGGCGCGTGAAGTGGATCGATATTTGATGGGGAGTTCAGTTCTTCCGTAAATAAAGGGGATTATCATATAAGAGAAACCGGTCTGGCTGCCAGCCGGTTTCTTTTTTTATTCCATTACGATCCCGATGTTTCCAAACTGTCTGCCTTCCTGCATTCTTTTATATGCTTCACATGCTTTTTCTAAAGGATATATCCGGTCAATTACAGGCCGCAGCTTATGTTTGTCAATGAAAGCGAGCATAGCTTGAAATTCCTCACCGCTTCCCATCGAGGTTCCCAAAACATTGACCTGAGGAAAGAATAGAGAACGCACCGGAAAACTGAGATTATCCCCTGAGCTTGCCCCAAAGCTGACAATACGGCCATTTGGTTTTACATGGCGGAAGTATTCCGAAAAGAGGGCAGGTCCTATGCTGTCAAGAACAACATCCGCCTTTTTTCCCTGCAACTGCTCATCCCAATTGCTGTAGCTGTCAAATGCGTAATCAGCACCTAATTTCAGCGCCTTTTTTCTTTTCTCCTCACTGCGGGAGGTCACGCTTACTGTTGCCCCAATCGCCTTAGCCATAAATAAAGCGTAGGTTGCCACACCGCTGCCGATGCCGGGTATCAATAGATGCTCGCCTTTTTTTAATTGCCCCTTTGTAAACAGAGCCCGATATGCAGTTAAAGCGGATAAAGGTAAAACGCCCGCTTCTTCCCATGATAAATAAGCAGGTTTTTTGATTGCATTTTGTGAAGGAATGATCACATATTCAGCAAGTGTTCCGTCCGAAGGACCTCCCAGAATCTCAGGTACAGGTGGTACATTCTCTGTCAAATCCCAGTTCAATGTCGGGAAAATGACTACTTCTGTCTGAACAGTAACATTTTTCACGCCTTCACCAATCTCTTCGATGATACCCGCGCCGTCAGAACCCAGTATCATGTGAGGATCTTGTTCAGATTTGTTTTTCATAAGAAACAAGTCACGATGATTCAGGCCTGCAGATTTTAATTTAACCTTTACCTCTCCGTATCCAGGCTTTGTTGATGGAACGTCCTGAACTGATAACCCCAGAAGACCGGCTTTTCCGTTGTGAATTACAGCTTTCATGCTGTCTGCCTCCTCATTGAATTGTATTTTCATATCTTTACATATTTTACATAGCGGTTTTCTTCGAGTAAAATGAACAAATATGATAGCCAATATCACTTTTCATCATAGCAAGCAGGTGAGAGCGCGTGGAAAGCGGAGATTTAAAAATTTTTCAGGCTGTTGCTCGCGAAGGAAGCATAACGAAAGCAGCCCAAATGCTGAATTATGTTCAGTCGAATGTGACAGCCAGAGTGCATAACCTTGAGGAAGATTTGAATATCAGGCTTTTTCATCGAACGAATCGGGGAATGAAGCTTACTGCTGCAGGAGAAAATCTTTTACAATATGCAGATCAAGTATTATCGCTGTTAGACCAAGCTGAAAAATCGACCCGAATGAGCAGGCAACCAAAAGGGCCTTTGCGGATCGGATCACTGGAAACGACGGCGGTAACGCATCTGCCTGAGCATGCAGCATCCTTCCTCAGGCGTTTTCCTGAAGTGGATTTATCAGTGAACACAGCTGATACGCATCATTTGATTCAACAGGTTCTTGATCATAAAGTTGATGGCGCTTTTGTATATGGGCCGGTTGAACACGCTGCAGTTAGACAACTCCATGTCTCCCATGATGAATTAGTTTTGATTTCATCACGAGAAGGGACGGCAGAAGACATGCTTCAGCAGCCGATGCTCTTTTTTGGGGCTGGCTGTTCTCATCGTGACAGGGTCAAAAGATTACTAGAGGAAGCAGGCATACACAATCAAAAAATCATAGAGTTTGGCACATTGGAGGCTATTATAAAAGGTGTTTCCGCCGGGATGGGTACGGCGCTGCTCCCAAAGTCCGCTGTTGACTGCTCCGAGCATCGTACAAATGTATGGATTCATCAGCTGCCACCAGCATATCAAGACTTAGAGATCGTCTTTATATACAGGAAAGACTTTTTTATTACGAGTGCGTTTCAGACATTTCTTGATGAGATAAACGAAATGAAAAGATGAAGATAGACGTGCATTAGCAGAATAAAGATTTTGTCAAAGAAGCAGTCATCATATTCTGTCATTTTGGATTGCAATCAGGGATACAGAGCATCAGCAATGCCCGTTGTTATTAAAGATCTGCATGAAAAAACTGTACTCATTTGAAGCGAGTACAGTTTTTTTATTTATTTACGTTTTAAATTAATGCCGATCGCCGCTCCGTTTCTGCTTGAATCAGCTACACCTTTAAAGGTGCCGTTTTCATGGTCGATCGATATGCTTTGCACGTTTCCGATATCCACCGGACTTGTGCCGAATTTGTGGCCCATCCCGATTAGCTTGCTGAGGACATCTTTAGGAACTCCGTCTTCGTAACGGTAAGAGCTCATGCTGTTTGTGTAAATTCTCGGCTCTTCAACAGCTGCTTTTAATTCCATACCATATTCAATGTGGTAGAGAATGGTTTGCAAAACGGATGAAATAATTGTCGCCCCGCCAGGAGATCCAACCGTGAGGACAGGCTTGTCATCCTTAAATAAAATCGTCGGGGTCATGCTGCTTAAAGGCCGTTTGTTTGGCTGTACTTCGTTAGCTCCGCCTGGTATCGCATCAAAATCCGTTAATTCATTGTTTAAAATAACACCGTAATCAGGGACCATAATACCCGTTCCGAATAGCTGTTCGATTGTTGTTGTGTAAGAAACAACATTTCCCCATCGATCAGCAACTGTAAAGTGGGTTGTTTGGCCTTCTACTTTGTCTTTCGGCTGTTCAACTTGTTTATAGTTTGCTGATCCTTCTTGGTATTTCCAAGGGTCACCGGCTTTCGGTTTTTTATTCACTTGATCTAGGTTGATTAATTGCTGGCGTTCTTTAATATAATCGGGATGAAGCAGGCCTTTGAGAGGAACATTTACAAATTCGGGATCACCTGCGTAAGACGCACGGTCGGCATATGACAAATGCATCGTTTCAGCAAGCAGCTGATATTTTTCCCATGAGCGGACATCATATTGTGAAAGGTTAAAATCATCAAGGATTTTCAGCATTTGCAATAAGAAAATACCGCCGGAGCTTGGAGGAGGAGTAGTAGCGATTTGATAGCCTTGATAGTCTCCCCAAATCGGTTCATCAATTGTAATGTCGTAATTTTCTAAATCTTTTTCTGTCATTGATCCGCCGAAATCCTGGACAGTGTCAGAAAGCGTCTTGGCGAATTTTCCTTTATAAAAAGCGTCAGTGCCTTTGGAGCGAATAAGCTTAAATGTTTTAGCCAAATCCTTTTGAATAAGGGTATCTCCTTCTTTAAGCGGTTCGCCATTTGGTAAAAATACATCTTTTGCGGCAGTCCGTGAAAGTTTTTCCTGATAATCAGAAATGGCATCTGCCAACACCGAATCAATCGGAAAGCCTTTTTCAGCGAGTTTAATAGAAGGGGTAATTAATTGCTTCATCGAACGGGTTCCCCATTTATCCAAGGCTTCTTCCAGCCCTTTCAGAGTGCCTGGAACACCAACGGCAGTACCTTTTGTTACACGTTCAGAGAAAGGAATTGCTTTGCCGTTTTCGTCCAGAAACATATCAGGAGTTGCGCCTGCTGGAGCACGCTCACGGCTGTCGATTATCGTTGTATCCTTCGTTTTTCCGTCATACACCATCATAAAACCGCCGCCGCCAATACCTGACATCATCGGCTCTGTTACATTGAGTGCAAATTGAATGGCAACCGCTGCGTCAATAGCATTTCCTCCTTTTTTCAGCACATCAGCACCGATTTCAGAAGCAAGAGGATGTGCGGTGGCAACCATGCCGTCTTTTCCAACATCTACTTGTTTGTACTCATCGTAGCTTTTGGGCGGTTTTTTAGCTTCCGCGTGAAAAGGGACACTTCCAGCGACTAACAGAACACTAAGCAGAGCTGTTAAACAGACGTTCCACGTTCTTTTCATGTTCTCCCTCCTATATGAAGCTGTATTGTTACAATCTTAGCGTAAAAAAATTACAGCGTTTTCACAAGTGACAAATGGTATATTATATAGTACATAAAGCCGTTTTTCTGTGCAAAATTGATTATATTGATATGAGCCATGTGCTATATTAGAATCAGCATACGGATTAAGAAGGGACTGCTATATGTATTTAACGATTGAAGAAACAGCAGAATATACAAATCTTTCAGAGGATTATATTAAAAGCTTGGTGCTCGAAGGAAGAATCAGAGCCGTTCATGACGGGGAGCAATTTTTGATTTATAAGGAGCAGTTCAAAACGCATCTCGAACAGCTGGAGAATTACAAAGCACTTGTGCAGGAAATATTAAATGAACCAATCCCGGAAGATATTGATGTAAAGGATGAGGATTAGGACACAATTTGAAATTGTGTCTTTTTTTGTATGTTTTTGCGGAAGCTCCATAAAATTGGGAGCGTCAGATTTCGTTTTAAGAGGATTTTCGAGGAATGGCAGGGGGATAAGTATCCAAGATGTTAAAAGCTTAATAAGAGGCTTTAAAGCTTATTTAATAGGGTGAAGGTTGGAAGAAGCTTTTTTAAAAGCTTATGTAACACTATGTATATTATGTTACATAAATGCCGCCGCACTTTGACATTCAACGTTTTTCAGCTATAATAGTAACATAGACCTCAAAACGTTACATAACGGTTTTTAAGGAGTTTTTTGATGCATATTGTACAGCCGATTCGCAGTCTAGAGAAAATCCAAGAAGTCAAACAGTATTTGCTTAACAAAAACAAGCGGGATTATTTTCTGTTTATTTTCGGCATCAACAGCGCGCTCCGCATTTCTGATATTCTGCCGCTGCAAGTGAAGGACGTTCAAAATAAAGATCATTTATGGGCGACTGAAAGCAAAACGAAAAAGAAAAGAAAGATTCTTATTTTAGAATCGCTGAAACAGGAAATATACGAGTATACGAAAGACATGAAGGAAAACGAATATCTTTTTAAATCAGTGCGGACCAGGAAGCCGATTTCCCGCATTCAGGCCTACAGAATTTTAAGAGAGGCCGCTGCGGCGTGCGGACTTGAGGAGATAGGGACGCATACACTCCGGAAAACGTTTGGCTATCATTTTTATCAGCGAACGAAAGACATCGCCGAGCTGCAGAGAATACTGAATCATTCATCACCATCAATTACAATGCGGTATATCGGTATTGATGAAGATACGACAAGAGCCGCATATAAGGTTTTTGGAGGGCTTTAATACAAATCGCTTGAAAATATTGATCATCAGAGCTACTATATAAATACCAAAAGCTCTAGTAGCACAGCGGATAGTGCAGCAGTTTCCTAAACTGCAGGTCGGGAGTTCGAATCTCTCCTAGAGCGTTATATTCACAAAAAGACAACAGGCACTTTTCGCCTGTTGTCTTTCTTTATGCAGACCAAATAAAAAACGCCCGCTTATACCGGGCGTTATTCTTATATAACTGCGTCAAATTGATTGACTTTCCATTTTTTATTTTCTTTCACAAATGTCACTTTCCGTTTTGCAGAAGGGGATCCATCTAATGTAGGGACGGTAAATTCGTATGTGATTGTGCTGCCTTTTTTAGAGATCAGTTTAGCAGTTGATTTTTTCCAATTCAAAAGATTGTCTCCGTCACCGATTGGAACAGCAAGTTTTCCTTTTGAAACAGTGAAATGATAATCTTTAAAGCCTTTTTCGATTGCTGTTTTTGTAAAAATAGGAGTTAAATAATTCACCGCTTTTGCTTTAGTGCCTAGATCGCTGCACATGTATACATATTGAAGATTTTGATACTCGAATGTGCCTGATGGGCAAACTGCTTTTTTCACCTTCGGATTGTGGCCGCTCATGGTGTTCCAAAAATGTTCTCTAGCGGATAATGCCAACTGTAATGCTTGTTTTTGTGATAAATCGCCTGATGTATTTTTCGCAAATGCATTTGTGCTTAATGACAGAATAAGTGCAATGGTTGTTAGAAATAGAAGACATTTTTTCATTATCGCTCTCTCCTTCAAAATCTCTTTCTCTTATGTTACAAATGTTACAATAATTACGGATAGATTACAATACTTTTGCATAAATTATTTTTTATTCTTTTACTCACAAAAAATACGCCATTACTTGCTAGTTTATTCTTCATAAGCTAAAAAGATGTGTAAAATTAGAAGAATCGGGAAGGGTTTCATATGTGCAGTGATGAATAATAACATGTTACATATCCTGTTTTTGTCAAAAAGAGGGCATGTTTAAAAACGATTTCAAATAAAGGAGTCCTTTAATATGGAAACATCACAAGAACCTCTTGTAACTCAAAAGAAAAGCAAACCATCAGTTTGGCGGTCGATGTCACTCTTTTTAGTGCCGCTTCTGCTGAGCAATGTGCTGCAATCAGTCGGCCAGCTAGTCGGGATGATGGCTGTAGGCAGATGGCTCGGTGTTGATGCAGTGGCAGCTGTATCATCCTTTTTCCCGTTATTTTTTCTTTTAATCTCATTTACAATTGGGATCGGTTCAGGAAGTTCGATTCTGATCGGACAAGCTTACGGAGCGAAAAATGAGGAACGGCTAAAGGCTGTTGTCGGGACGACGCTCACGTTTACATTTTTATTAGGCGTTGTGTTAGCCGTTATCGGCAGTATTTTCACCCTGGATATCCTTCGTTTAATGGGAACACCTGAAAATGTCATTCATGTCAGCGCTAACTATGCACGTATTTTATTTTATGCTATGCCATTTATGTTTTTATATTTTGCATATACTACCTTTTTGCGCGGAACAGGAGATTCCAAGACACCGTTTTATACGCTGATTGTGAGCACGGTCATCAACATCGCGCTTTTGCCTGTTTTAATCCTTGGCATGTTTGGTTTTCCGAAACTGGGCATATACGGCTCGGCATATGCAACTGTCATTTCCACGATTGCGACTTTTCTCGTGTTAATGGTGTATTTACGAAAGCGAAAACACCCGCTGCAATTTGATAAAACAGTGCGTCGTTATTTGAAAATGGATAAGGAACTGCTGGTTCTCCTGCTGCGTCTTGGGGTCCCAGCAAGCATCAATATGATTCTTGTCTCATTATCAGAGATAGCGGTTATTTCATTCGTCAATCATTACGGCTCTAATGCAACAGCTGCATACGGAGTGGTCAACCAGGTGGCCAGCTATGTACAGATGCCGGCCGTCAGCCTTGGTATTGCGGTTTCTATTTTCGCTGCGCAATCGATTGGGGCAAACGAGTTTGACCGCTTAAAGCAGGTCATTCGCGTGGGGATTTGGCTGAATTATATCATTGGCGGCGTACTGATCATACTGATCTATGTTTTTTCACATCAGATTTTGTCGTTATTTTTAACCGAGCAAGAGACGCTTTACATTGCACACCGTCTTTTGATGATTACATTGTGGAGTTATTTGCTGTTTGGAAATGCCCAAATTATTTCTGCAACGATGCGGGCAAGCGGAACAGTTTTATGGCCGACCGTCATCAGTATTTTTGCAATCTGGGGAGTAGAGGTGCCTGTCGCTTTCGTCCTTTCTCACTATACAAAGCTTGAAATACTCGGCGTCTGGGTTGGTTATCCAGCTGCGTTTGCCGTCAGCTTGCTGTTGATTTATGGGTATTATCAATTCGTCTGGAAAAAGAAACAAATCACACGTCTCATCCAATAGCCTCCGAATCACACCGTTCATAAGTTTGAACGGTGTTTTTTTATTTGATAGGGGAAAATATAAAATGGAGGAAATATGGTACAGTACATTGAATTCTTATACTAGCAATGAATCAAGGAGAGGTTGAGTAAACATGGCAAACTTTATTGAGAAAATCACGTATTTGGGAACGCCGGCCATCAAAGCGGGCAACGAATATCTAGAAATGATTGTTGTCCCTGAGTGGGGGAGCAACGTCATTTCTCTCGTGGACAAAACAACAAAAGTCCAGCTTTTGCGTGAACCGGAAACAGCAGAAAGTTTTCACGACACACCAACATTGTATGGCATTCCAATCCTGTTCCCGCCTAACCGCATAAGTGACGGTACATTCAGTTTCCGGGGCAGAACGTATCATTTTGATATCAACGAGAAGGATAAACACAACCATCTTCATGGGTTTCTTTACCATGAAAAGTGGAACGTAGTGACCGCGAAGAAAACTGATGAAGAAGTGATTGTTGAAACAGAAATTGATCTTTCTGGGCTCCCCCATGTGTATAAGCAATTTCCTCACCATGCCGTCGTTCGGATGACATACACGGTAAAGGGGAATACTCTATTTAAACATGCGACGGTCATGAACAAAGGAAAGGAAGCGTTTCCTTGGGGAATTGGTTATCATACTACATTTGTGTTTCCGGCAGAAAGCTCGTTATTCTCCCTGACAGCAGATCAGCAATGGGAGTTGGATGAACGCCTGCTGCCGACCGGGAAACTGATGGATGTACCGAATAAAGAAGCTTTGCATGAAGGAATGGATTTGCGCCACAAGCAGCTGGATGATGTCTTTTTATCTTCTTATCAGAAGAGGGGCGGAGAAAACCAGGCAGTCATTTATCATCAGCATGCACATATCAGCATTATTTATAAGGCAGATGAACAGTTTAAACATTGGGTTGTATACAATGCGGACGGAAAACAAGGGTACTTATGCCCTGAACCTTACACATGGGTGACAAACGCTGTGAATCTTGATTTACCTTCGTCACTCACTGGTTTACAAGTGCTGGAGCCGGGAGAAGAAACGACAGCTAAAAGCAGTATCACCATTGAACTGAATCATCAATAGCCAATGATGAAGCGCAGAGAGGCGGGGAAATTAATGAAAAAAAGCATAAAGCTTTATGTTGCTGTTTTACTGCTTTTCGTCGTTGCTTCGGTGCCTTATATGCATCAGGCTGCGCTTGCCGCTGAAAAACAAGATGCACTTTCCGGGCAGATCGATAAGATTTTAGCTGATCATCCTGCCCTCGAAGGCGCAATGGCCGGCATCACCGTTCGCTCTGCGGAAACAGGTGCTGTTCTATATGAACATTCAGGAGAAACCCGAATGAGGCCTGCCTCTTCTCTAAAGCTTTTGACAGCGGCCGCGGCACTTTCTGTCCTTGGCGAGAACTATTCTTTTACAACCGAGGTCCGGACGGATGGAACACTGAAAGGGAAAAAGCTGAATGGTAACCTTTATTTGAAAGGGAAAGGCGATCCGA
Source organism: Bacillus sp. FJAT-14266 (assembly GCF_001719225.1). Taxonomy (NCBI): domain Bacteria; kingdom Bacillati; phylum Bacillota; class Bacilli; order Caryophanales; family Bacillaceae; genus Bacillus; species Bacillus sp. FJAT-14266. The sequence continues at coordinate 2,268,300 of NZ_CP017072.1, forward strand.
CACTTTTACCATCTGATTTTGACAAAATGGCTGAGAAATTGAAACATTCCGGCGTAAAAGTAATTAAAGGCAATCTGATCGGTGATGATACGTGGCATGATGACATGCGATTATCACCTGATATGCCTTGGAGCGATGAATACACATATTATGGCGCGCCAATCTCCGCTCTAACAGCGTCTCCGAATGAAGACTATGATGCAGGCACTGTGATTGTTGAGGTCACCCCAAATCAAAAAGAAGGGGAAGAGCCTGCCGTGTCTGTCTCTCCGAAAACCGATTATATAACGATAAAGAACGATGCTAAAACGACTGCTGCCGGTTCAGAGAAAGACCTCACAATCGAAAGAGAACATGGAACAAACACGATTATAATTGAAGGGAGCGTACCGGTTGACGCAAACAAGACAAAGGAATGGATTTCTGTCTGGGAGCCTGCCGGATATGCCTTAGATTTATTTAAGCAGTCACTAAAAAAACAAGGTATTACTGTGAAAGGGGACATCAAGACGGGTGAAGCACCTAGTTCTTCAGATGTGCTGCTCTCTCATCGCTCAATGCCTTTATCGAAACTTTTTGTGCCGTTCATGAAATTAAGTAATAACGGACATGCCGAAGTGCTCGTAAAAGAGATGGGGAAAGTGAAAAAAGGAGAAGGGAGCTGGGAAAAGGGGCTCGAAGTGTTAAACAGTACGCTTCCGGAATTTGGTGTTGATTCTAAATCACTCGTCTTAAGGGACGGATCAGGAATCTCACATATTGATGCTGTATCCTCAGATCAACTTTCACAGCTGTTATATGACATTCAGGATCAGAGTTGGTTCTCGGCTTATCTAAATTCTTTACCTGTTGCGGGCAATCCTGACAGAATGGTGGGCGGAACGCTGAGAAACCGCATGAAAGGCACTCCTGCACAAGGAAAAGTAAGAGCAAAAACCGGATCGCTCAGTACGGTAAGCTCTCTATCGGGGTACGCAGAAACAAAGAGCGGAAAAAAACTTGTTTTCTCTATTCTTCTAAATGGATTGATTGATGAAGAGGATGGAAAAGATATTGAGGATCAAATCGCTGTCATTTTGGCGAATCAATAATAGCGGCAGACCTGTTTTCCAAGAGAAAACAGGTTTTTTTATGTCTGTAATAATGCTTTGTCGAACCTTCCAACAATTAGAAGAATGATGCACAAAAGAAAATTAGTTCGATTAAAAAGTAGTGTATAAGACCTTATGTAAAACAATACTTTTATCACTTTATATCCGGAAATTTGATAAAAAAAGAAACGAAAAATAAAGAAATAATACTATATTCAAAAAAATGTTATAAAAATTTAATGTTTTTTATTGTACTTTAAAAAATATCCGTTAATATAGTGCATATATGGATTATATAGTCATATAATTTCTTTTATTGACATTTTTCTGCTTTTTCTTATCCTCTTATTATGAGAACTGGAGGGAATCCGTTGAGCGAACATACTTATTCTTTAACCCATGCCCAAAGGAGAGTGTGGTTTACCGAACTGCTGGAGCCAGATACCAGCATTTGCAATCTCACAGCCTGTGTGAAATTCAAAGGCAATATTAAGCTTGATACTCTGGAGGGAGCGCTGAATCATTCCATCTCCCGCAACGACGCCATTAGATTTCAGCTGTTAGAAGGAGAAGAGCTTGAGCCGCGATTGCACCTTACTGAATATAAATATTATCCACTTAGAATAATTGATTTTTCAAATGTTGAAATGATAGAAATAGAGCAATGGATTCAGGATCAAGCGAGCATTCCATTTAAACTGTTCAACTCGCCTCTTTATCAATTTTACCTCCTTAGAATTGACTCTCATGAAGTTTGGCTATTTGCGAAATTCCATCATATCATAATGGATGGAATCTCTTTAAATGTGATGGGAAATCAAATTATAGATCTTTATCAAAAAATGAAAAAGAAAGATCCTTTACCTGATCAGCCGGAACCTTCTTACTTGAGTTACATCGAAAAAGAGAGTCAATATCTACAATCTCCGCGGTTTGCAAAGGACCGTTTATTTTGGACGCAAACCTTTGAGCACCCGTTGGAATACCACTCGTTAGCCGACCAGACGTCCTTACAAAAACAGAGCACATCTGCATCCAGAGACACCATCATTCTTTCACCTGATCTAGAGCAAACGATTCGAATCTTCTGCGAAGAACACAAGATCAATATCATTTCCTTATTTATGGCTTCATTTTACATATGCATCAGCCGAATCACTTCTAAAAAAGATCTTGCCATTGGCACCTACTATGGCAACAGAGGGTCAAAGGCTGAAAAAGAAATGCTCGGCATGTTCGTTAGTTCTCTTCCAATCAGAATAACGGTTGATCCTGACACAGATTTTCTTTCCTTTGTCCGCACAATAGGCAGGGAACAGCTTTCTGTTATGCGTCATCAACGGTTTCCTTATAATTTGCTTGTAAATGAATTAAGAAATGAACAGAAGGATTTACACAACCTTATCGGTATATCTATGCAGTATCAGCCACTTCAGTGGCATAATGCAGATGATTTTGACTATGAAACAGCGCTTTACTTCAGCGGATACACCGCGAACGAGCTTTCAGTTCAAATACAAGAACGGATAGACAATGGAACCATTCAATTAAATTTCGACTATCAAAATACCTTGTTTTCTCTTGAGGATATTAAACGAATACAATCTCATCTGCTTACCATACTGGAAAACGCCCTTCAACATCCGCACAGCTTTATAAGAGAATTAGATATGACGAATACAAGAGAAAAGCAAAAATTGTTGTATGAGTTTAACAAGACGGAAGCTGTTTCGCCTAAAGCTTTCACCCTGCATGGGCTGTTTGAGCGACAGGCAGCTTTCACACCTGAGCGGCTGGCCATTCGCTTTTCAGGCGGTTCGCTGACATACGCTGAGCTTGATATGTATGCCAGCCGGCTGGCTGCGCACCTTGCGGCACGCGGCGTCACAAACGAGAGTATCGTCGGTGTCCTGTCTGAACGCTCACCTGACATGCTGGTCGCTGTCCTTGCTGTATTGAAGGCCGGAGGGGCGTATTTGCCGCTTGATCCTGCGTATCCAAAGGAGCGGCTGAGCTACATGCTGAAAGACAGCGGGGCATCGCTCTTGCTGACACAGCCAGGATGCTCCGCACCAAACTTTTCTGGCGAAACGCTTGAAGTGGACATGACATCTCTTGCGAGCGAAAAAGCAGAAAACCATGAGTTTACTCCTGCTGACGGCGGATCTCTCGCCTATGTCATCTATACATCGGGCTCTACCGGGCAGCCGAAAGGAGTGGCCGTTGAGCACCGCCAGGCTGTTTCCTTTCTGACCGGCATGCAGCACCAGTTTCCGCTTTCGGAAGATGACATTGTCATGGTGAAAACCTCTTTTTCCTTTGATGCGTCTGTGTGGCAGCTGTTTTGGTGGACTCTTTCCGGTGCTTCGGCGTATCTGCTTCCGCCCGGCTGGGAAAAAGACCCCGCATTGATCGTACAAGCCATTCATCAGGAAAACGTGACAATGGCTCATTTTATTCCGGCTATGCTGAACAGCTTTCTCGATCAAGCGGAAATCGAAAGGCTGAGTGACAGGACAAGCCTGAAGCGTGTATTCGCCGGAGGTGAACCGCTTGCGCCGCGTACGGCAGCCCGTTTTGCTTCTGTATTGCCGCAGGTATCATTAATCCATGGTTACGGGCCGACAGAAGCAACGGTAGACGCGGCATTTTACGTATTGCATCCAGAACGGGACAGGGATCGTTTGCGGATTCCGATTGGGAAGCCCGTACCTGGTGCGCGTTTGTATGTTTTAGATCCGCATTTAGCCGTACAGCCTTCCGGTGTCGCCGGCGAACTGTACATTGCCGGAGCGGGTGTTGCCAGAGGTTATTTGAATCGGCCGGCATTAACGGAGGAGCGTTTTCTTGAAGACCCGTTTTACCCGGGTGAACGCATGTACAAAACCGGGGATGTGGCGCGCTGGCTCCCTGACGGGAATGTTGAATTCCTCGGGCGCACGGATGATCAGGTAAAAATCCGCGGCTACCGGATTGAGCCGGGAGAAATTGAAGCGGCACTAAGAAATATAGAAGGTGTAAGAGAGGCGGCTGTTACCGTACGGACAGACAGCGGGGAGCCGGAATTATGCGCTTATATAGAAGGGCTCCAAAGAAACGAAGTGCGTGCACAGCTTGAGAGACTGTTGCCGGGCTACATGGTCCCAGCCTATATGATAGAGATGGAACAGTGGCCGGTTACGCCAAGCGGAAAGCTCGACCGAAACGCCCTGCCAGCTCCTGGCGGAGCGGCAGATGCGGAGACCTACACGGCGCCGAGAAACGTGACTGAGATGAAGCTTTCTCAGCTGTGGGAGGACGTGCTGAAAAATGGCCCTGTCGGGATTCACGACAACTTTTTTGACCGCGGGGGGCATTCCTTAAAAGCAACAGCGCTTGTCTCACGGATCGCCAAAGAATTCGATGTACAGGTGCCGCTAAAAGATGTGTTTGCCCATCCGACGGTAGAAGGACTGGCTACCGTTATCCGTGAAGGAACGGACAGTCCATATGAAGCGATTAAGCCCGCTGAAAAACAGGAAACCTATCCGGTTTCCTCTGCCCAAAAGCGGATTTATGTCCTTCAGCAGCTGGAGGACGGAGGGACAGGCTACAATATGCCGGCTGTGTTAGAGCTCGAAGGGAAGCTCAACCCTGAAAGGATGGACAGAGCTTTCAAAGAGCTGATCAAGCGCCACGAGTCGCTTCGAACCGCCTTCGAACAGGACGCAGGAGGCGATCCGGTGCAGCGCATCCATGACGAGGTGCCGTTTACGTTACAGACTACAGTTCTCGGCGAACGAACCGAACAGGAGGCCGCAGCCGCATTTATCAAACCGTTTGATCTCAGCCAAGCGCCGCTGTTCCGTGCCCAAATCGTAAAGGTATCAGATGATCGGCACCTGTTGCTGGTTGATATGCATCACATCATTTCAGACGGTGTTTCCGTCAACATTCTGATTCGGGAATTCGGCGAGCTGTACAATAATCGGAAGCTTCCGGCACTGCGCATTCAATATAAAGATTATGCCGTATGGCAAGAAGGATTCAAAACAGGAGACGCGTACAAAACGCAAGAGGCGTACTGGCTGAAGCAGCTCGAGGGCGAGCTGCCTGTGCTGGATCTTCCGGCTGATCATACCCGCCCGCCGGTGCGAAGCTTCGCGGGTGACAAGGTCTCATTTACGCTGGAACCAGAGGTTGCATCAGGCCTTCACAAGCTGGCACGAGAAAACGGAAGCACCCTGTACATGGTGCTCCTTGCGGCTTACACCGCGTTCTTGTCACGCTTAAGCGGACAGGAAGATATCATCGTCGGCTCGCCAATTGCCGGCCGGCCGCACAAGGATCTTGAGCCGATACTCGGCATGTTTGTGAACACGCTGGCGCTTCGGACGCGCCCGGAGGGCGGGAAGCCATTCGTACAGTATTTGCAGGAAGTGCGTGAGACAGCATTGGAAGCCTTTGAGCACCAGGATTACCCGTTCGAAGAGCTTGTCGATAAGCTTGAATTGACACGGGATATGAGCCGGAACCCAGTGTTTGATGCGATGTTTATTCTTCAAAATGTGGAAAAACAGGACATAGATCTGAGAGAAATAAAAGTCCGGCCTGCCAATTTCGCACATCACATTTCTTTATTTGATATCACATTAATAGCTACGGAAATAAGTGGATCTATTTGCTGCGAAATGGAATTTAGTACAGAAGTATTCCTAAAAGCTACGATTGAACGGTGGGCTGATCATTTTATCGAATTTCTGCATGCGGCACTTTCAACCCCTGAAACAAGCCTTGCACAAATAAACATACTTAGTGATAAAGAAAAACAAAAAATAGTCTTTGAATTTAACAAAACTCAGGTTGAATTTGCTCAAAAAGATGTTCCTTTTCATCGCATATTTGAAGCGAAAGCTGAAGAAATTCCAGAACATATAGCTGTTATTGATAACGAAACAGAGATTAGCTATCGCCTTCTAAATGAAAGAGCCAATAGTCTGGCACGAACATTGCAAAACAGAAAAGGACCGAAGCCAACTGTGGCTGTTTTAGCCAAGCGGTCCATTGATGCAATTGTTGGGGTGCTGGCAGTGATGAAAGCTGGCGGAGTGTATATCCCAATCGATTCACATTATCCAAAAGCCCGTATTGAATACATTCTTCGTGATAGCGGGGCAGATATTCTTCTTTTACAGAGAGAGTTGAAGCATTTGATTTCGAACTCGCCTGAATCTAAAATGTCTCACATCTTCCTTGACGATGAGGGCTCTTTTGAAGAAAGTAACTGCAACCTTAACCTATCTCCTGCTCCTGAAGAGCCGGTATATATCATTTATACGTCAGGAACGACGGGTGCGCCTAAAGGTGTTATTGTCACCTATCAGAACTTTACTCATGCTGCTCTTGCTTGGCGTCAAATTTATGAACTGGATCGGAAGCCTGTCAGACTGCTTCAAATCGCGAGCTTTTCATTCGATGTCTTTTCAGGAGATTTGGCGAGATCATTGACAAATGGCGGGACGCTAATCGTTTGTTCAGATGAAAAGAGGCTGGAACCTGCTGAAATATATAAAATCTTGAACTCTCAGAGAATCACGGTGATGGAGTCGACACCGGCTCTCATTATCCCGGTGATGGAGTATGTATACCGTAACCAATTCAAGCTTCCTGACTTAGACATACTGATTCTTGGTTCCGACATGGTGAAAGCTCAAGATTTCAAAACATTGACAGATCGCTTTGGCCAAAGCATGCGCATCATTAATAGCTATGGTGTCACAGAGGCAACCATTGATTCGAGTTTCTATGAAACCAGTATGGGTGGAGAGTGTACGGGAGATAACGTGCCAATCGGCAGCCCGCTGCCGAATGTACACATGTACGTACTCAGCCAGACTGATCAAATTCAGCCGATCGGTGTTGCCGGCGAGCTGTGCATCGGCGGGGCAGGTGTTGCGAAAGGCTATCATCATAAACCTGACTTAACGCAAATGAAATTTACAGAAAATCCATTTGTCTCTGGAGAAAGGCTGTACAGAACCGGTGATCGAGCATGCTGGCTTCCAAACGGGTCGATCCTGCTTCTTGGCCGAATGGATTATCAAGTAAAGATAAATGGATACAGAATTGAGACAGAAGAAATTGAAAGTGTTCTGCTTCAAACAGGGCTTGTCAGAGAAGCTGCTGTTGCCGTTCAGCATGATAAAAATGGACAGGCTGGTTTGGCAACATATATTGTGCCTTCAGACGTCAATACGAATGCTCTACGGGCTGCTTTAACAAAGGAGCTGCCAGCGTATATGATTCCTGCACATCTGATTCCTTTAGAAAACATGCCGCTGACCCTAAACGGAAAGCTGGACAGAAATGCCTTGCCGGCTCCAAATAATGTGTTATCGCGTCCATATACCGCACCAGTTAACGACATACAAAAAACGATGGCGTATATATGGGAAGATGTACTGAGCATGCCACGAGTCGGCATTCACGATTCCTTTTTTGAGCTTGGCGGAGACTCAATTAAAGCATTACAAGTGGCAGCACGTCTGGCAGCTGAAGGCTGGAGCATGACAATACGCGACTTATTCCGTTATTCAACGATTCAGGAACTATGCGGACATATCACACCATTGGCATATCAAGCGGATCAGGGGCCTGCGGAAGGTGAAGCTGAACTCACCCCGATTCAGCGAAGATTTTTCGGACAGGTACATGCTTTTCACTATCATTACAACCAGTCCGTCATGCTTTTCAGTGAAAAAGGATTCAATGCTAACGCGCTTCATCTAGCGCTGCGTAAAATAACCGAGCATCATGATGCCATTCGCATGATTTTCCAACGTGACAAAAACGGCCATGTCATTCAGTTTAATCGCGGAATCAATCACAAGGATCATGAACTGTTTGGCCTTTATATTTCAGATTGGACAAAAGCATCGCTGGAAAGGGCTCATCTTGATGAAAAACTTGCCGCTGAGGAAACCGTCATTCAAAGCAAAATGAATGTAGAAAAAGGGCCTTTGCTGCAAGCAGGTTTGTTTAAAACGGCAGAAGGGGATCATTTGCTGATTGCACTTCATCATCTTGTGATAGATGGCGTTTCTTGGAGAATTCTGCTTGAAGATTTAGCTGCAGCATATCAACAGGCTTTAGAAAAGAAAGAAATCCAATTACCGCCAAAAACGGATTCTTATTTATCCTACGCCGATGGTCTTACCCAAATAGCTGAAAGTAAACAATTGCTTTCAGAGAAACCGTATTGGCAAACGATTTTAGACGCTCACACTGCTTTTCTTCCTAAGGACATAGAAAATGTGCCGGACAGACTCCAAATGAACAGCGACGCAGCTGCGTTTGTACTATCCGGGGACTGGACTGAAAAATTGCTGTTTGAAACCCAGCAAACCTATGGTACTGATGCCAACGAACTTTTGCTTACGGCTTTAGGAATGGCGCTTTCTGAATGGACAGGGCATGACCAAATCGTGATCAGCACTGAGGGACACGGCAGAGAAGGGCATGTGCCAAACATTGATATTTCAAGGACAGTTGGATGGTTTACTTCCATTTATCCTATTCTGCTAGACATGGGTACTCCCGAGCCTTTCGAGGATCAGCTCGCATACCGAATTAAGACGACAAAAGATATGCTGAGAAGAGTACCGAACAAAGGAACTGGATACGGATTGTTAACACACATAGGAGAACTGCGGCATAAAGAGCCTGAGGTCAGCTTTAATTATCTCGGTCAATTTAGCGAAGAGAAGGAAGCTGAAACGTTTCAATTATCATATTACCAGCCCCGTTACGAAATAGCGGGTGAGAGAGAACGAGAGTATGAGCTGGACATCAATGCTCTCATTACGGACGGACGGCTTCAAGTAAAAGCGGTATACACCCAGGTGTTCAGCAAACACTCAATTGAGTGTTTTATGGATCGTTTTCACAGGCATCTTATCGAGACGATTGAGCATTGTTCGCAGAAAAAAGCACGCGAAAAAACATTGAGCGATTTCAGCAATAAGGAATTAACGTTGTCTGCATTATCTAGCATCGAAGATCTCGTGAAAGATCTTTAACTTTTGAAAAGGTGTGTGGAATTGATGGCACAATCGGCACAAATTCAAGATATTTATCCGTTATCGCACATGCAGGAAGGAATGCTGTTTCATTCACTAATGGATTTCAGCTCGAAAGCATATATCGAACAGACCTCGTTTACGATCACAGGGAATCTATGCGTCGACTCGTTTCAAAAGAGCTTAAACCTTCTTGTTTCTAGATATGATATTTTCAGAACGATTTTCATTAAAGAAGTACCAGATCTTACAGGTCCGCAGCAGGTAGTTCTATCAAACCGGGAATTGACAGTATATAGAGAAGATATTTCTCGCCTGGCTGATCAAGAACAGCAGACGCTGATTGATGCTTTTATGACTAAGGATCGGGAAAAAGGATTTGATTTGCAAAAAGATCCTTTAATGCGTCTTGCCCTTTTTGATAGAGGAGACAGCCAATATACATGTGTCTGGACACATCACCATATCATCATGGATGGGTGGTGTCTCGGCATTATTCTTAAAGAGTTTTTCAGCATGTATGATTCGCTCAAAAATAACTCACCTGTACAGCTTGGCAGCACGGTGCCGTACAGCCGTTATATTGAATGGCTCGGAGAACAAGATCAAGAAGAGACTGCTGCCTACTGGAGCGAATATTTGAAGGAGTACGGCAATACTGCTTCTATTCCCCGAATAAAGCGCCGCACGGCAGACGGGAATTATAAAGCCGACCAGGTCAGCTTTTCATTAGCGCCGGATATGGTTGAGAAACTGACAGAGGCTGCCCAAAACTGGGGAGTGACATTAAACACGCTGTTTATGAGTATTTGGGGCGTGCTGCTCCATCGATATAATGCTGCAGATGATGCCGTTTTTGGCTCCGTCATTTCGGGACGCCCGTCAGCGATTGACGGGATTGAATCAATGGTCGGCTTGTTTATCAATACTGTTCCAGTGCGAATCCGATCTGCGGAAGGCATAACGTTTTCTTCGCTGGTCAAAGCCGTGCAGGAGGATATTTTATCATCTGAACAGCATGGGTATTATCCGCTTTATGAGATTCAAAACCATAGTCCATTGAAGCAAGGGTTGATCGATCATATTTTTGTTTTTGAAAATTACCCTGTACAGCTTCATCAGGCATTAAGCGTGGAGAGTGAAAATGACGAAGGCGCTCTGAAGCTGAGTGACATTTCAATGTCGGAACAAACCAATTACGACTTTAATATCGTTATCGTTCCGGGAGAATCATTTTATATCAAATTCAGCTACAACGCAGACGTTTACGAGCGGGAGGAGATGCTGAGGATTCAGGGGCATCTAAAGCAAGCACTGGATTGCATTTTGACAAATCCCGATGTTGCCGTCAGTGACATCAATATCGTGCCGCCGGAGGAGCAACAGGTTATCCAATCGTTTAACGAAACTGAGCGTCCTTATGTGAACAAAACGATACCCCAATTGTTCGAGGAACAAGCCCGCAAAACACCTGAAGCGGCTGCATTAAAAATGGGAGACGATTGCTGGACCTATCACCAATTAAATATAAGAGCCAATCAGATTGCGCACGCTCTGATAGAAAAAGGCGTTGGATCTGGAGATATCGTTGCTGTAATGATGGGCCGGTCAATGGAAATGCCTGCAGCTTTGCTTGGGATTTGGAAAGCAGGCGGCGCTTATATGCCGCTTGATCCACATTTTCCAGCAGAACGTCTTTCTTTCCTGCTGAAGGACAGTCAAGCGGCTCAATTGCTGATAGAAGAAGACCTTATTTCCTTGATCCCTCCGTCCTATGAAGGAAATACGATAACGATAGAACATACAGAAAGTTACCAAACAGAAGCTCCAAATATGCCGCCAGGTGACCTAGCCTACTTGATCTATACGTCGGGAACGACGGGGCGCCCTAAAGGGGTTTTAGTAGATCATCACGGTATTGCCAATACATTGCAATGGAGACGGGAAGAGTATGGCATGGCCGAACAGGATATATCCCTCCATTTGTTTTCGTACGTGTTTGACGGCTGTGTAACGAGCTTATTTACCCCGCTTTTATCTGGTGCGTGCGTACTGCTGACAACAGATGACGAAGCGAAGGATGTGCTGGCCCTTAAGCGAAAAATAGCCCGTTATAAGGTCAGCCACATGATCATTGTTCCTTCCCTGTACAGGGTGTTATTGGAAGTGATGACTGCTGACGATGCAAAAAGTCTTCGTATTGTTACATTTGCGGGTGAAGCGGTCACGCCTGATCTGCTTGAGTTGAGTCAAATGATTTGTCCTTATGCTGAACTGGCAAATGAATACGGGCCCACAGAAAACAGTGTGGCAACAACAATATTGCGGCATCTGAATGAAAAAGAGAGGATCACAATCGGACACCCGATCAGAAACACAAAAGTATTTGTTTTGCACGGAAATCAAATGCAGCCGATCGGCGCGGCGGGTGAACTGTGTATTTCCGGCGCGGGTCTTGCGAGAGGATACTACAAACAGCAAGAGCTGACACAGAAAGCATTCTCCGATCATCCATTCCTTGAAGGGGAGCGTTTATACCGAACAGGTGATGCAGGCCGCTTTTTGCCTGATGGAACGATTGAATATATTGGACGTTTTGATGATCAAGTGAAAATTAGGGGTTATCGTATTGAACTGAGAGAGATTGAAACAGTTCTTCGACAAGCACCGGGGGTAAAAGAAGCAGCGGTACTGGCCCGTGATGTTTCTGCTGAGGAAAAGGAGCTCGTTGCTTATATCGTTCCGGAAAAGGGAAACAGCCTCCCAGATTTGTATCAGCATCTTGCCGGGACATTGCCGTCCTATATGATCCCAGCAAGTATTATCAACATCAGCCGGATGCCATTAACATCCAGCGGCAAGCTTGACAGGTTTGCGCTTCCTGAACCAGAAAACAATACGAGTGTCACATATATGGCGCCCCGAACCTTAATCGAAGCTGATCTCGCACATATTTGGGAAGATGTGCTGAATAAACAGCACATCGGCATTCGTGATGATTTCTTTCAGTTAGGCGGACAGTCCTTAAAAGCGGCCGCACTGGTATCAAGAATACATAAAAAGCTTAATGTCGAGCTGCCGCTCAGTGAGGTGTTTTCTTATCCGACGGTTGAAAGCATGGCGGTCAAATTGATGAGCTTAAAAGAACACGCTTTTACACAGATTGAACCTGCGGATCAAAGAGATGTCTATCCGCTGTCTTTCTCGCAAAAACGATTATATGCTCTTCATCAGCTGGCAGATGACAGCACAGGCTACAACATGCCAGCTGTACTTGAATTACGCGGAAATCTGAATCGCCAGCGGTTGAGAAGCGTTCTCACAGAACTTGTGAATCGGCATGAAGCATTACGGACTGTTTTTGTGCTTAACAGAGACGAGCCTGTGCAGATCATTTATCCAGAGATGGCTTTTGATCTAAAAGAGCTTGAAATGGAGTCAGAACAAATGCTTGAGTCTGCAATCGAGACCTTTATCAAACCGTTTGATCTATCATCCGGTCCGCTTTTTAGAGCATGTGTCATTACAATGGGCAATAATCGCGGATTTTTGCTGCTCGATATGCACCATATTATTGCCGACGGTGTCTCGATGAGCACTCTTGTCCAAGAATTTACTGACTTATATTGCGGAAAAGAGCTGCCAGCTTTAAACCTGCATTATAAGGATTTTGCTGTTTGGCAGCAAGAGAACTACCCGAAAGAGCTATACAAAAAACAGGAGTCCTACTGGCTCGGTCAGCTTGGCGGGAGTCTTCCTACACTAGAATTACCACTTGATAAAACAAGGCCGCGTCTCCCTGATTTCAGCGGTGGAACAATTGAAGTCAACATTGATAAAGACATGGCTGATGAGCTGCACCGTTTAATGGCTGAAACGGGAACAACATTGTATATGATTCTTCTGGCTGTCTATTCTATTTTGTTATCTAAGCTAAGCGGGCAAGAGGATATTGTTGTCGGTTCGCCTGCTGCCGGAAGACCGCACGCTGATCTGGAGCGCGTCATCGGAATGTTCGTCAATACATTGGCGATGCGCAGCAAGCCCGAGGGCCACAAAACGTTCAGCTCCTATTTGCAGGACATTCGCCACCTGGCTCTGACCGCTTACGAGCATCAGGATTATCCTTTTGAGGAGCTGGCAGATAAGCTCGATACAAATCGAGAGGTAAATCGCAACCCGCTGTTCGATGCGATGCTTGTGCTTCAGAGCAGTGAAGATTTCCGGTTCGAAGTGCCTGGTCTGTCGATTTCGTCTGTCACTCCTAAACATGATATATCTAAATTCGATTTAACATTACACGCTGAGGAGCATCCGAGTGGAATACGCTGCCGTTTTGAATACAGCACTGCTCTTTTTGAAGAAGAAACCATTACGCAGTGGGCATCCTATTTTATTGAATTGGTGAAAGGGGTAACGGCGGATACCGAGATGAGAATTTCGGACATGCAATTGCTTCCTGCTGCAGAGCGTAGGTTGCTCCTTGAAAAAATGGGGCAGTATGCGGCTTATCCGAGAAATGAAAACATAGTAAGCTTATTTGAAAAGCAAGCCGCTAAATATCCGGAGCATATCGCAGTGGTGTGCGGCCATTCTCAGCTTACGTATCGAGACCTGAATGAAAAAGCCGAGCGGGCAGCTGCTATGCTGATCAAACAAGGGGTCAGAACTGGCGATATCGTCGGTCTGATGCTCGATCGGTCACCTGATATGATCATTGGCATTTTATCGATTTTAAAAGCTGGCGGGGCCTATTTGCCGATTGATCCTGAATATCCTCAGGAGCGTATTAGCTTTATGCTCAATGACAGCGGAGCAAAACTGCTGCTGACAGAGCGCGGTCAAAACAAACCTGCAGACTACACCGGGCATATTTTGTATATCGATGAATGTGAAAACGACTCAATTCCGGCTGATGCAAACATTCAAGAAATAGTAACAGATCAGCCCGCATACGTGATATACACATCTGGAACGACTGGCCAGCCAAAGGGAGTCATTGTCGAGCACCGCAATGTGATCAGTCTCTTGAAGCATCAAAACCTGCCTTTTGAATTTAACCATGAAGACATCTGGACGTTATTTCATTCTTATTGCTTTGATTTCTCTGTATGGGAGATGTTCGGTGCGTTATTGAACGGAAGTACATTAGTCGTGGTCTCTAAAGAAACAGCCCGTGACCCCCATGCATTCCGATTATTGTTAAAAAAAGAACGCGTCACTGTACTCAATCAGACCCCGACAGCTTTTTACGGCCTGATGCATGAAGATCAAAACCATCCGGATCGATTAAACGTCCGATACGTGATTTTTGGCGGCGAAGCCTTACAGCCCGGCATGCTTCAAAGCTGGAATAAAAAATATCCTCATACTGATTTGATTAATATGTACGGTATTACAGAAACAACGGTCCATGTAACATTCAAAAAATTGTCCGCAGCAGACATTGTAAAAAATAAAAGCAATATCGGACGGCCGCTTTCAACTCTGCAGGCTTATGTGATGGATGCTCATATGAATCTGCAGCCGATCGGAGTTCCAGGGGAGCTGTATATAGGCGGCGAAGGTGTGGCACGGGGATATCTCAACAGAGATGAGCTGACCTCTGACCGTTTTGTATCCAATCCTTATCTTCCGGGAGACAGATTATACCGAACAGGAGATCTTGCTAGGCGCCTGTCAAATGGCGAGCTGGAATACTTAGGCCGCATTGATGAGCAGGTGAAAGTCAGAGGGCACCGTATTGAGTTAGGCGAAATCCAAGCGGCACTTCTTCAGTATCCAATGATTAAAGAGGCGGCTGTCATTACCAGAGCAGACGAGCAAGGGCAAACAGCTATATATGCATATATGGTGATAAAAGATCAACAGGCTGCGAATATATCAGACATCCGAACTTACCTAAAAAACGCCTTGCCTGACTTTATGCTGCCTGCCCGTATGATACAAATTGACAGCATCCCGGTGACTGTTAATGGAAAGCTCGATCAGAAAGCCCTGCCAGAGCCTGAAAAACACGCTTATACAGCTGATGATATCAGTCCTAGAAATGAGATTGAAACGGTGATGGCTGAAATTTGGGAGGAGCTTCTTAATGTAGATGAGCTGGGTGTAAGCGCCAATTTCTTTGAGCTTGGCGGAGACTCTATTAAAGCGCTGCAGGTTTGTGCCAGACTGAAGCAGCGCGGATTTGAAACGACAGTACGTGAGATGTTTGAACATCAGACTCTTGGTGAACTGTCCGCCTGGGTTCGAAAAGACGTACGCGCCATTGACCAAGGCCCGGTCGAAGGCGAGATTACTTGGACACCTATCCAGCAGTGGTTTTTCTCGCAATCTCTGGAAAGCCATCATTTTAACCAGTCCGTTATGATCTACCGGGCTGAACGATTTGATGAGGCTGCGCTTAGAAAAGTACTAAAAAGCCTTGTGACTCATCATGATGCACTGAGAATCGTATGCCGGCATGAAGATGGCAGGCACGTGCAGATAAACAGAGGGATAGATCTTTCAGATGAGGAGCTATATGCACTTGAACTGTTTGATGTAAAGGATAGCCTAACAGAAGCACGGTACACGATTGAGGAAGCAGCCAGCCGGATGCAAGAACATATTCGTTTGGAAACCGGCCCCTTACTTCACGCTGGATTGTTTAGAACCGAGAATGGTGACCATTTATTTCTGACGATTCATCACTTAGTTGTTGATGCGGTTTCCTGGCGCATTTTGTTCGAGGATTTTTCAGCTGCTTACAAACAGGCAGTCTCAGGAGAATCTATTAAATTGCCGAAAAAAACAGATTCATATTTAACGTATTCACAAAGAATAGCTGACTACTCTAAAAGCCGCCAGGTGCAGCGCGAAGCAGCGTACTGGGATGAGTGCGAGAACCGTCAAATCCAGCCTATTCCAAAAGACAATGACGCAGCATCTAACACATTCAAAGATACAGAAGTGATTGATTTTGAGCTATCTCGCCATCACACAGAATTACTATTAACGGCTGCACATAAAGCTTACAGCACGGAGATGAATGATATCCTTCTGACAGCTTTAGGTCTTGCTTTGCAGAAATGGACGGGAAATAACCAATTTAAAATCAGCATGGAGGGCCATGGAAGGGAATCATATCTTGAGGACATCGATATTAGCAGAACTGTTGGCTGGTTCACCTCCATTTATCCTGTGTGGCTTGATATGAGAGATTCCGATCATAAGGACAAAGAAGAGCGGCTGGGCCACCTTATTAAACAGACAAAAGATATGCTGCACCGTATACCGCATAAAGGCGCGGGCTACGGCGTGCTGAAATATATCAGCAAAAGATGGGGCTCTCAGAAAAACAGCCCAGAAATCAGCTTTAATTATTTAGGCCAGTTTGATCAGGATATTCAATCAAATGCCTTTGAGGTGTCTGACATCAAGCCAGGAAATGAGATCAGCCCGAACTGGGAGCGTCCTTATGCACTGGATATCAGCGGCGCCGTTTCTTCGGGGTGCCTGAACATGCACATCATCTATAACAGGTTTCAATTTGAGGAAAAAACAATCCAAACATTTTCCAGGCATTTTAAACAGACTCTGGAAAACATCATTGAGCATTGTACCGGCAAAGAAAACCAAGAGTGGAGCGCATCTGATTTCACTGATGAAGACTTAACGCTTGATGAATTGAGTGAGATCATGGGAGCCGTCAACAAACTATAGGAGAGGAGATTCACTGATGCCGCAGCAACCTGAAATACAGGATATATACCCTTTGTCATTTATGCAGGAAGGGATGCTTTTTCACTCATTGTATGATGAACAGTCGAGAGCTTATTTTGAACAGGCTTCTTTTACAATCCATGGACAGCTCGACTTGGAGCGTTTCGAGAAAAGTATGGATGCTGTTTTTGACAGGTACGATATCTTTCGAACAGCATTCATCTATAAAAATGTAGCCAAGCCTCGTCAAGTCGTGCTCAAGCAACGTCCTTGCCCTGTTCATGTTGAAGATATTTCTCATCTCAATGAAAAAGATAAAGAACATTGTACAGAGGCATTCAAAGAGCAGGACAAATCCAAAGGCTTTGATCTCCAAACGGATGTGCTGATGAGAATATCTATTTTAAAATGGGCGCCTGATCATTATGTCTGTATCTGGAGCCACCATCATATTTTAATGGATGGCTGGTGTTTAGGCATCGTCATTAAAGACTTTCTCCATATTTATCAAGCGCTTGGAAAAGGGCAGTTTCCTGATTTGCCTCCCGTACAGCCGTACGGGACGTATATTAAATGGCTGATGCAGCAAGACCGGGAAGAAGCAGCTGAGTATTGGAAAAAGAGGCTTCAGCATTTCGAAAAAGCTTCGCCTCTGCCTAAAAGAACAGATCAAATGTCGGACGGGACATTACAGCAGATCACGTTTACCATTCCTGAAAAAGAAACCTCCGAATTACAGAAAATCGCTGCAGCATGTGGTGCGACACTTAACACTGTGTTCCAAGCTTTATGGGGAATCATGCTCCAAAAGTTCAATCGCCGCGACGATGCTGTGTTCGGATCAGTTATATCAGGCAGACCTTCTGAGCTAAAAGATGTGGAAAACATGGTCGGACTTTTTATCAATACCATTCCTATTCGAGTCCAAAGTGATTTTCTGTCTTTTTCTGACCTAGTCAGCGGAATGCAAAAGGACATGACTGAAGCAGAAGCGTATAGTTACTTCCCTTTATATGACATTCAGGCGCAGAGCGCTCTTAAACAAGAGCTGATTGATCATATTATCGTCTTTGAAAATACACCTACTCAACAAGAGATTGAAGAGCTGAATCAAGCTGGATCATTTGATTTCTCCGTAAAAGATTTTGAGATGGAAGAGGTAACTAATTATAGATGCAGTGTCAAAGTGATTCCAGGGCGTACTTTGTACGTTCGGATTCATTTTCATACAGGCGCTTATCAACCAAATATGATGTCTGAGATAAAAGATTATTTACTGCACATGATCTCTGACGTCATCTCTGATCCATCTCTTCCTGTGTCAAAGATGACGTTGCTAGATGAGGACAAAACACGGAAAATCGTTTCTCAAAATAACAGGACAGTATCTGTTTCACCTGAAGCCCCAACCCTGCATGGGCTGTTTGAGCGACAGGCGGCAGTCACACCGGAGCGGCCAGCGATTCGCTTTTCAGGCGGTTCGCTGACATACGCTGAGCTTGATATGTACGCCAGCCGGCTGGCTGCGCACCTTGCGGCACGCGGCGTCACAAACAAAAGTATCGTCGGTGTCCTGTCTGAACGCTCACCTGACATGCTGATCGCTGTCCTTGCTGTATTGAAGGCCGGAGGGGCGTATTTGCCGCTTGATCCTGCGTATCCAAAGGAGCGGCTGAGCTACATGCTGAAAGACAGCGGGGCATCGCTCTTGCTGACACAGCCGGGATGCTCCGCACCGAACTTTTCTGGAGAGACGCTTGAAGTTGACATGACATCTCTTGAGCGTGAAGAAGTAAAACGTCATGTGTCTGCTTCTGTTAGCGACGGATCTCTCGCCTATGTCATCTATACATCGGGCTCTACCGGGCAGCCGAAAGGAGTGGCCGTTGAGCACCGTCAGGCTGTTTCCTTTCTGACCGGCATGCAGCACCAGTTTCCGCTTTCGGAAGATGACATTGTCATGGTGAAAACCTCTTTTTCCTTTGATGCGTCTGTGTGGCAGCTGTTTTGGTGGACTCTTTCCGGTGCTTCGGCGTATCTGCTTCCGCCCGGTTGGGAAAAAGACCCCGCGTTGATCGTACAAGCCATTCATCAGGAAAACGTGACAACGGCTCATTTTATTCCGGCTATGCTGAACAGCTTTCTAGATCAAGCGGAAATGTTAGCGCTCGGTGACGGGACAAACCTAAAGCGTGTATTCGCCGGAGGTGAACCGCTTGCGCCGCGTACGGCAGCCCGTTTTGCTTCTATCTTGCCACAGGTATCATTAATCCATGGTTACGGGCCGACAGAAGCAACGGTAGACGCGGCATTTTACGTGTTGGACCCAGAACGGGACAGGGACCGTTTGCGGATTCCGATTGGGAAGCCCGTACCCGGTGCGCGTTTGTATGTTTTAGATCCACATTTAGCCGTACAGCCTTCTGGTGTCGCCGGCGAACTGTACATTGCCGGAGCGGGTGTTGCCAGAGGTTATTTGAATCGGCCGGCATTAACGGAGGAGCGTTTTCTTAAGGACCCGTTTTACCCGGGTGAACGCATGTACAAAACCGGGGATGTGGCGCGCTGGCTCCCTGACGGGAATATTGAATTCCTCGGGCGCACGGATGATCAGGTGAAAATCCGCGGCTACCGGATTGAACCGGGAGAAATTGAAGCGGCACTAAGAAGCATAGAAGGCGTAAGGGAGGCGGCTGTTACCGTACGGACAGACAGCGGCGAGCCGGAATTATGCGCTTATGTAGAAGGGCTCGAAAGAAACGAAGTGCGGGCACAGCTTGAAAGACTGTTGCCGGGCTACATGGTCCCAGCCTATATGATAGAGATGGAACAGTGGCCGGTTACACCAAGCGGAAAGCTCGACCGAAACGCCCTGCCAGCTCCTGGCGGAGCGGCAGATGCGGAGACCTACACGGCGCCGAGAAACGTGACTGAGATGAAGCTTTCTCAGCTGTGGGAGGACGTACTGAAAAATGGCCCTGTCGGGATTCACGACAACTTTTTTGACCGCGGGGGACATTCCTTAAAAGCAACGGCGCTTGTCTCACGGATCGCCAAAGAATTCGATGTACAGGTGCCGCTAAAAGATGTGTTTGCCCATCCGACAGTAGAAGGACTGGCTGCCGTTATCCGTGAAGGAACGGACAGTCCATATGAAGCGATTAAGCCCGCTGAAAAACAGGAAACCTATCCGGTTTCCTCTGCCCAAAAGCGGATTTATGTCCTTCAGCAGCTGGAGGACGGAGGGACAGGCTACAATATGCCGGCTGTGTTAGAGCTCGAAGGGAAGCTCAACCCTGAAAGGATGGACAGAGCTTTCAAAGAGCTGATCAAGCGCCACGAGTCGCTTCGAACCGCCTTCGAACAGGACGAAGGAGGCGATCCGGTGCAGCGCATCCATGACGAGGTGCCGTTTACGTTACAGACTACAGTTCTCGGCGAACGAACCGAACAGGAGACCGCAGCCGCATTTATCAAACCGTTTGATCTCAGCCAAGCGCCGCTGTTCCGTGCCCAAATCGTAAAGGTATCAGATGAGCGGCACCTGTTGCTGGTTGATATGCATCACATCATTTCAGACGGTGTTTCCGTCAACATTCTGATTCAAGAATTCGGCGAGCTGTACAATAATCGGAAGCTTCCGGCGCTGCGCATTCAATATAAAGATTATGCCGTATGGCAAGAAGGATTCAAAACAGGAGACGCGTACAAAACGCAGGAGGCGTACTGGCTGAAGCAGCTCGAGGGCGAGCTGCCTGTGCTGGATCTTCCGGCTGATCATGCCCGCCCGCCGGTGCGAAGCTTCGCGGGTGACAAGGTCTCATTTACGCTGGATCAAGAGGTTGCATCAGGCCTTCACAAGCTGGCACGAGAAAACGGAAGCACACTGTACATGGTGCTCCTTGCGGCTTACACCGCGTTCTTGTCACGCTTAAGCGGACAGGAAGATATCATCGTCGGCTCGCCAATTGCCGGCCGGCCGCACAAGGATCTTGAGCCGATACTCGGCATGTTTGTGAACACGCTGGCGCTTCGGACGCGCCCGGAGGGCGGGAAGCCATTCGTACAGTATTTGCAGGAAGTGCGTGAGACAGCATTGGAAGCCTTTGAGCACCAAGATTACCCGTTCGAAGAGCTTGTTGATAAGCTTGAATTGACACGAGATATGAGCAGAAATCCGCTGTTTGACGTAATGTTTGTCCTTCAAAATATGGATCAGGAATCGTTGGAGCTGGATGAACTTTGTCTCAAACCTGCAGCAAACAATGGGCATCAAACGTCCAAATTTGATTTAACCCTATATGCCCAGGAACAGCCCCACGGTTTGCTGACGTTCCAAATGGAGTTTAGTACTGACTTATATAAGAAAAAAACGATAGAAAAGTGGCTTCAATATTTTATCAATATGTTACTCTCCATCATCAAAGACAACAAAGCCGCTCTCGGAACAATAAATATCCTGAATGAGGATGAGACCCATTACCTTATCCACGAGCTCAATCGTACAAAAATAGATTATCCAAGAAATGAAACCATCAGCAGACTCTTTGAAATGCAGGCAGAACAAACACCTAATGCTGTAGCAATTGTCAGCGACACCCAAGTATTCACTTACGAGGACCTGAACAGCTGGGCAAATCAAATTGCCTCAGTTCTACAGATAAAGGGCGTAGGGCCTGATAGTGTTGTAGCCTTGTTGACAGGCAGAACACCAGAACTCATTGCAGGAATCCTGGGCATTCTGAAAGCCGGGGGAGCCTATCTGCCTATTGCTTCTGATCTGCCTGTTGAACGAATAGCTTATATGCTGTCAGACAGCGGGGCGGCATTACTCCTTCAATCTGAGAAAACAGAAAAACAGCTATTAGACATTGAATGTGAACAAATCATAATCGAAGATATTCAAAAGCAAGGAAAAACGAAGAACGTTGATTCTTCAGCAGGGCCACATTCACTCGCATATATCATTTATACCTCTGGATCAACCGGTAAACCAAAGGGTGTCATGATTGAGCAGCGAAGTGTAATTCGTCTTGTTAAAAACAGCAATTATATTACATTTACACCTGAAGACCGCCTTCTGATGACATCATCAATCGGTTTCGACGTTGGGTCATTTGAAATTTTCGGACCGCTGCTAAATGGTGCCGCTTTGCATCTGTCCGATCAACAAACATTTCTCGATTCCCATCAGCTTAAGAGGTACATAGAACATCAAGGAATCACAACGATTTGGCTGACATCTTCTCTATTCAATCATTTGACAGAACAAAATGAACAAACATTTTCACAGCTGAAACATTTGATTATTGGCGGAGAAGCTTTGTCGCCGAGCCACGTCAATCGAATCAGAAATGTCTGCCCTGAAGTATCTATATGGAATGGATATGGCCCTACCGAAAATACAACTTTTTCGACATGCCTTCACATTCAAAAAACATATGAACTTTCCATTCCGATTGGGCGGCCGGTTGGTAATTCCACCGCTTATATCTTAAATCAATGGGGAGTGCTGCAGCCGGTCGGAGCTGTCGGTGAACTTTGTGTCGGCGGAGATGGCGTCGCCAGAGGATATTTGGGCCGTCCTGATTTAACGAAAGAGAAATTTGTCCCACATCCATTTGCACCTGGCGATCGACTGTATCGCACAGGTGATCTGGCGCGCTGGCTTCCTGACGGCACAATTGAGTACGTTGGCCGTATTGATGATCAAGTAAAAGTCAGAGGCTATCGTGTGGAGCTGGGTGAGATCGAATCAGCACTTCGTCAAATAGACGGGGTCAAAGAAGCCGCAGTGTTAGCACGTACAGCCCAGACCGGGAGCAAAGAGCTGTTTGGCTATATCAGCGTAAAAGCAGGCACGAATGCTGAACAAGTGCGTTCACTTCTCGCGCGTTCGCTGCCAAACTATATGATCCCGGCGTACATTATTGAAATGGAGACTCTTCCGCTCACATCAAACGGCAAATTGAACCGAAAAGCACTTCCTGAACCAAATTTCACATCACAAACGTACGCTCCGCCTCGAAATGACCTTGAAGACCAACTTGTGTTGATCTGGCAGGAGGTTCTCGGCATCCAGAGGATCGGAATAGAGGATTCGTTTTTTGAATTGGGCGGAGATTCAATCAAAGCCCTTCAAGTTTCTGCACGCCTTGGACGCTATGGGCTAAGCTTGCAGGTAAGTGATTTATTCCGTCATCCAAAGATAAAGGACTTATCACCATTTATCCGTAAGTCAGAGAGAATCATAGAGCAAGGACCCGTTCAGGGAGACGTTCCTTGGACGCCTGTTCAGCAATGGTTTTTTTCACAAGATATTGAAGAAAGACACCATTTCAATCAGTCTGTCATGCTATTCCATTCTGGACATTTGTCTGAAAACGCCCTTAGACCAGCCTTGAAAAAACTGGCGGAGCATCATGATGCGCTTCGGATGGTTTATCGCAACGATGATAGGCGATGGATTCAAATCAACCAAGGCATTCATGAGTCACAGCTATACAGCTTAAGAACCTTTGATCTTTCACAGTCAGAAAGCGGCTGGGAGACGCAAATCAAACAAGAAGTTGCAGATCTTCAGCAAAGCATCAATTTGCAGGAAGGACCATTGTTGCACGCCGCTTTGTTTAAAACACTGACCGGAGATTACTTGTTCCTTGCGATCCATCACCTTGTCGTTGATGGTGTCTCATGGCGGATTTTGCTTGAGGATTTGTCAGCCGGATATCAACAAGCTGCTGCAGGCCAGACGATCCAGCTTCCGCCTAAAACGGATTCCTATCAGGAATACGCAAGACGCATACAGGAATATGCCCAAAGCAGTAAGCTGATTCGCGAAGAGGCGTATTGGCGAACTGTAGAAGAACAGCAAGACGCAGAACTGCCCTATGAAATACCGCATCATGTGAACATCGACTTCAGCAAAAGGGACTCATTAAGCTTTTCACTGACTGAAGCAGACACCGCCGTCTTGCTGCAAAACATCAATCACGCCTATGGCACAGATACACAAGATATTCTGTTAACCGCAGCATCCTTGGCGATTTGTGAATGGACAGGAGGAAGTATGCTCCGTATCGCTATGGAAGGACACGGGAGAGAACATATTCTGCCAGAGTTAGATATCAGCAGGACGGTCGGCTGGTTTACATCCATGTATCCGGCCCTCATAAGCTTTGAAAATCATAGGTATGAGCTCGGAACCGCATTAAAAACCGTTAAAGATACACTGGGCCGGATACCAAACAAAGGGGTAGGTTACGGTATGCTGAAATACCTTACACACCCTGAAAATAAAAGCATTACGTTTTCAAAAACACCTGAAATCAGCTTTAACTATTTGGGCCAGTTCAACGACATCGAAAGACAGGACACCTTCCGCCCATCAAGCCTTGGGAGCGGAAAGGATATCACTCATACATGGAAGCGTGAGCAAATCATCGAGATGAGCGCAATGGCAGCAGACAAAAAGCTCCATTTCAATCTTAGTTATCCGCCAGCCCGCTTTCACAGAAACACAATGGAGCAGCTTATTAACAGGATTGAACACTTTTTGCTGGACATTATGAAACACTGCGCCGGTCAACAGAAAACAGAAAAGACACTGAGCGATTTCAGCAGTCAATCATTAACGGCTGAGGACTTGGACAGCATATCCAGCTTGGTGGAAGAATTGTAGAAAATCGTGACAGGGAGACATGAACATGACAAAAGCGAATTCAATTCAGGATATTTATCCGCTGTCTTACATGCAGGAAGGGATGCTTTTCCATTCCCTCCTGCAAAAAGATTCACAGGCGTATGTTGAGCAAGCTTCTTTTACAATTGAAGGAAAAGTCAACCCGCAGTTTTTTCAAAACAGCATCAACGCTCTTGTAGAAAGACATGATATTTTCAGAACCATTTTTATCAGCCAAAATGTTTCCTCCCCCCAGCAGGTTGTTCTAAGAGAACGAAATGTCATCGTGCTGGAAGAAGACATTACTCAATTAAACGAGGCGGAGCAATCACAGTTTATTGAGCAATGGAAAGAAAAAGACCGGGACCGGGGGTTTCATTTGCAAAAGGATGTGCTCATGCGCATCGCTCTTATTCAAACAGGAGAGAGCCAGTACACTTGCATTTGGACCTTTCATCATATCATGATGGACGGTTGGTGCCTCAGCATTGTGCTAAAGGAGTTTCTGCATATTTACGCATCTTATGTAAATGCATCCCCTATAACATTGGAGCCGGTCCAGCCATACGGAAAGTATATCAAATGGCTGATGGAGCAAGACAAAGAGCAGGCGGTTTCTTATTGGGACCATTATCTTTCCGGCCACGAACAGCAAACCGTGCTCCCTAAGCAGAAAAAAACAAAGGGAAAAAGCAGGCAGGAACACGTTACATTTTCATTCTCTAAGGAAGAAAGCAGCAGGCTTTCAGAGCTTGCTGCTAGAGAAGAAGTGACACTCAGTACGATTTTCCATACCATTTGGGGCATTCTGCTACAAAAATATAATAATAACGATGACGCCGTATTCGGTTCTGTCATTTCAGGAAGGCCTGCGGAAATCGAAGGCATTGAACATATGGTAGGTCTTTTCATTAATACGATGCCGGTTCGGGTGCATGGGGCAAAAACGCCATTTCTTCAACTTATAAAAGATATGCAAAAAGACCGTCTTGCCGCTGAAGCGTACAGCTACCACCCTTTGTATGAGATTCAATCCCGCTCAGCTGTTAAGCAAGGGCTGATTGATCATATTCTCGTATTTGAAAACTATCCGGTGCAGCAAGAGATTCAAATGCTGAACAAACAGGAACATGCTTCTGATCTTTTTCAAATTCATAATTTCACTGTCGCAGATGAAACCAACTACAGCTTTTATCTTATGGTGGCGCCAGGGGAAGAAATTCATATCAAAATGAACTATGATGCGGAGCAGCACGATCGGTCTTTTGTGCTCTCTGTCAAAGAGCATCTTCTGAATGCTGTATCACAAATCTTAAATAATCCGAATCTTCCACCTGGAGAAATCGATATCACGACAGATACTGAAAAGCGGCAGCTGATTGGAGAAATTACAGATCAAACACCAGTTTACGAAACCATCCATGCCATGTTTGAAAAGCAAGCGGAAAAGACACCAGATGCTCATGCTGTAATTGATCAAGCCTGCTCATTAACATACAGAGAACTGAATAAAGCGGCTAACAGATTGGCACGGCATTTACGAATGAAAGGCGTTGTGAGACAGGAACCCGTTGCGATTATGATGGAACGCTCAGCGGCGTTTATCACAGGTGTTCTTGGTATCTTGAAAGCAGGCGGCGCCATTGTTCCGGTTGATCCGCATTACCCTGCTGACAGAATCCGTTATATTCTGCATGATTGCGGCTGTTCACATGTTGTTTCACAAGCGCATCTTTCCTCATCGTTAGAAGACAATTACATTATCACTCATCCAGAAGATATCGAAAGCAAAGTAGACGGCAGTAACATAAAGTCAGTCAACAATGCTGACGATCTGCTGTATATGATTTATACATCAGGCACAACAGGTAAACCAAAGGGTGTTCAATTTGAGCATCGAAACATGGCTAACTTGCTGAAATTCGAATATACTCACTCCGGCATTGACTTTGAAGCAGATGTTCTGCAATTTGCGACACCTTCCTTCGACGTCTGCTATCAAGAAATTTTTTCTGCGCTTCTGAAAGGCGGCACACTGCACATCGTGCCAGAAGCCATAAAAAGAGATGTGCCTCAGCTGTTTGCATTTATAAACAAGCATCAGACGAATATTGTGTTTCTCCCAACTGCTTTTATCAAAATGATTTTCAGCGAGCGAGAACTTGCGAACTCGTTTCCTGATGGCGTCAAACACCTGATCGCAGCCGGGGAACAATTAATGATTTCAGACCTTTTCCAAGAGATGTTACGTGAACGCGGCATACACCTGCACAATCATTACGGACCTTCAGAAACTCATGTCATATCAACGTATACCATTCATCCGGGAGACCCTATTCCGGAGTTTCCGCCAATCGGTAAACCGATAGGCTGTACTGATCTATATATTATGAATCATCAAAAACAACTGCAGCCCTGCGGCGTACCAGGTGAACTCTATATTTCCGGCGCAAGTGTTGCCAGAGGATATGTCAATCACGATAAACTGACACGCGACAAATTTTCATCCGACCCATTCAGGCCTGGTGTGATCATGTACCGTACAGGTGATTTGGCCAGACGGCTTGAAGACGGCAACATCGAATATATCGGACGGGCAGACAATCAAGTGAAAATCAGAGGTTATCGAATTGAGCCGCAAGAAATCGAAGTCACGCTAATGAATCATCCGGACATTAGTGAGGCTGCCATTCTCATCTGGCAAGATCAAAACGGTGAACATGAATTATGCGCTTACTATTGCAGTGTACAAAAGCTGAATGCAATAGATTTACGCAGTTATATGGCTAGTGAGCTCCCAGAATACATGATTCCGTCGAAATGGATATGGGTTGACAGCATACCTCTTACCCCAAACGGAAAAGTAGATCGCGCAGCACTTCCGGAGCCAGATGCTTCAATCAGCGGAAACCCATATACTGCCCCTCGAAATCTGTTAGAGGCAAAGCTTTCGCAACTATTTGAAGATGTGCTAAAGAATGGACATATAGGCATCCAAGACAACTTTTTTGACAATGGCGGCCACTCGTTAAAAGCAACAGTGCTTATGTCACGGATCGCAAAGGAATTCCATGTGCAAGTTTCACTTAAGGACATCTTTGCTCATCCGACTGTTGAAGGATTAGCTTTAATTATTCGAGAGGCTGAACAAAATCTGTATGCAGCAATTGAACCAGCAGAAGAAAGGGATACATATCCTGTATCTTCGGCCCAAAAACGAATCTATGTGCTTCAACAGCTTGATGAGGGTGTCGCCTATAACATGCCTGCGGTCTTAGAACTGGAAGGTGCACTGGATGTCGCCAAACTGTCTGCTGTATGTAAAGAACTGATCAGCCGGCATGAGCCGCTTCGAACTTCCTTTGTATCCGGAGCTGATGACGAGCCGGTTCAGCGTATCCACACCGAAGTGCCGTTTACGTTAAGTAAAGAGACCACTATCGAGGGATTTGTCCGTCCCTTTTGTCTCAGCCAGGCGCCATTATTTAGAGCAGGCCTTATAGAAGTGTCAAACGAGAAGCATGTATTGCTGGTGGATATGCACCATATCATTTCAGATGGCGTATCCGTTCAGCTCCTAATCCGAGAATTTACCGATCTTTATGCAAACCGGCAGCTTAAGCCATTGCGGATCCAATATAAAGATTACGCCGTATGGCAGCAGAAATTTAAAAAGGGAGACTCGTACCAAAAGCAGGAGACTTACTGGCAGCAGCAGTTTAGCGGGGATCTTCCTATACTGGAGCTTCCAACAGATAAACGACGTCCGGCAGAACGGCAATTCATAGGCGGAAAAGTAACCTTTCAATTGGACAAAGAGATCACGGCCCGCATAAAGCGGCTCGCCCATAAAAACAGAAGCACGCTTTATATGACGCTTCTCGCTTTGTATTCAGCCTTTTTGTCTCGGTTAAGCGGTCAGGATGATATCGTGATTGGTTCACCAATCGCCGGACGGCCCCATGCCGACCTTGAAGCTGTTCTTGGGATGTTCGTCAATACACTGGCTCTCCGCACACGCCCAGCGGGTAATAAGACATTTGAGGAATTTCTGAAAGAAGTCAGACAGACGGCACTAGAAGCGTATGAGCATCAGGATTACCCGTTTGAAGAGCTTGTGGACAAACTCGGTGTGCAGCGGGAAATGAGCCGGAATCCTTTGTTTGACACAACGCTAGTCCTTCAGAATATGGAACAGCAAAAGCTAAAAATGAATGATGTACAGCTTCAGTGGAACGACTTGGAGCACCCAATATCAAAATTTGATATTTCCCTATACGTTACAGAGCATGATTCCGAGCTTTTCTGTCAGTTTGAATACAGTACAGCTTTGTTTGAGAAAGAAACCATCCAAAGGTGGGCCAGCCTTTTCACCACGCTTGTGGAACATACAGCTGCCAGTCCTGAAACAGAATTGGACGATATTCCAATCTTAACAAAAGAAGAAGAGAGAGATTTCATTGAATCATGCCATCTGTTTGAGGAGACGGGCTATTCAATGAATCAAACGCTACACTATGCACTCGAACAGCAGGCAGCAAAAACGCCTGATCAGGCGGCCGTTATCTTCGAAGATGGAGTGATGACCTATAAAGAATTGAACGAACAGGCTAACCGTATCGCCTGGGAGCTGATCGGACGAGGAGTAAAATCTGAAACGACTGTTGCCATTATAGGCCGGCGTTCGCCTGAAATGCTGATCGGCATTTATGGCATTCTTAAAGCTGGCGGCGCTTATCTGCCCATTGACCCGGATTATCCGGAAGAACGAATCAGCTTTCTGCTGAAGGACAGCGGTACAAACATTCTCCTGCTTCAGTCTGCCGGTCTTCATGTTCAGGCATTTGCAGGAGAGATTGTCTATCTCAATCAGACAAATAGCGGACTGGCACATCGTTTGTCCAATCCGAATGTGGATGTTCTCCCGCAATCTTTAGCCTATGTCATCTATACATCCGGTTCTACCGGGATGCCTAAGGGTGTTGAAATTGAACATCGATCAGCGGTGAATTTTTTGAATTCCCTACAGTCCCGCTATCAGCTAAAGCATTCAGATATGATTATGCACAAAACATCATATTCATTCGATGCTTCAATATGGGAGCTGTTTTGGTGGCCTTATGCCGGAGCTTCTGTTTATCTGCTTCCTCAGGGAGGCGAAAAAGAACCTGAAGTGATCGCGAAGGCCATAGAAGAACAAAAGATCACAGCTATGCATTTTGTGCCTTCAATGCTCCATGCATTTTTAGAACATATAAAATATCGCTCTGTACCGATTAAGACAAACAGACTCAAGCGAGTGTTTTCTGGGGGAGAACAGCTGGGGACCCATCTTGTCTCCCGATTTCACGTGTTGCTTCCAAATGTTTCAATAACCAATTCCTATGGGCCAACGGAAGCAACCGTAGAAGCTGCATTCTTTGATTGTCCGCCGCAAGAAAAACTTGAACGGATTCCAATTGGAAAACCTGTTCATCATGTCAGATTGTATATCCTGAATCAGAATCAGCGGATGCTGCCTGTTGGATGTATCGGTGAACTATACATTGCCGGAGCGGGTGTTGCCAGAGGTTATTTGAATCGGCCGGCATTAACGGAGGAGCGTTTTCTTGAAGACCCGTTTTACCCGGGGGAACGCATGTACAAAACCGGGGATGTGGCGCGCTGGCTCCCTGACGGGAATGTTGAATTCCTCGGGCGCACGGATGATCAGGTAAAAATCCGCGGCTACCGGATTGAGCCGGGAGAAATTGAAGCGGCACTAAGAAATATAGAAGGTGTAAGAGAGGCGGCTGTTACCGTACGGACAGACAGCGGGGAGCCGGAATTATGCGCTTATATAGAAGGGCTCCAAAGAAACGAAGTGCGTGCACAGCTTGAGAGACTGTTGCCGGGCTACATGGTCCCAGCCTATATGATAGAAATGAAACAGTGGCCGGTTACGCCAAGCGGAAAGCTCGACCGAAACGCCCTGCCAGCTCCTGGCGGAGCGGCAGATGCGGAGACCTACACAGCGCCGAGAAACGTGACTGAGATGAAGCTTTCTCAGCTGTGGGAGGACGTGCTGAAAAATGGCCCTGTCGGGATTCACGACAACTTTTTTGACCGCGGGGGACATTCCTTAAAAGCAACGGCGCTTGTCTCACGGATCACCAAAGAATTCGATGTACAGGTGCCGCTAAAAGATGTGTTTGCCCATCCGACGGTAGAAGGACTGGCTACCGTTATCCGTGAAGGAACGGACAGTCCATATGAAGCGATTAAGCCCGTTGAAAAACAGGAAACCTATCCGGTTTCCTCTGCCCAAAAGCGGATTTATGTCCTTCAGCAGCTGGAGGACGGAGGGACAGGCTACAATATGCCGGCTGTGTTAGAGCTCGAAGGGGAGCTCAACCCTGAAAGGATGGACAGAGCTTTCAAAGAGCTGATCAAGCGCCACGAGTCGCTTCGTACCTCCTTCGAACAGGACGCAGGAGGCGATCCGGTGCAGCGCATCCATGACGAGGTGCCGTTTACGTTACAGACTACAGTTCTAGGCGAACGAACCGAACAGGAGGCCGCAGCCGCATTTATCAAACCGTTTGATCTCAGCCAAGCGCCGCTGTTCCGTGCCCAAATCGTAAAGGTATCAGATGAGCGGCACCTGTTGCTGGTTGATATGCATCACATCATTTCAGACGGTGTTTCCGTCAACATTCTGATTCGGGAATTCGGCGAGCTGTACAATAATTGGAAGCTTCCGGCACTGCGCATTCAATATAAAGATTATGCCGTATGGCAAGAAGGATTTAAAACAGGAGATGCGTACAAAACGCAAGAGGCGTACTGGCTGAAGCAGCTCGAGGGCGAGCTGCCTGTGCTGGATCTTCCGGCTGATCATGCCCGCCCGCCGGTGCGAAGTTTCGCTGGTGACAAGGTCTCATTTACGCTGGATCAAGAGGTTGCATCAGGCCTTCACAAGCTGGCACGAGAAAACGGAAGCACACTGTACATGGTGCTCCTTGCGGCTTACACCGCGTTCTTGTCACGCTTAAGCGGACAGGAGGATATCATCGTCGGCTCGCCAATCGCCGGCCGGCCGCACAAGGATCTTGAGACGATACTCGGCATGTTTGTGAACACGCTGGCGCTTCGGACGCGCCCGGAGGGCGGGAAGCCGTTTGTACAGTACTTGCAGGAAGTGCGCGAGACAGCATTGGAAGCCTTTGAGCACCAGGATTACCCGTTCGAAGAACTTGTCGATAAGCTTGAATTGACACGGGATATGAGCCGGAATCCAGTGTTTGACGCGATGTTAGTTGTTCAAAATAATGATTACGAGCCATTGTATCTTCATGATTTGCAAATGAAGCCGGCACAAGTTTCTCATCTCGTTTCTAAATTCGATTTGACACTACAGGCATCTGAGGGCGACGGAAACATTCATTTCCTTTTTGAATATTCAACCGCATTGTTCGAGAAAACCACCATTGAACGCTGGGCATCGCATTTAACAAATGTACTTAGCATCATTGGTAAAAACCCGGAGGTGACACTCAACCATATCGACATCCTGACCCAAGAAGAGCGGCACCAGCTGCTTAATGAGTTTAACACCGGGCAAGCGAATCAATACGGAGTTCAAACAATCAGTCAATTGTTTGAGCAGCAAGCTGCACGAACACCAAAAGCTTCTGCACTTGTCAGCGGAGACAAAACACTGACGTATCAAGAGTTGGACGAGTGGTCCAATGGAATCGCACGTGCATTGCGCAACAGAGGTGTTAAGCCGGACACAACAGTAGGCATCATGATGCATCGTTCGTTCAGTATGATAGCAGCCATACTTGGTGTGTGGAAAGCAGGCGGCTGTTACGTTCCCATTGATCCTGAATACCCGACAGAACGCAAACGCTATATCCTTAGCGACAGCGGAACGAAACTGCTGATGACAATAAATGAAGCGGATCGGGGAGTACTTGCTGACTTTGAAGGAGAGATCTTGACGATAGAAAGCGTAGAGGAAGACGACAAATCGCCGCTGCCGCAAATGTCGTCTGCCCATCATTTGGCTTATATCATTTATACCTCTGGAACGACGGGCCGTCCAAAAGGGGTAATGGTCGAGCATAAAGGGATTGCCAACACTCTACAGTGGCGGCGAAACGCTTATGCATTCAACGAGACAGATACCATTCTGCAGCTCTTTTCTTTCTCATTTGACGGCTTTATAACTAGTATGTTTACACCGCTTTTGTCAGGTGCAAAAGCCGTTTTGCTTCATGAAGAGGAAGCGAAGGATATTCTGGCCATTAAGCATCAGCTGTCTCGTCAACGGATTACACATATGATTATTGTGCCTGTTTTATATCGAGCGCTTTTGGACGTAGTGCAGCCGGAAGATGTAAAGACGCTTAGAGTCGTCACACTGGCGGGAGAAGCGGCTGACCGCGAATTGATCGCCCGCAGCTTAGCTATATGTCCGCATACCGAACTCGCCAACGAATATGGACCGACAGAAAACAGCGTGGCGACTACCGTCATGAGACATATGGAAAAGCAGGCATACGTAAGCATCGGCCAGCCGATTGACGGAACTCAAGTGCTGATTTTAAATAGCAATCATCAGCTTCAGCCAATCGGTGTTGCGGGAGAGCTTTGTATAGCAGGATCAGGGCTTGCAAGAGGGTACGTCAATCTTCCAGAACTGACAGAGAGAGCATTCACGCAGAATCCATTTAAACCCGAAACACGAATGTACCGAACAGGAGACGCCGCCAGATGGATGGCCGACGGTACACTCGAATATCTCGGAAGAATCGATGATCAAGTCAAAATCAGAGGATACCGTGTAGAAACGAAAGAAATTGAATCGGTCATCCGGTGTATAAATGGTGTAAAAGACGCCGCAGTAGTTGCTCATGAAACAGCGTCAGGACAAACCGAATTAAGTGCTTATGTGGTGACAAAACCAGAGTTGAGCACAAATGCTGTACGCTCAGAATTACAAAACAAGCTGCCGGTGTTTATGCACCCTGCGTTTATTGAAAAACTGGACTCACTTCCATTGTCACCAAACGGCAAGCTGGATCGCGGAGCACTTCCAAAACCTGTATACAACCACGAAGGTGAACGTCCATTCCTCCCGCCAGCCAGCAAAATGGAGCAAATACTGGCAGATATATGGAAAGAAGTACTGGGGGCAGAAAAGATCGGAACAGCTGATTCGTTCTTTGAACTTGGCGGAGATTCAATCAAAGCGTTACAGGTATCTGCGCGGCTTCACCGGATAGGCAAGCAAATGGCAGTGAAAGATTTGTTTAGCCATCCGACCATTCAAGAATTGGCAGCTTATATCCGTGATTCAGATACAAGTTCCAGCCAAGCTGCGGTTGAGGGAGACGTACAATGGTCGCCTGTTCAAAAATGGTTTCTTTCTCAAGATATAAAAGAAAAACACCATTTTAATCAGTCCGTAATGCTGCATCGAAGTACCTTTGTACAAGAAGACGCACTGCGCAAAACGTTAAAAGCAATAACGTGTCATCATGATGCGCTGCGAATGGTGTTTACACAGAATGAACAAGGAAAGTGGGATCAATATAATCGGCCGCTCAGTCATTCGGACGACGCGTTGTACGGCCTTGAGATGATTGATTTATGCACTGATGGAAATAGAGCGTATGAGCCTATTATCAAACGCCATGTACTTGATATTCAGCAGAAAATGGATTTGAAGAATGGTCCGCTGCTGCAAGCCGGTCTTTTCCACACAATTGACGGTGATTTCTTATTTTTATCTGCTCATCACCTCGTCGTTGACGGCATTTCATGGCGGGTTCTGCTTGAAGATTTGGCTTTAGGGTATCGCCAAGCTGCTGGCGGGGAGGATATCAAACTGCCGCCTAAAACAAGCTCGTTTAAAGCGTATGCGAAAAAGCTCTCTGACTACGCTGAAAGCCAGCAGCTAATGAAACAGCTCAAGTATTGGCGCGAAGCCGAAGAGTATCAAACAGAGGCATTGCCTTTTGATCAAATCGATGGAACTAGAGCACACGAGGGACAACGGTCCACAATTTCGTTTACCTTAAACGATAAAGAGACAGCAGCACTCTTAAAAGACGCCAACAGCGCATATAACACTGATACGCAGGACATGCTGCTCGCTTCTGTCATTCTTGCGCTGCGCCATTGGACCAATCAATCCGCCTTCAAACTATCATTAGAGGGCCACGGGCGAGAGGATGTATTAAAAGGAATAGATGTGAGCCGGACGATTGGATGGTTTACCGCCATTTATCCGTTATTGATTAAACTGAACGCAGACTTGCCAGATTCGGAAGAAAGCATGGTTCATGTGCTAAAAACAACAAAAGATACACTGAGACGTGTACCTGACAAAGGATTCGGCTACGGTGTCATCAAATATTTGACTCCGCCTGGCAAAAAAGACATCAATTTCACAGGTGCACCAGAAATCAGCTTTAATTATCTTGGTCAATTTGAAAGCGGCCGCACAGCTGAAGTACCTGAGGAGGACGCCTTCTCATTCTCTCCGCTGGGTGCCGGAGGTGATATCAGCACAACATGGAACCGTGAACAGTCGCTGGATATCAGCGCAATCGCTGCAGAAGGAAAATTGACTGTCAATATGACTTATGACAATGCCCGCTTTCAGCGCAAAACCATCGAACAGCTTAGCGAAACATGCCGTCAATTTTTATTACAGCTGATCGAACACTGCCAGAACAAAAGCGAAACAGAAAAAACGATCAGCGATTATGATGATCAAGAACTGACCGAGGACGCCCTGCAAGAGATTGCTGATATGCTCAGTTTTCACTAATGAAACCGTGAAGAAAGGTGCAGACACTATGGATACCATTAAAAAAATCAAGAACATTTATCCTCTGAGTCACATGCAGGAGGGAATGCTCTATCATTCCTTCCTCCGTAAAGAGGAGGGGGCATACGTTGAGCAGTCGCTCTTCACCATTAAAGGAAGCCTCAGCTATAAATGGTTTCAGCGCAGCATTCAAGCCATTATCGACCGCCATGATATTTTCAGAACCGTGTTTTTGCCGCACGTCCCGCATTTGTCGGGACCTCGGCAAGTCGTGATGACAGAACGTGAATTCCATTTGTACAGCGAAGACATTTCTCATCTGCCAACAAACGACCAGAATGAGTATATTGAACGCTTTAAAGAGAAGGACAAGCAAAAAGGCTTTGATCTGCAAAAAGACATGCTGATGCGGATTTCTCTGTTCAAAACAGCTGAAGATGAGCATGTCTGTCTTTGGAGTCACCATCACATTTTAATGGACGGATGGTGCCTAGGTATTGTTATGCAGGAATTTATGCAAATTTATCAATCGATTCATGCAGGAAAACCGCTTTCATTAGACCCTGTCCGTCCGTACAGCACCTATATTTCCTGGCTGACAAACCGAGACAAAGAAAAAGCAGCGGCCTACTGGGATACCTATTTAAAAAACTACAGCACTCCATCATCTCTGCCTCGTGTGTCTGATAAAGAAACAAAAGAAGGTTATCACCGTGAAGATTTGATATTTTCATTAAATAAACCACTGACAGACAAGCTGAAAGAGACTGCCAAACAACACGGCGTCACGCTCGCTACCCTTATTCAGGCGGTCTGGGGTGTGATGCTGCAGCAATATAACCGCACAGACGACGTTGTGTTTGGCGCAGTTGTATCAGGAAGACCGTCAGAAATCCCGGGCGTGGAGCAAATGATAGGGTTGTTTATCAATACCATACCGATTCGAATTAAAACACATCAAGACGAAACGTTTCACGAGCTGCTCATACGCTGCCAGAAAGAAATGCTGGAAGCTGAGCCGTTTACCTGCCAGCCTTTATTTGATATTCAGGCAAACACCGCATTAAAACAGGAACTGATTGATCACATTATCGTCTTTGAAAACTATCCGTTACAGCAGAAAATCGCCGATTCCGCTGATCAAACCGATTCACCGCTGCAAATCGATCAAGTTCAAGTATCCGAGCAATCAGGATATAACTTTAATCTTGTCGTTGCTCCCGGCGAAGAGCTTG
Source organism: Bacillus sp. FJAT-14266 (assembly GCF_001719225.1). Classification (NCBI taxonomy): domain Bacteria; kingdom Bacillati; phylum Bacillota; class Bacilli; order Caryophanales; family Bacillaceae; genus Bacillus; species Bacillus sp. FJAT-14266. The sequence goes on from NZ_CP017072.1 coordinate 2,304,896, forward strand.
TCATCAAGTTCAGCTATAATGCATTCGTTTACGATGCTGCCTGGATCAGCTGTATCAAGAGGCAATTTACGCAAGCGCTTAGCACAGCTGCACAGCACCCTCATATGCCAATTGCTGATTTTTCTTTTCTTGATGCAACAGAAAAAGAGCAGATTGTCACACAGTTCAACAATACAAAAACGGAGTATCCAAAGAATCATACAATTATCGATTTATTTCGCGAACAAGCAGAAAAGACGCCAGACCATACCGCACTTGTGTATGGCAATATGTCTATTTCGTATAAAGAGCTTGATAAACGCTCTAATGCGCTCGCCAGAGAATTAATTCAAAAGGGATTTCGGAAAAACGAGACAGCCGGAATATTGGCTGCACATTCTCCCGAATTCATGATCAGTGTGCTTGCCGTATTAAAAGCAGGGGGAGCATACCTCCCGCTTGATGCGGAGCTTCCGCCTGAACGAGTCAGCTTTATGCTTGAGGAAACGCAAGCAAAAATGCTGATTGTTCAAAAGGGGCTGGAGCAAAATGCTGCGTTCTCAGGAACATGTATGATTGCAGATGCGCAGGCATTGATGGGAGAGAACCATTTTCCTATCAACACCATCTCCAGTCCAGACGATCTTGCATATATCATGTATACCTCAGGATCAACAGGCCGGCCGAAAGGGGTCATGATCACGAATCGCAATGTCGTGTCCCTGGTCAGAAACAGCAATTACACGTCTGCGTCCGGTGATGACCGGTTTATTATGACTGGATCTATCAGCTTTGACGCCGTCACCTTTGAAATGTTCGGGGCACTTTTAAATGGCGCAAGCCTTCATATCATTGATAAATCGACAATGCTGACACCTGATCGGTTTGGAGCGTATTTGCTTGAAAATGACATCACAGTGCTATTTTTAACGACAGCTCTTTTTAATCAGCTGGCACAGGTACGAGCTGACATGTTTCGCGGGCTCCATACGTTATATGTCGGAGGAGAAGCACTCTCTCCTGCTCTGATGAATGCTGTCAGACATGCCTGTCCAGATCTCGCGCTTCATAATATTTACGGGCCTACGGAAAACACGACTTTTTCAACCTTTTTTGAAATGAAGAGAGACTATGCGGGGCCGATTCCGATTGGAAAACCAATCAGCAATAGCACCGCTTACATCTTAGATACAAAAGGACGTCTTTTGCCAATAGGCGTTCCCGGCGAGCTTTGTGTTGGCGGTGATGGTGTCGCTAAAGGCTATTTGAACAGAGATGACCTGACAAATGCTGTGTTTTCTCCTCATCCTTTCTTGCCTGGAGAAAGAATATACCGTACTGGTGATTTGGCGCGCTGGCTGCCTGATGGAAACTTAGAATACATCAGCAGAATTGACAGGCAAATGAAAATCCGCGGAAAACGAATTGAGCCTGCCGAAATAGAAGCGCGCCTGTTAGAAATGGAAGGCGTTCAAGAAGCAGCAGTGACATTGAGAGAAAAAGATGGAGAGGCGCAGCTGTACACTCATTACGTCGGTGATCACAAAAAAACAGATACGGATTTTCGCGCCGATTTGGCGCGTGTGCTTCCAGACTATATGATCCCGCAGCACTGGGTGCGTGTGGAGCGGATGCCGCTTACCGGAAACGGAAAAATAGACCGCAGCGCGCTGCCTATTCCAGAAAATAAGCCTGCCAAACGACAGAACATCATATTGCCAAGAAACTTGGTTGAAGAAGAATTGGCGAACATTTGGAAGCAAGTCCTCGGTGTTAACACAATCAGTATTGATGATGACTTCTTTGCTATTGGCGGACATTCACTAAAAGCACTGCAAGTCATACATACACTAAAACATCAGCAGAACATTGACATACCGATTGATTTCTTGTTCGAACATCCGACAATCGCTCAGCTTGCCGAAAAACTTTATTCTAAACAGCTGACAGCAGCAAATGAACAGCATGTGATCAAACTGAACCAGCACGGCGCGCAAAATCTTTTCTGCTTCCCGCCGATATCGGGATTTGGCATTTATTTTAAAGACCTTGCTTTATTGCTGAATGAGAAGGCAGCCGTATACGGGTTTCACTTTATTGAACAAGACACCCGCATTGAACAATATGTTAATTGCATGACGGACATACAGCCTGAGGGCCCATACGTTTTATTAGGCTACTCTGCAGGCGGAAACCTGGCTTTTGAAGTGGCACAGGCTATGGAGCGCAAAGGATTAGAAGTCAGTGACTTCATTATCGTGGACGCTTATCTAAAAGAACAGCCTTTGCCTATCGATACCGGGAATGACGAATCTGCAGCATATCTGCCTGAAGCAGTCAGAGAAAAGGTGATGAAGAAAAAAAGAAACTATCAGGAATATTGGGCACAATTGCTGAATGAAGGGCACATCAAAGCAAGCATTCATTTCATCGAAGCTGGAATCCACCCCGAAACCAGCGAGAATACAGGCTTAACGAAATGGGAAGGCGCCTGTGGAAATTATAGTGAGTACACGGGTTTTGGCGCTCATAAAGACATGCTGGAAGGAACATATGCTGAAAAGAATGCTGACATCATCCTCGACATTTTAGAAAAGATCACTTCAAATCAAGTAATACTGCACAAACAATAGAGCGGATTCGCGGACAGAGGCACTCTCTGTCCGCTTCTTTTTGTATCAAAGAATGGATCGATGACACTAGGGAATGATAACATCATCCTTTTTCTTGGAGGCTTGTCATGGATCATCTATCTTTTCTTACGTTTATCATGCTGATTCTAGCCAGTTACAGGCTGACACATTTGATTGTATTCGACAAAATCACAGAATTTATCCGAAAACCTTTTATGAAAAAGAAAAGGATTGTTGATCAAAACGGGCATGTAGATGAAAAAAGCGTGCCGGCTTCTAACTTTGGATACATGCTCAATTGCTACTGGTGTGCCGGTGTTTGGTGTGCCATCTTGATCGGACTTGGCTATCTTTTTTTGCCTCGTATTGCAATACCGCTGATCTTTATTTTAGCCATCGCTGGGGCACAAGCGATCCTTGAAACGGCTGTCGGTGTCGGCGTAAAACTTATTGACGTGTTAAAAAGTCTGCAAACCATGATGAATGATAAAAAGTCCTAGAAGCGGTTCACAACATGCTTTAGGACTTTTTTCGTTTATTTAGTGAGATAGACATTCTGTTAATCACCCTTTTATAGCCCGGGAATACCGTAATAGCGAATAGTGAAAGTGATGTAATGGGGGAGAAGAAACAGAATGAAGGTTTGCCAAAAGTCGATTGTCCGTTTCCTTGTCAGCTTGATCATCGGAACGTTTGTCATTTCCGTTCCGTTTATGGCCAATGCGCAGTCTGACAGGGAGCTGAGAGCCGTATGGATTGCTTCCGTATTAAATATTGATTGGCCGTCCAAAAAAGGGTTATCTGTGAAAGAGCAAAAACAGGAGTATATCAAACTGCTGGACGATGTGCAGAAAATGGGAATGAATGCCGTTATTGTTCAGATTAAACCGACGGCTGATGCCTTTTATCCGTCAGCTTACGGGCCTTGGTCGGAATACTTAACCGGTGTCCAAGGGAAGGACCCGGGCTATGATCCTCTTGCATTTATGATTGAAGAAACCCATAAACGAAATTTGGAATTTCACGCGTGGTTTAACCCTTACCGTATTACAATGAATCATACAGATCTTAATAAATTGTCTGAGAGTCACCCGGCAAGAAAACATCCAGATTGGGTTGCCGCCTACGGAAACCAGCTGTATTATCATCCAGGCATTCCAGAAACGAGAGATTTTATCGTCAAAGGCATTGAAGAAGTCGTAAAACATTATGATATCGATGCTGTTCATATGGATGATTATTTTTACCCTTATAAAATAGCAGGACAGGAATTTCCTGATCAAGCACAGTACGAACAATACGGAAAAGACGCTTTTTCTAATATCGATGACTGGCGGCGGGACAATGTGAACCAGCTTGTCAAACAAATCAACCAAACAATTAAAGCTGCAAAACCGTATGTCAAATTCGGCATCAGTCCCTTTGGAGTATGGAGAAACGCAGCAGATGACCCGACCGGATCGAATACAAAAGCAGGCGTCAGAAATTATGACGATCTATATGCAGACACAAGACATTGGATCCAAGAAGGCGACATCGATTATATTGCTCCGCAAATTTATTGGAGTATCGGCTTTAACGCAGCGGCTTACGACGTGCTGGCTGATTGGTGGAGCAATGAAGTCAAAAATAGGCCTGTTCACTTATATATTGGCCAGGCAGCATATAAAATCAATAACAATTTTGATCCGCCTTGGTCCGACCCTGAGGAATATGTGCGGCAAATCACTTTGAACCGCCAGCTTGAACTGGTGAAAGGAAGCATGCATTTCAGCCTCAAGGACCTCAACAAAAATCCGCTTGGCATCAAAGAAAGGCTCAGCACTGATCTTTACAGCAAGCCTGCACTGGTTCCGCAAATGCCTTGGCTGGACAGTACCGCCCCAAAAAAACCGAAGCTTACGAAAGTCACCGAAGACAAAAACGGCAATCTTCTGCAGATTAAAGATCACCCATCAAATCAAAAAACGAAAGAAACAGCCTATTATGCGATATACAGAGCCGAAGGGAAAAAGCAGAGAACATTGCTGGCAACGCAAAGAAAAACACATGAGCAGCAAACCTTCTTAGATAACACGGCAGATCCTAACAAGAAATATACGTATTATGTCACTTCAGCAGACCGGCTTCATAACGAAAGCAAAGCTTCCAAACGAACAACAAAATAAGAAATGAGAAGGACGGCTTTCTAAGTCGTCTTTTTTTAAAAGTGATTTTGGAGACAGGAAACGATGGTAAACCGCTGTAGGCGGTGTTTGGACATTTTCCATTATTGGAATCTGAGAAGCTAGTACTAAGTAAAATCGAAGAGAAACACGTACAGGACGTGTTTTACGTTTTCATTTCTAGTCTGGTTAGGTGCCACATTATTTTTTGTGCTGTTCGAAGATGCTGTGTTGACTGATCCGGCTGAAGAAGCCTTTTTGACGAACTTTCTTCTCTTGGAAGCGGGCACCGCTCTTGTTTTATGCCTTGTGTTCTTCTCTATTAAAAACTCGATCAATCACAGTTCGCGGTGATCAAGCTAGGTATATGGGGATCAGCGGTCGGTTTATTGATTGATACGATTTCCCTTTGGAATCTCCCCTCATCTTCCCGGCTTTATCAAAGGGCCAAGTTTTTGCGTTTGCGATATGGATGGTATGCGCTTACTGCATGTATTTGCTCATTCCGCTGAAATTATCACATAAAAAATGATCCAGTTTTAATTTTCAGACTTTTCTTGTCAGGGAATGATTATAGAACTCGCCTAATAGGATGTTACAAAGATGTGAAGGAGGAAACGATGTGAATTTTGAGCTGACAAAAGAACAACAAATGGTGCGTGAAATGGTAAAAGATTTTGCGAAAAAAGAAATTGCTCCTCACGCTGAACATGTAGATCAAACAGGCGAGTTCCCGATGCAAACATTTGAAAAAATGGGTGAACTCGGCCTGATGGGTATTCCATTTCCAGAAGAATACGGCGGATCTGGCGGTGATACGATTTCATATGCCTTAGCGGTTGAAGAAGTCGGCAAAGCCTGCGGCAGTACTGGATTAAGCTATGCTGCAGCGGTCTCGCTAGGCGCAAGCCCTCTTTACTACTTCGGAACAGAAGAGCAAAAACAGACGCATTTGACGCCGCTGGCTTCAGGCACAGCACTCGGATCATTCGGCCTGACGGAGCCAAATGCCGGCTCAGATGCAGGAGGCACTCAAACAAAAGCGATTTCAAATGGTGACGAGTATGTAATCAACGGCGAAAAGTGCTGGATCACTAATGCAAGCTACGCACGCACAGTTATTGTAACCGCCGTAACAGGCAAAAACAAAGACGGAATAAACATCATCTCCGCATTAATCGTGCCAACTGACACACCAGGACTTACGATTACGAGCCCGTACGATAAAATGGGCGTCCGCGGTTCGAATACAGCGGAAATTTTGCTTGAGGATGTAAGAGTGCCTGCGGCCAACTTACTTGGCGATCCAACAAAAGGGTTTAAACAGTTTCTATATACGCTGGACGGAGGGCGAATCTCCATCGCTGCTCTTGCAGTCGGCATTGCCCAAGCGGCCCTTGACGCATCATTGGCATATGCGAAAGAACGAAAGCAGTTTGGACAGCCGATTTCTTCCTTTCAAGCGATTCAATTTAAGCTTGCTGACATGGCGATGGAAATTGATCTGGCACGGCAAATGGTGTTAAAAGCCGCCTGGCTGAAAGACCATAACCACCCGTTCACCAAAGAAGCGGCGTACGCCAAGCTATTCGCATCTGAAATGGCGACAAGAGCTTGCAATCAAGCCATTCAAATCCATGGAGGTTCAGGCTATATGAAAGAGTATGGGGTGGAACGGATGCTGCGGGACGCAAAATTAATGGAAATCGGTGAAGGCACATCTGAAATTCAGCGTCTCGTGATCGCCAGACAGCTTTTAAAATAAAAATGTAAACGCTTTCCTATCATTAAGAAAGGAGGAACAATGAATGGCTGAACTCATCCATTCCACAATCGGCAGGCTGCTGGAACAAACAGCTGATGCGTATCCCGATCGAGATGCTGTTGTGTATCCAGACCGAAATATCCGCTATACGTACGCTCAATTTGACAGTCTGTGCCGTCAAACCGCTAAAGGTCTCATGCGGATGAGGATTGGAAAAGGAGACCACGTCGCCATATGGGCTTCTAATATCCCTGAATGGCTTGCCGTCCAGTTCGCAACTGCGAAGATCGGAGCCGTGCTCGTGACCGTCAATACCAATTATCAAGCACACGAGCTTGATTACTTGTTAAAGCAATCGGATGCCGCCGCGCTTATTATCATGGATTCATACAGGGGCACTTCTTATCCAGACATCGTGAGCAGTTTAATTCCAGAACTGCAAGAAGCAAAGCCCGGCCAACTGAAATCTGAACGCTATCCCTTTTTAAAAACGCTAATCTATATTGGCAATAAACGGTTGCCTGGCATGTATCATTGGGACGATACAGAGATATTGGCGAAAACAGTGACAGATGCTGAGCTTGAAGAGAGAATGAACAGCCTGGATAAAGACGATGTGATTAATATGCAATACACATCAGGAACGACAGGGTTTCCAAAAGGCGTGATGCTGACCCATTTCAATGTCATCAATAACGCTGCTAATATCGCTGAATGTATGGCTTTAACCTCTCAAGACCGCATGTGTATCCCGGTTCCGTTTTTTCACTGCTTTGGATGCGTCCTTGGGGTTTTGGCATGTGTATCCGTCGGGGCAGCCATGATACCCGTGCAAGAATTTGATCCCGTTACCGTCCTTAAAACGGTAGAAAAAGAGAAATGCACAGCGCTCCATGGTGTGCCTACCATGTTTATCGCCGAGCTGCATCATCCGGATTTTGATGCATATGATCTATCGACGCTCCGAACAGGAATCATGGCCGGCTCTCCCTGTCCAAGTGAAGTGATGAAAGCTGTGATTGAAAGAATGGGCATGAAAGACATTACGATCGCCTATGGACAAACCGAAGCCTCGCCAGTCATTACGCAAACGAGAGCAAATGATTCCTTCATAAGAAGAGTCGAAACAACCGGCCGCGCCCTGCCACATACTGAGGTGAAAATTGTAGAACCTGGGACATGTCAAGAAGTTCAAAGAGGCATGCAGGGAGAACTGTGCACCCGTGGCTATCACGTCATGAAAGGCTATTATAAAGACAAAGATGCGACCAGAAAAGCAATCAATCATGACGGATGGCTGTTTACCGGAGATCTTGCTGTCATGGATGAAGACGGGTACTGCCGCATCACCGGAAGATTAAAAGATATGCTCATCAGAGGCGGCGAGAACATTTATCCGCGGGAAATTGAAGAATTTTTATACCGGCATCCCGCTATTTTAGATGTACAGGTCGTTGGTGTGCCTGACGCCAAATTCGGGGAGGAAGCTGCAGCCTGGATTAAACTGAAAGACGGTAAAAGCGTTTCACCTGATGAGCTTAAAGCCTATTGCAAAGGGAAAATCGCCCGCCACAAAATTCCGCGTTATGTTATTTTTACGGATGACTATCCGATGACGGCCTCAGGCAAAATTCAAAAATATAAACTGCGAGAAAAAACGATTGAAATGTTCAACCTATCATCAAGTCAATGAGGTGAAATCATGTTTACAAAAGTACTGATCGCCAACCGCGGAGAAATTGCAATGAGAATTATCCGAACATGCAGCCGTCTCGGCATTAAAACGGTCGCTGTTTATTCAGAAGCAGACAAGGACGCGCCCCATACAAAAGCCGCTACAGAGGCATATTTGATCGGGGAATCGAGAGTCAGTGAAAGTTATTTAAATATAGAGAGAATCATAAGGACGGCGAAAAAAGCAAAAGCCGACGCGATCCACCCGGGATATGGATTGTTATCAGAAAACAGCCGGTTCGCTGAACGCTGCAAGCAAGAAAACATCGTGTTTATCGGACCTTCCCCTGATATCATCGCAAAGATGGGCAGCAAAATTGAAGCGCGAAAAGCAATGGAGGCTGCAGGTGTCCCTGTGGTGCCGGGCGTTTCTGAATCCCTCGGAGATATAGAGGCAGCCTGCCGCACCGCAAGTCAAATCGGCTATCCTGTCATGCTGAAAGCTTCAGCGGGCGGAGGGGGCATCGGAATGCAGCGTGTTGAAAATGAAGAAGCATTAAAAAAAGCGTACGAGGGAAACAAAAAGCGCGCAGCAGATTTTTTCGGTGACGGGTCGATGTATATAGAAAAAGTTATTGAACATGCGCGTCACATCGAGGTTCAGCTTTTGGCCGATCAACACGGCCATACAGTACATCTGTTTGAACGTGATTGCTCTGTTCAGAGGCGCCACCAAAAAGTCATTGAAGAAGCACCGTCTCCATTTGTAGACGATGAACTAAGAATGAAGATCGGGCAAACAGCGGTAAAAGCAGCGAAGGCAATCGGCTATACGAACGCAGGCACCATCGAATTTATAGTTGACCAGAAGCAAAATTTTTATTTCCTCGAAATGAATACGAGACTGCAAGTTGAACACCCCGTGACTGAAGAAATAACAGGCCTGGACTTAGTTGAGCAGCAGCTGCGGATTGCTGCGGGCCATACACTCACATTCTCCCAAAAAGACATCCAACGGAACGGGCATGCGATAGAGGTTCGAATATACGCGGAAGATCCCAAGACCTTCTTCCCGTCACCAGGTACGATCACTGCGTTTTCACTTCCTGACCAAAAAGGAGTCAGACACGAATGTGCGGTAGCAAAAGACAGCACCGTTACCCCTTTTTATGACCCGATGATCGCTAAGATGATTGTCAAAGGCCAAACCAGAACAGAAGCAATTGAAAAACTAGAGACAGCGCTTCGCGACTATTGTGTAGAGGGAATCAAAACAAATCTTCCGCTTCTCATACAGGCTGCGGCAACAAAGGCATTTAAAGAAGGGGATGTCACGACTGACTTTTTGAAACAACACCTATAAAGGAGGCAGTTGTCATGACGGTTAGCATACAAATGGCAGGAAACCTGTGGAAAGTCCACGTCAAAGCCGGCGACCAAATCGAAAAGGGCCAGGAGGTAGCCATTTTGGAATCGATGAAAATGGAAATCCCGATCGTTGCAGATATAAGCGGAATCGTAAAAGAAGTCAAAAAAAATGAAGGCGACTTTGTAAATGAAGGAGACGTACTGCTCGAACTGAGCGATTCCACTCAATAATTTGGAGGAAGACCATGTCATATCCTAAAAAAGTGACAATCAAAGAAGTCGGCCCGCGTGACGGCTTACAAAACGAGCCCGTATGGATCGCAACAGAGGATAAAATAACCTGGATCAACCAGCTTTCCCGGACAGGGCTTTCGTATATTGAAATCACATCCTTCGTTCACCCGAAATGGATTCCGGCGCTTCGAGATGCTATCGACGTAGCAAAAGGCATCAACCGTGAAAAAGGGGTAACGTACGCGGCACTTGTCCCGAATCAAAGAGGACTGGAGAATGCGCTTGAAGGAGGCATTGACGAAGCTTGCGTTTTTATGTCCGCCAGCGAGACGCACAACAGAAAAAACATCAATAAATCCACTTCTGAATCCCTTCATATACTCAAACAAGTAAACAACGACGCACAAAAAGCAAACCTCACAACAAGAGCCTACCTCTCGACTGTATTCGGCTGTCCGTACGAAAAAGATGTCCCCATTGAACAAGTCATTCGCCTTTCAGAAGCTCTATTTGAATTTGGAATTTCTGAACTGTCGCTTGGAGATACGATTGGAGCGGCTAATCCCGCCCAAGTGGAAACTGTACTTGAAGCTCTTTTGGCACGATTCCCGGCTAATCAAATTGCCTTGCATTTTCATGATACGAGAGGAACCGCTCTGGCCAACATGGTCACAGCACTCCAAATGGGCATAACGGTGTTCGACGGCTCGGCAGGCGGGCTTGGGGGATGCCCATATGCGCCAGGTTCATCAGGAAACGCCGCAACTGAGGATATCGTGTACATGCTTGAACAGATGGATATCAAAACAAATGTAAAGCTCGAAAAACTGCTATCTGCGGCCAAATGGATTGAAGAAAAGATGGGCAAACCGCTGCCGAGCAGAAATTTACAGGTGTTTAAATCATCTTGATAAAAGGGAGAACGCATACAATGGGAGACTCTATTCTTTTTACTGTTAAAAATGAACATATTGCGTTGATCACCTTAAACAGGCCTCAGGCAGCAAATGCTCTTTCAGCGGAAATGCTTAGAAACCTGCAAATTATTCTTCAGGAAATTGAATTCAACTCAAACATCCGCTGTGTCATCCTCACAGGCACCGGTGAAAAAGCGTTTTGTGCAGGGGCAGACCTGAAGGAACGGATAAAACTGAAAGAAGATCAGGTTCTGGAAAGTGTATCTCTCATTCAAAGAACGGCGGCTTTACTTGATGCCTTGCCGCAGCCGGTCATAGCTGCGATAAATGGAAGCGCATTAGGCGGCGGACTAGAATTGGCATTGGCATGCGACCTTCGAATCGCAACTGAATCAGCTGTGCTGGGACTTCCGGAAACAGGGTTAGCTATTATCCCGGGCGCTGGAGGGACCCAAAGGCTGCCCCGGCTGATTGGCAGAGGAAAAGCAAAAGAATTCATTTATACAGGCAGACGCGTGACCGCACACGAAGCAAAAGAAATCGGCCTTGTAGAGCATGTCACGGCTCCTTGTGACCTTATGCCAAAAGCAGAGGAACTGGCCGCAGCCATTTCTGCCAACGGACCGATCGCTGTCCGTCAGGCTAAATTTGCAATCAATAAAGGATTGGAGACAGATCTCGCTACAGGCCTTGCGATTGAACAAAAAGCGTATGAACAAACCATCCCGACAAAAGACAGGAGAGAAGGGCTTCAGGCCTTTCAAGAAAAAAGACGGGCCGTATACAAGGGAATATAAAAGGGAGGCAATGCTCATGGATTATGAAAAGGAACGAACAGAACGGGCTGAACGGATTCGAAAAGGCGGAGCGGAAAAGTATCATCAAAGCAATCGGGAAAAAGGCAAGCTCTTTGTCAGAGAGCGGCTTTTCCTTCTCTTTGACGATGACATTGAGCTAGAAGACGCTTTTTTTGCGGAATGTATGTCAGACGGGCTTCCCGCTGACGGAGTTGTAACCGCTATTGGCAAAATCGGCGGCCAAACCGTTTGCGTCATGGCGAATGATTCAACAGTGAAAGCGGGGTCATGGGGAGCAAAAACAGTTGAAAAAATCATCAGAATTCAAGAAACCGCCGAAAAATTAAACTGTCCGCTCATTTATTTAGTCGATTCGGCAGGCGCCCGAATTACCGACCAAATCAATGTCTTTCCAGGGAGACGCGGTGCAGGAAGAATTTTTTACAATCAAGTCAAATTATCGGGACGCATTCCGCAAATCTGTCTGCTTTTCGGACCATCTGCAGCAGGTGGCGCTTATATTCCGGCCTTCTGTGATATCGTCGTTATGGTAGACGGTAACGCCTCCATGTATTTAGGCTCGCCAAGGATGGCGGAAATGGTTATTGGCGAAAAAGTGTCTCTTGAAGAAATGGGTGGCGCCCGTATGCATTGCTCAATCTCCGGCTGCGGAGATATTCTTGCAGAAACTGAAGAAGAAGCCATACAGCTGGCGCGGGCTTATTTGTCTTACTTTCCGGCAAATTTTCAAGAAAAAGCGCCCATTCATGAGAAACGCCCGCCAAAACACTTCGACACCCCGCTTGCCGATGTCATTCCGCAAAATCAAAACGCACCTTTTGATATGCATGAGCTGATTGAGCGGGTCATAGATGAAGACTCATTTTTTGAGATCAAAGCCTTATTTGCACCGGAATTATTGACGGGCCTCGCACGAATCCTCGGACAGCCTGTCGGCATTGTTGCAAACCAGCCGAAGGTAAAAGGAGGCGTCTTATTCCACGATTCAGCAGACAAAGCGGCTAAGTTTATTACCTTATGTGACGCTTTTCATATCCCATTGCTGTTCTTAGCCGATATCCCCGGTTTTATGATTGGCACAAAAGTAGAACAGGCTGGGATTATCAGACACGGAGCGAAAATGATTTCTGCGATGTCAGAGGCAACTGTTCCAAAACTCTCTGTCATTGTCCGAAAAGCTTACGGGGCGGGGTTGTATGCAATGGCAGGACCGGCATTTGAACCGGATTGCTGTCTAGCGCTCCCAACCGCCCAAATCGCCGTCATGGGCCCTGAGGCCGCTGTAAACGCTGTCTACGCTAAAAAAATCGCCGAGCTGCCAGAAGAAGAGAGAGCCGCATTTATCAGCAGCAAACGGGAGGAATACAAAGAGGACATCAATATCTACCGTCTGGCTTCAGAAATGATCATTGATGCTGTTATCCCAGCCAATTCGCTGCGTGATGAGCTGGCCAAACGGCTCAAGGCATACATGACAAAGGAAATGACATTTACCAATCGAAAGCATCCGGTTTATCCGGTGTAAAAGCAAGAACTTAGGAGCGCAAAAAAAGCGCTCCTTTATATATTTACAATAACAACATTATGTAAACTAATTACCATTGCATAAAACGGTTGGTTTTTTAGAATAGTAAATAAAGGCTGCCGCACCTCTAGCGGCAATTGTCAGTTTATCATAAAAAGGGGCCTACATTATGTATCATTTATATTCACATAACGACTTGGACGGAGTAGGGTGCGGAATCGTAGCAAAATTAGCGTTCGGAAAAGACGTAGAGGTCCGATATAACTCTGTCAATGGCTTAAACGCACAGGTGCAGTACTTTTTAGAAAAAGCGAAGGAGAGCAACAGACAGGACGCGTTATTCATCACCGATCTCGCAGTCAATGAAGAAAACGAAGAGAGATTGAATGAGTATGTTCATGCAGGGGGCAAAGTGAAGCTCATTGACCATCATAAAACAGCCCTTCATTTGAATGAGCATGAATGGGGATTTGTCCAGGTGGAATACGATGATGGAAGGCTCACATCCGCGACATCGCTTTTATATGGCTATCTCGTTGAAAATGGCTTCATGAAACCGACAAATGCCTTAGATCAATTCACAGAGCTCGTCCGCCAATACGATACATGGGAGTGGGAGCGGTACGATCAAAAACAGGCGAAGCGGCTTAATGATCTTTTCTTTTTGCTGTCAATCGATGAATTTGAAGCAAAAATGATCCAGCGCCTTTCCGCGCATGACGAATTTTTCTTCGATGATTTTGAAGAAAAACTGCTTGATTTAGAAGACGAAAAAATCGAGCGCTACCTCCGCAGAAAGAAAAGGGAAATGGTACAAACCTTTGTTCACGAACACTGTGTAGGCATCGTTCACGCTGAATCGTACCATTCAGAGCTGGGGAACAGGCTAGGGAAAGATAACCCGCACCTCGATTACATTGCGATTTTGAGCATGGGGTCAAAACGAGTCAGTCTCCGCACCATTCATGATTACATCGATGTGTCAGAAATCGCCGGCCGATATGGCGGCGGAGGGCATGCAAAAGCGTCCGGCTGTTCAATAACCGATGAAGTATACGAGTTGTTTGTAGCTGAAGCTTTCCGTATTGATCCTGTACGGCCGGATGCCTTCCGTAACATCTATAATCTAAAGGGATCTGCGAATGGATCATTATATGAAAATCGCGCACAAATGAGATTTTTTCTTTTCCCTTTAGACAACGAATGGAATATTCAAATTAACGGAGAAACCCAAGACGAAACATTCGCAGCGTTTGAAGAGGCAGAATGGTTTATTAAGAGAAATTATGCCGCATCGCTCGTGCGGGATGAAGTGTTTGTCGCATTTTTAGCGGAGAATCTGAAGCTGGCAAATCAACATCGGAAGTAAAAATATATGCATAGGGGAGCGTCAGTCACCCCTATGCATATCCGCTAGCTATCGTTTAAATATGGCTGTACGTTTCTTAATCACAAAATAAAGGGCTATCACGACAACAGCCAATATCATAATCGGTGTTGTATAAGTGCCCGCTATATTCTCAACATCATCCCACTGGCTTCCTAGCTGTATGCCTAAATAAACAAACAGAATAGACCATGGAATGATAGCAAGCACAGTCAGTACCACAAATTTGAGAAAAGGCATTCTGGCAATACCTGCCGGAATGGATATGGCATGTCTGACAACCGGTATAAAACGAGCCGAGAAGACAACTCCGGCGCCGTATTTCTGAAACCAGTTTTCCGACATGTCGATATGATGCTTTTTAATCAATAAATACTTCCCGTATTTGTCCAGAAATGGCCTGCCGCCATAGCGACCGATCCAGTAAATAAAGATCTGGGCAATGGTGCCCCCGATAACACCCGCAATAATTGCGCCAATAAATCCAATCGTGCCCTCCGATACCATATAGCCGCCATAAGCTAATACAATCTCACTCGGAATGATTTCAATCATTAACCCAATCGCAATACCCGCATATCCCATGTTCGTCAGCCATGTTAAAATTTCGCTTATCAAACTGCCCACATTCTTCACAACCTGTCCTAATCTTTTTCACTATTATATGACTGATTGACGAGCAAGATGGTTACAATTTTTTTACCGCAGCATTTCTTTCGTTTCCCGTTTGATCACATCTTCTAAATAGGCCAAAAGCTGAGATCTCATTTCGGGACGTATTAAGCCGATTTCGGTGCTCGCTTTAAAACAGCCCAGCTTATCGCCAATGTCATATCGATTTCCTTCCAGCAACCGGGCATGGATCGGCTCCTTACGGCAAACCTCACGAAGCGCATCTGTCAGCTGAATTTCGTTGCCCGCGCCTCTGCCAATTGTCTTCAAAACGGAGAAGATCGAAGAATTCAGCACATAACGTCCCATTACTGCGATTTCCGAAGGTGCTTCTTCAAGAGAAGGCTTTTCCACTAAATCGTTCACTTCGTATACATGCCCTTGAGACCCTGATGTATTTATAATACCATATTTGCTGACATCCTCAGGGAGAACTGACTGTACACCGACAACCTCTGTGCCATAAACGTCATATACATCCATTAATTGCCGAAGAGCCGGTGTTTCAGACACCATAATATCATCACCTAAGAGAACGGCAAAAGGCTCATCTCCGATAAAATGCTCCGCACACAGCACCGCATGGCCTAATCCGAGCGGTTCTTTCTGGCGGATGTAATGAATGTTGGCCAAATCGGCAATCTGCTGCATTTCCTTAAGTGTCTCCGTCTTGCCTTTTTCCCGGAGATTGAATTCCAATTCCGCCGACCGATCAAAATGATCTTCAATCGAGCGTTTGTTTCTCCCTGTAATAATCAGTATATCTTCAATTCCTGACTCTGCGGCCTCTTCTACAATATATTGGATTGCTGGTTTGTCGACGATTGGGAGCATTTCTTTAGGCTGCGCCTTTGTCGCCGGCAGAAATCTCGTTCCTAAACCCGCTGCGGGTATAACCGCTTTTCTCACTTTTTTTCTCATTCATCTTCACTCCTGATCCTGTATGTTTTTCAGCGAATCTCCAAATACCCAGATTCGGTTTCCGATAAAATTCATCATCATTCCGCCGATAGTGGCGGCGAGCTTACTCACCAAAAGCGAGCAGCCGCAATTTTGAAACAAATAAAGCAGCAAAAAGGTGATCCCCGACGCGGCAATATTAATCATGAGAAAACGCACGATCTCTTTCCCGTCAGCCTTACCTTTCACACAAAACGTCCAATTCCGGTTCCACACATAGCTGTTGACGATACCTGCAGTATAGGAGCAGATCTGCGCCGGCAGATAAGAGACATGACAATTGGTAAGAAGAAAGAAGACACCAAAATCTATCAGCGTATTGCCGACGCCTACGGTGCAAAAACGGCCTAATGTCTTTATTTTTTCTTTCAGCGTAACGAACCTCCCTTCATAAAAGATGTGAGTGGCAGTCATATTTGTTGATATGGATTACTATAGCGGACAGTGTTGAATAAACAATTAATAAAATATGAACAAAACATGAAAAAGCGGGTATACCGCTCAATAATTCTTATACACTTGAAAAAAACAGCCGCATTGAACGGCTGTTTTTTGTGTCTGAAAACATACAAATATAAACGGAGTGTTAGCCCCATCTTATCAATGAATAAATGTATCCAGTTCCTTTGTAGAATCGAACACTAACTCCTCCAAAAGTTTCTATACACAATTTTTTTAATGATGTAGGATGTTAGATAAAGGGATATCTTGGATAATGATGTAATCTCCGTTCAATGTGATTAGTGGGAGGCCATGAACAATCCTGTCTTTTTATTTTCTGGACAATGGTCGCTAGGAATGGGGAAGTTTTTTTGAACAATTTTGAAGGAGTGGTGCGATCTCCTCGAAGAAAAGAGAGAATGGAGACACATGAAGATGAGCTTTCAGAACAACTGGGAACATTGCTAAACAGCTTCCGGCTACTTTATGCGTGCAATCTTCGTGACCTGTTGTTATCAAATTCCAAAAGAAAATCCCCCATTTTAAGGAAAAAGGAGGATGTGAAGTGATGAGGAAAAAGTGTAGCGTATGTTTATGGATTCTTGCTTTACTTTTGAGCTGCTTATCTGGGAAGTCTGCGTATGCTGCCACTAGTACTACAATTGCAAAACATATAGGGAATTCAAATCCGCTTATCGACCATCATTTGGGAGCGGATCCGGTTGCGCTGACCTATAACGGAAGAGTCTACATCTATATGTCAAGTGATGACTATGAATATAATAGCAACGGAACAATTAAAGATAATTCATTTGCCAATTTGAATAGAGTATTCGTCATATCTTCAGCGGATATGGTGAACTGGACAGACCACGGAGCCATTCCGGTAGCAGGTGCCAATGGAGCTAATGGAGGCCGTGGAATTGCAAAATGGGCAGGTGCGTCATGGGCACCGTCAATCGCAGTTAAAAAAATGAATGGCAAGGATAAATTCTTCCTTTATTTCGCAAACAGCGGCGGAGGTATCGGGGTTCTCACCGCAGACAGCCCGATTGGTCCATGGACCGACCCAATCGGAAAACCGCTCGTAACGCCAAGTACGCCAGGAATGTCTGGTGTTGTATGGCTTTTTGATCCGGCAGTATTTGTAGATGACGACGGAACCGGTTATCTGTATGCCGGCGGAGGCGTTCCTGGCGGTTCAAATCCAACGCAGGGACAATGGGCCAATCCTAAAACGGCAAGGGTCATAAAATTAGGGCCTGATATGACGAGTGTTGTTGGAAGTGCATCTACAATTGATGCGCCTTTCATGTTTGAAGATTCGGGATTGCACAAGTATAACGGAACATATTATTACTCCTATTGCATCAATTTCGGCGGCACGCACCCGGCCGATAAACCCCCGGGTGAGATCGGCTACATGACCAGTTCAAGTCCCATGGGCCCCTTTACATATAGAGGGCACTTCCTGAAAAATCCGGGTGCATTTTTCGGAGGTGGCGGAAACAACCATCATGCTGTTTTCAATTTTAAAAACGAGTGGTATGTGGTGTACCACGCGCAAACTGTCAGTTCCGCTCTGTTCGGGGCCGGCAAAGGATACCGTTCTCCCCATATTAATAAGCTGGTGCATAACCCAGATGGATCCATCCAAGAGGTAGCAGCAAATTATGCAGGTGTAACACAGCTTTCCAATTTGAATCCTTATAACCGGGTAGAAGCTGAAACGTTTGCTTGGAATGGACGCATTTTGACAGAGAAGTCCACAGCACCCGGCGGGCCAGTAAATAATCAGCATGTAACAAGCATTCAAAATGGAGACTGGATTGCTGTAGGAAATGCAGACTTCGGAGCGGGCGGTGCCAGGTCATTTAAAGCAAATGTAGCATCCACTTCAGGCGGGAAAATAGAAGTGCGCCTCGACAGTGCTGATGGTAAGCTTGTTGGAACTCTGAATGTACCTTCCACAGGTGGAGCGCAAACGTGGAGAGAAATAGAAACTGCAGTAAGCGGGGCAACCGGTGTGCACAAAGTATTCTTTGTATTTACCGGAACAGGTACAGGAAACTTGTTTAATTTTGATTACTGGCAGTTTACGCAAAGATAGTACTCGTAATGGGACCGCTTAAAAACGAGGCGGGTGAAGTACGGGCGGGCACCGGAACAGCCCGCCATTATGGATATGCCATGCAGATTTTTTAATACCGTAAAAGACACATGACGAAGGAGAGGAATAAATGATTCCACGCATAAAAAAAACAATTTGTGTACTATTAGTATGTTTCACTATGCTGTCAGTCATGTTAGGGCCAGGCGCTACTGAAGTTTTGGCAGCAAGTGATGTAACAGTTAATGTATCTGCAGAGAAACAAGTGATTCGCGGTTTTGGAGGGATGAATCATCCCGCTTGGGCTGGGGATCTTACAGCAGCTCAAAGAGAAACTGCTTTTGGCAATGGACAGAACCAGTTAGGATTTTCAATCTTAAGAATTCATGTAGATGAAAATCGAAATAATTGGTATAAAGAGGTGGAGACTGCAAAGAGTGCGGTCAAACATGGAGCAATTGTTTTTGCTTCTCCTTGGAATCCTCCAAGTGATATGGTTGAGACCTTTAATCGTAATGGTGACACATCGGCTAAACGGCTGAAATACAACAAGTACGCAGCATACGCGCAGCATCTTAACGATTTTGTTACCTTCATGAAGAATAATGGTGTGAATCTTTACGCGATTTCGGTACAAAACGAGCCTGATTACGCTCACGAGTGGACGTGGTGGACGCCGCAAGAAATACTTCGCTTTATGAGAGAAAACGCCGGCTCGATCAATGCCCGCGTCATTGCGCCTGAGTCATTTCAATACTTGAAGAATTTGTCGGACCCGATTTTGAACGATCCGCAGGCTCTTGCCAATATGGATATTCTCGGAACCCACCTGTACGGCACCCAGGTCAGCCAATTCCCTTATCCTCTTTTCAAACAAAAAGGAGCGGGGAAGGACCTTTGGATGACGGAAGTATACTATCCAAACAGTGATAACAACTCGGCGGATCGATGGCCCGAGGCATTGGATGTTTCACAGCATATTCACAATGCGATGGTAGAGGGGGACTTTCAAGCTTATGTATGGTGGTACATCCGAAGATCATATGGACCTATGAAAGAAGATGGTACGATCAGCAAACGCGGCTACAATATGGCTCATTTCTCAAAGTTTGTGCGTCCCGGCTATGTAAGGATTGATGCAACGAAAAACCCTAATGCGAACGTTTACGTATCAGCCTATAAAGGTGACAACAAGGTCGTTATTGTTGCCATCAATAAAAGCAACACAGGAGTCAACCAAAACTTTGTTTTGCAGAATGGATCTGCTTCAAACGTATCTAGATGGATCACGAGCAGCAGCAGCAATCTACAACCTGGAACGAATCTCACTGTATCAGGCAATCATTTTTGGGCCCATCTTCCAGCTCAAAGCGTGACAACATTTGTTGTAAATCGTTAAGAGCACAAAGACACACATACATAAATAATAGAGTGTCTGAATTGGCGATTTTTCCGATTGGGAAATCGCTTTTTTATTTTGTTGCTGAATTACAGGAAGAAGAAAGGATGACATAAAAACAGCATAGCTTTAATCTTCATCTTTTCTAGTTTACATAATATATATTCTAGGAAGTAAACAAAATAAATAAATTTCTGTCTCAATATCAAAGTATACTTAAGTTAGTGAGACAGAAATTGAAATTTTGAAATTTTACTGCTGAATGACAAATCAAAAAAATGGTGTTGTCAATCCATAATAAACTGCTTCTAAATCTTCCAGCGTCATATCGCCATATGCGCATTTGATAACCGAGTCAGCAAATATATCGTAGTCATAATCTGTAGAAAAATCTTGCTGCAGCTGTTTTTCGTAAACTTCGATCTGATCTTTTTGATGCTGGATGTCTTTTTCCTTACCTGGATAGTCCGGACCATTTATCATATTACTCATTTTTTTGTACAGCACCATATACTGTTTCAGTATTTCATCCACAACGCAAACCTCCTATTAGATGATAAAAACGGACATCGTTACTGATGTCCGCCAAAAAAAGCTTAACTAATTTGGTTCTGTTCCCCAAATCAGTTTTCCTTGATCATATAATGTGATTTTTTTCGTTGTTTTAAACGTATTTGATTTGAAAAAGGAATAATCGCCGCTTTGTGCATAATTGCTCCAGTCATCATTGTGAAGACGAAGCTGAATATTCCCTGTGCTTGCTCCCGGTGCCAGCGTTCCGTTTTTAAATCCAAGTTCCAGATAGGTATCTGCACCTTGCTTTGGTTTATGCAACGTCACAAACTTGTATGTCACATTGCCGCATCCAAGCTGCGCGTAGTCACAGTCAACGTTTTGGCCTTTGTTTTTCGCGTTATACCAGTAACGGGCAGTGACATCTTTTAAATCAACCGTGGTATTGCCGTTATTTTTTATTTGAAGCTGCGGACGGATTTGGTTGCTGTTCATACTCCCATCCCCTGCTCTGTATTGTACAGAAATACCGTTTTCCTGTGTGGGTTTATCTTTTGCTGGCGTTTCAGGAATGTCCTTCGTCGAATCTTTGGTGCCGAGAATGTTTTCTCTAACGAATGTTCCTGAAGCAGATAAATCTGACAACCGCCAGCCGCCTGTTTTAGATGCCCCCGGCTTTAAAGCTGAGGATGATTCCTGCTTATCAGAAAGATTCCAGTTCACCCAGCTGATGGTCTTGCTGTCGAGATATTTCAGCCATTCCCTCGATTGATCAAGGAATACACCGCCATTGCCAGACGCGTCGCTTGTTCCCCACTCTGTCACAAAAATAGGTGCTCCTTTGCTGAGTGCATAGTTTGCTTTATCCCGTAAAAATTGGCCGTGTGTGCCGGCATAAAAATGAAGTGCGTACATAACGTTTGCATCTTTTAGCTGGTCATCGGCAGCATCATTCACATCCTGGCTCCATGTACCGGTTCCGACAATGATGATGTTGTCTGGATCATTTTTGCGGATAACGGAAATCACTTCTTCCGCATACGGTTTAATATCACGCTTCCAGTTCACATCACCGTTTGGTTCGTTTGCAATTTCATAAATGACGTTTGGCGTGTTTCCGTAAAGGCTTGACATTTCCTTGAAGAATTCTTTTGCCTTCTCTTTATTTTGGTTTGGATTACCGTCATTTAAGATATGCCAGTCAATGATGACATATATCCCAAGCTCTTTTGCCGCTTCAACCGCTTCTTTCACTTTATTTTTCACGGACGGGTTGTCAATATAACCGCCATCTGCCGTATACATCGCTGCACGGAAAACGGTGATACCCCAATCGTCCCTCAGCCATTTTAAGCTGTCTTTATTGACATATTCTCCATACCATTGCAATCCGTGTGAACTGATCCCCTTCAGCTGTACCGCTTTACCGTCTCGGTTAACGAGCTGTGTACCTTTTATGCTAAGCTGGCCATTCTTGGCTACTGGCGTTTTTGTCCCTGCTGCTGATGCCGGCGAAGCCAGCATGCCGCCCATTGTCAATAACGTAATCAATAAACACGTAATAAAAATAGAGATTGACCGTTTCATATCTGATCTTTTCCTCCTTCGCATCATTTTGGCTCTACACTTCTTATGAGCACGAACTCATTGTAAAAATCTTTCTCATGATTGTCTATCAACCTAATTTCTTGTTTTTGGGAGGTTTAAAAGTCTGTCAATTTGTCTATCTCCATTGAATAAGACACACATGATACATATAGAACAAAGAAAACCGAACTGAATTGGGACTTTACACGTCATTTTTCATTCGAGTCGAAAAATTAAATTTATTTCCAATAATGAAAAAGCTGCATTCAACTATTGAATGCAGCTTTGTTTTATATTTAAATTATGCTTCTTGTTTCTCATCTTCCCATGTTTCAGCGTTTTTCAGCCCTGGGATGTTTTTCGCTTTAAACACAGGATCAAGTCCTTGCTTTCGCTGTTTCGCGTAATCTTTATACACTTTGTAAGCAACGTTTGACAGCAGCGTAATCACAATTAAGTTGATCAGCGCCATGATACCCATAAAGAGGTCCGCCATATCCCAAACGATTTGGAAGCCTGATAAAGATCCATACACAACCATAGCAATTACAGCGATACGGTAAATGTTCAGCCATGTTTTGCTTGTTTTAATAAATTCAATGTTTGTCTCGCCATAATAATAGTTGCCGACAACTGAACTGAATGCAAACAAGAACATTGCGACTGCGATGAAAGTCGGCGCCCAGCCTCCAATATGATGGTTAAGAGCAGCCTGTGTGACTTGGATGCCGTCGCCTTTTGGCGTTACACTGTACAGCAAAATAATAAATGCTGTGGACGTACATATGATAAATGTATCAAAAAATACGCCTAATGTTTGAATAAAGCCTTGCTTTGCCGGATGGGATACATGAGCCGTCGCAGCCGCGTTTGGTGCGCTCCCCATTCCTGCTTCGTTTGAAAAAAGTCCGCGCTGCGCACCGATAACGATGATGCCGCCTATTCCGCCGCCGACGACTTGTTCAAAACCTAAAGCATTTTTAACAATTGTAGCGATAACGCCAGGGAAAGCTGTAATATTCGTGATGACAACAAATAAAGCGATAAGGATATAAATGCCTGCCATAACCGGCACAATTAACTGTGAAACAGCGACAACACGTTTTAAACCGCCGAAAATGATAAACGCAGTTAAAACCGCCAGAACTATGGCTACAACTATTTTATTCACATGGAATGCGCCATCCAATGCTCCAGCAATTGTATTTGTTTGAACAGCGTTAAAAATCAAGCCGAATGAGACGGTAATTAAGATTGCAAAAACGATGCCAAGCCATCTGGCTCCAAGACCCTTTTGAATGTAGTAAGCCGGGCCTCCGCGGAAATCCTCCCCGTCTCTCACCTTATAAAGCTGCGCTAACGTACTCTCAACAAAACTTGAAGCCATACCTACTGCAGCTACTACCCACATCCAAAATACAGCGCCTGGTCCGCCTGTCGCAATTGCTAAGGCTACACCAGTCAAATTCCCTGTGCCGACTCGGGATGCGGCCGAAATAAAGAATGCCTGCATAGATGAAACACCTTTATTTCCTTCCGGCTTCTCCCCTACTATTCTGAACATTTCAATAAAATAACGGAATTGGATAAAACCAAAACGTATGGTAAAAAATAATCCAAGCCCTATTAAAATATAAAATAGGTAATTCCAGATGAAATCACTTGGAATATTAATTAAACTATTGAAAAAAGACTCCATATTTACCTCCCGTTTTCATCAATTCAACACGAATTCGATTTTGATGTTAGATTTTTTAACACAACGAGTTTTATTATATCACAATATGACGAATTAGGAAGTTTTTTCGAGAAGAATATTGTCATAGCCAGATGTTACTCTGTCGACCCCTTCTCTATTATTTTCCTACGAATAAAAACATTCCTTGCAAGCTGGCTTTAAAAAAAGAGTACCCTCTTAACAATGTAATCATTTCTTCCCATTCTCTTGCCTTTCTCTTTGATTTAGCACATAAATAAAGTAATAAACCCTAAACAACAAACATATCATTTAAAATATGTTTTTATTCACACCATAAACCGGGTATACATACGCTAATAAAAGAAGTTTTCTCTTTCAAAAATAAGCAAAAAGATATATACTTAACAAGGTTAAATTTATTTTTAAATTTAATAAATCAGGTTTACTTTTAGGATGGATTGGGGTATTATTATAAAAATATTCAGTAATATTAAAGGAGGGGGAGATCATTTGAAAAAAGTAACGATATTGAAAGCATCCATCTTATTCTTGGCGATTGCCAGTTTTCATTTGTTCTCAATTCCCCACGCCTTTGATATCGGCCATCATTATAAAGCCGTAGCCGACCAGCAGGAAATGCATGAGATGAAAGCCGGCCAAAATGCTGATGATGAGAAGAAATCCATCACAGGGGCATTTACGCTGACCGCTTTATGGGCAATGGCTGTTCTGCTGCTGACCGCTGAAAGCAAAAGTACGGGATACTCCCGCAGACGTCAGCGGAAAAAAAGCTTTATACTGGCCAAATTTTATCAATCGTCTTATTTCGGCAAACTTCATGTTCAACATCACCCGATTATGTAACGAAAATATGAGGAGGCTGTTAAACATGTTGTTTATCTTAAGAATGGTGATTTTAGGCTTATTTTCTTTCACAGCGCTGAATTTATTTGTATGGCAGGGGATTGAAGTCATTCATGCTGTAACAGATCTATTCACCAACCATGAAAGCTGATAAAAACAAACGAAACCCGCTCATATAGTATGAGCGGGTTTTTTTATTATTGTTCTGTATGAAGGCGCCAAACAGCTGTAACCTTCCCTGATTCCTCTTCATCAAAAAAGAAAGAGCCATTGCTGTATCTGTCGTTTGTCCGCAACTCTTTTGCCTGCAGTTCTTTTCTGTCGCCTTTTTCTGTTTCTGCCACTAGTCGCTGTTCAAGACCGCAAGCGAACAGTGCTACAACTCGGTGAGGATTCTTTTTCAGTTCCCTTAGCATTACGACACCGCGTTTTGCGCGGGATGTCTTCTCGAACTCAGAAAGACTCATGCGTTTTACCGCTCCCCGCTGTGTGAACAAGACAATTGAATCAGATTGCTGAAGGATCTCACCGGAGACAACAAAGTCATCCTCTTTTAAGTTAATCCCTTTGACACCTGCCGCACGCGCGCCAACTACATTCACTTCATCTTCTCCAAACCATAGACCGTACCCTAAGTGAGTGGCCATAAAGATCTGGCTTTCCCCATTTGTTACATGTACATCAATCAGTTCATCTTCACCCTTCAGATTTAAGGCTACAAGCGCCTTAGAATAACGCTGTGCTTTATAATGGGTGAGCTCTGTCTTTTTCACCATGCCGTTTTTCGTAAAGAATAGAAGATATGCCGACGGATCAAATTCTTTTATCGGTATGGCCTTTACAATCGTTTCATCACGGTCAATAGTGATCAGATTTGAAAAATGCTGGCCCATGTCCTTCCATCTGATATCAGGCAGCTGGTGAACAGGACAATAGATGTAGCTTCCTTTGTTCGTAAAGAGCAGCAGCACGTCTGTCGTATTCATTTCAAACTGATGCAGCATCCTATCCGTATCTTTCATTCCGAAGTCCTGACCGTTGGAAGCGGCAAATGAGCGCTGGCTCGTCCGTTTTAGGTAACCATCCTTCGTAACGGTTACATATACATCCTCAGATGCAACCATGACTTCGAGATTGATTTTAATTTCTTCAATTTTTTCTTCAATCACGGAGCGTCTCGTATCTGCATATTTCTTTTTCAGTGCTTTTAAGCTGTTTGTAATCACTTTTAGCAGTTTTTTATCATTGCTCAGAATAGATTCGAGCTCTTCAATTTTTTTACCGAGCTCTTCTGCCTCTTCCTTAAGCGCTGTAATATCTGTATTGGTTAAACGATATAGCTGCAATGACACAATGGCTTCAGCCTGAGGCTCCGTAAATTCATATTTGGCGATCAAATTGTTTTTAGCGTCACGTTTATCGCTAGAAGAACGGATTGTTGCAATCACTTCATCCAAAATAGACAAAGCTTTCATGAGCCCTTCTACGATATGATGTCTGTCTTTTGCTTTTTGAAGCTCGTAAACGGACCGGTTTGTGACAACTTCCTTTTGGTGTCCGATATATGCATCCAAAATAGACGGCAGGCTCATCAGCATCGGACGGCGGTTATGGATAGCCACCATATTGAAGTTATATGTGATCTGCAAATCAGTATTTTTATATAAGAAATTCAAAATGCCTTTGGCATCAGCTTCTTTTTTCAGTTCAATGACCACTCTCAGCCCTGTTCGATCCGTTTCATCACGAACCTCTGAGATGCCTTCAACCTTTTTATCAATACGGAACTCGTCCATTTTTTTTACAAGGTTTGCTTTATTTACTTCAAATGGAATTTCAGTAATGACAATTTGTTCTCGTCCGCCTCTGATTGTTTCAATTTCAGCCTTTCCGCGGATAATGATTTTTCCTTTTCCGGTTTCGTAAGCTTTTCTTATCCCGTCAACGCCCTGAATAATACCGCCTGTCGGAAAATCAGGCCCTTTAATGACTTCCATGAGTTCATCAACAGAGCAAGATGGCATTTGAATACGCTTAATGACAGCATCAATGACTTCTCCCAGATGATGAGGGGGAATGTCGGTCGCGTATCCTGCTGAAATACCGGTAGATCCGTTGACCAATAGGTTAGGAAACATCGCCGGGAGTACGACAGGCTCCTTGCTTGTGTCATCGAAGTTCGGCACAAATTCAACCGTGTTTTTGTCAATATCCCGAAGAAGCTCAGATGCAATCGGAGATAATCGTGCCTCTGTATAACGCATGGCTGCCGGGGGATCTCCGTCGATACTTCCATTGTTTCCATGCATTTCGATTAACACATTACGAACTTTCCAATCCTGGCTCATCCGCACCATTGCTTCATAAACCGAGCTGTCACCGTGCGGATGATAGTTACCGATGACGTTACCGACCGTTTTGGCCGCTTTTCTGAAGTTTTTATCAAACGTGTTTCCATCTGTATGCATTGCATACAGAATTCTGCGCTGTACCGGCTTTAATCCGTCTCTCGCATCGGGCAGCGCCCTGTCTTGAATAATATATTTACTGTAGCGTCCAAAACGGTCGCCGATCACCTCTTCTAATGGTAAATCATGAAATAATTCTGGCTGTGACAATCATTAAACCTCCTCAGCGACCGATAAGTTTTCATTTTCTAAAATATTGCTTTCTTCATCTAAGCCGAAAGCGACGTTTTTCTCAATCCACTTTCTGCGCGGCTCTACTTTGTCTCCCATTAACGTCGTCACACGTCTTTCTACACGTGCCGCATCGTCAATTTTGACCCTAACAAGTGTGCGGGACTCCGGATTCATCGTCGTTTCCCACAGCTGGTCTGCGTTCATCTCTCCAAGACCCTTATATCGTTGAATGGTATAGCCTTTGCCGACTTTTTTCAGGACATCACCCATCTCTTCATCAGACCATGCATATTCAATGATTTCCTTCTTCCCGCTTCCTTTACTGACCTTATATAAAGGTGGCAGCGCAATGAACACCTTGCCATGCTCAATGAGTGGTTTCATATAGCGATAGAAAAAGGTAAGAAGCAGCACTTGAATATGGGCGCCGTCAGTATCGGCATCGGTCATAATGATGATTTTGTCGTAGTTGATGTCATCGATTGAGAAATCTGCCCCGACTCCCCCGCCGATCGCATGAATGATCGTATTGATCTCTTCATTTTTAAAGATATCAGCAAGCTTAGCTTTTTCTGTATTAATGACTTTACCGCGTAAAGGCAGAACCGCCTGGAATCTGCGGTCTCGTCCCTGCTTGGCTGACCCGCCTGCTGAATCTCCCTCAACGAGATACAATTCATTTTTTGCCGGGTTTCTTGAACCCGCAGGCGTCAGCTTTCCGCTTAAAGTCGCTTCTGATTTTTTTCGTTTTTTGCCGCTTCTTGCTTCTTCACGGGCTTTGCGTGCCGCTTCGCGCGCCTGGCTCGCCTTGATTGCTTTTTTGACAAGAAGCGTTGCGGTGTCCCGATTTTCCTCTAAAAAGTAAGCAAGCTGCTCTGAAACAATCGCATCAACCGCTGATCTTGCTTCACTGGTACCGAGCTTTCCTTTTGTTTGTCCCTCAAATTGAAGAAGCTCCTCAGGAATGCGGACAGAAATAATGGCTGAAAGCCCTTCCCTTATATCGGTGCCTTCAAGGTTCTTATCCTTTTCTTTCAGCAAAGCCACTTTTCGCGCATATTCATTAAAAGCACGCGTCATCGCAGTTTTTGCACCTGACTCATGCGTCCCGCCGTCTTTTGTTCTGACATTGTTGACAAACGACAAAATATTTTCAGAATAACCATCGTTAAACTGGAACGCAAAGTCCACTTCTATAGAATGATGCTCACCCTCAAACGAGACCACTTCAGACAAGACGTCTTTTTCTTCATTTAAGTAAGCAACAAACGCTTCTATGCCGTTTTCATAATAAAAGACCTCACGCAGGTCATTGCGTTCATCAATCAGCTCAATTTTCAGTCCTTTTAACAAAAACGCAGACTCTCTTAAGCGCTCAGAGAGCGTTTCAAAATTATAAGTGGTTGTGCTGAACATCGTTGGATCTGGCTTAAAGTGAGTAAGAGTTCCCGTCTTTTTTGTTTTGCCGATCTTTTCGAGAGATGTAACCGGTTTTCCTCCATTTTCAAATCGCTGCTGATAGACAAAACCGTCCCGCTCAATGGTAACCGTCAGCCATTCAGATAAAGCATTCACGACTGATGCACCAACTCCGTGGAGCCCGCCGCTTGTCTTATAGCCGCCTTGGCCGAATTTTCCTCCGGCATGAAGCACCGTTAAAATCACTTCAGGGGTTGGTTTGCCGAGCTTATGCATTCCGGTCGGCATGCCGCGGCCTCTATCCTGTACAGAAATACTATTGTCTTTATGTATTTTGACGATTATGTGATCTCCATGGCCGGCAAGCACCTCGTCGACAGAGTTATCTACAATTTCATAAACCAAGTGGTGCAAACCCCGCGCGTCAGTAGAGCCAATATACATACCCGGCCTTTTCCTGACAGCCTCAAGGCCTTCGAGCACCTGTATGGCATCTTCGTTGTAATCAAATTGCTGTTTTCTAGCCAAACGTACAAACCCCTTTCAAAAACTAACATTGTCTTTCTCTTTTTCAGTGTTACACATCATTTGTATATAAGATATTTTTTATAAACCTCGCCTCGAGCCAGTACTGCCTTGGACTCCTCATTATAACCAATATGTTTGCAATCGCAACATAGAGCTAACGAATCAGTTCTTCTCAAAACATCGGCTAGTGCTGTTTTCACACTATGAGAACGTATGTTTGTTTATTATATATAAAGCAGCAGACCTTCGCAAATCGAACGGCCGAAACCCAGCTGGACAAGGTATTCAAAAAAAGCTGTTCAAGCTTTATTGTATCTGTTTCACCGTAATACGCAAACAATATCTTAAAATTAAAAAGCAAAAATCCTTGAATTTACAAGGATTTTTGCAGTTCTGCACCTATTTTGTTACAGCGTGTGCCACTTTTATGCACAGATCCATGATAACCGTTCTGCCTTTTTCTTTTAGCATCTGGTATGCTTCCTCATTAACTAGCCCTTGCTGTGCCCAAAATACTGGCGCATCTGTCTCTAAAAACTCTTCCGCCACTCCAGGAAGCTGTTCTGAGCGCCGGAATACATTTACGATGTCAATCGGACCGTCTATCTCTTTTAAAGATGAAACGGCTTTGACACCTAGCGCCTCATCAATTGTAGGATTCACAGGGATAATTTCATAACCCGCGTCCTGCATTGCTTTTGAAACCATATGTGACGTTCTATCCGGACGGTCTGAAAGCCCTACTACCGCTATACGTTTGCTTCTTTGAAGAATCTCTTTAATTTCCGCTTTAGAAGGGTTTTGCATCGTGTGTCACTCCTTTTTCACTTATTTTACACGATCAAAACAGGAGAAATCAAAATATGATGCATGTTTGATTGGATTTGTAAGCAAACTTTACAAAAAAACTTATCATCAGATCATGACATCTCATGTTAAAATAAAAAGAAGGGAATTTGAAAAAGGAGAAATGTAGATGTTAATTGCTTTATTGATTATTTTGGCCTACTTGATAGGCAGCATTCCATCTGGCTTAATTGTGGGCAAGCTTGCCAAGGGAATTGATATTCGGGAGCACGGAAGCGGCAACTTAGGCGCTACCAATGCATTCCGTACATTGGGTGTAAAAGCTGGTTCGGTCGTCATAGCCGGAGATATTTTGAAAGGGACACTGGCAACTGCATTGCCTTTTCTCATGCATGTTGATATTCACCCGCTTCTTGCAGGAGTCTTTGCGGTTTTAGGCCACGTGTTTCCCATCTTCGCCAAATTTAAAGGCGGTAAAGCCGTGGCGACATCAGGAGGCGTTTTGCTATTTTACGCACCCCTGTTATTTATCACGATGGTTGCGGTATTCTTCATCTTTTTATACTTGACTAAATTTGTTTCTCTCTCATCGATGTTAACAGGGATCTATACTGTTATATATAGTTTCTTTGTCCATGATACGTATTTATTGATTGTCGTTACCCTGCTCACTATTTTTGTGATATACAGACACCGAGCGAACATTAAACGAATTATCAATAAAACAGAACCTAAAGTAAAATGGTTATAAGCTTAAAAAACTTCTCTTTTGACACAGAATAGCCTAATACGTTTATAATAGAGAAAATTCAAATGAAGAACAAAGGGGTGTTCTGTTATGAATATGACAATTAACGAAGACGCATTGAACTGGTATAAAGAAGAACTCGATTTGGAAAGCGGAGACCAGGTTCGCTTTTTCGTCCGCTATGGAGGCTGCAGCAACGTTCAAAAGGGTTTTTCTCTCGGTGTAGCGAAAGATGCCCCACAAGAGGCTGGAGTTACTGCAGAAGCTGACGGCATTACCTTCTTTATTGAAGAAAGTGATTTATGGTACTTTGATAACCACGACCTTCTCGTCAGCTATTCAGAAGACGCTGATGAACCGGTTTTTGAATACCAATAAAAAAGAACGCACATCATGTGCGTTCTTTTTTTACAAATGAAATCGTATAAGATGATCGGTTAGGTTTTCTTGTTCCAAAACATATTTTTGCGTTTCACCCAGCAGATCGAAGTGAGGAAATTCACTTTTCTTATGGATCCATTCTTTTTTTAACCCGTACGCCGCTCCCCACTGAACCAGCTTATCAATGTCTGCACAACCGGCTTTTGTTACAGTCCTTGCTCCCGGAAATCGGTCATCCAGCCAGTAATGTGTTAAAAATGCGATTTCTCCTCTTTTCACTGCTTGTTTCCACCGGTTAAGTTCCTCCCGTTTCACACCAAACGCCATATCCCATTCACTTCCCTATTTTTTGGCCTTTTCATATGATGTGTGCCAATCTGGAAAAGCTTTGCGGAATTGAATTGGCTTAAAGCTTTCTTTATCCACACAAATATGAGATGAGGTGGCTTTGATGGAAAGCTCACCGGCCGGATTATAAATGTGATAACCATAGACGGTTTTAAAGCCGTTATATTCCTCTATCCATGTATGTACAACCGCGGTTTCTCCGTAATGAAGCGGCTTTTTATAGGAAATGTTGATATCAACGACTGGGGACAGAACGCCTCTTTTTTCCATATCACTATATAAAAAGCCTAAGTCCTTAATCAAGGCCGTTCTGCCGACCTCCATCCACACAAGATAATTTGCGTGATAGACAATTCCCATTTGATCTGTTTCTGCATAACGCACTTCTATTTCTTTTATTGATACATGCAAGATTACTCTGCTCCCTTAACGTCAATTTAGCCCCATTTTACCATAATCAAATCAGAAAGAAAAAAACCAGGTTTCCCTGGTTTTTTAAGAACGGTATCCGTTTTGTCTCGCTGCAGATTCGTCCTGTATTTCATTACGAAACGCTTCAATGCTCTGTTCGCGTCTTGCATTTTTTTCTTTGATACGCTGTTTATCTTCTCCTGAAGCAAACTCCATTGATGCTTCTGCTTCTTCTATATTTTCAATTGTATTTTGAACCATATCCTGCAATTTTTCCACATTGTCAGAGCGATCATCAGGATTAGGCTGCTGATATTGATTTTGGTTCTTTGTCATTCGGATGTACCTCCTAGAAATAAACTCGAATTTTCGCTACTCGCCTTTTGTCTGCATGATAATCGGCCGCTGTCCTGAAGTATCATGCATTTTTTCCCCTTTATTGGCTTTATATTTTACAGGCTTTGTACCCAAGTGGCTTGGAGCATATTGAGGCTGACCGTTTTTCTTGTTGTTTCCCATGTTTATCCCTCCTCAACAGATAGGTTTCTCAAAAGGAGGGGTAAACATGAATACAAATTAAAGGTTATTTTTGCTTAAATCGCTGTTCAAGCTTTTCCTCAAGCTGATTTAAATACTCTGTATTGGTCATCAGCTCTTTTTTGTTTTCCATGACGAGCTCATGAAAAGAACGTTTTCTCATCTTCTTCACGCTTCTCACCTCCGCATATTCTTTTATTTTTTCCAATTCTGAAAACTTGTAAGCATATCTGAGCATAAAAAAAACTGAATCTAATCAAGATCCAGTTTTCGTTCCATTTCTTTTTTTGTCATGGTGCCAACGTGTATGTCTTGGATAACACCTTTTTCATCTAAGATATATGTCGTTGGATATGACATCACGTTATAGTCAGCATTGATCCCTTTTTTATCAATCAGAATGGGGAATGTTAAATCATACGTATCAGCAAACGC
The DNA here is from genome assembly GCF_001719225.1 of Bacillus sp. FJAT-14266. Taxonomy (NCBI): domain Bacteria; kingdom Bacillati; phylum Bacillota; class Bacilli; order Caryophanales; family Bacillaceae; genus Bacillus; species Bacillus sp. FJAT-14266. Next base: position 2,337,862 of record NZ_CP017072.1, read on the forward strand.
TCGGACCTGTTTCTCACTTTTCTCAGCTGAAGTGAAATTTACCGCAACAACCGCAAGTTTGTCGGCGTACTCTTTTTGCAGCTTTTCCATCGCAGGCATTTCCTGACGGCACGGTTTACACCAAGTTGCCCAAAAATTGAGCAGCACTTTTTTGCCTTTTGCATCCTGTAAAGAGCTTTTCTCTCCTGACAGCGTTTTCAAAGAAAAATCAGGTGCTTGTTTCCCCTCTTGAATTCCGACTTCTTTTTTGCTGTATGTTTGATATAAATTCCATCCCGTATAACCGGCAAGCATGATAAGCAGGATCCCTGCGAGCCATTTTTTCAGCATATGCCACCTCCGCAGCACATTGTGTCATAAAAAGAAGAGAAAGCGAAATGCCTTCTCTTCCTATTGATTCATCAGGACTGCTTCATTTTTTCACGAAGCACCATTTGAAGGATGCCGCCATGGCGGTAGTAATCAATTTCAACTTCACTATCAAAGCGGACGACTGCTTCAAAAGTTGTTACATTGCCGTCTTCATTGATTGCTCTTACAGTTACAAGGTCACGAGGACGAACTGTTTCATCAACATCTACCTCAATGACTTCTTTACCCGTTAAGCCGAGTGTATCCGCATTTTCACCTTGTTTAAACTGAAGCGGCAGCACACCCATGAATACAAGGTTGCTTCTGTGAATTCTTTCGAAGCTCTCTGCAATGACCGTTCTGATGCCGAGAAGGTTTGTTCCTTTTGCAGCCCAGTCACGTGAAGATCCCATACCATAGTCTTTTCCTGCTAATACAACAAGACCAGTTTTATCTTCTTTGTATTTCATGCACGCATCATAGATGGATGTTACTTCACCAGTCGGCCAGTACGTTGTAAATCCGCCTTCTGTACCCGGTGCAATTTGGTTTTTGATGCGAATGTTTGCAAATGTTCCTCTCATCATGACTTCATGGTTTCCGCGGCGGGAACCGTAGGAGTTAAAGTCACGAGGAGAAACACCTTTTTCTTGCAAGTACTTTCCGGCAGGCGTATCTTTTCCGATTGCCCCCGCAGGAGAAATATGGTCAGTTGTGACTGAATCACCGAATTTACCGACAACACGCAAACCTTTTAATGGTTCAACCTTGCCTGGCTCAACAGACATTTCTTCGAAGAATGGCGGATTTTGAATGTAAGTTGACTCGCTATCCCATTTATATAAAGCTTCATCTGTTGTTTCAATTTCGTTCCAGCGCTTGTTGTCATCAAATACTGTTTCATACTCTTTGCGGAATAGCTCTGGCGTAACAGTTTGCTTAACAAGTGCATTGATTTCGTCCATTGACGGCCAAATATCATTAAAGTATACGTTTTGACCATCCTTGCCCACACCGATTGGATCGGTTTTCAAGTTAATGTTTACCGTTCCAGCCAGCGCATATGCCACAACAAGCGGCGGTGAAGCAAGATAGTTGCCTTTAACAAGCGGGTGAATACGTCCTTCAAAGTTACGGTTTCCGGAAAGGACAGACGTAATCAGAAGATCATTTTTCGCAACCGCTTCTTCAATTTCCGGTGAAAGCGGGCCTGAGTTCCCGATACATGTTGTACAGCCGTACCCAACGAGGTTAAAGCCAAGCTCTTTCATGTATGGAAGAAGGCCTGAATTCACAAGATATCCTGTAACAACTTTAGAACCCGGTGCAAGTGACGTTTTCACGTAATTAGGCACCTTAAGCCCTAACTCAACCGCTTTTTTCGCTACCAGTCCGGCGCCGATCAGAACGTATGGGTTTGATGTATTTGTACAGCTTGTAATCGCAGCAATGGCGATCGCACCCGTTTTCATAACTGTTTCTTCACCGTTAAGGAGTTTAAACTTAATTTCTTTATTTTCTTCCTCAGCATTTAAACCGAATCCTTGGTTACCTGCAGGGCTGACTAAGTGCTTTTTAAACGTTTCCTGCATAGCAGATAGCGGGATCAAATCCTGAGGACGCTTTGGACCCGATAAGTTTGCTTCAATTTGAGACAGGTCAATTTCAACCACATCAGTAAATTGAGGGTCTTCCGCATCTGGAGTGTAGAACAAGCCATTGCTTCTGCAGTATGCTTCAACAACATCAATATGTTCAGGATCACGGCCAGTCAGGCGCAGGTAGTTAAGCGCTTCTTCATCTACTGGGAAGAATCCGCATGTAGCACCGTATTCCGGAGCCATATTCGCAATTGTTGCGCGATCTGCAAGCGGCAGTTCAGCAATTCCCGGTCCGAAGAATTCAACAAATTTACCGACAACGCCTTTTTCACGCAGCACTTGTGTTACTTTTAACGCCAAGTCAGTAGCTGTTGTTCCGTTTGGAAGCTTGCCGACAAGTTTCGCGCCGATTACCTCTGGAACTGGGAAGTAAGAAGGCTGTCCAAGCATTCCCGCTTCAGCTTCAATTCCACCGACACCCCAGCCGAGAACACCGATACCGTTAATCATTGTTGTGTGTGAGTCTGTTCCGACAAGCGTATCAGGATACGTTACAAGCTCGCCGTCTTCTTCAATGGCATGGACAACACTTGCCAAGAACTCAAGGTTGACCTGGTGCACAATACCTGTTGCAGGCGGTACTGCCTGATAATTGTTAAACGCTTTCTTTGCCCAGCTTAAAAATTTGTAGCGCTCTGCATTTCTTTCGAATTCCAAGTCCATATTTACTGCTAATGCATCTTCTGTACCCGCTTTATCTACCTGTACAGAGTGATCGATAACGAGATCAACAGGAATTTCAGGGTTGATTTTATCAGGATCTCCGCCGACAGCTGCCATTGCTTTACGCAGTGAAGCCAGATCTACTACTGCCGGAACCCCTGTGAAGTCTTGTAAAATAACACGAGACGGTTTGAACGGAACGTCGATATCCTTTAATTCGGCAGTTCCCCATTTTGCCAAATTTTCCACGTGTTCTTTTTTGATAACGAAGCCGTCAACTTGACGCAATACTGATTCTAAAAGAACTTTGATGGAATAAGGAAGCTTCGAAACCTTTCCTATACCTGAATCTTCTAACGCTTTTAAAGAGTAGTAATGATATGTTTTCCCATTTGTAGTAAACGTTTTTCTCGCTTGGAAAACGTCTTTTGCTGCAGTTTTTTGCTCGTTTGCCATTCTCCAAAATCCCCCTTCAGATCAGATCATTCTCAGATGAACATTACATTCCATCACAATTTTCTCACAATTTCATATTAAAACAAAATCATACATAAGTAAATATCAATGTTTTTATTAAATACAATAAGTTCGACTTATGAGAAAAATGTACCGGTAATTTTTACTGTTTACGCTCTCTCATATAACACAATAAAAGAAGCCATATTATGATTGAGGTGATAATGATGGTCAAAAGAAAAGCGAATCACGTCATTAACGGAATGAATGACGCAAAAAGCCAAGGCAAAGGCGCCGGCTATATTGAAAACGACCAGCTTGTACTGACTGAAGCAGAACGCCAAAATAACAAAAAAAGAAAAACCAATCAATAACACCGAACTCTTTTAAGGAGGTTCTCATTTTATGACCAATAAGAATACAAGTAAAGATATGCATAAAAACGCCCCTAAAGGACACAATCCCGGCCAACCCGAGCCTCTAAGCGGAAGCAAAAAAGTAAAAAACCGAAACCATACAAGACAAAAGCACAACTCAAGCCATGATATGTAAGAAAAGCAGACCTTAGTGTCTGTTTTTTTATGCGTTCACCCATTATAATCCACCGCATATGATGTAAAGCAAGGTTGATATGTGGAGGAATGCTTCCATGGACCATTCAAAACGCAACGATGCAAATGATTTCGATAGTATGGATGAATGGCTTCGGCAATTTTTTGAAGATCCCTTCGCCTGGTACGACGAAACATTGCCTATTGATTTATATGAAACTAGTCAGCAGTATATTATAGAAGCGGATCTGACTTTTTTACAGCCTACACAAGTAACAGTTACCCTTTCTGGATGCGAGTTCATCTTAACTGTCAAATCGTCAGGACAGACTTTTGAAAAACAAATGATGCTTCCTTTTTATTTTAATGACAAAACCATTCAAGCCGAATGCGAAAATCAAATACTCACAGTCGCCGTCAATAAAGAAACAGAAGATGGCTCTTCTTTTTCTCTTCAATTTCCTCTCAGCTAAACATAAAAAGTCACTTTCATCCCCTATTATGAAAGTGACTTTTTTTCCGTCCATTTATCGTCAAATACCCTCTAGTGACTCTCCCATGGCCAAATAGCAGATTCACTATACAATAGAATATGATCTACTATCTCTTTTGACTAGACGTCTATCACTTTTTTCTATTCTTTTTTTACTGTGTTCTTCTAATCTCTCTTCGTATACAATATGGTTAGAATAAGGAGGAATGATTGATGCTGGAAGGATGGTTTTTATGGTTTATTCTGTTTTGGGTGATCATGATGGTAGTCTTATTATCAATCGGCGGTTTTTTCATGTTTCGAAAGTTTTTAAAGCGTTTACCAAAAGAGGACGGCAGATCAGAGCTTGATTGGCAGGATTACTATATTGAAAACAGCAGACATTTATGGAACGATGAAAACAAACAGTTTCTAGATGAATTGACTGCGCCGGTGCCAGAACTGTTCAGAGATGCAGCAAAAGCCAAAATCGCAGGCAAAATCGGTGAGCTTGCATTAAAAGAAAAGGTAGCAAAGATTGATCAGCAACTTATGATCAAAGGCTATATTCTCGCAACTCCTAAAAGAGACCATACCTTCTTAAAAAGGCATCTGCGGGACAAAAAAATCGATTTGGAACCTTATCAGACCCTTCTCAAATAAAAAACCTTTCCTGACAAGAGGAAAGGTTTTTTAATTCATTTGAATATTAGATGACTGCAGCTCGTTATGAAGTTTTCGATATGATAAATACATGGCGATTCTCCAAGGCACAATCATACCGAAAGCCAGAATCCAAAACATTCCGCTCAGTGCACCATAATCAATTGATGTGCTCAAGATCGATTTCATCACGATTCTGATCACCAAAAGACCGACTAATATAAAAACAAATGCTTTAGAGCGTTTCATGTAAATTTCATTATTTTTAATTTCGAACTTAGAAGTTTTGATTAGAAAAATAGAGAAAATCACACCTAAAGTGAATGCTTCCAAAAACTCTGCACCAGTTACCCAAAATACCGGAAATAAAAACATTAACGCTCCCGTACTCATAAAAATCGGCGGAAGAATGATTTTTTTTGGTGAAACAGGCTTGTCAGAGGACTTTATTCTGACCACCATCACAGCTACAGCCATTAACACAGCAATAATCGATGAAACTATAATCATCATACTTATCATTCCTTTGTTTCTCGGAGTGTTGATACTATATACTATACTCCAAAACAATAAAAAAAACCATTTTGAAAAGAAATGACTTTAATGTCCCATAACGCGGCTTACAGCTTCCAGCACTTTTGTTTCCTCAAACGGCTTAACAATAAAATCCTTTGCCCCCAGCTCAATTGCTTCCGTTACAATTCTTTGCTGGCGCATGGCGGTGCACATGATGACCTTCGCTTTAGGATCAAAGGTTAAGATATCACGAAGCGCTTTTATGCCGTTTTTCACCGGCATTGTAATATCCATTGTCACAAGGTCCGGGCGCAGTTTTTTATACAGGTCCGCTGCTTGTTCACCGTCCGCCGCTTCGCCTGCGATTATGTAATTTGCCTCTTCCAAGATCTCTCTGATTTTCACTCTCATGAACTTGGCGTCGTCTACAACTAAAACTCTTGTCATATTCCCCTCCAACAATCGATTTCCACAGATAATAGTCTTATTGTACCAAAAACAAAAGGATTAGTAGTAGTACGAAAGTAATTTACCGTCAAAAACCAGTAAAGCCTCCAAAAAGATCTGACAGCAAAATAATGATCAGGCTCATCCAATTAAAGAATAACAGCACACCAATCACAATCATCAAAACGCCGCCAGCTTTCATAATGAAAAGCTGGTTCTTCCTTATCCACTTCAGCTTTGTGATAAAAAAAGACAATAAAAGAAACGGTACCGCAAAACCGAGTACATATAACATCATGTATGGCACCGCTGAGCCCGGATTGGTGCCTGCAAGTGTGATAACAGCAGCTAATATCGGACCGGTACATGGTGTCCATCCAGCTGCAAATGCCATTCCGATTAAGACCGACCCTAAAAACCCGCTTGGTTTATGCTTAAAATGGATTCTCCGCTCTTTCATCATAGCCTCAGGCCGGAACACACCGAGTGTAATGAAACCGAACAAAATAATAAGCAACGCGCCAATTTGCCGAATCGCATCGTGATAATCCCTAAACAGGCTGCCAATAAAAGATGTTCCATAGCCTAAAGCAATAAAAATGACTGAAAAGCCAAGCAAAAAACACAAAGTATGAAACAGGCTTCTTTTCTGCAGCAGCAGCTTTTCAGTTTTTACATCGTCCATGCTGACCCCTGTAATATATGACAAAAAAGCTGGGTAAAGCGGCAGGCAGCAAGGCGAAATAAAGGATAAAAACCCCGCTCCGAATGTCAAAAAATAATTCACGTCTCCCATGTCATCATCCCTTCATGATTTGACATTCCTTCAAGTTATGACAAAATCATTTCATTTTTTTAACACTTTCACTTGAAAGATTTCTATTTTCAGAAAAAACTTATATAATTTAATTTGACATTGAGACATTATACTCCTTCTCATTTGAAAATTAGTATAAATATGGATATAATATAAACATTCACTTTGAAGATCTAATGTATGAAAGGATACATCCCTGTGATTAGAGAGCATCTATTAAAAGAAATTGAAAAAAAAAGAGCAGAGCTGCTGCAAATTGTCATGGCGAACGGAATGACATCTCATATTACGATAGAGCTCAGTCAGGAGCTTGACCATCTTCTCATACAATATCAAAAGCAGCGCCTTCGAGCAGTAGCGGGTGATGAATGATTGCAAAATAAAAAACCCGTATAAGGGTTTTTTATTTTATAACCATGTTTCTCTATATCATAATCTTTACGTATTATTTCGTTTGATTATTCATGGCTTTCATCATTTGATTGATTTTCTTTTGAGAAGGTTTCATTCCCATTTGCATCATCATCATGCGTAACATTTGTTCATTAATAGGCGGATTCTTTTTCAGGTAGCTCATCATATATTTACGAGCAATAAAAAACCCGAGTGCAACACCTATGAGCAATGCAACAACGCCCACTAGGATGCCAACCCATAAAGTCATTTTATTTCCTCCTTCATGTTGTCTAGTTTAAAGTGTACTAAACCAAAAGCTATTATACAACATTTACATCTCTTTTTCTTCGGTTTTAGACAAAATTTCTTTCTTTCACCGGATTTAGCCATCCGTAACGCTTCGAATTGAAATCCATTGCTAAAAAGCAAGGGCTTACTTTTCTTAACACTTCAAAGAATATCGTTTCTGCCTCGTAATCTCCCGAAGCCACAATTTCTATCATGTGCTCCTTCATCATAAACGTCGCGTGGCCTTTTGCTTTCGGCAAAGCTATTCTATAAATATAATCCAGCTGCCTGTAATCCGTCTTGTTTAAATTCATTTTTAACCGCTGATGCATATGTAAAATCGGGATTGGTTGTGTAATATATTGAATCTGTTTCTCTGTCATTTCATACTGCTGCTTTTCAAGGCTTGTCCAATGATAGTCTTGAAACAGCTCAAACATAACCGATTCCCGGCCGAAATAGTGATTGGCAAATTCCTCTTTGATCAGGTACGTATAGTAGTGACGTTCCATCTTTTCATCCCCTTTTCCAGCAGCATTTCATTTGCTCTCTATTATACAAAAGAAGAAAAGAAAGAATTGTCTATTACTGTTAAACAGCCAATACTATTTTTGTCGGATAAACAAGAAAAAGAGGATGATTTGACTCATCCTCTTTCAAAAGCTTACTTATTGATTAATGCCTTAACTCGATTCACTACGTTCGGAACTGAGAAGCCGTATTCGTTAATGATGGTTTCACCAGGAGCAGATGCACCGAATCGGTCTATGCCGAGAACGTCACCTTCAAGCCCCGTGTATTTGCCCCATCCAAATGATGAGCCCATTTCAATTGCAAGACGTTTTTTCACATCTGCAGGAAGGACTTCGTTTTTGTATTCATCAGATTGTTTCTCAAAACGGTCCATTGAAGGCATGCTGACAACAGAAACATCGATATTTTCTTTTGCCAATTCAGCCTGCGCTTCAATTGCAAGACCTACCTCTGATCCGGAGGCGATGAGAAGAGCGTCAGGTGTTTCGTTTTTAGATTTAGAAACGACATATGCACCTTTTTCTACTCCTGCCAATGCTTCTTCAGCTGTTTGATCGATGGTAGGAAGGTTTTGACGTGTAAGCACTAGCGCTGTTGGGTGGTCAGTGCTTTGCACTGCAAGCTTCCATGCTGCTGCTGTCTCATTGCCGTCTGCTGGACGGATCAAAGAAAGGTTAGGCATCGCACGGAGTGAAGCAAGCTGTTCAACAGGCTCGTGCGTCGGACCGTCTTCACCAACCGCAATACTGTCATGTGTGAAGACATATGTCACAGGAAGGCCCATTAACGCTGCAAGGCGAATCGCAGGACGCAGGTAATCAGAGAAGACAAAGAAAGTTCCGCCGAATACACGAAGACCGCCATGAAGCGCCATACCGTTTAAGGCTGCACCCATCGCAAATTCACGTACACCAAACCAGAAGTTTTTGCCTGAGTAATCAACCGCTGTAAAATCACCGGCATTTTTAATAGTCGTTTTGTTCGATCCCGCTAGGTCAGCAGAACCTCCGACAAAGAAAGGAATTTTTTTCGCAAGTCCGTTGAGAACTTCACCGGAAGATGCACGGGATGCCAGGCTGCTTCCTTTTTCATACACAGGAACCTCTTGATCCCAGTCCTTTGGAAGCTCTCCTTTGATTGCCAGTTCAAGCTGTTCAGCAAGTTCAGGATAAACTTCTTTATATTTAGCGAATTGAGCATTCCATTCTTGTTCTTTTTTCTCACCTGATTCTTTAACAGCTGCAGCGAAATGCTCATAAACTTCTGACGGAACGTAGAAGTCTTCTTCATATGTCCACGCGTAAGCTTCTTTTGTTAATTTGCTTTCCTCTTTACCAAGCGGCGCACCGTGAACACCGGATGTACCGGCACGGTTAGGTGAACCGAATCCGATTGTCGTTTTCACTTCAATTAATGTAGGTTTCTTTTCATTTTGGCGTGCTTTTTCGATAGCCGCTGTTAATTCTTCAATATTGTTTCCATCCTCAACATAAAGAACTTCCCAATTCATTGCTTCAAAACGCTGTTTCACGTTTTCAGAGAATGAACGGTCGAGGTCTCCATCAAGAGAGATGTCATTAGAATCGTATAGTACAATCAGACGGCCAAGCTGAAGATGGCCTGCGAGTGAAGCGGCTTCAGAAGAAATACCTTCCATTAAATCACCATCACCGCAAATACTGTATGTATAATGATCGACTACGTTAAATGAATCGCGGTTGTATGTTTCCGCTAAATGGCGTTCAGCAATTGCCATACCGACTGCCATGGCAATTCCTTGGCCAAGCGGACCTGTTGTAGCATCAACACCGGCAGTATGTCCGAATTCCGGATGTCCAGGTGTTTTGCTGCCCCACTGGCGGAATCCCTTAAGATCTTCAATACTAAGATCAAACCCGCTTAAATGAAGCATGCTGTATAATAGTGCTGACCCGTGTCCAGCAGATAAAACAAAACGGTCACGGTTAAACCAGCCAGGGTTTGCCGGACTTACGTTCATAAATTTTGTCCACAGCGTGTATGCCATTGGAGCGGCTCCCATCGGCATCCCTGGGTGACCAGAATTTGCTTTTTCAATAGCGTCTATTGACAGTGTGCGAATGGTAGCAACTGATTTCTTTTCAATTGTATCCATAAAAATCCCCTTCCTTATGTGTTGTACCCTTACATCATAAATGTCTGACGACTTTTTCTCAACTGTTTCAGCTTAAATTTGAGAGAAACTTGTTGAATTTTGTCACATAAGAGTTTTGATTATAGTATATGCAAAAGAGGAATACGATATTGCCGTATTCCTCTTGTATTAGTGAAGTTTGTTATTTCTTTGTTCTCTTTTTAGCTTTTCTGGTGTTACATCATTGCCTTCTGGGTCAATGATTTTCACACTTTTTAACGTGTTCTTCATAGAAGAACGAAAACCTTTCAAGTACTCTTGACGGAGCTTTTGCTGTTCGGCTTTTTCTTCTTCTGTAATAACGCCAGCTTTAGCTTTGGCAGCAAGCTCATTAATTCTGGCAATTTTCGCGTTTGAAATCATGTTAAACTCCTTTATTGCATTTTGTCTATATAGTACTAGATCAAAAAAAGTTTTACAACTGATTCACTCTGCTGTCTCTTCATTCTCTATGTATTCCTGAAAACGCCGGTGAACGGTTGCTTTAGAGACATCATAGCCAAACCCTCTTAGGGTAGCCGCGATTTCAGCAAACGTCAGTTTATTCGCTCTCAGGCGGACGATCTCTGAGATTGGCACCTCTATTTTTTCTTTTCCACTGTTCCCATGTTGGTTTTTTAAGTTTTTTTGCGGTTTAAAACCGTTTTTTACTGCACGTTTCATTCCCCGTCTGATTTTCATGTTGTGAATCTTTCGCTGATACTCTTCCACAATGCTGACGATTTCCAAGACCATTGAGTCAGCCTCCGATAACTCCAGTTCACCTCTATGAGCCGTTGTATAGACTTTCACACCTTCTCTATAAATACAATGAAGCAGTGCGATTTTTGCGTTTCCCCGTCCGAGCCTTGTCTCATCCTGAACCAAAATGACATCAATTCCAGCGTTCTTAATCTCATCAAGCAGCTCAAATACACCATCCCGATCCATTTCATATCCGCTGGCTTTTTCTGAAATCACTTTGACCACTTCCATGCCGTTCTCCGCTGCAATGGCCGTAAGCTCCTCCTCCTGCCGCTTTAATGACGTTTCCTGCTGTTCTTTATTTGTGCTTACACGGGCATAAATGAGTGCTTTCATTTTATCTCTCTTTCCTCTCTATCTTACAGTTGCCAATTCATATGCATCCTGATGCTTCTTTTTCAATGGGATCACTAACTCATCACCCGGCTGGATATCAGATGTTTGTAGTTGATTTTTATCAGCTACCCATTCAATAAAATCATTTTTGTTTATCTTTTTTGTATCTGCTACCTGATCAGCAATTGACCAAAGTGTGTCGCCTTGCTGGACTTCTATTTTAACATACTGATTAAGCTCCTGGCCGCTGCTTGTATATGACAGCATAAGGATAACCGCGCTCAAAATCACTGTGAACAGACCGACAAAAATAATAGATTCTTTACTCATGATCATAACCTCCAACAGGAATGTTTGTTCGCATTTTTATAATTTCAGTATATACGAACAAACGTTTCTGTCAATTGTTTTTTCGAACCTATGTTTGTACTGTAAGGAAAATCATGCTATAATCTTCTTAAAATCGACGTTTTGAGGTGCGAAAAATGACGAAGCTATCAAAAAGGCAACTTGATATCCTCCGTTTTATTAAAGCAGAGGTTAAATCAAAAGGATATCCGCCTTCCGTGAGAGAGATCGGAGAGGCTGTCGGGCTTGCGTCCAGCTCTACTGTCCACGGCCATTTGGCCCGCTTGGAAACAAAAGGACTGATCAGACGGGATCCGACAAAACCAAGAGCAATAGAAATTCTTGATGAAGAAGTAGACATTCCGCAAAGCCAGGTCGTTAATGTACCGGTCATCGGGAAAGTCACGGCGGGATCTCCTATTACAGCAGTAGAAAATATTGAAGAATATTTTCCGCTCCCAGACCGCATGGTTCCTCCAGACGAGCATGTATTTATGCTGGAGATTATGGGAGACAGTATGATAGATGCTGGTATTCTCGATAAGGACTATGTCATCGTTAAACAGCAAAACACAGCGAACAATGGGGAAATTGTAGTTGCGATGACAGAAGATGATGAAGCAACTGTAAAACGATTCTATAAAGAGGATACCCACATTCGCTTGCAGCCTGAGAACCCAACGATGGAACCTATCATTTTGCAGAATGTCAGCATTCTAGGGAAAGTGATTGGCGTGTTCAGAACCGTCCATTAATCTATTGATCTATCAGATGCATGAAATAACCCCCTCTTCCTTTACGGAGAGGGGGTTTGTTGTTCAAAAAAAGCAGGCTCGCCCTGACTTTTGGGTGCGAGCCTGAATAGGAGGAAAAAGAACATCATGTTTACACCATAATTATCCACCAAAAGATTGTTGAAGTCAAGAAATTTTCTTTCCTTCAGGAAACTTTGATCAAAATATGAACGTTTAGAATATTAGACGCTATCTTCTTAAAAACGTTTCATTTTTTAGGTCGTGGAAGGATGCGGTTTCATATTTATTAAGGGGCGAGGCAATTGAAATAACTGAAAATTTAGTGCATAGTTTAGGTAGTTCAACACTCTGTTAAAACAGCTTGCTTTCTTCATATAAAATGTAATATGTATTTCAATTTCACCTTCACCCAATCACTTGTACAGTTCAAAAGATATGGCATCGTTGAACAAGTCGGGTAGAAACCTTCCCCAAACATAAAGTCTCCACCAACACCCTTCTTTAAATTTAACCTTATATGAAATATGGTTGTGATATCAAAAGGCCGTTTCATCATAAAAGTGCATATGCGTTTTTTCTTGTTTGTAATATCGAAGCCTGTCTTGAAGGGTTCCGGTATGAAATTCAAATTTGTGGCCGTCAGGGTCGGTAAAATAAATTGATTTTCGATCGCGTTCATCTCGTTCTCTGCCAGGCAGAATATTGACATGAAGTCTTTTTAATTTAGCTGACATCTCCTCAAATTCATGATCTTCAATTGTAAAAGCAATATGGGTATAAGAAAGCTTAATGTCATTTCTCGGGATGTCTGGTTCTTCATTAAGCGCTAGCCAGATGCCGTTCATATCAAAATATGCAGTTGTTCTTCCCTTTACCAAAAGCTTTGCACCAAACACTTTTTGATAAAAATCAATCGATGTATCCAAATGCGAAACTGAAAATAGCAAGTGATTGATTCCTTTTATCTCCACAAATCATTCCCCCCTTGAAAGCTGATCATCCACATATACGACTTTTTTCATAAGAAAGTTTCATACAGCTGAAAAAAATACCAGTGTAAACAAAAACGGACTGTTTAAAATAGTAACATGACCATTATGAATGGTTTTGAATTGCATTATTTATCATTTGTTTACGCCCAAGAATTTTCTTCAAAAAATAACAATTTAGGTGGTCAAATGAAACATATCATTGCGCTTGCTTCAAAGATTGCTTTCACTCTCGCCCTTTTATATGTGATTTTGGACAGAGTCTATCACGCATCCTTCTTAAGTGTGATGTTTATTGCACTTTTCTTAGGTTTTGTTTCCTATCTTTCTGGTGACATGCTCGTCTTACCCAGAACAAACAATATTACAGCTTCATTGGCTGACTTTGGCCTTTCATTCGTTATTCTTTGGGTATTTGTTTTAACCCAAACAAGAAACGATTTCTCACCATTTGGAGCGGCTCTCCTTTCCGCTGCCTGTCTTACTGTTTTTGAATACTTTTTTCATCGGTATTTACTGAAAAATGTGCTTGATGAAAATTTCCGAAATGAACTGTCAGCGAGAGATAACACGTTGCAGTATCAAACGGAAGCCGCGGACGAGCTGTTTCCCGAAACGAAAGAGAAGCATAAGGAATAGGAGGCTGTCTTATCGCCTCCTATTTTTCAGTAGCTATTTTTGAGAAAACGGAACATCACTTCTGTAAACTCATAAAACCTCTCATTTTGAGTAACAGCTCTGCTTTTTAAAGAAAAGATGCCGAACAAAGACTTTCGAAACCCTGTGCTCATTTCTATCTGAATACTTAAACCTGTTTTTGATTTATTTGCAATGTTATTCGGACTAACGCCCGCATGTGGATGGTCCGTATTGAGCAATACAGCAGGAAAACCGGCATGCTGCAATTTCTCAACTAAATCTGCCGCTCTTACGCGATCTGTACCGCCGACTTCGATCTGCTGATCTTCTTCTGCGTACCCGTGTAATGAAATGACATATTCATGATTTCCCGTCATTTTAAGGGCCCGAGGTTCATCAAAGTGCGTGCTCGTAATGTGCAGGACTGAGTTTCCTGCCGATTTTAAGCCTTCAAATAAATACATCGAGTACTCTTTGCTGAGCTCTCTCGCTACTTCACTTGTCCCGCCTTCAATACCTCCTCCGTGAATGGCTAAAACAAGAACAGGGCTTCCGGTTTCTTTCGTAACAACGCCGTAATCAGAAGGATCTTCATTGCTTTTTAATTCCTCAAAATTCTGATATACATCTTCAGCATAAATTGAAGAAATCGGAGTAAACACCATAAAAATCAACAATAATTTTACAATTTTAATAGTTGATGGAAAACGTTTGGCTATGTTACAATCAACATGCTTCAAGGAATGGAGCAAACGGCGGAGCAGGGATACTTTGGCCGGTTTCATCTACTCCGCCTCTAAGTCCAAATCAACAGGATGTAGGTCTCTTTGAGGCTTTAGCACGAATTCTCTCGTCCTCCTTGTTAAATTTTTGTTAAATTCACAATATTATATACCATTAGCCCGGGCGCTGTTCTTCTCATTTTTGAATTTATGAAAAGTAAGCTGGCACCACCTCTCCCATTTCCATACAAAACAAAAATGCACCTGCCCTTTGGCCTGTGCATTTTTTATTTTCTCTTCATTCTTCGTTTTTTTGCTTGATTTAATTTCATGATGTTTTTTTCAATTTTTCTTATGTTTCGCCTTTGCGGGATTGTTTTCATTTCATAATAAACAGAAATAAACCCGCTTACTGTCACTGCTGAAATATAAAGGACGCGCTGTTTGATCATCCGGTCAGCGTGTCCATGATCATTCGCTTCTTTTTCCAGTCTTTCGATCACAGCTTTATCAAACAGCTGATCGACATACACTTGTTTCATTCCCACTGCAAACCCCGCAGCCAGCCAAAGAATCAGAAATAAACTGATATAAAACACCATAAACCCTTCCTTTCCTGTCTTGATGCGGTGCAGAATTTTGAAATGCAGCAACTGGCAGACGAAGCTTCTTCTTTGTGTTAGGTTCTTTCAATAGGCTGGTTAATATGTGTAATGCTGTAATGAACAGTTAGAAATTTTAATCCAAACAGCCACATATGATGAACAGCGGTTAATTTGTTGTCATGTACAGCTTCTATCAGAAAGGTTTCAGATAAAGGAAGCGGACAAGTTCCCGCTCTTGTTTGCAGATAAATCCCCTCATCCCCCGCTCTGCTTTTTCTCCGCCTGCTTGTTAAAACCAGCTTCTCCTGATGATGATATGGTTTTAAAATACCTGTCATGCTGCTGAATGGAAGCGGTAAAGAAATATTCATATACCCCTCTCCATTTGAACGATACACTGAATAAAGAGCGGTAAAAATGGTTTCGTTTTTTTCATTTGTTCTAATCCAGGCACGTACTCTTTCCCTTCCGTCTTTTTTCGAATGAACACCTTTTATCTTGCTGTACATCCTATACCAGTCAGGGTTCGTCGAAAGATGTATTTGGCCGATTCTTCTGCTGAACCATTCGTAAATAATTGCAAGCGGCCGAAACCACGTGCTCCATGTTACTTTTGCTTTAATATTGTATTCGATGGTTAGTTCATAAAACGAAAGAATGAGCGGCGCCAGTTTTTCTGGTGAAAAATCTTTTGAACGCAAGCTGCCCATATCATCCACAAGTCCGCTGTACCGAGCGTTATTTTCAGCTTGAATACTAGCTAAAAATTCTTCTCCAATCTTTCTTTTTCCGTAGATACGGCTGAATGTCTTTACACTGTCTGCATCAAAAGGTTTCGCATCCTCTATTCTCCACCCTATGAGAGCGGGCAAGATAACACCAAACGCATTGACAAAACCGTGAATCCAAATCATCTGATTGATGGTCAATGTAACTTCTTGCCGAAATACACCAAAAGAATAAATCATCGAGAAAGCAATCGTTATCATTAAAACAGCGGAAGAAAGCCGAATAAGAAATGTCCCCGTCTTGGTGCGAAAAGCTGCCGTGAACACCAAAAATGCATGAAGATAAATCGCCGCCATATAAATGCTAACCGCAATGACATCAAGTGTTTTTGAATATGTGATGCCCAGTGCGATAAGGAGGGGCGAAAGCAAAATCACCCATGTTATCCAACTGTACAACATCCGATGTTTTCTAATGGTTCTGCCGAGTAAACCGTTAAAGATCGGGATCAGAAAAGCAGAATAGTGAAAGTGGACAGCAGTCAGCAAAATGATGAGAGGGCCAAATTGCATGATCTGCAAATGGGCAGCATAAGCAAAAAACCAAAATCCTCCTCCCGCCAAATAAATAAGGCCGAACAAAACTGATGTCTCTTCGATTCTATGTATCTTTGTTTCCCAAAGGCGGAAGATCGCATACAATGCAATAAAAACTGTGTACATCCACCAGATAAGCGCGAAACCTCCAACCTCCGTCACTAGAGCCAGCACCGCAAAGAATGCGGCTACAGGATAGCACTGGATTAGCCCGTTTTCCATAAACTGAGCAGCACGAACCGGAGATTGACGAAAAACAAAAGGGAAAATTCCCGGCACGAAAAATAGAATGGATAACAAAACGAGTGCCTCTGCCACTGAAATATCCGGTGCTTCTGCTGCAAGAAATCCTATAAAACAAAGCGCACTGACTATGCCATTTCGTTTCATGATTCTCTCTCTTCCTCCTGAAACGTTCCTTTATAAAAGAAAAGAGTGCCAAGAATTGTATTTTGCACATGCACTTCAATGGTGAAACAATTCTTTTTTTCATCAAACGTTTCGCAAACTACGGATGTACCGGTCAGCCATTTCGGCAACGGGATTCTTTTTCCAAATATCAATAGCCATTGCTTTCCCGATGTGATTGTAAGAGAGCCGTCAAGAGATGCCTCGAACGTCAAAACAGACAACAGCAGATGAGGTTTGCCGAAGAAATCAAGTATTCTATTTTCTTTCTCGTCATATATCATTATCGCGTCAAAGAAACGTTTTTTGCCTTTAAAGAAAAATGTACGATTCCATTCTATCCCTGTATGTTGTGATTTCAAAAGACAAGTTCTATTTTGTATTGTAAATGGAATGTCTTTGCCTCTTTCTGAAAAGAAGCATCTGAAAAAAACACCTAGCTTTAACAGCATTCTAACCAGAAAAGAGCCTCCGCTTATTTCTGACATCGTTCCCGTCCCGCTGAATGTATGAGACCCGTCTAATTGGTACCGTTTCTGCAGCTTGGGATGCAGCAAATGATAGTTAATAATTGATTTTTCATAAATCGAACTCACAATGTCACTTCTTTCTCTTTCGTTTTGTGCGCCTGGCACTGGGGAGCTGCAGGCTAAGAGCGCCGCTTGCAGCGGAAAACACACTCAATAGAACCCACATGAATATTTCGGAACCTAGACAAGCAAACCCAGCAAAAATACAAGCCTGGACACCATGAATGATCCATTTTCTTTTTAAAGGAATCAGCCACAAAATAGCTAAGCCTATCTCCGCTGTTCCTGCCAATATGCTTGTCTCAACACCTGCAAAGCCTTGATAGAACCAAAACAGGCTGAAAAACAGACACATGAACACATAGATGATAGCGGATCGAATGAAGCGCTTCGGATGTTTATTTTGCTCTACCCAAAGCCTTAATGCATCAAAGCTCCAGGCAGTCGCCCAGCCAAGCAGCGGCCGAAATAATAAACGATCAATCCATCTTCCCAGCAGTCCGTAGGCTGTTTTGTATTGGTACTGTGTTAAAAACGTCATTTTCCCATTTTCTCTCTCTATATACTTCCAGTAGCCGCTTCCATGCCGAATCAGAGATAATGGATGATCAGAGCCAAAAGCCAGTGAAGAAGACCTTTCAGATGAACATTTGTTGAAAACACCGACGGTTTCTCCTGTACCTGACACCTTTAATCCAAAGCCTACCCTTGTTTCGTAAAGAAACTTCTGTTTTTCGCATGGCTGACTATTCAAATACGTAATATTTGAAAACCGGAGATCCCATTCCTTATGCAGTGATGGGTTTTGTGTATATTCCCAGAGTGTATCCAGATCAGATTTCATTTCGATTTCTACATAAATCGGTTTCTGCCTCACAGCCCCTTCTCCCTTCTATTTCAAGCAATTCCTATATTAGCATATTGGTCGATTCGTTAAGTGTATATCTCTCCAAAAAAAGTATCTTTATCCTAAAAAATGCATAAAAAAGAGAAGAGAGGTTTCCTTCTCTTCCTTGGGATTCATTACTGAGTTTTAACCGTGCCATAATGAGTAATTGTGACGTTCACACTGTATGTGATGTCGGCTTTACTGAAGGTGTCATCCCAGTTATTTTTCACCCTTTTCCATAAGTGAGGATATGTAAGTCTAAAAGATTCATCAAAACCCGCAACATCTGCTTTATAATCATGTTGAATTTTTTTTAATACCTGACCAACTATTTTCTTTACCTCGTTTTCAATAGTCGTTTCGAGACGATCTATAAACTGGGTGTCCAACGCCTCTTTTGTGTTCCAGTTTTCAACCAAATCGCCTTCTGATTCAATATCGACATGGAATGAAATATCTTTCCCTTTTACGATTGGCTGAATTTTGCTTTTGATTTTATTGATATCGTACGCTAGTGTCTGTTGGCTCTTTTTATCATGGCTTTTGACAACTCCGCCTTTCCCTTCTCCTCTAATCCATGTAATCCCCTCAGTTTCATATTCATTTAAAGTGCCTATCATTTTTTTCGATTTTCCGTTGATTACAGCTGCTCCGGAATATTTGACCGCTCCATTGGCCGCAACCACATTTTGCAGTAAAAAGCTGCTGCCAGAATGCAGTTTTCCAATTAGTTTCGCGAGTGTCATAGGGGGAAGAATTCTGGAAACTTTATGTTCATTTTCACCTAATCCAATCAGCCGAAATGCCGGAATTTCTCCGTTCTCTTTCAGCTGGAGAGCGTCTCTTGCTTCCCCTTTAGCAGATAAAACAAGACAGCTCAGCCTAATTTCATTATCACGAAAAAATTGATCCAGCATTTCGTCGATAGGAAATGTGTGCAGCACATCTTCACTCATGACAACAACTTTTAAATGCGGGCTAAACACTTCTCGGTCCCGTCTTAATGCAACCTCACTTCCGATCTGCTGTAATGAATCCCCTGTTTCACTTATATTAATATACGCTTTTTGCGCTCCTTGTCCGCTACCGCCTCCCCCGCTTGTGCCCGCGCCTGCCGCTTTTTCATTAACAAATTGATAGGTCAGCGTAATGTTGTCTTTTTTCGGATAGCTCCCGCCCTCTTCTTTTAACTCTTTTTCAGTGTTCGTTTCTTTTCCTTTATCAATTGCGATAGCGAATGTGAGACCCAGATCTTCTATTTCCCGACTGCTCCAGCATCCTGTTACGCAAATCATCAGCAGACATACTATGACCATAGCAGGCAATTGACGTTTTAGTTTACTTTTCACCTCTTTTCCTCCATTTCGAAATGACTAACAGCAAAATCGGCAAAGCGCCAAATATATACAAAGCGATATGACTGACCGTATCGCCCAATATAAAGACGTCATTTTCATTTTTCGGCATGCAAGAGAGGATATAAATAACAGGAAGCAGTCCAAACATACATGAAAGGGGTTTCTTTTTAAAAACTTGTGAGACTCCCAGGGAAGCTGCATAAAAAGTGATAATAAACGTGGCAAAAAGCTGCATAATCCAAATCACAAGCAGAAATGATTCAAACCGTTCAAATATTAAACCAGGTATTTCAAAACTTCTCATCAGGTCAAGCCCCGGCCATGTTCTCGTCACAACTCCCTAAACTGATAGTGCACCGATGACCATAATCAGCGTAATCATATAAAAACTGGTCACAACGCCTGTCCCAATCACAACCGCTTTCACCGCATTTTTCGGCTTTTTCATAAATGCTACTAAAATGAACATAATTTCTGAACATGTAAATGAAAGGTTTGTTGTCTTTACTCCTCTGAGAACCGGCATGATTCCATCACCTAATACAGGGCGCAAATTGTTGATCTCAAATATGCCTAAACTCATGAGGGCTATCGTTAAAAAGATGATGACCGTAATCGGAAAAATCATTTCAAAAAGCCGTGCAATCGGATCTAGGCCTTGTGTAATTGAATAAAGCCCAATCCAAAGAACTGTCATAATGATGGCCCAAGACGGTGTCCCTTCGAGGAGAAAAAAATCCACGATTTCGGACGTGACTCTGACTTCAAATGCACCGAGTGCCAGAAAATAAGTAATAAAAACAATACTGATCAGATGCCCGAGCCATTTTCCTACAATATGTCGGGAGTATTCATAAAAGGTCTCCTTAGGATACTGCTGGCTTAATTTAACTATAATCATCCCGGCTATTACCGCTAGGACCCCGCCTAATAAAATTGAAATCCATCCATCAGGAGATTGTATTTGTTCTGTTACTGTCCGAGGGAGCGTAAGAACTCCGGCAGCAAGCATATAATTAATGATGATAATCGTTGCCTGAGCGGTTGTAATTTTACTGGTTGGACTGAACATGAGACTTTATCACCATCCTGTCGAGTTCATCACTTCACCCGTTTTGTATTATCTGTATTCATCATTTTAGGCCGGCGCTTCATGACTAAAAGAGGCATTCTCTGATAGACCTTTATTAATCAATTCCTGATCAGACAGTCCTTCAACAAAGATCAATGCCGCTTTTACATGTAAATGAGTGATTTCAAGCTCACGGAAGTGAACGTCCCCGTTATGTCCTATTTTTCTTTTTACATGTCCTAAATCGTATCCGATGTTACCGGTTAACACATCCTGATCCTTTTCAGCTGTTGAATGATCTGATTTATGCTGCTTCTGTGTTTTGTACTGATTGCTCCGCCACCTCATCATTGCACCTTCTTATACATGAATCCAAGTAAACACTTTATAGATTACATATGGAACGAGAAATACTACTAACGCTTGAAACCACACATTCCAATCAGTAAGTGTTGATATCATGTTATCCATCTGTCATTTCCCCTCTCTCTAATAGGATTATTTTTCCCGTATACCTATTTTTTATGTTCGTCTTTTTTCTCAATAAAAAAAGCATGATGAACAGTTCATCATGCTTTTAAAGAAATCAACCTGACCATTTTGCATTATTAAACACAAAATGAGCCTTTTAGCAGTCTGGGATAAACTAAAATTCCAGCTTGAAGCTTTCTGCCTGATCTGAAACTTCCACAGGAATCCCCATTATCGTTTTCGGTTTGGAAACGTAAACAAAGCGCATTTCCTCCACTATTTGCTGAAACGCTTTTTCACTAACTAAAATTCTGGCCGGCTTCCCTGGACTGTTATCAATGGCTGCTTTGATTTTTCCAAGCATAAAAAACCTCCTGTTTTAGAAAATGGCACATTTACTATTAAAACAAAAATCGCAAAATAAATTGGCTGAACAGGAATTCCGGTTCAAACATAGCAGTTGCGGCTGCAAACAAGAATGAACGAAATGACAATATACACATCTCTCTCTTTTTCGTGCATGCAGAATTCTCCCATTCACAGATCAGACTGGCGACTGACACGCTGTTCAACAGCAGCTCTAGCATAATTAATGCACGCTATGGACATGATCTTATTAGTTATTATATGATTGAATTGAAAAAAACATCATATGTCAAGAGGTAAACGAAATGGCTCAAAACAACGAAAATGCATTACCGGATATTACAAAAAGCATTACTCTGGAGGCTCCCATTCAGAAAGTCTGGGAGACAGTCTCTACTTCAGAAGGCATTGCCAAGTGGTTTATGCCCAATGACTTTCAGCTCAAAGAAGGACAAGAATTTCACTTACAATCGCCGTTTGGGCCGTCCCCGTGTAAAGTTTTGGCTGTTCAAGCTCCAACTGAACTTTCTTTTGAATGGGATACAGAAGGATGGGTCGTTACCTTTCAATTAGAAGACTTGGGGGAAAAGACAGGGTTTACCCTTATTCACAGCGGCTGGAAAGAGCCGAATGAAGTGATCGGCAAAGCAAACGAGAAAAGCTCCGTCGTTCGCGGTAAGATGGATGGCGGCTGGACTGGCATTGTAAATGAACGGCTTCGTAAGGCTGTCGAAGAATAAAAAAGAGAGAGGTATCTCTCTTTTTTGTTTTTTTCCAAGGGTTATACTTCACAATTTGAGTCCATCAATCATAAAACGTAACAGTTTTAGATTTACCAGAGTAATCGGTAACAAAGAACTCGGCCTTGTTATTGCTCCCATCTACAAATTTTCCAATACTGCCAAAGGTGTGGCATTCTCCGGGTGAAAAGTAGTTTGCCCCTACATAATCATCAGGATTGTCACCGGGATCATCCTCATATAAGTGCAGTGAAACAGAAAAAGGAGTGCTTCCTGAAAGGCACACTCTAAAATCTCCTCCGGTCGAGTATACCGTCGGACTTGAGTAAGTATATGTGTAAGTCCCCAACTTATCCCACTCTCCAGCCCCCGCAGTTCCGGCTTTTTCTGCTTGTGCCGTTAATGGAAAAACCGCAGCCAACCCTAAAACAGACAAAAATCCAACTACCTTAGTGAATCTCATCAGCTACACCACTCCTCTATTTCAATGATAGCCGCAGATACGTTTGTATCATTTCCGGCAGAGCTACATAATTGATCCAGCCTGCCTCCCTGCTTCTTAGGCAGGTGGCATTGGACATTATATTCAGCAGCAGCCGTTTTATGAATCCGTCTTTGTCTGGTTTTAAAATGTTCAAAATAAATGCATTCCCATTTGTACTGCTATCTCTTATAATTTGTTTAAAAGGTTGTACTTCAATCAGGGGGAAAAGGATATGGAATTAAGCTTCACAAAAATACTCGTTATTTTGTTTGTGGGTTTTTTAGTATTTGGGCCTGATAAACTGCCGGCGCTTGGCCGTGCAGCAGGAAAAGCCTTATCAGAATTTAAACAAGCAACAAGCGGACTGACTCAGGATATCAGAAAAAATGACTCAGAAAACAAAGAAGACAAACAAATGTAGGATAAATCGTTTGGGCCGATGAAAAATCGGCTCTTTATTTTGATTTGTTTTTGTGTCATCTGTCTTTTTCTATCATTTGGACAGCCCTTTTTTCCTTCTATGATTTTAACTGTCCAAGCCGCAAAATCTACTCGCCGTATAATAAAGCGTAGTAAAAATAAAGGAGGAGTATATATGGGCTATTACAAAAAATACAAAGAAGAGTATTATACGGTCAAAAAAACGTATTATAAGAAGTATTACGAATATGATAAAAAATATTATGACTGTGATTACGACAAAAAATATGATGACTATGATAAAAAATATTATGATCACGATAAAAAAGACTATGATTATGTTGTAGAGTATAAAAAGCATAAAAAACACTACTAAACGCCATTCACATCTCCTCGTTTTTACTTTCCCCCGGCTATTGCCGGGTCTTTTTTGTTTGTGCACTATATGTATATTTCTGAAGCTTCCCTTTCTATGAAAACCTTGGTGACTGAATCTGAAAAAGAATAGTGAATATTTAGTACATAGTTTAGTTAGTTCATAAGTGAGCGCATTCAGTTTATTGCAGTTACAAAGAAACTTTTATAAACTCTTTGTGGATCATACATAAAAGGAGAGGTTTTTTGTATAGAAACATCGTATTTTATCTCATTTTACTTTGTCTATTTATATCAGTTGTCATGAAAAGCTTTGAGGTGATAAGCACAATAGCCAATGTTATCTGCTTTGTTTTCGTATTGCTGTATTTTAAAGATGAAATGAAAACATACTCACGTAAAGCGTTAGCAATCCTAAGTATTTGTTTTCTTTTCTTAGTCGGTATCTGTGCTTTTATCATTTTACAAGGACAGACATTGATGAAACGTCACCTCTTTTTTACAGGCTGGGAAACGATAGCGGGCATTCTTTTAATGATCGTTTCTTTAAGCATTTGTACTTTTATTTTGGGGAAAATTTCAAATCGGTTAAAACGATTGTGATCTTATTATTTCCTTTGTTAAAGGTATACAGCTTTCAGATTGGAGAAGCGTTTCGTCCCTTACATCACTCAAAATGAAATATTTTGTTTATTTATATACATCAATCCAGTTCCAAAATAAGGTATAATAAATGACGAAATCACTATCAAAAGGGGGAATTTTGGTGAAAAAAGTATTGATTGCAGGTGCAGTAGGAACAGCAGTTCTTTTCGGAACCCTTTCATCAGGTATACCAGGTTTACCCGCGGCAGACGCTCAAGTCGCAAAAGCAGCATCCCAGCTGCCTAACGGAATCGGCGGCCGTGTCTACCTGAACAGTACGGGCGCCATTTTTACAGCTAAAATCACGCTTCCTGAAACTGTCAAAAACAGCGACTCGGTCTCTACTCCCTATATTTATTCTGGCTTTAGAGCAACAAGCGGAACTGAAGCCGATATCGGGCTTCAGTACAGCAAACAATACAACGTCTGGAAGCCCCTCATGAAGGTTGGGTCCAAAAATGAAGAAACGTACATCGAAGGAAAAGACAAATTCACATACAATAAAGGCTTCCGCCCTGGAAGCACAGTCCAAATGACAATCTATAAAAATTTAAGCGGCAATACGCGCATGACCCTTTGGGGAACGAACAATGACGGCTACACCGGACGGATTATCACAGAAATTCAAGGAACCAACATCGGCACGATTTCAAAATGGAAAACCCTTGCTACCGCGGCTGTTTCGTATGAAAGCCAGCGTGATGCGATCAAAGCAACCTTTTCGACATCTTTTAACAACATCACAATCGACAATAAAGCCGTCACTCCTGTGGTAGATACACAGGATTTCGCAAAGGTTTCTGTTGCAGGAAATAACGTTACGATCTCTGTTAATAAATAAACGAAGCAGCAAAAAGCCGCCAGCATTGTCTGGCGGTTTTATAATTAATTTTCCATCTCCATAAAAAACCGTGTCGGAATCCACTCCCTATATAGATTTACGAACATCAATCTTTTCATTTTTAAGTTGAATTTTAGCCAGGGATCAAAAAGTTTCATAATAAAAACAAATAACCTAGAACTGCACAAAGTAATTGTATTCATTGCACGATGCTGGTCTTTTAAGGTGAAATATGTATATGTTAATATTAGGTTTACAATTAAGCTATTCAAGTGTTTAAAAAACCTAGAAAGGTTGATGAAAATGAACCTTTATTTAGTTATAGCTCTTGTTATTTCAGTTTTTTTTAATGTGATCTTATGTATCCAGTTAATAAAATACAAAACCAATCGATCCACTAATATAAATTGGAAAGAAAGGATGGGACTCAACAATCCTTTTACAGCTATAGTATGGGCTTTTCTTTTCATTACAATTTTCTTGAGCCTTATGATATTAATAGGAGGAATTAACACCTTATAAAACCAATGGCCTTTTCATATCGTTCGTTTAATTTTTCAGACCACGCAATCGTTGTTCACTTGTACTAAGAGAACCCAACGCTTCTAACAATCCTTTTGTTTCGCGTTGGGCTCCAATTTTGTTTACTATTTGTTTATAGAAATATGAAGAAGAAATTTCTTCATTTTTAGCCTAATGCCAGCTTATATTCTGAAAAATAACAATAAAAAGGCAGCATTAAACCGCTACCTCAAATAAAAGCTTGTCCCCATGTTTATAGTTGATTAACTTGAAATCATCAATGGAAAAGTCATAAAAATCTTTCACTTCAGGATTGATCCATAGTTCAGGTGCTTCAAACTGTTCTCTTTCCATTTGAATTTTCAAATTGTCTATATGACGTGTGTACACATGGCAATCCCCAATGTTAAAGATATATTCACCAAGTTCATAACCAGTCACTTGAGCAATCATGCGCTGCAACACATTGTACTGGAATACATTGAATGGATTCCCCAACGCCATATCATTGCTCCGTGCTCTTACCTCGAGGTGGAGCTTACCTTGCTTCACATACCATTGAGTTTCGTATACACATGGCGTTAAGGCCATTGCGTCTAAATCATCAGGATTCCACAGCATTGTAATGTGTCTGCGTGAAGACGGATTGTTTTGCAATTGATGAAGAAGATAATCAACCTGATCCACTTTTTCTCCATTTAGACTTCTGTTTTTCTTCCCCAGCTGAAATCCATATGCATGTCCGATGGTTCCGTCTTCTTGTTTCCACTGATCCCAAATATGTACGCCCATCTTGTTTAAATCATTAACATCATTAGATTTCAGCTGCCAAATCCAGAGCAACTCTTTAATGGCTGTTTTCCAGGCAACCTTTTTTGTCGTTAAAATCGGAACCTCTGAGTTGTCGAATCTCATTTGCTTACTCATTACACTTAGAGTATGTGCCGGTGTTCCATCTGAGTCCCACTTGGTTCTTACATCAAACTCTTCGTCTGAGATTCCATTATTGATGATATCCTTTATAATTGAATTGTATTGTTTATCGAATTGCGTCATGACTATTCATATCCTTCTTTCATTTTCAGTTGCTAAGCATAATTTATTACGAATGCAATATTATCGCAAATACTAAGCACTCGCAGATAAAATGAGATTCTTATTCCAATCACTGTGTGTTTAAAGAGGAGTTAATCCCCCCTCTTTTACACCTGTATTTCTCCATAACATAGTCTGTCACATAGCTCATAGTTACCGCCAGTTTGGTACATACACCGTTGATAACATTGTTGAGGATTATAAGAAATGGTTTGATATTGCGGCACATAAAAATTCAAATAGTTAGGTGTTTGTGTATACCAAATTGGAAATTGTCTAAACACATTAAATCCTCCAATAGCTTTTTCTGATTTAATGCATTGTATTTTACCTCAATATCAATTGTCATTTGTCCATGTGCAATTGGGCTTTCTTTAAAATAAATTCTCTCTAATTTCATTCATTTGATCATTAACAACTTTTTTATGATATTTGGCAGCGGTTCATTCCTTATATGATCTGTTTCTAACCGGTTTTGCTGTTTGTTTTTGATGTCTAACTCTAAATCCTTCAAAAGCAGTATTAAAAATCACATCATAGAGCTCTGAATCTTAACCATAACGTTCAAATATTCTTCAATGAGAAAGTCCCTTTTTACGTATATTAATCTTCTCTATACACTTTACTATTATTTTACAGTGGTTGAGTGCTTTCTCTCGCTCTTGTTTTAATAAACAGCTATCCGTTTTGTTTTTCAGAAAGTGTTTTAAACAGCCTCTTTTTACTATTCTTATTTCATTTGACCATACCATATCATTTAAACTTCATAAATTAAATTCGAATAACATAAAGGAGGAATTTAATTGGGTTATTATAAAAAATATAAAGAAGAGTATTACACTTGGAAAAAAACATATTACAAAAAGTATTACGACAATGATAAGAAGCATTATGATTGCGACAAGTATTATGATCATGATAAAAAACATTATGATTACGACAAAAAGTATGATGACCATGATAAAAAGTATTACGATGATCACGATTATCATTACGAAAAAAAGTATTATGATGACGATGATCATTATTATGATTTTGTCGAATCATATAAAAAACATCACTAAATCTCTTAAACGTCTATTAATTCCCCGGCGACATACCGGGGGCTTTTTTATGATATTTATCGACGATACTCAGATTTTTTTGTGAAGTCTTATGTCTCATTTCATCTTATATTTTGAACTTGTCTCAAGGCTGCTGTAAATTCAATTATTAATGAACACATGTCATTTAACTTGGCTTATTATTAGTGGCATTACTAGTTTTTAGTTGCCTTCCCCTATTTATAAAAATTTAGATAAAAGTATTTCTTTATAGAGATGCTTGTTTCATCGACAACTCAATCCTAAATGTGGTAAAATCGATAAAAATGTAAAAACTGTAAATATAATAAAAGGAGCATCTTTATGTATATAAGTATTATAATTTTAGCATCCATGCTTTTATGGGGGGCAGTTATCCACGAGCTAAGTAAACCTTCAAAAAAGCAAAGCACCAGAAAAATTGTTTCTTTGACATCTTTAGGTTCTTTATCGACTTTAGTTATTACTATTTCACTTTTTCAAAACTTCCCTTTTTAAACTTTGTTTTTAATTAAATCCTTCGTATTAAAATATTCATTTTATACATAATATTTATATGTACCTTGGCTGAAACCTCCATTGATCAATCACACAGCATGAAGACAGCCAAGGATTTATTTTGTTTACTTCGTACCTGTTGAACCGAGTCCTCCTCTATCCTCGTTTCCCAAATGCTCGACTTCAACCAATTCAACCGCCGGCATTTTCTTCATGATTCTAAACTGGCAGATACGATCACCCTTCTTAATTTCAGTATCACGCAATGCATAAGCAGGAAAGAACCAGAAATCGTTGTCTCCCTTATATGACTCATCGATAACACCCATTGAATTTGTTTGAATAACGCCAAAGTTCTTATATGTACTTGAACGAGGGACGACATGTGCTTCGTAACCTTCAGGCAGCTCCATTGCAACACCTAATGGGACAAGCTTAAATTCATCTTTTTTGATTGTTACATCTTCAGCTGCCCGAAGATCAATCCAGTCTCCCTGCTCAATTTTGCTGATTCTTGTTTGTGTTTCATCTAGATACTTGATTTTAATTTGCATTGTCATGTACTAGCTCCTTTAATTTTTATTGAGTATCATACAGTAAGGCTTGTTCTTGTATCATTTTCATCAGTTATAAATTGAACGTCTTCAAAATCATTCTGTAAAGCATTGAAGTACAGTTTTTCAATGATTTTTTTGTTTTTACAGTAAATCGAAACGTAACTATTATCTGCTATCAAAAGGACAAGTTCGCAATCACTGTCAGCAAACTCTTCATATGTATTGACTTGATTAACCATTTTTCCATATGGAAATGCTTTCAGTTCAACGAAAATGGTATAGTACTGATTCGTTTTTAATTGTTGCTCAAAAACTGCCCCTTCAACAATTGCGTAGTCATGAAAAAGCTCCTCATCATCGAGCTCTCCTTCTACAACAAAATAAGATTCCCCACTCGTTTGCCACCTATAATTAGCTATTTCTACCGGCTGCAGTATTCTCCATAGAAAATTTCCATATTCATTCGGTATTTGAAAACTAACTCCCCTATTCATGTATACCCCTTACTTAAACGATTTTTGTGAATACGAGTTTAATTATATACTCTAATGTTAGGTTTATGGAACAAGGAATCGACTGCCTTTTCAACCGATTATCTTTTACAGAATTTTCTCATCCCTTCTCATTTAAAAGGTTCTTCCAATGTTCATAACAACGGTAAGTATTTTCCTGATTAGATTTCTCGTTATCATCTACCCTTAGAAAAAAATGTCCCAAAACAAATAATCATTTTTGTAATCCTCGGTCGCCGTATCCATTAACACCCCACTTACAAGCCTCATGTATCCCGTACTTGCTATTATTCGAACATTGATAGGCACCTTCTCGTATCACATGGATTTGCTGTTGAATGATTTCAAATAAAGTTGAATAAAATAAGATCGAATCATCCAACAATTAACATTTATTCTTGCGGCAATAGGTGGTATTTACAATCCATAAGAAGGAAGGAAGCGTTGATGATAAAGCTTTGCCGAGAAGTTTGGATCGAAGTCAATCTTGATGCCGTTAAAAAGAATTTGCGAGCGATCCGCCGTCATATTCCACATAAGAGCAAAATTATGGCTGTCGTAAAAGCGAACGGTTATGGTCACGGGTCTATCGAAGTGGCACGCCATGCACTGGAACACGGGGCGAGTGAGCTCGCTGTTGCCAGTGTGGAGGAAGGAATCGTTTTACGAAAAGCTGGGATTACAGCACCTATCCTTGTGCTTGGTTTTACATCCCTTAGTTGTGTAAAGAAGTCAGCAGCTTGGAATATAACATTATCAGCATTTCAGGTTGATTGGATGAAAGAAGCAAACGAGATATTGGAAAAAGAAGCGAGTGCTAACCGGCTGGCCATTCATATTAACGTGGATACCGGCATGGGACGATTAGGTGTACGCACAAAGGAAGAACTTTTAGAAGTAGTGAAAGCCTTAAAGGCAAGTAAATTCCTCAGATGGACAGGGATTTTCACACATTTTTCGACAGCTGATGAACCGGACACAACACTCACAAAGCTGCAGCACGAAAAATTCATCAGTTTTCTCAGCTTTTTAAAAAAACAGGGG
The DNA here is from genome assembly GCF_001719225.1 of Bacillus sp. FJAT-14266. Classification (NCBI taxonomy): domain Bacteria; kingdom Bacillati; phylum Bacillota; class Bacilli; order Caryophanales; family Bacillaceae; genus Bacillus; species Bacillus sp. FJAT-14266. The sequence continues at coordinate 2,368,222 of NZ_CP017072.1, forward strand.
ATTGAGCTGCCCACCGTGCATATGTGCAACACGGCTGCAGCTATCGCTTTTCCGGAATTTAGCGCTGATATGATCCGTTTAGGTATCGGCTTATATGGTTTATATCCTTCAGCCTATATTAAACAACTAAATCTCGTTAAGCTTGAACCTGCGTTAAGTTTAAAGGCGCGCATCGCTTATGTGAAAACCATGCGGACAGAACCCCGAACCGTTAGCTATGGTGCTACATACGTCGCAGAGCCTAATGAAGTAATTGCTACACTCCCGATTGGCTATGCTGACGGCTATTCTCGTGCCCTTTCCAATAGCGGGTTTGTTCTTCATCGCGGAAAACGAGTGCCAGTGGCGGGAAGAGTAACAATGGATATGATCATGGTCAGTTTAGGAGAAAACGGTGAAGGTAAACAAGGAGACGAAGTCGTGATTTACGGTAAGCAAAAAGGAGCCGAGATTTCCGTTGATGAAGTGGCTGAAATGCTCAATACGATTAACTATGAAGTCGTGTCTACATTAAGCCGACGCATCCCTCGTTTTTATATAAGAGATGGCGAGATTTTTAAAGTATCAACTCCAGTATTATATGTGTAGAACATCTTAAAATGCTGAATCAAAATCCCTCTACCAGAGGGATTTTGTTTTTTCTGAAACTTAAAAAATCCCTCCTATAAGAAGAGAGATTTTCAACATATTTATACCTCAATAACTGATTGTTCAGGAGTATTATGATCGTCTCGAGAACGAAAATGCTCTTCTAATTCTTCAAGTGTACGCCCTTTTGTTTCCGGCATGAATTTGTACACAAAACCGATTGCCAATACACCTAAAGCCACAAATATAAAGAATGTAAAAGACAAACCTACAGAGCTAAGCAAGATCGGGAAAGCAAAACCGATCACAAAGTTTAATATCCAAAGGAAAAAAACACTTATCCCAGAACCAAGTCCTCTTAACCTTTGAGGGAATATTTCCGCTATGACAAGCCAAGTCACAGGTCCTACACACCCTTGCATAAAGGCAAGAAATAAAACGGTCAAAGAAAGCACTACATAAGGAAGTGCCATAGATCCATCAAGCACAATTGAGAAAATCGCAATCAATAGGAGCGCTGTAGTCGTCCCTGCCAAACCAATCAATAATATTGGACGCCGTCTCACTTTTCCGACCAGCCAAATCCCAAATATAACTGCAATAACTGATATCAGCCCATTTCCAATATTAGCGATTAAAGCCGCTTTTGTACCAAAACCAGATTCTTTAAGGATTTGTGTGCCATAATACATAATCGAGTTCACACCTGTAATTTGATTCACTATGGCAACACCGATTCCAATCCATAAAAGACGGCGCAGCCATGGTGTAGAAAAGTCCTTGAGTGATGCCTTTTCTAGTGCTGTATCTTTTTCTACCGCTTCTTGAATTTCTCTACATTCAGCTACTGCACGTTTATCTTCTCGAATTTGTTTAAGAACTCGCAGCGCCTCACTGTTTTTGCCTTTGGAGATTAGCCATCGGGGGCTTTCTGGTACCTTAAGCATACTGGCAAATAACATGATAGCCGGTACAGCACAAATGACAAGCATGTATCTCCAAACATGTCCCGTATTTGCCATTGTTACACCGAGGATCGCATTAAAAACATATGCTAAAAATTGCCCGCCAACAATCATTAGTTCATTTTGGGTTACCATACGCCCTCTCTTTTCATGCGGTGCCATTTCTGCTAAAAAGGCCGGCACCATCGCCGAGGCTCCTCCAACAGCCAGCCCCAGTAAAAAACGAAAGGCCACCATGACGAAAACGTTAGGTGCTAACGCTGTTCCCAGTGATGCCAGGAAAAATAAAAAGGAAAGATTAAGGATCATTTTACGGCGGCCATATCGATCAGCCAATCTTCCGCATAACAACGCTCCAAACGCGGCACCTAATAAAAGAATACTCGTAACAAGCCCTTCTGTAACCGGTGTTAAATCAAGCTGATCTGGCCTTGCCATAAAAGGTAAAGCTCCATTTATAACTCCGGTATCATATCCAAAGAGAAGCCCTCCAAAAGTTGCTGAAATCATTATTAATTTCAACCTTCGATTTCGATGTTCATTCATATCCATTTCCCCTGCCTTTATTAAGAATACTTAATAAGCTCTTTCAGTGTGGATATTGAGTCAAAACTAAAGTCATCTCTATCTTAGATTTTCGCCTCTGGATTTGTAACCGTTTACATTTTTAACCAATAGAATAAACCTAAGCTATTAGTTGTTATGTTGTAGTAATGTTTTTGTCACATTATTGTCATTTCTCATATTATCATAATTCCAAAAGCATTTTCAGTCAATATTATTTTCAGGATTATTTATTTCCGCTATGTGATGGTGATGTTTTGATCACCTCGTTGTGAAGTTAACTATTGGCAATTTGGAGTGTTATAAGTTCCCTTGAAGTTTTCCATTCACAAAAAATGTCCATATCGTTATAATGATGATGTTTAATCGCAAAAAGAGAAAATGATAAAGAGGGAATCAATATGAAGAAGATTTTGATCAGTATGATCGCAATCGTTTTAAGTATTACTTTGGCAGCTTGCGGATCAAATCACGCAGCCAAAAACCATTCAGATTCTAATGGGACGGAGCAAGTCTCTCAAGATACTCAATCTAATGAATATAGTCAGACAGAACAAAAGGCTGGCACGCCTCATTCAAAAAATCACAAGAAATTGATCGATGTTACATTAGATAGAGCAATAGATGGAGATACGATTAAGGTTATTTACAACGGAAAGGAAGACACAGTGCGCTACTTGCTCGTTGATACACCTGAGACGAAGAAACCAAATTCTTGTGTTCAACCATACGGTGAGGATGCGTCGAAACGAAATAAAGAATTGGTCAACAGCGGTAAGCTACAGCTGGAATTTGATAAAGGCGATCGCAGAGATAAGTATGGAAGACTGTTAGCATACGTTTATGTTGACGGCAAATCTGTTCAAGAGACATTATTGAAAGAGGGATTGGCCAGAGTAGCATATGTATATGAGCCTAACACAAAATACATAGACCAATTCAGACTAGATGAGCAAGAAGCAAAATCAGATAAACTGTCAATTTGGAGTAAGAGCGGTTATGTGACGAACAGAGGATTTAATGGCTGTGTGAAATAGAAAAACACTGTTTGTTAAAAAAAGCAGCAAACCTAGCAGAATGCAGTTTCCAAAGAATGAGAAAGAGATGATGGCGTGTCTAGTTTCCATTCTGCTTATCAAGCTAAAATCATGCAACTATACTTGTAAAATTTCCGCTGTATAGTAACAATAAAAAACACCCCTTCACGTCAATGTGAGGGGGTTATTTGTGTGTAAACATCTTTCCTATTTCATCATAAATCAAGAGATCCCTCTACCGTCGTTAGCGCGGTTTCATACATCTTACCCATTGGCATTCCTAAGCTTTCTCACTTCTTGAAGTGTTCGCTGACAGAATACGGTTCCGCTCGTTCGTTTTGTCTGCTGGACACTCCAATACTGTTTAAAGGTTGCGATACCTTATTCTCACCATCTTTTCAAAAGAAGGCAGCCATGTCATCAAAGGCCTTTGATGATGATTGATCATTAATTGTTCTTCGGTTGATCTCCAGACAATAACATCATTAGTTTTTTCGAAAGCTCTTCAAAGCTGTATTGAGATCCTTTGTGTGAGTGTAAATGTTCTTATACAAATCAAATAGTGTTTTATATTTTTGAACATTTTGTGCCTTTGGATAAAATGCAGCAGCCTCACGAATGAACTGCTCTGCACATTCTTCAAGTGATTCAAACCAACCGCTTCCAAAGGCAGCCAGCATTGCAGCCCCCATAGCTGGCCCTTGTTCATTTTCTAACTTAATTACCCTCGTATTGAAAATATCAGCTTGCATTTGCAGCCACGTATCATTTTTAGCTCCCCCACCAATAGAAACAACAGTATGAACTGATTTTCCCGCTTCGCGGAATAGCTCAATTGATTCATGTAAAGAGAATGTGATACCTTCCATTATTGCCCTCAAAAAGTGCTTTCTATTGTGGGCTCCATCCATTCCGATCAAGCTTCCCCGAATAGAAGAATCAGCATGCGGCGTTCTTTCACCAACCAAATAAGGAGTGTATAGCAGTCCATTGGCTCCTATCGGAATAGCTTCCACCCCCTGCAATAATTGCTCAAACGATTCGTTTGGTGCAAACGTTCTTTTAAACCAGTCCAAGCTGTATCCTGCAGCGAGCGTGACGCCCATCGTATAAAAAGAATCCTTTTTTCCATGGTTAAAAAAGTGGACTTTCCCTTTAAAGTCTCTTTCTTTTTCTTCTTCGTAGGAAAGTATGACCCCTGAGGTCCCAATACTGCATAAAGTTTTTCCGGAAGAAAGGATACCTGCTCCAATAGCGCCGCAAGCATTATCTGCTCCCCCAGCGTACACTTTTGTTTTTTCTAATAGCCCGGTCTTCGCGGCAACGTGCGGAAGCAGCGATCCTACACAATCATGAGATTCAACAAGCGGAGGACAAATATCTGCAGAAATACCAATTTGATTGCAAATATCATTGCTCCACTCCTTGCGAGTAATATGTAAAAGTAAAGTTCCTGCTGCATCGGAGTATTCGGTGTGAATGGCACCGGTCATACGGAATCGCACGTAGTCTTTCGGAAGCAAAAACACAGCAGTTTTTTTAAAAAGTTCAGGTTCATGTTCCTTTACCCATAACATTTTAGGTAATGTAAACCCTTCTAAAACACGGTTTTTTGTGATGTCAAGAAGATGATCGCCAAATTTCTCGGTCATCCTTATACATTGAGGCGTTGTTCTAGTATCATTCCAAAGAATTGCATTACGTAACACCTGACAATCTTTATCAAGCAGTACTAATCCATGCATTTGTCCCGAATAGCTTATCCCGTCAATATCCTTGGCTTGAACATTGGATATAGAAACCAATTCAGCCAATGCTTCAATTGTTTGCTGCACCCAGTCTTCAGGATTTTGCTCACTATATCCCGCCTTCTCTTGGATGAGCGGATACCTTTTGGACGTTTCTGCACAAACCTTGCCGTTTTGGTTAACTAAAATGGTTTTAACAGCACTCGTTCCAAGATCTATTCCAATGACATACTTCATTTTTTCACTCCTTGCCCTTTTAAAAAACCATTCACTCTAAATAAATCCTAATTATAGAAGTTACCCGTCATAACAACAAGCAAAAGGAAAGGAATCATGACGGGTAATTCAGTGACTTGGTATTGATAGCAGGATCTGGAGCTTATCCTGTTATACTTCCAAGATGTATTGGTTCAATATCGCTTTTAATTTCTCCTGTCTTCCAGATTCATTTTTAATTAATTTATGATTTAGCGCATATTGCTCAAGTGTGTGGAAATTAGCTCTTCCTTCTATAATTTCAAGACCAATCCCTTCAGTAAAGCTGCGGTAACGATGTTGAATCACATCTTCAAACACACGATCTTCGATTAATTTGTGGGCAACTTTCAATCCTCTTGCAAATGCATCCATCCCTGCAATATGGGCATATATTAGATCATCAGGCTCAAAAGAAGATCTTCTGACCTTCGCGTCAAAGTTTAATCCGCCGCTTCCTAGGCCGCCATTTTGCAGGATTTCGTACATTGCTAATGTCGTAGAATATAAATCCGTCGGAAATTCATCCGTGTCCCAGCCTAAAAGAGGATGACCCTGGTTTGCGTCAACAGAGCCAAGCAGACCATGTACTCTTGCCATGCGCAATTCATGTTCGAATGTATGCCCGGCTAATGTGGCATGATTGGCTTCAAGATTTAATTTAAAATGATTGTCTAAGCCATATTGCTTCAAAAAGGCAATGGTTGTTGCTGCATCTGTATCGTATTGATGGGTGGTCGGCTCTTTTGGTTTTGGCTCAATCAAAAACTGCCCTGTGTACCCGATTTCCTTCGCATAATCCACTGCCATATGCATAAATCTAGCCAAATTATCAAGCTCAAATTTTAAATCGGTATTTAACAATGTTTCATATCCTTCACGGCCGCCCCAAAATACATAGTTCTCAGCGCCAAGCTCTTTTGCTGTTTCTAACCCTTTTTTCACTTGTGCTGCAGCATACGCAAACACATCTGCATTGCAAGAAGTCGCGGCACCATGGACGAAACGGGGATTCGTAAACATGTTTGCGGTATTCCATAATAGCTTAACGCCGCTATTTCTCATGTAATCTTTAATCATGCCCACGATCATATCTAAATTTTGGTTTGTCTCTTTTAGCGTACTGCCTTCTGGTGCAATATCCCGGTCATGAAAAGCAAAGAATGGTGCATCTATTTTTTCTAACATCTCAAATGCTGCTTCTACTCTCATCTTCGCTAGATCCATGCCTTTATAGTGATCCCATGGTCTTTGCATCGTAGCTGCTCCAAAAACGTCTGTACCATCAGCAGTAAATGTATGCCAATAGGCAATAGAAAATCGCAAATGCTCTTTCATCGTTTTTCCGCCGATTACTTCTTGAGGATTATAATATTTAAATGCTAAAGGATTAGTCGAATCTTTCCCTTCGTAAACCACTTTGTTTGCGCTTCCAAAATAGTTGGTTGAACTGGAATGAGATTGAGCCATGTGATTTCCCCCTTAAAAATAAATTCAAAACATGATCATTCAAATACAAATGCATTTTATTTCATATTGTAAGTTACCTATTAGTTTGTTGTTTAAACAAACTAACTTATTTTCATCTTATATAACCTCATCAGTATTTTCAATATTTTTTTTAGTTTTTTATGAACACATTAGATATAATAAAGGGAAGATTCGCTATGTACTATGTTCATACTTAATTTAAAGATTAAACAAATGGAGTGGATGAAGTGGATATCGCTGATCAAACCTTTGTCAAAAAAGTAAATCAAAAGTTATTATTAAAAGAAATTCTTAAAAATTCACCTATTTCAAGAGCAAAATTATCTGAAATGACTGGATTAAATAAATCAACTGTTTCATCACAGGTAAACACGTTAATGAAAGAAAATCTGGTATTTGAAATAGGTCAAGGACAATCAAGTGGCGGAAGAAGACCTGTCATGCTTGTTTTTAATAAAAAGGCAGGATACTCCGTAGGAATAGATGTTGGTGTGGATTATATCAATGGCATTTTAACAGACCTTGAAGGAACGATCGTTCTTGATCAATACTGCCATTTGGAATCCAATTCTCCAGAAATAACGAAAGACATTTTGATTGATATGATTCATCACTTTATTACGCATATGCCCCAATCTCCGTACGGGCTTATTGGTATAGGTATTTGCGTGCCTGGACTCATTGATAAAGATCAAAAAATTGTTTTCACTCCGAACTCCAACTGGAGAGATATTGACTTAAAATCTTCGATACAACAGAAGTACAATGTGCCTGTTTTTATTGAAAATGAGGCAAATGCTGGCGCATATGGAGAGAAAGTATTTGGAGCTGCAAAAAATCACGATAACATTATTTACGTAAGTATCAGCACAGGGATAGGGATCGGTGTTATTATCAACAATCATTTATATAGAGGAGTAAGCGGCTTCTCTGGAGAAATGGGACATATGACAATAGACTTTAATGGTCCTAAATGCAGTTGCGGAAACCGAGGCTGCTGGGAATTGTATGCTTCAGAGAAGGCTTTATTAAAATCTCTTCAGACTAAAGCGAAAAAACTGTCCTATCAAGATATCATAGACCTCGCCCATCTGAATGATATCGGAACCTTAAACGCATTACAGAATTTTGGATTCTATTTAGGAATAGGCCTTACCAATATTTTGAATACTTTCAACCCACAGGCCGTAATTTTAAGAAATAGCATAATTGAATCGCATCCTATGGTTTTAAATTCAATGAGAAGTGAAGTATCATCAAGGGTTTATTCCCAATTAGGCAATAGCTATGAATTATTGCCATCTTCCTTAGGACAGAATGCACCGGCATTAGGAATGTCCTCCATTGTGATTGATCATTTTCTGGACATGATTACAATGTAATTTTTTATGGAATGGACAGCTCATCTTTAAAGATGAGTTTTTTTATTCTAGGGGTATTTCTGAAGCAATAGTGACATAGGCACCTTCTCATATGAAAAAGGAGTTCTAAAATAGAAATCTCCTTTTTCATGTGCAAATTATTTTTCTTTATAACGAAAATATCTAAAGTCGGCCGGAATATGATTACCACTGGTATCTTGGCATTGCATCCCTACAAAGGCCCCTGTGAAGAATCCTCCCCCACGGATGTAATCATCTGATAATTTTTTCGATTCCAGTGCAATGTCAATTTTGTGCCAATCTTCTTTGTTAAAAGAATAGAAATAATAATATTTGTCCTTTTCAATATTTACTCTTAAATATACATACTTTACTTCACGAGGAATAACAATTTTATTGTGTAATGGCTGTGAAAAAGAAAAGTTGTCACATATTGTTAATTCAAGAATGCGGCCAAGTTCTTCATCATGCGTGACTTGAAGAGCCGTCCAGTTCTCTGTATTGTAGTAATTCACCAATCCAGCGGCTTGTTGAAAATTTTCCGGATAAAACTCAACAGCAGTTTCGGCTTCAAAATGGAGACTTTGCCAGCGTCTGGCTACAAATGCCTGAGTAAATGTCGAGGTCAATGATTCATGACCGAATAATCGTAAATGATTTGGCGCTTGAGTCAATGAACCTAATTCATTCGTGAATGGAATCCTTAAAGTTTGAAAATTTATATTTAATGTTGAATCTTCAAATTCATCAACTTCCGGGTACGTTGCTTCAAATATTGTTTCGGGTATAGAAGGTGCATCTACCTCCAAGCTTCCTTCTTTTCCACCTACTACATAGGGCCATTCATCTTTCCAGTAAAGTTTTTGAATAGCTGTTTCTCTGCCCAAAGGACAGTATCCTCTCTGCTGAAAAATTGAATCATCGTCAGGATGAATAGGACGTCCCGTTAAATGAGCTAAATACCACTCATCTGTATGTGTTTGAACAATGGATGCATGACCACATTTTTGCAATGGATTTCCTGGGTCATGCCATGACGTTAAGATTGGATTATCGGGATGAACTTCATATGGCCCCTCAATATTTGCAGAACGGGCAATTGTAGCAGCATGTTCGTACCGTGTTCCTCCTTCTGCAGTTAATAAATAATAATAGTTCCCGATATGATAAAGGTGCGGAGCTTCTGTCAGTTTTCTATCCGTTCCTTCAAATATAACTTTTGGTTTACCGATTAATTTTTGCTCTTTATCAGAATATTCCTGTATAACAATTCCTCCAAATGAGTGCCGATCAATACGGTGATCCCATAACATATTTAATAAATACTTTTTTCCATCCTTATCATGGAACAAAGAAGCATCAAATCCCGAGCTATTTAATGTAATCGGCTCACTCCAATCACCATTAATCGTTTCACAAGTAACTAAATAATTGTGACAATCTTTCCATGCACCATCTACTACCTTAACATCCGTATAGATAAGCCAAAACTTCCCATCACTATAGCTTAAACATGGTGCCCAAACCCCACCTGAATTTGGATTTCCTTTCATGTCTAATTGTGAAACTCTCTGTAATGGATGTGCAACTAAGTGCCAATTTACTAAATCTTTTGAGTGGTGTATCTGGACTCCCGGAAACCACTCAAATGTAGATACAGCGATATAATAATCCTCTCCTACCCTACAAATACTTGGATCGGGATTGAATCCTTTAAGTACTGGATTGGTAATCTTCATTTGGGACTCCTCCTCAGTTTATTTTCTTTTTTAAGCTTTGAAATCATCAATATGATCCAAATAAACTTTGTCTCTATTCTCTAATTCTCGAACCATGTTTTTATATTTTTTCTCATCTAAGTTATAGAAATTAATATCAATTAAAGCTAGAACCAGCAAGAACACGGGAATAATGGTTGTTGTAATTAAAATCCCCGTTAATGCCGCCGGGGTTTGTGCCTGATTTGCCACATATCCAAACTTATCAAGAACCAGACCCGGAACAACTCCTCCTAAGGCCATACCAAACTTAAAGAAAAATCCGATTATAGCGTAAATGAGCCCACCCATTCTTTTCCCAGTCCTGTACTCTCCATATTCTATTGTTTCAGGAATAAGCGCCCACATATATCCCCCGGCAGTGAGACTTCCAGCAGCAGCGATTAATCGACAGAAAAGTATGAGGTAAACATTACTTGGCGGAACAAACAGTAAAGCTAAGAGGCCGATAATATTCAGTAATAATGCATAGTTTAGTAATTTCTTTTTCCCCAAAAATTGATGAAGCCTTGGAATAAACGGTAAAATGACCAAAGCGGGCAAACTTCCTATCAAACCGTACCACTTCACCAAATCCTCTCTTTCTAAGTTATACGTTACGTAATAAATGCCAACCGAATTACTGATGGAATTCACTCCAAAAATAATAATAAAGAAAATACTTAATACAACAAGTGGACGATTAACACGAAACTGCTCAAATATATCCGTAAATTTAATTTTTTCTTCGGATTTTTGAAGAGTGACCCGCTCTTTTGTGCTTTTAAAACAAAAGATTAAAAGGCACCCGCCTATCATTCCCAAAATACCCATGGTTAGTTGCCAGCCAAGAGACTCGTTGCCGGAAGTATCGCTTAAATAAGCAGCCAGTAAGGGAACAAAAAATGCAACGACAAGTCCCCCAAGATTCGCAAATAACATGCGAACAGAAGTTATACTAACCACTTCTTGATTATTTCTAGTCATTGCAGAAGTTAACGCGCCATATGGAACGTTTATCGTTGTGTATGTAAGCGACAAGCCAACATAGGTTATATAGGCATATATTAATTTCCCCATATCCGTAAAGTCTGGTGTTGTAAAACAGAGTATTGCCAGTATGACAAATGGAAAAGCTCCGAATAAAAGATACGGTCTAAAACGTCCAAATCTGCTGTTCGTTCTGTCAACTATTGTTCCAATAAAAGGATCAGCGAGAGCGTCGATTATTCTAACCACTAAAAACATAGTACCGGCTGCTGCTGCCGATAAACCAAAAACATCTGTATAGAAGAACAAAAGATACGTAGACACTGTTGCATAAATTAAATTACAAGCAAAATCTCCAGACGCATATCCAACTTTTTCAACCATGCTAATCTTCTTTACATTTTCACTGAGCATGATTTCTCCCCTTTTCGATCCTTTAATATGGAACAGTGTGAAACGGTATAACAATTTCTCGAATTTACGGTCAGTAAACTTTTATAAAAGCGCTTTCAAAACAGTGCGAAAAAATATGGTGATCAGCAAGCAGAAAATTCATCTTTTTTCGTCATACCTTATATACCTGGAAAAGGATAAAAGCCTCATTCTTTCGTTTCTTATATTGTTTAGCTCCATTAAATCGATCCTCTTATCCCCCTTCCATCCATATTCAGTAAGACCTTATCTTGTGGACAATGAAATTTTATCTTATTAGTTTGTTGATCGAACAAACTAACTTGATTTAATATTATAAAATCCTTTCAACTTTTTCAACATCTTTTTCAGATAGTTTAAACAGAATGAATTAAATATTGATTTTTGACTGTTTCGTTATATTCAGTGTCTCAAATATTTGCGAATGTCATGTATCAGTTAACGACGATCAGTCCGAAAACAGATTCTTGTGTAAACACATGACAAAGATGATCTATGCGAAATAAAGAATTGGTTAGTGGTAAGTTGCATTTAAGAGTTTGATAAAGGTGATCACAGGATGTATGGAGACTGTTAGCCTAGATTTATGCTGATGGCAAGCCCGGTCATGAATTGAAAGAACAGGAATGGCCAGAATAGTTTATGTTATAAGTCCAACCCTACATACATATATCAATACAGGAAAGATAAATAAGAAGCAAAAATTGAAAAGCTTTCAACCGGAGTAGAAATGGCTTTTTGACTGTCTGAGGATTAATGGTTGTGTTAAACACTATGATTTATCCTTTCAAACTTATTTTAATCTTAAAAATTTTAATTGAGACTGGAAACAAAAGAGAATACAGAAATTAATTCCGTATTAATTTATTCAATATGTTAATTTTACTTTGGTCTTTATGATTCTTCTTCCTTCTTCTATAACCATCTAATAAAGACTTTTTATAAACCTTGAGGTAATCATCAATCGTTAGCAAATGATATTTCGCTCCGCCATCTTCAAAAACCTCTAGATTATTATAGTCTACATCTGCAAATGGTTTTAAATCCTCAATGTAAGCAATGCCTATTTTTGTATTAGTTTTCTTAAATTCATGCTCATGTAAATCAACCATTTTGTATCCATGCAGTTCCATCACTTTTTTTAGTTTTTCCCACTTTTCCTCTAAAAAAATTAAAGGAATAAGGATATCAATATCTTCTGGGGAAAAGTCTAACCCAGTTACCTTTTCAAGACCTAAAGATCCATATAATAATGGAATGATGTCTAACTCTTTATTAAACGTTTTAGCTATATTGATAAATTCATTATACAATTTCATTTTACATCCCCATTATTTGGTGATTAATTATTAAGATTCAACTAGTTCTTGAATTTTCATAAGTCCTTCAATACTTTCATGTGGTATATATCTCAAAGGGTTATTTTTTCAAACATCCTGAAAGTCATCTGTACAATATCTAAAAAGCCTTGAAAACTGAATTAAAGAAAAACATCAAAATGATAATGGCTAGCACAACAACAATTTCAAAAGTATGTGAACTGCCATCTTCTTTTTCTCGTTCTTTCTTCTCCCTCATTTGTTCCCTATATTTTCTTTGTATTTCATCCTTTTTCCTATCCACCTTACTCGACCCCTTTCAACATAAAGTAAAGCCAAGCAATTCTGAAATTTCCCATCCCTTTCTGTTGACACTTAATTTAATCCAATCCCCATCATCAGCATATGTTTTTTTGAAATGGACAACTAATTGAATCATTCATTTCTCAGCCCGACCTTTAGAATCCTTCCCTAATTACGTAAAACCATTTTAGCTGTTGTCCCATGGCTTGTCGAACTGAACTAGAGCCATATAAAACTTAGATTTTTTCAGTTTCTATTAAAAAAGAGTATTACATGTACTTATACTCTTCTACCCAGTCGTGATATTTTTCATAAAGGTGACGTATTCGTTTGAAATCAAGAGCTATGACTTCACATCCGCGATCATCATAGATAAAGAAAATAATGTCTTTTGTAATGTTCACAAAGAAAACATCAGGGTAATCAATAGAGTAACCTCCGAATTTCGGTTTTAATGGAAAATCCTCGTTACTGGCTGCTTTAAGTAATTCAGTTACACGTAAGTCTCGAGGTTTGCATAACAAGGAAAATTGTTGCATCTCGTATTCTTCAGCTTTATTGATTTCGAAAGGGTAGGGATATGTCTTCACCAGAATTTGATTCAAATGATTTTTACACTTTAGAAACGGTTGATAGACCTTTAATTTTCTTATACATTTCTCTTTCTTGTGCTTATACATATTCGTCACAAGAAATATGTCATCGTTTTGTTCAAATAATTCATTAAAAATGATTGTTATTTGCTCATATACAACTTGGAACCTCTTAAGATTCAATTCTTCTTTCTCTTTGAGTTGATAGATATTTTCCCCAAGACAAAAATGGATTCCTATGCCCCATTGATTATAGATGCTAGGAATGAATTCGAGGTTTTGAAACCTTTCCTCCATATACTTCATTATCTTCATTTAGACATTCTCACTTTAGGAATATGATCTTTTTGGAATATCAACAACTCATGCAGTTCGATGTTTTGATAGGGCCAGACTTTATCAAACAGCTCTCTCGGATACCGCTCCATTTCGTTATTATATAGCTTTCTGACAGTTGGATACTCATGATCAATATCTCTGGAAAGTTTCCGGATACTGATCTTTCTTTGGTCTATAATCGTTTTTAACTTTGATTTAATCATATTCTCACCTTTTAGTTATTTTTGATCACTTAAAATGATCATTAAGTTTATAATGGATCCTTGACCTCGCTGAATTTAATAATCCCGCTCTTCATGTTCAAATCCATAAGTACCTTTTATCCACACATCGCCGTAGCCTGGACTTTTTGTTATTTCCAACTGATCACCTTCTACTCGGTCTGCTGCACTGTAGTCCAAATAACTTCCTGTGAATTCTTTCTCGCTCCTTGATAATATCCATCAGTTAGAGCTATTCTGCTAAGTTTCATATTTAGAGTACAGTCTTTATTATTGTGTATTGTGAATTTATAACCAAGTGAGGTCAAAATTCCGGTCGATCAAAACAAAGTCTACATTTGTTTAATCCACCGTTAGCTTTGCTTCAGCATTCGGAAGAGTAAAACTTGAGACTAAGCCTAAGCAAACCAAAGTTAAACGATTAACCCTTTTCATCCCTCTCTCCCTTACCCATTTATGGCATAATTCGGTAAATAAAAGGGCTTTTTGACCGTGCATAAGGAAAAGGATTGTGATGATTTAAGCTACGCTGCTACCCTCCCAATGTTTTGCAGGAAAACCGAGTCCCAGATCCAAAATATTACGGCAAATGAGACGCTAAACAAGTAAATTTCATATCCCATCAGAAAGTTTAAGGTGTTTTTTGGATCAGTAATGAAAGCGAAGAATAACCATACTAAGAAGGAAAAGAATATGTATATGAGTAAATATTTCGTGTTAAACCTTTTTGGATTGCGATTTAAGAAATATTGAACAGGTACAGCAAAGATTAAATAAAAGATAAAGAGAAGAACACTTATTAGGAAGTATGGTATGTAGCCGTCATAACCAATGCCAAAAACATAAACAACAGCAGCTGATAACGCGGACAAGACATGAACAAATATGATCCTTAAAACTTGCATGTTTATAACCTCTTTCTTAATGAATGCTTCTTCAACATTGTCTAGATCCTCCTTAAAACTACTGTTCTACTTAGAAATTAAACATCTTGGTCGCATTTCTCATTCTTCCGCCATTGAATAGTATTTCGGCGAGTTATTGCAACAGATATTAATAGTAGAGTACCGACAATAAGCAACATAAAAAAGATCACAAACAGCGAACCTGTTCCCGGAACAATTTCTTCATAGGTAATAAAGCGCTCCTTCCCCTGCAGGACGAAGAACCGAGAATTTTCAAGAAAGGATAGATGAAAAGCGATAGACGTCCATAAGCTTCCTGTTACAATACGCAGGAGTTGAAGGATGAATCCAAAACCCAACAATAAAACAATGTAATCTAATGTGATAGCAGATGATTCAATTCCAACTATATATTGCAAGCCACTTACAGTTATTGGTGCAAGCACAAACAGGATCGGCTGTAGGAGTAAGGCCATAAAACAGTTCCAACGCTTATTTAGAGCATAGTACACCGTCCCCCGAAAAGTTAATTCCTCTGGAAAAGCTTCATAAAAGAAAGCGATAATCATATTTAAGAGCAATGCTGTCACTAAATGGACAGAGAAGTGAAATTGTGTAACTTTGATCCAGCCTAATAAATGGGCGATAGCGAAACCAGACCCGGATAGTACAATCACATATATTGCTCCTATTATGGCTTTCGGAATGGCTTGCCGCCACCCAGACAGTCCTATAGAATAAAAGGGTCTACTAGACATCCGTTTAAGAAGAATGTAGAGCAACGGGACAGTTATTAATGTGACTAAACCTGCTTGGATGCCTTGCTTCAAAAGCTTGGAAGCTCCTGCTTGGCTAGCCATTGAACCGACTAAAGTAGCAAAAAACAAAGCAAATACGAATGTTCCCCAACTGAGCAAGACAGTTCCTAACCATTTATGATGATTGTCTTGTTTTCCGCTTTTGGTGAGATGAATTTGCATTTGGATACCCCTCTCACATCATTCATATTAAGCACTATAAGCCCTACTATCACTATACGTTCTATAGCTGTTATGGTTTCAAATTCCTGCATTCCCCCTCTTACAATTCCACTCTTCCTCTAAAATAGCGTAATAATATTCATCCCACCATTCATTGCCTTTCGGAATACATTTTTTAAAAAATCCTTCTCTTCTCATTCCGATCTTCTCCATAACTCGGTATGAAGGAATATTCTCAGGTTGACACGTAGCTATAATCCTATGTAAGTTCATTTCTTTAAATCCATATTCCAAGATAGCTTGGGCTGCCTCAGAAGCATACCCTTTATTTTGATAATTGGGATTAAACACCCACCCAATTTCATATGTATGTTCACCAAAATACTTATAAAAAACAATATGGCCTATAAGACAGTCTTCATCTCTTAGTATGACAGGGTATTTTTCAGCGTTATCACCTTTGTTTTTATTTACAAATGCCTTTGCATCTTCTTCAGTAAAAACCCCTTCAGGTATATACTTCATTACATTACTATCAGATGTATACTCATATACAGCCTGCCAATCTTTGAATTCAAATTCACGTATCAATAACCTTTTTGTTGTGATATGCATTAAAGTAACTCCCCTCTAATATACTTAATCTTTATTTCAATATGAAGACAACAATAACCTCTTTAAAACTATTCTTATTCAACAATATTGCCTCTTGCTAGAACAACTCAAGGATTTCTGACTGTGAACAAGCAATGGAATATGATTCTCAAAAATAATTCCCTTACCCTTCTCATAATTTGCAGGAGGCTTTTTTGTTTTTTAAGATAACATTAATCTTCCTTATTCATTTAAATATGATAAAATATTACACATTTAATATAGAGGGCTTGTGTTGGAGCAAATGATCTCTTTTTCTAAAGTCGGAGTAAAAATATTGGATATTTTATTGAGAAAGGCTCATTTGAAGTTGCAAGTAGAGGTCACACTTCTTAAATATGTATTATCCCCCTCAAAAGTTTTTTTTGGGGGATTTTTATGATTTGTGTCCTCCAGTAAGCTTTACCGGCTTATAAGAGACTTAAATGAAGCACTTAAATTGATTAACCATTTTAAGAATTAAACATTTCTCAAAAACAGATTTTATTTGTGGATTTACGACGCATCTCAAATAGTCTCGATAGCAATTCTTTGTTAAATTCAAGTGCCTCATAGACTAGAAGATCCATCTCTTCAATATGTTGCTCATCTAAGGATGGTTTTTCAATTTCTGATACTTCAATCAAATCTTATTTAAACTACGTTAAATGTTCTGGAAACATCATTGATGTCCATTTCATTAAATTATGTTGTCTCATTGTTTATATGTACACGATGATTCTTTCTAAAGTAGTACTCAACTAGTTTCAGTTACAAAAAACATTCTATAAATCATAATTGATCCCTTTAAAGTCACGAAACCTATATAAAAATTTCTATCTGACCGATATTTCGTCCTTCTCCCCTGCTATAAACGTATTAAATAAAATAATACCCTCATCGGTATTCTCCTTTAAATATATAACTCCTAATTCACCATTTAATACAGAAAGAATTAAATATAACTTTCATACAAACTGGTTAAGGCAACTTCTCATCCCTATTCCCCTGAATTCCCCAACCTTGTTGATCCCCTTAAGGGAAAACTAAATGTAAAACAAATTCATCGACTTTTTCTTTAAAAAACCATTCACATTTTTACGTTTAAGCAGCATTCTCCTTTTTACAGGAAAGAATCATTCCGTCTGAACATTACGATATACATATAGTATCCGAATGATATGGCGAAGGGCGGAGGTTATAGTGAAAACGAGTATTATTGTTCTGACTTATAATCAATTAGCTTTAACAAAACAATGCTTGGAGAGCATATGGAAGCATACGAATAATGACTGTATAGAAGTAATTGTTATAGATAACGGCTCTCATGACGGTACACGTGACTACCTCAAACAGATAACTTTAATTAAGGCGATTTTTAATAAAACGAACGAAGGTTTCGCAAAAGCCTGTAATCAGGGTCTTGAAGTTGCCTCAGGGGACAATATTCTTTTTTTAAACAATGATACTGTTGTAACAAATCAATGGCTGGAGCCAATGATCAAGCTGCTTTATCAGGATGATAAAATCGGCATGGTCGGGCCTGTAAGCAATTATGTCAGCGGTCCGCAGCAAGTTCCCGTTAACTACACAAACGTTGAAGAAATTGAAGATTTTTCTCGTCTTTACTGTTTGCAGCAGCGAGGCAGGTCAAAAGCTGTATTGAGACTGGTCGGATTTTGCCTGCTTGTCAAAAAGAAGGTGTTGGATCAAGTCGGCGGTTTTGATGAACGTTTTGTAGGCGGTTCATTTGAGGATGATGATTTAAGCCTCCGCGTACTGCAAGCGGGGTATCAGCTAAAAATCGCTCTTGATTCGTTTGTCCACCATCACGGTCATGCAACGTTTACAGGCAATCCAGATTTAAGCATCAGTCAATTATATGAAGAAAACCGGCAACGCTTCATCGATAAATGGAAGGTGGATGTAACAACATTCTTTGACTCCCAGCCCCAGCTGACAGCACTTGTGCCAGCGGAAGCCGACTCTATCTTACATGTCGGTTGCGGCACGGGAGCTGCGGGGACAGAGCTTTTGAACCGGCAATCCTGTTTATTGTATGGGATTGAAATGGATGAGTTATTACAGACCATTGCAAGCCCCTATTACGAACAAGTCATTTCGGCAGATGTGGAAACATGCGACCTCCCTTACCCTGAGTCCTTTTTCGATGTCATTTTGATCGGTGACCTTTTAAACTGCTCAAAAAATCCCAGACATACAATTGAGACTCTTGCCGTTTATCTAAAGCCTTCTGGCTCGCTGATTTGCAGCATCCCAAATACTGCCTATGCAGATACATTTTTCTCTTTATTATGTGGTGCATCGACGTACACACATTTCATCACACCTCGCAACGTAAATACCCTATTTCCTGAATATCTTTATGACATAAAATCCATCACCTCCCATTCCTCCGATACTGAATCAAACATACAGCTCTTTTTACAAGAACTTCAATTCCTTGCCGGGCAATTTGGTTTGTCTTTGGATCACTTGTCAAAACATGCCCATATTGATTACATGTTTGTCCATGCCATAAAGAAAAAACAGAATAAAACGGAGGTGGCGATGTGATTTCAATCAGTTTATGCATGATTGTAAAAAATGAAGAGGCTGTTATTGGCCGATGCTTAGATTCTGTGCAGGAGATAGCTGATGAGATCAATATTGTGGATACCGGGTCAGTTGACAAGACGAAAGACATTGCTGCTCGCTATACAGACCGAATCTTTGATTTTAAATGGATTGACGATTTTGCGGCAGCCCGAAATTTTTCGTTTCAGCAGGCGACATCCGACTATATCTTATGGCTTGACGCGGACGACGTGTTTACCAAGAAAGATCAAGAGCTGTTATTGGATATAAAAAGAACGCTTGATCCGGATATAGACGCGGTCTCAATGAAATACCATTTGGCTTTTGATGAAGAAAATAACGTCACATCCAGCTTAAGGAGATACCGGCTCGTAAAACGGGAAAAGAGCTTTAAATGGATCGGCGCGGTTCATGAATACCTAGAAGTATATGGGAAACTTCACCACAGTGATGCAGCGGTTTCTCACCTGCCACTTAGTCATGACGCAGATCGCAACCTCCGAATTTATGAAAAAATGGCCTCGTCAGGAAAGGATTTTTCTCCAAGAGATTTATTTTACTATGCGAACGAATTGTGTGATCACGGAAAAATGGAGCAAGCGATTGAGTACTATTTACGTTTTTTACAAACGAAGCAGGGATGGGTCGAGGATAATATCAGAGCGTGCAATAAATTAGCAGACTGCTACCATTCACTGGGGCTGAAGGAAAAAGAATTAAGCTGGGTGCTCCACACGCTCGTCTATGGACCGCCTAGAGCAGAAACCTGCTGCAGGCTGGGATACTCTTTTTTAGAAAAAAACGATTTTCAGAGTGCGGTCTATTGGTATGAAAAAGCAATAGAAAACAAAGGAGCAGAAAACCTGGCTTTTCAAAACCGCGCCTGCGCGACCTGGCTTCCCCACCTGCAATTAGCCGTCTGCTACGATAAACTCGGCCAGCATCAGCTTGCCTATCAGCATAATGAATCGGCATTGCAATACCGTCCCCATGATTCAAGAATGCTAGCTAACAAAAAATATTTTGAAGATATTCTAAAGATGCAGACCGGCTCCGGGGGTGAACATCATGGAAATCAATAAAAATTCACTTGCTGATTCTATGAAAGAGTATGAGCTAAAAGATAAAGAGTATTACAAAGGCATCAACTGGCAGCTATTTGATCTGATAGAACCGCATGCGAAAACCATTCTTGAAGTCGGATGTGCTGAAGGCTTGTTTGGCGCAGCTGTGAAGGAAAAAACGAATTGCTCCTATTATGGGATCGAGTCTTATCCACCAGCTGCCGAAAAAGCAACACATTATATTGACGAAGTAATAACGGGAGACATTGAAACACTGAAGCTGCCTTTTCAAAAAAACACATTTGATCACATTATCTTCGGTGATGTTCTGGAGCACTTAATAGACCCGTGGGCAGTTTTAGGTAACATCAAGCCTTATGTAAAAGAAACAGGGAGTATCTTGGCAAGCATCCCGAATATCGGACATATCTCGATTTTCGAAAGTCTGCTGTCCGGCAAATGGACGTATATACAGGCAGGGCTGCTCGATAAAACACACTTCCGTTTTTTCACCTTGGAGGAAATGAAAAAGATGTTTCATGAAACAGGCTACAAGATCATCCAAATCGAGCCTATTGTTTTTACGACTCATTATTATGAAAAAATGATCAGCAAACTTGCTTATGTCAGATCATGCATGGGAATTCACCATGCAGATCTTGAGGAGGAGGCCAGAGCCTATCAATATGTCATAAAGGCAGAGAAAAGATGAATCAGCATACAAACGAAAATTCAATTAGCTTTATTACATGTGTGAATGACGATACCCTTTATGATCTCTGTCTAAGACATCTTCAGTCTCTTTCTGTACCGCCGCATATGAAGGTAGAATTAATCAATATCCGAGACGCAGACAGTATGGCGTCCGGCTACCAGGCGGCAATGGAGGACTCTGACTCAAAATATAAAGTGTATTTACATCAGGACACATTTATCATCAATCGTTCCTTTATTTATGATATTCTCCATGTCTTTCAGCACAATGATCAGCTTGGCATGATAGGCGTTATAGGAGCTGAAGAAGTGCCGCAAAGCGGGATTTGGTGGGAGGCTTCTAAAAAAGCCGGAAAAGTCATTGAATACCGCAGCACGTACAACTATTTATTATTTGATGAAATTGATGAAACTGTGAAAGCAGTTCAAGCATTAGACGGTTTATTACTGGCGACTCAGTACGATGTTCCATGGCGAAAAGATATTTTTAACGGATGGCATTTATATGATACTTCTCAATGTTTTGAGTTCAGAAAAAAAGGATATATAGTGGGCATCCCTCATCAGAAAGAGCCTTGGGTCTTACATGCATGCGGCAACGAGTTTGATACAGACCAGTATTCTTATTACCTTAAAAAATTTTTGGAGGAATATTCCGAGACATGATAAGGTTTCAATACCGCGATAAAGAAACCTACTGTTTAAAAGTAGGTTTCTTGTTTCATATGCTTGAATTTTTTTAAAAAAGTGATTTTTTAATTCTCTATTATTAAGGGAACCTAATAG
This sequence comes from Bacillus sp. FJAT-14266, assembly GCF_001719225.1. Lineage (NCBI taxonomy): Bacteria > Bacillati > Bacillota > Bacilli > Caryophanales > Bacillaceae > Bacillus > Bacillus sp. FJAT-14266. Next base: position 2,389,886 of record NZ_CP017072.1, read on the forward strand.
CATTTATATCTAGGTTTAGTGCGTTGCTGCCACTCACATTACTTACTGTTGTGAAGATTATCCTAATCTCATAAGAAGTCGTGCCTGTGACCGTTGTAGCATCTACATACGTTGTAGCAATTGGAAATCTTGACGTAATTGCAGCGTTGACATTTCTTTGGACGGAGCGTGTATCTACTAATACTCCATTTCTATAAATTCTGGTTTGAAAAGTAAAGTTTGAGTTAGCTGTCGTTGTAACATCTACAGAAATGGCAAGGTCTAATTTTATTAATTGTCCTGCGACTGTTGGCACACTTAAAGTACCAATCGACGTTTCAGTACCGTTAATAGCAAGCGGAACGGGGCCTGCTATTTCACTGTAAAACAGCTGTGGATTTGCCCCGGTTGAACCGGTTGGTCCTGTTGGTCCTGTTGCACCTGTTACTCCGGTTGCTCCGGTTGATCCGGTTGGACCGGTTGCGCCAGTTACTCCTGTTGCTCCTGTTGCTCCTGTTGGTCCTGTTGGTCCTGTTGGACCTGTTTCTCCGGTTGATCCTGTTACTCCTGTTACTCCTGTTGCTCCCGTTGATCCGGTTGGTCCTGTTGATCCTGTTGCTCCTGTTACTCCAGTGGCTCCGGTTACTCCCGTTGCACCAGTTACTCCCGTCGCACCAGTTTCTCCGGTTGGTCCAGTTAATCCTGTTACTCCAGTGGCTCCAGTTGCTCCAGTAACTCCTGTTGCGCCTGTTGATCCAGTGGCTCCGGTTACTCCAGTTGATCCTGTTGCGCCTGTTGCTCCAGTTTCTCCGGTTGGTCCGGTTGGTCCTGTTGGACCTGTTTCTCCGGTTGATCCGGTTGGTCCTGTTGATCCTGTTGCACCTGTTACTCCAGTTGATCCTGTTACACCTGTTACTCCTGTTGCTCCCGTTGATCCGGTTGGTCCGGTTGCTCCTGTTGGTCCGGTTGCTCCAGTTTCTCCGGTTGGTCCAGTTGATCCTGTTGCACCTGTTACTCCAGTGGCTCCGGTTATTCCCGTTGCACCAGTTACTCCCGTCGCACCAGTTTCTCCGGTTGGTCCTGTTGGACCGGTTACTCCTGTTGCACCTGTTTCTCCTGTTGGTCCTGTTGGACCTGTTTCTCCGGTTGATCCTGTTGATCCTGTTAATCCTGTTGCTCCCGTTGATCCGGTTGGTCCTGTTGATCCTGTTGCACCTGTTACTCCAGTTGATCCTGTTAATCCTGTTGCTCCGGTTGACCCAGTTACTCCCGTTGCACCAGTTACTCCTGTTGCGCCTGTTGATCCAGTAACTCCTGTTGGACCGGTTGGTCCTGTATCTCCAGTTGCACCAGTTACTCCTGTTGCTCCTGTTGCTCCGGTTGACCCAGTTACTCCCGTTGCACCAGTTGATCCTGTTGCGCCTGTTGATCCAGTAACTCCTGTTGGACCGGTTGGTCCTGTATCTCCAGTTGCACCTGTTACTCCTGTTGCTCCGGTTACTCCAGTTGATCCTGTTGCGCCTGTTGCTCCAGTTTCTCCGGTTGGTCCGGTTGCTCCCGTTGATCCGGTTGGTCCTGTTGGTCCTGTTGATCCTGTTGCGCCTGTTACTCCAGTTGATCCTGTTACACCTGTTACTCCTGTTGCTCCCGTTGATCCGGTTGGTCCGGTTGATCCGGTTGCACCTGTTACTCCTGTAGCTCCTGTTTCTCCTGTTGCTCCTGTTGCTCCGGTTGCTCCGGTTGACCCAGTTACTCCCGTTGCACCAGTTACTCCTGTTGCGCCTGTTGATCCAGTAACTCCTGTTGGACCGGTTGGTCCTGTATCTCCAGTTGCACCTGTTACTCCTGTTGCTCCGGTTGGACCGGTTACTCCGGTTGCTCCTGTTGCTCCAGTTGATCCGGTTGCACCTGTTACTCCAGTGGCTCCGGTTACTCCCGTTGCACCAGTTACTCCCGTCGCACCAGTTTCTCCGGTTGGTCCTGTTAATCCGGTTGCACCTGTTACTCCAGTGGCTCCGGTTACTCCCGTTGCACCAGTTACTCCCGTCGCACCAGTTTCTCCGGTCGCACCAGTTTCTCCGGTTGGTCCTGTTGGACCGGTTACTCCTGTTGCTCCTGTTTCTCCTGTTAATCCAGTGGCTCCAGTTACTCCCGTTGATCCTGTTACTCCAGTGGCTCCCGTTGATCCGGTTGATCCGGTCGCACCAGTTTCTCCGGTTGGTCCTGTTGATCCTGTTGCACCTGTTACTCCAGTTGATCCTGTTAATCCTGTTGCTCCGGTTGACCCAGTTACTCCCGTTGCACCAGTTACTCCTGTTGCGCCAGTTGCTCCAGTAACTCCTGTTGGACCGGTTGGTCCTGTATCTCCAGTTGCACCAGTTACTCCTGTTGCTCCTGTTGCTCCGGTTGACCCAGTTACTCCCGTTGCACCAGTTGATCCTGTTGCGCCTGTTGATCCAGTAACTCCTGTTGGACCGGTTGGTCCTGTATCTCCAGTTGCACCTGTTACTCCTGTTGCTCCGGTTACTCCAGTTGATCCTGTTGCGCCTGTTGCTCCAGTTTCTCCGGTTGGTCCGGTTGCTCCCGTTGATCCGGTTGGTCCTGTTGATCCTGTTGCGCCTGTTACTCCAGTTGATCCTGTTACACCTGTTACTCCTGTTGCTCCCGTTGATCCGGTTGGTCCGGTTGATCCGGTTGCACCTGTTACTCCTGTAGCTCCTGTTTCTCCTGTTGCTCCTGTTGCTCCGGTTGCTCCGGTTGACCCAGTTACTCCCGTTGCACCAGTTACTCCTGTTGCGCCTGTTGATCCAGTAACTCCTGTTGGACCGGTTACTCCGGTTGCTCCTGTTGCTCCAGTTGATCCGGTTGCACCTGTTACTCCTGTTGCTCCGGTTACTCCCGTTGCACCAGTTACTCCCGTCGCACCAGTTTCTCCGGTCACACCAGTTTCTCCGGTCGCACCTGTTTCTCCGGTTGGTCCTGTTGGACCAGTTACTCCTGTTGCACCTGTTTCTCCTGTTAATCCAGTGGCTCCAGTAACTCCCGTTGATCCTGTTACTCCAGTGGCTCCCGTTGATCCGGTTGATCCGGTCGCACCAGTTTCTCCGGTTGGTCCTGTTAATCCGGTTGCACCTGTTACTCCAGTGGCTCCGGTTATTCCCGTTGCACCAGTTACTCCCGTCGCACCAGTTTCTCCTGTTGGTCCTGTTGCACCTGTTACTCCGGTTACTCCGGTTGATCCTGTTGCTCCGGTTGATCCGGTTGGACCGGTTGCGCCAGTTACTCCTGTTGCTCCTGTTTCTCCTGTTGGTCCTGTTGGTCCTGTTTCTCCGGTTGATCCTGTTACTCCTGTTACTCCTGTTGCTCCCGTTGATCCGGTTGGTCCTGTTGATCCTGTTGCACCTGTTACTCCAGTTGATCCTGTTGCTCCTGTTACTCCAGTGGCTCCGGTTACTCCCGTGGCACCAGTTACTCCCGTCGCACCAGTTTCTCCGGTTGGTCCAGTTAATCCTGTTACTCCAGTGGCTCCGGTTACTCCAGTTGATCCTGTTGCGCCTGTTGCTCCAGTTTCTCCGGTTGGTCCGGTTGGTCCTGTTGGACCTGTTTCTCCGGTTGATCCGGTTGGTCCTGTTGATCCTGTTGCACCTGTTACTCCAGTTGATCCTGTTACACCTGTTACTCCTGTTGCTCCCGTTGATCCGGTTGGTCCGGTTGCTCCTGTTGGTCCGGTTGCTCCAGTTTCTCCTGTTGGTCCTGTTGCACCTGTTACTCCGGTTGGTCCTGTTGGACCGGTTACTCCTGTTGCACCTGTTTCTCCTGTTGGACCTGTTTCTCCGGTTGATCCTGTTACTCCTGTTACTCCTGTTGCTCCCGTTGATCCGGTTGGTCCTGTTGATCCTGTTGCACCTGTTACTCCAGTTGATCCTGTTAATCCTGTTGCTCCGGTTGACCCAGTTACTCCCGTTGCACCAGTTACTCCTGTTGCGCCTGTTGATCCAGTAACTCCTGTTGGACCGGTTGGTCCTGTATCTCCAGTTGCACCTGTTACTCCGGTTGCTCCGGTTGCTCCGGTTGACCCAGTTACTCCCGTTGCACCAGTTGATCCTGTTGCGCCTGTTGATCCAGTAACTCCTGTTGGACCGGTTGGTCCTGTATCTCCAGTTGCACCTGTTACTCCTGTTGCTCCGGTTGGACCGGTTACTCCGGTTGCTCCTGTTGCTCCAGTTGATCCGGTTGCACCTGTTACTCCAGTGGCTCCGGTTACTCCCGTTGCACCAGTTACTCCCGTCGCACCAGTTTCTCCGGTTGGTCCTGTTAATCCGGTTGCACCTGTTACTCCTGTTGCTCCGGTTATTCCCGTTGCACCAGTTACTCCCGTCGCACCAGTTTCTCCTGTTGGTCCTGTTGCACCGGTTACTCCGGTTGATCCTGTTGCTCCGGTTGATCCGGTTGGACCGGTTGCGCCAGTTACTCCTGTTGCTCCTGTTGCTCCGGTTGGTCCTGTTGGACCTGTTTCTCCGGTTGATCCTGTTACTCCTGTTACTCCTGTTGCTCCCGTTGATCCGGTTGGTCCGGTTGATCCGGTTGCACCTGTTACTCCTGTAGCTCCTGTTTCTCCTGTTGCTCCTGTTGCTCCGGTTGCTCCGGTTGACCCAGTTACTCCCGTTGCACCAGTTACTCCTGTTGCGCCTGTTGATCCAGTAACTCCTGTTGGACCGGTTGGTCCTGTATCTCCAGTTGCACCAGTTACTCCTGTTGCTCCGGTTGGACCGGTTACTCCGGTTGCTCCTGTTGCTCCAGTTGATCCGGTTGCACCTGTTACTCCAGTGGCTCCGGTTACTCCCGTTGCACCAGTTACTCCCGTCGCACCAGTTTCTCCGGTCGCACCAGTTTCTCCGGTTGGTCCTGTTGGACCGGTTACTCCTGTTGCTCCTGTTTCTCCTGTTAATCCAGTGGCTCCAGTAACTCCCGTTGATCCTGTTACTCCAGTGGCTCCCGTTGATCCGGTTGATCCGGTCGCACCAGTTTCTCCGGTTGGTCCTGTTGGACCGGTTACTCCTGTTGCTCCTGTTTCTCCTGTTAATCCAGTGGCTCCAGTAACTCCCGTTGATCCTGTTACTCCAGTGGCTCCCGTTGATCCGGTTGATCCGGTCGCACCAGTTTCTCCGGTTGGTCCTGTTGATCCTGTTGCACCTGTTACTCCAGTTGATCCTGTTAATCCTGTTGCTCCGGTTGACCCAGTTACTCCCGTTGCACCAGTTACTCCTGTTGCGCCAGTTGCTCCAGTAACTCCTGTTGGACCGGTTGGTCCTGTATCTCCAGTTGCACCAGTTACTCCTGTTGCTCCTGTTGCTCCGGTTGACCCAGTTACTCCCGTTGCACCAGTTGATCCTGTTGCGCCTGTTGATCCAGTAACTCCTGTTGGACCGGTTGGTCCTGTATCTCCAGTTGCACCTGTTACTCCTGTTGCTCCGGTTACTCCAGTTGATCCTGTTGCGCCTGTTGCTCCAGTTTCTCCGGTTGGTCCGGTTGCTCCCGTTGATCCGGTTGGTCCTGTTGATCCTGTTGCGCCTGTTACTCCAGTTGATCCTGTTACACCTGTTACTCCTGTTGCTCCCGTTGATCCGGTTGGTCCGGTTGATCCGGTTGGTCCGGTTGATCCGGTTGCACCTGTTACTCCTGTAGCTCCTGTTTCTCCTGTTGCTCCTGTTGCTCCGGTTGCTCCGGTTGACCCAGTTACTCCCGTTGCACCAGTTACTCCTGTTGCGCCTGTTGATCCAGTAACTCCTGTTGGACCGGTTGGTCCTGTATCTCCAGTTGCACCAGTTACTCCTGTTGCTCCGGTTGCTCCGGTTGGACCGGTTACTCCGGTTGCTCCTGTTGCTCCAGTTGATCCGGTTGCACCTGTTACTCCAGTGGCTCCGGTTACTCCCGTTGCACCAGTTACTCCCGTCGCACCAGTTTCTCCGGTCGCACCAGTTTCTCCGGTCGCACCAGTTTCTCCGGTTGGTCCTGTTAATCCGGTTGCACCTGTTACTCCAGTGGCTCCGGTTATTCCCGTTGCACCAGTTACTCCCGTCGCACCAGTTTCTCCTGTTGGTCCTGTTGCACCTGTTACTCCGGTTACTCCGGTTGATCCTGTTGCTCCGGTTGATCCGGTTGGACCGGTTGCGCCAGTTACTCCTGTTGCTCCTGTTTCTCCTGTTGGTCCTGTTGGACCTGTTTCTCCGGTTGATCCTGTTACTCCTGTTACTCCTGTTGCTCCCGTTGATCCGGTTGGTCCTGTTGATCCGGTTGCACCTGTTACTCCAGTTGATCCTGTTGCTCCTGTTACTCCAGTGGCTCCGGTTACTCCCGTCGCACCAGTTTCTCCGGTTGGTCCAGTTAATCCTGTTACTCCAGTTGCTCCGGTTACTCCAGTTGATCCTGTTGCGCCTGTTGCTCCAGTTTCTCCGGTTGGTCCGGTTGCTCCCGTTGATCCGGTTGGTCCTGTTGATCCTGTTGCGCCTGTTACTCCAGTTGATCCTGTTACACCTGTTACTCCTGTTGCTCCCGTTGATCCGGTTGGTCCGGTTGCTCCGGTTGCTCCGGTTGCTCCGGTTGACCCAGTTACTCCCGTTGCACCAGTTACTCCTGTTGCGCCTGTTGATCCAGTAACTCCTGTTGGACCGGTTGGTCCTGTATCTCCAGTTGCACCAGTTACTCCTGTTGCTCCGGTTGACCCAGTTACTCCCGTTGCACCAGTTACTCCTGTTGCGCCAGTTGCTCCAGTAACTCCTGTTGGACCGGTTGGTCCTGTATCTCCAGTTGCACCAGTTACTCCTGTTGCTCCGGTTGCTCCGGTTGGACCGGTTACTCCGGTTGATCCAGTTTCTCCTGTTTCTCCTGTTGGACCGGTTGGTCCTGTATCTCCAGTTGCACCAGTTACTCCTGTTGCTCCGGTTGACCCAGTTACTCCCGTTGCACCAGTTGATCCTGTTGCGCCTGTTGATCCAGTAACTCCTGTTGGACCGGTTGGTCCTGTATCTCCAGTTGCACCTGTTACTCCTGTAGCTCCTGTTTCTCCTGTTGCTCCTGTTGCTCCGGTTGCTCCGGTTGCTCCGGTTGGTCCTGTTAATCCAGTGGCTCCAGTAACTCCCGTTGATCCTGTTACTCCAGTGGCTCCCGTTGATCCGGTTGATCCGGTCGCACCAGTTTCTCCGGTTGGTCCTGTTAATCCTGTTACTCCAGTTGCTCCAGTTGCTCCAGTAACTCCTGTTGCGCCTGTTGATCCAGTGGCTCCGGTTACTCCAGTTGATCCTGTTGCGCCTGTTGCTCCAGTTTCTCCGGTTGGTCCGGTTGATCCGGTTGCACCTGTTACTCCAGTGGCTCCGGTTACTCCCGTCGCACCAGTTTCTCCTGTCGCACCAGTTGATCCTGTTGCGCCTGTTGGTCCTGTATCTCCAGTTGCACCAGTTACTCCCGTTACTCCTGTTGGACCGGTTGCGCCTGTTACTCCGGTTGCGCCTGTTGCTCCTGTTGCTCCTGTTGATCCCGTTGCACCTGTTGGTCCAGTCGGTCCAATTCCCCCAGCAGACTCTATTAAAGAAACATCATCAATTAGAACAGACCCAAAAGTAGTTTTGCTTATTACCACTACTGCGTTTACTGCTTCAGCGGGGGTTTCAATTGTTCTATATATTTCATTCCATGTATTAAATGAGACATTTGGCAAATTTCCGGAAGCAATGATAATTTCCTGTCCGCCTTCAATCTCTTCGCCTTCACTGTTAACAAATAAAATTTGTATAGTTACTTGGGGACTTGAATTGTTTCCAATTCTCCCAAGCGAAACGATGAATATCAGAGATTGTCCAGAAACGACAGGCACGATCTGCCCTAAAAAAGCATACGGCTGGTTACTGAAAAACTGTGCGGAATATCTTCCAGAATGGGCAAAAGTATTAATAACGGACGTATTTGCAGAAGCCCAGCCCGTCAGATTGCCTGTTTCAAAACCTCCATTTACAATCACATCATTCACTCAACTTCATTCCCTGCCTTTTTGAATAGTTCCAGCTATTATATGCAGGAAAAATGCCATCGGTCTTTCACTTCGCTAGCTGAAATAAAAAAAGATGAATGCCCCAAATCACTTTTTCTCCCAGACACTGTAAAGACCGGTACATGGAACCTGAAAAGAAGAAGCAGTAAATTAGCTTCTTAGACGGCCGAGAGAATGAAGTTTGGACTTGATTTAAAGACAGAAAAAGCTTTTCGGGAATTTGCAATGCGATTGAGGATTTCACATATCCTAGATTGAGAAGCGGACGCTAATGAAGAAGTTTTATCAGACTAAGAAAGAGCAACTCAAAGTCAAAAAAACGTTTTATAAAAGCTGCTGGCAAGGGTACCAACAGCTTAGCTACTATTATCACAAGATTGCTATTTTATTTATTTAATTAAAGTTGCGCCTAACAAATCTTTGCTTGTCCCATTTCTTATATATTGGTGACTAGGAGATATCATAGTTCTTTCCCCTATTAAACGGGACATTAAGGTTTTTCTCTCTGGATTATCAAATGGATATAATTTTAAGTATAGACATAGTTATCACTAAACCTGAAAACAAATACTTAAACATTCATTTGGATTTTTAAATCTTTTGCAAGCGTTTTGGAGCCTAATAGCCCTTTTAAATATTTCAATTCCTTTGACCAATTCACTTTTTTATCCTCTTAAGATATTTATTCAAATCTTTCATCGTTTTCTTTTGTTCAGACATATGAATTTTGATTTTGTGTAATCGTTGGCCAGCTCATGTTTTAAAAATGACTCTTCTATGTAAGTATCTTACATCTTTGCATCTACAAGTTTTGCAGAATGATGCTTAAGAAAGCAATTTCCATGTCAATCCGATTGATACATTGATCTGTAATGCCGGCATGATCATGATAAAATGCTTTAATGTTGTCTGCACCCTTCCCGGAAAACTCGCTGTCACCCAAGTCAGCTAATTCTTAAACGCTTTTCTTAGCTTCATCAGTTGATTGAAAGCGCTTTGCGGCCTTCTTTTTTATTTCTCGAATTGTTTGTCATTGAGCAAAAATATTAGCGTCTCTTCAATTTCTTTTTCTAAGTCATTATTATTTAAATCGAATAATGTTCCACAACCCGTCCCTTTATATCCACCGTAGTAATACCACAAATCCATTGTGAAACAGTCTAATTCTTCATCACAGACTATTGCAGGTTGATAGTAATTAATTGCTATTTGTGAACGGTATTCTTTTTCAAAACATCTCTCAGCTGTAAAATCATTTAGCACATCTCCATCTATGTCTCTACAAACTTTGATACTGAGATTTGGTTTATCCTGAGCTTCAAAAACACCTGCATACTTATTCTGCAGCTTTTTCGATACTACTTCCCCCAGGCTCTCCAACTCAAATATCACTTGCTTTAATTCTTGATTTATATCCTTTTCAGGAATCTGTATATAACCCTCATCGAGTGGACTTTGATTTTTCTGTTTCTTGAGTAATTGACTTAAAGCTTTCCACACAGTATTGTCCTCCTATGATAGCTTCTTTAGACATGCAACTATTGAAATGGACATTTGGTGATAGCTTCACGAAACCCCTCAGCAAATGTTTCAATTCCGGTATCCTAGAAACATGGCGTTCGATAATCATGCCCACGATTGCCCCAACTGTGTGGACCAGTTGCAACATTCTGCGATTCATTACCGACCTTGTCAAAGGGATGTTAAATAAAAAAAGAACCTTAATTTTCCCATTGGCTTATTGGCTTACTTTTGAAAATTTATAAATTATTATTATATTGAACAGTGTTGGTATGATGTATACAAGACCAGTTCCAAGTAGACCTATTACTGAACTAGAAATTAATAAAATGCTGAAGATTGGTTTATTATTTGTCTGGATTGAAGCAAGCATGGTTATAATTCCCGCCAAAGCACCTAAAAACCATAAATTCCCCAAAGTGTAAGAGTCATCTATAACCGCAAACAGTTGAGCCAGTACAGAAAAAACCGCTCCTAATCCCCCGGAGAAGATAGTCAATTTTTTCATAGAAATCTCCTTTTTGAAAATTGATTTAGATTTCAACGTAATTATGGATTCATTTGGTTATGATGTCAATGATAAACATCTACCTTACTCATCTTATTATTGCTGGTAGAAGTATTGAACAATGGAATTATCATAGAGTTTGTCGAATTATTTATGCGTATTACTTTCCTTAAGCATAGAATTATTTTCCTAATTGAAAATTTAGTACATAGACTTATTAGTGACATAGATAAAAGTGACCCTGCTTTTTAGCAGTGCCGCTCCATGATTTATTACCTATTAACATAAAAAATCCCTTAACACCAATAGGCCAAGGGGTTGAAAGATTAATACTGAGACATATACTGTTCGCGTTCTAAAGAATATACTTGCGTGCGGAACATGATTCTTTAGATAATATACATAATGTATAACAATGAAAACCCTTATTTATCACACGTTTCAGTAAGTTCATTCGTATAAAATTGTAATACAGTATGTATGATTAGTTATATTTTTCGGTCAAATTTTGGTCTTGATTTTGGTCATAAACTTAGAATATATCTTAACTTTAGTGACCATCAGATCAATTGTTCCTCTAGGGTTTAGAATACAACCCATTTATAACTAAATCCTATTACGTCAGGCTTTTTGCAAGGCATCATTATATGTCTATTTGAACTGGTTTGCAATGGTTTATAAAAAAGTGTGGGCAAACCGTGGGCAATATGGGCATTTCTCTTCTGTTATAATTAATGTATGAACTTGATAAGGGAGTAACCATTTTGAGTCTTTACAAAGCCGCGGATTTTTATATACTTTAGCACGCATCTTGGGTAATGTGCAAGCCGCAATAAAAGGAACGCTCGGGAAAAGAATTGCTCGCCGTGCTGCTGGTAAAGCCACTAACAAATTATTGAGAAAAATTATTAAGTAGGCTTGTAACATGAATGATTTTGAACGTAAGTTATATCGGATCATATCGTTAACATGCGTTTATATGGAAAGAACCCGACTTTGCCAGAATTAAAAAGAAAGACCGGATAAAGTGAACAGGAAATACGTGAGACTACAAAAAGCTTAATTCGTTAAGGTGCTCTTTCTTGGGATAAAGAAAAGAAATTATGGATTATTTAAAGCCCGCCTTATGAGACGGGCTTTTCGGGCGAGGTTATTACCTTTACACTTTCTTCACGCCTCCGTAAACACTTCCTTTTGCAGTAGACCCTATAAACGCCTCAACAAGAGCTGAGTTTAAAACGATGCCGGCCCATTTAAAACCTACAATGGATTCAACATATATACGTGAATAAACCTCTCTATAGGCATATCCTCCATGGCTGGTGTCCCGGTCTTGTCCTAATACCCTAGGAGAGATTGCCAAAGCTGTCCCCATCGGGTGGCGCTGATAGTCGCCATCTTTATAAGTAGCCCAAACTTTTTTGCCGTCATATTTAAATCTTCCTTCGGCCCAAAGTGTGAAGAGCTTCGGTCCACCAAGTCCATAAGCAATACCAGTGGTCCTTTCTGTTTTTGTAGTGCCTTGGACGCTTGCATCAGAGTCTGGAGAGTCAGTTAAAGTTTTTTGCTCAAGTATCTGGATATCCCCCAGATCACCTAGATAAACCTTAACCGTACTGTTTTGTGTTTCAAAAGTAAGCACATCCCCATAGGATTTGCTTTTTTCTTGTTCAGCCATAAAGCTGTTCATATTGAAAGCTTTACCGTTGAATTTTTCTAGTTCTGATTTCATTTCTGGGAAAACATCATAAAGCGATATGTCTGGATTGCTAAATGCTTTAGGTGCTGGATTGTTTTTGTAGTGATTCGAAATTACTTTTTCGATTTTTTCCAAAAAAGAGTTTTTGGGTAGATTTTCTAGGCTAGATTTCAACAAAGGAACTGTTTTTTCAACGTAATTTCTAATGTCAGTAATATCTTGCTGTGACTTTTGTTTAGGTGCTGCGCTCGCTGCTTCACCGAAGATACTAAATACCAAAGAGAAAGTCAGGCAAAAAAGCAATATCTTTTTCACGATAATCTCCTCCTATTTATCAGTCACCTCGCCCTCTTATATACATTTCTTTACAATTTTACTTTTTCCTCCCACTGTTTTTTCGGGTATAATGATATATCAGATAAACAATCAGAAAGACTAATGCAGCTACGGCAATATAGTATAACGGCATCGCCAAAAATGGAGCAAAATTCGCTATGACCGCCAATATAATGATGGCTATTCCGTACAAACTTATAAAGCGAAGTAAAGCCATATTATCCCCCCTTACTATTTCCATCATTGTAACAAAAAAAGTCAGCTACTAAAGGGCTATTTTTGATACGTAATGTCACAATTAGCAAGGGAGGATTATTATATTATTTTAATAGTGCTTCAAGTTTTGCTTTCGTTTTCGGACCATAAATGCCGTCAGCAGTCAGACTGTTTACTGGCTGGAAACGTTTGACTGCATTTGCTGTTTTCGGGACATACACGCCATCAATACCGTTATTCTTCGCCCCTTTTATCCAGGTAGAAATAAAGCGCAGCCAGCGCTTTTTGAATCTGCCTTACGTCATCCCCTTTGAGCTCCCAGCAAAGGTCCTTTCGTGTGTTTAAACTGGGTCATCCAATAAAGAAACCGGCGGGCTTTTTCATCATCAAACACATAAGGAAACTCCCTTGTGCCTTCCCGACTCACATCATTTAAAAAACGCTCGCAGGCCCAAATGTGTTTTTCACACGCCACAATCTCACCCGATATCACATCGCGCGAGTAATCAATGAGAAATTGTTTGATTGTCTTCATACGTTTCTAAACTCCTTCTCCGCAGCCGTCTTTTCCCGCTCTTCCTGGGTACGGGTGATAGCAAGTTTTGCCCGGGCAGACGGTGTAAGGCCAAAGTCATTCGCTGCTGATTTCATTTGATCAAAATAATTCTTTTGCCGCTTTAATAACGGATGCTCTTCACCAACAAGCTTTATTGGTTTGCCGTCTTCGTCTTTTCCTTCCGTATGGACCATGATCCCGTCTTCTTCGATAATTTTAGAAATTGATACATACTGCGAATAGGCATTACAATAGGCAGCCAACATGCTGATGTCCGCTTCCGTGATGATTTCAACTTCTGTTAATAGAGCAGCAACCCGTTTGAATTCTTTTTTCCCGACCTTATCCAACCACGTTGGCGGTTTTATATTATCGGATCGCATTTTCATTTTCTTCTCGTGCTCAGCCCGGGCGGCCAGCTCTTCCGTATTCTTTTTATTTGGGTTGCCCTGTATCAATTGAAGCGTCGCGGATTTTGCAGGCCTCGGCATGTTCTCACCTCATTTCACATCAAAAAAATTGCATTTTTTGCTTGTTTTTTTCACCAATCGTGATACGATGGAAGTAATAACAAAACCAGTCGTACCAAGCCCTCTCGGCAATTTCGCCGGGAGGGTAATTTGTTTTTCCGGAACTTTGAAAAGCGGTGTTTGTTTGCAGAAGAGAGGGCGCCGTTCTCCAAACGTTTCCTTTCCAGAGATTTGGATAGGGGGGGAGTGTCACTTGCCCTTGCTGCCATGAACCTTGTTGTGACAGGCATTACACAGGCTGACAAGGTTGTCCAAATCTAATCTTTTCGCCCAATCTTCTTTTACTTCCACTATGTGATGCACCATGTCAGCCGGAGTGAAGCAATGATCTTTCAAACAATGCCGACAAAGATAATTGTCTCGTATCAATGCAAGTTGTCTTGTTCGTTTCCAATCTATTGATTTATAAAAACTTGTTATTGTTTTATTTCTTGAATATTTGTTGTAATGTTTCGTTTCTTCTTGTTGCTGTGTCTGGTGTGTATCACAGTACCGACCACGGGTGAGGCTGGGGCACCCAGGGGCAGCGCATACTCTCAGGGGCTTAAGGGGCATAAACCTTATCCTCTATTTCTTCTTTTGTTGAATTGATGTAAGTTTCTCCAATAAAATCATCAATGATTGTCGTAATCTTTTCCCAAATCTTTCTCATCAATATCTCCATTGAAATCAGATGCCTCCATTCTTCTTCCATCTACCCAAAGAGTTTCTTCCCCTCGTGTTATCTCTGATACATCCACATTAGCAAAGACAGGTCAAGATCTTCCTCATACACAGAGAATCCTTGGTTAATCGCCTGACGCACATCATTCTCTATGGCTCTCTCTTAACCTCTTTACCCACGTGCCCTTTTGCCCTTATCAACAGCAGTTTCACGACAATTTCTCCTCAACAAAAAACACTTCCTTCATTTGGAAGCGTCTACTAATTTATATAGTAAATAATTTCACCTTTATTACAATGTTATTTAATATCAACATACATATAGTTACATGCACAATGTTTTAATATCTATTCATGTTTATCTTTTTCTCTTAGTTATTAAATAAAAGGATAGTAATCTAGGATTAGGTGTAGGGTTGTGAATAGTGATTATCCATTGATCACTGCGGTTGTGTATAATATCATTGAAACTTTCCATTGCATAAGCAGGCAAATAGTCTGAAATAGACCACCCTGCGCTTATAGCTCTGCTACCTGACCCATCTAAACGTATTGCAAGATACGTATTTCCAGGAACTTGCGTTCTATCTCGCCACAGCCAAAGGTCAAAACCATCTCCAAGATCTTCATGACGTGTGTGATCAGATGTATATAATGTTCCTCCATCTACAACTTGCCTTTGTCCTCGGTTCTCCTGATGCTGTATGAGTGGTTGATAAACCGGGTACCCATAATTAGGAACATAATTTGCTCCTGAACTATAATTTTGATTTAAATGCATCATTGTCACTCCTCAATTAATTAATTCGTTTTATTTTATGACAAGAATCTAGACAGGTGCATAGTCAATTTACAAATATAACCATAATATCTTTTTTACATCTGGTTATTCTACGCTTAGAGAGTGTCAGCCGCCAATTGTTTTACCCAAGATTTACTGGACGCAGAGTTTACAGAGAATATAAAAACCCTTCAGTTAGAAGGGTTCTTTTGTTCGCTTTTATTTAAATTCAGATAATACCATCCCATGTTCTTTCCTCTTAAATTTTGAATCTTCCAGTAATATAAATGAAATTTTTTTACACTATGACTATCTTTAATGATTGTCTCGTTTTCTTCCTCTTTAAATGATCTTACACTTTTATATTTCATCCGTTGTCCTGTTTGCAATTGATACCAAACATCTATTCTTTTAATTCCATATTTGCGATTAGTAACATTCTCATGAGTTATATCCAGTGGGATATAAACCTCATCATCGGGAAGCATAAATGGCAAAGATGTTTCTATTATACTCTCATCATCGTTACCTAATTTTATTTTAATGTATCCACCTGTAATAATACTTTTCCCAACAGTCCTTACCTGTAAATAGTTAAATCTAGATACATCAGTGAAATTCTCATCTTGATCTAGTCTTTTTCCTATTATAAATTTCTCTAAACTCTCGTAGCTCTTTGGCAATAATAACTTGGACCCCTTCTTTACAAAAGGAGCATTTTTAAGATGGTATTTTCCTGTTATCTCATCCATCACCATAAAAGTTCTGTATTCAAACTTAACTTTATGATCTTCATTGATTCTACCTAAAATAAAAGTAATAAATGGTACTATAATAGCTGCTGCAGCTGTTAATGCGGTGGGTAGTACACCGAAAGTTTTTATAAGTTCGTCCACACTGTTTCACCTCCCCCTTATTATCGGTGAAAGCAGTAATTAAAGGAACTATTTGCAGAATTTGTCGAACAAAAGCACCCTTATAAATAGTGGCAGTCGTAAGACAAAAGAGCATCCTTAAAGGATGCTCTTTGTTTATTAATATCTTTAGTCCCAGTTTCTGATAAAGCCTTTGCCACCTGTTCCTGCGTGTTGTCTAACATCAATAGTGTACTTACAACCATATGACATATAAACATTATTTGTAAGTTCATCAAAGATATAGCCTAAACCAGTACTCATTTCATCTATTGTTTTAAAACCATTTCCACAGTCTTCATATAAAAACCCCTGTACG
The DNA here is from genome assembly GCF_001719225.1 of Bacillus sp. FJAT-14266. Classification (NCBI taxonomy): domain Bacteria; kingdom Bacillati; phylum Bacillota; class Bacilli; order Caryophanales; family Bacillaceae; genus Bacillus; species Bacillus sp. FJAT-14266. The sequence continues at coordinate 2,405,952 of NZ_CP017072.1, forward strand.
TACCCACCATTTACTCCCGTTTGAATAGTCCACCTGACATACTGACCAATACCATTAATGGTAGCTTCTCCAGGCGCATTTACACTTTTGGATTCTTTTCCTGCTGCTAAAGCACCTCCCGATCCTACAACCAACATACTAATTAACAGTCCAAACACGGCTAATTTCTTAAGCACTTTTCCCATCTCCTTTATATAATTTTAATTAAAATATACCAATTTAACTCGTATTTTCCAGATGATTTTTCCTATTTACATAATCTGTCGAAAAAAGTTCCCAAAATGAAAATTTACACGTATTTTTATACGTGTTATAATAAGGGTATAGAAAGGAGATGGTAAACATCTAATGAGTTCCAGAGAAATAATCAAACTGATTAAAAATGATGGATGGTACGAAGTCCGAGTAAAAGGCAGTCATCATCTGTTTAGACATCCTCATAAAAAAGGACTTGTGACTATCCCACATCCAAAGAAAGACTTACCAAAAAGAACAGTAAAATCAATCCATGAGCAGGCAGGGCTAGAATAAGCCTTCCTTTGCCAAAGGAGTTAATGAAATAAATAATGATATAATAAAATGAAAAAGGGGTTTTGCATCAAATGAAAAAAGATCGTTACATTTATCCAGCCCTTTTCGATTATGACGATGACGGAATCACAGTTACATTTCCTGATTTACCAGGTTGCATAACATGTGGCAATACAGACGAAGAAGCTCTTACCATGGCAAAAGAAGCAATGGCATTACACCTATATGGACTTGAGCAAGATGGTGATGAGATTCCTGCAGCAACACCAACCAAGGAAATCAAAACAGAAAATAGTCAAAGCATCGTACTAATTGAAACCTGGATGCCGCCTTTCCGTCATGAAATGGAAAACGCAGCAGTTAAGAAAACATTAACAATTCCACGTTGGATGGATGAGATTGCAAAGGAGCATAAGATCAATTATTCTCATCTACTTCAAGATGCAATTAAAGAACATCTTGGAATTTATAAAAATCCAAGGTCTTAATTGCCTTAAGTTAAGTTAACTTAAACAAAACCATTGAAATTTAACGTAACGCACGCAAAAAATAATTATTTATCGAGCAGCCAACTGGTTGCTCTTTTTTCACAGAAAAAGCACCCGCCCTATTGGGAGAGTGCTTTTAATTTATTACCTATTACCATAATACCTTACTTAAAACAAAATGGTGTGCCGTTATTCTGTCAAGTTTGTGCCAAAAAATTATGTATTACTCCCTGCTATTCCAATATTTTGACTTAAAGATTCATTTTGAATTAATTGCTTATCAATTCTATTTTCTAAACTTCTATTAATATCCAAAGCTAAACCATCGAGATCTGGAAACATAGAAAAATTACTTATGCCATTTAGTTTTAAATAACGAAAAACATCATTTCTTAACTCGTTAGTAATGACTATTTTCTTAAGTATCCCTGTATCTAACAATTCCCCCCCGTATTCATCTTCAAGAGGTCTATTACCAACACCTTGAATAGTAAACATACCCTGTTGAGCTATAATTCTAGGACTATTCTTAAATGGATAAAGTGCTAAAGATTTATCCCTAAGTTTTACATTTTTAGGATTAATATAAGTTAAGTATTCGCCATTTGGTGTAAAATAACCTTCCCTACCCAAGACCCTATAATTTAATCCTATAGGATTTAACAGCCAAACTGCACAATTACTATCTTTCTCCCAATTTAAGGCAGCGAAAAATAATGCAACAGCAAAAGACTCTGTCCAATCTAATAATCTTGTCCTTACCCCATGATGTTGCATTATAAAAAGAAGTTCCCAGCTTCTAGCTTGAGTAAGAGTATAAGCTCTTCTCATGAAACTTTTGTAAATCCCTCTCTCCTTTTCTAAATAATCATCTGGATCATTTAGATTTAACCGATATAGACCAGAATTCAACGTATACTTTTCATTATTTTGACCTCTAAACCATACAGCGTTATTCCCCCCATGGAAAGATTCAACTTCATTTAATATATTTATCCATTTATCAGAAAACATATCCAACCTCCTTTAAGAATATATTACCATACTCCCATATAGATAAGCCTTAAAATCATTCTTTAACTGTTTACATTTTTGTAAACCTCTTCCCTTAGAGCAAATGCCAGTCTGTAGAGAGCTTTTGCTTTAACACGATAATAGCTGCGCGCGCTTAGGTCCATTTCACCATACACTTCATAATCATACATTTCTTCCGGCTGCATATAGAGCATGACAATGATCTGCCGTTCTCTTTGAGCAAGCCGGTTAACAGCCCTTTGAATCCTTTTTAAAAATTTATCACGCTGAATCTCCCAATCAAGACGTTTTAATGCTGCATCTTCTGTCGATGAATGAAATTCATTCGTAATGCTCGGCGGAACAATGCTATAAGTTGGTGTAACCTTTGGTAAAAAATCATCTGGCACCTGTAAGAGATATAGCCGGTATTGATCAAGTAGCTTCTCTGCTTTTGCTTTAGTGGCTTCTTCGTCAATCTGAGGAAGGTTTAATCTCATTTGATTCATATTTAACCTCCTGATTCTTCAAAATAAAAAGGACATCGAACAAACAGCGCTAATGCTGTAGGTTCAGTGTCCGCAGGCTTTCCGTCTTGGACTTAATTTTTATAGACTTTTATCGGCTTTTTATATAAGTCTTCTAATTTCACTACCATAGTTTTTGTGCATAATCTAGGGTCATATTTATCTCCCAATAAAATGACTTCCTTACTTATTGGATGTAATATGAACCACTCATTTTTATCTTCATCTTCTATAAAAACATGTTTCTCGTATGTTAAATTAATCGACTTAAATACAATACCTGTTATAACAGGAATCGCAGTACAAGTTATAAAAAACATCAATATAGCAGCAGTTAACATATCAAATTCTTTGAATTGAGGAAAAGCGAGCAATAAATATACCTGAATGTAGAAAATGAATAAAAGCAACAAATATAAACAAACCATAAAAATTTTAAAAAAACCATTAGATTTTATCTTATACATTTTATGCTCAGGGTTTCTTATTTCATTTAAAGATACAAGGACAATAATTATTATCCCTATTATGACTTCAGCTGTAACAGACCAGTTTCTATTATAATCCCAATTGAGTTTTTCTCTTAATGTCTCCCCTAAGGAGGCAAAAATAACCATCCAGGCTAATGTATAAAAAATGTACTTGCATAATTTAACAATGAACATTTTTTCCTTAGAGAACAGCTTTTGTTCAAAAACAACTGAAGAAAACATAGTAATAGGCTGAAAAACCTTAAAAAGATTCGCAGCAATGAATATACTTGTAATAACGATAGTAGGCACTCCAAAGGAGGCCAAAAGCGTTTTAAAGCTATCTACTAAATTCATCAATTAACACCTTCTTTTTCTTTATCATCCTATTTTATCAATTTACAATCTCCCCCTCAACGTGCTAACCCCACATATCAATCTGTTGTCAGTAGGGAGTTCTTTAGTAAAAAAAAGAACACCGAAACAAACAGCGTTATAGCTGTAGGCTCAGTGTCCGCAGGCTTTCCGTCTTGGACATAATTTAAACTTTTCTCTTTATCTTCTTTCTACTATCAAGTTTAACTTCTTTCTCTAATAAATATCCTTGTAAAATTAGCTCAAGTTCCTTATATGCTTTTTTTTCACTAAAAATATTTAAAGAAGGTAGTGCTTTAAATGATGCTGCTCCAATAAACCATAACATACCTGTAATAACTCCAAGGGCTAATAAAAAGCTCTTAAAATCTCCTAGATTGGCTGTGTTATCATTAATACTTGTTGTAAAGCCTATCCCAAAAATACTAACAGGTATAGCTACTACAATAGATGGTATAACAACTTTAAGAAATGAACCAATTGAATATAACTCAAGATTGGAGTTTTTCGAAATTATATAAGGTAAAATGCGTTGTTCAATAACTTTATCATTATATTTTTTTCTGTTTAAATGTTTTTTTATGGCCCTATATGAAAGTGAATAATATAAATCACCAATCTCCCATTCAGGGTCAACCAACATTGCGTATTTCCTTAAAGTAATCGCAATTATCGCCATAATTGGAAAGATTGAAAGGCTTATAGTGAATATAATAGCGTTAGACTTTGAGATATTTAATATAGCAGTTAATTCTTCAAATAAATAATATAAATTTTTAAATAAAAATTCCCTTCCGATTAGAAAGTAAGCTATTATACCAACAGCCCCCAGAAAGAAGAAAAGCCTCTTTTTCCTTCGGTCTTCTTTAGATTTTAAAAAAGATGATATCCAAAACACATTTTTGAAACTCTTAGCACGTTTTATCTCTAGTGCCATCTTAAATATTTCTTTATCTATATTCATATTATCCCTCCTCCAACTAATCTTACGATCTGAATGGAAGATAGTTTCAATAATTCCCAACCAAATTAGATTTCAATATTCAATCCCCAAATCTCTTGTTTCCTTCCTTAACCCGCTGCTCGTATGCCAACAAATAAGCGTTCATTTTATCCTTAAATCTTTCCTGTAAATAAAAATTTAGCGCCTGTTCCGGATCCTGCAGGTTTATGGTTTTCTTCTCATAAACCAAAAACTCTATCAGCAGAATGAGAGAATAATAATTATGCCGCAGCGCTTCTCGATACCAATCTCTAACTTTCAAACCTGCGCTCCAAATTTAAGAACAATCCATATTCTTTAATGAACGCCAATGAGACAGTACCAACAGGACCGTTTCTCTGTTTAGCAATAATGATTTCAATTATGTTTTTACTTTCGCTTTCCTTGTCATAATAATCGTCCCGATAAAGAAACCCAATGACATCCGCGTCCTGCTCAATTTGCCCTGATTCCCTAATATCAGACATCATCGGGCGCTTATCCTGCCGCTGTTCAACGCCCCTTGAAAGCTGACTAAGAGCAATCACACAAATGTCTAACTCTCGAGCCATATGCTTGAGCATACGGCTTATTTCGCCTATTTCCTGTGTTCTGTTCCCCCTGTGCTTTGCTGAACCTGTAATCAGTTGCAAATAATCAATAATGATCAAGATATCCTTGCCCGCATACTCCCGTTTCATTTTCCTTGCCTTTGACCATATCTCATTTACTGTGACGCCCGGGCGGTCAAATATTCTTAGATCAGCGGAACCGAGAATATCATTTGCTTGTGAAAGCTTGTTCCAATCATTAGCTGTCAAATTTCCTGTTCTCATTGCATCTGCATTGATATTTCCGAGAATGGACGCCATTCTTTTTAAGAGCTGCTTACGTGACATTTCAAGAGAGAAAATACCTACTGCACCGCCGCTATATTGATTTACTGAACTACCCATAGAATTTGCCGCAACGTTTAAGCAAAAAGCAGTTTTCCCGACAGACGGCCGAGCGGCAACGATAACCAATTCTTATATGAACCACCAAAATTATCCACATAACAATGCGAAATGCAATGGAGAAAGCAGCAATATTAGGAAAGCTCAAAAAAATCCTTGTTATGGTATCGAGATTAAAACAAATAAAAAATGAGAATACTATATGGAGTTTATCAATTGCGATGACATACCTCTTTTTTTACGTGTAGCATATGAATATGGTTATATGTACTATATTTTCTTTAAAACACTCGGAAATACTGGCATGCACAAAGGCGAGACTGCTGCTTTACAGTGGTCAGATATTGATTTAAAAAATAAAACCAGCTCAATTTCTAAAACTCTAGATTTTAAAGCAGCTTCAAAAGATGAATTATTTGGCGACCCTAAGACTTATACATCCAGGCGTATTATTACTATTGATCAAAGGTTGGTAAATGAACTTCACGAACTTAGAAAACGACAAAACAAAGATAAACTTCAGCTTAACGGGATCTATCACCATGACCTTAACTTAGTCTTCACTCGCAAAGATGGTTCACATTATAATGCTTTTGTCCGTATACTAAATAAAGCTGGTCTAGAAACTCCCTATTCACGCCCTTCATGACACACATGCTGTTTTGTTCCTTGAGTCAGGTGCTTCAATGAAATATGTAGAAGAACGACTGGGTCATAAAAGTATTCAAGTTACGTCAGATATTTACTCACATATCAGCAAAAAGATTGATAGGGATTCAATGAATAAGTACGAAAATTATATCTCCACTATTATGGAGTAATTTTTTATTGTTTTTTTGTGGGTGTTTTGTGGGCGCTCTATGATTTATATTAAGTTATCAAAATTGTTAACCAATCAAAAAATCCCCTGACACCAATAGTGCCAAGGGGTTGAAAGATTAATACTGAGACATATACTGTTCGCGCTCCCAAGGATGAACTTGTGTGCGGAACATATCCCATTCGATTTCTTTTGCTTCGATGAAGTGTTCGAATAGGTGCTCGCCCAGCGCTTTGACCATGACTTCGTTTGATTTGAATTCTTCTAGTGCTTCCGCAAGTGTTGCTGGAAGGTCAACGATTCCGTTTTCCATGCGCTCTTCTTTGCTCATCACATAGATGTTGCGGTCGATTGGAGCCGGCGCTTCCAGTTTGTTTTTGATTCCGTCTAATCCTGCAGCAAGCAATACGCTAAGTGCAAGGTACGGGTTTGCAGCTGGGTCTACGCTGCGTACTTCAACACGTGTGCTGATGCCGCGGGAAGCCGGGATACGGATAAGCGGGCTTCTGTTTTGCGCGCTCCATGCTACATAGCAAGGTGCTTCATAGCCAGGAACAAGACGTTTGTAAGAGTTTACTGTCGGGTTTGTTACTGCTGTAAAGCTTGTTGCGTGCTTCACGATACCTGCAATGAAGTGTTTCGCTGTTTCACTTAACTGAAGATCTGCGTTTTCGTCAAAGAATGCGTTAACACCATTTTTGAAGAGTGATAGATTGCAGTGCATACCTGAACCGTTCACGCCGAACAATGGTTTTGGCATAAATGTCGCATGCAGGCCGTGTTTGCGGGCAATTGTTTTGACAACTAGTTTAAATGTTTGGATGTCATCACAAGAGCGGACTGCTCCAGCATATTTAAAGTCAATTTCGTGCTGACCAGGTGCTACTTCGTGGTGAGATGCTTCGATTTCAAAGCCCATCTCTTCAAGTTCAAGCACGATATCGCGGCGGCAGTTTTCTCCTAAATCAGTTGGAGCTAAGTCGAAATACCCGCCTTTGTCGTTTAGTTCAAGCGTCGGCTCGCCTTTTTCGTCCAATTTGAATAGGAAGAATTCAGGCTCAGGCCCAAGGTTAAAATCACTAAATCCGAGGTCTTCCATTTCTTTCAAAATCCGTTTTAAGTTGTTTCGCGGGTCACCTTCAAAAGGTGTGCCATCCGGATTGTAAATATCACAGATGAAACGTGCTACTTTACCTTTTTCAGCTGTCCATGGGAAGATAACAAATGTATTTAGATCTGGATACAGGTACATGTCTGACTCCTCGATACGAACGAATCCCTCAATAGAAGAACCGTCAAACATGACTTTATTATCAAGCGCTTTTCCAAGCTGGCTTACAGGAATCTCAACATTCTTGATTGTTCCAAGAATGTCAGTAAATTGAAGGCGGATATACTTCACGTTTTCTTCTTTTACTAATTTTTCGATATCTTCTCTAGTGTACTTTGCCATTTGGTAAAATTCCTCCTCTTAAAAGGTAAATGTATATAGCAAAACAGTTGCTAACGGATTAATGAAAGAAGCGGGACATGTCGCCTTGACGGAATGTATTCCCTCTTTGAAAACGGCCGGCTTGCATGAGCTCGTTTTTCAGGAGCTGTCTCAGTTCGTCATCGGACAGATCATGTTTCATTGGTTTTTTCGTCTTCTCGTTTTGTTTTTGTTCTGGCTCGGCTTCGGCTTTCGCCAGAATCTGTTTAATTCCTGCCATGTTTACACCTTGTTCTATCAGGTGCTTGATTTCTAACAGTTTATCTACATCATGAAATGAAAATAATCGTCTATTTCCTTCACTTCTGGCTGGAAATATCAGTCCATTTTCCTCATAATATCGAATTTGTCTTGCTGATAACTCAGTTAACTGCATGACAATTCCTATTGGAAATAAAGGCATTGAGCGGCGAATATTATCACTCATCTCAATTTCCTCCTTTTCTTAACTTAGTTTCATTATAGGTGATGTTATATTATGTGTCAATACGATGTAAGGATTCTTAACATCAAATCCAGAGAAATTTTTAAAAAATTTAAATTAATTGCTTTTCCATCAATGAATCCACTGCACTGCATATGGCATTCTTCACATGCGAATAGGTTAATCCTCCCTGAACATACGCTACATACGGCGGGCGGATAGGGCCATCAGCTGATAATTCGATGCTTGCTCCTTGAATAAACGTCCCTGCTGCCATAATGACATCATCCTCGTATCCAGGCATGTAGGCTGGATAAGGCGTCACATGAGCATTGATTGGCGATGCAAATTGAATAGCCTGGCAAAAAGCAATCATCTTTTCTCTGTCAGAAAACTCAACGGATTGTATTAAATCCGTTCTTTTCGCATCCCATTTCGGGTTTGAAGTGAAGCCGAGTTTTTCAAGGAATCTCGCTGCAAACACCGCTCCCTTTAGACTTTGAGACACAACATGAGGCGCCAAAAAGAAGCCTTGGTACATTTCTTGGAGCGAGTAAAGAGATGCCCCCGCTTCTCTGCCGATGCCGGGTGACGTCATACGGTATGAGCAAGCTTCAATCCATTTCGCTTTTCCGACGAGGTAGCCGCCTGTTTTCGCAAGGCCGCCGCCGGGATTTTTAATGAGAGATCCCGCCATCAGGTCGGCTCCGACATGGCAAGGCTCAAGCTCTTCCACAAATTCTCCGTAACAGTTGTCCACAAAGACGATCAGATTTTCATTGATTTCTTTTACAAAACGGATCATTTCTTTTATTTCACTAATTAAGAAAGAAGGGCGATTCGCATATCCTTTTGAGCGCTGAATGCCGATTACTTTTGTCTTCGGATTGATCGCAGCGGCGACTGCATCATAGTCTATCTTTCCGTCTTTCGTCAGATCAACCGCATTATAGCCGATTTGAAAATCCTTTAACGAACCAGCGTTTTCTCCACCCCTGACGCCCACAATTTCCTCTAGCGTATCATACGGCTTGCCCGTGATATAAAGGAGCTCGTCCCCCGGTCTGAGGACACCGAACAAAGCAATTGAGATGGCATGTGTGCCTGAAATGATTTGCGGCCTTACAAGCCCCGCTTCTCCGCCAAACACATCCGCATATATGCTTTCAAGCGTGTCTCTTCCGATATCATCATAGCCGTATCCAGTAGACGGCGTGAAATGAGTGTCGCTTACTTTGTGTTTTCTATAGCTTTGAAGCACTCTCCACTCATTTCGCTCGCTGATTTCTTCTATTTGTTTATGAATGCCGGCAATGTCCGCTTCCACTTCCATTGCCGTTTTCTTCAATAATTCTCCGTGTGTTAATGTGTCAAACATGTCTTTATATTTCCTTCCTACATATACTTCTTTAATTCACCGATGATACTTTGCTCTTCTTGGACATAGCCGGATATGTCATACTGTTCATTTTCTTCATTAAAATAGAAGCGGTCTACCATCGTTTCCGATTTGATTCTGGAAAGGAGCTTCCCTTCACTTGCCGGCACATGTGCTTCAAAAGACGTTAACAGTTCTTGGCGCAAATAGCGCTGAATCGCTTCTTTAAAGGCTGCAGCGTCGTCCTCAAATTTCGCACTGACCATAATGTGATCCCTTCCGGCGGACGGTATAAAATCAGGCAGTTTTTGATCACGTTTATTGTAAGCCGTCAGCATCGGGATATCATCTGCTTCAAGCTCCTCGAGAAGCCGAAGCACTGTTTTTTCATGTCCCGCATAATCCTCATTTGAAGAATCAATTAAATGCAGGATCAAATCCGCTTCTTTTACTTCCTCAAGCGTTGAGCGGAATGCAGCAATCAATGTCGTCGGAAGATCCTGAATAAATCCTACTGTATCTGTAAGAAGAACACTGTAGCCGCTTGGCAGGACCATTTTTCTGGTCATCGGGTCCAGCGTGGCAAACAGGAGATCTTCTTCATAGCTGTCGGCACTCGTCAGGCGGTTGAACCATGTTGATTTCCCTGCGTTTGTATAGCCGACAAGCGCAATTTGAAGCACACCGTTTTTCTTTCTTCTTTCACGGTATCGGCTTCTATGGCGAATGACAGTGGAAAGCTGTGTGTTGATTTCATGAATGCGATTTCTGATATGGCGGCGGTCGGTTTCCAGTTTCGTTTCCCCGGGACCTCTTGCCCCAATTCCTCCGCCTTGCCGGGAAAGGTTGATCCCTTGTCCCGTCAGACGCGGCAGTGCATATTGCAGCTGAGCCAGCTCAATTTGAAGTTTGCCTTCTCTCGTTCTCGCCCGCTTTGCAAAAATATCTAATATCAATTGCGTGCGGTCAATCATCTTCACTTCAATTGCTGTTGCCAATGACTTCAGCTGACTTGGCGACAGTTCATCATTAAAGATGAGGAGATCAGCTTCAAGCTCTTCCACCAGTGCCTTCAGCTCTTCTACCTTCCCTTTTCCTATATATGTAGCGGCGTCAGCCCTGTTCCGTTTTTGTGTGACGCTGGTCAGTACTTTTCCGTCTGCTGTTTTTGTCAGAGATGCTAGCTCTTCCATAGAATTTTCAAAATGCTCATCCGTGATATGCGGCAGCTGACATCCGACTAAAATGGCTTTCTCCTGAATCGTTTCTTGTTCGTTCAAATGGATGTTCCTTTCTTTTGCATATTGGGCAGTAGTATTATCATACCAAACCCTGCATGTGTATACCACAAATCGATTGCTTTGAAAAGCGGAAATACGAGCAAAAAACAGACCTCTCACAAACTGAGAGGTCTATGCAGATCCAGATGCTTCTTCTTTAATGGAAAGATCTTGGCTTTTGATGGTCATCAAGTCGCTTTTTAAGTATTGGTCTCCCATTAAAAGCCTCATGGCTTGTGCTCTGATCGATTTTTCGATCACATTTCTGACAAAACGTCCATTGCTGAATTTAATGGGACTTGTCGTGCTTTTCACTGTCATTAAGTAATCTTTCAATTTCCATTCAGCTTCTTGACTGAGCTGGTATTCCCTTTCATCGATCATTCGTTTCGCAATCTCCATGAGCTGTGTCACAGAGTAATCCGGAAAATCAATGGAGATGGGAAATCTTGATTGGAGACCGGGATTTAACGAGAGAAAATGATCCATTTCCCGTGAATATCCGGCGAGTATCAAAATAAACTCATGCTGTTTGTCTTCCATATGCTTGACAAGTGTGTCGATCGCTTCTTTCCCAAAGTCCTTTTCGCCGCCTCTTGCCAGCGAGTAGGCTTCGTCTATAAACAAAATGCCACCTAATGACTTTTTGATTAAATCTCTCGTCTTTTGGGCGGTGTGTCCGATATACTCCCCGACCAGGTCAGCCCGCTCCGCTTCTATTAAGTGGCCTTTTGACAGGACATTCATTTCAAAGAACAGCTTGCCGATGAGCCGTGCAACCGTCGTTTTTCCCGTTCCCGGATTTCCTTTAAACATCATGTGCAACGCTTGCTTTCCAACCTTCAAGCCTTGCTCCGCGCGTTTTTGGTTCACAAAAATCCAGGCGTATATTTCCTTGATGTTGCGTTTCATTTCCTCCATCCCAACTAATGCGCTCATCTCTTTTTCGATTTCCTTCAAAATGCCGTGCTTTGCTTCGTTTTTTTGCAATGCAGCCTGATATTCCGCCTCTGCCTCAGCATTCGTCAGCACCTGCTTTTGCCCGTTCAGAATAATGTTGATCTGTCCGTTGTTTTTATAAGTCACAGCGCGCTCCAACATCTTCACCTCTCTGTTCTCTCTATATGATATTCAAGCGGATGCCGATTGTGACAAACGCCTATCATGTGTCGAAACAATTGCTTTTTTCGGGAACAATAAGGAATCCTGCGCTTTCCCGAGAAATACTTTATTTCTTATTGTATTCACGGACATGGGGTGGACAAACCATGAGATTTTGTTTTTAATCATTTTGTCAGAGTATTATGGTGAGCTTCTTTCTCATTATTTCTTTTTCATGCAACGGGCTGTTTTTTGTACGAAGCGTATTACCCGCCCTAAGATACCTGAAGTGTTTTTCTTTTTTTCGATTTATAAAGTGGTGTCTTTATTGAAAGGAGCTTTTCTCATCAATTTACGTTTTAAATGCTTGATTTAATATGAACGCAAAGCTTAAAACCAGCAGGAATCAGTGCAGGTTAACCGAACCCATAGTACATACAAACATATGGCGTATGCACAGATTTCATTTCAGACCGTATCTGTTGTCGCTTCATGTTGAATTGTGCGCTTTCCCGAGAAATAATTTCCGGATGTGAAAGGGTTATTTCCTCATTTTTCAGTTGAATGATAATCGTACAAGCAGAAGCCGTGTTTTTTCATATCCTGTAATGAGGTGATGAAAAATGGTTAAAATTTTTATTGATCCTGGCCATGGCGGGTCTGATCCAGGCGCAACAGGTAATGGCCTTCAGGAAAAAACGTTAACCCTGCAAATCGCTTTAGCCTTACGTACGATATTAACTAATGAATATGAAGACGTTTCTTTGCTGCTGAGCCGGACAAGCGACCAATATGTCAGCTTAAACGACCGGACAAATGCCGCAAATAACTGGGGAGCAGATTTCTTTTTGTCCATTCACGTTAATTCCGGGGGAGGCACAGGTTTTGAAAGCTATATTTATCCAGGTGTAGGAGCTCCGACGACGACTTATCAATCGACAATTCACTCTGAAGTGATACAAGCTGTCGACTTTGCCGATCGCGGCAAAAAAACAGCGAACTTCCACGTCCTAAGGGAGTCGGCAATGCCTGCCCTCTTGACCGAGAACGGCTTCATTGATACCGTTGCCGATGCAAATAAGCTGAAAACGAGCAGTTTTATTCAAAGCTTAGCGAGAGGACATGCAAAGGGGCTGGAGCAAGCCTTTAACCTTAAAAAGACTTCCAGCTCAGGGTTATATAAGGTTCAAAGCGGCGCATTTAAAGTCAAAGCGAATGCCGACTCGCTTGCAAGTAAAGCCGAAGCCAAAGGTTTTGACTCGATTGTCCTTTTAAAGGACGGATTATACAAAGTGCAGATTGGCGCATTTTCATCCAAAGACAATGCAGACACCCTCGCTGCCAGAGCGAAAAATGCCGGCTTTGACGCTATTGTGATCCTAGAATCATAGCCGAGACGGGGACGAGCGTCTCATAAAAAAACCCGGCTCCTCATCGCGAGAAACCGGGTTTTTTTATTCAAGAATATCAACAACAAACTGTGACCATGTTTCCAGACGGTTGTAGATGTCTTCCTGTTTTAATTCAGAAACTTTCATCCATTTACCCGCAATTTGTTCTTTCTCCTTCACTTCCACTTGTGCCCCAGGCTTTAATTGAAGCGCAGAAAGAATACCAATATGCACTTTGCCAACACTGTTTTCATCATCATTGATCAATCCCAGTGTGACAATCGCCTGTTTATCTTCTTCATTTATTTGCAGTTCTTCCTCAAGCTCACGGTCTGTGTTCAGCTTTAAGACTTCAGCAAATGAAGCTGCCCCTTCGATGGCGTTCATATGGCCGCCAAAGCCGAGAGAAAGCTTGTTGTGCAGACGCGATTCACCGCCGCCAGCCAGCCGCTCGTAAAGAAAAACTTCATCTTCACGCTTAATGACGACATAAGGTATCGGCTGCTTGAAACGCGTATCTTCTTCTGCGTCCCCTCTTCTCATTTCACGATAGGCCGCTTCAATCTGAGCCATGATTTCTGCTACTCTGCTATCTTCACTGTATACGCCCTGGAAGGTTAAGCTTTCTTTCTTAAACACATCATCGCGCGGGGCAACTAAAATCATTTCGTCCATTTTTCCCATGGGTACTGCGTCCTCCTCATTTGAACCTTCAAGCCGAAAAGAGCAGATATTATATCTGCTCTTTTTCATCTTCAAAATAAAAGTCATCATCTTTGAGCGGCTCAACTGTCGCTTTTTTATAGCCATTCCCCTTCATAGAGAAGAAGTCATGCGATTTTGTTTTTGTGTTTAATCCGTTTAATACGATCGGATTAATATCTTCCTCTTCGAAGTATGGATCAAATCCAAGATTCATCAGCGCTTTATTCGCATTATAGCGGATGAATTTCTTTACATCGTGTGAGAGTCCGACTTGATCGTACAAATCCTCTGTATATTCAAGCTCATTTTCATATAACTGATTCAGAAGGTCAATCGCAAATTCACGAAGCTCTGCTTTTTTCTCTTCTGTCTGTTTATTATAAATTTCCTGAGCAAGGAGACCGACATACACGCCGTGAATCGCTTCGTCACGAAGGATCAGGTTAATGATCTCACCGCTTTGCATCAGTTTTCCTTGTCCGTAGAAATATAACGGATAATAGAAACCGCTGTAGAAAAGGAAGCTTTCCAGATAAACGGAAGCAACCATCGCTTTGAACAGTGAAATTTCATCATCTTTTTGAATGGCTTTGTAAAGCCCGACAATCATTTGCGCTTTTTTCTGCAAATATTTATTTTGTTTAACCCATTCAAATACTTCATTGATCGTTTCAGTCGGTGCAAGGGTCATGAAAATATTAGAGTACGACTTCGCATGGACAGCGTTCTCCATCATCGCCATGAAGTTCAGCACCGCTTTCCGCTGGTGGCCATCTACGTGTTCAGCCACGATCGGCATCCCCGTATTCCCCTGCTCTGTATCAAGAAGCGTAAGTCCGGCCAGTACCTTCATATAAGTATCCTGCTCATTTTTTCCGAGGTACTTCCATGTGAGGAGATCGCCGTTTAAAGCAATCTCTTCAGGAAGCCAGAACTGTTTCACGTTTTGGTTATAGAACATTTGGGTAAAATCGTCTTCATGCTTTGACCAGTTTGCTGCGTCATAAATTTTTGTCACTATAAACTCTCCTTTAATCAAACAACACAAGAAAGGCAGCTGTCTTGCCCAGTATCTTTCGTTCTTGCATAGTAAATGGTTTTAATACCTCTATGATGTGCATACAGATCGATTCGGTTTAAATCACGGGTCGTCATTGTGTCTTTTAAGAACAATGTAAAGCTGATTCCCTGATCAATGTGCTGCTGGATAGTGGCGATCATATCAACAACCTTGAACATGTCCATATCGTAGGCTTCTTTATAGAAGAACCAGTTATTAGATGCAAGCCCAGGCATTGGGTAGTACGTTTTTGAGTTGCCGTATGTTCGTTCTTCAATCCGTTCCATAATCGGCATAACAGACGCCGTACTTGATTGGACGTATGAGATAGAGCCTGTCGGCGCAATGCATAATCTGTAGCTGTGATACATACCGTGTTCAGCCACAAATGCTTTTAGCTTTTTCCAGTCCTCTGTCGTCGGGATATGCATACCCTCAAACAGATTAGCGATTTTTTCATATTTCGGTGAGAAATCAGTAGAAACGTATTTGTCAAAGTATTCACCTGTCGCATAGGTTGAGCCTTCATATTGATCAAACGTTTCACCCTTCTCTTTTGCGATTTCCGCAGAACGCTGGATGGAGTAGAAGTTCACCATCATAAAGAACGTGTTTGCAAAGTCACGCGCTTCCGGACTTTCATACGCAATGCCGTTTTGCGCAAGGTAGCCGTGAAGGTTCATAGCACCGAGGCCGATTGACTTCATCGCTTTGTTTGCCCGTCTTACAGCAGGCGCATTACGGATGTCAGTTGTTTCAGAAACGTGTGTTAAAGAGTCTGTCGCAAGCTTGACTGTCTTTTCGATTGATTTATGCTCCATGACATTGAGAATGTTAAGCGAACCCAGGTTGCAGGAAATATCCAGACCGATTTCATCTTCTTCATCATAGTCTGTGTATGAAGAAACTTGAGATGCCTGCAGCACTTCAGAGCAAAGGTTAGAAAATTTGACCTTGGAAATATGGTTATTCGCATGCACTTTATTGACGTTATCTTGGAACATGATGTATGGATAGCCTGATTCAGAACGAAGCATCGCCAATTTTTCAAGCAGTTTCCGCGGGTTGATTTTTTCCTTTTTCACCCGAGGGTTGTCGACAAACTTGTCGTACATTTCGTTCATGTCCATCTCATCCATGTGCTGGCCGTACTCTTTATAAATCGTGTGCGGATAGAATACATAAGCCGCTTTGTCCTCGCGTGCAAGCTCAACGAACTTATCCGGAATGACAACACCGATCGAAAGCGTTTTGACGCGCACATCTTCATCCGCAGAAATCTTTTTCGTATCAAGAAAATCATTGATATCGCGGTGGAAAATGTTTAAATACGCCGCGCCGGACCCTTGTCTTTGTCCCATTTGGTCAGCGTAACGGAACGCGTTATCAAGAAGCTTCATGACGCCTACAACGCCTTTTGTCGCATTCTCAACATCTTTAATGGCTTCACCTTTCGCGCGAAGCTTGGACAGGTTAAGAGAAACCCCGCCGCCAAGCTTAGAAAGCTGCATGGAGATATCGATCGCTCTTGAAATGTCATTTAAGGAATCATTGACTTCCAGCAAGAAGCAGCTCACAAGTTCACCGCGGCGTTTTCTGCCGGCGTTCAGAAATGTCGGTGTGCTCGGCTGATATTCTTGATTGATCATCAGGTTTACATATTCTTTTGCTTTCTCAGTGTCGCCGTTAGCGAAGAACAGCGCAACAATTGAGATCCGGTCCTCATAACGCTCGAGGATTTTTTTCTTGTCATTCGTTTTCAAAGCATAGTCATTATAGAATTTAAACGCACTCATGAAGGAAGGAAAACGAAACTTCTTAGCGTAAGCTGTCTTAAACACTTCTTTAATGTCTTCAAAAGAATAAAGGCTTAAGAGTTCCTCTTCGTAGTATTGGTTTTCAACCAAATAATCCAGCTTCTCTTTTAAATCGTGAAAGAAGACTGTGTTTTGATTGATATAATCTACAAAATAGCTATGTACAGCCTCTTTATCCTTATCAAACTGGAATTTTCCATCTTTTTGGATCATGATTTCGTTATTTAACTGGATCCATTTTGGCACTTGATTTTGTGACAACTCTTTCTACCTCCTGAGTAAACAATTCAACGTCTTTAGATGTGCCGCTGAGTTCAAATTTGTGCAAGATCGGCACCTGATATTGTCTTGAAATGGTATCGGCGCTTTTTGCAAAGTTATCGCCCCATACTTTGTTGCCGCTCGCAGCGACTCCTAATAAGAGATGGGCGTATTTTTCGAGAAATGATTGTGTTGATGCCGGTACCTGGCCGAAGTTTGTCGTGTAGGTGACCAAAACAAACGGAGTGTCCACGTGGTCCATTTCGTCCACCTTGCGTATCTGCTGAAAGCCTGTTTTATTCACAAACCGCTGAACATTCCCTGTTTTCGAATCAAATATGATTTGTACCACGTTTTATCACGACCTATCAAAAAATATGAATCTCTCATCACTAACACTATATATAGTATACTACCCTCTAGCAAAAACACAATATATAGATTCGTTTTTATGAAAAATTCATATTTTGATCAAATCAGGCAAATGGGCAGACTCATTAGGGCCCAAAAAAGAGAGCAGAACGAGAATCATCTCTCGTCCTACTCGGGGTGTCGTTTTTTAGCCGATGTATATCATAACATGAAAAAAAACTGCTTAGTAGTCTAGATTTTTTTTTCTTAAGCTATCACAGCATTTTTCGCTCTCTACTGTTTCTTCTATTTCAACATCCGCGCCGATCTCTTCTAAAACCGCCTTCAAAGCAGTGATAATTGACGCTTCTCTGATTAATTCTTTTCCGTTCACAATGATACTTGTTCCGTATTCATAGCAAGAATCATCTTCGCAAATTTCTTCCCAATGATTCACGATCACTTTATGCTTCATGTTTTCACCCTCTGTTTGATCTGTGTCTGTATTTAGTTTAGCGGCTGGCATCCGCTTTGTAAATTCGAATGCTTGTGAATTTTATTCAAGCTCATCATCCGCGTATTCTTTCTTCAGCTTTACCTCATTGCGGGACTCATTATACTCATAAATTTTGATATAGCCGTCCTCCATCACGCCAAAATGGTTATGTTCAAGTGGAAACGAGATGGGCTGAGGCGTTTCATAGTCTGAATTGCCGCTGTTTGTTTCAATAATGGTATCTTGATTCCCGCACGCCCCGAACAGTAAAAAGACAGCTATCCATACAAGTGCAATCCTGATTCGTCTCAGTTCTGCTTCACTTTCAAACAAGGTCGATCACCCCCAAATTCATTTTATACATAATATACCATTTTTACTTCCGTATGTTGTTCTCATAAAAAAAGACCGTGCCTTGGCATGGTCAGCTTACACAAAAAGCTTGGAGCAAAAGTGGATTCATGTTAAAAATGGCCGCCGGGAACCCCCGGCAGCCTTTCCTCATGTCTTGACATGGCATTTTTTGATCTATTCGAGTTCAAGCTGGACGTTTTTTTGCGGCGCAAACGTTGAGATCGCATGTTTATATATAAGCTGCTGCTTACCTTCCGATTCCAACAATACGGTAAAGTTATCAAAGCCTTTCACCTGGCCCCGCAACTGAAAGCCGTTCAGCAAAAAAACAGTGACATACGTATTTTCTTTCCGGATTTGATTCAAAAACTGATCCTGAATATTAATCGGTTTCATGTTTCGTCCTCCTTGATTCTCTATATCATACATTTTCGATTAAAGTTCGAGTTTTCCTGCTATATGTGTGAAAATTTCCTTTTTTTTCAGCTCCATATCAACAGGCGGTGTCATATCGAACCATGTGACCTGCATTTTGTTGCGAAACCACGTCAGCTGGCGTTTCGCATACCGCCTCGAGTTCTGCTTTAGCTGTTCGACAGCATCGGAAAGTGTCACAAAACCGTCAAAATATGCATACAGCTCTTTATAGCCTATCGCCTGTATTGATTGACAGTCTCTCACGTTCTTGTCGTATAAGCGTTTCACTTCCGGAAGAAGGCCTGACTGCATCATCATATCGACCCGCTGATTAATTCTTTCGTAAAGCGTGTCTCTATCCATTGTCAGGCCAATTAACACTGCATTGTACAGAAGTTCTCGTTTTTGTTCCTTCAAATGCTGGGACATCGTTTTTCCGGACGTATGTAAAATTTCCAGTGCGCGAATGACTCTTCTTGTATTATTCGGATGAATCGCAGCTGCTGCCTCGGGATCTGCTGCAGCAAGTTTGGCATGAAGAAAGTCAACGCCTTCCCGCTCAGCGGCCATTTGCATGCTCTCTCGAAACACGGGATCATTTGCCTCTTCCGTAAATGTATAATCGTAAAGCACAGATTGTATATAAAGCCCTGTACCACCGACAATCATCGGAAGCTTTCCTCTATTTGCAATCTCGCTGATTTTATTTCTTACTAAGCTTTGATAATCGGCAGTAGAGAAAGAGTCTTGGGGATCTAAAATGTCAATCAGATGATGGGGCACTCCCTCCATCTCCTGTTCGGTAATTTTAGCTGTTCCAATATCCATCCCTTTATAAATCTGCATCGAATCTCCGCTGATAATTTCCGCGTTTAAGGATTTGGCTAGCTGAATACTTAAATTGGTTTTCCCCACTGCCGTCGGTCCGACTAAAATGACAACGGGCTGCTTCGTATTATTCAATATGTATCACTCTCTTTTATAAATCTCCCCCCATTATAGCATTCAACATGGACAACCACCTATCCATTTTGCCCTTTTTTTGCATCGGTAAACATCCTTCTACCAGCCGAGCGGCTCATTGCCGACAATTTCCCTTGTCTTTCCTTTCAGGGTATGACGATGCGTTTTTCTTCTATCATCTCCGGGATCGTACACAACCCCTCCGTACTGGATCTCAATCGGCTCGTTATAGGCCAGATATGTCGTTTCTTCGATTTCATGATAATGTGTGCCATCTGCTAAGGGAATCGCCGGCCCTGAGATTCCGTAATACCGATGAAAATGGCCGTTTTCAAATGAAGTGATCCCTGTATAGTAATGTGTATGCTGATCGGTATTTGATCCGTTTGCCGGCTGAGTAAACCCTTCAATGAGATGATAATGGCCCTGTTCTCTCGTTGTTTTGACATGATAGGCATGTGCGTGGGGCGGTGCTTTTGACCAGTCAGACTGATACAGGCCCAATGTGTTCACATCCTCCTTTTTCTCGATTCGCCCAATCAAATCCGGGCAGGGTGAATACACTGCATCATCTACACTTTATTACAGGAGGAAAGAAAACATGAACGAGTTAGAGCATTTCAGCCCTGAAGATACAAGAATATTTGGAAGACCGTTCGGATTCGGGAGACCATTTGGGTTTGGAAGACCGTTCGGGTTCGGTTACGGGTTTGGAAGACCCGGATTTGGTTATGGGTTTGGCCGGCCATTCGGATTTTTTGGAGGACCGTTTATCGGCGGCCTTGCAGGCGGGCTTATAGGAAGCGCTTTATTTAATCCTTATTTTTATGGCGGATACCCCTATTATCCGTATGCCCCGTTCCCTTATTATTATTAAACGCAAAAGGCCCCTTAAAAAGGGGTCTTTTTAAGTGTGTGAAAATGAATCTCTTGACTCATACATAGGCATACACTAATATTTTTCTAGCTGAAGTTTTTTTCTAATCTAAAAATATAGTGAGGAGAATTCATGATGTTGATAGGATATATATTCCTCACGATTGCCATATGTTCGGAATCGATAGGAGCAGCCATGCTGAAAGTATCTGATGGCTTCAAAAAGTGGAAGCCAAGTGCTTTGGTCGTTATTGGCTATTCCCTCGCCTTTTATATGCTGTCCCTGACTTTAAACCATATTCCCCTGAGCCTCTCCTATGCGACTTGGAGCGGGGCAGGCACGGTGCTGACGACAGTGATCGGAGTAAAATGGTTCAAGGAAGATCTGAATGCCAAAGGGCTTATCGGGATTCTTTTATTACTATCAGGGGTCGTGTTACTTAATTGGCCGTAAAGGAGTGATGAAGATGAGAGGATTGCTTTATTTGGCTCTCGCCATTGTATCTGAAGTGTTTGGGAGCACGATGTTGAAGCTTTCAGAAGGATTTACACAAGCCTGGCCCATTGCCGGAGTCATAGTCGGATTTCTTTCTGCTTTTACGTTTCTAAGCTTTTCTTTAAAAACAATTGACTTATCAAGCGCGTATGCAACATGGTCGGGCGTTGGTACCGCGCTTACAGCAATTGTCGGGTTTTTGCTTTTTGGCGAAACCATCAGTTTAAAAGGTGTATTCGGTCTCACGCTTGTCATTGCAGGCGTGGTCGTGCTAAATCAATCGAAAGCCCACGCTGAAGATAAAAAACAGACGGCCTGTGAGTGACCGTCTGTTTTCTTTATTCTCCACCCAGTTTCACAGAGGCTTCAAGCTGCAGCTCGACATTTCCTTGAATTGCACGCGAAATCATGCATGACGACTCCGCTTTTTTACAAAGTTTGTGCGCCAATGCGACGTCGTCTTGTGAAGCATCATGTTTAAGCACGACAGAGGGACGGTGAATGATCTTTTTGTATGTAAAGACTCCTTTTGTAACGTTGACAATGCCTTCTGACTCCATCTGTAAGTCTTCTTTTTCCAGCCCGCTTCTCTCCATCATCGCTGCAAGTGTAATAATGTAACAGGTCGCTGCCGCCCCGAGAAGCATTTCATCTGGGTTGGTCCCTTCTCCCGGGCCATCCATTTCTTTAGGAATGGAAATCGATGTGATCAGGTTTCCGCTTTCGATCGTACCGACATCATTACGGTTACCCGGCCAGTTCGCTTTTAAATAAAAATGATGATCTGCCATTGTTTTGCCTCCTTTTTTATCCTATTTCAGTCTACTGATCTTCTCTTATTTTGTCTTCTGATCTGCTTGTTACGAATACTCTTTTTCCAGGACACCTTTGATCGCACTGACATAAGCATAAAATTCACTGTTCTTTGTGTATTTTCTATTTTTATAATAAAAATCATCAAAAAATGCTTCTCTCTGCTCACGGCTGATTTCCAGCTGGATACTTAGCCCCGTTTCCCCTTGGTTATTAATGTTTTCGGCATTCAATCCAGCAAGACCGCTTTTAGACGACGCTAACTCAGCGGAAAACCCTCTCCGCTCAAGGGCTCTCACAATCATTTTCGCCCGCTTTCGGTCTGTTCCCCCTACAAGGGTATTCTTGTTCTCTCCTTTATATCCGTGAAAAGCCACCACATATTGATGCTCCTTGATTTTCTTTTTTGCCAATGGCTCATCAAAGTTGGTGCTTGTAATGTGCAGTGTTTGGTTATCATGGGACTTCAACCCTTCAAATAGGTATGTAGAGTATTCATTATTGAAATAACGCACAAGCTCACTTACTCCGCCTTCAATTCTTCCGCCATGCGGAGACATAATTAAGACTTTGCTTCCTTTTTTCTCATTATATGAAATATCGTAATCGGCTGGGCTCTCATTCTCTGCCAAGCTGCTGAAATTTGAATATGTATCTGGCTGATTTGATGGTTCTGGTTCCAATGAGTAATGAACATATCTCAAGAACAAGACAATGGCTAAGACTAATATGACATTTAGTAAAAATCTTCTCATGTTTAACTCCTTTCATAAGAATGGCGCGGTTCATTATATGAGGTTTAGCCAATAGGTTTTATCTTACCATTGTATACACAATATCATCAGTGAAAAAGTTCCCGGTTTCAAAAAATCAATTGATTGTCACGGTTATTAGCGGTTCATTTCAAATAAGAGTGAAAAAAGGTTGAGAGGAAAGACAAAAAAGGTAGGAACAACCTCACTTGGCAAATAAATGTATATAGGTTTAAGGAGGGTTTTAGTAACAGGCTGCCCGGTTGCTGAGACGGACAGCTGTTACCGGCCTGCAGAATAGAGATTTTGCTTATTTGTTCTCACAAAATCACAGGAGAGGATAGAGTCCAATAAAAATGTTCTGATCTGTTGTTTCGAAAAACAAAATGCTTTGATTTTCGTTTTGCTTTTCTGTCTCACAATAATCGTTCTTTTACTAATCGTTCCGTCTTTCTTCATATATATAATGCTGATTGGCATTTGGCTTTCCAAAGATCGGTGCAAGTAGAAATTCATACGGTTGCTCTCCCCTTCCCAGTTTGATATGACCACATTATAGTACGAACAAACGTTCTTTTTCAATCCCCAATGATTTCCTCAACTTCTGAATCTATCGTATCTAATGCGAAAGATTCAGAAAAACAAACTCTTGTCTGTCTCTTACAGAGGACAAACAAACTTACCAAACCTATCATCTGTTCATAGAGTATACAGAGAACCTTATAATAGGAGGAAAATACATGTTTGGGTACTCTATGGTACAAATGGTGAGAGCAAATGCTCACAAGCTAGATTGGCCGTTACGGGAAACCGTATTGCAGCTTTACAAGCCCTTCAAATGGACTCCTTGCTTCTTGCATAAATTTTTCGAAACCAAATTGCAAAACAGAAAAAAAATGTCAGTCATTATCGAATTTGAGGAAGGCTGTCACGAGACCGGCCTTCAAATGGCTGGAGAGGTGCTGCAAAAAGAAAAACGCAGCAAGCTAAAAAGCCGCTTCAACAAAATCAACTGCTGCAGCGCCGAGGTTACTCCTTCAGCATTACATTCCCTTCTCTCTGAATGCAGCAATATCCGTAAAGTGTATTTAAACCGCGAAGTCAAAGCGCTTTTAGACACGGCAACCGAAGCAAGCCATGCGAAGGAAGTCGTCAGAAACGGGCAAACCCTGACAGGAAAAGGTGTTACTGTCGCTGTTGTCGATACAGGAATCTACCCGCATCCTGATCTAGAAGGAAGAATTATCGGATTCGCGGACATGGTCAATCAAAAAACAGAGCCGTACGATGATAATGGTCATGGCACACACTGTGCAGGTGATGTCGCAAGCAGCGGTGCATCCTCTTCCGGTCAATACCGCGGACCTGCACCGGAAGTCAATCTCATCGGCGTAAAGGTATTAAACAAGCAGGGTTCAGGAACGTTAGCAGATATTATAGAGGGTGTTGAGTGGTGTATTCAATACAATGAGGACAACCCCGATGAACCGATTGATATTATTAGTATGTCGCTCGGGGGCGATGCCCTTAGATATGATCATGAACAGGAAGATCCGTTAGTCAGAGCGGTTGAAGAAGCGTGGAGCGCAGGGATTGTCGTCTGTGTCGCTGCCGGAAACTCAGGCCCTGATTCGCAGACCATTGCAAGCCCGGGCGTGAGCGAAAAGGTGATTACAGTAGGTGCGCTTGACGATAACAATACTGCAAGCAGCGATGATGATACTGTCGCTTCCTTCTCAAGCCGCGGCCCGACAGTATATGGGAAAGAAAAGCCCGATATTTTAGCGCCGGGTGTTAATATTATTTCCCTTCGCTCTCCGAATTCTTATATTGATAAGCTCCAAAAGTCAAGCCGTGTAGGGTCTCAGTACTTTACAATGTCAGGAACCTCGATGGCAACACCGATTTGCGCAGGAATCGCAGCTTTAATTCTTCAGCAAAACCCGGATCTTACCCCTGATGAAGTAAAAGAGCTTTTGAAAAACGGCACGGACAAATGGAAAGATGAAGATCCGAATATCTACGGAGCGGGCGCTGTCAACGCAGAAAATTCCGTCCCCGGCCAATAGAAAGCACCAAAAAGCCGGCAATTCTCTCTCAGCAGAACTGCCGGTTTTGTGTTTGAATATTCATAATCATAAGGTAAAATAATGGAAAATAGATGAGGGAAGTGAAGAAAGTGCCATATTATATCTGCAATACATGCGGTGTGCAACATGCACATACTGTAGATCCGCCCAACTCGTGTCTGATTTGCGAGGATGAAAGACAGTATATTCATCCCGATGGACAAACTTGGACAACCCTTGAAGACATGCGTGAGAAAGGAAACCTTCAAAACATCCTCCAAAAGGAAGAAGAGCATCTTTACAGCATCAAAACTGAACCAGAGTTTGCGATCGGACAAACAGCCCATCTTATCCAGCATAAAGGCTTCAATGTGCTGTGGGATTGCATGACATATCTTGACCAAAAGACAATTGACCAAATCAACGAATTAGGCGGTATTCAAGCCATCGCCTTGTCTCATCCACATTATTACTCTACTCAGGTTGAGTGGGCTGAAGCGTTTCAGGCGCCGATCTATATCCATGAGGATGATAAAGAATGGGTGACAAGGCCAAGCAATCACATTCACTTCTGGTCAGGGGAAACGCTCAACGTGAAGCCGGGACTGGACCTTTACCGACTGGGCGGACATTTTAAAGGCGGTGCTGTTTTGCATTGGAGCAAGGGAAATGAAGGGAAAGGCTGTCTATTGACCGGAGATATCATTACGGTTGCGGCGGACCGAAACTGGGTCAGCTTTATGTACAGCTACCCAAACCTCATTCCCCTTCCCGCCTTCAAAGTAGAAGAAATAGCAGCCAAAGTAAAACCGCTTCAATTCAACCGGCTTTACAATGCTTTTTCTAAAGTTGTCAAAGAAAATGCCGGCGAAGCGGTCCAGCGTTCTGCCGTACGCTATATCAAGGCTCTCAACAGGGAATTGTTTCATACATAAAGAGTGAGGCGGCTCTTTTCCGTGTAAAAGATGCAGCAATTGGGAATAGTATCGTGTAGATCAAAAGGAGGAATATTGATGGCACACACGAATACACAGCTTTCTCAATGGCTGGAATCAAAAGTCGGCCAGACGCTTGATATTAGAAAAGGTGAATTGACCCATGATGAAGAGATATCAGACTTGGATCAGATTGTTCTCCACCTTCAAAAAGTGGCTATACGCAGTACGAATCATCCTGATGATTATGTTGCGAAAGAAGAGCTTGTTTTAGAAGGCGAAGGAACAACATTCACTGAGGACGGAAACGTACCGCTTCCGCAAAATGCCTATGAGATTCCTTTATTAGGTGAAATTCATATTCACCAAGAAAACGAAGGATTGAAGGTCGTAACAGATCGTGCAGTATATACAATTGATATCCAGCACAGCTGACAGCCACTTTCATCAAAATAATACAGCGTAGCGCCTTTGAGCTTTCGTTCAAAGGCGCTGCTTTATATCGAGCCGTTTTTTCACTTTTTTCGTTCTTCTCCCTATTGAATGACGCCTAAGATAGATATATAGTTTTAGAGACAGGATTACATTTCAAATCATTCTGTTTTTTGTAAACTAATTCAGCAATTTGATTCATCTATTTACCCTATTAGGCGAGGAGAATGCAAATGGAAAAATTGATGTTTCATCCGCATGGTAAAGAGTTTCATCACAATCCTTTTTCAGTTTTAGGACGATTTAGAGAGGAAGAGCCCATTCACCGATTTGAATTAAAACGGTTCGGAGCCACATATCCGGCCTGGTTAATTACCCGATACGATGATTGTATGGCCTTTTTAAAAGACAATCGAATTACAAGAGACGTAAAAAATGTGATGAACCAAGAACAAATCAAAATGCTCAACGTTAGTGAAGATATCGATTTTGTATCCGATCATATGCTGGCAAAAGACACACCTGACCATACCCGCCTGAGATCACTTGTTCATCAAGCATTTACTCCCCGAACCATTGAAAATCTGCGCGGCAGCATTGAACAAATTGCTGAACAGCTTTTAGATGAAATGGAAAAAGAAAATAAAGCGGATATCATGAAATCCTTCGCTTCCCCTTTGCCTTTTATTGTTATATCTGAATTGATGGGAATCCCAAAAGAAGATCGGTCACAGTTTCAAATCTGGACCAATGCGATGGTTGATACCTCTGAAGGTAATAGAGAGCTGACAAATCAGGCCCTTCGTGAATTTAAAGATTATATCGCTAAGCTGATCCATGACAGAAGAATAAAGCCAAAAGACGATTTAATCAGCAAACTTGTGCATGCTGAGGAAAACGGCAGCAAGTTAAGCGAAAAAGAGCTCTATTCGATGCTGTTCTTGCTCGTTGTAGCCGGCCTTGAGACGACTGTTAACTTACTCGGCTCAGGCACACTCGCATTGCTGCAGCACAAGAAGGAATGTGAGAAGCTCAAGCAGTATCCTGAAATGATCGCTACAGCGGTTGAAGAATTGCTGCGATACACCTCACCTGTCGTTATGATGGCAAATCGGTGGGCCATCGAAGACTTTACATATAAGGGGCATTCGATCAAAAGAGGAGACATGATTTTTATAGGCATCGTATCTGCCAATCGCGACCCGAATTTTTTCGAGAACCCCGAAATATTAAATATAAACCGGTCGCCTAACAGACATATTTCTTTCGGTTTTGGCATTCATTTCTGCTTAGGAGCGCCTCTTGCCAGGCTGGAAGGCCACATTGCATTTAACGCACTTTTGAAGAGATTTCCTGATATTCAACTTGCGGTTGCACCTGATGACATTCAATGGAGAAAAAATGTCTTTTTAAGAGGATTAGAAAGTCTCCCTGTTTCACTTTCAAAATAACATTCAAAACGCCCCCTTTTAAAAGAGGGGGCGTTTGTGTTTTCTCAGCGCTTCACCAATTCATCTGTTTCTTTTTCTTCCCTCGCTTCATGTTTCTTCCGGAAAGCCTTAAGGAAATTCGCATTCACTACTCCCCTGTTTGAATAGAGCTTTTCGCAAAATTCTAACATGGCTGTTGACGCTTTCGGTTCGGTTAATATCATGAAGTGGTTGCTTGAATCGACATCCACCAGGTGGAAATGAGGAATTTGCCGCTCCCATTCCTCCCAATAGGCAGCTTGATCAAACGGTTCTTTTTCATTTGATAAAGTGAAATAAGTGTCTAAATCACCAAAGAAAGACCTGCTTTTGTTGCGGAAATAATAACATTTTACCGTCTCAGGATCAGGGAGAGGCTTAACAGTGTACGACTCCAAATCATAGGCGCGCTGTGTTTTCATCATTTGCTGAGCCTGCGCACGTATTTGCTTATCTGGTTTGTTTAGCCCTCGTTCTTTTGCCAAGTCAATCAACTCAGACAGGAATTCTTCATCCTCTAAGCTTATGTCCACCTCTTCACGGCTGATGAGAACATCCGTAAGCTTTTCCCGTTTCGCAATCGATGCCAGCATCGTATTAATTGTTTGCAGCATTGACGTTTTCATAGATGCCTCATTCTCTTTTGTCTCAGAACGATATGGGGAGTCAATCATCACCATGCTTTTGACAGCAAGGCCTTGGCTTTGCAGCTGGCGTGTGACTTCATATGCAATCATCCCGCCTAAGGAATATCCGCCTACATCATAAGGACCTTCAGGCTGTATGGATCGAATGATCTCTATATAATAGGAAGCCATTTGTTCAATTCCGTGCAAAGGAGCATAATCAGTCATGAATCCTCTGGCTTGAATGCCGTAAAAAGGGCGCTGGCTCTTTTGTGCAAATTGCTGATAGATTTCAACTCCTCCTACTCCGCCATGGAACCAAAAGACAGGGCGCCCCCGCTTGCCGTCATTTAACGGTATTAATTCCGGAAACGTGCGAGCTTGATCATTTTGTAAGGATGTATCCTCCTTTTTCTTTGCGATCAAGTCCATCATGTCCTGAACAGTATGGCATGCTTGAAGCTCCGTCAAGGCAATGAGAGGGTCCACCTTTGATTGCAATTGCTGTAATAACTGTATGCAAGAAATTGAATCAAATCCATACTGCTGCAATGGCTTATGAGGCTGCAGTTCACCCGGAACCATCCCTAGTACATTTGCTAATATGTGATGATCGCTGCTGTTGTTGATACGCTCATCCTGTGAAACAGAAGGCGTATTCTCTACTGCTTGAAAGCCGTTCCAGCAGCTTCTCTTTTCAAATGGATAGGTTGGCAACGGTATTCTGCGGGCACCTTTTCCTTGATAAAGCTTCTCCCATGGGATTTGCACCCCTTTTGTCCAGCAAAACGCGATCTTTTCAAGGTTGTTTTCAGACAACAAAGTCTCGATCACCATTTCTCTTAATGGACCATCCAGCAAGGCTTCGAGATCTGACGAGCCATTTTCTGCATTTCCGCTAAAGACAGGTACAGAACTCTTCGGCTTATCGCCTTTTTCCGCAGCTAAGCAGGCTTGCAAGCCGATTACCAGTTCTTCTTTACTGCGGACGACGAGCGCCAGGCGGTCTTCCATTTCCTCTCGGCCGGTTTGGAGTGTATAAGCATAATCTTGTAATGACAGTTCTTGTTGTTTATTCAGATAGTCAAGCTGCTGTTGAACAATTGCTTTTAGCCTGTCTTGATTCTTTGCAGAAAGAACTACAATGTGGGCACCATTCTCACTCATACTAACCGGTGGTTTTGGTAAAGGAATATATTCTTCTAAAATGACGTGCGCATTTACGCCTCCAAAGCTATAGCTGTTGATACTCGCTCTGCGCGGAATTTTTTTGCCTGCATCGTCACTTAAATCCCTCCATTGCTGATTCTCGGCAGTCACTCGGAAACGGGTGCCCTTTAATGACACCTGGTCATTCAAAGACGAAAATCCGGATATGCCTGGTATTGTTTGATGCTTCATCGCCATGCTGACCTTCATAAGAGCAGCCATGCCTGAGACGAGTTCACCGTGTCCGATGCTCGGCTTTAAGCTGCTGATATAACATGGCGCTTCCTCCCGTACTTCCTGTGGAAGTTCCAATTCGAGCTGACTGCAGCCTGACTTTAACGCCTCTATTTCTATCGCGTCTGCCAATGGAGAGGCGATCCCATGCGCTTCTATATAGGTCACCGTTTTGGGATCAATTTGCGCTCCTTGATAAGCCTTCAGCATTGCATCCTTCATGCCGGCCGGATTTGGCGCGTGAAGTGACATTCCCCTGCCGCCATGCGATACACCTGAACCTTTAATAACCGAATAAATATGATCAGAATCTTCAATGGCTTTTTGCAATGGTTTAATGATGAGAACTCCTGCTCCTTCACTTCTGACAAAGCCATTTGCATCTGCTTGAAAGGATTTGGCCTGTCCTTTCTCACTCAAATAGCCCATTGAGTCGAAGCCAATAAAGCCTTTTGGTGAAAGCAGCAAATTCACAGCCCCGACAATGGCTTGCTCACATTCGCCGTTTCGAATGGATTGTATAGCTCTGTGCAAAGCCACTAGAGCTGAGGAACAGGCAGCTTCATAATATTCACTTGGCCCTTTTACATCAAGTGCATAGGATATACGGTTTGGAATTAGGGAAGGAACCACAGCTGTATCCGTATTGCCGGCTGCGACAAATACTCCTGTCGGGCGGCTGGATAAAACCTGCCCTGTTAAGCCTGCATCTTCCATCGCCTTCCATGCATGTATCAAGAGCAGAAACTCCTGTGGGTCCATATTCGCCGCTTCTTTAGGCGATATGCCAAAAAACAGGGGATCAAACTCACCTATTCCTTCTATAAAACCGCCCCATTGAAGGCTTGATTGCCCTTCCTTATCGGCTGCGGCATATTTGCGCCAGTCCCAGCGTTCTTTCGGCACTTCAGAGACACAGTTCTTTCCTTGGACAAGGTTATCCCAAAATTCCGTTACGCTGTTTGCTTTCGGAAACTGTCCCGACATGCCGATAATGGCTATGCCGTCTGCCGCGTGTTCGATTGTTTTATCCGTGTTCGTCTCGTATGCCGGAATCTGTTTCATTTGGTTTTCGATTTGAGCTGGGCGTTCTTCCTGCTGATGAGCTTCACCAAACAGCTGAGCAAAAGATGCTTCATGTTTGTCCGCAAAAAAGTCGATTAACTCTTGAATAGTCGGATATTCAAAAAACAGAGTCGGATTTAATTCGATCTTTGTCTCTGCTTCCATCTCCCTTGTCAGTGCAACCAATTGAGAAGAATCAATTCCAAAATCCATGATATGCGCTTTTGCAATTGACAATTTTGACGGATCGGCCATGTTTACTGCCAGTTTATCTGTTACATAGCTTCTGATACGAGCTTTCAGATTGCTGGCTTTGATGGCCTTATTTTGATTTCCTCTTTGATTCGAAATACGAAGCTGTTTAAGCGAGTAGCCCGAGTAGTGCAGCACTGTTTCTGACGACTCATTGATCACATCTACATCAAACAGCAACATGTCACCTGTATTCTTAACCAATGTAATCAAAAGCCAGCAATCCCCTTTTATCGTTTGCTTTGTAAACTGGATATCATTGATTCCAAACGGCAGGAAGCCGCCTGTCATGTCAAACTGCTCTAAGAAACTGAGGATAGCCAAGTACGCGCTGTTTGTCATCAATGGGCTTACAGTGTAATGGTGCCCGTTTGCCAGCCCGCTTTGGGGCAGGCGAATTTTTGCCAGTATAGACTTGTGATCTCTGTAGAGATGAGTAATTGTCTTAAATAACTCTCCCCATTCAGGACCGTTTCCGGTTTTATACATCTGATCGATGTGATGAAGCTTAGTTAATGAATGCTTAACGTTCTCGATATTGACTTTTTTGGGCTCAAAAGAACCGATTCCGCATTGTCCGATTGCGGCAGGCTTCCACAAACCAGAGGACGGCTCGCGATACATGATTTGCAGTTCTATGACTTGATCTTTTTGCAGCGGCTTTGCCTGAAGTTCAATGGTCTCGCCTTGTTTGATGACAATTGGACTGATATAACTTAATTTGCTGATACGGCCGCTGTTTTCCTCAGGGAACAGGTTAAAAAATGCTTCAATGGCCAGACTGCCATATGTGGCACCGACAAGCACCCGTTCATTGTTGAAGACGTGTCCTTGAACGTAAGGCTCATCATAAGTGAATTGATCTTGAATGACCGGCTGATTGATATTGTCTTCAACATCTGACGATTTCTCATTGATAGACGATACATCGAAATGAAATGATGTATTATGGTCAAATGCATAGTGAGGCAGATGAACCCAGCCTGTTCGGTTCCCTATATCAGCTTCTTTAAAAGCAATCAATGCCCCTTGTGCCCATTGCTCTGCTGCGTTTATTTCTCTATCCCTAGATGCTGATTCCGCACATGGCTGTAAATCGAATGATGTATAGATGCCTTGCTGGAGTGAGCTTTCTCTTGATGTTCGGAACACCTTTAGTTTTTCGATCAGCTCTTGAGTCGATGCCACTGTAAATGCAGTCCTATGCTCTAAATTATGGTTTCTCCTGTGTAAAGCCTGTACAACGGGTTCAATATCCAGAGAAGCTTCCTTCTCTAAAAACAATTGCATATTTTCTAGATAGCTAAGCAGGCTCCATTTTGTTTTGGCTGAAAAAACGGCAGTGAATTCCTGCTGGCGGGGAGCGATATGTTCTTTCTCAGGGGCCGTCTCCATATATTCTTCTATAATAAGATTGGCATAGGCTCCCCCCGCTCCGAAGGAATTGATCATGCTTCTGCGCGGCAATTGTTTTCCAGTTTCAGGATCATTCAAGCGATGCCATGGCTCTGTTTGTTCCTGAAGATAGAAAGCCGTGTGTTCCAGCTTAATATTTGGATTGACAGGCATCGCGTTAATTGTCGGCACCAGCGTCCCTTTCTTCATCTGCAGCAGCACTTTTGTCAGCTGAGAAATACCGGAAGCCGCCTCTAAATGCCCCAGATTGGATTTGACAGAGCCTATCGCACAAAACTGTTTCTTGTTTGTATATTGTTGAAACGCGTTTGTTAAGGCAATTACTTCAATAGGATCGCCCAGCGCCGAACCATTTGCCGCCGATTCAATATAGCCGATAGTCTCTGGATCAATGCCCGACTGCTGAATCGACTTGACAATTAACTTTGCTTGCTGCTTCGGGTCCGGAGCTGTATACATCTGTCTTCCGCCGCTATGGTTAGCAAAACTGCTTTTGATCACAGCGTAAATATGATCCTGATCTTCCATCGCCTTCGAAAGTGGTTTTAACAGGACAGCTCCGACGCCTTCCCCGGGAATAAGCCCGTTTCCGGTGCCAAAACTTTTGCTTTGATTGCCGCTTCCCAGCAGATTGGCACGCTCCAAAGAATCATATTTAGAGAGATCGAGTGTTAAATTGACACCCCCAGCAATCGCCATTGAGCAGTTTTTCAATTTCAGGCTTTCACACGCAAGATGTATGGCGTTTAATGAACTAGAGCATGCTGAGCTGACAGCGATACTCGGTCCGGTCAGGTTAAAAAAGTGGGAAACGCGATTTGCAATGTGCCAGTCTCCCCCATTTGAGCTGAGGACTGCCTGCTCTAAAGATGGGATATTCCAAAAATACTGGTTATACATATTCCCTATAAAAACACCTACTCCGTCATCATCCCGCAATTTATCCAGCCGGGTTCGCGTATAGCCGCCGTCCTCAAACGTTTCCCAGACGGTTTCTAAACATAAACGGAGTTCCGGTGTCATTTCCATCACCCGGTTTTGCTCCACCTCAAAAAGCTGATGGTCAAATGCCTCTATATCTTGTAAAAATCCGCCATAGCGTTTCTTATTTGCCGGCTTTTTTGGATCTTTTGATAATGTTTTCAATAAAGATGTGCGCCATCTGGATTCCGGTGCCTCTGTAATACAATTGTCTCCGGCGATTAAATGCCCCCAAAGCTCTTCTAAACTGTTAGACATCGGATAGCGCCCGCTTACCCCGATTATTGCGATATCTTCTGTACTAGAATCATTAAAATGTGTTCCTTGCAAATTACTTGTCTTTTCTTTTTTTGGTGGTTCGGTATTTGCTAGCTGAGTTTCAGTGACTTCCTGCTCTGTAACAAAGCGGCGTGTATGAAAAGTAAATGGCTTATTAGGATCTGTACGCTCTGTTTGAAGTGGAGCTTCATTTTTTGCAGGCTTCGTTTTTTCCTTTAACAATGCTGTCCGGAGCTTATTTTCATGCCCCTTTACTAAATATTCGACGAGTTCTTTTGTGTTGTTATGTTCAAATAAAATGGTTTTTGGAAGCTCTCCCGTCACTTTTTCTAATTCACGAATGAAATTCACCTGCAAAATCGAATCAATTCCATACTTCTCAAATGTCGTATCTTCGTGAATACGTTCTGGTGATAGTTTGATTGATTTTGCCAGCGTATGCTTCACAAACTGTGCCGTTTGTTCGATGAGAGAATCGCTTTCCTGTGAATGATCGATTTCAGCATTCATTTGTATATGGCTTGGATCTTCTTCTGCCCCCGTTCTCTTCTTTTGACGGACGACTCCGTTACTTTCAGCGGCAATGATCTGCTGGCCGAGCTGATGCGATTGTTCAGCCATAAAGGAAACATAGCGAAATCCTTCACTCTCAAGCACCGTTTTCCAAGTATCCGGATACAGGCCCGGGCAGCCCGGAATGCGGAGATCAGGATCCTCATACAGCCACCAGCCCTCTAAAAGGCCGAACGTCAAATGCGAATATATATTATGATCACTAATTTCATTTAAAAGGAGCAGCCCGTTTTTTTTCAAAACTGCTTTTGCATTTCGCAATGTCTGCCGGATATTTTTTGTGGCATGAAGCACATTTGCCGCGATGACCGCGTCGTAGCCTCCCGCATCAATATGCTGTTCAGACGCCGGCTCCTCGACATTAAACCGTTTATATGTCAAATATGGATTGTCAGGACCATACTTATTTTCTGCATGCATTAAAAAAGCTTTAGACAGATCTGTATAGCAATATTCTTTTATATGTGTCTGCCATGCTTTCAATTTTTGAAAAACAGCCGCGCTTGTCCCGCCGGTCCCAGCTCCGATTTCTAATATTCGAATCTTCGCCTCAGGCTCTTGCTTCAGACGTTCTTGCAGATAGGCTGTTAACGTATCTGCAAGCACATCATTAAAATAGTCTGCGACTTGATTGTTTTTATAGACCCCTTCTACTAAATCCATAGATGAATTCGGAAACAGGATATCGGTGGCTGACGCCTTGCCGGTCAGAATCTCCGGCAAGGCTTTAAGTGCTGTCTCCACCAATGTCACCATGGCTTTCATATTATTGTCTTGAAGCAGGTCAGATTTTTGTTCATTCCATTCTTTCCACAGCTCGCTCATGGTGCCTATTGAGCGTGTTGGAACATGTCCGTTCTCCGTTCGCTTGAGAAATTGATGCCGTTCTAAAATCGATTGGCTTTCTTCAAACCATCTGCCATAGAAATTCTCCAATACCGGCTGGGATTTACTTTCTGTGAAAAACCCTATGGACTGTAATTGTGCGAAAAGCATTTTACAGAGAATGTCTTCTGTGTTCAGCATTGGCGCTTCTCCTCCTATAACAGTTGTTGAATCTTTGTGCTGTCACCCGGGTGATAGCTTCGCAGCTTTTGCATGGCGGAGCCGTGAGTTTCCGGGTACACTTCAATCGTTTCTTCTGTCTGTTCCGCTTCATCATTCGTTTCGTTTGCCATTTTCATCATTACTAGCTGCTTCAGCGGTCCCCCGAGCAGCAATTCCAAAGCTTCCATTGCTTCAGGGGCTTCAATTGAGCCTATGCCTGCCTGAGCCATTCTCTTTTGGTAATCCGGTGATGAAACAACACCAATGCTTCCCCAATAACTCCAATTCATCACGGCTACTGTACAAGGCCATACTTGAGACAGCCGCTGTGCAAAAGCATCCTTAAAACTGCAGCCCGCAGCGTAGTTGCTTTGTCCGGAAGCTCTTGCAAACGATTGTACGGAAGAGAAAAACAAAACAAAATCCAGTGGTTCATGCCGGAAAACTTGGGCCATTCGCACGCTTACATCAACCTTTGCAGCAAGAACGTTTCTGAAACATTCCTCACTCATATTCATCAGGCTTCGGTCTTGTAAGACAATCGCAGAATGGATGATGCCGTTGATTTCACGATGCGTTTGTTTCATTGTTTCATACGCGCGTTCTAATTCCTCTCGGTTAGCCGCATCTGCTTGAATGTAATACGGGGCTGGCCCTAGACGCGCAAGTCTGTCCAGCTTGCTTTGAATGGCTGCATCCTTTTTCCTTCTGCCAATCCAAACGATCTGCGCCTGATATGTTCTGATCATATATTCACTCCACGCCTCACCAATACCGCCAGCTCCGCCTATGACAACATAAACGCCTCCGTGCTTATACTTCGTGTGCACCGGTTGATTGTTGTGTACTGGAATTAGACGAAGCTTATGCCAAATCTTGTTTCGATAGGCCCACGTATTCCCTTCTTGATCGGCAGGCAAGGAAAGGAGTTGAGATAACGGCAGGTCTTCGTATTTTTTAACATCGATCAGCTTTGTCTGCCAATTTGGATATTCTTTTGACATTGAACCGATCAGGCCGTGCACCCCGGCATCGACCGGGTCGACAATATCATGCTGATCAACATATTGTGTGTTCACCGTCATGACCGTCCAGCTTATCTCCTTCTGTCCATAGCCTAAAGAGAGCATTGCCTTAATGAGCCTATACATTTGAATGACGCCTTGATCTTGGGCTTCAATCATTTCATCGCCGACTTCGCACTCTGTCACACGAGAAGGAGACATCCACACGATGTGATCAAACGATCCGAGTGCTTCAAGCTGGCCTGCAATTCTATGAATTGATGCGTTCGGCTCAATGTACAGCTCCTTGGCAAATGGGATCTGCCTTTGAACAGCTTTTCTGCTGTTGTCATCCCCTCCGAGGATGACAACACGCTCATCAGCAGGCGAAATGATCCTCTTCTCCAGCTGCACTCGATCCCATATCGGCGCCATAAGAAGCGCTCCGTTAAGAGTTGCTTTGGAGTTTCCTAGTGATGTCGGCCCGTCTGGCGGTTGTATGCCTTCTTCCAGCAGCCTTGAGGTAATCCCCTTGATTCTTACACACACTCGGCCTTGTTCATCACACAAATCAATATCCAGTCTCTGTATTTTGTCCTCATTAGGACGAGATGTCACAGACACCCACATTTTATTTGTACACGGGCTGAATATTTCTAGCTCTTGCAGCGCAAAAGGCAGAGAAAGCTGCTCGTCACCGGAATTCAGCTTTAGCCCGATCGACGCTTGTAAAGCAGAGTCGGCCATACTTGGATGAAGAACGAATTCATTCAGTGTGTGAGTTACACCAGCAGGCAGAGAAAGCTCTGCCAAGGCTTGATTGCGGCCGATGTAAAGCCGATCTATCCCTTGAAAACCAGGTCCGTAGTCAATGCCGATCGCCTTAAACAATTCATAACACTGGTCGTGTGAGAGTGTGCTTAAAC
Source organism: Bacillus sp. FJAT-14266 (assembly GCF_001719225.1). Taxonomy (NCBI): domain Bacteria; kingdom Bacillati; phylum Bacillota; class Bacilli; order Caryophanales; family Bacillaceae; genus Bacillus; species Bacillus sp. FJAT-14266. The sequence continues at coordinate 2,443,059 of NZ_CP017072.1, forward strand.
TGCATTGGTCTTGAAGCGCGCTGATATCCTGGACTGGAATGTCTCCTGCCCCACGGATTGAAGCACTGCCTTGACAATGTATCTTTCGATCATTGTGTGCAGCCTCTGTATAGACGTTAAAAGCAATCTCGCCGTCCTGCTGGGGATTTAGACTGATATCCACTTGCACAGGCTGGCCATCCGCCACAATCGGCTGCACCCACGCAACATTTTTGATGTGAATAACAGATTGTTGATCTTCGGTTCTTCTCACTGCTCTTGTAACGGCAGCATGAACCATCTCAAGATATGCCACGCCCGGCATAACCGGTTTTCCCTTCACCTTATGATCGGCGAAAAAGAACTCAGCACCTGTAAAGGCCGAGCTGAAACGCTGCTCTGACAAATCAGATGTGTTGACATGTATCATTGGATGCAAAGCTGCTGATTCGACTGTTTTTAAAGCTGTTTGATGGGCGGCTGCCTCCTCTTTCGTATCCGTTATCCAGTAGCGTTCTTTCGCAAATGGATAGGTAGGGAGGCTGATGCGTTTCGGCTGTTTGCCGTCATACAGTTTACTCCAGCCTATTTCCATGCCTTTTACCCATAAATCAAGCAGTCTTTCATATATGTGAGGCTCCCAGCTATTGTTGAGCGTTTTCTGTACTTCGTCATCTGATCTCAATGTTTGTGCGATACCTTTTTCTGCTCTGCCTCTGTACATGTACTTCGCATTGGTGCCCCCTTCTATAAAGAGGTTCAGTTTTTCCAGCAAGTCCCCAGTCGAGACAGCGATAATCCCTAATCTCTCCTCCATTGCATCACGCCCCTCTTGGAGTGTATAAGCAATATCAGTGAGGTCACGAGCAGTGATAGATCGCTTGCTGATAAAGTCTGCTAATTGCCGGGCTTGGTCTTTCAGACGATCTTCATCCTTTGCCGACAAAATAAAGATGCCCGGGTGCTGTGCTGTCACAGCTGGTGCTGTTGCAGGATGGGTTGTTTCTTTCGGAATATATTCCTCAATGACCACGTGGGCATTGACGCCGCCTATCCCGAACGAACTGATGCCTGCGCGGCGCGGCAGCTCTCGGCCGGCTTCATCCCGAAGCGCCTGCCACTCTCTCGATTCCTGCACAATATAAAACGGGCTGTCATCCAGTTTGATATATGGATTAACAGTTTCACTGTACAGACTTTTGACAAGCGTTTTATGCTTGAGCTGCAATAACACTTTAATGACACCCGCCACACCGGCCGCCAGTGATAAGTGACCGATGTTTGTTTTCGCTGATCCAAGTCCGCAATGGCTGCCATGAACAGCCGGGTCCCCCGTTTTTTCATACAGCTCTTTAAATGCCGCTTTTAAGCCGTTGATTTCTACTGGATCGCCCAGCTTGGTTCCAGTCCCATGCGCTTCAATATAAGTTACGGTTCTTGGATCAATTCCCGCTTTTTCATATGCTGTTTTTACGACATCCGCCTGAGCTTTCGGATTAGGAGTCGTTAGAGAATTTGCGCGGCCACCGTGGTTTACCGCACTTCCTTTAATGACACCGTAAATATGATCACCGTCTCGTTCAGCCGCTGTCAGCTTTTTCAGAAAGAGAATGCCGGCACCTTCACTGACTGCGAATCCATCGGCTTTGTCAGAAAATGTTTTGCATCTTCCTTCTTTGCTCAGCGCCCCGGCTTTATCATAGGCGATATGGCCTTGCGGAGTTACGACCGTGTTGACCCCTCCCGCAATCGCCATTTCACAGTTTCCATTTTCAATGGCGCAAACCGCATGATGAATGGCGACCAAAGAGCTTGAGCACGCAGTGTCGATCGGTTCACTCGGTCCATGAATGTTCAGGAAATAACTGACTCTATTCGGTCCTGCAGAAGGACTCATATTCGCAGCCGCTGAGCCTTCGATGTCTACATTTGACAGAAGTGAACTGTACCCTGTGTTTCCTGTCCCGATGAAGATGCCCGTTTTGGTTCCTGCCAGGCTTCTCGCTGAGTGTCCCGCTTCTTCTACCGCCTTCCACGCATAGGTCATTAACAGGCGCTGCTGAGGCTCCATCTGCTCAGCCTCCAGCGGAGATATGCCGAAGAACAATGGATCAAAGTCAGCTACTTCATCAATAAAACCGCCCCATTTGACGTTTGTTTTATTCGCTTCTTTCAGAGGGTCTCCGTAATACTCCTGCCAATCCCAGCGGTCTTTTGGAACCTCTGTAATACAATCTGTGCCCGATGACAGGTTCTTCCAATATTCCTCAACGTCTTTTGCCTTTGGGAAAACGCCGCTCATTCCCACAATCGCAATAGGCTCAGGCTTGGGATCAGCTTCCTTTTGCATTGGTGTTACCGAAGGTTTTACAAAGCGGTTTTCAGTCGAAAACGTCATATTTTTTATATTCTGTTCGACAGGCTGCATTAGCACCCCAGCTTTGGCAGGCGTTTGAGCTGTAAAAGCATTTGGATATTCTTCTGACAGATACCCTGCAAATGCATAAACAGTTGCGTGCTCAAAGAAGATCGTAGGCGTAAGATCCAGCTTGTACTTCTCATTCAGTGTATTTGCGAATTCAGTTAACGTAATCGAATCAAATCCATATTGATTAAACTCCATGTCCGGGTCAATCTCTTCAGGTTTGATTTTGAGCAATTGAGAGATTGTTTGCTTTAAAACTTCTTGAATGTGGTCGCACATATTTCCTTGATCCATTCTTGCTTCAGATGTCACCGGTACTTGCACTGTTTTCATTGGTACATCATCAGAAGACGGCTTTTGAGTCAGCTTTTCCCTCATCATGTCTTTGATTCCTTCCATGACGATGACTTGATCTTTGCCAAATGCCAAAGCTTTATACAGCGCTTGAATGCCGGTCTCGGTCCGCATTGGAGTCACACCTGTGTTTTTCAACGTCATGTTTTCAATTTCTTTATTCGCGCGCATGCCGCCTTCTTTCCAGAGCGGCCAATTGATTGACAACGTTTGTCCGTGCCTGTACATGGCGGTTACAAGCGCATTTCGATAAGCTGCATAACTGTCCATAAATGCATTAGCCATTGCATAATCGGCCTGTCCCGCGCTGCCGGCAACACTTGATATTGAAGAAAAGAGGATAAAGAAATCTAACGCAAGATGCTCGGTTGCCTCATCCACATTCACAAGCCCTTTCACCTTAGGAGCGAGAACTTGTGTCAGCTCTTCATTGGTTTTGCTCATAAGATAGTTATCTTTAATCAGCCCAGCGCTGTGAATGACACCATTCAAGTCTTCGTAATCAGACGTAATGCTTGTGATAAGCTCGGAGGCTGCTTCCGTTTGTGTCACGTCAACCTGCCTGTATTCTGCGCGAGCCCCTAATTGCTGAAGTTCGTTAAGCTCCGCCTGCTGATCCGCATTCAACGCGGATCTGCCTGTCAGAATGAGCACAGGCTGTTCGGCTTGGCGAGCAATCTCTTTTGCAAAAATAAACCCAAGTCCTCCTGCGCCGCCCGTGATGAGGTATACACCTTTATCTCTCCACGGCATGCTTATTTCCCGATCATCTATTTGCATTTCATCCAGATCATTGATGTACCGTTTGCCTTTTTCATATTTGATGTGCTGATCTTCTGTGTGCCTTTTATTCTCTTTCAGTTTTTCTATTACACTTTCAACATTTTCATGTGAATCGATTTCAATCGTCTGGCCGATTAGTTTTTTATTCTCCAGGCCGGCGGTTTTAAGGAGCGCCGATAGCCCTGAGAATGAGTACTGCTTTCTTTGTGCAGAGGTAAGCAGCTGGATCAGAACATTGCCCTGAGGTCTGCTTTTGAGAAGACCCTGGACCGTCTCAAGCGCTTGTTCGGCATAATCTTGGAACCTCTCTGCAAGTCCTTCGCGGAATGACTCCAAAACGATGCATTCCGCTCCTGTCATTCTTGATTCAATGCGATCTTTTGAGAGGCCATTCATGTCGCAAAGCATGACAATGTGCCGTTCGTAATGAGGCTCAGGACTTTCTTTTTTAAAATCCTTGGGCACCCATTTTTCTTCAAACATCAGGGTTGCCAGCGTTTGATCAGATTCCGCCGATCCAGAGCCGCCTTCTGCTGCTCTGAAAGATAATCCTTTCATCCGTACGCAAACATTGCCGCTCTCATCTAAAATATCCATATCGCGCTTTTGCACCTTATCAGTTGCCTTGCTGCCTTGGCTGTATCTTGCGTATACCCACATTTCTGACGAACATGCTCCGAAGACTTCAAGCTCCTGGACCGCAAAAGGCAGTGTCAGCTGGTTATCCCCGGCTCCTGTCAAAATGCTTGACGCCTGCAAAGCAGAATCCATCAGCCCAGGGTGCATTTTGTATTGGCTGAGCGTATCTGCAGCTGACGGATGCAATGACAATTTTGCCAAAACAAATTGTTCAGCTGTATAGATTTTTTTCACTCCGCGATAAGCAGGACCATATTCAAATCCAATCATTCGATAGGTGTCGTATACTTCGTTTACGCTGAAATGACTTTCCTGACACTGCTCCCGCAGAGATTGCAAATCAACCGCCGGCAAATTTTCAGCAGGATTCAATACCGCGCTGCCTTGACTGTAGACGATTGACTGTTCGCCAGTAACGTCTGAATGACCATAGATTTCATAAGAGATCTCACCATTTTCTCCCGGTAAAAGCCTAATGTGTACTTGCTGCGGCTGATCCTCTACAACAATAGGCCGCACCCACACCGCATTCTTTAGCTTCATGATGCGCGGTACACCTTGTACCTCTGCGGCCTGCTCAACAGCTGCCCGCGCCAATTCAAGATGAGCCACTCCCGGCAAAATCCGTTGGCCTTTCACAACATGATCAGCAAGGAAAAACTCTTCTCCCGTATAAATAGAGCTAAACCTTTGTTCCGAGAGATTGGATGTGTTTTGATGCATTAATGGATGCAGCACGGCTCCGCCAAGGCGGGAGGCTGCTTGATTTGCATCAATGCTGCCGCTTTTTTCAATATGATCAGAGATCCAATAACGGTCTTTTGCGAAAGGATACGTCGGCAAGCTGATGCGCTTTGGCAGATTCTCGCCATACAATTTCGTCCAGTCTACATCAAGCCCTTTTACCCATAATTCAAGCAATTTTGCATACTTTCCCCGTTCCATCCATTTCTCGACGGCTTCTTGAATCTCTTCGTCCTCTGTCAGCATTTGGAGTGTGCCTTTATCAATCCTGCCTTTAAATACATCCTCCACACCGCTTTTCTCCGCTGCAAAGTCTTTTAACTTTTTCTGTAAATCCTCAATGGAACCGGAAATAATCCCGAGACGTTCTTCCATCGCATCCCGTCCGGCTTGCAGTGTATAAGCGATTCGGGCGAGATTTACGTCACTATATGTTTGCTTATCAAGCGCATCTGCCAGCTGCTGTGCATGTTCTTTTAGCCGCGCTTCATTTTTAGCCGATAAAACGAAGATACCCGGATGTTCCGGCGCGATGGATGGTATATTCTCATCGGATGCTTCCGGAATATATTCCTCGATAATCACGTGGGCGTTTACTCCGCCGATTCCAAATGAACTGACACCTGCCCGTCGAGGAAGCTCTTCTCCCTGTTCATTTTTCAGCGCTTTCCATTCTTCCGTTTCCCGTACGATATAGAACGGACTGTTTTTCAGCTGAATGTATGGATTCACGTTTTCGCAATGCAGACTTTTCACTAAGGTTTTATGCTTAAGCTGCAATAATATTTTAATAACTCCTGCTGCACCGGCTGCCAGCGATAAGTGGCCGATGTTTGTCTTTACAGACCCTAATCCGCAGTAAGGATTGGCTGATGTGTCTCCTTCATTTACACCCAATGCTTTAAAAGCTGATTTCAAACCGTTAATTTCAACCGGGTCTCCAAGCTCCGTTCCGGTTCCGTGGGCTTCAATGTAGGTCACGGTTTTCGGGTCGATTCCCGCTTTTTGATATGCCGACTGAATAACATCTGCCTGCGCCTTCGGATTGGGAGTCGTTAAAGAGGCTGCACGGCCGCCGTGATTGATTGCACTGCCTTTTATGACTCCGTAAATATGGTCTCCCGCTTCTTCAGCCGCTTTTAATTTTTTCAGGAACAGTATGCCGGCACCTTCCCCATGTGCAAAACCATCGGCTTGATTTGAAAACGTCTTGCATTTTCCTTCTTTGCTCAGTGCTCCCGCCTTATCAAAGCTGATATACACCTCAGGAAGGATAATCGTATTTACACCGCCGGCTAATGCCATGTCACAAGTGCCTTCCTCAATTGAAGAGATGGCATGGTGGATCGCCACTAGTGAACTTGAGCACGCTGTATCAACCGGTTCGCTCGGCCCATGCAGATTAAGGAAATAACTGACCCGGTTCGGACCGACCGATGGGCTCGTATTGGCTGCCGCTGATCCTTCTATTGCCGAGTTCGCTTTAGATAGAAGAGAGCTGTATCCTGTATTTCCCGTTCCGATGAAGACGCCGGTTTTTGTGCCTGACAACCTTTTCGCCGAATATCCTGCATCTTCGATCGCTTTCCAGGCGTAAGTCAGCAGTAAGCGCTGCTGAGGTTCCATTTGTTCAGCTTCACGCGGGGAAATGCCAAAGAATAATGGATCAAAATCTGCAATACCGTCAATAAAACCGCCCCATTTCACGTTCGTTTTATTGACTTCCTTCGCCGGATCACCTTCATATTCACGCCAATCCCAGCGATCTTTCGGGATTTCCGTCATGCAGTCTTTGCCCTCTTTTAAGATGTTCCAGTACGCCTCAACGTCTTTCGCCATAGGGAAAATCCCGCTTATGCCCACAATGGCAATTGGCTCAGGCCCAGCATCACTCTGTATGGCGTTTGGCAGCATGACTTGCTGCTTTCTGCGTCTTTTAGCTTTGGCACGCACGGCTTGTTCCTGTTTCGCAGCAGGCTGAAGCTGAGCCGATACAGCGCGCACAGCAAATGTCTTCGCAAATACCGATTGATATTCTTCTGACAAATGCTTGCCAAACGCATGAATCGTCGGGTGGTCAAAAAATACGGTTGGCGTCAGCTCTAACTGATAGGCGCGATTGATATGGTTGGTGAATTCAGTCATGGAGATAGAATCAAAACCATACACCGTCATCTCTGCATGATCGTCAATCGTTTCAAGCTTGACCTTTAACAGCTTGGCGATCTCTCGCTTTAACATCGCCTTTACTTTATCCAGCAAACTGTCTGTATCAATGCTATTTATTTGTTCAGTCATGTGTTCTGCTTCCTTCTTTTCCATAGGTGCTGAGGCATTTTTGGCCAGCATGTTTTGTTTTATTTTCTGCACATCGCCTTCGATCACCATTACTTGGTTTGCCTCTGAATGAAGTGCTTGATATAATGCCTGAATTCCTTTTTCCGCCCTCATAGGAACAATACCGGCAAGTTGCACAAGCCTTTTCTCAGTTTCTTGATCAACCTGCATGCCTCCATCTCTCCATAAAGGCCAGTTTACAGAAAGCGTCTTCCCATGCCGCTGGCTGAGGCCGGCAAGCCTATTTCGATAGCCTGCATACATATCCATAAATACATTGGCTGCCGCATAGTCAGACTGGCCAATGCTCCCCAAACTTCCTGAAAGAGATGAAAAGAGAACAAAGAAGTCTAAAGGCAAATCCTTGCTCGCTTCGTCTAGATAAACAAGCCCTTTTACTTTAGGCGCCAGTACATCGTGCAGATCTTTTGCCTGTTTATTAACCATGTAGCTGTCCTTGATGATTCCGGCACTATGAAGAATACCGTTCAGACGGCCATATCTTTTTTGAATGTCGTCAATGAGCTGATAGACTTCAATTTTATTGGTAACATCTGTTTGCCGGTAGGTGATGTCAGCCCCCTTGCTATGAAGCTCTTTCAGCTTTTTGCTTTTGCTTTCGCTAAGAGGTGAGCGGCCCGCCAGAATGACTGTCGCATTTTTCGTTTGTTCCGCAATTTCCTTTGCAAAAATATGACCTAGTCCGCCGGCACCTCCTGTAATGAGATAAACGCCATTGTCTTTCCACGGTTTGCTGGCGTCTCCTTTTGCCTGTTTGATTTCACGCCAATCAGCAATATACCGTGTCCCGTTTTGATATTTGACATATGAATCGCTGCTCATTTGATTTTCTAACAGTTTGCCAGTAATGCTTTCTCCACTTTCTTCACTGCTGACTTCAATCATTTGGCCGGTTAGTTTGGCATTTTCCTGACAAGCTGTTTTCAGCAGTCCTGTCAATCCTGAAAACAATTGCTGTTCTCCCTCTGCAGAGGTTACGATCTGAACGAGAATGCCGTCTTTCGGTTTCGTACGAATGATCTCTTGTACCTTTTTAAACACTTGTTCTGTATAAGAATGGAAACGCCCATCTACTGAAGAAGGCCTTGCTTCCAGGCTGTATACATGGACATCCTCGATAGCTGCTTCAATTTGTTTTCTCGTCTCATGATCATATTCACATAGGAATACGAGATGCTCTGCATATTTTTTTGCAGCTAAGCTGTCAGCAGCCTTTTGTTCTTGCCAAACGGGCTGAAGCAATAAAGTTTCAGCGTTGATTTTTGATGGTTCGGTTTGTATATCTGCCTCCATCACTCTCGTCGAAAATCCTTTCAGCCGCACGCAGATCATGCCATGCTCATCACATAGGTGAATATCGACTTTCTGTATCAAATCTCCTGGTTTGTTTTTCGAGTTGAATTGAACATAAACCCACATGTCAGAAACGCACTGACGAAAGACCTCAAGTTCCTCCAGGGCAAATGGCAGTGCTGCCTTAAAGTCTTCAGTGTCTGAAAGTTCCGCTCTGACGACATTTTGCAAATATTCAGCCGCCTGTAACGCCCCGTCCATTACACTTGGATGAAGAACATAATCGCCCAACGTATGTGCAACAGATTCCGGCAGTGATAATTTTGCAAGCAGCTGGCCGTCGCCTTTATATACGGCCTCTACACTCTTGTAACCTGGACCGTAATCGGCGCCGATCATCCCTTCATAAAACGAGGCAGCATCCATTCTGCTTTGATCACATTGTTTCTTGATCTTAGAAAGATCCAGTGCTTTTTCTCGCTTTAACTGAATCAATTCCGCTATACCTTGGTTATATACAACTGGTTCTGCATCAGCGGATTCCGGCTCGCCATACATCCGGTAAGGAAAGTGTCCGCCATCTTCATCGTAAAGTCCGATATTTACCTGAACCGGCTCACTTCCTGCTACAACCGGGCGAACCCACACGACATTTTTCAGCCTGATTCCAGTTTCATGATCCTCCAATCCGCCAATTCCTTGTTCTATAGCGGCTCTTGCCATTTCAAGCGTGACCGCCGCCGGCAAAATCGCCATGCCTTTAATGATATGCTCGGCAATAAAATACTCTTGTCCTGTGAAAATGGAGCTGAAACGCTGCTCTGACAGAACCGATGTATTATGGTGCACCAAAGGATGCAAACGAGATGGTTCAATTGTTGTGATAGCGCCGGTGCTGCTTTCAGGCCAGTATCGTTCTTCGGCAAAAGGGTATGTCGGCAAGCTGATGCGGCGTGGCTTTATATTTGGATAGAGCCTGCGCCATTCAACGTGAAAGCCATTTGCCCACATCTCGGCAAGCTTTCTCAATTCTTCTTTTGATATCCGCGATGAAGCCATATCATCTGCTTCAGCATTTCCAAGCAGCTGTTCAGCGGATGTCATTCTCGTTTTTTCTCCTTGAATACAGCCTTCTGCGAGCGGCTTTCCAGTCACAAAAGCTTCCAGCTGATGTTTCCATTCTTCCAGATCGTTCACTATAAAAACGATCCTGTTATCCATTGCTTCACGGCCGACTTGGAAGGTATATGCAATATCTCTTAAAGAGAAATGCCTTTGCTCGTCTTGACTGATATAGGACAGCATTTCCTTCGCGTATACTTGGAGCCGTTCACTATTTTTTGCTGATATAGGAATGATGTAAGGCTGATTGCCTTCGTTTTCGGTACCTGCATCAGAAATGTTTTCATATTGCTCAAATATTGCATGGGCGTTAGTTCCGCCAAGGCCGAATGAGCTCAGAGCCGCCCGATGGACACCTGCGTGTTTCTCTAACGATTTTCGTTCACGGACAACATAAAAAGGAGAGCTTTCAAACTTTATATCCGGATTCGGCTCCGTACAGTTGATGGTCGGTGCAAGTTCATTATGGTATAAACTCATCGCAACTTTAATACATCCGGCTAACCCCGCAGCTGTATCCAAATGGCCAATATTCGTTTTCACTGAACCAATTCCGCAAAATTGTGTTTTGTCTGTGTATTGCTTGTACACTTTATTTAGCGCAGACATTTCAATAGGATCGCCTAATTTCGTTCCCGTCCCGTGCGCTTCAATATAACTGACCGTTTCAGGATGAACCTTGGTTGTATCCAATACATGCTGTATCACCTCTGTTTGGCCTTTTACACTTGGCGCATAGAAGCCGGCTTTTTCTGCCCCATCATTATTGATGCCTATTCCGCGCATAATCGCATAAATATGGTCTCCGTCTTTTACGGCATCCACAGCTTTTTTCAGCAGGATGACCGCTACGCCTTCGCCCCCGGCCATTCCGTCCGCCGAAGCATCGAACGCCTTTACATGCCCGTCGCTTGAAAAATTCAACCCGTTTTGGTGCACGTAGCCGATCGCTGATTGTGCGTGCAATGTTGCGCCTCCGACAAGCGCATATTGTGATTCGCCCGATGTCAGGCTTTTGTATGCTTGATATAAACCGACTAGTGATGAAGAACAGTTAGAATGAACAAAATAGCTTGGCCCTTTTAATCCGAGCTTATGTGAGATCATTGTGGGAATGGTTCCGCTTTGGGCTAAAACCCATGAGACATAGCCATCCGGTGATTCATGTCCTTCTGTTGTCTCCTTCGGCAATAACGTTCTATATGAATTGCTGCTTGCAGACATATATACACTTGTTGCCGGAATCTCCTTAGCCACATATCCTGCATCTTCAATCGCTTTCCAGGAGTGCAGCAATAAGAGGCGGAGCTGAGGGTCCATATACTCAGCATCTTTTGGCGAGATTTGAAAGAAACCGGGATCGAATAAGTCTTTCCCTTCGATCACAGATTGCACAGGCACATAGTCAGGATGCTGTATCAATTCTTCGGGAACTCCATTTGCGCGAAGCTCTTCTTCAGAAAAGAATCGTATGCTTTCTTTGCCTTCTTTGATGTGGTTCCAGAAGTCATGATGATTTTTCGCACCCGGGAACTGGCAAGATATCCCCACAATCGCAACACTGTCATCAAAATAAGGGGGAATCTTCTGTTCTAGGTGTTTTCTATCTTTTTTGATATCATAATGATCTTCATTTTGTGTCCCGGCTAGATCTGAGTTTTTCATCTCCAAAATATATTCACTGATTGCACGGATCGTGGAAAACTCAAACAGCTCAGTAACATGAAACTCACAATCGAATTCTTTTTTGATTCGTTCAGCCACAGCTACAGCCAGAAGCGAATCGCCGCCCGCATCGAAAAATCCGTCTTCCGGCCCAAATCCGCTGACCTTGAGCGTTTCCTCCCAAATACGCAGCACCTGATCCTCTATTTCCGTTAATTGCAAGTGATTTGGTTTCCTTCTGTTGAACACGATCTCGCGTTTTTCTAATTCTTTACGGTTCACTTTTCCGCTGGGCGATAATGGAAGCTCATCTAAGCGGATAAAGTGTGAAGGTATCATATATTCGGGCAGACTCGATTTTAGATGAAGGCGCAAATCTTTTGGATTGGCAGAGGCATGTCCGCTTTCCTCTGTATAATAAGCAGCGAGCTGTTGATGGCCTTCCAGCTGCTTCACCACTACGGCCTGATCTAAAATGCCCGGAAATTCACTCAGCTTTGTTTCTATTGCGCCCAGCTCGACGCGAAAACCGCGTATTTTGACTTGGCTGTCAATCCGTCCCAAGTATTCTATGTTGCCGTCAGGAAGCCACCTTGCTGAATCACCCGATTTATATAGCTTCGTCCCTGGTTCAAAGGGATTATCAATAAATTTTTCAGCCGTAAGCCCCGGCTTTTTAAAGTAGCCTCTTGCTAAGCCGGCTCCAGCGATGCATAGCTCACCAGGCTTTCCGATCGGGACAGGCTTTAAATGCTGGTCCACAATATAAATTTTCGTGTTGGAGACAGGCTTTCCAATCGGTGTATGGTGACTTGCGATATCTCCTTTTCCGCATCCGAAATACGCAGCGTAAATGGAGGCTTCCGTCGGTCCGTATATATTTTCAACACGGCAGTTTGTAAAGAGTGATACCGCCTTTTTCACTAATTCTTTAGGGAAGGCTTCACCTGCAACCATCATATACTTCAGCGGACCATCCTCTGTGAATCGCTTGTTGTCTTTCGCCATTTCTAAAAAAACATGCAGCATGGCCGGCACAAAATTAATGTGAGTCACTTTATATGTTTCAATATAATCCATGCAAAGCTGCGGTGATTTCTCCCCATTAGGCGGAAGAATCACAAGACGGCCGTCTCCAATAAACCATCCGAATAATTCTGAGATCGATACATCAAACACATAGTTCGTCTTCAATAAATATGCATCCTCAGCCGTTACAGGATAGTGAGATTCAAGAAAATTCAGGGTATTCATAATGCTCCGATGCTCTACCATAACCCCTTTAGGCTCTCCAGTGCTTCCCGATGTATAAATAATATAAGCGAGGTGTTCCGGTTTTACTTCCCGCTTTAAACCGCTGCTTTGCTGGTCTGTATAATCGTTTCGGCAAGCTAACTCGATATTGATCGCTTTTACATGGCTGCCAGTTAATCCGCTGATCCTATCATGAACGTTAGGTTGGGTGAGGACAATGGATGCCTGACTGTCTTTGAGCATGTACTCTAATCGTTCTTGCGGAAAACTTGGATCTAACGGCACATACGCTCCGCCAGCTTTCAGTATTCCTAAAATTCCGATGATCATATCAAACGAACGCTCTGCACAAATGCCAACGGGCTGTTCAGGTCCAACACCCTGATGTTGAAGGTAGACTGCAACAGATGTGCTTTTTTCATCTACTTCTTTATATGTAAGTGATCTGTCTTCAAACATCACAGCAACCGCATCGGGGGTTTGTTTCGCTTTTTCCTCAAACACCTCATGTATACACTTGTCATTTGCGATGTTTGTCCCTGTCGCATTCCATTGTTCCAGCAAACTAGTTTGTTCTTGATTTAATTGCAAAGAGTAGGCTTCAAGCGGCAAAGACGGGTCCTCCATCATGTGCTGCGCGAGCTTCATATAGTTCTCCATCATGCTTTCAATGGAGGACAGTTCGTACAAATCAGGGTTGTACAGAAGATGAAGCACTGTTTCATTTTCTTGCTCATATATTTCGAGCGCCAGCTCAAATTCACCCTCTTGCCGAATGTCTTCAATATATTCGATGCCAAGCGTTTGATACGGTTCAAGCACTTTTTGCAAGCCTGTTGCCTGAAAAAAGTTTTGGTACAGAAAAGCTGTTTGAAAAACCGGAGAATCCGCGGCCGAGCGGTCTACATTCAGCTCTCTTACCAATGCAGGGAACGGAAACGCCGCATGATCCAGGCCGTCAGCCACTGTCAGCTGCAGTTCCCGAATAAATGCTGTTAATGGCTGAGATCCGATATTCTTGCTCCGAACAGCCATCATATTGATAAAATAACCGATTAGGGTTTCAAATCTGTCTTCTTGCCGACCCATTGTCGGAACGCCAACAATGATATCCTTTTGTTTTGTATAATGATGCAGCAGTACTTTGTAAATGGAGAGAAACACAACCGATTCATTCACATGATTGGTGCGGGCAAACGATTTAATTTGATTTCTCAGGTGATGAGGGAGCAAGCTTTTATAAGCTTGCCCCTTAAATTTTCGTGCTGAAGACCGCGGACGGTCAGCAGGCAAATCAAGAACTGGCAGACTCCCAGACAACTGTTCTTTCCAGTAAGCGAGATGCTCTTCCCCTTCTCTGCCAGTCAGCATTCGATTTTCCCAATCGACAAAATCGTAATAATCAGCTGTTGATGGCTGCTGCAAGGGTTCAATCCCATTCAGCAATTGTTGATACGCTTCGAATAGCGCCGATATCAATGTCAGCATCGACACACCATCAAATATGATATGGTGAATTGTTATAAGAACAATGCATTCTTCTAACCGATGAAAAAGGTGTGTGCGCCATAACGGACCAGCATCCAACTGGAAAGGTTCTTTTGCTTTTTCTTTTAGAAAAGGAAAGATATCTGCTGATTTCATTGCTGATATATCCTCTTCCACAAAACAAAGATCCTTTGATAACTGAACCGATTGAAATGGAACGCCATTCTCTTCTTGAATCACACTGGCTAAGACCGGATATTGTTTCTGTACAAACAGAAGGGCTTTCTTGAACGTCTCTGCATGTATTGGTTTGCTGAAGCGAAAGCATAAAGGAATATGATATGCACTCATCCCAGGAGACATTTTTTGAAGCATCCACAGCCCTTTTTGCCCTTCTGAAAGCGGGCTTTTCAACTGCCGCTTCATGCCTTTAAGATGTTCTTCCACCTCAGAAATGGTTAATTCTCCTGATCTGAAGGCATCGAGAATTTCTTTATGATTCATACGATTTACTCCCTTCTATGATGTTTTGCACACTCTTAAAATCCAATTTCCCTAGCGCCACCTCTTGCATTAATCCGATGATTTGCTCGTCTGTATACGTGTCCTTTATTTGATGTGCTGCTGCGCTATGATTTTGTTTTTCCGCTTTTAAGGCCAAATGGTCAGATAGAGCTTGGACTGTCTGACATTCAAGGATTTCCCGACCGGCCATCTTCAGCTGCGTGGTTTTTTCGATATGCCGCATCAATTTTCGGCCAAGAATTGAATCCATCCCATAATCCAGGAAGTTTCTTTTGAAATTGATTCGCTCCTCAGATATGCCCAATTCTCGTGCTAAAAATTGAACAATGATCTTTTGAATGTGGGTTTTGCCATTCGGCTCGTCAATCTCTGTTTTCATATCTTGTGAATGCTGTTTAACGGCCTTTGATTGCTGAGTGCCTGACGAAATCCAATACCGCTCCCTTGCAAATGGATAACCAGGTAAAGAAACCATCCGAACGTGATCGCCATCATGAAGGAGTTCCCAAGGAATCTGATATCCTTTCACCCAGCATTCCGCGATGTTTTCCAAATTTCTTTCTTTTGCGAGAGCTTGCAGAACTGCTTCATCTTGTTCTTCTAAAATCCCTTCTGTATATCCTGTATAAAGGGATCTCTGTTGGCCTGATACCCCACCATTCTTCATTGCTTCCACATATTCCTTCAATTTTCGCACCAATTGCTTCTGATTGTTTGCAACGATCGCGAGCCTTGCTTCCATGGCTTTTCTCCCAACCTGAAGCGTATATGCCACATCAGGTAAAGAAAGGTTATGATTCTGCTCCAGATACGCAATCATGCGGCAGGCAGCATCCTGAAGCCGATCGTCATTTTGGGCTGAAAGCACGATGACCTGCGGTGACCCTTGATGCCGCTGTGTGGACGGCTGATCATCCGGAATGTATTCTTCAATGACTGCATGTGCATTGGTGCCGCTGATTCCAGTCGTGCTGATCGTTCCCATCCTCGGCTTCTGATTTTTCCTGATCCACGAACGGTTTTCTTTGCAAAGCACAAATGGGCTTTCTTTAAACGGAATATACGGGTTTTCCGATTCACAGTGATGAGTGGCCGGAATGATCTGGTTTTTCATAGCCATCAGCATACTGATTAAAGCAACCGTTCCTGACGCTGCAAATGTATGTCCGATTAAAGGTTTAATTGAGCTGATCATACAGAATTGCTTCTGCTTCGTATATTTGCTGAACACGCTCGTTAACGCTTGGACCTCAAGCGGATCACCAAGATTCGAGCCGGTACTGTGCGCCATCACATATTGAATATCGAGCGGATTGATTTCATTTTTTTCATAAATGTTTTCGATCAATTCTGCTTGGCTAAAAGGATTTGGCGCAGTAATGCCGTTGGTTTTGCCATCGTAATTCACGCCGCTGGCTTTGATGCAGCCATAAATATGATCTTTATCTTCAATTGCCTTTGATAATGGTTTCAAGAGAACAGCAGCCACCGCTTCACCTGGCACAAGACCATTGGCATCCTGGTCAAACACTTTGCATTGTCCGTTCGGAGACAGCATTTCGGCCCTTGTCAGCGCCTCAAAAGACATGTGAGAAATATTCAAGCTGACGCCGCCCGCTAAAGCCATTTCACAATCCCCCTGACGCAGAGCTGCACATGCCTGGTGAATCGCCACCAGTCCAGATGAACATGCTGCTGTCAAAGCCATATTAGGCCCTTTTAAATCCAATGCGTATGCGATTCTCGCAGACAATGTGGCGTTTTGTGTTCCGTTAATGTAATCCGAATCTCCGGTTAGGTGCGCATATTCCCCTTCTTCCACACCTACATAAACACCGCAGGATTTTCCTTTTATCCGATCTCCCATATAGCCGGCGTCTTCAAACGTGTGCCATGCTTCCTCTAGAAAAATGCGCTGGCGCGGATCCATGCTTTCGGCTTCTTTAGGCGATATTTGAAAAAACAGCGGATCAAACCGGTCTATGTCCTTCAAAAATGCACCCCACCTTGGCACTGCTTTTTCTGGATCTCTGTTAGCTCTCCCCCAGTCCCGGCGTTCGCCCGGGATGTCAGAGATACACGATTTACCGTTTTTCAGATTATCCCACAGCTCATGGACCGAATCAGCTTGAGGGAACCTGCCGCTCATGCCGATAATGGCAATAGGCTCATCGTGAACCTGCCGAATGCTTTTTTTACTGGCTTCTGGTTCTAAAGCTACAGGAATTGCTGCATAAGCTTCAGGGGACTTTTGCGCCTCTGATGCATCATCCCGGTAAAATGCTTCAATCAGCTCTTTATGATCGGTTAAGAAAAAGCCGATCAATTCTTGTAAAGTCGAATAGCCGAAAAATAAAGCCGGTGTCACTTCGATGTTGAAATGCTTTGATAACACGTTCGAGAATTTAGCCAAGTAGATTGAATCAAATCCGAAGTCGGCCCAATTTTTGTTCAAATTCAGCTTGTCCTTTGAAATCTTAAGCAATGTGTGAATATGCTCTTTCAAGTCGTGTTCTAAACGCTTTTCAACGCTTAATGTTTTTACCTCATCCTTGTTTTCTTGTGCTAGAGGGGCTTGAGTGGCCGGTTCTGGAATAGCTGGTTCAGTCATTCCTAAAAATCGGCTGACACGGCTGGGCTGACCGGCTATGACGAGATGCTGAGCATCCTGCTGAGCTAGGATGTGCTCAAACATATGGATGCCTTCCTCGGCTTCTAGGAAGCGTTGGCCGCTTGATTTCAGGTACATATCCGTTGTTTCCTCATCACCGATCTTCATTCCGCCATCCTTCCATACAGGCCAGTTGATGACAAACGTTTTACCGTTATGCAGCTCATTTCTGTATTGTGCGTAAGCCATCTGAAACCTGTTGCCAATCGCATAATCACAACATCCAAAATCCCCTAAAACCGCAGAAGAAGAAGAAAAATAACACATAAAATCAAGGACTTCATTTTTAAGCCATTCATCAAGCGCTATCGTGCCGTTGATTTTCGGTTCAATGATGCGCTGGAAGCTTTCGATCTTTTTGTCAAAAATAGCAGAGTCGCTTTCGATTCCGGCTGCATGAATGACACCGTTGATGGCACCGAATCGGTCTTTCCCTCTTTTTACGCAGTCTCCCATTGCGATAGGATCAGACACATCGGCTTCTGCATACATCGCTTCGCCGCCTAGATCATTTAATTCTTTTATTTGCTTTTGCTTCTCATCATTAAAAGGCGACCGCCCTGTCAAAATCAGGTTTGCGGCATAGTTTTTGGCCAAATGCTTGGCAAATAAATAACCAAGCCCTCCTACACCGCCTGTAATCAGGTAAGTACCGCCAGACTTCAATTTGCTGTCGTCCGGTTGTATCGTTGTCTGTTCAATGTGATTTACATATCGTTTCGCATTCTGATACAAAACCGTTTGTTCAGTTGAAGCCTGTAATTCTGCCCATATATTACGTGTCCAATCATCCATCGATCCTTGTTCCGCCGGCTGAAAGATTCCAGTCACTTTTGTGTGCGGAAGGACAAGCCCGAGTGAACGTTCGAAGCCAATCCATGATTCCAGATAGCTTCTGTCAAGACCATCTTCAAAACATCCTGCCAGCAGCAGCCGTGAAGGATGAAGCTTTGCTGCGGACATACCTTGTAATAGGTAAACAATACAGGAATGGTCCTTTATACAGCGCTTGTCTTCCATAGGCCACATATAGAGGAATGCTTCTGGCTCTCCAAGTTCTTCTTTAATGCTTTGGAAGGCCTTTTCAAAAGTAACGGGTTCTTGCCGCACAACCTGGTAGCTATATTCAGACTGTTTGCTGTACACTTCGCCCTGTGATATAAAAATGACCTTGGTGTCTTGATCAACGTTTTTCAGGACTGAAGCAAATGCGTTTTGCTTTTCTCTTTCAGTCAGAAAACAGATGAGCGTTTTGATACGTTTCGATGTGAGAGTCGCCGGCTCTTCTTTCCACACTTCTTGAAAAGTCATAACCTTGAAAGGTTCTTCTGTTTGCTGATCATGATCCTGTTCTATAGACGCCGGAGCCTTTGCCGCGCCTGGTGCCCAGTAACGTTCTTTTGCAAATGGATATGCCGGAAGACTGATCCGGACAGGCGTTTGGGTGCCGTACAGCATGCCCCAGTCGAAAGACAAGCCTTTCACCCAAAGATCCAGCAGTTTCGTGTATTTCCCTTTGCTTATCCATGCTTCTATGATTTTTTCCGTATCCTCATCCGCTGATAAGACTGCTAACGCTTTTTTGTTATCATCGATGCGATCCAGATACAGGCTGTCTGCTTTGTTTTCGATAAAATCGTTCAGCTTTCTCTCAAGATCCTCTAGTGATTCCGCTATAAAGGCCAGCCGTTCCTCCATTGCTTCACGGCCTGTTTGCAAGGTATAGGCAATCCTGATCAGGTCTGTTTCGCGGTACCTTTTTTGTTTGATGGCTGTAAGCAGCTGTTCCGCTTTTTCTTGCAAGCGTTCCATGTTTTTGGCCGACAGCACAATCAGCGCTGGAGGATGGTCTTTCGGCGTTTGCGCCCCCGTCCTTGGAATATATTCTTCCAGGATGATATGGGCATTGGACCCTCCGGCGCCAAAACTGCTCAAGCCAGCGCGCCTAGGCACCTCTTGCCCGCCAATCACCGGGCGTTTCCATTCACCAAGTTGCTGCTGAACGACAAATGGCGTATGGCTGAACTCGATGTTCGGATTCAACCGCTGAGCATGCAATGATGGTGCAATTTGGCCATATTTAAACTGAAAAAGTATTTTTGTCAGCCCTGCAATTCCGGCTGCACTTTCACAATGACCGATATTTGATTTGCTGGAGCCGATCGCACAAAACTGTTTCTCCTGCGTATCTTTCTCAAATGCTTTTGTTAACCCCGCTATCTCAATCGGATCTCCTAATGCAGTGCCTGTTCCATGCGCCTCTAAATAACTGATGGTTCGGGCAGGAATGTCGGCGCGCTCCATTGCTTCTTTAATTACCTGTGCCTGTGCATGAGGATTTGGAACCGTGTATCCATTTGTTTTTCCTCCGCTATTAATGGCACTTGCCTTTATCACACCGTAAATATGGTCACCGTCTGCTATTGCTTGCTGCAGCGGCTTTAACACAATGGCGCCTACGCCTTCACCGTCGACAAATCCATCTGCATCATCGCCGAATGATTTACATGTATCACTAGCGGAGAGCATATTCATGACAGATAAATTCTGATAGTGAACCGGGTCGACAACTAAATTGACACCGCCGGCAATGGCACAATCACTCGATCCGCTATAAATGCTTTCCAGCGCTAAATGAATCGCTGTCAGGGAGGATGAGCAGGCTGTATCGACTGCAAGACTCGGACCTTGGAAATTCAGTAAATAGGATATTCTGTTGGCGATAGACCAATAGCCGTAGCCGGTCGAATAATTTTTGTTCATGACTCCGGCAAAGACGCCGATTTTTCTGCTTGAACAGAGCGAGTCAGGCGTGTATCCCGCGTCTTCAATACTTGCATAAGCGGTTTGCAGAAATAATCGCTCCTGAGGGTCCATTCTTTCTGCCTCAAGCGGAGAAATCTGAAAGAATAATGGGTCAAACTTGTCCATATCCTTGATAAATCCGCCCCATTTCGTATAAATTGATCCTTCTTTTCCTTTTTCTTTATCGTAATAAGCTTTCCAATCCCAGCGATCTTTCGGAATTTCCTCAATACAATTTCTTCCTTCTTTTAGGTTGTTCCAAAAGTCTTCTGCTGTTTCCGCCTGAGGATAGCGTCCAGAAATGCCGATAATGGCAACGTCACGGCTTGCAAGAGTGTTAGTCGGTGTTTCTTTCTCCCCGCTGAAGCCAAGCTTGCGATAGCGCCGTGTTCTTTTAGCGGCCTGATCAGGTTTCTGTGAGGATTGGGTTCTGCTTTCGGCCGGTGTCTGTTGTTGAACTTGACGGTCAAGACCTGTTAATTTCATCAGCGCTTCTGTTTTTGTTTTGATGAAATGATCCACTAATGCGTCAATGGTCTGGTACTCGAAAAATAAAGTGCTGCTTACATGGTCAAATTCTTTACGCAATGTATTTGTCAGCTGGACAACGACGATAGAATCAATCCCGTACTTTTCAAGCGGTTCAGATGACTCAATTTTGCTTGCAGGAATTTTCAACGTTTCCCCGATTAGTTTTTTCATATATTCTGTGCTTTTTTCTCTTAGGAGAGCATGTTTTGATTGTCCAGCTTCCTCTGAATCTATGGTATGAATGTAGGCTGGCTCCTGATTAGACGCTTGTAAAACAACCTTCTCCGGCAAGATCACATTTTTCATCATACGGCGAACCAGCCCGTTGCTTGAGGCTGCGACGATTTGGTGACTCAGATCATGTGCCGCCTCGGCCGGGAAAAAGACAGATTCAAAGCCTTCGCTTTCAAGTGCCGCTTTCCAGCTGTCAGGATGTAAGCCTGGACAGCCGGGAATCCGCACTGCAGGATCTTCATACAGCCACCAGCCTTCCAAAAGACCAAAGGTGATGTGAGGGAACAGGCTGTTTCCCGCCATTTCATTCAGCAGCAGCATTCCGTTGTTTTTCATTACCGCTTTTGTATGCCGCAGTGTTTGACGGATATTTTTTGTTGCGTGAAGGACATTAGCGGCAATGACGACATCATAGCCTCCCGCTTCAAATTCCTGCTGGTCAATCGGTTTTTCCACATCAAAAAGCTGATATGTCAGGTACGGATTTTCCGCCCCATATTCCTTTTCTGCATGCAGCAAAAATGCTTTAGACAGATCTGTATAGCAATATTCATTGATGTGCTTTTGATATGGTTTCAGTTTTTCAAAGATTCCGGCACTCGTGCCGCCTGTGCCTGCGCCTATTTCCATAATGCGAATCGATGCCTCAGGGTCGTGCTTCAGACGTTCATCCAGATAAGCTAATAATGTATCGGCAAGCACTTTATTAAAATAGTCTGCCACTTGGTTATGCTTATAAATGCCTTCCACCAGTTCCATCGAGGAATGCGGGAACATGATATCTGTTGCAGGGACTTTCCCTGTCAAAATATCCGGTAATGCTTTCAGCATGGCCTCTGCTAATACAACCATCGCCTTTGTCTCGCTGTCTTTAAGCCACTTTTCTTTTTTCGCATTCCATTCTTGCCAAAGCAGCTCGATATCCTCTGCTTGGTCCTTCCTCACCAATGAATCTCCAACTTTCTTAAGATAGCCATGCTGCAAGAGAAATTCGCTGCTTTGCCGAATCCATTTTCCATAAAATTCACGAGTCTTATATTGTTGAAGACGTTCAACCGATAATGTATAACCTTCAAACAGCCCGGCCGTTTGCAGCTGTCCTAACAACAGCCTGTAAAGAAGATCATCAAGCTCTTCATGTGTCACTCTTTGAAATCGTGCCGTAGTCGGCAGACGCTCCATCAGGCTCTCTGCATCTGCTGAAGGTTGCTCTGGATAAAGAGTGATGAATTCATTCTGATTCACGCCTTCGACTGCTACAGGCTTTGTCGTATGAATGAAAGCTGTTTGGCTGACTGGCCCAGAAAGCAGGGCTTCCAGCGCCTTCATAGCCTCCTCAGGCTCAATTAAACCTAAGCCGATTTGATTCATGAGCTGTACATAATGTTCATCCTCAGCCGCTTCACTATTCCCCCAATATCCCCAGTTCATGACTTTTACAGGGCATGCCCAGCTCTGAGAAAGCTGGTGAGCAAAAGCATCTGCAAATGTACAGCCAGAGGCATAATGGCTTTGCTTCACATTTTTGATATGGGCTACAAGCGAAGAGAAGAATAAAACAAAATCTACATTCTCCTGACGGAACACTTGGGCCATCCGCATACTGACATCGATCTTCGCCGCCAGTCCAGCGGTGAATTCTTCCGGCTTCATTTTTTCCAGGCTTTGCTCAAATAAAACCATCGCAGAGTGAACAATCCCGTGAATATGAGGATGACGTTTTTTCACTTGATCATAAGCCTGCTGCAATGAATGCTTATCGGCTGCATCGGCTGCAATGTAGAAAGGCTCAGGGCCAAGCGCCGAAAGTCGGTCTATTTTTGACTGGATGGCAGCATTAAGTTGACTTCGCCCAATCCAAACGATTTGCGCCTGGTAGCGGCGGATCATGTACTCACTCCATGCCTCTCCGATATACCCGGCTCCTCCGATGACCACATAGACTCCGCCTTTCCGATATAGCGTGTCGCCAGACAGTGAGTGCCGATATGGGATCAATTGCTGCTGATGCCATTGCTGATTACGATAGGCCCAAGCATGGCCAAGGCGGTCAGCTGGGAGCGCAAACATGTGATTTACCGGCCATGTGCAGCCTTTTTCAAGATCGAGAAGACGGATTTTCCAGTGTGGATATTCCTTTGCCATTGTGCCGGCAAGTCCATGATTGCTTGCATGAGCGGGTTGTACTGCCTCATGTTGCGTAACCGGCTGCGCTTGGATTGTCACAAGAGACCATTCAAGTTGTTTCTCGCCATAGCCTAATTGCAGGCAAGCTTTCACGAACTTAAATAAGTTAAGAACAGCTTCTCCTTGTCTATCACTATTCTCCAGGTCTGACGGGGCAATCCACAAGACATGGTCAATGCTTCCGTACGCTTGCAGTTTGTCCGCTATTGCCTCAATGTCATCTGCAGGGCGGATATCGACAAAGGAAATTTGCGGATAATGATGCTTTATGAAAGTCCGATCAGCTTCAGCAGCTCCGCATAAAACAGCTCTTTTACCAGCAAACGAAGCATTATCCTCCGCTTCTAGAGAGACTGGTTCCCAGACGGGGATCATCATCGTATGCCCGGTCAGCTGAGAATCAGTTACTAGTTGAGACCTTGAATGCCGCTCTCCATCAAGTGCCCGCATCGAGGCACCCTTCATTCGCACACAAACGTGTCCGTTCTCATCACATAAATCAATATCATACTTTCTGACTTTGTCCTCCGCTTTACTGTCTGAACTGTATCGAATATAAGACCATATCTTCTCTGGACATGGGCTGAAAATATCAACCTCCTGCAACGCAAATGGAAGAGACAGCGTCTGAGCTTGTCCAGCGGCATTGACTGAGCTAACGATAAAACCGACTGTGGCATGGAACGCGGAATCCATCAAACTCGGGTGGAGCGCAAAATGCTGCTTGTCGTTTTTTAGAAAAGCGGGTAACGAGATTTTTGCAAGCAATTGATCTTTGCCGACATAGACTTTTTCAATCCCTTGATAGCCCTCTCCATAGTCAAGCCCAATCTTTCGAAACGCTGCATAGCATTGTTCTGACGTCACTGTGTCCAAACTGCATTCTGTCTGTATTGATGAAAGGTTTAAAATGGAAGTGTCCGCTTCATCTGAAATGACAGCGCGGCCTTGGCAGTGTATCGTCAGGGCTTCTTCTTTATGTTCAGAGCTGCTATAAATGTCAAAGGAGATTTCCCCGTTATCCTCAGGAAAAAGGCCAATATGTATTTCTTTTGGTTCACTTTCAATCGTGATAGGACGCACCCACACAATGTCTTTAAGCGACACCACTCTTTGTTCGCCGTCCAGATCGCCTGCAGCTTTTTCCGCTGCTTCCCTTGCCATTTCTAAATAGGCAACGCCCGGCAAAATCTTCTGTCCCTGTACAACATGATCAGAAAGAAAAAATTCCGTGCCTGTAAATACAGAGCTAAAGCGCTGCTCAGTAAAGTCTGATGTATTGCGGTGCACCAGCGGATGTAAGATATGATTCACAGTGCTGGTTTTCATTTCAGGAACCGGGATCCAGTAGCGCTCCCTTGCAAACGGATAGGTCGGAACACTGATTTTAAGCGGCTTGCGATCGCCGTATAGGTCGTCCCAGGTGACCCGCTGTCCTTGAACCCATGCTTTCGCCATTTCCATCATTTCACTGTCTGTTGTCAAATTGTTATTCAGCGCATTTACCGATGCTAGCCCAGCCGCCTCCTGATTCTCCTTGGCTTGTCCGGTCCAGCAGCCCTCGATCTCTTCTTCTCCATTGGCAAACGCCCGAAGTTTAGCCGTTAAATCTTTTATGTCTTTTACAATGAAGGCCGCACGCTCCTCCATTTCAACCCGTCCTGCCTGCATGGTATAAGCTAACGCTAAAAGATTGACGTCCTCGCTAAGAAAATCAAGAAGTTTAAGAGCGTAAGCCTGCAGACGATCTTTGTTTCTCGCAGACAAAGGTATCACTATTTCTTCATTTTTCGTTAAAATCGTCTCTGAATGGCTCTCTGCTGGAATATATTCTTCCAAAATAAGATGCGCATTTGATCCTGAAGCGCCAAACGAACTTAAACCGGCACGGCGGGGATATGTGACGTCCACCCCGTTTTCTGTAAAAGATGGCTGCTCCCATTCCTTTGTTTCATGCTGGACAAAAAATGGGGTTTGATCAAGCTTCAAATAAGGATTCAGCTCTTCTGAATGTAATGACGGCACCAAGGTTTTATGATGCAGCTGCAGGACAGTCTTCGTTAAGCCGCTAATGCCGGCTGCAGCTTCAGCATGGCCAATATTTGATTTCACAGAACCGATTGAACAGAATTGCTTGTCCTGCGTATTGCGGCTGAAAGCTTTTACTAACCCCTGTACTTCAATCGGATCTCCCAATGAGGTGCCAGTGCCATGGGCTTCAACATAGCTGATGGTGCGCGGATCAATTCCTGTTTTTTCTAGACATGCTTCGATTACATCAGCTTGAGCTACCGGGCTCGGTACTGTAATTCCGCTTACTTTTCCTACATGATTTATCGCACTGCCTTTGATGACAGCATAGATTCGGTCACCGTCCTGTTCAGCTTTTCGCAGCGGTTTTAGCAATACTGTGCCGACACCTTCTCCAGATACGTAGCCATCCCCGCCTTTGCCGAAAGTATGGCAATAGCCGTCACTTGAGTGCATCCCTACACTGCCATAGCTGATATATTTAGCCGGATGCAGTGACAAATTGACGCCTCCGGCAAGCGCGGCCTCGCATTCTCCATTCCGGATGCTCTCTATTGCCAGATGAACCGCAGTTAATGAGGAAGAGCAGACCGTGTCCACCGCCATGCTTGGGCCGTGGAAATTACAATAGTAAGAGACCCTGTTGGCGATTTGCGCATAATTCAGCGATAAAGGAAATGGATTGTGTTCTGATAGAGCTTCAGCCCCTATAAGGGAATAGTCCTTATGCATTACGCCGGCAAACACACCGACATGCTGTCTTTTATTTTCTCCCTGCGGTGCAGCAATTGTCTCTGGTGTATAACCCGCATCTTCAATAGCTTCCCAGCATGTCTCTAAAAATAACCGTTCCTGAGGGTCCATCATTTCCGCTTCACGCGGAGAGATTCTGAAAAATTGAGGATCAAAGCAATCAGCCTCCTCGATAAACCCGCCCCATTTCGAGAGTGGCTTGCCTGCAGGTGAATCCAGTCCATTGTTTTCTTTCCATTCCCAGCGTGAGTTTGGAATCTCTGTGATGCAGTCGGTACCCGCTTTAAGATGTTCCCAAAATTCCTGTATGTTTTTTGCCTTAGGATAGCGTCCCGCCATTCCGATAATGGCAATGTCCTCACCGATCTCTGGTGAAGAGGTAACACCATCAGGAGAATCCTTCATTGGTGAAGGAGATTGGCGGACAGCATCGTCCGCCTCTCCAATTGAATATTGATCAGCAAGATGAGCAGCTAGTTCTGCAATTGTTGTAAATTCAAACAGCAGTGTCGGAGCAAGATCCGCTCCAACCTTATCTCCAATTTCCTGAACCACGGTAAGCAATGACGGAGAATCCAAGCCTAGCTCATAGTACCCAGCGTGGATATCCATTTGTTCTGCCGGCCTTTCAAGCTGCTTAGCAAGCAGCTGACGCAAATACATTTCAAATGCGGGATAGTCCCGACTGATGTTCTGAGAGACAGCAGCTCTTTTTTCTTGAATTTCTTTTGGAGAATGAAAGGCTGACATATTCCGTACAGACTTGCCTGCAAATTGTTTCAGCTCGGCCACTTTTTGTCCTGATGAATTAAAATATTCAATCGTCATATAAGTGAGTTCTTTCTTTTGGCGCACAGATGAGGAGAGGATCCGTGCTGTACATCCTTTTTGCAATCGTTCTGAAGCAGAAAACGATTCATAATACAATGGCAGGTACATCGTTTGATCTGAGATCAGGCAGCTTGAACCTATGCCGCTGCCGTCAATAAGCGTCGGATGAAACAGAAAAGCATCAGAATGACGCAACGCTTCCTGTCCGACTGCTAAATCAATTAAAGCCCCCTCTTTGGCTTCATAAATCTGTCCTTCCGCCTTCATCATGCCGGTATGCACTAACTCTTGAGATCGGCATTGTTCATAGATTTCATCTAAATTCAGAATCCTGTCAGCTGTATTTTTCCACTGATTAAGGTCTATTGATTCGGCAAAAGCGGTTTGCTCTTTACGATGCATGTCAGCAGTCACATATTGTCTCTTGTCAGATAGTGATTCTCCATGCTGTTTTTGTCCGTCGATGATGATGGACCATGTCCCTTCCTTTCTTTCAGACACGTGAATGGTCAGGGCAATGTCATATGACTCATCTGCGATCAAAGGGTAAAAAATGGTCAGGTTTTTTAATTCAAGCTCTTGGTATGCATAACCATGTTCCTGGAATACTTGGTAGATTAAATCTATATAAGCAAGGCCGGGTAATAACGCTTGTCCATATACCTTGTGGTTGGACATGATTGGATTATTTAATGAAATGTGCAGTTGTTCAGTTATCATTTTCCCACTCCTCTCTTATTTGAAAGTTTTCCAAAACATATCTTTAGAAGCCCCTGTGTCTGAATGCACTTTTTCCTGCACGTTTTGAGCTGATGGTTTGATTAAAACGGGCTGCCTATTTAATTCCGGCAAAGGCAGAGGTTTTCTTCTAATTGGACGAGCAACCGATTCATTCCAGGCTTCTATAATGAGATGGGCGTTCGTTCCGCCATCTGCAAAACAATTAATTGCCGCAGCCGGCGTTGTCTCCTTCCACTCGGCTTGCGATCTGCTGAAATACAAATCTGTTTTTTCTATATCAAAATACAGCATATTTTCATTACCTGACAGGAACGGAACCAATTGTCTATGCTTCAGCATTAAAGCTACTTTAATCAGGCTCGCAATCCCCTCTGCACATAATGGATGGCCGATGTTAGGTTTCACCGATCCCAGCCCTAACGGAGCCTTTGATTCAGAACGGTAAATGGACTGGATTGCCTTTAATTCAAGTAAATCTGTTACTGCCGACCCCGATCCGTTCGCTTCGAGATAGCTGATCTCTTCAGTCTTTTTGCCGCTTTTTTCAAGCGCTGACAGCATGACGTCCTTTTGTGCCTCGAGATTCGGAGATGATGGGCCAGCCGTTCTTCCGTCATTATTAATCGCAGCGGCTTTAATGACTGCATATATGGAATCTCCGTCTTCAAGCGCTTGGCTGACGGTTTTGACGAGAACCATGCCCACGCCTTCTCCTAAAATGACACCGTCTGCCCGCTTATCAAAAATATGGAATGACGGTTTGTCACATAAAAGTCCGCGCTCATGAAACATTCGATGCGCATCAGCATCAAGCAAACTGACGCCGCCTACAACCGCTGCCTCAATATCTCCGCTTCGCAGAGCCTGAATGGCCATATTCAGCCCCACCAGCGCAGAGGAACAAGCGGTATCCAGGACAATACTCGGTCCCTTCAAGTCAAAAAATTGTGAGATGTTAGCCGCTAAATAGTTTTGTCCGCCAGCGACTATCGGATTTCTTGCTTTTGAAAGACTGGCCGGATCAGGCTTGTGCTGGCTGCGGCCTCCTATATAAACACCAGCCCTCATGCCTTTCACTTCTTTCTCTGTATAACCGGCGTGATACCACAGCTTCAAGCTTTCCTCCAATACAGCCAAAGCTTGAGGGTCCATCGCTCTGACATCGTTTTCGGACATCATGAAGAAATCATGATCAAATCGGTTCATTTCATCAATGAGGCCCGCGTAATTCGAGCTGGAGTTCCCGAATCGTTCAGGCGGAACAGGCGCAATCGCAGACCGTCCATCACGTATTAAATCCCAGTATTCCTCTAGGGTTCCCGCTCCTGGGAACCTGCAACTAAGACCGATGATAGCGATGTCCTCAGCAAGAAGTGCCGTTTTTTCATGGCTTATCTGTTGCGGCCGCTGTTCTGGCACCGGCTTCTGTTTCATTGCTGATTGCGGCTTGAAAGGTGTCTGTTTCTCAGGAACAGATGGCTGTAAAACAGCTGATATGTCATATTTCGAAATGAGCCAGTGTGCAAAGGATTCTATTGTCGGGTATTCAAACAAAATTGACGGATCAATATCTCCATTTAATTGTTGGTTCATCTGCTGTACCAGCTGGGCCAATATAATCGAGTCGATTCCGTATTCTTGGAAAGGTTCATCCGTTTCAAAGTCTTCTGCAGCTATTTTCAGTTCATCTGAAAAAAGAGTTACGAGCCAGTCGACTGTTTCAGGGAACAGGTTGCGAGTGCCGGTTTGCTCTTTCGTCTCAGGATGCGAGAGAGCTTCGACAGGCAGTGACGGCTGCATCAGCTTATCCGGCTTCCAAACGTTTGTATCTGGTACTGCCGGCAGCACGACAGCATACTGTCTGTCTGATAGAATCTGGTCAAGCAGCTGTAATCCCTCGTCGTTTGTCAAACTGATCAATCCAGTTTGTTCTAAAGCTTTGCTTCGAACCTCGCCTAAACCGGTCTCCTTCCAGTTAGGCCACTGAATGCTTACAATGGGACATTTATCTTGATGAGCCTCCGCAAAATAATCCATAAAAGCATTTGCCATCGCGTAATCAGCTTGTCCTGCTGCTAGTGCAGGGATGGCCGCTGATACTGATGAAAACAAGGTGAAAAACGCCAATGGTTCATCTTGAAGCAGGTCAAACAACGTTTGCAGACCTTCGACTTTCGGTTCAAGCACCTGTCCGATCTCTTCTAGTGATTTTCTGATAAAAGCCGGGTTTTGTTTGTTCACCATCCCGGCACAATGGATGACTCCGCCAATCGCCCCCATTGTTTCGTGTATTGTCTTCAGGCTCTGTTCGACAGCAACCCTGTCTGTGAGATCCAGAGACAGCACCTGAACTTGCGCACCCATGTCTTCTAGCTCTTGAACGGCTTTTATTTTCTCGGCAAGCGAGGAAATTTTTACCGAATTCCACTGGTCACGCGGCGGAAGCTCTTCACGGCCGATAAGGACCAGCCGCTTAACGCCGTATGTTTTCACAAAATGCCGCGCACACAGCAAGCCGAGACCTCTTGTCCCGCCTGTAATGAGCAGGACTTTGTCTGTTGAAAACGATACTTGCTTATGACTTAGAGCGGCTTCTGCTGGCTGCTCTGCCAAATATGCTCGATATCGCTGTCCGTTTCGATAACAGACTTCTGATTCTGTGCTCTTGGCATAATATTCAACTGCAATCAGTCTGGCCAGCTCCTCATGAGAGGCTTCGCATTCCATATCTGCATGTCTTGAAGTAAGATGGCTGTACTCACTTTGAAGCATGCGGTATAAACCGGCCCGTGAAGCACCAGACAAAATAACACCCTCATTTGCGTAGGCCTCCAGCCCCTTTGTTACACCCAAGACCGTCAAATGATGCTTGCTTGCACGTCCTTGCTCGATCAGCTTTTGGAGCCAGTTTATCCAGCCCATAGAATGCTCATGGCTCGTTCCGCACCCGATCAGATCGATTGCTCCAGCAACGTGTTCATAGTCAGCAGCAGATACCCGATCCAGCTCTTGGCTGTCAAATATACGGTATGTCGAGAAATACGTCGAAAGCTCTTCCGCTAATGCCATTGTCTCCTCATTTGCCAAAATGGCGACGGTTTGATTCGTCATTTCTGCCGGTTCAATCGGACAAGGCTGCCACTGTTTACGCAGAAAGCAGCGCTTTGGCATCAGTTCGGAATGAGGGAGTGCTGTAGCAATGGTTTCGGGTTCATCTTCTTGAGTTGGCAGCCAGTAATAGTCTTCCGCGAACGGATAAGCAGGCAGGCTGATTCGGCGAGGCGTGTATTCCCCATAAAGCTTGTTCCAATCTATCTGCAGCCCTTTCACCCATAGCTCTGCTACTTTCTCCAGCCTTTTTTTCTCTATCCATGTTTGCAGCAATGCTTTGGCATCATGATCCGTTTCAAACAGCTTGATTTCGCTCTTCTTCGTTTTCACGTGAGCAGCAAATATGCTGCCGTTCGGCATTTCAGCCAAATAATCATCTAAAGCTTTGATCAGCATTTCTCTCGAATCCGCCAAAAACGCCATGCGATAATCCATTGCTTCCCGGCCCGTCTGAAGTGTGTATGCCATATCCTCCAGATCGATATCTTCATTGGAAGTTACGAAATCTTTCATTGCTTCCGCATAGGCCTTCAATTGCTTCTCTTTTTTCGCTGAGAGTGCAAATAATGCTGAGCGGTGCTGCTTTGTTAATCGATCGTACCTCTTTTCAGGCTGATATTCCTCTATCACAATATGGGCATTCGTTCCGCTATATCCGAAAGAGCTCACACATGCTCTCCGCGGTTTTCCATCACCCGTTTCCCAAGGCTTAAGCTCCGTATTTACGTATAAAGGAGAATGCTCAAATTCAAAATGCTCATTCGGTGTCGTGAAGTTCAATGTCGGCACAAGTGTTTTATGATTCATGCACAATAACACTTTTTGAACCCCGGCTACTCCTGCCGCCGCGGATGTATGGCCAATATTGCTTTTGACGGAACCGATTGCGCAAAACTGCTTTTTGTCTGTTTTTTCTTGAAATACGGTGGACAGAGCTTCTAATTCAATTGGATCGCCTTGTTTTGTTCCTGTACCGTGCATCTCGACATAACTGATACTCTCAGGATGTATACCGTATGTTTCATATATGTCTCTTTCCAGATCCATTTGGCTTTTCGCACTCGGTGCCGTGATTCCGTTTGTTTTCCCGTCCTGATTAATACCCGAGCCAATGATGATGCCATAAATATGGTCACGGTCCGCTTCCGCATCTTTCAGCCTTTTCAATACCAGCGCACCCGCACCCTCGCCGGGCACAAAACCATTCGCGCCATTGTCAAATGCTTTACATTGTCCATCAGGTGAAAGCATGCCGGCCTCACACATACTGATGTAAGATTCCGGCGTCAGGTATAAGCTGACCCCGCCGACCAGCGCCATATCAATTTCTTTGTTTATAAGTGCCTGCCGCGCTAAATGTGTGCCGACCAATGAAGATGAACATGCGGTATCAATAGGAATCGCTGGCCCTTTTAAATTAAGAAAATACGGAATACGCGCCGCAGCGATCGCAAAGCTGTTCCCGGTGGCATTTGCTCTTGCCTGCCGGTTCAGCATAACTCCATATTCATTGCTCATAATCCCAAGATAAACGCCGCATCTTTTCTCATTTAATGTTCGGGCGTTGTACCCAGCGTCCTCAAAGGCTTTATAGCCTTCCTGCAAAAAGATTCGATGCTGCGGGTCCATCAGTTCCGCTTCTGATGGCGGAATATTAAAAAACAATGGATCAAAATGTTCAATATCATCCAGCATCCCCATTGATTTGCAGTAGACTTTCCCTTTTTTGTTGAGGACAGGATCATAGTATTTGTCTACATCCCACCGTGATGTTGGAATGTCCCGAATGGCATTTCTCGCATGAACCAGGTTATCCCAGTACTCTCTTACATTACGAGCGCCCGGGTATCTTCCCGATATCCCGACAATCGCTATCGCATCCTCCGGGCGGTCTTGATGAACAGGAACCGTTTTCTTCACATGTTCTTTCTTTATTGGATGTTGAACAGGCTGAAGGGGCCGTTCTGCCGGCTTTGGATGAGATGGTGCTGCTGGCTTTTGCTGGGCTGCTTCGATAGGAACAGTATGCTCTACCTCTCTATCATGATGAGTTCCAAGCTCGGACTTTAGCATTTCGGCAAAATCACGTATCGTTGGATAATCATATACCCTGGTTACCGTAAAAGACGTTCCGTATTGCTTGTTCACCGCTTTTATCCATTCGAGTCCGGTAATCGAGTCCATTCCGATATCTATGAACGCTTCGTCAATATCCACCTCGTATGGCTCCATGTATAACACGTCTGCTATGCTTTCCCTCAAGTTTTCATGCAGCGTTTCAATTGCTACAGTATATTGTCTTGATGCAGATATTTCTGCCGCTGCATATTGAATCGTTTCTTCAGCCTCCTCTTGCACTGGCTGATGATGTTCTAACGGCTGCAGAGATATATTAGCCGGTTTAGCAGCAGGTACCGCTGTTTTTTGTCTTATCGGCGTGTACGTCTCCGTTTGTTTTTTCTCCCCAGCCTGTGTGCTTAACTCGTGTGCTAAGTAAACAGCGAAATCACGTGTTGTCGGATAATCATATACCTTTGTGACATTTAGTGATGTGCCATACTGTTTATTTATTGCTTTTATCCATTCGAGCCCGGTAATCGAGTCCATACCGATATCTATGAATGCTTCGTCTGGATCAATCTCGTTTTGGTCCATGTACAGCACTTCCGCTAAGCTCGCTGTCAGTTCATCGCACAAGGTCTCCGCCGTGATCGTCTCTGTTTCTGTATCTGATGGAACCAGAGATGCTGTCCGCTCCAAACGATCCTGATTGGTCATTAAAGGCTGTAACGTAATATTGGCAGGCTTGCCACTGGCTTCTCTGTCTACAGACGGCTTTGGAATAACGGGCTGTACTGGAGCGAATGGCTCCTCCGTTCTTTTTACCTCAGCCTTTGCATTTACGTCTATCCAATAGCGATCTCTTGAGAAAGGATAGGCAGGTAAACTGATGCGCCGCGGTTTTTGATCCTGATATAGCGTGCTCCAGTCGATTCGCAAACCTCTTACCCACAGGTCTAAAACCTTCGCATATTTTCCTTTTTGCAGCCATGCCTCAATTGTTTTTGACATATCCTCATCAGCAGCAAAAGCAGCAATGGCTTCTTTGTTGCTCTTTACTTGTCCGCGATAGACATATTCACGATTTTCTGTTCCGGAGATACATTCATACAGCTTTTCTTCAAGCTCCTGCATCGTTTCCGCAACGAACGCCAGCCGTTCGTTCATCGCTTCCCGGCCGACTTGCAGCGTATAGGCAATTCGGTGTAAATCTGCTTCAACATATGTTTGTTCACGAATGGCATGCAGCAATCGCTCCGCGCGTTTCTGAAGTCTTTCCTCATTTTTTGCTGAGAGCACAATGACAGCCGGCTGTTTCCTCGCTGGTAAACGTTCCTCCACAGGTTCCGGAGCATACTCTTCTATTAAAATATGGGCGTTCACACCCCCGGCACCAAATGAAGAGACTCCTGCGATTCTCGGTAATTCGATGTCTTTGCCATTGACACTGATGATCGGCCTCTTCCACTCTTCTAGCTCTTGCTGTACTTTAAACGGCGAGTTAAGGAAATCAATATTCGGGTTCAGCACGTTTGAATGCAGGGAAGGCGCAAGCTGCCTGTATTTCATTTGGAGCAATACCTTCGTTACTCCTGCGATACCTGCCGCACTCTCACAGTGCCCGATATTTGATTTGGCTGACCCTATTGCACAAAATTGTTTGTCATCGGTTTCTTGCGTAAACACTTTGGACAGCCCTGTGATTTCAATAGGATCACCGAGAGAGGTTCCCGTGCCGTGGGCTTCGATGTAACTGACTGTCCGCGGATCAACCTTCGCTTCCACAAACGCCTTTTTGATGACATCTGCTTGGGCATTCGGATTGGGCACTGAGTACCCGTTTGTTTTTCCCCCGTGGTTAATGGCAGTCCCCTTAATGATTCCATAAATGTGATCACCATCTTCAACTGCTTTAGACAATGGCTTCAGAAGCACTGCTCCAACGCCTTCCCCCGGCACATAGCCGTCTCCGCCCTGTCCGAAGCTTTCACACCGGCCTTTGCTGGACATAAATTTGTTCTGCCCGAGCATCAAATATTTATTTGGATGGATTGACACATTCACGCCGCCCGCGAATGCCGCCTCACACTCTCCGCGCTGCAGGCTTTGGCAGGCCAAGTGGATAGCCGTTAAAGAAGAAGAACACATGGTGTCTAATGCAATACTCGGTCCGTGAAAATCAAAATAATAAGATACCCGGTTCGCGATGGATGATGGATTTCCCGTTAAAGCCAGAGACCTTCCCCGCACCTGCTCTTGTGCCCCGTACAGCTGATATTCTTCGTACATGACACCGACGTAAACACCGACGCTTCCGCCAAGCTCAGCATCACGCTTACGGCCGAGGTGCTCTCTTGTATAGCCTGCGTCTTCCATCGTTTCATACACGCACTGCAAAAATAAACGCTCTTGCGGGTCCATTAATTTTGCCTCACGCGGCGAAATATGGAAAAACTGAGGATCAAACTTGTCTACATCCTTCAAGAAGCCTCCCCACTTGCTGTAGGTTTTTCCAGGCTTGTCTTTATCTTCATCATAATAAAGACTGTGATCCCAGCGGTCTGCAGGAATTTCAGTAATACAGTCTCGACCGTCTCTCAGGTTTTCCCACAATTCATCAATGTTGTCTGCCTGTGGATAGCGACCTGAGATACCGATGATCGCGATTTCTTCCGTTTCCTTCTCTCTTAACTGCTTCTGCTCTTTATCTCGCAAAGGAAGAAATCCAGACTTTCTTAGGGTAACTGGGATTTCTTGTTTTTCAGGTTCTGATTTTCTTTCAACAGAAGGTTTTCCTGTTTCAATTCCCAAGATGTCCAGCAGTTTTTCTCTGCGGGAATCAATAAAATACCGTGTTAATGAGCGAATATCCTGATATTCAAAGAACAACGTCTTGGACAAAGAACCGAATACTTTTTCTAATTGACCCGTTACATGCATGATCATGATAGAATCGATCCCGTAATCCTCGAGAGGAGCTTCAGCATCAATCTGGCCGGCTGGCAGCTTAATCACCGAAGAAAGCACCTGTTTAAAATAGTTCTCCGCTTTTTCTCTTAGTATCTCTTCATCAATTTCCCCGATCATGTCTGCTTTTTCTGCCTCCTGATTGAGACTGCTTTTTTTGATATCGTGAGATTGGCCTTTGCCATGTCCCGTTTCATGTAAAAATGCACGAATCCGATCAGTAACACCGGAAGCAACTAACACTTGCGGCTTTCCTGACGTCCAGCCATGATATAGCGCCTGAATCCCACGATCTGTTTCCATGGCCACCATGCCTGTTTCTCTTTTCAGCATCCTTGCAGTTTCCGCATCAATTTGCATGCCCCCGTCTTTCCACAGCGGCCAGCACACTGAAAGAGTTTTTCCGTAACGCTTGTGCAGCTCTGCTTGGCCATTGCGATATTCGCTGAATGCATTCATAAATGCATTGGCCATTGCATAATCAGCCTGTCCCGCGCTTCCTACTGCTCCGGCACCTGAGGAAAAAAGGATAAAGAAATCGAGCGGAATATCTTTCGTTGCTTCGTCAAGGTGAATCAGTCCTGCTACCTTTGGAGCAAGAACGGTTTGAACCTCTTCTTTCTTTTTCTTCATAATGAAATTATCTTTTATTAAACCGGCGCTGTGAATGATGCCATCTAAGTCTCCGTAAACGTTTTGGGTTTCTTTTAATAAGGCATCAACCGTTTGTTTGTCAGCCAGATCAGCTTGCCTGTAAATCGCTTGGATGCCAAGTTTCTGTAAGGTTTGAAGCTTCTTCTTCTTCCTTTCATCAAGCGGAGAGCGTCCTGTCAGGATCACAACCGCGTCATTCGTTTGGTTCGCAATTTCAGTTGCAAAGATGAATCCAAGACCGCCCGCACCGCCTGTGATCAGATACACGCCTTTATCCTTCCATGGCATGTCAGCACTTAGGTGCTCACCAGACACTTCTTTCCACTTGCTTACAAATCGCTTCCCTTGCCAGTGGCGGATATGCGTGTCACGCGGATAGCGTCTGTTTTCCTCCAATATTTCGAATAGGTCACCAGCTGACATCCCGGTCTCTATTTCGATCAACTGTCCTGTCAATTTTGGATTTTCCAGTTCAGCCGTTTTGAGCAATCCAGTTAAGCCGCTTAATAGCTGAGGGTCGTCCAACGCAGGCACCGCCACTTGAATGAATGTATGTCCCCCTGTTTTTGAGTGCATTAGCTGTTTGATTTCTTCAAATAACTGTATGGCATAACCTTCAAACCGTTCATCAATTGTCTCTGTATCATGCTGCAGAACTGTACAGTCAAGATGATTTTGGAGGCTTTCCATTTGTTCTCCAACATCACAGATAACGACTTTATGTGTGCCGTACTCTATGAGCTCTTGCCTCTCTGCAGCACGTTCTTCCCAAATATGTTCGAACAATAGCGTGTCAGTCGCTTCAGAAGGATCTTCTTGATCTGTTTCTAACACTCTTGCAGAATAGCCCGTCAATCGCACGCAAACCTGCCCCTCTTCATTGCATAAATCGATATCAAGCTTCTGGATACGATTCCCAGCTGTACTGCCCTCGCTATATGTGATCCGCGCCCACATAGATGCCTCGCAGCCTTTGAAGATTTGGACATCCTGTATGGCAAAAGGCAGCATTGCCTTTCTGTCTTCTAAACTCGCAGCTCCTCCCAGCCTCAAACCGATAGATGCTTGAAATGCCGAATCTATCATGCTCGGATGCAGAATATAACAGTCTTTTGTATCAGAGATTACAGGAGGCATCGTCAATTTCACTAGAACTCCGTTTTCGCCGGCATATAGGCTGTCGATCGCTCTGTGGCTGTCACCATAATGAATACCCATTTCTGTATAAGCCTCGTAGCAATCAAAAGGTGACAGCGTCCGGCCATTATAGCTTGCCTTCAATTCTTCAATGTTGATAACCGGATTTTCACCAGCCTCACAAAGCACTGCACTCCCTTGCCCATATACAATCGGCGACTCCTCTGCGCTTTCAGGGTCCCGGCAGATTTCAAATGTAATCTCACCATTTTCCTCAGGATATAGACGTACATCTATATCTTTCTGCTGTTCCGTGACGGCGAACGGCCGGACCCAGACGATATTCCGGAGTCGGAATCCTGTCGGGAACTGATCCGCAGCTGCCCTTTCCACAGCTGCCCGAACCATCTCCAATAAAGCTGCGCCAGGTAAAACGTGTTCGCCCTTTATGAAATGATCCTTCAAGAAAAATTCACGTCCTGTAAACGCTGAACGGAAGCGGACACCCGATATGTCGGACACATTTTGATGCAGAAGAGGATGCAGGATGTGCCGCTCCTGTTTTGAACGATCAGTCTTTTTCTCCGCTTTCGGCACCCAATAACGCACCCTCTCAAATGGGTAAGTCGGCAGGCTGATCCGCTTTGGTTTGCTTCCCTCGTAAAGCAGCTTCCAGTCAACACCAGATCCGTTCGCCCACTGCTCCGCAATCTGATCGAGTTTTCTTTGCTCCAGCAATTTATGTACCGATTCGGCGGGACGCGATGGTTCGCTTCCTCTTGACACGCGGCCCTTCCAGCAATGCTGAATGGCTTTTCGTCCTTCTATAAAAGCCTTCAATTGGTCGCTCAATTCTTGAATTCCGGATGCTAAGAAAGAAACCCGTTCTTCCATCGGTTCACGGCCTACCTGCAATGTATACGCCAAATCTCTAATCTGAATCCCATCATGAAGAAAATCCAAGAGACGTTTTGCATATACACGGAGACGTTCTTGATTACGGGCAGAAAGCGGAATAACTGCGGATATGTCAGAATCTGAGGACAAAGAAACGTCCTGCTCCGCTGCTTGAGGAATATGTTCCTCAAGGATAATATGTGCGTTTGAACCTGTTGCGCCAAAAGAACTGATCCCCGCCCGTCGCGGATAAGGGACGTCTTCCCCATTCTCCTTGATAACAGGCTGCTTCCACGTTTCTGTTTCATGCTGTACATAAAATGGAGACTTTTCAAAATCAACGTACGGATTCAGTTCTTCCGAATGCAAAGAAGGCACAAGTTTTTGATGGTGAAGCTGAAGAGCAACCTTGCTTAAACCGCTGATCCCCGCGGCGGATTCGGCGTGCCCAATGTTTGACTTTACAGAACCGATTGAACAGAACTGCCGATCCTGCGTATATTGGCGGAACGCTTTCACTAATCCCTGTATTTCGATCGGATCTCCTAAGGACGTGCCGGTTCCATGGGCTTCCACATAACTGATCGTCCGCGGGTCGATTCCCGTTTTCTCCAAGCATGTCTCAATCAGATCAGCTTGAGAAACAGGGCTCGGCACTGAAATGCCGCTTACAGTGCCCACATGATTCACAGCACTTCCTTTAATAACCGCATAAATGCGATCTCCGTCTTCTTCCGCCTGGCGCAAAGGCTTTAATAAAACCGCGCCTATACCCTCGGCCGGCACATAACCGTCCCCATCCTTTCCAAACGTACGGCAGTGTCCATCAGTGGAAAACATATCCCAGACCCCGTATGTCATATATTTATTCGGGTGCAAAGACAGGTTCACTCCGCCTGCTAACGCAACATCGCACTCACCGTGA
Organism: Bacillus sp. FJAT-14266; assembly: GCF_001719225.1. Lineage (NCBI taxonomy): Bacteria > Bacillati > Bacillota > Bacilli > Caryophanales > Bacillaceae > Bacillus > Bacillus sp. FJAT-14266. The sequence goes on from NZ_CP017072.1 coordinate 2,482,224, forward strand.
CGTATGCTTTCCAACGCCAAGTGCACTGCGGTCAAAGAGGATGAACATACCGTATCGACAGCCATACTCGGACCGTGGAAATTACAAAAGTAAGAAACACGGTTGGCGATTTGCGCATAGTTGAGCGAAAGAGGAAACACATTTTCTGCTGATGCTTCTTCAGCTCCGACTAATGTATAATCCTTGTGCATGACACCGGCAAAAACTCCTACATGCTGCCTTTTATTTCGTCCTTTAGGCTTGGCCAACGTCTTTGGCGTATAGCCCGCATCCTCAATCGTTTCCCAGCATGTTTCTAAAAACAGCCGCTCTTGAGGGTCCATTGTCTCCGCTTCTCTTGGCGTGATTCTGAAAAATTGGGGATCGAAGCAGTCGGGATCATTAATAAATCCTCCCCATTTCGAAATGTCCTTACCCGAAGGAGATGTGATTCCTTCAAGTCGCTGCCAATCCCAGCGCGACTCAGGAATCTCGCTAACGCAGTCCTTCCCCTCTTTCAGATTGTTCCAAAATTCATGAATATTGGCTGCCTTCGGATACCTGCCCGCCAAGCCGATAATCGCAATATCGCCTGCTGCCTTAACAGGTGCAGGACGAGAAGCTTCAACAGTCTTACGGTCGTTTATGCTGTCGGAAACGCGTGCTCTTTCATTCTGGCCAAGGGAACCAGCGGCACTAAAATGCTCAGCATATTCCTCGGCAAGAAACGCTGACAGTTCCGCTATGGTGGTATGCTCAAACAGAAGAGTCGGCGAAAGGCTCTCACCGATCTTATCACTGATCGTTTCTACCACCTCAAGCAAGCCCGATGAATTCAGTCCCATTTGGTAATAACCGACCTGTTTTTCAACTTGTTCTACCGGCTTATTGATTTTCTCTGCGATTAATTGGCTTACGAACTGTTCAGCCTCACTATAGGAATTAACGGGAGAAGATACCATGTCAGCAGGTTTATCACGCTCAGCAGTGTCCGCTCTTGTCATCTGTGTCTCCTGTGCATCTTGATGTTTTCCGCTAATCAGCTCCGCTTCTCGCACCAATTTGCTTGTAAAGTTTTTCAACTCAGCCACTTTTTCTCCCGACGCATTAAAAAATTCAAGTGTTACATAAATCAGCTCTTTTTCCCGCCGGACGGAGGAGCGCTTAATTCTTGTCATGCAATCCGACTGCAAAAGTGCAGAAGCGGAAAAGGATTCATAGAACAGAGGCAAATACAGCCTCTGTTCTCCTTTAAGCAAAGATGTGAGCAAATGATTGGCACCCACCCCGCTCCCGTCTATGAGAGTCGGGTGAAACATAAAGCCTTCTGCGTGAAGCATGGCTTCCGAACCGAGAGAAAGCTCAAGAAGAACGCCGTCTTCCTCTTCATAGATGTAGCCTTTTGCTTTCATATATTCGCTGTGCACCAATTCCTGACGTCTGCATTGTTCATATACATCATCAAGCTGAACAACGTTCTGTGCAGATGCTTTGATTTGACTGAAATCCAGTGTTTCTTCAAATATGGCTGGGGAGTCTGCGTGCATGTCAGCCTTCATATAGAGCTTTTCTTCCGAAGCTTCTTTCCCGTCACGTTTTTCAATTCCCTTGGCTGTGATTTGCCACTTTCCTTCTTTTTTCTCCGCGCATTGGATATTCAGAACAATTACTGCATCCTGTTCCGCCGTCAATGGCTGATAGATAGATAAATTCCGCAGCTGAAGCTCTGAGCAGGAGAAGCCGTGTTCTCTGAATATCTGGTAGATTATATCGATATAAGCCAATCCCGGCAGGACATTTTGTCCGTAAACCACATGGTGATAAATAAACGGATTTTTTAACGATAATGTGAGTTGTTTCGTTATCTTTTTCACGTTAGACCTCCACCTCATAAGTATCCCATATGTTTGCCGCAGTCATTTTCGAAGTCTCCGCTTCCAGCTTTGTCTCGCCTGGCGAAAGCATTCGTTTCTTTAATTGAGGAGGCGATTTTGGACTGCGCTTGATGGCGTGTTTTTCATCTTTTTCCCACGCCTCTACGATGACATGGACATTCGTCCCCCCATCGGCAAAGCAGTTAATAGCCGCAGTAGGCTGCGAATCTGTCCATTTTTCCAGGGCTCGGCTGAACGTGATGTTCGCTTTCTGTTGATCGAAATGCGCCATCTCTTTTTCACCTGATAAAAATGGGACAAAGCGGCGCTCTTTCAGCATCAGCACAACCTTAATGAAGCTGGCGATCCCTTCAGCACATAGCGGATGCCCGATGTTCGGCTTGATTGAGCCAAGAGAAAGAGGCGATGAGTGCCCAGAACGGTACACTGATTGGATCGCTTTTAGCTCAAGGAGATCGGTTACGATTGAACCTGACCCGTTTGCCTCAAGATAGCTGATGTCCTCTGGTTTTTTTCCGCTTTTGGAAAGCGCATCTTTCATGACTTCCTTTTGCGCCTCCAGATTAGGTGTTGCAGGCCCCGCCGTTCTTCCGTCATTATTGACCGAGGCCGCTTTCACAACAGCATATATGGTATCTCCGTCTTCCAGTGCCTGTTTTACCGTTTTTAGCATGACCATTCCGACGCCTTCACCTAACACAACTCCGTCAGCACGCTCATCAAACACATGGAAGGATGAATGCTTGCTTAAAATGCCGCGCCGGTCAAACAGCCTGTGAGAGGCATCTGAGCTCAGTAAGCTGACACCGCCGACTATGGCGGATTGAATATCTCCGCCACGCAGCGCCTGAATGGCCATATTCATGCCGACCAAAGCTGACGAGCATGCGGTGTCAACTACAACACTCGGGCCGCGGACATCAAAAAATTGTGAAAGATTAGCCGCTAAATAATTTTGGCCGACTGTCACGATCGGATTCTTGGCATGATCAAGGCTGTCTTCATCAGGTTTGTGCTGGCTTCTGCCTCCGATATAAACACCGACGGGCTTGCCCTTTATTTCCTCAGGTGTATAACCGGCGTGATACAAGAGCTTCAGACACTCTTCCAACACGAGCAGTGCTTGCGGATCCATCGCCCTTACGTCTTCTTCGTGAAGCAAAAAGAAATCAGGATCAAAATAGCTGACGCCATCAATCACGCCGGCATAATATGGTGTCTTACAGCCCCAACGCTCTGCCGGAATCGGGCCGATTGACGAACGCCCCTCGGATAGTAACGACCAATATGACTCCAATGTCTCTGCCCCAGGGAATCGGCAAGAGAGTCCGACAACGGCAATACCTTCTGCATGAGAGTCCGGTGACAAAATCGCTGGTGCCTGAATCTGAGGTGTAAGAGCTCGATCCTTCGCAGGAACAGGTGCCTCCACCTCTATTTTGTTCTCCAAAGGTGCTGATGCATCCGATATCCTGCCTCCGAATAAAGCGGACAGCCTTTCGGAATAAGAACCGATCAGCCAATCTGTGAATCTTTGAATTGTCGGGTATTCATATAGAATCGATGGATCGAGCGCTGCCTCTAATTTGCGGTTTATACGCTGGAGCACCTGTGCCAAAATGATTGAATCCACGCCATAATCCTGAAACAACCCGTCAATCTCGAAGTCTTCACGATCTATTCTCAGCTCTTCGGTAAACAGATCAACAAGCCAGGACTGTGTTTCAGATAATAATCCATCACATTTGGAAACTTCATCGGCCTCTTCAATGTCTCTGGCTGGCGGGCTCTGTAAAGCAGCTTCCTGCAAACCGCCCTCATGCGGTTTCCTCCTCTTCATCAGCAGTTCCGGCTCCCAGTTTGTTTGATTCGCCATTGCAGGGAGAACAACCGGTCCGAACATTTTCGATACAATTTGATCTAGAAAACGTAAGCCTTCTGAATTCGTAATGCTCAACAAGCCGCTTTCCCGATACGCTTGATTTGTCACTTCACCCATACCGGTTTCTTCCCAGTTCGGCCACTGAACACTGATGATCGGCACATGTTTCTGATGTGCTTCTGCAAAATAATCCATATAGCTATTGGCCATCGCATAGTCAGCTTGTCCCGCCGAAAGCTCCGGAATAATGGCTGAAACAGAAGAAAATAAGACAAAAAACTGTAAAGGCTCGTTACACACATGGCGATATAACGTTGTAAGACCTGACACCTTAGGTTCCAGCACCCGCTGAATATCATCTGAAGTTTTTCGGATAAATGCCAGCGTATCCATATCCGTCAAACCTGCACAATGAATAACACCGCCAATCGGTCCTAATGTTCGCTTGATATGTTGCAGCGTTTGCTCAACCTGAGCTTCATCAGATAACGTCAGCGACAGCATCTCCACCTGTGCACCCTTCGCTTCCAGCTCCCGCACTGCCTGGATTTTCTGGGCAACTGATGTGTTCGAGGTGTCAAAACGAGCCCACTCCTCTCGCGGAGGAAGCTGTTCTCGTCCGGTCAGCACCAGTTTTTTCACTCCATAGCACTCTGCAAAATGACGGGCGCATAATAGTCCGATGCCTCGTGTGCCGCCTGTAATGAGAAGTACATGATCATTCGGGAAGACCGTGCTTTGTTCCGTGGCCTTACCTGTTTCCGGATGAGCTTTTAGAAAAGCTTGGTACCGTAAACCATCCCTGTAGCAAACCTCCGCATCATAAGATTCGGAATAAAACTCATCAGCGATCAACTTCGCGAGACGGGGATGATCAGTAACCTCCTCAGCATCCATATGCCTTGATATAAGATGGCTGTACTCGCATTGGAGCATTCGATACAACCCAGCCCGTGAGGCGCCAGCCATCCGGACAGATGTGTTTTGAAACGATTCGAGCCCCTTCGTCACACAAAGCAGCCTGAGCCCCTCTTTATGCCCGAATTCAACCAGTCTTTGCACCCATTCAATCCAATCCAGCCGGCCCTCATCATCCCTACCGCATCCGATGACATCCACTAGGCCGTCAAACTCTTTCCAATCAATGTCTGACTGATCATTTTCTATCCGGCTCACATCTAATAAGAGATGATTCGGAAAATACGAAGACAATTCTGCTGCTAAATCTGCTGTCTCTTGATTGCACAGGATGGCAACGGTTCTTGTCCCCGGCACTGCTGAGCCAATTGGACTCAAACTCCATTGTTTCGTCAAAAAGCATGCAGCCCGATCTTCAATCGCATTAACCAGTTCTTTTTTGTCTCTTTCTGAATGTTCCTTTGCCGGCACCCAATAGTAATCCTTCGCAAACGGATATGAAGGGAGGCTGATCAGGCGCGGTTTGGTCTCTCCGTATAATGTGTTCCACTGGATTGAGACCCCTTTGACCCATAAATCAGCAAGTTTGGCGTATTTTCTTTTTCTGATCCAAGCATCAAGTGCCAACGCCATATCTTCATCTGCTGTAAAAATAGTCTGGGTCTCTTTATTTCGATGAGACTGTCCCCGGAAAAATTCGTCTGTTTCTTCCTTACCGTCAACAAACGCCTGCAGTTTCTCTTCAAGCTCCTGCATTGTCCCCGCAACACACGCCAGACGCTCATCCATTTCTTCGCGCCCGACCTGCAGGGTGTAAGCGATGCGGTGCAAATCCTGATCTGTATATTTTTTATTGCGAATCACCTCAAGCAATTGCGAAGCACGATCTATCAGCCTGCTTTTATTTTTAGCCGACAGCACAATTACGTTTGGCTGTTCTGTAGCCGTGTGTTCTGAATTGGCTTTTGGCATATATTCTTCAATCACAATATGCGCGTTTACTCCGCCAATCCCAAACGAACTGATTCCGGCACGGCGCGGAAGCTCGTTTCCGTCACGATCTGTGACAGACTTCCATTCCTGTTTTTCCTGAACGATGTAAAACGGACTGTCAGTCAGCTGAAGATAAGGATTAAGCGTCTCGCAATGCAGGCTTTTCACTAACGTTTTATGCTTCATTTGCAAAAGCACCTTGATCAAACCGGAAATACCGGCTGCTAGCTCTAAATGACCGATATTGCTTTTAACTGAGCCGATGCCGCAACGGTGATCCGGAACATCCGGCTGGCTCTCGCCTCTCATATTGGATAGTTCCTTAAACGCGGCTTTCAGCCCATTTATTTCAATCGGATCGCCCAATTCCGTCCCTGTTCCATGTGCTTCGATATATGTGACAGTGCTTGGATCTATGCCTGCTTGGCGATATGCACGCACCAACAAATCAGCTTGTGCTTTCGGATTAGGCGATGTCAGGGTATTGGCTCTTCCGCCGTGATTTTCCGCCGTCCCCCGAATAACGCCGTAAATATGATTTCCGTCGCGCTCGGCATCTTCCAGCTTTTTCAACATGACCATTCCGACCCCTTCGCCTCTGACATAGCCATTCGCATCGGCAGAGAAGGTTTTACACCTGCCGTCTTTGCTGAGCATCCCCGCCTTGCTGTAGCTAATATGCGCCTCCTCGGTTAAGATCGTATTCACGCCTCCAGCGATCGCCATCTCACAATCACCGTTTTGCATCGCAGTCACAGCACGGTGAATGGCTACAAGAGAACTGGAACAAGCCGTCTCTACTGGCTCGCTCGGACCATGAATATTTAAAAAATAACTCATTCTATTCGGGCCTACCGAAGGAATCATATGACCTGTAGCAGCATGGCCTTCAATTGGAAGATTCGCTCTATGGAATAGATCTTTATAACCGGTGTTTCCCGTACCGATAAAGATACCAGTCCCTGTACCCGAAAGGCTTTGCGGCGAGCAACCCGCATCTTCCAGTGCCTTCCACACGTATGTCATTAACAAGCGCTGCTGAGGGTCTACATAATCAGCTTCTCGCGGCGAAATACCAAAAAACAACGGATCAAACTCTGCGACACCATCAATAAACCCGCCCCATTTGATGTCAGTTTTATTGACGTCAGTGTCTGGGTTTCCATAATGCTCCCGCCAATCCCATCGATCTTTTGGTACTTCTGTGATGCTGTCTTTTTCTTCTTCTAGGTTTTTCCAAAATTCGTCTATATCCATAGCGCCAGGGAATCGGCCGCTGATGCCGACAATTGCAACCGGCTCAAAATCGGCAGCCTGCTTTTTGTTTCTTTCTGCTTTTGCAATAACAGGCTGTGTAAAGCGGCGCTTTCTACGTGATGTGATTTTCGGCGCTTCAGGGGATTTTGTCTGTAACTCTTCCTGTCCCTCTGGTTTTTCGCGCTCCTGAACCAGGGTGTCCTCATGTTCAGCAGTCAAATACTCAGCCAGGCTTTGGATGCTTCCATATTCAAAGAAAATGGTCGGCGTTAGCTCCAACTGAAATTCTTCGTTTATCTTGTTTGTAAAGACCGTAAATGTAACGGAATCAAATCCGTATTCACTCAGCTCTGTATTGACATCAATATCTTCACTATTTACTTTTAAAATTGCACTGACCATGTTGCTTAATGATGCCTCCAGGCTGCTTAAACTGTGCACTAAGTTTGTTCTTTCATCTATGCCTTTAGCAGTAGCATCTTGATTCCATTCGCCCTGATACGCAGCAACTACATATTCAGCCAGGCTTTGGACGCTGCCATATTCAAAGAAAATGGTCGGTGTTAGCTCCAACTGAAATTTTTCGTTGATCTTGTTTGTAAAGACAGTGAATGTAACTGAGTCGAATCCGTACTCACTCAGCTCTGTGTTGACATCGATATCGTCTGTGTTTACTTTCAAAATTGCGCCAACCATCTGGATTAAGGCTGCTTCCAATTTTCTAGTTTGTCCTTGATCCTGATCCGCCTTTCTCTGATCGTTCCGCTTGGCTTTCGATCCTGCGGAAAGCAGTTTTTGTTTCATTTTCTGAAGCTGTCCTTCCATCACAAAAACTTGCGGCTTATCAGATGCTATCCCTTGATAAAATGCTTTCAAGCCACTATCTGTCGGCATCGGGACCATTCCCGTCGTTTTCAGCATTCTCTTTTCATCTTCAGCGCCGACTTGCATACCGCCTTCTTCCCATAACGGCCAATTGAAGGAAATGGTGGAGCCAAATCTCTTTTTTGATGCCGCAAGAGAACGGCGGTATTCAGCAAATGCATCCATAAACGAATTGGCTGCCGCATAATCGGCTTGTCCAGCGTTTCCTAAACATCCCGAAACAGATGAGAAGAAAATGAAAAAGTCCAATGGGAAATCCTTGCTGCATTCGTCTACATGTAACAACCCGCTCACTTTTGGCTGCAATACTTCTTGAAACTCTTCATTCGTTTTATGAATGATGAAGTGATCTTTAATGCTGCCTGCACCGTGAATAATTCCATTGAGAGTGCCATATCTTTCTTTGATTTCCTCAAAAAGATGACGAACCGCATGCTGATCACTTACATCAGCCTCTCGATAGACAACCTCCGCTCCGATGCTTCGAAGAGCCTCCAGTTCGTTTTCCTTATCCTCACTTAAAACAGATCGTCCCGTCAGCACAATAGTAGACCGGCCAGTTCGATTGGCAATTTCCTTTGCAAACAGAAGGCCTAAGCTTCCTGCTCCGCCTGTGATTAGATAAACACCTTCGTCTCTCCACGGCATGTGAAGCGTATCAGCTGAAGGAAGCACCATCTCCCTCCAGCCTTTCACAAAACGGTGTCCAGCCTCATATCGAATCTGTTTGTCAAATGGTCTCTGGCTGTCGTCTTTCAGCTTGAGGTGAAGGTCTATCATCTCTTCAGGTTTCTCAATTTCGATGACCTGAGCAGTCAGTTTGCTGAACTCTATTTCTGCTGTTTTAAGCAGACCGGAAACGCCGGCAAACAATTGCTTCTCTTTTTCCAGTGGAACAATCGCTTGAATGATGATACGGCCTGCAGAAAGCTCACGGACCTTGCTTTGCAGGAGTTCAAAAATGTTCTGCATGTAACATTGATAACGTTCAGCAATATGTCCTACAGCTTCGTTTAGAGTAATCACACGGGCATCTTTCATGTGGGAGGCAATGCTGTCTGTGACACTTCGTTCAGTTTCGAAGAGAACAATGATATGCTCCGTGTACGAAAGATCTTCGTCCTCTCGTTCTTCATTCTGTTTTTCCCACACCGGTTCAAGCATTAAGCGTTCGTGCCGTGTTGAAGGCTTTGAAGGATGAACCTCCCCTTCTAATACTCTCGTTGAAAATCCTTTGATCCTGACACATACGCTTCCACTCTCGTCAATGACATCGATATCCGCTTTCTGAACAACCCCTCCGGAGTGATCGCTGTCACTTAAGCGAGCATAAGCCCACATAGAAGAAGAACACCCTTTGATCACTTCAAGCTCCTCAAGCGCAAATGGCAAAATCAGCTTTTGATCCGTCAATTCCTGCATGATACATATTGTTGCTGTCTGCAAGGCGGAATCCATGATACTTGGGTGCAGCACAAACTGTTCATTCGTTCCAGAAACGATTTCTGGAAGCTGCAGCTGCGCCAAAACCTCTCTGTTTCCTATATTCACATTCTTAATTCCTTGAAAGGCCGGGCCATGGAACATTCCTCTGCTTCTGCCTTCTTCGTAAAATTGATCAGGCGACATCTTTCCTTTGCCGCAGCGGCGTGATATTTCAATGAGATCTGCGACTGGCGTTTCGGCAGCAGATGCCAGCTCCGCACTGCCTTGACTATGAATAACAGGGTCGTCCCCGTCTTCCTGTATACTGTAAATGTCAAAGGTGATTTTTCCATCTTCTTCAGGAAAGAGACTGATATCCACTTGAGCTGAATGTCTGTCAACCACAACAGGCTGAACCCAGACTGTATGATTCAATCTGATTCTGACATCTTGGCCAATTTCACTTCCTGCCGCCTGGTTTATAGCCGCGTACACCATTTCAAGGTACGCAACACCAGGAAGCACAGGCTTTCCTCTTACCACATGGTCTCTCAGGAAGAATTCGTCACCAGTGAAAACCGAACTGAATTTCTGTTCAGAAAAATCAGATGTATTCTGATGAAGCAATGGATGAATAGAGCCGATCCCTGTCTGATTTCCGGATATCTGCGCCACCGGTTTGCGGTCATCCTGCGACGGCCAGTATCGTTCCTTTGCAAATGGATAAGTCGGCAGACTCATTCTGTTTGGGCGCTCACCCTTGTAAAGCTGCATCCAATCTATATGCGCTCCCTTGCTCCACATTTCTGCAAGCTTGTTTACTTTTCCTTTGGCCATCCACTTACGTATGAGTTCAGCGCTGTCCTCATCCTCCGTCAGCCATGAAACCTCCCTGGCATTGTGCTTACTTCCTTGAAAACAGCCTTCAATCGCTGTTTTTCCATTGATAAAATCTGTGAGCCTCTGTTTTAACTCATTTACATGATCGGCAATAAAGACAACGCGATGCTCCATCGCTTCGCGCCCCACCTGAAGGGTATACGCAAAATCAGGCAGCTGGCTGTTCTCAAGCCCTCTTCTTTCCAAATAGGCCAGAATGTCTTCTGCATACTCTTGCAGCCTCTCTTTATTTTTCGCCGAGATCGGGACGATGCAGGTTCCGTCTATCTTTCTCTTATCTGAATCCCTTTTGAATTGTTCAAAAATGGCATGGGTATTTGTCCCGCCAAGCCCGAACGAGCTAAGTGCAGCCCTGTGCGTTTTGATCTCACGGCTTAACGTTTTCTTTTGATCGACGACGTAAAAAGGAGAGCTGGCTAAGTCTGTATTTGGATTCGGCTCCCTATAATTAATACTCGGTGCAAGCTCTTGATGATAAAGACTCATCACGACCTTAATGCAGCCCGCAAGACCGGCGGCTGTATCTAAATGTCCGATATTGGTTTTCACCGACCCAATGCCGCAAAATTGCGTTTTATTTGTATATTGCCTGTAAACGTTTGTTAAAGCCGCCAGCTCGATCGGGTCCCCCAGCTTCGTTCCGGTCCCGTGTGCTTCTACATAGCAGATGGATTCAGGCTGTACCTTCGTTTGATTCATGACCTGTTGGACCACGTCAGCCTGGCCTTTAACGCTTGGAGCATAAAAGCCGACTTTGTCAGCGCCGTCGTTATTTACACCAATGCCTCTCAGCAAGGCATAGATATGATCCCCGTCCTTTACTGCATCAGCTGCTTTTTTCAGCAATACAACAGCAACGCCCTCACCGCCTATCATTCCGTCAGCTGAAGCGTCAAAAGCTTTAATATGTCCATCACTCGAAAAGTTCAGCCCCGGCTGATGCACATATCCGATATTTGACTCGGTATGCAGCGTTGCACCGCCAACTAAAGCATAATCAGATTCACCCGACAGGAGGCTCTTATAGGCAGAATGCAATCCAATCAGAGATGATGAGCAGTTGGCATGAACGAAATAGCTTGGCCCTCTCAGCCCGAGCTTATGAGAAATCATTGTCGGAATCGTCCCGCTCTGTGCAAGCACCCACGAAACATAGCCGTCCGGCGTCTCCAAGCTCTCTGTTGTATCTGACGGCAGCAGCGCGCGATAAGAATTATTGCTTGCCGACATAAAAACACTGGTTTGCGGAATCTGCCTCGCAGCATAACCGGCATCTTCTATTGCTTTCCATGAATGAGTCAGCAGCATCCGAAGCTGAGGGTCCATAAATTCAGCGTCTTTAGGAGAGATTTGAAAGAAGCTTGGATCAAATCTGTCTTTCCCCTCAATTGAAGCTTTAGCAGGGACATAGTCGGCATTCTCCGCTATCTCCTTTGAAATGCCAAAGCGCTGAAGCTCTTCTTTATTGAAAAACGCTATGCTTTCCTTGCCGTCTCTGAGGTTCTCCCAAAATTCATCATGATTTTTTGCCCCTGGAAATTCACACGATATGCCAATAATCGCTACACTATCGTCATAATAGTCTGGGAGATCACTCATCTCGGTAGACTGATCTTCTATATGAGCTGCCGGGTCTGTCGGCATATGGTCACTTGCATCGCCCATTCGCTGTTCAGTGATGTACTGGCTGATATTTTTAATCGTTGAATACTCAAACAGGTCTGTGACAGAAAACTCACAGGATAGTTCATGTTTGATACGATCAGCCACAGTGACCGCGAGAAGCGAATCCCCGCCCACATCGAAAAATCCGTCATCCCATTCAATGTCACTCGTTTTCAGCACTTCCTGCCAAATGGTAAAAACAGTATCCTGAATGTTCTTAGGAGAGGTCTGCCTTTGCTTTAGCTGCTCCCCTGATAAATCGATATTCTTAAGGCTGTTTCTATCTATCTTTCCGTTCGGAGTTAACGGCATATGATCAAGCTGAATAAAATAAGAAGGCACCATATAGGCAGGCAAAGCGTTTTTCACAAAATGACGCAGCTCTCTCGCTGTGAGAGAAGCATTTGCATGTTTAGCTGTATAATAGGCAGCTAGGTTATCCATATCTGCGACCACAACGCATTCCAGAATGCCGGGATGCTCACTAAGCCTGCTTTCAATATCACCAAGTTCAATACGGAATCCGCGGATTTTTACTTGATTATCGATGCGGCCTATATATTCAATTCGCCCTCCCGTAAGCCAGCGGGCCATGTCTCCCGTTCTATAAAGCTTAGACCCAGGCTCAAAAGGGTTGTCAATGAATCTCGAATCCGTTAATTCTTCCTTTTTGTAGTAGCCCTTCGCCACACCGTCTCCTGCAATGCACAGCTCACCCGGGACACCTGCCGGCACTGGCGCGAGCTGAGAATCCGTAATATAGATTTGTGTATTGGCGATTGGCCTTCCTATCGTGGCATGAGAGCATTCATCGTTAATGCGCTGAACCGCTGACCAGATAGTTGTTTCGGTTGGCCCGAACATATTCCAGGCTTCGCTGCCCGTATCTAAGAAATATCGTTTTAATGTCTCAGGCAATGCTTCGCCACCGCATAAAATTTTCACGCTCTCTTCATTTTCCCAGCCTGAATAAAAGAGCATCTTCCACGTAGCGGGGGTTGCCTGCATCACTGTCGGTTTGATCGTGCGGATGTCCCGTTTCAGTTTTTCAACGTCTTTTGTATGCTCCGTTTGACAAATATAGCAGTGTGCGCCCTTTATTAAAGGCAAAAATAATTCCAGAGCTGCAATATCAAAACAGTAGGTTGTGACAGCAAGCATTTTATCCTCTGCCGTAAGACCTGGTGTTTCCCCCATCGAAACGAGAAAGTTTGTCAAAGCTTTATGCGGTATCATGACACCTTTTGGCTTTCCTGTGCTGCCGGATGTATAAATGACATATGCCAAGTTCTCTTGCGTGACAGTGCGTGTAAGCACTTTTCGATCAGAGGCTGTTTGAGCAATTTCATCCCAATCTTGATCTAAAAGAGCTGTTGTGACACCGTTCCAACTCAACGTATTTACTAATTCCGATGTCGTCAGTGTAATGAAAACTTCACTGTCCTCAAGCATGTATTCTAATCGTTCAGCCGGATAGGACGGGTCTAGCGGCACATAGGCTCCCCCAGCCTTGAGGATCGCTAATAAACCCACTAGCATGTCCAGCGATCGATCCACATAGATCCCCGCCAGACGGTCAGGACCCACTCCATGCGCCTGCAAATAAATGGCCAGCTGTGTGCTTTTCTCATCAAGCTCCCGATACGTCAATGTTTGACCTTCATAGCTGACAGCCGCTCTATCAGGCGTCTTTTTCGCCTGCTGCTCAAACAACTCATGAAAAGTTATATATGGATACGTTTTTCCTGTGGCGTTCCATGTTTTGAGAATCATCTGCTTCTCTGCCTCAGGTAATAAAGAATACTCTCTTAAAGGCTGAGAAGGATTCAACATCGCCTGCTCTGTTACATAAACAAAATGGTCGAACATGGCGGATATAGAAGCCGCATCAAACAGCCCAGTATTGTACTTGATGTTCAGCTCCATTTTTTCTTCTGTTTCCCACAGTTCAAATACTAATTCGTATTCGCCCTCTTGGTGAATATACTCAACGAAATCGACAGAAAAGAAGTCAGCATAGCGGCTCAGCAAGCTTTGATAGCTTCCGGATTGAAGAAAATTCTGATAGAAAAAAGCGGTTTGAAATACCGGTGAACCTGCTTGACTGCGAGGAATATTCAGATCCCTCACCATTTTTGGAAAAGGATATGCTGCATGATCAAGCCCATCCAATATCGTTAATTGCAATTTTGATATAAAGCTAGAAAAAGTGTCTGCCGGGTTCAGCTCACTCCGAATCGGGAGCATATTGAGAAAATGTCCAATGGCATCATCAAATCTTTCTTCCGGCCTCACCATGGCCGGCATGCCGACGATCTGTTCCTTTTGGCCGGCGTAACGGCCAAGCAGCATCATATAGCAGCTTAAGAATACCGTCGTGACATTTACAGAATGCTCTTTCGCAAACGTTCTGACCTGATTCATGAAGCCGCTGGACAGCCGCCTGGTGTATGTATCCTCTCTAAACTCAGAATCGACTGAACTTGCGCTGACATTAGGCAGCTGAAGATTCGGCAAAGTTCCCGATAGCTGTTTCTGCCAATATGTACGGTGCTTCACACCGTCTTTGCCAGCAAGCATGTTTTTCTCCCATGCCGCAAAATCATGATAAATAGCAGGAGAAACAGCTTTTTCCGGCTGCTGTCCTTTTAAAAGAAGCTGATAGGTATCAAACAGACTGCGTATAAATGTGACAGACGAAACTCCGTCAAAAATCAAATGGTGAATGACAACTAATAAAAAATGCTCTTGTTCAGATCTGGAAAAGCTCATGACACGCACTAACGGGCTGTTTTCCTTTACATACGGTTCCTTTACTTTCTTTCTAAGAAAAGCAGGAATATCAGACTCTTTCAAACTTGAGATATTTTCTGTCTTGATTTCAATTGAAAGTGCTGGCTCATTTTTAAGAAATGGCACTCCGTCTTTCTCTTGGATGACGTGCTTTAAGATTGGGTGCTGATTCAATACAAGGCCAAAAGCCTGCTGGAATGTTTCATGGTGAAGCCCTGACGAAAATTTAAAACAGAGAGGTACGTGATATGCACTTTTTTCGGGTGACATTTTTTGCAATGTCCATAATCCTTTTTGAACCTCAGAAAGAGGTTGAAAAGTTGCCTGACTCCTTTCCGGTTCGGTTTTATATGTGTCCGTGCCCTTTTTGTCAGCAGACGAGCTGCTGAGGTCTTCATGTTCTGATAGATAGCTGGCTAAGCGTTCAATTGTAGGATATTGATGTATCTCTCTGGCTGTTAGTTTGATATGGTAGTTTTTCTCGATCGATCGAATGAGCTTCATCATCTTGATAGAATTCACACCAAGACTTTGGATATTTGCATTTGGCTCCACCCAATCGCGGGAAACATGCAGCTCCTCAGTCAAACAGGTGAGCAGATGCTCCTGTATTTCTTCCCTTACTCTTTTCACATGGTCTGCTTGCTGCATCTCCTCATCCTGGACCGCATCGTTCATCCGATTGGGTTTATGTAGCAAGTGGTCGAACTCTCCATTTTCAAATGAAGTTTTTAGCTGGGTGCGCTGGATCTTTCCGATAGCCGTTTTTGGAATCTCTTCTTTTTGTACAGGCAGCAAATATTCCGGGGTGACTCCGATCACCTGTGAGACATGGGATTGTATGTTTCTAAGAAGCTGAGACATCTGCTCATTATTTAATTTTGCGGAAGTAACAAAGAAGATAGCCAGCTGATCTGTTGAATTCTGGCCCAGACGGACAGCGCAAGCAGCAGTATAAGAAGTTTCAATTTCAGATAATTCTTCAACTGCAGACTCAATTGCATGACTGTAATAATTAATGCCGTTAATGATAATTGCATCTTTCGTACGGCCTGTTATGGTTAAGCGCCCGTTTCGCAAAAAGCCAAGATCTCCGGTTTCAAACCAGCCGTCTTCTGTAAACACACTCTCATTCAAATCAGGCCGCTGGTAATAACCGCTAGTAACAGAAAGACCCGAGACTTGAAAACGGCCGATCTCGCCCTCTTCAACCAATTCATTATGGTCATTCACAATTCTCATAGAGAAGCCGGGGATTGGAGAGCCTATTTCAACAAAATGATCATCATCACTTGTTCCAGCCCGGGTAAATTCATGAGAAAAAATAACGCCCGATGAAGTTTCGGACATTCCCCAGGCAGGTCGGATGGCGTCAGCAGGCAGTCCATGTGGTTCTAAAAGCTCAAGTATTCTGCGCCCTACCTTGGCTACCATTGCTTCACCGCCATTGAGCATGTATCGCATTGAAGACAGATCCCATTTCCTATCTTTTATTTCTTCTGCAAAATCAGTGACCAGACCAAACGCAAAATTCGGCGCCCACGTAACAGAAGCTCGGTAATGATCAATCCAATCCAGCCATTTCAACGGCTCCATTAAGATTGTTTCGCTTGAGACGTTAATTTCCTGACAGCCAAGATAAACATCCCGCAAATGCAGCATTCCGATCCCTCCGACATGGTCAAACGGCATCCAGTTAAACGTAATATCCTCTCTGGTGAAGCCTTGCATTTGAATAATCCCTTTCACCATGCTCATAATGTTACGATGATTAAGCATAACTGCTTTGGGCGTTCCCGTACTGCCTGAAGTCAGCAATAAAAGCGCTAAGTCTTCAGGACTGGATTGATGCCAATCTGTGTCCGCTTCAGCGCTGAGCAGATCCTCTACAGCAATTGCCCTGAACCCTTCAAGCTCTTGTTCTTTTGCCCAATCGAGCATTTCCTGGTGCATCCCTCGGTCCGTAATCACCGCTGGCTTGTCAAGAAGCGTCCATGCGTCTTTCAGCTTTTGAGTGCCGCTGCTCGATTCAGCATACGTTGGTGGAACGGCTAATGGAGCCGGAACCACCCCTGTTAACACACACCCCCAGAACGCAGGGAGAAGCTGTGAATTGTCACCAAGCTGCAAAATCACGCTTTGTTTTGCTTTCAGGCCTGATTGGCGAAGCCCCTTCGCAATACGCAGTCCATCATCCCATAATCGTCTGTATGATTGGTAAACTTCAGTCCCATCCGGCTGCAAATAAATGATTCCCTTTGTATCCCCAAGCTCCGCCGCCGTTCTGTATAAAACTTCAGGTATTGTTGCCGGCTGCTTTTCAGATATATGTAAAGGCTCACCATGACTGACAGAAGGATTAGCTAATATGCGGATATTATCATTATTTCTCATCACGCTGCCTCCATTTCACCTGCAAAATTTTATATATATTTTCAGTTAATTACCATATAAGCCTTTGATTCTACTTTTGACTTCTTCATGATGAAATGTTTCCTCATGCATCATCAGTTCCTGTTCAATGACGCGCGGCAGCTGATTGCGAAGCGGGGCAACCAAATGATCTTTCAGTGTAACCAGTGAGTTTCTCGGCTTTTCCGCCAGTTCTTGCGCCAGCTCCACTGCATAATCTAACACTTCTGCACGGGGCAGCACCTTAAAGGGAACCCCTCTTTTTTCAAGATCAGCTCCGCGGTAGCTGCCCGCATTCAATAATATTTCCTGGGCTAGGCTGAAACCCAGTTTTTTAGGAACGATAAAGGTAGCGCCCATTCCAGGCGTAAATCCGTATTTCATAAAATTAGCCGTATACACGCTTTCTCTGCTCAGAATGACTAGGTCAGCAAAGAGCCCCATGACAAAGCCGCCTCCAATTCCATGGCCCTGCATTGCCGCAATAACTGGAATCTCACAATCCAGCGCCAGAGAATAAAGATTGTCATCAGTGAACTTGGTCAATCCCTGTTGAATTCGTAGCAGTCCTTCTTGCGTTCCTCCTGAAGCAAAATAATTATCATATCCTGTCAAAATGACCGCTTTGTATTTGGGGTTCTGCCGTATGTATTTAAACGCTTGAATTAAACCATCTGTAAGTTCTTGTGAAAAAGCGTTTTTATGAGTGCGATCTTGCATCTTTACCTGAATAATGGCGGATTCAATTTCGATAAGCTCTACAACAGAATGCGTCATGATGTCCTCCTAACGGTTCTGATTGAAACGGTTACTGATCCTCCCATGGGAATTGTCCTGTTTCAACATACCTGATGATTCCCATTTGGTTTTGAGGATCAGAAAACATGTTTTGATTTGCAGTTAAAGCGGTGGCTTTCGCACGACTGACTTGATGATCAAGTGAGCTCATAAACTGTTTATAATGTGCGATTCCTTTTTTATTCAGCCTCCGCAAACGCAATAAATGCTTTCTCAGCAGCACGTCACTTTCAGCATCAAAAGCATCTATTAACCCCCATTCACTGGCTTCCTGAACGGAAATCGGCTTTGTCATAAGCGTCATATAATGCGCTTTCTGCCGGCCGATACGGCGGATCAGAAACGGTAAAACACAAGCAGGGTACAGGCCGAATAGCAGCTCAGAGAGACTGAATGACGCCGTCTGATCAGCAATGGCAATATCTGTGGCAGATACAAATCCAAGACCGCCGGCATTCACTTTTCCCCTGACATGCGAAATCGTGACATAAGGGCCGGTCTGCAATTTCATCCACAAATCATAGAGAGGCTCTTGGGAGCTTGCCTGTTTTCTGCCCCTTTTCATTTCCTGATAGATTTCTTGAAAATCCGCTCCGAAACAAAACACCTCGGGAAGCCCCTCTAAAACGACAACCGTCACCGTTGATGTTTCACATTGGTTTAACACTTGCAAGCATTCTTCTATCAGCGTATCATTAATCGTATTATTCGCTTCAGGACGGTGAAAGGTAATATAGCAAACCGACGCTTGAAAGCGGACCTTTATCGTTTGATAGGTCACGAGATCCACCTGTACTTCCGATGAAACTCAGAAATTTCTTCTAAAAACAAGCGCGGCTTCTCTTGAGTGGACTGCATGATGCCCGGTATCATCTCAAAGTCCAGCTTTACATTGCGCGTCCCAAACCGCACCATCCCGCTCCCCTTAAACAATAGCTCATACTCTTCCATGGAGAGCTGATACCGGCGATCCAAATGCTTCTCAATACCAAATGTTCGCTGACGCTCCTGGCCTTGCGGAGTTGTAATTCCGCTGTAAAATTCAGAACAGCAGCCGGATCCGTAGGAAAAACAGCCAATTCGTTTAGGCGTATCAAATCTCCCTTGGTCTATCGTGCTGGCCAATGCCAGAAACAAGGCTGCCCCCATAATATTTCCAACTCGTTGACAGTAGTTTAAACCTGGTTTTACCCGAGTTAAAAAATCCGTCTCAATCCCGGATGTTTTCACCTTCGCCACCTTACGCATCATTGTCCGGTGCGCACCTTTCACCATCCCGCCAAAGGGCGTATGGTAAGCAAGATATTGAAACGTGTCCTGATAATTGGCACCCGGTACACGCTTTTGATATTCCAGAAAGGTCTGTTCGCAGCAATCCAAATATGACATTAAAGACAGATCAGAATCTCCCGCTTCACTGTCGGGAATGGGGCGGCACGTGTCCATCACTTCATAGCCGTAATAACCATTTGCTCCGGGATCTATTTGAAACACCTCGGGATTTTCGCCAACTAAAACGGCCACCGCTCCCGCTCCGGCGCTCGGTTCCGCATAAGACCAATCTTCGCTTAAAGCGTCTCCGCCCTCAGCGATTAAAAAACGTGAAATATCACTGGCGATAACCAGTGCTTTGGCACCCGGAGAAGTTTGGGATAATATAAAATTCACCGCCATCTGAAATCCCGCTGTCCCTGAATAACACGCCTGTTTAACCTCAAACAAACGGCAGTTGCGGTTGAGACCTAAATATTCATGGATATATGTACTTAACGATTTCCCAAAGTCGATCCCGGATTCAGAGCAAGTGATCAGCAATTCAATCCGGTCCTTCTCTGCTTCAGATAAAGCATCAATAATCGGCTTAGCTGCATTGACTCCGAAGGTCACGGGATCTTCATAAGGCAGTGCTACCGCTTTTTCTTTCATTAATAAGTTTTCAAATCTCGCAGTATCTAAGTGTCTGTATTTGGCCAGCTCCATGACATCAAGGTATGCCGTTCCGCCAAAGACATTCATCGCTTCTATTCCGGCTGAAACCATTTATGATTCGCCTCCACATTTCTCAATGTTTTGTATACAAACCGCGGTGTTCATTCCGCCAAACCCCATGCTTAAACTCAGCGCATTTTTGATGCGGTATGAAATCGATTTCTCATTTACCCAATGAAAGGAATCATCGATTGGATGATCCAAATTCCTGCTCGGATGCAGGGCAGATTTTTTCATTTGCAGCAAAACAGAAATAATCTCTACGATGCCCGCCGCACTAAGCCCGTGTCCGGTTATCGATTTTGTTGCATTGATATAAGCATGGGAAAGCCGGCATGCACGGAGCGCCTTTAATTCTATTTCATCTCCAATAAAAGAGCCTGTTCCATGAGGATTAATATAATCAATATCTTCTGGTAAAAGCCTGGCACGCTCCAGTGCCTTCTGGATGACATGAATCTCTCCTTCTAATGAAGGATCAGGATTCCGGTTTCCGTCCAGTTTGATTGACCAGCCAGACAATGCTGCATAAGGTTTGAGACCTCTTCGTAAAGCCGTCTCCTTTCGTTCTATTACCAATGCACCGCACGATTCTCCATAGATAAACCCGTCTCTGTTTTGATCGAAGGGACGGCACGCTTTTTCAGGTTCATCAGCATATTTGTCCGTCCCCATAGCGCCTAAAGCTCTTAGCGCCTCGCATTCCATATAAGAAAGATCCATTAAAGCACCAAGTGCAATGCAAGTATCAACTTCGCCTGACAGGACTTGCTGAATCGCATGAATGACTGCTAACTGGCCGCTGGCCGAGGCTCCTCCCACCGTATATGCTAATCCCGTGATGCCAAACTGATCTGTACATATCCCGCAAAGATCGCTGTCCATGAAAGACAGGCCATACGCCGGAGAAATAAAACCGGAGCGGTCTTGATACCTTTCATAAACTTCAAAGTTTTCTCTCTGCTGAAAATTTGACCCGCCAACAACCAGTCCGATACGTGAGGAATCTGCATCGTCCAATTCAGCCTCCTCCCAAGCCTCTGTGAGAGTTACCAATGCAGCGCGGCTGGAGAATGATGCTTTTCGCAACATTTTTTTAGAGAGTCGGTCAGGATAAGACAATGACGCAATTTCGGCTCCGATAAACCGGCTGTCTTTTTGTCTGCCTGAACGCTTCATGACATCAAAGGC
Source organism: Bacillus sp. FJAT-14266 (assembly GCF_001719225.1). Taxonomy (NCBI): domain Bacteria; kingdom Bacillati; phylum Bacillota; class Bacilli; order Caryophanales; family Bacillaceae; genus Bacillus; species Bacillus sp. FJAT-14266. The sequence goes on from NZ_CP017072.1 coordinate 2,503,206, forward strand.
ATGTCTGCCGGACAGCAGCGAGGAAGCAAAGTCCTCTTTCCCTTGACCGATAGAGGCCGTAACGCCTACACCGGTCACCACCACCTCAGGCAGATTGCACTTTGTCATAAAGCACCTCAGCTAATTCACCGATGTTTTTCACCCCGGATAGCTCAATGCGAGGGATTTTTAGCGATAAATCCTCTAGCACCATCGTGATAATTTCAGCTCTGTCTACAGAGTCAGCTCCTAGCTCAACTAACTGATCTTCAGGCTCAAATCTGTGTCCGTCTAATTCAGGAAGCACCTCGCAAATATTGGTGATTAGTACTTCAAAGATTCTCTGTTTATCCATAATGCGCTCTCTCCTTCAAGGGATTATTTTAATGATTTTTATAGGTATATTTTCATAATATTCAAACTTTTATTTTTATGTTGTCTGTTTCATGCGACGGCTGATACATCGATTGCATCCGTTCATGAAGCAATACTGCCGTTTCTGTCATTAATTTTTTCCCGATTTCATCCACATGGCGGTTTCGCCAATTTTCTAATTGCGATCCTTTGACCCATTGATTAAAGGCTCCCAGCGCGGGACCGCAGTGAATTTGATAATCGACCTTCGAATGTTCGCTTCCGCTGATTGCCAATTTTGAGCTGTATCTGAAGTACCATCGGAAAATCAAAGCCATTTTATGTTTCGGGTTTTGTTCAGCCTTCTCAATGTCTGCCGCGGGATAATGCAATGCAATATCTTTATATATGTCTTCTATACTGCGTTTAAAGTATTTCTCCTCAAGCTGGGCCAGCATCTTTGCATCCAGCTCACGTATAGACCCATACCGCTGGTACAGTTCATATAACTTGTTTGCCCGCGCGGGAAAGAACACGCCTTTCTTTAGCACCTGCACTTTACTGCCCGATTCAAACATATCACCTGCAGGCGCATAGGCTGTATCTTGTACATTCATCTGCTGAAGCAAATCCTTTACTTTATCACTTGTTGCCGCCTCAACCGTACATTGATTGATTGAGCCTGTTAGAATAAAATCAGCCCCTAGCATAAAAGCCGCCATCGCTGCCTCAGGTGTTCCAATCCCTCCAGCTGCACCAACTCTTATTTTTTTCCGAAATTGATATTTTTTCATCATTTCATCTCTTAAAGATGTCATCGCCGGCATCAGGCTGTATGCCACACCGCCATCTGTATGACCGCCTGAATCAGCTTCTACACAAATATCGTCAGCCATCGGAATGCACCGCAACAACTCAGCTTCGTTCATAGTGATTTTATTTTCTCCTAAAAGCTTTTGCAGCATATTCTCAGGCGCAGGACTCAGAAATGATTCTGCAACTTCCGGCCGTGATATTTTTGCTATGAGACGATTTGAGCATATAACGTCACCATTTTGATTTCGTTTCACTCCTTTTGCGCGGTACCTTACTAATGCAGGAGTGACACTTAGAAATGCTGAAGCCTCCACAATGCTCACTTGATTCGTCAATAAAAGATCGATCATTTTTTCTTCTGATTCAGTATGTTTCATATTGTGGACCAGATTGATGCCATAGGCCTGTCCTTTCCCTAATTCACCTTGTATAGCATGGATCGCATCTTCAACCTCTTTCAGGCTCAGACCTCCTGTGCCAAAGAACCCCATCATTCCCGCTCTTGACAGCTTTACTACCATTTCTTTCGAAGCAATGCCGCGGTACATTCCTCCTGCAAGATAAGCATATGTAAGATGATAATCTTGTTTAAATTCAGCACTTCCTAAAGATTCTGCCGTAATCCCAGCTTGAACATTGCGTTTCTCCTTTAGATGCGCACTGATCGCGGGGTTCTTTTTCGGTATATATGTCAATGGTTCAGCTTCATTTTTAATCCGATGAATGAGACCGGTTAAAACAGTTCCAGGCCCAATCTCTTCAAACTCCATTTCTCCTCTTCCCATCAGGAAACGAATGCTGTCCGTCCATTTCACTGTGTTGTCCATCTGTTCAGATAATGTATCTTTTAATCTGTCTTGATGGTATGGCTCTGCGTAGACATTGGAGATAACCGGGATCGCCAAAGGTGCAAACTGGAATGAGTCAATATATTGCTTAAATACCTGTTTGGCTTCATTCATATATCTGGAATGAAAAGCTCCGCTCACATTTAATGGATGAAACAGCTTTACATCCTTGGTGCTTTCAAAAACAGCCCGAGCTTTTTCAATCTCTTTTTTCGGGCCAGAAATCACAATTTGCCGGGGCGTATTTTCATTTGCCACATCAATGTCATGAAGACGGTGCTCTTCTAAAACGGCTGTAACTTGTTCCTTACTCAGGCCGATCACAGCAGCCATTCCGCCCCCTGTAATTCGTCCCATCAATTCTCCTCTTTTTTTGACGAGCCTTAATCCGGTTTCAAAATCAAAGGCACCGGCTGCCATCAGCGCATTGTATTCTCCTAAGCTATGTCCTGCCGCAAAATCAGGTTTTCTGCCGGTCTCCTCCACTCTCTTCAAGTAATTGAGTGCATTAACAACATACAAAGCCGGCTGCGTGTATTCAGTATGATTTACATCCAGATATGATTTTTCGGTACATAGCTTCTCTATTGAATAGCCCAATATTTGATCTGCTTGATCTGTCAAATGCTGATACTGTTCAAATAGCCCTTGTCCCATCCCCTTTTGCTGGGAGCCTTGCCCTGGAAAGACATATGTAATCATCTTGTAAACTTCCTTTCTGGTGTACGGTAATACTCAACCGTATTCAGATTTTTCAGCTCCTGATGAAATGGTGTTATGATTGAGCAGCAACGGTCAGCTGCATCACCCGGAATCAGCTGTTTCACAAAAGCAGCTAAGGTGCCGGATGGCCCTAAATCGATAAACTTGCATGTATGCTGGCTTTCCAAATATCGAATCGCTTCACGAAACATCATTGGCTTTCTGACCGCATTCCAAAAGAAATTCTCGTCCATTACGTGAAGGCAGCTTCCCGTTAAGCTCGATACAATCGGTATTGACGGTTTTTGAAAAGATTTTGATCTTAAAAATTCTGCATAGGCACTCTCTGCCGGATCAATAAGCGAAGAATGAAAGGCATAGGACACAGGAAGCAGCTGGCAAAGAATCTGCTTCTCCTTTAAATCCTCCATAATCTTCCTTATATGATCTTCTTCACCAGAAATGACGAAGTGCGAATCATAATTGATAGAAATGAGTTCACTATTTCCAAACAGTTGCGGATAATCATTCAGCAATTGCGGTTTGTCCAGAATGGCCAGCATTTTTCCTTTATCGCAGGAATTTTGGATGATAATAGCCTGTTCAAGTATGCAATCCAGTATATCCTCTGCGTCTGACACACCAGAAACTGCCGCTGCTGCGAATTCTCCCAGACTTGATCCCAATACGTAATCAGGATAGATTCCCCTGTCTTCCAAAACCTTATATAAGGAATACTCAATCATAAAAATGGCGGGGTGGGAAAAAAGAATACTGTCAAACGGATCTGACATACGTTTACCTGGATGGTAGATTTCTTCAACAATGGATGTGCCGATTCGCCGTGCTGCAATGTCATCCATTTCAAGCATAGATTGGCGAAACACGGTATTTTCCTTAAATAGTTCTTTCCCCATGTGATAGTATTGGGAACCTTGCCCGGAAAACATAAAAACAAGCGGTTCTTTCATGTGTATAACCTTCTTTTTTTATATTTATAACGGCTATTGGATTTCTCATTTCCATGTATGTTGTAAAGCACATAGCAGCGATTGAAATGAAATTAATAAATGGAAAAGACATATGTGAAAAAGTAAAGGAGATTCAACTTGGAAGGATTGCTATTGGTGCTCTGGATGCGGTTCATTTATGACGTGATCGTAGATGTATGTTGATATCTCAAAATTGATGTAACATAATAACAGGATCAGCAAAGAACATCGACTCTATGATTGGTGGGTACGGTTAAAAAATGGACCATCTAGATGTGGGAGCGATGGTTTGACAGACCGGCTGACATAGTTCAAATGTCTAACTTAATTTATCAGCCTCTTTATGTAACAGTATATAAAGTTATTCAATTAGAAACAGTGGCAATCGAACGATTGAATCTTTAAAACTTTATACCTTAAATGAAAGGAAATCTGTGTTTAGACCTGATTGATGAGGTGCACGGCCATAGGGGCAAATGCTTTAGCGGGGCATTGCTTCCGCATCTTTCTTTATGCGATGAATTAACCCAGTTAAAACATTTCCAGGCCCTACCTCCTCAAACTCCATATGGCCTTTTTTCATTAAGTAGCTTATGCTGTCAGTCCATTTCACTGAGTGATTAATTTGATCAGCCAGCGTCTGTTTCATGAATTCGTATGTATACGGTTTGGCATACACATTAGAAATAACCGGGATAGACGGAGGCGAAAAATAAAAGGCATGAAGGAACTCCTCGAATTCTTCTTTTGCCTTATTCATGTATCTGGAATGAAACGCGCCGCTTACGTTTAAGGGGAGTACCATTGTAACTTCAGTCATCGTTTCAAAAAGAGATGCGGCTTTTTCAATCTCATCTTTTTTTCCTGAAATTACAATTTGATATGGGGCATTCACATTAGCGATATCAACATCATGTAAATGATATTCTTTCAGAGCCTTTGCAACCTGCTCTTCATTTAGTCCCATAACAGCTGCCATACCGCCGTTGCTTATCAGACTCATCAGCTCGCCTCTTTTTCTGACAAGCTGTAAACCTGTCTTAAAATCAAAGGCTTCAGCTGCAAATAACGCATTGTATTCACCCAAGCTGTGCCCGGCGACAAAGTCAGGCTTAACTTCTTCATCCTTGATTTTTTTCAGATAGCTTAGTGCGTTTACCACATATAATGCCGGCTGAGTAAATTGCGTTTTGTTTAAATTGGAATAAGGATTTTCCAGGCAAAGACGTTTGATAGAATATCCTAAGATCTCATCTGCCTGATCCGTCAGTTCTTTAAATTCATCGAATAGGCCGCTGCCCATTCCCTGTTTTTGTGAACCCTGACCTGGAAAAACATATGTGATCATTCTCTCAAAGCCACCCTTCCGATTAGTAGATGTATTTCACTTCTGTATGATTTTATAATAGTGATGACCGGATAAATAGTAGCATGTTCATGTTGATGGTAACCTCTGTAAATATTATCCGTCAAGTTAATTTTTCCTACAGTTTGCTCGATTGTTTTTCTGCTTTTTTCCATTGAGGAATAAAGGATCAGGAGATATAACAGAACATAAGAAAAAAGACCCGGATCACGTATAGGGCACCATATCATGATAATGCGCTTCATTTCCTTTCAAATGAGTTTTCAAAATAAATAACACCTTCTATGTAATCATTTTCGAAAATAAAAATCATTTAGATATTCGAAGAAAAATAGGATAATAGATTCAGAAGGATTATTTAAAATCAAAAATACCTTTTTGGTTTTTACGAGTGCGAAATTTCACAAAATATTCTTTCTTATCAATTTGAAAGTAAATATTATGCTGATAAAGATCCTTTATCGAATGGCCGGGCAATTTGCCAAATGAGTGACCAGGATACACCCGTACATGGGGTGAAACCTCCGACTTTATTCTTTGAATACTATCAAACATCTCTTCCGCAGAGCTGCCATCATCCTCACATATGCCGCACCCTTCTGTAAACACCGTATCTCCGGTAAAAATACTCTCAGAAAACAAATAACACATTCCGCCGGCTGTATGCCCCGGTGTGAGAAGGCATTGTGCTCTTGTGTTTCCTATGCTGATTGTCTGATGATCATCTAGGCTAATTAAATTTCTGCATCGGAATTGATAATAATCAATTTCTTTTTTTGACATATAAACTTGAGCGTTAAACATCTTCGTCAGCGGGTCTACCAGATTTACATGATCATAATGAGAGTGTGTCAATGCGACTGCCTTTAATTCCGCTTCGAGTTCAGAAAGTGTAGTGGTTATTTTACTCAATTCCCATGAGGGATCAACAACAATTGCAGATCTGCTTACAATATCTTCAATGATATAGCAATAATTCGTCCAGCCCTGATACCTTGTTTTAATTGGATGCACCTTGTAAGTAAGATTCATTTATACCATCCCTATCATGTAAAGTTCTTAAACGATGGACCAGTGTTCACTCCTCAGTCCGTCTTTCATTCCACTTTACCAAACAGCATGATCGTTTTCCATTTTTTTCAGAGATCCTTGTTCTTTGAATATAAAAAAGCGACTCTTTTGGACGCATGCCCAACAAGAATCGCTTTTCGCACTAGTGCCTTAAGGATGACGTTTTTGTGTCTCACGTGTATCTTCCACGCAAATTGACTCTACATGCTGCATAATGACCCGCTTGATTCGGTCTTTATTCACTCGCACAGGGTCAAGCATGGCATGTAAAGCCAAGCCGTCAACAAGCGCGTAAAGTCTCTCAGCTTCAATGTCTTTATCAGCATTCGGCTTCAGTAAATCGGATTCATCTAAATAGGCAATCAGATTCCGCATGCCGCTGAAAATCCCGTCATGATTCGCATCAAACATATCCTTTTTATGTCTGGCGTAAGCAGTAAAAGCAAACCAAACCTCCATCTCTCTAATCGTTTCTTCATTCGTCGGGACCATTTCAAGCAAAATTTGCAACACTTTTTCCTTAGGGAGCAAATCCCTCACTGCAATGTCCTTAATTCGGTCCGTCACCTTTTCTTGGACAAGTTTCATTGCAAAAGCAAGCAATTCATCCTGTGTAGAGAAATAATGGCGCAGCGCACCTAATGACAATCCTGCTTCCTTTGCAATATTTCTGGCTGATGCTCCCTCCATCCCTCGTTCTAAAATGACGCGCCACGTTGCTTCTGCAATTTGTTTTCTTCTTTTCTCATGGTCAATTTGTTTTGGCATAGCTTTATTGTAACAAGAAAAAAATGAGAGGGCAATTTTTATAATACAGTTGTGTTACAAAAACAAAGATGGTAACATATTATTTAAATAATACAACTGTATTGAAAAGAGGGAATGGATTGAACGGTATCGCATGGATGATTGTTTTCTGTGAAATTGCGTTTTGGGTTGTCATTGTTTTGGGGCTTGCTGTACGCTACGTATTCAAACGACATACATTAGGACTGCTATTCCTTGCCTTAACTCCAGTTATCGATTTGATCTTGTTAGCGGCAACTGGTGTGGACCTTTACCGCGGAGCCTCAGCGACCGCAGCCCATGGGATTGCAGCTGTTTACATCGGTATATCGATCGCTTATGGGAAACAAATGATTCAATGGGCAGATGAAAAGTTTCAATATTATGTGACAAAAAAAGGAACAAAACCGCTGAAACGTTTTGGAATGAACCATGCCAAGCACGGTGCGAAAGGCTGGCTAAGACATGTGCTGGCCTACTTAATTGGTGCGGGACTATTGGCAGGGATGATCTATTTTATCAATGACTCTTCCCGAACCGAGGCGTTGAGCGGCATTCTTAAACTGTGGACTGTCATTATAGGCATTGACTTTCTCATTACAGCCAGCTATTTTATTTGGCCAAAAAAAGAGAAAGCTTCGGCGAATCTCAGGAGTTAACATGATGAAAAAGGCCCTTCCCCAGTGGAAAGGACCTTTTTTGGTTTTGTTAAAATATGCTATACTATTTTCGTTAGAAAACAGACTTATAGATATTTTGGGCTGATTCAAGGGTAACTGTTTGTACGAGTAAGCAGGTGAAGGGAGTGTCATACATGAACCAAAAAGAACAGAACGAGCACTCTAAAGATTTTAACCTGAGATCAAAATTAATCGGAATTGTATCTATTACTTTTATCGCGGCCATCGCGCTTGCAGTCATCTTCGGCGGCTTTTTCTTCGGGATGAAAGGCTTATTCTCCATACTTGGCATCACATACGCTTCCAATCAAACATTAGCTTTATTTATTTTAGCCTGCTTTGCTGTAGGTTTAATCATAGACCCACTCACAAAGATTATCTCTATCATTTTGGCAAAATCACTTTCATTGAAAAAGACTGCACTTTTTGCTTTTATACTGTATTTTATCAGCAATCTTATAACGATCTGTTTTGCAGATTACTTTATGCAGTCTATTTATATTCCAGATGTCTTGCTTGTTGTGATATCAGCTTTCATGGCTTTCATTGAACTTGCTTTTGATAACCAGCCTAATAGAGAAGCAGCTTAAAATGCCGATGGCAGATATGGGAAATTCATAACACCCTATATTTGGACATCACCAGTTATATAAACGAAAAAAACTCCCTGTTCACACGAACAGGGAGCAAAACACAATGTTGTAATTAAATTCTGCATTCTAAAATGATTCTTACATTCGGATCATCAAGTTCATCCAAAAAGATAATGATCTTCGGACCACATGCCATGTGCTTCCACCCCCTCACCCAAAATATACATTAATCCCAATTGCCTGTAAATGGAAATTTTGTTATACAGAGGAACCATGAAGTATAATGCGTTAACACTGCTCACACGTTTACAACCGTTTCTTATAATCTGACACTCGAAGGAGTACAAAAAAAGCATTGATCCATTCAGAGAATGGATCAATGCTTACCACCCCCGCTACATCACGCGTTTGAACATCTTTTCCATCTCATAAGTGGAATGGTGTATGATGATCGGGCGGCCGTGCGGGCATGTAAATGGGTCTGATGTGCTTCGGAGGTCGTCCAGAAGCGCTTTGATTTCATCGTTTCTGAGGTGGCGATTTGCTTTGATGGAGCCTTTGCAGCTCATCATAATCGCCGCTTCCTCGCGGAGTTTTTTAATATCTATATTTTTGGAGTCGAGCACCTGCTGAATGATTTCTTCTATAAGCTCTGCTTCTTCTCCCTTTGGAAACCAGGCCGGGTGGCAGCGGACGATGTAGCTGTTAGAGCCGAATGACTCTAAAAAGACACCGACGCTTTCGAGCTCTTGTTTGTGCTGTTCAATAATCAAAGCCTCATTTGTGGAGTAGTGGAACGTCAGCGGTACAATCATCTCCTGCACCTCAGGCTCAACCTCCCCCACCTTTTCACGAAAGTACTCATATTTAATACGTTCTTGGGCGGCGTGCTGGTCGATAATATACAGGCCGTTTTCGTTTTGTGCCAATATATAAGTCCCGTGCATCTGGCCGATCGGGTACATAATCGGAACCCGCTCAGACGCTGGCTGCTGCTGTTCCTCATGGCATTCCTGCTCAAATGTTTCAGGCAGTTCTTCTGAAACATCGGACACCTCAAGGGTTTGTTCCTGATCAACGATAGGAGGAGCATCAAATTGGAGAGGAGGCAATTCTTCCTCCGCATCAATCGGCTCTTTCACGACTGAGCTGAGCTTCATTGGTGAATAAGATGGCGCATGCGCTTTTTCCGGTACTTTTCTTTCCGGAGGCTTTTCATCAAAGGTTATGAACTGCTGCTCATTTTTGATAACAGGTGCCGATTTTTTCGGAAGCTGGGCACTCGGAATCAGCTGCTGCTGTTTAAATACATCTTTAATTCCGTCACGAATTAAGTCATGAAGCTCTGTTTCCTTGCTGAGCCGGACCTCAAGCTTCGATGGATGCACGTTGACATCGACTAAAATCGGGTCCATCGTAATTTCTATAAAAGTAATCGGATGGCGTCCGATCGGCAGAAGCGTATGATAGCCTTCATGAACCGCTTTGACGAGCGGGAAATTTTTAATGTAACGGCCATTGACCACAGACGACATATAGTTCCTCGACGCCCGTGTAATCTCTGGGAGGGCGATATATCCCTTTACTTCAAAATCCAAGGAGCTCACATGCAGCGGAAGCATTTTTTTGGCGACAGCCGTGCCGTAAATCGCTGCCAGTACATGGCGCACATCTCCGTTTCCGTTCGTTTGAAGCAGGTTTTTCCCATGATGGCGCAGGCGGATCGATACCTCTGGATGCGCCAGAGCAATACGGTTAACCACATCCGTAATGTTTCCAAGCTCTGTATGAACGGTTTTCATATATTTCAAACGGGCCGGTGTGTTAAAAAACAGGTTGGAAACGACAATTTCAGTTCCCTTCCTGCTTGAGGAACGCGATTCGGAAATGATGTTTCCTCCTTGGAGGACGAGCTTCGTCCCAGCTCCTTCACCAGTGCTTGTTTTAATCTCCAGATGAGAGACTGACGCGATACTCGGCAGGGCTTCTCCCCTGAAACCGAGCGTTCTCACCCTGAATAAATCATTTTCATCTTTTATTTTACTCGTTGCGTGGCGGCGGAAAGCTCGCTTGCAATCTTCATTCTCCATTCCTTCGCCGTTATCCAAGACCCGAATGGATGCAAGGCCTGCTTCCTCAATATCGATTTCAATGACTGTGCTGTCAGCGTCGATCGCATTTTCCACCAATTCTTTGACGACTGAGGCGGGCCGTTCCACAACCTCGCCCGCCGCTATTTTATTTGAAAGCTCATCTGACAGCTGGATGACTTTTGCCACATTCATCACCCCGTTTTAATGTAATTTCTTTTGCAGCTTGTACATTTCATTCATCGCTTCAAGCGGTGTCATATCAAGTATATTAAGTGATTTGAAAGCATCGATCACTTGCTTTTCTTTTTTTGAAAGCTTTGGTGTTTCAGCCGGCTTTTCCGCTTCGTCAAAAAAGGACAGCTGTGCCGGCTCTTCTTTCACCTGAGGTTTCTGCACCGGCACTTCCGGTTTGTTTCCTGAATGTTCAAGCTCTTTTAAAATATCTTGGGCGCGGGCAATCAGATCTCCCGGCAGTTCGGCAAGCTGAGCTACATGGATACCATAGCTTTTATCAGCGGCACCTTCTTTGATTTGATGAAGAAAGACAACCGTTCCGTTATATTCTTCAGCGCGAACATGAACGTTTTTCAGCTGGGGCAGCTTGTCCTCAAGAACGGTCAGCTCGTGATAGTGTGTGCTGAACAGCGTCTTGGCGCCGATATGATCGTGAACATATTCAATAATCGCCTGTGCCAGCGCCATGCCGTCATAAGTGGACGTTCCCCGCCCGATTTCATCAAACAGAATGAGGCTGTTTTTCGTCGCGTTGACAATCGCATTTTTCGCTTCAAGCATTTCTACCATAAATGTACTTTGTCCGGAAATCAAATCATCTGCAGCGCCGATTCGTGTGAAAATTTGATCAAAAATCGGAAGCACCGCTTTTTTCGCGGGTACAAAGCAGCCGATTTGCGCCATAATGGAAATGAGCGCGATTTGTCTCATATACGTGCTTTTCCCTGACATGTTTGGACCTGTAATGAGAAGCATTTGTCTGTTATCGCCCATCATACAGTTGTTCGGGACATATTCCTGGCTGTCCATGACTTTTTCAACAACCGGGTGTCTGCCTTCAATCACTTCGACTTCATCTTTAGAGAACTCCGGTTTCGTGTAGTGGCGATTTTCACTGATTGTCGCAAAGCATTGCAGTGCGTCCAGCTCGCTCATCTGTTTTGCAAGCAACTGTAGCCGCGGAATATACTGCTTCACTTTCTCGCGCAGCTCGGTAAACAGCTCGTACTCCAGCTCACAGATGTTATTTTCCGCCTCTAAAATGAGCGCTTCTTTTTCTTTTAATTCAGGTGTAATGTAGCGCTCTGCATTGGTTAACGTCTGTTTCCGCTCATAACGCCCTTCCTCAAGCAAATGCAAATTTGCTTTTGTCACTTCAATGTAATAACCGAAAACTTTATTAAAGCCAACCTTTAAAGAACGAATGCCTGTGTATTCCCGCTCCTGCTGTTCCAGGCGGGCAATCCAGTCTTTTCCGTTTCTGCTTGCATCACGATATTCATCAAGCTTTTGATTATAACCATCTTTAATCAGATTCCCTTCTTTTACCGATAAAGGAGGGTTTTCGTACAGCGCTTCTTCCAGCAGTTCAAGTACATCCCCGCAAGGGTCAATGCGCTCTGCACGTTCCTTGGCCTTGTCATGAGCCAGTGAAGCAACCAGCTGTTTGATGCCAGGAACTTGCTTTAACGATTCCTTCAGCTGAATCAAATCCCGGGCATTGACATTTCCGAATGCAACGCGGCCGGCAAGGCGTTCTAAGTCATATACTTCTTTTAAACGTTCACGCAGATCTTCCCGTTCAAAGAAATGGGACATTAATGTTTCCACCATTTCTTGGCGCTCTTCGATTTGATTGACTCTGATAAGCGGCCGGTCAATCCACTGTTTAAGCAGCCGGCCTCCCATTGCCGTTTTTGTTTCATCCAGCAGCCACAAAAGGGAGCCTTTTTTATTTTTCGAACGAATCGTTTCGGTCAGCTCCAGATTACGCTTTGAGTACAAGTCAATTTTCATCGCTTCCTCAAGCTCATACACCTGCACGGGCTGAAGATGATCAAGGCTGCGCTTTTGGGTTCTTTTCAAATACGTATATAAGCGCAGAAATGTTTTTGTTATATCTTCATTATTTAAGTGCTCAATGATCGTTACGTGTTCGTCTGTTTCTCCGTCTTCAATTGAAATTGTTGCACCGCACCGCTCTCTCAGCTGTGCCACTGTATCGGCATCCAAGCTTCCTGAAACCACGATTTCCCGTGCGCCGACTGAATAAATTTCTGATATGACGTCTTCAAGCCGTTCAATCAAAACAGCCAAATTTTCTCCCGTTGTTAAATCAGACAGCGCAAGTCCGTATCCGTTCGAGCAGGCTGAAACAGATGCGATAAAGTTATTTTCCGATTCATGGATGCCTTTGCCGTCCATTACAGTTCCGGGCGTAATCAGCTGAACCACTTCTCTTTTCACAACGCCCTTTGCGGCTTTCGGATCTTCCGTCTGTTCACAGATCGCCACTTTGTATCCTTTTTTAATAAGCTGTTCGATATACGCGGAAGCAGAATGATACGGCACACCGCACATCGGTATTTTTTCAGCCGCACCGCCATCTCTGCTCGTTAACGTAATTTCCAGCTCTTGTGACGCTTTTTTGGCGTCCTCAAAAAACATTTCGTAAAAATCACCCAGGCGAAAAAATAAAAAGGCATCCTGGTGCTCTGCCTTTATTTTTAAATATTGCTGTATCATAGGCGTATAACCGGCCATTGTTTAATCCCTCACTATGTATCAACGTTTCTATTTTCCAACCTTCATTATAACATAAACAAAAAGTGATAAAAGAATGATATATCAATATAAAAAAGAGACTTGGGGGTACTGTCTCCCCTAGTCCCTTTTTTATTCTTCAGGATCTCCCACTAAAAACTCCGGGTTGATGTCTTCAAGCTCTTCATCAAGCTCATCTTCCCAATCTTCCTCGTCATCCTCTTCCCAGTCAGGATTGACCTCAACAACTACCTTTGTTTCCCCTACCACTTCCGCCAAAAATTCTCTTTCTGCCTGCACAACGATTTTATTTCCATTCGGCGAAATGGTCACTTCAAGGCAGTTTGGCTGCTGAAGCACTTTGGCAATCACTTCATGCTCATCATCTAAGTAATTATTGTCTCTGTATCTGAGTTTAATGACATCTACATATTTTACCCGTTCTGTGACAACCTCTGTCTTTGTGTTGTCCGCGTAAGAGTACCATACGTTTATATCATAATACCCTTCAATTTCTACCGTTTTTCCAATTTTTTCAGCGTCATACTTGTGGTTAATAATCCAACCACCCAAAATGCTGCTCGGTTTTTTCTCAGGCGAGATGGTGTTGGTGCATTGGGTGAATTTTCGGCCTTTCGCTACTACTGCCTTCGTAATAATTTCCCTGTATTCAGACATTCCGGCATGCCTCCTTGTTCTTCTTCGTGTTATCTTATGCTGGGCATTTGTCTAGTGTGCATTTTTATAAATAAAATATAAAAATACAAAGTTTCTGTTCCATTGTATGCAGGTGTGCCTAGAAACTTTACTTATAAGTGCGATAAAGTTTACACGCGGCTGAGCACAGAAAAACCAATTGAATATTTAGTACATAGATTATTTAGTTCATTTATAACCGCACAAATGATGAAAAAACACGGGCCTGTTAAGGCACCGTGTTTAGAGAGAACAGCTGTTATTTGAATGCTTCACCTTTGAACCGGTTTCCCCTTTCAGCAGGTCGCCTCCGGTTGATGTGATGATTTCATTTGTGACTTGGTTGGAAATGGTGTGTGCAACGAGCTGCAGTAGGTCATTTACTTCCATCTGCGAGTCTCTGAATTCCTGGATAACAGGAATCTCTTCAAGCTCTTCTTGCAGCGCGTCAATTTTTGCTTCTACTTGTTTGAGCGCTTCATGCTTTTCATAATGCTTCAGATTGACAGCCTGCTTTTGCAGGGCTTTAATCTGATTAACGATTGTGGACACTTTGTCATTCTCATTGATTTGCGCTTCAGCCCGTTTGAAAAAATCAACCTCTTCTGTTTCAGAAATCATTTTTGCAAGGTTTCGTGCCTGCTGCACAATGTCTTTTTTTGAGTAGAGCGTCATCTTATTTCACCTCGATTGCTTCTCCTACCATTTCTCCGTCAAGCGACCATGTTTTCGCTTGCTGGATTTTCACGCGGACGATTTTGCCGATGGCTTCCTTCGGCCCTTTGAAATTGACAAGCTTGCTTTTTTCCGTATAGCCGGCAAGAATATCAGGGTTATTTTTGCTTTCACCCTCAACTAATACTTCGACAACCTTGCCTTCGTATTCCTTCATTTTTTTAGCAGAAATTTCATTCACCAGTGCGTTTAGACGCTGCAGGCGTTCTTTTTTCACACGCATCGGTACATTATCTTTCATCTTAGCAGCCGGAGTGCCCTCACGCGGAGAGTAAATGAACGTATAGGCGCTGTCAAACTCCACTTCACGGTATAGAGAAAGCGTTTCTTCAAACTGTTCGTCCGTTTCATTTGGAAATCCGACGATAATGTCCGTTGTCAAAGAAGCGTTTGGCATCGCTGTCTTTATTTTTCGCACCAGCTCCATGTAACGCTCTCTGTCATATTTGCGGGCCATCAGCTTCAGAACTTCTGAGCTTCCTGATTGAACCGGAAGATGAATGTGATCAAGCAGATTTCCGCCTTTTGCCAGCACTTCAATGAGGCGGTCGTCAAAGTCGCGCGGATGACTCGTTGTAAAACGGATTCTCGGGATATCGATTTTTCTCAGTTCATCCATCAAATCACCAAGTCCGTACGTCATATCTTCAAAGTCTTTTCCATACGCGTTTACGTTTTGGCCTAACAGAGTAATTTCCTTATAGCCTTCACTTGCGAGCCTTCTCACTTCCTGAATGATATCTTCAGGGCGGCGGCTTCTTTCTTTCCCGCGTGTGTAAGGCACAATGCAATACGTACAGAATTTGTCACAGCCGTACATGATATTGACCCAGCCCTTAATTTTTCCATTTCGGACTTTTGGAAGGTTTTCAATAACGTCCCCTTCCTTAGACCAAACTTCTACAACCATTTCTTTTGAAAGGTATGCTTCTGACAAAAGCTCCGGCAGGCGATGAATGTTATGCGTTCCGAAAATCATATCGACAAACGGATGTTTTTTCAAAATACGGTTCACGACTGATTCCTCTTGGGACATACAGCCGCACACGCCTAAAATCAGATCGGGATTGTTTTTTTTCAGTGCTTTTAAGTGCCCAAGCTCACCAAACACCTTGTTTTCAGCATTTTCACGGATTGCACATGTATTTAACAAAATGACATTGGCGTCGTCAACAGAGTTTGTCGCTTCGTAACCGAGCGCCATAAAGATCCCTGCCATAACCTCTGTATCGTGTTCATTCATTTGGCAGCCGTACGTACGGATATAGAACTTTCTTCCGTCTCCCAATCCTTTAAATTGTTCAGAAATTTTAAAGTCATTATGATAAGTAACGGCTTCCTTGCCTCGTTTTTTCGCGTCTTTTAAAGAAGGCGGAATGTAAACAGCTTCAAAGTACTTGCTGTAATCCTTCTCGGATTTTTTGTCCGATGGATTAACTTGTCCGCTCTCTAATTTTTGTTTTTCATTCATGTCATATTTTCTCCTTTCAAACCAAACTTCCACCCTTCAGTATAAAGGTTATTGAAGCTCTGCACAACTGGCAACCTATCATTGTACACTCATTGAGAATAATAATCAATAAGGAATCAAAAGAGGAAGAGTAAACTCTTCCTCTTGTTACAATAGCTGGAGCTCCTTTGCCGTCTTTTCGATGACATCAAGCGCCTGATCCAGTTCATCTTTAGTGTGCTCTGCTGTTATAATCGTGCGAATTCTGGCTTTTCCCTTTGCTACAGTCGGGAAAACGATACTTTGGGCAAAAACACCGTGAGAAAGGAGCTGATCTGAAAATTGCTTTGCCACACCTTCATCACCTATTAAAATAGGAAGAATCGGCGTTTCACTCTTCGTGAGAGTCAGGCCCATTTTCACAAGCATTGCTTTAAAATAGGCAGTATTCTCCCACAAGCGCTCCATATGCTCCGGCTCTTCAAGCAAGACATCAATCGCTTCCATACAAGCTGCAGTGACAGCCGGCGGATGAGATGTGCTGAATAAAAATGGACGGCCTTTATGGCGCAAATAATCGATCAGCACCTTTGAACCTGCAGCGTAGCCGCCGAGCACTCCGATTGCCTTGCTTAATGTTCCGACCTGAATATGCACTCTGCCGTCAAGACCGAAGTGATTCACCGTTCCCCTGCCGTTTTCGCCAAGTACTCCGGATGCATGGGCGTCATCCACCATCACAAATGCGTCATATTTCTCAGCGAGCTCTACAATATCAGGCAGAGGAGCTATGTTGCCATCCATGGAAAATACGCCGTCTGTCACAATCAGACGCATCCGATAATTCATTGACTTTCTCAGCACCCGCTCTAAATCACTCATATTGACGTGCTGATACACCTTTTTATCCGCCTTTGTCAGTCGAATTCCGTCAATAATAGAGGCATGGTTCAATTCATCTGAGATGACAATGTCCTCTTTTGATAGAATACTTGAAAGTACGCCTTGGTTTGTTGTGAAGCCTGATTGGAATACAAGTGCCGCCTCCGTTTTTTTAAAGGCTGCCAGCTTTTTCTCAAGCTCTTGATGCATTGTAAATGTACCGGCAATCGTTCTCACTGATCCGGTGCCGGCTCCATACTGCTGAACGGCCTCCTGTGCGGCGTTGATGAGTCTAGGATGTGAAGTGAATCCGAGGTAATTATTAGAAGATAGCTGAATGACTTTTTGGTGATTCACTGTGACAGAGGGGCCCTGCATAGATTCAAGCTGTTTTATGTCTTGCCATGTATGGTTTTCTTTCATACTATCAAGCTCTGCTTTTAAAAACTCAAATTCCTTCGTCATGTTTATCCCCCTTTATGGAATTAAAATTACTTTTCCGCACTGCCCGCTTCTCATCAGTTCGAAACCTTTTTCAAACTCCTCTAACGGAAACTGATGGGTAATAACAGGTTCAAGATCGATCACGTTTGAACTGATCAACTGAGACACCTGGCGCCATGTTGAAAACATTTTTCTTCCTGTGATTCCTTGGATGGTAAGCCCTTTAAATACCACTTTATTCGTCAAATCAATTGTCACCGGATGTTCCGGCAAGCTGAGAATATGAAATCTTCCGCCATTTGCAGCCATCGCAAGACCTTGGGCAATCGCTGAGGGATGTCCCGACATCTCACAAACAAGATCTGCTCCTTCCCCACTCGTTAAAGCGCTTACAATTTTGAGCGGGTCTTCTTTTTCAATAGAAACAGTACAAGTCGCTCCCATTTGTTTTGCAAGCCTCAGCCTGTATTCATTCTTATCAATCGCTATCACCTGAGAAGCTCCTGCTGCTTTTGCAACCGCAACAGCCATAAGACCAATCGGTCCGCATCCAATCACTGCAGTCGTTCCTCCTGCAGGCTGGCTCTCGAGTACGGTATGAACTGCATTTCCTAAAGGCTCTTGAATGGAAGCAATCGACGGGTCCATATCAGCGGGATTTCTCCAAATATTATCAGCTGGAACTTTTACATACTCCGCAAAACAGCCTGCCGTGTCCACTCCGATTATAGCAGTATTGGTACACACATGAGATTTTCCTGTTAGGCAAGGGACACATTCACCACAGACAATGTGTGTTTCCGCAGACACATACTCTCCCACTTTTACACTGCTGACATTCTCTCCCACGCCCTCTACGATGCCGCTGAACTCATGGCCGAAAACATAGGGTGTTTTGATTCTCTGACGTGCCCATTGATCCCAATTATAAATGTGGACATCCGTGCCGCATATGGAAGCGGCTTTCACTTTTATGAGGACTTCATGTTTATCAATCTCAGGAATGGGAACTTCAGTAAGCACAGCACCGAACGCCCCGTCCTTTTTCATTAGAGCTTTCATCTTTCCACTCTGCATGTACAATCCTCCTTGAAAAATTCTTGTTATATTCGGATTGTACCATGATATGGAATAAGCGTAAACAGCACTGTCTTTTCCAGAAGGACAAAAGTATCTGTCTTGAAAAATGGGCGGAAATTTTTTTTGAAACGTTTTAGCTCATTTCTGATTTTGTATATTCGCTCATTTATGTGCTAAAAATACTATCGGGAGAAAATATCACAATAAATGAAAAACAACCTGTTTGCATTACGCAAACAGGTTGAGAATGCTTTATTTGTTTTTAGCGAGGCTCCACGATTAATTTAATCGCTGTTCTTTCTTCCCCATCGATTTGAATATCTGTAAAAGCCGGAATACAAATCAAATCAACGCCGCTAGGCGCCACAAATCCCCTGGCAATCGCCACAGCTTTTACAGCCTGGTTTAATGCACCCGCTCCGATCGCTTGAATCTCGGCGGCTCCTCGCTCTCTCAACACGCCTGCAAGCGCACCTGCCACTGAATTTGGACTCGATTTTGCTGAAACTTTTAAGATTTCCATTTCTGCTCCCCCTTAGTTTTACAATGGATAAGTGAGTGTTCATTAGAACAATCATTATTAGATGTTGCTATCCAAAAAGCCATCCCCACAATGCTTTTCAAAAATAGCGGGCTACCTTCCATTTTTACTATATTCACTAAGGAGTTGCTATATTCCTGCTTTTCTTTTTAATATTTTTATAAAATAACCATATGTTCAACTATTCAAAGAACATGTGATCATCGTTGATTAAAATACGCTCAATTTTCACGGCTTTTTTCGTTTGATCGTCAATGTCAATGACAACTCCGCTGAGCGTTGTTTTTCCTTCAGCGACAGTAAACCGGACTGGAAGGTTCGTTTTGAATCGCTTAATAATCGTCTCTCTGTCCATCCCCAGTATACCGTCATACGGGCCAGTCATTCCCACATCAGTAATATATGCCGTTCCCTTCGGCAAAATGCGGTTATCCGCTGTTTGCACATGTGTATGAGTTCCTACTACAGCCGACGCCCTTCCATCCGCATACCAGCCAAGTGCGAGCTTTTCACTTGTCGCTTCGGCATGAAAGTCGATAAAAATGTACGGTGTTCTTTTCGCAGCTTCTGCGATCAATTCATCCGCTTTTAAAAACGGGTCATCAAGCGGCGGCAAAAACGTACGTCCCTGCAAATTAATGACTGCTAGTTCTTTGCCGTTTGCTTTCACATATGTGATCCCTTTCCCCGGTGTTCCTTCAGGAAAGTTTGCCGGGCGAACCAAGTTCGGAACGTCATCTATAAAATCAAATATTTCTTTTTTGTCCCATGTGTGGTTCCCCATTGTGATTGCATCTGCGCCGGACTGGATTAAGCTGTGATAAATTTTTTCCGTCAGGCCTTTTCCATGTGCGGCGTTTTCACCATTAATAATGGTAAAGTGAGGCTTATATTTTGTTTTTAGCTTTGGTACATATTCTTTGACCATGTCACGGCCCGGTGAACCGACAACATCTCCGATAAATAAAATTCTCATTTTGTAAATCCTTTCTTCTTGAAAATTCCTTGCCGTCAAAAAAATAAAGTGATGCTTAGCGCATCACTTTATTTTGCATACTCTACGGCTCGAGTCTCTCTGATTACTGTCACCTTAATATGACCTGGATAATCGAGCTCGTCCTCAATTCGCTTGCGGATATCTCGCGCCAGTCGATGAGCCTCAAGATCATTAATTGAATCCGGCTTCACCATAATACGCACTTCGCGTCCAGCCTGAATGGCAAATGATTTTTCAACACCTTCGTAGGACTCAGAAATTTCTTCGAGTTTTTCAAGTCTTCGAATATAATTCTCGAGCGTCTCACTTCTTGCGCCAGGTCTTGCAGCGGAAAGCGCATCTGCTGCAGCTACCAGTACAGCAATAATGGAAGTCGGCTCCTCATCCCCGTGGTGTGATGCAATACTGTTAATCACGACTGGGTGCTCTTTATATTTGGTCGCAAGCTCTACCCCGATTTCAACGTGGCTTCCTTCTACTTCATGGTCAATTGCTTTCCCGATGTCGTGAAGAAGACCCGCACGTTTAGCAAGCTTTGCGTCTTCACCAAGCTCCGATGCCATTAGACCGGCCAAGAATGCGACTTCCATGGAATGCTTAAGCACATTTTGACCGTAGCTTGTACGGAACTTTAAGCGGCCGAGGATCTTGATGAGATCTGGGTGGAGGCCGTGAACGCCAACCTCAAATGTCGTTTGCTCACCCATCTCACGAATATAGTCATCGACCTCGCGGCGAGATTTTTCAACCATTTCTTCAATCCGTGCCGGATGAATACGGCCATCCTGAACGAGTTTATCAAGAGCAATTCTGGCTGTCTCACGTCTGATCGGATCAAATCCGGAAAGAATGACAGCTTCAGGCGTATCATCAATAATCAGGTCAATTCCTGTCAGCGTTTCAAGCGTACGAATGTTACGCCCTTCCCGTCCGATGATACGTCCTTTCATCTCATCATTTGGAAGATTGACAACTGATACCGTTGTTTCGGCAACGTGGTCCGCTGCGCAGCGCTGTAAGGCGAGTGAAAGAATGTTTTTCGCTTTCTTATCCGCCTCTTCTTTCGCACGGTTTTCAGTTTCTTTTGTCATGATGGCGATGTCATGTGAAAGCTCGTTTTCAACCCGCTCAAGAATGATTTGTTTCGCTTCATCACGAGTCAGACTCGAAATTCGTTCCAACTCAGACTGCTGCATACGAATCATCTCATCCACTTTGCTTTCCATCTCTTCAATATGTTGTTGTCGTTCATTCAGAGAATGATCTTTCTTCTCCAACATCGCTTCCCGTTTATCAATTCCCTCATGTTTGCGATCAAGGTTTTCCTCCTTTTGGAGTAAACGGTTTTCTTGTTTTTGAAGCTCATTTCGTCTTTCACGAACTTCCTGTTCAGCATCTATTCGAAGTTTGTGGATTTCATCCTTTGCTTCAAGCAGAGCTTCTTTTTTCAGTGCTTCAGCATCACGCTTCGCATCTTCAAGAATTTGCTCGGCTGCACCGCGTGCGCCCGCAATTTTCGCTTCGGCAATGGTTTTACGAACAAAGTAGCCAACAACTAAACCGAGTAGAATCAGCAAAATGGAGATGAGAACCATCATAATTGGGGTCATACTTTCACCTCCTCTTGCTATGAACTTGGTTGTTGCTTAAAAAGTGTCGGCATGTACATTGTCTAGTTTTCTCAACATACAGAACCTTCACAGGGAATGAGAGTGTTCATCGCCCTTGTCAAGTTTAAATGGTTTAACAATCATGTTAAAAAAACAAATGTTACAACTTCATTGTAAATGTGTCGGAAATACTTGTCAAGCTTGCCATCTTAACGTTTGCAGGCCATTCGTCTTTTCACGTGCCGAATGCAATTCATCCAAAAGAAGATCGCCAATCATTCTTGATTTAGAAGCTGGTATATTTTATTGTTCACTTGGCCCAATTTAGCATTATTTTGAATGTTTGAGAACAAAATAACAATGGTTTGCCCAGATTTGCTAAAGCTGTTCAAGATATTGAAGCCCGGCATAACACCATGGTTTGAATAGCTTCCGGGAGCAACATAAAATCCCATGCCGTATGTGGAGCTGCTCCCTGGCGTAAACATCTTTTCATAGCTTTTTTGCGAATACAGTTTTCCGTCTATCAGCGCTTGGTCAAATTTGTACATATCTATAGCGCTCATATAAATATCACCGGCTCCATACAGCTGGGATAGATCAGGTATATACGGTGTAACTGTTTTGCTGCCCTCCATCTTATACCCGACAGCAGGATAAGGTTCTTTTTCATATGTTTTGTAAAAGCCTGCATGCGTCATTCCCGCAGGTTTAAAAATATGATTCTTTATGTACTGTTCATAGGGCTCACCGCTTACTTCAGCAATAATATAAGCGAGAACAGAATAGTTGGAATCCTTGTAGTCCCATACGCCCGGCTGACGTTTGATTCCCTGAAGTTCTATGTCTTTTATTAAATCGTCCGGAGTAATGGCGCCGTTTCCTTCAATATGTCCGTTTATCCCCGATGTATGTGTAAGCAGATTCTTCAAAGTAATCGTTTGTCCGTTGGGAAAATGAGGTAAATACGTGCTTACCGGATCACTTGTCTGAAGTTTCCCCTTTTCCTCAAGCTGCAAAATAGCAGTTGCAATCAGCGCTTTTTGTGATGAACCGACATAAAAAGATGTCAATGGATTATTTTGAATATAGTGTTTACGGTCAGCATAGCCAAAACCTTTATTTGTTACGATTTCTCCATTTCTGACAATCATGGCTGTTCCGCTGAAACCGATCTCTTCTAAATAATTGCTGATTTTTTGATTTCGATCCACTGTTTTGATTTGTTCCTCTGATTTTTTGGCAGTTTTCTTTTTGACCTCTTTTTTCTGATCGGTATTTGAAACCGCTGCAGTTTCTTGAGATGGCTCGTTTTCTTCACTATTTCGATGAAGAGCATTCCAAATCGTAATGCAAACCATCACTGCTAAAAGACCAAGCAACAGTTTTCCTCTTTTATTTAGTTTTCTCCGTCTGCGTTTCGCAGTTCTTCTGCGGGTTGGGCTTGTCATTCATTTTTTCCTCCCAAAATAAATTCCATTTTGCACACGTTTTGTTAGACGAATAAAGCCCTAAAAAAGTTGTCAAAAAAAGCAATATTTTTATCATTTTTTTGCAAAATACAAAAAAGCTGAGTTTTTCACTCAGCCTTTTGTATCATTTGAAACTTATTTTATTTTTATTCTTCAAATTCGAGTTCTTCTTGTGTCTCTTCAGCTTGCTGCTGCACTACTCCGTTATTATCCAAGCCGTAATGTTCGCGAATTTGCTCCTGGATCATCAGCATGATATCTTTATTTTCTTTCAGGAATTGTTTTGCATTTTCACGGCCTTGGCCAAGACGCTCTTCTTCATAAGAGTACCATGAACCGCTTTTTTGCACGATATCAAGTTCAGTTCCTAGATCAATGATTTCGCCTTCTTTTGAAATGCCTTCTCCGTACATAATGTCAACCTCGGCTGTACGGAACGGCGGAGCCACCTTGTTTTTCACGACTTTGATTTTCGTTTTGTTCCCCATTACGTCGTTGCCTTGTTTCAGCTGTTCAGCACGGCGCACTTCAAGACGCACGGAAGAGTAGAATTTCAACGCACGGCCTCCAGGAGTTGTTTCCGGGTTCCCGAACATAACGCCGACTTTTTCACGAATTTGGTTAATGAAAATCGCGATTGTCTTCGATTTGTTAATGGCCCCTGAAAGCTTACGAAGCGCTTGAGACATTAAGCGTGCTTGTAAACCGACATGAGAATCTCCCATGTCGCCTTCAATTTCCGCTTTCGGAACGAGAGCGGCTACAGAGTCGACAACGACAATGTCAACTGCCCCGCTTCGAACCAATGCTTCCGCAATTTCAAGCGCCTGCTCGCCTGTGTCAGGCTGAGACAGTAAAAGCTCTTCGATGTTAACACCGAGCTTTTGCGCGTATACCGGATCTAACGCATGCTCCGCATCGATAAACGCGGCTTGTCCGCCCTGCTGCTGAACTTCAGCAATCGCATGAAGCGCCACAGTTGTTTTACCTGAGCTTTCAGGACCGTATACTTCAATAATCCGTCCGCGAGGATATCCGCCAATTCCCAGTGCTGTATCAAGGGCTAGGGAGCCGCTTGGGACAGTAGAAATTCTTGTATCTGTCTTTTCTCCCAGTTTCATAATGGAACCTTTGCCGAACTGTTTTTCTATTTGTTTAAGAGCCATATCTAAGGCTGCCTGACGATCACTCATTCTATTTTTTCCTCCTTTATGTTACCACTACATATACTATACCCTGTTTGAAGGGATTTGCCAAGAAAAAAGCGAACGCATATTCGGATTTTTTCTTAGCGTGATTCCTATCAAAATATCATAATGTATCAGAGAAATCATGTTTTCTTAGGAGGATAATGTGCTGAAAATATTATTTTTGCTCTAAAAGCTTTAAGATTAAATGGCAGCCGTATTTAGCGCCGCGTTTTCTGATCCCCGTTCTGTAGCCCGCAAAGTGAAACTCGTGAACCTCTTCTTTACCGTTTGCGGAAATGCCGATAAACACATGCCCAGGCTCATGCCCTTCTTGAGCATCAGGTCCTGCTACACCAGTAAAGCTAATGCCGATATCGCTGCCAGTGAGTTTTTGAACACCCTTAGCCAGTTCTGATGCGCATTCCTTGCTGACCGCCCCAAAACGATCTAATGTTTCCTTCTTGACACCAAGCACATTCTGCTTCACGTCGTTTGTATAGCAAACAACGCCCCCGGCAAATAATTTTGAGGCACCGCTATGATCCGTCAGCCATTCAGAAAACAGCCCTCCGGTAAAGCTTTCTGCCGCAGAAATTGTAATGCCTTTTTCCTTACACGCTATAGATAGCTCTTTTACAAGAGAAGTATCATCGTAACCATAGAAAAATTCACCGACACGCTCTAAGATAACGGCCTCTGTTTCTTTTAACAGACGCTCTGTTTCCTTTTCATCGGCGTGTTTGGCTGTCAGACGCAGCGTCACCTCTCCATCAGCCGCCAAAGGCGCAATTGTCGGATTGGTTTGTGCATCAATAATATCTTCCAAATCGGCTTCAAGCTGAGATTCACCGATACCGAAAAAGCGAAGAACAGTTGACACAATTTTTTCATTTGAACCCATCTTTTTCAGCAGAAGAGGCTTTGCCTCGTTTTCAAACATTGGACGCAATTCGCTCGGCGGTCCAGGAAGAAGCATATAATAGCGCGATTCATGCTCTGTGAGCATTCCCGGGGCCATTCCAAAGTGATTCGCCAGCACGTCAGAGCCTTCGATCACAAGCGCCTGTTTTCGGTTATTAGGTGACATCGTGCGTTTTGTTCGTTTGAAATAGTCCTCAATGGATTGGAATGCCTCATCATTTAACACAAGCGGACGTCCCAGCGTATTTGCAATCGTTTCTTTCGTCAGATCATCTTTTGTGGGTCCAAGCCCTCCTGAAAAAATAATGAAGTCAGAGCGTTCTTCAGCAATGCGGATGACCTGCTTCAGCCGCTCCGGGTTATCTCCGACCGCTGTATGATAAAATACGTTGACCCCGATTTCAGCGAGCTGTTTGCTGATAAATTGAGCATTTGTATTGGCGATTTGGCCAAGCAGCAGCTCTGAACCGACTGCAATTATTTCTGCTTTTTTTGGAAATTCCATGACGAAGTCCTTCTTTCTTAGTTAGATGTTTTTAACGCTTCCCAGTTTTTAGAGAAATATTCCCAGCCTGAAACGACAGTAAAGAAGACGGCTACCCACAGCGCCAAGTCCGCAAACGGGAATGACACAAGTTCAAATGGAAGATTATGAAGAAGCAATGCGGATACCGCAATAATCTGTGCCCAGGTTTTGATTTTACCAAGCATGTTAGCAGCTACGACTTCTCCTGTTCCGGCCAAAACAAGCCTTAAACCTGTCACGGCAAACTCCCTGCTGATAATCACAATGACCATCCAAGCTGGAGCGAGATCAAATTGAACAAGGATAATTAACGCTGCGGATACGAGCAGTTTGTCCGCAAGCGGATCAAGAAATTTCCCGAAGTTTGTTACGAGATTCAATTTTCGGGCATAATACCCGTCCACCCAGTCTGTTGTAGATGCAATAATAAATAGAATGGCCCCCGCCAAATGTGCGACCGGGATTGATTCGTCTCCAACTTCGAGCCTGCCCCAGTCAAACGGCGCCAGCATGATAATCATGAAGATTGGGATTAATGCGATTCTAGCTAGTGTGATTTTATTTGGTAAGTTAAACATAAAGCCCCTCCAATTTCATACTCGGACGTGAAGAAAAGTCATCTGATAATTAAGATGACTTTTCTTCCTTTTTATTTACAATCTTTATGGTTTGTGCCATCACTTTTTTCGGATCAAGTTCATATGAAAGAACCTTACCGTTGATTTTTATTTTCAGATTAGGTGCATATCCGGTGCGGATATCAACTTGTTTCTGATCAGTTATGTCTTTTTTATAGGTTTCGTCTTTTTTCAGCGTTCCTTCTTTTAAAGAGCTGCTGTTTTCATCGCGCACTCGAATCCACGAGCTGTCTGATGCCTTCAGTTCCAGCTCGATTTTATCAGCGCCGGACACTTCATAAGTCGTTAACGATCCTTCAGTGCCAGCAGCTTTAATCTCCAGCTTCTCACTGTCATTTTCTTTTTTCTTATCTTCGTTTTCTTTCGTTTCTTTTTTAGTGTCTGTCTCTTTTTCAGAGCTGTTATTTTGATTCTCTTTCAGCGTTGAATCTTTAGGGATTTCGTATTTGCTCTCACTTTGCGTAATTGCTTTTTCTGATGCCGCATTGTGATCATCACTGTTTTTGTGATTGGCAAATTGAATGATCGCGTACACAATGGCAATCACGACAATCACGCCGAGAATAACAAGTATTGTTGGCAGCAGCTCCAGCGCCTTAGATGCTGGCTTTGGCATTTCCTTTTGAAGATTCATGCCGGAGATCTTTTCAGACACATCATCATGATACGTATTAGGGATATCTTTTTTATGCTCCTCAAACAGCTGATCCGCATCAAGCCCAACGGCTTCTGCATATTGCTTGATGAATGCCCGAACATAAAACTTCCCCGGAATAATGTCATAGTTTCCTTCCTCCAAGGCGGTTAAATACCTTTTTTGAATCTTTGTTGCCGCTTGGAGATCATCCAATGACATTGCTTTTTCCTCTCTGGCTTCTTTGAGCCGGATTCCTAGTTCAGTCACAACAAACACCTTCCAATTTTAAAAATCAAAGCTTGAAAACCCGGATTGATCAAACATTTGGGGTTCCTCGGCATGTTCATATGTAATAACCTCATCAGGGTCATTTCTCAGTTCAATAATATAATCAAAGTCATCTAGTGTATACTCTGTATTTTGAACGAATATGTCCGGATGCTCCACCACTTTTGTTGCAGGCAGCCGCATGATTTCTCGGACCAGCTGGAGATGGCGTTCTGATCCTCTTCGTGTTGACACAATTCCGTCAACGATAAAGACATTTTCAGTGCTGTATTCATCGGCAATCAGCTGGCTTCTTATCGTCTGCTTCAGCAAGGTTGATGACACAAACAGCCACCTTTTGCTTGCACACACACTAGAGGCTACAATCGATTCCGTTTTCCCGACTCGTGGCATACCTCTGATTCCGATTAATTTATGGCCTTCTTTTTTGAACAATTCGGCCATAAAATCGACTAATAAGCCAAGCTCGTCCCGTTCAAAGCGGAACGTTTTCTTGTCATCGGCATCCCGTTGAATATAACGGCCGTGGCGTACGGCAAGACGGTCGCGAAGCCTCGGTTCTCTAAGCTTCGTTACTTTAATTGTTTCCATCGTTTTTAAGATTGATTCTAATCGTTTAATTTGATCTATATGGCGGCACCTGAGGAGCATTCCCCTTCTGGAAAGATCGACGCCGTTTATCGTTACGATGTTGATAGAAAGCATCCCAAGAAGAGATGAAATATCCCCGAGCAGTCCGGGGCGGTTCACTTGAATTTCATATTCAAAATACCATTCGAGCTTTGCCAAATGATATACCCCCTTCATTGTGGCAAAATTTTACCTTCCTTTATCATAAAGCATTTTTCTCTAATTAGAAAGAAGAATGTTGCTGTGATGAGGAAAACATAAAAAAGAGAGGAAAAATCCCCTCTCTTCCTAGTGAGTGCTGTTATTTTCAACAAGCTTAACCATCATATTGGCAATGGCGTGCTGTTCATCTTTTGATGCTACACTCCAAAGATCTGCCAGCACTTTTTCCTGCTCGTTCTTAGATTCCACTTCATTAGCCAAGTAGCTGCCGATTTCTGTCGCAAGATCTGTAATCGTATCCTGGCTCATACCTTTATCTTGCGCATAGTTTAGACGGTCGCCAAGGAAGTTTTTCCAGCTATCCCAGTTTTCTAATACTGACATGCTTGTTTCCTCCATTTCATGTGAAGTTACAAGATTATTGTGTCCTTCGCAAAAGAAACTATACACCGAATATTTTCGGATCAGCAGTGCCAGCCGCCATTCACCGACAGAATTTGGCCGGTGATATATGACGCTTTTTCAGACAGGAGAAAAGCTGTTGCATCCGCAATTTCTTGCGGCCGGGCCAGCCGGCCGATCGGAATCTCATCAGCGATCTCTTCTTTTTCAGCCGGGGTAAATTGATTCATCATATTTGTATCAACTGCGCCCGGCGCTACGGCGTTTACTCTGATTCCGCTTGGCGCCAGCTCCTTAGCCAATCCTTTTACAAACGAATGCTGAGCTCCTTTTGCCATGCTGTACAGCACTTCACAGGATGCCCCAGTCTCTCCCCAAATCGAGCTGACAGCCACAATCGCTCCCGATTTATTCCGAATCATGCCTGGCAGAAGGTTTCTCGTCAGCATATACGGACTCGCTACATGAAGCTGAACCATTTCCTGAACCGTTGCGTTATCTACATCCGTAATCAGCCCAAAATGGCTTCGTCCGCTGTTTAAAACAATCGCATCAACCGGCTGAACAATTGAACTTGTCAGCTTATCTGCTCCATCTTGCGCGGACAGATCAGCTTGTAATATCTCCGTATTTACGCCAAACATCTGACTTAGTTTTTCAGCAAGCTCCGCTGCCGCATTTTGATTTGTATTGTAATGCAGCAGCAGATTGTACCCCTTAGCCGCAAGGGTTTCGCTGATGCTTTTGCCAATGCCGCCGCTTGCTCCGGTGATTAGTGCTGTTTTGTTCATTCTCTTTCCTTCTTTCCGCAGAAAAACACCCCTCACACTGGAGGGATGTTTTGTTTATGATTTAGGAACAACCTTGCAGACAGTCAGCCTGTCTGCAGCGATTTCCTCTTGTATTACGTTCTGGACATCCTCGAGGGTAATCTGCTCGAGTACCGTTACAACGTCAAACAGGCTCATATCCAAGAACGCATAACGGGTAAATTGATTGGCGATGTATTCAGGGGAATTCAGCGCTTTTAAGAATGTGCCGATCTTTTTCTTTCTGGCAAGTTCAATCTTTTCAGCAGTAATCAGTTCACCGGCGCGCAAAAGCATGCTTGAAATGTCTTCAGCTAATTGATCAGGCTCAGGCGTATCTCCGCCGATCGCCGCAAAACCGAACCCATATTCAGCAGTAAAATCAAAGCTAAACGTTTCGTCAATATATCCTTTTTCATAAAGTGATTCATACTGGGCAGAGCTTTTGCCAAAAAGAGCTTCAAGCAATAAGTTCATTGAAAGTTCATGCTTTAAGAGCTCTTTGCCTAATTTAAACGGATTTTTGGATTTCAGCCCAACAAGGCATTTCGGTCCCTGCACGTTCATTTTGATCTCTTTTTCTTTTCGGAAAACCGCTTCTTGCTCTTTCACTTCTTTCCGTTTGATCTCCGGCTGATCAGTATACGGCTTTTTCCCCTGGTTTTCTCTTACCTGAGAAATAATCGCTTCAGGATCTACAGGGCCGACAATGAAAAGGAGCATGTTACTCGGGTGATAAAACGTTTCATAGCATTCATAAAGAAGGTCTTTTGTAATATGTGAAATGCTTTCCACTGTTCCCGCTATGTCAATTCTGACAGGATGCTCTTTGTACATGTTTTCAATGACCCCGAAGTAAAGCCTCCAATCAGGGTTATCGTCGTACATATTAATCTCCTGCCCGATAATCCCTTTTTCCTTTTCAACCGTTTTTTCAGTAAAATATGGGTCCTGTACGAAATCGATAAGCGTCTCTAAATTGCGTTCAACATTTGATGTGCTTGAGAAAAGGTAAGCTGTTCTTGTAAATGACGTAAACGCATTGGCAGAAGCCCCCTGTTTGCTGAAATCTTGAAAAACGTCTCCGTCCGCTTTTTCAAACAGCTTGTGCTCAAGAAAGTGAGCAATCCCGTCCGGCACGTGAACCATCTCGTTTTTACCTAAAGGGACAAACCGGTTATCTATCGAGCCGTACTTTGTTGTAAAGACTGCATATGTCTTGTTGAAGCCTTTTTTCGGCAAAACGTAAACATCAAGGCCGTTGGACATTTTTTCATGATACAGCGTCTCCTGAAGCTGTTCATATTCGATTGGTTTGATCAAGATGCACCCTCCGTCCCTTTTAAGAAATAAGTCGTATCAAGCTGAATCTTTTCGCCGGCTTTAATGATATCCTCTTTTGTGACATTCTCAATATTGGCAAGAAAGTCTTCGATAGGAATCTCGACTTGAGCAGCAGCCTGCTGATATAAAAATTCAGATAAACCGTATGCTGTATCAATCGTTTCCAGCACTTGATTTCGAATGACGGCCTTTGTCTGTGCTATATCCTGCTCACTGAAATCGCCATTTTTCATTGCCTGGAATTGCTCAGCAATAATCGAAACCGCCTGTTCAAAATTTTTCACTTCAATGCCTGACATCACCATTAACAAGCCTTTAAAACTTTCTATACGCGAAGCCGCGTAGTAAGCAAGACTGGCTTTTTCCCGAACATTAATGAAAAGTTTAGAATGAGAGAATCCGCCGAACAATCCGTTAAACACTTGTAAAGCAGGATAATCCTGATCTGTATAAGTGATGCTGGTGCGGTAGCCGATATTCAGTTTTCCTTGCTTGACATCCTCTTCATCAATTACTTCTTTTGGCTGAACTTTTTCATCAGCGTGATTGTTTTCAATCGTGCCAAGAGTTCGCTCTTCTGTTTTGAAATACTTATCAATTGCCGAATGTACCTGGTTACTGTCCACATCGCCAACTACATATAAATCAAGCTGGTCTTTTTGGATAGCGCTTTGGTATGTTTCGTATAATTGCTCTGCCGTAATGTCATCGACATCGTCGATTTCACCATTGACATGAAGCGCGTAAGGCTCATTTTTGCACATTTCCTGTATCAGCCTTAAATTCGAATAGCGCATTTTATCATCATAGACGGCTTGGATTCTTTGCTTAAGCGTCCGTTTTTCTTGAGCCACATATTGTGACTGAAAAGCGTCTCCCTCCAAAGCAGGTGAAAAGACGATTTCTGCGAGAAGCTGGAGCCCTTTCTCAAGTAGCGGCGTTTGGTCTTTTAAATATTTTTCATTCGGAATTTCAAGCCTGAACGTAATGACGTGCCGCTCTCCTTTTTTCGTAAGGTCAGCCGATACTGACGTGCCGTACAGCTCATCCAGGTATGAACGCAATTCTGCGGTTTTCGGATGGCTTTTCGTTCCGCGAAGAAGCACATGCGGGAGCAGCGCTCTTTTGGTGACTTGATCCTTTGTCAGCGGCGCAAGCATCTTAAAAATAAGCGAGACGGTTTTGAATTTTTCTGTTTTTACAATGTGTGCGGTTAAACCGCCGTGCTTTGATTTGAGTTCATTAACATATGACATATGGAACCTCCTTCGTTCATTTCTTAATTAGTATGTATTATGACCAATTTTCAGCATCCGCAGAAACACTCTTTCATGTAATTATAGCAACTGTAGGATTTATAAGGAAACAATAACCTCCGCATGCTGTATAGGTACAGTTGTAAACTGTGCAAGGAAGCGCAAAAAAAGACGGCTGGCTAGACCGTCCCTAAGTTTTTTTCTTCTTCTTCACTTTTTTTAGCATCTACAGTAAAGAGCACTAAAAATAAAGAAACGATGCTGCAAAACGCCGAGAGTATGAAAATAATCCAGTTTGCATTAGACATTAATGCAGCAAAAACAGGTGGACCGAGAGCTACTCCTATAAAGCGCATGCTATTGTAAAAGGAGGAAATGGTTCCGCATTGTTCACTTTCAATCCCTTCGGTTATCAATGCATCTAAAGCAGGAAGAGCCATTCCAATCCCAATCCCGCCAAAGCTTAAAAAGACAAATAAAAAATAAAAACTGTGGTTCCACCACAAGGCAATAAACGAAAGGGTTAACAGAATCATTCCTGTAACAACGCAAAATTTCATTCGGCCTTTATCTTTACCGATCTTTTTGCCAGCTATAAAAGAACTGGTTGACAAAAACAAAAGTGGGATTGCCAGTAATCCGCCTTTAGCTACTCCGTCAATAGCATACTTGTTCTCCAGCGTATCTGATAAATAAAATAATACGCCAAATAACAAAAACATAATGACACACCCGATAATGAAGACCGTATAAAGCCAGCGACCATCCTGTTTAAAAATTTTCTTCACACTCTTAATAAACTCAGAAACAGCAGGCGCATCTTCATCTTCTTCAGGCTTGGCCACCAAAAACAATACGAGCAAAAAGCTGATCAAACAGAAAAACGGAATAAACCAAAATGGTACAAACCAATACCAAGAAGCCAGTAAGGCTCCAAGTATGGGACTCAGTACCTTCCCTGACGTGTTGGCGGTTTCAATATCGCCAAGACCGGCGCTGACCTTTTCATCGTCTCCTTTAAACAGGTCGCCGATAAACGGCATGACAATCGGAGCGGCACCTGCAGAACCGATGCCTTGAAGAACCCGCCCCGCCAAGATCATAGCATAAGGATTTTTCATATAGGTCGAGGCAAAAGCAGCTACCGCTCCCCCCAATCCTGCAATAAGGAGGCATGGAAGCAATATTTTTTTTCTCCCAAAACGATCCGACAAATATCCGGCAATCGGAATGCAAATAATTGCTACTACTGAATATACAGTAATGATTAAAGATACTTGAAATGAAGTCACAGACAGCTTTTTCTCCATCATCGGAAGAACAGGAATCAGCATGGAGTTCCCGAGTGTCATCACAAGCGGGACAGAAGACAATGCAATAATATTTTTCATTCCATTTTTCTCTCTCAACATTTTCACCCATTCACTTTCTTGTCATCCCTTATATATTGCGTTAACCGGAATGAAAGTATGTACAAAGAAACATGAATCAGTGCAAATAAAAAAACAGACACATACAGGCGTCCGTTTTTAGAATCGTTTACGCAAAACATGAAATCTGAATTTATCTGCTCTAAAATAATTTAAAGAATAAAGCACCGGTTTATCGTGCTGATCGTAATGGGTTTGTTTTAACAGCAAAAGGGCTGTTTCAGGATCGCATTCAAGCACTGGAGAAATGGTATCGTGATAGCCGATCGGTTCTATATCAGTTACTGCATAGCTGATTACGGAGCCTGAATTTTTCTCAAGAAGGTCAAACATAGATTCTTGCTGATGAGAAAAAGAATTCGGCAAAATATTCATCGGAATTTTGTCTATACAATACACAATCGGCTGTCCGTCAGCTGTCCTGACTCGTTCAAGGTAAAAAAGTTCTTGCCCTTCTGCCAAATGAAATCTCTTCGTATCATCTTCAGACGGCATAAGCACTTGTGATGATAGAAAAATCGTGCCAGGGGTCATATTCGCCTGTTCTATCATCTTGGTTACACTGTTCAGCTGTTCAATGCCCGAAAGAAATAACGGCTTAGAATGGACAAAAGTGCCTACACCATGCCTTCTGATAATCACATGCTCTTCTTCCAGTATCCGCAAGGCTTCTCTTAGCGTCGCTCTGCTGACACCAAGCTTTTTGGAAAGCTCAAATTCAGAAGGCAGCTTTTCCTTCTCAGTGTAGATCCCATTTTTTATATCCTCTTTAATTCGTTCAATTACTT
Organism: Bacillus sp. FJAT-14266; assembly: GCF_001719225.1. NCBI lineage: Bacteria > Bacillati > Bacillota > Bacilli > Caryophanales > Bacillaceae > Bacillus > Bacillus sp. FJAT-14266. Next base: position 2,537,192 of record NZ_CP017072.1, read on the forward strand.
TCAAATACAAGTGCCGATTATCAGCTTTTGTAGACATGTTTCCCCTCCGTAAACCACTTTCGATAAAAATTATTGAACAATTGGGACAACTATATCATGTTTTGTCGAAAAAATAAATAGAAAGGTGATCAGTTTACATAATGTTATTATTGACAACTATAGAAAGCGGAACTCCCTTCATTAAGAAGAGAGCTCATCATATTTCTCTTTTGATAATAATACTTCCCTAGGTTTGCTGCCTTCATACGGTCCGACAACACCGCGTTCCTCCATTGCGTCAATCAGGCGCGCCGCTCTCGTATAGCCGATTCTGAATCTTCTTTGCAGCATTGAAACAGATGCCGTCTGCATGCCGACGATTAATTCAACAGCTTCATCATAAAGTTCATCAGTAACCTCGGAATGAGTTTCCGTCGTCTCCTCAGGAATCATTTCTTCTTGATATTGCGCTTTCTGCTGTGTAATCACATGGTCGACGACCTTCTCCACTTCGTCATCCGACAAAAATGCTCCCTGCACACGGACAGGTTTGTTAGCCCCTACAGGTAAAAACAGCATATCGCCGCGGCCAAGAAGCTTCTCAGCGCCACCCATGTCAAGAATGGTCCTTGAATCCGTCTGTGAAGATACGCTGAACGCGATTCGTGACGGAATGTTCGCTTTGATCACCCCTGTGATAACATCCACCGATGGCCGCTGTGTCGCAATAATAAGATGGATGCCGGCAGCCCGCGCCATTTGGGACAATCTCGTAATCGAATCTTCCACATCAGATGAAGCGACCATCATGAGATCGGCTAGCTCGTCCACAATGACAACAATATAAGGCAGCTCTGGCTGTTTCGCTCCTTCTTCATTGTTGGCGCGTTTTATATAATCATTGTATCCTTCAATATTTCTTGTACCCGTATGAGAAAATAATTCGTACCGCCGCTCCATTTCATTGACAACCTTTTTCAAAGCCTGCGACGCTTTTTTCGGATCGGTTACAACAGGAGCAAGCAAATGCGGAATCCCGTTGTAGACATTTAGCTCTACCATTTTAGGATCGATCATCATCATTTTCACTTCATGCGGTTTCGCCCGCATTAAAATACTTGTAATAATGCCGTTGACACAGACACTTTTCCCGCTACCGGTTGCGCCTGCGACCAAAAGGTGGGGCATCTTGTTTAACTCAGCCAATACAGCTTCACCTGAAATATTGCGGCCGAGTCCAATTAACAGCTTCGCATCCGGTCTGTCATTCAATTTAGACTCCAGCACTTCTTTCAGCGAAACCATTGCCACTTCTGCGTTTGGAACTTCAATTCCGATTGCTGATTTGCCTGGTATAGGCGCTTCGATCCTGATATCCTTCGCAGCAAGCGCAAGCGCTAAATCATCGCTTAAATTGACAATTTTGCTAACCTTCACTCCGACATCAGGATATACTTCATATTTTGTTACGGCCGGTCCGAGATGAACCTGTGTGACTTTCGCCTTTACGCCAAAGCTTTGGAATGTGCGTTCAAGCTTTCTCGCATTTTCATAAATATTCTTTTTATCAGCCTGCTGGCCGGTATGCTTCGGATCTGCCAGCAAATCCAGTGACGGCATCTCGTAATCCTTATTTTCGAGCTCTGTAAAGGTCATAGGAGGAGCAGAAACAGTTTCCTGATCACCTGTCTCCGGTTGGATGTCCTGAAGCGGCTTCGACACAGGTTCGGCGCGCTTTTCTATAACTGGAGACTCTTCCTCTTCATTACGATCAGAAAAGCTTGAGATAATCGGCTCTGAATGAATAAGAGGCGATACTGTTTCATAATCCCCCTCTTCATCAGGAGGCTCCGGTTCCATTTGCTGTTTTTTGCGGGCCGGTTTTTGTTTTTTGCTCGGCGCTTTCGTTTTTTTCGATGACTGCATATTTGATTTGAAGGATTTCATATCATCAATAAATGCTAACCATTGTTCTTTTATAAAACGTCCAATCGGGCTCATCCACTTTTTTAGCGTTTCTTGCAGCGAGCGTCCAGTTACTAAAATCATTCCGATCAAAATCATGACAATTGCCATGATCTGAGAACCAGTCGACGCAAACAAAAAGTGTGAAGCCGCAAACAGCAGCGCACCGATCATCCCTCCGCCTAAATCAGGTGAAGCAGAGCTGCCATTCATGTCCATTAAAAACAATTCCCACGTATTGCGCACCACGCTTGCGGACTCAATAGACCCTTTGTGCGTCAAATTTTTAAATAGCTGCACGTGAGAAAGCAGCAATATGCTTGCGATGATACAGTACAACCCGGCCTTTCGTCTCGTTAAAAGGCTTGGGGTTTTTTTCTTCCAAAACAGTGAGACTCCTAACACCAATAAACCTAACAAGCATAAAATAAACCACTCTCCAGCAAAAAAGCGGAACAAATAGATAAACGTTTGCCCGACTACCCCCAGCTGCAAGATTGCGATAATTGAAATGGCTATACACAGCAATCCGTTGAGCTCGTATTTTATATTGAGCTGTTTCGCCTGTTTTTTTCTTGATTTTCGTTTTTTCTTTGCCACACTCATCACCTTACTGCGTTAAAAAATGTAAGTTCATACATAATGAAGAAAGCAGCCGTTTACAGGCTGCATTTTTTCTGTAGGATTCCCCTATTATAGCATATTTTGCCCTTAAAAAAGGGTTGGATTCTTATACGTTTAATTTCAGCTTTTGTCCCGGTGAAATGTCCGGATGCAGAAAATGCATTGGATTGGTGCTCATGATTTGAATGACTTCCGCTTCATTCCCTTTCATTTCGACTAGAAGCGGTACACCTTTATATTCAATTTGCTCATGTGCGCTTGTCTCTTGGTTCTGTTCTGCAAACACAATTTCCTGCGGCATCACGGTATAAAGAATCATTGAATCATCCGTCCTTCTTCTTTCCTTGCTTCATCGATGAGCTCATTCAGTTTATTGATTGCCTGTCCGACACCGCCTGCGTGATCGATCAATCCGTATTTAACTGCATCCTTACCGACTACATTTGTTCCGATATCGCGTGTTAAGTTTCCTTTTGAAAACATTAGCTCTTTAAACTTCTCTTCGGTTATATTGGAATGGCTTGTCACAAATTTAACAACTCTTTCTTGCATCTTATCCAGGTATTCAAACGTTTGCGGCACCCCGATGACCAGCCCGGTGAGCCTAACTGGATGAATCGTCATCGTTGCTGTTTCGGCGATATAGCTGTAATCACAGGATACAGCAATCGGAACGCCGATTGAATGCCCCCCGCCAAGCACGATAGAAACGGTCGGTTTCGATAAAGATGCAAGCATTTCCGCTATGGCAAGACCAGCTTCAACATCTCCTCCGACAGTATTTAATATGATCAGCAAGCCTTCAATTTTGGGATTTTGTTCAATTGCCACAATCTGCGGGATGACATGTTCATATTTTGTTGTTTTGTTTTGCGGAGGAAGCTGAACATGGCCTTCAATTTGTCCGATAATGGTCAGACAATGAATATTTGTATCTTGGGGCAGCTGAGGAAGCGTCGTTTCACCAAGCTGCTGTATTTTATTCATAATGCTGTCCTTCGCATCATTTTTTTCAGGACGCTCTTCTTCTGTGTTTTCCATACGATGATCCATCACGCTTTCATCCTTTCCGAGTTTCTCTTTGTATTATGAACAAAGATACTTCATTCAATCCCGGCTTGAAGGACAAAAAATAAAGACCGGAGCAGCTCCGGTCTTTAGTCAGTCATTATACTTCCATAATAATTGGGATGATCATCGGTTTACGTTTCGTTTTTTCATAAAGGAATTGGTTCAAAGCATCCCGCATTGCCTGCTTCAACGTTGACCATTCGACATTTGATGTTTCAGTCGCTTCTGTCACGATGGACCGGACAAGCTCAGTAGCCTGTACGATAAGACCTTCAGACTCTCTTACATAAACAAAGCCGCGAGTGATAATTTCTGGTCCTGATACAAGATGTTTCTTTTGTTTATCAAGTGTAATGACAACGATTAAAATTCCGTCCTGTGAAAGCAAGCGACGGTCTCTCAATACGATATTGCCGATATCACCGACACCTAAACCATCAATTAAAATATTGCCGTAAGGAACTTTATCCCCAATTTTTACGTTTTGGCCGCGGAATTCAACGACGTCGCCTTTTTCAATTAAGAAGATGTCACTGCGCTTCATGCCGGTTTCTTCAGCGATTTTTGAATGAGCTTTTTGCATTCTGTATTCGCCGTTTACAGGAATCAAATATTTTGGTTTAAGCAGGTTGATCATCAGCTTTAACTCTTCTTGTGAGCCGTGGCCTGATACATGAACACGCTTTTGGGCAAAGATGACTTGTGCACCGGCTCTCGCAAGAAGATCTACTGTTTTAGAGTAAATGAGTTCCTGCCCGGGAATCGGAGTTGACGCAATGACCACCGTATCCCCTTCTTCAATGTTCAGCTGTTTGTGAGCTTTGTTTGCCATTCTTGTCAAAGCAGCTAATGGTTCACCTTGGCTTCCGGCTGTAATAATGGCCACTTCGCGCTTCGGATATTTTTTGACATCCTGTACAGAAATAAACAATTCATCATCTGCTTCAATGTATCCTAACTTTCTCGCGAGCTGCAGGACAGATTGAAGATTTTTTCCGGCTACGGCAATCTTTCTGCCATTTTGAGCCGCTGCATGAATGACTTGCTGAATCCGGTTAATATTGGATGCGAAAACAGCAATAATCACCCGGTTCTGTGAATTATACAGCGCATCCGAAATTTCTCCGCTGACAGCCGCTTCCGAAGGGGTGTAACCCGGCCGTTCCGCATTTGCACTGTCAGAAAGCAGAGCGAGCACGCCGCTATTGCCGATCTTGGCGATCTCGCCAATGTCGCACGTCTGATTAAGTGCAGGTGTTTGGTCAAATTTGAAGTCTCCCGTGCATACAATAGATCCAAGTGATGTTTTAAAGCTCACACCTACAGAATCAGGAATGCTGTGAATCGTTCTAAAGAACGATACCTTTGTTGATTCAAATGTAATGACAGATTTGGAGTGAATTTCTCTTAAATCAGTTTTTCGGTTATGTCCGTATTGTTTTAATTTCTCTCTTAACAGTGCAAGCGTCAATTTTGTTCCGTACACTGGAACGGACAGCTTGTTTAATAAGTAAAAAACGCCGCCGATATTTTCATCGTGCCCGTGCGTTAAAAAGATTGCCTTGACGCGGTCAGCCCGTTCAATCAAATATGATATGTCAGGAATCACTACATCAATACCGAGCATTTCGTTTTCTGGATGCATAAGACCGGCATCAACGACAAATATGTCTGAGTCAATTTCAATGACATAAAGGTTCTTCCCAATCTCTCCGACACCGCCAAGGGCGATAATTCTAACGTTTTCTGTATTTTTCTTTTTCAAAATCTATATCCTCCTAGTCTCATACCCGTCCATCATCACTTGTTCCTATTATAACTGAAAGTAAATTTAGAAAACAAGATAAAGCAGAAGGTTTAGGGAAAACCAATATGTAAAAGAAACGGTCAAACTCAGCTGAATGTGAGAATGACCGCGTTTGTTTCACTGTATGAAATTTTCTTACAGTTCGCTGATCGTGCTGCTTAAGCTCAGACGTTCATCCTCAGTTAACGGGACTAGAGGCAGACGCACAGAACCGACATCAAGACCTCTCAGCTGAAGCGCTGTTTTGACTGGAGCAGGATTAGGCGCTTTAAACAGTTCCTTCATAATCGGCAGCAGTTTCTGATGAATCAGTGCCGCATTAGCTGTTTGCCCATTCGTATAATTTTTGATCATTTGCTGCATATCAGTGCCTGCAATATGGCTCGCCACTGACACAACTCCTCTTCCTCCAACTGAAAGAATTGGAAGCGTCAGAGCGTCATCCCCTGAATAGACATAGAAGTCTTCAGGTGTTTCAGCAATAATTTTTGTAATCGCTTCGAGGTCTCCGCTCGCTTCTTTAATCGCAACCACATTCGGAATGTCTGCCGCCAAACGGATCGTCGTTTCAGGAGCAAGAGAAGCAACCGTACGGCCAGGAACATTATAGAGCATAACCGGAAGAGATGTCTCTGCCGCAATTGCTTTAAAATGCTGGTAGATTCCTTCTTGAGAAGGTTTATTGTAATACGGGGTAACAAGCATAACAGCGTCCACGCCCGCTTCCTCAGCTTTTTTTGTCAGCTTAATGGAATCTTTCGTGTTGTTGCTTCCAGTACCAGCGATAACGGGCACCCGTCCGTTTACTTCTTTTACTGTATATTCAAAAAGCGCAATTTTTTCTTCAGTTGAAAGGGTCGGAGATTCTCCAGTTGTTCCCGCTACTACTAAAGAATCCGTTCCGTTTTTCAACAAGTAATCAATCAGTGTAGACAGTTTTTGAAAGTCTACGTTCCCTTTATTGTCAAAGGGTGTAATCATCGCTGTAGACACATTTCCGAAATTCATTTTATTCACCTCATCATGATTCAATCACATTTACTTCGAAAGTTCAAACACTTCATGCAAAGCGTTTACAGCAGGAACCATATCCGCTTCATGGACGAGCACCCATATCGTCGTATGGCTGTCAGCCGACTGAAGGATCGGAATTTCTTTTTCTGAAAGAGCCGATACAATTTTGGACGTAACACCGGGAACACCCATAATGCCCGCGCCGACCGCCGATACCTTCGCGCAGTTTCTCGTCACCATTGGATCATAGCCCATATCCATTAAAATACGCTGAGCTGTTTCTGTTTTATTTCCGGCTACCGTATAGACGATTTCACTAGGTGTAATGTTAAAGAAATCGACACTGATTCCAGCGTTTGCCATAGCCTTGAACACTTCAGTCTGAACGTTATACTGGCCGATTTTCGCAGGCACTTTGAACTGCGTGACATCTTTGACATGGGCGATTCCCGTAATCAGCCTTTCAAAAACATCACTGCCGACCTTGGAAGAGTGATGTGATGTCACCAATGTACCTTTATCATTCGAATAAGTCGAACGGACGCGGATCGGAACCTTGGCCTGCATTGCGATTTCCACAGCACGCGGATGAATGACCTTGGCCCCCTGATACGCCAGGTTGCAGATTTCCGTATACGTCACAACAGGAAGCGGTTTTGCATTTTCCACCACTCTTGGGTCAGCAGTCATCACGCCTTCTACATCGGTGAAAATATCGATGTATTCCGCATCAACAGCTGCTCCGAGTGCGGCTGCAGACGTATCGCTGCCCCCTCTGCCGATTGTAGTTGTATCACCCTTTTCAGTTGCGCCCTGGAAGCCTGCGACGACTACCGCATCATGATTGGCGAGCACACTGAATAAACGCTCCGGTTTCATTTCAATGATTTTCGCATTGGTATGCTGATCATTCGTTAAAAAGCCAGCCTGAGCCCCTGTCAGCGCAGCTGCTTTCACACCGTTATCAAGCAGCATGCTTGTAAAGACGACAGAGGAAATAGTCTCTCCGCAAGATAAAAGCAAATCCTGTTCCCTAGGAGAAATCGCTGACTGATCGCCGTAAAGCAGCCCGAGCAAAGAATCTGTTGCATACGGGTCTCCTTTTCGGCCCATCGCTGAAACGACAACGACAACCTTATATCCTTCACTGATTGCTTCTTTAATATGCCCTAAAGCCAGTTTGCGGCCTTTATCATCTTTTACTGATGTTCCGCCGAACTTTTGAACAATTATCTTCACTGTTTTCACTCCAAATTATTCGGACGTAACAGAAGAGAGCAGGCTGATAGCGCCTTACTCTCTTCTATTCGTCTTTAGAAAATTCTCTCTTTTATACGAGGTTTAGTTTTTTCAGGCTTTCTGCAATTTGAACAGAGTTCCATGCCGCGCCTTTTAATAGGTTATCAGAAACAACCCATAAATGAAAACCGTTTGCTCTGTCCAAGTCTTTGCGGATGCGGCCTACAAACACATCGTTTTTGCCGACAGCATCAGCAGGCATCGGATAAAGCTGCTGGCTTGGATCATCCTGAAGTGTCACGCCCGGAGCTTCTTTCAATAGATTTTTAATATCTTCAACTGTAGCGTCATCACGGTCTATTTCGATGTAGACGGACTCTGAGTGCCCAGTTTGGATTGGCAGTCTCACACATGTAGCCGCTACTTGAAGGTCAGGCATGTGCATGATTTTTTTCGTTTCATTTATCATTTTCATTTCCTCAAACGTATAGCCGTTATCTTGGAATTTATCGATTTGCGGAATCGCGTTGAAGGCGATTTGATAGTGTTTTTTGTCACCTTTTACAGGCATGATCTCAGGCTCTATTTCTTCTTTATTTAAAATCGCCTGTGTTTGGCTGTAAAGCTCTTTTACAGCTTCATTACCCGCTCCTGATACTGCCTGGTAAGTTGATACGATGACCTTGTTTAAGCCATATGCTTTGCGGATCGGTTCAAGTGCCGCAACCATTTGGATTGTAGAGCAGTTTGGATTGGCAATAATGCCGTTGTGTTCATGCAAGTCTGCCTCATTCACTTCTGGCACAACAAGCGGTGTATTTTCATCCATGCGGAACGCACTCGTATTATCTATAACAATAGCGCCGCGTTTTACAGCTTCTGGTGCCAATGTTTGTGATACGCTTCCGCCGGCGCTGAACAAAGCAATATTTACCCCTTCAAAGCTCTCAGGAGAAGCTTCCTGAACAGTCAGCTCTTGGCCTTTAAACGTGACTTTTGTCCCCGCAGAGCGTTTTGAAGATAGCAATGTAAGTGTGTCCATTTCAAAGTTTCTGTCTTCAAGTGTTTTAAGCATTTGTTGTCCCACAGCCCCTGTCGCTCCGACAACAGCTACGTGTAAACCTCTTCCCATCTGTAAAACTCCTTCCGCCAATCAGCTTCATTGAATTGATTTGACTATGATTTTACGTTTTATTTTACCATAGAATATGCGGGTGATGACCGAATTTTTTAGTTTGGGAAAGATTTTCTGTAAATTTAGTCATTTCCCTGATAATTCTCAACTAGAATCGGCTGAAGCTGCTGGTGCATGAGTGCCTTTTCAATCGTTTGCGGAAGCAGATCCATTTTGGCTACCATTGAATTCGGTTTTTTAAATGGATCATCTTGCCCGAATGGAATAAAAAAGATATTTTTTGTTGACATGAGCCTCATTAAATTTGTTCCGTTTAAACCAAGAGCATCATTTGTCGAGATACCCAGAACGACAGGCCGATTGTTCCGGATTGTCGCTTTTGCCGCCATCAGCACCGGGCTGTCCGTCATGGCATTTGCCAGCTTGCTCATTGAATTGCCTGTTAAAGGCGCAATGACCATGCAGTCAAGGGGCAGCTTCGGCCCAAGAGGTTCTGCCTTTACAATCGAATCAATGGCCTCATATCCAGTCAGGTCTTCAATTTTTTTAACCCATTCTGCGCCCTCTCCAAATCGGGTATTTGTGGATTTCACATTAAATGTGACAACCGGACGGACTTCAGCTCCTTCGTTGACCAACGCCTCAATTTGCGGGAAAACCGCTTCATATGTGCAATGCGACCCGGTCAGCCCAAACCCGATTCTTTTTCCTTTTAATGACGACATCTTTATTTCCCCTCCTCAGCTTGTATTTCAGCCAAAAGCTTGCTCAAGACGTTTGCAAGGATTTGCCCAGCTGTTTTAGGAGCGACAATCCCTGGAAGCCCGGGAGCAAGAAGTGCTTTAATCCCTTGTTTCTCGGCATATTTAAAATCCGTTCCCCCGGGACGTGAGGCCAGATCCAATATTAAGGTTTTTGGTGTCATGCTAGAAAGTACCGTTTGATTTAAAATCATACTCGGTATGGTATTAATGCAAATATCTATATCTTTTACATGCTCTTTCAGCTCATCGGTATGAAAAGGAACGAGCCCCATTTCAGTGATACGTGCCAGATGCGCTGAACTTCTTGCCCCCACTTTTACATTCGCCCCGAGCGCGGCAAATGTACGGGCAATCGTCATCCCGGTGCGCCCCAGACCGAGAACGGCCACCTGTGATCCGTGTATCGTATAATCCGTGTGCTGAATAGCCAGCATTATCGTTCCTTCTACTGTCGGAATAGAGTTGTATATCGCAATGTCATCCCGCTCAAACAGTTTTACAAGTTTTCTTTTTGCCTGAGCTGCAATGTTTTCTAAATAGGCGTTAGAAATTCCTGAGAAAATGACACAATGTGCAGGCGTTCTGTCGAGATGGTCCTGTTTTAACACAACTTCTTCATTAGAAAATACAGTTGATACGACACCTTCTCCTGTTGTCGCGGATACTGGAAGAATGATGCTGTCTATTTGCTGAAAAGGAATTTCATCAATATTGCATTTTACTGCCCCGGTAAAACCGTGATCCAATTGGTCAAAACCGACAAGATAGATGTCAGCCTGCTGTTCAGTGAGCTTTCTTATAATTTCGAGCTGTCTTGCGTCACCGCCGATAACTGCAATTTTCAATCCGGTTAACATTCTAAACGTTCACCTTCTTTGTATATACTGGATCTCTAGTTGTTAAGCTCCCCTTCATCTTATGATCAAAAGGAAATACCGGTGAATATAAAAGATGCGCTTTTTCCATATAAAAAAACATCGGCTCCGGCAGCCGATGTTTCAGATGTTTTCTTTAGAGCCCGCTTCACAGTCAATTGGGCTATTTACTCTTGTCGAGGAGGCATTTCCTCAGGTACATCTAATATAATCATATCTGAACCGATCTTTTGAATATGGTGCCATGGGACACGAATGTCATGACCTTGCTTTCTCAAACCAAACCACTTAACTGTGGGAATGAGGAGTGCTGTAATCTGTCCATCCTGTTCATTGATTTCCAAATCGGTCTGGCCGAGCACTCCGAGCCGTTCAGCTCTTTTGATGTCTACAATTTCCTTTCCTGATAATTCACTGAGCCGCATGTCTGTCACCCCCTTGTACTATGTATGATGAAAGGGATTAAAAAATGCCTGCTCCATTATGGAGCAGGCTTTCCTTTTTAAGACGGCATATTGCCGGAAGGGCTGATAAGTGCTAATGCATAGTCTTCAGTAAACAATTGTCTGGCAAGGCCGTTAACACGCTCTAAGTTCACGGCGTTTAATTCATTGATGATTTCATCTAATGTTTTATGTTTGCCGAGCAGCAGTTCATTTTTTCCGTTTCGGCTCATTTTGCTGTTTGTGCTTTCTAAGCTCAGCATTAAGCTTCCCTTCATTTGCTCTTTGCTGTTTTCCAGTTCTTTCGAGGTAATGCCGTCACGTTTTAATGTGGCAAGGGTTTCTTGAATTGTTTCCGACAGCTGCTGAAGCTGATTTGCACCCGTTCCGCCGTAAATAGTGAGCATTCCGCTGTCCTCATATGAGCTGTGATAGCTGTAAACAGAATAAGCAAGTCCTTTATCTTCACGCACATCTTGGAACAGCCGGCTGCTCATGCTGCCTCCGAGCACATTGTTGAGGACGATTAAATCATAAATACGTTCATGGCCAACCTCTAAGCCTTTAAATCCAAGGCACAAATGAGCCTGCTCTGTTTCTTTTTTTCTCGTCAGTTTTTCCGTGTGGAACTCAGGCTTCTCAAGGCCTGTCGCTTTACCTTTCGCCTCGTATGACCCGAACCATTTTTCTACATCTTTGATAAAACTGTCAGATATATTGCCCGCTACCGAAATCACCACTCGGTCCGGCGTATAATAATCATGCATGTATTGTCTGAGAGAGTCACCGTTAAAGGAAGCAAGCGTTTCTTCCGTGCCAAGAATTGGGTAGCCTAAAGAATGATTGCCGTAAGTGGCTTTGCTCAGTAAATCATGTACAATGTCGTCCGGCGCATCTTCGTACATTTTAATTTCTTCATATACTACATTTTTCTCTTTTTTCAGCTCGTTTTCATCAAACGTTGAATGAAAGAACATATCTGCTAATACGTCCAGCGCGTAATTCGCATGCTCGTCAAGCACCTTTGCATAGTAGCAGGTATATTCCTTTGAAGTAAACGCATTGACCTGGCCGCCAATACGATCAAAAGATTCTGCTATCTCGCGTGCAGATTTTGTGCTCGTCCCTTTAAAGAACATGTGCTCTAAAAAGTGAGAAATTCCGTTTATCTCCGGCGTTTCATGTCTCGAACCTGTGCCGATCCATACGCCGATCGCAACAGAACGGACTGTCGGGTTATTTTCCAGCACAATTCTTACACCATTTTGACACGTATATCGTTTAATCAAATTTGTTCCTCCTATTCAAAGACAAGCTGCCTTCATCTGTTACTTCAATAGTCTTGTTTCATCCATTAGTTCAGTGACTGTTCCAAGCGCATATCCTTTGTCTTTTATCTTTGTAATCAGCGCTTCAAGACTTTCCGCCGTAGGGTCAGTCGGATGCATTAAAATCATGGCACCATTATGTATCTTGCTTAACACTCTCGTCTGAAGTACAGACGGAGCCGGCTTTTGCCAATCGATTGTATCAACTGTCCACATGACTGTTCCCATCTGTTTCTCTGCTGCAATGTCGATAACCGCTTTTCTGAAACTTCCGCTTGGCGGAGCGAACCACTTTGGCTTAACGCCGATCGTTTGTTCTATTTGTTCATTAGTCTTGTCGAGCTGCTCGGAAATTCTTCCTGTAGTCAGTTTGCTCATATCCGGATGATTGTATGAATGATTTCCGATTTCATGTCCGTCTTTTGCAATCTTCTTAGCGAGCTGTACATTGTTTCTCACCCAATTGCCTTCTAAAAAGAACGTAGCTTTAACCTGGTGCTTTTGCAGAATAGGGAGCATTTTTTCCAAATACTCATTTCCCCATGCCACATTGATTAAAAAAGCCACCATCGGTTTGTCAGGATTTCCTTTATAAATAGGCTCAGGCTGAAGTGACTCAAGATGAACACTTGGTTTTACTTGACTGTACACCAAATCTTTTTCCCGAAACTCACCATGCTTTTTCATTTTTTTATATGATTGTTCAATATTGACCTTTAATCCATTGTAGCCTGGAATGCTTTTCCACACTTTATCAATTCTTGCATTCTGGGGCTTAACTTCGTACTCCGGCGCTTTTTGAAGCAATTCTTCATATAATTGGTCTTTTGACGCCGTGACAGTCACCGTATCTTTTTTCATTGCCCCTATATAATCAAGTGCATGCGGATTTTCCATCATCTCAAATGAGACAAAAAAAAGAAATAAAAAAACGGCAAACGGTACAAATTTTTTGTACATGTTCTGTCCCCCCTCATTTCACATTATGAAGGAGAGGGACAAGGTAGAACCCGCCTGCTTTTGAAAAGCTTCAAAATAAAGAAGCCGGGTCTCCCAGGCTCCTTTTATGTTTTCATTTAAGATTGTTGTTCTTCTTTTTCTTTCTCTTCACGGAGCACCGCTTTGCGGGATAAATTCACTCGTCCTTGTTTATCAATTTCAGTGACTTTGACAAGAATCTCGTCTCCGATTTTTACAACATCTTCAACTTTCCCTACGCGTTCAAGCGCAAGCTCTGAAATGTGCACCAAACCGTCTTTTCCGCTGAAAATTTCAACGAAAGCCCCGAATTTTTCAATCCGTTTCACTTTACCTAGGTAAAGTTGGCCGACTTCAACCTCTCTCACAAGGTCTTCGATGATTTTTTTCGCTTTTTGGTTGCCACTTTCATCTGTAGAGGAAATAAAGATTGTACCGTCCTGCTCAATATCAATTTTAACACCGGTTTCTTCGATGATCTTATTGATTTGTTTTCCGCTTGGTCCGATGACATCGCGGATTTTATCAGGATTAATGGTCATTGTTAAGATCTTAGGCGCATATCGAGAAAGCTCTTTTCTTGATTCGCTTAATGTTGCAAGCATGCTGTTAAGGATTTCCATCCTGCCCTTTTTCGCCTGCTGAAGCGCTTCTTCAAGAATCTCTCTGGAAAGGCCTTCAATTTTAATGTCCATTTGCAGGGCCGTTACGCCTTTTTCAGTTCCCGCTACTTTAAAGTCCATATCTCCGAGCGCGTCTTCCATGCCTTGGATGTCAGTCAAGACAGTGTAATGTTCGCCTGATTTGACAAGACCCATCGCAATACCAGCAACTGGCGCTTTAATCGGTACACCGGCATCCATCATTGCAAGTGTGCTTGCGCAAATGCTTGCTTGAGATGTAGAACCGTTTGATTCAAGCACTTCTGAAACAAGACGGACAGTATAAGGGAAGTCTTTTTCAGACGGAATAACTGGCTCAAGCGCACGCTCACCCAGTGCTCCGTGTCCGATTTCACGACGTCCCGGTCCGCGCATCGGTCCTGTTTCCCCAACGCTGAATTGCGGGAAGTTGTAATGATGCATAAACCGTTTCGACTCTTCGACACCTAAGCCGTCAAGGATTTGCACATCTCCCAGAGCACCTAGCGTACATACGCTGAGGGCCTGAGTTTGTCCCCTTGTAAATAGACCTGAACCGTGCGTTCTTGGCAAGAGGCCAACCTCTGAAGAGAGCGGACGGATTTGATCGACACCGCGGCCGTCCGGTCTTACTTTCTCTTCAGTAATCAGGCGGCGAACTTCATTTTTCACAAGCTTGGATAAAATCTGCTTCACTTGCTTGATTGTGTCTTCATCATGTTCTTCATCCTCGAATTTTGCCACAACTGCGTTCTTCACTTCGTTAATGGCATCTTCACGGGCATGCTTTTCATGAACTTGGATGGCTTTCAGCAGATCCTCTTCTGCCAAAGCTTTTACTTTTTCATTAAGCTCTTCATCAATTTCAAAGAGCTTAATTTCAGATTTCTCTTTGCCGACTGCTGCAACAATTTCTTCTTGGAATGCAATCAGGCGTTTAATCTCTTCATGGCCGAACATAATGGCCTCAAGCATGATTTCCTCAGGAACTTCGTCCGCTCCCGCTTCTACCATGTTAATCGCATCTTTCGTGCCGGCAACGACAAGATTGATATCGCTTTTTTCAAGCTGATCGACTGTCGGGTTAATGATAAATTGATCATCAATGCGTCCGACAGTAACCCCTGCAATCGGTCCTTCAAACGGAATATCCGATACAGAAAGTGCAAGAGATGAACCGAACATGGCAGCCATTTCTGAAGAGCAGTTTTGGTCAACACTCATGACAATGCTGATGACTTGAACTTCATTACGGAATCCATCGGCAAACAAAGGACGGATCGGACGGTCAATTAAACGGCTGGCAAGAACCGCTTTTTCACTTGGACGTCCTTCTCTTTTAATAAATCCGCCCGGAATTTTCCCTACCGCATATAATCTTTCTTCATAGTTTACAGTAAGAGGGAAGAAATCAAGCGGTTTAGGTTCTTTTGAAGCGGTTGCTGTACTAAGTACTGCTGTATCACCGTAGCGGATCATCACAGCACCATTTGCCTGTTTGGCAAGCTGGCCGGTTTCAACGGTAAGCGTTCTTCCGGCCCAATCTATGGTAAAGACATGTTTTTCTTGTCCCATACAATTACGAACTCCTCTCTTCGTTGTGTGAAATAATCAATTACTCCTATTATGAACGAAATGAATTGAACATATCAATGTCAAAGTAGTATGTAAAAGGATTTCAATGATTTGTTATAAGAAATTTCGCTTTAATACGATAAAAAAGCGGGAATCCTCCCGCTTTTTACGATTATCGACGTAAGCCTAGTTTGTTAATTAACTCACGGTAACGAGTTACGTCTTTATTACGCAGATACGTAAGAAGATTACGACGCTTACCTACCATTTTAAGAAGACCGCGACGTGAGTGGTGGTCTTTCTTGTGAGTACGTAAATGCTCGTTCAAGTTGTTAATTGAGTCAGTTAGGATAGCGATCTGAACTTCTGGAGATCCAGTATCAGATTCGTGTGTTTTGAACTCATTGATGAGTTGGTTTTTACGCTCTTGAGTAATTGCCATCCTGTTTCACCTCCAAATCATATTTAGCCCCAGTTACCTAGCAACCGTCGGTGACTTCGGATTGCCAAGCAATGGTTTTAAGACTACGAAAACTATCATACTAAAAATCGTGCCTATATGCAAATATTTTAGAATAAAATTTGCGTGCGTTGCAAGTTATTTCCGCAAATTGCTGAAATAACGGATGGCTTCCTGCTTATCTTTCTCAATTTGCTCTGTTAATTCTTTGATGCCATTGAATTTCCGCTCGCTCCGAATCCGTTTGTACCATTCGATTTTTATAGCGGCTCCATATACCTCTTGATCGAAATCAAACAGATTGACCTCGATGGAAGGCTGTTCAGGGCGCTTTTCATAAAACGTTGGCTTATAGCCAATATTGCAAACGCCATTGTAAACTTCGCCGTTCACTTCCGCTTTTACGGCATATACACCTGTGGGCGGAACGATATAGCTGTTATTTAAACCGACATTCGCTGTCGGAAACCCGATGGTCCGCCCTCTTTTATCACCATGAATGACAATTCCTTTAATAAAATAAGGTTGTCCAAGCAAGACATTCGCCAATTCAATATCTCCGTTTTGAAGCGCGGTACGGATATACGAAGAACTGATTTTTTTATCCTGCTCCGTTAATTTTTCTACCATTGTGCACCCAGCTTTTCCGTCTAAATCATCCGGCATGGTCTTCATTGTTCCCTTGCCGTATTTGCCGTACGTAAAGTCAAAGCCTGCCACTGCGTGCTGCACATTAAGGCCGATAATATACTGGTCTATAAACTGCTTAGGAGAAAGAGAAGCAAACACTTCATTAAATTTAACGACATACAGAACTTCTGTGCCTAATTGTTCAATTTGGTTTATTTTGTCTTCAAGAGGCGTAATCAGATCCTTTGGTTCCTTATCTCTGCCCAACACGTGAGAAGGATGGGGATGAAAGGTCATCACAGCTAATGTCAGACCTTTTTCTTCGGCTATTTGCTTCGCTGTGCCGATTACCTTTTGATGCCCGAGATGAACGCCGTCAAAATAACCTAACGCCATCACTGATTTTGCCTGCTCCTCTTTTATTAAATGATGAGGATGTGTAATATGTATCGTCTTCACAGAACGGTCACCTTTTTTCTATTGTTCGCTTTTTTGCATCAATACTTTTGCCGGCTTTAACAGCCCTTTTTTTGCAGGATGAGGGAAATAGATCGCCAAGCAGGTTCCGGATTCAGTAAAGACGGCAATACGGTCTTCACTTGTCATTTCAGAAAACTGCTCGGGCGTCTCAAGCAAAGCCCCATTTTCTACTTTCTTAGCTAATGTATCACTTATGATCCATTTCGGCAAATGATTGAGCGCACGTTCAATAGGAACTGTATGCTCTTCCACGGTTCCGGATTGGGCCTGTGCTTCGAGTTCATCAAAAGTAAAGCATTCGTCGAGAGAAAAATCTCCGGATGCCGTACGGATTAAATGAGACATATGGGCCGGATATCCGAGCTTTTCTCCGATCATGACCGCCAGCGTCCTTACATAGGTCCCTTTGGAGCAAGTCACTGTAAACCGGAAGCTTGCGGTTTCTCCATGATGTTTAATCTCTGTTGTCAGGGCAATGTCTTCAATGGTTATCATACGTTTCGGACGTTCTACTTCAATCCCTGCTCTTGCGTATTCGTATAATTTTTTGCCGTTTACTTTTACAGCGGAATACATGGGCGGAATTTGTTCTTGTTTCCCCTTTAAACTGTTTAAAACCTTTTCTACATCCGCTTTATCAATGTCGTGATTGACAGGCTTTGTTTCCACCGTTTCTCCGGTTTGATCCTCTGTTGTGGTTGAAAAGCCCAATGTTATTTCTGCATCATACGTTTTAGATTTTTCAGTTAAGTATTCGACTATTTTTGTCGCTCTTCCTACACAAATCGGAAGCACGCCTGATACTTCCGGATCGAGCGTTCCTGTATGTCCTACTTTTTTTGTTTTTAAAAGCTTTCGGATCTTCATGACACAGTCGTGCGATGTCATGCCAACAGGTTTATGTAAAAGGAGAACTCCGTTAACCATTTGCCTTTCACTCCTTCTTTTGAGTTTTTTTCTTATAAACGAAGAAAGAGGACAGACGATATACGCCTATCCTCTCTTTTTTTATTCAGATGGTTTCTCTGAATGTAATTCGTGAATCAGTGTTTCGATCCGATTTCCGTAATCGATTGATTCATCGAACTCAAATTCAATTTCAGGCGTTTTTCGAAGTCTGATGCGGCTGCCGATTTCGGATCGGATAAATCCTTTCGCTTTTGCCAGCCCTTTCAGCGCTTCCTCCCGTTTTTTCTCGTCACCGAGAACCGAGATATACACCTTTGCAATTTGCAAATCACCTGATACACGTACATCCGTTACTGTCAGAAAACCAATTCTCGGGTCTTTCAGCTTGCGGCTGATAATATCACCGAGTTCTTTTTTCATTTGCTCGCCGACACGGTTTGCTCTCATACTCAATTCAATCACCTCTAAGTTAAAACCACTCTGTCCTAGTGATCGTCCGTTCAATTTCAGGAAAAGAATCGATAAACGCTAGGACGCGCTGCAGTTCTTTTTCTGTTTGAACGCGAGAGGAAGAAACAGCGGCGATTCCGAAGCTGGTTCTTTGCCAGGTGTCCTGATAGCCAATCTCCGAAATCGAAACATTGAACTTGTTTTGAACCCTAGTTAAAACCCGCTTCAGAACGGCACGCTTTTCTTTTAGCGATCCTGCATCATAAATGATGCATTCACACTCCGCAAATCCGATCACGTTCTTTCAATTTCTTGCATGACAAACGCTTCAAGGATGTCACCTTCACGAATGTCATTGTATTTCTTAATTGTAATACCACATTCATAGCCTTGTGAAACTTCTTTCACATCGTCTTTAAAGCGTTTCAGAACATCTACTTCGCCCTCAAAGATGACGACGCCGTCACGAATTAAACGGAGGCCGCTGTCGCGCGTAATGGTTCCTTCAGTAACATATCCGCCGGCAATTGTACCGATTTTAGATACTTTGAATGTTTGGCGTACTTCTACTTGACCAATTACTTTTTCTTCATATTCAGGATCAAGCATACCTTTCATGGCAGCTTCAATCTCGTCGATTACTTTGTAAATGATACGGTGAAGTCGAATATCTACATTTTCAGCTTCAGCCGTACTCTTAGCATTTCCGTCCGGTCTCACATTAAACCCGATAACAATTGCATTGGAAGCAGATGCCAAGATAATGTCAGATTCAGTAATCGCACCAACGCCTGTATGGATGATTTTCACTTTAACGCCTTCTACTTCAATTTTTTGAAGCGCAGCCGTTAAAGCTTCAGCAGATCCTTGAACGTCAGCTTTTACGATGAGGTTGATGTCTTTTACATCACCTTGCTTAATTTGCTCGAATAAATCATCAAGACTGAGCTTCGCTTTATCGCTGCGCTGCTCTTCAAGCTGTTTTGAAGCACGGGCTTCACCGACAGAACGAGCTGTTTTTTCATCCTTAAAGACAAGGAATTGGTCTCCCGCTTGAGGGACATCATTCAAACCGGTAATTTCAACCGGAGTTGACGGGCCGGCAGTTTTCACACGGCGGCCAATGTCGTTGACCATTGCACGGACACGGCCAAATGTATTGCCGACTACGATCGGATCACCGACATGCAGTGTTCCAGTCTGTACGAGCAACGTCGCAACTGACCCTCTGCCTTTATCGAGTTCAGCTTCAATAACCGTTCCTTTTGCCTGACGGTTCGGATTCGCTTTCAGTTCCTCTACCTCACTGACAAGCAAAATCATTTCAACGAGCTCATCAATGCCTTTTCCAGTTAAAGCGGAAAGCGGCACAAAAATGGTTTCTCCGCCCCATGCTTCAGGGACAAGACCGTATTCCGTCAGTTCTTGCATCACACGGTCAGGGTTTGCGGATTCTTTATCTATTTTATTCACAGCTACGATGATTGGAACCTCTGCTGCTTTTGCATGGTTAATCGCTTCAACTGTTTGCGGCATGACACCGTCATCGGCAGCTACGACAAGAATCGTAATATCAGTTACTTCTGCACCGCGTGCACGCATTGTTGTAAATGCGGCGTGGCCCGGTGTATCCAAGAACGTGATTTTCTTGCCGTTCTCTTCAATTTGATAAGCGCCGATATGCTGAGTGATTCCGCCTGCTTCTCCTTCAACAACCTTTGTTTTACGGATGCTGTCAAGAAGCGTTGTTTTCCCATGGTCAACGTGGCCCATGATTGTCACGACAGGAGGACGAATTTCAAGATCCTCTTCATTATCAGGCTCTTCGTATTTTTCCAGCTCTGTTTCTTCAAGCACAATGACCTCTTCTGTTTCAACACCATATTCTGATGCAATGAGTTCGATTGTGTCTTTATCAAGCTCTTGGTTAATGGTAGCCATTACGCCAAGAAGCATCAGCTTTTTAATGAGTTCTGAAGGCTCTTTGCCAAGCTCTTCAGCAAGTGCGCCAACTGTTAAAGTGCCAGAGAATGTAATTTTCTCAGGAAGCTCTTTTTTCGGCTTTACAGGCTTTTGCTGATGTTGGTTTTTATTATTGTTGTTGTTGCGTTTATTTTTTTTGTTGTTGTTATTCTTCTTGTTTTTGTTAAATTGATTATTCTGCACGTCATTCTTCTTTCCGTCTCGAATTTTATTTGGTTGATTTCCAGCTGATTGCTGATTAACCCCTTGTGGCTGTTTGTTTTTGTTCGTTTCTGCTGGCTTTTGAGATTTAGCAGCTGCGCCGCCTTTTTTATATTTGGCATCAAGCTTTTTAATGGCCTTTTCTTCAAGCATGGCCATGTGATTATTCACTTCTAAATCCATGTTCTTCAGTGCGGTCAAAATTTCCTTACTTGAAACATTTAACGCTTTTGCATATTCGTATACTCTCATTTTAGCCATTCGTTCACCCCCAAAAATATTAATCGAGCAAGCTGATCAGCTTATTCGCAAAACCTTGGTCAGTGACGGCGACAACGACACGGGCTTCTTTACCGATAGAGCGTCCAAGAACCGCGCGACTCTCGACTTTTTTATAAGGGACTTTATAATAATTGCACTTGTCAGTTACTTTTTTTGCTGTGTTAGATGATGCATCCTCTGTAAGCAGGACAAGCTTTGCACGCGCATTCCTGATTTCTTTTATTACCAAGTCTTCGCCTGACACGACCTTACGAGCTCGATTGGCCAGACCCAGCAAGGGAAACCATTCCATTCCAGACATTTTATTTTTTCACCTTTTCCGCCAGTTCCAGCAATTCATCGAAAATCTGGTCATCGATTTGTGATTGAAATTGATTTTGCAAAGTGTTTTTCTTTTTTGCTGCTAAGATGCACTCTTTATCCAGCGTTAAATAAGCACCCCGCCCATTCTTTTTTCCGGTCGGGTCTACTGTGATTTCGCCTTCTTTCGACCGTACAACTCGGATCAGTTCCTTTTTAGGCTTCATTTCACCAGTCACTACACATTTGCGTAATGGGATCTTTTTGTGTTTATTCACCTAAAGTCACCTCTTATTCATCCGATTCAGCAGTTTCAGGCTCCGTAAAGAGCGGCTCATCATCTTCTTCAAGTTCTCTCGGATAGATTCCAAGTTCTCTTGCGTCCGTTTCGCTCTTAATATCAATCTTCCAGCCTGTCAGTTTAGCAGCTAAGCGTGCGTTTTGTCCTCTTTTGCCAATTGCCAGAGACAGCTGGTAATCAGGAACAATAACAGTTGTCGCTTTTTCTTCTTCATTAACGATGACATCAAGCACTTTGGAAGGGCTGAGCGCATTCGCGACAAATTCTACAGGATCACTGGACCAGTTGACAATATCAATTTTTTCACCTTTTAATTCATTGACGATTGCTTGCACACGCTGGCCTTTAGGCCCTACGCATGAACCGACAGGATCCACGTCAGGATCATCTGTGCGAACAGAAATTTTTGAACGGTCGCCGGCTTCTCTGGCAACAGATTTTAGCTCGACAGTTCCATCATAAATTTCAGGCACTTCAATTTCAAACAAACGCTTTAACAGGCCTGGATGTGTTCTTGACACATAAATCTGCGGGCCCTTCGTTGTTTTTTCTACTTTTGTGATATATACCTTAATGCGGTCATGGGGCTTGTAGCTTTCATTCGGCATTTGCTCATTAACCGGCAGCAAGGCTTCTATTTTGCCTAAAGACACGTAGATAAATTTATTGTCCAGACGCTGGACGATCCCTGTCATGATGTCTTCTTCACGGTCGATAAATTCAGAATAGATCACGCCGCGCTCAGCTTCGCGCACACGCTGTGTGACGACCTGCTTCGCTGTTTGAGCAGCTATGCGCCCGAAATCCTTAGGTGTAACTTCGATTTCGACGACATCGCCGACCATATATTCCGGATGGATGCCCTGTGCCTCTTCAATTGAGATCTCTAATCTCTGGTCGTATACTTCGTCAACGACATCTTTTCTTGCAAATACACGGATGGAGCCAGTTTCACGGTTTAGATCCACCCGTACATTTTGCGCTTGATTAAAATTCCGCTTATAAGCAGAAATTAACGCAGCTTCGATTGCTTCGATGATAATTTCTTTACTGATGCCTTTTTCTTTTTCAAGAATCGTGAGAGCATCTAATAATTCACTGCTCATTTAACGGTCTCCCCCCTTAAAACATTTGTATTCATTAGAATGTAACAGCTAATCTTGCATTAGCTATCTTTTCATACGGAATATTGATCCGTTTCTTTCTTGTTTTGATCGTGATCTCAACTGTCACTGTTTGTCCATCAAATTCAGCCAGTTCACCTTCAAACACTTTTACGCCGTCAATAGGCTCATACGTCTTAATGTATACGTTTTTTCCTAGTGATTTTTCGAAATCGGCTTTTTTCTTTAGCGGACGCTCAGCTCCTGGAGATGAGACTTCAAGAAAGTAATTTTGGCTGATTGGGTCTGCCTCATCAAGCTTTTCGCTTAAAGCTTCGCTTACTTTGGCACATTCCTCAATATCCACACCGTCATCGGAATCAATAAACACGCGAAGGAACCAGCTTTGGCCCTCTTTGACAAATTCAATGTCAACGAGTTCCAGCTGAAGGCTGTCTACGATTGGCTGAGCCATTTCTTGAACGGTGTCAGTCACTTTTTTGCTCATGTTCTTCCTCCTTGTGCTGTCGATCTCATATTCGTCTCGTCACTCTGCATAAAAACCCTGCTTCAAAAGAGCAGGGGCTAAAAAGTAAACGATGAACATGTCGAGACAAAATTCTCCTGTTCAATACAAAAGAGCGGGTTTCCCCACTCTTTGCCTCGGTAATCGTTAGCATTTCCAATAAAACTATACCATAACCATATTTTTATTGCAAATGGATATACGCTTACCTTCATACCTAAGCAAGTGACAGAAACTCTAATATTACGATGGCACTTTTTGCGCTTATGTATGCATAGAAGCAGAATTTCTGAGAAATTCTGCATTCCATATTAGAACAGTGACAATTGGTTTTGATCAGGCAGTGATTCCAGACAGCCGTGGCGATCTAAGTACTCTAAAATCGTTTTTGATACTTTCCCTCTCTTTTGCAAATCTTCTTTTGAGAGGAATTCGCCTTCTTCGCGAGCTTTTACAATGTTCAAAGCAGCGTTCGTCCCTAACCCTGGAATAGAGTTAAACGGCGGAATTAGACTGTTGCCGTCAATAATAAACTCTGTGGCGCTGGAGCGATATAAATCGACTTTTTGGAATGAATAGCCTCTCTCACACATCTCAAGCGCTAATTCTAAAACAGTCAGAAGGTTCTTTTCCTTCGGTGAAGCATCAAGTCCTTTAGAGTTTATATCCTCCATTACCGCTCTGATTGCTGTAGAGCCCTTGATCATTGTATCGATATCAAAGTCATCTGCACGAACGGTAAAATAAGCCGCATAATACAAAAGAGCATGATGCACTTTAAAGTAAGCAATGCGGACTGCCATTAAGACATATGCCGCGGCGTGGGCTTTCGGGAACATGTATTTAATCTTTTTACAGGAATCAATATACCAGTCTGGGACATTGTTATTTTTCATTTCTTCTTCCCATTCAGGCGTTAATCCTTTTCCTTTACGCACGAATTCCATGATTTTAAAGGCAAGGGACGGTTCAAGGCCTTGATAGATTAAATAAACCATAATGTCATCACGGCAGCCGATAACCTCACTCAGCTCACAAATATTATTGTGGATGAGCTCCTGTGCATTGCCAAGCCATACATCAGTTCCGTGAGACAAGCCTGAAATCTGAACGAGCTCAGAAAAAGTGGTCGGCTTTGTATCTTCAAGCATCTGCCGGACAAATCGGGTTCCGAATTCAGGAATTCCAAGAGTGCCCGTTTTACAGCCAATCTGTTCTTCAGTCACACCGAGTGATTCGGTTCCCTGGAAGATCTTCATCACTTCAGGATCATCCGTCGGAATTGTTTTCGGATCTATTCCGCTTAAGTCTTGAAGCATCCGAATAACAGTCGGGTCATCGTGTCCGAGAATATCAAGTTTTAACAGGTTGTCATGGATGGAGTGGAAATCAAAATGAGTCGTTTTCCACTCTGAACCTGTGGCATCTGCCGGGAACTGGATCGGTGAAAAATCATAAATATCCATATAATCCGGAACTACGATAATACCGCCAGGGTGTTGTCCAGTTGTACGTTTTACACCTGTGCATCCCTGTACGAGCCGATCTATTTCGGCACCGCGCATATGAAGATTGTTGTCTCCGGCATAGCCTTTTACATAACCGTAGGCTGTTTTTTCTGCCACCGTGCCTATTGTTCCCGCACGATATACATTGTCTTCTCCGAACAATACTTTTGTGTAATTGTGTGCTTGCGGCTGATATTCCCCTGAGAAGTTCAAATCGATATCAGGTACTTTGTCCCCTTTAAATCCTAAGAACGTTTCAAATGGAATATCATGGCCGTCTTTTTTCAAAGGCGTTCCGCAATGAGGACATGTCTTGTCAGGCAGGTCAAAACCAGAACCGACAGAACCGTCATTAAAGAACTCAGAATGCTGACACTCAGGACAAACATAGTGCGGCGGCAGCGGGTTTACCTCAGTAATCTCAGTAAGTGTCGCAACTAATGAAGATCCTACGGAACCACGGGAACCAACGAGATACCCGTCATCTAGTGAACGTTTTACAAGTTTGTGAGAGATCAAGTAAATAACAGCAAATCCGTGGCCAATAATACTCTTTAACTCTTTTTCAATCCGCGCTTCGACAATTTCAGGCAGCTCTTCCCCGTAAATGCTTCTTGCACGCTGATAGCTCATTTCTCTGATCTCTTCATCGGCGCCTTCGATTTTCGGCGTATATAAATCATCTTTAATCGGCTTGATGTCATCAACTAAAGAAGCAACCTTTTGGGTATTGGTGACTACGATCTCCTTCGCTTTTTCTTCACCTAAGAAAGAAAAAGCTTCAAGCATTTCGTCTGTCGTTCTGAAATGCACTTTCGGCAGTTCATGCCTATTCAGCGGATTTGCCCCGCCTTGTGAGGATATTAAAATCTTTCTGTAGATTTTATCCTCATCATTCAAGTAATGAACATTTCCCGTAGCAACAACCGGTTTATTAAGCTTTTCCCCCAGCTTCGTGATATTCGCAATAATTTCTTTCAGCGCTTTTTCATCACGGACCAGTTCAAGCTCCAGCAAGTGACGATACACTTCAGGCGGCTGAACCTCAAGGTAATCATAGAATGACGCGATATCTTCCACCTCTTCAGGCGATTTTTGCATCATTCCCTCAAAAACCTCTCCCCTGTCACAGGCAGAACCGATCAGCAGCCCTTCCCTGTATTTCTCAAGCTGAGATCTCGGAATACGCGGCACTCTGTAAAAATAATGAATATGAGAAAGTGACACAAGCTTAAATAAATTTTTAAGTCCCGTGCTGTTCACGGCAAGTAATGTTGCATGATACGGTCTTGATCTTTGATAAGCATTGGACTGACCCATATTTTCATTCAACTCATCATGGTACTGAATGCCTTTTTCAGCTGCGTCTTTCAGCATTTTCAGAAGCAAATAAGCGGTTGCCTCAGTATCATAGATCGCACGGTGATGCTGTGTGAGTTCGATATCAAACTTTTTACAAAGTGTGTTCAACCGGTGGTTCTTAAATTCCGGATAGAGAAAACGTCCAAGTTCAAGCGTATCAATGACTGGGTTTTTAGCTTTATCGACTTCAAGAAGCTTTTTATAGGCTACATTTAAGAATCCCATATCAAAGCTTGCATTATGAGCGACAAGGATATCATCGCCAATCCATTCTCTGAAATCTCTTATTACATCTACGACATCCGGAGCGTCTTGTAGCATATCATCAGTGATCCCTGTCAGCTCTATGATTGTGGCGGAAAGCGGACGATGCGGGTTCGCAAACGCCTCAAATTTATCAATAATTTCTCCGCCTTTTACTTTTACTGCAGCCAGCTCAATAATGGTATCGTATACAGCAGACAATCCTGTCGTCTCAACGTCAAAAACAACATATGTTTCTTCTTCGAGCAGACGATGTGCGGCATTATAAGCAATTGGCACGCCATCATCCACGAGATTCGCTTCCATCCCGTAAATCATTTTAATTCCATGCTTTTTTGCCGCAGAATACGCATCAGGAAAGGATTGAACGACAGCATGGTCAGTCAAAGCGATGGCCTCATGCCCCCATTTTTTCGCCTGTTCGACAAGCTTTCCGATACCCGTAACAGCATCCATTTGGCTCATTGGGGAATGAAGATGCAATTCCACTCTTTTTTCTCCTTCAGGTGCTGAATCTTCACGGGTTTTTGCTTTTATTTCGTTTACGTCATTTGCGATCATGACAAGGTCTCTGACAAATGTATCATTTTGAATGCTTCCGCGTGCTTTTACCCACATTCCTTTTTTCAGAGACTTCATCAGTGCCGCATCTTCTTTTTCACGTGCAAACATTTTGATCAAAATACTATTTGTATAGTCTGTAATTTTGAAGATACACAGCGTGCGCCCGCTCTTCAGCTCGCGCGTCTCCACATCAAACACATAACCTTGGACCGTAATTCTCCGTTCTTCGTCCATGATGCTGTCAAGTGTCCGGATTTCCTCGTTATCTTTAATTTGATAACCGATAACAAGAGGACCAGATGGTGCTTGGTCTTCATCACTTTCTTTATCTTTCTTCTCCATTTCAATCAAGGCCTGCATCGCCCGCTCTTGGTCTTCCGCAAGCTTTTGTTCCCGAAACTTTTGAACTTCCTGCTCGGATACAAATATTTCAGCATCAAGCTGAAGATCCGGAAAGCCAAATTGACGGTAGCCTGCTTGAATCATGGAACTGTATTTGTTTTTTAGCGCAGCCGCTTCTGTATCCGTTTTGGTTTTGACAATCAGTTTATTGCCCTTCAGCTTCGGTTTTTGCTGGTTTAAAAGACTGATAATCGGCGGCGAAATGCCCTGCAGTTCTTCAATGCAGCGTGACCAGTAGTCTTGAACGATACTTTCACTGACCTCGGCATCCTGAACTTCAATTGAAGATGTCACTTTTGCTATGTGGGCAAACGATTGCGTCAGCCTCGTTGTTAATGTGTCATATATTTGAAAAGGCAGCAAAGATTTAAATTGAAAATGAAAATGCCAAGACTTAGAAGCTTTGTGAATTGTCAGCTTTTTAATCTCGCCATGTTCAAAGTATGTCATGAAGGTATCATCTGTCATATTAATCTGCTGCAGAAGAATTTGAAACTGCCTTCTGTTTACTGATAACTGTTCCATTAAGACAGTATCCCTCCCTAAAAACATCATAAGTGAAGGTACCTCAGGCAATGAGGTACCTTCTATTATTTCTATTTTAACATGTTTTTTGATAAATCGTTATGGTGATTACTGCTTGCTGATAAACGCAGATAATTCGTCTACTGAAATCTCAGTTGACTCACCAGTTTGACGAATTTTCACTTCGACGATTCCTTCGTCAGCTCGTTTTCCGACAGTGATGCGGATTGGAAGGCCGATTAAATCTGAATCAGCGAATTTTACGCCGGCACGCTCAGCACGGTCATCATAGAGCACTTCATAGCCTTCCGCTTTTAAATCGGCATACAGCTTTTCAGCAAGCTCTCTTTGCCCATCGTTTTTCATGTTCAAAGCAAGAATATGAAGATCGTACGGCGCAACGCTTTTTGGCCATATTAAGCCTTTTTCGTCGTGATGCTGTTCAGCAATAGCAGAAAGCGTTCTTGACACACCGATTCCGTAACAGCCCATCAGCATTGGCTGCGCGCGTCCGTTTTCATCTAAATATGTCGCATTCATCGCTTCTGAATAGCGTGTTCCGAGCTTAAAGACTTGTCCGACTTCGATTCCCTCAGCAAAACGGATCGTTCCCTTGCCGTCTGGTGAAGGATCACCTTCTTTAATAAAACGAAGATCAGCAAATTCTTTAATTTGCGCGTCACGATTCACATTGACATTTTTATAATGATGATCTCCTTCATTTGCCCCGGCAACAGCATTAACCATTGCTTTCACAGCTTGATCGGCATATACTTCCACATCCTGATGAATACCGACAGGGCCTACAAAGCCTGGCTCTGTTCCGAGCTGCTGAATGACCTCTTCATGTGTAGCAAGCTCTACAACTTCTGCATGAAGCAAGTTTTTCACTTTAATATCGTTAACTTCATGATCCCCTCTTACAAGCACTAAGACAAAACGGTCATCAGCTTTAAACAATACTGACTTAATGCACGCTTCAGCCGAAACCTGTAAGAACGCAGTCAGTTCTTCGATTGTTTTCACGTTAGGCGTATGAACCTTCTCTAGAGCTTTAGGCTCTTCATCTGAAGGAACTTCCTGGTGAAGAACTTCAGCCATCTCGATATTAGCCGCGTACTGTGATTCATCAGAATACGCAATCGTATCCTCTCCGATCGCAGAAAGTGCCATAAATTCGTGCGTATCCTTTCCTCCCATTGCGCCTGAATCAGCGATAACAGGTCTTACATTAATGCCGCAGCGGGCAAAAATATTAGAATAGGCCTCGTACATTTTTTGATACGTTTCATCCAGGCTCTCTGCAGATGCATGGAAAGAGTACGCATCCTTCATAATAAATTCGCGGCCTCTTAACAAACCGAAGCGAGGACGTTTTTCATCTCTGAACTTAGACTGAATTTGATAAAGAGTCAGAGGGAGACGCTTATAAGATTTAACCTCATCGCGAACAAGCGAAGTGATAACCTCTTCATGCGTTGCCCCTAAAGCAAATTCACGGCCATGACGGTCTTTTAGTCTCATCAGTTCGGGACCATACGTATACCATCTGCCTGATTCCTGCCATGTCTCTGCCTGCTGCAATGCGGGCATGAGCATTTCTACGGCATCAATTTTCTCCATTTCCTCTCGAACAATCTGCTGAATGTTTTGAATCACCTTATACGCAAGAGGCATATAGCTGTATACCCCGCTCGTATTCTGTCTGATAAATCCTGCTCTCAGAAGAAGCTGATGACTTTTTGCTTCGGCATCAGCTGGAACTTCACGGAGCGTAGGAATAAGCGTCAAGCTTTGTCTCATTTCTTCGCACCTCTGATTGATTTACTTTTCGTTTACAAAAACAGCCGCTGGATATCGTTCCATGTGACAACCAGCATAAGAAGCATTAAGAAAGCTACGCCGATAAACACAACAAATGCTTCTTTTTCCCTGTTAATCGGTTTGCCCCGAATCGCTTCAATAAATAGAAACAACAGTCTTCCTCCGTCAAGTGCCGGAATCGGAAGCAGGTTGACAATCCCAAGGTTAATGCTTAAAAACGCCGCAAACTGAAATAAGTTCACTATCCCTGTTTTCGCCACTTGGTCTGTCATGTCATATATGCCGACAGGACCTGACAGCATATCGAGTTTAAATTGGCCTGTTACTAATTTGCTCAGATTGGTTAAAATGGCTTTGGTGACATCAACTGTTGATGTCGCGCCGTAAGCAACCGCTGAGAGTACGCCTTTTTCAGTCGGCGCATAGGAACCGAAACGTCCGATTGTTTTTTTGTTCTCATCTTTAACAGCTTCCGGAGTCACCGAAATATGAAGCGTTTTGTTATCTCTTTTTACTGCAACGTCCATTTCTTTCTCCGGGTTTTCTTTTACAGCGGAGACAATGTCAGTCCAAGACCTCATTTTCTCTCCGTTAATGCTTTGGATATAATCCCCTTCTTTTAGCCCTGCTTCAGCCGCCCGTCCATTGTCTGTCAGCTGCCCGAGCATAGGTTCATTTGACGGTACGCCTTGAATCAGCCCAAGCATCACTAAAATGACGTAAGCTAAAATAAAGTTCATAATCGGCCCTGCAGCAATTGCTTTAATCCGCTGCCATACAGGTTTGGAACCAAATTGGCGATTATACGGCGCAATCTGCACTTCTTCTCCGTCTACAATAAAAAAGGATGTTTCGCTGACAGTAAAGCTGGAAAGTTCGTCCTCTTTCCCCTGTTCATAACCGGTGATCTTCATGTCATGCTCTAGATCCGCTGTTTCCACTTCAATGACTAATGCATCCGGATATTTTTCCTTTTGATTGATGATGACTTTCTCAACTTGATCTTCCTTATTAAACAGAAGCCCGACCGTGTATCCGGGTTTCACCTCAATCATTTCCGGATCTTCGCCGGCCATACGAACAAATCCGCCGACCGGAAGCAGCCTGATCGTATAAACTGTTTCATTTTTTTTGAAAGAAAAAATCTTTGGACCGAAGCCGATCGCAAATTCACGGCAGAGAATTCCCGCTCTTTGGGCTAGCAATAAATGGCCCAGTTCATGGAAGAAAACGAGCGTTCCGAAAATAATGATAAACGCTATAACTGTATTCACGAACATACCACCTTATGTGAGTATTGAATTGACGTATCCCCGGGTATCTTTGTCCACTTCTTGAATGTCCGCCAGGCTCGGTTTTTTCAGTAATTGATGGCGGGTTAGTGCCTTTTCGATACAGTCTTCAATAGCCAAAAACGGTATCTTGCCAGCTAAAAAGGCAGCGACAGCTACTTCGTTTGCCGCATTTAGCACTGTCGGCATTGTTCCTCCTATTTTACCTGATTCAAAAGCAAATTGTAAGCATCGGAACCTGTCAAAATCAGCTTTCTCAAAATGAAGGCTGCCGATTTCCCATAATTCAAGCCTTTTCGCATCTGGTAATGGCAATCGGTCAGGATAAGTGAGCGCATATTGAATGGGGACTCTCATATCCGGAGTTCCGAGCTGTGCGATCACACTTTTATCATGGAACTCAACCATTGAATGGATGATGCTCTCCTTATGTAAAACCACATCAATTTGTTCATAAGGTATATCGAAAAGCCAGTGTGCCTCGATCACCTCTAATCCCTTATTCATCATTGTAGCCGAATCAATTGTAATTTTTGCACCCATTGACCAGTTTGGATGTTTTAATGCATCTTCAACTGTTACTGATTCGAGCTCCTCCCGCGTCTTGTCCCGAAAACTTCCGCCGGATGCCGTAATGATGAGGCGTTCAATGTTTTTAGCCTGTTCGCCTTGAAGAGCTTGAAAAATGGCTGAATGCTCACTGTCAACAGGCAGCAGCGGAACATCATATTTCTTAGCATGTTCTTTTACTATATGCCCTGCAGTGACAAGAGTTTCCTTATTTGCAAGCGCAATTGTTTTTTTCTGTTCAATTGCCTTTAATGTCGGGATAAGACCGACGCTTCCAAGTAAAGCGTTGACAACAATGTCAACCTCCTCCATCACTGCTGCTTCTATCAGTCCTTCTTCTCCCAGCCCGATTTGGCATTCAAAAGAAAAAGACATTTGTTTTAATTTATGATATGTATCCAGATCACCGACAGAGACAAACTTCGGCTGAAAGACCTCAATCATTGGAACGGCCTTATCAATATTTCTGCCAAACGACATAGATACCAGCTGAAATTGATCTTGATGTGCACGCAGCACATCAAGAGTCTGTTCGCCGATTGATCCTGTTGCTCCTAAAAGACAAATATTTTTCAAAGTTGCCACTACTCCTATTCTTATTGCTGCATGATCAGTCTCATATTCATATTAGACTTTTTTATGAAAAAAGGGCAAGCAGAAAGTACAAGAAAGGCATGACAAACAAGAAACTGTCAAAACGGTCTAATATACCGCCATGCCCGGGAAGAATATTCCCAGAATCCTTTACATCGTAATGTCTTTTCAACGCGGATTCCACTAAATCTCCCAGTTGTCCAAAAACAGACAAAAACAGCGTGATCAACAGCAGATAGATATACGGGATCGGAAGTTGTGCAACAAGCTGAAAAATCGTCGCCAATACAAGTGCGATGACAATTCCGCCGGCAAACCCTTCCACTGTTTTATTCGGACTGATTTCAGGCCACAGTTTCCGCTTCCCAAGCGATTTACCGACAAAATAGGCACCGGAATCGGTGGACCAAATGACAACACACGCATAAAAAATGTATGTTAATCCGTATTGGTCAAGATTTCTGATTTCGATAAAATAATGAAAACACATTCCGATGTAAATTGCTGCAAGCGTAATAAACCCGACTTCATCAAAAGTAAAGGTGTTCTTGACCAACACTGTGTAAGTCAGCAATAGCAGTACCGCAAATAAAGCGATTTCCATTTTGGAAATTCCGTCCGCTTCAAAAAACGAATACTGGCTTGGCAATAAGAACATCCACAATAATAAAAGACCGATCAAACCCGGCAGTGAAACCAGCTTCAGCTTTTTCATCCGTAAAAGTTCAAAAAGCGCCACACTGCCCATAGCATAAATTAATATGGTGAACGGCAATTTCCCGACAATAACCAAAAATAAAAATACAATTGCTGCCAGAACACCTGTCAAAATTCTTTGTTTCATGTCCACCATCCTCTAAATTCCGCCAAACCTCCGGCCTCTCTGCTGAAACTCTCCTAACGCCTGCAAGAAGTGATCTTCTTTAAAGTCAGGCCACAAGACGTCAGTAAAGACAAATTCACTGTAGGCAACCTGCCATAGCATAAAATTACTCAGCCTTATCTCGCCGCTCGTTCGAATTAAAAGTTCAGGATCCTGCAAAGATTCAGTCATCAAATAAGTAGAAAAAAGCGATTCATCAATGTCTTCAATATTCAAAGAGCCTTCCTTCACTTTTTCCGCGAGTGATTTTGCAGCACTGACAATTTCAGTACGGCCTCCATAGTTAAGAGCAAAATTAAGGATCATTCCGTCGTTTTGCGCCGTGTCCTGTACAGCTTTTTCAATCGCACGTAATGTGTGCGCCGGCAAAGCCGTTTCATCCCCAATGATCCGAACCTGTACATTTTCCTCAACAAGCTCTGGAAGATACGTATTCAAAAATTCTTCCGGAAGCTTCATTAAAAAATCGACCTCCATTTTCGGTCTTTTCCAGTTTTCTGTTGAAAATGCATACAATGTCAGTACTTTGACACCTAATTCGTTTGCGAGCTTCGTGGTCCTTTTTACCACCTTCATCCCTTCATGGTGGCCTGCAATTCTGGGAAGAGAGCGTTTTTTAGCCCAACGGCCATTTCCATCCATGATAATGGCGATGTGTTCGGGAATTTCTCCCTTAAGTATGTCTTCTTTTGTATAACGTTCTAAGTTGGAAGCCGCAGTTTGCTGATTCTTCCAATTTTTGAGTATGTTGAGCATGAGATTCCTCCGTCACCCAAAAAGGTTACATTCCCTGCTGATAATCAATGTAATCAACAGTATTAACAAAAAAACCCCCTGTAAACATGAGAGGGTCTTTTCACTATTATCTATTGTACATAGTTTTTCATTAAACTTCCATGATTTCTTTTTCTTTGTCTTTTGTGACACTGTCAATTTTTGACACATATTCATCTGTCAGTTTTTGAACGTCTTCAGTGGAAGCACGCAGTTCATCCTCAGTAATGTCTCCGTTTTTCTCAAGTTTTTTGAGATCATCGTTAGCATCACGGCGAACGTTACGAACAGCTACTTTTGCTTCTTCAGCATATTTTTTTACAACTTTCACTAATTCTTTCCGTCTCTCTTCTGTTAGTGCCGGAATTGCAATTCGAATCATATTGCCGTCACTTGTTGGTGTAAGACCTAAATCAGCTTTTAAAATCGCTTTTTCGATATCGCCGATTGCTGTTTTATCGTATGGTGTGATAACGAGCATACGAGCTTCAGGCACGTTAATAGAAGACAACTGATTTAAAGGTGTCTGCGCTCCGTAATATTCAACCGTTACTTTATCTAATAATGATGGATTTGCACGGCCTGCGCGTACAGTAGCCAATTCGCGCTGATAAGCAGCAATTGCTTTTTCCATTTTTTCTTTTGTTTGAGTTAATACTTCTTTTGACACGTTATTTCCCCCTCACGATCGTTCCGATTGATTCACCGATAACGGCACGTTTGATATTTCCTTCTTCCATAATAGAAAAGACGATAAGCGGAATGTCATTGTCCATGCATAAAGAGGAAGCTGTTGAATCCATGACTTCCAGGCCGTCTTTAAGAACGTCAAGATAAGAAAGTGATTCATACTTAACAGCTGATTCATCTTTTCTAGGATCAGCATTATACACACCGTCAACGTTATTTTTAGCCATTAAAATAACGTCTGCCTCAATTTCAGCAGCCCGCAGTGCAGCTGTCGTATCAGTTGAGAAATATGGGTTTCCTGTGCCCGCAGCGAAAATAACGACACGTTTTTTCTCTAAGTGGCGTATCGCTTTTCTTCTTATGTACGGTTCAGCAACTTGTCTCATTTCAATGGATGTTTGCACTCTGGACTGGATTCCGAGTGTTTCCAAGCTGTCTTGAAGAGCAAGCGAATTCATTACTGTCGCCAGCATTCCCATATAGTCAGCAGTCGCGCGGTCCATGCCCAGGTCACTTCCTGTTTTTCCGCGCCATAAGTTGCCGCCGCCTACAACAACAGCCACTTCGACTTCAAGCTCAGCGATTTCCTTCACTTGCTTTGCAATGGATTGAATGACAGTCGGGTTAATTCCATTTCCCTGTTCTCCTGCCAATGCTTCCCCGCTAAGCTTTAATACGATACGTTTGTATTTTGGTTTTTCCATGATAACCTCCAAGTGTAAACATTGCCGTTTTCTATTATGCAAGAGAAAAAAAGGTTTGTAAATATAGTTTTAAAAATAGGGAACACAAAATGTGTCCCCTATACTGCCTGAAAAGACGCGACTTAGCCGCGAAATCTTTTCACCATTATTTTTTCACTTGGTTCATTACTTCTTCAGCAAAGTTTTCTTGACGTTTTTCGATGCCTTCTCCAACTTCATAGCGGACAAAAGTTTGAACAGTAGCGTTTTTCGCTGCAATAACTTGTTTCACTTTTTCATCTGGGTTTTTAACGAACGCTTGGTCTAATAGACAAATTTCTTCGAAGAATTTGTTCAGACGGCCTTCAACCATTTTCGCTACGATGTTTTCAGGTTTGCCTTCTTGGAGGGCTTGCTGAGTTAAGATTTGACGCTCATGATTTGTTTCTTCTTCAGATACTTGATCACGAGAAATGTAACGAGGGTTAACTGCAGCAACGTGCATTGCGATATCTTTCGCAGTTTCTTCATCAGTTGTACCGTTGAGAACAGTTAATACACCGATGCGGCCGCCCATGTGAAGGTACGCACCGAATGCAGAGCTGTCGTCTTTTGTAAGAACTGTAAAGCGGCGAAGAGTGATTTTCTCACCGATTTTAGCAACTGCGCTTGTGATGTACTCTTCAACAGTTGAGCCATTTTCCATTTTTTGGCCCATTGCTTCTTCAACATCAGCTGGCGTGTTTGCAAGAAGGTGGTCAGCTAAAGTGTTAAGAAGCTCTTTAAAACCTTCGTTTTTCGCAACGAAATCAGTTTCAGAGTTTACTTCTAGGATAACGCCTTTGTTGCCGTCAGTTTTAATAAGAGTAGAACCTTCTGCTGCGATACGGTCAGCTTTTTTCGCTGCTTTTGCAATTCCTTTTTCTCTTAAAAGGTCAATTGCTTTGTCCATATCTCCGTCAGTTTCAGTTAACGCTTTTTTACAATCCATCATGCCCGCGCCAGTTTTTTCACGCAGTTCTTTTACTTGCTGTGCAGTAATTGCCATTTGTATTCCTCCTTATATGTTTAAACAAGAGTATGTATATTACACATTTTTCTTGAAAAAAGGTGATAAAAGGCAGTCCCTCTTATCACCTTTTGAATAGGTTACGCAGTTGTTGTTTCTGTTTCTGGTGCAGTTTCTTCAGCAACTTCCGCTTCTTCTTCGCCTTGCTTCGCTTCTAAGATTGCATCTGCCATTTTAGAAGTTAGAAGTTTAACAGCGCGGATAGCGTCATCGTTCGCTGGGATAACAACATCGATTTCATCTGGATCACAGTTAGTATCTACGATACCGATGATAGGGATGTTTAATTTGCGAGCTTCCGCAACAGCGATGCGCTCTTTGCGAGGATCGATGATGAATAATGCATCAGGAAGATCCTTCATATCTTTAATTCCGCCTAGGAATTTTTCAAGACGCTCTAATTCTTTTTTCAATTGAACGACTTCTTTTTTAGGAAGTACATCAAACGTACCGTTTTCTTGCATTTTTTCAATGTCTTTAAGACGTTTAATACGTTTTTGGATTGTTTCAAAGTTTGTTAATGTACCGCCCAACCAGCGTTGGTTGACATAGTACATGCCAGAGCGTTGAGCTTCTTCTTTAACAGAATCTTGAGCTTGTTTTTTTGTTCCGACGAAAAGGATTTTTCCGCCTTCAGCAGCAAGATTTTTAGTGAAGTTGTAAGCTTCCTCTACTTTTTTGACTGTTTTTTGAAGGTCAATGATGTAGATTCCGTTACGCTCCGTGAAAATGTAACGCTTCATTTTGGGGTTCCAACGGCGTGTTTGGTGACCGAAGTGAACACCAGCTTCAAGCAATTGCTTCATAGAAATGACTGACATGTTATTTCCTCCTAATATAATGGTTTTTTTCCTCCGCTTAGGTCATTTTTGTGCAGAACTGCCGCCTGCAGCACCCTCTGCATAAATCGTTAAGCGTGTGTATTTAACACCAAGACATAATATAACACAGCTTTATCCGACAATCAAGAATCCTTTACACCTTTGGAGCGAAATTTTAAAAATAGCTCGATTTCTGTCTTTCCGCTCTTCATTTTCTGGGCAATTTGACTTGCCGAATATCCCTGTTCATATAATTCTATGACCTGGTCTTCAAATGATTGGACCTCACTGTTTACGATCTCTTCCCGACGGTCAACCTCTGTAATCAGACCTTCAATATGTTCAGGAAGATTCTCTGCCTCTTGAACTGGATCCCGCTCTTGATATGTTTCAGAGTGCTGAAGGCCTGGCTTTTGGGATTCTTCATCTGATTGACTTGCAGATGAAGCTTTATTTTCTATCAGTTTCTCATTTTCTTCTTTTAATTCAAGCAGAAATGCCGCCAAGGTGTTTTCCGTCTCTTCAAGTATCTGTTTTTGCTGTTTTTCTGTTTCTTTCACTGCAGCGAGCCTCGTATACAGGATAATGACAGCGTACAGAAGAACGCCGTGGAGCGTAAAGCTTAAAAGCCATAATAGTGTTGACATGTTTTTCACTCGCTAACCATGAAATTCATTATTGTATCACTTTTTCCAGCAGATTCTTTAATTTAAATAATGCCTTTGAATGGATCTGAGATATGCGGGACGTAGAAAGATTTAATACTTGTCCGATTTCTGTCAGTGTCAACTCCTCTTTGTAGAACAAACTCACAACCAGCTGTTCTTTTTCAGAGAGTTCGTGAATTTTTTCCGCAAGCTGTGCAATCAGTTCATCCTTCATAATCTTTTCTTCAGGCGGAACATTTTTGTCATCTCTGATCATGACTTGAATGTTTTCCCCATCATCTTGATCATGGAGCTTTTCATCAATTGACAGCAGATTTGCAAAAAAACCTTCATTCATTGTTGACACGACATCCTGTACCGTCATTCCGAGTTCCTCTGCAATTTCCGCGGGCGATACATTCCGAAGATACCGCTGTTCAAGCTTTTCAATTGCTGCTTCAACCTTTTTTGTTTTTTCGCGCGAGGTTCTGGGCAGCCAATCTTCTTTACGAAGCCCGTCTATGATTGCGCCGCGAATTCTAAACGAGGCGTAGGTATCAAATTTTAAGTCCCGGCTGGGGTCAAATTTTTCAAGGGCATCATATAAACCAAGCATACCAAGGCTCATAAGATCGTCTTTATGCACTGATTTCGGCAGTCCGACAGAAATTCTGCCTACATGATATGTGACAAGCGGCATGTAACGGCGCATTAAGTCGTCACCGGCTTTAGGATCTTTCCACTCTTTCCAGCGCGTCCAAAGCACCTGATCTTCATAATTCAAGGATTGCATTGTTATCCCCCTAATACCTTAATTAAATCGTTTTTTCACCTTGTTTAACAGTTCGAATATGCAGCATGCAGGACTTCGGTTCAAATTCTATCGTCCGGCCGCTTGAGCCGCCCGTATCTTCACTAATAATAGGAATATTAAATAAAGACAGCTGTTCTTTTATCGCTAATACATTTCTCGGTCCGATCTTCATCAAATCATTTGTCGATTTAAATTTAAACATCTCTGATCCGCCGGCCAGCTTTGCTTTTAATGCAAATTTCCGGCATCCCGCTTCTATCAGCATATCAATCGTGGTCTGTACGGCGGTGTCAGCGTACTTAGCCCGGTTGAGCTCGGCAGTTTTCGATAACGTCGAATCCGGAAGCATGACATGAACAAGACCCGCCGTTTGCTTTTCTTTATCATAAAGCACCAGCCCCACACATGAGCCCAAACCAGAGGTCCGGATGGTATCCGGGAAGCGGGCGATCTTCACGTCAGCAATCCCAACCTTTATAACAACAGCCTCAGTTGTACTCATAATGATGCACCTAAGGCGACAAAGAGCTTTTCAAATGAATCATAGTCCGGCAGCATAAACATATGCGCTTTCAGCTCCTGCTGATGGCTTTGGTCAAAAATTGACGTGTCGACAACAATGGCGTGTTCTCCAACCTGACTGAGCTCCATCAGCCCTTCGCTGATCACTGCTCCGAACATGTCCAAAGAGACTTCAGGAACACTTGGATAGAGCTGGAGTTTCGTCAAATCCGCCAAAGCTGTTAAATATGACCCCGCTAAAATATTGCCCAGTTCATGCAAAGCGGATGAGCTCATGTGGTCTTCACCTAAGTCCTCTATGTCAAAATCGGGGTTTCCAATCAGCTCTCTGATAAACTGCTCCGCCTGAAAAAAAGGCATTATAAAGAACATTGAACCCGTTAAATCGCCTTCCATTCTTAAAAAGATGCTGGCAACCGGGACATCGGCGCCGCCGAAAAAATCAACAAGCTCATCAAAAGACAGCAGCTTTGCAAATGGGACTTCCATATCTATCTTTCTATTTAACAGCTGGGCCATTGCAGAGGCGGAGTGGCCGGCGCCTATATTGCCGACTTCCCGCAAAATGTCCATCTGCTCTTCTTTGATTCCATTAAAAATACTCATGTCATAACCCCTTTAAGATTAAGCTTGATCGGGCACAGCGGACTGAGATGATTCTTTATCCAAAACCGCGTTCGCATCAATAATATTTAAGAGTCTGTTCTCTTGTTTCACAATCTGTTCGATCGACACATCCGTATCTTTCTGAACGCCTTCTGGAGCAGATTCTATTTCACTTTCGTGTACGGTAATCACATCATTCGCTTCATCCACAATCCAGCCGACTTCAATATCACGATAAGCAATAATGATAATTCGTGTTTCATCTGTAATTTCATACTCTGGCAAATTCAGGCGTTTTCTTAAATCAATAACCGGAGTCACCACCCCGCGTAAATTGATTACCCCGCAAATATATGGTTCGACGCCAGGTACCCTCGTTGGCTTTTGCCATTTTTCAATTGATTTCACCTGAGTGACGGAAATGGCATATTCTTTGCCATTTACCATAAAGACTATCATTTTTTCGCCTGTTTTAATTTCTGCAGTCATGTGAGACACCTCCTCGAATGGTTAAATAATCAGTGCATTACAATCAATAATGAGCGCTACTTCTCCGTCTCCTAAAATAGTAGCTCCGGAAATTGCAAAGACGTTTGTTAAATAATCTCCGAGTGATTTCAGCACAACTTCCTGCTGGCCAATAAAGGAGTCCACCACAAATGCAGTAGGTTTGTCGCCTTTTTTCACGACAATGATATGGAGCTGTTCCGCATCTTTTCTTGTATCTTCTATTTTAAACTCTTCTTTTAAATAAACGACAGGGACAATATGCCCTCTAAAGTCAATCACTTCACGGTCATGCGTTTGCAAAATGTCTTTTCTGTCAATAACTGCTGTCTCAATGATTGAAGAAATCGGAATGGCAAATGTCTCTTCTTCCAACTTAATCAGCAGAACTGAAATAATAGACAAGGTAAGCGGCAGCTGGATGCTGAATAGAGAGCCTTGACCCTCGGCTGATTTCACACTGACTGAACCGCCAAGAGACTCCAGTTTGTTTTTTACAACGTCAAGTCCTACACCGCGGCCGGAAATATCAGAAATTTGGTCAGCAGTTGAGAACCCCGGAGCAAAAATCAATTCGTAAATTTGGTTGTCTTCTAAGGTTTCAGCTTCTTTTTCCGTTATGACCCCGCGCTCAAGCGCTTTTTCCAGAATTTTTTTTCGATTAAGGCCTGCGCCGTCATCCTCTACTTCGATAAAGACATGGTTGCCGCTGTGATAAGCTTTAAGCACAACTTTTCCTGATTCCGGTTTTCCCTTTTGCAAACGTGTTTCCGGCGCCTCGATACCATGGTCAATACTGTTTCTGATCAAGTGAACGAGTGGATCTCCGATTTCATCAATTACTGTACGATCCAGTTCAGTTTCCGCACCGATGATCGAGAGTTCAATTTTTTTATTCAGCTCTTTCTGAAGCTGGCGAATCATTCTCGGGAATCTGTTAAAAACAGTTTCAACCGGGACCATTCTCATATTCAGAATAATCGATTGCAAATCTCCGGAAATTCTCGTCATTCGTTCAACCGTTTCAGTCAGTTCATTATGCTCAAGCTCTTTCGCAATCTGCTCGAGACGCCCGCGGTCAATGACAAGCTCTTCAAATAAGTTCATTAAAGAATCAAGCCTGTCAATGTTGACACGAATTGTTTTAGATCCGCCGGCTGAATGCTTCGCCTGTTCATCGTTTTTAGCAGGCTGTTTTTGTTTCTCCTGCTTCGCAGGTACAGCTGCTGCTGGTGAATCTTCTTGCTTAGATTCTTCAGGCTTTTCAGCTGATGTTAAAGGAGCCCCTTGAATGACTTCAACATGCTCAATTTCCGACACGCCATTGATTAATTGTTCAATGTCTTCCGCTGATTGATGTGTTAAGAAACAAACTTGAAAGTCAGTTCCAAAATCTTCTGTTTCAAGCACTTCAGCACTTGGAATTGTTTTGGCTACTTCTCCGACTTCATTTAGTTTTTCAAACACCATATAGACACGAACTGCTTTTAACATACAGTTTTCGTTCAGAGAAATCTTGATTTCATATCGTTTGAAGCCTTGCTCCTCCGCTTCTTGTATAACTGTGCGTTCAAATTCATCATATTCCCAATCAGATGCTGAACTCTGTGCTTCTGCAGGTTCAGCGGAGGCAGCGGATTCAGCGTGCGCACCATTCACATCAAGCTTGGCACTCACTTCTGAGATATCTCTTTTACCATCCCCGCCATCAATAATAGACTGAACCATTGCTTCCAGGTGATCCAGAGCTTCAAACAAAATATCCAGCCAGTCTGAGGTGACTTCCATGTCTCCGTTTCGGATTGCATCCAGCACGTTTTCAAGCAGATGGGTAAGATGTGCTAAATCCGTGTAGCCCATCGTTGCGCTCATTCCTTTTAATGTATGGGCAGCCCTGAATATATCATGTACGAGCTGAAGATCAGTCGGGTCTTTCTCTAAAAGAAGAAGCTTTTCATTACATGTTTGTAAATGTTCTTTACTCTCATCAATAAAGACATCTAAATACTGATTCATATCCATTTGAATCACACCCTCTCTTTTTTCACACAGCTTGTGATGGATGCTGCGATATCTTCCACATGTTTAATCTCATGAATGAGACCCGCTTTAACAGCAGCTTTTGGCATCCCGTATACGACACAAGATTCTTCAGACTCCGCAATGGCTTTCACATTGCCGGCTGTTAGCATGTCCTTTAGCCCAGCAGTGCCGTCACTGCCCATGCCGGTCATGATAACCGCTACTTTTTCATAATCTGTCAGTTTCCCGACAGAACGGAATAAATAATCAGCAGATGGTTTATGACGGCTTGGTGTGTCATGGTTATCAAGCACAATCTGGAGTCCTTCGCTGTTTTTAATAACGGATATGTTTTTTCCGCCCGGTGCTATGTAAACACAGCCGTTAAGAGCTGCTTCACCATCTTTTGCTTCTTTTACCTGAATGTCAGATAAATGATTCAGCCGATCAGCCAAAGAAGCAGTAAACCCTTCAGGCATGTGCTGTACGACAACCACTGGTGCGTTCAAATCCTTAGGGAGCTTCGGTATCACCTTTTGTAACGCCCGTGGACCGCCTGTTGATGTGCCGATACACACAATTTGTCTGCCCGTGCCAGGTTTCGGTTTGCTTAATTCAGGCTTAACGACAGCACGCACAATAGGTTCGGGCCGAACTGTCTGGGAAACAGGACGTTTCCGCTTGCCGGAAAGTCCTGCCGCGACGACACGCTCAACTAGTTGTTCTTTAATTTTGTATAGATCCAGAGATATTGAGCCTGATGGCTTTGTGATAAAGTCAAAGGCACCGATCTCCAAACAATTAATTGTGCATTCTTTACCTTTCTCGGTCTGGCTAGACACCATAATGACCGGCAAGTTATAAATCTCAATAATTTTGCGGAGCGTATCTGTCCCATTCATGACCGGCATTTCAACATCAAGAGTAATAACATCCGGTTTTAATAATTCAATCTTCTTAAGCGCTTCTTCTCCGTTTCTCGCAGTTCCGATTACTTCTATCTGCTTTTCTTCGGTCAGAAAATCACTTATCATTTTTCTCATAAAAGCTGAATCATCAACTACAAGCACACGAATCAAATTAAGCCCTCCTCATTAAAAAAGAAGATAATTTCTCAATAAATGTCTGTTTGTCTTCTTTGTGTCTCGTTTCTTCTCTTTCAAACAAGGCGTCCGCTAAAATACGGACTGACCGGCTGGCTTTTGCCTGAGGGCTTTTTATGAAAAAAGGAACCTGTTCGACAACCGCTTTGCTCACGATCACATCGTCAGAAACGGAACCGGCAAACTGAACCTGAACATCCAAAAACATATGAATTGTACGGGAGAGGCGGGCAAAAGCGTCAAGCCCTTCCTTTTGGTCACGGCACCGATTGACAGCCACCTTCATTGAAAGCTTATTTTCTGTCAAAACCAAGTGCTTGACAGCGCTGTATGCGTCCATAATGGCCGTCGGCTCGGGAGTTGTAATAATCAAAATATCTTCTGCTGATAAAATAAAAGGCAGTTGATCTTTTGATAAGCCTGCTCCCATGTCAAACAGCACATAATCGAACTGGCTTAATGCATGAGAAAGTTCATTGGCAAAAAACGTCCATTTTCTCTGATCGAGCTGAAACATCACATCAAGACCGGTTCCCCCTGATATATACCGCAAACCCTTTGGGCCAACGGATAATGACTGCAGCAAAGGCTTACGATCGGTTAAAACATCGATTATCGTGGCAGACGATGAATTTCCTATTAATATATCAATGTTCCCCATCCCGATATCAAGGTCGATGAGCAGCACCTTCTTACCTTTATCCTGCAGCGCAAGTGCCATATTTAAGGTAATATTGGATTTTCCGACACCGCCCTTGCCGCTGATGACAGCAAGTGTCTTCGCTTTTTGTGAATAAACCATTGGCAGAACGCGCTCACGTTTTTCCATTTTCGCCCGTAAAGTTGCTGCTTGGTCATATCTGTTCATCTGCACAGCATCCTCACAAAACCAAGTGGAGATACAGTCTGTATATCCTCAGGCACATTCTGGCCGTTAGTCATAAACCCGACACCTATTTTTGATTCTGCCAGTATATTAAATACAGAACCTAAGGAAGTCGTTTCATCTATTTTCGTAAAAATATACTGATTGACAGGGACGGATGAAAACCGTTTGACAATATGCTTCATATCTTCATATTTTGCAGTCGCGGATAAAACAAGAAATGACTGAATGCTGCTCTCAAAAGGAATCGTTTCTTTCAGTTCATCAATGTATTGCGGGTCTTTGAAGTTTCTTCCAGCTGTATCAACAAACACATGATCATACTCAGAAAATAGCTCCTTCGCCTGCTGAAATTCTTCTTTTGTATAGCAAACTTCCAGAGGAGCCTGCAGCAGTTCAGCGTATGTTTTCAACTGTTCAACAGCTGCAATACGATACGTATCTGTTGTAATAAAAGCGATTTTTTTATGTTTTTCAAGCATAGATATGGCTGCGAGTTTAGCCAGTGTAGTTGTTTTACCAGCCCCTGTTGAACCAAAGAGAACGATATATTTTGAATGAATTGGCTCCTGCCACTTGTCTGCTGAGGGCAGCATATCGCATAGTATTTCCTGAAGTTTGCCGACAACATTTTCTTCAGTCAAGCCGCCTGCTTCAACAGAGAAGCGAAGCAATTTTTTCAGAGTGTTCGTTTTCGTAGACTCTTTGATCCCTGTTTCTTGCAAAAGCTTTTCTGCTTTTCGCAGCGGCTCAGGAAGTACAGATTGATATGCTGAAAAATCACCTAGCTCCTGTTGCGCCGGAATTTGAGGGGGATATGTTCTCTCCTCTATTTTTGGACTGCTGACCGGAGTTTTTAATGTTTGTTTCGGTTC
Source organism: Bacillus sp. FJAT-14266 (assembly GCF_001719225.1). Lineage (NCBI taxonomy): Bacteria > Bacillati > Bacillota > Bacilli > Caryophanales > Bacillaceae > Bacillus > Bacillus sp. FJAT-14266. The sequence goes on from NZ_CP017072.1 coordinate 2,582,062, forward strand.
AGCTGCCTTCTGAGGCGTTTTTTTCTCAAGAAAGTCCTGATCCAATACGGCGATTACTTCAACAGCAGGCTTGTTGACGAGGCCAAACCATTTTCGCTTTTTAATTTTTTTCGAATTTAATATGACCGCTTCATTACCTAACTCTTTTCTGATGAGAAGTGCCGCTTCTTGCATTGAAGCAGCAGTAAATTTTTTTATTTTCATTAAATATCCACCACTCCAATGCTTTGTACCTCAACATTCGCCTCAAGTTCGTTATAAGAGAGTACCGGAAGATCAGGGAAGTACCGTTCCAGAAGCTGCTTCACATACATTCTGACAGGCGGCGAGCAAAGAAGAATCGCGGTTTCCTGACGTAATGAGAGCTGTTCAGCTTCTTTGGCGACAGAGCGCACTATACTTTCTGAAATATCTGGTTCAAGTGATAAATAGTTCCCGTGTTCCGTCTGCTGCACACCGTCTGCTATTGCTTTTTCTACACGGCCGGAACAAGTAACAACCTTCAACACTTCATTTTCTTTGGCAAACTGGGCTGTAATTTGTTTAGCAAGCGCTTGTCTTGTATACTCTGTCAAAAGATCAGAATCTGTTGTTAATTTCCCATAGTCAGCAAGTGTTTCAAAAATCGTTACTAAGTTTCGAATTGAAACTTTTTCTTTTAAAAGCTTAGCAAGCACTTTCTGAATATCACCGACAGACAATGGATTCGGCGTAACCTCTTCAACCAGGACTGGATACGATTCTTTCAAGTGATCGATCAGCTGTTTTGTCTCCTGCCTTCCGATCAATTCGTGGGCATGCTGCTTAATTTTCTCCGTAATATGCGTTGAAACGACTGATGCAGGATCAACTACTGTATAACCAAGCATGTCGGCTTCATCCTTTACCGCTTCGCTAATCCATTTAGCCGGCAGCCCGAATGAAGGCTCCACTGTTTCAATCCCTTCAATGAGATCGTCCTCAGGAGTAGGCGACATCGCTAAATAATGATCAAGCAACAACTCGCCTTTTGCTACTTCGTTTCCTTTAATTTTCAATCGGTATTCATTAGGCTGCAACGCTATATTATCTCTGATTCGCACGACAGGAATGACAAGCCCGAGTTCCAAAGCCAACTGACGGCGTATCATAACAATTCGGTCTAATAAATCACCGCCTTGATTGGCATCAGCAAGCGGTATCAGGCCATATCCAAACTCAAATTCTATCGGATCTATATGCAGAAGCTGAACAACACTTTCAGGGCTTTTAAGCTCGTCCACCTCAGCCTCTTCCTCAAGAATCTCATCCACTTCTTCTTTTTCCTTACCTGATTTAGATAGTGTATATGCGCCAAAAGCAAGCAATCCCGCAAGCGGCCCCGTCAGAAGGATGCCGATCGGAGTGAAAATACCTAAAAGCATGATCGTAGCTGCTGCGACGTATAAAAGCTTTGGATACGCAAACAGCTGGCCTGTAATGTCATGCCCTAAGTTTCCTTCAGAGGCAGCTCTTGTGACCACAATACCCGTAGCCGTAGAAATTAACAGTGCCGGGATTTGCGAAACAATTCCATCCCCTACAGTCAGCATCGTAAAGTGTGAAGCAGCCTCTTGAATGGACATGCCCTGCTGAAGCATCCCGATCACGATTCCGAAAATAATATTGATCATCACAATGATGATTCCGGCAATGGCGTCACCTTTTACAAATTTACTGGCACCGTCCATTGCTCCATAAAAGTCTGCTTCTCTTGCCACTTTTTCGCGGCGATGCTTCGCTTCCTGTTCGGTAATCATCCCTGCGTTTAAATCAGCATCAATACTCATCTGCTTCCCAGGCATTGCGTCCAGCGTAAACCTTGCTGCAACCTCGGAAACACGTTCAGCACCTTTTGTAATGACGATAAACTGAATAATAATAAGGATGATAAATACAACGAGTCCAACTAATACATTTCCGCCGACAACGAAATTTCCGAAAGTCTCGACGACTTTACCTCCTTCACCGTGTGAAAGAATTGAACGGGTAGTTGAGACGTTCAAGCCCAAACGAAATAGGGTCAAAAGCAGCAACAGTGACGGAAAAATCGAAAACTGAAGCGCTTCCTGCATATTCATTGTGGTGAGAAGCACGATCAACGCAAGAGAAATATTAATAATGATCAAAATACTTAACAGCCATGGAGGAAATGGAATCACCAGCATCGCCACAATGAGGACAACACTTATTAAAACGGATAAATCTCTTGTTGACATGCTGTTTTTTCTCTCCTTTTAAATCGAAAAATTCAATATACTTTTTGTTTTGTTTTATATACGTAAGCCAGAATTTCTGCTAAAACTTTAAAAAATTCTTCCGGCACTGCCTGGTCAATTTCCACCTGATCATATAACGCACGGGCAAGCGGTCTGTTTTCTACCATCATGACATCATGCTCTTTAGCAATTTTCCTGATTTTTAACGCAAGGTGGTCGACGCCTTTTGCAACAATATAAGGTGCGTCCATTTTTTCTTCATCATATTTCAAAGCAATCGCATAGTGAGTCGGGTTTGTGATAATGACATCTGCTTTTGGAACTTCCTGCATCATCCGCCTCATCGCCATTTCCCGCTGTCTTTGTTTAATTTTAGACTTAATAATCGGGTCACCTTCAGATTTTTTGTACTCGTCTTTTATATCTTGTTTTGACATTTTGATATTTTTCTCATAATCAAATCTCTGATATAAATAGTCAAGACCAGCAAGAATCAACAATGCACCTGCACCGCTTAGTCCCATCCACAAAGTGAGTTTTGAAACGAAAGAAAGTGCCTCTTCGGGTGTCAGGAGAGGAAGCCGGAGAATTTCTCCATAATGCAGCCAAAGCACAGCAAAAGCCGCAAAACCAACGACTACGATTTTCAAAATTGATTTAATCAGCTCTACAATCGCCCTCATACTGTATATTCGTTTAAAGCCTTTGATCGGATCCAGTTTTTCAAGCTTAGGCTGTATCACTTCAGCAGAAAATAAGAACCCAACCTGCATATAGTTGCTTACGACTCCTGCAACAAGAGCAACAAGCAAGATCGGTGCGAGTATCATGCCCATATCCTTTAATAAGCTGACAAACAATGTATGCACATTTGATTCTGAGAGCTTCATTGTGAGCGATTCGGTATAAAATGTTTCTATGAATGACAGCAGCCTGTCTCTCATATACGGACCAATTGCAATAAGCGAAAGGAATATTACCAGTAAAGAAACGGCAGTATTGACATCCGAGCTTTTGGCTACCTGCCCCTTTTTTCGCGTATCCTTCCGTTTTTTCGGAGTGGCTTTTTCTGTCTTCTCTCCCGCAAAAAACTGCAGGTCAACTCTAAGCTTCATTAAGAAACACCGACCAATGCTAAAAGATTCCGCATCGTTTCAATCGTTAAGCTGAAAACATTCCGGACAACGACGAAGATAACGGACATACATACAATGAGCATGATGAAACTGACAGCGATCTTTAAAGGCAGACCGACCACAAATACATTTAACTGCGGAACAGTTCGAGCCACGATACCTAATGCTAAATCAACTAGAAACAAGCTGGCCACAACCGGAGCTGACATTTGAAAAGCGATAATAAACATTGCATTAAAGCTTTTCGCAATAAAATAGGCAAACTTTTCATCGCCGAAATTCGGAAATGCCTGATCAACTGAAATATACTGAAAGCTGTAGTAAATACCATCCAGCAACAAATGGTGGGCATTGACACTCAGCATAAACAAAAGTGCCATGGTATAGATAAACTGGCCAATCAACGGACTTTGTGCACCGGTTTGCGGATCAATAACGTTTGCTATTGAAAATCCCATTTGAAAATCAATAAACGAGCCGGCAATCTGCACTGCGGCAATCATCATATAAGCAATTAAACCCAGACATAGGCCGACCAAAGCTTCTTTAAACGCCAAAAGCATATAGTGCTCATCTATCTCCAAAGAGGGCGGTTTATCAATGGTGCTGAAACAAATGACCGCAAGAAAAAAAGCAAAACCTATGCGATGAACAGCTGGCACATTTCGATGTCCAAATAACGGAATCGTTACAAAAAAAGCAGAGATTCTAATAAAAACCAATAAAAAAGCAGGAAATAAGTCAATAATTGAATTCATCTCTACATTACCCTGCAAAACGATTTAAATTAGAAAACAGCTCTGTTGTAAATGAAAGAATCGTCGACAGCATCCACGGACCAAAAAAAATGAGAGCCAGGAGAACCGCCACGATTTTCGGAATAAACGCCAAAGTCTGTTCCTGGATTTGAGTTGTCGCCTGAAATATGCTGACAATTAAACCGACCAGTAAAGCAATAGCCAATAATGGCCCGCTGATCATCAGCGTTACGTATACGGCTTTTTCCGCCATAGAAATTACAAATTCTGAACTCACGTTTAGCACCTACCCTAAAAGCTCTGAAGCAAAGATTTCACAATTAAATACCAGCCGTCTACCAAAACAAAAAGTAATATTTTAAAGGGCAGAGAAATCATAACTGGAGGCAGCATCATCATTCCCATTGACATCAAGACGCTCGCCACTACCATATCTATAATTAAAAAAGGGATAAAAATCATAAAACCTATTTGAAATGCTGTTTTAAGCTCCGATATGGCAAAAGCCGGAACCATTGTTGTTAACGGAATATCCTTTAATGATTCAGGTTTATCCATTTTCGCGTAATTCATAAACAGCGCCAGATCCTTCTGCCTTGTGTGTTTACTCATAAATTCTTTAATCGGTTCCTCAGCTTTCGTATACGCTTCATCCAAGCTGATTTTGTTGTCCATTAATGGGGTCAGCGCTTCTTTATTAATTTCTGAAAAAGTAGGAGCCATAATAAAAAATGTTAAAAACAGCGCAAGCCCGATTAGAACCTGGTTTGGGGGCATAGATTGCGTCGCAAGTGAAGTTCTGACAAATGACAGAACAATGACGATGCGAGTAAAACAAGTCATAAGAATCAATATTCCAGGCGCCACTGAAAATACAGTTAACAATAATAGTAATTTAACAGTCGAACTTACGTTTTCCGGATCGCTTGAACTGAAAATATTTATAAACTCATTCATGATGACGTGGGCCTTTCTTCTTTCCTTCAGAACGGTTTTGTTTTAACTCTTCAAGTTGCTCTTTTAATGCTTTTGAAAATGAAGGCAGTTTTTGCTGCGGCTGATGTTCAGAACTCTTAAGCGGCTTCACAAACTTTTGCCACTCTATTTTGCTTGACATTGCCTCTTCATGCTGACTGAGAATGACTTCAATCTCTTTTTCATCCTCAATTTCTTTCAGCAGCTGGATCGTCTCTCCTACACCGACGACGAGCACACTTTTCCCGACCTTGATCAATTGTATGGATCTGTTCTGGCCGACCGATGTGCCGCCAATATTTTCAACATATTGAAAAGGCTTTAAGAGCCGATTTCTTTTGTTCATGAGCTTAACCAGCCCGTAAATCAGCGCGATAACAAACAGTAAAGCGAAAATCATCTTTACAAAATCAAAAGCTGAGACAGAAGGAGCAGCCGCTCCCTCCGTCTCATCAGCAGTTTTTGTTGTTTTTTCTTTCTTTTGCTCTGATTGATCTGCAGTTTTTTCATCTTTCTTTTGAAACCATTCGTTTACAGTTGAATTATCAGAGTCTGCCGCGGCAGCAGCAATCGGATGTACACTGAATAAAACGAAAAAACAAATAAAAACAATAAAATATTGACTCTTTTTCAACAGTCGTACACCCTTTAACTTAATGTTTTGTTGATTGCTTCAAGCACACGGTCAGCCTGGAAAGGTTTCACAATGAAATCCTTAGCGCCAGCCTGAATGGCATCAATAACCATTGATTGCTGTCCCATAGCAGAACACATGATGATTCTTGCCTGCGCATCAATTTGTTTAATTTCTTTTAATGCTGTAATACCATCCATTTCTGGCATCGTGATATCCATAGTAACAAGGTCAGGTGAATGCTCTTTATATTTCTCTACCGCTTGTGCTCCATTTTCAGCTTCCGCCACAACTTCAAAACCATTTTTAACCAAAATATCTTTAATCATCATTCGCATAAATGCTGCGTCATCTACAATTAAAATTCTATGTGCCATAATCTATCTCTCTCCTTGTGTTTCGTTATTTTAAATTATTAATGCGCTCTGCCTGGCTTAAAATGTCAGTGACTCTCACTCCGAAGTTTTCTTCAATGACAACGACCTCGCCTTTGGCAACGATACGCTGATTAACTAAAATATCTACAGGCTCACCGGCTAATTTATCAAGCTCGATAATACTTCCGGCAGAAAGCTCTAAAATCTCTTTTACGCTTCTCTTCGTTCTGCCAAGCTCAACAGTAATCGAAAGCGGGATATCCAAAAGCATATCCAGATTATGAATAGGGGCTTGTACAGCTTCGTTTGGATCAAACGCTGAAAATTCCACCGGTGAAACCTGAACTGGCGCTGCTTTTTTTGCTGTTCCCTGCCTTTTTGGCGGCTGCTGCTGTTGCTTCGGTTCAATACGCGGCTCTGGCGTCACAGGCTCTTTCGGCTGTTCGTATGTAACTTCAGGCTGCACCGTTTCTTCTTCCTCTGCACTTTCTGAGTTCATAAGGCTTGAAATTAAATCTTTCGCAAATGTCAATGGGTAAAGCTGCATAATGCTGGAGTCTATTAATTCTCCCACCTTTAAGTTGAAAGAAACTTTCACCAGCATTTCATCATCAGGTATACGGTCTGTACCCTTTTCTTCAGTAACATCCAGCAATTCAACCCGAGGAGGTGAAATATCAATTTTTTTACTGAATACAGTAGACATTGATGTGGCAGCCGATCCCATCATTTGGTTCATTGCTTCTTGAACCGCACTTAAATGGATTTCACCCAGTGAAGGGTCCGCACCTTTTCCGTCTCCCCCGATCATTAAGTCAGCAATGATCGCCGCGTCACTTTGTTCCACGACTAACAGGTTGCTTCCGCTGAAGCCCTCCGTATAATTCACTTCAATCGCTACATACGGTTCAGGAAACGCATCGCTGATTTTACTTCTTGGAATGACCGTTACGCTTGGAGTCGTAATATCGACCTTTTGATTTAAAAGCGTTGACAGTGCTGTCGCAGAACTGCCGAATGAAATATTACCGATTTCACCGATCGCATCACGCTCCATTTCCGATAAGTCATCTACTTCCGGAACCTCTGGCTCATCAAGCGTGCTGCCAGTACCGTTAAGAAGCGCGTCAATCTCATCTTGAGATAATCTATTATTCTCCATCTTGTTCACCTCTTATGTCGTGATCTAAAATTTGCACTGCCTGTTTTCGATTCACCCGGCCGGCTTGTCCTAAAAATTTCGGCTTATCTCCGACCAATACAGTAAGAGGATCCGTGACTGATTTGTCCAAAGTTATGCAGTCTCCGACTTCTAAACTTAAAAACTCTTCTATCGTCAGTTCAGATGTGCCGAGCTCGGCCACGACAGGTATTTGTGCTGTCATGATACGTTTTTCAAGCGACTTTGTTTCCTCAGGCTTTGGCTCATTTCGGTCTGATTGCATCCAATAGTGGACTGAAAGCTTCGGTATGAGCGGCTCGAGTACAATATGCGGGATACAGAGATTAATGACACCGCTGATTTCACCAATTTGAGTATTGAGCGAGATCACCACGACTGTTTCATTAGGAGATACCATCTGAACAAATTGCGGATTCACTTCAAACTCAGTCATTTCCGGTTCAATATCAGCAATTGACTGCCAAGCTTCTTTATAATTACCCAGTGCATTTTCAAATAAATTAGAAATGATTTTTGTTTCAATTTCTGTCAAACTGTCAACCTTGTTATGACTGATTCCAATCCCGCCCATGACTCGATCCATCATCGTATAAGCTATCGTGGGGTTGACCTCCATCATAATTCTTCCTTCCATCGGATGAACATCAAATAGATTTAGAATCGTCATGTTCGGGATCGATCTGATAAATTCCTCATACGGAACCTGATCAACAGAACTGACAGATATGTGAATATAGGTTCTGAGCTGAGCAGAAAAATGAGTGGTAAGAAGTCTTGCAAAATTGTCATGAATTCTCGTTAAACTGCGAATCTGATCCTTAGAAAACCGCAGCGCACGTTTGAAATCATAAACCTTGACTTTCTTCTCTTTTTCTTCTTTTTTCAGCTCTTCAGCGTCCATTTCACCAGTTGATATTGCAGAAAGCAGTGCATCTATTTCATTTTGGGAGAGAACTTCTCCTGACATTTTCCTCACCTCCGTATTCTGTCAAATTATGCTTTATTGCAGATTAAAGGAGGTAATATACACTTTTTCTACTTTTCCTTCTTGGAGGTAGCTATTTATTTTATCTTTTAGTTCCTTCTTAAAGGTTTCTTTTCCCTTGTCTCCCTCAATCTGATCAGCATTCGTATCAGCCAGCAGTGATATAACAGCGTCTTTCACTTGGAAATCACGTTTCTCAAGTTCTTCTTTTGATTTATCAGAATCGGTTTCAAGTTTAATAGCAAGACGGATAATGTTATCAGACTTTAAATTTGTTGTGATCTCTTCTACATCAACAGAAGACGCAACGATTTCATCAATACTTTTTTTCGCTTCACTTTTTTCGGACTTTCCGCCTAAAACAAAATAAGCCGCCGCCCCGAGAGCACCAATTACGATAAGAATAATTAGTAATATGATCATTAACTTTTTCTTCATTCCGGTTCCTCTATTCCTTGATCCATTGCAAATATTTGTATTTTTCGGTAGAAAGCTGCGATCTTTTCCAGAACAGCTTCTTCATCTTCTTTTACTACAAACTTCTTACCATTTGACAGAGTAATTGTAGTATCCGGAAAACATTCAATCTGTTCAATAAATAGCGCATTCAGTGTAAAGGGCTGCCCGTTCAAACGGGTTACTTTAATCATAAAACAGCGGAGAAGCGATTACTCGCCTCCCCTCCCTCCTTAACGTTTAAGGTTAACCAGTTCTTGAAGGATTTCATCAGATGTTGTAATAATTTTTGAGTTTGATTGGAATCCGCGCTGGGCTACGATCATTTCAGTAAATTCGTCAGTTAAATCGACGTTAGACATTTCGAGAAATCCTGATTTAAGAGCACCAGTTCCGCCGTCACCAGGCTGGTTCGCTGCACTGGCCGTTCCAGAGTTTAAAGATTCACGGTATAGGTTGCTTCCGATTTTATCCAATCCATCACTGTTGGCAAAAGTAACAATCCCGATTTGTCCCCCGTCTTGTGTTTTCCCCTCAGCATCAACAATTGACACCTTTCCATCAGAACCAATGCTAAAGCTTTGAGCATCAGTAGGAATTTTAATTGTTCCGCCATTCATATTTAGTACATGGTAGCCATCACCTGTAACCAGTGTTCCAGTATTATCTAAATAGAAGTTCCCTGCTCTTGTATAAGCTGTCCCGTCACCTGTATCAATTCGGAAGTAACCGTCGCCGTCAATTGCTAAATCAAGTGTTCTTCCTGTGCTTTGTGTCGCGCTTGTTGAATGAATTGTATCAATTGTGCCAGATGATGAACCTAAACCGATTTGCTTAGAGTTTGTTCCGCCGATTGTTGCACCAGCAGCAGAACCGCCGGCAATGGTTTGGCTTACCATATCTTTAAAGGTCACACGGCTCTTTTTGAATCCTACTGTATTTACGTTGGCAATGTTGTTACCGATTACGTCAAGCTTTGTTTGAAAGTTCTTCATACCGCTGATTCCAGAATAAAGTGAACGTAACATAATATATTCCCCCAGATGTTTTTATTTAGATGATTGTCCCACAGACATGACATTCGCAGGACTGATCTCGGTCCCATCATCAAGAACGAGATAATAATTTCCTTTAAAATGTTTAACAGAGCTTACTGTGCCTGTTTTATCTGTTGCACTTTTACCATCAGTCCAAGATACTTCTTTTCCCATCCAATCAACATACGTTGTAAACGGATCTTGGTTTTCAACGAATTGAGTCATTGTCGTATTCAGATTCATCATTTGCTCCAAGCTTGAAAAAGTCGCCATCTGGCTGATAAATTCTTTATCGTCAATCGGGTTAAGCGGATCTTGGTTTTGAACTTGAGTCATTAATATTTTTAAAAACTCGTCTTTCCCCAAGCTGCTGTTGTTCGTCGACACAGTGTTCGTTTTTTCAGGCAGTTTATATTCTGAACTTATAGAAGTCATTCTTCTTCCTCCATTTCAACCATCGACACTTCATCGAGCAGATCGCCAAAATCATTTGATTGCTTTTTCTGTCTTTGCTGTCTCTGCCCCTCTTGCTGCTGTTTCTGTTCATCAGCAAGCTGGCCGTATATCGGCTGATCCCCGCTTTGGACCGGAAGAGTAAAACGGTCAATTTGGACGGCCATATTCGGCAATGATTGCTTCAGCTGAGGAAGATGCTGTTCAAGCAATTCTTTTGCTGATTGGCTAGATGCTATGATTTTACTCTGAAACATTCCATTTTCATTTGTCAGCTTGATTGTGACAAATCCTAAATGTTCAGGGTTCAGCCGAATAGTGAAACTTCCCGTCGATCTGCCGAAAGGCGTATATTTCATCTGCTTCCACGCATTAATCACTTGATCAGCCACCGTTTTTGTTTCGGCATTTGGTATATCAGATGACATCTGCTGCAGATCAAGTGTTTGAACTCCTCCTATGCCCCGATACCCCGAAAACAGCATTTGGAGTCCTGATTTACTATCTACAGGCTGAATACTTCCAGAAACATCCGATGCATTTTTGCTGGATGAACTCTGCGAGAGCGGTGTGAGAACACTCTTCCCAAAGTCTTGTGATGATTCGGATGATTTCGATAACAAGAAGGCTTTCAGCTGGCTTTCAGCTAAACTCCATTCTTTGGTCCCTTTTTGAGGAAGCATAGACATTTGATCCATTAAGCTTTGAAAACTTTTCAGCTCTGACGCTGTCATCGAGTAAAGTTTTGAACTTGACTCAGCTTTAGTGAATATTTGCTGTTTAAGATCCTGAATTAGTTGTTGAGATACACCCTTCTTTTCTAATGCAGAAAGGAATTGATCTCCATTTTGGTAAATGGCATGAGCTTCATTGCCATTCCCGCGATCAGTCAGCTTATTCCCTTCTACGAGCTGGCTAATGAACATCTGGATATAGATAAGCTCTTTAGCAGGCTCGGATACTTCATTTTCCTGATTTGATTGCTCTGTATCAGACTTCAGTGCTCCATTAATGTCAGAAGCAGAAGCATTGGCACTCAGAGCCGTTTTAGCTTCTGAAAAGATTTTCTCCGTTTCTGTGAGCAATTGATCCGTCCCGCCTGACATTTTTGATTCAACTGCTTGCAAAAGATTTTGCAACATTTGCAGAGCATTCGCATCCAATTGCTTCCCTGTCAGTTTGCTTAATGTTTGCAAAAGATCCGCATTTTGTTTGTCTTGATCTTCAGGACTTGCATTTAGCCAGTCACCGATCTTTTTAAGCGCATCTGCTAAAAGCTGATCTTCGGAATTAGGAGTACCCTTTCCTTGTTCTGAAAGTTCCTTCAATCCAGCCTCAGACATAAGCCAGTTTTGAAAAACTCCTTGGCTACTTTTCATGTTTTTAGCGGCAGAACCCGTTGTGGTTTGCAGCAAAGGTCCGGCTAATTCAAGCAGCTTCACCTTTCATTCCCCCTATTCTTGGCTGGCAGCAATTTTTTCTGTATAGGTTGCTGCTTGCTCAGGAGTCATTTTCGCCAATATGTCAGCAAGCTGCTTTTTGCTTAGGCCATTCAATATTTTCAGTGCTTCTTGCTCCTTTAATTGGGCAATAATTTTAGCAGCCTTTCCGCTGTCCATGCTTTTGTACACACTGATCACTTTGTCATTTTCAGAAGAAGCTTTCGAGTCTGCTGATCCTTCAGTATGATCTTCTGATGACTTTTTTTGATCCTCAGCCGTCTTTTCAAGTGAACGGATCTTTTGATTGAGCCTATCGATTTCTGATTTACTTGTTTCTAAATCTTTATTCAATATACTGATTTCACTTTTTTGATCCTTAATGGTCTTTTCCAGAGCTGCCGTATTACTGCTATCCTTACTTGATGCTGCGCCTTTTTTATTTTCGGTTTCAGGGACCAATTCTTTAAGAACCGGCGTTTTTGCCGCAGCATCCTGTATCGGCTTTAAGACATTGATACCAGCAGCCCAAAGAACAATCCCCCCTGCGATTAATAGAAACATCAGCGGGAGGATAATGATAAGCAAAACCGAACGGAACTTACCTGATTCTTTCTTTTTGCCGGACATTACATTCGCTCCTAATGGCCTTGAATCATAAACTGCTTAATCGAAATATCGTCCATTTCTTTCATTTCTGCAGCTTTATCTTCAAGAGCAAACATTTTAAACTGTTTTTCACGCATTTTTTCAAACTTTTTCACTTCAATGTTTTTCTCTGTCAAAATTTCTTGTTTTTGATTCATTTGATTTCTTTTCATAATGACAAGCTTTTGATAGTGATAGATCGTATTATCAAGATTTGAGACAAATTGTTGGTAGTGCCTCATTTCTTGTACACTCATGCCGCTTTTTAATTTCTTTTCCTTATTTTGTTCCAGCAATTCTTTTTTGCTCATATTCTCATATAATTTTTCAGCAACGTTTTCAAATTCAGAAACTGATTGCTGATACTCGGATAAGGATTGGTCTTTTTCATTTTCTTTTAGTTCCAGCAGCTTTTGGAATCTAAATTGATAAGCCACGTTTATTCCTCATTTCCTGTCAAACTAGTTAATGCAGCAATGCTTTCTTCCAATAAAGCCGGTTCGTCTGTTCCCTGCTTTAAAAATTGAATAAGCTGCGGATAAAATTGTATCGCTTCATCAATTTCTCTGGATGATCCTCTTTTGTAAGCTCCGATATTAATGAGATCTTCCGAATTTTGATATGTCGATAAAAGTTCACGGAATTTATTTGCCGCATCCAGATGCTGTTTTGTTGAAATGTTTGACATCACCCTGCTGATGCTTTTTAGTACGTTAACTGCAGGAAACTGGCCTTTATTGGCAAGCGCCCTGTCCAACACAATATGTCCGTCTAAAATTCCGCGTACGGTATCGGCAATCGGCTCATTCATGTCATCCCCGTCTACCAACACTGTATAAAATGCCGTAATGGTTCCATGCTCGTTTGCACCTGTTCGTTCTAGTAAACGAGGTAAAATAGCGAACACTGAAGGTGTATAACCTTTTGTCGTCGGAGGCTCTCCTGCAGCCAGTCCAATCTCTCGCTGCGCCATTGCCACCCTTGTAACAGAATCCATCATAAACATGACATTTTGGCCTTTATCTCGGAAATACTCGGCAATTGCAGTCGCTGTATATGCCGCTTTCAATCTCATTAATGCTGGCTGGTCTGAGGTGGCAACGACTACAATCGATCGTTTCAGCCCCTCTTTCCCCAGATCTTTTTCAATAAACTCCCGAACCTCTCGTCCGCGTTCTCCGACAAGTGCAATGACGTTTAAGTCAGCCTCTGTCTGCTTGGCGATCATCCCCATTAAGGTGCTTTTTCCGACACCGCTTCCTGCAAAAATTCCAATCCGCTGGCCTTTACCGACTGTCAGCAAGCTGTCAATTGATCTGACTCCAACACCCATCTTTTCACGGATAGGCGGCCGTTTCATCGGGTTGGGCGGTGATTGCTCCGTTGATACAGGCGAAAGCCCTTTAGGCAGAAGTTTTCCGTCAAGCGGTTCTCCAAAAGCATCGATGACTTGTCCAATCAGTCCGGTTCCAACTTTAACCCGAAGTGATTCCCCAGTAGCTTCTACAATGCTGCCAGGTGCAATGCTCGCAGCCTCTAAATAAGGCATAAGCAAAATATTTTCTTCCTGGAAGCCGACTACCTCAGCTTTAATGACTTTCCCAGATTGTCCTTTTGCATAAATCAGGCACACGTCGCCAATTGAGCTTGCTGGCCCTTTTGATTCAATCATCAGGCCGATGACCCGCTTGACTTTTCCGTACCGTTTATACGAGTCTGTCATTTCTATACAATCTATCAGACTCTGTGTCTTCATTCAGCTGCACCTGCTTCCAGCGCTGTCAGAAGTTTATCTTTCAATTGCATCAATTGTGTGTCAACACTCGCATCTACCCTGCCAAAAGGAGTTTCAATATAACAGGTTCCTTTTTGAGCTTTTTCATCAGCATATATGCCAAGCCGGCATTCTTTATAAAGAAGCTGCTGGATTTCATCTTTTTGCTGAAAGATTGTCTCATAGTAATATGGATCAACATAAATTGATATATCGTCATATTCCTTCACTTCGTTTATAACCTGTTGTACAAGCAGGAGGAAAGCCTCTTTATCATCAGACTTTTGCTGCCAAACTTTTTTTGCTAGGGCAACGGCAAGCTCAACGATTTCTTCATTAGCGTCTTCAAGCTTGTCCTCAACAGCTTTTCTGGACATTTCAGTTATACTGTTTGCTTGGCCGATCAGTTCTGCATACTGTTTCATTGCCTCAGCTTTGCCCAGCGCTACTCCTTGTTCAAAGCCCTCGGCTTTTGCTTCTTCAATAAGCTTCTGTTTTTCAGCCGCCCAATCGTTTTTCTCCTGTTCAATTTGACGGCGAATATTTTCTATATGACTGTTTGCCTGCTCAGAAATCCGATCAGCTTCCTCTTTCACTCGGGCCATAAGCGCCTCCGGGTTCTCTTCAGCCTGCAAAAGGTGAGAATGATCAATACGCACCTCTTGTATAGAAAGTTTTCTTTTTTCCTTTTGTGGAGAAATAGATGATTCTTGTTTAATGATATTAGACAATAATATCATCCCCTCCGCCTCTTGCTATCACAATTTCACCGGCTTCTTCAAGCTTTCTGACGATGCTTACAATTCTCGATTGAGCTTCTTCTACATCTTTCAAGCGTACAGGGCCCATAAATTCCATTTCTTCTTTGAAGGTTTCAACCATACGCTGTGACATATTGTTGAATACAATTTCTTTGACTTCCTCGCTTGCAACCTTTAATGAAAGGAGCAAATCGTCGTTCTCAACATCGCGAATGACTCTCTGAATGGCACGGTTATCAAGTGTGACAATATCTTCGAAGACAAACATCCGCTTTTTAATCTCTTCAGCAAGATCGGGATCCTGAATTTCCAATGAATCCAAGATCGTCTTCTCTGTCCCTCTGTCTACCCCGTTTAACACTTCCACAACAGCTTCAATTCCGCCTGTTTGTGTATAATCCTGAGTAAATGCAGAAGATAATTTTTGTTCCAGAATCCGTTCTACCTCATTAATTATTTCTGGAGACGTTCTATCCATGACCGCGATTCTTCTCGCAACCTCAGCCTGTACTTCAGGATTCAGCTCGGATAAAATTTGCCCAGCCTGCACTGGATCCAAATAAGACAAGATTAACGCCATCGTCTGCGGATGCTCTTGCTGGATAAAATTCAAAATTTGTTCAGGCTCCGCTTTTCTGGCAAAATCAAATGGTTTAACCTGCAAAGAAGAAGTCAGCCTGTTTAGAATGTTCTCCGCCTTATCCTCTCCAAGCGCCTTTTCCAGAACTTGTCTTGCATAGCTTAAACCGCCTTGAGAAATATAATCTTGCGCAATGGCTATATTATGAAATTCTTCTATGATTTCATCCTTTTTTTGATGATCGACGCTTCGAACACCTGATATTTCCAGAGTAAGCCTTTCAATTTCTTCATCGGTTAAGTGCTTATAGACAGAAGCTGACACATCTAACCCCAAGGAAATCATGAGAATGGCTGCTTTTTGTTTTCCTGTAAGCTTATCTTGATCACGTCTCGCCATTTCTAATTCCTCCTAATCCTCGGCCAGCCAGCTTCTCAGCAGTTTTGCAAAATCTTCCGGCTTGTCTTTCGCCATCTTTTCAAGCTGTTTTCGTCTGACTGATTCCGCTGTTTCATTTTCCTCTTCGTTGATATCAGGCAAATTGATTGGTTCTTGAGGAACCTCATACTCATATTCCTCAAATTCATCCTCTTGCGCCCGTTTCTTTCTGATAAGCATAATGATCAGAACAATGATCGCTGCGATTAAAACACCGCCTACAATATATGCCCACAGCGGGATACCTGAGGATTCTTCCGTATTTGTATCCAAATTGACTTTTCCGTCGAATGGCTGAACGGAAACAACAATCTTATTATTGATATCAGCATCAGATAAATTCTGATTTTGCGTTTCATCTTTATCCAAAGATGTTCTGACTACAGTTGAAAGGATTTTTTGTATATCATCCTGTCTTTCAGTTGATAGCGACGCAGTGTTTTTGGCATCAGGCGGCTCTACCATTACTTGAATCCCTAAATCTCTGACCTTATAAGGACTTTCAGCGATTTCTTTATGAATTCGGTTAACCTCGTAATTGATTTTGTTGCTGTTTTTTTCGTAGTTCCCGCTTTCGGTATTTTCACCGTCAGCCTTATAATTTGTAACATCTTCCTCGCCGGTTCCGGCAGTTCCGCCGTTGGCTGCACCGTCGCCCTGATATGTTTCAGATACCTTTTCAGCGCTGACTGCAATACCTTCCATGTTTTCTTTATCCACAGGCTCGACAATGTCTTCTGTCCGATTTTCTTTTGTGAAATCAATGTCTGCTGTAACGGAGACAACGACTTTATCTTGGCCCATCATCGTACCCAGCAATGACTGTACATGTTTTTGAATGTCTTTTTCAACTTGAGACTTAATTCCTTGCTGAGAAGAATAACTATCCGCGTAGGACCCTGCATCGCTGTCTGATTTGTCGTAGTATGTAGAATTTTGGTCCATGATGACGATGTTATCTTCTTTTAGGTTTGGCACGCTTTTAGATACCAGATGATATAATCCGTTGATTTGGCTTTGATCAAGTGTATAACCCGGTTGAATCTGCAAAACGATTGATGCAGATGCTGCAGATTGCTCCTCACCGACAAACACAGCGTCTTTCGGGAGATTAATCATTACTTTTGAATTTTTAATACCGTCCATTTCATTGATCAAGTTTGACAGTTCTGTCTGTGTAGCTTTCACTTTCACCATATCAAACTCATTGTCTGTCAAACCAAAGCCGGCATTCTGTCCAAAAAACGAATAATCAATTGATCCCGTTTTAGGAAGTCCTTCTGCAGCCATCTGCACTTTCAAAGAATCAACCTGATCCTCCGGAACACTAATCACTGTACCGCCATTCGAAAGTTCGTTTGGCACTTTTTTTGCATCCAATTCTTCTTTGATTTGTCCTGCTTCTTCGGCAGACAAATCTTTGTACAGCGGCGCCATTTTAGAATTCGAAGCAAAAACACTAATAATAATTCCAATAATAATAATTGCCGCTAAAGCACTAACCATTAAAATCTTTTGTAATTTAGATCTATTTTTCCAAAACTCACTCGTTTTGTTTTTCATTTGCATTAGAGTACGATTCATGTTAACCCCCGGTCATTCCACTCTTTCTCTAAATCGTCAGACCCCCTACATTTGCATTCTCATAATCTCCTGATAAGCTTCCACAGCTTTATTGCGGAACTCTGTTGCTGCAGTTAGAGAGATGCTGGCTTTTTGAGCAGCGATCATGACCTCATCAAGATTTACATCTTTTCCTGCAGCCAAGGCATTAGTCATGTTGTCAGAAGCTACTTGGGACTCATTTAACGAACTAATAGAGTTTTTTAAAAGCTCCGAAAAGCTTGTTTGATTTGAAGAATCTGTTTTTTGGCTATTGTTTACTTGATTTGTTGCATTTTGAGTGTTTTGAGTATTTTGAACCTGAAAAGGAGAAATTGCATTAATCACATTCATTCACCTACTTTCCGATTTCTAACGCCTTCATCAGCATTCCCTTTGTGGCATTCATCGCCGTGACATTCGCCTCGTATGATCTGGTGCTGCTGACAAGATCAACCATTTCCTTTAATGGATCAACATTAGGCTTTTGTACATATCCTTCAGCGTTTGCATCAGGGTCTGTCGGATCATAGACAAGATTAAAATCCGAATCATCCTCCGTAATTTTTGAAACCTTCACACCGTTTCCAGCATTCCCGCTTCCGCTCATTTGAGAATTGAGAATGGAAGAGAACGATTCACCTTTTGACTGAAGGGAGACCATTTTTCTTCTGTAAGGCACCCACTCTCCATTCACCTGCTTAGCTCTTGTCGTATCCATATTTGCTAAGTTAGATGATACAACGTCCATTCTGACTCGCTGAGCTGTTAAAGCCGATGCTGAAACATTTAAGCTATGAAAAGCTGTCATCATTTTCCTCCTGTTAATACGGTCTTCAGCGAATTAAATTTACCGTTCATTCTTTCAACCAAAGCTTGATAGTTGATTTGATTTTGCGCCAATTCTGTCATCTCTTTGTCAACATCAACATTGTTTCCGTTTTGCTGATACGATGTATCTCCTCTCGCAACAATTGAATAATTCGAATCAGTATCAGAAAAATCAACATGACGATAGTCTGTTTTTATCGCTTCAAGACGCGAGGATTCTTGATCTAATAAATTTTGGAAAGAGACTTTTTTCGCCTTATAGTTCGGTGTATCTATATTGGCGATATTATTAGTTATGACTTTTTGCTTAATATCCGCTCTACTCAAGGCATTTTCAAGATTTTGTATCGTTCCAGAAAATAAGCTCAAATCCACTTACCTCCATTTCAGTTTTTTTCACCCTCAATATCCTTGTCGAGAATTGTAAAACTATATGCTTATTGTAAGAAATAACAGGCATAAAGTCTATGAAGTTCGTGTAAAAAAATGTCCTCACAATTATCTATTTTGCAACTAGGTATAAAGTCCTAGATTGTTAGAACTACATTTCTCGCCTTGATATAAGCCTGAAAATAACAGAATTTCTGTTTTTTCTCCTTTCTTTTCGGCATTTTTGAAACTTTTTGAAGAAAAATGCAAAATTTATTAAAAGTATTACATAGAAAGACTTTCAACCCAGGAAATAAAGCTTATTGATTTCCTTTATTTGAAATAAAAAAAGAACCCTCAAAAAGGGTTCTTTTTGTGATTAATGAGATTTTAGATTTTCTAATTCAATTAGGAATTTGTTGTTTAGTACCTTGATATAAGTACCTTTCATTCCTAATGATCTAGACTCGATAACACCGGCGCTCTCCAGCTTTCTGAGTGCGTTCACAATAACAGAACGGGTAATGCCTACACGGTCAGCAATTTTACTTGCAACAAGAAGACCTTCGTTTCCGTCAAGCTCCTCAAAAATGTGCTCAATTGCTTCAAGCTCACTGTAAGAAAGCGAGCTGATAGCCATTTGTACGACAGCTTTGCTTCTTGCTTCCTCTTCAATTTCTTCTGCTTTTTCTCTTAGGATTTCCATTCCGACAACTGTTGCGCCGTATTCAGCTAGAATTAAGTCATCGTCATTGAATTGATCTTGTAAACGTGAAAGAATAAGTGTTCCTAATCTTTCCCCGCCTCCGATGATCGGCACAATTGTTGTTAAACCAGCTTGAAACAGGTCTCTGTTCTCAACAGGGAAAGCAGTATATTCACTATTAATATCCAAGTTAGAAGATGTTTCAGGGACATTAAACAGATTTTTCGTATATTCTTCAGGGAATTGACGATCCTCAAGCATTTTTTTCATACGATCATTTTCAATTTGCTGGTTAATAGAATACCCAAGGAGTTTCCCTCTGCGGCTTACAACGAAAATATTGGAATCAATTACATCCCGCAGCGTCTCCGCCATTTCCTTGAAGTTTACCGGTTTCCCTGCCGCAGCTTGCAGCATGGAGTTAATAATTCTTGTTTTTTGTAATAAAGCCATGATAAATAATCCTCCTAAACATTCCTCATATTAAATTTTTCACAATATAAATTGACTTAAATCTTTGTTTTTGGCTATCGTTCCGAGCTTTTCTTCGACATACTGTGGTGTAATCGTTATTTTCTCCATCGTTACATCTGGAGCTTCAAACGACAAATCTTCTAATAGGCGTTCAAGTATTGTATGAAGGCGTCTCGCACCGATATTATCTGTGTCCTGGTTCACATGATAAGCAACTTCAGCAATCTTATGAATAGCTTCGTCAGAAAATTCAAGAGATATACCTTCTGTCTGCAATAATGCCTGATATTGTTTCAGCAGCGCATTATCCGGCTCAACCAAAATTCTCACGAAGTCGTCTACCGTGAGTTTGTTCAGTTCTACACGAATCGGGAAACGCCCCTGCAGCTCAGGAATCAAATCAGACGGTTTGGCCATATGAAACGCTCCTGCTGCAATAAATAATACATGGTCTGTTTTTACAGAACCATATTTTGTGACAACGGTTGAACCCTCAACAATCGGCAGGATATCCCGCTGAACGCCTTCTCTTGAAACATCGGCAGAAGAAGATGCACCGCCGTTCTTTGCGATTTTATCAATCTCATCAATAAAGATAATCCCGCTCTCTTCTGCTCTCTGAACAGCTTCCTGGCCGACTTCATCCATATCGATGAGTTTGCTTGCTTCTTCATTCGTCAGGACTTTTCTGGCTTCTCTGACTGTCATTTTGCGCCGCTTCTTTTTCTTTGGCATTAATCCGCTCAGCGCATCCTGCATGTTCATACCCATCTGCTCCATACCTGAGCCCTGCAGCATGTCAAACATAGAAGGCTGCTGTTCTTCGACTTCTACTGTTACATAGTAGTCTTCGAGCTCTCCTAAAGCCAGCTGATGCGCCATTCGTTTTCTTTTTTCTTCGATGTTTGCTTCTTCCTGGCTCTCCGCCTCATCTTCACCATTCGGCTGGCTGCCTCCAAAAAACATTTCAAACGGATTTTTAACGCCAGATTGTTTTTTCTTCCCAGGAACTAACAGACGAACAATGCGTTTGTTTGCATTTTCTTCTGCCTGTTCCTTTACTTCATTCATTTTCTCTTCTTTTATAAGCCGAACAGAAGTCTCCACAAGATCTCTGACCATTGATTCAACATCTCTGCCTACATAGCCGACTTCGGTAAATTTAGTAGCTTCAATTTTGATAAATGGCGCACCTGAAAGCTTAGCGATTCGTCTGGCAATTTCAGTTTTCCCGACGCCGGTAGGACCCATCATTAAAATGTTTTTCGGAACGACCTCGTCCTTCAGCTTTTCATCCAGAAGACTTCTTCTATAGCGGTTTCTTAATGCCACGGCGACAGCTTTTTTCGCATTTTGCTGACCGACAATATATTGGTCTAACCGATCTACAATCTGTCTAGGAGTTAACGGTTTTTTTTCCATGCGCCTCAAGTCCTTTCTATTCAAGCTCTTCCAGTATGATTTGATCGTTCGTGTAAACACAAATTTCGCCTGCTGTTTCTAACGCGGCTCTGGCAATCTCACTTGCAGACATGCTTTCACCGGCATGCTTTTTCAGTGCTCTTCCCGCTGCCAAAGCGTAATTGCCTCCTGATCCAATCGCGAGAATGCCGTCATCTGGTTCGATCACCTCGCCTGTTCCCGATACGAGAAGCAAAGTATCCTGATTCATAACAATCAGCATGGCTTCGAGCTTTCTTAGCACTTTATCACTGCGCCATTCCTTCGCAAGCTCAACAGCCGCCCGTTTTAAGTTGCCGTTATATTCTTCAAGCTTAGCTTCAAACTTTTCGAATAAAGTGAAAGCGTCTGCAACAGATCCCGCAAAACCAGCAAGAACTTTGCCGTTAAACAGTTTTCTCACTTTCCGTGCCGTGTGTTTCATGACAACAGCCTGACCAAATGTTACTTGGCCGTCTCCGGACATAGCGCTTCGTCCTTTATGCTGTACGGCAAATATTGTGGTCGCATGAAAAGATGACATAAAGGGCCTCCTTTAATTTTTCTTAAATGCTCTTGGATGGTGAGACATATATGTGTTTCTCAACATTTCCTTCGAAACGTGCGTGTATATCTGTGTAGAAGACAGATTGGAATGCCCGAGCAGTTCTTGAACGCTTCTCAAATCCGCTCCTTCATTTAACAGATGCGTGGCGAACGTATGTCGAAGCATATGCGGATGGATATGTAAAGTGCTTGACGCTTTTTGAACAAGCCCGCTTAAAATATGTCTGATGCCACGGGCTGTAAGCGGTCCGCCTCTTTGATTTACGAATAATAGATCATGAGGTTCTTTTGCCTTCATCAGCAAGCACTGTCTTCCGCTATTCATGTATACCTTCAACGCTTCGCGGGCATAAGACCCAAAGGGGATATAGCGCTGCTTCTTGCCTTTACCGTGAACAAGCACAGTGTCCATAAATAAATCAACATCGTTAATAGTTATGGAACAGCATTCACTGACCCTCATTCCAGTGGCATAGAGCAGCTCTAACAGCGCTTGATCCCTCATTCCGGCCGGCTGGCTTATATCTGAAACTTCAAACAGCTCCTCAAGCTCTTTTTGATATAGAAACTTCGGTATCCGTTTCTCCTGTTTTGGCAGATGAACAAGCTGAAACGGATTTTCTTCAATAAGCTTTTCCCGCATCAGAAACTTATAAAAGCTTCTTAATGCAGATATCTTTTTGCTTATTGTTCTTCTCGATAAACCTTTTTCATAGGCTTCTGTCAAAAAAATCCTAGTATCTTGATATGCAGCTTCTTCAAATCCATTTATACCTTGAACGCGCAGGAAAGTCTCGAATTCTTCAATTGAATCCACATAATTCACAATAGTATATTGTGAATAATTTTTTTCAATTTGTAAATATTCAACGAATAACTTTACGAAATTCTTAACATTCTCCATGCCTAATACCTCCCCAGGAAGGGCTTTTAAATGGTATCACAAATCGCGCTCGGGTTGCAATCAATACCTATATTGTTTTCGAAATTGTTTGAATTGTTTCAATCGCACGGTTCGCGTATTGTTCATTTCGTTCTTTTTTATTTTTAATTTTAACTGGCAATTCTTTCAAAAGCCCAAAGTTTGCATTCATCGGCTGGAAGTTCTTCTGGTTTGTTGTTGTAATATAATGTGCCATACTGCCAATTGCTGTTTCCTGAGGGAAGATCACAAGCTCTTCTCCCAATACAAGCTTCGCCGCATTAATGCCTGCTACAAGTCCTGAGGCAGCTGATTCCACATATCCTTCTACTCCCGTCATTTGGCCTGCAAAGAACAGATCACTGCGGTTTTTAAATTGATAAGTCGGCTTTAACAGGCTTGGAGAGTTAATAAATGTGTTTCTGTGCATCACGCCATATCTGACGATTTCTACATTTTCAAGTCCTGGAATCAACTTGAGAACTTCCTTTTGGTCTCCCCATTTTAAATGAGTCTGGAATCCTACAATATTATAAAGTGTTCCCGCAGCATCATCCTGTCTGAGCTGAACGACGGCATAAGGGCGTTTTCCTGTAACAGGATGCTCTAGACCAACCGGTTTCATCGGACCGAAAAGCATTGTTTTCTTACCCCGTTTTGCCATAACTTCAATCGGCATGCAGCCTTCAAAGAAAATCTCTTTTTCAAATTCTTTTAACGGCACTGTTTCTGCTGATGTTAATGCTTCATGAAAACGGTCAAACTCTTCTTCTGTCATCGGGCAGTTCAAATATGCTGCTTCACCTTTATCATAACGGGATTTTAGGTACACTTTATCCATATCAAGGCTGTCTTTTTCTACAATTGGCGCCGCTGCGTCATAAAAATATAAATAGTCCTCTCCAGTCAGCTCCTTCAGCTGGGCAGACAGCGATTCAGATGTTAACGGACCCGTTGCGATGATAGTAGGGCCTTCAGGAATTTCAGTCACTTCTTCATTAATAACGGTTACGTTTGGATGATTTTTCACCCGATTTGTCACACTTGCGGCAAATTCATGACGGTCTACTGCAAGAGCGCCCCCGGCAGGCACCGAACATTCGTCAGCCGCAGCGATAATGGCTGAATCAAGCGCACGCATTTCTTCCTTTAATACACCGACAGCGTTAGCAAGTGTATTAGAGCGAAGAGAGTTGCTGCAGACAAGCTCAGCAAATTTATCTGTATGGTGCGCAGGCGTTTGTTTAACTGGCCGCATTTCATACAATTTGACTTGAATCCCACGTTTGGCAAGCTGCCATGCTGCTTCACTTCCTGCGAGTCCGGCTCCGATTACATTCACTGTTTGTTGGTTCATCTTTCACATCTCCTAGTTTATTATTCAAGGCCTTCTTTTAACACACAAAGAAGGTGAGCAAGACCCTGCTCACCGCTACTTCTGTGGTTCTTCCTTATAATCGCATTCCACGCATTGGACTTGTATACCTTTTTTGAGTTTTTTCTCGACGAGCATTTTTTCGCATTTCGGGCATTTTCGTTCAATTGGTTTGTCCCATGATACGAATTCACAGTCCGGATAACGGTCACAGCCGTAAAACACCCGTTTCTTTTTCGATTTTCGCTCAACAATGTTTCCTTCTCCGCAGCTCGGGCACTTCACACCAATTTGTTTCACAATCGGTTTCGTGTTCCGGCAGTCAGGGAAGTTGGAGCAAGCTAAGAATTTACCGTACCGTCCCATTTTATATACCATTGGAGAACTGCACAATTCACAATCTTCTCCAGCATACTCTGGTTCAATCTCAACTTCCTTCATTTCCGATTCGGCTTTTTTCACGCGTTTTTCAAAATCGGTGTAGAAATTATCGATAATCTTGACCCATTCGGTATTTCCTTCTTCAACATGATCAAGATCTCTCTCCATTTTAGCTGTAAACTCAACGTTAATGATCTCAGGGAAAAACTCCATGATCAAGTCAAGAACGATCTGACCTAATTCAGTCGGAACGAAACGTTTATTATCCAATGCCACGTAGCCGCGCCGCTGAATAGTATCAAGTGTCGGAGCATATGTGGATGGACGGCCGATACCGCGTTCTTCAAGGGTTTTAACAAGCCGGGCCTCAGTATATCGCGGAGGCGGCTGGGTAAAATGCTGCTCAGGTTCTATATCTTTTGATAATACCGTGTCGCCTTCTTGTAAGTCAGGCAGCATCCGGTCTTTTTCTTCCATTTGATCGTCTTTTCCTTCAACATACACCTTCATAAACCCGGAAAACTTGACTTTACTTCCATTTGCACGAAATGTCAAACCGTTGTTTGTCAGGTCGACACTCATTGTATCGAGAACAGCCGGTGCCATTTGGCTGGCAACAAAACGCTCCCAAATTAATTTATACAGTCTCATTTGGTCTCTGCCGAGGACTGCTTTTAATTCACTTGGTTTTCTAAGAACTGATGTCGGCCGAATTGCTTCGTGGGCATCCTGGGCATTTTCATTCTTTTTCGCAGGCTTCCGTTTTCCGCCTAGGAACTCTTTTCCATATGTCTGATCAATAAATGCAGCTGCTTCATCAACAGCCGTATTTGAAATACGGGTTGAATCCGTTCTCATATACGTGATCAGACCAACCGTTCCTTCTCTTCCTAAATCAATTCCTTCATATAATTGCTGTGCAATCATCATCGTTTTCTTCGCTCTGAAATTGAGCTTGCGAGCCGCTTCCTGCTGCAGGGTAGAAGTGGTAAAAGGCAAAGCGGGATTACGTTTGCGTTCCTTTTTGGTTACTTTTTCAACTGTATATTGATTCCCTTTGAGCTGAGAAAGAATCTCTTTTACATCAGCTTCACTATTTAAAGGAAGTTTTTTGCCGTTTTTCCCGAAAAAGCTCGCTTCAAAGGTTTCTTGACCTTTTAAGAACGTACCGTCAATTGTCCAATATTCCTCAGGCTTAAAGTCGTTAATCTCTTTTTCACGGTCAATAATCAAACGGAGGGCAACGGATTGCACGCGTCCTGCGCTAAGCCCTTTTTTGACTTTTTTCCATAAGATTGGACTGATTTTATATCCGACAAGCCTGTCTAAAATACGTCTCGCTTGCTGTGCATCCACTAAATCCATATTGATCATGCGGGGATGCTTAAACGATTCCTTAATAGCGTCTTTTGTAATTTCGTTAAACACCACACGGCAGTCTGAGTTGAGATCTAAATCAAGACTGTGTGCCAAATGCCATGCAATCGCTTCCCCTTCTCTGTCGGGGTCGGCTGCGAGATACACTTTTTTGGCTTTTTTCGCAGCCGTTTTCAGCTCTTTTAATACCGGGCCTTTACCTCGAATGGTAATATATTTCGGTTCAAAATTCTGTTCTATGTCAACTCCCATTTGACTTTTTGGAAGATCCCGGACATGTCCCATTGATGCTTTTACTTTATATTTTTTACCTAAGTAACGTTCAATCGTTTTCGCCTTAGCGGGCGATTCCACGATGACTAGATAATCAGACATTTTCATCCCCCTCAAGAGGTGTTCTCTCTCTTTTCAAGATATTTCAATTTTATTTTTGCAGCTGTCTTTATTTGGCTTTCAACATTTCATTCTTTATCATGAACGTCATTAATTAAATAGAAAACAATATGCAACTT
This sequence comes from Bacillus sp. FJAT-14266, assembly GCF_001719225.1. Lineage (NCBI taxonomy): Bacteria > Bacillati > Bacillota > Bacilli > Caryophanales > Bacillaceae > Bacillus > Bacillus sp. FJAT-14266. Next base: position 2,608,489 of record NZ_CP017072.1, read on the forward strand.
TAAATCCTCACTATTATTAAATATTACAATACCGTTTGTCAAACGATAATTCAAAAGGGTTCCGTATATTGAACGTTTCTCTCAGGAAGTTCCTCGAAAATATCCTCTGCTGACCATATGGCTTTAGCCCCCTGCTGGATCAGTTTTATAGGACCTCCGGCGTAAGGGTCAAACAATGAACCGGGTACGGCAAATACCTCTCTCCCTTGTTCCAATGCTTGATAGGCAGTAATCAGCGAACCGCTTTTTTCTTTGCCCTGAACGACAATAACGCCTTCACTTAGTCCGCTGATAATACGGTTTCTCATAGGGAAATGCCATTTTTGGGGTTTAGTTTCAGGTGGGTGCTCTGACAGCAGGATATGGTGTTTAGCCATGTGATCTGCTAACTGAAGGTTTTCTCGGGGATAAATGTGTTGAAATCCGCCTGCAATGACGCCAATTGTCCGCCCCTTCGCCTTAATACTTGCAGCATGGGACATTCCGTCTATCCCAGACGCCAGTCCGCTGACAATCACCCAACCTTTACGACAGATCTCTTTTGTAAGATGATTGACAACTTGTTTCCCATAAGCTGTTGGATTTCTTGTCCCTACAATTCCAATTTTTCTCCCTTTCGAAAGAAGAGTCATATCACCTTTTGCAAACAGTACGGCGGGGGGATCATAAATGCTTTTAAGCCAGAAAGGATATTGCTTTGAAGAAATAGGGATGGTGTTAATGCCTTGCTCACGATAAGCAGCAAGTACACGCGGGAGCTTTGGATAAAATTGTTCTATTTCGTTTTTTAATGCAGCTGCTTTTATTTGATCACGAGTAACCGTTTGTAACACGGGTGATGTCAGCGACATAGACGGATCGGCTTTCCACCATTTTAATAGAAGGGATGGGGATAATAATTGATTGATTCTGCAAATCGTTAGGCAGGCAGCGGCCTGATCCAATAGATTGACCTCCTTTTGTTAGAAAAAGCAGGAACAGCCTTGACGGCTGTCCCTTTTTTATTAATGCGTTTTACAAGTTTCGAACAAGTTCTTCTCTTTCAGCACCTTGATTAAGGTTTCACCCATGACAGAAGGTGTCTCTGCAACTTCGATTCCGCATGCATTAAGGGTTTTGATTTTTTCATCAGCTGTCCCTTTCCCGCCGGAAATAATGGCGCCTGCATGCCCCATGCGCTTCCCAGGAGGTGCTGTTTTACCGCCGATAAAACCGACTACCGGTTTTGTCATGTTGGCTTTTACCCACTCTGCCGCTTCCTCTTCGGCCGTACCGCCGATTTCGCCAATCATGATGACTGCGTGTGTGTCAGGATCTTCGTTAAACGCTTTTAAAACGTCAATAAAGTTTGTTCCATTTACAGGGTCGCCGCCGATTCCAACAGCTGTAGATTGCCCTACACCCGCTTCTGAGAGCTGGTGCACCGCTTCGTATGTTAATGTTCCTGAACGTGATACAACGCCTACATGACCCTTTTTATGGATGTATCCGGGCATAATGCCGATTTTACATTCTTCAGGCGTAATGACACCAGGACAGTTCGGCCCTATCAGTCTCGTTTTCTTGCCTTCCATGAAGCGTTTGACCTTCACCATATCCAAAACCGGGATATGTTCTGTGATACAAATCACGAGATCAAGCTCCGCATCTACCGCTTCCATAATCGCATCAGCTGCAAACGGTGCGGGCACATATATAACAGACGCGTTAGCGCCGGTCGTTTGAACTGCTTCAGCCACTGTATTAAATACAGGAACACCTTCCGCTTCTGTTCCGCCTTTTCCAGGTGTTACACCGCCAACGATATTTGTGCCGTACTCAAGCATCTGCTTCGTATGAAATAAAGCGGTAGAACCTGTAATCCCTTGCACAATAACTCTTGTATCTTTATTAATGAAAACACTCATTATTTGGTCCCCTGCCTTTCATTCTTTCTTAAACTAAGGATACGATTTTCTGCGCGCCGTCAGCCATTGATTCCGCAGATGTAATGTTTAATCCTGATTCACTAAGGATTTTCTTCCCTAGATCCACGTTTGTGCCTTCAAGACGGACGACAAGCGGCAATGTCAAACCAACTTGTCTAGTCGCTTCAACAACCCCTTCTGCGATGACATCACATTTCATAATGCCGCCGAAAATGTTGACAAAAATCCCTTTAACGTTTTGATCAGAAAGAATGATTTTAAATGCTTCCGTGACTTTTTCAGCGGTTGCACCGCCGCCCACATCAAGGAAGTTGGCCGGTTCTCCTCCATAATGCTTGATAATATCCATCGTGGACATCGCAAGCCCCGCGCCGTTTACCATACAGCCGATATTTCCATCAAGGGAAATGTAGCTTAGATCATATTTGGACGCTTCAATTTCTTTCGGATCTTCTTCATCCAAATCTCTGTATTCCATAATGTCCTTTTGTCGGTACAACGCATTGCTGTCAAAATTCAATTTTGCATCAAGCGCCATCACATTTCCGTCGCCGGTAACAACAAGCGGATTGATTTCGGCGATTGAGCAGTCTTTCTCAACAAACGCTTTATATAGTCCAAGCATAAATTTAGCAGCTTTTCCCACGAGCTCTTTTGGAATATTAATAGCGAATGCAATTTCTCTGGCTTGATAGCCTTGAAGGCCAACAGCCGGATCAATGACAGCTTTTTTGATTTTTTCCGGTGTTTTCTCCGCAACCTCTTCAATTTCCGTTCCGCCTTCTTCAGAAGCCATCAAAACGATTCTTGAAGTGGCGCGGTCAAGCACTAGACCGATGTAATATTCTTTTTTAATATCGCAGCCTTCTTCAATAAGTAAGCGTTTTATTACTTGGCCGTCCGGACCCGTCTGATGTGTAACTAGGGTCTTCCCTAATAGTTCTTCGGCATACGCTTTTACTTCGTCTAATGATTTTGCTATTTTTACCCCACCAGCTTTGCCTCGACCGCCAGCATGAATTTGAGCCTTTACGACATAAACCGAGCTGGATAAGCTCTTTGCACTCTCAACTGCTTCTTCTGCTGTAAAAGCCACTTTACCTTCAGGAACAGATACCCCATATTTTCTGAGGACTTCTTTTCCCTGGTACTCATGGATATTCATTTCCCATCCTCCTAACTTATGTAACAAAACTAAAATAGACTGCGCTTTCATTCTATAATAATACTGGAAGAATTGTCTACAGTTCGATGCAAAATCTTTTAATCCTTCTAAACATTCAAACTTTTACTTTATTAAAAACATAAATTTCAAAGGAGGATGGGGAATATTTTAGCTATTTTTTGTTTTTTACGCTTTCGTCCAATTTGTAAATGAATGAAAAAATCTCGGCTACCGTTTCATAAAGAGCTTCAGGAATTTGATCATCTACCGTCAAATGGCGCATTAATTCGACAAGGGTCCGATCTTCTTGAATCGGGACCCCTGCTTTTTTCGCTTCTTTGATAATGTTGTCAGCTACATGGCCCTTCCCTGTGGCAATCACTCTCGGCGCCTTGTCTTTTTGTTCGTCATAATGGAGAGCAACAGCTTTTCTGATCGGTGTCTGCTCTTTCATATTTTCACATCCACTTCCTGATCACTGATACTTGTTATATATTGATCGATTGAAGCCTTTTCTTCGGTGTGAACCCTTTTTTTAGCGTTTACCCCTGAAAGGCTGTACCCCATTTCCTTTAGCCCCTGTTTAAGCGCGGGCACCATCGGATCGATCGCAGCCTGCAGCTCGAAATCAGTCTCTATTGTAATGGTCATGACTTTTTGTTGTACCAAGCAATCAACGACGGTTTCTTTTAGTGTATCAAGCTGCAGCAAAAACAAAAGGCGGCAATGGGAAGGATCAAGCTTTCCATCCGCTTCTTTCTTTCCTTTAAACAGAACAGTCATGTCCTGAACCCCTGACTTCGAAAACATCGGAAATGACATTACAATTTGGCTGTATGATGGATGGTCCTGCTGCATGAAAAGCTGGCCATTTAATTTATGAAAAAGCTGATCGGCTTCTTGTTTGACTGGTTCGGCTACCTCATGCGATGCTCTTAAGGCAGAAAGAGCCAGCTTGATGGATTGCATTTCGCCAGATGTGACTGCGCTTCCTTGTTCAAACGCTTTAATGAACCCAACCTCGTCCCTTGCGCCGATTGCCGTTTTCACTTTGGATAAGAAAGAAAGAACATCTGCCTTATCCGCCAAATGGGGTGCTGTCTGCTGAACAGCCTTTAAAAAGACTTCGGCTTCCTGGTCTGTGACTTGTGCCGCTTGTAAAACAGCTGAAGCTGCAAGTGACTTACTATCACCCGATGAAGCAGCCGCTTTAATCCAATTTGCTGCTTCTTTCACAATTTGGAGACTGTTTTTTTCAGCAGATTCCGTCAGCTTCACGAGCAGCTGGCGGGCTTCTTTAATTGGAATGTCTGCTGCTGTTTTAACAGGCTCTTCTTGTATGCTTCCCTGTTCTGCTGTGTGATTTGCAATCGGCAGGCTGGCTTTTCCGGGGGAGCCAGCTGGTGTGCTAAGCTCCCTACTTCCAGCTGTATTCGTCGGAGAAGGTGCTTTCGTATTGTCGGTTAAAGAAATAAGCTTATCAATCAGCCGTTCTGCATGGACATCGATTTCACTATTTAAAAGCACCTTAACTGCTTCCTTTAGCTTTGACATCATTTGGCTCTGCTGAGGGTTTTGGTCGATTGCCTGTAGCAGCTGGGATACGTGCTGATGCAACGGAACAGGCGATTTCACAGCGTGAACACCATTCAAAATCTCGGAGTGAATGGGAAGATCACGCTTTAAAGCGAAGAGAACCGTTTCAACTGCTTTTTTTGTGTCTTGCGAAGGCAGCGTGTCCATCCAGCGGACAGCTGTTTTGATATCATTTTCTGTTACGGGTGTTTTGCTTTTCAGCATCGCTCCTGTCATCATGAGAGCTGCGTTTGACGTCTTCACTGAAATAGCATTTAAAAGTTTGCCAGCTGCATCCTGAATGGTTTTAGGATTTTGATCAAAGCTTTGAACGACCTGAAGACGGCCTGTTTGCTCTGCCGTTTTTTTTTCGTAGGAAAACCAATAGTATGCCTGAGGACGAAGCTGAGTTTCAAGTTTTCCCTGAACAGTTTGATTGCCGACTTGGATCAGGGCATGCTGATCTCCTAGTAAACGAAGCACTTTTCCTAAGAGGAGACGCTTCTCCCCGTTTAGCGCTTCGTTTACTTTTGATGTTTCCTGCGGGACGGCTGTACGCCCGAAAAGCTGCTGCAGCGCCTTTTGCACATCATTTCGTATGTTCATTTTAAAAAGGTGCCTCCTTGTCCATGGTGATTTATCTGAAAGATTGAACAGGAGCGAAAGTTTTGCGGTGCAATTCAGTTGGGCCGTATGCAGCGAGAGCTTCCAAATGTTCTTTTGTCCCATAGCCTTTATTTTTTTCAAAGCCGTACATGGGATACGTTTCGGCATAAGCGCTCATCATTCGGTCCCTCGTCACTTTTGCGATACACGCACCTGCCGCAATAGACACGCTTTTGGCATCGCCTTTTATAATTGACGCCTGAGCCGTGTCGAGCGGAAGTGTCATTGCGTCAACAAGCAAATAATCAGGTGTATCCGACAAATCCTGTATCGCTCTCACCATTGCCATTTTTGAAGCTTCATATATATTGATCTCATCAATCACAGTAGCTTCTACAATTCCTATCCCGACCGCCAGTGCTTCCTTCATAATAAGCTCGTAATATTCCTCGCGTTTTTTCTCTGAAAGCTTTTTGGAGTCTGTCAGCCCAAGTATTTCACATTCCTCTGGAAGGATGACTGCGCTGGCGACAACTGGTCCTGCCAATGGCCCCCGGCCGACCTCGTCAACACCTGCAATCAAGCGAAATCCTTTGTTTCTTGCCAGCCTTTCATAGGAAGTCATATTCACCCATTGTTCTTTCAGCGCTTTTTCTTTCGCTTGCTTTTTAAGCCATTGCTCTACAAGCGTTTGAACGCTTTTTCTCGGGTCGTTTTCGCATTGGGCAATAAATGGGTCTTGTGCATCCTTCACTTCCTGCAAACGGTCTTTAATGTCCTTTACGGTTAATGTATTCACTTTCTCTTCTCCCTTACTATATGTATCGGTTCAGCCAAGAAAAAATAAAGACCCGCATTTCTGCGCGCCTTTACATCGTCGGCTGTTCAAATGACAGCCTGCCGAACTTTTCAGTGCGAATATCGCGAATGATGACTTCAGTCGTCTTATCGTAGTTAATGAGCCCACCGCTCATGAGACAGCCCCGCTTTTCACCTATTGCATCAAACAGCTCAGCAATGTCCTCTGGGATCTCCTCAAGGCCATAACGCTCTTTAAGCCGTTCTGGGTAATGTTCTTCGAGAAAACGAAGACCAAACACGGCCACGTCCTGCAAATTGATAATCGAGTCTTTAATAGCCCCAGTGACTGCAAGTCTCAAACCGACAAGCTCATCCTCAAATTTAGGCCACAAAATCCCCGGTGTATCTAATAGCTCTAATTCTTTCCCAACTTTGACCCACTGTTGAGAAGTCGTAATGCCAGGTCTGTCTCCCGTTTTTGCTATGTTTTTCTTTGCAAGCCGGTTGATGAGCGTTGATTTTCCGACGTTTGGAATGCCGATAATCAAAGCGCGAATCGCTCTCGGTTTCACACCTTTCGCACGCATCCGGTCAAATTTTTCTTGGAGAATCTCTTTTGATGCAGGCACAATTTGATTTAACCCTTGTCCATTTACAGAATTAATAGACAGAGAGCGGATCCCCTGGTTCTCAAAGTGCTCTTTCCACTGCTGTGTAACTGCCGCATCTGCTTTGTCAGCCTTGTTTAACAGCATAATTCGCGGCTTGTTTTTTAGAATATCTTCAATCATTGGGTTTCTTGATGACATTGGAATTCTGGCATCTACCAATTCATATACGATATCGATTAATTTTAATTTTTCGGTTACTTCCCTTCTTGCTTTTGCCATATGGCCCGGGAACCATTGAATTGTCATGTGACACGAACACCGCCTTTATCTTCAGTATGCATGATTCATTGTTGTCCTTTATGTATTTTACGATGCCTGTCCGGCATTTTCAAATTCTGTATAAAAAAAGAGCTTGTTACAGGTAACAAGCTCTTTTCGTTCGTTATCATTATCGTCTGATCTCTTTAATACGAGCCGCTTTTCCGCGAAGTTCACGCAGGTAGTAAAGTTTAGCACGGCGTACTTTACCGTAACGTACAACTTCGATTTTCGCGATTTTTGGTGTGTGTACTGGGAAAGTACGTTCAACGCCAACACCGTAAGAAATCTTACGAACTGTGAACGTTTCGCTGATTCCACCACCACGACGCTTAATCACAACACCTTCAAAGATCTGGATACGCTCACGGTTACCCTCAACAACTTTAACGTGTACACGTAAAGTGTCACCAGGACGGAACGCAGGAAGATCAGTACGAAGCTGTTCTTTTGTGATATCTTCAATTAGTTTTTGCATCGTTTTCAACTCCTTCCAACAGATGCTCTTGGCCACAAAAACCGGCACAGCGGAACATCGTTTTCAAGCTTGCAGCGGATAAGCCCGCTTAAGCCACAAGTAGTATCTTATCACAATTTCATAGCCTATGCAATAAAATCTATTCTTTTTCCCATTCAGAAATCCACTTTCTTTGCTGCTCTGTAAGCGGGTAGTCTTTCAACAGATCCGGACGTCTTAGGTAGGTCCTTCTGATCGATTCTTTATTCCGCCATTCTTCAATTTTTGCATGGTTTCCTGACAAGAGTGTTTCAGGCACTTTTAAACCTTTGTAATCTGCCGGTCTTGTATAATGCGGGTGCTCTAAAAGTCCGGTGCTGAAGGAATCCTCAATATGGGAAGCCTCTTTACCCAGTACACCCGGAAGCAGTCTGACCACACTGTCTGCGATCATCATTGCAGGGAGCTCACCGCCCGTCAGAACAAAGTCGCCAATTGATATTTCATCCGTTACCAAGTGCTCGCGAATGCGTTCATCATAGCCTTCATAGTGGCCGCAAATGAACAGCAAATGCTCTTCCTTAGCTAATTGCTCGGCTTTTTTTTGGGTAAAACGCTCACCTTGCGGGCATACGAGGATAATACGCGGAGCAGCGGCTGCCTTTGATGTCAGGTCCTCGACCGCGTCAAAAACAGGCTGGGGCTTGAGAACCATGCCTGCCCCTCCGCCATAAGGATAATCATCAACAGTATTGTGCTTGTTATCAGAGTACTCCCGGAAATTTACGACTTGAAACTGCACCGCATCTTTTTCCTGGGCTTTTTGAAGAATCGATGAGCCGAGCACGCCTTCAAACATTTCGGGAAACAGCGTCAAAAAGTCGATTTTCATTCGTCTATTAACCCTTCCATCAGTTCAATCTCAATTTTCTTTTCCCTGACATCGATATGTTTGACCACTGATTCAATGTAAGGAATGAGTGCGTCTTTTTTTCCTTTTCTTCCGATGACCCAAACGTCATTGGCTCCAGGCGTCAAAATTTCTTTGACCTTTCCGATGAGTTCGCCTTCTTCAGTAAATACTTCACACCCAATAATTTCGTGGAAATAAAATTCACCCTCATTCAGCTCTCCTAATTCTTCTTCAGGAACTTTAATGATTGCGTTTTTCAGCTCTTCTACTTCATTTAGGTTTTGTCTTTCTTTAAACTGCAGGAGATGAAATTGCTTATGCAGTCTATGTGTGTTTACCGTTACCTCCACTGGTTCGTTACGGCCGTCCATAAACAAATACAGCGTGTTTCCCGGCTTGTATCGTTCTTCGGCAAAATCTGTTTTTGAAATCACCCGCACTTCGCCTTTGATTCCGTGGGTATTTACGATTTTGCCTACATTAAACCATCGCTTTGTCATATGATCACCTCTGGCGAATTTCAATTACTTTTCCGTCTTTTATGACGATGGTGTTCGCTGCTGTTTTCTCATGCCAGTCATCCCCGGCTTCAATCGTCAGCAGCGCATCGACTTCCTTTTCTTTCAACTCACTGCCAAGCGGCAATGTATGTACTTGAGCAATTTGAAAATCAATGATTTTTATATCATCTTTTCGCTTTTCTATTGCCTTTTTAAATTGTTCAATCATATCAGGGTTTTGCTGTTCTTTCTCATGTTTTCTAAGCTGAAAATAGAGCTGGCTGCATTCTCGTTCAAGCATTTGTTTCTTTTCGGCAAAAGAAGCTAAAAGCTTTTCTTTACTGCGCTCGGTTAAGACTTGCATAACGGCTACACGGTGAATAATTTGCATCGCACCAAGCTCCCCGCTTTTAAAACTTTTACTCGCCCAGGCTTTTCTATTTTGCCTAAGCTTCTATCAGTTTACCCTTTTTTTGCGTGTAAAAAAAGGGGAGGTGCCGGCCCTCTCCCTTTTAGTCAAATATTTCAAATTGAACTTTCTTAGAAGACTGTGCGCCAGCTGCAAATACAGCTGTTCGAATCGCTTTTGCAGTCCGGCCTTGCTTTCCGATAACTTTACCGGTATCTGACTTATGGACAGATAAGCGCAGCGCAATCTTTTGATCGGTTTCTTCTCTTATGACGCGAATGTCATCTGGATGATCAACAAGCGGCGTCACAATGTGGACAATCAAATCTTCCAAGTGTTGATCAGTCATTACTTGCCTTGTTTAGCGTTGTGGAATTTTTCCATGATTCCTTGGCTAGAGAACAAGTTGCGAACTGTATCAGATGGTTTCGCTCCAGTTTGAAGCCATTTAAGAGCAAGCTCTTCGTCAATTTTTACTTCCGCTGGTTTTGCAACCGGGTTGTAAGTTCCGACTGTTTCGATGAAACGGCCGTCACGTGGTGAACGAGAATCTGCTACAACAATACGATAGAAAGGAGATTTTTTTGCTCCCATACGTTTTAAACGAATTTTTACTGCCATTTTACTAGCACCTCCGAAAATATTTCAACAAGATAGTATATTAACAATGATAAAAGTGTTTGTAAAGTGTTTTTTCTTAACAACGGTTTTATCATGTATAACCGATTACATAAAAGGTAGCTTAAACCCTTTTTTCTTGCCTTTTGACATGTTTGTCATCTGCTTCATCATTTTTTTCATTTCATCAAACTGCTTAAGCAGACGGTTGACTTCCTGTACGGATGTCCCGCTTCCTTTTGCAATCCGCTTCCGCCGGCTGGCATTGATGATATCCGGCTGTTCTTTTTCAAGAACAGTCATTGATTTAATGATTGCTTCCACATGATTCAGCTGTTTTTCATCAACTTGGATGTTTTTCAGGCCTTTCATTTTACCTGCACCCGGCATCATTTGCAGAAGCTCATCAAGCGGCCCCATGTTTCTGACTTGCCCGAGCTGCTCCAGAAAATCGTCCAATGTGAAGCTCATCGTTCTCATTTTTTGTTCCAGCTCTTTGGCTTTGTCTTCATCAACGCTGGCCTGTGCTTTTTCAATCAATGTCAGCACGTCGCCCATGCCGAGAATCCTTGATGCCATGCGTTCAGGATGGAACGGCTCTAACGCATCAAGCTTTTCGCCCAAACCTGCGAACTTAATTGGCGTGTTTGTGACAGCGCGAATAGAAAGCGCAGCCCCGCCGCGTGTGTCTCCATCCAGCTTAGTCAACACAACACCGGTTAAACCGAGCTGTTCATTAAAGCTTTTGGCAACATTCACAGCGTCCTGACCGGTCATTGAATCGACAACCAGGAAAATTTCTTCCGGATTCGCGATTTCTTTGACGTTGGTCAGTTCATCCATCAGTTCATGGTCGATATGCAAGCGCCCTGCCGTATCCAAAATGACGTAGTCATAATGTTCTTCCTTGGCTTTCTCAATAGCCTGTTTAGCTATTTCTACAGGACTGACCTGATCGCCAAGAGAGAAAACAGGCATATCAAGCTGTTTGCCGAGTGTTTCCAGCTGCTTAATTGCGGCTGGGCGGTAAATATCGGCAGCAACCAGCATCGGTTTGCGATTATGCTTTTTGCGCAGCAGATTCGCAAGCTTACCGCTTGTTGTCGTTTTACCGGCACCTTGGAGACCGACCATCATAATAACAGTCGGCGGCCTTTTTGCGACGGCGATTTTGCTCTCTTCGCCGCCCATCAGCTCAGTCAGTTCCTCTTGAACAACTTTAATGACCTGCTGGCCGGGCGTCAGACTTTTCATGACGTCTTGGCCTACAGCGCGTTCACTTACTTTTTTGACAAAATCCTTGACTACTTTAAAGTTAACGTCAGCCTCAAGCAGCGCAAGACGGACCTCACGCATCATCTCTTTTACATCTTGTTCGCTGACTTTCCCTTTTCCGCGGATTTTAGAAATCGTCTGCTGCAGTCGGTCGGCTAATCCTTCAAATGCCATAGTTTGCCGCCTCCTAATCTAATTTCTCAAGCGCTTCAATCAGAGCTGTAATTTCTTCCTCTTCTTTTGAACCGGAAGCAAGCTCCTTCAGCTTATTAAACATCTCTTTACGCTCCTGAAACTTTTTCAAAAGGAGCAGCTTTTCTTCATATTGTTCAAGCATTGCTTCTGTTCGTTTGATGTTATCATAAACAGCTTGTCTTGAAACCTCATATTCTTCGGCTATTTCGCCTAGGGAGAAATCGTCCAAATAATAAAGCGACATATAGCTCTTCTGTTTTGACGTCAACAACGACTGATAAAAATCAAACAGATAATTCATTCTCGTTGTCTTTTCGAGTGACATTTGAGCTCTCCCCTTTGTTAAGTCAAATCCCTTTACGATAACTTAGTTTACACGGTTTTAATGACACTGTCAAGTTTTTATCTTGTCAAAGCCGCGATTAACTTTTCCAAAATACGCTAAATATCATCCAATTTATTCCGATATTGTATATGAACCCTATTTTAAGGAGGATTTTTATGAAAAAAATCGGTTTATTGTTTATGTTATGTCTGGCAGCCCTGTTTACAATAGGTTTCCCGGCACAGCAAGCAGACGCTGCTGAGGCACCTTATAAGGCCTCAATCACAAATATCAGCACAGATGGAGGGGTATACGGTAAAATCAATTACGGACAAGGTCAATATTGGCGAGTCAAGTACAATATTACAGTAAGCGGCAAATTACTCGACCAAAACGGACAGCCAGTGCCAAACGCGCCCGTAAGATTTGAAGCGGACACGAAGGTCGGAAACACAACACAAACTGCTTCAGGAACGACTGATGCAAACGGAACATTTGAGGTTCCAATGTATTTGGGGCCAGCTGCTGGTTACTATACGTATTACACATCTGTTTCCGTTCATTACTATGACATCATCCCATTCAGAGTTTTTTCTGGTGAGTCAAGACTGGTATCCACTGATAACAGCCTTTATCATTTCGCCTATCAAGTAAGAAGATAAAAAAGAAAAAGGCCCCAAGATGTTGGGGCCTTTTTCTTAATCGTCGGCTTTTTCCACTAAATCTGAAAAGAGTCCGTACACATAGGATTCTGGATCAAATTCCTGAAGGTCATCAACTTTTTCTCCTAAACCGACTAGTTTAACCGGGATGTGAAGCTCGTTGCGAATCGCAAGGACGATACCGCCTTTTGCCGTACCGTCAAGCTTCGTTAAAGCAATGCCGGTAACATTTGTTGCTTTAGAGAATTCTTTTGCCTGAGCCATTGCATTTTGGCCGGTCGTGGCATCAAGGGCAAGCAGCACCTCATGCGGAGCTTCAGGAACTTCTCTTTCGATAACACGTTTTACTTTTTCAAGCTCTTTCATGAGATTTACTTTGTTTTGGAGACGCCCTGCCGTATCACAAATTAATACATCGGCATTTCTTGCTTTCGCAGCATGAACAGCATCGTAGATGACAGCTGCCGGATCGCTTCCGGCCGTCTGCTTAATGACAGGCACTCCTGTACGCTCTCCCCATACTTCCAGCTGTTCAATGGCTCCCGCTCTGAAAGTGTCTCCGGCGGCAAGTACGACAGATTTTCCTTCTTGTTTCATTTTATGAGCAAGCTTTCCGATCGTTGTTGTTTTCCCGACACCGTTTACACCTACCAGAAGGATTACGTTTAAACGCCCATCCTGGATGTTCAGTTCTGAAATTTGCTCATCTCCGCTGTTATAAATCTCGACCAGTTTCTCAGAAATCACTGACTGGACTTCCTTTGGATCTTGAATATTTCTGCGTTTGACTTCTTTTTTCAGCTCATCTATTAATTCCATAACGGTTGTAAAACCGACATCCGCGCTGATAAGAACCTCTTCAAGCTCTTCGAAGAAATCCTCATCCACTTTACGGTAACGGGATACAAGATCATTCACTTTGTTTTGAAAGGAGTTTCTTGTTTTTTCAAGGCCATCCTTAAACTTTTCAGATACGGAATCTGTCTGTTTTGTGATTTTCTCTTTTAATTTTTTAAAAAAGCTCATCTTTTAACCTCTTTCCTCGTTACTGAACGAATTCTTTTGTTTCTTCCAGCTTAACGGAGATTACCTTGGAAACACCGGATTCCTGCATGGTTACGCCATAAAGCACATCCGCTTCCTCCATCGTTCCTTTTCTGTGGGTAATCACAATAAACTGGGTATCACTGCTGTATTTTTTTAAATACTGCGCAAATCGGAACACATTCGCTTCGTCGAGCGCAGCCTCAACTTCGTCAAGGACGCAAAACGGCACTGGACGAACCTTTAGGATTGAGAATAAGAGCGCTATAGCAGTAAGCGCACGCTCTCCGCCTGACAGGAGATTTAAGTTTTGCAGCTTTTTCCCCGGCGGCTGAGCGATAATCTCGACTCCTGAATGAAGCAGATCGTTAGGATCGGTGAGCCTCAGTTCAGCTCGCCCTCCTCCGAATAAGGAGCGGAAAACTTGATCAAAGTGTGAGCGGATTTGGACGAATGTGTCGTTAAAGCGCTTCGTCATTTCTTCATCCATTTCTTCAATCACTTGAAACAAGGTATTTTTCGCTTCTGTTAAATCTTCTTTTTGTTCCGACAGAAACTTGTACCGTTCGTTGACCCTCTCAAACTCATCTATGCTTCCGAGATTCACGGTACCCAGCTCTTCAATTGCGAGTTTAATCAGCTTCACGCGCTTTCTGGCTTCCTCTGGATCAGTTTCAAGCTGATATTTCTCTTTTGCCCCCTCAAAGGACAAGCTGTATTCCTCCCGTAAGTATTGGAGTAAATTATCAAGCTCGACTTCCATTCGTCCAAGTTTGACTTCTTCGTCTTTTAAGAGCGTTGTTTTTTGTTTATACAGGCGTTTCATTTCTTTCAGCTCACGCTCATACGTATCAAGCCCATGCTGAAGCTTGATGCGCTGATCGCGCCTTAATGCAATCAGTTCGATCGTTTTCGTTTTGTCATTCAATTTATGTTTTGCTGCTTCTTCCAGCTTTTCTTCGCCGCTGGTGCTAGATGACATCTCTGACGTTAAGAAGCTTAAGTCTTCTTTTGCTTCTTTTAACGCAAGCTCTGTTTCAGTGAGCTCTTTCTTTAATCTGGCAAGGTTGTCCTCTTCCCCCTTGCATGCCTGCTCTTTTTTGGCCGCAGCGATCTTCAGCTCAGTCAGCTCGTTGGAGAGAGACTCTTTCGTTGAGGATTGCGTTTGTTTTTGTTTTGTCAGTTTGTCTATGTCCTCTTCAAGCTGTTTCATCTTTTCAGATACGGCAGAGAGCTCTTCTTCAAGCTTGCGTTTGCGCACTTTTCTCTCTTCATCGCTTTCTGACAGAGCAGATTTTTCTTGGTCATAGAGCTCTAAATGGGTATTGATATTTTTCTCGGCAACTTGAAGTTCGTACAGCTGGCCTTTCACATCCTGCTGCTTTAACCTTAAGCCTTCCCCGGTTTCTCTTAAGTCAGCCAGTTTTTTCTCCATATCCTGAATGGAGTGCTTAAGGGTTTTGACCTCTTGTTCAAGCAGAGCTGTTTTCTCTTCCATTTCAGCGAGCCGTTTCGTCACATCTTCTAGCTCCCGGCTTCTTCCGAGGAGGGAGTTATTTTTCTTTTTAACCGCGCCGCCCGTCATTGAACCACCGGGGTTCACAACATCTCCCTCAAGGGTTACGATGCGGTACCGGTGCCCGAGAAGCTTCGCAAGCTCGTTTGCGCTCTTTAAGTCCTCTGTGATCAGAACGGTTCCAAGAAGATTCTGGATGACGCTTCGATACGCAGGATCAAATGTGACAAGTTCACTGGCAACCCCGAGAAATGATGAATGCCGGGCGGCTGTTTCCGCGTCACGGCTTTGAAGCTGGCGGTCTCTAATAACAGAAAGAGGCAGAAACGTCGCCCGGCCGAAGGAATTCTGCTTTAAATATTGAATCGCTTTTCGGGCAGATTGTTCATCGTCGGTCACGACATGCTGAGCAGAAGCGCCGAGCGCTATTTCAATGGCCGTTTCATACTTTTGTTCTGTAGAAATCAGCTCAAGAACCGCTCCGCGAATTCCACCAAGGCGCTCTTTCGCTTTTAGCACTTCTTTAACACCTTGATAAAAGCCGGAGAAATCTCCCTGCATCGTCTCAAGCATGTCCTTTTTTGATCTCGCTTGCTGAACGTATTGGTATGCCTGATACAGAGCGGATTCATTTTTTTCGTATTGGCGCTTTTTCTGCTCATATTTTGTCTGCATATCACGATATGCACCGACTTGACTGTGAATCTCCTGCTCAATTCGGGCAAATTCCGTTTCACATGCGGCTTTACGCGCAGAAATATCACGCCGTTCCTGCAGGTGCTTTTCATTGTTGTCCGCGAGTCTCTGCAATGTGACAGCGGATTGGGACATCTGGTCATCAAGAAGCTGGAGTTCGTTGCGTATCGAAGCCTGGCTGTTTAACAGCTCAAAATAATCACTTTTCAGCTGCTCGATTTTCTCTTCGACATTTTCATTGTGAAGACTGAGAGCCTGCTGTTTTTCTTTTACTTGCGCCCTTAACTGCTTCACCTCAGCCTGAAGCGTTTCGAAGACAGCTTCCTGCTTCGAAAGCTCTTCTTTCAGAACCGTTTCTTTTTGCTGGAACTGAACGATGGCTTCTTCAAGCTGTTCTTGGTTTTGCACAGCGTTTTTCTTTCGTTCTTTCAGGACTTCTTTACGGCCTTCAAGCTTTTCCAGCTCTTCACTAGTTACCAGTAAAACTTGCTGGAGCTCATCTACTGACTCATCAAGCGCTTGTATTTTGTCCCTTGTATCCTCAATCTTTGCTTCTTTCGCAGAAATAGCAGACGATTCAGCAAGCTCTTCTTCTTTTGCCATCTGCACTTTCTCTTTAAGAGTCGACCATTTACCATGCAGCTCTTCGATATCATAGGCAGTCAGCGCAATTTCAACATGCTCCAGCTCTTTCTTTTTCTCAAGGTAGTCTTTCGCTATTGAAGCTTGAATTTTAAGAGGTTCAACCTGCCCTTCAAGCTCATGTAATATATCTTCTACCCGATTTAGATTGTCCTGTGTCTCAAACAGTTTATTTTCTGCTTTTTTCTTTCTCGTTTTATATTTAAGCACCCCGGCCGCTTCTTCAAAGATACTGCGGCGATCCTCCGCTTTACTGCTCAGGATCTCTTCCACTTTCCCTTGGCTGATAATAGAAAATGCTTCTTTACCAAGCCCAGAGTCCATAAATAAATCAATAATATCTTTCAAGCGGCATGGCTGATTGTTAATCAGAAACTCACTCTCACCTGATCTGTACACACGTCTTGTGACACTCACCTCGTGGAAGTCAATTGGCAAGAAATGATCATCATTATCAAGAGTAAGCGTAACTTCAGCTAGATTTAATCGCTTTCTTGAATCACTCCCGGCAAAAATGATGTCTTCCATTTTTCCGCCGCGAAGAGAGCGTGCCGATTGTTCGCCGAGAACCCAGCGAATGGCATCCGTGATGTTGCTTTTTCCGCTTCCGTTCGGCCCGACAACTGCTGTCACGCCTTTAACGAAGTCTACGGAAATCCGTTCTGCAAATGATTTAAATCCTATAACGTCTAAACGTTTGAGGAACATAGCGATCCTCCTTATGTAATAAGTATTTCAATTCTATCATAAACATTGGTCAAATAAGACGGCATACATACTGAAATCCCCCTGAGTCATAAGGGGGATTTTATTGTTTCGTATGGTGTTTTTGCAATTTAGCTAAAGCTTCCTGAGCAGCGTGCTGTTCGGCTTCTTTCTTTGAACGGCCGTTTCCGACTCCGAGTGGTTCACCTTTTAGAGATACGATGGCTTCAAATTCACGGTTGTGCGCAGGTCCTTTTTCGTTGGAGATTTTATACTCCAGAGAGCCTTTGCCGTCCCGCTGCACGTATTCCTGCAGCTGGCTTTTGAAATCCATCACATGAGAAAAAGCACCATCGTTAATTTTAGGGAACACATAAACTTTTAAGAAACTTTCGACCGGCTCTAATCCTTGGTCAAGGTACAAGGCTCCGATAAATGCCTCAAAAACATCCGCCAATAGAGCAGGACGCTTTCTTCCGCCTGTCATTTCCTCGCCTTTACCCAACAGGACAAGATCGCCGAATGACAGCTCGTGAGCCAATGAAACGAGAGACGGTTCGCAAACAATTGCGGCTCTCAATTTCGTCAAATCTCCTTCACTCATAGCCGGGTATTTGGCAAATAAGAATCTGGAGATCGTCAGTTCCAAAACAGCGTCACCTAAAAATTCAAGCCTTTCATTATCTTCATACGGCTTTTTCCGATGCTCATTCACATAAGATGAATGTGTAAATGCTTGATACAAAAGCTTTTCATTTTGAAAGTGAACCGAAATCCGTTCTTGAAACTCTTTAAATTGTTCTACTTTTTTATAGAACTTTTTTTTATCTTTATAATGTGAGTGTTTTGACATAGTAACCTCCATAGGCACATCAGGTTCACCGCGCTTCTCTGACTAAACCGGATACAGCGCGCGTAAAAGCGGCATGCTGTAATAACTGCACGAATAAAGGGCTAAAGCCCCGCGTTTCGGCGGGACTTTTAGCATCAGCTTATTGCTGGTTTTGTATGTAGTTCACAGCGTCGCCGACTGTTGCAATCTTTTCAGCATCTTCGTCAGAAATCTCCATATCAAACTCGTCTTCAAGTTCCATAACAAGCTCAACTACATCTAGGGAATCAGCACCTAAGTCTTCCTTGAAAGAAGCTTCAAGTTTGACGTCTGCTTCATCAACGCCAAGGCGATCTACGATGATTTTCGTTACACGCTCTAATGTGTCTGCCATAGCAATTCACCTCCCCTCAAGTATTATAGTGGATTCGTTTTTAAAAAACTAGAGAAACTACGATGAAATTTTCGAGAAAAAACTTACATCACCATTCCGCCGTCAATATGAAGCGTTTGGCCTGTCATATAACGAGCTCCCTCTGAAGCTAGGAACGTGACAACACTGCTGACATCGCTAGGTTCACCAAAGCGCGCAAGCGGAATTTGTTTCAGCATTTCGTCTTGAACGTCTTTTGCAAGTTTATCTGTCATATCAGTTGAGATAAATCCTGGCGCTATTGCGTTTACCGTAATATTTCGGCTGGCGAGCTCTTTAGCAGAAGACTTGGTTAAACCGATGACGCCGGCTTTTGCAGCCACATAGTTGGCTTGTCCAGGGTTTCCGCTGACGCCGACGATAGACGATACGTTAATAATGCGGCCTGAACGCTGTTTCATCATTTGTCTTGTAACAGCTTTCGTGCAGTTGAAAACACCCTTCAGGTTAATGTTAATAACGTCATCCCATTCGTCTTCTTTCATTCTCATGATGAGATTGTCTCTTGTAATCCCGGCATTATTAACCAGAATGTCAATCGTAGAAAAAACTGATAGCGTTTCTTTTATCATGTTTTGTACATCTTCGGGATTTGATACATCCGCTTTGACAGCAATTGCTTTTCTGCCCATTGATTTGATTTCATCTACCACTTCATTTGCTTTCGCTTCATTGCCGGAGTAGTTCACGACAACATTTGCTCCGCTTTTTGCCAGATCAAGGGCGATTGAGCGGCCGATTCCGCGGGATGCGCCAGTGACAATAGCCGTTTTATCATTAAGCATTATCATTCTCCTCCTTAAGCGTTTGAATTGCCAGCTCGATCGTTTCCGGATCTGATACAGCAATTGTTTTTAACCGTCTATTTACTTTTTTCACAAGGCCTGAAAGCACTTTTCCGGGACCGATTTCAATAAAAGTCGTAACACCCTCTGCGATCAGCTTGTTAATGCTTTCCTCAAAACGAACCGGAGAGTAAAGCTGCTCAATAAGTTTTTCTTTGATATCTGCTTTTTCAGTCATCACGCCAGCAGAAACATTTGAGATGACCGGAACGTCAGCGTCTTTTATGTCACAGGCGTCCAATACCTCTTTCAGCTTTTCAGCAGCCGGTTTCATCAGTTCAGAATGGAACGGACCGCTTACTTCAAGCGGAATTGCGCGTTTTGCGCCGTTCTCTTTTGCCAGTTCAGATGCAAGCTCAACCCCTTTAGCTGTTCCGGAAATGACGATTTGGCCAGGACAGTTGAGATTCGCAAGCTGTACAAGGTTGCCTTCCTCTGTGACTTTATCGGTTACTTGCTTTAATGCTTCAGCATCCATGCCGAGAATCGCAGCCATTGCTCCTTCGCCAGCCGGTACCGCTTCATTCATAAACTCTCCGCGTTTTCTGACGGTATAAACAGCATCTTTGAAAGACAGAGCGCCAGCCGCAACCAGTGCAGAATATTCACCAAGGCTGTGTCCTGCTGTGAAATCAGGTGTAATGCCAGATTCTTTAAATTTCTCAAGAACAGCGATGCTTGTCGTAAGCAAAGCAGGCTGCGCATTGTATGTAAGTGTTAATTCTTCAGCAGCACCCTCAAAAATAAGCGAGCTGAGTTTTGTTTCTAATGTTTCATCGGCTTCATCAAACAGACGCTTTGCAGCAGGCACCTGCTCATAAAGCTCTTTTCCCATGCCGATAAATTGTGATCCCTGACCCGGGAACAAAAATGCAATCTTACTCATGATGTAAAAACCTCCAGACTACTCATCTGTTTTTTCTTCTTTCACTTCTTCCTGAATGAGCGCAGCCACATTTTGGCTGACCATCTCTCTTGCTTGCCGAATCGCATGGAATACAGCATTTGAATCTGAAGAGCCGTGCGCTTTGATCACAGGCGCTTTTAAGCCAAAAAGACTTGCTCCGCCATAATTCGAATACTCCATTTTCATTTTCATTTCTTTCAATTTTGGTTTCAGCACAGCTGCTGCAAGCTTGGATGTCAAAGTAGACGTCATTACGTCTCTCATCATTTTAAAAATTGACAACGCAGAGCCTTCCAGCGTTTTGAGTGTAACATTCCCAGTAAAGCCGTCTGTTACTACAACATCCGCCACATCATCTAAAAGGTCTCGCGCTTCCACGTTTCCGATAAAATTGATGTTTGCTGTTTCTTTTAAAATTTGAAACGTCTGCTTCGTCAGTTCGTTTCCTTTTTTATCTTCTGTTCCGACATTTAAAAGTCCGACTCTCGGTGAAGTGACACCGCGCACTTGCTGAGAATAAACAGAACCCATGATGGCATATTGAACAAGGTGCTCCGGTTTGGCATCGACATTGGCGCCGACATCAAGGAGAAGAAATCCGTCTCCCGAAACAGTCGGAAGTGTCGGGGCAAGCGCCGGACGGTCAATTCCTTTAATTCTTCCGACAATAAAGAGACCGGCTGTCATTAATGCACCGGTATTTCCTGCTGAAATGCAGGCGTCAGCTCTGTTTTCCGCAACCTCCTGCGCCATAAGAACCATAGATGAGTTCTTTTTTCTTCGCACGGCACGGACCGGTTCATCCGTAGGCTCAATCACTTCATCTGCGTGCAGCACCGTGATGCGATCTGATGTAGTTGTTAAATGTGATTCTATCGTTGTTTTGTCACCGACAAGTGTGATATGGAGATCATCAAATGCCTCTATACCTTTTATAACTCCGTCAATAACAGCTTTGGGAGCGTGGTCTCCTCCCATTGCATCTACAGCTATTCTCATGCATGCTCCACCTTTATGAATGTTTTGAACGATACATGTCAAAGCGTCCAGAAAAAACAATTTCTTCGCCAACGTAGCTGTTCACTTCGACAACCGTTCTTCCTTTTTCTTTTTCGACAGCCGTCACTTTCGCTTTTGCTACGACACGTTCACCCTGCTTTACCTGTCTTGTAAAGCGGATGTCTGCACTTGCAGTCAGCGCCAGCTCGTCATCAATGACTGCAACGGCCAAAGAATTCGCCTGTGCAAATAAATGGTGTCCTCTCGCAATCTGATTCCGGCTGAACACGTGCTCCTGTTTTATTTCTAAAATGGATATCGCCTGATCATCCAGCTCAAGGTCAATAATTTCTCCGATAACTTCATCAAGTGACAGGGACTTCACTTCGTCCTCAAGTGTTTTCTCTGCCACGTTCTTAATTCTTTCTCTCAGTTCAGGTATGGAAAGCTCTAAGCGGTCCAAACGTATCGTCTGGATGCTCACCCCAAATTTACCCGCTAATTCTTCATCTGTAATAAAGGGGGTTGCTTGAATCGTCTGCTGAAGTAATTCCTGGCGTTCTCTCTTATTTCTTCTCATATCTAAACACCATCCGGACAATTAAGACTAGGTACTAATAGTAGTATATAATTTCATAGATTGGAATGCAACGATTGTTTCTGGCTGAACACCAAAAACTTCTGATACTCAGCTTAATTTTTCCCCGTCCATTACTCCGCTCTTCAGCAATTCATCTCTTAACACAGCGTATTCCGGCTCCTTCCAGAACGCGTCAGAAGCCACAAGATTCGCAGCATCCTGCCTTGCCGTTTCAAGCGCTCTGTAATCATGAACCATGTCCGCCACTTTAAATTCCGGCATTCCGCTTTGTTTTTTCCCGAAGAAATCACCGGGACCTCTCAGTTCCAGATCCTTTTCAGACAGCTCGAAACCGTCATTGGTCTCCGACATGATCCTCATCCGTTCTTTCCCTGTTTCTGATTTTGGATCAGCCATCAGAATACAGAAAGATTGATGCTCACCCCGTCCAACACGGCCGCGCAGCTGGTGAAGCTGTGATAGCCCGAAACGGTCGGCGTCATAAATCACCATAATTGTTGCATTCGGAACATTCACGCCAACCTCCACAACAGTGGTTGATACGAGAATTTGACAGTGATTTGCGCTGAATTCTCTCATGACCTGGTCTTTTTCATCGGAATGCAGCTTTCCATGCATAAGGCCGACATTCCATTTTCCCCGAAAAATATCAGAAAGCATATTGTACACGTCAATAGCGTTTTGCACATCAAGCTTGTCTGATTCTTCAATCAGCGGACAGATGATATAAGCCTGCCTGCCTTGCTTTAATTCTTTTTCGACAAATGCCAATATACGATCCAGCATGTCATGTTTTACCCAATAGGTTTCGATTCTCTTTCGTCCAGCCGGCATCTCATCAATGACAGATACATCCATTTCACCGAACACTGTGATCGCTAATGTTCTTGGGATTGGAGTGGCTGTCATAAAGAGAACATCGGGATCCTGCCCTTTGTTCCGAAGCTTTTTGCGCTGCTCAACTCCAAATCTGTGCTGTTCATCTGTAATAACGAGACTCAGCGCCTTAAACTCCACCTCGTCTTGGATTAAAGCGTGGGTTCCTACAAGAATATCAATCTCACCCGCCGCAAGACGCTCAAGCAGTTCTTTTCGCCGCTTCCCTTTAACAGAGCTTGTCAAAAGAGCAACGCTGACGTCCCATTTTTCAAATAGCGAAACGAGCGAATCAGCATGCTGCTCGGCCAGAATTTCTGTCGGCACCATGAGCGCTCCTTGGTATCCGGATAGGATCGCGGCATACAGTGCAATGGCGGCGACTGCCGTTTTTCCTGATCCAACGTCCCCTTGAAGAAGGCGGTTCATTCTGTATGGAGAAGACATGTCTGCTGTTATTTCGCGAAGAACGCGTGACTGGGCGTTTGTGAGGGGAAACGGGAGGCTTTTGATAAATCTCATGAGTTCTTCGTTTGAAAAACGCTGCCGTATCCCTTGTGTCTGCTCTCTTTCCGCCTTTCGGAACGCCTGCATTTTCAACTGAAACAACAAAAATTCTTCATAAACAAACCGCCGTCTGGCAAGCTTTAATGCTTCCCTTGTTTCAGGCTGGTGCATTGCTTTTAACGCTTGATAATAGTCAGGCAGTTTATAGCTTTTTCTTAGCTTTTCCGGAAGAGGATCAGGAAGTGAGTCTGCATATTGGGTCAGCGCCTGCTGAATAAAGCGCCTCATCATTTTGACGGTAACATTTTCTTTCACAGAATACACTGGTTCAATGCTTTTGTCTTCTTGATGCGGCCCGTTTTTCAACTCCTGAACAGAGATGTTTTGGCGGTGCTTGTCCCATTTACCTGAAACCGTCACCACAGAGCCGAGCGAAAGCTTCTTCTTCAAATAAGGCCGGTTAAAACATACGGCTGTGATTAAATAGTGGCCGACCAGAAGCCTGAATGTCAGCCTGTTTCGTTTTTTTCCGTAATAGGTAAGAGAAGGCTCTGAATGAACCTTCCCTTCGACTGTGACTCTTTCATCATGCTTTACTTCTTCTAAATCCCTCAGCTCGTAGTCATCATAGCGATAAGGGAAATAATTCAGAAGATCAGAAATGTCATAAATACCGAGTTCGTGTAATGTTTTTTCTGTTTCCGGCCCAATACCCTTAATGTTAGCTATACTAGTTTGCTGATGTTGTTTCACGTGAACCTAGCGCTCCTCCGAAAATTTTTTTCTCTAATTCTCTTCCTGTCGGTGTTGCCGCTAAACCGCCCTGGCCTGTTTCTCTAAGTGCAGTTGGCATCGTTTGGCCTATTTTATACATGGCATCGATAACCTCATCACATGGAATACGGCTTGTAATGCCCGCCAATGCCATATCAGCGGCAATCATTGCATTTGACGCGCCCATCGCATTCCGTTTCACGCAAGGCACCTCAACAAGCCCTGCAACAGGGTCGCACACGAGGCCTAGCATATTTTTTAATGTAATGGCCATGGCTTCCGCGCTTTGTTCGGGTGTTCCTCCTGCCATTTCAACAATAGCCGCAGCCGCCATGCCTGAAGCTGATCCAACCTCTGCCTGACATCCTCCGGCGGCGCCGGAAATGCTTGCGTTATTGGCCACGACAAATCCGAAAGCCCCGGCTGTAAACAAAAAGCGGATCATTTGTTCTCTTGTTGGATTCAGCTTTTCTTTTACAGCAAATAACGTACCGGGCACCACACCGGCAGAACCTGCAGTCGGTGTCGCACAGATGGTTCCCATGGCTGCATTTACTTCATTTGTTGCAACGGCTTTCGATACAGCATCTAAAATCAGCGGGCCAGACAGGCTTTTTCCTGATCGAATATAGGCCTGCAATTTAACGGCATCTCCGCCTGTTAAGCCCGTTTGGCTCGTAACTCCCTCGAGTCCTTTCTGAACCGCCGCTTCCATAACAGACAGGTTATGATCCATCTGCTGAAAAATGTCCTCTTTTGTTTTTTCTGTTACTTCCATCTCTTGAGCTATCATCACATCAGAGATCAATATTTGTTTTTCTTTAGTAATCTCAATTAATTCTTTTACATTACGAAACATAACTGGCTCCTCCTGACCCTTTTCGCTAGTCAGCAATCTTTGTCACTTGAATAATATTCGGCAGTTTCGACAGCTCGTCGAGAATGTGGTCGTCAATATTTTGGTCGACCTCTATTGTCATCAGCGCAAGCTGGCCGATATCTTTCCGGGCTACTTCCATATGTCCTACGTTGATTGAAAATTTCGCCAGAACATTGGCAACACCGGCAATTGTGCCAAACTTGTCATTATGAACAACTAATATGGCCGGATGATTTCCTGACAGCCGGAGCTCAAAACCATTCAATTCTGTGATTTCAATCTTTCCTCCGCCAATCGAAATACCCGTCAGTTCAAGCTCACCCTTTTCATCAGAAATGGTGATTTTTGCTGTGTTCGGATGGACCGGGACTGCGTCTTCTACCCGAAACTCTATATCAATTCCTTTAGCTTCTGCAATTTGTATAGCGGTTTTAATCCGTTCATCGAATGTATCAAAATCAAGCAATCCGCCGATAATCGCGACATCTGTGCCGTGGCCCTTATACGTTTCCGCAAACGAGCCGTAAAAAGATACAATGATGCGCTCAGGCTCTCTGCCAAATAAACTTCTGGCCACTCTCCCGATTCTAGCAGCTCCCGCTGTATGAGAGCTGGACGGACCGATCATAACCGGGCCGATAATATCAAAAACGCTTCTGTATTTCATGCTATTCCTCCTTATGAACCAGAGCTTATTAGCGCTTTGCTTCTAGACTAATTGATCAGATATAAAATGGCAAGCGGGCGCGTTACAGCGCTGCCGCACTTAAAAGCAGACATAAGAATAGAAGGGCAAATTGCCCTTCTATTCTGCAGAAACTATATACGAATACAGAGGCTGTTTCCCATTGTGGATCTCAACCTCAATCTCCTCGTACTTTTCACTGAGAAACGCTTCAAGCTGCTCAGCTTCTTCCTGAGACGCATCCTCACCATATAGAATGGTCACGATTTCATCATCTTCTCCGATCATTTCTGACAGCAGCATTTTCGCGGCTGACAGCTGATTTTCAGAAGTGCCGATAATCGTTCCATTCAGAATGCCCATAAAGTCGCCTTTTTTAATATCTTTACCGTCAATATGAGTATCTCTGACTGAGAACGTCACCTGTCCGCTTTTTACTTGCTGAATGGCGCTTAGCATATTGGCCTCGTTCGCTTCAGCTTCTTGATCCGGGTTAAAAGCCAGCAGGGCTGACATCCCTTGCGGAACCGTTTTAGCAGGAATGACAAAAACCTGTTCATCCACTACGCTGGCCGCTTGGTTAGCAGCCATGATAATGTTGGAGTTGTTAGGCAGGATAAATACCGTATCTGCATTTACAGACTTCACGGCATCAACAATATCCTCAGTGCTTGGGTTCATGGTCTGGCCGCCTTCAATCACAACAGAAGCGCCAATGCTTTTGAATAGGTCTGAAATTCCTTCTCCCATCGCCACAGTCACAATGCCATACGGCTGCTTTGCCGGCGGTATTTCGTTGTCTGCAGGTTTGCTTTCTTGACTGATGATAGAGGTATGCTGTTCTCTCATATTTTCTATTTTTATTTTGATCAATTCACCGTAATGCTGGGCGTAGTTTAACACGTTTCCCGGCTCTTCAGCATGAATATGAACCTTCGCCAGCGATTCATCCGCAATCACAAGCAGAGAATCTCCGAACTGGCTGAGGTCTTGCCTGAACGTGCCTTCGTCGAACTCTCTTTTTGTCTGATCAAGCCTAACCATCACTTCGGTACAGAATCCAAATTCAATATCTTCGGTATTCATCATGCTTTGCGCGCTCTTGTGATGCTCTGCGCTGACCATGTCGTCAAGTGACGGAAGAACTGCTTTCTGAGGTACAGTTTCACCTTTTAATGAAGCAAGGAAACCTTCATACACACAGAGCAGGCCTTTGCCCCCGCTATCGACAACTCCTACTTCCTTTAGGACAGGTAGCAATTCAGGGGTGCGGTTTAAAGACGCCTCTGCTTCTTCTGTCACTGCAATCATCAGCGCAGTGATATCGGTTTCTTTTTCTGCTAAGATCATCGCTTTTTTTGCAGCGTCTTTTGCAACTGTTAAAATGGTGCCCTCTACAGGTTTCATGACAGCTTTATACGCCATGTCTACACCTGCTTGCAGCGCAGCGGCAAACTCAAGTGCATTAATTTCTTTTTTCGTTTCAATGCTTTTGCTAAATCCGCGGAACAATTGGGATAGGATAACTCCTGAATTTCCGCGTGCTCCCATGAGCAGCCCTTTAGATAACGCGGAGCCCACCTTCCCGATATCATCCGTATCCATTTGTTCAACTTCTCTTGCTCCGGAAGTCATCGACAGGTTCATATTTGTTCCCGTATCACCGTCCGGCACCGGAAACACGTTCAGTGCATCAACTGCACTGGCGTTTTGAGACAGATTCTGCGCTCCCGCAAGAATCATCTCGGCAAAGGTTCTGCCGTCTAATGTTCTGATAGACAATCCTACTCCTCCTAACTACGGGTTCGTCACTCGTACGCCTTGGACATAAATATTGACAGAATCCACTGCCAGTCCGATGGTTTGATTTACTGTGTACTTTACTTTTGTTTGGACATTATGTGCCACTTCAGAAATTTTCGTGCCGTAGCTGACAATGATATACATGTCGATATGTATCTGTTCTCCTTCTTGGCGAACTTGGACACCCCTGCTGAAATTCTCTTTCCGAAGGATTTCAGTCAGTCCGTCTTTAATCTGGTTTTTAGAGGCCATACCGACAATGCCGTAACAGTCAACCGCCGCGCCTCCTGCAACCATCGCGATGACTTCATTAGATATATCAATCTGTCCGTACTTCGTTCTTAATTCAATGGACACACTAGTTCCTCCTTCGAATGCATAGAGTTACAGCTATTCTACTATATGGTTTCCATTATGAAAAGACCAGGCAATAATCGCTGGCCGTACCTCTACATATACTATAGCGCTGCTGTTTCCGCAAGATGTCAAGTGAATTTTCTTGAAAGATGATGAAACAATAGTTGCAAACGTTTTTTAGCTGTGGTAAATTATTTAAAGTATCCATATCGAAAGCATCTAAGATTATATGAATGTTAAAAAGTAGATGTTTTGTGCAAGTGAGGAGGGAAACAAATGGCACGTAAATGCGTTATCACAGGTAAAAAAACAACAGCTGGGAATAACCGTTCTCACGCAATGAACGCTTCTAAGCGCACTTGGGGCGCGAATCTTCAAAAGGTTCGTATCCTTGTGAACGGAAAACCTAAAAAAGTATATGTATCTGCTCGAGCTTTGAAATCCGGTAAAGTTGAGCGTGTATAACAAAATGAACGCCTGCCCCGATATGTGGCAGGCGTTTTTATGTGGTGAAAGAGGGCTTTGAACCCCTGGGCATTAATCTTTTCTAAATGAGCCCAGCATCGCCCGGACAATTCCTCCTAAAAACTTCGGCAATTTAATGGTGTAAAATTTCATTTTTGTCCCCTCCTATAACGTCCCGTAACCGCCTTGTTCATTGTTTTTAGCAATTGAATGAAAGCACATGCTTAATCCGTGCTTCTTATCATTATTAATATGCCTTTTGCAAACGAAAAAGTACCTCGTGAATGAATGAGTTCGTTACTAATACATAGTGTTGAACCGAGCGTAATATGACAATTATTTAGAGGATATTTAAAACCGGTCAGGGTCAGCTCATGTATGTCTTCGGAAAACGGTATGAAGGAGATATATCGCTTATTTTCATCCTTCTCAATATCATATTCACCAGGAGGGAACATTTGAATATGATTTTGTTTGTCTATCAGCCTAATTTTTATGTTCGTTTTTACACCTCTATACAGTAGCTGAATGTTTCCTAAAAAATGATCAGCTCTGCCGCCTGTAATGCCGAAAATCTGAATAATATCCGGCTGCTTTTCCAGCGCCCAATCAAGGGCGAGGTCTAAATCTGTTTGATCTTTTTCTGCTTGATACACATGAAGGGCGGGAGCGGCTTTTTCTATTCGCCGGCGTTCTTGCTCCGTTATGCTGTCAAAATCTCCGAAGGCTTCAACAGGAATGATCCCGGCATCTAAGAGAGTGACGGTGCCTTTGTCAACACCGATCCAAAGCGTGTGTTCATCCGTATAGCCGGTTAGATCGGGAATGAGATTTTTCGGGCCTCCCGCAACGATATTAATTGTTTTCATCTCTGATTCCTTTCTCTGCATACAGGAAAAAGAGCTTAGGCTATTGTATGCCCAGCTCTTTTCTAAAGCTGCTTATTTACTTCCTCTGATTTCAGAAATTGCTTTTTTGCGGTCAGACTGGCCATAAACAGCTGAACCGGCAACGAGTAAATTTGCGCCCGCTTCAATGACGAGCGGAGCGGTTTCTTTGTTGACGCCGCCGTCTACTTCAATGAACAGATCTTTTTTTCCTTTTTCATCCGCCATTCGCTTAACCTCTTTTATTTTAGGAAGGACTGAATGAATAAATTTCTGCCCGCCGAAGCCCGGGTTCACCGTCATTAAAAGAACAAGATCAAGATCGTCGAAAACATGTTCGATGACTTGTACAGGGGTATGCGGGTTTAGAACTACTCCGGCCTTCACTCCTTGCTCTTTAATGAGCTGGATGGTACGGTGCAGGTGCGGACATGCCTCAGCATGCACAGACAGGATATCTGCGCCTGCTTTCGCAAAAGCCGGGATATAACGATCCGGCTCTTCTATCATTAAATGGACATCAAGCGGCAGATCCGTTACCGGCCGGACCGCTTCTACAATCAGCGGACCGATTGTGATATTCGGGACAAAACGGCCGTCCATAACATCAATATGAATACAATCGGCTCCGCCTTTTTCTACATCTTTAATCTCATTGCCTAAAGCGGCAAAATCAGCGGAAAGAATAGATGGTGCAACCTTTATCATTATGCTAATACCTCGGCTTTCTGTCTTTAATCTCCGTCATAAATTCAACATAATGGTCATAGCGATACTGCTTTAATTCTCCGTCTTCAACAGCTTGTTTCACCGCGCATTTCGGCTCTTTCAGATGTAAACAGCCTCTAAATTTGCATGAAGAGCTTTTTTCTCTGATATCAGGGAAGGTATAGCCCAGCTCTTCTTCCTCAATGTCTGTAAATTCAAGCGAGCTGAATCCTGGTGTATCTGCAACCAAACCTCCGGACGTATGAATCAGCTCCACGTGGCGGGTTGTGTGTTTCCCGCGGCCCAAATGCTCAGAAATCTCGTTTGTTCTTAATCCAAGCTCCGGACTGATCGCGTTGAGAAGCGAGGATTTCCCAACACCGGACTGACCGGCAAATACCGTTGTTTTATCCTGAAAATGCGGGATGATGTCCGTTAAACTGTCTTGGTCCTTAGAGGAGGTAAGGTATACGTCATAACCAATATTCCGATAGTCTTCTGCATAGGCTTGTATCGTATCTTCTGTATCTTGATCTTCAATCAGATCCATTTTAGTAATGCATATAATCGGCTGAATATCATTGGCCTCAACGAGAACCAGGAAGCGGTCGAGCAATGCCGTGCTGAAAGAAGGCTGAACCGCTGAGAAAACCAGGACCGCTTGATCAACGTTGCAAATTGGCGGCCTGATAAGCTCGTTGGTTCTTTCTTTAATTTCCATTAGATATCCTTCTTTGTCATTTTCAGCTTGATACACAACGTAATCACCGACAAGAGGGGTAATTTTGTTTTTTCTGAAAATGCCTCTTCCTCTGCATTGTATTACTTTATCTGAATCCTCTGATTCATCCAGTACATAGTAAAAGCCGCTTAGCGCCTTAATAATTTTGCCCTCAGGCATATTTTCCCTCCTTGTTATTCATCTTTTGGATACTCAATGGTTTTGTAGCTGACAACTTTATTGTTTACCATTACTTGATAGTACCCTTTTTGGCCGGGTTCAATCTTTAGTTCGATCGTTCGTTCAGTCGGCTCTTTTATCTTAAATTCTTCGTAAGTGTCAGAGATGCTGTGATCCGCATCGTCAACCGCGATTTGCACTTGAAGCTCGTCCCCTTCATTTTCTGGTTCGTAGGGGATCTTGACCTTTTCTTTCACTGTTTTCGCAGGTTTTTTCTCTGGTCCGAGAGAGAATGTCACTTCAACTTCGTTTCCCGGCTTTACTGCCGTACCTGCTGCTGGTTTTTGTTTGACAACCTGTCCTTCTGGAACATCATCTGAGTATGCTTCTTTTTCTACAAGCTTCAATCCGTTGTCTTCCAGATATCCAGACGCTGCTTCTTTACTGTAGGTTTTCAAGTCTCTAAGCGTAATGTCTTCGGGTCCGATACTGACTGTAAGTTTGACTTGATCTTCACTCGGGACAAGCTCAGTCCCTGCTGAAGGATTTTGGTCAATGACAGTGCCCGCGTTTTTCTCGTCATTCACTTCATTTACCGTTACATGTTTAAACCCTTGGTCCTTCAACGCTTTTTTTGCCTGGTCGACCGTTTGGCCTGTCACATCACCGATCTCCGTTTTTGCTTTTCCGGTGCTCTTATAAAGGGTGACCGTGGCGCCTTCTTTGACTGTGGTATCCGCTTTAGGATCCGTTTTTACCATCAGGCCCTCTTCAATTTTTTCATCTGAGATTTCCAACACCTCGGAATCAACCTGTAAACCTTCTTTTTCCAAGAGCCCTGCGGCTTTTTCGTATTCCATTCCGGAGACATCAGGTATTTTGACATCCTTAGGCATGAAAAGCGACGGAAAAACAGTGACAGCAAGAATTCCAGCTGTGATAAAAACGAGGCATATCGTGAGCAAAACCCACGGCCACTTTTTTCTTTTGCCGTTCTTCTTTGTTTTGTTTTCTTGTGCGGTTGTCACTTCAGCTTCTTTTTCGCCAGCAGCTTTAGCAAGTTCTTCATCTTTAATGATAGGTATCGCTTTTGTCATTTCTTCATCTTCTTGAATCGTAAATCTCTTTTCATTGAGTCTGTCGGCATCAAAAGCTGTTTTTATGTCTGCTTCCATGTCTTCAGCCGTTTCGTAGCGATGAAAAGGATCTTTGGCAGTTGCCTTGAGTATGATGTTTTCAACGCTTTGGGGGACCGATGGATTCCACCTTTTTGCCGAAGGAGTTTCCGCTTGAAGATGCTTCAAGGCGATGCTGACTGCTGACTCTCCATCAAACGGAATACGGCCGGTTAAAAGCTCAAATAGAACGATTCCAAGCGCATAAATATCCGATTTTTTTGTGGCTAAGCCGCCCCGGGCCTGTTCAGGTGATAAGTAATGGACCGAGCCCAGAACTGAATTGGTATGGGTGATTGTGGTCGAACTTAGTGCCGTCGCAATTCCAAAATCCGTTACTTTGATATTTCCCATATGATCAATCAAAATGTTATGCGGCTTGATGTCTCTGTGAACAATCTGGTTTTGATGGGCATGAGCGATGGCTGAGACAATTTGCTCCATGATGTTCAGCGCTTCTTTAGGGTGAAGCGGCCCATTTGCTGTTATGTATTCTTTAAGCGTCATGCCTTCAACGTATTCCATGACAATATAATAAATATCATCTTCCTCGCCCAAATCATAAATGCTGACAATATTCGGGTGATCGAGGCTTGATGCGGATTGGGCTTCTCTGCGGAAACGCCTGATAAATTCATTGTCATTTGCATAGTCAAACCGCAGGATTTTAATTGCGACTTCACGGTCTAGAATGATATCCTCAGCTAAATACACGTTGGCCATTCCCCCGCCGCCTATAACGCGGAGAATTTGGTAACGCCCGCTGATCCGCTTGCCGATTAGCACTGATCTTCACCCTCTTCAACTTGTAAAGCAAGCTCAAGCAAAACTGCTGTTATGTTGTCTTCTCCGCCATTCTGATTGGCTTTGTCCACAAGCAGGTTTACTTTTTCCTGAGGAGCTGAATCGCTTTGCAGGATGTCTTTTAACTCAGTGCCTTCCACTTTATTCGTCAGTCCGTCAGAACATAGAAGCAGTTTGTCTCCGGGTTCTATATCAAAGGAACGGGTGTCAATGCTGACTGACTGGTCTGTTCCAAGCGCCTTCGTCAACACATTTTTTCGCGGATGATGTTCAGCGTCTTCTCTGGAAATCTCTCCAGTGCGAACCAGTTCATTTACAAGCGAATGGTCTTCTGTCACTTGAACGAAATCATCGTCCTGAAGCAAATAGCATCTGCTGTCTCCGATATGGGCAACAGAAACCGTTTTCCCCGTAAAAAGCGCACATACAATCGTCGTCCCCATGCCTTGGCATTCTTCGTGGGCTTGAGCGTGATCGTATATTTTGCTGTTTACCGAAAGAATCTGTTCAATGAGCCATTTTTCACATTCCGAGGGCGCAGTTGGAATAGTCTCTGCTTCATTCCATTTCTCCCCCATGGCTTTCACAGCCATCTTGCTCGCAACATCTCCAGCAAGATGGCCGCCCATGCCATCAGCGACAACCGCTAATATAAATTCATCTTTCCCCTTGAATATCCCCGCATCATCTTCATTATGCTGGCGGATTTTTCCTGTATCTGTTTTTAAGGCTGTTAACAACCCTCATCACCTCGTCTCGTCTTGACGCTCCTTCGCGCGAAGCTGACCGCAGGCTGCGTCAATGTCATGTCCTTGCTCTCTTCGGATTGTGACATTTACTCCGCGGGATTTCAGCGTTTTTTCAAAAGCAAAAATCTGATCACGCGGTGTGCGCACATAGTCCCGTTCAGGCACGTAGTTTACCGGAATCAAGTTCACGTGGCATTTGACTCCTTCCAGCAAGTCGGCAAGCTCTTCGGCGTGTTCCACCTGGTCGTTTACGCCTCCGAACAGCCCGTATTCAAAGCTGATGCGGCGTCCCGTTTTATTAATATAATATTTAACGGCTTCCATTAGATCAGGCAGTTTATATGCTCTGTTAATCGGCATCAAACGGCTTCTGATTTCTGTGTTCGGCGCGTGCAGAGAAATTGCAAAGTTAATCTGCATTTGCTGATCAGCAAATTCGTAAATTTTCGGGATGATCCCACTCGTAGAGACCGTAATATGGCGAGCACCGATATTCAGGCCCTTGTCATGGTTAATGATTTTCAAGAAAGCGAGCATTTCGTTAAAGTTATCAAAAGGTTCGCCGATTCCCATGATCACGACAGAGCTGACGCGTTCATCCGTTTCATCAAGAGCTTTTTGCACTTTGACTACTTGAGCGACAATTTCCCCTGCTTCAAGGTTTCGTTTTAAGCCTCCAAGCGTTGACGCGCAGAATGTGCAGCCAATACGGCAGCCGACTTGTGTCGTTACACATACAGAATTGCCATACTCGTGTCTCATTAAAACGGTTTCGATGGTATAACCGTCATGAAGCTCAAACAAAAACTTCATCGTACCGTCTTGAGAGGTTTGTTTAACAGCCGTTTTCAGCGTTGTTAACACAAAGTGAGTGTTTAATTTCTCACGCAGATCCTTTGAGAGGTTTGTCATATCTTCAAAAGAAGATACGCGTTTTTCATATAGCCATTCAAAGATCTGGGCTGCACGGAACGGTTTCTCTCCATTGTCTGTCAGCCATTGTTTGATTTCATCTAATTCAAAAGAATAAATAGACGGACGCTCTGTCCGCAATTCTTTTCTTACTTTTGTTTTATTAAGTTCTGCCATTGCTTATCCCTTCTTTCTCATGCTGCAAATAAAGAAACCATCTGTTCCGAAATAATGAGGAAGGATTTGAAGCCTTCCATCCCGAACAAAGGGTCTCACCTTTTCAGGCAGCCGCTTTTCAAGAGACAAATCGGGTTCAAAATCAGGATGTTCTTGTATAAACGCATGTATTACTTCATCATTTTCTGTCCGGTCCATTGTACACGTACTGTAGACAAGAGTGCCACCTTTTTTTACTAATGGTGCGATTTCCCTCAAGATCGACAGCTGGATTTCAGCTAGACGGGCGCTGTCGTCAGGTTTTTTCGTGTATTTCATGTCCGGCTTTCTTCTGATAACACCGAAACCTGAGCACGGGGCATCGACCAATATTCGGTCAAACTGTTCGTTTTCAAACGTTTCCCCCGCTTTTCTAGCATCCATTGTTTCCGCATGAATGATTGTCAGGCCAAGCCGATCTGCCGCTTCTTTGATCAGCTTCACTTTATGTTTGTGAAGATCAAGCGACGTAACGCTCCCCTTGTTCTTCATTAATTCTGCGATATGAGCCGATTTTCCGCCAGGCGCCGCACACGCGTCAAGCACTGTTTCATCTGACTTAGGATCAAGGGCGCGGGCGACGAGCATGGAGCTCTCATCCTGGATAGAAACTTCGCCGTTTTGGAAGAAATGAGTTCCGGCAATTGTTCCCTTTAAGAGCTTCACAGCATCTTCAGCGAGGTCGCCTTTTTCAACTTCGATTCCCTCAGCAGCCATTTGGTCAAGCAGCTCAGCTCTGTCTGCTTTCATTTGATTGACACGCAGCGTCTGTTTCGGCGGAATGAGATGGATGCGGCAAATCTTTTCCGCAGCTTCAAATCCATACGCATCCGCCCACTCTTTCACAAGCCATTCCGGATGGCTTGTTTCTGTCGCCAGCCGGCGGACAGGATCTTCGATCGCGTCAAAGGATGGAACACCTTCGCGCTGAATAGAACGGAGCACGCCGTTGACAAATGAAGCAATGCCTTTGTGTCCACGGATTTTAGCAATCTCAACCGCTTCATGAATGGCTGCCCTGTCTGGAATCTTCTCCAAATACTCCATTTGATATAAGGATAGGCGAAGAAGCTGAATCACCCACGGCTTTACCTTTTGAGGCTTATTGATAAACGGTTTAAGCATATAATCAAGCGCGATCTTATTTTGTAATGTACCATAGACAAGTTCAGTCAAAAGCCCTCTGTCCTGATCACTCAGTTCATTTGATTTAATGACCGATTTCAGCAGCAGGTTGCTGTATGCCTGGTTTTGTTCTAATTTGATCAGCGCCTCAAGGGCGATGTCACGAACACTAGTTTTTTTCATTGTTTACTCCTAACACATCACCGGCTTCAACATGAGCGCCTCGCACAAAGTCTTCGCCTTTCATTCGTTTTTTGCCTGCCGGCTGGAGTTCGGTTAATAACAGAGCCGTCTCGTTACCTGAGGCAACGATAATTCCTTCCTTTTCAACTGCAACGACTGTGCCGGGCTCAGCTGTTGTTGGTGCCGCTATTTTTTTCGACGCCCATATTTTCAAGTTTTGTCCGTTTAGAGTCGTATAAGCAACAGGCCATGGATTTAAGCCGCGGATCTGGTTGTAAAGCTCTTCGCCCGTTCTGGACCAGTCGAGCAGCTCTTGCTCTCTTTTAATGTTAGGCGCGTACGTCGCTTTCTCTTCATCCTGCTTTTCAGGTGATATGCTGCCGGCAATAACGTTTGGAACCGTTTCAGACAATAGCTTCGCGCCAGCAACGCTTAATTTATCGTGCAGTGTTCCGACATTGTCGGTTTCTTCAATGTCCACTTCCACTTTTGAGATCATATCGCCCGCATCCAATTTTTCTACCATATACATAATGGTAATCCCGGTTTTCTTCTTTCCCTGCAGAATGGAATAATGGATCGGAGCACCGCCGCGCAGTTCCGGCAAAAGGGATGCGTGAACGTTAATGCAGCCGTATTTTGGACTGTCGAGAAGCTCTTTAGGCAAAATTTGTCCGAATGCCGCCGTTACAATCAGGTCAGGCTTTAATGCCAGCACTTTTTCAATTTCTTCTGTCAATCTGACTTTTTCCGGCTGAAGAACCGGGATGCCGTGGCGCAATGCCTCTTCCTTTACCGGAGGAGGTGTCAGTACTTTTTTTCTGCCCTTCGGACGGTCCGGCTGTGTGACGACCCCCACTACTTCATATCCGTCCTCTATCAGGGTTCTTAAAACAGGAACTGAAAAATCCGGCGTTCCCATAAATACGATTCTCGTCATCAAATCATCCTTCCATATCCGCTAGTTCATCTTCTGTATAGTATTTACTTATTTTAGATGTAAACAGCACACCGTCTAAGTGGTCCATTTCATGCTGCACGGCTCTTGCTAAAAAGCCTCGCGCTTCCAGAATGAACGGTTTTCCCTGACGGTTAAACGCACGCACTTTGACATAATCGGCACGTGTGACATCACCATAGACGTTAGGAAAGCTCAAGCATCCTTCAATTCCGGTTTGCTCGCCGCTTTTTTCTAAAATTTCAGGATTAACGAGATCAATTCTCCCTCTGTCATCCCCGATATCTACGACGGCCGCTCTTTTTAAAATGCCGATTTGCGGCGCTGCCAGTCCGACACCATCCATTTCAAGCATGGTGTCGTACATATCATCAAGCAGTTTTTTTAGCTTTTTATCAAAAACAGTCACGGTTTCCGCAGGTGTTTCCAAAACCTCCGCAGGATGTGTGACGACCTTTTTTACTGCCAATTTGTTACCCTCCAAGACGTGAGATCTTACATCATCATATAAGGATTCATATCAATTGAAATCATTACATGTTTTTGTTCAATTTCGCGTTTATAATGTTCCAGTATCTTCTTCAATAAAGCGGATAACTGGGTTTCCTGTTTGTATTTTATCACGCATTGATAGCGATATCTATCTTTGATCCTGGCTATCGGCGACGCGCTTGGTCCGAGAATTTTCGTGTCAGCTCCGCAGTTTACTTTCAAAAAATGAGCGATTTTTTCAGCTGTAACCGCTGCTTTCGCCACTTCCTCATGAGAAACAGTCACAAGAGCCAAATAGTAGTATGGCGGATAGGATTGCTCTCTCCTGTGCGCCATTTCATGCTGATAGAACGTTTCATAATCGTGTGTTTTCGTCAGCTGGATACTGTAATGAGACGGTGTATACGTTTGAATGATGACATGGCCGGGCTTTTCATGCCTGCCTGCCCGGCCGCTGACTTGCGTTAACAGCTGAAATGTTTTTTCAGCCGATCTGAAATCAGGAATATGAAGTGTTGTATCAGCACTTAACACTCCGACAAGCGTGACATTCGGAAAATCAAGCCCTTTCGCGATCATTTGCGTTCCGAGAAGAATATCCGCTTTTCCTTCTCCGAAAGCTGACAGTAATTTTTCATGGGCGCCTTTCCGTGATGTCGTGTCAACATCCATCCGAATCACTCTCGCACTTGGCAGCACTTTTGTCAGCTCTTCCTCCACTCGCTGTGTTCCCGTTCCGAAAAAGCGGATATGCTCGCTTGCGCATTCAGGACAAGTGTGCGGAACAGGCTCTTCATGTCCGCAATAATGGCATTTCAGCCTTTGGCCGTAACGATGATACGTCATGGAAATGTCGCAGTGCGGGCATTGCGGGACATAGCCGCAATCCCTGCACATCACAAAGGAAGAGTAGCCCCTCTTATTTAAAAACAGCACCGCCTGCTCACCCTTGGCAATCGTTTCTTCAAGCTTTTCCATCAATTCAACTGAAAACATCGAGCGATTGCCGTTTCTAAGCTCCTCTCTCATATCGACAAGCGAAACCTCGGGCATCACCCGATGGTTAACACGGTGCTTCAGTGAAAGAAGCTCGTATACGCCCTTTTGCGCTCTAGCATATGATTCTAATGTCGGCGTAGCACTCCCTAATACAACCGGGCAGCTGTGATGCTCAGCCCGCTTGATTGCCACCTCTTTCGCATGATAGCGCGGCATTTCTTCCTGTTTATAGGAAGACTCGTGCTCTTCATCGATGATTATCATTCCGAGATTTTCAAACGGAGCAAAAATGGCGGATCTGGCACCGACGACAAGCCGTACTTCCTTCCGGTGGATTTTACGCCACTCGTCATATTTTTCTCCTGTGGATAAACCGCTGTGCATGACTGCCACCTGGGAGCCGAAGCGGCCCTTGAAGCGGTTGACCATTTGCGGCGTCAGCGATATTTCCGGTACGAGGACGATGGCTTCTTTTCCTTTCGCCAGTACTTTTTCAATTGATTGCAGATAAATTTCGGTTTTTCCGCTTCCTGTCACGCCGTGAAGGAGGAACACTTTATGCTCATCGCTGTCCAATGTCTCGCGTATGGGCTCGAAGGCAGCCCTCTGTTCGTCTGTCAGCGGCAGGGGCTCTGTTTTTTTGAACATTTTGTCCTGATAGGGATCTCTGTAAACCTCTTCATAGCTTTCCTTCAAAAGCCCTTTTTGGATAAGGGTTTTAATGGTTGCAGAGCTCGTATCCGTTTTTTTGCACAATTCCGCCGCAGGAATTTTCACACCTTCCGGCTCAGAGATGAGAAAGTGAAGAATCGCCTGCTGTTTTGCTGCTTGGCGGGACAATCCCTCAGCCTGCTTAGCAAGCTCTTCTTTACTCGCATTTGCCTGAATATGCCTGACCATTTTTTTATTGGTTTTTTGCGCGACTTTATACGTCACGTCAATGTCCCCTTTTTGAACATGCCTTTGAATCAGTTTCAGCGTCTCATGATCGGGTATATCTGAATACAGCAGCGTCTTTGTTTCAGAAAACAGCCGTTCCACTTGCGGCGGAAGATCGGCTCCGTGTGCAATTTTTAATTCTTTTTCATATTTCGCCTTTAAGGCGGCAGGCAGCATTGCTTGAAGCGCCGTTATTTTAAAAGACAGCGTTTTGTCTGACAGCCATGATGACAGAATCATAAGCTCCTCTGTCAGAACAGGTGTAAGATCTAATAAATCCTCTACTTCCTTGACAGATTTTCCCGATAGGTCAGATGCTTCTTTGACTGCTGTCACAAACCCTTGAATCTTACGGGGGCCAAACGGAACAATGACCCGCATCCCCGTTTTGATCATGCCCTTGAGATGGTCTGGGATTTTATAATCAAAAGGCCTGTCTATATTTTTGGTGCTGACATCAACGATGACTTCTGCAAAATTCATGAGCGCTCTCCGGTTTGTTTTGAGAGGGCTGCGATCTCCTGAAGGACCTCAAAAGAAACATCGAGCTTAGACATGATCGGGAGTTCGCGTTTATGCCCGTCTTTGAAAAAGATTGTCACGATATTCGTATCAGCACCAAAACCGGCCCCATTTGCTTTCACATCATTTGCCACAATCAAATCAAGGTTTTTAGCGGCGAGCTTTTTACGTGCATAGTGTTCAATGTCTTGTGTTTCGGCGGCAAATCCGACCAAAATCTGCTCTTTCTTTTTCTCGCCCAATTCTTTCAAAATATCGACTGTTCTTTTCAGTTCTAAGGTCATGCCGCCGTCTTGTTTTTTCATTTTATGGTCAAATACTGTTTTCGGCGTAAAATCGGCTACCGCAGCTGTTTTAATGACTATATCGCTTGCGTCATACACAGAGAGCACAGCTTCGCGC
Organism: Bacillus sp. FJAT-14266; assembly: GCF_001719225.1. Classification (NCBI taxonomy): domain Bacteria; kingdom Bacillati; phylum Bacillota; class Bacilli; order Caryophanales; family Bacillaceae; genus Bacillus; species Bacillus sp. FJAT-14266. Next base: position 2,648,386 of record NZ_CP017072.1, read on the forward strand.
ATATCCGCAGCCGATTGAACAGGGATAAACTCAGCAAGGCCTTTAGGCTGATCAAGTGAAACAGGCCCAGAAATTAAGGTTACCCGTGCGCCGAGCTGAACAGCAGCCTCCGCTAGTGCGTAGCCCATTTTGCCCGTCGATTTATTGGTAAAAAACCGGACAGGATCAATCGCTTCCCGCGTTGGACCGGCTGTAATGACCACATGCTTGCCTTCTAAAGGAGCGGATGTTTCTTCAGCAAAATGTTTTTCGGCCAGCTTTACGATGTTTTCCGGCTCTTCCAATCTGCCTTTTCCTACGTAACCGCATGCTAAATAGCCCTCACTTGGCTCAATAAAACGATAACCGTCCTGATAAAGAACAGAAATGTTTCGTTTGACTGCCGGGTGGTCATACATATGAACGTTCATCGCCGGCGCGATCCAAACGGGAGCCGTTGCTGCCAACAATGTTGTCGTCAGCATATCATCAGCGATGCCGTTTGCCAGTTTTCCAATCACATTAGCCGTAGCCGGCGCTACAATAATCAAGTCGGCCCAGTCTGCGGCATCAATATGAGAAATAACGCTTGGATTTTGTTCTTTAAATGTATCTGTATAGACTTCGTGGCGGCTCAATGCCTGAAATGTCAGCGGTGAAACGAATCGGCAAGCGGATTCAGTCATAATCACTTTGACATTTGCTCCTGCCTGAACCAGCTTGCTCGTTAACGCACAGGCTTTATAAACAGCGATGCCTCCGCTCACGCAAAGTAACACATTTCGATTGTTTAGCAATGAATTCTCCCCCTCTGCACTTTACAAAACCGCACGGAAAAAAATAACAACCTACATCTGATATAGGTTGCTACTTGTGCTACTATTCGCGGTCTTCCTTTTCAAACGAAAGCAGGCCTGCATCAATTTCTTCTAAAGCTTTGCCTACATATTTGTGTGAAATCGTATGTTCAATCATTTGGTCTTTTTTGATTTGCATTTCACGTGCGCGTCTCGCAGAAACAGTCACCAGCGTATATTTTGAATCTAATTTATTCATTAAAGAATCAATTGACGGATCTAACATTGATTATTCAACCTCCAGCATTTTCTTATATCTTGGTGCAACGCGTTCACGCTTCAAATGTTCAGCAAGAACGATTGCTTTGATTTTATCGCAAGCCGTTTCGACATTATCGTTTTCAACGACATAGTCATAAGCATCCATCATTTCGATCTCAGCTTTTGCGGCTTTCATTCGATTTTCAATCAGAGCGTCTGTTTCTGTGCCTCGTGTCACGATTCTGTTTTTCAGTTCAGAAAGGCTTGGAGGCGCAAGGAAAATAAATAGGCCTTCCGGGAAAGCATTTCTCACTTGAAGAGCCCCTTGAACTTCAATTTCTAAAAAGACGTCTTTTCCATCTTGAAGCGTCTGTTCAACATAATCGACTGGCGTGCCGTAATAATTGCCGACATACTCTGCCCATTCAAGCAGCTTGTTGTCCGCAATCATTTGCTCGAATTCGTCTCTTGTTTTGAAAAAATAATCGACTCCGTTCACTTCGCCCTCTCTTGGACTTCTTGTGGTTACTGAAATCGAATATTCAAATTTTGTGTCTTCCTGCGAAAAGATCGCTTGTCGAACCGTTCCTTTACCAACTCCTGAGGGACCTGAGAGAACGATTAATAACCCTCTTTCTTTCATGCGGCAATTACCCCTGCCCTTCATCCATAATTTCTTCTTTAACAGAAAGTCTGTGTGCAACTGTCTCAGGCTGGACGGCAGATAAGATAATGTGATCACTATCCATGACGACAACTGCACGGGTTCTTCGTCCGTATGTAGCGTCAATTAGCATTCCGCGGTCTCTTGCATCCTGAATCATCCGTTTGATTGGCGCAGACTCCGGGCTGACAATCGAAATCATCCGATTGGCGGAGATGATATTGCCAAATCCGATATTAATCAGTTTAATCGTCATCTTCTACGTTCCCCCTGTAAAATAGACGTCTCTAGTTTAGCCTAGTAAGACCGTCTGTAAACAATACGCACAGTCACTATTCTATATTTTGCACTTGTTCTTTTATTTTTTCAATAGAACTTTTCATTTCAACGACAAGCTTTGTGATCTGATGATCATTTGCTTTTGAGCCAATCGTATTTGCTTCCCGATTGAGCTCCTGAACAAGAAAGTCGAGTTTGCGCCCGACAGCTCCGCCACTAGCTAATATATCACGAAACTGGGCGAAGTGGCTCTTCAGCCTTGTAATCTCTTCAGTGATATCAGAGCGGTCTGCAAAAATAGCGCATTCTGTTACAAGCCGGCTCTCGTCTAATACGTCTTCAGTCCATTCTTTGATTCTGGCGTACAGCCGTTCCCGGTAACGAGATACGACATCTGCAGCCAGCAATTCAGTTTCTCTCACCAGCTCTTCAAGCTGATCAATATGCATCAGGCAGTCTTTCGCTAAGAGCAGCCCCTCTTTTTCACGCATTTCACAGAGACCTTTTACCGCTTCTTCTGCAGCATCGATGATCAACGCCTCCAGCTTGTCATTTTGCGTCTGTTCTTCATGAACCTGGACGACATGATCAAGCTTAAAGAAATCCATTACATCGGGCTCTGCAGACAATTGATACCGCTTCTTCATATCTCTCGCGGCTGCGACAAACTCATCGAGCAGCGGCCAATCAATTTCAAGCCTTTTCTCAACAAGCATATCGCTGTCAACGGATACGAAAAGCTCAATTCTTCCGCGCTGAATATGCTGCAGAATGGTCTGTTTCAGCTTATCTTCAAAATATAGCAAAGGCCTTGGCAAACGAGCGTTCACTTCTTTAAATCTGTAGTTCACAGATTTAAGTTCAACGCTTACAGAGAGATCGTCTTGTGTTTTGCTTGCACTGCCGAAGCCTGTCATACTTCGTATCATTTTAAAACACCCAATTCTTCCCTGTTCTCATAATAAAAGGGCAATAGACACGCTATTACCCCTAAGATTATATCATATGAATTTATTTTTTTCTTGTTAAAAGTGACCCCGCCAGCAAAAAAGTAGGGATGGCGGACATACCGATGACGAGCATCCAGTCCCCCGGCGTGATGGCTACAGTATGGAAAATCGGCTGAAGCGGCGGATAGTAGATTACTACAAGCATCAGCAAAATGGATGACAATACCGCGCCGATTAAATACAGGTTTTGAAACGGATTTCTAGAGAAAACAGAAGTTTCGCTGCGGCAGTCAAACACGTGAATAAGCTGAGCGAGCACCAATGTGGCAAACGCGATCGTCTGGGCATAAGCTAAGTTTTCCGGATTGCGGTGGTACACAATGATAAACGCTAAAATAGTGGCAACTCCGATTAAAAATCCTCTGGAAACGACCTTCCATCCTAGCTTGCGGGCAAATACCCCTTCTTTCGGATGACGGGGCTTGCGCTTCATGACGTCTCCTTCCGGCTGATCCATGCCGAGCGCCATCGCCGGCAATCCGTCCGTCACCAAGTTGACCCACAAAATCTGAATCGGAACGAGCGGTAAAGGAAGGGCGAGCAGCATCGCAAACAGCATGACAAGGATTTCTCCGACGTTAGACGCCAGCAGGTATCTGATAAACTTCCTGATATTTTCGTAGATGTTCCTGCCTTCTTTTATCGCCGATTTAATCGTCGCAAAATTATCATCCACGAGAACAAGAGATGATGCTTCTTTGGCCACATCTGTCCCGGTAATGCCCATAGAGACGCCGATATCAGCTTGTTTAATGGCAGGAGCATCATTGACGCCGTCTCCCGTCATCGCCACAATATGCCCGTTCTCCTGATAGGCTTTTACAATTTTTAGTTTATGTTCAGGGGAAACGCGGGCAAATACATATACATCCTCCACCACATGAGAAAGCTCTTCTTCAGAAAGTTCATTCAGCATCTTGCCGTCCATGATTTTGCCGCTTTTCGGAAGGAGGCGCAAGTCTTTCGCTATCGCTTTAGCGGTTTCTACATGATCACCTGTAATCATAACGGTCTTAATTCCTGCTTCACGGCATTCTTTTATCGCCTGCCTGACTTCCGGCCGCGGGGATCAATGATACCTGAAAGGCCAAGCATGGTCAGATCTTTTTCCGCCTGCTCCATTGACGGTGTTTCGCCTGCTTTTATCGGCCTGTAGGCGACCGCTATCGTTCTGAGTGCCTGTGATGCCAAATGTCTTAATACCGCCTCTGTTTCTGCTTTTCTTTCATTTGAAAAAAGAGCCGCTGAGCCGTCATAATAAATACGGGAAGATCGCTGCATCAGTACATCCGGTGCACCTTTTGTAATGATATAGCGCTTTCTGTCTTGATCCTCTACGATGACAGTCATCATTTTCCGTGCAGAATCAAACGGAAATTCTTCGACCACCCGGTAGTTTGATTCAACAAACTCCTTTGAAAAACCGCCTTTTCTTGCCGCGGTGAGCAGCGCTCCCTCTGTCGGATCTCCGTCAAGCACATATTCGCCGTCTCTTTTCTCAATATTGGAGTTGTTACAAAGCGCTCCGAACAGAAGCATCTGCTGAAGCGGCTTATGTTCATTGACACTGATCTCTTTTTCGTTTAGTGTGAAGCTTCCTTTCGGTTCATAGCCGGCCCCTGCCACTCTCCATGTTTTCCCTCCGGACCAGACATGTGTCACCGTCATTTTGTTTTGGGTCATTGTCCCTGTTTTATCTGAACAAATGATAGACGCACACCCAAGCGTTTCAACAGCAGGAAGCTTTCTAACAATGGATTTTTGTTTAATCATCCTCTGTACACCAAGCGAAAGCGCCACTGTCACAATCGCCGGCAGCCCCTCCGGAATAGCGGCTACCGCTAACGAGACACCTGCTAAAAACATACTGTACAGATCATGACCCTGAATAACACCGACAGCAACGACAAGTACGGTCAGAAGCAATGCAACAACAATCAAAATCTTCCCGAGCTGCTCCAGTCTTCTTTGCAGCGGGGTTGACAATGTCCCTGCCGATTCAAGCATGTCGGCAATTTTCCCCATAGCCGTATTCATTCCTGTCCCGACGACAACCCCGACACCGCTGCCGCGGGTCACAATCGTACCCATAAATGCCATATTGGTAATATCGCCGAGTGAAACATCCGGTTTTTTCAATTTATCAGCATGCTTCACAACCGGGATTGATTCCCCGGTTAGCGCTGATTCTTCTATTTCAAGGCTTCTCGCTTCAACAATTCGAACGTCTGCGCCAATTCTGTCCCCGCTCGTAAATTTCACAATATCACCCGGCACCAGTTCCTTAGAAGGAATCTTTGTCCAGCTTCCTTCCCTGAGTGCCATGACGTGCGGTGTTGAAAGCTCTTTTAAAGCCTGAAGAGATTGCTCAGCACGCCTTTCTTGAAAGAAACCGAGTATGCCATTCACAAACACAATCGCAATAATCGCAACCGCATCTACATATTCACCAAGAAATCCTGAGATTAACGTTGCCGCCAGAAGCACAAGCACCATAAAATCTTTGAACTGCGCGAAAAACAAGAGAAGCGCTGAAGTTTTTTTCCCTTCTTGCAGCTCGTTTGGTCCATGCTTGTCAAGGCGTTTTTTTACCTCTTTTTCTGTTAATCCTTGTTTCATGGACGTATTGGTTGCCTCTAGTAAATCTGTTTGTCCCATTTCATGAAACTTCATTCCGCTCGTCCACTCCCCTGCTCTCTTATAGAGATATCACTCTATAAGCATGCTTATTCTGACTCGTCCCATTTCATGCTATAATTATCGAATGCAGGAAGAATGAGAGGGTGTATTGCATATGTCGTTTGATGGCATGTTTACATACGGAATGACACACGAACTTAACGATAAAATAATGGGCGGACGAATTACAAAAATCCATCAGCCATATAAGCACGATGTGATTTTCCACATCCGTGCCAAGGGAAAAAACCAAAAACTATTATTATCGGCACATCCGAGCTATTCACGGGTGCATATCACGGCACAAGCTTATGAAAATCCAAGCGAACCGCCAATGTTTTGCATGTTGCTGAGAAAGCATATCGAAGGCGGATTCATTGAGAAAATTGAACAAGCGGGCTTAGACCGCATTATGATTTTTCATATCAAAAGCCGAAACGAAATTGGCGATGAAACCGTACGAAAGCTTTATGTAGAAATTATGGGCCGCCACAGCAATATCATTTTGACTGACGCAGCAGAAAATGTGATCATCGACGGACTTAAGCATTTATCACCGTCAATGAACAGCTACCGTACAGTACTGCCCGGCCAAGATTATAAGCTTCCGCCTGCTCAGGACAAAATATCGCCTCTTGAGGCGTCAGAAGATGATATTTTGCGTCACCTCAGCTTTCAAGAAGGAAGGCTTGATAAACAAATTGTCGACCACTTTTCAGGCGTGTCTCCGCTTTTCGCCAAAGAAGCGGTTCACAGAGCAGGCCTTGCCAACAAAGTCACACTGCCAAAAGCGTTGCTGGCACTGTTTGCCGAAGTGAAAGAGCACCGTTTCATTCCCAACATTACGACTGTAAACGGAAAGGAATATTTTTATCTGCTGGAGCTGACTCATCTAAAGGGCGAAGCGCGCCGTTTTGATTCATTAAGCGAACTGCTCGACCGTTTTTATTTCGGAAAAGCTGAACGAGACCGGGTCAAGCAACAGGCTCAGGATCTTGAGCGTTTTGTTGTGAACGAACGGAAGAAGAATGCCAACAAAATCAAAAAATTAGAGAAAACCCTGGAGTATTCGGAAAACGCGAAGGAATTTCAGCTTTACGGAGAGCTTTTAACCGCTAATTTATATATGCTAAAAAAAGGTGATAAACAGGCTGAGGTCATCAATTATTATGATGAAGAAAGCCCGACAATCACGATTCCTTTAAACCCAAACAAAACGCCTTCTGAAAACGCACAGGCCTATTTCACGAAGTATCAGAAAGCGAAAAATTCGGTCGCAGTTGTCGAGGAGCAAATCAGGCTGGCACAGGAAGAGATCGAATATTTTGATCAGCTGATTCAGCAGCTTTCGTCCGCTTCTCCCCGGGATATCAGCGAAATCAGGGAAGAGCTTGTAGAGGGCAAATATTTACGCCCTAAGCAGCAAAAAGGCCAGAAAAAGCAAAAACCGCACAATCCGGTGTTAGAAACATATGAATCCACCTCAGGCCTGACTATTTTAGTGGGTAAGAACAATCGCCAAAATGAATATTTAACGACCAGAGCGGCGGCCAGAGACGATATCTGGCTTCACACGAAGGACATTCCCGGCTCCCATGTTGTGATCAGGAGCAGCGAACCTGATGAGCAAACAATCATGGAAGCCGCGACAATTGCAGCTTATTTTTCAAAAGCTAAAGATTCAAGTTCAGTGCCTGTAGATTATACAAAAATCAGGCATGTCAAAAAACCAAACGGCGCGAAACCCGGTTTCGTCACTTATGACAGCCAGCATACCGTCTTTGTCACGCCTGATGCTGATACTGTCATCAAGCTCAAAAAAAGCTGAGCCGCATAAAGAAAAGCCAGAGCATTTGTGCTCTGGCTTATTTCTTTCTTCTCACCTGATAAAGCCTGTTCACTTCAGCAACAAAATCGCCGTCAATCAGCTTATCCACGTTTTCAGCAAGCTCTTTCGTGTGCTTTGGACTGGCTCCGCTTGTAGAAACAGACACAGTGACATGCCCTCTTATTACGATTTTCGGCATATATACATTGCCAAGCTCAGCGTCACTGACACAATTGACAAGCTGAAAAGGCGAAGCGGATTGGGCAATTTCTTTGTTCACTGCCGCATTATCCGTCGCAGCAATAATGAAGAAAGCATTGAGATAATCTTCTTTTTCAATTGTCCGTTTTTCCCATTTGATACGCCGCTCTTCTGCCATTTGCTTGATTTCCGGTTCCACATCCGGACTGACAAGCGTTATATCAGCTCCCTCAGAAATCACCGTTTTCAGCCTTCTGAGAGCGATGCTTCCGCCCCCCGCAATCACAACCTTCTTCTTTTCCAGGCTAATGTGCAGCGGAAGCATATGAACCTCCATCAAAATCAAATTGTCCCTCAGAATTTGCCGCAGTTTCTCTCACACGGTTCAAAAATGCGTTTTTCACATGAGGATGAAAACCGATATAGGAAGAGAGGTAGACGTTCGGATTATGGGCTTTTAATTTCTGAACCTCTCGTTCGATTTCATTCATCAGCATACCCGTAAAAAGCAAATATGGAACGATAAAGGTTGTTATGCCGTCATCTTTTTTAAGTTCTGAAAAAACCTCTTTGTAATTAGGGCCGCATGCTGTCAAAAAGCACGGAATGACTTCCTTGACTGGAATTATTTCCTGAAGAAGATTAGCAATACCGGTTACGTCTCTTTTGACATCTGGATCTGAACTTCCCCTTCCGATGAGTACCACTCTGGCATTTTCATATGGAACACCTATGTCTTTCATTCGGTGATATACAGCCTTGACTACTTCTTCGTCAATCCCGATCGGCTTTCCGTATGAAATGCGGACTGACGGATATCGGGATGCAACACGGGCAATTTCTTCCGGAATATCATGTTTTGCATGCGCAGCTGTTAAAAGAAGCAGAGGCACCACTGCGATATGAGTGGCGCCTTGCTTCACACATGCTTCAAATCCTGTCTCAATTGTGGGCTCCTGAAGCTCTAAAAAGCTGATTTCTTGTACTGGCACAGAGATGTGGGCCTTGCATCCTTCCAAAAAGGCTGCGGCTTCTTGCTGTGCTTTTTTGACCCGGCTGCCGTGGCCGACATATAAAATTGCTTGTTTCATTTTTACAACGCCTCGCTTAAATCTTGTTTTTTCAGTTCAGATTCAAACCATTCCAGCTTATAGTGATAATTTACAACATTTCCAATGACAATTAAACTCGGATTTGTAATGTTTTCTTTTATCACCGTTTCTGAAAGGGTGTCAACTGTACAAAAAACAGATTTTTGCTTGTCCGTTGTTCCCCAATGAATAAAGGCTGCCGGCGTAGAACCGTCCCGGCCGTTTTCAAGGAGTTTTCTTTCAATCTGCTGCACGTTTTTGATACCCATATAGATGACAAGTGTATCAATTCCTGTAGCCAGCGCTTTCCACTTTTCCTCAAAATCTTCTTCTTTTTTATAATGACCCGTTACAAAAGCGACGTTAGAGCCCGCCTCCCGATGAGTAACAGGAATCCCGGCATAAGCGGCTGCCGCGATTCCAGACGTAATGCCGGGGATGATTTCAAACGGAATTCCGTTTTCAGAGAGACATTCCGCTTCTTCTCCCCCCCTGCCGAACACAAAAGGGTCTCCGCCTTTCAGCCTGACAACGGTTTTCCCTTTTTGCGCATACTTTACAAGAAACCGATTGATGGTTTCTTGCTTCATCGTATGAAAATCTGGAAGCTTCCCGCAGTAGATCAGGTCTGCTTGCTCTTTGGCATATTGTAAAATCTCTTTATTTACTAATCTGTCATATAAGATGACATCAGCTTTTTCAATGGCTTTCAGCGCTTTAATTGTCAGCAGATCAGGGTCACCGGGACCCGCTCCTACAATATATACTTTCCCCATCGTATTTCCCCCGATCTATTCGAGTTCTTCCAGAGCATTCGCTGTGATGATGTTCTCGCTTGCATTCCGGCATCTGAGAAGAACGCAGCAGATCATATTCAGCTCAATTTTTGTTTAACAAACTCGATCAGCTGATTTTTACACGCTTCACGGTCATGCTGTCCTGATTCAAGAACGAGCTCTGGAGCTTCCGGTTCTTCATAAGGAGAATCAATTCCTGTAAAGAACGGAATCTCGCCGTTTCTTGCTTTTTTGTAAAGCCCTTTCGGATCTCTTTGTTCACAAATATCAAGGTCGCATTTAATGTAGACTTCATTAAATTCGCCCGCTTCCACAAGCTCGCGAACCTGTTGCCTGTCCTCGCGGAAAGGAGAGATAAAAGCAGTAATCACAATGGTTCCCTGCTGAACAAAAAGCTTTGCCACCTCTCCGATTCGGCGGATGTTTTCTTTTCGGTCTTCATCAGAAAAACCAAGATCCTTATTTAAGCCGTGACGGATATTATCCCCGTCAAGCACAATCACTTGGTAGCCTTGCTCAAACAATTCTCTCGCAGCGGCGTTGGCAATCGTTGATTTGCCTGAGCCGCTTAACCCTGTCAGCCAGAGAATGGAGCTTTTATGCTTGTTTTTTTGCTGGTACTCTTCTTTTGTGATAGAGGCTTCATGCCATACAATATCGCGATTTGTCACTGCCAGTCCTCCTTAAGATACGCCTACTTCTTCTTTTTTCTTCATCCCTTTGATTAACACTTCTACGACTTCTTTTCGACTGAATTCAGCAGGCGGCAGCACACCGTCTCTCAGCATACCTCTTACCTTAGTGCCTGATAAAATGACGTGATGCTCTCTGCCATGAGGGCAAGTTTTCGCTGTTCCCATATTTCCGCATTTTTTACAGAAGAAGCTGTGCTCAAATTTCAGCGGTGTAATTCCGAGTTCTTCAGGTTTAAATGTGTCAAACAGCTCCTGTGCTTCGTATGTTCCGTAATAGTCGCCTACACCTGCATGATCACGGCCGACGATGAAATGTGTGCAGCCGTAGTTCTTTCTGACAAGCGCGTGGAAAATTGCTTCTCTCGGGCCTGCATAACGCATCGCCGCTAAAAAGACACCAAGGAAAACGCGATCTTTCGGGTAATAATGATCAAGAAGCACTTGGTAGCTTTCCATCCGTACATCAGCTGGAATGTCATCAGATTTTGTTTCACCTACTAACGGATTCAAGAACAAGCCGTCTACTGTTTCAAGAGCCGTTTTTTGAATGTATTCATGCGCTCTGTGAACAGGGTTTCTTGTTTGGAAACCGACAATGGTTTCCCAGCCTTTTTCCGCAAACTGGCGTCTCGTTTCTAACGGTTCAAATGTAAATTCAGGGAACTGTTTTGAAGCTTTTTTAATCAACGTAATCGGCCCGCCGACATATGTATTGCCGCGGCTGAACAGCTTTTTAACACCAGGATGCTCCTGTTCATCTGTTTTGTACACATTGACAGCTTCTTTTTGTTTGTCAGGCACGTACAGGTCTTCGATTTGGATAACGCCGTATGTTTCTCCTTCATACGTTAACTTTACCGTTTCACCAAGTGACAGTTCCGCTGCTTTTTGCGCATCGACCGGAAGCGTGATTGGAAGAGACCAGACAACGCCGGAAGAAAGACGCATGTTTTCGACTACAGATACGTAATCTTTTTCATTAAAGAAACCTTCAATCGGGCTGTATGCACCGATACCGATCAATTCCAAATCCGCGAAAGAAATTAAATCAAGTTCAATTTCTTTTTGAATGCCGCTCACATCATATGATTCATCTACTCTGTTTACTAATGTTCCTCCGTGTGGTGCTAAGCTCATAATAGCCATCTCCTCCTAGTTAACTTATAAAATTACTCAGATTAATGATCAGATTCCCCCGCCTTGTTCGTGGACTGAGCGTCTCTCTTTACGAATGGTCTTTGTCAGGCTGACGGCACCGCCCGCCGCTAAAAGCACACTTACCATGATAAAGATCGAATAATAATCTGCTTTTAAAAACAAGGATACAAGCAGATAAGAAATCGATAAAGATAAAAACGGCGATACGATCCATACCTTCAGCATCGTTTGAACAACTTGTTTATGGAACACGTTCGGACCGTTTTTTGCCATGCCTATTCCGATAATAGACGATGACGTGACTTGCGCCAAGGGCACCGGCATCCCAAATACAGAACTGATGATCACCAGTCCGGCTCCTGTACCGGATAAGAGAATGCCTTCCCCTTTGGAGAATCTCGTAATTTTCTTCCCGTTTGTTTCTAGCACACGCCGGCCTAATAACAGTGCGCCAAGAGCAACAAAAGCTCCTCCATACAAGGTTCCTTTTCCGACATCAAGCACACCGGCAGCTACTAACGGGCCAACAGCATTCGCCACGTTATTCATGCCGGCAGAGAATGCTTCGAAAAATCCGGCAACTAACAAAACAACGCCGAGGATTTTTTGCTTTTTAGAAGATTTTACTTCAATCTTAAAATAACGAAACAGCTTAGATACGAAATAGGTGAAGCCGAAAGCGAACAGCGGGACAAAAACCCAAAATGACACAATGATCAGAAGATTGTTCACAAACAATACTTTATAAGCCACTCCCACGCCGACAACCGCGCCGACTGTTACTTCACTTGTCGACAAAGGAATGCCGAGCAGATTAGCAGTAAAGAGCGACAGGGCAGCAGCTCCAATAATGATGCAAACAATCGTCAGTGTAATCGTCTGCTCAGGAATAATGCCGGAGCTGATTGTTTTTACAACCTCGCCTCCGCCAATGACCGCCCCGGCAAAGACACCGACTGCGCATAGGATCAAAGCGTAGGTTTTCTTTTTGATGGCTCCGGAGCCGTAAGCAACCCCCATCGAAGCTGCAGCGCCGCTTGCACCAATATTCATCGCGAAAAACAAGCTAAATAAAATAGCGGCTAATTCCATTTTGCAGCTCCTTATTCATGCAGTCCGCATTCTGTTTTCGCCATACCATTCCATCTGCCTGAGCGCAAATCCTCTGCTGTAAAAGCGGGAGCAGTGCAAGGCGCACATCCAATACTTGGATATCCTTGGTCATGAAGCGGATTGTAGTCCAGTTCATTCCGGGATGTGTATCTCCAAATGTCTTTCCAAGTCCAATGGATAAGCGGGCAAACTTTTACTGACTTGAATTTTTCATCTTTGTTTAAGAAATTCGTATTGGCACGGCTTGGCCCTTGATCACGACGCAGGCCGGAAAGCCAGGCTGGATGTCCTGAAAGCGCCTCTCTTAAAGGAACGACCTTTCTAAGATAGCAGCACTGATTCGGCTCTCTTTCCCACAGTTTGTCACCATGTTCTTCGGCTTGTTCCTCAAGGGTGAGGTCTGGTTTTTTCAGGATGATATTAAGACCCGGATAACGCTCTTTCACTCGTTCAATTGTTTCATAGGTTTCTTTAAAATGAAGTCCTGTATCAAGAAACACAATCTCTGCGTCTTTTTTCACTTTATAAATTAAGTCAATCAGAACGATTCCCTCAATTCCGAAACTGCAGGCATAAACAAGTTGATTGCCGTAATGGCCGTATGCCCATTTTAAAACTGACAGCGCTCCTTTATAAGGATCGTCTTCCGGAAATGTAATCGTTGGTTCTTCCCAATTATCATACGTTAACATTTCTTCTTTCCTCCTTTCGGAGACAAACAAACAGTAGCTTTCTGCCGGTTGTCTTTTCCCATGTAATGTGATTCGCGGCTGCTGATATACAGATAGCCTTTTTACCTCTTAAAATAAAAAACTTTCAATCCGGCGGAAAGAAAGACAGGAACAGCATGTAGCCCTTATCTTTCAAAATGGAATTCATTTTGCTGGAAGTAGCACCTTACAAACTATGCAGGTTGCCGGGCTTCATAGGTCCAGTCCCTCAGCCGCTCTTGATAAGTTTTTAGATTTGTAGTAAATTTTAGCACAATTCTAACATAAGTCAACCCGACTTTTTTTATAGGATTAATAAAAAAACAGGCCTCACAGCCTGTTTTCAAGTACATCAAGGCTTTGAAGCCTCTTTACATCATTTGAATTTATTTTTTATTTTTTAAACCAATCTTTCGACTCGGGATTTCGTTTCCATGTTTGCAGCTTTTTTAGATCATCTGAATGAATATTTCCATTTTCAAGCGCGACCTCTGTGAGCGTATCATAATCGGTTAATGAGTAGTATGGCAGTTCTGCCTTTGCGAAGGCTTCCTCCGCTTTAGGAAGTCCGTACGTAAAGATTGAGACGACACCAAGCACCTCACAGCCGGCCGCTTGTAAAGCTGCACAAGCTTCAAGCACGCTGCCTCCTGTGGAGATTAAGTCTTCAATGACGACTGTTTTTTGCCCTTCTTGCACAGCTCCCTCAATCTGATTGCCTTTTCCGTGCGACTTCGGCTTGCTCCTCACATAACACATCGGAAGATTCAAACGGTCAGCCGCAAGAGCAGCATGAGGAATACCGGCAGTTGCTGTTCCCGCAATCATTTCAGCTTCAGGAAAATGCTCTTTGACAAGCTTGCTGATACCTGAGGCGACATCGTTTCTGACCTCTGGGAAAGATAGCGTAAGGCGGTTGTCACAGTAGATTGGTGATAAAATGCCGCTTGCCCATGTGAACGGCTCGTTCGGGCGTAAAAATACAGCTTGGATGTCTAATAGATGTTTTGCGATGATTTGTTTCAAGATTTGATTCCCTCCCATTCAAGTCTGACAGCCTTATAGGCTTTTACCGGGTCTTCCGCTTTTGTAATCGAGCGTCCTACTACAATCGCTGATGAACCTTTCTCTCTTGCAATAGCAGGCGTCGCTACGCGGACTTGGTCATTCGCAGCGTCCTCAGACATTCTGATCCCCGGAGTGACAGTCAGAAATGAAGGCGACACCGCTTGGTAAATGGCTTTTGCTTCATGAACAGAGCAGACCACTCCATCCAGTCCGCTCTCTTCCGCCTGTTTGCTGTAGTGCACAACCGTATCAATCAGAGATTTTTCGATTAGCAGTTCATCTTTCATGATTTGTTCAGATGTGCTTGTCAGCTGGGTTACCGCGATCAGTGACGGACGTTTTTTTCCAGCCGGCGTACCTTCTTCTAAGCCTTCGAGAGCTGCCTGCATCATTTTTTTGCCCCCAGCAGCATGAACATTGACGAGATCTACTCCGAGACTGGCAAGGCGCTTCATCGCTTTGTTTACAGTAGTCGGGATGTCATGAAGCTTTAGATCTAAAAACAGCTCGCAGTTTCTTTCTTTTAATTGTTTCACGATCGATGGCCCTTCTTGATAAAAAAGCTCCATTCCAACCTTTACAAATAACGGTTCTTGCTGAAAAGGAGCTAAGAACGCGAGTGTTTCTTCAGCTGATGCAAAATCAAGCGCGATGATGGGCAGGTTGTTTTTCATGATTCCAGCTCCTTCCGATGCATTCTTCAATTGATTGATAGCCGTATTGGCGCAAAACAGATGGGAGCTGTTCAATAATCTCTGGACATGCAAAAGGATTCACAAAATTTGCTGTTCCGACAGCGACTGCGCTTGCTCCCGCGAGAAGAAATTCCAGGGCATCTTCAGCCGTTCGCACGCCTCCCATTCCAATAATCGGGATGTTGACCATCTGGCTGACTTCATACACCATGCGAATGGCAACCGGCTTCACAGCAGGGCCTGAAAGTCCCCCTGTTTTATTCGCTAATATCGGTTTGCCGGTTTTTAAATCGAGTCTCATGCCGATTAGTGTGTTGATCATCGTAAGACCGTCCGCTCCCGCTTCCTCGATCGCTAAGGCAATTTCTGTGATATTGGCCACGTTCGGAGAAAGCTTCACATAAACGGGTACATTCGAAACCTCTTTCACCGCTTTTGTCAAATCGGCAGCCATTTCAGGATTCGTGCCAAAAGCGATTCCGCCTGTTTTCACATTCGGGCAGGAAATATTCAATTCAAGAGCATGAACATTAGGCGCTTTGCTGATATGCTCTGCGACTTCAACATAATCCTCGACTTGAGAACCTGCGACATTGGCAATGATCGGCGTATCAAACTGCTCAAGCCACGGCAGCTCATTATGCAACACACTATCCAGCCCCGGATTTTGGAGACCGATCGCATTGAGCATTCCAGCACCAGTCTCAGCTACCCGCGGCGTCGGATTCCCAAAGCGTGGCTCCTTTGTCGTAGCCTTAATCATGATGGCTCCAAGACAAGACAAATCATAAAAACGTGAAAATTCTTTTCCAAAACCGAAGCAGCCTGATGCAGGAATGATTGGGTTTTTCAAATCAAGTCCCGGCAATTTCACCTCTAGCATTACAGCGCCACCTCCTGAGCTTTAAATACAGGCCCGTCGAGACATACTTTTACATAGGACGTCTCACTTTCGTTTGTATGGCACACACACGCGAAGCATGCGCCGATTCCGCAGCCCATTCGTTCCTCCATGGACAGATATACTTCTTTATGGGCATATTCCTGTTTTAACGCCTTGAGCATCGGTGTCGGCCCGCAGCTGAGGAGGATATCAAACTCTAGATTTTTCCGTTTAATCACATCTGTGACAAATCCGGTTTCCCCGTAGCTTCCGTCAGCTGTTGCCACATACGTGTCTCCGTACTGCCGGCATTCTTCCTCGTAAAAAACATCCTTTGCCGATTGGAATCCTAAAACGTGGATGACATTTACCCCTTTTTCAATCAAGCGTTTCGACAGCTCTTGGAGAGGCGGCACACCTACTCCGCCTCCTACCAGCAAAGCCGTCTTTCCGGGTTGAACTTCATTAACAGGAAAGCCATTTCCCAAAGGCCCGAGGACATCCACAAGTTCTCCCTGCTGCTTCAGTGACAAGAGTCTTGTCCCTTCCCCATCTACCCGATAAATGATGGTGACTTCATTTTTTTCAAAGTTGACGTCTGCGATGCTGATCGGCCTTCTCAAAAGAGGCGTAACCGCTTCGCTCACTTTAAGATGAAGGAACTGTCCAGGGGTTGTAAACCCTTGGACAAGCTCCCCTTTCAGAACCATTTGAAACACCCGGTCTGCAATTTGCTGGTTAGAACATACTGTCAAATACGCTTTTTTCATATAGTGACTGCCGCCTCCTGATTTGTGTTGACTGCCGGCATTTGATCAGCACGGAATGTCATGCTTTCCAGCACTCGCAATATCGCCTCTGCCGTATCTAAAGATGTTAGGCAGGCAACACCATTTTCTACTGATTCACGTCTGATTCTAAAACCGTCTCTTGCCGGCTGCTTTCCTTTTGTCAGCGTATTGATGACAAACTGCGCTTCTCCGTTTCTGATGACGTCAAGCAAGTTCGGGCCATCCTGACCGATTTTTCCGACGACCTTCGCTGGAATGGAAGCTTCTTTCAAGTAGCCTGCCGTTCCTTCCGTCGCTAAAATGTTGTAGCCGATCGCGTGGAACCGCTTAGCAATGGCAAGCCCTTCTTCTTTGTCCTTATCAGCTACTGTTAAAAGCACGGAACCGTAGTTCGGGATTTGAATACCTGAAGCAATCAAGGCTTTGTAGAGCGCCTTTTCAAGTGTCGAATCTTTCCCCATGACTTCACCGGTTGATTTCATTTCAGGCCCTAACGTAATGTCCACTCTTCTCAGCTTGGCAAAGGAGAAAACCGGCGCTTTTACAAATACACCTTGCTGTTCAGGCTGAAGGCCCTCTGTATAGCCAAACGCAGCCAGCTTTTGACCAAGAATGATTTTTGTTGCGAGATTCGCCATTGGGATACCCGTAATTTTGCTTAAAAACGGTACGGTTCTGCTTGATCTCGGATTCACTTCTAGCACGTACACCTCGCCTTGCGACAAGACGAATTGAATATTGAGCAAACCGACAATATTCAGCCCTTTAGCCAATGCGATCGTGTATTGTTCAATTTTTTTCTTAATGTCCTCTGTGAGAGACTGAGGCGGATAAACAGCGATCGAGTCTCCGGAGTGAACGCCCGCACGTTCAATGTGCTCCATAATTCCCGGAATGACGACTGTTTCACCGTCGGATACTGCATCGACTTCAATTTCTTTTCCTGTCAAGTATCTGTCAATTAATACAGGGTGCTGTGGATTGATTTTAACTGCGTTTTTCATGTAATGAAGCAGCTCTTCTTCATGATACACAATCTCCATCGCCCGGCCGCCAAGTACATAGGAAGGACGCACCAGTACTGGATAACCGATATCACTCGCGATGCTTACCGCCTGATCAACTGATGTCGCTGTTTTGCCAAGCGGCTGAGGAACACCAAGTTCTCCAAGCGCTTGTTCAAATTTATCCCGGTCTTCTGCACGGTCTAAATCTTCTAATGAAGTTCCAAGGATTTTCACTCCGCGTGCAGAAAGCTCGTCAGCAAGGTTAATCGCAGTTTGTCCGCCGAACTGTACGACAACGCCCATTGGCTGTTCAAGGTCAATGATGTGCATAACATCTTCAATCGTAAGCGGTTCAAAATACAGCTTGTCTGAGATGCTGAAGTCTGTTGAAACGGTTTCCGGGTTGTTGTTGACAATAATGGCTTCATAGCCTGCTTGTTTAATTGCCCATACAGAGTGAACCGTCGCATAGTCGAACTCGACACCCTGACCGATTCGAATCGGACCCGAACCAAGCACCATCACACTTTTCTTATCTGTAACGACAGATTCATTTTCTTCTTCGTATGTGCTATAGAAGTATGGCGTTTCTGACTCGAATTCCGCCGCACATGTATCTACCATTTTGAATACAGGAGCAATCCCCGCTTGTTTTCTCAAGCTGTAAAGCTCGGATTCTTTCATTTTCCACTCGCGGCTGATGTACTGATCAGAGAAGCCGAGTTCTTTTGCCCGTCTCAGCACATCTGTATCGCCCGCATTCGCCTTCAGTTCTTTTTCAAACTGTACGATTCCGAACAGCTTATGCAAGAAGAAGACATCGATAGCGGAAAATTCATGGAGGTCTTCTACCGTGTAGCCTCTTCTGTACGCTTCAGCTAAGTAGAATAAGCGTTCATCACCGGCCTTTTTAATTCGCTTTTCAAGAAGCTCATTTGAAATGTCAGCGGCGTCCTTCAATTCAAGATGATACACATCCGCTTCCAGTGATCGCACTGCCTTCAGCAATGACTCTTCAAGCGTGCGGCCGATTGCCATGACCTCACCTGTCGCTTTCATTTGCGTGCCAAGCTTTCTGTTTGCTGATTCAAATTTATCAAACGGCCAGCGCGGAATTTTGGATACGACATAGTCAAGAGCAGGTTCAAAAGCTGCATATGTTTTTCCTGTTACCGGGTTCATCATTTCATCTAATGAAAGGCCGACTGCAATTTTAGCAGCGAGCTTTGCTATCGGGTATCCCGTTGCTTTTGATGCAAGGGCAGATGAACGGCTGACACGCGGATTTACTTCAATAATGTAATATTGGAAGCTGTCTGGATCTAAGGCAAGCTGGACGTTACATCCGCCTTCGATTCCAAGCGCGCGAATCAGTTTTAACGATACATTCCGCAAGAGCTGATATTCGCGATCGCTGAGCGTTTGGCTTGGCGCGACAACAATACTGTCTCCAGTATGGATTCCAACCGGATCAATGTTTTCCATGTTACAAACGACAATGGCGTGATCTTGGCTGTCTCTCATGACTTCATACTCGATTTCTTTATAGCCGGCGATGCTTTTTTCAAGCAGACATTGGTGTACCGGGCTTAATTTCAAGCCGTTCTCAACGATTTCTTTTAGCTCTGTTTCATTCGAGCAGATGCCTCCGCCTGTTCCGCCTAATGTATATGCCGGGCGGACAATGACAGGGAATCCAATTTGACTGACGAATTTTTCTGCTTCTTCAAGGGAGTGGATAATCTCACTTTCAGGCACCGGTTCGTTCAGTTCATTCATTAATGTTCTGAACAAGTCACGGTCTTCAGCTTGCTGAATCGCAGACAGTTTTGTGCCAAGCACTTCGACGCCGCATTCTGCCAGAACACCTCTTTCAGAAAGCTCAACCGCAAGATTCAAACCGGTTTGGCCTCCGAGTGTAGGAAGAATAGCATCCGGGCGCTCTTTTCTGATAATTCGTGTCAGGAATTCAGGTGTGAGCGGTTCGATATAAACCCGGTCAGCCATTTCTGTATCTGTCATGATCGTGGCAGGGTTTGAGTTGACAAGGATGACTTCATAGCCTTCTTCTTTCAAAGCAAGACAGGCTTGTGTTCCCGCATAGTCAAATTCTGCTGCTTGACCGATGATGATCGGTCCAGATCCGATTACTAAAATTTTGTTAATGTCTACGCGTTTTGGCATACCGCTTCCCCTTCTTTCTCTGTTGTTTCGATCATTTCGATGAATCTGTCAAATAGATGGTTGGCATCCTCAGGACCAGGTGAGGCTTCGGGATGATATTGAACCGTAAATGCCGGCAATGTTTTATGCTTCAGCCCTTCAATCGTATCGTCGTTAATTGCGATATGCGTCACTTCCAGTTCTGTTTTACTGATAGACGAAACTGTATATCCATGGTTTTGAGATGTTAAGGCAACTTTTCCTGTAGCCAGCTCTTTTACCGGGTGGTTTGAGCCCCTGTGGCCGAATTTCATTTTTTCAGTATTCGCCCCGCACGCCAGCGCGAATAATTGGTGGCCGAGACATATTCCGAATAATGGCACTTTTCCAAGAACACCTTTAATCATTTCAATCGCTTCAGGCACATCCTTCGGGTCTCCAGGTCCGTTAGAAAGCATGATACCGTCCGGTTTCAGCTGAAGCACCTCTTCCGCTGTAATGTTGTAAGGCACAACGATGACGTCACATTTCCGTTTGTTCAGCTCTCTTAGAATCCCGTGTTTCATGCCGAAGTCAACCAAGACAATGCGTTTGCCTCTTCCCGGGCTCGGATATGCTGTTTTTGCTGATACTTGGGATACTTGATTTCTTGGCAATTCCGTTTCGTTCAGTCTTTTCAGCACTGCTTCGATATCTTCATCAGATGAAGCGAATGTTCCTTTTAGCGCGCCTGCCGTGCGGATCATTCTTGTCAGCTTCCTTGTATCAATTCCCTGGAGTCCGGGAATGTTTTTCATTTTTAAATACTCGTCTAAGGTGTATGCTGAACGCCAGTTGGAAGGCAGCTCACATAATTCTTTGATGATCAGCCCTTTGACAAAAGGGGTAATGGATTCAAAATCATCACGGTTAATGCCGTAATTTCCGATAAGCGGGTATGTTAATGTTACGATCTGTCCGCAGTAAGAAGGATCAGATAAAATTTCCTGATAGCCTGTCATCCCAGTATTAAAAACGACTTCTCCCATGTTGTGTTCTAAGCTTCCGAAGGCTTCTCCCTCGAATACCGCTCCGTTTTCCAGTACTAATCGTCTCTTCATTTGACAAGTCTCCCCTCTTCATAAGCAAGCTTCCCTGCCGCAATTGTAGCGACCGGCCAGCCGGTGCAGCTGATGCCGTTGAATGGTGTATTTTTTCCTTTTGATAAAAATGTCTCTTTGTCTATAACTGCTTCTTTTTCTAAATCGATTAACGTAATGTCCGCAGCTTGCCCCGTTTGTAATGTTCCATATGGGAGACCGAACGCTTCGCATGGCTTGATTGTCATGTAGTCAATCAACTGCTTCAGCGACCAGCTGCCATTTTTGACAAAGTGTGTGTAAAGAAGCGGGAATGCTGTTTCTAAGCCGACAATTCCGAATGGCGCCAGTTTCATTTCTGTGTTTTTCTCTTCTTCCGTATGCGGTGCATGGTCTGTTGCGATAAAATCAATTGTTCCGTCTAAAAGACCTTCAATTAAAGCAGCTCTGTCTTCTGCACTGCGGAGCGGCGGATTCATTTTATAGTTTGTGTCCAGCCCCGGGATGTCCTCATCACAAAGCAGCAAATGATGCGGCGACACTTCTGCTGTCACTCTGATTCCCGCTTTTTTCGCATCGCGTACAACTCTGACAGATTCTTTCGTGCTGATATGGCATACATGATAATGGCAGTTTGCCGCCTCAGCCAGCAGCACATCGCGGGCAATATGAACCGATTCACACACAGAAGGAATGCCGTTTAGCCCGTTCGCTTTGGAGAATGTCCCCTCATGTACGCTTCCTCCGTAAATTAAGGAGTTGTCCTCGCAATGTGCAACAATTGCTTTGTCAATTGCAGCTGCCCGTTTCATCGCTTCATACATCATTCCTGCTGTCTGTATACCAACACCGTCATCTGTAAAAGCAAATGCCCCGGCTTCTTTTAACGCTTCAAAGTTTGTCATTTCATCGCCGATTTGCCTGATCGTAATGGATGCATATGGAAGAACTCTGACGCATGAAGTTTCTTTAATTCTGTTTTGCACCCATTCCATCTGCTCCTTTGTATCAGGAACCGGCCGCGTATTCGGCATTGCTGCTACTGTAGTATAGCCGCCGCGTGCCGCCGCTTTGGCCCCGGTTTCAATAGTTTCTTTTTTCTCTCCGCCCGGCTCTCTGAAATGCACGTGGAGATCAACAAACCCAGGTGAAACGAGCAAACCTTTTGCATCAATTACCGTTTCATTATCCGTTGCATCAAGCTTGCCGATTGCGGTGATGGTTTCTCCAGTCACTCGGATATCCGCTTCTGTTTTTTCACCATTTTCGTTTAGTATCCAGCCGTTTTTAATGAGATATGACATACGCTGCTTCTCCTCTTTTCACATTGGTTTGTAAGGCACGCTGTATCACTGCCATTCTGATAAATACGCCATTTTGCATTTGCTTGAAGATTCTTGATTTTTCGCTTTCTACTAAGCTGTCATCAATCTCCACTCCTCTGTTTACCGGAGCAGGATGCATGATGATCGCATGCCGCTTCATACGCTCAGCCCGTTCTACGGTCAAGCCGTATTTGTTTAAATAGCCTTCCTGTCTGACAGCGGATTGATGTCGTTCATTTTGAATGCGCAGCAGCATGACAACATCGGAAGACTCAACTGCTTCATCCATTGAGACATACGTGCCGAATGTATTTTCTTCATCCTGCCATTCCGAAGGGCCGGAAAATAGGACCCGGGCACCCAATCTTGTCAACACTTCCGCATTTGACCTTGCCACTCTGCTATGCTTGATGTCACCGTGAATGGAGACGGTAAGCCCTTTGAACGTATTGAACTCTTCATAAATCGTCATTAAATCAAGCAGTGATTGTGTCGGATGCTGGCCGCATCCGTCTCCCGCATTCAGAATCGGAATGTTCACCTGGCTGACAAGCTCTTCATAATACTCATCCTCACTGTGCCTGATGACGCAGACGTCCACACCGATTGATTCGAGCGTCCGGATCGTGTCATATAAGGTTTCGCCTTTTTGCACGCTTGTGCTTGTTCCATCAAGGTTTAGCACATTCATGCCCAGCTTTTTTTCTGCGACCTCAAAGCTGAACCGCGTTCTCGTGCTCGGTTCGAAAAACAGGTTTGCGGCAAACTTTCCTGTAAGCTGATTGTCTGTTTTTCCGCTTTTGAGCTCTTGTGCTGTTTGAAGCAAATCTTTGATTTCCTCAGTGCTGAGTTCACTCATCGTCGTTAAATGCTTCATGTTCTTTCCCCTCTCTTTTCAACTTAAGGCTGAAAAAAACCCCGGTCTAAGATAGACTCGGGGTACGGTTAAATAGAGGGCAGCATTGAAGCTTCCTTCTCTTCATAACCCTTCCAAGCCTCTCTGGACTTTCATTAAAAGGTTTTAGATATGATGTTGTTCAGATGTGTCTGCCTGCTCTTCCTTCGCCTGCGGAAGAATCAGGTTTAAGATGACACCGACAATTGCGGCAAGCGCCATTCCTGACACTTGGAATCCGCCTTGAGACACTTGGATAAAAGCGCCTCCTACACCGATGACAAGGATAACTGATGTAATAATGAGGTTTCTGTTGTTTTCATAATCAATTTTGTTGTCAATCAGCATTCTCAGGCCACTTGAAGCAATGATTCCGAACAGCAGGAAGGAGACGCCTCCCATGACCGCTGACGGCACTGAACTGATCAGCGCTGAAATTTTGCCGATAAAGCCGAAGCAAAGGGCAATCACTGCCGCGCCTCCTATGACAAAGACGCTGAATACTCTTGTGATGGCCAGCACGCCAATGTTTTCTCCGTAAGTCGTTGTCGGCGGGCCGCCGATCAGGGAAGCAAGAATTGTCGCCACGCTGTCACCCATAATGGAGCGATGCAGTCCCGGCTTTTTAATGAAATCTTGTCCAACAACCTTACTCAGCACCATTTGGTGGCCGATATGCTCTGACATTGTGACAAATGCGACAGGAACCATTGCGGCTGCGATGCCGAGTGTAACTGACGGTGAATAATCTTTGAACGGAATGATAAATTCAGGCACTGCGAACCATTTCGCGTTAAGCACCGGCTGGAAGTTGACAATCCCTTGAGTAAGGGCAAACAGGTATCCGCCGATGATTCCGATCAGAACCGGAATCAGGCTTAAAAATCCTCGTAAGAAAATCGCACAAATAATCGTGATTGCCAGCGTAACTCCTGCGACACTAAAGTGCTTTAAGCTGTAGACCAACTCACTCGCGTTTGGATCAGCATACATCGCCATGTTTACCGCAGTGCTTGCCAGTCCCAGCCCGATGACGATAATAACAGGCCCTACGACTACAGGCGGGAGAATCTTCATCACCCATCCTGTTCCAAGCTGCCTGATCAATAAGGCAATCAGCCCGTACACCAGCCCTGCAAGAAATGCTCCAACCATTGCCGCTCCCGGCCCGCCGGTCGCTTTTACCAGAATGATCGGAGAAATAAAGGCGAAGGATGAACCGAGATACGCCGGAATTTGTCCTTTGGTAATAAGAAGGTACGCCAGTGTTCCGATGCCGCTTGTCACCAACGCCACAGCAGGACTCATTCCGACGAGCTTCGGAACCAAAATGGTTGAGCCAAACATGGCAAACAAATGCTGAAGGCTGAATGAAACCCAAGAGAAAGGTGTCGGGACATCCCTGACCCCTAAATTTACTTTTTTCTTACTCATGATGATTTCCCCCTGATTGTTGACTTTCATTTTAGGATGACTCAATGACTGTATAAAAAAACCTCTTTGCTTTTTTACGCAAAGAGGCATACAAAGACCTGCCGAATGCTTTTTGGGCCTTTGTTGTGCACCTCTTTGCAACCTCTCTGGATTGCCCTTAAAAAGGTGATCTATTATTCGTTTTCATAAATGGCGACGAGATCGTTTTGGTCTACCTCATCAAGCTGAACCATAACCTTTTCAGACTTTGATGTCGGGATGTTTTTCCCGATATAATCCGCTCGGATCGGCAGCTCCCGGTGTCCTCTGTCCACAAGCACTGCAAGCTGAATGGAGGAAGGTCTGCCTACATCAACAAGCGCATCCATTCCTGCTCTGACTGTTCTTCCGGTATACAGAACATCATCAACGAGAATGACTTTTTGATCTGTAATATCTACCGGAATATCTGCACCTTTTACAAGCGGTTCATCGTTGCTCGTTTTTTTAGAAAGATCGTCTCTGTAAAGAGTAATATCAATTTCACCGACTGTAACAGGATTTCCCTCAATCTGTTCAATGCGTTCCGCAAGGCGTTTTGCCAGGTAAATCCCTCTTGTCTTAATACCGACAAGAATGCAGTTATTCATTCCTTTATTGCGTTCGATCATTTCGTGAGCAATCCTGGTCAGCGCCCGTCTGATTGCCTGTTCGTCGAGAATGACAGCTTTTTGATTCAATGTGTGACACCTCACAGTTCATATAGAAGAAAAAACCCCTCCTGCCAGAGCATAGAGGGGTTTTAGGACAAGGTGCGCGCCTGTACACGCATCCCGTCTATCCGTTATCCTTCTCAGCCTCTCTGGACTGTTTTAAAGAATCTATTCAGCTTCGTTTATTATTTCAGAAAAGAAACCCTCTGTCAACCGTTTTTTCTGAGGTTTTCGATTAATTCTGCCATATCCTCAGGAAGCGGCGCTTCAAATTCGACATATTCTCCTGTTCGTGGATGGTCAAAACCTAAAACTCCCGCGTGAAGCGCTTGGCCATTAAAGTCGATTGTTTTTCTTGGGCCGTATTTCGGATCGCCTGCTAATGGGAATCCGATATATTTCATATGAACACGAATTTGATGGGTTCTCCCTGTTTCAAGCTGGCATTCCACTAACGTAAAATCCTGAAAACGCTCTAGTACATGAAAATGAGTGACAGCGTTTTTGCCATCACGTGTCACAGTCATGCTTTGACGGTCTTTCTTATCTCGTCCGATCGGCGCGTCAATTGTTCCGTCATCGTGAGAAATAAGCCCGTGGACAACGGCCGTATATTTTCGGGTGACCGTTTTGTTGACCAATTGGTTTACGAGTGACTCGTGCGCCATATCATTTTTCGCCACCATTAATAACCCGGACGTGTCCTTATCGATTCTGTGAACAATACCCGGACGCATCACACCATTTATTCCGGAAAGGTCTGTGCAATGAGCCATAAGGCCGTTTACAAGTGTGCCCGTAAGATGCCCGGGTGCTGGGTGAACAACCATTCCGCGAGGTTTGTTGACGACCAGCACATCCTGGTCCTCATAATAAATATCCAGATCCATAGGTTCTGCCAAGACGTCGAGCGCTTCCGGTTCGGGTACAGTGACGGTCACCTGATCACCCGGCTGAATTTTATAATTCGCTTTCACCGCGCTTCCGTTCACGACAACCTGTCCGTCTTTTACCCATTGCTGAACTTGGGTTCTTGACCAATCATTCTCAGTCGATGCCAAAAATTTATCAATCCGCTCACTTTTTTGTTCTTCTGAAGCGGTTATATCAATTTGATTCATGCTATTGCTCCTTTTTCTTTTTCCCGCTGTCAAACAGCATTTGTATAAATAAAAGCATTACGCCGACACATAGTGAAGAGTCCGCGATGTTAAATATCGGGTAATTGTAATTGACAATAATAACATGGATAAAATCCACAACTTCCTGTCTGACAGCCCGATCGATAAAGTTGCCGATGGCACCGCCAAGCATAAGTCCGAGGGCAACGCCAAGAAGCCTTTGTCCCTTTGTATAACGCTGTATGTAATAAACAATACCAATAATAACAGCGGTTGTTATGAGGTAGAAAAACCACATTTGACCCGCTAATATCCCCCATGCAGCACCCGTATTGCGATGGGAGGTGATATAGAATACCTGATCAATGATCGGAATGCTTTGGCCAAGTTCCATGTTCTTAACAACTAGCCATTTTGTCAATTGATCGGCTGCAATAATAAGTAGTGCAATCATATAATACAGCACAAACGTTCCTCCAGTTTACGGTTACTTTAATCCATTATGCATTTTATCAATAAAAAGCACTGGAGTAAAGAAATATCAGGCATATTAACCGGCCAGACACTGTTATTCATACAGTGCCTGACCATATTCGATATCCGTTGATTTCCATATCGGAAGCGTTTTTTTCTCAAATTGGACAGAATAAAGAAAATCGTTTGCTGTTCGGGCCGTCGGCAGCACTGCCAGCTTTGCAAGAGGAATGGGAGCCCCGGTGTCTTCACAGTATCCGAATGTGCCGTTTTCGATTTTGGACAATGCAAGGAGAACGTCTTGAAGTTCTTCTTTAATATGATAGATCAGAGTTGCTTTTTGTTTTTGATTGATTGCTGCTTGCGGGCTTGTAGAAACCTGAAAGCAAGAATACTCAAATAATCTGGACTGTAATTCTTCTTTCATCAGAAGAAGTTCCGTATAAATTGCGGTCAGTTGATCATTCATTCTTCACAACTCCTGCTCTTAACGTAGTATCTTTATTGTTGCCTGTGAATGATGATCTAAAGCCCATAAGATTTTTCCTGTCGTTCTAAAGGATGTCACTCTTGGCACAAAAAAAGCCCGGCTTTTAAGCCGGGCTCTTTTGCATTATTTTTGATAGTATTTTTCAACGATTTCAGCGTTGCGTAATGAAAGTGTAGGATATTTCGGATTTGCCCCTACATCTTTTGAAATCACACGAGATCTCTCACACATTTCGCCTTCCGCTTTCTCGACAGCGATTTTACCCGTCGCAAAGCTTTGCGCATCGTTCGGCGCTTCATTTTCTTCGCTGATTGTCAGTTCAGACACAATAAACAGCTGAGAAAGGTTTTCTTTTATGGAAGCCAAGAGCTCCTTGTTTTCTTTGTTTGGATACAACTTCAGGTTTGCTTCCAAAGATTTACCGATAATTTTTTCATTTCTCGCAGTTTCTAATGCTTTTAGCACGTCATCACGAAGAGCCATAAAGCGGTCAAATTTTTCTTCAGTCGCTTCACTGTTTGGAACCGCGATTGTTTCCGGCATATCGGTCAGCTGAACGCTCTGCTCTTCAACAAATGTTAAATGAGACCACAATTCGTCTGCCGTATGTGGAAGGATAGGCGCTGAAAGCTTCACTAAAGCAAGAAGCGTTTCGTAGAATACTGTCTGCATGCTGCGTCTATCCGGATGATCCGCATGCTCGATGTAGACAATATCTTTTGCAAAATCAAGGTAGAATGAGCTCAATTCGATTGTGCAGAAATTATGAATGCTGTGATACACAACCGCAAATTCGTACTCATCATACGCTTTTTTCACTTTATCAATCAGCTTGTTCAGCTTAATCAGCATATACTGATCCACTTCACGAAGATCTTCGACAGCCACCGCATTTGTTTTTGGATCAAAATCGAAAAGGTTGCCGTGAAGGAAACGGAACGTGTTGCGGATTTTACGATATACTTCCGCAACCTGCTTCAGAATGGCGTCAGACACGCGAACGTCCGCCTGATAATCCACTGAAGATACCCATAATCTTAAGATGTCGGCACCAAGCTGTTTCATGACTTTAGCCGGAACAACAACGTTACCGATTGATTTACTCATCTTGCGTCCTTCTCCATCCAGTGCGAACCCATGGCTGAGCACACCTTTATACGGCGCTTTCCCTGTTACGGCTACTGCTGTAGAAAGAGAAGAGTTAAACCAGCCGCGATATTGGTCAGATCCCTCTAGGTATAAATCAGCCGGGCGAACGAGGTCATCACGTTCTTCAAGCACTGCTTGATGTGAAGAGCCTGAATCAAACCAAACATCCATGATATCCTGTTCTTTTGTAAATGTGCCGTTCGGGCTGCCAGGATGCGTAAAGCCTTCCGGAAGAAGATCCTTTGCTTCTTTTTCAAACCAAATGTTTGATCCGTGCTGTCTGAACAATTCAGAAACATGTTCAATGGTTTCATCTGTAATAACCGGTTCTCCGTTTTCAGCATAAAATACCGGAATCGGTACACCCCACGCACGCTGTCTGGAAATACACCAGTCTCCGCGGTCCCGAACCATGTTGTGCAAACGCTGCTCGCCCCATTCAGGAACCCATTTGGTTTCTTTAATGGCATCCAGCAGGTCTGATCTGAAATCTTTAATAGACGCAAACCATTGCGCTGTCGCTCTGAAAATGGTTGGTTTTTTTGTTCTCCAATCATGCGGATAAGAATGAGTAATGAATTCAAGCTTCACAAGTGCGCCTTTTTCATCAAGCTGCTGTGTGATCGCTTTGTTTGCATCATCATAGAACATGCCTTCAAAGCCAGGAGCTTCGCTTGTCATTACACCTTTTTCATCGACCGGGCAAAGCACATCTAAACCGTATTTTTGGCCGATGATAAAGTCATCTTCCCCATGTCCAGGCGCTGTATGAACACAGCCTGTTCCGGCATCAGTTGTTACGTGTTCACCAAGCATAACGAGAGAGTCTCTGCCATATAGCGGGTGTTCAGCGATAATGTTCTCAAGGTCTTTTCCTTTGACCGTTCTTGTCACTTCATACTGATCAAATCCGCATGCCGATGCAACATTTTCGACTAAGGCACTTGCTACGACAAAGCGGTCTTCACCTACTGCAATCACGCTGTACTCAAGATCAGGGTGCACTGAGATTCCGAGGTTCGCCGGAATTGTCCAAGGCGTTGTTGTCCAAATGATGATGCGCTCGCCGTTTTCAAGAACGCCTTTTCCGTCTTTTACACCAAAAGCGACGTAAATAGATGCTGAACGTTTGTCTTGATATTCGATCTCGGCTTCAGCCAGAGCAGACTCACTTGAAGGCGACCAGTTAACCGGTTTAAGGCCTTTGTAAATGTAGCCTCGTTTTGCCATTTCACCAAATACGCGGATTTGCTGCGCTTCGTATTCCGGTTTTAATGTCACATATGGGTTTTCCCAGTCACCGCGGACACCAAGACGTTTGAATTGCTCACGCTGTCCCTCGATTTGCTTCCAAGCGTACTCTTCGCACAGTTTGCGGAATTCCGCTACTGACATTTCTTTGCGGTTGACCTTTTTGTTTTTTGTCAGAGCTGTTTCAATTGGCAATCCGTGTGTATCCCAGCCCGGCACATACGGTGCGTTGTAGCCGCTCATTGATTTATAGCGGACAATGAAGTCTTTCAAAATCTTGTTAAGTGCATGGCCCATATGGATGTCGCCGTTTGCATACGGAGGTCCGTCATGTAAAACAAATTTCGGGCGGTCTTTCGTCCGTTCCTGAACAAGACGGTAGATATCTTCTTCCTCCCATTTTTTTTGAATGTCAGGCTCACGGTTTGGCAAATTTCCACGCATCGGGAAATCTGTTTTCGGCATTAAGAGCGTGTCTTTAAAATCCATTTTCATTCCTCCACTGCATTTTTTCAGAAAATAAAAAAAGCCCTCTCATCCCATAAGGGACGAGAAAGCTTATCTCGCGGTACCACCCTTTTAGAAAAAGCAAGCATACACTTTTTCCTCTTGAGCATCGTAACGTGATGAACGTCCTAACCTACTGTGAGTTCAGCAAGGAAACTAAAGGGCTGATCTACATGATTCCGGCCATCCCGGACTCTCACCATCTCCGGGTCGCTATGAAGGCCTGAAGGAAACATGACTGTCCCTTTCAACCGTTTTTTCATCTGAATTTATGAACGTATTATATTCGACAAGCTAAGAAAATGTCAAGATAATCAAAGAATTTATTCCTTTTCCTCAAATACAGCGTCGACTTCATACTCAAGGAGATGATCCCAATCGTCATTTTTCAGAAGATCAAGCTGAGCTTCAATCAGCATTTGGAAACGTGTTCTGAACACTTTAGACTGTTTTTTCAGCTCTTCAATTTCCATTGCAATTTTTCTTGATTTTGATAACGATTCGTTGATAATGCGATCAGCGTTTTTCTCCGCTTCCCGAACGATCAGCTTTGCTTCTTTTTGAGAATTGCGTTTTACGTCTTCAGCCGCTTCTTGAGCAACTAAAATTGATTTATTCAATGTTTCCTCAATATTGGCAAAGTGTCCGATTCTTTCATCAAGCTCATTGACTTTCGCTTCAAGCTCAGTTTTCTTGCGGAGAACAATTTCGTAATCTTTTCTGACTTGGGCTAGGAATTCATTTACTTCATCTTCATCATATCCGCGAAAACTTTTTGTAAACGTCTTGTTGTGAATATCATTTGGCGTTAATGGCATGATGCCACCTCCATTTTTACATTTCAGTACGGTTATCTAGTTCACATTATAAAACAAATTTCGCACAGATGGAGAAAAAAACTGAAAAACCGACTATTTTTGTCGTTCAAACGTCACTCTCCATTTGTCTTTTTTGGTTTTTCCTTCGATTTTTGTTAAGCTGCACCGGCCAAAACCTCTGATTGACAGCATGTCCCCTTCCGCGACTATGTATGAAGGATCTTCAACCACCTTCCAGTTCACTTTCACAAGGCCGTTTTTCACAAGCGTCTGTGATTTCTGGCGGGATTGCCTGCTCATAGAGGCGCAGACGGCGTCAAGCCTTAAAGAAGAAACCGTGTCATCTCTTATTTCGACATCAACTGCTGGAATGTTAAGGTCTGACAAGTCAATTTTCTCTAGGCTGACCGCCGCTTTGCCTGCTTGGGTCAGCTGTGCAGCCACAAAATCAGCGGTATCGGCTGAGACAATCAATTGCACTGCTGTCTCAGAAAACACGATGTCACCGAATTTTTGCCGCTTTAATCCTATGCCCA
Organism: Bacillus sp. FJAT-14266; assembly: GCF_001719225.1. NCBI lineage: Bacteria > Bacillati > Bacillota > Bacilli > Caryophanales > Bacillaceae > Bacillus > Bacillus sp. FJAT-14266. The sequence continues at coordinate 2,680,026 of NZ_CP017072.1, forward strand.
TTAATGCACCAAGCAGAGAACGATGATCTACTGAGACAAACTTGTCAGCATAACGGACGTTAAACGCCTGCAATTCAAAATCCGATTCTTCCGGAGTAATGTACTCTGGAAACAGAATCGCCCGTTTCCGCTCCGCTCTGTCATAGCCGCCGGAAAAGGCAAGCCCGACATCTGCCTGTCCCGTAACAGCAGAGAGGATGACCTGCTCTCGGGGGTCTAAAAAGTCGGTCAGCTTCATCCGGTACTGCTCCTGGACAATTCTTTTCCATTCGAGCGCCTGATCAATAAAGGCCCGCTCGTCTTTTCTGAAGTGCTGATATATATCGCTCATCGTCTTTCCCTTCTATGTAAAGAGGCTTGGCTGCTGCCAAGCCCCTATCAAACTGTCACATTAAAACGCAATCATGCGATAAAGCCCCCACAAGCCGGTTGTCGCAAACCGAAGCACAAGTATTGCTACGATTGGTGAAATATCCAGCATTGCAATCGGAGGGATGATTTTTCTGAATGGTTCGAGATATGGTTCACAAATCGAAGCTAAAAAACGTCCGACTGCTGTTTCCCTCGTACTCGGCACCCATGACATAAAAATATATATGATCAGGGCAAATGAGTATATTGTGATTAATAAGTTTAAAACCGAAAAAACTTGATAAAGGATCATCTCGCTTTACCACCTCTGATGTTCGTCTTCAGATATGAGCTCAGAAATTGTGCCTGATACATCTACGTTGTCAGGCGTGCAGAGGAAAATATCTGAGCCGATTCTTTGAATATCGCCGCCGATGGCATAAACGGTTCCGCTTAAAAAGTCAACAATCCGCTTCGCCTGGTCATGCTGTATCCGCTGAAGATTGACGACAACTGCCCGCCGGTTCTTCAAATGGTCGGCTATTTCCTGCGCCTCCGCATAAACGCGCGGCTCACTCAACACCACTTTAGAGGATTTCTGAACACTTTGCAAGCTCACTACATTCTGTTTGCCTGCAGGTTTATTCCCCGTATAAGCCGGCTTTTCTTTTTGCTCATGCTCCTCATGAGATTCCCGCTCTGTCTCAATATATTCATATTCGTATTCTTCATCTTCCATTGAGAAAAAGTTTTTCAGTTTATTTTTCATACTCATTGCTGTACACCCCCTGTTTCATTTCCGACTAACGATGAGCCGATTCTAATATAAGTAGCTCCTTCTTCAATTGCAATTTCAAAATCATTTGACATGCCCATCGACAGTTCAGTACACGGAGCGTTCGGCTGGTTCAGCTTCTGAACCTGGTCACGGAGTTCTCTCAGCGACCTGAAACAGCTTCTGATCTGATCTTGATCATCAGTCAGCGGAGCCATTGTCATCAGCCCGGCAACAAGGATATGTTCGAAACCGGAAAGCTCCTGTATGAATGGAATGACTTCTTCTTTTTTCATGCCGTGTTTAGAAGGCTCAAGAGAGGTATTGACCTGCACAAAGCATCGTACAGTACCTTCAGCCCGTTTTTCAATTTCTTTCGCTAATGAGAGCCGGTCTAGGGAATGGATATAGGAAACCGCATTGACGACAGATTTTGCTTTTCTTGATTGCAGACTGCCGATAAAATGCCATTCCGGATTCCCTTTCATCAATTCCTGTTTGCGGAGCAGTTCCGCATCCCGATTCTCTCCGAGGCAGGTGATGCCAGCATCTACTGCCTCCTGTGCTCTTTCAGGTGATACATATTTAGTGACTGCAATAACCGTAACTTCATCGGAGCTGCGGCCCGATCTGTTACATGCTTCGTTTATTCGTTCGTTTATATGTCGTAAATTATCAACAACACGCAAGATCTTTTATGCCTCCTTTATTCCGATAAAGGACATCATCCGTCCAGTTTTCCCCTGATCGCGGCGGTGAGAATAGAAAAGAGACGGCTCGCTTTCCGTGCATAAACCGCTGACAGAAATTTGTTCACTTGCCAAACCGCTGTCCATCAGTATAAGACGGTTCAGCTCTTTCAGATCAAGCTGATATTGTGCCTTTGCCGTCTGATTAACGGCAAGGTCTGCTGAAACCGGCAATGCGCGGACAGCATCCATGACGCGGTCGTCTACCGTATAGCATGCACCGCTGATAGACGGGCCAATAACAGCGTAAATATCTGAGGGATTTGAACCTTCCTTCTCAATCCATTGCTTCACCATTTCTCTGCCAATCTGTTTGACGGTGCCTTTCCACCCGGCATGGGCGACTCCGACAAGCGACTTAACCGGATCATAAAAGAAAAGAGGCACACAATCAGCAAAGCATAATGCTAAAAATACATTTTTTTCATTTGTATATAGCCCGTCCGTTGCTTTTAGAGCCGTGTGATACTCACGGGCGCCTTTTCCCCTATCCCTCTGCGTCACTTTCTGAACGCGATTATCATGTGTCTGATCAGCGAATACCCAAGACTGCAAATCAGTATTAAACATATCGGCAATATATTCACGATTTTTAACTACATCTGCATCTTTGTCATGAACGTGCAATCCTGTATTTAACGATTCAAAAGGCTTTTGGCTGACACCGCCGTTTTTTGTCGTAAATCCGGCAATGACTTTTTTGTTGTTTTGATTCGTTTGAACCCAGTCTTGTATCATGAGTGTCGAGGGTGTGGTAAGACTGAATGGGTGATATGTATTCATGATGATCCAACCTTTCGACAAACATTTAAAAAAGCGGAATTTCCCACTTATTTTACCACATCTTACTGCATTCGTTGAGCGCCGATTTGCATATTTCTAAATGAAATGTGCCGGAAGAATCGAGACTTCCGGCATTTGCCAATCTGCGGCAGACAAGCAGGTTTATGCATGTGGTTCACTTAATCGGACTAAGATTACATCTTCCCCGATTTTTACTATATTTCGCCATGGAATGACCAATTCCTCTTCTTTTCCAAAAAATCCGAGAACTTTCCCATTTCCTCCGAGTATGATCGCCTGAATTTTTCCAGTAGTCACATTGATATCAATATCACCAATACTCCCCAGCTTTTTTCCGTTTGAGACATTGACAACATCTTTTACCTGAAATTCTGAAATGCTGATCATTCCATCACGTCCTTTTTCCGTCCTTTTGTTCAAGTATATGAACGGGCAGGCTGAACCTTGTCAGCAAGAAGAAATTTTCATGTCATTGTTCTTTTTTCCGGCTGCACCAGCTGATGATAAAATCGAGTATAATTTTTGTATACTCTACTAGCTGCTCAATCGATACCTTCTCGTTCACAGAGTGTGCATTGTGCAGATCTCCAGGACCGTATATTACGCATGGAATACCGGCATCATACAGCCATCCGCCATCTGTAACTGATTGAGAAACGTCAATAATTGGACACTCCCGTTTCACTTTCTGATGAGAGGCAGTTAGCGCTAAGACGCCTGGGTGGCCAGGGTCAACTTCCAATGCCGGAAAAATTTCTCCTCTGTCTTCTATCATAGATGAGCCTCCCCACTTGAATACAGGGCGGTTTTCCCTAAGCCAAATATCACTGTCACTCAGCCGATTGACGTAATCCTCTATTTCCGCTGCCACTTGGTCATGGGTTTCATTCGGATAAAAATGGACTGTGATCCACAGCCGGCATTCGTCCGCTATAAAAGCCGCATGTCTGCCGCCTTCTATAACTGCCGGGTTAATCGTATTTGTGCCTGGTTTAAAACCGGGATAACTTTTCATAATAGACCAGTGGCGCTCAAGTTCACCGAGCCCCGCAATGATTTTTGCCATTTTTTCAATTGCGCTTGCTCCGAATGTTCCTCCGCCTGCGTGAATCATATTCCGTCTCGTTCCATCATGAAATGTTTGACTGCTTTTGATTTCGATCCAGCCTGTAATGACACCCCCTTGGCCTTGAATATGCATATCGCTCGTATCCGCGACAATTGCAAAATCAGCGTGGTTGCCCCTCTTGCAGCATTCAAGTGTGCCGGCTTCTCCAACTTCCTCCCCAATAACCGATTGCAGAATCAGATCACCTGGAAGTTCAATGCCTGCTTCACGAATCAATTTGACAGCAAACAACACACACGCCATTCCGCCCTTCATATCGGAAGCGCCTCGACCGATTAAGAGACCGTTTTTTTCAATGGGATGAAATGGATCATGCTCCCATTCTTCATCCTCTTTTACCTCTGCCACATCTACATGGCCATTGATAATCAGGCTATAATAATCAGCTGAATCTGTTCCTTTTAGCTTCCCTACAACATTGGGATCTCCAGGGTACACATCCCATTTGTCGATCGAGAATCCCAATTCATTTAAATATCCCGCAATCCAAGACTGAATGCCCTCTGTATTTCTTGCAGGCGGAGCAGGTGTTTGATAAGAAATCAGCGTTTTCGCAAGCTGAATAAGCTCCTCCTTATGTTCTTCCACTTTTTTTTGCAAAGAGTCTATTTGTTGATCCAATGTAAATCCGCTCCTATTCTTTAAAATCAAAAAAGCCGTTTCAAATGTGATGAAACGGCTTAATAAAAACAAACGGAGTCCGATGTACTCCGCTTTTCACCGCTTCCCTCCGCTGGCATGATCCAGATCAGGTCAAAAGGGTTGAGACAAAGTCTCTCTCAGCTTCGCAAAGCACCCCTAGGATGAATCTATATATGTTTGTCAGGCATTCGTTATCGGCTCAGCTCTTGTTAAAAACGGCCGATCCTGATTCCATAATACATGGATTGGCGTATCAAAAAAAGCGGAAAGTATTTGATCAGTAAGCATTTCCTTTATTTCTCCGGATTCAAAGACCTCTCCCTGTTTTAATAAAAGGGCTTTATCAAAGACAGGCAAAATTTCTTCAGCATGATGAGTCACATAAAGGATAGATGGTGCATTTTCTTTGTTTGCAATGTATGTAATCGTATCTAACAGCTTTTCCCGGGCAATAAAATCCAGTCCTGTGACTGGTTCATCCAGTATCAGCAACTCCGGATCGGCCATTAGTGCTCTAGCAATCAACGCTCTTTGTTTTTCCCCTTGAGAAAGGGTTTCATAGCGGCGATCGGCATATTCAATTGCTCCCAAGTCCTCTAACAAACCAATCGCTTTTTCCCTGGTTTCCTTACTTGGCGTTTCATATAACCCAATCGAAGCGTAAGCTCCGCTCAAAGCAATTTCAAAGGCTGAATCTGCCGGATACAATTTTTGCTGAAGAGCTGCTGAGACGAGGCCAATTTTACGTCTGAGCTTTTCCCCAAGCTCTGTTTTGCCAAATTCATGGCCAAGCACCTGCATCTCGCCTGATGTTGGAAAATAATAAGAGCAAAGCATATTTAACAGCGCCGTCTTCCCGGCGCCATTTAGGCCGTAAAGCACCCAATTTTCCTTTTCTTCCACCTTCCAATGAATATCTCTCAGTATCCATTTCCCATTCCGTTTTAGTGAGACATTGTCAAGCTGCAAAATCATCGTGGTCCTCCTCTTTATTGCCTTTTATAATTGTTTTAATTTTCATAAAACTTTGTACGAACTAGGATACCTTACTTTTTCCAAAACGTAAACCATCCGTAATCAATAGAAAAGCCTTTAAAACAACATCGTTTTAAAGGCTTTTCATTATTGATGAATATTTTTATTCATTTGTTTGATAGCCGCTTTTTCAAGTCTGGACACCTGCGCCTGAGAAATTCCGATTTCCTCGGCGACTTCCATTTGGGTTTTCCCTTGGAAGAATCGCTTTCTCAAAATCATTTTTTCCCTATCGTTCAGCCTTCTCATGCCCTCTTTTAAAGCCAGCTCTTCAATCCATTGTGAATCTGTATTACGCTCATCACTGATTTGGTCCATCACATAGATCGGGTCTCCGCCGTCGTTATAGATCGGTTCAAATAGAGAAACCGGATCCTGGATGGCATCAAGCGCAAATACAATTTCCTCATGCGGTACTTCAAGAACTTTTGCGATGTCTTCTGCAGTCGGCTCCTTGCTTGTCTCACTGATTAACCGCTCTCTTACCTGAAGCGCCTTGTAAGCGATGTCCCGGAGTGATCTTGAGACACGGATCGGGTTATTATCGCGTAAATACCTGCGGATCTCTCCGATAATCATAGGTACAGCGTATGTTGAAAACTTAACATTGTGGCTTAGGTCAAAATTATCAATGGATTTCATTAGTCCGATGCAGCCGACTTGAAATAAGTCATCAACATACTCCCCTCTGTTATTAAATCGTTGAATGACACTTAAGACAAGACGCAAGTTCCCGTTTACAAGCTTTTCTCTTGCTGAATCATCGCCTTCATCCTGCAGCTGCCTAAACAGCCTTCTCATCTCTTCATTCTTGAGTACTGGTAATTTGGAGGTATCCACCCCGCAGATTTCGACTTTATTTCTCGACACTTTTTTCCCTCCCTACAGGAGCTGCTGTACAACGTTAAGTATCTCCTTGGGTGGGAAAAATATGCACTGCACTCAGACCGAAAAACTGTCGAAATCAGGAAATCCCTGTAAAATCAAGGGGTTCTAACCATAAAATTTTTTACACCATTTTGTTGAACTCTTTTCTCAACCTTTTTATAATTCTTTTCTCAAGCCGCGAAATATAAGACTGAGAAATCCCCATCATATCCGCTACATCCTTTTGGGTTTTTTCTTCTTCACCGACAAGCCCAAACCGCAGCTCCATGATTTGCTTTTCTCTCTCATTAAGCTGTTCAAGCGCTTTTTTCAAAAGCTTTTTATCGACGTTAGCTTCTATGTCTTTAGTGATGATGTCATCGTCAGTGCCGAGCACATCAGAAAGCAAAAGCTCATTGCCGTCCCAATCAATATTAAGCGGTTCATCAAAGGAAACCTCTGAACGGATTTTGTTATTTCTTCTTAAATACATCAGGATTTCATTTTCTATACACCGGGAGGCATAGGTAGCAAGCTTGATTTTCTTTTCTGGATTGAATGTATTCACAGCTTTGATTAGACCGATGGTACCGATGCTGATTAAATCCTCTATATTAATTCCCGTATTTTCAAATTTACGGGCGATATATACGACCAGACGCAAATTGCGTTCAATTAGAATGGCGCGCGCCGCCTGATCGCCGTTTGGGAGCTTCATTAACAAAACCTGCTCCTCATCTTTAGATAATGGAGGCGGCAGGGCTTCACTCCCGCCTATGTAATAGACTTCATCACTTTTCAGCCCAAGTTTCATCAGCAGCTTATACCAGAGGTGCGTCAACCGTAATTTCAGTTTTTTCATCTTCCTCTCCCTTCTAAATGTCACGCCGTTTGAGTATGATAAGTAACGGACATTTGCGAACATTATGAAACGTGTTTGACAGCCTTGCCCGAAAGCATTTTCGGATGAATAATCGCGTCAAACTCTCCATCTGCCGACAGCTTTGTTGTGCTGATGCCGATTAAACATTTATCTGCAGAAATCATTTCTTCTTTTGTCATAATCGTTACGTGATCCGGTTTAACGCATAATAAAAATTGATTTTGCTGACCAACTCCCCTGTATGGAATCAATCTCATTTTATCTAAAAAGCGAAAGGAATCATCGAGCTGTTCGATGGCTTCCAATGGGTCTGTGTTTCGAATGATCATCGTTTCGGCTGTTCCGAAAATCGGCTCCAGTTTATCAATGTAAATGATCATTACCGGTGTTTTTGTAAGAGGATCGTACAGCTGATTACCGGAATCAATCAGGCCTCTGACATGAAGTGTTTGGCTGCCCAAATCTGCCTGCACGCTGACTCGTTCCTCATATTGAATGTTTTTTGTTTCAATATCTTCAATTCTTCTTTTAGAAAAAAACCATAATGCTGGAAAGCCACCAACAATAAACAACCAGCTGATCGGGTCTCCAAACCCTGTTTGATTGGTAATCATGACACCGTTTTGAACAATAGAATTTGACTGCAGCAAAGAATGGGCTCCGATAATTCCTCCCCCATTAAAAAAGTGGCAAAATAAAAGGAAAACAAATTTTGAAAGAAAAACCGAAATCTTTTAAAGCCAAATGTCACCACCACAATCACAACTGAAAAAGCTAGCTTCCCAGCCGGATGTTCAACAATCGGCGAAAAAGGAGTAAACATCAAAAGGACAATACTGGAACCGATGAACGCTCCGCCTACCAGTCTTCTTTTTTTTACATGCCGTTTTAAAATAAATGCCGTGAGCAAAAGCAAAAGTGCATCAAAACAAAAGTTTAACAGCCAAATGACATCTAAATAGATTTTCACATCTGACTCCTTTCTTTCTTGCCTCACGCTGTTCCCCTTCTTGCTTCATAAGTATAAAGCAAGCTCTGTGGGAAAGTCTGTCAATTAATGTTGAGAGGAAAATACAATTTTTCAGGGAAATCTGCTTAATTTGTCGAGGAAGTGTAATGAGAGGATATATAAAAAAGCTGCCAATGACGGCAGCTTTTTTCCACTTAATTTTCTGTGTTGATATTAAGTTTTCCATTCGCAGTTTTTCTAGTTTCATTTCCATAATCATCTCGTACGATCACTTCTACTTTTGCTCCTTTTGCTTTAATAGAAGAAGTGGCTGTCCAATAGCCTTCATATCTCCCCGGAGAGATTTCTCTTAACGGGAGTTCGGTGGCGTTTTGCACACTCGCTCTTGCATTCGTCAGCGGCATACGAATGATAAACGTTGCATCCAAATCCTCAGCGCTTGAGAAAGCGATTTTCACAGATTCACCGACTTTTAAGTTTTTATCCTCTCCCGGAATTAAGCCGGAAATGACAGGCTTGTCAAAGTTCACATCAATGACTGTCTTTTTCGTCGTTTTGTTGCCTGCCAAGTCTGTAGCAATCACCTTGATTTCATTTCTTCCATTTTCCAAAAGAATACGGGCTGAGTATGAACCATCAGCTACTGTTGCTTTTTTGCCATTCACCTTGACGTCTTTCAGATTGTCATCGGATACAGCCCCTTTGACAGTCAGCGTTTCTTTATTTGTTTTCCCGCCATCCTTTGGATTGTCCAGCGTTAACTCAGGCTTTTCTTGATCAAGCGTGACCGTGATTGGGCTGGAGGCATCTGTTGTTCCGTTGTCAGTTGATGCAGTTGCCGTCAGCTCATTTTCACCCTTGTTGAGTGTGATGCCTGCATGGAACGTGCCATCCGCAGCGGCTTTCGTTTCTCCTGCCTCTTTCTCTCCATTATAAATGTGTACCGTTGTACCAGGAGAAGCTTTTCCTTTTACAGTGACGCTATCCTTATTTGTGTATGATTTGTCTGTCGGTGAAGTAATCTCAGGTACAGCAGCTTCGTAATCAACTAATGCGCGAATCATATAGTTGCCGTCTGCTTTGTCACCCGGCTCCCATTGTCCACCTATATACTGCCAGTTGCGGCCGGAATTCTTGCCGGTTTCATCCATTGCCAGTCCAGGTGAATACGGGTCAGGTTTCGACTGGATATATACGAGATAAAAGTCTTTATCGACCATAATCCCTTTTGAACTGAGATCTACCTTAGTCCACTCGCCATTGCGAAGAGCTTCAGCGTTAAATGGCCCGGCAATTTTCTTGCCCGGTGCTCCGTCTTTTCCTGTGGCATCGTATACCTCAACCTTAAACTCTGTGCCGCCCGGATCTGGGAACTCTGTATCCCAGAATCTAAACAGCCCTCCTGTAAGCATGCCTTTGTCCTTGCCGTCAGCGAGCGTCATTTTTACCGCCCATCCGTTACCGGCAGCAAAATAGGAATTGGCATTCTCCGCTGTTCCGTCATCATATGCAATTTCACCCGGATAACCGACGAAAGGCTTCAATGCAGTTTCTTTTGTAACATCACCTTTTAACTCAACGGAAAATTCATCACTGTAATAACCCGGTGCAGCGACTTTAATCGTATAAGCGCCTTCATAGGCCTCCAGCGTATATTCACCTTTGTCGTTTGTCATAGCCGGTTCCACCGCAGCATCCTCTACAACATAAACGGAAGCGCCTGTTACCGGCTCTCCTGTCGTTTTATTGATGACCGTGCCTTTTAATGTGCCCTTCTTCATCTCTTCTAACGTAAAATTAGCTTGTGTCGTCTGATCCGTCTTTAAAGATACTTTTTGTGTTTTCGACTGATAACCATATGCTTCTGCCATAAGCGTATAGTCTCCCGCTTTGTGCTTCAGCGTGTACTGCCCTGTGGATTGATCTGAATATGTTGATTTTCCTGTTTCCACTACACTGACTTGTGCCCTGAGCGGCAAAACTTGAGGCTGTATAGCCTTGTTCTGATGTTTTACCGCTGTGTTTGCAGATGGCTTAGCCTTTTTCGGATTTACTGGCTTTTTCTTTTGCTTTCCAGACGGCTTTTCGACGCCCAGCTTATTCTTTTTGACTGTTTTTCCGGCTGATTTGTCAGAAAGCACTACATCATCAATATACCAGCCCTCTTTTGCAATGCTTTCATCAGATTGAAGGTTAAACATCACTTGAATGTTTTGGCCTTTATAAGCCGATAAATCAATTTCTTCGTCCGTCCAGCTTGATGTCTTTCCGTTATAGACACCAGCCTGCTCCCAATTCTTTTCACCTTCCGGAAGAACAAAAACGTAGCCGTAATCAAAATCATCCTCTAAATTGTGCCAGCTTTTAAATTGAAGGAACAGACTTCCTGAATCAGGTGCTTTAACAGGAGGCATAACAAGGTTCATGTTTGCTGAGTTGGCATAATTTCCTGTCAAATTCGTTCCATATACTTTTTCTCCAGATGCTGCTGTATTTGGGCCAGTTGACGGAACTCCCCATTCCCAGTTATTATTTGTTCCGCTCGCAACCCAGCCGCCGGGTGCAGTTTCAAAGTCCTGCTTATATCCCGCCGTGATGCTTGGTTTCACTGTTACATCGTATACGTCAGACGAAACGACATGACCGCCAAAATCGTGAATCATCCACTTATAGCTTAGTTTAGTTCCTTTTATATCTGGGATCTCTGCCTGATACGTTCCTTTTAGATGATCACCGCTGATTCGTTTAGCCGTTATTTCTGTCCATTCACCTTGATCAAGCTTGTAGGACAGCTTTACAGATGTCACACTCACATTGTCTTCAGCTGTCAAAGTCAATGGCAGGCTGCCACCTTCATAAGCTTCAGTTACTTTCTCATGCTGATAGACAGGAGGCTCTTGGTCATCCCCCTCTACAGAAACTTGTCCTTCCGCTTTCCCTAAACCATCTGTAACAGCGGATACAGCATCAAAAGCATTCACCAGACCATGGCCATATCCGTTATTCGGTGAATCAGGAAATGTTGAATCCGTGAGCGGTTCAGCCGTGCTGGTTAATATATCCTCCATCTCATCAACAGAAAGTGAGGCATTCGCCTGTTTTAGCAGTGCAGCAACAGCGGATACATGCGGCCCTGCCATTGATGTGCCGTCCCATCCATCCTCATATGTCTGACCGGGAACGGATGAACGAATATTTACGCCCGGTGCAGATATTTCCGGCTTTGTTTCATCATATGGAGATGGCCCTTGAAGAGAAAAGTCAGCGAGCTTTTTATTGATATCAGTCGCTCCAGTTGCAAACGATTCTGGATAGTTTGCCGGATTTGCGATAGAACCAGGCCCGCCGGGAATAAAGAGATCCGTATTCCCCGCTGAAAACTCTGGGAAAATATCGGCCGCACGCCAGGCATTGACCATGTCTCTGTACCATTCATCAAGTCCAGAGCCCCCTCCCCATGAGTTATTGACAACATCAGGAGCCATTTCCGGGTGGGGATTTCCTTCCGCGTCCTTTGGTGCTAAAACCCATTCACCAGCTTCCAAAATGTCAGCATCAGTGCCGCCATCTTCAGAGAACGCTTTAACAGCAATCCATTTTGCGCCAGGCGCTACACCGATTTGATTTGTTCCATCAGGTTCAGAGCCCACCATCGTGCCTGTCACATGGGTTCCATGAGCCAAATCATCATAAGGGCTTGCCTCGCCTGCTACGGCATCATACCAGTTCATTTCATTTTCAGGCTCATTAGGATTTTCCGGATTATACCCGCGATATTTCTCTTTTAATGCCGGATGATTCCATTCCACACCGGTATCAATGGACGCAACAACCGTGCCAGTTCCATCATATCCAAGTGCCCAAGCTTTTGGGGCATCGATTTGGTCTACATTCCATTCCACACCGTCAGTTGCTTTAATAGCTTTCTGTGCTTTTTTCATATTAAATGGGGAGGATGACTTAAAAAGCTGCCGTTTCTCATTAGGAAGCACCTTCTCCACTTCGGGAAACTGCGCCACTTTTTCCATAACCTCTTTTGAGGCATGAACAGCAATCCCGTTCACCACATAATAAGAATGAATTTGGTCTGCATTTCCTTTATCTTTCTGGGTGTTCAAGTATTTTAGGACATCTTGCTGGGATTCATCGGCTGTGACTTTTAAAGATGACACAACAGCAGAACGCTTTTGATATTCCGTCTTAGCAGCAGACAGCTTCTTCGATTTCGCTTTTTTAACAGCCGCTTTTGCCGCTTTTTCTGTGTTAGCCTGATCTTTAAATTTAATCAGAAAAGTCGTTTTTTCTTTCTTTTTAAAGCTTTTCTTTAATGAACTCGAAATCTTGTTTTGAATGGATTCCGCAGATTGAAGCTCCTTTTTAACAGAAGGTGAGGTGACTTTACTGCTTGCCCCGGCTGCTCCCGGAAACAGCAGTGAACTGATGACAACTGTACTTAAAACAGAGCTGATGAGTCTGTTTTTCGTTTTTTTCTTCATTTTCATCCCCCTTTTTCAACATGCTTTTTAAAAAAAGTGTCGTCCCTCCTTTTAATAATGAATGGTTTGTCAGAACATCGCTGTATATTAACTGTAGACAATCTGAATTACAGATATTGTCGTTTCATGTCATTCAATTTCCATATATATGAAAATGATAGAAATGTCACAAAAATAAATAGGTCTAATTATCTGTTTTGTTACTAAGCGAAGGAAGCAATAGGGAAAAAGACTTTATAAGAAGGAAAGTGTGAAGAGAAAAACAAAAAAGGACAAAATCGAAAACGATTTTGTCCTTTACTTTAGCCGCGTTTATTACGGTTTCTTAAGAATGTCGGGATGTCAAGCGTATCATCAGCCGGCTGTGAAGTATGACGGCTTACTGTGTTCTGCTGCTGAGGCTCCTCACGTTTTGGCTCACGCTTCGGAACACTTTGATTGTGTGTTTTGATGCTTTGATTTAAGCTTGGACGCTGAGGCTTCGTCACGTCCTTCTCTTGTTCGATAAAGCCGGTTGCAATCACTGTCACCACAATCTCATCTTTTAGATTTTCATTAATAACAGAACCGAAAATCATGTTTACGTCTTGATCAGACGCCGAAGCGACAATGTCTGCTGCTTCCTGAACCTCATATAGGCTGAGGTTTGTTCCTCCAGTGATGTTCATGAGGACGCCTTGCGCACCGTCAATGGCCGCTTCAAGAAGCGGGCTGGAAATTGCTTTTTTTGCTGCCTCTGCCGCGCGATTTTCCCCAGTAGCAATACCAATACCCATCAAAGCAGATCCTTTGTTTGACATGATTGTTTTCACATCAGCAAAGTCAAGGTTGATAAGACCAGGTGTAGCAATCAAGTCAGAAATACCTTGAACCCCTTGGCGAAGTACGTTATCCGCTTCACGGAATGCTTCAAGCATCGGTGTGTTTTTATCAACAATTTCAAGGATACGGTCGTTCGGGATCACGATCAGTGTATCCACCGCTTCTTTCATTGCCGAGATTCCGCCTGCAGCCTGAAGCTGTCTTTTGCGTCCTTCGAAGGTAAACGGTCTTGTCACAACGCCGACAGTTAATGCGCCTAAGTCTTTCGCGATTTGTGCGATAACCGGTGCGGCACCTGTTCCTGTTCCGCCGCCCATACCAGCTGTCACGAATACCATGTCAGCACCTTTAAGTGCTTCTTCAATCTGCTCTTTGCTTTCTTCAGCGGCTTTTTTCCCGACTTCTGGATTCGCACCTGCTCCCAATCCTCTAGTCAGCTTTGCGCCGATTTGCATTTTCACTTCTGCTTTTGACAGGTTAAGAGCTTGAGCGTCCGTGTTTACCGCGATATACTCTACTCCTTGCACTTCATTTTCAATCATTCGGTTAACGGCGTTGTTACCACCGCCTCCTACTCCGATTACTTTAATTGATGCTAAGCCGTCTATGTTTGTTTCGAACTCCAACATGCTAAATCCTCCTAATCTGCCGAATGACTATCTATCTATTCCCAAAACATGCTTAATAGTTTTTTCATTTTGCTCTGTTTATTATGTTCGGCTTGTGTTTTTTGTTTTCCTTTTGGCCGCTGCTGCACCTCATTTTGGTGATGATGCTGCTCTTGTTCCTCAGATGATGAGACTGCGATTTCCTGTATCGCTTCTTCAGGCATCTTAAAGCCTATTTTTCTGCCTTGGATTCTTGCATTCCGGCAGGCGAATTGGATCAGGCCCACTCCCGTCATATATTGAGGATCTCTTACACCGATATAATTCGGGCTTGCCACTCTGACATTGTTTTGCAGCACATCCTGTGCCAAAGACATGACACCCGGCATAGCTGCTTGTCCTCCTGTCAGCACGAAGCCTCCCGGCAGATCGGTAATTCCCATACTGCGAAGCTCTTCTGAAACAATTTCAAGAATTTCTTCTACTCTCGCTTCAATGATATTCGCTGCTTCTTGCTGTGTAAATGTTTGTTTTTGATTGGTGCCTATAACGGTTACCTCAAATATTTCATCTTCCGAGGCTTCGTCATAGTAGGCATGTCCAAATTGCTTTTTCACGCGTTCTGCTTCTTCTGTTGACGTTCTCAATCCGATGGAGATATCTTTGGTGATATTTTCGCCTCCGAGAGGAATGACACGGGTAGAAGTGAGATGTCCGTTCTGGAATACGGCAATGGTTGTTGACCCTCCCCCTATATCAATGAGAGCCACACCAAGGTTTTTCTCGTCCTTTGATAATGCAGCAGAACCGGCTGCCAGCGGCTGAAGGCAAATATCAGTTATTTCAATACCAGCTCTTTCAACGCAGCGGAGTAAGTTATGTAAGATTGTTTTTGAACCGGTGATCAAGGTGCCCTCTACTTCTAAACGCACACCCAGCATTTTTTTCGGGTCGGTGATTTCATCTCTTCCATCTACGATAAACTGTTTAGGAATGACGTCAACAATCAGCTGTTCGTGCGGTACTGAAACAACCTGTGCCGCCTCCATGACACGGCGTACATCTTCAACCTGAATTTCTTTATTTTCACTGGAAACTGCTACAACACCGTTTGTATCTTGAATATTGATATAATTTCCATTAACGCCGACAATAGCTTTTCTAAGCGGAAAACCTACCATTCTTTCAGCTTGGTCAAACGCTTTTCTTATAGAATGAACGGTCTCATCTATATCAACGATTGAGCCTTTTTTCAACCCTTCAGACGGTACATTTCCCACACCGATAATATTAAGGGAATCATCTGTCATTTCTCCGACGATCACTTTTGTATTGGACGTACCGATGTCAAGACTGACGTAAAGTTCATTGTTGTTCATTCTATGGCACCTCCTCACATTTCGATCATTTCTATTCTATTATTTGCGGAACAACAATACAATGAATGTGGCTTTACAAGTGTGTAACAAAAAATAACAACAGAATATTTTTATGTGTTTTTCACATTTTATGTTTATTGAAAATATTCGTTATATCCTATGTATATCCTCTTTTATATCACATTTTTTTTATTTTTTTTAGAAAGAGTCCACTTTGTTAGTAGATTTCTTCTGATAACGGCTATATTCTGAAATAATCTGACTCCAAATGCGAATATACCTGCTAAATACAAGTCTACACCAAGATGGACTCCCAGAAAAGCTAAACTTATTGCCAATATAATATTAAAAAAGAAACCGGAAACAAATACCATTTCATCATATGTACCTTGTAAATGCGCCCTGATTCCGCCGATTAATGTATCAAGTGCGGCAAGCACCGCAAGCGATAAATAGTTTGAGTATTCACTCGGTATCGTTAAGTTTGTCATTAGTCCAATCGCTATTCCGAGCACCAGTCCCAACACGGGCAGCCACATGACAATTCTCCTCCTTTTCAGTCTTTAAGCAGTTTCAGCTGTTGTACGTCCAGTGGTCTGTCATATGCTTTTAATGTTAGTTTGCTTTCAGATTTACCGGCTTTTAATGCTAAATTTTCAGATGCAAAAAGATCCTCAAGGCCTGACCCCTTCACTCTGCTGTGTAACATGTCCGGATCTTTGGCAAGCACTTTTACTGTTAAAGGATAATCGTCAAGGGCGTATCCGTCTATTTTTGTAGTGCCGTTTATATCTCTGATGACTGTATGATTCACAACTCTTCGCTCGTTAATCGAGATATGCTCTGCACCGTATGAGTTGAGTTCATTAATCAGCTTTTTCAGCAAATCCGGAGGCGGATTTTCGACCGGCTCTCCTGTTAAGCTTTCAGAAAAAAGCGGGGAAATCGTAATGACAATTCCGCTACCTGTTATATCGGTCATGCCGGCTGTTTTTTTTAAGGATTGCAAGGTATTATTTAGCGCGGTTTCTTTTGTCATTTCTTTCGTTTGCGAATAGCTATTCAGAAGTTTGTCATATTTGTTTATTTCAGACAGCAGCTTTTCCTGCTTCTTCTGCTCTGATGTCAGCTCTTCCCTAATATCCCACATATCTCTTGTATCCCGGACTTTGGGGTGCTTTAACGAATTAAACTGAACAGATATCATCAGGCCGAAGATGACCATAAGCACACTGATGCTTATGAAGGAACGCTTTATTTTCAATCTATTTCACCCGCTTTTTCAGTCATTCCTTCGTTTTCAGAATCGGTTTCATTTGTACGTTTTTCTCTTTTTCTGCCGACACAGAAATATGATCCATTGACAGCTGATCAATTAGGCCTCCAGCGATATTTAACGAGGGCAGCAGGACATCTGGATCTCCAATAGCGGATACCGTAAATGGAGCGGGATGCTGCACCCCGTCTACCGTTACCACAGGACCATTGCATTTGATATACGAATCATGCGTCAAACGCTGTCCATTAACGGCGACAGCTGCCGCTCCTGAGATATACATTTCGTTTACTACTTGGAAGATATGGCTTTCGTGAACGATGTAACTATTCACATTCTCCCCTTCCGGTATGTATGACGCATCTTCCAATGTCACCTCAACGCCTTCTCCCTGCACACCGACTTCCCCAATATACATCCTGTATTTTTCTGTATCTTCGAGGACATTATAGTATTCCGACTTCTCTTTCTTCAGCTTATTTTCCGCCTGGCGGACTTTGTTTTGCTTTTGATATAATTCTTTTTCAAGCTTCTTATTTTCTTTCTCTTGTTTCAGAAGTTCATCTCTCAGCGCATATTCTTTTTTCCACTCTTCCGTCTCAGCCGCGCTTTTGTTGTTTTCTTTTGTCATTTGAAAAGAAAATGAAATCAAAAAGCCTGCGATAAGCATAATCAAGGAAAGAAGGACTGCTGATTTGCCCCTCAATTTTCATCTTCCTTTTTAGCAGCCTTATCGTTTTTCCCAAACTCTTCAAAATAGGTGGCAACTTCTAAATGAATGATTCCTTTTTTATTGCTGCTTAGCTGAGAAATGATAGAAGGATACGTCTTCATTCGGTCTGCAAACGTTTTAATAGATGCAGTGACAACATAACCGTCGTTCATGTACAACTTAATACGGTTTTCATCCATTTTTACAGGCGTATAATAAATTTCTGAAATCGACTGTTTTAACGAATTTGACAACGCATCGAGCTGCTTGGCCATTTGAGACCGCTTCTTCGCGTTTGTCCAATTCACTAAAATCGGTCCGGCATCATCTGGCGTTACTTCGTTTGGCAGAACTGAGCCGTTTTCAAGCACTTCATAGTACACATCGTCTTTTTCTAAATAAGCAATCGCTTTATATTCTTCGATTGCAATGTTGATTTTATTAGGAAGCGATTTGCTGATCTCCGCTTTTTTCACTAATTTATTTTGCTGAATCTTCTTTTCTGTTTTTTGCTTGTCCAAACTCCAAAACTCAGTATCCCCGCTGTTAATATCGGAAAGGTCGATAATTTCCTTTTTTGATACATTTTCATTCCCTGTAACAGAGATTGTTGATACTTTACTGATTGGTGTTTGCAGGTACACAATGATCAGCACCATAATAAAAAAGAGCATAATAAATGAAATGAGACGGCGGTTTGCCTTTTGTTTCCTCTGCTCTTTAATTTTAGGGATCCGCTCTTCAATGTTAACGATTTTTTCTCGGTCTTGACCCGGGTTCATTGCCTGTTCACCTCATTCAAATGAAACAGCTGTTAAAAGTCTGTCTATTCCAAAACAAACGGCATACTATGATGCCGTTTGTCGTTTGCTTACAGTATATCATATGAACAGCTTCAGTCAGAACTTGAATCAGCGATTTCCGCCGATGATTTCAACCTCTGTGTGCATATCAATCTCGTATTTTTCACGGATTGTCTTTTTCACATGGTCAATGAGATCAAGCACATCTTTTGCTGATGCTCCTCCCGCATTGACGATGAAGTTTCCGTGCATCTCCGATATCTTTGCACCGCCGATTTGATATCCTTTCAAGCCTGCTTTTTCTACAAGGTTCCCGGCATGATTCGGAAGCGGATTTCTGAATATGCTTCCCGCACAAGGGCTTGAATACGGCTGTGTATTTTTTCTATAGTCTTTATTGCTTTGCATTTGCTGAACGATTGATTCCTTATCCTTCTGCTCCAGCTGCAAAACAGCTTCAAGGCAAACGCCCGGGCGTTTCTTTTGCAGTACAGATGTCCTGTAGCTGAAATCCATCTGCTCATTTGTCAGCCACTCAATCGTTCCGTCTTCAAATAAAATATGCGCTTTGACGAGGATCTCGCTCATATCAGAACCGTGAGCGCCGGCATTCATATAAACCGCTCCGCCGACTGATCCTGGAATGCCGGCAGCAAATTCCAAACCGGACAGGCCTTTTTTGCTCAATGATGTAGCAAGGCGGACCACTGAATAACCGCCTCCGACTGTTACTTGCTCCCCTTCAAGCTCCAAGTGGTCAAGACCCGCACCCAGCTTGATTACTACGCCTCTAATTCCTTCATCTAAAACAAGAAGATTTGATCCGCGGCCGATGACTGTCCACTTCACATCATATTTTTTAATCACGTCCATGATGTCTTTAACAGCATCTACACTGCTTGGAATGACCAATACATCCGCAGGTCCGCCGATTTTCATCGTTGTATGATTCGCGAGCGGTTCATTTGCAAGAACCTTGCCGACTTCGCGTTCTTTTAATTCCTGTATCACTTTCTCCATCGTAAACCTCCGCATTCCATTTGCTTTTCTACAATTTTTTTAATTCCTCGAGTACGCTGTATAAACGGGCAGCCGCGTCAGGAACACCGAGTGACTTTGTTCGTTCGCTCATTTCCTTTAACGTTTGCTCATTCAGTACAATCCGGTCTAGCGCTTCAATCAGCTTCTCCCCGCTGAGCTCTGTTTCTTTCAGTACAATCGCCGCATTATGCTGGCCAAGAGATCTCGCATTGACCTCCTGGTGATTCGCTGTCACATATGGACTTGGGATCAGAACACTTGGGATTCCGAGAGCAGTAATTTCGGCAATCGTTGTCGCACCGGCTCTGGCCACAATGACATCAATGGCCTTTAAATACTCAGGCATTTGATGAAGAAACGGCTTTGTGACCATATTATCAGCGGCACCCTTGCTTTTCAGCTCATTCATTACTTTTTCATAGTGAACTTCACCGGTGATATACAGCACTTGATAGTCTCTTGTTTTCAGCGCATCCTGCATGTCAATGACAGCGCGGTTAATCGGTGCAGCGCCTCGGCTTCCGCCGAAAATTAAGACCGTTTTTTTGTCTTCAGAAAGCCCAAATTCAGCCATTGATCGTCCCGTCTTTATTGAGACGACTTCAGAGGCTCTCGGGTTTCCCGTAAATACAACTTTCTCGCTAGGAAAATGTGATTTCGCTTCTTCAAAACAAATCGCTACTTTATTAACATATTTTGAAAGAAACTTATTCGTGATGCCCGGCAGGCTGTTTTGTTCATGGACAATAGTCGGAATTCCCATTTTCGCAGCGGCATAGACAACCGGCCCGCATACATAACCGCCCGTTCCAATTACGGCATCGGGCTTAAATTCCGCTAAATACGATTTACTCTTTTTGACGCCCTTCAGAAAACGCATCACAGTCTTGACATTTTCAAATGACAATTTTCTTTTAAATCCTGTAATTTCAATTGAACGAAACGGTATATTCTCCCGCTCAACAATTTTTTTCTCCAGCCCGTTTTCTGTTCCGATATATAAAAATTCCACATTAGGATGACGTCTTTGCACTTCTTTAATAAAAGCAAGCGCAGGATAAATATGTCCCCCTGTACCGCCTCCGCTTATTGCAATTCGCATTTCTTTTCCCCCAGTCTAAGTTTCTCTATAACATAACGATAACCCTGTTTTGTTGGACAGGGTTATCGCATCAATTGTTTCCAAGCTTCATGTTAGACAGGAAGCTTGGACATACATTCGTTAATACCTCGAGTAGCGGCTTACATTCAGCAGCACACCAACTGCCATCAGCATTAGAGTCAATGAAGAGCCTCCGTAGCTCAGAAACGGGAGCGTGATGCCTGTTACAGGAATCAGGCCCGTGACTACGCCGATATTGATCATGACTTGAATGGCAATCATTGAAATAATGCCGACTGCGACAAAGCTTCCGTACAGATCAGGGGCACCAAGCGCAATTCTGATTCCTCTCCACAGCAGGACGCTGAAGAGGAGCAAAATAAGTGTTCCCCCGATAAAGCCCAGTTCCTCTGACAAGATGGCGAAAATAAAGTCTGTTTGCGGCTCAGGCAGATAAAAGAACTTCTGTCTGCTTTGTCCGAGCCCCATTCCGAACAACCCGCCGGGCCCCACTGCATAAAGCGATTGAATGATCTGAAATCCGCTTCCGAGCGGGTCTTCCCATGGATTTAAGTATGAGGTAATCCGCTTTATCCGATATGGAGCCGATAGTACGAGCCCGACAAATCCGCTGAGGCCGATCAGCCCGAGAAAGACGAAATGGGCGATCCGTGCGCCGGCTACAAAAATCATGACAATACAAGTTCCGACCATTACTGTCCCCGTTCCGAGGTCAGGCTGGCACATGATAATCAAAAATGCTGAAAACACGATGCCAAGTGCAGGGACGAACCCCCGTCTGAACGATGTGATGTTTTTTTGTTTTTCAGAGAGAAATTTAGCAAGGAATGCAATCATCGCAAGCTTCATAAACTCTGAAGGCTGTATGCTGAATGCTCCGACTCCGATCCAGCTTCTTGAACCGTTCCGCACCATTCCGACGCCCGGTATCAAAACAAGCACCAGAAGGAAAAAGCAGATAACCATCAGCAATTTGGACCATGTCCTCCAAGTCCAATAATCAACATTCATGATAAAAAACATAGCAATGACGCCGATTCCCGCAAACAAAAGCTGCCGTTTCGCGAAAAAGAATGAGTCGTCAAATTTATAATCCGCCCATACCGCACTCGCACTGTACACCATAATTAATCCGATTGTTAATAATAATAACGTAATGATGACCAATAACAAATCAGGCGATGTTTTTTTAGTAGTCAAAGCAATCGACACCCCAAGCTTAAAGTCATTAGGGCTGCCGATTTACTTCAAGACAAGCCCTTACTTAAGCATATGCACGGCATCTATAAACATGTCACCGCGTTCTTCAAATGTTTTGAATTGATCCCAGCTCGCACACGCGGGTGACAGCAGGATGACATCTCCTTCATTTGAGAGCGCAAACGCCGCAGATACTGCTTGTTCAACATTATCGACACGTTTGACATGTTGTATTCCCAGTTCATTGCCGAGTTTCTCGAGTTTTGGCGCCGTCTGGCCAAATGTAAGCACTGCTTTGACATGCTTCATATAAGGTTTCAAGTCATCAAAACCATTTCCGCGATCCAGTCCGCCCGCAAGCAGAATGACCGGCTTATCAAAAGCTGAAAGCGCCTTGCTTGTCGCCAGAATGTTTGTTGCTTTACTGTCGTTATAAAATTTGCGGCCATTCACAGTTGTGACATATTGGAGGCGGTGCTTCACACCAGTAAAGCTTGTCAGCACCTTTTTAACCGCCTCATTGGATGCTCCTGCCGTTTTCACAACTGCAATAGCTGCTAAAATGTTCTCCAGGTTATGAGCACCGGGCAGTACAACCTCTTCCAGAGGAAGAATGGCTTCGCCGTTAAACATAATCATACTGTCTTTTACATATGCGCCCTGTTCAAGCGTTTTGCTGACTGAAAACGGGACGATTTCGGCTTTTCCGGCTTCAGCAAGACGCACGACGGTTTCATCATCCTGGTTGACAATAGCTTTATCTGAAGCAGTCTGATGAAGGTATACTTTCTGTTTCGCTTTTTCATAGTTTTCGCGCGTATGGTGATAATCCAGATGGGCGTCAAATACATTTAAAATCAGGCTGATTTCCGGTCTGAAAGCGTGTGTTCCCATCAGCTGAAACGAAGACAGTTCAGTAACGATCCATTCATCTCCATCAGCATGATAGGCAACCTCACTTGCGACTGTGCCGATGTTTCCGGCAATCAGTGCTTTTTGCGAGCCAGCTTTGAGCATTTCGTAAATTAGCGTTGTCGTGGTCGTTTTACCGTTCGATCCGGTAATCCCGATAAACTTGGCGCTGGTCAGGTAGTAAGCGAGCTCAATTTCCGTCCAAACCGGAATGCCTCTTTTCTCCGCTTCCTGAACCATAATATTTTCATAAGGAATTCCCGGGTTTTTGATCAGAATCGTGATTTGATGCTGATCGAACAGAGAAACTGGATGCTCTCCGCAAACAACTTCGATTCCTTTTTCAGAAAGCTTTTGTGCCGGTTCATTTTCTTCAAAAGGCTTTTGGTCATTGACTGCAACATAAATGCCTTTTTCATGAAGAATGGAGGCCGCCGCATATCCGCTTTTCGCAAGCCCAAGGATTAAAAAATGCTGTTTCTGTAAAAATTGATCATTTTCCACTTATAACCACACCTCGATGTAAATTCCTAAAACGGCAAGCAAAAGTCCCGCAGCCCAAAACGTCACGACTACTCTCCATTCAGACCAGCCGACAAGCTCATAATGGTGATGAAGCGGACTCATTTTAAAGATTCGTTTACCTGTCGTTTTAAAGCTGATGACCTGCAAAATAACAGATAATGTCTCGATAACGAATACACCGCCGATGATAACCAGCAGGATCTCTAATTTCGTTAAAATGGCAATGGTAACGATTGCTCCTCCCAATGCAAGCGATCCCGTATCTCCCATAAAAACTTTGGCCGGATGAGCATTAAATACAAGGAAGCCCAGAACTGCACCGACAACGGCAACTGAGAAAATCGCTACGTCATATTGAGACTGATTCCATGCCAGAATGGCAAAGGCGCCAAAGGCAATCGCCGCAGTACCGGATAATAACCCGTCAAGGCCGTCAGTCAGGTTAACTGCGTTTGATCCGCCGACAAGCATAAAGAGCACAAGGATAAAGTAAGCCCAGCCAAGATCAAATGATAAGTCAGTTCCAGGAATGCGAATATCCGTCGCAAAATTGTAGTAATGATACACGGCGTAAAATACAACTGCAATAATAATTTGTCCGATCAGCTTTTGCTTTGATGTCAATCCAAGATTGCGCTTCATGACAACCTTGATGTAATCATCTAAAAAGCCAAGCAAACCGTAGCCTAGCGTAACAAACAGAAGCAGCACCATTTCGGGGCTTATTTCTGAAAACTTCTGTGTCATAACAATTGTTGTCACTATGATAGAAAGTATGATCATGACCCCGCCCATTGTCGGTGTCCCTGATTTTTTCTGATGTGATTTCGGTCCTTCTTCTCTAATACTCTGGCCGAATTTTAATCTTCTTAAAAACGGAATAAGAATCGGAGAGAGCAGAACACTAATTAAAAACCCCATTAAAATTGTAAACAGAATGACTTGCTCAAGCATTGTCCTTTTCTCCTCCTGTTTCTTTCAAACGACATACGTAGTTATCATATTCATGATTTTTTTCCATATGAAAAATCTTTTCAAGCTCCATTATTCAGTAACATCTCTTTCCTATGAATTCGTCTTATTCTTATTGAGTTCAACAATGGCTCTCGCCGCTACTTCAGCATCATCAAAATCGAAAGTTTCATTTCCGATCTGCTGATAGGTTTCATGTCCTTTTCCGGCAATGAGGACAACGTCGCCTTTTTTGGCATTGGCAATTGCGAAAAAGATCGCCTGCTCGCGGTTTGCAATACTGTGATAGTATGCGTTCTCTACTCCGGCTTCCATATCTCTTAAAATCGCGCGAGGATCTTCGCTTCTCGGGTTATCTGACGTGAAAATCGGCTCGTCAGCCAGCTCCACAGCAATTTTAGCCATTTTCGGGCGCTTCGTCTTATCTCTGTCTCCTCCGCAGCCGACAACGACAAATAGCTTTCCTTCCGTCATGTCTCTGCATGTCTCCAGCACATTTTCAAGGCTGTCCGGTGTGTGCGCGTAGTCTACAATGACAGGAAACTCCTGCTGCTGATTGACCAATTCAAAACGGCCTCTTACACCATGCAATTCTTCAACAGCCTCAGTGATGATTTCAAACGGTATGCCTGCTGCAATACATGTCGCAACAGCGGCCAGCACGTTATACACATTAAATTGTCCGACGAGAGACATCGTGATGTGCTTCGTGCCTTTGTTTGTCACGAGATCAAAGCTTGTGCCCTGTGCAGTGATACTGATGTTCTTCGCCATCACATCAGCATCGTTTTTAATTCCGTATGTAGAGATATGCGCAGCTGTTACCTTTTCAAAATAAACGCTCGCCTCATCGTCAGCATTCAGGACGGCACGCTTTGGATGTTCATGGTTGAAAGCCCCGCCAAGTTGGGAAAAGAGCAAGCTTTTTGCATGCCGGTACTCATCCATCGTTTTATGATAGTCCAGATGGTCCTGTGTTAAATTCGTAAACACGGCAATATCATAATCACAGCCATGGACGCGTCCTAAAGACAAAGCGTGGGAAGAAACCTCCATGATTGCAGTGTCAACGTGCTTGTCATTCATTTTCTTAAACGTTTTCTGCAGCGTGACGCTTTCCGGAGTCGTGTTTTTAACAGGAAGTGTTTCGTCTCCGATTTTCATATACATTGTACCGATCAAGCCTGTGCGTTTTCCCGCTTTTTTCAGAATCTCATCGACCATGTGGGTCGTTGATGTTTTGCCGTTTGTCCCTGTTATCCCAATCAGCTGAAGCTTCTTCGTCGGCTGTCCGTAAAACGCATCAGACAAAACGCTGAGCGCGCGAAGTGACTGCCGGACAATAATAACAGGAACATTCACATCGACCTCTCTTTCTGCCACAATAGCCGCTGCACCGTTTTCTACTGCTTTTTGCGCAAAATCGTGGCCATCCACCGTATACCCTTTTACACATACAAAAAGACTCCCTTTCTTTACTTCCCTGGAGTCCATCTCAATTGAAGTTATTTCAGGGTCTTGTGAGTCGTTTACAGAAGGTTCGGTTGTTAAGTATGTAAGCAGCTTTGTAAGTTTCATCGTATCAAACCTCTCAACATTCTAATTCGTTCTTTTTATCATTGAAGTCACATCAAATGATGTGGTAATGATTTTAAGCATACAGTTCATATTTTAGCGTAAATAAAAGGATACATCCAGCTAATCTTGAAAGATATCAGCATTTTTTCTGCAATAAAAGAATAGGCAGCCCGAATCAATCGGCTGCCTCCTTTTCATCTTCTTCAGTCAAATACACGCGTATCTTTGAGCCTTCTTTTACTTTCGTTCCGGCAGCTGGCGATTGTTTAACGATTTTGCTCCCTTTCCCGGAAGCATCCACATTGAGATTCACCAATAGTGACTCAAGATCTGAGACAGACATCCCTACAACATTCGGAACTTCTATTGTTTTTGTGTCGTTCCATTGGTATTTTTTCTCGATTTGATTTTTCCGGGGCTTCACACCAAGTTCCGGCAGACTGTCTCTCATAATATTTCCGACAATAGGCGCTGCCACCGTTCCGCCAAACTGAATCGTGCCTTTCGGGTTATCCACCGCAACGTAGACGACTAGACTCGGATCATCAGCTGGCGCGAAACCGATAAATGATACAATATGGTTGTTTTCAAGATATTTTCCATCTTTAACCTTTTGTGCAGTTCCAGTTTTTCCTCCGACACGATATCCTTCTACAAATGCATTGCGGCCGGTTCCTTCTGCGACGACGCTTTCTAGAGCATAGCGGATTTGTTTGGATGTTTCCTCAGAAATGACTTGTTTCTTTGCGATTGGTGATTGTTTTTTGACCGTTTTCTTCGTAACAGGATCGATCCATTCCTTTGCAATATAAGGTGTATAGAGCGTTCCTCCGTTTACAGCGGCGGATACTGCTGCAACTTGCTGAATCGGCGTGACGGATACTCCCTGTCCGAAAGCCGTAGTTGCTTGCTCCACCGGGCCCACTCTCTCAAGCGGGAATAAGATGCCTGTTCCCTCGCCTTGGAGATCAATCCCCGTTTTTTGTCCAAAACCAAAGTCTTTGATATATTTGAAAAGCTTTTCCTTTCCTAAGCGCTCGCCTAATTCAACAAACCCCGGGTTGCAGGAGTTCTGCACAACTTCCAGATACGTCTGCAGCCCGTGCCCGCCTCTTTTCCAGCACCGCAGTCTCGCTCCGTCCACTTCAGCATGCCCTTTATCATAAAATTGATCCCGTTTCAAATTTACTTTTTGCTCTTCAAGGGCTGCTGCAAGTGTAATAATTTTAAAGGTAGATCCCGGTTCATACGTGCTCCATACTGGCAGATTTCGATTGTAGACGGACGGATCAACAGATTGGTAATCAGCAGGGTCGAAGTCAGGCCTGCTAGACATCCCCAAAATTTCTCCGTTTTTCGGATTCATGGCTACGGCAATCATGCCGTCCGGATGATATTTGGCCTCAGCGTTATCAAGCTCTCTTTCCATTATCGTCTGAACCTTTGAATCAACTGTCAGCTTCATATCAAGCCCATCCTTAGGCGGCGTATAGTCATCCGCTTCATCAGGCATCTTCTTCCCCTTGGCATCTGTATAAAACTTAACAGAACCTTTTTCCCCTTTTAAATCATCGTCGTAATAGGCTTCAAGTCCAAGGAGCCCTTGGTTGTCAATTCCTGCAAATCCAAGCACATGAGATAAAAAGCTGCCGAACGGGTAATGACGGATACTGTCCTCCGCAACATACACACCTTTTAAATCAAGCGCTTTGATTTCTTTCGCCTTCTCATTTGAAATTTTTCTCCCTTCAGGAGTGATCTTTTCGATTGACGCTTTTTTTGTCACATGTTTATATACTTTTTCTTCTGACATATTGAGCACCGCCGCAAGCTGCTTGCTCGTTTTCATCGGATTCTGAACTTGGCGTGGCACGACGAATACGGTCGGCGCACTTTTATTTGTTGCGAGCTTCACACCATTCCGATCCAGAATCTCGCCTCTCTCCGGCTCAAACGGCAAGTTACGGCTCCAGGAATCTTTCGCCAGCGAAGTCAGTTTTTCGCCCATCACAAACTGAACATACCCCAGCCTTGTATCAATGATCAGAAACACGATCACGCCAAAAAGCAAAACAAATAATAAACGTTTTCTAACCGTTACATTCGAGACGCGCAAGAGACCGTTCACTCCTTATTTAGGCTTGTTTCATTTTATGCCTGAAATTGGACAGGTAGAACGATGCTCCTCTGAAGGCATAAAAAAAGAAAGCCTGCATAACGCAAGCTTTCTTTTTAATCAGGATTTTTAAACTTAACCTTGATTACGGTTTTGTCTTTGATTTCTTTGTCTTTCTTAACACTTTGGCTGACAGCGTAGCCTTGCCCGTTTACTTCAATATGAATTCCCGCGAGCTCGCCGTACTGCAGAACCTCTCTTCTCGACCAGCCTGTCATATCAGGCATTTTGATTTTGCCGCCCGTTTTCAGGAAGACCTTTTGATTGGTGAGAACTTCCTCATCCGCTTTCGGATACTGTTCTTTTACAGCGACATCACTGCCGATGACAATTGGTGTGAGATTCTCCTCTTTTGCTTTCTTTTGAGCAGCAGCTACCGTTTGATCTGTTAAATCAGGCATTGTCTGCGCTTTTGTTTCTTCCTTATCTGAGTCAGATTTTTCAGTTGGTTCAATGTTCAGGTAGTGCAGGCTATTTTTCATTGTTGGGTTGAAGATTTCAGATACTGGTTCTGAACTGCTCTGACCTGCTTTTAGCTGCGGCTGCTGTACAGCAACATAAATTAAAAGCTCAGGATCATCTTTTGGTGCCATACCCATAAACGAAAAGATATAGTTATCTGTGCCGTCTAAATATCCGCCTTTACCGGCTATTTGCGCAGTACCTGTTTTCCCGGCAACATCAAAACCTTCGATTTTATAAGCTTGCCCTGTTCCGATCTTCGATGTAACGACTTCTCCCAATATATCCCGCACCTTTTTCGCAGTACTTGCAGAAATTGGAGTTCCGGCTGATTCCGGCTTATTTTGATAAATAGTTTTATCTTTATCTGGGTCAACGATATGGTCAATGACATAAGGTTTCATCATTTTGCCGTCATTTGCAATTGCTGTCGCGGCCTGAAGCTGCTGAATTGGTGTGACCGCAGACGCTTGTCCGTATGCAGTTGACGCCTTATCAAATTCATATTTAAAGTTGATTTTACTGGAGACTTCTCCTGGCAAATCAATACCTGTTTTCTGGTAAAAATTGAACTTGTGCAAATATTGATTGAGACGGTCATATCCCAGCTTTTCTTTCGCCAGTTTCGCAAAAGCGACATTCGATGACCTTAGGACGCCGTCATGATATGTTGTCGGACCCCAGCCAACACCGTTATTGTGATCCCTAACAGGTGCTCCGCCAACTTCAAACGTACCTGATTTGTATTGTTCGTTCGCATTAAACACGTTTTCCTGCATCGCAGCAGCGAGTGTAAAGATCTTCATCGTTGATCCGGGTTCATACGCATATGAAATCAAATCATTATAGTAGTTTGTCACATCGCGCTTGTTCGGATCAAAGCTTGGTCGCTGTCCCATGGCAAGGACTTTGCCTGTTTTCGGATCGACAACTGCGGCCATGATTTTTTTCGGATTATACTTTTGCGCTACTTTTGTCATGCTGTCTTCCAAAAAGGTTTGAATTTTCTGGTCAATGGTTAAATATACATTGTCACCATTTTTTGGCGCTGTAATTTTATTTTTGCTGTTCGGGAGCTCCCAGCCGGATTTGTCGCTTTCATATGTCACATATCCGTCGCGCTCCTTCAAATACTTATCCAGCACTTTTTCTAATCCCATCGCGCCGGAAATTTCATTTGTTTCTTCATCAACCTCGGCATAGCCGATTAAATTGGATGCGAAAATACCATTTGGATAGTAGCGTTTTGTATCCCGCAAAAATGAAATGCCCGGGAGTTTCATTTTTTCAATTTTTTGCTTTTGTGAATACGTAATATCCCGGCCAGCTGAGCCAAACTCGACTTGTTTTGCATTCTCCTTATTTAAGATATCAAGGATGTCGGCCTTGTCCAAGTTTATCACTTTAGACAATGCTTCTGCCGTTTTTTCTTTGTTTACAACATGCTGAGGATGCTTGACATCAGTGGTCATTTTTTTATCGAGAATCGCAATCAGTTTATACGTCGCTGTGTCCTCTGCAATGACTTTTCCTTTTCGGTCTAAAATCGAGCCGCGGCTCGCTTCGATGGTCCGTTTCTTTTCATGCTGCTCTGTCGCTTTTGTCGCAAGCACTTCGCCATTCGCTTTTCCGGTTATTTGAATATATGCCATTCTCCCCAGGATGACAAAGAAAAAGAGAGCGAAACAAATACTTAGAATCGCTGCTCCTCTATTCATAAATTTATTCTTTTTTGGCATTTGAATCATTCCTGTATGTTTTTCACTTTTTTATCTTTTAAATTCAAGCCGTTCTTTTTCGCAATGTCCATAATGCGCTGCGGTTTGCTTAAATCAGCAACGCTTTTTTCGAGGTCACCAATTTGCTTATTTTCGGATGAAATTTGCTCCTCAAGCTTTTGCACCTCAATATTGGTTTGATATGCCGCATACGCCTTCGATACGATCAAAAGCGATACGCTGAGCACCGCCGCAGCAAAGAGGACAAGAAGCACTTTTTCTCCGAGAGTAATGGAAGCCCTTTTCTTGACAATCACTTTTTTCTCAGGACTGATCGCATGCCGCTGCTGTTTCTCTGGTTGGTAAGCTAAATTGCTCATAGGCTGATGACCTCCTTTTAATTTTGCGTTCGCGTTTCGTTATTTTCTTTTTTCAGCAATCCGAAGCTTGGCAGAACGAGCCCGGTTGTTCTCTTCAAGCTCTTCTTGAGATGCCGTAATCGGTTTTCGTGTGATGAGCTTCAGCTCCGGTTCAAACTCTTCCGGTATAACAGGAAGCCCCGGAGGAAGTTCCGGAAGCGACGACTTTTCTTTAAAAGTGGTTTTGCAAATTCTGTCTTCTAGCGAGTGGAAGGTAATGACTGATACCCTGCCCCCTGGCTTCAGAACCTCAATTGCCTGCTCCAAAGCTTCTTCAAACACCCTAAGTTCATCGTTTACGGCAATTCTGATTGCCTGAAACACGCGTTTAGCGGGATGTCCGCCGCTCCTTCTCGCTGGAGCGGGAATCGCGTCTTTTATTAGATCGACCAGTTGGCCCGTAGTTTGAATAGGAGACTTCATTCTTGCCTCCTCAATTTTTCTGGCGATCTGTTTACTGAACTTCTCTTCTCCGTATTTAAAGAAAATACGGACGAGATCCTCATAGCGCCACTCATTAACGACTTCTTTCGCCGAAAGCGTAGCCGACTGGTCCATCCTCATGTCCAACGGTGCGTCATGATGGTAACTGAATCCGCGCTCCGGTGTATCCAGCTGCGGAGAGGACACCCCTAAATCAAATAAAATGCCGTCTACTTCTGTAATGCCTTGTTCATTCAAACATTCTTTTAAATACCTGAAATTGCTTTTAATCAGAATGAGCTGTCCTTTATAATCGGACAACACTTCTTTAGCATGCTGTAATGCCGTATCATCTTGGTCAAAAGCGATTAAACGCCCCTTCTCGGATAACTGCTGCAATAAGTATGTACTATGCCCAGCTCCGCCGAGTGTGCAGTCTACATATGTACCGTCTGGTTTAATATTGAGTCCGTCTACGGTTTCACGAAGAAGTACTGTCTTGTGTTGAAACATATTGTGTTGGTCCCACCTTTTATCAGGATGAATTGAAATTGTTTTTAGAGTGTTATACACGAAGAATCATTATATATCAAACCCAATCATGTTTTCAGCAATTTCAGCAAATGAATCTTCTTGCTCTTCTGTGTATTGTTCCCAAATTACTTTACTCCACAATTCAATTCGATTAGAAACCCCGATAACAACACATTCTTTTTCCAGTTTGGCGTAATTCAATAGAGATGATGCAATATTTACCCTGCCTTGCTTGTCCAGTTCGCATTCAGTCGCCCCTGAAAAGAAGAAACGGGTAAACGCGCGGGCATCTTTCTTTGTGAGAGGAAGAGCTTTTAGTTTTTCTTCAATTTGTTTCCATTCGTGCATAGGGTAGCCGAAGAGACATTGGTCAAGTCCTCTAGTCAGCACAAATTGCTCACCTAGGCCTTCTCTGAATTTAGCGGGTACGATCATGCGGCCTTTCGCATCGATGGTATGCTGATATTCACCCATAAACATGATCTCTTGCCCCACTTTCTCTCCTTAACTCACCACTATTCACCACTTCGCTCCACAACTTCATTTTACACTGTTTACCCATAAAAAAAAACCCTGAACTAGTCAGGGTTCTTTAAAACTTTATTTCAAAGTTTGACAACTTGATGTTGATTTTGAAAAGAAAATGGCAGATTCTTGAATGTCGTGAAGAATTTTGGACCGTACCTGTTCAAATAATACATGATATTCCAAATCCGTTCCTGCGGCGCAAGAAGCGGCTTAATGCTATTTTGAATTCTTTCATAATCCTTCAAGACGTAGCCTTCTTTTTCTTCAATTCGCTTCATCACCGTGCGCTCTAAGAATTGAAGCTGATCCTGAATAAAAGCGGCATTTTTCAGGAGTAAAGGTTCCATGCTTTGATCAACCTTTAACGCCTCCTGCCTGACCGTTTTGTGTATCGCTTCAATTTGGCTTTTCGCCTGATCCATCACCGCTGTAAACTCTTCCGGAATTTGGCGCTCGAAGTATGACTCTCTTTGATTCTCCGTTCCGCGCTCAATCGCGTCTTGTAATGAGATATTCCGTTCAGCCAGTTTTTTCTCAATATGCCGCTCAAGTATCGTAATGTTCAGCCTTGGCATGACAGGAGGCATTTTGAAGCCCATCACCGCAAAAGCCTGTTTGAGTTCGCCCCAATAATTGATTTCTCCAGGCCCTGCAATAAATGCTAAAGTCGGAATGAGAAATTCCTGCATTAAAGGTCTCGTTACAACATTGTTGCTGAAACGCTCTGGATGTTCTTCCATATGTGTATGAAGTTCATCCATCGTCCATCCTAGATCAAGCTCTTTGATGACAAATCGGTCGTTATCTTTTTCAATTAAAAAACGCTCTTCTTCGTATTCATAAAACAGATTCGCCTGCTCTTTTCCGGACTCGATAATCGGTTTGTAGCCTGCTTGACGCATGAAGGCCTGCTGATCTGATACAGCGCGGGCGAGTTCATCATTTTCTCGAAGAATCTTTTGGAACATGGCCGTTTCCAGCTTTTTAATCCCCGGATCTCCAGAATTTAATAAAACTAAGCCCTCTTCTTGGAACAAATCCGCGATCAACAGCTCAAAGAAGTCAGTAAACGTAACAGATTCCCTTAAACATCGTTTCACATTGTCGAGAAGTGTATTCGTATGGTCTGTTTCTTCAAAAGCGGCAAAAACATCATCTATCCACGCGGCACACTTTTCCTGATCAAGCGATGTACTCGCTGCTGATGATTTCTTCCAATAAGACTGAGGCAGCTTTTTTTTCACAGGCCCATTCTCTTCAGATGTGTGAACAAAATTAATCTCATCCAAATCGTGGTCTTCTCCAGCCACCCAGAAGATTGGTATGACAGGCACTTGCAGTTCCTTTTCTTGTTGCTTTGCTAAAACAATGATTGAAATGATTTTATGTATGGTGTAAAGCGGTCCTGTTAAAAGTCCTGCCTGCTGTCCGCCGACTACAGCGGCACTTGACGGGTCCTTCAGCTTCTCAATAGCAGACTGCATCGCACTTGAACCGAATTTATTATGGTAAGAGGTTAAGTACGCCGCCAATTCCTCTCTTGCGAAAAACCGAGAAGATAAGTCTTCCAGTCTTTCTCGCCACATGTCCTTATGATGAATACTGTAATCAAAAAAAGAAGACATTTCTTCTTTGCCATCTATATAGTGCTGTACAAACACATTCTGATTTTTGATGGAAAGTTCAGTTAGCTGCATCTTCTAGAACTTCCTTTCTCCAATAAATAGTTAGTGATCCGAAATGAGTATAGCATGTTACCGAAAAAGCTCAAAAGACTTTGTTTGTATTTCGCTCCAATGCTTTGATGCTGCCATATAAAAACTCTAGGTGGACTGCATCAAGACCTTGAAGACTTGCTTCCTTCAATAAGTATCCGATAATGGCGTCAGCTTCCGTCTGCCGGCCTCCAATGACGTCAACCAGCATGGATGAACGATTCTCTTTCGTTTGTCCACAAACGGCCTGAACCTGCTCCCAAGCCTTTTCTTCATTTTCAAGTTTTAAAATGCGGCATGCCTCCTGAAATACCAGCTTCATAAAAGCCAGGTAGGCTGGCGTTGTCAGCAGTTCTCCATTTTTCACCTGCAATAACGCAGTTAAAGGATTAATACACGCATTTACAATCAGCTTGCCCGTCAGCAGACGGTACCAATCCGTCTCATAATAAATCGGAAAATCCGAATGGTTATGCTGAAACAAGATGTTCAGCCAGTCTGGTTCAGCATCGTCGAACGCGCTCCATTTTATCGCACCTAGGCCTGTATGATCAACAGCTGTATCCGATTTTCTTACAGCTCCGTGCTCAACGATTCCAACATAAATGGAATGGCCAACGTGCCAGTCTTTTAGGTCGTGGATATGCCCCATGCCGTTTTGCAAAAATAATATATGCGTTTTCCCGATCCGTTCAAGCGACGAAAAAACAGATTGAAGCTGATGCTGCTTCACTGTCACGACAAGCAGGTCAAAGTCCGAATTGATACTCGTGTCCGCACTGCAATCAGCCCTGAATTCCTCCCCGCCTTTATAAAGCCGGATTCCTTCAGACTGAATGGCCGCAGCCTGTTCTTGCCGCCTCGTCACAACAGTCACGTCGTGATAAAGTGACAAATAATAGGCGCATAAAAGACCGACGGAGCCTCCGCCGATAATTCCAATTTTCATGATGTCACACCCAATTTAGCATTTACGTATTATCATAGCAGAAGTAAGAAGAAATTACTTCTCAAAGATCCCATGTGCTTAAAATTAAAGTTTAAATATTTGGATTTTTTAAATAAAGCGTTTACAATATATGTAGAAACAACAAAGGGGGAGATTTGTTTGACAAAGGTAGAACGTCTGCTTATCAACTATAAAACGCTGGAAGAATTCAAGAAATTCAAAGAATACGGCATTCAGGAGCTTTCAATGCTTGAAGAACTACAGGATAATATTATTGAAAATGACAGCACCTCGCCTTTTTACGGGATTTATTTTGGCGATAAACTTGTAGCACGAATGAGTCTGTATCAAGTTAACGGCAAATCGAATCCCTATTTTGACAACCGCCAGGATTATTTGGAGCTGTGGAAGCTTGAGGTTCTTCCGGGCTACCAGAACAGGGGATACGGGAGAGCCTTGGTTGAATTTGCAAAATCATTCAAAATGCCGATCCGGACAAATCCGAGAATGAAATCAGCGGAATTTTGGAACAAAATGAACTTTAAAACTGTTAAGTATGATATGGCGAGGGACAAAGGGGAAAACCCGCTCATCTGGCATCCTGATATGGATCACGAAATGACACCAGGAGAGTCTGCATAGAAATCAAAACAACCGGCCTATTCTTACTATAGGGCCGGTTCATTTCAGGCGTTTCTTTACGTTTCTTGAGCCGCTTTTTTCATTCTTCCGTCTTCCTTCGAAACAACCATTTTTCTGGCCCGATCCATGATATCGATCAGTGCCTTGTAATCCTCTTCTGTCATCTCTAGCTGATTCCGCAATGTCTGATTTTCACTCCGCAAATCCTCAAGCTCTTTTTGCAGCGATTGGATTTGCTCCTTCAATTTTTCCCTTTCAAGCTGAAATTCTTGTGCAGACGGCGCTTCTTTGAATTGTTCGAGAAATTGGATGACATCCTGAATGGACAAATCTCGTTTTCCTTCCGACGATGCCGAGGCAGTCTGCTTCATGGAATTCGGCATATTGACCGAATGAACGCCGATTTGCTTTCTCAGTTCTTTCCTTTGCTTTTTTGCAAGCTCTATACCTGACTGGTATTGTTTTCTCACATACGAGTTCCACCTGAAACCACAGGCTGCCGCGGTTCTGGTCAGCGCCCTTCCAACCTCCTCAAAGGCTGAAAGCTGTGTTCCTCCCTCTCGAATATGACGAAGCACCACTTCTGCCAGCAGCAAATCCTCATCCTGAGTCCAAGCATCTTGTCTTGTAATGGTCAAATTCAATCTCCCTCCATGTCAGCTTATTTATCTCATACATATGCCGGTAATAGATTAGATAGACTATTTGCACTCACAAATTTTCCGCAAGCTGACAGGAAGAGAAAAAGAAAAAGCGCAGGGCTTTCACCCCGCGCTTTTCTTATTAGTTACTTTTTACATTTATGTCTTTGCCGTTGTATGATCCGCATGCTTTGCATACACGGTGAGACAACTTCATCTCTCCGCATGACGGACATTCTGTCATACCAGGTACATTAAGTTTGAAATGTGTACGGCGCAATCTTTTCTTCATTTTAGAAGTTCTTCTAAAAGGTACAGCCATTATTCCCACCTCCTTAAAGAGTTAAGATTCATCATCTTGTTTTAAGAGCTTTTCGAGGGCTGCAAGTCTCGGATCAACTTGATTCTTCTTGTCTTCTTCCGAAATGACTTGCCAATCCTTTCCTTCTTGAGGAGCAGCTCCTTTTTCTTGTTCAGATTCACAAAAGATTTGCATAGGGATTTCTAAAAGAATTTCTTCTTTCACGATCGGAGTTAAGTCGATAGTATCGTCCTCAACAATGTGAACGTCATCATCTTCTATATCATCCGTGTGATGAAATATAAACAGTTCTTTTGTTGAAATTTCAAATGGATACGGGACATCAACGAGTGTTCTTGAGCATGGCAAAATCATTTCGCCTGAAATTGTAAAATCAAACGAAACCTGTTTGGATTTGATATCCGCTCTGCCCTTCACCCGGACGGGAGAAATGCGGCGAATGTCAGAATTCAGCTTTGTCAGCTCATTTAACTCAACTGTTTCATCAAACTCAAAACTTTGTTTTGGCATTTGATGCAGCTGATAAATCGTCCATTTCATTTGTATCACCTCAGGAAAGCAACAAACATGATTATAGCTTTTAAGATTGTTTTTGTCAATATTTTTTCTTTACAGCATAATGCTGCCATTGAAGTATCGTTGACAGCGGAATATGCTATGCATACACTTAAAACAAAAATAAGGCGTAAGAGTTTTCATTTGCAAATGTACCATACGTTTTTAAACATAGCAAGAAAGGCGGAAAAAATATGAAAGCTGTCGGATTGGTGGTTGAATATAATCCCTTTCATAACGGTCACCTTTATCATGCCCAAACAGCAAAGCTGCAAACCGGATGTGACACGGCTGTCGCGGTCATGAGCGGACATTTTTTACAGCGCGGGGAACCCGCTGTTGTATCAAAATGGGCCCGAACAAAAATGGCGCTGCAAAGCGGAGTTGATCTTGTCATTGAGCTGCCTTATCTTTATGCCGTGCAAAAAGCAGACATTTTTGCACGCGGCAGTGTTTCCATCCTGAACGAACTTGAATGTGAGGCGCTGTTTTTCGGGAGTGAAAATGGGGATATCAAGCCTTTTTTAGAAACAGCACAGCTTATTGATGAGCATAAACATATATTGAATGACCGAATTAAAGAAGAACTTAAAAAGGGGGCCAGTTACCCAGCAGCGGCGGCTATCGCCTTCAGCTCCATTTTGCATACTGAAAGTGCACTTGACTTGTCAAAACCAAATAACATTTTGGGATACCAGTATGTGACCTCGATTCTAACCGGGGGATATCCTATGAAACCTTATACTACGGCACGAATCTCTTCGGACTATCATGATGCCGATCTCCCTGAAGGCGAAAACCATATAGCAAGTGCCACAAGCATTAGAAAAGCGATGATTGGCCAGAATCTCGAAGCCTGCCTTCGTTTTCTCCCTGCTGCATCTGCACGTGAATTAGCAGCTTACCGCAAATCTTTCGGATTGTGGCATACACCTGAAAGCTACTTTTCTTACTTAAAATACAGCCTTTCAACTGTAACGGCACGGGAATTACAGCAAGTATACGAGGTGGAGGAAGGTTTAGAGCACAGAATTATTCGTTCGATCAGAAAATCCAGCTCCTATCAGGAATTTATGGAACTGCTGAAAACAAAACGCTATACGTGGACAAGGCTCCAGCGGATGAATACACACATTTTAACCAGAACAAAAAAACAGGATATGCAAAAGCTGCTTGACAACGATAAGGCGCCGTATATCAGGCTTCTCGGCATGACGAAAAAAGGACAGGCTTATTTATCCGAAAAGAAAAAAGCACTGTCTGTTCCGCTTGTCAGCAAACTGTCCTCTTTCTCCCATCCAGCTCTCGATCTGGACGTAAAAGCAAGCAGGATTTACAGCCTGCCGATAGAAGAGCCGCTGAGAACTGAGTTTGACCTACAGGAATACGGACATGCACCGATTCGATATGACGAAGATGAACAACACTTTTTAAATGTATAGAAAAAGCACCTGAGAATCAGGTGCTTTTCGCTTTCAGCTTATTCAAATAATCAATCGCATCCTGCATGGTATCAACAGGCACAATCTTCATATTTGAATCAATATCTTTTGCTGTTTTTACTGCGTTCTTATAATCGGAATTGCTGGCGCCGTTTTGATTTGGCGCGAAGAAAATGTCTTTTCCGGCTTTGTCTGCGGCGACGACTTTTTGATCAATGCCGCCGATCGGGCCTACTTTCCCATCAACATCAATGGTACCTGTTCCCGCAATATCGTAGCCTTTTGTTTCGTCTGGTTTTGTCAGCTGATTATAGATTTCAAGGGACATCATTAACCCTGCTGATGGGCCGCCAATATTTTCAATTTCAAAATCAATATCAGGCTCTACCTTCACGTTTCTGTCTGTATAAAGCGAAACTCCGATTCCTGCCCGATCCGGCTCATCAGGAAATTGTTTTAACGTAAGGGTGACACGCTTTTCTTTTTCTTCTCTTTCGATCTTTAACGTGACTTTATCTCCCGCTTTTTTGCTGCTGATAAAATCAATCAGCTTTTCAGCAGACTGATAGTTTTTGCCGTCTGCGCTGATGATTTTATCACCGACTTCTATTTTCCCTTTTGCCGGCATGTTTTCTACAACAGAGCTTGCGTATATGCCGTTAAAGGAATAGCTGACTTTTTTTCCTGCCTTTTGATAGGCGGCTATAACCGCATTTTCTTGCGAGCTTTTCATCATTTGGAGCTGTCTTTTCATATACTCCTTATCTGACTCGCCTTCCTCCTTAATGCTCTCATCGGGAACAATTTCATAATAAGGGTGCATCTTTGCCCACACATATGTAAACGGATTAGCCGGTCCCACTTTAACAGTCATTAAGGACAGGCTTCCTTTTTCCGGGTAGCCTCCCTCCACTTTTATCAATGAAGCAAGCTCTGTCGCTTCTCCCGGTTTTGTAATATAGTATGGAAGTTTTATAAATGATAAAACGGCGATCAGTATGAGGATGACGAGCATCCAGCTAAAATGTTTTTTACGTAGCAAATTATGAGCCCTCCCAATTCTCTATTTCTTTTCTTATCTTGCTGATCATTCGGTTTGTCGCCTCTTCGCCTGCCGATATCATTTCTTCAATATTGGCAAACGAGCTTGAGCTGTATGTTTCAAGGGAAGGGCGAATCATGATATCTGCGGCAATTGTTTGATGCCGCACTAATTCATTTTGCAGTATATCCATACTTTGCATAATCACATCAAAAATATGCACTGCTGTTTCAGTTTTTCGAACCCTGGAAACATCCGAAGCGATGATAATATCAGCTCCCATGTCTTTCACAACAGAAACCGGAATTCGATCGACGACCGCGCCGTCTACAAGAAGGCGTCCGTCCAGCCGCTGCGGAATAAAGATACCCGGGATGCTGATGCTGGCCCTCACTGCATCTGACACTGATCCTTTTCGGAACACAACCTTTTCTCCCGTCTGTAAATCACACGCAACAATGCCCAGCGGGATTTGGAGCTCTTCAATCGGTTTTCCGAATGTATAAGCATGCACAAGCT
The DNA here is from genome assembly GCF_001719225.1 of Bacillus sp. FJAT-14266. Classification (NCBI taxonomy): domain Bacteria; kingdom Bacillati; phylum Bacillota; class Bacilli; order Caryophanales; family Bacillaceae; genus Bacillus; species Bacillus sp. FJAT-14266. Next base: position 2,719,765 of record NZ_CP017072.1, read on the forward strand.
GTCTGACGCGGTCACCTTTTAAAAAACCGAGCTTCGGCACCGTATAATCAGCATAAAGCCTTCGTTTAAAGGCTTTGGCTACTTTTTTCATCGTTGCCACGTCATGTCCGGCGGCATAAAAACTGCCCACCAAAGCGCCCATGCTGCTTCCTGCAATCATATCCACTTCAATTTGGTGCTTATGTAAACTGGAAAGCACACCGAGATGAGCGAGCCCTCTGGCCCCTCCCGATCCTAACGCTAACCCGATTTTAGGTTTGGCCAAAGCGTTAACCTCCTGCCTGAATTCCCTGTATACCGAATTCTATGGTCTAAACTGAACCCCTATGCTCGTATATTAGTACAAAGAATCAAGAGGACAGGTACTGCTTGGCCGTTTTACATCATACATTATTTTATCATGATATACATGTCATTGGGCATTTTTAGCATCGGGGAGGTAAGAATGAACTTGTCGAAGATTAATACACTTTTGATTGCCTCGTTTTTTCTTTTTTTAACAGCGACTGTCATCTCACATCCACAGGCCTCATTCGAAGCCTCTAAAACCGGGCTGTCTATGTGGTGGGAGGTTGTGTTTCCGTCATTGCTGCCATTTTTTATTCTGTCCGAACTCTTAATCGGCTTTGGCATTGTGCGGTTTGTCGGTGTTTTGCTTGAGCCTTTTATGCGGCCGATCTTTCGCGTCCCGGGTGTCGGCGGCTTCGTTCTCGCTATGGGAATGGCATCAGGAAACCCAGCGGGCGCAAAACTCACTGCCCGTCTGCGGCAGGAAAATCAGATTTCAAGAGTAGAAGCAGAACGGCTCGCGTCGTTTACCAATTCTTCAAACCCGCTCTTTATTTTCGGCGCTGTTGCCGTCGGTTTCTTTCAAAACGCGTCACTAGGCATTTTATTAGCTTCTGCACACTATTTGGGGAATCTGGCTGTCGGTTTAACAATGCGTTCCTATGGCCGCAAGGAAGAGCAGCATCTCAGAAGAAAGAAAACGATACCTTTCCCTTCAGTCAAAGATGCTTTACACGCTCTTCATACCGCCAGACTTGCAGAAAAACGGCCCTTGGGTAAAATTTTAGGCGACGCCGTGACGTCTTCTGTTCAAACGCTTCTTATGGTAGGCGGCTTTATTATTTTATTTTCTGTCTTCAATCGGCTGTTGTCAGTGGTCCAGCTGACTGATGTTTTGTCTGTTTTCACAAAAGGAGCACTGACTTTGTTTCAGCTTCCGACTCAATTGGACATTCCGCTTTTATCAGGGATGTTTGAAATTACATTAGGCAGCAAGCTTGTCAGCGAGACAGATGTTTCTCTTCTGCAAAAAGCCATTATCGTCAGCTTTATTCTCGGGTTTAGCGGCTTTTCCGTACAAGCTCAGGTGGCAGGTATTTTATCGGAAACCGACATTAGATTTAAACCATTCTTTATCGCACGTTTGCTGCAGGGCGTTTATGCAGCTGTCTTCGTCATGTTTTTATGGAAACCTCTTTACACGGCATGGCATGATCCGTATCAGTATGTATTTAAATCTCTTAACAGCAGTGACATGTCAACTGCCTTTATAAACGGCTGGAATCTGCTTGTGCAGATCGGACCTGCTGTCACACTATGCGCGCTGTTTACGTACATTATCATTTTTTCTTACAGACTGACAAACGGAACAAAAAAAGGATGAGTCAAAACCCTCATCCTTGTCTGAATTTTTGCTGAAGCGCCAACTCTACTTCCGGCGGTACAAACTCTGATACCGAGCCGTTGTATCTTGCCACTTCTTTTACGATGCTTGAACTTAGAAACGAATATTGATTGTTTGTCATCATAAAAAACGTCTCAATAGATTCATCAAGCACCCGGTTTACTGATGTCCCCTGCATCTCGTATTCAAAATCAGATACAGCTCTCAAGCCTCTTAAAATCGCTTTCGCATTTTTTCTTTTTGCATAATCAATTAACAGGCCTTGCGATGTTTCAACTGTTATGTTCGGAATGTCTTTTGTCACTTCTCTCAGAAGCTCACACCGTTCTTCCACACTGAACAAAGGCTTTTTTGAAGAATTATTCAGCACACATACATACACTTGTTCAAAAATATGCGCCCCGCGTTTGATGATGTCCAGATGCCCGTAGGTCACCGGATCAAAACTGCCGGGACAGACAGCTATACTCGCCACCTCACTACCCCCTCTTTTTATAAATCGCCACACCTGTTAACCCATAGGTTTCTTTTCTTGTCATCACAAGATCTCCTACGGTTTCGGGAAGCTCGACCTCTCTGTCATGCTCAGCGACGATAAAGCCGTCTTCTTCCAGCATTTGATATTCGTCAATCAGCGTTAAAAGTGCTTTCAGCTTTTGTTCCTTATACGGCGGATCGAGAAAAATTCCGCGAAAGCCGCTTTCTCTTTTAGCAGCAGCGTGCAAAGCACGTTCCGCATCATTGCGGTATACCTGTGCATGTTTTGTAAGCTCCAGCGTTTTCAAATTAGATTTTACCGTTTGAATCGCTTTAAAATCACGGTCAACGAATATACAATGCTCAAACCCGCGTGAAAGCGCTTCGATTCCAAGACCTCCGCTCCCTGCGAATAAGTCAAGTCCCCTGCCCCCGTCAAAATAAGGGCCGATCATATTAAAAATGGATTCCTTCACTTTGTCGGTTGTCGGTCTTGTTGATGTTCCGGGTACAGCCTTTAGTGAACGGCCTTTTTTTGATCCAGAAATTACTCTCATGTTCCACACCACTTTTTCTAAAAGCTATTTTGTTTCTTTATTCGGCCGGACGCCGCTATGTACATAGAAAAAAATCAATCCTATCTTAACATAAAGCATTCTTCCAAACAATGAACGCTAATCTTGATAAACAGGTGTATAGGCAGCATGATCCTTGTCCATACTATAAGCAACAGCATCTAGAGGATGTTGTTGCCAACCGCGGAGAAGACTTACGTTTCCCCATAAGTTCTTCCTCCGGTTTCTCCTCTCCCTTTGCCTTCTCCTTAACATATTAAGGAATAGAAGGACCCCGCAGATGCCTGCGGGGATTTTTTTATAGCTATATGCCGATTTTATAATCGTATTCTTTTGCCTTATCAAGCTTTGACTCGAATTCCAATTTTAAAAACGGTTTATAAGAAGGCTCCACTTTTTTCACAAATGAGTAAGACGCAATCTTGTCCATTGTTTTTTCAATTTGGTTCATATCACAGTACAGTACGACATATTTTAATCGTTTTGATACATAGTGCACATTCCCGAACTTCCTCAGCATTTTGCTCTGCTTTAGGGAGTGCAGATACACAACCATGCCCTGGCGCCTATTCTCCAATACAATCACCTGCCTGTTTTCTCTTATATGTAAAAGACGAGACGGCCAGTCTCGTCAGGACACTTTACATCCGCAGCTTCCGCCTGAACCGCAACCGCCTCCGCATGAAGACAAACCGTCAAAATAAGGGTTCCCAGTCGGAACTTTCACATGCTCCGAAACAGCTGTCCCAATCTCAACGCTGACCTCATCAAGAATGGACTGGAGCTCATTTTCAGCTCTCTTGAAGTCAGCCACCTTATCGTTCAGGTCCAGCTCACGTTTGATCTCCCTCATTTTCCGGGATATTTCTCTATAGTCAGGATGATATTTGCCAAAACGCTGTACATCCTCATACTGCTCTTTTATTTTGATAAAAGAACGAATAATCCGACCTGCCTCTTCATCTTCCTGGAGACGCTTGTAACAATTGCGGTAGTTCTCAGCCGTCTCCGACTGCAGAATCATCTCGGCAAGCTGCTGAGCTTCACTTTGAAGCCGCACGGATTCCATCGTCGCATACATAACATGCACCTCCAGTTGTTAGTTTACCATGAAACCAGCCAATTGGAAAATGCTTAACCGCAGCCGTATACAAAACCTTATGTCCGCATGAAAAAAGACCCTTTTTCGGGGCCTTTTAATCTTTTGTCCGCATCGCTTGAAACATTTGCATCATCATTTGCGCCATTTGAATCCCGTTCGTAAACTGATTCACCCGATGCGGAATGGTTTTTTCATAAAAATTCATCATTTCAAGCTGAAAGGAGGACAGATCATCCGGTTTTCTTGAAAGCCTGCGGTACCATATCGGCTGTTCTCTGATGAATCGTTTCCGTTCTTCGTTTGCTAAAATATATTCCTGAACCTCTTTGCGCATATGAGCTCCCCTTTTTTAATCCTTTCGAAAAGAAAAAGGATGCTGTCCAGAGCCTGGCTGAGAATGCTTCTGTCCGCTTCCGGAAAATGTATTAAGAAGGCTTTGCAACGATGAGATCGACTGGCTCATTTTATTGATTTGTTCGTTCATTTGATTGACATCCATCTTTTTCACCGCTGTCACCATTTTCGAGACAAAATCATTTTTTTGCGGTGTTTCAGGCACAGCTTCAGAAGCTTCTTCCGGTTCCCGATATGGATCCCAAATCGGGTCGCTCTCCCCGAAGAGGACCCAATTTTCATATACGTCCTGCCAGCTTCTTTGTTCTTTGCGCACTTCTTTTATCAGCTTGGGATGCTTTTTGACGAATTGTTTAAAGTCATTGATTGAATGATTGGCATGTTGATTCGCCACAATCCTCACCCCCTCCGAAAATCGTTACCTACTACAATGTATCGTTTTGTCGGGCATTGTGTTCGCCTATATTCATTCCCAAATGAATTTTTAGCGATATCCCTATACACTGGTGAAAAAGCCTGACTGAAGGGATGGGAAACGGCCTTATCTGTAAGCTATCAGCACATTCATTCAGACCGGCTTGTATGGAAATAGAAAAAGCCGGGAACCATTCGTCCGCGGCTTTCATTACCATCGCTTAATAAAGTTTTGGGTGTAATATTTCCGGTCTACTCCGACACCAAGATGCGTATAATCTGAATTCAGAAGCGCTTTTCGATGGCCTTCGCTATTCAGCCAGCCTTCTACAGCAGCCGGACCGTCCACATAATTGTATGCGATATTTTCTCCCGCTTGCTGAAAATCAACATGCCCTTCTTCTAAGCGGTCTTTCAGCGAGCCGTATTTTTTAGAGACATGGGAGAAATAATTATTTTCCTTCATATCCTCACTATGCCCAAATGCCACTTCCGCCGTTGGCTGATCCCACTCAAGCTTCGCAAGTCCATGTTTAACGCGTATGACATTCGTCAAATCAAGGATTTGCTTTTCGCTCGTTGTTTGGATCTTTTTCCATTTCTCATCTGAAACGGCTTTCGGTTTAATTAATTCCCCGCGGTACACTACCTCATAAGGTCTTTGCTTTACAAAGGTCTGCGCATCAAACGCCCTGATGCTGGATAGCTTCCCCTCAAATTTGTCCATATACAGCTGGACATACATCTTTCCTACCTTTACAGTCGGTCTTGTATTGATATCTTCTTCAGAAAATTCAAACCGATAGGAATTTCCTTTATACTCTACATTCACAAATGGTGCCACCTGGGTGGTCTTAAATACTTCGCCAGTTGATTCTCCAATTTTGAAAGGCTTGGCGTTAATATCATTACCCGACGCGAATAATGTGACCACTTTATTGTTTAATACCCCGATTTGGATATATTGATCCTTACCTTGATTGTATACCCACCAATCGTAATCATAAGCCGAAGGGTCAATACGTTCAGGTTCCCCAAGCTTTTTCGTTACTTCATCGGCGGGCTTGCCCATGAAGGACAATAACCCTGAAGTCGGCATATGTATTCGTTTGCCGCTTTGCGCTTCCTCATTCGACACCTGAGGCTCGCTGTCATTTGATTTCTTTTCAGGAACAGATCCATATTGAATAAACAGAACATAGGTTCCGCAGATAATCAAAAGGATAACCATTGCTCTCAATATATTTTTCAATCTATCACCCCCGTGGCGATTCACAATCTCTTGTTTACATCCCATTACAATACAGCCTATTTAACATGTCAAAGATTTATGTGTTAATGAAAAAAGCCTTCTTCTCTATTATCCCCTTCGGAAATATCCGATAAGGCGCTGCCGGCACGTTCATTCGTTTGCTCAGATAAAGAAAGATCACCAAGCGTGACAATTCCAGTCAGTTTTTTATTTTTTGTAACTGGTATCCTTCTGAGCTGATGCGATGCCATCAAATGAAGAACCTCATCGACTGAAGCATCTTCCTCCACACTGACAGGTTTTTCAGTCATCGCGTCAGTGATTTTTTGCGAGTTCGGTTTTTTGATGGCGATTCCTCTTAATACGAGATCGCGGTCGGTTACGATGCCGACCAATGTTTCCCCGTCCTCATCAACTACCGGTATCGCTCCTACATTTGCGTCCTTCATCTTTACTGCAGCTTCATATACATTATCTAATACCGTGCAATATTGCAAGTCGGCTGTCATCAGATCTTTTATTTTTGTCATCCGTTTAACCTCCTTTAGTCTAGTGCTATTGTCGTCAAAATTTAATTTTTGCATACTTTCAAAAGAAGAAGATTCATTGAAAGTTTAACGCTTTCATACTATGATTGTCAGGAAAGGTTATTTTTATAAGGAGGGGTCAGTGTTGAAGTTTACTGAAAGCGGACTTGAAGGGGTTAAGGCTGAGCTCAGCTGGCTAGACGACTTAATGGAAAGCAAAGGTCTTATCAGAGCGGGTCAATGGGATTACGAGAGAGTCACCTATGACAAGAAGTTTTCGACGATTGAGGGTACGTTTTACCTGCGGATACAAGGTATTGCGGCAGAAGGCGATGTCGGAAGCGGGCGCGCCGTGATTCAATTAATGTCCCCTCTCCTAGGAAAGCATTACTACCCTCATGGAGTAGAATATGGAGAAACGGAAGAGTTTCCCGTACAGGTTGTGACAAAAAGCAAGGCACTGATTCAGGACATAGCCAACATGTTAAAAACAGTTCAAATGTAACGAAAAGGTACAGCATATTTCGCTGTACCTTTTATGATATCGTCTGCTGAATATACGGCGGCTCCTCCTGCCCGTCCTTTTCCCTTTCTTTCTTCACCCATTGGAAAAAAATAATGGCCAAAAAAGTACCGTACACAATTTCCTGAATGATTTTCATCATGACTGCTCCGAGCTGCTGATCCTCTAACAAAGGCAGTGTATTCAACATCTCTGGCCCTGTTAATGGGACCTGCCCCATCATATCCGCTGGCACACAAAGCCTCATTGCCTCAGCCCATACAGCCGGATCTGTATAGGTGGCATATAACGGTGCACCGCTGAACATGATCAAGGCGCAAGCAGGTGTGAGCAGCATACCGTCCGCCATAATATAACCCAGCTTCATCAAGCCGCTGAGCTGCCGTAGACGCTCAACCTTATGAACAAGCGGCCACCACATGAAGAACGCAAGCACAAAGATAAGCCAAGTGATTAATGTATGGTAAAACGGATCCGTTTTGACAGTATCAAATATAAGCGGTACATGATATAAAGAAAAAATGCCGTTAAACAAAAGCAAAGCAATTAAAGGCGTCGTAAAAAAGGAAAAAACCGGTTTGATTGAAGGCCTGAAAATGATTTTTTCCCAGAGCCATGCAGGAATTCCCGCGATTAACAGCGGCGGGACAACCAAATACAGGACGGCCATCTGCACCATATGTGCGCTGAACATAATATGTCCGAGCAGATCAACCGGGCTTCCCTCGGCTGCATATAAAAACAGCATCGCCGACAGAAAGCACACCATCTCTTTACCAGTTATTCGATTTGGCTTTGAAGACATTCGCCTGTAAAAATAGAGATAAAGCGCCGTAATGCCTAACAGGATACAAAAAAGATAAGGGCTCCACATCGCGCGAAACCCGAATATCTCCAACTGATTCATTTCTTCACCTCCGGCGGCTGTTTCAAATTACCACCATATAATTGTCACAAACGCAAGCACAGTGATAAACGCGACAAACACTCCTGAATACAAAAACAGTGCAGGCGCCTCATGCCCTTTCTGATTCATATGCATGAAATAATACAGCTGAAAAATGACTTGAATTGCAGCTAGCAAAATAATGAAAGGAATCGTAAACCAGCTGCCGACACCGTCCGTGGCCACAGTCAGAAATGCAACAATCGTAAGACCGATCATTAAACCAAAAGACAGGACTTGATATTTCATCTCCCGGGCATGCTTTTTTTTCTTAAATTCAAGGTCGCTATTGATATGCCCTCTGCTTTTTTTATCGACCATGTTTATCCCACCATCCCCATTAAATATACAACGGTAAAGATGAAGACCCACACGACATCAATAAAGTGCCAATAAAGGCTGGCAACGTAAAACTTAGGCGCCGTATACAGATTCAGCCCTCTCTTGGCATTGCGGATCATAAGCGTGCTGATCCACATAAGCCCAAATGCCACGTGGGCGCCGTGTGTACCGACAAGCGTGTAAAACGCAGAACCAAGGGCAGAGCTTGTGATGGTAAAGCCAAATTCATGGGTGTAATGCTTGAACTCATAGATTTCCAGTCCTAAAAAGCCCGCCCCCAATAAAATCGTAATTCCCAGCCAAAGCTGCATCTTGCCGAAGGAAAAGTTCTTCATGTGGTACATCGCGTACACACTCGTTAAACTGCTCGTTAATAGAAGCATTGTGGCAATGAATACAAGTGTCACATCGAACATTTCCGTCGTAGGCGGATCACCGGCATTTGAATTCCGAAGCGCAAGAAACGTGGCGAAGAGAGACGCAAACAGAACAGTCTCTCCGCCAAGAAAAAGCCAAAAGCCTAAAAATTTATTTTTCCCTTCCAGGGTTACTTTTTCAGGAGAAGCTGGAAAGGTTTCTGCGGTGAATTTTTCTTGAACTTGCATTATGCCTTCACCCCTTTATCATCGTTCGGCAGTTCCTCTTTATGAATATGATAGCCGTGATCATCAATTACTGAACGAAGCAGCATCGTAATAAATGTGATGCCGAGCCCGATAAAGATCACCGGCAGGCCCCAAGCGTAATCACTTCTGTACAGCAGCCCGAACGCTGCGACAAAAAGGCCGAAGGAAATGACGAGCGGCAGGATCGAGCCGTTTGGCATATGAATATCATCAACCGGTTCCGCCGGCGTCATTGATTTGTGCCCTGCCTGCTTCTCAATCCAAAACGGATCAAGTCCTCTGACAAAAGGAAGCTGTTTAAAGTTATACTCCGGCGGCGGTGAAGAAACGGTCCATTCCAGCGTACGTCCGTCATGCCATGGATCAGCACCTACATATTCACCTTTTACCGATGTCCATATGACATTGACCAGCAGAAGAATAACAGCTGCCGCCATAAAAAACGCCCCGATTGTACTGATCAAGTTGCCGGTTTCCAGACCCTGTCCTGGCAAAAACGTATAAACCCGGCGCGGCATCCCCATTAAGCCGACAAAATGCTGAATGAAAAACGTGAGGTGAAAGCCAATAAAAAACAATACAAATGAAATTTTCCCCATCGTTTCATGCAGAATTTTACCGAACATTTTCGGCCACCAGAAATGAACACCGGCTAAAAGGCCGAATACAACGCCGCCAATAATGACGTAGTGGAAGTGCGCAACCACAAAATACGTATCATGGAACTGATAATCAGCCGCAGCAGCTGCCAGCATGACTCCCGTCACACCGCCGAGCACAAAGGATGGAATAAATGAGACAGCATACAGCATAGCGGTTGTATACTTCACATTTCCTCCCCAAATCGTCAACAGCCAGTTAAAAATCTTAATCCCGGTCGGAATCGCGATAGCCATTGTTGCAACCGCAAAAATCGCATTTGCAATCGGGCCGAGACCAGTCGTGAACATGTGGTGCACCCAAACCATAAAGCCCAGAAAGCCGATGAGCACGATTGCAAAAACCATTGAAGAATAGCCAAACAAACGCTTTCTGGCGAACACAGGGATGACCTCAGAAAAAATACCGAATGCAGGCAAAATTAGGATATAAACCTCCGGGTGGCCGAAGATCCAAAATAAATGTTCCCAAATGACCGTATTTCCGCCAAGCTCCGGATTAAAGAAATTGGTTCCGAACAGCCGATCCAGCATCATGAGAGCCAATCCAACCGTAAGCGGCGGAAACGCGAACAAAATCAATGCCGAGGCCACAAATGTCGTCCATGTAAACAAAGGCAGCCTCATATACGTCATGCCCGGAGCCCTCATGTTGATAATCGTAGCCAAAAAGTTAATCCCGGCTATCAGCGTCCCGAGCCCCGATATTTGGAGTCCGAGGACGAAAAAGTCTATGCCGTGTCCTTTAGAATGAAGCGAAAGTGAGGCATATGACGTCCAGCCCGCATCTGGCGCTCCGCCCAAAAACCAGCTTAGATTTAAGAAAATGCCCCCGAAAAAGAAGAGCCAAAAACCAAGCGCGTTTAAAAATGGAAACGAAACGTCCCGAGCCCCGATCTGCAAAGGCACAACCGCATTCATCAAGGCAAATAAGAGCGGCATCGCAGCCAGAAAGATCATCGTCGTTCCGTGCATAGTCATTACTTCATTGTACGCTTGAGCACTGAGAAACGCATTTTCCGGCTTTGCAAGCTGAATTCTGATAAACATCGCTTCAATTCCCCCGACAAGAAAGAAGAATCCCCCTGCCACTAAATAAAGAATCGCGATTTTTTTATGGTCCACCGTCGTCAAATAATCCCAAAGCATAGATCCGCGCGTCCGCTTTTCTGTAAGCGCATTCAACATATGTGACCTCCCCCAATATCTCCCTTTCTTCCCTACTTGCTTTCCGCTTTTAAGCCTTTTAAGTATTCATAAAGCGCATCTGTTTCGCTGTCTGAGAGCTTTGGATATGTGCCTGTCATTTTGTTCCCCGGCTTTATGCTGTCAGGGTCCTTCAGCCAAGCCTTCACATTTTCTTTGTTGGCCTCTTTCACCCCTGCCACTTTTGTCCTTTCACCGAAGGTCGCCAGGTTGGGTGCCGTTCTAGCGGCTTCTGCACGCTTATCATTCGGCTCTACCGCATGGCAGCTCAGGCAGTTTTTCTCTTTAAACAGTTCTTCACCCTGCTTAGCCAAATCGCTCTCTGCTGTAGATTTATAGTTTTTCATTTCTTTTGTCCAGCCCTGAAATTCCTTTGCAGACATTGTCTTCACCTTAAAATCCATCAGCGCATGTGAAGGGCCGCAAAGCTCTGCACACTTCCCAAAAAACATATCTCCTGCCTCTTTGCTTCGTTTTGAATCAAATGTCAGGAAGAACTTATTTTCATTATCCGTATTCGTATCAAGTTTTCCTCCAACTGAAGGAATCCAGAAGGAATGTTTTACATCAGAGGCTTTTAAATTAAAATATACACGCTGATCTGTCGGTACAATCAGCTCCTGGCTTGTGATAATGCCGTAATCAGGGTACTCAAACTCCCACCAGTATAAATTTGCCCTAACATTGACTACAAGAGCATCCTCAGCTTTGCGGCCTTTTTTATCCATTGGTGATGTGTCCGCTAGCTCCAGCGTATATAATACAACAGGAATCACAAGAATAATGAGCAGCAAAATCGGGATCACGGTCCATGTGATTTCTAAAAATTTATTCCCCTCTACCTGTTTCGGTATCGTGTTCTCACCGACCCGTGATCTTCTGAATCTCACAATCACATAAAAGAAGATAACAGATACTACTGCAACAACAACCACCATAATCAATGTGCTGAGCACTGTCAGGTCATACTGTTTATCAGCCACCTCGCCAGCAGGCTTGAGCGTGGATAAAAAAGGTTTTCCACATCCGCTTAATAGAAGCGGCACTAAGGCTAATAATAAAATAAGACGCCAATGCTTTACCATTTCACCCAACCCCTTTTCTGGTCAATACAAAGGCGGAAAGCGGATCGAAATCTATCGCCATCCAACCTATCACCAATAAAGCACTTACATTTCCTCTTCTCTTAAATTATGAGTTTTTTTACTCAAAATGCCATCTATGTATAAAAGTAAAGCCGCCTGATTAAACAAGAGGTCAAGGCGGCATTTACTAGTTGTCATCGTTTATTTTGAAGCGATAAAACAAGCATCATATCTATTTTTTAGAAAAGCGTCAAGACAACCATGGCAACGAAATAGATTGTCATGTAGTTAAGCGAGTAAACGAACATTTGTGTTGCCCACTTCATGATATTCTTGGAGCGGAATCCCATTAAGCCAAGAATCAGCCAGCCGATATTTAACAGCAAGCCGAGAATCACAATCGGAAGACCCAGGCTACCAAGGAAAAACGGAAGCGGCATCAGGCACGCAACCCACACAATAATTTGTCTTTTTGTCACTTCAAATCCGTATACGACAGGAAGCATCGGAATATTTGCAGCTCTGTAATCCTCTGTTTTCTTAATAGCCAATGCTAAGAAGTGAGGAATCTGCCAAATAAATAAAATCATGAATAACACCCATGCTACGACACCGATATTCCCTTCCACTGCCGTCCATCCAATAAGCGGCGGCACTGCACCGGAAACGCTTCCTACTACTGTGTTAATCGTATAGCGGCGTTTCGTCCACATTGTGTACAATACAACATACGTAAAGACTCCGATAAAACCGATAACAGCAGCCATGACAGTTGTCATCAGCAGCATGATCAATCCTAAAGCAACCAGCAAAATTCCAGACCATAACGCCTGACTCGGCTGAATTTTACCCGTAACCGTCGGTCTTACTTTCGTACGCTCCATAAGATGGTCAATGTCCCGGTCATACCAGTTATTGATCGCGCAGGAGCCCGCAATAATCAGTGAAGACCCGATTAACGTAAGAAGAACGGTGTTTATATTGCCTAAAAAACTTAAACCGGATATATGCAGTGCAAGCCACATTCCAGTGAAAGTCGTGATGAGGTTAGAATTGACGATCCCTATTTTAATAAGGGACAGAAAATCTTTCCATGCCGTTGTTTCTTCAATTTGTCCGTCTATAGCTGTATCATTTAAGATTCTGGAGTTAGCCATAACGTAAACCTCCCTTACAAACCTAACGCAGGAGAATAAAATAACCTGCAACTCTATCATACAAGATAACATCTTGTAAAAAAACATCCTATTAAATATTAAACGACAAACAGGAATTTATTTGTGAACTTTTTATGAATTTTACCAAAGATGAAGGCAATCTCCAAATCGGCATTGCGTTTACCTTATTTCTATCAGACCCGGCATGAATAATCAAGTGTACATTTTCCAGAAGCCGTCATTCTATTATATTTTTGTGAACAAAAGGCTCTGGGAATTGCCACAAAACACATATTCGCTTACACTTGGAACGTATATAAAATTGCAGCAGTATGTTAAGAAGGTGAATATTGTATGAATAAAGCATTAAAAGCTCTCGGTGTTCTGACGACATTTGTCATGCTAATTGTTTTAATCGGGGGTGCCCTCGTTACAAAAACAGGTTCCGGCCAAGGATGCGGCAGACAGTGGCCGCTGTGTCACGGCCGTTTTTTCCCTGAACTGAATCCGGCTTCAATTATTGAATGGAGCCACCGATTCGCAAGCGGAATCTCTATTGTCCTTGTGTTAAGCCTTGCGTTTTGGTCATGGAGAAAAATCACGCCGATTTTTCGTGAAACAACGTTTCTCGCGATCATGTCAATTATCTTTTTATTTCTTCAGGCATTGCTTGGCGCATTGGCTGTCGTATTCGGTTCGAACGCGCTGATTATGGCGCTTCACTTCGGCATCTCATTAATTTCTTTTGCTTCAGTGCTTATTTTAACATTGCTCATATTTGAAGCTGATAAATCAGTCAGAACACTGGTTAAGCCGCTTCAAATCGGCAAAAAGATGCAATTTCACATGATAGGAATTTTAATATATTCCTATATCGTTGTGTATACAGGCGCATATGTAAGACACACTGAATCAAGTCTGGCATGTCCTGATGTGCCGCTGTGCAGCCCGCTGAACAATGGGCTTCCGACCCAATTCCATGAATGGGTGCAAATGGGCCACAGAGCAGCAGCCTTACTGTTATTTGTATGGATTATTGTTGCCGCTGTTCATGCTATTATCTCCTATAAAGATCAAAAACAGATCTTTTGGGGATGGATCTCATGTCTTATTTTCATTACATTACAGGCACTGTCCGGGATTATGATCGTATACTCTGAACTGGCTCTGGGCTTTGCACTTGCCCACTCGTTCTTTATTGCCTGTCTGTTTGGCGTTCTATGCTACTTCTTATTATTGATTGCTCGTTTCCGTTACGAATCTAGTCAATCATAAGGACTAAAGACCAAAGCCTTAGGCGGCTTTGGTCTTTTTTCAGGTCTTGTTTTGGCGCTTTATTGTTTCAATCGCCAGCCTTCGCTGAACTTGATGATCAGTGAGCGGCTCACTTCGGGCTGTCCCCTTTCTCATCGTGATTATAGAAATTTCATATGCATCTATAGCCCGCGAACATAAGTATTAAAGCCTTTTAAATCAGATAGTGCTTAAAGAAATATGCACGGCATACTACAAAGCATCTAAAATATTGGCTGTATAAGCCTCTATTTATTTTGGGCTTGTGACAGTATTGTATAATCTCTGAAGTCCCCTTATATCTCTTCTAACCATCTGTTTCACTCCACATTTTCTATATAAAAAAACAAGAGTGTATATCAAATGATATACACTCTTTGTTTATTATGCTTTTTCAATTTCAAGGAGCAGATCTCCCGTTTGGATCGGCTCACCATTTTTCACATGAACCTGCTTGATTGTTCCTGAGAAAGGCGCCTGAACCGTTGTTTCCATTTTCATCGCTTCATTAATCATCAAATGATCACCTTTATTGACTTTTGTGCCTGCTTCAGCCAATACCTTAATAACTGTTCCAGGCATGGAAGCTGCGATGTGGCTTGGATTTGTCCGGTCTGCTTTCAGCCTTTCCTGAACGGAAGACTTAATGCTTTCATCTTTAATGACTACTTCACGCGGCTGCCCGTTGAGTTCGAAATAAACGACGCGGGTGGCATCAGGCTGAGGCTCACCGATTGAAATCAGCTTAACGATCAGCGTTTTGCCGCGCTCAATTTCAACTTCTATCTCTTCACCTAATGTCATGCCGTAGAAGAATGTCGGTGTATCTAATACCGAGATGTCTCCATAGCTTTCTGTCGTTTTCACATAATCAGTGAAGACTTTAGGATAAAGGGCATATGCCACAGCATCCTGATCTGAAATTTCCAAGTTATGCTGCTCTTTAAATTCCTGTTTGATCGCTTCAAATGACACCGGCTCAAGCAGTTCGCCCGGTCTGACTGTAATCGGCTCCTGCCCTTTTAAGATTAGCTTTTGCAGTTTTTCCGGGAATCCGCCATGAGGCTGGCCGATATTTCCTTTGAAAAGCTCCACGACAGAATCAGGGAAATCTAAAGATTCGCCTTTTTCGTAAACGTCTTTTTCAGTCAGATTGTTTTGCACCATGTAAAGTGCCATATCTCCGACAACTTTTGAGGAAGGCGTTACCTTGACGATGTCACCGAACATATCGTTCACGCGTCTGTACATTTCCTTGACTTCGTTCCATCGGTCGCCAAGGCCTACTCCCTTGGCCTGCTGCTGCAGGTTGCTGTATTGGCCCCCTGGCATTTCGTGTTCATAAATTTCAGTATGCGGAGACTTCATTCCGCTTTCAAATTCACTATAATATTTACGCACCGACTCCCAATATTGGGACAGCAATTCAACGCCTTGGACATTCATTTCCGGACGGCGGTCGTTGCCTTCCATCGCATGATAAAATCCGCTCGCGCTAGGCTGTGACGTTAATCCCGCCATTGAGCTGACCGCCACGTCTATGATATCAACGCCGGCTTCAACAGCTTTCGCATACATATAAATACCGTTTCCGCTCGTATCATGCGTATGAAGGTGAACCGGAATGTCGATCGTTTCTTTCAACGCAGAAACGAGTTCATATGCAGCCTGCGGTTTTAACAGCCCTGCCATATCTTTAATCCCGAGAATATGGGCTCCGGCCGCCTCAAGCTCCTTCGCCATCGATGTATAATATGCAAGGTCGTACTTCGTCCGGTTCTTGTCAAGGATATCTCCCGTATAACAAATCGCAGCTTCTGCCACTTTGCCGGTATCCCTAACAGCATCAATGGCTAACGTCATCCCTTTTACCCAGTTTAAGCTGTCGAAAATACGAAACACATCAATACCGGATTGAGCTGATTGCTTCACAAATTCTTTAATCACATTGTCCGGATAATTCGTATAGCCGACCGCATTTGATGAGCGAAGCAGCATCTGGAATAAGGTATTCGGCACTTCTTTGCGAAGATCTTCCAAACGCTTCCACGGATCTTCTTTCAGGAATCGGTAGGCTACATCGAAGGTCGCGCCTCCCCACATTTCCATACTGAATAGTTCAGGCCATAACGCAGCCGTCGGATTTGCGATTTTTTTCAAATCATGCGATCTGATTCTAGTTGCCAATAACGATTGGTGGGCATCCCTGAATGTCGTATCAGTTAAAAGGACAGATTTCTGCTCCTTAACCCAATTTGCAAGCCCTTCTGCACCTTTTTCATCAAGAATTTGCTTTGTTCCTCTGGCAGGTTGCTGATCAACGTCTACCTTTACGCTTAACGGTTTGTCAAACGCCGGTTTTTCTTTTTTCCCGATTCCAGGGAAGCCGTTCACTGTCACATTGCCGATGTAAGTGAGCATTTTCGTTCCGCGGTCTTTTTGTTTAGGGAATTTAAATAATTCAGGCGTTGTATCAATGAAAGACGTATCATATTGCCCTGTCAGGAACTTCTCATGTTTTGCAACGTTCTCAAGGAACGGAATGTTCGTTTTTATGCCTCTGATTCTAAACTCCTGAAGGTTTCGTACCATTTTGGCAGCTGCCTGTTCAAACGTTAAAGCCCAAGTTGAAAGCTTAACGAGAAGTGAATCATAGTATGGTGTGATCACGGCGCCCTGGAAGCTGTTTCCGGTATCAAGACGGACACCAAAACCGCCGCCTGAGCGGTAAGCCATGATTTTTCCTGTATCAGGCATGAAGTCATTTTGCGGATCCTCAGTCGTAACCCGTGACTGAATGGCATAGCCGATTGTAAAAATGTCCTTTTGCTCAGGAATATTTACTTTTTTGCTGTGAAGGCTATGCCCTTGGGCAACAAGGATCTGAGTTTGAACAATATCGACACCAGTAATCATTTCTGTTATCGTGTGTTCAACTTGTACGCGAGGATTTACTTCAATAAAGTAGAACTCGTTGTTTGCAACAAGGAATTCGACCGTCCCCGCATTTATATAGTTTACATTTTTAGCAAGCGCAACTGCCGCCTCACAAATTTGATCCCTTAATTCAGGTGACAGCGAGACACTCGGCGCCACTTCAATGACCTTTTGATGGCGTCTTTGAACGGAACAATCCCTCTCAAAAAGATGGACGACATTTCCCTGCTTGTCTCCAATGACCTGAACCTCAATATGTTTCGGATTCTCAATTAATTTTTCTACATAAACTTCATCATTGCCAAAGGCTGCTTTCGCCTCTGATTTAGCACGCTCATATGCTTCTTTGACTTCACTTTCAGATCTGACAATCCGCATACCGCGGCCGCCGCCGCCAAGCGAGGCTTTAATGATGATCGGATAACCGTTAGCTTGTCCAAATTGTTCGACGGCTTCAAGCGTTTCGGCAGGACCGTCGCTTCCCGGAATCACGGGGATTCCCGCTTTTTCTGCCTGCTCACGCGCTTTTACCTTGTCACCAAACATATCGAGATGCTCGGATTTTGGCCCTATGAATACGATGCCTTCTTCTTCACATCGTCTCGCAAAATGAATATTTTCAGATAAGAAACCGTATCCCGGATGAATTGCATCGACTTTGTTTCTTTTCGCAATATCAATGATACCTTCAATATCCAGGTAAGCATCAATCGGTTTTTTCCCTTCACCGACCAAGTATGCTTCATCCGCTTTGTACCGATGGTAGGAACCGGAATCTTCTTTTGAATAGACCGCAACTGTACGAATATTCAACTCGGTACACGCCCGGAATATTCGGATTGCAATTTCTCCCCTGTTTGCTACTAATACTTTTTGTATCGATTGCTGAGACAAACTTTTCTCCCCCTTACCCGAATGGAATATAATCTATCATAGCGGAATATCCTTCCCCTGTACACACTTGTTTTTTACTGATAAACAGTTTTTTTGAGCTGTTTCTTTTTCATTCCCTTCGGCGCCAAGGGCTCTTTCTTTTTCTTATTCTCTGAATATTTCACAAACATGCTGATATTCGCTAATATCCCCATACTTCCCAGCAGCAGCACCAAAGAAGAGCCCCCGTAACTGATAAATGGCAGCGTAACCCCTGTAATCGGAATTAATCCGCTGACACCGCCAAGGTTAATAAACGATTGTATGGCAATCATGCTTGAAATGCCGATCGCCAGAAGACTTCCAAAGGGGTCCTCGCATTTTCTGGCAATATAAAAACCTTTTATGACGACAAAACCCAATAAGAAAATCACAAACAATACCCCAAAAATGCCGAGCTCTTCTGCAATGACAGCCATAATAAAGTCAGTGTGTGATTCAGGCAGATATCCGTATTTTTGGATACTTTCACCGAGCCCCAGGCCGAAAATGCCGCCTGAGCTGATCGCATAATAAGAATTGATCACTTGCAAACCTGATGAATTTGCATACTTAAATGGGTCTTCAAGACTCTCAAAACGCGCCAAACGGCCCTTGGTTAAAATTTGATCCTGATTTAAATAGAGAATCGGGCTGACTAAAATGAAAACAATTCCGCCGAGCAAAAGCAGCCTCACCAGCGTCTTTCCGCTGAAGCCGGAGCACAAGATCATGCACGTCGCAATCAGCCCTATAATCATGGCTGTACCGAAATCAGGCTGCATGGCAATTAACCCGCAAATCACAAGCGTCATGACTACGGGAGGAGCCACACCTGTTAATAGATGGTCAATATAGCTTTGTTTTTTGGCATATACGGCTGCAAGGTATAAAATCACGACCAGTTTCACAAACTCCCCCGGCTGAATACTCATTCCGCCGATTTTAAACCAGCTCTGCGCGTTTCCGGCAACATGCCCGAAAACAAACAGTGAGATAAGCGCAAGAACAGATACAAGCAGTATCCCCTTCTGAAACTTTTGATGGGCCAGTGCTTTATAAGGAAACAACGCCATGAGAATAAATAGAGCGCCACCCGCAATTAAAGCAAACAGCTGCCGCATGAAGAAAAAATTACTGCTTACTCCATACCGGGAGACAGCCGTAATCATGCTTGAGCTGTATACCATCACTAAACCGAATCCGCATAATAAAACGATTGCGAATATCAGTGAGTAATCATAAGATTTTAGCATTTTTTTTAACATAACATCCTCTTCCCTGCTTCTAACTTCCATTATCTATGGTTTTTATGTATTTATCTTTTTTATTTTACTACAATTTATCAAACGAGACGAAGAATCTCTATACGATTCGGAAGGAATGTGTAAAAAAAGACCGTCTTTTATGAGATGAGAGAAAAATAGCGGTTATAAAAAAACCCAAACTGTTAATAAGTTTGAGTTTTATCATTTATTTAGCTGTAAACGCGTCATGCAAAGCAGACAATTCGCGCTCCAATGTGTATAAAAGGTCTTTACCGTCTTTTTCATTAACCAATCCCAGGCGGACAGCAAAATCGATTTCCCTCGAAAGCCCGAACATTTGAGTATCTAAAACCTCTTCATATAGAGGACATTGAGGCATCGTTAAGTTATCCATTTGTACTCGGATCAGCTTCAAAATCTTCTCAGCGTCCACTTTTAAGAGTTCAAAAGCTTTTTGCCGATGGTCAACTATCATCTCTGAAGCCAAAAGTATCCCTCCGTTCCCCAGGCGAGTACCTAATTCTTCTATTTATCATAAAGGGTATCAACAGAAAATGCAAGAGGATTTAAGCATATGACATAAATTAAAAAATACTCAGCCTGTACATCTCAGACATTATTTCCAAAAGCTTTACACCTGCAATGCTGTTCCCTTTTTCGTCTAATGCGGGGCCGAATATGCCGATCCCGAAATCGTAAGGCGAAATGCCCATAATCCCGCCGGATACGCCGCTTTTCGCAGGAATTCCGACCTTAATTGCGAATTCCCCGCTTGCATTATACATTCCGCACGTCACCATAAATGTTTTGCAAATTCTAGCGACATCTTTTGAGATGACTTGCTCCCCAGTCTCTGGATGTCTGCCGTTCAATGCAAATACAGATCCGATTTTCGCTAAATCCAAGCTGTTCATCTCAATCGCGCATTGCTTCGTGTATAAATCCATTACTGCCTCTACATCATCTTCAAAAATGCCGTACTGCTTCATATAATAACACATCGCCCGATTAATCATTGAAGTGCTGTATTCAGATTCAGCCACTTCCCGGCAGTATGTAATCTCTTGGTTGTTTGTCAGCCTTCTGATAAAAGAAAGCAAATAATCAAGTCTCTCTTTTACCGTTCTTCCTCTTATCAGACTTGTCACTACCAATGCCCCGGCATTAATCATAGGGTTTAACGGCTTGCTCGGATTCACTGTTTCGAGCTTGATAATTGAATTAAACGGATCACCGGTCGGCTCCTGTCCAACATAACTGAAGACCTTATCTTTGCCGTATTCCATTAACACCAAAGCAAGGGAAAGGACTTTCGATATACTTTGAAGCGTAAATGTTTTTTCTACGTCACCTGCTGACAGACAAACATTATTGGAATAATAAATCGCCACTGACAGGTCGTGTTTATCAGCTTTTGCCAAGGCGGGAATATAGCTGGCTACCTCCCCCTTGTCCGTTACTTTTTTCGCCTTTTTCACTAAGGCTTCAAGCTCATCATTATGCCGGCATACCATGCAAACACCCTCGTTCCCTCAGCATTTCAATACACATAATTTGTACACAAAGTGACAATTCATGCGAAAACTTTTATAATTTTGAGAGAAGGGGGTCATATCATGAGCGTTATCCAAGTAAAAGGCAATGTTACATATCCAATTACCATTGATCCAAGCGTATGGATTTTTGATGATCGCAAATTTTCGTTTGACCGCAAAGGGGACAGTCAAGACACATATTTACAATCAGCCGGGGATGAATCCGACCTTGATCCGGAACGCGTCATCAGAGAGGGGCGAATTGCGCCGCCTACATTAAAGACGGAAAAACAATATGAGAAGCAAAAACTGATGAACGGCAGTTTCGCAATGAGACTTGGGACTGTCCTGAAAAATGCTGAGCCGAACAGCTCTGCGACACAATGTGTATTTGTCACAAGTTCGGGAAAGGCCGCCGTTTCTCTGGAAACCGCTCTGAACAGTATTGTCCATTTCAGTGAGGCAGGCAAGCCGATTCAAGAAGGCGGCCCCGTGCATATTTACTTTGAAGGTCCGGTCCATCACAAACAGCCGATTACCGATGTAAAAGAGATCGAAATCATTTAAATGTTACAGCAAATCAGCTGCGAGCTGGGCGAGACCTGATCTCTCACCTTTTAATAGCTTCACGCTGCCTGAGATGGGTTGTCCTTTAAACCGCTCAACCACATAGGCCAAACCATTGTTCAGACTGTCTAAATATGGGTGATCAATTTGTTCAGGGTCACCCATTAAGACAATTTTACTGCCTTCACCGACTCTCGTCAGCAAAGTTTTCACCTCATGCCTGGTCAAATTTTGCGCTTCATCAATGATAATAAATTGATCTGGAATGCTTCTCCCTCTGATATAAGTCAGCGCCTCTACCTGAATTGAGCCAATTCCCGCCAAAATAGCATCAAGCTCCCCTGGTTTTTTCGCATTAAACAGAAACTCTAAGTTGTCAAAAATCGGCTGCATCCAAGGCTTTAGCTTTTCCTCTTTTTCGCCTGGCAAATACCCGATGTCCTTGCCAACAGGAACAATCGGCCTTGCGACGACCAGCTTTTTGTATATTCCCAAGTCTTCTGTCTGTAATAGCCCTGCCGCCAAAGCTAAGAGCGTTTTGCCGGTTCCCGCTTTGCCGATTAGAGTGACAAGCGGAATATCTTCCCGTAGCAAAAGCTCTAATGCCATTGTCTGCTGTACATTTTTCGGCCTGATTCCCCATATATGTTCATCATCAAATACGAGTCTTTTTAATACCGTTCCGGTTTTGTCTGCAATTCCGACTGCCGAGGAGGACCCTCCTAGCTCATCCTTCATTAAAGCAAACTGATTCGGATAAAACGCATGCTGTTTCACATCGTTTACTGAAATTTGATTTTTCCCGTAAAAAGAGCTGAACAGCTGCTGGCTGATATATAAATCTTTATAGCCGCTGTACATTTCATCATTGTCCACAACACGGTCATTCAAGAAATCTTCAGCAAGCAGTCCGATTGCGTCGGCTTTAACCCTGACCAGTACATCCTTACTGACAAGGATAACCGGCCTGCCATTTTCCTTGGTTTCTTCCTCGAGGCTTAAGTTTTTCGCAACGGCTAATATGCGATTATCGTTCGTCTTTTCAATAAAGATCTCTTGCAGCTGGTGAAACGAACGATGATTCAGTTCAATTCTCAGTGTGCCGCCGGTGTCAAGCGGTACATGCTCATGCAGCCTGCCCTTTTGTCTTAGCGCATCGATTAGCTTAGATACGTGCCTTGCATTCCTCCCAACTTCGTCCATATACCGTTTTTTTGAATCAACCTCTTCTAAAACGACAGCAGGGATGACAACCTCATTTTCTTCAAAAGAAAATATCGCGTTAGGATCCTGTAATAACACATTCGTATCTAACACATAAATTTTACTCAAGTCTCAGCCTCCTGATATAAGGGTCAAAGTTCTTCCTGCTTCTCTTTTGATGAAAAAGGTGAATGCCTGCTAAAATATATGTTTTTGTGCATAAAGATAGAAGGTTAATTCAACAATAAAATTAATGAAAGCATTTTAAGGAGGGAACCCGCAAGTGCGAATTCTTTTCATTATCATACAGCTGACACTTATCCTGTCCGCTTGTGCCTATCAACAAGGAAAACAGGGCCAGAATGTTGAAAAAGAATCAACAAGACAGCAGGAGACTAAACCGATTCACGTAAAGGACACAACTCAAGAAACAAAAGACAATGGAACAAGAACGGATATTGCCAAGCATCTTGTCAGCGTTGCTGAAAAAAACCCCGACGTCAAGGATGCAACAGCCGTTGTGCTGGGAGGTTATGCTGTTGTTGGGATTGATGTCGATGATACTTTGGACAGAAGCAAAGTGGAAACCATTAAATATTCTGTAGCTCAGGCGCTAAAGAATGATCGATATGGCGCTAACGCAGTGGTCATTGCTGATCCCGATACGGTCAGCCGCCTTCGTGAGATGAGCAGAGAAATCAGCGAGGGCCATCCGGTAACAGGCATACTGGATGAATTAGCTGCAATTGTCGGCCGAGTGCTTCCCGAAGTGCCTAACGACGTGATTGACAATGAAGACGAACCGCAAACAAAGCAGCAAAATGACCAATTAAATAGAAAACAGCAGCAGGAAATGGAGAAGGAGCAAAACGATCAATCTGATCATCATATGAAAAAGAACAACAATGACTAAGCTATAGCCTTGCGCTTTAGCTTTTTCTTATTTTGGACAGCTTCTGATCCGTGCTATAATACATGTTAGTGAAAGAGGTGATATGATGAGGGTCAAATGTTCTATTTGCGATAAAATTGAAACAATTGATGATGATACCCTGATCGCGAAACGGCTTCGAAACCGCCCGATCCATACATATATGTGCCAGGAATGCCACGATCGGATTGCCAAAAAAACAGAGGAACGGCTGAAAACGGGAAAATTTACTTTTCACCCGGGACAGCAGAAAAAAGAAAAAGTCAAAAAATAAAGCGGCCGCTTAACCATACAGAACACAAAAAAGACTCAGCTTTCAGCTGAGTCTTTTATGATTTTGCAGACTGTCCTTTTTTCGACTGATACAGCCGGATTTTGTAAATGATTAAAATCAGCGCAGCGACGACCAATCCTTCTGCCACGGGCAAAAACACCCCTAAAAAAGTCAAAACAGTGCAGCCCAAAGCCAAAAATACATACACCACTGCAGATTTTAATACAGGAAGCCGTTTAGCAAATCCAAGCTTAAATACAATAACGGCCAACACAAAAATCGTGCCGTACAGCAGCCACATGCCTGCCGCAGGCTGCCGGTCTACTTGATATAGAGCGGCGAAGAACGACAGACGTTCGCTTACGTCATTCAAAAAGATTCCCTCCCCTGTAAACGTACGGGTTCTATCTTTTCAAATTCTGCACGAGATTAAGACAATCCTGCTGTTTTTTTCTTTTTAGCTGCTTTTTCACGTTCGTTCTTATTGAGGATCTTCTTTCTTAAACGGATGGATTCAGGTGTTACTTCACAATATTCATCTTCGTTTAAGTACTCTAGAGACTCCTCAAGAGACATGATGCGCGCTTTTTTAATTGTAGTTGTCTGATCCTTTGTCGCAGAACGGACGTTTGTTTGCTGTTTCATTTTGCTGACGTTAACAACAAGGTCATTGTCACGGTTATGCTCTCCAACGATCATTCCTTCGTATACTTCAGTACCCGGCTCAACGAAGATGACACCGCGGTCTTCAATTCCTTGAATACCGTATGATGTTGCTTTTCCGTTTTCCATTGACACAAGTACACCTTGACGGCGTCCGCCGACTTGGCCCGCCTGCATCGGCTGGTAGCTGTCAAACGTATGGTTCAAAATACCGAATCCGCGTGTTAATGATAGGAATTCTGTAGAGTAACCGATCAATCCGCGGGAAGGAACTGTAAAGATGAGACGGACTTGGCCGTTTCCGTTGTTGATCATATCAACCATTTCGCCTTTGCGGGCACCCATTGATTCCATGACAGAGCCAGTATGCTCTTCAGGAACATCAATTTGCACACGTTCAACAGGCTCACAGCGTACGCCGTCGATTTCTTTGATAATAACTTCAGGTTTTGACACTTGAAGCTCATAGCCCTCACGACGCATATTTTCAATTAAAATTGACAAGTGCAGCTCACCGCGTCCTGAAACAACCCAAGCATCAGGAGAAGCTGTTGGCTCAACACGCAAGCTCACATCCGTCTGAAGCTGTGATTGAAGACGCTCTTCGATTTTGCGGGCCGTTACATATTTGCCTTCACGGCCTGCAAACGGACTGTTATTCACGACAAATGTCATTTGAAGTGTCGGCTCATCAATGCGAAGCACCGGAAGCGGATCTTGATGGTCTACAGGACATACTGTTTCACCAACGTTGATATCTTCCATCCCGGAAACCGCAACGAGGTCTCCCGCTTTTGCTTCTTCAATTTCCACACGCTTTAAGCCTTGGAAACCAAAAATCTTTGTAACACGGAATGACTTTGCCGTTCCGTCAAGCTTCATAAGAGAAACCTGCTGTCCGACTTTCATTGTGCCGCGGAATACGCGTCCGATTCCGATACGGCCTACATAGTCGTTGTAGTCAAGAAGGGCAACTTGGAATTGAAGCGGCTCCTCTGCATTATCAACAGGTGCCGGAACATGCTTAATAATGGTTTCATATAAAGCTTCCATGTTTTCATCCTGTTGTTTCGGATCAAGACTCGCTGTTCCATTAATCGCGGAAGCATATACCACTGGGAACTCGAGCTGCTCTTCATTGGCATCAAGCTCAATGAACAGATCCAGAACTTCATCGATAACTTCCTCTGGACGAGCAAAGTCACGGTCAATTTTGTTTACAACAACAACAGGGTTCAGGTTTTGCTCAAGAGCTTTTTTCAGAACAAAACGAGTTTGAGGCATACAGCCTTCATATGCGTCAACGACAAGCACTACGCCGTCAACCATTTTCATAATCCGTTCTACTTCTCCCCCAAAGTCTGCATGTCCAGGGGTGTCCAAAATATTGATACGTGTATCTTTATAGTTAATCGCAGTATTTTTCGCCAATATTGTAATGCCGCGTTCGCGTTCAAGATCATTAGAGTCCATTGCGCGTTCAGCAACCTGTTCGTTGGCACGGAACGTACCAGCCTGATGTAAAAGCTGATCGACTAGAGTCGTTTTCCCATGGTCAACGTGGGCAATAATCGCGATGTTGCGAAGATCATTTCGAAGTTTCACTTTTTCATCTCCTAAAAAAATTAGATAACTTTCATATTATATCACACATCCTCTTTAAAAGCGTCACGTTTTTCTGTAAACTTAATATAAGACGTAAAAGGGGATGGAAATTATGAAAAAAATGAATTGGCTTTTACTATTATTTGCATTTGCAGCGGTTTTCAGCATTATGCTGATCGGCGTCTTTATCGCTGAAAAAAGCCCTGCAGGCATTATCGCCAGCATTGTACTTGTTTGCGCTGTCATGGGCGGGGGATTTACATTAAAAAAGAAAATGCGCGAACAAGGCTTGCTTGATTAAAAGCATTGCCCCGCCGGCGACATTGTAATCAAAAAACACCGCAAAGAAAGCGGTGTTTTTCATTTCTTTAAGCCTTATCTCCCCTGTTTCTTAGTCAGGAAGATGCAAAACAGCCTTCATACATAGACAATCGTTCTAACGATCACACGTGCAGCCTTCAAAAAGTAGTTCGGCAACGATACACATAAAATACCATAGCGCCTATTCCTCCACCGGAAACTACTCCCTATAATGGAATTTGTAGCACAATTCATAAAAGGGAGAGAAGAAACATGAAGAAAACATTTGTAAAAAAAGCTATGTTAACGACTGCCGCAATGACCTCAGCTGCTCTATTAACGTTCGGTCCTGATGCAGCCAGCGCAAAAACACCGGTTGATAACACTGCTGTTCAACTCCAGCATCAGGCGAGCACTAACGAAGATCTCAATACATTCATTGATATATTAAATCAATGTATTTACGAACAAGACGGTGTATATTATTTTGACAGCGAAAAAGCTGTCGAGTTAGGAATGACAAAAGAAGAGGCTCAGGTAATTGCTACACTCTGGGAATCGACATCAGAATTTTTCAGCATTGTTTCACAATGTGTGTATCTCGAGGATGGAAATTACAAATTTGATACAGAAAAAGCAGTTGAACTTGGCTTCACAGAAAAAGAAGCACTTGCACTTGAACAATTTTTCTCCGCTGTTTCTCTCAAGATTCACATTCTTCAAGCAGCCATTGTGCTACAAGATGATGTGTACAGCTATGATAAAGACGCAGCGCTACAAGCAGGTGCAACGCCACTGCAAGCTGACGTTTATGAAAAACTCTTCAGTGCCCTGTCACAAGAACAGCTTGCCGCTATTTACGATATGATTCATCCCCAGGCTTAATGTAAAAAAGCGCTTGCCGGAATCGGACAAGCGCTTTTTTTATATCAGCAGTTTGATGATCAGCATCATGGCAACCACCGCTCCAAACCAGCAGGCAGCTTTCATGATCAGTAATCCATAGTACCTCTGTTTAAAACGCAGTTCTTCTTCCGGCAGATAAGCCTCCTCAACGGCCTGCTCGCTTTCCAATTCAAATGGCTCAGCCATCGTGTCATACATGTCTTTGCAGCTGCTGCACATTTTTAAATGCTCTTCTATAACGTGTTCCGTTTCTCTTTTACAATCACCTTCAAGATACAGAGGAAGCAGGTCTCTTACTAGAAAGCAGGTCATATCCGCTCCTCCTCTCTACTTTTCGTCATGTGTTTCTTAAGTTCTAATCTAGCCCGGTGCAATGTGGTTTTCACCTTAGAAAGACTCCATCCCAATATCTCAGCGATTTCTTCATAAGAAAGCTCTTGGAATTCTCTTAAAATCAAAACGGATTGATGCTGATCTTTTAACTTCAGGAGCTCCTGCCGCAGTGTTTCGCTTTTCACCGTTCGTGACAGATACTGTTCAGGCTGCTCATAAGTTGTTTGCGTTAACCCTTCATTTTTGCTGATTTCAGTAAATTGGTATTTGACATCCCTTCGGTACCAATTGATAAAGGTATGATGCGCAATGGTGTAGAGCCATGTTCTGATGGAAGAATGCCCCCTAAACGAAGCCAGACCGTTAAGAGCTTTTACAAACGTGTCCTGCGCTAAGTCCTTGGCTGTTTCAAGATGATGAGTCCTTCTGAATAAATAATTTAAAATTTCTTGATAATACTGCCGATACAAGTCCTCAATGGAATCCCTATGCTTCATTAAAAGTAAAACCACACCGTCATCCAAATGGCCAATAAAATGAAACAGATATACATGGAAGACAGGTATACTTTCATATATCTGATTTGGCTTTCTTCTTCAGCACCGGGACTTCTCTTTAAACAAGTTTTACTCTTTAAGTCTTCCGCATTCTTTTGAAATAGGGATTCATGCTGTTTCATCCATTCCATTGATTCATCCTCTAGCTCTCCTTCTTTATACAGGTCGTATAAGTCTACAAAAACAGACTCTTTTTCTTTATGATTCATAAAGACTTTTCACCTCTTGTGTTTCTCCATCCACTACATAGGCATCATGGCGATTTGAACCAAACGGCTGAATAATGATCAGCCATGCATAATGCCGTTCATCCCCTCTTTGAACGATAATCGGACGCATACGCTTTTTGTAAATAACATCCTGATATAGAGAAGCTACCTTTTCATAAGCCAATGTTCCATTACGATACGTATAAGGGAATGACTGATCAGGTGTATCGCTGTATACATAAACGTTTAGCTGACCTTGATCTTCAAAAAACTCATATGTTTTAGAAGAATCAGTATACATCACCATGTCACCCTGACTGCTTTTTTTCTTCTTTTCTGATCCACGAGCATCGAAGATCGATAATATCTGATGCTGCATCCGGCTGTTAGCCATTGAGATATTCTTTTTCATCGGAAGCGAAAGACTATGTAAACAACCTGATTCGCCCTCAAATTCCAAAACAATTCCACCTTTTGTTTCCACTCTCACCATGCTTCCGAGCAGGCTATTGCTTTCAATATCAGTGATCTGATAAGGCTGTTTTGAGATGTTCAGCGCTGTAAACATTTGTTCCACTTTGTCTTGAATGTCTTGTTCCGTTATATGAACATGCAGAAGAGAGTCAAGCTGGTAAATCGATGGATCTTCACTAAAACCCATTAAGGTTTCCTTTTCCCAATAAAATACCGCGCCATCATCAGCATGATCTTTTTTATGAAGCTGGTTTTTCAGGTATATACGTACGACTGTCTGGCCGTCCTCATTTGATACCTTTGTTTCGATATGATCCTTATGTAACACACGTCCGTGTCGCTCAAGGAAAGCGATGGACTTCCGCTTGTACTCCTGATTCGTTAGCTTTTTCCCATGTGCTTTTTGTAAGTATTCATAATTACGAATCAGCTGCGATACTTCATCTACCTCAGCTTTGTAACCTTTGCTTTCAAATGAGTAGAAATAATGCACATCCATGTTTGTATCATGCAAATAAAGTGTTTCATCCGTAGGAAAAAATGACTTTAGTATCTGTTCCGCTTTTTCTGATGAAATGTGCTCCCCGACAAAATTGAATGAATCATGGACATTTGCTGGCTTTGATACAGCGAAAGCAGCCGTTCCTATGTTATATATCGGATTTAACAGCAGGACAAAAAACACCAGGACAGCCATCGTCACCCACTTATTCACACGCACATAAACCTTTCCTGACTTTTGGAACAGATGATAGCTCATCAAAAATCCCGCCATTGCCAAATAAATCGTATATGGCATTACTGCACCATAATCTTTTGAGATTTGATTGGGATATGGCGCAAGCAGCAAGACAAGCAGTCCGATAATCAGCGTATAAAATAAGCCTAGTAAGATCTTATCCGTTCTCCAATACAGCTTGAAAAACACTACATTCAACGCAATGGGAAGAGTGATGATGAAAAACAGAAACACGAATGCAATCGGCTCCATCCCATCCGGGTATTCCTTCCAATACGAAAAGAAACTAAAAATCATTTGTACGATCGGCAAACTGACAACGGCAAGGTCGAACGTATAAAACTTACCCTTTCCGCCATGATCACGCGGCATCAGCATATAGTGAAAAGCCGTCAGCAGCACATATCCGTATAACAAAAAATGCAGCAGCGGCAGCAGTTCTTTTCCGTCCTCTCTTAAGTAAGCGCTGGTGAAGTTTGTTGATTGCACCTGGTGAATAAGTTCAACAGACACTCCCGCCAGCAGCACAATCCGCAATATAACACCCGCCAAGAACATTGTGCGCTGCCGGTTTATTTTGGGATGATGCACCAAAAGATATAAGCCCGCCAGAACAACAATTGACCATTGAATCAGCAGGGTGCTTTGTCTGCTTAATATTAAATAACGTTCGAAATGCAATACATAATGACTGAATAACTCCAACACGAACAACAATCCTTTACTTCTTATTAAGGCCTCATTCGGTTAGACAGCGGACTTTTCAAAAAGTTTCAAGATGAAACAAAAATATCTCATCTTCCCCTTGATATGTAAAAAACATAACTCTTGAGTGAACCATCACATGACACTTGACTCATCTTGATATTATTCAACAAAAACAAACACAGGACAATACTATCAATTTTGTCTAGTTATGTTAGTTTTTGTTGAGTATTCCAGAATGCTAGTTTAATATAACAATATAAAGTTTTCAGTATTTTCAAAAAGGGGGATTTATTGTGGGTTTAGGTAAGAAATTGTCTGTTGCTGTCGCTGCTTCGTTTATGAGTTTATCAATCAGCCTGCCAGGTGTTCAGGCTGCTGAAGGTCATCAGCTTAAAGAGAATCAAACAAATTTCCTCTCCAAAAATGCAATTGCGCAATCAGAACTCTCCGCACCAAATGACAAGGCTGTCAAGCAGTTTTTGAAAAAGAACAGCAACATTTTTAAAGGTGACCCTTCCAAAAGGCTGAAGCTTGTTGAAAGCACGACTGATGCCCTTGGATACAAGCACTTTCGATATGCGCCTGTCGTTAACGGAGTGCCAATTAAAGATTCGCAAGTGATCGTTCACGTCGATAAATCCGATAATGTCTATGCGGTCAATGGTGAATTACACAATCAATCTGCTGCAAAAACAGATAACAGCCAAAAAGTCTCTTCTGAAAAAGCGCTGGCACTCGCTTTCAAAGCTATCGGCAAATCACCAGACGCTGTTTCTAACGGAGCGGCCAAAAACAGCAATAAAGCCGAATTAAAAGCGATAGAAACAAAAGACGGCAGCTATCGTCTTGCTTACGACGTGACGATTCGCTATGTCGAGCCTGAACCTGCAAACTGGGAAGTCTTAGTTGACGCCGAAACAGGCAGCATTTTAAAACAGCAAAATAAAGTAGAACATGCCGCCGCCACTGGAAGCGGAACAACTCTAAAGGGCGCAACTGTTCCTTTGAACATCTCTTATGAAGGCGGAAAATATGTTCTAAGAGATCTTTCAAAACCAACAGGCACCCAAATCATCACATATGATTTGCAAAACAGACAAAGCCGCCTTCCGGGCACGCTTGTCTCAAGCACAACGAAAACATTTACATCTTCATCACAGCGGGCAGCCGTTGACGCACACTATAACCTCGGTAAAGTGTACGATTATTTTTATTCAAACTTTAAACGAAACAGCTATGATAACAAAGGCAGTAAAATCGTTTCTTCCGTTCACTACGGCACTCAATACAATAACGCTGCATGGACAGGAGACCAGATGATTTACGGTGATGGCGACGGTTCATTCTTCTCTCCGCTTTCCGGCTCATTAGATGTGACAGCGCATGAAATGACACATGGCGTCACCCAAGAAACAGCCAACTTGATTTATGAAAATCAGCCAGGTGCATTAAACGAGTCTTTCTCTGACGTATTCGGGTATTTTAACGATACAGAAGACTGGGACATCGGTGAAGACATTACGGTCAGCCAGCCTGCTCTTCGCAGCCTGTCCAACCCTACAAAATACAACCAGCCTGACAATTACGCCAATTACCGAAACCTTCCAAACACAGATGAAGGCGATTATGGCGGTGTACACACAAACAGCGGAATTCCAAACAAAGCCGCTTACAACACCATCACAAAACTTGGTGTATCTAAATCACAGCAAATCTATTACCGTGCGTTAACAACGTACCTCACGCCTTCTTCCACGTTCAAAGATGCCAAGGCAGCTCTCATTCAGTCTGCCCGTGACCTCTACGGCTCAACTGATGCCGCTAAAGTTGAAGCAGCCTGGAATGCTGTTGGATTGTAATATTAGAAAAAGCCTGAGAAATCTCAGGCTTTTTTTTCGTTACATATCTTGATTACTCTCTTCAGCAGCAATGACGAAAAGATGCTGCCATGAGACAGAAACGGCTTCTGATTTGCAAAAAGAGGGATGCAGCCGCAAGTGCGCATTTTATAAAAGCTAATGATTCAGTCCACATAATTGATAGACGAATTCTGCTACAGGTCACGTGGCTATGTGAAGGATCGCGCGTCCAGTTAAGAGCAAAAACATTGACAAAAAAAATTATTTATGCTAAAATTTACTATTAATATATTTGTATGTATAATAAGATTCTCCTGGCCAGGAGAATCTTATTTTTTGTGGAGGATCATTTCATGAGGAAAAATGAGTCCAGCTTAACGTCTTTGATTTCAGCTTTTGCCCGTGCTTATCACAGCAAATATGACACACCTCTTATTTTTGATGATTTTATCGCAAAAGATCTCATTAACGAAAAAGAGTTTATCGACATCAGTAAAAATATGATTCAAGGAATATCGTTTTTCAACAAAGAGATCGGCGAACGTCTTCAAAATGATCCTGAAAAAATATTAAAATGGGTTGCACAAATCCAGCTGTCTCCCACGCCCCTAGCACGTGCTTCTTATTGTGAAAAAGTCTTGCACAACGAATTAATCCTGGGAGCAAAACAGTATGTCATTCTTGGCGCGGGGCTTGATACTTTCTGCTTTCGGCATCCAGAATTAGAAAATAGCTTACAGGTTTTCGAGGTTGATCATCCGGCTACACAGCAATTCAAAAAAAATAAGCTGAAGGATGCAAATTTGACAATTCCGGGTCATCTTCATTTTGTTCCTATGGATTTCACCAAAACGTTTTCGTATGACCCTCTCTTAGATGAAGGATTTAAGAACACAAAAACATTCTTCAGCCTTCTCGGAGTGTCTTATTATGTAACACGGGAAGAAAATGCAAGTTTGATCAGCAATTTATTTTCTGATGTCCCGCCTGGAAGCTCTATTGTTTTTGATTATGCGGACGAAACACTTTTTACAGCAAAAGGGACGTCGAATCGAGTTGAACATATGGTGAAGATGGCTGCCGCAAGCGGGGAACCGATGAAATCATGTTTCACTTATCAAGAGATTGAACATCTGTTAGAGTCATCTGGTTTACTGATCTATGAACATCTATCACCAGACGACATCAATGACCTTTTCTTTAGTAATCGAAAAGACAATTTGTCAGCGTTTGAAACGATTCATTATATTCATGCGGTAAAAAAATAATTTTCAAATCATCAGAAGCCTCTCAATGTTTGAGAGGCTTTTTATTTGAACCCGCATGCAGCAAATAAGCTGTCGTTATCATACGGCAGCTTCTGCTAAAGGCTTCACCAAGATCATAAATGATTTGCCTTTCTCATCTTTTTCCGTTTTCAGCTGTTCAAAGCCGCATTGGCTTAAAAACAGTATCCATTCCCTGCGCTCAATGGGAACTCCCGCAAACATCGCTTTATGTTTCGCTCTAAGCAATTTGCTGATCTGTTCAATGATCATCTTCGCATGTCCCTTTTTTTCTTCAGCCGGGTCAATCAGGACCGTTCCGAGCCACGGCTTACCGTTTGAAGGAGACCACTCGAGATGGTAGCTGGCGGCAACAGGCATACCGTCTTTTTCCCATACAAGCCATGAACCGTTGTACATGGAGTAGGAAATGATATAGTCTTCTGCATCTTTATCTCCAAACTCCTCCTCTTTCCATACAGGATGAGCCTCCGCGAGCTTTTCTAACAAGCTGAGATCATCCTGCTCAAATGGCCTACTTCCGAGCATGAAGATACTCTTCAAATATCGTTTTATGTATAGATGGGTTTCCGGCTAGCACACTGTGGTTTTCTAAAAAGGTAAACGGCTCTCCTTCAATGGTCGTATAGGTGCCTCCTACTTCATTTAACAGCACACAGCCGGCTGCGTAGTCCCATGGCGCAAGCCGCATCGTGATGTAAGCATCTATTCTTCCTGCCGCGACATTTGCCAGCTCTAAAGCGGCAGAACCGTAGGAGCGTGTGCCTCTGACTCTTTTCACAAGTGGCGCTAACACACTTTGATCAATTCTTCTGTTTTCCGTTACCCATGTTGCATTAATGGCAAGAATCGCTTCTTCAATGACGGTTTCTTTTAAAGGAGCCAGCTTCGTTTCATTCATATAAGCCCCTCTGCCGCTAAATGCGTGATACAGCTCATCGTGCACCACATCATAAATTAAACCGATTTTCCCTTCACCGTTTTCAAAAATCCCAATGGAAATCGCAAAATTTCTTTGCTGGTGCACAAAATTCATCGTCCCATCAATCGGATCAATAATCCATACGACTCCCTCAAGTGAGTGGATTTTGTCTCCTTGCCCCTCTTCACCGAGTATCCGATGTCCCGGAAATGTTTCTTGAATTCGATCAATGAAAAACTTTTCGGTTTCTTTGTCAATATTGGTGACTAAATCATTCGGATTTGATTTCGTTTCAATTGTCAGGCTTTCATGCATGGATTGTGTAATTCTCGCGCCTGCTTCTCTTATCCACTTCTTTGCAATCTCATCAATTTCCGTCCAATTTGTCATTCGTTCGTACCTCTCTTCTATGTAGACCTTTTATTTTATAGGATACTGATAACGGCAATGAAAAAGCAAGGAAAATGAAAAATATCCCTTCTCACGTAAAAACGAACCATTCATGCGGTTCGTTTTCACTATCGCTTTTTTACCCGTTAAGACGAATCCATTCTTTTCTAAGTCGCTCAAGTTTGTTTTTGCTTTGTTCAATCTGCTCTTCATTTTCTTTCTGCATTGCTTCATATAGGGTTGCCAATTCATAATCAACCTCTAGTCTCCAGACAGCAACACGATTGTTTTTCTCTTCCTTAAATCCCTCTTTTACAACTTGCCTCATTGTCTTTCGCCCCTTCCAGAGATCATTTGTTTGTAAAAAAGCATCCCATTTTGCCATTCAACAATGATTACTTCTTATATCGTATGATTGTTCTATTTACGCGCAACATGATTCTGAAAATTGTGTGTTTACCTACTCGTTTATTACCACATTTCCCCTTACTTCAAACGCGCTCAATCTTTTTGAAGCTCGTATGAACTGTGATAAAATATGTATACTTAGCATGAAGGAGGAAAATCATGACACAAATGCGTTTCACTGAAGAGGACTTTAACACATTTACAATAGAAGGCTTAGACGCGCGCATGGAAGTATTAAAAGAGACGGTCCGTCCGAAGCTTACAGCTCTAGGCGAACATTTTGCCCCAACTTTATCAGCTTTAACCGGAGATGAAATATTTCCGCATGTGGCAAAGCATGCAAGAAGATCCGTCAATCCCCCTGCTGACAGCTGGGTGGCGTTCGCAAACAGCAAAAGAGGCTATAAAAAACTGCCACATTTCCAAATTGGTTTATGGGAAAGCTACGTCTTTGTGTGGTTTGCGATTATTTATGAATCCCCTATCAAAGAAGAATACGGCAAATTGCTTGAAATGAACCAAGAAACCATTACGAAAAATATCCCTGACAGCTTCGTTTGGTCTGCAGATCACACAAAACCGGGAGTACATAAACAGTCTGAAATGGACAAGGAACAGCTGAAGACACTGTTTGAGCGTTTGCAGACTGTAAAGAAAGCTGAGCTGTTATGCGGCATCCAGCTCCAAAAAGAAGAAGTGCTGAATATGAATAACCAGGAATTCCTTCAGCGTATCGACGATGCCTTTAAGCAGCTTGCTTTTCTGTACCGTCTCACCCAAAAAGTATCACAAGCATAAAAAAGAGCCGGGATATCCCCCGGCTCTTTTTCTTACATCTTAATCTTCGCGTGATCAGATTCTCTCGCCTGTTTGACCGTGCGATAAGGAGAATATGTACTTTGTTCCTCAAACTCGCCGCATAGCTTTTTTTCTTCGGCCTTCCCCGGTACAATTTCCTTGAAACGGCGGTAAGCTTTAAGCAGTTCTTCACGATCCGCCCCTTTTTCATATGCAAGCTCAACCTGCTGGAAAAATGCAATCACATCCACTGCTTCTTCGGTTGTCCAATCTTCATTCATCGGATATTGATACTCCATTTTCTTCACTCCTTGTAGATTTAATTCCCTTAAGAGAAAGCATCTTCATTTGATCATAAATTGTTCTTTACATTCTTTCAAGTTCATAATATAATTCATTTGTTTTACGTCTAAAAAACGGTTGAGAAACTGATTTTAATACACACTATTATGCATAGGTATGATTACAAAGGTGGGAAAACAATTGTCGCAACATGAAACACCCTTATACACAGGACTGAAAAAGCATGCAAGCAGACAGCCTGTTCAATTCCACATTCCCGGCCATAAAAAAGGGGCAGGAATGGACCCAGAATTCAGACAATTTATCGGTGAAAACGCGTTAAGCATAGATTTGATTAATATTGAACCATTAGACGATCTGCACGCGCCAAAAGGCATTATTAAACAAGCACAAGATCTGGCTGCTGAAGCATTTGGAGCGGATCATACATTTTTTTCTGTTCAAGGAACAAGCGGCGCCATTATGACAATGGTAATGGCTGTTTGCGGACCTGGCGATAAAATTATTATTCCAAGAAATGTTCATAAATCAATTATGACAGCTATTGTATTTTCCGGAGCGGTTCCAATTTTTATTCATCCTGAAATTGACAATGAATTGGGCATCTCCCACGGAATTACACTTGAATCTGCTAAACGGGCGCTTACCGAGCATCCGGATGCAAAAGGGCTTCTCGTCATCAACCCGACATATTTCGGTGTTGCAGCCGACTTAAAAAGCATCGTAGAACTCGCTCATTCGTTTGATGTGCCAGTGCTTGTGGATGAAGCACACGGCGTTCACATTCATTTTCACGACGAATTGCCGCTATCGGCTATGCAGGCAGGAGCGGACATAGCAGCGACAAGTGTACACAAGCTGGGCGGATCACTGACGCAAAGTTCGATTTTAAACATGAGAGAGGGCCTTGTATCAAAAGACAGAGTGCAATCCATCCTGAGCATGCTGACAACTACGTCAACTTCTTACTTGCTTCTCGTTTCTTTGGATGTTGCCAGAAAACGCCTTGCAACAGAAGGCCACCAGCTTGCTGAGGAAACACTCAAGCTTGCCAATCAGACGAGAGATCGCCTCAACCAGATTGAAGGCATTTATTGTGTCGGTTCTGAGATTCTTGGTTCGAAAGCAGCTTACAGCTATGATCCGACAAAATTGATTATCTCTGTGAAAAGTCTTGGCCTGACAGGGCATGACGTGGAAAAATGGCTTCGTGAATCCTTTAATATTGAGGTTGAGCTTTCTGATCTGTACAATATTTTGTGTATTTTCACTCCTGGTGACAGCCAAAATGATGCAGACCGGCTTGTAGAGGCTTTAACTGAGATCGCACAGCAAATGTCAGAACAAGATGTAACACATCAGCAAACTGAGGTTCTGCTTCCAGAAATACCTTTATTGGCAATGACTCCGCGTGATGCTTTTTATGCAAATACGGAAGTCATCCCATTAAAAGAAGCATCCGGACGGATTATTGCTGAATTTGTCATGGTATATCCGCCTGGTATTCCAATCTTCATTCCAGGAGAAATTATTACAGAAGAAAACATCAGCTACATTTTTAAAAACCTTGACGCAGGCCTCCCTGTTCAAGGACCTGAGGACTCGACTTTACATATGATCCGGGTCATCAAAGAACAAAAAGCAATTCAATAAAAAATAAAAAGCATGCGGCTTTAAGCCGCATGCTTTTTTTTACTCTTCATCAACAGGACATTGACATTGTCCGCAGCAAGTTCCATATAATGTTGTCACTTTCTCATCTTCAAAGTAATGAATGGCTTCGTTGCAATCTTGGCAAACAATCGTACCCATCTCTTATTCCCCATTTCTTTGAAATTTGAAAACGCTTAATTTCTTTTGTTGTTATTATATTAATATGTCACATTTAAAATGTCAACAATAAACTGTATAACACATTTAATTTTAGATCGTCATATAGACCGTGCTTTTCCATTTTCCCTCATACAATATCTTCTTCATACAGAAGCTTTACTCGATATATATGCCACAGCACATAATGTAATTTCACGTTTTCTTGAACTTTCATCCAAGAATGCAGCAAAAAATTCAATATACCCCAGGTTGCTATTTTAAACGATTGATATAATATGTAATCTCACTTTAAAAACGGTTTCAATTATATAACAATTAGGTAACAAGAAGCAGATTAAGCCGCCTCTCGTGATAAACTAAAGCTAGTTAACTACTGTTTATACAGAGGAGAAGATAGATGCGATATCGCGCGGTATTCCCCATGCTGATAATAGTATTTGCTTTATCGGGCTGTACGCTTTCCACCATCAATCCGATGAAAAAAAGCCGGATTGACAACATTCACCATACACAAATCCTGTTTTTTTCTGATGAGAACCAAATAGATCAGGAAGCGCCTTATTACGATGCACTGCTTGATTTAGAAAAAGATTATCCCGAGCAAATAGATAAAATGAAGGTCTATGATAAAAAAGAAGGCTGGGAAGATGAGATTGAAACTGTCCCTACCCTTATGGTTGTTGATCAGCGCCATGTCGTGGTGAAAATCGAGGGATGTGTGAAAAAGAAAGAAGACATCATTAAACCATTACAGCATGTGCTGTCAAAATAAAAAAACAGCCCCGCTTTGAGAGAGGGCTGTTTTTGATATGAAAATTATTTTACGATGTGAATCGGACTTCCGATTGCCACTTCAGCAGCTTCCATTGTGATTTCGCCCAATGTTGGGTGAGCGTGAATTGTCATCGCGATATCTTCAGCAGTCATGCCGCCTTCAATCGCTAAGCTTAATTCAGAAATCATATCAGAAGCACTTGCTCCGGCGATTTGCGCACCAATTACAAGACCGTCCTCTTTACGAGTGATCAGCTTCATGAAGCCGTCTGTTTCGTTAAGAGAAAGAGCGCGGCCGTTTGCTGCAAATGGGAATTTAGCAGCAACAATGTCAAGACCTTCTTCTTTCGCCTGTGCTTCAGTGTAACCAACTGATGCAAGTTCAGGCTCAGAGAAAACAACCGCAGGAATACCAAGGTAATCGATTTCTGCAGGCTCTCCAGCGATAGCTTCTGCAGCGATTTTACCTTCGTAAGATGCTTTATGAGCAAGAGGCGGTCCTTCGATGATATCACCGATTGCATAAATGTTAGGTATGTTTGTGCGGCACTGTTTGTCAGTTTTCACGATACCGCGGTCCGTCATTTCGATACCGACTTGCTCAAGACCAAGCTCATCAGTGTTTGGACGGCGTCCTACTGTAATCAATACGTAATCAGCATCAACAGTTTTTTCTTCGCCTTTTACTTCGAAAGTAACTGTTACGCCGTCTGGTCTTTCTTCAACGCCTTTAGCCATCGCGTTTGTATGGATTTCAACGTTGCCTTTTTTCTTCAGTCTGCGTGTAACGAGAGAACTCATTTGTTTTTCGAAGCCAGGAAGAATTTCATCTCCGCCTTCAAGAATAACAAGTTCAGTACCGAAGTTAGCATACGCAGTTCCAAGTTCAGTTCCGATGTATCCGCCGCCGATAACAACGAGCTTTTTAGGAATTTCTTTAAGAGCCAAAGCGCCAGTTGAATTCAGCACACGCTCACTATATTTGAAGTTTGGCAATTCGATAGGACGAGATCCAGTAGCAATGATTGCGTTTTTGAACGTGTATGTTTGAGCAGAGTTCTCATCCATAACACGAACTGAATTGCTGTCTACAAAGTAAGCTTCACCTTTTACAACATCTACTTTGTTGCCTTTAAGAAGACCTGCTACACCGCCAGTAAGCTTGTTGACAACAGAAGCTTTCCATTCTTGAACTTTTGTGAAATCAACTGTTACATTCTCAGCAGTGATTCCCATGTCATCAGAATGTTTTGCATTCTCATAACGGTGACCTGCATTGATCAGCGCTTTTGAAGGGATACATCCAACGTTCAGACAAACGCCTCCAAGAGTTGCTTTTTCAACGACTGTTACTTTTTGTCCAAGCTGTGCAGCGCGGATGGCAGCTACATAGCCGCCAGGTCCCGCACCAATTACAAGAGTATCTGTTTCAATAGGGAAATCTCCTACTACCATAACATTACGCCTCCATTAAAATTAATTGTGGATCGTTCAGTAAACGCTTGATGTGATTTAATGCATTTTGCGCAGTTGCTCCGTCGATCATACGGTGGTCGAAGCTGAGAGAAAGAGCTAAGACTGGAGCTGCTACGATTTCGCCATCACGAACAATCGCTTTTTCTGCAATGCGTCCGATACCAAGAATCGCAACTTCTGGATGGTTGATAACCGGAGTGAACCATTGTCCGCCGGCAGAACCGATGTTTGTAATTGTGCAAGATGCGCCTTTCATTTCAGCTGGAGCAAGCTTGCCTTCACGAGCTTTTGTTGCAAGGCCATTGATCTCATCAGAAATTTCAAAGACAGATTTACGATCTGCATTTTTCACAACCGGTACAAGCAAGCCTTTTTCAGTGTCAGCAGCGATACCGATGTTGAAGTAATGTTTTTGGATGACTTCATCTGTTTTATCGTCAATTGACGTGTTTAAAACAGGGAATTTTTTCAGTGCAGATGTAAGAGCTTTTACAACGTAAGGCAAGTAAGTCAGCTTGATTCCTTGATCAGCAGCAACTTGTTTGAACTGTTTACGATGTGCAACAAGGTTTGTTACGTCCACTTCGTCCATTAACGTTACGTGAGGAGCAGTGTGTTTAGAGTTAACCATCGCTTTTGCAATTGCTTTACGGATACCGCTCATTTTTTCGCGTGTTTCTGGGAATTCGCCCTCTGGAGCTGGTGCAGCAGCCGGTTTAGCAGCTGTTTCTTGTGGTGCAGCTGTTTCTTGCGGTGCAGCTTCTTGCGCTCCTCCGTTTACAAAGCTGTCGATATCTTCTTTTACAACACGTCCGTTGTTGCCTGAACCAGTAACCTTACGGATGTCTACGCCTTTTTCACGAGCATATTTACGTACGGAAGGCATAGCGATCACGCGTTTGTTCGGGTCAACTTCAGCTTGATCCTGCTGTCCTGCGCCAGTAGCTTTTGCAGGCTCTTGAGCTTGCTCTTCTTTCGCAACGTCTTGTCCAGCTTCTGCAGTTGACTGAACTTGTGCTTCAGTTTTCGCATCGTCAGACTCGTCGCTGCCTTTAAATTGAAGATCTTCGTAACCAGGTGCATCAAACGTAATAATCGTTTGTCCAACCGTTGCAACCGTTCCCTCTTCAACTTTTAATTCTAATACTTTTCCTTTAACAGGTGAAGGAATTTCTACTACTGCTTTATCATTTTGGACTTCAGCCAGTACATCATCTTCGTCTACCTCGTCGTTAGGCTTGACAAACCATTTTACGATTTCGCCTTCGTGGATACCTTCCCCGATATCTGGAAGTTTAAATTCAAATGCCACAGTTCTCGACCTCCTAGTTTGATTAAGCAATTTTAAAGTTTACATCGTAAGCATTGAAAACAGATATATAATAGAGGGAAAACGTTCATCTTCCCTCTCGATTATTCAGTTTGATTAAAATTCAAGCACTTTTCTTGCTGTTTCAAGAACGTCTTTATGGTTTGGAAGCCATACGCTCTCCGCTTGAGAGAAAGGAAATACTGTATCTGGCGCTGCAACGCGAAGTACAGGTGCTTCCAAGCTCAGGATCGCACGGTCATTAATTTCTGCTACTACGTTTGCAGCAATACCGGCTTGTTTTTGTGCCTCTTGAACGACAATCGCGCGTCCTGTTTTTTCTACAGAGGCGATAATTGTATCGATATCAAGTGGGCTTACTGTACGAAGGTCGACAACTTCAGCAGAAATGCCGTCTTTTTCAAGCTCATCAGCAGCTTTTAATGATTCATGAACCATTGCGCCGTAAGTGATGATTGAAAGATCAGTACCTTCACGTTTCACGTCAGCTTTTCCAAGCTCAATTGTGTATTCTTCTTCAGGAACTTCCTGACGGAAAGAACGGTAAAGCTTCATATGCTCTAAGAAGACAACAGGATCATTGTCTCTGATCGCAGAAATTAAAAGTCCTTTGGCATCGTAAGGAGTTGATGGAATCACAACTTTGATACCAGGCTGTTGTGCAACAAGACCTTCCAAGCTGTCAGCGTGAAGTTCAGGAGTATGAACACCGCCGCCGAATGGAGAACGAATTGTTACAGGTGAAGTCCAGCGTCCGCCAGAACGGTAGCGCATACGAGCCATTTGGCCAGAAACTGAATCCATTACTTCATAAACAAATCCGAAGAATTGGATTTCCATTACCGGACGGAAGCCGTTTAAGCCTAAACCAAGGGCAAGACCGCCGATACCAGATTCAGCAAGTGGCGTGTCAAACACACGGTCTTCACCGAATTCTTTTTGCAATCCTTCTGTCGCACGGAATACGCCGCCGTTTACACCAACGTCTTCTCCGAAAACTAAGACATTTTCGTCATTTTTCAGTTCTGTGCGTAACGCATCCGTGATTGCTTGAATCATTGTCATTTGCGCCATGGCTTACTTCGACTCCTTCTGTGTATAAATTTCAAATTGCTCCTCAAGGTTGTGAGGCATTTTTTCGTACATGATTTTCATTAAATCAGTTACTTTTTGCTTCGGTTCAGCATCAGCTTTTTTGATCGCTTGCTTAATTTCTTCTTTCGCATCCTCAATTACTTTTGCTTCTTCTTCTTCAGACCATAAGCCTTTGTTTTCAAGGAACGCACGGAAGCGTACAAGCGGATCTTTTTGTTCCCACTCATTTTCGATTTCTTTTGTACGATATTTAGTAGGATCGTCACCAGCCATTGTGTGCGGGCCATAACGGAATGTAAGTGTTTCAATTAGTGTTGGACCTTCGCCGTTGATTGCGCGCTCGCGTGCTTCAGCAGTTGCTGCGTATACAGCAAGCGGATCCATTCCGTCTACTTGTACGCCGACAATACCGGCAGCTACAGCTTTTTGTGCAATTGTTTCAGCTGCAGATTGTTTTTCAACAGGAGTTGAAATCGCGTAACGGTTGTTTTGTACCACGAAGATTGCAGGTGCTTTATAAGCTCCGGCAAAGTTAATTCCTTCGTAGAAGTCCCCTTGAGAAGCTCCGCCGTCACCAGTGTAAGTGATTGCGACAGCTTTCTTACCGCGTTTTTTAAGACCTAGCGCAACACCGGCCGTTTGAATGTATTGAGCACCGATAATGATTTGTGGAGAAAGGGCATTCACATCATCAGGCATTTGGTTTCCTCTGAAATGTCCGCGAGAGAAAAGAAACGCTTGATATAATGGAAGGCCGTGCCAAATTAACTGAGGCACATCACGGTATCCAGGAAGAACAAAGTCTTCTTTTTCAAGCGCGAAATGCGTTGCAATCTGAGAAGCTTCTTGACCCGCAGTAGGAGCGTAAAATCCGAGACGTCCTTGACGGTTTAATGAGATAGAGCGTTGGTCAAGCACACGCGTAAATACCATGCGGCGCATTAGCTCTTTTAATTGATCATCAGTTAAATCAGGCATCGCCGCTTCATTCACGACTTCTCCCTTTTCATTTAAAATTTGGAACGTTTCGAACTGCTTTTTAATGGCATCAAATTGCTTCTTACTGTCAACGATAGCTTTTTTCGTTTTTGCAGCCATACTAAGTCACCTCTTCCTTTCTTTTAAACAGTCATTAGACGTGCATTCCTTTTATACATACAAACTTAGGGTACCCTAAAGTATCAGCAGTAAGTCGTATTATATTTTAGCCGATCCCCAGTTTGCCAAAACCTTTTATGTAGGATAGTTACACTCTGCTTTGAACTGTATTATTTCGAAGTTGTAAAAAACTAATACAACACCGCTTAACATGGATTAGTTTACACCAAATAAAGAAGAACCGTCAATCGTTTTCATCGCTGATTTTCAATAAATGTATTCGCTTTACATTTTCAACAAAAAAACAGATGCCAACCGCGCCCAAAACTGTACTAGTATACCTTACTATGCTGTACTACAATAGAAATGAAAATTTTGAATGAAATCCGAATCGCATTTCATTCAAAAAAGAGCTGATCGAGTCAGCTCTTTTTCACACGATAGCCTGCAGCATCATATAAATCTTCCCGGGCTTTATTGTATTTTTCGGTTTGTTCATTAAATTCTCCGCTATATTTAAGGATCTTTTCATAAGAAGCATTGACTTTATCGATCTGCTGATCCAGATCATCTCTTGTCAAGTCTTTGTCTTTCAGCTGCATATACAGTTTTTTATTAAGCTCAAGCGCTTTTTTATACTCTTTATACATAGTGCCATATGATGTATATCTTTTCTCCATATGGTTTGCTGCAGCATCGGCCTTTTCTTTTATGTCTTTTTCCTTAATATGTTCCGCTGACGTTTTTGCTTCCTCAAATTCTGTTTCCGATTTTTTCATGCT
Organism: Bacillus sp. FJAT-14266; assembly: GCF_001719225.1. Classification (NCBI taxonomy): domain Bacteria; kingdom Bacillati; phylum Bacillota; class Bacilli; order Caryophanales; family Bacillaceae; genus Bacillus; species Bacillus sp. FJAT-14266. The sequence goes on from NZ_CP017072.1 coordinate 2,764,471, forward strand.
GTCATTTTCAAGCTTTAGGTGTTCTTCGCGCTTGCTGACATTTTCAAGCGCCTTATTAGATAAAGCAACAATTTTTTTATAATCATCCATATTGAGCTTCATAACACTATCGTAAAGCTGATTTTCTTTGGCCTCTAATTCTTTGAGTGTTTTTTGTTCTTCTTGAAACGGCTTTTCCGATTCCGCGGCTTTTTCTAACGAATGATGAAGTGAATCAACCGGGTCCTGTCCCATGCATCCTGTTAATATCAGTGCCATGGCACAAAAAGCTCCGATCTTCATTCCAGGCCGCCGTTTTATTGCGTCTTTCACGTTAAATCCCCCAATCTTGACAATTTCCACTATAGAATCCATGGGGACATTTGGCAATAGTCGTGCTGTATTAATGCAATACTGAAATTAAATCAAAAAAGTGAAAAATCAGGACAGATGACCATACAACTTTTTTGTTTTTACATAGGTTATATTAGACGCTATGCCTACTTATAAAGGCTCTGGCGTAATTAAAAGAGGAGGTTATGTAATATGTATGGATATGGTTACGGCGGAGGCTGCTGCAGTTATGGTGGTTACGGATATGGTGGCTGCGGATATGGATACGGCCGCACCTTTGCGCTAATCGTTGTTTTATTCATTCTGTTAATCATTGTCGGAGCTGCTTATTTAGGCGGAGGCTGTTGCTAACCACACAGCATGAAATTGACCAGCCATATACGGCTGGTCATTCGTTTCGTTGCACCTTTGTGAAGAAATCCGATATAATTTACATATTAAGCTTTAGGAGTGAAGTTTCTTGATTACTATGGAAAACATCGTACGTGACGGCCATCCAGCCCTCAGAGAGACTGCCGAACCTGTTGAGCTGCCTCCAACTGATGCAGAAAAACAGCAGCTGGCCGACATGATCGAATTTGTTAAAAACAGCCAAAATCCTGAATTAGCCGAAAAATACAAGCTGCGCCCTGGCGTAGGGCTCGCAGCTCCTCAAATTAATATCAAAAAACGAATGATCGCCGTTCATGCGGAAGATGCTTCCGGTAAATTATACAGCTATGCTCTGTTTAATCCTAAGATCGTCAGCCATTCAGTTGAAAAAAGCTACTTAACAAGCGGCGAGGGCTGCCTCTCTGTGGATGAAGCGATTCCCGGTTATGTTCCCCGCTATTCTCGTATCAGAGTAAAAGGAACAACACTAGAAGGCGAAAATATTGATATTCGTTTAAAAGGATTTCCGGCTATTGTGTTTCAGCATGAGATCGATCATTTGAACGGCGTTATGTTCTATGATCATATTGATAAGGAAAATCCTTTCAAAGAACCTGAAAATGCACTCGCAATTGAGCGCTAATAGAAAAAGCGGCTGGCACAATGCCAGCCGTTTCTTTATTTTAAAAGGCCCAATTCTTTGACAGCGTATGCAATTCCATCCTCGTCCACCGGTTTTGTTACAAAGTCCGCGATTTCTTTCAGTTCGGGAACAGCATTTCCCATAGCAACGCCTGTCCCAACATATTCAATCATTTGCAGATCATTTAATCCGTCGCCGAAAGCATATGTATCGCCGATATCAAACGGAAGACGCTCAATCACTTTTTTGATTCCTTCTGCCTTCGAACCTCCGTGCGGCAGAACATCAGTCGATAGCTCATGCCAGCGAACTAGATCAAACTCAGGAAAAGCGGCATAAGCTTTTTCTTCTTCATCCTGACAAAATAAAAGAAGCTGAAAAATTTCTTTTCCTTCATAAAAAAGGTCATCGGTCTCTGGGTAATCGGTTTTAAGGCTGCCGATTCCCTCGAGAACATGAGGGTGATCCGCAACAGTCGCTTTCATCGTGTCCTCAGCCATAAACACAACAGGATGCTTGCCTTCATCCGCCTGCTTTAATAATCGCCTGATTGCATCTTTAGGCAGCGGATTTTTATAAATCACTTGATTTTCAAAGACAACAAACTGTCCATTGTAGGAAATAAATGAGTGGATGCCCAGCTCCTCCAAAATCGGCTTAACCAAAAATGGAGACCGGCCGCTGGCAATAAACACATGATGCCCTTGGCGCTGCAGCTCCGCCACGGTTTTTCTCGTACTTTCCGGTATATTCTTATCATGATCATATATTGTGCCGTCAATATCAAAAAAGATTAATTTAGAATCCATCGCAACTTCCCCTTTATCGTCTTGGTCTGCAATTCCCACCCTCATCATACAAAAAGATTGTCATTCAGCAAACAATTTCGTTCAAAAATCATATTAAATTCCATTAATAACCACGAAAAGTCTTCCTCAATCTCCGTATACTATTTGTATAAAAGAACTCTGGGACAAATTTTTCATTAAAGGAGGGACTGGCTAATGCTGCGTAAATTAAGAAAGAAACTCAGAAGACAATGGAACGGAATGCTCCGTAAGAAAGCAATTGCCTGACAAGGGATCTTTCACTTTTTGAGAGATCCTTATTTTGCTCAAGGCTTTCCTTATATTCCGTTTTCGAATATAATAGAATGAGCGAGTCTAACATACGGCATTTAAGGAGAGATTTGGAATGATTTATAAGGTATTTTATCAAGAGAAGGCTGACGAAGTACCTGTTCGGGAAAAGACAGATTCACTTTATATTGAAGGCGTATCTGAGCGTGACGTCAGAACAAAGCTGAAAGAAAAGAAATTTAATATTGAGTTTATTACACCTGTTGATGGTGCATTCTTAGAATATGAACAACAGAGCGAAAATTTTAAAGTATTGGAGTTATGAGCGGTATGAAATTTGTAAAAAATGATCAGACTGCTGTTTTCGCCCTCGGAGGTTTGGGCGAAATCGGTAAAAATACGTACGCGGTGCAATTCCAGGATGAAATTGTACTGATTGATGCGGGGATCAAGTTTCCCGAGGACGAACTGCTCGGAATTGACTACGTCATCCCTGATTATACGTATTTAGTCAAAAACGAAGATAAAATTAAAGGGCTTTTTATCACCCACGGGCACGAAGACCACATCGGCGGTATTCCATACCTGCTCAGACAAGTGAATATTCCTGTATACGGCGGAAAACTCGCGATCGGCTTACTTCGGAATAAACTTGAAGAGCATGGATTATTGAGACAGACGAAACTGAACATTATCGGCGAGGATGATATTGTAAAGTTCCGCAAAACGGCTGTGTCATTCTTCAGAACAACACACAGTATTCCGGATTCCTACGGCATTGTTGTAAAAACGCCGCCCGGAAACATTGTACATACTGGGGATTTCAAATTCGACTTTACTCCAGTCGGCGAGCCGGCAAACTTAACGAAAATGGCCGAAATCGGTAAAGAAGGCGTTTTGTGCCTTCTTTCAGACAGCACAAACAGTGAAAATCCGGAGTTTACCATGTCTGAGCGTCGTGTAGGAGAAAGCATTCATGACATTTTCCGCAAGGTGGACGGCCGAATTATCTTTGCTACATTTGCGTCGAATATTCACCGCTTGCAGCAGGTAATTGAAGCTGCTGTACAAAATGGAAGAAAAGTTGCCGTATTTGGACGCAGTATGGAATCGGCTATCGAAATTGGACAGACACTCGGTTATATTAACTGTCCTAAAAATACGTTTATTGAGCATAACGAAATCAATCGTATGCCTGCTAATAAAGTAACAATTTTATGTACAGGAAGCCAAGGGGAACCAATGGCGGCGTTATCAAGAATTGCAAACGGCACACACCGCCAAATTTCAATCAATCCTGGGGATACGGTCGTATTTTCTTCATCCCCTATCCCAGGCAACACAATCAGCGTGAGTCGAACAATCAACCAGCTGTATCGTGCGGGTGCTGAGGTTATTCACGGCCCTCTTAACGATATCCATACATCCGGTCACGGCGGACAGGAAGAACAGAAGCTGATGCTTCGTTTAATCAAGCCTAAATTCTTCATGCCGATTCACGGTGAGTACAGAATGCAAAAGATGCATGTCAAGCTTGCAACAGATTGTGGCATCCCAGAGGAAAACTGCTTTATCATGGATAATGGTGAAGTATTAGCGCTTAAAGGCGATGAGGCTTCAGTTGCAGGAAAAATCCCGTCCGGTTCAGTGTACATTGACGGAAGCGGTATCGGTGATATTGGCAATATCGTACTTCGTGATCGCAGAATTCTCTCTGAAGAAGGACTTGTCATCGTTGTTGTCAGCATTGACATGGACGACTTCAAGATTTCAGCGGGTCCAGATTTGATTTCCAGAGGATTTGTGTACATGAGAGAATCTGGCGACTTGATCAACGACGCTCAAGAGCTCATTTCAAATCACTTACAAAAAGTAATGGAACGAAAAACGACTCAATGGTCTGAAATCAAAAACGAGATTACAGACACTCTTGCGCCTTTCTTGTACGAAAAAACAAAGCGCCGTCCAATGATCCTGCCGATCATTATGGAGGTTTAAAAAAAGAGGCACTCCCTAAGGGAGTGCCTCTTTTTATTGCAGTGATATGTGTTGAAATGATTTTACATCGAATAATCCCGTAGTCGTCATTTTAATATCAGGAATGACAGGCAAAGCTAAAAACGACAATGTCAAAAATGGATTAAATCCGCCTGTGAAACCGATTAACGGCAATTTATCATGAAGCGTCAGCAAGCTTTGATTCACTTGCTCTGCAGATTGGTCGGATAATAACCCTGCAATCGGCAACGGTACTGAATGGAGCTCTTCCCCATTTTTTATAATCGTTAATCCTCCGCCAATTTCCTGCAGCTTATTAACTGCCGCCGCGATATCCTCATCATTCGTTCCGACAGCAATAATATTATGGGAGTCGTGTGAAATGGTTGTGGCAATCGCTCCGCTCTTGAATCCAAAACCTTTCACAACACCAAGTCCGGTTTCTTTTAATCCTTTATGCCGCTCGACAACTGCAATCTTTAACAAATCAAACTCAGTGTCAGGCTCAAATTCGCGGGCAACAGGAGCCGGAACTTGTACTAATCGTGTTTCAAGCTGATTTGGTATGATTTGAATGACATTGATTTGCTGCTCTGAATCGATTGGCATATGAAAATCCTGTTTGTTAAGAGGAGCAGCAAGCTTAACAGAATCAAGCAGTGCCTGATCTGGTGCTGCAGTTGAAGCATGATCCTGATAGACCGCTTTGCTGTCTTCAGCAACAGTCTGCCCTTTTACCATCGTCATTGTGACAGTGACATTTTCCAGATCAGATACAAAGAGCAAATCAGCGTCAAAACCCGGGGCAATCGCTCCCTTTGTATCTAATCCGTAGCATTCGGCCGCATTGAGGCTTCCTAATTGATAGGCTAAAAACGGATCAAGTCCGGCTTGAATCGCCATTTTCACCTGATGGTTTACACTTCCCTCTGACAATAAATCATCCACATGCTTATCATCCGTACAGAAAAAGAACCGGCGTGCGTTCTTTTCATTTACCGCCGGCAGCACATTGAGCGTGTTTTTGGCGACTGATCCTTCACGCATCATGACATACATGCCTCTTCTGATACGATCAAGGGCTTCTTCCTTCGATGTTACTTCATGGTCGTTTAAGACAAAGGCGGTTCTGTAAATGTTAATGAGGTCTGTTGATAAACCAGCTAAATGACCGTCTATCCGTTTTCCTGCCACACGGGCATCGAGCAGTTTCTGAACCATGTCTTCTTCAGCCTGCTGAACCGACACATAATCCATAACTTCAGCCAGCCCTAATACTTCTTCTTCTTCATAAAAAGGCTTGAGATCGGCAGCTTTGAGAATTGCGCCTGATCGCTCAAAACTTGCGGCAGGCACACTGGAAGGAAGCATAAAATGGATATTCAGCGGTGTATGCTGAGCTTGTTCAAGCATAAACACAATCCCTTTTTCACCAGACACATTCGCGATCTCATGCGGATCTGTAACAACCGTCGTCACGCCATGAGGCAACACTGCTTTAGCGAACTCAATCGGTGTAACCATTGACGACTCAATATGTACATGTCCATCAATAAAACCCGGAACAATCATTTGTCCCTCTGCATCAATGGTATTTTCACCTTCATACTCACCGAGGCCTACAATAACTCCATCTGTAATCGCAATATCTTCATATATCCATTCTTGATTATATACGTCCATGATTTTTCCGTTCCTAATGACGATATCAGCTTTTTGTCTTTTGGCTGAAGCATTCAGCCTATTGACTAGCGCTTCTTTATTCAAATAGGCCCCTCCTCTTTTTTATTATATGGTACAATATGCTATCGGAACGCCTGTGCTTAGTCAATGAAATTTTAAGAAATTGGCGCTCAGTTCATTAAAGTTGTTATATTCTGATAATACGAAAAACCGCCCTTTGAGGACGGCTTATTTGACTGCTATTTAGTATGAAGAACTCTTTTTTCAAAACGGGAGATGTCTGTAACTGATCCAATAACAATGAGTATATCTTCTTGGTGGATGACTTCGGTTGCAAGCGGTGATACGATGACTTCCTTGCCCCTTTTTATGGCTACGATATTAATACCGTATTTTGCGCGAATATCTAAATCGAGAAGTGTATTTCCAGCCAGGCGGCTGTTAGCTACGATTTCAACAAGACTATGCTCTTCAGACAGCTCCAAATAGTCAAGTACATTGTTGGACACGATATTATGCGCAATTCGTTTTGCCATATCGCGTTCTGGGTGGACGATGTGATCCGCGCCAATTTTAGACAGCACTTTTTCGTGATAATCGTTCTGCGCTTTAACTGTAATCGTATGGACGCCAAGTTCTTTCAGAATGAGTGTCGTTAAAATACTCGCTTGAATATTTTCCCCGATTGCTACAATAACGTGGTCAAAATTTCGCAGGCCTAAATTTTTCAGGACAGATTCGTCTGTCGAATCACCGATAACTGCGTGAGATGCAATCTTGGCATACTCGTTGACTTTATCTTCATCGATATCCATTGCCATAACCTCGACGCCTTCTTCGCTTAATGCTTTGCAAATACTGCCACCAAAACGGCCCAGCCCAATTACCGCAAATTCTTTTTTCATCGTGGTGCTCCTTTATATGACATGATATTGATCAAATTTTATCATATTCTTTTGTTACAGTGTTATCCTTTTGGCAGCGAATTCATATGCCGCTTGAGCTTTTCAGTAAACTCAGGCGACAAATACAGCTCCGCTCCGCGTTCGATTTCAATCTGATAGTGCTGAGGCGGGGCAATTTCCGCTTCTTTTTGGAGGACGAGAAAGGTTAAGCAGTCTTTGTAGTGCCTTCCGCCAGCTTCAACGTCTACAAATGCCGGCCGATACGTAAGAGATTCGACACCCTCCCTTTTATATAGATAGGAGAGAGCAGAATAAGGAATACGGTATAAAACGCCTTCTGTTGTTCCTCCGTCTTCCAACATGTCCGCTCTTGAACCGTCATCCCTTTTTAGCGTGAAGCGAGTTGTGTATCCTTTTAAAACACCTCTTCCTACTGGATCTTGAAAATAGTGATCGACTCCCGCTTTTTGAAAGCGGGCATTATCCATGCATGATCCGTAGGCAAAATAATAAATGGGATTTTTCGATTTGCTGATCATCTGATGTTCTTTCCAGTCGCCGCTGCTTATTTTCGTAAAACCGGCACACCCGTCTTTGTTCATAAAATAAATAAGCGCATTTTTAATCCCGACATCCGTTTCTACAAACACCGTTTGTTTATGATATCCTTGAAAAAATTGATCGAGCTTATGTATACACAATTCATCTGCTTCATATACTTCGCCGTATATATAGCCTTCACTATTTAAAACAGCTGTGGGCTCCTCTTTTGCAGCAAACAAACTTCCCTTTGTTCTCGCCTGCTCATTGATACATGCCGATTGTGCCAGCAAATGATGGTTTTTTTCATGCTTTCTTAATGTCCCGTATACAAACAGAAGCGAGTTCACTTTATTTTTCTCCTCTCAGCTGTCTGATTTTAAAGGCAAAACCACTTGAAAGACGCTGCCTTTTCCAGCTTCACTTTCGATTTTCAATTCCCCGTCATGTTCCTTCAGGATTCTCAAACAAATGGGAAGTCCCAGTCCAGTGCCCTTTTCTTTTGTTGAATAAAAAGGTTTGCCAATCTGCTTCAGCTTTTCCTGCGGCATGCCGTTTCCTTCATCCTTTACGCTTATCACTGCATGAGAGGCGGTTTTAGCAGTTGAAATGGTGACGACACCGCCCTTTGGCATTGCCTCAATTCCGTTTTTAATGATGTTGATAAAGACCTGCTTCAGCTGATTTTCGTCTCCATTAATCATACAGCCATCTGTCTCTTTGAAATTTTTCTCTATGACGATATTGGACAGAATGGCATTGGTATCAAGCAATGTCGTGACTTGTTTCAAGATCTCATTAAGCTGGTGTGTTTTAAATGTGATTGCCTGCGGTTTTGCAAGCAGCAGCAGCTCGCTGAGCACTAAATCGATTCTTTTAATCTCTGAAAAGATGATGTCAAAATAGTCTTTTCTGTCCGGATATTGTGTTTTCATAATCTGGAGGAAACCGCTGACAGATGTTAAAGGGTTTCTGACCTCATGAGCAATACCTGCGGCAAGTTCACTTGTGATTGATAGTTTCTGGGATTCCCTCGCCAGCCGTTCATTAATCTCAATGAGCTCATCTTCAGCCTCTTTCCGCTCAGTGATATCTGACATTGTACCCAGGCTGCCTGTAAATTGGTCATCCCGGTCATAGTAAAGTTTATAATGAACTTCTCCCCAAAAAATCGTGCCGTTCTTTGTCACGTATTTTGCCGTAAACATGCCAGAAGACGCTTTGTTTTGGATTTGGGTGTTAATGTGGTCGGCTACGTGCTTTTCTTTTATGAAGTAATCGTTATACATTGTTCCCATACATTCACTGATTGAAAACCCGGTTATAGATGCCCACGCTTGGTTTAAATATGTAATTTCGCCTTTTGCATTTGTTTGAAATACGATTTCCTGCAAATTATCCATGATGCGGTTTTTTTCTTCAGAAAGCTGTTTATACTTCCATTCGTTATCCTTCATTTTCTTAACCAGCTGCTGTTTCTCATCAATATAATAAGCCAACATCCAGACACTTACCAGCGTGACTGCAGTATACACAATATCAACAGGCCAATTAATCGGGTTTTTGCCTATAAAATAAAATAAATAATCCCAAAACATTATAAAAATCATTGCCAAAATGATGGAAATGATACGAGCTTGATATTTTCTCATATGACCACCTGCCGCTTGTGTTTCTCTACTTATTGTACCATTCTTCGACAAATAATTGAGTAAAATATGTAAAGTATCCCAAATCATTCATTACCAAATATCTTGATGTCTTATCTTAGGCGGCGGTAATCAAAAATTGGCACGCAAAAAAGGCGGAGATGATATCACTCCGCCTTTTTTAGCATAATTTTATTCTTTTAAAGCGGCTTGAATTTCTTCGAGAAGCAGCTGTGCACCCTCAGGGCTTAGCGTAATTTTACCGTTGCCGTATTCTTTATTTTCTGAAGTGATTTCTCCAGTCATTAAACAAACGCCATGAGGTTTGTACTTTTTCAAGATAATTTTATCTCCGTCAACAAAAAACTCAATGCTGTCTTTTATGGCAATATCCAATGCCCGTCTCAACTCAATCGGCATGACAATGCGGCCTAATTCATCTACTTTTCTCACAACACCTATTGATTTCATAAAAACCCTTCTTCCTTTAAATGTTTCTTTTCTCATGTAATGTTTTAAGGATGTACCTCAATATATCGTAGACGAATGAAACTTTGAAAAAGTTTCCCGCTTTCTATAAGAATTACAAGATATTTTTTCCATAAAACCGAAAAATGTATTACTTCTGTTACACAGTTCCTTGATTTTTTACAAAAACATTTCTTTACCGACGCACACCCCCAAAAATCGCAGTATTTCTGAGAAACTTTAAATGTAGAATCATATTAAATTAGGATAGAGATTGGGTGAAAACATGTTTCAATCAACTGAAATCGGGATTGACTTAGGAACAGCTAATATACTTGTTTACAGCAAAAATAAAGGGATTATCCTAAATGAACCATCTGTTGTCGCAGTGGATACGACGACAAAAGCAGTGCTTGCAATCGGAGCTGACGCGAAAAACATGATCGGTAAAACACCGGGAAAAATTGTCGCTGTCAGACCGATGAAAGATGGCGTGATCGCAGACTATGATATGACAACTGACCTGCTAAAGCACATTATGAAAAAAGCAGCAAAAAGCATCGGCATGTCGTTCAGAAAACCGAACGTAGTCGTTTGCACACCATCAGGCTCAACAGCAGTAGAACGCCGCGCCATCAGTGATGCGGTGAAAAATTGCGGCGCGAAAAACGTTCATTTAATCGAAGAGCCAGTTGCAGCCGCCATCGGAGCGGATTTACCGGTTGATGAGCCGGTTGCCAATGTGGTAGTAGATATCGGCGGAGGGACGACAGAGGTCGCTATTATTTCCTTCGGTGGCGTTGTTTCCTGCCATTCTATCAGGATCGGCGGAGACCAGCTTGATGAGGATATCGTTTCTTTCGTCCGTAAAAAATACAATTTGCTGATCGGCGAACGCACAGCTGAGCAGGTAAAAATGGAAATTGGCCATGCTCTGATTGAACATATACCAGAGGCAATGGAAATTCGGGGACGCGACCTCGTGACAGGTCTTCCAAAAACCATTATGCTTCAATCCAACGAAATTCAAGATGCAATGCGTGAATCCCTCCTGCATATTCTTGAAGCCATCAGAGCGACACTTGAGGACTGTCCGCCTGAATTGAGCGGAGATATTGTTGATCGCGGCGTTATTTTAACAGGCGGCGGTGCGCTCCTTAATGGAATTAAAGAATGGCTCGCAGAAGAGATTGTCGTGCCTGTACACGTGGCGCAAAACCCGCTTGAATCTGTAGCAATCGGCACAGGCCGTTCTTTAGAAGTGATTGATAAGCTGCAAAAGGCAATTAAATAGTCTTTACCCGCAAAATTCTCACACGCGGCAAATTTCTTGCTTCTTTTTTCCTCACTTCCTTCATATTGTGGGAAATGGAGAAACGTTAAGGAGGAAACAGATGCTAAGAGATTTAGGAAGAAGAGTAGCGATCGCAGCCATTTTAAGCGGAATTATTCTTGGAGGCATGAGCATTTCTTTGGCAAATATGCCCCATTCGCCTGCAGGCGGCACTGTAAAACTGAATCATCCATAATATTGAAAAACCCAAGACGTGTCGTTTTGGGTTTTTCACTTTGGGCTCCTTCTTTCCTTTATAGGATCATATTTGATATGATGAGAAAAAAGCTTGGAGGAATGATTCATGGATTCATTTTCACAGAAATTAAATACATATGCACAGCTGGCGGTAGAAGTCGGCGTTAATGTCCAAAAAGGCCAGTATGTAGTCGTAAATGCTTCAACAGACGTTCGGGATTTTGTCCGTTTAATTGTAAAACACGCATATGAAAAGGGCGCAAAAAACGTCACCGTGAATTGGCAGGATGACGAAGTAGCCAAATTAAAATACGAACTTGCGCCGTTTGAAGCATTTGAAGAATATCCTGAATGGGAAGCAAAAGGCAGAGAAGAGCTTGCCAAAAATGGAGCTGCTTTCATTTCTGTTGTGTCGTCAAACCCAGACTTGCTAAAAGGTATAGATTCCAAACGGATTGCGGCATTCCAAAAAGCAGCAGGCAAAGCATTACATACATACAGACAATATATTCAATCAGACAAAGTCAGCTGGACTGTCGTAGGTGCGGCATCAGCAGGCTGGGCTCACAAGGTGTTTCCTGGCAAATCAGAGGAGGAAGCGATCCACCTTCTGTGGGAAGAAATTTTTAAAGCGACGCGCGTAAATGAAGACAACCCGGTTCAGGCGTGGATCAATCATGACCAGAATCTTCATGAAAAAGTTGACCATTTGAACGAGAGACATTACGCTGCCTTACATTATCAAGCTGAAGGAACTGATTTAACAATTAAGCTGCCTAGGAAGCATGTTTGGGCAGGTGCGGGAAGCGTGAATGAAAGCGGCCATGAGTTTATGGCCAATATGCCGACAGAAGAAGTGTTCACGCTGCCGCAAAAAGACGGGGTTGACGGAGTGGTATCAAGCACAAAACCATTAAGCTACGGCGGAAATATTATTGAAAATTTCACCCTGACGTTTGAAAATGGCCGTATAGTCGACATTAAAGCTGAAAAAGGTGAGGATATTTTAAAAGAACTGGTGGAAACAGATGAAGGTTCTCACTATTTAGGTGAAGTGGCACTTGTTCCTTACGATTCACCTATATCACAATCAAACATTCTTTTCTATAACACGCTGTTTGATGAAAACGCGTCAAATCATTTGGCGATCGGAAGCGCCTATGCCTTTAATATTGAAGGCGGAAAGCAGATGTCTCGTGAAGAGCTTGTCAAAGAAGGCCTAAATGAAAGCATTACACACGTGGACTTTATGATCGGTTCTAAGGATATGAATATTGACGGAATTACGGCAGACGGGAAAAGAGAGCCTATCTTCAGAAACGGAAATTGGGCTTTTTAAGTAAATAAAAGGAGGCTTTTTCGCCTCCTTTTTTTATTTTTCTGCTTCATACATTTGCAGATTCGCATAAACGGTTTCTAATACTGGTGCAGCGAGAGATAAACGTTTTGCTTTTTCAAGCAAAAATCCATGCAGGTGGTCTCCTTCAGTCGTTTGGCCGTTTTCCATATCCCGAAGCATGGAGGACTTCATATGGTAAGACATGCTGGTCATCGTACGAAAGCTCTCTTCCTCAAGATCCGGATCAGCCGGAACACCTTCTTTTCGTAAAACAGCGCAAATTTCCCCAATAAGAGTTTGGGCCGTGTGACGTCCGGCTTCTGTGGCGAGGATTGGGCCAAGCGGTCGTTGAAATAACGTTGTGATCCCCGCTTGCGCTGCAATAAAGAGATACTTTTTCCAAATGTCCTTCTCGATATGCCCGCTAATGATGACTTCAGCCTTCACACCTGAAAATGCCTCTTCAAGCGCTCTTATCCGCTCCGTACGCTCGCCGTTCCATTCTCCAAATACAAAACGATGCGATGCGCTCGTATGATGAATTTCTCCTTTGTTGTCTAAAGCACTTTCTATAAAACACAGGCCGCCCAGCACCTGTTCTTTTGAAAATGCCGCAAATAGCTGCTCATAGTGGCGGTACCCATTTAAAAAAGGGATAATGACAGATTCCTGATGGATAAATGGTTTGACATCCTCTATCACTTGACCAAGCGAGTATGCTTTAGAAGCAATGATAACGACATCAAATTGCCCTGTTTCTCCGGCACTGATTAGTTCGGGCTGAAATGATACATTCCCTTTTTCACTATGGATGACAAGCCCGGTTTTTTTAAGCTGCTCAGCTCGTTTTTGGCGCACGAGAAATGTCACATCATTTCCTTTCTCCGAAAGCCGTCCGCCAATATACCCACCTACTCCACCTGCTCCGACAACCAAAAATTTCATGTTGTGATCTCCTTTCATATTTAGGTATCAAAAAAAGCAGAGAAATCTCTGCTTTTTTATTCCGCGTATAGTTCAGTCAATTTTTTCTGCACATCAGCATTTTCAAGGAACTCGTCATAGCTCATTTGCTTATCGACGATGCCGTTAGGTGTAATTTCTATAATTCTGTTGGCAATGGTCTGCACAAACTGATGGTCATGAGAAGTAAACAGCATAGCGCCTTTAAAGCTGATTAAGCCGTTATTGAGCGCTGTAATGGACTCCAGGTCTAAATGGTTAGTCGGCTCATCCAAAATTAAAATATTGGCGCCAGAAAGCATCGCTTTCGACAGCATACAGCGGACCTTTTCTCCCCCGGAAAGTACATTTGCTTTTTTGTGGACTTCTTCTCCAGAGAACAGCATGCGTCCTAAGAAACCGCGTAAAAAGCTCTCACTTTGGTCGTGCGGAGAATATTGGCGAAGCCAGTCTACAAGGTTCAGATCACTGCCTTCGAAATATTCGCTGTTGTCTTTTGGAAAATACGCTTGAGATGTGGTAACACCCCATTTAAACGTTCCGCTGTCAGCTTCCATTTCCCCGGAAATGATTTTAAACAGCGTAGTAACAGCAAGTTCGTTTCGGCCAGTGAAAGCAATTTTATCTTCTCGACTCATAATAAAGCTGACATTGTCAAGCACTTTTACGCCATCGATTGTTTTTGTTAAGCCTTCCACGCGAAGAACATCATTTCCGATTTCCCGTTCCGGCGTGAAGTTAACATAAGGATAGCGGCGGGAAGACGGTTTAATATCATCCAGCGTGATTTTTTCGAGAAGTTTCTTTCTTGATGTAGCCTGCTTAGATTTAGACGCATTGGCGCTGAATCTAGCGACAAACTCTTGAAGCTGTTTAATCTGCTCTTCTTTTTTCTTGTTCGCTTCTTGAGAAAGCTTTAACGCCAGCTGGCTTGACTCGTACCAGAAATCATAGTTTCCTACATAGATTTGAATTTTGTTAAAATCAAGGTCGGCAATGTGCGTACATACTTTATTTAAGAAGTGACGGTCATGGGATACGACAATAACTGTGTTTTCAAAGTTAATCAGAAACTCTTCAAGCCACTGGATTGCCTGAAGGTCCAAGTGGTTCGTCGGCTCATCGAGCAGCAGAACATCCGGCTTGCCGAATAATGCCTGTGCCAAGAGAACTTTTACCTTCTCCGAACCGCCGAGGTCTGCCATCTTTTTTGTGTGCAGATCTTCTGAGATACCAAGGCCTTTTAACAGGATCGCAGCTTCACTTTCCGCTTCCCAACCGTTCAGTTCCGCGAATTCACCTTCTAGCTCAGCAGCACGAATCCCATCCTCATCTGAGAAATCAGGCTTCATGTAAATAGCGTCTTTCTCCTGCATGACTTCATACAGGCGTTTGTGGCCCATAATGACCACTTTCAGCACTTCATACTCTTCGTACTCAAAATGGTTCTGCTTCAAGACGGCAAGACGCTCACCAGGACTCATATGCACGTCGCCTGTCTGAGGCTCGATTTCGCCTGACAGCACCTTTAGAAACGTTGATTTACCGGCACCGTTTGCACCAATTAACCCATAGCAGTTGCCTGGGGTAAATTTAATATTAACATCTTCAAATAACTTGCGATCCGCAAACCGCAAGCTTACATTATTTACAGCAATCATTTATTATCCTCCATCATGTCTATCATCAATAAAAGTATACCATGAAAGCAGGGCAAGAGAAATGATTCCCTGATAAAACAGAGAGAAAACACTTATACACCCAAACCAGCCAGCTGTGTTACAATTAAAGAGAGAGAATGCATCCGCTCGGAAAATTACACACTCTCATGGAGGAACACGTTGAGGCTTTTAACACTTACTGAATATTGCTTACTGATCTTTTTTACGGGCTTTTACCTTGCCGTAACAGGCTTTACCGCCAAAGATATCGGCTTATATATAGGCATAGCCCTTATTTACATATTTTCGCACATTTTTTCTAAACGGCTTTTAGAAAAGCGCGGAAAAGAGAACAAACAGGTTCACCTTTTCTTCAGTGTGCTAGCTATTATCGGTTCAGTGTTCATCACGGTTTTATGCATTGCATTGGTCGCTTCTTTTTCAAAATAAAAACGCCTGCTGTCCTAGGCCAGCAAGGCGTTTTTATTTTGTTTGACGCATTTCGTTAAACGGGAAAAAGACAAACTTCGATGTGCCGACAATTCGATCTTCCGCGATCAGTCCCAGCCCGTTTCGGCTGTCCATAGAATTCAGCCGGTTATCTCCCATGACAAAGTATTTGCCTTTCGGAACCTTAACCGGTCCAAAGTCTCCTGTCAGACTGACACCAAGTTTTTCTGCTTCCTTCTTGTTTTTAGACAAGTAAGGCTCGGCTACTTTTTTACCGTTTATATAAAGCGTGTCATCCTTCATTTGAACGGTTTCTCCAGGCTTTCCGATCAATCTTTTTACATAATGGATTTTAGAAGTTTCACCGTTGATAATAACGATATCTCCGCGCTTCAGCTCGCCGATATAGTTGACTGTTTTATTCACAAACAGCCTTTCTCCGTCATGTAATGTGGGATACATAGATGAACCTTCAACTAAATACGGTTCAAACAAAAAGTGACGGATCAGGAGAGCCAGCAGAACAGCGATGACAATCGCTTTACCCCATTCCAGGTACGTATTGGTTTTTTTCTTCGCCGTTTTCTCAGTATTCGTATTTTTTTCCTCGGTCAAAGTGTTTCCTCCTAGACAATTGCTATGTCAGTTGTTTCTCTTCTTTTACTTTATCATAAAAAAGAATAAAATACATAACTTAACCGCGCTCCCTGCCGGCCGGATAAGAAAAAGCGTCCTTTCGAACCAAGGACGCTTTTTTTCTTATTTTTCTGTAACAGGTTTTTTGACGATACCGAGGATAATTGCCATCACGACAGCACCGATCACGATACTTAAAAGGTAAAGCATCGGATGGTTTGTAATGAAAGCTACGAATACTCCTCCATGAGGCGCCGGAAGCGTTACTCGGAAGAATTCAGTTAATCCGCCGGCAACAGCTGCACCGACTACAGCAGCTGGTATGACGCGAAGCGGATCAGCCGCAGCAAATGGGATCGCTCCCTCTGTTACGAAAGCAGCTCCCATGAAATAGCATGTAATACCAGCTTCACGGTCACGCTGAGTGAATTTGTTTCTGAAAATGGTTGTTGCAAGTGCGATACCAAGCGGAGGAACCATACCGCCGGCCATGATTGCTGCATGAGGCGCATAGTTGCCTGCATCGATCATGGCGATACCGAACGTAAAGGCTGCTTTATTAAGCGGGCCACCCATATCGATCGCCATCATGCCGCCCAAGATAATACCCATTAACACAAGGTTTCCAGTACCAAGGCTTTCAAGCCAGTTTGTTAAGAAATTCATAAAAGCTGCTACAGGTGTATTGACGACAAATTGCATTAATACACCAGTGATAAAAATACCGAACAGCGGGTAAATCAAAACAGGTTTTAATCCATCAAGTGACTGAGGGATAAACGTAAATACTTTTTTCAGTAAAATCACGACATAACCGGCAAGGAATCCGGCAATTAAGCCGCCTAAGAATCCAGCATTCGCTTGAGTTGCCATAAATCCGCCGACCATACCAGGCGCAAAACCAGGACGATCTGCAATACTCATCGCAATGAAACCGGCCAGAACTGCAACAATCAGTTTTAATGCATTGTCGCCGCCGATAAAGTTTAATGCTGCTGCAAACGTGTTGTAGCTAGGATCATTCGGATCAGCAGAGTGAATTCCCCAGAAGAATGAAATCGCAACGAGAATACCGCCGCCGACTACGAACGGAAGCATGTTGCTGACACCGCTCATCAGGTGCTTATAAAACGTGTTTCCGATACCGCTTCCAGACTTGCCTTTCGCTTCTTCATCATCGTTTGAAGCTGCTGAACCGCCGCCGCTGCCTTGATAAATCGGCGCATCTTGATTCATCGCTTTTTCGATAAGCTCTTGCGGACGTCTGATACCCGCCGTTACAGGAACTTGAAGTACGCGCTTGCCTTTAAAACGTTCCATTTCAACCTGCTTGTCCGCTGCGACAATGATTGCAGGTGCATCTTCGATTTCTTGGGCAGTGAGCTTGTGCTTAATGCCGCTTGACCCATTTGTTTCGACCTTAATTTCCACACCAAGCTCTTTCGCTTTTTCTTTAAGGGCATCCGCAGCCATGAATGTATGGGCAATACCTGTCGGGCATGCAGTAACCGCTAAAATTTTTCCTTTTCCGGCAGGTGCTGGTGCCGCTTCTTCTTCTTCCTCTTCGTCATCATCTTTATCGTGCTGATTAATAATGTCGATGATGGCATCTTCAGACTCAGCTTCAAGGAGCTGCTTACGGATTTCTTCACGCATTAACAGCGTTGAAAGTCTTGACAATGCTTCAAGGTGAGTGTTGTTTGCGCCTTCAGTCGCCGCAATCATGAACACTAAGTGAGCCGGCTGGCCGTCTAATGATTCATAATCGACGCCGTCTTTTGAACGTCCGAACGCGATCGCCGGGTTGATAACGCTTGCCGTTTTCGCATGGGGGATAGCGATTCCTTCACCGATACCCGTGGAGCTTTGGCTTTCGCGATTTAAAATGGCTTCTTTATAGGCTTGTCGGTCATTTAACTTTCCAGCCTTATCAAGAACAGTGACCATTTCGTCAATAACATTTTCTTTTTCTTTGCTCTCAATATTAAGCTTTATCGTATGCTTCGTTAAAAGCTCAGTTATTTTCACTTGTGTTTCCTCCTCTATAGACGTGTGACCTTAACTTCAGGAAGAAGCTGCTGGACAAATTCTTCTGTTCCAAGTTCTTCAGAGAACGCGGTAGCACTGCCTGAAGTAACTCCTAAGCGGAATGCTTCTTCAAGCGGCAACTGTTTGGAAATTCCGGCAAGGAAACCTGCAACAACGGAATCCCCTGCTCCGACTGAGTTTACCAATTTCCCCTTTGGCACGTTAGCAAAATAAACAGCTTCGTTCGTAAACAGAAGCGCTCCGTCTCCGGCCATTGATACGATTACATGTTCAGCGCCTTGTTCTACAAGCTTTTTCCCATAAGGAACGGCTTCCTCAACAGATGTAATGGCCGTGCCGAACATTTCTCCAAGCTCATGATGATTTGGCTTCATCAAAAATGGTTTCATTTCTGTTGCTTTCAAAAGAGCCTCGCCTGAGATATCCAGAACAACTCGTGCGTTCTGCTGTTTGCAGGCCTCTGCGATTTTTTCATAAGTATCGTGAGGGAGTGAAGATGGAATGCTTCCTGCAAGAACGACGATATCTCCCTCTTGCAAAGATTGGAACTGTTCTAAAAAGGCTTTGAAATCTTCATCCGAAATTGTCGGTCCCTGCCCGTTAATTTCAGTTTCATCACCCGTTTTCAGCTTTACATTGATACGGGTATCCCCTTTTACTTCAGAAAAAGCTGTTTCCAGGTTTTCTTCCCGTAAAAATGTTTTGATATATTCTCCGGTAAATCCGCCGACGAATCCGAGCGCTTTAGACGCCACATGGTGTCTTTTCAGCAGTCTCGATACGTTGATGCCTTTGCCCCCTGGATACTTGGTATCATACGAAGAACGGTTCAGGCCTCCTACAGTAAAATCTTCAACGTGAACAATATAATCGACAGATGGATTAAGTGTTACAGTGTAAATCATGGTTTCACTACCTTTACGACAGTTTTTTCTTGGTAATTATCGAATGTAAGCTCTTCAGCGTCAGTCGTAATGATTGTTGCGTCGCCTATTCCGGCGAATGCCGAAAATGAAATTTCTCCGAACTTCGAAGGGTCTGCTAAGACGTATGCGTGTTTTGCCTGTTTGATCGCTTTCTGTTTTAAAAGGGCCTCATCAGGGTCCGGCGTTGTGAATCCAGCCTCTGTATGGACACCGTTTGTCCCCAGAAAACTCTTGTCAAATCTGTACTGGTCCATGGCAATCAATGAAGCGCCTCCAATAATCGCGCCCGTTCTGTGCTTTACGTATCCTCCAAGCAGATAAAAAGAAATTTCTTTCCTTATTAATGCATCGATATGCATTACCCCGTTTGTGACAACGACAATATCTTTGGTTTTATCCATAAAATCAATCATGTGCAATGTCGTCGTGCCTGCATCAAGGTAAATGCAATCCCCTTCTTCTAAAAGAGAAGCTGCTTTTTCAGCAATCTTCAATTTATCGTGAAGGTTTTTGGATGATTTTTCAAGCATATCGGGTTCAAGTCTGATATCGGAAAGCTTGGCCGCTCCACCATGAACGCGCTTTAAAAAACCGCGTTCTTCAAGTGTCGATAAATCTCTTCTGATTGTTGATTCAGAAGCATTAGTCAGATTTATAAGCTCTTGAATCTTTACCACATCATGCTTTTCTATTTGATCAATAATCAATTGATGCCGTTCAGGAGTTAGCATGCTTCACCTCCTAATGAAAACGTATTCATTTTGAATACAATTTCATTGTAAACGCTATTTTCGGTTTAGGCAACTAAAATCATTCAAATTCATTCAATAACTATCAAAATCTTTCACGTTTCTCCATATTAACGTATGTCTATAGGGTTTGTAAACTGTAAATTCGACAAAAATAAGGACAATTGTACGACATTTTCTTCTTATTTTAATGAAAAAAGTCTTTTATATTCATAGTAGAAATCACTAAACATAAAAAAACCTCATGCATGTTGCATGAGGCTACTCATAACGCAGCGCTTCAATGGGATCAAGCTTTGCGGCTTTATTTGCAGGAAGCATGCCGAAAATAACACCAATGAGCATACTGAACAGCACGCCCCCGCATACAACCTGCCAGGATATGAGTGACGGCCAGCCCGCAATGGCTGAAACAAGCGCGGCCCCTCCGTATCCAATACCAATCCCGACCAGACCGCCAATCAGCGTCAATACGACTGATTCAATTAAAAACTGAGTCAGAATCTGTCCCCTCGTCGCACCAAGTGATTTTCTGATTCCGATTTCCCGCGTCCGTTCTGTGACTGATACGAGCATAATATTCATGACACCGATTCCGCCGACCAAAAGGGAAATACCTGCAATTGAGCCGATAATCGTCGTCATAATTGCAGTTACTTTGCCAATTCCGGCCGCAATCTCTTCCATGTTCATCACTTGATACGAATCCTCTGTGCCATGATTGTCATTTACCAGCTGTGCCGCTTCTTTTCCAGCCGATTTTATGTCGTCTGCTGATTCGACCTGCAATGATACGTTACTGAAATCACTTGTGCCAAAAGAGGATTTCATCATATTAAATGGCACATACATTTCACTTAAACCGAAAGAAAGCAAGCCTGTTTCTTTTTTCAGCACGCCGATAATTTCAACGGGCTGTCCGTTTATCCAGACAACTTCACCTAAAGGAGAGGTTTTATCGAACAGTTCTTCAGCCATCTTTTGAGAGATGATTCCGGCTCTATTCCCCGCAAGAAAGTCATTGTCGGTAAATGTTCTGCCGCTTTCGATTTCTAAAGAATTGACATTCATGTATCCATCATTTATTCCGTTAACCGTAGCATCGGTTTCTTCTTCGTGATAACGCGCTTTCATACTTTCAGAAGTCGAAGCAACGACTTGTTTAATGCCTTCTATTCCTTTTAAACCTTTAATATCGTTTTCTGTAAACGTAGATTCAGCTGCGGCGTTCGGGTTGCTTGCAAGCTCCTCGTCGCTAGGCATATAGTACAGCTCCACAGTATTTCCCGGGCCGCTGATCGACTGCTTCAGCATTTGCTCGCCGCCCTGTCCTACCGCAACGACAACAATGACAGAGCCTACACCAATGATAATGCCGAGCATCGTTAAGATCGAACGCATTTTATGGGCAAGGACAGAGCTTAGAGCCATTCTGATGTTTTCCAACAGGCTCATTCTCCCACACTCCTTTGTCCGGAGCTGGCAGGAACAATGTTTCCGTCACGCACCATGATTATCCGATTCGTGCAATCTGCTACTTCAGACTCGTGAGTAACCAGAACGATTGTCGTTCCCTCGGCATTTAATGCTGTAAACTGATCCATAATCGCCTCGCTTGTTTTCGTATCCAGGGCGCCGGTCGGTTCATCAGCTAAAATCAATTTCGGCTCATTCACGATCGCCCTCGCAATCGCCACCCGCTGCTTCTGCCCGCCCGACAGCTCGTTGGGCATGTGGAGCATTCGATCGGCTAACCCGACCTTTTCCAATGCTCTCTCAGCCCGCTCTTGACGTTCCTTTTTGCCTATCCCGGAATAAATCATCGGCAGCTCGACATTTTTTTTTGCGTTCAGCCGCGGAAGAAGCTGAAATTGCTGAAATACAAAACCGATGGACCGGTTACGGACTGCCGCCAGTTCTTTATCTTTATATGAAGAAATGTCTTCGCCGTCCAATTGATATGTACCGGAAGTCGGCCGATCAAGACAGCCGATAATATTCATGATCGTCGATTTTCCTGATCCTGACGGCCCCATAATCGAGACATATTCACCTTGATGAATGTCCAAATCAATAGAATGGAGAACATCAAACGTTTCCTTTCCGATCTGGTAGCTTTTTCGCACATTAGAAAGCTGAATCATTTAGGATTTCACTTCCATTCCGTCAGTCACCTGATCAGATGGATTCAAAATGACTTGATCATCTTGGGTAAGCCCCTCTTTAATTTCTGTCAGGTCATCTGTCACTTCGCCGATTTTGACATCAATTCGCTTTGCTTTTCCGTCTTTTACTGTATACACATAATATTGGTCATCTTCTTTTTTGACTGCCTTTGAAGGAAGCGTATTTGCTTTCCGTTTATCTGTTTCAATATTCATGATAAATTTAAAGCCTGGCTTTCCTTCTGGAAGATTTCCTTTTATTTTCACTTGAAGCGGGTATTGGACCGCCTGTTCTGTTCCTTGTGCCGCAGCGCTCTCCTGCTGATCCGGAACAAGCCCGACTGCGGAAACCGTGCCTTTCCATGTTTTACCCTGTATTACATCTGAAGTGAGTGTGACCTTCTGGCCTTTTTTGACTTTCAATGTATCGTATTCAGACAATTTCCCTGAGACGACAAGGTCTTTTGGGTTGCCGATATGTATGACAGGCTCTTGAATATCTGACTTTTTGGATGCCGCCTCTTGGTTGACAGAAATAACGGTGCCTTCAATTTCGCTTTTCACTTCAAGATCTGATACCCGGTTGGCAAGTGACTGCCGCTGAAGCTCGGTTTGTTTTAATTCGATCTCCGCTGTTTTTTTCTGCATTTGAAGCTCTGTCCGTTCAGATTCGATTTGTTTTTCTGCTTCTTTCTTTCCTACCTGTTTTTCCAGTTCTCTTTCTTTGCTGTCTAAGGCTTTTAACTTTTCTTGAATTTGGTCAATTTGAAGCCGGTTGGATTCAGACGTTAACTGGTTCTGTTCTTTTTCCAGGCTCAGCTGCTCATTTGTATAGGTGACTAAAGGCGTGCCCTTTTTAACTTTATCGCCTTCCTTAACTTTAATGTCTTCTAATGTCCCTTTATCCGCTTCATAAAAGACATACTGTTCATTTGAAAATTTTAGCGTGCCAGGAACCATAACCGTTGATGAGATTTCATTTTCTTCAACGCTCCCCGTCTGTATCTCCTTGCCGGCGCTGCCGCTTGTTGGAGCGGCAGACCGATATATATTGATTCCAACAAAAAGAGCGACTATAACTGCGATTCCAATTCCGATCCAGACTTTTTTCATGAGCTTATGCACCCGCCACAGAATTGATTAAACCTGAAAAAAGCGAAAATACAACTAAAATTCCGAATAGAATGATTGCTGAAATCCACCCGGCTTTTTTGGAGATGCCTCCCGTTTTGTGAAGTCCGATTGCTAATAATACAAAGCTCCAGATGCTGAAAATTTCAAAGGTATTTAACACGCTGGCAAGAGCCCCGTCAGATGGGATAATCCCTGCCAGTGACGTCGTGCTGTAAAGAGGATTCACGTCAGTCGTAAAAGCAACGATTCCATTAACCAATAATCCGAGACTGCTAATCAAAGAGACAAACAGACCGAGAGAAAGCATTTTTTTATATGTCGTAACTCCGCCTGATATTTTTACACAGAGCCAATAAATAAGAGGGGCAATAAATAATGCTGCGATACCGCCGATAATAGCGCCTGCCATTCCGCCAAATTTGGTTATTGTTGCGACAGTTTCCATTTGTTCAGCAGATAGCCCTTGCGTATCCTGGCTTTTCAAAAGCTCACTATAATCCGTACCGAGTGATTGCAGCACGGCACCGACGATGATAATTGTTGCAACAATCAAAAGCGGTCCCCATACAGCCGGCCTTTCTCTTATTCTTTCAAATTGAACGGACGGACTTGTGATTACTCCGAAAAGTGAAGGCTTTTCAGTCGCTGTTCCGCTGTTTTTTTCTACATTCGTTTCCATTTCAAAACCTCCTTGAGAATATCTAACAAATAGTACGGGAAGGATATCAAAAAGTTTCATGTTTTTCTAATAAATTTCCAAAAGCCTTCAATATTGAAGGCTTTTCATATTATTCTATCGCTGTGCTGTATTGCGCTTTCACAAGCCCGGCATAAATGCCTCCTTTAGCGAGCAGCTGATCATGGTTCCCTTCTTCTATTTTCCTGCCGTGATCAAGAACAATGATGCGGTCGGCGTCGCGGATCGTAGACAATCTGTGAGCGATCATCACTGCTGTACGCCCTTTCAGAAGCGTTTTTAACGCTTGCTGAATTTTTACTTCTGTCTCTGTATCAATGCTTGCCGTTGCTTCGTCAAGGATGATAATAGCCGGATCGGCGAGCAATGCTCTTGCAAATGAAATAAGCTGACGCTGACCGGCAGACAGTACGCTGCCCCTTTCCTCTACCTCTGTTGCGTATCCTTCCGCTAAATCGGAAATAAACTCATCCGCTCCGACCGCTTGGGAGGCTTTCATCACTTCTTCATCCGAAGCATTTGGCCTTCCAAAACGAATATTTTCCATGATGGTCCCAGAGAAAATAAATGTATCTTGCAGGACAATGCTGATTTGAGAGCGCAGACTGGCAAGGGAAAGATCCTTAATCGGTATACCGTCTATTTTAATGGTGCCTCCGGTCGCATCATAAAAACGGCTGATTAAATTGGCAATCGTCGTCTTCCCGCTCCCTGTATGCCCGACAAGCGCAAGCGTCGAGCCCGCAGGAATAGAGAAAGAAACGGCGTGAAGGGCTTTTCGTTTTTCATCATACGAAAATTCAACCTCTTCAAAACTGATCTCCCCATTTATCTTTTCATTTTGAATGGCATTCGGCTTCTCCTTGACATTTGGCTGTTCGTCCAGAAACTCAAAAATCCGTTCTGATGATGCCATCCCCATTAACAGCTGATTATAGACCTGACCCAGTCTCGAAATAGGTTCCCAAAACATTCCCAGATAGAAAGCAAAAGAAACGAAGACGCCAATCGTAATGGTTTCATTCATGATGAGTGTGGCTCCATACCAAATCAAGACAGCCGTCCCAATCGCATTCGTCATTTCTACAAGCGGACGGAACATGGCATTTTTTCTAGTTGCTTCCCGCCATGATTCGTAGTTCTCCTGATTGACACCGTCAAAATACGCCATGTTTTCTTCTTCCTGCGTAAATGCCTGCGTGACCCGGATGCCCTGAATGCTTTCGTTTAGATGAGAGTTGAGCTTCGATTGCTTCAGCCGTACCGTTTGCCAGGATCGGCGTATTTTTTTTCTGAGACTTGTTGAAATAAAAAACATAATCGGCAATGTCACCATGATGGCTATAGTCAGCTCAGGGCTCAGCGTAAACAAAATGATAATCACGCCGGCCAGAAGCAGCAAGTCGGTCAACAAATTGATGACTCCGCTTGTAAAGAGCTCCTGAAGAGAGTTAATATCATTCATGATCCTGACTAAGATCGATCCCGCCGACCGCTGATCAAAAAATCGATGGGATAAGCGCTGCACATGGGTAAATAAATGCTGTCGCAAATCGTAAATGACATGCTGGCCAAGCTGATTCATCCACCTGATTCTTAACACATTGGCGGCGTAATTGAGGACATATAAACCGCTAATAATAAAAATGAGCTGAATCAGCAGCTCCGAGTTTCTCCCTGTAATCGCTTGATCAAGAACATAAACGCCGATCAAAATGGGGATCACAAGCTTCACAGCAGTGCCAATTAATACGGTGAGAAAAGAAAGCGGCAAAATTGTTTTTCGATATGGTTTGACATAGCTCAGCAGCCGCCACATTTGAGCCCAGTTAAACGGCTTTTCAATGATTTCATCTGAAGAGTAATAGAAACGCTCTAAAATCCCCTGTTTTTTCGCTTGTTTCATTTGGCCCCTCCCTATCCGACCTCATGCGGCTCATTAATCATTTTGACATCACGGTATTGCAAATCGTAAATCTTTTTATAGTAGCCGCCTTTTTTAAGAAGCTCATGATGTGTTCCCCTTTCACGAATGCGTCCTTTATTAAAAACGAGAATTTCATCAGCGTGTTTCAGTGAAGAAATGCGGTGAGCGACGATAAAGGTTGTGCGGTTTTTCATGACTTCTTTTAAGGCAAGCTGTATGCTGTGCTCCGTTTGCATATCTACTGCGCTTGTGGCATCATCCAATATTAAAATGCTCGGGTTCAAGCAGATGGCTCTCGCAATGGCAATACGCTGTTTCTGCCCGCCGGAAAGCCCCATTCCCCTCTCTCCCAGCATGGTGTCATACCCATCAGGAAGCTCCACAATAAAGTTATGAGCCTGTGCCCTTTTTGCCGCTTCGATGACGTCGTCCATTGAGGCATCCGGCCGCCCATACGAAATATTTGATCTAATCGTAGATGAAAACAGGAAGGATTCTTGAAGTACGACCCCGATATTGGAGCGAAGGGTTTTTAACGAATAATCCGTGATTGGTTTGTGATCAATGGTAATCATTCCGCCAACAGGACTGTAAAATCTGGTGAGAAGCTGTGTCACTGAGCTTTTGCCTGAACCTGTCGGGCCCAACAGTCCGATTACCTTCCCGCTGTTTGCCTCAAAGCTTACATTGCACAGCGCGTTTGTTTGTTCTTTCCCGTATGCAAGAGAAACATTTTTGAAATGGACATCTCCGGTTAATTTTTGTTTATGCAAAGCATGAGGATGATCTGTAATGTCTTCTTCTTTTTCCAGAATGTCGAGCAGGCGTTCCCCTGACGCTTTTGCTTGAGAGAACATATTGATGACAAAACCTAAGTTCATAATGGGCCACATCATATAATTGACAAGGCTGAAGAAAGCAACGAGCTCGCCGGGATTGAGCTGATTTTGCATAACCAAGTAACCGCCGTATGAGAGGAGAGCTACAATACAAATGTTACCAATGAACTCCATTAAAGGGAAATACGCAGACCAGATGGATGATGTTTGTAAATACTGCGCCCTGTATTCTGCATTGGCTTTATTGAAAGTGCTGATCTGAAAATCTTCCCTGGAAAGAGATTTAACCGTATTAATGCCGCTGATATTTTCCTGAACTTTTGTATTGAGTTTCGCAAACGATTTGCGGATGCCTCTGAAGGCGGGATGGACTCTTTTGTCAAACCGGTATACCGCAACCGCGAGAAATGGCAGAACAGCTATTGTCACAAGCGTGAGAGGAACAGAATAGTAAAACATAACCGACAGGCTGATGGCTACCAGCAGGCCGAAGCGAATGAGCTCAGCGAGACCGTACGATAAGAAAAAACGAAGCCCTTCAACATCAGCAGTCAGCCTGGACATCAAATCTCCTGTTTTCGCGTTATCATAGTAAGAAAAAGAAAGCCGCTGCAGTTTTTCATACAGACCATTTCTCAGCCGATAAACGGATTTGATCCCGAACATATCACCTAAATACTGATGAAAAAAGGTAGCCGTTCCTTTCAAAACCATTACCGCAATAAATCCTAAGCTGACCCACGCCGCAAGCTGATACTGCCTTCCAAGCACGATCTCATCAATCGTAATTTGCAGGATAATCGGATAAACGACAGTAATTGCAGTCATCAAAAGCATGGCTAGAAGCGACCACATAAACACTTTTCTGTACGGCCAATAATACATTTTTAATCTTTTAAATGTCTCCATATCCAGCACCTTTCCAACATTTATCATCTTCACTATATCGATACCCGAAATAAATTTCTATTATTTTTCAAAATTTCAGTCTAATTATGGAGTGAGTCTCTTACTTTATAGGGAGTAACATATGTAGAATAAACGCTTACAGAAAATCATTGTATGCTGAGGATACTTGGGGATATGCCAATGAAATACAGAAAAACCAGACGGCTGAAATGCCGTCCGGTTTTCATCCCCCGCTGACCGGCGGTATGATGGCTACCGTGTCACCCGAAGATACAGAGGTATTTTCTTTTACATAGCTTTCGTTAACGGCAATCATAGCCGTATCAATAGATTCAAGACCGTATTGTTCTTTTAGACTCGCTTTTATTTCATCTGTGGTTGCTTGTTCCACATCTATTTCTATTGCTTGTGTACCGGCCTGTTCAGCCAGTCCTGCAAATAAAAGAATTTTAATCATGCTGCTCTCCCTCGCTTAGGTCTGGTTTTCCGTTCGGATAAGCTGTTGTTTCTAGCTGGTCACCGATCCATTGCTCACCGTCTTCCCAAATTTCTTTTTTCCAAATCGGCACAATCTGTTTAATGCGTTCAATCGCATACTCATTGGCTTCATATGCGGCTTTTCGATGGGGAGAAGATACAGCAATCACTACCGCTGCTTCACCGATATCGAGCACACCTATACGGTGCGTGATCGCAGCTGAGGCACCTTCCCATTTTTCTTCGATTTCAGCGCCGATTTGAGCAAGCATTTGCACGGCCATCGGTTCATATGCCTCATATTCAAGCCGAACCGTTCTTTTTCCGTTTGTCCATTCCCGAACCGTACCAATAAATGTCGTAATGGCTCCTGCTTCCCGTTTCTCCACTTTTTTAATGATGTCTTCAGTATTAATGGGTGTTTTCGTAATCTCAAACCGTTCCATTATGCAGATTCCCCCTTCAGCTGTGAAAGCACAAAATCCACGGCAACCGGATCATCCGCATGAAAAACGGGTAATCCCTGATGCTCTGTCATATGCTCTTTTTTTCTATAGATGATGGCGATTATATTTACTGCTTGCAGCGCTTCCAGATCTTCCTTTTCACTTAGGATAACCACTTTAGGATAAGGGGCTTTTTTAAAGCCTTCAATCAGAAGACAGTCTGTTTCGAGAAATTGGTATAACTCGACCAGCCGTGCCAAATCCCAATTGCGGCGGGCAGTCAGCTGTAACACACCAGCACCTTCTACCGCTGTTACATCAGCACCTGCCGCCTTGTAACGGTCCGTGTCTTTTCCTTCCGTGAGCGTTTGCGGTTCACCGCCGTGACCATGGTGCTTCAGGCAGCCCAAATGGACTCCCTGTTCAGAGGCTTTTTCAAGAATGCGCTCAATAAACGTTGTTTTCCCGCTGTTTTGAAATCCTACAACTTGGACGATCGGGAAAGGACGGACCAAGGCCATTCACTTCCATTCTCTTCTCTGATGAGCAGCACTTGAACCGTTCTGCCAGATTCGTAGCCTCGCGTGCCGCCCGGCAGGATAATAAATGCATTGGCATCTGCAAGTGATGTGACAGAGCTCGACTTATCTAAACCAACGGGTGTCGCCAACAGCTTCCCTTCCTGATGGTGCACGAGCGCACGAACAAATCGGGTAAATGGGTTCGGCTTCGGAAAATCCTTGGTCAAAACTGCTTCCGCACAAATTGAATGCGGTGTTTCATTGAGCAGCCATGTCTGGATTATCGGTTTGACAAACAGTTCAAAACCGACATAGCATGCCGACGGATTACCTGAAAGGCCAAACAGCAGCATATCGTTTGCATGCGCCACCGTTGTCACGCTGCCCGGGCGCATGGCAACTTTATTAAACAGCACGTCCGCTCCGAGTTTTTCATAGATCGCAGGCAAAAAGTCAAAGTCACCGACTGACACACCGCCAGTTGTGATCAGGAAATCCACTTTTTTCATCGCTTCTTTAACTGCAGCAAAGCTTTTATCCAGTTCATCAGAGATTTTCCCTAAATAAAGCGGTGTTGCGCCTGCTTCTATCGCTTGCGCATATACCATACTCGCATTGCTGTTGCGGATTTTTCCCGGTTCCAGCGGATCACTGACATTCAGCAATTCGGTACCGGTTGCGATAATCCCGACTACAGGCTTTCTCACGACAGGCACAGATGCGTATCCGAATGTTGCCAAAAGAGCCGTCACTCCTGGTGTCACCCGGGTGCCCTTTGTCAGTAAAACACTCCCTTTTTGAGCGTCCTCACCTGTTTTTGAAATATTATCCCCCGTCTGAAAGCGGCGTTTTAAAGACATAAATGACTTCCCATTCTCCTCAAAGGTTTGAGTCAGTTCAATCATGACGACTGCATCTGCCCCTACAGGGATTTGCGCGCCAGTCATAATCCGCACGGCCTGAAACGGGCCAAGTTTTTTTTCAGATACTGCTCCCGCTCCAATATGGTCAATAACTTCAAACCGAACTGGGTTTTCACGTGATGCATATGCCGTATCGCACGCTCTGACAGCAAAACCATCGTATGGCGAACGGTCAAACGCAGGGACGTGGTGATCCGCAGTTATATCTTCGGCTAAAAACCGATGAAGGCTGTCTTCAAGCGCCACCCATTCTGTTTCACCTTGTTTTTGAAAATGGCAGACACGCCGAACTGCCTCGTCTACCGGTATCGGTGTTCTTTTCTCCAGCATTCTGACCCCTCCTGTTGTTACAGTCCAATCACTCTTGCCAACACGGAGTTGGCTTCTTTCACATCATTTGTTCCATGCACCAGTGCCCGTCCGTCATTGAAAATGACAATTCTGAAATCCTCGTAAAAAATATGCAGCAAAAACGCATTAGCCTCGACCTTGCCGATTGTTTTCAGCCGCTTAATGAGTTCCTGTTTCGGGATTCTTTTTAATGATTCTGACCTTACCTGCACTGTATCACGGCCGCATAATACAGCAGCTTTTGGTGTATTCCAATCCTGAAGATAAGGATATACCGCATTTGCTCCGCAAGATGGACAATCCTCACGGCGTACATGATTAACGTTAATCTTCATATGCGAATTGTTCCAGACATCAAATGTCACAAAACCCCGCTGTATTGCTTCTATTTGGCCGGTTAACAGCTTAAATGCCTCAGCCTGCTGATATGCTGAAACGATATGCACAGCAGGCGGAATAATGCCGGCAGTATCACACGTCGCCCCGCCGACAGGAATTTGCTCAAACAAACAAGACAGACAAGGGGTTTCTCCGGGAATGACAGTCATGAACATTCCCTGGCTGCTTACACAGGCGCCATAGACCCAAGGTGTCTTTGTTTTCTGGGCAAGATCGTTTATCAGCATGCGGGTTTCAAAATTATCTGTCGCGTCGATCACGACATCTGCTTTTTCAATCAGCGGCTCAAGCGTTTCGGCTGTTCCTTCGGTAACATACGCCTCAATATGTATCTCGCTGTTAATCGCTGATAGATGCTCTTTGGCAGCCATGGCTTTCGG
This sequence comes from Bacillus sp. FJAT-14266, assembly GCF_001719225.1. Classification (NCBI taxonomy): domain Bacteria; kingdom Bacillati; phylum Bacillota; class Bacilli; order Caryophanales; family Bacillaceae; genus Bacillus; species Bacillus sp. FJAT-14266. The sequence continues at coordinate 2,795,613 of NZ_CP017072.1, forward strand.
CATGCGGAGTTTGGCATCGCTTTCTGTATAAAGCTGCTGCCTTTGAAGATTGCTCCACTCCACATAGTCACGGTCAATAATGGTAATCGTACCGACTCCCGCTCTCGAAAGCCCTTCAGCTCCTGCAGTGCCGAGCGCTCCCGCTCCGACAATCAGCACATGGCTGTCTGCCAGTCTTTTCTGACCCTCTTCCCCAATTTGCTTAAATCTGATTTGCCGTGAATAACGTTCCTCCATCAAACCTGTTCTCCTTATCTTTTATGTCATCTTATCATGTTATTGCCCCGTCAGTCCCGCTTGAGGGAGTTCGATTTTTCTTCCAAACAGCTAAAATCATCACGTGTATTAATGTTGATAAACTCTGCCGGGTTTGCTCCGATATTTTCAGCCTGTACGTAACAAACCGAAATTCTGCCTAATAAATCTGATATTCTCAACCTCTTCTCAGAAAGCTGATCGTATAGAACTGGCATGATACGTTTGTGGTAAATCGCAATCAATGGCTGCACTTGTCCGTCTGAAATTGGGACTACCGCGTCAGCACCGGCAGTCATCAGACGTTTGAGCTCCAGTATCGTCCTTCTTTGTATCAGCGGTGTGTCACAGGAAAGAACAGTATAAAGATCACCGTCTGTCTTTTTAAAAGCGGTATATATACCAGCCAATGGCCCCATGCCTTGAAATGGCTCAGCATCTTGATACACTTCATTTTCACCGTTTTCTTGAAATCTATCAATAAATTCGGGACGGCTGATGATAACCGTTTGTTCTCCAAGTGCCTCTTTAGCGCATTCGTAAAGCATCCTGCCCTTCCATTTGACAAACGCCTTCGGTTCTCCAAAGCGACGTGAGGCTCCCCCTGCCAACAGTACGTTTACATGCTTCATATCATCTCACCTCTAGTTTCGTTAAAAGCATAGCAAAAGCAAAGGCTCAACGCTACTGCTTGTCTGTTTATTAAAGAGGAATAGCTGTTCAGTATTTGCATATTGTAGTGTTAACATCATGAGGGAGATGGTTCGAATGAAAAGATCAGGTCCTTTTTTCCACGACGTGTCTCAGGAGAACCTTTATTTAAAATCCGAGCTTTCAAGGTGCCATAAGCTGATTGCTGAACTTGAAGCAAGCTACTTTCATCAGAAAAATAACAAACTGCTCAAAGAAAATACCGATATGAAAGAAAAACTCCAGCAGCTGTCTGCCGAATTAACACATATGTCAACAAAAGAAAAACATGCCTCCCACACCAGCCAAACCCTGCATCAAATAAGAGCTGAACTGCTTGATAAAATCGTTGTTTTGCAGGAGCTTCTATCTGCTGAAACCTATAAACGCAGAGCCGAAATCGAAGAAAAACATAAACTTCATATTGCTAAAGTCAAAATCGAAGAAGAAAATAAAAATCTTCATAAACGGATCAGCGAACTTCAAGCCTCGATTGAGCAGGAACAAAATGCACTGCTTCAGGCAAAACAGCAAGCCGAATTGATAAAAGCCGAAAACGGGCGTCTAAAAGAGCAAATGGTAGAAAAAGAATATCAGCTAAAACATATTAAAATAGAAGTTGATCATATGAAAGATCGAATCATAGAAACGAAAGAAAGACTGCTAGACATAGAAAAAACGAAAGAAAAATTATTTCACGAAACTATTATATCGTATAAACGGCAACTTGATGAAAGCGATGCCTGGATTGCTTCTCATTTTGCCGATATTGATGGCGGCACGAAACAAAAAGAAAAAACGGAAGAAGAAGCTCCAGCGGCCTACGCGCAGCCAAATCATGTAGAGACTATCCTTGAAGATGTCACCAAACAGATACATGTGCTTCAAAAACAGCTTGCCCACGCCCAATCATCAGACCAGGCCAAGAGCCATACAATCGAAGAGCTGAGAAACAGAGCCGCTGAAGAAAAGCCTTATCAAAAGTGGGTGTATAAGCTTAATCTTGAAAAAGAAAACAAACCTTCACAGAAAAAACCTCAATAAAAAAACTGCTTGAGCGATGCCAAGCAGTTTTTCTTTATATTTATTCATTTGCTGATTCTGCAGATTCGATTTCACCCTCTAAAATGTACTGCCCGCGATATGGCTTTTTCACTTCCGGGTACATTTTAATTAAGCTTTGCATAAACGTTGTCATATTAGGGATTTCAAGACCGCTTTCTTTTTCAATCTCTTTTTGAAGCTCCGAGCTCTTAATCGCCGCGTTGTGGCGTTTTAATGTTTTAATAGCAGCTTCACGCAGCTTAGCTGCTTTTGATCCCGGTCTTGCCGTTCCTCTTCTTCTTCGTGTTGTTCCGTCTGGTATACCGGCAGGAAGAGAGGAAATAGATTGAAGCTGAGGCTGGACAGACTGCTGCTGTGATTGCGGCTGATAGCTTCTGATTTCCTGAGCCGCAAGCTCAGCGAGAACCGGCAGAGAGTCAGGTTTTTTTTCAGAACGGAAATCCTTTTTGATTTCGGAAGGGCTTCCATTTCTGTCCAGCTCTCTTAATTTTGCGTATATTTTATCACGTTCAATTTGATATTCACGAATGACTTTCACTTCAGCTTCATTTAATTGTTCTAACCGCAAGCGCAAAGCTTCTCTTTCATTAAACATTCCTCAATGTACCCCCTATCAAAATTAACATCTTTAATTAAGATATTAGATTACAAAAGTAATTTTATCAACTATTATTTTAGCATTTTACTATTATATTTACTCTATGAAAAATTCCTTATTTTCTGAAAATGTTTTATTTTTCAAAAGAGTCCTTTATTCTCAAGGGATTAAGGGGCTTTCTAGTTTATTTGGTATAATGTTGAAAATATATATTTTACTTACTTCTTTAAAGAAATTTAGTGTAATATCTACAATTTTCGAGTTATGAGATATGAGATTTATCTAAAATTGAGGAAAAACATCAAAAATTAGCTGTGTTTTCTAGCGTATCAATCAAACAAACCATCAATTCCTATACCCAAATTTGGAAAAATAAGCTTCTTACTCTTCTTCCATTGCTTTTTGCACAAATAAAAAACCTGATGTGATCAGGTTTTTAGGAAATACTATTTAGTCAGATACCTATTCCGTTTCAGCCAGAACGCGGTTCACACGTTTTTCAAGCATTTTCATACCGCTCCCGCCGGCTTGGAAGTGACGGAGCTGTCCTGTTTTATCAAACACATAATACGCAGGTACGTATTCATTTTCAAATGCATCGGTTAAAGCATGGTCACTGTCAACAAAAATCGGCTGGGTGATATCGTGTTCAGCAGCTGTTTCTTTAATTTTACCAAGATCAAGATCATCTTCGGAACGGGGCATGTGTACAGCTACAACATTCAGTTGATCTTGATATTTATCACGAAATTCATTCACTTGCGGCATCGCTTCTTTGCACAAGTGGCAGCTGATGGACCAGAAATGAATAAGCGTCGGCTTTTCCCCAATCAATTGCTCTCTCGTCACTTCACCATTTAACCAAGCTTTTTCTCCCGTCAATTCCGGCATGGGCTGACGTAATTTCATTGCTTTTTCCCTCCTATTTTAAAAGAGAGGCCTAACGAATATGCTAGACCGCTTTTCGTTCTTGGAAAGAATTAAAGTGTTTTTTGGCCTGGTTTCCAGTTAGCCGGACAGAGTCCGCCAGTTTGCAGCGCCTGGAGAACACGAAGCGTTTCATCAACATCACGCCCAATGTTGTTATGGAAAACAGTTTGATATTGAAGCTCCCCTTCAGGATTAATAATAAACAATCCGCGCAAAGCCACACCTTCTTCTTCGATTAAAACGCCATATTCCCGGGATACCTCATGGTTTGTATCAGCAGCAAGCGGGTATTTCAGCTGGCCAAGACCGTTTTCTTTGCGGTCTGTATTGATCCAAGCTAAATGAGTATGGATGGTATCAGTTGAAACCCCGATGACTTCTGCATCAAGATCTTCGAACTCGTCATAGCGGTCAGACATTGCTGTAATTTCTGTCGGACAAACAAAAGTGAAGTCCATTGGATAGAAGAATAGCACTGTCCATTTGTCGTTTTTCATGTTTTCCTCAAGACTTACTTTGCCGAATTCTTTGCTTGCAAGGACTGCTTCCATTTCAAAACGAGGAGCTTGTTTACCTACCATACGTTCTGCCATATGTATCCCTCCAATTTATTGTTTGGCTTAAAGGTCAAAATCGCATGAAAATAAAGGGTGATTAACCATTTTTAGTTATATTGCAATGCCATTATATAAAAGCAGATTTCCTGAGTCAATTTTTAACAAATCATGTATGTCTTTGGCTTCGACATTTTTGAATAAAACGTTTAACATGGTCATGTACAGGGTAACTAGTCTCAATGTGCAGCAATCAATTAGAAAAGGAGCTCAACATGGACTTTATTAAACAATATGATTGGGCGGGACTGATTACAAATGCCGGTGTTCTGCTCATTAAACTCGCCATTATGATATTGCTCTATTTTATCGTTCGATCATTAGGCATGAAAATCATTAAACATCTGTTTGCAAAATTCGAGGAGCAGAATAGCTTGTCTATCGGACGTGCACATACGCTCCGAAGCCTGACTCTTAACATATTTGCTTATACATTGATTTTCATATTTTTCGTCATGGTTCTAGATTTGTTTCATTATGATCCAAGCGCTCTTTTAGCGGGGGCAGGAATCGTCGGCCTGGCTGTCGGATTTGGCGCCCAAGGGCTTGTCAGTGATATCGTGACAGGTTTTTTTATTTTGCTTGAGAAACAATTGGATGTCGGAGATTATATTACCGTTTCCACCTTTGACGGAATTGTCGAGCAGGTTGGCTTAAGGACAACTCAAATCCGCAGCTTTGACGGAACACTGCATTACATCCCCAACAGAAACATCACAAACGTAAGCAATCATTCTCGTGGTACCATGCAGGCTCTTGTTGACATTAAAGTGCCGGCTGAAAGAAATATTGATGAAATGATTCATATTTTACAGCAGGTTTGTGATGAAACGGCAGCGGCTCTTCCACAAATAAAAGAAGGACCAAATGTCATCGGGATTCAAGAACTGGGGACTTCTGAAATTGTAATCAGGGTCATTGCCAAAACAGAAAATATGGAACAGTGGCGAGTCGAACGAGTGTTGAGAAAAGAAATAAAGAACGCGTTCGACCGCGCTTTCCCTAAAGAAACAGAATAAATAAAAGAACCGAAGCTTTTTGCTTCGGTTTTTATATTACTGAATTCTGCTTTCAACTTCGCTGCAAATTTCTTCAGCCGTCATCCCGGAAGCTGTAATGACAGGTGCTTGTGTTACCGTATCGGCTATCCCTTGCACATTATTATCAAGACCTGTTACGACACAGCAGTCACAGCCTTGAGCATCAGCAGGGCTTTTCATCATTACAACGTCATATCCTTTTTCTTTTAAAGCAGCTTCTACATCTGATAATGATTGTTCAATTCCTATTTTTTTAGCCATTTTTGAACACCTCCGTTTACTAGAGTGCTCATTTTATGGAATTTTATTCTTTCATTTGTACTTAATTGGCATAAACAGAAAAATAACCTGTCATGACATTAACCGCTGTTTCTATCGCATTTTCATCGGGATTCAGCTTAGCATGATGAAGCCCATGTTCAGAATCAGCGCCGAGCCAGAACATGAAGCCGGGATATTTTTTCAGCATGTAGCCAAAATCCTCTCCAGTCATTGCTTCTTTTGCTTCAATTACTGTCGCCAGTTGATGTTCAGCAACAAAAGACATAAATTCTTCTGTTAATCCGCTCGTATTGTAAACTTGGTGATATACAGACGGATATGTCACTTTTCCTTTGCAGCGGAATCCGATTTCGATTCCTTTCACTACATCTTCAATCCGTTCCTTTACTTGTTTCATCGATTCTTCAGAAAGCGTGCGGATCGTGCCTTCCAGGTGGGCCGTTTCTGCAATGATATTTTGTGCCGAGCCTCCGGTAATGGTACCAACTGTAATAACAGCACTGTCTAGCGGATCTGTGTTTCTAGAGATAATCGTTTGCAGCTGGGTGACAAGTGTACTTGCTGCTACAACCATATCCTCAGCCAAATGCGGATATGCCGCATGTCCCCCTTTGCCTTCCAGATCGATGACTAGCTCTGATGTATTCGCAAATAGAAGGCCGCTTTTTGTCGCAATGGTGCCTACCGGAAGCTCTGGAGCAATATGAAGCGCAGTGATGAAATCAGGCTGCCACTTTTTTAATACATCGCTCTCAAGCATTGGTTCCGCACCGCCAGGCCCTTCCTCTGCCGGCTGAAACAGAAAAAGCAAATCATGTTTGACTGGGTGGTGAACAAAATGATCAATAATGCCGAGTGCAATCGTCATATGCAAATCGTGACCGCAGGCGTGCATGTTGCCGTGATGCTCTGATGCGAATGGAAGACCAGTTTGCTCTTCTATAGAAAGCGCATCGATATCCGCTCTGTACGCCAGCATTTTTTCCGGCGCCGTCCCGTTCACTTTTACAAAAAGCCCTGTTCGCCATTTCTCAATTTCAATTCTGTCTTGCGGATATTGTTCCAAGACATTTAATAAATACTGCTGGGTTTTGAACTCCTGAAATCCAAGCTCCGGTATACGATGCAGATCTCTGCGAATTGCGATGAGCTCCTCTTTCTTCATTTCTATTCCTCCTGCCTATACGAATAAGGCGTGGATATATTATCCACGCCTTTTTTATCAAACTTTTCCTTACAGCTGGCGTAATTCCTGCTTGATTTCAGTTTTGCCTTTTGTTTTTTCATCAATGTCTTTGATTTTTTTAGCTGGTGTGCCTGCAACGACAGTGTATGGCTCAACGTCGTTTACCACGATCGCTCCCGCAGCAACAACAGCTCCTTTACCTACTGTTACACCTTCAAGCACAACAGCATTTGCGCCGATTACGACGTCGTCTTCAATCACAACCGGTTTAGCGGATGGCGGCTCAATAACGCCCGCAAGTACAGAACCCGCGCCGATATGGCAGTTTTTTCCGACAGTAGCTCGTCCGCCAAGCACAACGTTCATATCAATCATTGTGCCTTCGCCGATGACTGAACCGATATTAATAGAAGCACCCATCATGATGACTGCGTTATCACCGATTTCAACTTGGTCGCGGATGATCGCGCCCGGCTCGATACGCGCTTTGATGTTTTTAAGATCAAGCATTGGGATCGCAGAATTGCGGCGGTCATTTTCAACCACATAGTCTTCGATTTTGCTTTGGTTTTCTTCGATTGCTGTTTGGATTTCGCTCCACTCACCGAAAACGACACCAGTGTTTCCGTTGATAAAAGCTTTCGCAGATTCGCCGAAATTGATTCCTTCCAGCTCACCTTTCACGTAAACCTTTACAGGTGTAGATTTTGTACTATTTTGAATAAATGAAATAATTTCATTTGCGTCCATCATTTTCATATGTATAGTCCTCCTCCTGATTTTCTACCTCATTACTGTATCAAAGGAAAGATACAAAGACAAGAAAAAAAGGAACAGCCGTTTTAGCAGTTCCCAGTGAGTGATCAGACAGCGCATCCGCTTTTCTTTGCGAATTGTCTCCCAAAGTTTATTAATTCTTCCTCTTCGTCACCTTCTGGATTATTTTCGATTTTTACCGAAGGCAGCACAATGTCGCCACCGCATTCTTTTATTTTTGCTTCGAGCGTATCAACCGCTCCGCAGAAAAATTCATATGCTGTATCACCAGAACCGAATACAGCGCATGTTTTACCGGAAAAATCAATCTCCTCCATGTCTTCAGCCAGATCTAAAAATTCATCAGGCAGATCTCCGTCTCCCCACGTATAGGTTCCCATTATGATATGGTCATAATCGGTAAACAGCTGGGCATCATCAATATCCATTGCTTCGAAACGGTCTACTTCTGCTAACGCCTCCTGAAGCCCCTTTTCAATCAAATCTGCCATAGCTTCAGTGTTGCCTGACATTGTTGCATAAACGAGCAAAATCTTCGCCAATTCCTTGTTCCTCCTCTAATGAATCATTGCTGAAACTTCGTACGGCTGGACAAATTTACATTCATACAAGCCTGCGCAAAAGAAATTCTCTTTCTGATTGGCCACTCTCCATCCATGTCCCTTAATGGTATCGAACCATTTTAACGACCGGGCTTCGAGATCAACCTGGTAAATTCTCGAAAAACCATTTTCATCTTGTGTTGTAGTGACATATATAATGCCATCATCCTCTGAAAGATCAAGAAATGATTCTTCATTTCTGATCATGCTGGATTGAATGATAAATTCTTCACCATTCAAAAGATTCCTTACAGTGACAGCACCGTGCTTTCCTTTCACAGAACCCATCGCCGCCACCAGCCAATTTTCATTAAACACGAGCATGGATGCCGTCATCCGGTTTTTTTCTTTTTTGACAACTTGGACAGTGTCACGCTTAATGTCGTAAGCCCAAATGCCGCCAAAATATTCGTGTATTTGCGTGCCGATAAAAAGATTGCCCCCGTGAAGGCATAACGACCGGATAACAGGGGGATTATGAAACTCGGCAAAAGGTTTGGCTACGCGCCATGAGACACCAAAATCATCCGATACATAAATACAATGCTTACCGTGGGCGCAGACAAACCCGTTGTTTCTGCCGGTAATCGCCCACACTGTTGCATTTGTCGGAAAGCTCGACATCGTCCAGGTTTTCCCTTCATCAGCCGAACGAATGACTGTTCCCTTTTCACCAACGCCAAATAAGTAAGGCCCTATGTAGCTGATACAGTGTATCTTACTTTTCAAACGAAAAAGCTTTCTCCAGCCCTGCTCCAAAGAGTAATGAAAAATGCCTTCTCTTTGTACCGCCACAAAATATCCAGAAAACGCCGATGCCGTAACAGCAGTTGCCCCTTTATGAAACATGGCTTTTTTCCTTGTTCATATAATCTGCCCATGCAAGAAAACCTCTCGCAAACGCTCGGCAGCTTTCCACATCTTCATCTGTTTCAGGCGCTAATTCAATTTTTAGTGTTTCCTGGTAAACAGCAGCTCCCGCCTCTTGCAGCATGGCATTGAACAAATTCACCGCTTCGCAAAACTTTGGATAAGAATAATCGCCAGACCCGAAGCAGGCTGTTTTTAAACCATGAAGCTGAAGCTGTTTGACCTCTTCGAAAAAATCCTCCGCTTCGTAGGGCAAATCGCCGTCCCCCCATGTATAGGTGCCAATCAGTACATAATCATAGGAGGTTAAGCAAGACACATCCACATCATCTATCTCGACACAATCGATATCCAACTCATATTCCTGAAGCGTATCTTTTATTATGAAGGCAATGTCTTCTGTATTTCCTGACATGCTGGCATATGTAATCAAGGCTTTAGCCATGTTATCACCCCATTAATTGATAATGATTTTCAATATCATATGTATCACTTTAAATGATAATGATTTTCATTGTCAACAGATAAATAAAAAAAAAGACAGCACCTCGCTGTCTTTAAAATGGATTTTCCTGGTCCAGCATATCCTTTATCACTTGTACAAAAGCTTGAACTTGTTTCAGTTCAAAGGCAGGCTCATAACCTAATAACCATGTATCCCGACCGATCGGATGCCCTTTCATGTCTAAAAGAGGCATTTTATTCACTTTATCTTCATTTTGAAGGGTAACAGACGGCAAAATGGCATAACCGATTCCGTGCAGTGCCATCTGTTTGCACGTTTCAATCTGATCAACCAATATCGTCTGTTTCGGCGACGTTTTAAATTTTTGATGCCACCAGTGCTGAATTTCCTGAAAATAAGTGCTGTCACTTTTAAACTGGATAAACGGCCGTTCTGTATGGGCAATATCTTCGATGCAGGAAATTTCAGTATCCACTAAATACAGATGATCTGTCATTAAGTAATCTTTGCGCCCCTTCCACTCAGGGTTGCCTCTTATAATGCCGATATGAACCTGATCCTCATACAAGCTTTTCAGCATTTCGCTGCTCCACCCGGTTATGAGCGAGATCTTTGCATTCGGATACTTTTCAACATACGTCTTCAGGACTTTAGGGAGCCAATGCTGACCGATTATGGAGGCGACGGCAAGCTTCAATGTGCCGTGAATTTCACCTTCAAGCTCGTCAATATTTTCTCTTATTCTTTCCTGCTCTAATGTCACATCATTCGCAAACTGAATGATTTTCTCACCGGCGGGCGTTACCGTTAATCCTTTTTGGGATCTTAAAAAGATTTTTGTTCCCCACGCCTTTTCAATGGTTTGTAAGCGCTGAGATAAAGCCGGCTGAGATACAAAAAGCCGTTCTGCCGCCTTTCTCATATTTAATTCCTCAGCTAAAACTACGAGCATATGAAGCTCTTGAAGCTGCATGTCGTCCTCCTTTTTGTTATCAATAAGTTTTTCTTATCTCCCATTCTAATAAAATCTTAGTTTCTTATTCAAGCCCTATTCTCGTTTAAATTATGTATGCGCTTTCTTTTTCGCTCTAGCTATAATAAAAATAGGCCGTACAGCCTACTTATTCAACGAGCGTATATGCTTATTCAATTCCTTTAAAACGACTCTTCTCGTAAAAATCCCTTCAAATACCTGCTCGTCATTTTCAACACAGACAAATCCGTTATTAATGACCATGCCGAATCCCTTCATAATCGGATCATTGATATGAAGGCGCGGAATGTCGGTCAGCATGACTTCCTCAACAGTGATTTGGTCAAGCTTTTCAAACTCAATTCGCTCAAGTCCAAAAATACTGTTCATGATCATATTTGTCCCGATTAAGCCATGTAAACGGTAGGAAGGATCCAGAACCGGGATGGCTGTGTATCCGGTTTTTGTCAATACTAATAATGCGTGCTCAAGGTTATTTCCGACTTGCACGTGCGCTACTTTGTCCGCCTCAATCATAAATTGTCCGACTGTTGCCTCAAGAAGTTGATCTGATTGTAAGCTTATCATGTTTTCGACCCCTTTTCATTTTCATCATCAATACATTCCCTATATTGCAATAATATAAACTTTATCAGTATTTGTCGAAAAGTTTCCTTTCAATAAAAAAGATACTCTTTGTGGAGTATCAATTATAGGGTGTCCCATTAATTTTCAAATCGAAATCGGTCGTATAGCGTTACAAGTTTTTTATAGGTGGTTCCGTCAACGTTTTTGGTCCCTGTCTCTATATCGTTGATCTCACTGCTTAATAGCTCGATGGCATACTCATGGTTGATCAGGATATTCAGCAGAAGTTTTTGTTCTTCTTCTGTAAATCGTTCACCGATAAGACTCATTCGCAATCAGGCCCCCTGTTTTATACTGAATACCTCTGAAAGCAAGACAACTTACTTTCAGCTCTACCGCTAGAATAAGTAATCAGATAACAAACGTCAACCGCATAATTCGACATTTACCTTGGCTTTTTCAGCCAAATTATTTTGTGAAACGATTTGCATAGCTGAAGGCAGTGTATGAATCCGGCTTTATTTTGGCCTCAATCCCCATGGAGGTAATACGTCCAGTCATTTCTTGGATCAGATCTTTTGTAAGCCCTTTTTTCCCAATATCCAAGTGAACTTCAAAGGTAAGATCCGCCCCCTCACCGGTAAAGGGCAGGAGCAGATCGGTAATATCCATTAAGTGTCCATCAAGAATATGAGCGGCCGTTTCTTGGCTGTACGCCGTTTCTAACGAAATCTTCTCCCGAAGGCTATGTATGGGTCTGTCGACTGTATGATTTTTCAAGCAGCCCCAAGCTCCCTTGCCTGTACGATGCAAATGCAATGCGGTAATAAACTTTGTGTAGTCGCGGTAAACCTGTGAATCGGTTCCGATCGATAACACATAAGAAGAACGGGGGTCCTTTTGAACAAAGGCTTTAAGCCGTTCCATCACATCTTGAAAGGTCATCTGTGCTTCTGAAAGATTATAAAACAGAAAAGAATCAGCCATCACGACACTCCTTTTCAAGGATTTACAACCATGAAACAAGTATGTTCCTTACCGTTTATTTCGATTACTTTTGCAAAGGCGGAAGCTTGTTCCCCCTATTTCAGGAATCTTACTGAAGAAGTTCAAAGATTTCGATGGAAACCATGTCGATATTATCAAACGGATATGTGTTAGGTTTTTCACCCTTTTGGAAAACCGTCAGTTCAAACGTTTGATTTTTTTCGAAATATTTAACACTGCATATTTTCTCACCATTCACTTCGAAATAGCGCTGCATTGGCTCGTTAGCCGCTTCCGCTGTTTCTTGCAGACTTTGCAGCCGTGTGATGATACCCATTAATTGTGACATTCTAAAAAAAGACTCCTTTCAAAAAGCAACTTCAAATCAACAAGTATTTATTATAATACAAGTTCTATTGAGCATCATACCATAAAGTCGGACAGGATGGCATTTTCACTGCTGAATTTAAGCAAAGAAAAAAAGTGAAAAAAACTATTTTTCTTTAGTTTGAGGCTTTTTTTGAATGTCATGCACACAATTATAATTTTTTTCGAATCTTTGGCAGCATTAAGAATGCCTTTTTGCAACTTTGTCAAAACCTTCTTTTGAATTTTATGGTGAAGTCCCGCGTGGCCATAATCAATGGGAGTCATGCTGGATAGAGGCAAACAACGGAACTGAAATAAACATTTCAGAACGAATTTTCCTCCTCACCCGTGCAGCAGTGTCAGGGGTGTTCGGCACTGAATGTTTCTCCCAGTGTTAAACGTTTACCACTAGTTAGGTTTATTGTTTCATTGGATTGTCCTATGCTTTGACAAATAAAAAACTTGGCGGGGGTAGCGCCAAGTTTTTTCGGATCTTGATCTGATAGAGGGGTTGGGGAACAGAGAGTAGCTTCTCTCTATAATTAAATGATAATGATTCTCAGTATCAATGTCAATCGTTTTTTGATATTTTTTTCAATTCATAAAAAAAAACGGCCTTTCAGCCGTTAAATCAGTCCGTCCTGCTCATATAAATAAGAATAAGGCAAGTCTATAAATAAATACATCTGATCATCCATCGGATACGAAAACGTTCTGATCATTTCACCTGTTTCCAAATCACTGTACAGATCACTGAAAAAACCTTTTCTGAGATTTCTCATTCTCATAATGTTCTCCAGAAAATAAGGGCGCCAGCTCCAGTTCTTTTCCGCATATTCCGGCTGATAAATCCATTCTCCGTCTTGCTTAAACACATTTCCCGTCAGCTGATCGCCTTCTTCATCACACATGTAAATCCTGAAGCTGCAATCTGTCAGCTCTTCCGCCAGCTTTTTAATAAAGTCATCATCAGAAGACAGATTGTTTTTTCTCAAAGAGGTCACAGCCTGATGCACTCGTTTGTAAAACTGTTCAGAGTGCTCATAGACGGTTTCCAGTTTCTTTTTCTCATGTGTGATAAATTGGTGAAATTCAGTTTTAAGTCTATGTTTCAATACATCTCTCTCTAGAAACGTTTCAGATGGAGACACCAAGTAATAGCCCTGAAAATAGCGGCCTCCGTTTCTCCAGGCGTACTGAAGCTGGAAGTTCGCCTCAATGTCTTCATACAGCAGCGCCGCACCGATTTTTCTTGCTAATAAAGATATGCTGTACAGCACATGCTCATATGACGGTGACGGCTGTGACACTTTCAGCGCCTGCAAATCGATTTTTAACAGATCTGGTGAGAGCAGCGCGATTCTGTCCAAGTTGCTGCTTTCTTTTCCGATGTTGTCAACTGCGATTTTAATTCCGTATGTACGATAGTATGCAAGCATATGGTAGAGCTGCTCAATATCCCCTTCAAAATTGTGCTCTGTAATTTCAAGCACAAAACGGTGGAGTTCGATTCCCTTCGCTTCATATTCTTTCAGAAGCTCCAGAAAGCTTTCACCATGATCCAGCATCAGCAGATTGGCATCCTGATTCATAAAAATCAGCAGATCAGAATCCGACTCTAAAAAGCGGTCAAGAGCCTGGCGGATAATTCTGTTATCAACCTCTAATTTATATTCTTCGGGTATCCCCGCATCTAAAAAGAAGGGCCCGAGACTTTGGATTTCTGAATCTGCCAAAATTCGTCCAAGCACCTCATATCCGACAACCTTCTGCTCCTCGGCACTAAAAATCGCCTGGTAATATGGAAGGACATCATCAATGTTCGTTAAAATATCAAGTGGATCCAACATGTTATCACCTGCTTCTCTATCTTTGTCTGATTATACCACATTGAATCCAAAGATTAATATTCTTTAAAACGGATAAGGATTCAGCCATTGCCCTCCGTCCATTGTGATACAATCCCCGTTTATATAGGATGATTCATCAGAAAGCAAAAACGCTGCCAAAGCGGCGATTTCCTCCGGTGTGCCCAATCGGCCGAGCGGCACACTGTTCATCGTGCGGGCCATCCCTTTTTCCGATTCAAATAGCTTCTCCGCACCGCCTGTTCGTTCAATCGGTCCGGGGGCTATCGCGTTTGTGCGAATGCCGTATTTGCTCCCCCATTCAACGGCCAGCGTTCTTGTCAATGACAATACCCCCGCTTTGGCTGCAGCGGAATGAACGACCCCCGCTCCCGCTCCCCAAGCGTACGTGGCTGCCATATTTAAAATGACACCCTGCTGCTTCTGGTCAATCCAATGCCTTGCCGCTGCTTGGCTGCAAAAAAATGTGCCGTTTAAAACAATCTCAATAACGGCTTTCCATCCATTGGGCGTCAGCTTTTCTGCCGGACAAATAAAGTTTCCGGCCGCGTTGTTAATTAGCGCGTCAAGCTGGCCAAAGGCTTTTATCGCTTCTTTTATCATGTCTGAAGCGGCGGAATCGGAACGGACATCCATTTGAAAACAAGCGACCTGCCCCTCAAAGGTCTCAATTTCTTTTTTTGTTTCCTCAAGTGCTTCATGGTTCCTCCCTGTCACCATAACGTGCCACCCTAATTCAGCCTGTTTTTTTGCCATCGCTTTTCCCATTCCGCTTGACCCGCCGGTAATAATTACCGCCTTTTTTTCCATGTTTATCCCTCCAATTGTGAATGAGTATTCATTCAATAATATTCTATCATTATATCCCTGCCTCTGTCAGCACATGCTCATATGAGATTTTTATCAGATACAGATGATATAATAGAAAAACTCTATTAAAGGTTGGTTTGAAATGAAAAAGATGTCCAGAAGACAATTTCTAAAAGGAATGTTCGGCGCTCTTGCTGCCGGGGCTTTAACGGCCGGCGGGGGATATGGCTATGCCAGGTATCTCGAGCCGCATATGATCGAGACAACCGAACACACAATAAAAAGCTCTCTCATCCCGCACGGATTTGACGGTTTTAAAATCGTGCAGTTCAGCGATGCACACTTGAGTGATTACTTTACTCTCGAAGATTTAAAAACTGTCATTCTTACAATTAATGAATCTAAACCTGATCTCATTGTTTTTACAGGTGATATTATTGATAATCCTGATACGTATCAGCACCACCAGGCAGTCATTCCATTATTGAGAAAGCTTAATGCTCCCTTCGGCAAGCTTTGTATTTACGGCAATCATGATCACGGAGGCTATGGAACTGCCGTTTACAAAAGCCTGATGACGGCCGGAGGTTTCACGGTATATCGCAATGGCTATCAAACATTGTCACTCGCAGATGGCAGCAAAATCGAGATTGCTTCGCTTGATGACTTAATGCTGGGAAACCCAGATTATGAAGGCACCCTTTCAAGGCTGAGCGACAGACTTTTTTCCATTCTTCTCGTCCATGAACCTGATGCGGCCTTGAAAACAACAGATTATCCCGTGAACCTTCAGCTTTCCGGCCATACACACGGCGGCCAGATTCAGCTGCCTTTTTACGGACCGATTATTACGCCTCCATATGGAAAAGTCTACACAGAGGGAATGTATCAAACGGGCAGCACTCATATTTACGTAAACCGAGGCCTCGGGATGACCAGGCTGCCTTTGCGGTTTCTGGCCAAGCCTGAAATCACTGTCTTCACCTTAAAAAGCAAATTAATGTAGCAGGATGGGCTCCCCATCAATACTTATAAGTAAAAAAGGAGGATGAGGAAACTGCTTACGTACCAGGTGAAGCAAGGTGATACACTGAACAGCATCGCGGCTGATTTCAGAATCAGCACGGCTGCATTACTCCAGGCTAATCCGTCACTGCAGGCAGGGCTCACCGCAGGACAGTCCATAGTCATCCCCGGACTGCCGGACCCTTATACAATTCCGTATCATATCGCAGTCTCAATCGGAGCGAAGACCCTTACGCTGTTCCTAAATAATCGGGTAATGAAAACCTATCCCATCGCCGTTGGTAAAATACTAACGCAAACGCCTACTGGCGAGTTTTACATTATTAACCGCCAGCGCAATCCCGGCGGCCCATTTGGCGCTTATTGGCTGAGCCTTTCAAAGCAGCACTACGGAATACATGGGACGAATAATCCCGCTTCGATTGGTAAGGCTGTTTCTAAAGGCTGCATTCGCATGCATAACAAAGACGTGATCGAACTTGCTTCAATTGTGCCAAACGGAACGAGAGTCACGATTAACCGGTAATGTTTTCTTATTTGTTTCAAAAACAGGCGGTTTATAATATGATAAAGTGGGACCTTTAGGGTAAGGAGCGTTTTTATGGATATATTTAAAAATCGTAATTTTGTTCGTCTATTTTTCGCAGCACTCGCTTCTCAAATGGGCACGACAGTAGGCAACATGGCCTTTGCTTTTTTTTTGCTGGACCGATTCAGCAGCCAGCCTTCATATACGACCTTGGCGGAGCTGATGTATTCTCTTCCGACCATATTTGTATTTCTGATCGTGGGAGTCGTCGCGGACCGGTTTGACAGAAAAAAGGTGGCAGAAAATTGTGATTGGATCAGAGCAGGCCTGACTGTCGTGCTTTTTTTCACTTTATTTACCGGCAATATTCCTCTTGTTTTTTGTATCTTATTTATCAGAAGCGCTGTAACAAAGTTTTTCTTTCCGGCAGAAAACAGTTTGGTACAAGCCATTCTGCCGAAGGAGCATTATGTGAAAGCGGCAGGACTTAATCAGATGCTTTTTAGCATTTTTATGGTGTTTGGGGTCGGTATAGGCGCGTTTATGTACAACACCATCGGTATTGAAGGCGCCATTATTCTTGATTTTGTCAGCTTTATCATTTCCGGGCTGCTGATCCGCAGCTGCCGGATTCCAAAAGAAGCCCGACAGCCAAACGGTGCATTCAGCTGGAGAAAGACTTCTGTTAAGGATTCAATAAATGACTTTAGAGAAGGCATCCTCTATATTTTAAAAAACAAATTGCTGGCATCTCTTATTTTTGGCTTCTTCATTTTTGGATTTGTCAATGGAGGATTCGCCGTTTTGCCGATGTTTACAATGAAATATGGATTGGCGCCTGACCGTTATGAGTGGCATACGTCTGTATTTACGATCGCACTCGGGTTTGGGCTGCTGGCAGGCAGCGTAATCGGCACGATCATCTCTAAAAAAGTGAAGCCGCACTTTTTAATGTCGATACCGATTTTCATTGCAGGTTTGCTGATCTTCGTCCTCGGCTACACCAATATTTTATGGGTGTATTACGCGGCAGCTTTTGCACTGGGAATGTGCATCGGACCGATCAACATTGCAATCGGAGGGTGGATGCCAAAAATTGTTCATCCAAAACTGATGGGACGTGTAAGCGGCATGCAGGACCCTTTTATGATGTTTGCACAGTCTTTGACACTCGGCTTAGTCGCACTGTTATTCCCTAAGTTTGTTTCAAACATTGATTATCTTTATTACGGGATGGGTGTTATTATCCTGCTCGTTTTTATTTTTTATTTTATTGCACTGCCAAAATACAGTGCTCAGGCTGTGGAAGTGAATGTTCAGGAAGCATTTCAAGAACAGCCGAAAAAGAAGGCAAGATCTGTATAATGCAGGTTAAAAATGCGCTTTTTTTCTTAGAAAAAAGCGCATTTTTACATTCAATATTTGCATTTCAACTTTAAAAAAGTATAATCTAAACATATAGAAATTGATAAGAGCAAAGGAGAGAAATAATGGACGACCATGCATATACGAAAGATCTGCAGCCAACCGTAGAAAATCTTTCAAAAGCAGTTTACACTGTGAACCGCCATGCAAAAACCGCCCCCAACCCTAAATACCTATATCTGCTGAAAAAACGGGCTTTGCAAAAGCTTGTCAAAGAAGGTAAAGGAAAGAAAATAGGGCTTCATTTTTCAAAAAATCCAAGGTTCAGCCAACAGCAATCGGACGTGCTTATCTCAATCGGAGACTACTATTTTCACATGCCTCCAACTAAAGAAGACTTCGAACATCTTCCGCATTTAGGTACACTTAATCAATCGTACCGAAATCCTAAAGCTCAAATGTCTTTAACAAAAGCGAAACACCTATTGCAAGAATATGTCGGCATGAAAGAAAAGCCGCTAGTGCCAAATCGCCAGCAGCCAGCTTACCATAAACCGGTCTTTAAAAAACTTGGCGAGAGTTACTTTTAAAATAAAAACAGCCGTGCCTCTTTCTGGCAACGGCTGTTTTTATTTATTCAATAACATACGTATCCACTTTTTTAATCAAATCACTGATCTCAGGCTTGCTGATTTGCTCATCTGCGCCTACAACTTCGCCGCGGTGACGCAGATCATCCGTAATTAACGATGAGAAAATCATAACCGGCACATCTGAGCTTTTCGGATTTTCCTTCAGCAGCTTTGTGAGCCTGTGTCCGTCCATTTTTGGCATTTCAATATCAGTGATGATCATATCAATCTGTTCTGATAAATCAGTTTCGTTTTCAGCAAGGTTCATAATGTATTCATATGCCTCTTTTCCATTTTCAAACGAAGCGATATTGTTGTACCCTGCTTCTTTTAGTTCATCCTGCAAGAGGCGCATCAAAAGCGGTGAGTCCTCTACAATGATAAGCTTTTTATCAGTTCTTCTTTCATCGAAGCCCTCGGTATGCATATTATACGTGTCTACACCTGAATCTGATTCAATGTCATAAATAATTTTTTCATAGTCAGGCAAAAAGATCATCAGGTCTTCGAGCTTAATAATCCCGGTAAGGTGCCGCTCCATTCCTTGATTTAACGATGTCGGCTTTTCAATCGCTTCCCAGGATACTCTGTGAATTTGAGAAACACAGCCGACATGAAAAACAATTTTCCGTTTATTAAATTCAGTCACGATATATTTCTCATCTTTTGATCCTTCAGGCTCTACTCCAAAAAATGAGAAGAGACTGATCACAGGGAGGATTTCTCCTCTGAGTTTAATCATTCCTTCTACATGCTGATGGGAGTGAGGCACTGATGTCACCTCGACAGGCTGAATAATTTCTCTTACCTTCATGACGTTAATTCCGAAAGCATTTTCACCCACGCCAAACTTCACAATTTCTAATTCATTTGTACCAGAATCCAATAAAATTTCGTATTGTTGTAACGACAATTCAATCCCTCGCTATTCGCATTCAGTATTGTACTGTATATATCGGCGTAATTTGTAAAAAGTGAATGGCAGCTCTTCAAAATCGAATTCCGAAGGCAACAAGCCGCGTTCCTCAAAAAAGAAACTTTTTTCCTAATAACCATTGACTTTCCAACTAACAGTGATAAAATAGTCAAGGATTTTTCCAAAGAAGGGTGTAAATAATGGGTACCTTAGTAATATTTAAAGAAAACGAAATGACTGTTTTAGAGGATATCAGTGAAGAAACTTACCTGAATATGAAGAAAGAATCAGCTGACCTTCAAGAAGAGCATCCTCCGTATCTGATTTGGCACGAAGACCTTCATTTTGATTATGGCTATTAATGAAATTGGCACATATAAACAATAATAGAACATGATACAATAAAGACAATCAAATCGCTGGTTGTCTTCTTTTTTTCTGAAAAGAAAGGTATGTTTAGAAAAAAGGCGCATACAATCGAAATATATCAGTTAAAAAGGTGACAAATGATCAGCTAGTGGTAAAATAGGATAAACTCATTATATTTGTTAAGGTGATGAATTATGGAACATTTGCTGAATCCGAAAGCAAGAGAGATCGAAATTTCAGGAATACGCAAATTCTCGAATCTTGTAGCCCAACACGAAGACGTCATTTCACTTACAATCGGCCAGCCTGATTTTTTCACACCGCATCATGTGAAAGCTGCCGCAAAAAAAGCCATTGATGAAAACGTGACGTCATATACTCCGAATGCCGGCTACCTGGAGCTGAGACAAGCTGTGCAGCTTTATATGAAGAAAAAAGCGGATTTCAACTATGATGCTGAATCTGAAATTATCATCACAACAGGCGCAAGCCAAGCCATTGATGCTGCATTCCGGACGATTTTATCTCCCGGTGATGAAGTCATTATGCCAGGGCCTATTTATCCGGGCTATGAACCTATTATCAATTTGTGCGGGGCCAAGCCTGTCATTGTTGATACTACGTCACACGGCTTTAAGCTTACCGCCCGGCTGATTGAAGATGCTCTGACACCCAACACCAAGTGTGTCGTGCTTCCTTATCCGTCAAACCCTACCGGCGTGACTTTATCTGAAGAAGAACTGAAAAGCATCGCAGCCCTTTTAAAAGGCAGAAATGTCTTCGTATTGTCCGATGAAATATACAGTGAATTAACATATGACAGACCGCATTACTCCATCGCAAACCATTTGCGGGATCAAACAATTGTCATTAACGGGTTGTCAAAATCACACAGCATGACCGGTTGGAGAATTGGATTTTTATTTGCACCGAAAGACATTGCAAAGCACATTTTAAAGGTTCATCAATACAATGTGTCGTGCGCCTCATCCATTTCTCAAAAAGCCGCGCTTGAAGCTGTCACAAACGGCTTTGACGATGCACTAATTATGAGAGAACAATATAAAAAACGTCTCGACTATGTTTATGACCGTCTTGTTTCCATGGGACTTGACGTAGTTAAACCGTCCGGTGCGTTTTATATCTTCCCTTCTATTAAATCATTTGGAATGACTTCATTTGATTTTAGTATGGCTCTTTTGGAAGACGCTGGTGTGGCACTCGTGCCGGGCAGCTCGTTCTCAACATATGGTGAAGGATATGTAAGATTGTCTTTTGCGTACTCGCTGGACACGCTGAGAGAAGGCCTGGACCGTTTAGAATTATTTGTATTAAAAAAACGTGAAGCAATGCAGACGATAAACAACGGCGTTTAAGCCGTTGTTTTATTTTTTTGGAAATGAAATTTTAAACGCTGTGCCTTTTTCAGGATGGCTATCCACATGTATAACTCCCTGATGGTTTTCAATGATATTAAATGTCACCATTAATCCAAGCCCCGTACCTTTTTCTTTTGTTGTTAAAAATGGTTCTCCAATCCGGTTTAGTACCTTTTCAGGTATACCTTCCCCTTCGTCTTTGACAGTAACATGAACAGAATGCTCATCTTCGGTTATAATAATGTCTACTGTTCCCCCATCAGGCATTGATTCAACTGCATTTTTGATTAAATTAATGAATACCTGCTTTAATTGGTTTTGATCCCCGTTTATATAAATGCTGTCTTTTTCATAACTTGTTCTGATAAAAATGCCATTTAAATTCGCCTGCGTTTCTAACAGGGCTGAAACCTCACCAATTAATTTTTTCAAGTTCAAATATTCTTTGACAGCATTTTGCTGAGGTTTCGCCAGCATGAGCAATTCACTGAGTATTAATTCGATACGGCTGAGTTCAGAAAACACAATATCAAAGTAATGTTCGTTGCCTTCCATTGTCGGTTTCATCAGCTGTAAAAATCCTTTGATCGCTGTAAGAGGGTTGCGGATCTCATGGGCGATTCCCGCCGCGAGCTGCCCTGCGATTGATAATTTTTCCGATTTCAGCATCAATTCTTCTGTTTGTTTTCTCTCTGAGATGTCCCGAAGAATGACCTGGACGGCCGCTTCACCAAAAAAGGTCGTCGGAATGCAGACCATCTCCGTATAAATGACCCTGTTCTGAAAGGTGAACCAGGATTGCTTGACAATTTCAGATTCTGTTTTTTGCTCGGCGATGTTTTGGATTCTCTCTTTTACATCCTCGTGATCGCAAGGATGCAGCTGATCGTATATGTTTTTGCCAATTAAGTCCTCATAGGTAGCCGCTTCAAACAGGGAAATTCCCGATTCATTCATAAACACCCATTTTCCATTGTGAATCACCGCAATGGTATCAATGGAATTTTGAATCAGCAGCTGATATCGTTCACGGCTTTTTTGCAGGATGGTTTGGAATTTCTTCCTTGAAGAGATATCGATCAGCAGCAGCAGCTCAGCCTGCTGGTTTTTGTAGACGGTCGGGGATGCTTTCACTTCTAAATGAACAGGTGTGCCATCAAGCCTTTTCCACGTCTGTTCAATCATTCCGACTTCCATTCCTTTTTGCATTCGTATAATCCTGTTTTTCACGATATCATGATATTCTTCTTCAATAAATTCATAGGACCATTTACCAATAATAGCATCCTTGCTTTTGGCTCCCAGCATTGAGAGCATCGCGCTGTTTACATAGACGATCTTGCCTTTGACACTGATGCATAGCGGACTCGGGAGATTTTCAACCAACCGTTCATAATCATCCGTTATATATGTAGTCGATTCCGGGCTTGCAGGTTCGATTTCATGTTTTTCGCAGTTTAGGGATTGATGGCCTGTTTCTTCTTCAAGAACCTTCATTTTCAAAATGATTTCCCGTTCTGTCCGCTCAGCTCTTGTCGTAACAATTTCTACCGCAGCCTCCACCCACACAATCGTATGATCTTTTTTAATAAAACGAAAGGTGCACGGCATCAGATGATGTTCATTATAAAAATAGCTTTCAACCAAAAATTGGTCTTCCTCATGCAGAAACGTTTTGAGGAATGATCCGATCATCTCTCCTTGGAGATAGCCCAAATGCAGTTTGGAGTTGGCAGATATATAAATGATGCGTCCATTAGAGGCCAAGACTGCATGAATATCGGTTTTTGTTTGAAGTGGTTTAACATGCTGCGTATCCTGTTCCACAGAATCCCTCCTTTGCATGATCATCGTGTTTCGACATATACAGATTGACTTTTACCTAGTATGATTCGCTAGAAAATGAGTATTCTCCTTCTATTCTTATGGTGAACGTCAATTTTTGAATAAAAGAAAGGGCACACAATCTTTTCGTTGTGCACCCTGTTTTTTATTTTTTACTGTGTTTTTTTTCGAGCTCTGCGTAGGCGTGGATAGCTCTTTTGGCAATGAGTTTGTTGATCGGGTCGTGGTCGTTCGCTACAGAAGGAACAACAACACTGAAAGCCACTTTTGGATTTTTTGACGGATAATAGCCGACAAAAGTTAGATTGTACGTGCTTTTTCCCCACCAATTACGATTTGTTCCGTAATAAAATGTTTGAGCAGTTCCTGTTTTTCCGGAAACATCCTCTGCAAACGTATTTCTAGCTGTTCCCGAAGTGGTAACTAGCTTCATTCCAGTCTTCACCTGCTGAATGTCACTTTCTGAGTTGTTAATTTTGTTGAGAATGTTTGGCTTTCTTTGTTCAATGGTCTTCCCAAGGCCTTCTTTTTTGCTGGGCTCATGAACACTTGTAACAATTCTTGGTTGAATGCGGTACCCCCCATTGGCAATTGATGAGATGTACTGAGCCATTTGAAGCGGTGTATATGTATCGTATTGTCCAATGGCCAAGTCTAAAATTAACCCCCCTACCGCATCAGGTGTAGTTTGCATACCGGCTGATTCCTGCGGCAGATCGATACCTGTCTTTACTCCCAGGCCAAATTGGCTGTAGTAATTTCTCATTTTGTTTAAATCCTTCTGGTCAGCAGGAAGAGGTCCATGCGGCTTGTATGTGACACCGGCAATGTGCATGGCGACATTAAACATGTATACGTTTGAGCTTTTTTGCAATGCCGTTAATTCATTAATAGTTCCCATATTCATATAGGACTTCTTAGGCTTATTACCGTTTCCTGCAAAATACAGTGGCATGTCAACAAAATATTTATAATGCGGGATTCCGTCCTGATAGCCGGCAAGTACGGTGGCACCCTTTACTGCTGAACCCATTTCATATTGGGTTGTAAATGCCCCTATCGCATAATCCTGAATTTTGTTTGTTTCTAGATCTATCTTTTTCCCTGCCATCGATAAAATATCGCCGTTGTTCGGGTCCATCATCACGGCAAAGGCTCTGTCAAGCATGTAATTTCCGCGTGCACGGCTGTTTCTTACTTCTTCTTCAATGATCTTTTCTACCTTTGCCTGAAGCTCCATGTCAAAAGAAAGCTGAAGATCGTATCCCCTGCTGCCTTTATCAATGGTTTTTTGGCTGACGACATTTCCTTTATTATCTTCTACGTATTCCACTTTTTCTTTATGCGAATTTAAATATTCTTCATATTGATACTCTAAATAACTTTTTCCCACCCTGTCATTATTCGCATAGCCTCTTGTTAAGTAGAAATCTTTCCGGTCGCTCAGCAGGCCCTGATCAGGTGTCGTGACGCCCCCGAAAACAGAATAAAGGGTTTTGTCATAAGGATATTTTCGTGTCCAATCGTTTACGATATCGATTCCCGGAAGTTCTTCTAAATGCTCAGAAACAATGGAAATTTCATCATATGTTAAGTCATTTTTTGGTCTTTGCGAGGAGTTTTTCTTCTCATCAAGCAGCGCTCCGTTTTTTCCATTGCTATTGCTCTTATTTGGATTCATTGCCTTTACGATTTGAGGTTCGTAAGCATTCCCGCTTGAAAACCTTGTATATATCGCAGCAGTTTCCATTTCATCGTCATCTTGCTGAATAGCCTTTAATTCTTGATCTGGAACACGCTCTATTTGAAGCTTGTAAGCCTGGTCTCCTTTCAGATTGCTTTCTGATTCCTTAAGCAGAGCGGCGGCTTTTTTCGGATGAGCTGCGATCCAATAATCACGAAGATCCCTTTCCTTCAAAAATTCGGTATCAATATGAATGAAAGAAGCAAGACGCTTCGCTGTTTTGATTTTATCTTCTGTTTTTGTGCTAGATGTTGATACATACACAATTTCTGGAACGCTCTGGTTGTCGACAGCAACTTTCTGGTTTCTGTCGTACATCTTCCCGCGAGGCGCAGGATAGTAAGCTGTTTTTGCATTTGATTTCTCAGCGTCTTCTTCATGCTGTTCGCCTTCAACAATTTGAACAACCCCGAGCTTAAAAATTAATGCAGTGAATAGAACAAAGACAGCTAGGAAAAAAAGGTTCATTCTGATTGCTCTGTTTCCTTTGCTCTTTTTCTTTGGTTCACGTCCTATTTCAGTCACTTCTGGTTACCCCTCTCAAATCATTCAATATATTTACATATACTGAGATTAATTGTAACACCTTTGTAATAGTTGTTACAGCGAAAAGGAGTAAAAAAAGCTGTCAATATAAAAACACATTAAAATATAACTAACGGTTCAAAAAAAAGGAAGCTATGTAACGGTACGATAAAATCATATATACCGCTGATTCCCTTATTCTTAGTGATTCAACGGATTTACTTTACGAAAATGACAATCTCTATTTGTCAAAGGAAAGTGCTGGAATCTTTATGACAAAAAAGCTATGTTATGATTTTTCTGTAGAAACAAACAACTCTAGGAGGTTACGAACTAATGAAGAAAGCATTTATTTTATCTGCTGCCGCTGCGGTTGGATTATTCACATTCGGGGGCGTACAGCAAGCATCAGCGAAAGAACTCTCCTGCCAGGCTGTGGTTACAGTAAAAACGGGGAACACAGTACAAAACATGTCACTTAACGATGCAGTGAAAAAACTGCATATTAACACAAATATCAAAACGTTAAACGCTGCAAACGAAGAAGAGATTAAGCAGCTTCTTCAAAAACATGCGAAGCAATCTAACGTGAAAGTTCAGGATGTTCAAAAGACAGAAACGGCAAAACCTGCACAAAAGACTACTGAAAAAGCAGCTGCTGATCAAAACACTGCTTCTAAAGCACCTGCAACTGCTGAAAAAACAAACACAACAACATCTGCACCTTCATCTGTAAGTGCATATGAGAAAAAAGTTGTTGAACTTACAAATGCAGAAAGACAAAAACAAGGATTAAAGCCGCTTCAAATTGATGAAACGTTAAGCAAATCTGCACGCGCAAAATCTCAGGATATGAAGGACAAAAACTACTTTGATCACCAAAGCCCAACATACGGCTCACCGTTTGATATGATGAAATCTTTCGGAATCAGCTACAAAACAGCAGGTGAAAACATTGCGAAGGGCCAAAAGACACCAGAAGAAGTAGTAAAAGCTTGGATGAACAGTGAAGGACACAGAAAAAACATTCTAAACCCTAACTTTACTCACATCGGTGTTGGCTACGTTGAGTCTGGAAGCATCTGGACACAACAATTCATCGGAAAATAATAAAAAAAGATTGCCTGTTTCGTACAGGCAATCTTTTTTTATTTCACCCAAAGCTTATATATACTCTGTGTTCCGCTGTTTTCTTCACCTTGAGCAGCTAGCTTGTCATATAAGGATTTTGCGAGCGACAAGCCTGGCATTTCTTCCCCCATTAATTCTGCTTCCTCTAGTGCAATTCCCATATCCTTAATAAAATGCTTCACATAAAATCCCGGTTCAAAGTTGCCTTGCAGCATACGGGGAGCAAGATTTGACAATGACCAGCTTCCGGCTGCGCCCGTTGTGATGCTTTTCAGAACATTTTCCGGCTCTAGGCCTGATTTTTGGGCATAAGCCATCGCTTCAGCAACACCGATCATACCGGCTGCAATTGCAATCTGATTGCACATCTTGGTATGCTGTCCGCTTCCAGCCGGTCCTTGATACTGAATATTCTCTCCCATTAAAGAGAAAATCGGCATGCAGGCTTCAAAAGCTTCTTTTTCTCCACCGACCATAATTGCGAGTGTTCCGTTTTGTGCACCGACGTCTCCACCGGAAACAGGAGCGTCTAAAGCGAACAATGCTTTTTCTTTGGCCGCTTCAGCAATCTTCTTCGCAAGCGAAGGCTTAGATGTCGTCATATCAATAAGATATGCGCCTTCTTTTGCGTTTTCAATAATTCCATTGCTTCCGAAATACACTTCTTCAACATCACTGGGATAGCCGACCATTGTGATGATAACATCCGCTTCTTTCGAAAGATCTTTGACCGTATCTTTCCAGATCGCGCCTTTTTGAAGTATGCTTTCTGCTTTTTCTTTTGTCCGGGTGTACACCAAAACAGGGTGGCCGTCATTGAGAATATGTGATGCCATGCTTTTTCCCATTACTCCAAGACCGATAAAACCAATTGTTTTTTTCAAGGTCATTCCTCCCAGATGTTTCGTTTAGATTTTAGTTAAAATTTATCATTTTTCCTTCATTTTCTAGACTACCATATCTATTCATCTTATAAAATAAAAAATCCCCAAAACAAATGATGTTTGGGGATGTAATTGGATTACAATGTGAATTTTGCAATTGTGTTCATAAGCTCTTGGCTTGCATGTTTTAGTGTTTCCGTTGAGTGTTTGACTTTCTCAAGGGTGACAAGCTGTTCATCGGTTGATGCGTTCACTTCCTCTGCTGCGGCAGCTGATTCCTGTGATATGGCTGAAATGCTTTGAATAGCTTCAGATATCGCAAGCTGTTCTTCACTCATTCTTTGAATTTCCGCGTAAATGTGATCAATACCTTGTACCAGTGACTGCATTTCTGCAGTTATCGTATTTAATACCTCTCCAGTTTCGTGAATGGCACTGTTTTGTTCATCATTCATTCTGCTTGCCTCAACCATCGCGTGAGAGGCCTCTTTTGTCTCAAGCTGGATAAGCTTCACAGTCTCGCTGATATGCTTTGTAGAAAGGGCTGATTGCTCAGCTAACTTCCGCACTTCATCGGCTACGACGGCAAAACCGCGCCCGCTTTCTCCGGCTCTGGCTGCCTCAATACTGGCATTTAAGGCAAGCAAGTTGGTTTGATCAGATATGTTTGAAATCGCTGTAACGACTTCTTCAATATTCTTAGTTTGATTTTCCAAATCCAGCAGCATCGTTTCAACCTTTTTCGTTTCCATATTGGCTTCGTTTGATTTCATCAGCAGCTGGCCGAGCGCGTCAAGTCCTTTATAGCTTGCATCCTCGGACGATTTTGATCGTTCTTTAATTCCGCCTGCCTCCTCAGCGATTTGCCTGATTTTCGTTGACAGGCTTTCCGATTTTTCATTAATGGTTTCAACTTTAGAAGCCTGTTCCGATGCCCCTGCGGCTACTTCTTCAATCGCTTTTGCAATTTGTCCGCTTGTTTCATTTGTTTCGGCAGAGACAGCCGTTAATTGTTCAGAGGTGTCAGATACTTTCCCTGAAGAGAGTCTGACTTGCTCAACCATTTCCTTCATATTTTCAACCATCAGATTAAAGTCTCTTGTTAAAATACCGACTTCATCCTTGGATTTTGATTCCGCGCGCACTGTTAAATCGCCTGCGGAAACAGCTTTCGTTTTTGCGATCAGCTGCTGTATCGGGCCGGTTATCGTTTTGGCCAGGAAGTAGCTGAGAATAATTGTTATGATAAGCGCAATCAATGATATCCAAAGATTTGCCCGATTCATTTTATCTGAAATCCACATTAATTGATCGGTATCAAACTGCGTTCCGACCTTCCAGCCCGTTTCGCCAATCGTTTGGTACACAACCATTTTCCCATTCACATCTTGTATCCCTTTTTTCTCGGATGCGATGGTTTGCAGTGTTTGATCCTTTGATATATTTTTTCCTTGATTTGACGGATGGGCTAAAAGATTGCCGCTCGCATCAGCTAAAAAGGCAAATCCATTGTAAGGCACCTTTTGTTTATTGACCATACTCTGGATAGCAGAGAGTTTCAAGTCATAGCTGGCAACCCCTATCACTTTTTGCCCGTCTAAGATCGCTTTCGATGCAGTAACAATCATGTCTCCTGTCACGACATCTTTATAAGGTTCCGTCCAAACAACTTGATCCGGGGTTTCAGCTGCAAGCTTATACCATGGTCTTGATGTTGGATCGTAATCCTCAGCGAAATCCGCTTTTGGATATGTAAACATTTCTTTTTTTGCGGTGCCTATGTAAGCCATCGCAACATAATCATCGTTATCTTTGATTTGCTTAATGTCATCGTGAAACAGCCGAGAAGCTTCTTTACTTGGTTTCGTTACAAATGTATGCGTTAATTCCCCATTAGCCAATCTTGATAACGAAATGGCATAACTCTTTAATTGCAATTCAATATTTTGTTCAAGTGACTGCGTCACGTTTTGAGTTGTATTTTTCCCATCCTCTGTAATCATCGGTTTTAGCGTCAAATAAGAAGACAGCATTAAAAGAACAACTGTGATGATTAACATAATCGAAACAAAAACAGCAATCTTCATGTGAAGTTTTTTAAACAAACCAATCCCCTCCTAATTTCTATATCGGCCCTTTCGTTTGAAAAATGAATAATCAAAAAATAAATTATAAGAAAATCGGAATATATTTACTGAAAATTCAATCTTCGTTATAATGAAACAACATAAGGAGAGTGATGATCATACTAAAACAAATGTATGTGCATGACGGCAGAAAATTTGAGGCTCTGACCATTAGAAACTACACTGAGACTGACATCGAGAGGCTGATTTCTCTTCAAGAAGAATGTTTCCCTCCTCCGTTTCCCCAGGAATTGCTGTGGTCAGAGGACCAGCTTGCCAGCCATATCAAAACCTTTCCGGAAGGCGCTTTATGCGCGCTCATCAATGACAGAATTATCGGTTCCATGACTGCTCTTATTGTACAATTTGAGCCTGAATCTCCTGATCATACATGGGCACAAGCAACTGACAACGGATCGATTAAAAATCATGAACCTCATGGAAATACTTTATATGTAGTGGATATTTCTGTTTCTCCTCATTATCGAAAGCTTGGAATCGGAAAATGGCTGATGAATACGATGTATGAGCTGACTGTTGATAAAAGACTGGAACGCCTTCTCGGCGGCGGCCGCATTCCTTTGTATTATAAATACGCACACGAGATCAGCGCTGTTCAGTACGTTGAAGATGTGATGGAAGGCAGGAAAAACGACCCTGTGCTGTCCTTTCTCCTCCGTTGCGGGCGTTCACCTATTCGTGTAGTCAGCAATTATTTGGAGGATAAAGAATCATTGAATTACGGCGTTTTGATGGAATGGAAAAATCCTTTTTATAAAAAAGCGAGCTGTTGATCACAACAGCCCGTTTAAGTGAAATATTCAATTTTTGCGTTAGGGAAAAAGGTATCAATATAGGATTCAAGTGCCTCTCGAAGTGCATGCTCTTCATCTTTCTGATAAATATATTTTCCGATCCCGTAACGGCCCCATTTATAACGGCGCTTTTCTTCATCTAATTCGAGCTTCGTCTTCGGATAATTTTTCTCTATCACTCGTTTGGCCGGTTTTGTAAAACGGTGTTGAATTAATTCAAACGTAATGTCATGTCTAACGTCCTGCGGCAAAGCAGCATCTAGCTTTTCAAACAGATGTCTGTATCCTTCTTCCCAGCCTTCATGAATATAAATCGGAGCAACAATAAAGCCTAGCGGGTAGCCTGCTTTTGCAACTTTTACTGCCGCTTCTATCCGCTTATCAAGAGGTGAAGTTCCCGGCTCAAAGTTTTTAATCACATAGTCGGCATTAATACTGAATCTGAATCTCGTTTTCCCGTTATGCTTTGCGTCTAATAGGTGATCGACATGATGAAATTTCGTTACAAATCGGAGCTTTCCGAGATCACTTTGGCCAAAATGTTCAATGGCGCGCTTCAGCGTGTGTGTCAGATGATCAATTCCTACAATGTCTGACGTACATGATGCTTCGAACCTTGTGAACTCTGGTGCGCGCTCCTTCATATACTTATCTGCCTGATCTAAAATCTCTTCGACGTTTACATAAGTTCTGATATACGGCTTTGATCCCATGGTTGTTTGCAGGTAGCAGTAATGACAATGCCCCATGCAGCCTGTTGCAAACGGAATGGCATATTCGGCCGAGGGTTTGGATGAATCAAACTTTAATGTTTTCCGGACACCGATAACTAAAGTTGATTTCGCATTGCGATATTGCTGAAGATGATTTTTCCCAGGGATATTACGCACCTGATTGTGGGATGTCGTTTCTCTGATTTCAATACCCATATTCTCAAATTTATCTTGTAATTCTTGGCCCAGCGGATATTCCAGCGCCCTCGGTTCTATATACACAAGCTGCGGAACAAATGGGTTCTGCATGATGCCACATCCTTTTCCTTTACTAACGTTACTTTTCTCACTAGGCGGAAAGGATATGAGTTGTAATGATTTCCTTGTTACTCATACGGATCAATATCAAACAGTTCTTTGTAAAGCGATTTAGCTTCTTCATAGCTTGCAAACACAGCATCGTCCTCTGCGAACGGATGATAGGTTTCATAAATAAACAGGGAAAGCTCGCCTTCATGGTATGGATGGTGCACAATTTCGGCTTCCTTTATGTGAGCTACATTGGCAGCGTGCGGATTTCTGTAGATCACATAAACAGTATCTCCTGCGTTAAATTGGTTTGACATACTATCCCTCCTAGCCATGTTATTGTGTCCTTCTATGCCCTTACTTATGAAAAAAACCAGACAGGCCGGAGGCCGTCTGGTTTTTGTACATTACTTGAAGGTTTCTTTTACGAACGCGACAACTTCTTCTGTCGTGCTCATAGATAAGATTTTCTCTTTGAATGACTCAGCTTCTTGTTTAGACAATTTGCTGATTTGTGTTCTTGCCGGAAGGATAGACGTTGCGCTCATTGAGAACTCATCTAAGCCTAAGCCGAGAAGGATCGGAATCGCAATCTCGTCTCCTGCCATTTCTCCGCACATGCCAACCCATTTTCCTTCTTTGTGTGCTGCTTCAATTACGAGTGTAATTAAGCGAAGGATTGCCGGGTTGTATGGCTGATACAGGTAAGATACACGTTCATTCATACGGTCAGCTGCCATTGTGTATTGGATCAAATCGTTTGTTCCGATACTGAAGAAATCAACCTCTTTAGCAAACTGATCAGCGATGACTGCAGTTGACGGAATCTCAACCATCATTCCGACTTCAATATCGTCAGATACAGCCTGTCCCGCTTTTACGAGCTTTTCTTTCTCTTCAAGAAGGATCGCTTTTGCTTCTTTGAATTCGTTAACTGTCGCAATCATAGGGAACATGATTTTCAAGTTTCCGTATGTACTTGCACGAAGCAGCGCGCGAAGCTGTGTTCTGAAGATTTCTTGCTCTTCAAGGCAAAGACGAATCGCTCTATATCCCAGGAACGGGTTCATTTCTTTAGGAAGCTGCAGGTAAGGAAGCTCTTTGTCTCCGCCGATATCAAGTGTCCGCACGACGACTGATTTTCCTTCCATACGCTCAAGAACCGTTTTGTAAGCATCAAACTGCTCATCTTCTGTAGGCAGCTGATCTCTTCCCATGTAAAGGAATTCTGTACGGTAAAGGCCAACTGCTTCTCCGCCGTTTTCAAGAACACCTTTTACATCATCAGGAGTACCGATGTTCGCTGCAAGCTCTACATGATGTCCATCTTTTGAGACAGTCGGTTCATTGACAAGCTTCGCCCACTCAGCTTTTTGAGCCAAATAAGCATTATGTTTTTCTTCATACTCTTTTACAGTTTCCGCAGATGGGTCAATAATGACATCGCCATTGATACCGTCAACGATAACAGTCACGCCGTTTTGGATCGTGCCTGTAGCCGCTTTCGTTCCAACAACTGCTGGAATCTCAAGAGAACGTGCCATGATGGCAGAGTGAGATGTGCGTCCGCCGATATCAGTAGTGAATCCTTTTACGAACTCACGGTTTAATTGGGCTGTGTCAGACGGTGTTAAGTCTTCAGCTACAATAATAACCTCTTCTGAGATCATGCTTGGGTTTGGAATTTCAACGCCAAGCAGGTGGCCGGTTACGCGTTTTGTTACATCGCGGATATCTGCCGCACGCTCTTTCATATATTCGTTGTCCATAGATTCAAACATGGTAACGAACATAGAAGACGTTTCTTTTAAAGCGAATTCAGCGTTCACTGAATCAGTGCTGATTTTTTCTTTCACAGGGTTCAGAAGCTCAGGGTCACTGAGAACTAAAAGGTGAGCAGAAAAAATATCAGCTTTATCCTGACCCAGTTCTTTCAAAGCGTGCTCTTTGATTTTTTCGAGCTCTTCTTTTGAACGTGCAATCGCTTCATCAAAACGGCTTACTTCCGCTTCAGAATCAGAGATGTTTTTCTTTTCAACCGTTAAATCTGGCTCTTCAAGCCGGTATGCTTTTGCAATCGCGATGCCGGCTGAAGCACCAATCCCTTTTAATTCTTGCATTACTCGCCGAGTCCTTCGCTTTTCATTGTTTCTTCTAAAGCGTTAAGAGCATCGTTTTCGTCAGCTCCGGAAGCAGAGATTGTGATCTCAGCGCCTTTAGCGATACCTAAAGACATAACACCCATAATAGATTTAAGGTTAACTGTTTTGCCGTTATATTCTAAATTAACGTCAGCGTCGTATTTGCTAGCAGTTTGTACAAGAACTGTCGCAGGACGAGCATGGATTCCAGAATCTGCAGTTACTTTAAATGTTTTTTGTGCCATTTTTATCATTCTCCTTTTAACTTAAAGCTTAATTACTTCACAATATTATATCATACAACCGTACTTGTCATCTGACAAGCACGGCGTACTAACACCCTTATTTTTCAATCTTCACAATATCTTCTTGTTCTCTGTTGACTGAACCGCTTGCTTTAATGCTGACTGTTTCTCCTTCAGCAAGGTTTGTAAATACAATCGGTGTCATGAGAGATGGTACATTCGGTTTGACTGCATCCAGATCAACTTCAAGAAGTTTTTGTCCAGGCTCAACGCGGTCTCCTTCTGATACGAAAGACGTAAATCCTTCGCCCTTCAGGCTGACGGTATCAATACCAAAGTGGATTAAAATTTCTCTTCCGCCGTCGGATTGCAGGCCGATCGCATGTTTCGTCGGGAACACATTGAGAATTTTTCCGCGAACCGGTGATACGACAATTCCTTCAGAAGGGAGAATCGCAAAACCGTCACCCATCATTTTCCCTGAGAAGACTTGGTCAGGAACATCCGTAATCGGGTGAATTTCCCCGCTAATCGGAGAAACGAAAACTTCCTCGCCGATTTCATTTTGCAGCGGTTCTGCAATCACTTCCTCAACCTGCTGTCCTACTTCCTCTTGAGCAGATGTTTTCGGTTCAGGTCTAGGCTTGCGTCCCGCAATAATGTCTTGCATTTGTGTTTTTAACCCGTCAGAACGCGGTCCGAAAATAGCCTGAATGTTGTTGCCGACTTCCAGCACTCCGGAAGCGCCAAGCTGTTTCAGACGGTCTTTATCAACCTTTTTCTGATCGTTTACAGTCACACGCAGACGAGTGATACAAGCATCAAGGTGTTTGATGTTTTCCTGGTCACCCATTGCCTGCAGAATCTCATAAGGAAGATCCCCTGCTTCACCTGTTTTCCCAGGTGCTGCTGTTTCTTCCGCAGCATCCTCGCGTCCAGGTGTTTTCAGATTAAATTTGCGGATGGCAAATCGGAATCCGAAGTAGTAAATGACCGCTAACCCTAAGCCGACAGGGATGACTAGCCACCATGCCGTCCGGTTCGGTAAAATACCGAATAGGAAGTAGTCAATTAAACCGCCGGAGAATGTCATACCAATCTTAACATTCAACAGCTGCATGACCATGAATGAAAGTCCCGCAAACAAACAGTGAATCGCAAACAGGACTGGAGCAACGAATAAGAAAGAAAATTCCAATGGCTCTGTGATCCCCGTTAAGAAGGATGTCAAGGCCGCTGAACCCATAATACCTGCAACGAGTTTTTTGTTTTGCGGTTTTGCTTCATGATAAATGGCAAGCGCCGCAGCAGGCAGACCGAACATCATAAATGGATATTTACCTGTCATGAACGTA
Source organism: Bacillus sp. FJAT-14266 (assembly GCF_001719225.1). NCBI lineage: Bacteria > Bacillati > Bacillota > Bacilli > Caryophanales > Bacillaceae > Bacillus > Bacillus sp. FJAT-14266. The sequence goes on from NZ_CP017072.1 coordinate 2,830,632, forward strand.
CCTGCCGTTAACTGTACGCCGTCTTTAATCTGCGCCATAAAGATACGCTGATCCCCGCGGATGATTTCTCCTGCTGCACTCTTATAGCTGAAGAATTCATACCAGAACGGCGAATAGAAAATGTGGTGCAATCCGAATGGGATAAGCGAACGTTCAATCACCCCGAAGATAAATGCAGCAAGGGTTGGATTCGCTTCCACTAATCCTGTTGAAAAGGCATTCAATCCATGCTGGATCGGAGGCCAGATCACTAACATAATAAGACCCAGAATCAGTGCAGAAATTGACGTAACAATTGGAACGAAACGTTTACCCGCAAAGAAACCAAGGTATTGCGGCAGTTCAATTGTGTAAAATCTGTTAAACAATAATGCAGCTAACACACCGACGATAATACCGCCGAACACCCCTGTCGCCAAGGTAGGTATACCAAGCATGTTTACATATGCAGGATGGTTTTCCGTAAAGAACTTGGCTCTTTCAACTGAATCCGAAGGAATGGTTCCGTTTGCAAGAAGAACCGCACTCATGGATACATTCATTACAAGATAACCGATAATTGCTGCAATCCCTGCAACTCCATCACCATTGGCAAGCCCGATGGCTACACCTACTGCGAAAAGAAGCGGAAGGTTATCGAAAACAATCTGCCCAGCGCTTTCCATCACACCTGCTACAAGCTGAACATTGTCATTGCTCAAGAAATGCAGGACCTGAATCATGTCCTTATTTTGCATCGCATTCCCGATCGCAAGCAAAATACCCGCAGCCGGAAGGATCGCAACTGGAAGCATAAGCGCACGCCCAATTTTTTGAAGAACGCCGAATAATGCTTTAAACATAAGAATTGACCTCCTCTTTTTACTAGTCTGACCTTACAGCTAAAAATCATGACAACGAATTCACAGGCGTAAGTCTTCCAGTTTAACCGTTTACATTTGCCCTTTTACACAACAAAAAGGCATGAGCAAAATTGGGTGCGCAAAAGAACGAGAATGAACTTCCCGTTTTTTTCCCTCAATCACTCATGCCTGATCGAATCAGTAACACGTTATAAGGATAAACTGAATTTATGAAATTTTATTGGTTAATCGGTACAGATGAAGCGTCAGATAAACCGCTTCCGCCTCATGAACTGGTTTCTTCAATGTTTGCTGCAAGATTTTAATCAATTTCCAAGCTGTATTGTAGCATAGCGGATATTCATTTTTCAATAACAACATTAATTTTTCTGGTTCTTTAGTCGGTTCTTCTTTTTTAATTCTTTCTATTGTAAATCTGATATGCCTGATCAGCCGCAAATAGTTGACACTTTCCTTATTTACTTTCATTTGAAATGAGTCTTCAATCACCTCGACAAGCTGCGCCATGAGCTGAGAGTGCTGATTGACCTCGGACAGCGGACGGTTTGTCAACGCTGAATGGATATGCAGAGCGATAAAACCAATCTCCCCTTCCGGAAGGCAGATTCCCGCTTTTTCATTGATCATATCTATGACTTCTTTGGCAATTTGGTACTCCTCAGGATATAGTGACTGAGTCTCCATTAGAAATGGATTTTTCATATCAAATCCCTGCTGCTGCCTTTTGATCGCAAATGCGATATGGTCTGTCAACGCAATGTGAATATGTTCATTTAATGAGTGATTAGTCCTATTGCTTATGTGATAGATGACATCGTTTGAAATATCAACGAGCTTTTCATCAACATAGTCAAGGAGCTTTTTAAACTGCTTTTGTTCCTTCTCGTCTTTTAAAATGAACATTTTATCGTAGCCTTTATCTTCAATGACATCATCTTGTTTTTTTCCGAAACCAATACCTTTTCCGATTAAAACGACTTCGCTGTATTTATGATGAGAAGCAATTAATACGTTATTATTCAGTACCTTTTTCACTGTGAAGGACCCATTCACGATCCTCAGCTCCTTTGTCATTCAATACCTCATATCGTACATAACGAACAGAATGCACGTCAAACCTTTTTTCAATGCATTCACTAAACAGTCGATCTTTCGATGAGACGGTAATCCAGAACTTTCCTTTCAATCGGCTGTCCTTGAATTCTTTTTTCCAGTATGGCAAATGCCTGCTTTCCCATTTCCCTTGTCTGAATATCGATCGTTGTGATTCCAAGCGCTTGGCTGATTTCGTGGTTATCAACGCTTAAGATTGCAAGCTCACCCGGTACTGACACCCGCTGGTTCTTTGCTTCAAGAAAAAGCCCTGCTGAGACTTGGTCATTGGCAACAAAAATAGCCGTCGGCTTTTCCTTCCACGTATTCCATTTATGAAAAAGCGCCTTCCCATCATTGATTGTAATCGCTTTCTCAACTACCCAGTCTTCACGAAATGCCTCACCGATCTCTTCCAATGCCTCTTTATAGGCTTTGATTCGAAAATGGCTGTTCATGCCTTTTTTTCTTGCCAAACAGATGGCTATTTTTTTGTGCCCTTTGGCAATTAAATAGTCCAAGCCGTTCCGAAATGCTTCTTGGTGAGGAATGCTGATGGTTGGGAAGCGGGCATTATCTGAATTCTGGCAAAGCAAAATCGGGCCCTCCCATTCCATGAGTTTCTCATCAGCAAGCGTCTTTGAGCAAAAAATCAGGCCGTCAACCTGGCGCTGCTTTAATTGGGACAGCGCAAAGATTTCTTTTTGTACCTCATAGTTTGTTTGGAATAAAGAGAGGTGAACCCCGGATTCCGCGGCTGCGTCGGCTATTCCTGCAATCTGCTCTGCAAAATATGGCAGATTAACCGTTGGCAAGACAACACCAATCATGTTTGAAAATCCTTTCGACAAATGTACAGCGTGAATATTTCTCGTGTACTCCAATGATTCCATTGCCTCAAACACTCTTTTTCGTTTGTCTTCACTGACGTATGGATGATTGTTTATGACTCGGGAAACCGTTGTAACAGAGACACCGGCTTTTTCTGCAATGTCTTTAATATTAGCCATAGATTCCCTTCTTTCTAAATCCCCTTGATCTGGAATGCGTTTCATACAATATGATATGGACGTACCAGATATCTTTTTGTGTTTTAAGCTGAAAGGAGAAGATCACATGGGTTTCTTCATTTTAATTGGGTTATGTCTCACTGTTCTCGGTGGCAGCTGTCTTGCTGTAAAACCTCTCAACCAAAAACATGAAATTAAACCCTTTCGAACATTTGATGATTTTTTTATTTAATGCAGATAAAAAAGGACGATGTCGAGAACAAAGTCCTTTTTTATTTCTATTACGGCAGTATGATTAATTCCTTTGGATATTGGGTCAGAGCAACTGCTCCGTCCTTTGTTACGTGAACGTCATCTTCAATGCGCACGCCGCCGATTTCAGGCACATAAATCCCCGGTTCGATCGTGTAGACCATGCCTTCCTGCAGCAGTGTATCGTTGGCCTGGCTCATTGATGGATACTCATGGACAGAAATTCCGAGTCCATGCCCAAGCCGGTGAGGAAAATAGTCACCGTATCCCGCTTTTTCAATGATTCCGCGGGCAGTTAAATCCAGATCTCCGATTCTCACACCGGGTTTGCTTGCCTCAATCGCGGCTTTTTCCGCTTGAAGCACAGTCTCGTAAATGGCTTCCTGCTTCGGATTGATGGTTTTGTATGCAAACGTTCTTGTAATATCAGAGCAATAGCCATCAAGAATAACACCGAGATCAAATAAAACAAAATCACCTTTCTTCAACGTGGCTGTACCAGGATTTCCATGAGGCTGGCCAGATTTTTCTCCGAATAAAACCATTGTAGAGAAAGACATGCCCTGAATTCCTTTTTTCTTCAGCTCATACTCAATTTGAGCGAGCACTTCCACTTCACTGATGCCTTCACGCAAAGCGGCTGTGCCGACTTCAACACCGTAATCTGCAAGCTTTGCCGCCTCTTTCAGCAAACGAATCTCATTGTCATCTTTAATCAGGCGAAATTGATTGAGTGTTTCTTCTGCTGAAACAAATTGAGCCCCGCCAGTCGCATGCTTCAGCTGTTCTGCACGTGATAGCGAGATTGAATCCTTTTCTACCGCAAGCGTATGTATGCTGATATTTCGCTTTTTCAAGGCCTTCTCTATCAGCTCCCACGGATTTTCGTGATCCGCATAGCCAATGATTTCTTGATTCCAGCCTGCGTTGCGGGCCTGTCCTGCTTCCATTCCTGGACAAACAAAGAAAGGCTCCTCTTCTTGAAAAATAAATAACCCCATTAATCTTTCATGCGGCTCTGTGTAAAAACCGGTTAAGTAAAAAACATTTTCTTTTGTATGAATAAATGCGGCAGTATGCCCCGCTTCCTTCAGCCATGAAGAGACGCGTTGTATTCTATTCACTTCTTGTTCCTCCCTGCCATTTGCAATGCATTGTTCTGTCTTCCATTGTAACAGGTTTTACCGGTGTTTGCCTTTCACGACGCCTTCATTTTCTAATGCATTTTATTTCCTGCTCCTCTTCCTGTATACTGACAGTAACGTTCAATCGCAGGGGGTTGTTCCGTTTGCTGATGAATTTTTTCAGACGAAAAGCAGTTATGCTCTTAACGGTTTTGGGAATTTCCGCTCCTTTTATCGGGATGAAGATGGTGGGCTTTTATTATTACAGCTCTATCATAGGCTGTGCAGCGGGTTTCCTTTGCTGCATCCTCGCTCTCATCCTGGTTATGAAAAGATCTGAAAAAGACAAAAATGAAGGGAAAGCTTGATACATAAAAAGCCAGCAGCCTGATTAGGGCTGCTGGTTTTATTTTAGGAGTCTTAAACAGTTTAGTATGACCAAAATCGTGCTGCCCTCATGACCAATCACGCCAAATGGCAATTCCATCACCTGCAAAAAGTTTGCACAAATCAGCAGACAGATTACAGCTAGAGAAAACACGATATTTTGTTTGATGATCTTGTTCATTTTCCGAGACAAGCGGCACATGTTTACGAGCTTTTTCAAATCGTTTTTCATGAGGACCATATCAGCGGTTTCAAGTGCTACATCTGTTCCGCCGCCCATCGCAATGCCGACATCCGCCGCTTTGAGTGCCGGCGCATCATTGATTCCGTCACCCACCATTGCAATCGTTCCGAATTCTTCTTTTAACCGTTTGATTTCATTCACTTTTTGGTCCGGCAGGCATTCTGCCACGACAGTTGTCATGCCTGCTTCCTTGGCAATCGCTTGAGCCGTGTCTTCGTGATCTCCTGTCAGCATGGCCGTTTTAATCCCAAGTCGGTTCAGTTCTTCCATGACCTCTTTTGCTTCAGGCCTGATTTGGTCCTTCAGTGCGATACAGCCTGCTATTTGATCATCCTTTTTCACAAATACAATTGTATGACCGCTTTGAATGACATCTGATGCTGTTTGTTTCAAAAATTGTGCTGCCATTTCCTCGCCGATAAAACCTGCTTTACCGACCTTCCATTTCGCACCCGACACTTCTGCCATAACGCCAAACCCTGAGGTTTCTTCTATAGATATGTAGCCGGACTGATTCACGCCGCGGCTTTCAGCGTACGCCGTTATGGCTTGGGCGAGCGGATGGCTTGATTGCGTTTCGATGGCATAGACAGCCTCAAGAACTTCCGCTTCACTGAATCCTTCTGCTATTCTGATCGTCTCTACGGCAGGCTGGCCTTTTGTTACAGTGCCGGTTTTATCAAAGGCGATCATTTGCACTGAGCCCAGCTGTTCAAGAAAGACGCTTCCTTTCACAAGCATACCGTTGCGGGCGCCATTTGAAATCAGGGACAGCGCCGCTGGCATAATAGAGGCGACAAGCGCACAAGGTGACGCGACAACCATAAACACCATTGCGCGGTAGAAGGTTTCACTCCAGCTCCAGCCCAGCGCAAAGTGCGGGACGAATAAAAGGAGCGCCACCGCAATTAGCACACCTTTCACATAAGCATTTTCAAATCGTTCGATGAAAGCCTGAGCGGGTGAAACACTATTTTGCGCTGATTCAACCAGTTTGATAATTTTTCTGAATAACGAATCTTCATTTGCTTTCGTGACACGGACAGTCAAGGAGCCATTGCGATTCACCGTTCCTGTGAATACAGTGTCGCCTGTGTTTTTTTCTACAGGCATTGATTCACCTGTTAAAGCCGACTCGTCAAGACTTGTCGAGCCCGATTCAATGATACCGTCTGCCGCTACGCGTTCTCCAGGTTTGATCACGATCATATCACCGGCCTGCAAGTCTGAAACCGGAACTCTTTTGGTTTCACCATTGACCATCAATGTCGCTTCTTCAGGCTCAAGCTGCATTAAAGACGTTAAATCTCTGCTGCTTTTATTCATCGTGTATGTTTCTAAAGCTCCGCTTAAGGAAAAAATAAATATTAAAATAGCACCCTCTGCCCAGTATCCGATCAAGGCGGAACCAACGGCAGCGAAAATCATTAAAAGTTCTACATTCAGCGTTTTGGATTCGAGTGTTTCTTCGATTCCTTCCTTTGCTTTAGCAAATCCGCCGATCACAAAAGCCAGCAAGAAAAGTATTATGGATAATACCTGATATCCGGATAAGAGCCAGCCTGCCAAAATAAGAGCGCCTGATACAAGTGCTGCAATAAGCTCCGCGTGCTGTGCCCAGTTTTTTTCCCTCTTGTCTGTTTTCAATGGCTCATGCGGGTCGCGTTGAACGATAACTTGTTCATTCATATCGAATTCTCCTCTCTAATTGAGAACGTAAATCATCTTCATTTCTCTTATAAAAACAAAATCGCTGCCCAAAAGGCAGCTTTATCGTCAGTTATTTCTTGATGTCTTCCTTTATTATAGCACGCACGAAGAGAATTTCAATTATAATTATTTTAATTTCTTTTTGATAATAATTATCATTAATGTTTATTCACTTCTTCTCTATATGAAAAAAGCTGAGAGTCTATGCTCTCAGCTATTCTTCCGTCCATTCCTTCAGTTGTTCCGCTGTCATCGGGCCAATTTTTGTTTTTTCAATTTCTCCCTTTTCATTCAGCAAAAATGATGTTGGGATCGTAATGATATGATACTCCTTCATCAATTCCCCTTTTGAGTCAAGGACAATCGGGAACGTCAGCTTGTTTACTTTAATAAAATCTTCAACGACTTGTTGATTTTGTTCCGAATTCACTAAATTCACCGTTACCAGCTTTACACTGTCTGATGGATGGGCATCATAAAACGATTGAAACTGGGGAAGCTCCTTTTTGCAGGGCGGACACCATGACGTCCAAAAATGGAGAATTGTTTTTTGCCCTTTATTCGGAATCGAGATGTCCTCCCCTTCTATCGTTTTCATAAGAAAAACAGCGGGAACAGCAGGCTGTTTTTCCTCAGCTTGTGCCGCACATGGAAACCATGCAATCAACCCTAATAACATAATGTATATAGTAAGCAAGCGCTTCGTCAACATGGAATCTTCCTTTCATGCTTTTCAATTAGCTTGCCCCTGCAGTTCCTATATCATCCTTCAATTCGCGGCGTTCTGGTCCCTCCCGTAAGGAATACGGATACCTTCAATGTTTTGCAGATCGTGGCATAGTGCAGGCTCGTCAAAAGAATCATGCCAGTGTTCATTCCAAGGATAATCCCGAGCATTTGCAGATTCTCCATTGATCCCAGTACATACATCATACTTAGCGCAACGATATAGCTCCATACATTGTGATAAAAAGCCTCTTTCACAAAACCCATCCCGATTAAGCACGCCTGCAGCGGCATGACAAACAGATGAAAGAGAAAGTAAGGCCACAACAGCTGCAAATAATACTGCGCTTCAGGAGAGTGAAAAAACAAATGCGTGAGAGGTCCCGCAAACTGGAACATGACCCAGACGGCAGGTATACCGTAACCTAATGTAATGAAAATCGACTGCTTCAGCCTTTTTAACACGATGTCATACTGAGAAAGTGCATAAGCTTCCGAAATACTCGGTATCATGACGACCATTAACGAATGGGCAATAAAAGCAGGGAACGACCCTATCGTCACAGCCACTCCTGCCAGCATTCCGTATTGATCGATCGCCGCTGTCCCGGCAACGCCCGCAGCCAAAAGAGCTCCTTTTACTAAAAAGGGTTCAATTGCATTGACAACCGCATGAAAAATGCGCAGTCCTGTTGTAGGAATTGAAACAGCAAGCAGTCTTTTCCTTACATCCTTTCCGCGCAAATGAATGTGCTGCTGGCCGGATAACGCCCGCCTTGCCATGATAAATTGTGAATATAAATAAACAAGCACGACCACATCACTCACGACTAGAACAAACAAGGAAATCAGCACAGCCATGTCCAATTCAAATGAGTACCATTGAAAAAAGAGGAATAAGCACAAGAGCTGAATGATTTTTTTCAGCACATTGGCAATTGCGATCTTCCCCATTTTCTGCACACCCATAAAGTAGCCCCTGGCGATTGAAGTAAAGGCGACAACAGGAATTAAGCCGATGACAATCCCTTTAATAAACGGGTGGTATGTATCAAATACCGGAATAAACGGAAGCGCAATACTAGCGGCGGCAGTAGAAAAAGCAGTAAAAATGGCTGTCATTCTGAAAGCGTGCCTCAGCATGCTTTCATGAAGCTTAGGATTTGACTCGGCAATGAATTTAGAAATGGATATCGGCAGTTCCAGGCTCGCGATGACAATAATTAAAAAGATCGTGGGCAAAATACTCATGTAAAGCCCCATCCCATGCTCGCCAAGCTCCCGCGCCAAAATCATATTGACGACAAATTCAAGGCATTCAGCGAAAAAGGCGGCAATGGATAAAAGAATGATCCCTTTCACAAATCGATTCATGATGTCTCTCCTTGTCTCTTGTACTACCAACATCATATGAGACAAGTTCAAAAATTATTTTATTTTTACTCTTTATATGAAAAAAAGCACAGCTGAGACAAATTGTCTCTTCTATGCTTAGACGGCAAAAACGTGTCTGCCGATTTTTTCTACAATTTTTCTTGAACGAATCCAATTATCTGACGCTGTTTTCGGATTATAAAAGAATATGGCATCTGTTTCTCTATTTTTTGAGGACAGCGCTTCTTCGGCAGCTTCAATCGATTCTTTATCAGGCTTTTGGTTAATGCTCCCGTTTGCGACCGGTTCAAAGGCGTTTTTCTGATAAATAACTCCTCTTATCGTATCAGGAAAACCTTTTTTCTCCGTTCTGTTCAGTACAACGCTTGCTACAGCGACCTTGCCTTTATATGATTCTCCTTTGGCCTCTGCGTGAACGAGACGGGACAGCAACTCTTTTTCAGACTGTGTATATGTTTCTTTCTCATCATTTGTTTTGTCCGGTTTATCTTTCTCTTTCTTTTCGGTGTGTGCTGATAGCTTAATCGGTTTTATTTTCTTGTCTTTATCAGCAGACAGTGAAGGGAAAGATTCATTCGTATTTCGATCTATATGTGTAAGCCATTTCGCTTCTTCATGTTTTGTCTTCTTTGCGCTCAGTAGTGAAGCTTGTGTATGCTCAATTTTGGCTGCAGGCATGAAACAAAGAAGAAAAACAGCCAGAGCAGTGAATTTCGTTGTCATACAGTTTCCTCCTTAAAGTGCTCCAAAAAACACTTCATAACCTTAACAAGAGATCCATTCATTTTCACGGAAAAAGATTTTCCAACTCTCCCAAGGAGGTATCAGGATGGAATAAAGAGGATGACTCACTGCTTAATGGCAAAAAAACAGTTTGAAATTCTATAAATATTGTCAAATTAAAACATGTTTATCCATTTTTGACACTTTACATTTTATTTACACCTGTTACAGACAGCTGTAATAAAAGGCTTGTGTTCTGTCATATATGATAAAAAGGCTTCTCACGTATGAGAAACCTTCAGCTTCTTGGCTGTTCTAAGTATTGAAAGATAACATCTCCGCCTTGCTGGGCAATTCCTCGGAAATGTTTAAAATCATCTTGTTTAGATAACACGGCCCTGAAATCAAGAAAATGCTCTTTCTGGACTCTCAGTTCGTTTATGGCGCCGGTGCGCAGCTGTTCAATCATTTCTGTTATTTCTTCGGGACGCAACAAAAATTCCCCCCTTTTCTTTCTATTGACGAAAATCAATATATCATCTTTATAGCGACAGAACAATTCATAAGGGAGATAAAACTCCTTATCGCTTTACTTCTCAATGAAAATACTGCAAAATACTTTCAAAAGGCATTATTATGTTTAAAGGAGAGGAAGCTTGTGAAAATCGCTAAGGTTGGGAATGTCATTGAATTTAAAAACGGATTAACCGGTGTTGTTGAAAAAGTAAATGAGAATTCTGTTATCGTTGATGTGACGATCATGGATAACTATCGGGATCTTGAGTTAGATTCATTGACAGTTGTTAATCATAAAAATTATAAGATCATCAGAGACTCCTATTAAAACCTCCTTATTTCCACATTTATTCAAAAAACTGCAAGACGGACAATTTAACACCTTACATATGAAATTCGCTTTCTCAAAAGCTGCCGGCCGGCAGCTTTTTTACATAAAAAACACCGATCATGAATCGGCGTTTTTGTCTATTTCCGTTATTTCTATATAGAACGCGCTGACGGCCCCTGGTTCGTACAGGTTGGTCAATGATGTTGAATAATTTGTCATTTCCCCCCGGAAGGCAAGATCGCGTTCCGGAACCTCGACATTAAACGTTTTTTCATACAACAGGACAGCGATATCATGGTAAGTCTCACTCGTAACGTTTAAGGTAAATGCAATTTTTCGCTTCGGCTCGCTCTCCTCTTGATATGCAGCCATTTCTAACGTTACATTGTTTAACCGCAATGTCTTCACTTCATATCACTCCTTTATAGTCCATGCATCTTAGCATACCTTAGCGAATGTTTACAATGAATCTGTTCTTAACGGTTATATGAACCAATTCATTCGAAAAGACATCTTCACAAACATACGTTCGTTAAATTATAATAAAACAGACGAGCTGCCATCCAGCATCCCGTCTTTTCATTAGAAAGCGGCGAGTGGAATTCCCCCCCGGATTCGCTCGTCTTTTTTATGTAAAAACCCCCTCATTTCTAAGGAGAAACTATATGGTCGATTATCAACAAGTCATGTTTCACCATGCGTACCTTGGCGCCTTGAATTTCCCCATCCTTTAATGAGAGCGGCCAATCAATTCTCATCATGTTTTTTAGATAAACCAGCATCCATTCAGGAAGTATATGAGTGTATGTTTTTAAAGTTCTAGTTAGTCGTGCGCTTCCATATCGATCCTGAACAATTCTGAATGAAATGCAATAATCCTGCTATTAAGGTAGCATGTGTATGACTTAAATCATGGAAGCAGAATAAATTCAACACATCCGTAATTACTTGAAATGCGTACTATAACATAAGTTTGAATGGGGATTTCAAGCCCAATGTAATGCCTCGTATAGAACATTCCGGGAGAAGGGCCTATGGAATGCCCACACTGTTTTACCCACACTCGTAATAAACTCCTTTCAGTATGTCCATTTAGAGATTCATTGCAATTATCTTCGAATTTTGTTCTGAACTATAAATCATTATATATTTTTAAACACTGTATTCCAGACTGACGCATCTTCTTGTCCAAGACTCCAGCTGCCAAGACCTTTCAGATTATATTTTTGAGCGAGTTTTATTTTTGCTCTGAGTGACTGTTCATTTTCAAACCATAATGTATATGTTCCCGAAGGCAACGGCCCCTTGTTATCGTGATTGACAGTAAAAATAGCTTTTGGAGATTGACTCTTGGTGTCAAAAATAATTGTTCCGCTATGCCTTTTTACTAATGAGTCAACAAGGTAAAGGGGAATGGCTTGAGAGGCAGATTGGCCTTCCATCCAGCAGCGGCCATAGAATGGCAATCCTAAAACTAGTTTTTGAGGAGAGATTTTTTGGGTCAGAACATATTGAATGGACTTTTCCACCCATCCTACACTTGCGGTAGGCCCAGCAAGGCGGCTTTCATCATAGGCCATAACCATAAGATAATCTGCATATTTAGCTAAATACTCGTAATCATATGATCCGTGCCAGCCCTTCGTCCAGCCAAAAGGATTTGCCGCCACTGCAACTGATACTTCTTTATGTCTAGGAATACTTTCCCTTACCAATCTAACAAAATCTGTAAATAGATTCCGATCTTTTTCTGTAAGGTTTTCTATATCGATATTAATTCCGTCCAAATCCAGTTCTTCTATTGCATGAGAAATTTGTTTAGCTAAACGAACTCGGTTCATTAATGCAAATCGTCCCAAATCCTGATCCCAATGATTGCTTAGAAAAGGAACTACTTTTAATTTTCTTCTATGAAGAGCTTTAATCACATCGGGATTAGCTGAACGGAGAAGTAATGATCCATCTTTTCTGATATAGAAAAAATCAGGAGACACAACATTTAATACTCCGTTCGTTTGATCAACGTGTTGAATAAAATCCCATCCTAATCCAGAATAGAAATAGCTCATTTGAAACATCTCATAACCCCTTCATCCCCAAAAATATCAAGTTCCCCACAAATAAAAAAATAAGGATTGTCATTTCAATTTGATTCGTTTCCGAAACCTCAAAGATTATCTTTCTCTTATCTTTATAATTTGTCCAGGATAAATTCTATCTGAAGAAAGCTTATTAAGATTCATAAGTTGTTGTACCGGAATTTTAAAGGATTTGGCAATCGTCCATAATGTATCGCCGGATTCCACATGATATACTTCGTATGTCACGGGAAATTCCATATAACGAGGCGTTCTTTTTACTTTATTCGCTCTATTTCCTTTTTTTGGTATTCTCTCCTTCATTCATATTACTCTCCTTTAGAAAAATTTGTTATTAATATTTCTAAACAGTTTCTCTCTAATCTTAATGATTTGTCCAGCATATATTTGATCTGATTTGAAATGATTAAGCTCCATGAGTTGCTGCAGGGAAACATTATACTTCCTGGCAATTATTGATAATGTTTCACCGGGAGTAACATGATGGATCAGGTATTTTTCTTTGAGAACATCTACATAATGAATGGTTTCCCCTAAGTTTCTTATAATTCCTCTGCTTTTTAGCACCTCAAGCATTCTCTCGGCTCTATGCCGATAGGAATCATTCTTTACAGCCTTTTTACCGTTTATCTGAATCTTTTTTCTCTCGCTATCATGATTCAAATAGTATTTAACCTTTTCCAATGTTTCTTTTGGGGAGGAAGAAACGATGAGATCGCGGCCAGGTTTGAATTTACCTCGAACTGCTGGTGTATCCGATGTCAATAAAAACCCCCCGGAACCAAGAATCTCATAGGTGCGTTGCGTAAGTTGGCTTTCACAGTTTTGCAAACCGATAACGACTTTTGCTGAACTGTAAACTTTATATGCTTCAGTATAATCAAGGTATCCATGGATCCAATTGGGGGGAATTTCTCTTCCTATATATTTACTCATTTTTTCCCAGTTTCTCCCCCAAAAATCAATGCGAATACCTTTCCGTATAAGAGGACGAATAAGCGTTTTTAAAGAGGACGAACGGAACACTTCCGGATGTTCTTCAAGAAAATTAGGGTAAGCATTAGCCACCACTGCTATATCACAACTGTATTTCGCTAATGGTTTAATCTGGTGATGTATACTTTCGTGAAATGCAAAGTCTAAGTGAGCTGCTTTAATCCCCATGCTTTCATAAGTTTTACACAGAGAAGGCGTAACCGTGAAAACAAAATCCGGTTTCATCTTTTTAATTAACGGGATAGTAAAGTTTTGAGTGTGCAGCGGGTCTTCAGTTGCCCAATAAACGAGAGGGATATTCACCTTTTTAGTAGCGTTGCGAATCCAGGCCTGCTTTTCCCTTGAATGCTCTGGTGTCCATCCCATAGATACTATTAGATCTGGTTTAAATTCGTCTATCATTTCAGTTATATTTTCCCGACTTACAGGACCGGAAATCATTACGGTATGTCCTGCTTCCCTAAACCCATTCGGTAAACCATAGAGCCACATGGGATGACTCTCAAGGAAAAGAATTTTCACACATTTCCATCCTCTCTTTCACTTTTTAATGTCTACTTTATTGGTATGTATATGTAATATAACTTGTCGCGGTACTAGTCTATAAAAAACGTTCAGGTGTGAGATCACGAGATAGCTTGTGTGGGATGCCCCACAAAAAAAGAAAGCAACCTACAACATATTTTCCTATGTGGTTATTCAGGACATAAGGATTCCTTTAAATATTTTTAAAAGTATTAGAATACAAGGACAGGGATATTATTTTTTATTAAAAGTCAAGAGCCCCCGTTACTTTAAGTACATTTATTCACAGTGTAATCTTTTTTACAGGTCATTTAGTAGTAGCCCCAGGAAAATGCGAATTTACAACGTTAATCAAATTCAAATATAAAAAAGTCGAATTCCCTGTCCTTTAAGGAAAACGACTTTTTTATACGACTTCTTCAAGTAAATCCCCATTAACCTTTTTTGGGGACTATTTGTAATCTCTGCGCAGTGAAATTATACCTGTGCTAGCCCACCATCTACGAACAATTCAACACCCGTCAAGTAACTGCTTTCGTCTGAAGCAAGGAAAGATACAGCGTTTGCTACTTCTTCAGGTGTCCCAACTTTTCCAGTTGGAACAGTATTTCTGCTATTTTCCAGTACCTCTTCAAGTGCATCACCAAAAAGCTCATCGTAGGCAGGTGTAAGAATACCTCCTGGACTAACCACATTTACACGGATTTCAGTACCTTTTAGGTCAAGAATCCAGTTGCGAACCAGTGCTCTTAATGCTGCTTTAGATGCTCCATATACACTAAACGCTGGGTTGCCAATTGATCCAGCAGTAGAGCCCGTTACAATAATAGAACCTACTTTGTCCGGGAATAGTGATAACGCTTTTTGAACAGTAAAGATGGTTCCTTTAACGTTAATGTCGAACGTTCTATCAACCTGCTCTTCAGTAATTTCACCTAATGGAAGGAAGTTGCCGATGCCTGCATTAGCAAAAAGAATGTCCAACTTACCTTTTTCCTGCTTTATAATGTCATATAGTTTGTCTAAGTCTTCAAGCTTAGAAATATCACCTTGAACACCGGTTACGTTCTTGCCAATTTGGTTAACAGCTTTATCAAGTTCGTTTTGTCTACGTCCCGTGATATAAACATATGCACCTTCGTTTACAAATTTTTGTGCTGTAGCAAGACCAATCCCACTTGTTCCACCCGTTACAAGCGCTATTTTACCTTCAAATTTACCCATACTTAACACTCCTTTAGAATTAATATTATTTTATGTCTAGTACCTTTAAGTACTTGAAGAACAACTTACAAGATATAGTATCCTTCAGTAAGCACATTATCGGAAGTACCCACTTTTTTGTGATATAGTAACTAAAAAGTAATAAATGTGGAATGGAGAGCTTTAGACATGAAAAAATTTAGCTGTGGGTTTGAAGTGACAAAGGAAGTTATTGGAGGAAAATGGAAAGGCCTTGTATTATACTTTTTAATGAATGGACCAAAGAGAACGAGTGAATTAAAGCGCATTATCCCAAATATAACTCAGAAAATGCTGATTCAAACACTTAGAGAGCTTGAAGCCAGTGGACTTGTGAGCAGAAAGATGTATAATCAAGTACCGCCGAAGGTTGAATATTCATCCACTGAACTTGGAGAATCTCTTAAACCTATCTTGCAGGAGCTCTGTCAATGGGGAGGCCATTATGCGGAGCAAGAGTATGCAGAAGGTGAATATGAAATTGTACAACCAGAACAACTAAGTTAGGATTGATGTAGCTGCTGAAGTAAATGCTAAACAACTTCAATACCATCACCTAACAGATGAAGAACAGTCAGAAATAAATGAGATATTCAATTTTGAAAGTGAAGTTCTAATAAGAAGTGTCATCGACTATATTCAGGAGAACTTTGATGAAATTCAAAAAAGAGCTGTTTCAAATGTTAAAGAGAAGGTTCAGAAACTTAGCCAAAAAATAATGAAGATATTGATAATAATATTTAATGCCTATGATCTCTAGATAGGCATTTTTTCTTTCGGATAAAAAAGAAAAGACGTACAAATTGTACGCCTTAATCTGCTTCTGTACTATCAATTTTTCACTGCATAAAAGTCACAGTTCAGGTTGCACCTCAGGTCACACTTTTATTGAGCTTAGTGCGGGTCACACTTCGCTGTGACTCGGTTACAATTCCGCTGAAAATTAACGCTGAATGTTCGGATTTTACTGTGACTCCACTTCGTTTCACACTCCGTATCACACAACGGAATAATTAACGATTATCAATTGTCTCCGGATACAAATCATGGTTCATCATACGGTATTCGGCCATTTTCTCATACTTCGTGCCAGGCTTTCCGTAGTTTGTGTACGGGTCAATGGAAATTCCGCCTCTTGGCGTGAATTTGCCCCATACTTCAATGTAGCGCGGGTCCATTAATTCAATCAAGTCATTCATGATGATATTCATGCAGTCCTCGTGGAAGTCACCATGGTTTCTGAAGCTGAATAGATACAGCTTTAATGATTTGCTTTCAACCATTTTTTCATCAGGAATGTAGCTGATGTAGATTGTCGCAAAGTCAGGCTGGCCTGTTTTAGGACATAAAGATGTGAATTCCGGGCAATTGAATTTTACAAAGTAATCACGGTTTACATGTTTATTCGGGAAGGATTCCAGCACGTCCGGTGCATATTCGAACAAATAATTTGTACCTTGATTGCCTAGCAATGTTACACCTTCTAATTCTGATTCTTTTCTTGTCGTCATGTTCATCTTCCTTTCTATTATACTCCGCGTTTGTTGCCCCATAACAGGGTGTGCAGCTGCGGGAGCACTCTGACGAGATTCATCTCCGCATCGACAGCTACCTTATCAACAAGCGCTTCATATTTTCCAAGCAAATGTGCAATCAGTGACTGATCATCTGTCGTATGCACGTCATCATTTCCGACTTGTAAATAAAACGGGATTCCCGGATACCGCTTGTGCACAGTTTTGGCAAATTCCAGATCTTCATCATTAAAGATGACAACCTTCAAGCTGACAGCATGCTGTCTATCATTCTCTTGAAGTAAAGTTAAAATGTGGTCAAGCTTTTGAAAGTTCGTTACCATTTTTGAGCTTGGCGGTTTTGGAGAAATTGTCAGGTCATCAATCAGCGTAAACCAATCCTGATAAACGGTCCCTTGAGTTTCAAGCGCTGCACGGATGTTATTTTCCTTCAGCAGTTCAATAAAAGCATCCAGCTGTTTTAACAGAGCCGGGTTGCCGCCTGAGATCGTCACATGAGAAAACGCATCTCCCCCAATGTCCTTAAGCTCCGCAAAAATCTCCTCCGCCGTCATCCAGCGAATATCTTTTTTAGCAGACCCGTCCCAAGTGAAAGCGGAGTCACACCAGCTGCAGGAATAATCGCAGCCGGCTGTCCGGACGAACATCGTTTTCTGTCCGATCACCATGCCTTCTCCTTGAATCGTCGGGCCGAAAATTTCTAATACAGGAATTCCTTTAGCCATTCAAACCACCCTTTTTCGGACGGTAGACACAGTAGCTTGTCGGTGTTTCACGGACAAACACCTGTACACAGGTCGGCTTATTCTCCAAAGTGTCTAAATAAGCCTGTACGTTGTCATAAATCGTTTTCGCCACGACTTCAGTTGTCGGCAGCGAATACCGGTCGTCCTGAGAAAAATCTTCATGATCATTTAATAGCGTGTGATCATAGTTTCCGTGCACCAGTTTTTTGAGTACGCTGAAATTGACAAGAAAGCCTGAATCGTCAAGTTCGTCGCCGGCAACGGTTATATTTACGGTATACGTATGCCCGTGAACCCTGCTGCACGCTCCCGCACTTTCCCGAGGGATAAAATGAGCGGCTGAGATATGCATGTCCTTATTCAGTTCAAACGAATAAGGATGCTGGGCCTGCGGATAAATTTGAGATAACAATTTATGCACGCTCTCCTTTCATCACCATATATTCTTCATAACCTTTTGAACGAAGGTGACATGCCGGACATTCGCCGCAGCCGTCTGCGATGATGCCGTTATAGCATGTCAGCGTGTTGTTTTTCACAAAATCCAGCGCGCCAAGCTCATCTGCAAGCTTCCACGTTTCCGCCTTATTGAGCCACATGAGAGGCGTGTGGATCACAAACGGCTTCTCCATTGCCAGATTTACCGTGACATTGCAAGATTTCACGAATTCGTCACGGCAGTCAGGATAACCGCTGAAGTCTGTCTCGCAAACTCCTGTAATAATGTGGCGCGCGCCAATTTGGTAAGCCAGGATAGACGCAAAGGATAAGAATACCAAATTGCGGCCTGGAACGAATGTGGATGGCAGTTCGCCGTCTTTTACTTCTATCTCAATATCATTTCTAGTCAGGGCATTCGGTGCAAGCTGATTTAAAAGTGACATATCAAGCAAATGATTTTTCACACCAAGCTTTTCCGCAATGGATTTTGCCACTTCAATTTCCTGCGAATGTCGCTGATTATAATGAAAAGTCACCGTTTCGACTTCTTCGAATTCTTTTAAGGCCCACAGTAAGCATGTTGTGCTGTCTTGGCCGCCGCTAAATACGACAATTGCTTTTTCTTTTTTCATGATTCCTCTCCTTCTCCGCAATAAAAACGCCGGCGAGAGACATCGCTACAGCTAATTCACGCAAAAAAACACCTTTTTTCGGAAGGTGCTCTAGAAAAACATAAAAAAGGCCGTATCCAAGGATACAGCTCGTCCTTAGTTTTTTATAGAGGGTGTAGCTAGAACCTCTCCCGCATATCGCACGGATTTTCTTCAATTTTTTCACTTCTGCTATCTTACCATAATGATGTTTTTCTTGACAATAAAAAAGTCAGTCCCCGGTTCCTAGATCAATTATCGCTCTATAGTGACGGTTCGTTTCATTATATATATTTATAAACTGCGCCGCCGAGGAGCTTTTTTGCAAAGCAAAGCGCCTATGAAGGCCAGGCTCACATAGCCAAACAAGGGATAAATCGTTGAAATAAGCCTGCCGTACCCTATTTGGCTCGTAATATAAGCCGTGATCATAATGGCCGCAAAGATATATTTGCTTTTCACTGGAAGAAAGCTTTGCACTTGTTTTTCTAATCCATATAGATTACCGATAACTGATGTGAACACTTCTCCGAAAATAATGAGTAAATAAATCAAATGGACAGATCGTGCAAAGAGATAAACCACTTGTGCCATCGGTATATCATACAAAAATACATCCGGAAGAGTTGACAAAGACAGAAAACTCGCGGACAGCACAATCGTCAGCATCGTCCCTCCGATTAAAGCGCCTTTTTTGATCACTTTCTCCGAGGACATTTCATTCGCCAGCGGAACCAAAACTGCTTGGGCAAGCGATAAATTCAAAGCCCCGTAAGAAAAGGCTGATAACAGCCAATCCCAGCGATGCGGCCAGACCCACTGAGCTGCGTTTCGTGATTCGCTGAATATAAAAGAGTCGGCCACTACAATCATTGAAAAGAGGATTAAAAGGGGAACAACAAACACATTGACACCGAAAATGCCTTTTACTCCTCTAGTCATCACAATTAAGCTCAGACCGATTGTAATAAGCATCCCAATCTGAGCGGACATCCCCAGCTGTTCCTCAAAAAGCGCCCCTGCCCCTGAAAGCATGACAGATGTAACTCCGAGGAGAACAAACAGCATAAATACATTGATAATCCGCCCAGCCGCCGCCCCGAACAAAAAGATGTTCATTTCTTGATATGACTTGGCATTGATTCGCTTTGAAATGATCATCAGCTTGGCGCCCAGAAACGTAAACATTCCGCCGCTGACGAGAATGCCGAATAAACCGAACCAGCCGAACTTCAGAAAAAACTCAACAATTTCCCTCCCAGTCGCAAATCCAGCTCCGACTACTGTGCCGACATACACAAAAGCAAGCTGACTTGCAGACCCTTTTGATTGTTCCATTTCTTCCCTCCGAACGAACCGCAGTTTTGTCCATATATGCCTTTTTATAACCTATGAGACAAGTTCCTTGAAAAGACGAAGAAAACATGTTTTACTTTGTAACAAATCAAAATTTTTTTGTGCATAAGACTTGAAAGTCAAAGATAGTCAGAGTATACTATTAATCAAAGTTGGTCAAACAAACCGGCCTTTTTTAAAAATCAATTGGTCAAAGATAGTCAAATATTCAGTCTGCTTTGAGCATATTGGTTTGAATGCCGCTAAGTTTGCCGTATACTAATAGTCAAAGAAGGTCAAATCCAATAGACCTTTTTATTCACTTTCATTGGTCAAAGAAGATCAAATTATTAAGGAGGTTTTGGCAAATGCGTTGTCAACATTGTCATCAAAACGAGGCGACGATTCGCCTTAACATGCAAATAAATTCAATTCATAAACAGATGGTTCTTTGTGAAACTTGCTATAACGAACTGACCCGTAAACCTTCAATGAGTATGGGTCCTCAATCTTTTGGATTTCCGTTTGAACAGGCATTCCAGCCGAAAGAACAAAGCGCAGCAAAACAAAGCGGAAAAAAAGGGTTGCTTGATGAGCTGGCTCAAAATATTACAAACGGTGCAAAAGCTGGTCTCATTGACCCCGTCATCGGCCGTGATGATGAAGTGGCGCGAGTGATCGAAATTCTAAACCGCCGAAACAAAAACAATCCGGTTCTCATTGGTGAGCCGGGTGTAGGGAAAACTGCCATCGCTGAAGGACTCGCTTTAAAAATTGCTGAAGGTGATGTTCCAAACAAACTGAAAAACAAAGAGCTATATTTGCTTGATGTTGCATCCCTTGTTGCAAACACAGGGATCAGAGGCCAATTTGAGGAGAGAATGAAACAGCTGATCACTGAGCTGAAAGAACGAAAAAATGTCATTCTGTTCATTGATGAAATTCACCTTCTCGTCGGCGCAGGCTCTGCAGAAGGATCAATGGACGCCGGCAACATTCTCAAACCGGCCCTAGCCAGAGGCGAACTGCAAGTCATTGGCGCGACAACACTGAAAGAATATCGTCAAATCGAAAAAGATGCCGCGCTGGAAAGACGTTTTCAGCCTGTCATGGTGCAGGAGCCTTCAATTGAACAGGCTATCCTCATTCTGCAAGGGATTAAAAACAAATACGAGGCGTACCATGGCGTAACATTCAGTGATGAAGCAATCAAAGCGTGTGTCACTTTATCATCCCGCTACATTCAGGACAGACACCTGCCGGATAAAGCAATTGATTTATTAGATGAAGCAGGTTCAAAAGCCAACCTGTTAATTGATGAACTGAATGATGAGGATGCCGCTGAACGCTTAACTGCAATTGAAGCCGCAAAAACAAAAGCCCTGGAAGAAGAAAATTACGAACTGGCGGCAAAACTCCGTGATGAAGAACTCGCATTGGAGAAAAAACTGAACAGCTCCTCCGCTCATACCGCTGTCACTGTGGAAGCTGAGCACATTCAGGAAATTGTTGAACAAAAAACAGGCATCCCTGTCGGCAAACTGCAGGCAGACGAACAAACGAAAATGAAAGAACTCGAAGCAAAACTTCATGAACGCGTGATCGGACAAGAAGCCGCTGTTCAAAAAGTGGCAAAAGCGGTAAGACGAAGCCGCGCCGGATTAAAATCCAAAAACAGACCAGTCGGCTCCTTCCTCTTCGTCGGTCCTACCGGCGTAGGGAAAACAGAGCTTTCTAAAACACTGGCAGATGAATTATTCGGCACAAAAGACGCTATTATCCGACTCGATATGAGCGAATACATGGAGAAACACGCCGTATCTAAAATTATCGGTTCACCGCCTGGATATGTCGGCCATGAGGAAGCTGGACAATTAACTGAGAAAGTGCGCCGCAATCCTTACAGCATTGTGTTGCTGGATGAGATTGAAAAAGCACACCCAGACGTTCAGCATATGTTCCTGCAAATTATGGAAGATGGCCGTCTGACAGACAGCCAAGGCAGAACCGTAAGCTTCAAAGACACTGTGATCATCATGACAAGTAATGCGGGTGCTGGTGAGAAACAAACGAAAGTCGGTTTCCAATCAGATGACAGTGTCATCGAAGAACAAACATTGATTGATTCACTGAGCATGTTCTTTAAACCTGAGTTCCTCAACCGTTTTGACAGCATTATTGAGTTCCGCTCATTGGAAAAAGAACATCTTGTAAAAATCGTCAGCCTTCTTCTTGGAGAACTTGAAGAAACATTGGCTGAACGGGGCATTAGCTTGAATGTGACAGATGAAGCGAAAGAAAAAATCGCTGAGCTGGGCTACCACCCTTCATTCGGTGCACGTCCGCTAAGAAGAACCATCCAAGAATGGGTTGAGGATGAAATGACTGATCTGCTGCTTGATAATGGCGAGATCACAAGTTTTCACGTGATTTTAGAAGATGATAAAATCAAAGTGCGAGCGAAATAACAATCAGCGGTTTCCTTTTAGGAAGCCGCTTTTTTTATGCTTTCATACTCTTGACTTAGAAAATACCGTCCCTTCCCCTGAAGCGCTATTTCCCTTCATCCTTTACACTTTTTTTAAGGAGGGATGGAACATGTTTATATACAGTGAATATGTATTTCTACTATTATATGAATACCATCTGAAGGACAGCTTGCAAGCAAGCTGCTAATTTCAGTAGACACCCGGGCTTTTCAATTTTGGAGAGCCCGTTTTTGTTTATTTCTCCCTTCTATGCCTCTTCCTTGAATATTTCATGAACAAATTCACAATCTCCCTAAAGTTCCGGGCACCAAAACCGATATTAACCATAGACAAGCTAGTAAAAAAGGATTTGGTGAAAAACTATGGATAAAACTTCGTTAATCGGTATTATTCTTGCTTTTGTGGCATTGAGCGTCGGGATGGTTCTGAAAGGCGTCAGTTTCAGCGCCCTTGCAAACCCCGCTGCCATTTTAATTATTATCGCCGGGACAATATCAGCAGTCGTTATTGCGTTCCCAACAAAAGAAATTAAAAAAGTGCCTGCGCTGTTTCGAGTGTTATTTAAGGAAAATAAACAGCTCACAATAGAGGAACTCATTCCTATGTTCTCTGAATGGGCTCAGCTTGCACGCCGCGAAGGTCTGCTTGCTTTAGAAGCAAGCATTGAGGATGTAGATGATGCTTTCTTGAAAAACGGGCTCAGCATGGCTGTTGACGGGCAAAGCGCGGAATTTATCAGAGATATTATGACAGAGGAAGTCGAAGCAATGGAGGACAGGCACCAAGCCGGAGCCGCTATTTTTACACAAGCAGGAACGTACGCTCCGACACTTGGAGTACTCGGCGCTGTAATCGGGCTGATTGCCGCTCTCTCTCATATGGACAATACAGATGAGCTTGGACACGCCATCAGTGCCGCCTTTGTTGCCACACTTCTCGGTATCTTTACAGGGTATGTGTTATGGCATCCTTTCGCAAATAAATTAAAACGAAAATCAAAACAAGAAGTAAAACTGCGTGAGGTCATGATTGAAGGTGTTTTATCCGTTTTAGAAGGACAGGCACCGAAAGTCATCGAACAAAAGCTTTTAATGTATCTTCCTGCGAAGGACCGCTTGAAATTTGCAGAACAAGGAGAGGCGCAAAATGGCGAGAAAAAAGAAGAAGAAGCATGAGGACGAGCACGTTGATGAATCATGGCTCGTTCCTTACGCCGACATCCTTACTCTTCTCCTGGCATTGTTTATTGTGCTGTACGCGAGCAGCTCGATTGACGCAGCTAAGTTTCAAATGCTCTCAAAATCATTTAATGAAGTCTTTACAGGCGGCACCGGTGTACTGGACTACTCCAGTGTCACTCCTCCTGAAAACGAGTCAGACGGCATCGATGAAGTGAAAAAGGAAAAAGAAGAGAAAGAGAAAAACAAGAAAGAAAAAGAAAAAGCAGCTGATCAAGAAGAACTTGAAAATGTGAAGAGCCAGGTGGAAAAGTTTATCAAAGATAAAAAGCTGGAACATCAGCTGGAGACGAAGATGACTAGTGAAGGCCTTCTGATTACGATTAAAGACAGCATCTTCTTTGATTCTGGAAAAGCGACCATCCGTAAGGAAGATGTGCCGCTTGCAAAAGAGATTTCAAATCTTCTTGTGATTAACCCGCCAAGAAATATCATTATCAGCGGACATACTGATAATATGCCAATTAAAAATTCTGAATTCCAATCAAACTGGCATTTAAGCGTCATGAGAGCGGTAAACTTTATGGGGCTCCTGATTGAAAACCCCAAGCTCGATGCAAAAGTGTTCAGCGCCAAGGGTTATGGCGAGTATAAACCGGTGGCTTCCAATAAAACTGCGGAAGGCCGAAGCAAAAACCGGCGGGTTGAAGTTCTCATTTTGCCGAGAGGCGCAGCGGAAACAAATGAAAAATAGCAAAAAAGGAAGCCTTGTGACATATCAGGCTTCCTTTTTTTACTTATTATGAAACTGTTTTGCGTTTAACCCTACTCTTTTTAACATTTCGGTGCACATCTCTACCTCTTCTTCGCTTAATACGCTGATCATTTCATCAATTTCAGCAGCGTGATCAGGGAAAATATCGTTCAAAAGACCGATGCCTTTTTCAGTAATTTGCGCAAATGTCACTCGTCTGTCTGTAGGAGACGCTTTCCGAATGAGAAGTTCTTTTTGCTCCAGCTTATCTACAACGTATGTGATGCTCCCGCTAGCCAAGAGAATTTTATCTCCTATCTGCTGCAGCGGCTGATCGCCTTTATGGTACAAAAGCTCTAGCACAGCAAATTCAGTCGGATTCAGCCCATGCTTATGAATATGCTTATTCATATGATCGTTAATAGACCGATACGCACGCGACAGCACGATAAATAACTTCAGTGATTTTTCTGTCATGTCTCAATCATCCTTTTAGAAACCGTTACAGAGAAACATTAATAAACAAAGACCAAAATGTCAATAAAAATCTTTCCAATATTTCTCTTCTTTTTTAAAATGTAAGCTTGCCAACACCTTTTTCTAATTTTTTTGGTTATTTTTTCTTATTAAAGAAGAAGAAACAATGATATAATACCTCTAATCAGGTGTATGTTGGAGCGATGCAAATTGAAAATACTAAAAGGCGCCTGCGGGAGAGTCAAACTTTATATCATACTGGTCGTGATTCCGGCAATCGTCATCAGCTTTTTCGTATATGAAAAAGAAAAAGATACAATAGCTGCAGAACATAAACAAGAAGCAAGTGTCCTGCTAAACCTTCACCGCAACAAAATCAATTATTTAATCGGAGAAACAATGGCGAGAATGACCTCCTTGTCCATCGCCATCGACAGACCGGTTGATATAAAGAAAATGCAATCAATTTTGGAAAAGACCTTTGATTCAGAGCCGAGATTTTCCGGTCTCTATTTTCTCAATGCCAAAGGAGACGTCACCGCAAGCACAACCGAATTAAAAACGAAAGTAAACCTGGCCGACAGATCTTTTTTTACAAAAGCAAAGGAAACTAAAAAGACAGTCATTTCAGATAGTTATTCGAGCAGAATTACTGGTCAGCCAATTTTCACAATTTGTGTCCCTGTTTTGGACTCAAAACGTAATGTGACAGATTATCTTGTCGCAGCTATTCAAATTGATTATTTGAAAAATCTCATTAACTTACTAAGCCCTGATGTTTATATTGAAGTTGTGAACCAAGACGGGAAAATGATTTTTGCGAGCGGACAAGCCTCTCATGCAGAGGATCAGAAACCTGTCAGCGGATATCTGGATGATATCAGCTGGAATATGAAAGTCTATCCGAACCCGGTCACCATAGAAGAACTGACGAAAAGCCTAGTGCTTCCGCTTTCATGTATTATTGTTCTGCTGAATATCCTATTTATTCTCGTGCTGTATTATTTGCTGAAGCGGCAGACCCAGCTGGAGCGCTCAGAAAATGAGGCGCAAAAATTAGAGCTGATCGGGACGCTTGCTGCCAGCACAGCCCATGAAATCCGTAACCCCCTCACCGGCATAAGCGGCTTTATTCAGCTGTTGCAAAAGAAATATAAAGGTGAGGAAGATCAGCTTTACTTCTCCATTATCGAACAGGAGATAAAGCGCATCAATCAAATAGTGAGTGAGTTTCTTGTTCTCGGCAAGCCGACAGCTGAAAAATGGGAGCTGAACTCACTTCAGGACATTATCGGAGAAATTATGCCGATCATTTATTCTGAGGGCAATCTATACAATGTTGAAGTCGAATTACAGTATTTAACCGAGCAGCCCTTACTCGTAAAATGTACAAAAGATCATATTAAACAAGTGATTTTAAATGTAGCAAAAAATGGCCTCGAGTCAATGCCTGAAGGAGGCAAACTGACGATCTCCCTGGGAGCTTTAGATAAAAAAGCCATAATCAAAGTTGTGGATAACGGTGAAGGGATTTCTCAGGAAATGCTGGATCACATTTTCCTCCCCTTTGTTACTTCTAAAGAAAAAGGAACCGGGCTCGGCCTTGTTGTTTGTAAACGGATCGTACTGATGTACGGAGGCTCTATTCATATTGAAAGTGAAGTTCGAAGAGGCACAGAGGTGACAATCACCCTCCCTGTATCCGCTTCATAGCCCCCCTGACCATGTCAGGAGGGTTTTTTATCTTCGTGATCGGGCATTGCCATTCGATTTGCTTGCTGGTCTTCCAGAAAAAAGGACTTTGATGAAACGCAACAGCATTTTCAAAAGTAAAAAAAACATAAAAAATACTAAAAAACCCTTTATACCTTCCGTGGCATCTAAAAACTCCATATTCCCTCTCCCCGTCACCTTTTGCTGAATCTCAATCGCAAATACGATGACAATGATGACTGTAACGGTATAGATAAAGGACAAGGCTGTCATACTCCATTTAGAAAGCCATGTAAACACAGCGTGAGTGACGCCGAAAAAGAATATGCCAAAAATGCCGATCACCCAAAAATGCATTTCTTTGTCAGTTAAATGAATGCCAAATATTCCGCATAAGGAAATAAAAGCATCATGAAATTGATTGACCATTTCGGTAATGAGAATCGCCAGTTCTTTCATTAGTTCCCTCTTTCATATGAATTTTTCCCAGAAAAAAAGAGCGCTTCCGAAAAGCTCTCTCTTTATATATGCATCTGATAGGCCGCTATTTATTTGCATCATATGCTGGCATAACATCTCTGCGGGGCCACAAGCCTAATTTCTTTACAAGGCCTTGAATCCCTTGGGAATGTTCGTTTTCTTGCATAAGCTGGTGATATTCATTTATTAAACAATCCAGCTCCTGACTGTGCCTGATCGTGTCATGCCCTGTAAATCCCTGCTTTCTAGCGGCATCTATCATTAACTTTCTTTTTTCATCAATAGACACCAACAATCTTTCTTGTTCAGAAGAACCGCCCATTCACTTCACCCCTCGCCGCTAAGAAATAGGAAACAAGTTTGATTGGGTTATTGTGCATTATTACAGATTATACTTTATTTGTAAACATATTTTCATTAAATAAGTTAATTTTTCAGGTATAATAGATATATTGATAGGATTAGAAGAACAATACCCAGGTGAAGAATATCTTAAACACGCCGCCAGGCAGGAGGAATGCCCAATGAAGAAAAAGAAAGCAATTATGCTCGGAGCGGCAGGCGGAAAAGCAATTTTGAAGAGGAAAAACCGAAAAAAATGTATTCAGCACATCACTATTTTTTTTCAGATGCTTCGCGATTGGCGAAATGGCGACTACCCTCGTTCACAGGTTAAAACACTTTTGCTGTTAACTGCCGCAATCCTGTATATCGTCATGCCGCTCGATATCATTCCAGACGTAATCCTCGGTCTTGGATTCATTGACGATGCAGCTGTTTTAGGTTTGATTTGGACACTGATTAAAAAAGAACTGTCACAATATGAAAAGTGGCGTTTGCAATAAATATAAAAAGCCCCGTTCGATGAACGGGGCTATCTCATGCTTATTGATTCACGCTGTCTTTTTCATAAATCGGAACCCAGCCTTCAGTTGTGACAAAAATTCTCACCGCGACAACTTTGCGGTCCTCCTGAAGCGTGAAGTAATGGCGGATATTCTCAGGCACGGAGATTAAATCTCCAGGGTTTAAACGGACATCAAAAAACGTGCCGTCCTTGCCTTGAATGACAAAAATACCGTGTCCGCTTACAATAAAACGAACCTCATCGTCTGTATGGTGATGCTCTCTTTTAAAGTTTTCAAGCAGTTCATCAAGTTTCGGATTGCTGTCTGACAATGAAATAACATCCTGGGCTTTATAGCCGCGGCGGGTTGAGATATCTTTAATTTCAGTTTCGAAGGTATCAAGAATTTGCTGTTTTTCTTCTTCTGTCAGGTCATATTTCTCTGAGAGATGTTCCGGAAGCTTCGTGATATCCCATTGCTCATAAATAACCTCTTGACTGTCCAGAAAGCTTGCCACTTCCTCTTGATTTTCAATCGTTGTATTTGCCTCATCATGAATTCGAATTGTAGCCATTTCAATTCCTCCTTTTATTTAACCAGCTGATGCTGGAGTGTTTTCAATTTCAAATGGTAGCTGAACAAAAATTCATACGCTTCAAGCACTCTTTTTGCCTCAAATGCTGTTTTCCCCCAAGCCGTAATACCATGATTTCGGATCAGAACAGCTCCTGAATCTTCTGAAATCTCTTCCGCAAACAGTGCCGCAAGCGTCGGGATATGTGCCGGATTTTCTATAATCGGAATGGTCACTTCTGCGTTCTCTTCCCACAAGCCGAGTGCTTTTATAATTTCCTGGCCTTTGAATGTGATTTTCTTTTGGTCTCCGTATAACTCTGAAATCACATTATTGTTTACCGTATGGACATGCAGGCAGCATCCGGCATTGGTTTTATTGTACAAATGTGTATGCAAAAGCGTTTCTGCTGACGGTTTCAGAGAATGCCCGCTTTCAGCAGGCTCTCCGTTTTGATCGACCAGCAGAAAATCTTCAACCGTCTCTTTACGTTTATCTTTTCCGCTTGCAGTGACGAGAAATGTTAAAGGCTCATCTGTAACCTTAATTGATAGATTACCGCTAGTCGCCGGAAACCAATCTCTCTCTGCCAATTCCCGTTTTACTTCAGCGAGCTCTCGCCAGCGTTCTTGTTTTGCAGCCATTCCTGTACCTCCTTTACATTCTCAATTTCCTTTCTGATCTCATAAAAATCTTGATACGGAAGATGATTGAGGTTTTGCTCCCGACATTCGTTTAATAAATAATCCCTTGCAAAGCATAGGTCAGACAGCTTTGCTGCCTCCACATCTGTAACCGAATCACCGATCATGATGATATATTGGTTCGGTTCAGAAAGTTCATGGATGACCGACGGCTTACAGCACCCGCATTGATTGCTGCATGTGCCCTTGCAGGAATGAGGCCAGTCAATATGGATATAGTCATTGTCAAATGAAGCATGGTTGCAATAAATGCGGTCTTTCTCCACAATGCCTTCAAGCAAAGGATATACAAAAAAGTCCATTCCACCGCTTATGACATAAAACGGAATCTCGTGCTCATTGATAAATGCTACAAATTCCCGAAAGCCTTCCCTGATTTTTGCATCTTCCAATACAAAACTTGTAATCTCTTCTTTTAAACGGCTGGGCAGAAGGCCGAACATCCGCCCGACACCTTCCTTGATCGACAGCGTTTTGGAAAGTACGCCGT
Source organism: Bacillus sp. FJAT-14266 (assembly GCF_001719225.1). Classification (NCBI taxonomy): domain Bacteria; kingdom Bacillati; phylum Bacillota; class Bacilli; order Caryophanales; family Bacillaceae; genus Bacillus; species Bacillus sp. FJAT-14266. Next base: position 2,860,281 of record NZ_CP017072.1, read on the forward strand.
CTTTTAATGCCACCCACTCTGGGGGAGCAAATGTTTTCATGATATTTATAATGTTGTCGTTCATCGTGATTGTTCCGTCAAAATCACAAATAATAAAAGGTTTTCGAGTCGTCATACGGCTTCAACCTTTCCCCATTTATCTAGCGCAAGCTTAAGATCCTTGCATTGTTCGGCTTTTTCATCAATCGGCTGGGCCTCTAGGACCGCATCAATAATGGCTCTGAACGCTCGCCCCCCGCCTTGGGCACCGTTCGGATGTCCATGTACGCCTCCTCCGGCGTTAATAATGTGGTCTATGCCGAAATCACGCATTAATAGCGGAACCATGCCGGGATGAATGCCTGCTGACGGAACAGCAAATGTTTGGTTAAAAGCATCCTCTCTCACACATTCTTCATGAATCGCCAGTGCATCTGCTCTTGGAAGCGCAACCGAACCATATGGAGACGGAAAGAGGCTGAAGTCAGCACCGCAATATCGGTTTAATTTTCCGAGTAAAAGAGCGTGAGAAAAACCGTAAAACGGAGAAGACGTAAACGCTCCGCTCACTGCTGGATGCGCCATAATCGGAACTGGGATTTCAGGATCTTCTGCAAGGCCTTGCATAACGTCCAAGCCGTAAGCGAAGACATTAAACAAAAGCGCATCCGCTCCCAACTCGGCGGCGCGTCTCGCTTTGTCTTTCAGATCAGCCGTACGTCCGGTCAAATTCACCGCATACAGCGTTTTATGACCGGTTTGTTCATACGTTTCTTTCAATATTTGCTTTCCTTCTGCAATTCTTGTTTCAAAAGGCGCTAGACCAGTCTCAAAGAAAATTTCATCGTCTTTAATCAAGTCAACTCCGCCAAGCGCCTGCTGCCGGAGCTGTTCTTTAATATCACTCAGGTCCCTTCCGATTACGCCTTTAAATATGCTCATTAACAGCGGTCTCTCAAACTCTCCCAGCAGCTTTCGGATGCCGTATACGCCAAACTTCGGTCCCGGCAGTGCACGCTTAAATGCTTCAGAGAAGTGAAGATCGATTAATTTGATTTTTCCGTCCAGGGACAGCTTGCCAAACACTGTTGTCAGCAAAGCCGGAATATCCTGAGAAAAATTGATTTCAGGATAGGCAATTGTGATGACCGCTTGTTTTGCTGATGCAGGAGTTCCCTCTCTCTCCTCAACTTTTATCACCCGCCCCTTATGCTTTTGCATTTGCTCCTGTTTTACAAGGGGCAGATCAGTCCAGGAGCCTACTGTCAATCCTGTTGCGATTTGTTCTGCTTTCTTCTCTGTATCGGCTCCCGGTTCGGTCAGGAGATATGTCGCTAATAACTCACTCATGCCAGAGCTCCTTTCATTTTCATCCATATCAAAAAACCTCTTCAAACTGCAATCGCGTCTAAAGAGGTTTCGTTTCTCGTCCGAATCTTATCTCTCAGCCGCTAGCTGCAAGAATTAGCACCGTGCTTTATAAGTCGGTTGCCGGGCTTCATCGGGCTCGTCCCTCTGCCTGCTCTTGATAAGAAAATATAGATTTTATAAATTATTTTGAATTATCCCATCGTTATAAGGTCTTGTCAATGCTTTTTTGGGTAAACAGGTTCAGTTTGCCAATTCGATAAGCGGCTTCCTTAAGTCTTTCTTCACTTGTTAAAAGTCCGACTCTGACGTAGCCCTCGCCATATTTACCGAAGCCGTTTCCAGCCGCAACCGCCACATTCGCTTTTTCCAGCAAAAGATCTGAGAACTGCTCAGAAGTATAGCCTTCAGGCACAGGCAGCCATGCAAAAAAAGAACCTGCGGGAGCTGTTACATCCCAGCCGATTTCCCGGCATGCCGTGATCCAAGCGTTTCTCCTGCTCTCATACCTGGCATTTTGCTCTGCCACACACGTCTGATCGGCTAACAGTGCCTCTGCTGCAGCCTCCTGAGTCGCTCTGAAAAGACTGACAAACATATGGTCTTGATAAAGATTGATCGCTTCAATGACCGAAGCGTTTCCGACGGCAAAGCCAACCCGCCATCCTGCCATATTATACGTTTTTGACAGCGTGTAAATTTCAATTCCGATATCCTTCGCACCTTCAGTCTGCAAAAAGCTTAAAGGCTTGCAGCCGTCAAATCCTACAGCGCCGTAAGCAAAATCGTGAACGACGCAGATTCCGTTTTCAGTCGCAAAACGCACGGTATCTTCAAAGAACTCGGAAGTAGCAACAGCTCCGGTCGGATTATTCGGATAATTCAAATACATCAATTTCGCCTGTTCCCTTACTTCAGCGGTTATGCTGCTGTAATCAGGGAGAAACGCCCTGTCCTTTACGAGCGGCATCATTTCCATCTTTGCTTTTGCAAGTGTGACACCCGACCAGTAATCAGGATAACCCGGATCGGGAACTAAAATCGTATCACCGGGATTCAACAAGCATTGCGGGAGCTCGACTAGACCGGCTTTTCCGCCGAATAATACAGCGACTTCGGTTTCCGGATCCAGATCAATGCCGTATTCTCTTTTGTAAAATGCAGCAGCCGCTGACTTCAGACGGTATGAGCCGCGAAAAGAAGAATATTTATGATTCTCAGGATCAGCAACAGCTCGTTTCATCTCCTCGACAATATGTTCAGGAGTCGGCTGATCTGGATTTCCCTGTCCTAGATTGATAACGTCATGTCCTTCTGCGAGCTTTCGGTTCACTTTCTGCACCAGAGAAGCGAAGAATTGTTTAGGCAATTCCTTCAATACATGAGACTGTTCAAATTTCATCTATTCTCACCTTCTAAAAAAATCTTGAAATGATAGTCCATCATCATATATGGTTAAATGAAAAAAGTAAAGAAAAATTTGGGGTGTTAAAAAGATGAAATGGACGATATCTTGTCTTCAATTTGATATTTCATACGGCAAACCTTCGGAAAATATAAAAAAGGCTGAATTTTTCATCGAAAAAGAAAGCAAACATGCTGATGTTCTTGTTCTGCCTGAATTATGGACGACCGGATATGATCTGGCCAATCTTGATGAACTCGCTGACGAAGACGGGCGCTCCGCTCAGAGCTGGCTGAAGAAAACGGCAAAAAAACATGGTGTTCATATTGTCGCCGGGTCGGTCGCTGTCAGGAAGAATTCTGATGTTTATAATACAATGTACATTGCGGATAAGGAAGGGCAAATCATTAAAGAGTACAGAAAAGCCCATCTTTTTCAGCTGATGGATGAGCATCTGTATTTATCAGCCGGTTCCGAAGACGGATACTTTGAGCTTGACGGCGTCAAAAGCTCTGGATTGATCTGTTACGATATCCGTTTTCCGGAATGGATCAGAAAACATACGACAAAAGGCGCCAACGTGCTGTTTATTTCTGCGGAATGGCCTCTTCCCCGCCTTGATCATTGGAAAAGCCTGCTTATTGCGCGGGCCATTGAAAACCAATGCTTTGTCGCAGCCTGCAATTGTACCGGTTCAAATCCGGATAATGAATTTGCAGGACATAGCCTGATTATTGATCCATGGGGACGTGTACTTGCTGAAGGCGGCCGGGAAGAAGGCATAGTCCGAGCGGAAATCGACCTTCAAGAAAGCGCAGAAGTTCGGGAGAGCATTCCTGTTTTCGATGATATCAGAAAAGATTTATATTAAAAAAATATTGACAACTAACTAAATTACCTGTTACCATGTTCATCAACTGATAAATTAGAATTGTCAAACAAGTGAATATATTCTCTTATCGAGAGTTGGGCGAGGGATTTGGCCTTTTGACCCCAACAGCAACCGACCGTAATTCCATTGTGAAATGGGGCGCATCTTTTTCGCGCCGAGACGCTGGTCTCTTAAGGCACGGTGCTAATTCCATTCAGATCTGATCTGAGAGATAAGAGAGGCGGACATAGATGTTAAGCCTCCTTCTCTCTGAGAAGGAGGCTTTTTTACGGCCACATATTAAGTGATTACATAATTGGAGGTTATGATGATGGGAGTCACAAAAACACCTTTATACGAAACATTAAATGAAAGCTCCGCTGTGGCGTTGGCGGTGAAGCTTGGCCTATTTCCAAGCAAAAGCACGCTGACATGCCAGGAGATCGGAGACGGCAACTTAAATTACGTTTTTCATATTTATGATCAAGAACATGACAGAGCATTGATCATTAAACAGGCGGTTCCGTATGCAAAAGTGGTGGGAGAAAGCTGGCCGCTGACAATCGACCGTGCAAGAATCGAAAGCAGCGCTCTCATCCGTCAGGGCGAGCATGTGCCTCACCTGGTTCCAAGAGTGTTTTATTCTGATACGGAAATGGCGGTTACCGTCATGGAGGATCTCTCTCACCTCAAGATCGCAAGAAAAGGACTCATTGAGGGTGAAAACTATCCTCATCTGTCGCAGCACATCGGTGAATTTTTAGGAAAAACACTTTTCTACTCATCAGATTACGCGCTTGAACCTAAGGTAAAAAAACAGCTTGTTAAACAGTTTACAAATCCAGAGCTATGCGACATTACGGAAAGACTTGTTTTTACAGATCCTTTCTTCGACCATGACACAAATGATTTTGAAGAAGAGCTTCGTCCTTTTGTCGAAAAGCTTTGGAATAATGACAGCGTTAAAATCGAAGCCGCTAAGCTGAAAAAGTCATTTTTAACGTCTGCAGAAACGTTGATTCATGGTGATTTGCATACAGGAAGCATTTTCGCAAGTGAGCACGAAACAAAGGTGATTGATCCTGAGTTTGCTTTTTACGGACCGATCGGCTTTGATGTAGGGCAATTTATCGCCAACTTATTTTTGAACGCACTCAGCCGTGACGGGGCTGACAGAGAGCCGTTATATGAACATGTCAACCAGGTCTGGGAAACGTTTGAAGAGACGTTTAGTGAAGCCTGGCAGAAGGACAGTCTGGATGTTTACGCCAATATCGACGGTTACCTCACTGATACGCTCAGCCATATTTTTGAAGAAGCAATCGGATTTGCGGGCTGTGAGCTGATACGACGCACGATCGGCCTTGCCCATGTAGCTGACCTGGATACGATCGTGCCGTTTGATAAACGAATCGGCAGAAAACGCTTGGCGCTCGAAACCGGCACAGCCTTTATCGAAAAACGTTCGGAATTCAAAACGATAACAGATGTTATTGAATTATTTAAGTTACTTGTAAAGGAATGATCCATTCATGACCCATTCATTTGCTGTTCCACGTTCTGTTGAATGGAAAGAAACAGCTATTACCATTTTAAATCAGCAAAAGCTTCCTGATGAGACGGAATATTTGGAGCTGACGACGAAAGAGGATGTATTTGATGCGATTGTCACGCTCAAAGTAAGGGGCGCTCCGGCGATCGGCATTACGGCTGCCTTCGGACTGGCGCTTGCTGCCAAAAACATTGAAACAGATAATGTCACGGAATTCCGCCGCAGACTGGAAGACATCAAACAATATTTAAACAGCTCACGGCCTACCGCCATTAATTTGTCATGGGCGCTTGAGAGACTGAGTCATTCGGTCGAAAACGCGATTTCCGTAAATGAAGCAAAAACAAACCTTGTCCATGAAGCAATTCAGATTCAGGTCGAGGATGAGGAAACGTGCCGGTTGATCGGCCAAAACGCCCTGCAGCTTTTCAAAAAAGGCGACAGGATCATGACGATCTGCAATGCCGGCTCAATCGCGACAAGCCGCTATGGAACGGCGCTAGCTCCGTTTTACTTGGCCAAACAAAAAGATTTGGGATTGCACATTTATGCCTGTGAAACAAGGCCTGTCCTGCAAGGTTCACGCCTTACTGCTTGGGAGCTGATGCAGGGGGGCATTGATGTCACTCTGATCACAGACAGCATGGCCGCCCATACGATGAAGGAAAAACAAATTTCCGCTGTTATCGTCGGAGCCGACCGAATTGCAAAGAACGGTGATACGGCAAATAAAATCGGCACATACGGTCTTGCTATTTTAGCAAACGCCTTTGACATTCCGTTTTTTGTCGCCGCACCTTTATCTACATTTGATACAAAGGTCAAATGCGGCGCTGATATCCCGATAGAGGAACGGGATCCCGAGGAAGTCAGGCAGATTTCCGGAGTTCGGACCGCTCCATCCAATGTGCCTGTCTTTAATCCCGCTTTCGACATTACACCTCATGATCTCATTTCAGGAATCATCACAGAAAAAGGGATTATGACCGGAAACTATGAAGAAGAGATTGAACAGCTGTTTAAAGGAGAAAAGGTGCATTAAAAAACCGCTGGACTTTGCTCATTTGGGCCGAGTCAGCGGTTTTTTTGTTTCTTTTTGTTAACATTGATGATTTCATCTTTTTGAGCGCTTGATAAGATATGCAGTTTCACAAACAGTTCGGCAAAAACGGCAAGTTTCTCAGAGCGGCTCGGCTTCAATTGCTTTGTCCTCCTTTTTCATCAGACCAACTTTTTTAACTTAATAAAATGATATGTCGGCCGTGAAAAAAGGGAACGTGCCATATGTTTTATTTTTCTTTATAGGAGATTCGCTCGATGTTTAGCAAAAATGCTTTGATCTCCGTTTTGCTTCCGGCGTATCCTGTTAACGCACTGTTTTTGCCGATCACTCTGTGGCACGGGACAAAAATCGGCAGGTCGTTCCGTTTATTAGCCTGTCCGACAGCGCGCACCGCTTTCGGACTGCCGACCGCAGCGGCAATATCTGCATAGCTTCGGGATTCACCATATGGAATCCTCTCCAGCGCCTTCCACACTTTTTGCTGAAAAGGAGTGCCCTTTTGGCTGAGCGGCAGGGAGAATGTCTTCCTTTCGCCTGCGAAATATTCTTGAAGCTGTTGTTTCGCTTCTGCAAGATTAGATGTTTCCTTGTGCTCAGTATTCTGAACCGTTTCTTTCCAATCCACCCAATCTTCCTGACTGAGAAATAGACGAGTGATCCGGTCATCCTCTTCGGCAATGATAAGTTCACCGAGCGGCGTTTCGGCTGTCGTATAGTAGTTCATTCATCATTCCTTCTTTCTTCAGCATTCTGTCTGACAGGAAGCGTAATATGGAAAACGGTGCCCTTCCCTTCTTCACTTTCTACCATAATTTCGCCTTGATGTTCTTCAATAATTTTATAGCTTACCATAAGCCCAAGTCCAGTTCCCCGTTCCTTTGTCGTATAAAACGGTTCACCAAGTCGCTTTAATTTATCTTCTGTCATTCCGATTCCCTCGTCTTTTAAGGAGATTAGAACATGATCTTGATCCAATGCCTTTATCGTTACAAAAATATTTCCGCCGTCAGGCATCACTTCGATGGCGTTTTTTAATATATTGATAAAAACCTGTTTCAGCTGATTCGGTTCACAGTAAATCGGGGGAATGTCGTCAATTAAATCAAGTTGCATTTGTACATTGCTGAGATTGGCTTGCGCATTTAGAAGGTCTATCGTGTCCCTCATAATTTGGGTAACATGTTTTTCCTCATACATAATGGCTTGGGGCTTAGCTAAAATCAAGAATTCGGTGATAATGGATTCGATGCGCTTTAGTTCTGAGGTGATCACGTTGAAGTAAAGGGCGTAGTCTCCCTCGACACTCCCTTTCAGAAGCTGAATGAAGCCTTTAAGAGCAGTCATCGGATTTCTGATTTCATGAGCAATGCCGGCTGCGAGTTCGCCGACAACATGAAGGGTATCTGATTTGCGCAGGCGTTCCTCCAATTCTTTTCGCTCTGTTACGTCTTTAAAGATAGCCAAGTTCATATTTTGAATAATATTCCGTTTAAATGAGAATTCGAGTTTTCTGTTATCACCGCTGCTCAGCAAAAATGGAATTTCGTTGTCCATTTCATCAAAATTAATCTGCCTTGCCGGTGATGCCAGATTTTCTATTTCATAAGCAGAAATAATATCTAACAAGCTGTGCTGTTTTATCTCTTCATGTGACAGTCCCAAAATATGGCTTGCTAACGGGTTGGCGTCAATGATCCTGTATTGATTGTCGAACAATACATTGCCGTCCATTGAGCCGTTGAACACTTTTCTGAATTTCAGCTCGCTTTCCCGAAGCTCCTTTTCCATCCGCTTTCTGTCGCTTACATTTCTTAAGATCGTCAAATGCTGATTTTCAAGGATTGTCCGTTTTGAAGTAAATTCAAGCTCTTTGAATTGGCCGTTCCCCATTTGAAACAGCAGCTCTTCTCTGATCTCTCCGTATTTTGCGTATTTCCTCTTCGTTATGCTGTATTTCTGCTGCGAGTCAACGAGAAAATCACACAGCTTTCTTTTCAACAGCAAATTCATCGGCAGCTCAAAAATTTTACAGGCTGATTGATTCGCTTTTACGATTCTTCCGTCATTCGACCAGATGATGATGGCGTCCATTGCATTTTCAAAGATTTCTCTGAAGCGCTCCTCACTTTTAAAGAGCTGCAGCTCCATAGACCGCTTCTCTGTGATATCCCTCATAATGGACATATAAAAACCGCTGATGATGTTTGATGTAATCGTGAATTCAAATAGTTTTTGAACTCCTGAACGAAGCTTGACAGGCAGCTCCCCCTTCGCTTTTCCCTTGCGGTTGAGCGCCTTCCAGATATTGTCGAAATCTTTTCGTGAGCCGCTGTCTATGAACTCATACAAAGATAAATGAGACAGCTCATTATGATTGATTTCAAAGCTTTTACAAAAGGACAAATTGGCATCAATAAAACCGCCATCTTTATCAAACAGGACGATTCCGTCAACTGCTCTGTCAAACAAGTCCTTAAAAAGCTGTTCATTCATAGAGAATTCCCGCTCCAGAATCTTCTTAGAAGATATGTCCCTCATGACAACAAAAAAGAAATCCTCACCAATGCCTCTTTTGGCCAGAAACTCTATGTATTTTGTTGCCCCGCAATCAAGCCTGATCGGAACCTCCTTCCACAGAAAGCCTTTTTTAAAAAACTTCTTTACGGAAAGATTCAGTTCATCCTTTGGGATTGAAAACAAAAAATCCAAAACAGAACGCTTTTTCAAATCCTCCGAGTCAACTTGAAGCATCCTTTCTGTTGCTTCATTTGCCTGAACAATCCGCATTTCGTTATCACAAATAAAAATAGCATCGAGCGTATTGTTGACAATCACTTGATGCTGATTCAATTCCTTTTTCAGTCGCGCGTTTTCTTCTTTGAGGCGATTCAGTTCCTCTCGCAGCTCCGAGTTTGTCTGGACACCAAGAGTTTCCATGCATGTACACTCCTTCTTCAAAACCTATCCCTCAATATTTCTACAAAATGCGGGAACTTCCTTCATTTGCCCTATAAATTTCAGAAAATTTCAGCGCCATTACATTACGAAGACATTTTCTACGATCCTTACCATCACTTTACATCGACCTAACAATCAGCATTTTTTTAGATTCCTTTTTCATCTTTTATTTTAAAATATGTACCAGCAGGGAATAATCTCTTAGTGACTGATGAAAGAGAAGGTGATGCTATGAGTAAATCGCGGGACAGTTATTTCGATAACGCAAAATTTTTATTGATATTCCTTGTTGTATTCGGTCATATCCTTCGTTCCTTTATTAATGATAATCATTTTATGCTCTACCTCTACAAGTTCATTTACACATTCCATATGCCTGCATTTATTCTTGTATCCGGTTATTTCGCGAAAGGCTTTAAACGGGCGGGATATGTAAAAAAGCTGGCGGTCAAGCTGATTATTCCGTATTTGATTTTCCAAATCATTTATTCCGTCTTTTATTACATTATGCAAGATGAAAGCATGGCAAATGTGAACCCGATTGATCCGCAATGGTCGTTATGGTTTCTTGTAAGCTTATTCTTTTGGAACCTGCTCCTATATCCTTTTTCAAAGCTTTCAAAGCAGTGGGCGCTGTTTGTCAGCTGCGGAATCGCCGTGCTGATCGGTTATCTGGACTTTGTCAGCAGCACGCTGAGCTTGTCACGGACATTCGTATTCTTACCGATGTTCCTTGTCGGTTTTTATTTAAATAAACATCATTTTGATTTATTGAGATCAAAACGCGGCAAACAAATTGCGCTCGGAGTGCTTGCCGCAGTATTCGTCATCTGCTGGGGCATCGATTTTGACTATTCTTTTCTGTTTGGTTCAAAACCGTATTCTTCATTTGGAGACGTTACCCTGGTAAGCGGACTATCCCGAATCGGCTGGTATGTACTCGCCTTTGGGGCAACCTTCAGCTTTTTAGCGCTTGTTCCGCAAAAACGGTATTTCTTTACCAAATGGGGAACCCGGACATTTTACGTGTATCTGCTTCACGGGTTTATTATTAAGACATTACGACAGGTCGGGCTTGAGGATTGGCTTACTGACTATCAAAGCTTAGTGATCCTCTTGCTTTTAACAGCAGCCCTGACATCAGTCCTCTCCAGCAACTTTGTTAAGACAGTCGCTCAGCCCTTCATTGAGCTGAGGATGACCAGCTTATTGCAATTTGTCAGAGGAACGGGCAAAAATGCTTATTTAAAATAGAAAAAGCACCTCTTAAGCGGACGCCGCCTAAGAGGTCTTTTTTATTTTTGTTTTTTATTTTTGTTTTTTTCTTTTTTCTTTTCAGGCTTGGTGACTTCCAGCGTTTCGATGATCTTCCCGGCATTGTAATCCCCAAGTTCACTTGAGAACTCTTCCTCCAGCACCTTTTTATTCATAGGCTTTTTATGATTTTGCATGTCTCTGCTATGACGGTTTTTCTTCACAACTACATGCCTCCCTGCTGGCCCTGTTTGGAATTGCGGTTTGCCCCTCTAAAATTGGGGTCGTCATGATATTGTGTCTTATATGAATTGGGGTCCATGCTCTCGGTAGGTGTATTGTTATTTTTAATGGCTTCATTCACTTCAGCTTTACGCTTCATACGAATCCTCCTCGCCAGTTTTCAGACATTTTAAGATGCAGGAGCGTAAATTGCACCTGTCGAAGTTAGGTTCTCCAACTGAACAGGAGGCACACATCTTTTTTTTGGCAATCAAAAAACACCGCAAAGTATGCGGTGTTTTGCCTATCCGATAATCACTCTTTCTTTCGGATAGTGATAGTTCGCTTCAATTTCCTTTCTTCCGATCAGATACAGGAAGGTTAGGATGCCGATTCGCCCGATAAACATGACAATCATAATGACGCATTTTCCAACACTGCTCAAATCTGCCGTAATTCCAAGCGACAGGCCGGTTGTACCGAATGCCGAGCACACTTCAAACAAAAGCTCCAGCAGGGAATGTTTTTCTGTAATGGTCAGAATGAGTGTCGCGCCAAAAACGAGCAGGATCGCCATCATCGTGACAACAAGCGACTTCATCAAGTCAGCAGGGTGAAGCTCCCGTTTGAATACCTTTACGGCCTTATTGCCGCGGGCAAAATGAAACAGCGCAAGAAGGTTCAAAGCAAAAGTCGTTGTCCGTATGCCTCCCCCGACTGAGCTTGGCGACGCTCCGATAAACATCAGCGCACAAATAAAAAAGAGTGTGGAATCTGATAATTGGCTGATATCGATTGTTGCCAGTCCCCCGCTTCGGGTTGCCGTTGATTGAAACAGGGACAAAAACAAAATATCATGCCATGATTTTCCTGCGAACGCATGGTTTGCTTCCAGGGCAAAGATGCCAATGGCTCCAAACAAGACAAGTGAGCCGAACGTAATCGTCGTGATCTTTGTAAAAAGCGTAAATGGATAACGCCGATGCTTTGAAAACAGGAAATCCTTTACTTCAACAAGCACGGGAAATCCAATCGCTCCAAATATAATTAAAAGCATTGTAATAAACTGCACAAAGTAATCGTGGCGAAATGGAATCATCGAATTACCGGTAATATCAAATCCGCCGTTTGTCGTTGCACTGATACTGGCAAAAAATCCGTGTAAATAAGCTTCCTGATAGGAGTCATAGTAGGTTAAGAAATATGTGCCGAGAATCAGCCCGCCAAAAAATTCAATCCACAAGACCAGAAACAGTACCTGCTTCATCAGATTGACAATTCCTGAAAACTGGGATTGGTTTTGATCAACCATGATCAGCTTCCGTTCTTTCAGCCCGATACGTTTTCCCATGATCAGCCAAATGAATGTTCCGAGCGTCATAATTCCGATTCCGCCAAATTGCAGAACAAATGCTAATATAAAAATCCCTATTGTGCTGAATGTATCAGCTGTATCAACAACTGTCAGCCCTGTTACACTGACTGAACTGACAGCTGTAAAAAGCGCATCAATAAACGTCCAATCCGCCCCCGGTTTATGGGCCGCCGGCAAACTCAGCAATATAACGGCCACAGTAACTGCAAGAAAATAATATAATGCGATCAGCTGGGCCGGTGACAAGGCCTGTATCAATTTTCCAAACTTTAATCTCATGTAAAATCCTTCTGCCTCTCTTTTTAAGTACGGTAATTATTCTAAAGATATTAGGTCCATTTTTAAAGGCTTTTACGAAACATTTTCTTAACTTGCTTATTTTTTTATGATTTTAGTCAATGGATAAAATAAAAAACCTCTGAGAATTCTCTCAGAGGAACAATGTGTTTGTATTATTTAGCTTCCAGCCGCCTGATTCGCTCATCTAAATCAGGGTGAGTAGAGAAAAGCGAAGAGCGCTTCTTGCCATTAATCTTTAACGTTTGGACAGCTGTCTGATCGTCTTCCATAATCCGGGAAGAATAGCTTTTAAGCGTCCGCAGCGCATGAATCATCTTGTCCTTGCCGGCAAGATCCGCTCCTCCCCTGTCAGCATGGAATTCACGATGGCGTGAATACGCAAACACAACCAGGCTGCCAAGTATCGAAAAGACAATCTGAAAAATAATTATTGCAATAAAATGAACGATCGGCGCTAGATCTTCTTTGACAAAACGGCTTGCTATCCAAGCGGCGATACGCGATAAAAAGAAGACAAAGGTATTAACGATGCCTTGTAAAAGCGTCATTGTTACCATATCACCATTTGTAATATGCGCGACCTCGTGGGCAAGCACACCTTCAACTGCTGCGTCATCCATCTGCTCCAGCAGCCCTGACGATACTGCGACAAGTGAACGGCGTTTTGACGGTCCAGTCGCAAACGCGTTTACTTCAGGTGAACGGTAAATCCCGACTTCCGGCATTTTCGTTAAACCGGCAGAGCGGCTTAATCTGTGAACACGATCAACCAATTGCTGTTCCTCATAGCTGAGCGAGTGTTTTTTCGGATTCAGCACTCTGACACCCATCATCGTCTTTGCCATCCATCTGGACATCGCAAGAGACGTAAAGGAACCGACAAATCCAACGACTAAACTGAACACAAGAAGCGCCATTGGATCGATACCGCCATCAGCTGTAAAGTACGTCCCGACTCCTGTAACAGAGCTTAAAACAGACAAAACGATCCCGATTGTTGTAAGCACCAAAATATTCGTTAGAATAAACAGAAAAATTCTTTTCGCCATAACAACCTCCGTTATTTTAAGTTCAAAAGAACCTGTATATTTAAATTATAAAACATCCATTTGAAAATGCAAGGAATTCGACGTATGATGTTAATGTAATTTGCTGACGCTTGAATTTTGAACTTATACATAGACCTATATCCGCGTCAAATTGTTTAAAGAGGTGAACAATGAACATTTTTAAACTCTCTCGAACCGATATGGTGCGGCTGCTCTATTCCCTAAAAGGACAAGGAGAACATAGCCCGCTCGACATTCTCGTCCAATCAGCGAACATGTCAGCAGAAAAAGCAGCCAATCATCTAGAAATTCCTGAATTTCTTACAAGATATGAACGAAAAAAACAGAAAAAAGAATACGGACTGTCTACAAATGAAATCGTAGAGCTTGGCAACTTATGCGAGCTGACTTCGTTAAAGTCAACCGCGATTCAAAACTGGGTAAAGCGTGATATCAAAGATCTGATCGGACACCCTGAGCTAGGCAAAAAATACTCAATTGAACAGGCAGTTATTCTTTTAATTGTACGTGATTTAAAATCCATTTATGACTTTGAACACATACGGGCTATTTTAAAAGTGGCCTTTAACACAATCTCAGACAGATCTGATGATGTCATCAGCCCGATTGCTTATTATGAAAGCTGCGCATATGTGCTTGATGCCATCCATCACCAAGATACTCCTTCTATGAAAGAATCAAATCTGCAGGAGATCGCCGAACAGGAGACAGAGCGTCTCCGTCACCGTTTTGAAGAACTGAATGACAGCCAATGGCTTAAAATCAGACAGATTATCGCCATTACAGTCCTCTCCATTTTGACATTCCATATTCAGGCAACCGCACATAAAATGACAGCAGACATTCTATAGTCTGCGCCACCCCGGCTCAGAGGCCGGGGTTTTATTTTTCTCCACAACAATTGCCAGCATAAATAAACCCCGTATATTTCAAACTAAATACGCGTTAAGAATTTCTTTATCGAAAAAGGAGATGAAAAAGATGGCGAGCAGAAATAAACTCGTTGTTCCAGGGGTGGAGCAGGCACTAGACCAATTTAAACTCGAAGTGGCTCAAGAATTCGGTGTGAACCTTGGTTCTGATACAGTCGCACGCGCTAACGGCTCTGTAGGCGGAGAAATGACAAAGCGGCTGGTACAGCAAGCACAATCACAATTAAATGGCACAACTAAATAAATTCAGGTCTTTATTCGCCGGGGGCACTCGGCGAATCTTCATTTTTAGCTGAATTATTATCACTGCTGTAGCCGTTTGGATTACGTCGGTCTGAAGCGTTATCCCTTCTGGACGAAGAACGGTTCTTGCCTTGTTCACCATTGTTCCAGTCCCTGTGATATTGGCTTTGGCCCTTGTCAGCGCCGTTATTTTCATTTCCTTTATCTTGAGGATCTTGTATTGGGGTTTGCTCATGGTCCCCATCTTTTTCGGTATTTGTGTTTTCATCTGATTCCTTTATTTTTTTATCTTTGTCACTATCATCAATCTGGTCATCCGCTTTCTCTTCTTTCTGGTCTCCGGAATCCGCATCATTCAGCTGTTCATTATCTCCTTGCTTGCTGTCCTGGGTGTCAGTTTGATCGGTGTTTTCATCCTCATTTTCATCACTCTTTTGATCCTCTTCCCCGGATGGTTTGCTGGAGTCATCTTTTAAATCTTTATTGTCATTCTTTTCATTTGATTTGATGTAGCTGCCTGTTGAGACGCCTTCTTTCTTCGCTTTTTCCCTCGTTTGCATATCTGACTCGAGAGATTCCATGCGGTATGTCGTTTTATATTTTTCAGTCACATCATTCAGCTGTTTTTTCACAGCCTTTTTATATGTATTGTCTTCTGTGTTTTCATAAACAGTGGAAATCAATATTTCTTTCGATTTTTTTACATACCCGTGTTCACTGCAGTCGGTTATAATATCGTCAATCACCTTTTTAAAATCAGTCTTCTCCCAATCATCTATATCATTCACGACTTTCTGTCCCTCATCGTTTAGAGGCGTCAGTTCAATCACTTCATAATCGCTGTTTAACGCCATTTCGACGCTTGGATTGATATCGATTGTCATATACGCATAGGCCTTATTATTAGAAAAAACGGGGAGAACTATAAAAATAAAGAGCATAATAGCAGTCATCGTAAAAATCCCCATTTTGAAAGGGCGCAGTTTAAAAAAATCAAAAAAGCTGGCCCTTCTGCCCATGCGTGTTTCACTCGGAAGCATGATTTCTTCTCCGATTTCATAGCTGTGTCGATCATTTTTGGCTTTTAAAAATTGTCCGTCAGGGGTCAGCAACGTGACGAATTTTTTATTTTTCTCTACTATAATCCCTCTTCTCATGAGTGCAGCACCCCTTTAAGATAATCTTTTAAATAAATATAATCACCCGTAATGATAATACACATCGCAATAATATATTTTCTGTTTCTCTCAATCGTTTTTCGGCTTACAGAGACAAGCTGTTCAAGCTGTTTGACCGGAAGCTGCTTCTTTGTATACAGGATAGCGGCCAATTCTTCATGTTCAACAAGCGTCATTGCCACCTTTATGGCGTTTTGCCTTGCATCCGTGTGCTTTGGAGAATTTTCAAGCAGTTCTTTAAACGATAAACCATAATCCTTGAGCTGCTTTTGAAAATAGAGGATTTCCTCCCGCCTCTGCTCCTGTTCAATCTGACGGCGGTATTCATCAATGGAAAGCTCGGCTTCAATCAGGCTTTGTGATGACTCCTGATCGTCTCCTTCCTGTAAATCGATATTTATATTTTGTGCGCTTCTGGCTTCTTTTCTAATGTAATCAATGACTTTTCTTTTTATAATAAGCTCAGCAAATGCGAGCAGAGAATTTCCTTTTTCAGGTGAATATTTTTCTATAGCTTCATTAAACGCGATCAGTCCAATACTGAACTCATCGTCTTTTTCATCTATATATCGTTTACAAACGGATGAAACCGTCTTTGCGATAAATGGCTTATATTGCTGTATTAATTCATTTTGCAGATCTTTATTGCCTTTTTGTATACTCTCAACAGCTTTTTCAAGTGTTTGCTTCTTTTTTCCCAATTTAAACAAAAGGCTAAGCACTGGTTTCACCTCAGTTCCTCCCTATAACTACTCATTAATGATAGCTAATTTGATAGGGATTCGCAAAGGAGAAAAAGAAATATTGATTTCCAATGTCTCAATTATGACAAACCATTCTGACGTCCTATACATGATTTCGTGCCTTTCTATAGAATTAAGGGGGTTTTATGCGTGTTTTTTGTAACAAAGATGTTATAAAAATGTTATTTTATTTCGCTTATGAAAACGCTTCAAACACAAAAAGACTCTGCTTTTAAGCAGAGTCTTTCAGATTACGCCCGTTCACGGGTGCTGTTTCTTTGTTCGTTTTGTGCGCCCTCCGGCTGTTTTTTCCCACCTGACATAAACCAGCCGCAAACCGCGATTGCTGCTAAGACACCCCAGAATATTAGCTTCCATGTTCCAGAATGAATAAAGTGCTCAGAAACAACCGCTATGTCGCGATGGGCAAGCGTATATAAAGCAAGCTTCACTCCGACCCAGCCGACAATCACAAAGGCTGCTGTTTCTAGGCTTGGACGTTCCTTTAATAACTTCACAAACATGGAAGCCGCAAACCGCATGATCACCAGTCCGATGATACCGCCGGCCAAAATGACGAGAAATTGTCCTCCGTCAAGTCCGCCGATCTTCGGGAGTGATGTCCCAGGAAGTGTAACCGCCAGCGCTACTGCTGCTAAGATGGAATCAACAGCAAACGCGATATCTGCCAGCTCAACTTTTAAAACAGTCGGCCAAAAACCGCTTTGCTTCGTCTCTTTATGTGTGTCTTCTTTCTTAAATACATATCTTTTCAATAAGTGGCTTGCTGAGATATACAGCAAATAGATCGCGCCAATCGCTTGAACCTGCCATACGTTGACCAAGAAAGAAATTGCAAATAAAGAGCCAAATCGCAGAACAAAAGCCCCTGCCAATCCATAAAATAACGCTTTTTTTCTTTTTTCCTCCGGCAAATGTTTTACCATTACCGCCATAACCAGCGCGTTATCGGCGGCTAAAATCCCTTCCAGCCCGATCAAGACGAGAAGAACCCAACCATACTCTAATAATAATGCTGCATCCATAAATGATACCCTCCCAAAAAAGTTGTTTTCTTTCTCTTCATCCGATCTTATGCCGGCCGGACCATGCAAAAAAGACCTTTGCCGACATAAGGCAAAGGTCTTGCTAGACATGAATTCAGGCATGCCAACAAAGCCGATGGATACAATCCATGAAATGACGACTTTGTTTCCGGAATACATTCCGGACGCTACTCCCCTTTGGGATTTCAAGAAATATGATTTTATACGTCAATGATATGCGCAGCGCAATGATTTGTCAACGTTTATTTTTCAAAAATACAGATAATTGTTCGGAGTGCGTGCGTTTCTTCCTCTTTTTCATCAGTAAGTAGAGCAGGAAAAGCGCCAAAATGGCTATCCCGATCGGAAGCATATATTGATCAAGAATAGAGCCGACTTCCTTCCAATTTTCACCGAGCTTCACACCGAGATAAACATATACAAATGTAATCGGAAGCATAGCAATGAATGTATAAAGCGAAAACACCCAAACATTCATTTTTGCAATTCCGCACGGTATGGAAATCAATGTCCTGATGCCAGGCAAGAAACGGCCGCTGAACGCGACAAAGCCACCATGTTTTTTGAAAAATTTATCTGACTTATCAAGCGCTTCAGGTTTAATAAAGAGATACTTCCCAAAACGTTCAAGAAACGGCCTTCCTCCGTACCGGCCTATCCAATACAGCGTAAGCGGACCGGCCACTCCTCCAAGCGATCCTGCCAAAACAACGCCGGCAAGTGTCATATCGCCTTTAGATACCCAATAGCCCGCAAGCGGCAAGACGACTTCGGCCGGGATAAACTCAATACTGAGCGCTAGAAATATTCCAAAATAAGATAAGCTTTTAAATGCTTCTATCCATGACATAACCAGCTCTTCGATAGCCACCAACTCCCTTGTTTCATGTTTATGTATTATACATTTTTGTTTTTTCGGAAAACGTCAAGATGATTTTAACACATTTTTCACGGTCAGTTGAACTAAAAATAGATCTCCCTCGTATTTCTATCGTTTTGAAGGCTGAAACTCTGCGGTTAAGCAGCCGATAATAAAGAGAGTCAACAAGACTGGAACACACGATACGGGGGGAATCTCCATTTGGAAATACACGTTACATATAATACGACGCTCATATGTTTATCTATTCTAATTGCCTGTACCGCCTCGTATATTTCCCTTGAACTATCAAGGAAAGTCACCATCAATACAGGATTAAAAAGTAAAATTTGGCTGATCGGCGGCTCACTTATTATGGGATTCGGTATTTGGTCAATGCATTTTGTAGGGATGATGGCCGTCCATATGGAAATGCCGATGGAATATGAATTCATGCCATTAATGGCAGCCATTGGCGCATCTGTTTCGGGATCATTTGTGTCATTATATTTTGTCAGCCGATACATTCTTACATATTACAGACTGCTTACCGGATCAGTTGTGCTTGGCGCATCTATTGCTTCTATGCACTATATCGGAATGTCTGCCATTTCCCGGGTAATGATTGTTTACGAACCGATTTTATTTACAGTTTCAATTATCATTGCGATTGCAGCCTCTTTCGTCTCGTTAAAAATATTCTTTGACTTGGCCGTGAAAAAACATTCTGAGCATCTTATATTCTATAAAGTCGTCAGTTCAATTGTAATGGGTATTGGGATTTCGGGCATGCACTACACAGGGATGCTTGCGGCAACTTTCCATAAGGACATGGCTCCGCCCGGAAGCCATATGGAGGTGCAAACGTTTCATTGGTCAATTTTTGTTACTTTAATTATTTTTTGTATCCAAACGTTATTGTTATTCAGTTCCCATGCAGATCGAAAGTTTATTAAACAGAGCGAACGCATAAAGGATAACGAACAGCGATTTCAGTCTTTAATCGTCCACAATATTGATGCAATCTTTATTTTATCATTAGAAGGAGACATAATATCTTCCAATCACGCTGGTGAGGAAATGATCAGCAAATTTGGCTTCAGCATGCATGACTGGAGGAATTACACATCACAGAAGATTAAGCGCCTTTTTGAGCAAGTTAAAAAAGATAAACAAGCGATGAACAGCGATAGCGATCTTATCACTGAAAAAGGCCAGTTTCACTTAAATATTACGCTTATACCTGTTGAGGTCAATCAGGAACTAGACAGCATTTATGTCATTTGTAAAGACATGACGAAGCAGTACAAAGCAGAAAAAGAAATCCATAGAATGGCTCATTATGATTCGCTTACAGACTTACCTAACAGAAGGCATGCCATCTCTCATCTAACAAAGGTGCTGAATCGCGAGCATTCCTTGCATTATAACACTGTTGTATTCTTTCTTGACTTAAACCGGTTTAAAGTGATTAACGATGCATTAGGGCATAATGTCGGTGATCAATTGCTTCAGTTTGCAGCTAAACGCCTGTCATCTGTAGTCCCTGATAACGGATTTATCGCCCGTCTTGGCGGTGATGAATTTATTATTATATTAACAGACGCCAATACAGGAACAGGCGAAGCAGATGTTTTAGCAAGAAAAATTATCCAAAAATTCAAAAAACCTTTCAAAATTCAAGATCACACCCTTGTCACATCTGTCAGTATCGGGATTGCGATATCTCCAAAAGACGGGACGGATGGCCTTGAATTGATGAAAAAGGCTGATATGGCGATGTATGCGGCTAAAGAACGAAACAAAAGCAAATACAGATACTATTCTTTTTCAATCGGCAACAAAGAAACCGTTAAGCTTAACCAAGAGATGGTACTCAGAGAAGCAATCGAAAACGATAGATTTGTCTTGCATTATCAGCCGCAATTCAGTGTGAAAAAACAAAAAATGACAGGAGCAGAAGCACTGATACGCCTTGTGACACCAGACGGGCAACTGCGTCCGCCCGGAGAATTCATCGGTGTTGCAGAAGAAACGGGACTTATTATTGATATCGGAAAGTGGATTATAGATGAAGCATGCAAGCAGGCAAGGATTTGGCATGACAAAGGCTATGATCTTTCTGTCGCCATTAATATTTCCGCCAGACAGTTTCAATCTAAAGATCTGATTCCCCTCATCAAGGATACGCTTAATAAGTACCAGCTTCCTCCGCAGCTTCTTGAAGTGGAGGTGACGGAAAGCATGACAATGGACAATCTCGATCACTCCAAAAAGGTTTTGTCATCCCTAACAGAATTAGGAATCAGAATCAGTATTGACGATTTCGGTACTGGTCACAGCTCTCTTAGCTATTTGAAGGACTTCCCGATTCACAGGCTGAAGATTGACAAATCATTTATTGACGATATTCAGACCCATCCTAAATCAGAGCAAATTACCGGAGCTATTATTGCCATGGGACATCAGCTGTCTTTGCAGGTGATTGCCGAAGGTGTGGAAAATGCAGCTCAAAAGCAGCTTCTTTTTGAAAAAGGCTGCGACCATTTGCAGGGCTTCTTTTTCAGCAGGCCAATACCTCCGGAACAATTCGAACAATTCATTATTGAACAGCCGTCGCAATAACAGCGCCGGCTTTTTTTCACCCATAAGTTACTACACATGAATCGTACTCCTTCTCTTCACACTAAAGAAAAAAAGGGGTTTATCGATATGCATACAATGTGGAAGGGATCGATCAGCTTCGGATTAGTAAACATCCCCATCAAGCTATATGCGGCCACAGAAGATAAAGATATTAAACTGCGCAGCCTCCATAAAGAGGATCACGCACCAATCAAATACGAGAAAGTTTGCACAAATTGCGAAAAAACTCTTAGTCCTGATGAAATTGTGAAGGGATATGAATATGTAAAAGGAAAATATGTAGTGCTGACAGACGAAGATTTAAAAAGCTTAAAACAGGAGCATGAGGAGAAAGCAGTTGAGATTGTTGACTTTGTTCAGCTTCAGGAAATTGATCCGATTTATTTTAACCGCTCCTACTTTGTCGGCCCCGGGGATAATGGGACGAAGGCCTATACCCTGCTGCGTGAGGCGCTGCGCTCAACCGGAAAGATCGGTATCGCCAATATGACAATCAGGTCAAAGCAGCAGCTGGCGATTCTCCGCGTTTATGAAAATTGTATCGTCATGGAGTCTATCCATTATCCCGATGAGGTCAGAAGCGCCGCTCAAGTCCCAGGTGTACCTGATCAATCGAATGTAAACGATAAGGAACTGCAAACTGCTATCACATTAATAGATGAACTGACTGCTAAGTTTGAGCCTGAGAAATATGAAGACACGTACCGACAGGCGCTGCTGCAAAGAGTCAACGACAAGCTAGAAAATAAAGAAACGGCTGTCACTCCTGATAAAGCGCCACCTCGTGAAGATGTCATTGACCTGGTAAGCGCTCTGCAAGCCAGCATCGACAGAACCAGAAGGCCGAACCGGGAGACACCGGCTGCCGCACCTGCACAAGCCGCTGAACCGAAAGGAGCCGGAGATAAAAAACAAAAAACAACTAGAAAAAAAGCCTCCGGCACATCATAGCGCATGGCGTTTACCATGCAGCCGGTCTTAACTTCGTCACCGCCAATCGGAGCAGAATGGCGTTACGAAGTAAAATATGATGGGTACCGCTGTATTCTCCGCATCCATTCTTCAGGTGTGACCTTAACCAGCAGAAATGGTGTGGAGCTCAGCAGCACCTTCCCTGAAATCACACAATTCGCCAAAACTGCCTTTCAGCACCTAGAAAAAGAGCTTCCGCTGACACTTGACGGTGAAATCGTATGTTTGGTGAATCCCTGTCGTGCAGATTTTGAACACCTTCAAGTGCGGGGGCGTTTGAAAAGGCCAGACAAGATTCAGGAATCGGCAAACGCGCGGCCGTGCTGCTTTCTCGCCTTTGATTTGTTAGAGCGAAGCGGAGAAGATGTAACGCTTCTTTCGTATTTGGACCGCAAAAAATCGCTGCGTGAACTCATATCCGCAGCAAAGCTTCCTGCATCTCCAGATCCTTACGCAAAAGAAACCATTCAATCCATTCCCTGTTATGATCATTTTGATCAACTCTGGGAGATGGTAATAAAATATGACGGAGAAGGAATTGTAGCGAAGAAAACAAACAGCAAATGGCTTGAAAAGAAGCGGTCGTCCGATTGGCTCAAATATAAAAACTTTAAACAAGCTTATGTTTGCATAACAGGGTTCAACCCTAACAACGGGTTTCTGACGGTATCGGTGTTAAAAAACGGAATAATGACACCGATTGCCTCTGTCTCGCACGGAATGCGTGATGAGGAAAAAAGCGCTATACGCGAGATTATGGAACAGCACGGACATCAAACACCCTCAGGCGAATTTACGCTTGAACCTTCGATTTGTGCAGCTGTTCAATACTTAACAATTCTCCAAGGCACATTAAGAGAGGTATCGTTTATCGGTTTCGAATTCCAAATGGACTGGACCGAATGCACGTATGCGCAAGTCATACGACACTCCAAACCGGTTCACCCAAAGCTCCAGTTCACAAGCCTGGATAAAATCATATTTGAAAAGAATAAAAAAACAAAAGAAGATTTTATTCAGTATATGATTGAAGTCAGTGACTACCTGCTCCCATTTCTGAAAAACCGGGCTGTCACCGTCATCCGCTATCCGCATGGATCTAGGAGCGAATCATTTTTCCAAAAAAACAAGCCGGACTATGCGCCGGATTTTGTTCAGTCTTTCTATGATGGAAGCCATGAACATATTGTCTGTGAGGATATGTCTACATTGCTATGGCTTTGCAACCAGCTTGCTTTGGAGTTTCACGTTCCTTTTCAAACCATTAAAAGCAGGCGTCCGGCTGAGATTGTCATTGATTTAGACCCGCCTTCGCGAGATGACTTTCTTATGGCCGTGCAGGCCGCAAATGAACTGAAGCGGCTGTTGGATTCCTTTGGCATCACATCGTACCCGAAGCTGTCCGGCAACAAAGGCATCCAGCTTTATATTCCCTTGTCTCCCGAGGCATTTACGTATGAAGAAACACGCCAATTTACGCAGCTGATCGCAGAGTACTGCACCAATGCATTTCCCGAGCTCTTTACCACTGAACGCTTGATTAAAAACAGACACTGCAAATTGTATCTTGATTATTTGCAGCATGCAGAAGGAAAAACGATTATCTGTCCCTATTCAACGAGAGGAAATGAGCTTGGGACTGTTGCAGCCCCGCTCTACTGGCATGAGGTGCAATCATCTTTAACACCCGCTCTGTTTACAATTGATACGGTCATCGATCGAATTAAGAAGCAGGGCTGCCCATTTTTTGATTTTTACCGCAACCCGCAAGACGAACCGCTTAGCGCTATATTGCATCAGTTGAAGAAAAAGAGCTGACTAATGAAGTCAGCTCTTTCCGTGTTTAACTGTACTTTTTTTCTAACCGCTCTTTTTCCTGGCGCTGAAGCGGGCTCAGCTGTTCATTATACAAATCAATATCAATCGCGTATTTCGGCCGTCTTTTCACTTCAGAAAAAATCGTTCCAATATACTCTCCGATGATTCCAATTCCCATCAATTGCAGCCCGCCCAAAAACCAAATGGATATGATAAGAGACGCCCAGCCTGCATTCGTATGGCCGAGCAGCTTTTGAATAAACGCGCCAATCCCTGCCACAGCGCTGAGGAAAAACAAAACAAACCCTAAAAGCGTAAAGAATCGAATTGGTGCGACACTGAATGAAGTAATCCCGTTAAAAGCGAAGGATAGCATCTTTTTCAGCGGATATTTCGTTTTGCCGGCAAAGCGTTCCTTGCGGTCATACAAAACTTCGGCCGATTTAAAGCCGATCATGGGGACAATACCTCTTAAAAACAGATTCGCTTCCGGATAACGCTCAAGCTCTTCAAGGGACCTTTTATTCATTAAACGAAAATCAGCATGATTATAAATTAATTTAATCCCAAGTTTATTCATGAGACGATAAAACCCTAACGCGGTCGTGCGCTTGAAAAAGGTATCGGTTTTTCTGCTCCGGCGTACACCGTAAACGATCTCGCAGCCCTCATGATATTTCAGCATAAAATCCCGGATCACAGAGATGTCGTCCTGAAGATCAGCATCGATCGAAATGACGCAGTCTGACCTATTCTTCGCTTTATGCAATCCGGCTAAAAGCGCTTTTTGGTGGCCGACATTGCAGGCTAATTTTAAGCCGGTAACCTTCTTGTTTCTTATGCTCTCCATAGCAATCAAAGCCCAAGTGCGGTCTTTGCTGCCATCATCGACAAACAGAATTTTACTGTCTTCAGCAATTAATTTTTCTTCAATTAAATCATCTACAACCTCTGTCAGCTGATGGCTTGTTTCTTGAAACACTTCCTCTTCATTGAAACACGGGACGACGATGGTTAATACTGGCTGTGACTGTTTCAATCGATATCCTCCTTATCTTGTTTCATATAAATAAATGCGCCAGGCGGAATCTTTATGGTCAAACGTCTTTACGAGCGCGAGATGGTTTTGTTCAGCATTCATGATCGGAACTGAAGAAAAAATGTACCGTCCACCCATTTTTTTAAATACATCTGTATTTAATTGAAGGTTGTTGATCGTTTTCTTCGAGTTCTTTTTGAAATCATATCGTTTACCGAGTTCATCGACAAAAAGGTAGCAGCGGCTGCCCCATTCATCAAAGTATTGTTTCAGCCGAGAATTTTTTTCCAGCTCTTTTTCGATGATTTTTCTAAATTCATATTTATATGAGAGCGGATACAGATTGTTATACGTATCTAACGTATAAAACCCGTTATATTGGGCGATAGACGGATGCAGTCCGATGCTCGCCACCCTATACGAATCTTGCGGACGTCCGATATATTCCTTAATCTCTTTGAATTGCTCTGATGCATAAAACTCCCTGAATGTCGGCGCGTTGTAATGAACACCATACGTATATTCTTCATTAAAAGGCGCCAACACCATCAGCTGTGCAGCGACTGCGGCGTACACAAGCCATTTCCATCCTTTCCCCATCCGCCAAATGAGATATAAAGCAAGCGCAAAGCTCACGTATATAACAAGCGGCCGAAGAAAATGAAAACGGGCAAAATTAAATTCTGCTAAAAAAGCAAATTTCTGCTTTGGAACAGCCCAAATTTTGTTGAACCAAAACGCATACCATAATGACAACCCGTAATTAAGCACACATAAAAACAGATAAACATTTTCTGGCTTTGTCCGATTTCGTTTGAACAGCAGAGCAGCAAATACGACCATCAGGATCGGAAGGATGACAACGGTATGAACGGTCATCACATGATTATGGCCATAGACAAAGTTTTTTATGGATAGTCGAAGAGAATGCCAAACGTCATGCCTAGATGAGATAAATTCGATACGATGCATCGGTGCGTGCTCAAACAGCATCGAATAGACAAGCCGATATTCAACGAAAAGATAGATACTCGTCATAAATGCAATACTGCCTAAGAACATCAAATTCCATCTTCTTTTTGTAATGGCATCATACAGCCAAAAACACGCCATCCCTGCCAGGAAAAAGAAGAAGCCTAGAACAAAGCTTGAGTATAGAGGGAGCAAGCCCAGCGTCAGCCACTCTCTCCATGAGATATCCCCTTTTCGGATATTTAAAAAAGCCCACAGTGCCAAAGGGTACCCAAGCGTACTCAGCATTCCCGAGGGCCAGAAAGGTGTTAAGGCAAATGCAAGCGATACGCCAATTCGGATGAAAGCCGCTTTTGGTTCCGGGATTATATGTTTCTTCAGCAGCACATACATTCCAAAAAAAGCGACAACTCTTGTAACCGTCTGGCTTATTGCATAGGCGGTCATGGAAGAAAAGAAAGCATGGAGCCAAACAATTCCGCTCCACTCGGTGCCAAAGGCATCCCGGGGCAGCCCGTTAATGATTTGCGGAATGGCAGCGTCAACCTTGCCGACGATTTCTCCGCTATCGGCCAGAACCTTGTACCAAGCGATGTTGGAATCTAAATTATCGTGGACCCGGATATGGGCATCTTCCTTTAAAATAAAAAGCGGGGATACATACAATAAAAGAAGAAATAATGCGATCCAGAGATAATATGTTTCTTTTTTTTGTTGTCTCATCAATCGTAACATTGCTTACACATCCATTTGTTATTCTGACTCCGTCGGCATGTTCTGCCTCATGTGTCAAAATTTATTATCCCTTTTCCCTTCCAAATCATTCATCATATGACAATCCGTTTTTCAACCTGTCTCTACCCATTAATTCCCGCTATCCATAGGGCTTGATCACTTACTATACTGATAGAAGGGAGGGGATATATTTTGTTTACAATCTTACTTTCATTGGCCATACTCGTATTTGTGCCATTTCTATATAAAGCGAACCGCAATACAAAAGATGTGAAAGTCAACACCATTTCAATCGACCAAAAAGACGGCCTTCCAGCCAGAAAAAAATTAAATATCCTTCATTTATCTGATCTTCACTTGGAAAACATTTCAGTCTCACCTGAGGAGCTGTATCATTTAACAAAAGATCAGCCTGTGGACATCATTGCTCTTACCGGGGATTTTCTTGATCGGAAACGTAATATTCCGAAACTGGCAGGTTACTTGAACGCCTTGCAAAAGCTAAAGCCTGCATATGGAATGTACGCGGTGTTCGGTAACCACGATTATGTATTGAAAGAAGAGGACTTTCAGAGATTGAAGCGAGTTTTAGAGGAAAACGGCTGTATCACGCTGCAAAATGAACATGTTCGAATCGAGACGGCTGCAGGACCAGTCAATATTATCGGCATTGATGATTACAGTACGAATCGGAGTAATATCACCGGCTCTTATCAAAGTCTGGAAAATGGCTATCATCTTGTCTTAACACATGACCCAAATATTATTCTGGATATGAAAGATGTTCATTATGATTACCTGCTGTCAGGGCATTTTCACGGCGGGCAAATTCACTGGCCAAAACCGTATCATTTGGTGAAAATGGGAAAGCTCGTGCGAATGAACATGATTAAAGGCCTTCATTATCATCACGATAAACCATTTTATATCAGCGAGGGCTTGGGACAAACCGGCGTAAATATCCGTGTCGGAAGCCGCCCTGAAGTGACATTTCATCAGATTTAATCAAAAAAGACTGTGCTGACCGAGGCATCAGTCTTTTTTTTGATAGGTTTTCTGCAGCTTTTCTTTTGAGATAAACAAATAGGATGAATTCGGTAAATGCCGCAAGCTCACAGGCTTTGAAGTCAAATATAAAATCGGCACATGAGACACTTTTTTAAAGCATCTGTAAAAAGGGTTCACCGGGGTGATCACATCAAAGCCGAGCCTTTCCACACCTTTGTCAAGCATTGTAATCCCAATGATTCCTTTGATTTTCTCGCTTTTTTTATGATTGTTGATATAGTCAAGAAGAAGCGGCATCGATTGATATACTTTCTGATAAATAATGATTCCCTTTCTGACCGCGCTCTCAATGCTTTGCAGCTCCCTGATCAGCTTTATGTTATGCAGGTGGATTTTAACGAGCACATCATTTTTTCTTATATGCGTTCCGTCGCTAAGCACGACATGATGTCCTTTGTACTTCGTCAGCCTGACTCGAAAAACGCTTTTTTGATCGTTGTCAATCAAGCTTAGCCTTGAAAAAAAGAAATAAATCGGATCAACCACTCTCCATATGGAAAGGAAACAAGTTTTCATCTTTTCACCTTCCTTATGATCAAAAACACCCTTATATTTTGTGAACGTTCTCCTCAAAATATAGTTGCCATATTTTTTTAGGAGGACTGTCATGAAAAACATTCTCATTTTTCCTTTTTTAAGCATTTCCACCGGCCATCATCATGTGGCTGATGCATTGCAGGCTGAATTAGAGTCTCAAGGGCTGGCAGCTGAAAAGATTGATATCTTTTCACATTCGTATAGGCGGTTAGAAAAATTGTCCTCCGTGGCTTATTTAAAATGGATTCAATATTTCCCGAAAACGTACAGCGGCATTTACAGGCTCCTCGCCTGCGGAGAATTTCAGCATGACAAACGCTATTTCATGTACGAATGGCTGTTCACACAGCAAATGAGGCACATCCTCCAAGAAAAACAGCCTGATATCGCCTTCTGCACACATGCGCTGCCTTCTTATCTGCTGAACCGACTAAAGCCTGAATATCCGAATCTGACGGTTGTGAATGTATACACTGATTTTTTCGTGAATCAATTATGGGGACGGAAGAACATTGATTACCATTTTGTTCCGAGCACGGAAGTAAAGAAGCAGCTAATATCAGAGGGTATCGATCAGAACAACATATACTTGACCGGCATTCCAGTTCACCAAAATTTTGAAATGGAATCAGCAGATACCTTGCAGCACCACCCGCCATATACCATCATCATCACAGGGGGCAGTATGGGGGTCGGTGGGATTTTAAAATGGGTGCAGGAACTGTCGCCAGGCGGAAAGATCTTATACAAAATATTATGCGGCAGAAACGAAAAGCTCTACTCCTATGTCAAAAGTTTACACCACCCCTTGATTGAGGCGATTCCTTACCTTCACAGCAAAGCAGAGATGAACCGTTTGTACGAACAGGCGACAGGCATCATGACTAAACCCGGAGGCGTGACCATCAGTGAATGCTTACAGAAACGGCTTCCGGTATTTATTTATCATGCACTGCCGGGACAGGAGGAAATGAATTTAAACCTTCTACATGAAAGGAAACTCGTCACAGATATGAGAAACTGGGACATGCAGAAAGCAGAAGAGTATATCGCGGCATTTTTTCAATCGAACGAACAGATGAAGGAGTATAAAAAACACGTCAATGGATACCTTGGCGAAATGTCTGATAGGAAGATTAAAGATGTTTTAAAAAGAATCATATGGAAACAAAAAAACACTCTCCTGAAATAGAGAGTGTAGAATAGTTAACGAAACAGCAAATGCTGGCTGTGTATGCCTGCTTTCTTGAGCAGGACGATCAGCTGGTCCTGTTCATCAGGCGAAAGACCTGAAAACGCTCTCGCAATACGCAGTGCATGAATCGGATAAATTTTATCCAAATACTCATTTCCCTTGTCAGTTAAATGTGCGTAAACAGAGCGTTTATCTTTCGGGTCCTGCTCCCTTACTAAAAACCCGTTTCTTTCTAGTTTGTCAATAACATATGTGACGTTTCCGCTTACAAGCAGAAGTCTCGACCCAATTTGCTGTAATTTTTGCGGGCCTCTTGTGTACAGGAGTTCCAGTACAGCAAATTCAGTGGGATTAAAACCGTGCTCTTTGCTATCACGGATACTATGTTCGGACACACTTTTGAAAGCCCTTGCAAAAACTCTGTACAAATTCATCGCACGCTCAACTTCTTCTTCGTTAAACGATAATCTCATCATATCTACCTCGTATATAGGATTTTTATAAAAAAATAATGAAAACCCTTACATATAATAAGAGTTCAGTCCCTTACTATACGTATTCGCTATAATTCGAGAAATTCCTTCTAAAAGCAAAAAAATCCTTATACATTATCTTGTATAAGGATAATTTTTATGATTTGTAATGCTT
Organism: Bacillus sp. FJAT-14266; assembly: GCF_001719225.1. Lineage (NCBI taxonomy): Bacteria > Bacillati > Bacillota > Bacilli > Caryophanales > Bacillaceae > Bacillus > Bacillus sp. FJAT-14266. The sequence goes on from NZ_CP017072.1 coordinate 2,890,350, forward strand.
CGAAAGAAATAAGCGTATTCTTTCCGAAGCTCAGAAATCGTCATTTTGTTCATGACCTCTTTATTATAAACCCCTATCTGATAGAGTTTTTCAGAATAATGGCGTCGTTCTTTTTCTAAAGCGGATTTCAATAAATTACTCATAGCGTCCTCCTTCATTTTGAGGTATCCTATACAAAAGATACTCTTTTTAAATGAACGTGGTATGAATCTAATGTAAAGAATTTATGTTTACGAAGATTTTCGGTATTGTCCGTTTTGAACCGATCTTAATAATTGAAAAGCCTGTTCTCCGGCAAGCTGCATAAACGTCTCCAGCATTTCATCACGCTTGATATCCAACTCTATAATTTCTTTTGCCAGTGAGACTGCTTTTTCTTCCTCCATGATTATCCTTCCTCCTCGTTTGATTCGTTACATAAAGGATAAAACGCGCTTGGGTGTTACGCATTATTCTTGTTAATTTTTCTTCCGTATTTTTTCAAAAATCTTCTATTTGATGTTAGAAAATATGACAAGCGTCAGGTTTTTTCTCTTTGTTTTTTATATACTATTATCAAAAGACATCCAGGGGTGGAAAAATGACCACAGAAGATCATTCTTATAAAGACAAAAAAGTGATTTCAATCGGAATTGTGAGTGAATTGACAGGATTGTCCGTAAGACAGATCAGGTATTATGAGGAACGAAAGCTCATTTACCCGCAGCGTTCTTCAAGGGGGACAAGAAAATACTCCTTTGCTGATGTAGAGCGGCTGATGGATATCGCCAATAAACGTGAAGACGGCGTACAGACGGCAGAGATTTTAAAGGATATGCGCAAAAAAGAACAGATGTTAAAAAACGATCCGCAAGTGCGGAAAAAAATGCTGGAGGGGCAGCTTAATGCTCACTTTCGGTACAAAAACCGTTAAATAATAAAAGTCCGGCTCGCAGTTGAGACGGACTTTTTACGTTTATAATGAGTGAATGAATGCAGTGGCAATGCCAAAGTAGATTAATAAAGATAAAATATCGTTTAACGTTGTAATCAGCGGTCCAGAAGCAATCGCCGGGTCTACTTTCAGTTTGTGCAAAATAATAGGGATAATCGTTCCTGACATCGTGCCGATGATTAAGGTTAAGAACAGTGAAGAGGCGACAACAAATCCCAAAAGCGCATTCCCCTGCCATATGATGGAGACAATCGCAATCAGCACAGAACAAACCGCTCCGATAAAAATGCTTGTTCTGAACTCCCGGAAGATCAGGCGCACAATCGTTTTTTTGTTCATTTCTTCTTTAGACAAACCTCTGATGACAACCGCGAGAGATTGTGTTCCCGTATTTCCTGTCATCCCTGACACCATCGGCATGAAAAACGCAAGCGCGACAACCTGCTTCAGCGCATCTTCAAAATAGCTGATAATGCTTCCTGAAATCAGTCCGATAAACAAGAGTAAAATCAGCCATGGCAGGCGCCGGTATGCCGCCACGTAAGCTTTTGTGTCAAAGGTGATGTCTTTACCGGAAGCGGCAAATTTTTCGTAATCCTCATCAGCTTCCCGAATAACGACGTCGATAATATCATCGACCGTCACAATGCCGACAAGCACGTTGTTTTCTTCTACAACCGGTATTGCCAAAAAATCGTAACGTTCTATCAGGCGGGCAACTTCTTCCTGGTCCTGAAGAGCATCTGCTGATATGACGCGGGTAAACATTAAATCCTGCACCTTTTCTTCAGGTTCACCCAGAATCAAATCGCGGTAGGAAAGAACCCCAACCAGCTGTTTGCTTTCATTAATAACATATAAGTAGTTGATCGATTCAGCTATTTCAGCGAAGCTTTTCAGTTTGACGACCGCGTCTTTTACCGTGTAATGCTGAGGGATCCACACATACCGGTTTGTCATCATGCGTCCCGCTGAATCAGCCGGGTAATTCATCAAGAGCTGTACAGCTTTTGACTCTGACGCTTCCATGCTGGACAAAAGCTGTTCCTTCAGTTCTTCGTCCATTTCTTCAAGCAATTGAGCGAGGTCATCGTTGTCCATTTTATTCATCGCCAGTGTTGCTTTTGTTTTTCCGACTTTATTTAAGACGACAAGCTGAAATTCGCGTTCCAGCTCCCCGATCATATCAGTGATATCGTCTACAGTTAAATAAGATAAATAGCGGGCACGGTGTTTTTCCGGCATTTCTTTAAAAATAAATGCCATGTCATAGGGCTGAAGCTCATCAATAACATTTCTGAAATCCCTGATTTTCCCGTCTCGCAGTAAAATAATGATGCGTAAAATGAGTTCGTCATAGGTCATGTTTTGAACCATCGGGACTCGTACCTCCTCTACGGAGACGTGCCGGCCCCACCAGAAGGTGCGGCAGTTCGTCTCCTCATCGTGTAATCAATTGTCTTGCTGTCATAGTATATGGGTACTTCTTCAGATTGACTCGAATGGGGAGAATCCATACTCCGCACCTCCTTTGATTGGTTTCGTTTTAAAGGCATAAAAAAAGCCTTCGGGATTGAAGGTGAAAGAAGCACGGCAAAAAAAGCGTGCGGGCGCCTTCAATCGTAGAGCTTTAGCACTGTATGGCATAGGACAAGCATCCAGCTGCATTAAAAATCACCTTATGTCGATGATTTCTGTTGACCCATTGGCGTCTTTGGACATTTTTGGGCAGCAGCGTATCTCCATACAGGAGCCTCACCTAACGAAGTTCCTAATTGAATTGACACACTGAGATTACAGAAAAAAACAAGCTGTGTCAACTCAAAAAAGTAATAAATGCGCTTACATCACAATTACGGAACAAAACAAGGGCCTAAGCCCTTATTCTGTTGTTTGTGTCTCGTCATCTTCAGAAAGCAAATGATACGTTTCATGAAGAAATAAGGCGTACTCTCCTTCCTTCGTCGGATGAGGGACATATTCAGCCTGATTGATGTATTGCTCCTCTTTCTTTTCCATGCGTTTCGCCTCCTTTTCTACTTAGATTGTCCAAAAGAAGGTTTCTTATCATGAAAAACCCCCGCTGCAGCGGGGGTTTTGATTAGTCATCTATCTCCTGTTTGATAATGCGTCCATCTTTTGCGGAAATTTCAAATTCTGTCTCAGTTCCTTGCTTCGTTTGGATTTCCATTTCATAGATGTAAGCACCGTCATCTTCGTCAAGCTTACTTTCTGTTACGGTTCCACCTGTTTGCTTTAAAGCAATTTCTTCAGCTTCTTCTTTGGTTATGGCGACTTGTTCTGCTTTCTCCTTTAACGGGTCATTAAGCGCTTGTTTTGTATGAATATCTACATAAACGTCGTAGTCTTCACCTTCTTTTTCAATCTCCACTTCATAGACTTCTTTGCCGTTGTAAAGGTCTCTGTCAATGTCTTCTACTGTGCCATCAACAACTGTTTTAGCAATTGCTTCTGCTTCTTGTTCAGTGAGTGCATCCGTCTTAGAAGAAGCCTGTCTGTTTTCATTGTTTTCTTTGGCAAACGCGTTGTAGCTGAATCCTCCGGCCGCTAGGCACCCTGCTAAAAGACCGACCATCCATTTTTTCTTGAGCATTTGTGAGTCCTCCTTTGTTTTGTATGAGTACAGTTTACACACTCAACATGAAAGGAAAACGAGAGCAAGATGAGAATTTGATGAGAAACCGTCAGTCTTCATACACAATGTTAGCTACCTTTCCTGTGTAGGCATTGATTTTCACTGTCGCTTCCTTATTATCAGGAAGATCAACGTCCACTTCAAAGATGAGAGTGCCCTCACTTTCTTCGAGATCTGCGTCATCCGCTGTTCCTCCCGTTTCTCGCTCAGCAATTGTTTTGGCTTCTTTTTTCGTAATCGGCGTTTTTTGTTGATCTTTGCTGCTGATTTGATCGGCAGACAAGACTGTTTTTGCCTGCATGTCTACCTTCACTTCGTATGTTTTCCCGTCTTCTTTTTGTATGGTATAAGTGGCAACTCGACTTTGTCGTGTTTGTTTTTTGACCGTTCCCGGCACCCGCTCAAGCGCGAGATGCTCGGCTTCTTTTTCTGTCATGGCAGATGGATTCACTGCTTTTACTCTATTCATTGAAAGAATGTCAGCCGATATTGCGTCTGCTTTTACAAAGTAAGTTCCCTTTTGATTTTCAAGCGTTATATCATATGTTTTTTTATCCTTTGATTGTGTTGCTTTCGTGACCTTGCCTTCATAAGAAGATTCGACTTTTTTTACGACAGTCTCCTTTGACAATACGTTCTCATGGGTTTGCCGAATGATGAGAAACGTACAGATGATGACAACTAAAATGGCTGCTGCGGCAAAAGATACTGTTTTTATTGTTTTAGTCATCGGCCTCCCCCATTCTGTTCGCTGAATTGCATGGTGACAGCTGTTCCTCGTCCCGGCTTGCTTTTGACAGACAGCTCAATGCCATGCTCATCGGCGATTTGCTTGGCAATGGAAAGGCCTAAACCCGTTCCGCCTGTTTTTCTGTTTCGTGCCTCATCTGCCCGGTAGAACCGTTCGAACAAATGCGGGATATGCTCCTCAGGTATTCCGATGCCTTCATCCCTCACTGACAGAAATGGCCGTCCATTCCTCGTTCCGGCTGACATCTCAATAGGCTTTTCACTATACTTTATTGCATTATCAAGCAAAATGGTCAACAGCTGCTTGATGCGTTCTTCATCAGCCTTTACAAGCAGGCTCTCTTTATCTGTTTCAAGCAATATGTCACGCTGATAAACGGACTGGAGCGTTTGCATAACCGCGCGCGCCGCTTTAATCAGATCGATTGTTTTCAGATCAACCTCGAGTCCTTGATGGCTTTTGGCCAGCGCCAAAAGCTGATTGGTCAGTTTTTTCATATGCACCGCTTCTGAGTGAATGGCTTCTATCGACTCATCAAGCACTTCCGGCTTTTTTGCCCCCCACCGCTTCATCAGGCTGCTGTAGCTTTCTATAATGGTGAGCGGCGTTTTCAATTCGTGTGAAGCATCTTGAACAAATTGCTGCTGTTTATCATAGTGCTCCTTCAGCATCATTGCCATTTCATTAAATGTCAGCCCCATTTGATACAATTCATCATTGGACTGTCCTTCTAAAGAAATCGTTTTAAATTCTTTGTCTCGCTGTATGTCTTTCATTGTGATCATTAATCGTCTGATCGGATTGATGATACGGCGGGCAAGCAAGCTGCCTGCAAAAAAAGAAGCAATGCAGACAGCAGCACTTGCAGCGATTAAGATGATTTTCAGCAGAAACAGACTCTCTTCTGTGTTCTCCAGCCTTTCAACCAGCTGAAGAGACACCACTTGTCCATCGGTCCAAATCACCGGAACAGCAGCCTCGGCAAACAGCTTGCCGTCATGTTTCCTCACATCTGCCGTTTCTCCGCTATGAAAAGAGAGAGGAAAATCTTTATAGGCTTTTTCTTTTGTGATCGTCATAACGGCTTTTTGATCACCATTCACTACACGCACCATGCCATTTGCCGGAAGATAGGCCTGCAGCATATCCTGCAAAGCCACTCCTTCTGTTTCAGCGGCACGCAGCGCTTCGGCAATGTTATCCGTCTCATCAGCAAGCCGGGCCGCATCCTTTGATGTCAGCGCAGACGAAAAAATGAGATATACTGCGGTATGAACCAAAATTAATAAAATCAACAGTGATAGCGAAGTGTATAGATGAATCTTGGTCTTCAGCTTCATCGTTTACCCCTTAATGGCATAGCCGACCCCGCGAATCGTATGGATCAGCTGTTTTTCGTAAGGATAGTCCAGTTTTTTTCTGATGTATCTTATGTAGACGTCCACGACATTGGTATCACCGATATAATCAAATCCCCATACCGAGCTTAGAATTTGCTCCCGTGTCAGCACTTGCTGCGGATGCTTTAGCATATAGACGAGCAGATCAAATTCCCGCGGCGTTAATTCCACCTCTTTGTCTCCGCGTCTCACTTCACGGGTTTTTTCGTTCACCCGCAAATCGTCATATGTAAGAAAGGTGCCGATATCTTCAGTTTTTGTTCCATTTTGTCGCAGCGCCGCCCTGATTCTCGCAAGCAATTCCTCGATTTCAAACGGCTTGGTGACATAGTCATTTGCACCGATGTCCAGACCTGTTACCTTATCAGGAATACTGTCTCGCGCCGTTAATAATATGACCGGTGTCTGCGAATCCGTTTTTCTCAAGCGGCGCAGCACTTCCAGTCCGCTAAGCCCCGGAAGCATGACATCAAGAAGCACCAAGGAATACCCGCCCTCCGCTGCCGCATCCAGACCTTCTGTGCCATTTTGTTTGATGGTGACGCTGTATCCTTCATATTCCAATTCAAGCTGAAGAACCCTGGCGATTTTTTCTTCATCTTCCACAATTAATATGTGTCCTTTTTCCAAATTTGATCATCCTCTCCCGTCCCTATTTGAAAAAAATGATTTCGTTGTTTACAAAATGATTCTTATCATCTATTATGATGTCAAAATAAAAAATTGTATACGGAAAGCACTAGGGGTGCTGTTTTGGCTGAGATAAAGCGCGAAAGAAACGCGCTTTGATCCCTTATGACCCGATCTGGATAATACCAGCGTGGGGAAGTGCAGGTTGACCGAATGGTGTATTTTTTGTGCGCTTAATCGATCTATGACTGCATATTCCCTTAGGATATGCAGTTTTTTATTTTACCAAAAAAACAGGAGGTCGGAGAAATGGAGCATATTTGCGGTACAAGCAGAATCGCCGGTTTTCGCTTCTCTTTATATCCGATGACGGATGATTTTATCAGTGTGATCAAGTCTGCGCTGAAAAAAACAGATACATCCAAGGTATGGACGAAAACCGACCATATCAGCACGGTGTTACGCGGATCGATTGATCATGTATTCGATGCTGCAAAAGCCATTTACCTTCATGCAGCAAACAGCGAAAAACACATCGTCATGAACGGCACGTTTTCCATTGGATGCCCGGGTGACACACAGGGGGATACATATCTTTCCAAAGGTGATAAGCGTGTCAATGAAGATGCTGTCCGAGGCTTGAAGGCGGAAGCGCCGTGCCAATTTGCCCTTTATCCAATGAACGAGCCGGATTATATGGGATTGATTAAAAAGGCGGTCGACATTGCAAAAGCCCGAGGCACTTTCGTACAGGGTGTCCATTACACGAGCGAGCTTGACGGGGATGCGCATGACGTATTCAGCACATTGGAAGCCGTTTTCCGCATGGCTGAGCAGCAAACAAACCACATCACCATGACTGTGAATCTTTCGGCTAACAGTCCATCAAGAAAAAACAGAAAGCAGGGATAAAATGAAAAGCTGGAAAGTAAAAGAAATTGTCATCATGTCCGTTATCAGTATCGTATTTGCCGTTGTTTATTTATTATTTACACATTTCGGAAACGTGCTTGCAGGTATGTTTGGGCCAATCGCCTATGAACCGATTTACGGCATTTGGTTTATCGTTTCTGTAATCGCCGCGTACATGATTCGAAAACCGGGTGCGGCGCTCGTTTCTGAAATCATTGCCGCTCTCGTTGAGTGCCTGCTGGGAAATCCGTCTGGCCCGATGGTCATCGTCATTGGCATTGTTCAAGGGCTCGGGGCTGAGGCTGTATTTCTTGCAACACGCTGGAAAGCATACTCTCTCCCTGTCCTTATGCTGGCCGGTATGGGGTCTTCAGTAGCCAGCTTTATCTATGATCTCTTTGTTTCTGGCTATGCAGCCTATTCACCAGGTTATCTGCTCATTATGCTTGTGATCCGTCTCATTTCCGGCGCGCTTTTGGCGGGGCTTCTCGGAAAAGCTGTCAGCGACTCTCTCGCTTATACAGGTGTGTTAAACGGAATGGCACTCGGAAAGGAACTGAAAAAGAAACGGAAGCGGGCGTCAGAACATGCAAGCCTTTGATGAGCTTCTGACGGTTGAGCAGCTCAGCTTCTCTTATGAAGAAGACGAGAAACCGGTTTTTCAAGACATTTCGTTTGGGCTTCAAAAAGGAGAATGTGTTTTATTATTAGGACCGAGCGGATGCGGTAAAAGCTCGCTCGCCCTTTGTTTAAACGGTCTATATCCGGAGGCTTGCGACGGCATTCAGTCCGGACATGTCTTTCTATTTCAAAAGCCGGTCACAGATGCTGAAACCTCCGAAACGATTGCTCAGCATGCCGGGGTCGTTTTTCAGGATCCTGATCAGCAGTTCTGCATGCTGACGGTGGAGGACGAAATTGCGTTCGGGCTGGAAAATCTGCAAATTCCAAAAGAAGCAATGACAGAGAAAATCAACGCCGTATTAGAAAAATTACGCATTACCCATTTAAAAGAAAAAATGATCTCAACCCTTTCAGGAGGACAAAAGCAGAAAGTGGCTCTCGCCTGTATTTTGGCGATGGAGCCTGAGCTTATTATTTTAGATGAGCCGACCTCTCTTTTAGACCCTTTCTCAGCGCGGGAGTTCGTTCATCTGATGAAAGATCTTCAGCGGGAAAAAGGTTTCAGCCTCCTCGTCATTGAGCACCAGCTTGATGAATGGGCGCCTTGGATTGAGAGAACGATCGTACTCGACAAATCAGGCAAAAAGGCGCTGGATGGCCTGACGAAAAATCTATTTCAGCATGAAGCGGAAACACTAAAGAAATTGGGCATCCCCATTCCAAAGGTCTGTCATCTGCAGAAAAAGCTGAGGATGCCGTTTACTTTATCAAAAGAGATGCTGTTCAAAGAGCCTATTCCTGCCGGGCATGTCAAAAAGAAGAAAGCCCCTTCTGGGGAGAGTGTGCTTGAAGTCAGCAGCCTTTCGTTCGCGAGAGGACAGCAGGCGATTTTCAATGACATCAGCTTTTCGTTGCGCGAAGGCTCCTTAACGGCGCTTGTCGGTCCGAACGGCACTGGAAAATCGACGCTCTTATCAGTTCTGGCCCGTCTCATGAAACCGCAAAGCGGCAAAATCCTTCTTTATGACCAGCCGCTGCAGAAATATAAAGAAAAAGAATTGCGTAAACGGATGGGATTTGTTTTTCAAAACCCTGAGCATCAATTCGTCACCGATACGGTGTATGACGAGCTTCTGTTCGGCCAGAAAGCAAATGCTGAAACTGAGAAAAAAGCGCAACACCTGCTGCAGCGTTTTGGTCTTGCGCATTTGGCTGATCATCATCCGTTTGCGATCAGCCAAGGGCAAAAACGGCGACTGAGCGTTGCTACTATGCTCATGCATGACGTAAAGGTTTTATTATTAGACGAACCAACCTTTGGCCAGGATGCCCGCACGGCGGCTGAATGCATGGAAATGATTCAGCGTATCAAGGCAGAGGGAACCGCTGTCCTTATGATTACACACGATATGGAGCTAGTCTCTTCGTATGCTGACAGCGTGCTTGTGCTTCACGATACAGGCCTGGCCTTTGACGGATCTCCAGCGCAGTTGTTTTCTCAAGAAACAGGGCTTGTTCAAAAAGCAAAGCTCACCCTTCCCCTTCTATATGAATGGATGGCATTTCAAGAGGAGGTGCGTGATGAAGCAGCCGTTACATCTCATTAATCCGACTGTGAAAGCGGCGGCGGTTTTTTGTTGTGTCGTCATGCTGTCGTTTATTTACAACCCATACACTCCGGCATGTTTTTATATCATCATCGTTGCGGGCGTTCTACTGGCGGCCGGAATCCCATTGAAAAAATGGTTGTTGTTTACGATTCCGTTTTTGATTTTAGCATTCGGATGCGTGTGGACAGCCGCAGTTTTTGGAAAAGTGCCGACAACACCGGATAATTTTTTGTTTCAAGCAGGCCCTATCTCAATTAACAGCGATAATGTGTCTGTCGGCATCTCTCTCGGGTTTCGTATTTTATGCTTTTCCGCCTTATCGATGATGTTTGTTTTTACAACCGATCCGATTTTATTTATGCTGAGCCTTGTCCAGCAGTGCAGGCTCTCACCAAAGCTCGCGTACGGTGTCATTGCAGGCTTTCGCTTTCTTCCGCTGTTAAAGGATGAGATCCAGCTGATTCAGCAGGCTCATAAAATCAGAGGAGGAGCGGCGGAGAGCGGCATCATGAATAAAATCAGTGCGTTAAAACGATATACCATACCGCTATTGGCAAGCGCCATCAGAAAAGCGGAACGGACAGCGCTTGCGATGGAATCGAAAGGTTTTACAGGAAGCAGAAACCGGACATATTATAGGAAATTGAGCGTGAACCGGCGCGACTGGGTGTTCTTTTGCCTCGTCCTCTTATTATTCGCGGGATCCTTTCTCGTATCTTTATGTTTCGCATCATAAAAAATCCGCTATCACAGATAGCGGATTTTTTTATTGATGATAGTTTAATGCTTGGGCAAGGTTGGTTTTAATGGTAATATTCGAAAAGTCAATCCCCAGCTGTACAGCAGTTTGCGCAATTTCAGGCCTGATTCCTGACAGGGTTGACCGGACACCGATCAGATTAAGCGCCTCAATCAATTTAAAGATCTGGTGCGCCACCATCGTATCCACCACAACAACACCTGACAGATCGATTAACAGATGCTCCACACGTCTTTTCGCACAAGCTTGAAGCGTGTTTTCCAGAATAAACTTCGCCCGTTCGGTATCAATGTCACCGACAAGGGGCAGCAAAGCTGTTGATTTGCTCAGGGTAATGACAGGTGAGCTTAATTCCAATATCATTTCTCTTTGGGCGTTTAATTGCTGCTTGGCATTCATTTCAGCGTGATCAACGAATGTATAAATGGTGAAATCAAATACTTTTACAATCAAATCTGCCCATTTTTGCTTCTCTCCCGGTTCAAACGCTGATTCATTTTCTTCTGCGAACTTCTCAAAATACTTCGTATATAATCTCCTGTTTCTCATAAACTCCCGAATGACATACTGAACCGGTGTGTCGAGATGTTTTTGATCGTTGGTCAGCTCAATGACCCACTCTTGAAACTCTTCGAGAAATTGTTTTTCCGGTAAAACATACATGTAATTCAGATGCCGGTAAAATTCTCTGTCCTGCTCTTTCAATTCTTCCGTTACTGTTGCATTATGTAGGGCGTAAAGCGAATTCGGATCACTTTCCTCCATCGTTTCAATCCATTCCTCGGCCATTTGTTCCACATGCTCTGAAAAAAATGCATATAATTTTTCATTCAGTTTCATGACACTGCTCCTTTCCCCAACACTATTATAACTTGACTTACAGTTGAATCCCAGTCATACACGCCGAAGCCATCCAATATTTTGAAAATTACTAATTCTTTGGTGTGTATCCTATTTTTTCAAAATGCTTCAAATGGCTCTGTCCGAGCGCTTGTTTTTTTCATATAATATGAGGCAACACCCTTGAATCCACTTGCAAGCATAAAAAAGGAGGGCTTTTTTATGAATGGTGAAATCCGCTTGATCCCGTATGTGACGAATGAGAAGATCATGGATGTAAACGAGCTTCCTGAGGGCATTAAAGTGATTAAGGCGCCAGAAATGTGGGCAAAAGGGGTAAAAGGCAAAAATATTAAAGTTGCTGTATTAGACACGGGCTGCGACACAAGCCACCCTGATTTAAAAAATCAAATCATCGGCGGAAAGAACTTCACGGATGACGACGGCGGCAAGGAAGATGCGATTTCCGACTACAACGGACACGGCACACACGTCGCCGGAACGATTGCAGCTAATGATTCAAACGGAGGCATTGCCGGAGTCGCGCCTGAGGCAAGCCTATTGATTGTGAAGGTTCTTGGCGGCGAGAACGGCAGCGGACAATACGAATGGATAATCAACGGCATCAACTACGCGGTGGAACAGAAAGTCGACATCATCTCAATGTCCCTTGGAGGGCCAAGCGATGTGCCAGAGCTGGAAGAAGCAGTGAAAAACGCAGTCAAAAACGGAGTGCTTGTCGTTTGTGCAGCGGGAAATGAGGGTGACGGCGACGAACGCACAGAAGAGCTTTCCTACCCCGCAGCTTATAACGAAGTCATTGCAGTTGGATCTGTTTCAGTAGCACGAGAATTATCAGAATTTTCTAACGCAAATAAAGAGATTGACCTTGTGGCACCAGGAGAAAACATCTTATCCACCCTTCCCAACAAGAAGTACGGTAAGCTGACCGGCACTTCAATGGCTGCCCCTCATGTCAGCGGTGCGCTTGCTTTAATCAAAAGCTATGAAGAAGAATCATTTCAAAGAAAGCTTTCTGAATCTGAGGTTTTCGCACAGCTAATCCGCAGGACACTTCCTCTTGATATTGCAAAAACGCTGGCAGGCAATGGATTCCTGTATTTAACAGCTCCTGATGAGCTCGCAGAAAAAGCAGAGCAATCACATTTGTTGACCCTATAAGATTATTTTTCTTATATAATATACGCCACATCATGTAAATAAAAATTTCAAATTCTATGTTGACAATGAATTTGAATTACTGTTAAGATTACCAACAAATGATTCAACTTTTCAAAAAATTAATAACATTTTCTCTTATCGAGAGTTGGGCGAGGGATTGGCCTTTTGACCCCAACAGCAACCGACCGTAATACCATTGTGAAATGGGGCGCACTGCTTTTCGCGCCGAGACTGATGTCTCATAGGGCACGGTGCTAATTCCATCAGATTGTGTCTGAGAGATGAGAGAGGCAGTGTTTTACGTAGAAAAGCCTCTTTCTCTCATGGGAAAGAGGCTTTTTGTTGTGAGAAAACCTCTTAGCAGCCTGTATCCGCGGGTGAAAGAGAGTGTTTTACATATAAAGGAGGAGAAACAATGACAACCATCAAAACATCGAATTTAGGATTTCCGAGAATCGGACTGAACCGGGAATGGAAAAAAGCACTTGAAGCGTATTGGAAAGGCAGTACTGATAAAGATACGTTTTTGAAGCATATCGACGAACTATTTTTATCCGCAGTAAAAACACAAATTGACCAGCAGATTGATGTTGTGCCTGTTTCTGATTTCACACAGTATGACCATGTACTCGACACAGCAGTCAGCTTCAACTGGATCCCGAAACGGTTCAGACATTTGACTGACGCTACCGATACATACTTCGCTATCGCCCGCGGAATCAAAGACGCTGTATCTAGTGAAATGACAAAATGGTTTAATACAAATTACCATTACATCGTTCCGGAATATGACGAGAGCATTGAGTTCCGTCTGACAAGAAACAAACAACTCGAAGATTATCGCCGGATCAAACAGGAGTACGGTGTGGAAACAAAGCCTGTGATTGTCGGCCCTTATACGTTCGTTACGCTTGCTAAAGGCTATGAACCGTCTGAAGCAAAAGCGATCCAAAAACGCCTTGTGCCATTATATGTACAGCTTTTGAAAGAGCTTGAAGAAGAAGGCGTAAAATGGGTTCAAATCGATGAGCCGGCGCTCGTTACTGCCTCTAGTGAAGATGTCCGCGGCGCAAAAGAATTATTTGAAAGCATTACAAGTGAGCTTTCATCCTTGAATGTGCTTTTGCAGACGTATTTTGATTCTGTTGATGCTTATGAAGAGCTGATCTCTTACCCGGTTCAGGGAATTGGCCTTGATTTCGTTCACGACAAAGGCAGAAACCTGGAACAGCTTAAAACACATGGCTTTCCGACAGACAAAGTGCTGGCAGCCGGCGTTATCGACGGACGCAACATTTGGAAAGCGGACCTTGAAGAGCGTCTCGATGCCGTTCTTGATATTCTCAGCATTGCAAAAGTTGATGAACTGTGGATTCAGCCTTCCAGCAGCCTGCTGCATGTTCCAGTAGCGAAACACCCTGATGAGCATTTGGAAAAAGACCTATTGAACGGATTATCCTACGCAAAAGAGAAGCTGGCCGAGCTGACAGCTTTGAAAGAAGGTTTAGTATCAGGAAAAGCGGCGATCAGCGAAGAGATTCAGCAGGCTAAGGCTGATATCCAGGCGCTTAAACAGTTTGCAACAGGCGCCAATTCTGAACAAAAGAAAGAGCTTGAGCAATTAACTGATAAAGACTTCAAGCGTCCGATTCCGTTTGAAGAACGTTTAGCCCTGCAAAATGAATCTCTCGGCCTTCCGCTTTTGCCGACGACAACGATCGGCAGCTTCCCGCAGTCTGCTGAAGTGCGGAGCGCACGCCAAAAATGGCGGAAAGCTGAGTGGTCCGATGAACAGTATCAAAACTTTATCAATGCGGAAACAAAAAGATGGATTGATATTCAGGAAGAATTGGAGCTTGATGTCCTTGTTCACGGCGAATTTGAACGGACAGACATGGTCGAATACTTCGGTGAAAAGCTGGCCGGTTTCGCCTTCACTAAATATGCCTGGGTTCAATCATACGGCTCACGCTGTGTCCGCCCGCCAGTCATTTACGGAGATGTTGAATTTATTGAACCGATGACAGTGAAAGACACAGTCTACGCACAGTCATTGACTTCCAAGCATGTGAAAGGAATGCTGACGGGCCCGGTTACAATCTTAAACTGGTCTTTCCCTCGAAACGACATCTCGAGGAAAGAAATCGCCTTCCAAATCGGGCTTGCCCTTCGCAAAGAAGTTAAAGCGCTTGAAGACGCAGGCATTCAAATCATTCAAGTCGATGAACCAGCGCTGCGTGAAGGCCTTCCATTGAAAACCCGCGATTGGGATGAGTATTTGACTTGGGCGGCAGAAGCTTTCAGATTAACCACTTCTTCCGTGAAAAACGATACACAAATTCATACACATATGTGCTACAGCAACTTCGAAGATATCGTTGATACAATCAATGATCTTGATGCCGATGTGATTACAATCGAACATAGCAGAAGCCACGGAGGATTTTTAGATTACTTAAAAAACCACCCGTATTTGAAAGGGCTTGGCCTTGGTGTATATGACATTCACAGCCCTCGTGTGCCGTCAACTGAAGAAATGTACAATATTATCGTTGATGCGCTTGCCGTCTGTCCGACTGACCGCTTCTGGGTAAATCCGGACTGCGGATTGAAAACAAGACAGCAGGAAGAAACGGTTGCAGCATTGAAAAACATGGTTGAAGCCGCAAAACAGGCAAGAGCACAGCAGACACAGCTAGTATAATTTGAAAAAACCATCTGCATTTGGCAGATGGTTTTTTTCTATAATACAGCCACAATCGGTTTCTTATTTAGCAAATCCCCCAATTACTTTGTTTATTTTGCACTTTTTTAAGAATGTTCTTTGCATTCTTTTCGGCTATACTAATAACACTCTATTGACAGGAGGGATTGGGATGAATCATGAAACGTTCTTAAAACGGGCTGTCACTCTCGCATGTGAAGGAGTGAATGCAGGAATCGGCGGGCCTTTTGGAGCCGTTATCGTGAAAGACGGAGCCATTATTGCAGAGGGACAGAACAACGTCACAACAAGCAATGATCCGACTGCCCACGCGGAAGTCACAGCTATTCGGAAAGCCTGTAAGGTGCTAGGAGCCTACCAGCTTGATGACTGCATTTTGTATACGAGCTGTGAACCATGCCCAATGTGCTTGGGCGCCATCTACTGGGCCCGGCCTAAAGCCGTTTTCTATGCAGCTGAGCACACAGACGCTGCCGAAGCCGGGTTTGATGATTCATTCATTTATAAAGAAATTGATAAACCTGCTGAAGAAAGAACGATCCCCTTTTATCAAGTGACACTAACAGAGCATTTATCCCCGTTTCAAGCATGGCGGAACTTCGCCAATAAGAAAGAATATTAAAAGGATCAGGCATGCACGGCCTGATCCTTTTAATATTCTCCAAATTCTGAATCCATCTATACTACAGTTTTCACACCTCGACCCGCTCCGACACCAAAAAACATCCTGAGAACACTCAGGATGCCGATCATTATTTTAATTCTAGTTTTACATCAACATTTCCTCTGGTTGCCTTTGAGTAAGGACAGAATTCATGAGCGGCGTTGACAAGCTCTTGTGCCTTTTCCCGATCTAAATCTTTCGTGTTCACAACAAGTGTGACACCGATTTTAAAGCCGCCGTCGCTCTCATCCTTCATGAGGCTGACCTGCCCTTCAATCTCCGAATCAATTTCGATATTCTGCTCTTTGGCTACGTGTTCGAGCGCGCCGCCAAAGCATGCAGCATACCCTGCCGCAAAGAGCTGTTCCGGATTTGTGCCGGTTTGTCCTTCTTTTTTGGCATTTGGCATGACAATATCAAAATCAAGAACACCGTCATCTGATGTAATATGTCCTGCCCGTCCGCCTCGCGCGGTTACTTTTGCTGTAAATAGTGCCATATTTCCCAACCTCCTTATTTGTATCTAGTTGTTATATTTCCCTTTCTGATCTTTTTAAACATGCTATGTTTGCCGAGAATAGGAAAAGTGAGGTTTTTCAGATACAATAGAATCGAATGACAAAAAAGAGTTGGTGAACAAAATGGAAAATAAATTTGATCATATGAAATTGGAGAATCAGCTTTGTTTTTTGCTATATGCGAGTTCGCGGGAAATGACAAAGCAATACAAGCCGCTGCTTGATAAGCTGAATATAACATACCCTCAATATTTGGCTTTGCTTTTGTTATGGGAACATGAAACGCTTACTGTCAAAAAAATGGGCGAACAGCTGTATTTAGATTCAGGGACGCTCACTCCGATGCTTAAACGAATGGAACATCAGGGTTTGATTACGAGAAAAAGATCTGAAGAGGATGAGCGGTCCGTGTTGATCAGCCTGACAGAGGACGGAGCGTTATTAAAAGAAAAAGCGGTTGACATTCCAGAGACAATTCTGGGGCTCTCAAAGCAGTCTGGGGAGGATCTCAAACAGTTAAAATCCGCTCTATATACATTGCTGGAAACACTTCATCAAAAAAATTGAGGATGCCTTGTACAGGCATCCTCTTTTTATTTATTCAGCAACTTCAAGTGTCACATCAATATTTCCGGAGGTTGCTTTTGAGTACGGGCAGACGCCGTGCGCTTTTTTCACAAGCGCCTCCAATTCTGATGCACTGACTCCTTCTCCTTTTACTTGCAGCGTCACACCCAGCTTATAGCCCTGGTCCGCTTCATCCTTTAACAGGCTAACATTCGCTGTAACCTCTGTCTCTACTTTTACCCGTTCTGTTCTTGCGACAAGCTGCAGGGCGCTGTCAAAGCAAGCTGCATAACCTGCTGCAAACAGCTGCTCTGGATTTGTCGCTTTTTCTAATTTCTTGGCTCTCGGTGTCCCCGGCATTGCGACATCAAGCTCAAGAACGCGGTCTGATGAAATGACCTTTCCTTCTCTTCCTCCTACCGCTGAAACAGTTGCTGTAAATAATGGCTGACTCATTTTTCATTCCCCCAATATATTTTATACAATTAAATTGTACACAATTAAATTTGAAATGTCAATTTTTCTCGTATAAAAAAGCTTATCTCGTAATGAGATAAGCTTTTTCATTGAACATTGCCCTGCTATTCACGGATTTGCCCAGTTCCTTTAATGATGTATTTTGTAGAAGTCAGTGCAGGAAGCCCCATCGGTCCTCTTGCATGAAGCTTTTGCGTGCTGATGCCGATTTCGGCTCCGTAGCCGAATTCAAAGCCGTCGGTAAAACGGGTTGACGCGTTATGATAGACAGCGGCAGCATCGACAGCCGTTTGAAAATATACCGCGTTTTTGTCATTTTCAGTTAAAATCGCTTCCGAATGATTGGTGCCGTATTGTTGGATATGCTTCACAGCTTCTTGGACGTTTTCAACCGTCTTTACGCTGAGGACAGGCGCTAAAAATTCGGTTTCCCAATCTTCTTTTGATGCTTGTTTGCTTGAAGGATGGAGTTCACATACCAATTCATCACCGCGAATTTCAACTCCCGCGTTTTCCAGCTGGTCCAGCAATTCTTTCCCGTGCTGTCTTGCCCAAGCCTTGTGAATCAGCAATGATTCAATCGCGTTGCATACGGAAGGGCGCTGCGTTTTGGCATTTACGACAACCTTTTCTGCCATTTGCGGTTTGGCTGTTTCGTCAATGAATATGTGGCAGTTTCCTGCTCCCGTTTCTAATACAGGAACTGTTGATTCTCTCACAACGAGATCAATCAGTTTCTTGCCTCCGCGCGGAATCAATACGTCTAAGCCATCATTTAACGTAAAGAGCTCTTTTGCTGTCTCTCTGCTCGTATCCTCAATCAGTTGCACAGCGTGAATCGGAAGCGCTGATTGCTCAAGTGCTCTGTGAATGACACTGACGAGCGCTTTGTTGCTGTGGATGGCTGAGGAGCTTCCCCGCAGCACAACCGCGTTCCCTGTCTTCAGGCAAAGGGTAGCCGCATCAACTGTGACGTTTGGCCTCGCCTCATAAATCATTCCTACGACACCGAGCGGCACACGGATTTTTTCAATAAACAGGCCGTTTTCTTTTTCAATCGTTTCAAGAGAGTCGCCGACCGGGTCCGCTAAGTCGATTAAGAGCTCCACCGCGTCCGCGATATCGCGTATACGTTTCTCATCCAATGTGAGACGGTCAATGATGTCCGGTGTTAAACCATTCTCTTTTCCGTTCACAATGTCTTTTGCATTCTCCGCCAAGAGAAAATCCAGTTCTTTGCGGAGTCCGTTTGCAATGAGGCTGAGCGCCTCATCCTTCTCGGCTGTTGTTTTCATGATCATTTCGGCTGCTGCTTCTTTCGCCAGCTTCGCTTTTACAGAAACTTCACTCATTTTTCCGCCTCCTAGTCTTTTACATTGACCCAGTCATTCCTATGAATAACCTCAAACGTTTTCTCAAAATCAAGTTCGTCACTGCGTTTGCCCTTGGCCTCCATAATCTCCTCAGAGGAGTAATGGGTTTGGCCTTTGCCGATCACGCCGCCCGGTCCCCTGACTTCCACAACCGCCCCTTTCGGAAAGCTTCCGTTCACACCCACAACGCCAGCGGGCAAAAGGCTGCTTCCATTATGGATCATCGCCTCTTCGGCACCCGCATCAATGATAATTTCTCCCGATATCGGCGAGTGGAACTGAATCCACTGCCTTGTGTTGTTAACCGAAGATAGTTCTTTGTCTCCGATATAAGTGCCGTCTCCCCTGCCGTCCAAAATGTCCGCAAGTTTTTGCTCTCCGCTGCCAGTTCCAATGAATACTTTCACTCCCAGAGACAGCGCGGTTTGTGCGGCTAACAGCTTTGATTTCATTCCGCCGGTTCCGACCTTTGATCCGGCTGAACCTGCATATCCAAGCAATTCAGGCGTGATCTCAGGCAAATAATCAAATCGTTTCGCCTCAGGATTTTCATTTGGATTGGCATCATACAGTCCGTTAATGTCGGTGAGAATCATGAGCTGGTCTGCGTGAATCAATCCGCTGACTAACGCAGAAAGCATATCATTATCTCCGAATGTCAATTCTTCAACAGATGTAGAATCGTTCTCGTTGATAATCGGAATGACGCCGCGTTCCAATAATTCCATTATCGTAGCATACGCGTTTCGATACCGTTCTCTTTTCGAAAAATCATTTCTCGTTAAAAGGATTTGTCCCGGAGTCAGTGAGTATTGTTTAAATTGATTCATATATTGCTGCATTAACAGTGTTTGTCCGACCGCGGCAGCCGCCTGTTTTCCTTTGATGGTAACGGGACGGGACGGATAACCGAGGCTGGAAAACCCCGCCGCTACGGCACCCGAGGTAATCAGAATCATTTCATGCCCCGCTTTTTTTAACACGGAAATCGCCTGAACATGCTCTCTGATTTTTGCCTCATCAATGCTTCCTTTGCTATTCGTGAGCGAACTGCTTCCTATTTTCACTACTATTCTTTGTTTTTTCATTTATTCTCCTCCGCGGCTCTTCTACAATAAAAAAACCCATTTCATCCTGATTCATAAGGACGAAATGGGTTTCCGTGGTACCACCTTGATTGAACGCGCTTGTGCACGCTCCGCTCTCCTGTAACGCCAGGTTATGCGCCTAGGTTTTCCCCCTAGGACTCCAAGGCAGGTTCGGCAGGTTTCATGCGGCAAAATGTTTCAGCGATTCATTTTGCTCTCTGTCACAGAAAGGTCTGCTTACTAATCCTCTTCAACGCTCAATGATTTTTTTATATTATGCAAAGAAAAAAGACACTTGTCAAGGTTTTTTGTCATCAAAAATAGCCCGCATTGCGCGGGCCTCTTGCAGTCTAGTTAAAGACGATTGTTTTATTTTCATGAACGATGACACGGTCTTCCAAATGCCATTTCACAGCACGGGCAAGCACGCTGCGCTCAATTGTTCTTCCGATGTTTTTCAGCGCTTCCGCATTATCGCGGTGGTCCACACGCTCAATATCCTGTTCAATGATCGGCCCTTCATCAAGATCGTTTGTCACATAATGAGATGTCGCACCGATCAGTTTCACGCCGCGCTCGTAGGCCCGTTTGTACGGATTCGCACCGATAAAAGCTGGCAGGAATGAATGGTGGATATTGATGATGCGATTCGGATGAGCCGAAACAAAATCAGGAGTTAGAATCTGCATATAGCGTGCGAGAACGATGACATCAACATCGTACTGCTCCAGCAGTTCAAGCTGCTTCTTTTCGACTTCCGCTCTGATGTCTTTGTTCGTTTTCATATAGTGGAATGGAATGTTCAGGCGCTCAACCAGCTCTCTCGCTTCCTCATGGTTACTGATGACAACAGCGATCTCCGCCATCAGGTTGCCGGTTTGCCATTCCCAAATCAGCTCATGCAGGCAATGAAGCTCCTTTGAAACAAAAATGGCGACACGCTTCAATTCACTTGCCAAAGTTAAGCTCCATGTCATGTCGAATTTTTCCGCTACAGAGGCAAACGCCGCCTGAAGAGATGTTTTTTTCTCACGAATGCCTGCGCAGTCGAATTCGATTCTCAGGAAGAACCGGCCGCCTTCAGGGTCTGTCGTATATTGATTTGATTCTATAATATTGGCACCGTGTTCAAATAAAAACGCGGAAACTGCAGAGACGATACCCGGCTGATCGGGGCAGCTGACCAAGAGCCGACCTTTATCCTCATTTCCGTCACGGTATTCGTCCAACCGCTGAGTCATATATGATTTCATGAATAATCCCTCTTATCTTTGTAAGTCTAAACTATTTATCCATTATACTGAAGATTTGATAAAAATCAATTTATGACAGAATTTTTAAACCAACTGCTGAGCATAAAATCAACGCGATAAAGAAGATCCGTTTGGCGTCTTTCTGCTCCTTGTAAAAGAGGATGCCGATAAGCGCCCCTCCGGCGGTGCCAATTCCTGTCCAGACCGCGTAAGCCGTTCCCATCGGAATGGTTTCCATTGCGTACGACAGCAAGGAAAATGAAGCGGCAAAACCAACAATGATCAACAGCACCCATTTCACGCTTTTTTCTTTCGCATATTGATTCATAAGGGCCACGCCGGCCATTTCTAAACAGCCCGCGCACAATAAACTGATCCAGTGCAGCATTATGCCTCGCCTCCTTTTTCCTCTGTCTCATCCTGTGTCACAAGCTTCAACCCGATTACACCGATTAAGAGCACGCCAATTAACAATAGCTTCGGCCATCCAACCGGTTCATGAAAAAGAACGATTTCACTAAGTACTGTTCCCGCTGTGCCGAGCCCGGTAAAGACGGCATACACGGTACCAACAGGCAGACTGTGAGTCGCCTTCATTAGAAGGTAAAAGCTAAATATGATGCCGATGGCAGTGCCGCTCCATGTTAAGGCTGAGTCAGCGTGCTTTAAGCCTATCACCCAAACAACCTCGAAAACAGCGGCAAGCACGACCAATCCCCATTTCATTTTGAGTCATTCCTTTCTATCTATTAAGATTCTCCGAAAACAAAAAAACCCCGGACAGTCGTCTCACATGAGATTGACTCTCCCGGGCTTTTTTCCCTCCGTGTGCATACGCGCTTCTATTTACGCGTATGTGTTTTCTCTCGGACCAGTCCATGTCAATTGACATGCGGAACCCTAGAAAACTTTACATGATATCATGATACTAAACTGAGCTCTATCTTTCAATTGTAAGATTTTCTTTCATATACCGCGATCGGTTTATTCCATTTTCTGATCGTTTTGCTGTAATGCATGCCGATTTTCTCCGCTACCCGTATGGACGCTTTGTTACCCGGATCAATCAAAGCCGTCATTTTGCCGAACTGCCGCTCGTTAAAGCCATAGTCCAGACAAGCCCGAGCCGCTTCTTGCGCATAGCCGTTCCCCCAGTGGCGGCGGGCAAACATATATCCAATTTCCATTACGGTTTGATTTTCGATCTGCTGGGGAACGATGCCGCATTGCCCCAAAAACTCCCCTGTCCGCTTATCTTCGGCGATCCACAGACTAACGCCGTACCCTTTTTCATTTCGTTGGTTCCAATTGACCCACTCGCGGATTTGCCTCTTATCTTTTAAACCGGAATAATATGTCATGACGTCAGGATCATTAAAAAGCAGCCCAAACAAAGTGGCTTGATCCCGATCTTCCATACAGCGCAAACGAATTCGATCAGTCACAAGCTTCGTTTTA
The DNA here is from genome assembly GCF_001719225.1 of Bacillus sp. FJAT-14266. Classification (NCBI taxonomy): domain Bacteria; kingdom Bacillati; phylum Bacillota; class Bacilli; order Caryophanales; family Bacillaceae; genus Bacillus; species Bacillus sp. FJAT-14266. Next base: position 2,912,772 of record NZ_CP017072.1, read on the forward strand.
GCATTCATACTTCGCCACATCCTGCTTCCATTCTTTTTTGAGAGCTTCAATATGTGCCTGATGATAGCGGTTATGATCTGCCATATGCCAAATTCCCCATCGTATCGTCGCGGTGTCACCTTCGAAGGAAAGCGGCTGGTTCAAAGCATTTTCAGTTAAAGTGAAGCATACCGATTTCAGCTCGTCTACTACATGCTGATGTCTTTTCAGGAGTTCATCTAAGTCTGGCTGATTCACCGGTTCAGGCAGCCGTCCGCTTTCATCTGTCATCGGGCCGTATGCCTGTTCAATATGGTCCGGTATCCGATTTTCCTTGATACGCCAGACCCATCTGATATCAACATTTGTGATATGGTGCAAAAGCTGAGCCGTGCTGTTTTTTGTTTGGCAGCGCCCCTTATAGTAAAGTTCACTGTGTGTCATATGGCTTACGATGGAAGCCAGACGGAGACTGTTTTCTTCCACTGCGGAATACAGCAAACTGACCGTTGGCGCCATGTCGTTTCTTATGGATAAGTCCTTCATGTTCAGTTCCCCTCCTAACTAGGTACATTTGACACCAAACAAAAATTCCCTTTAAAAAAGAAAAAAGCTCTCATTACAAGAGAGAGCCATCTTAATTGTTATTTCCCGGTTTATATAAGTAAGGATCATGCTGCGGTTCATTAGCGGTATTTAAATCAAGGGATATATCACCCCGTGCATTCATCGTGCCAAGGGTAACCGAAGACAGCAGTTTGGGGCTGTACCCTTTTTCCTCAAGCTTCTCAAACAGCCAGGATCGGTTTTTTTGGAGATATTTCAAATTATGATCAAGGATTTCGCCATCCAGTATGAGCGGAATCGGGATAAAATTCCGTTCAGCTTCCATATTCAAATCCCGCACCTGCACCGCTCTCGCTTCCTCTTTCGGGATGACGCTTACTTCTCCCGTTTCTTCAATGATAGCAAGATCAATGTCAGCCGGGTCGGCATAGCCCTTTTCCCTCAGCTTTCCGAGCAGTTCATTAACAGTCAGCCTTTCTTTACGAAGGCCGCGTTCATCAATATCCCCGTTTCGGATTAGGACAGTCGGGCTCACGACTAGGAGCCATCGCCATTTATTAGATAAAGAGAGCTTGCTCATGATAAGATAAAGCACCAAAAAAGCACCCGCATAATAAATTGACATCGGCAGCTTGGATGTAAGGATCGGCTCACTGATAATGGTTCCGATTGCGAAGGTCAAAAGCAGATCAAAATTGTTCATTTGTGACACAGCTTTTTTACCGGCAAGCCGAAATAAAATATATGCAATCGAAAATACGATAACTGGCTTCAGTAAAAATACCCATATCATCCATAACACCGATCTATACCTCCATCCGCTGGTCATATTGAGCCTATTGTGCCCCGTGGCAGGCCCTCTATGCATCAGTGTCTAGGCGAACGTGCACATCGACTGAACATAACACAATAGAAAGTGACACCGATTGGAGGCGCAATACGCAATATGAAAAATCAGAAGTCGAATACCCTTTGATCTGCCATTGGCTCCCCAACCCGAGGGCTACCAGCAGCAAACAATCGACAGGCTGGCCGCTTTAGAGCTAAGGATGGAGCAACTAATTAGAGCAATTGAGGTAAACAATGAATTGCTGAGAACAATGCAAGAACAGCAAAACCGTGTATGCACAAATGGCGGCGGGTCTGTGATTGTCCGGATGTAGAAACCGGCGCTTGTCTACCTTCTTATATCTCAATAAAACACTCTTCTCTGAAAGGAGAAGAGTTTCATGTATGTGTTCAAACGGACTGGGCCAAACTTAATTGCGGGCCGAATAGCTCGTAATGGATAGATTCCGGCGCTGATCCGAGCTCTGATACAAGCTTATGCATTGCCGTAATAAACGACGGTGAACCGCAAATATAGTAATCCGCATCTGTGTTGGCAATCAGTTCTTTGAGGAATTGCTGATCAATCTGTCCTTCATGAAAATGCAGATCACCTGCACGGTCTTCCTCTGCCGGCTCGCGATACACAAATGCTGTTTTAACAGCAGAATGTTTTGCTGCTGCTTCTTCTACTTCATGGCGCAATGCATGATATTCACTGTTTTTCGCCGCATGAATGAACAGAATTTGCCGTTCAGGCTGTTTGGAAACAGATGTTTTCAGCATGCTGATCATTGGTGTAATGCCAACTCCGGCACTGATCAAAACGAGATCTTTTTGTGATGCATGATCTAAAACAAAGTCCCCTGCCGGTGCGCTGATCTCTATTGAATCTCCCTCCTGCTGCCCATCGTGTAAGTAGGAAGACACGACACCATCTTTCTTCACTGAAATTCGATAATAGTCTTTTCCCGGCATATCAGACAGGCTGTACTGGCGGATATGCGTATATTCAGAATCAGGAATCCGCACTTTGATGCTGATATATTGCCCTGCTTGGAATTCAGGTAACGGCTTGCCGTCTTCCGGTTTCAAATAGAAGGATGTAATTTCTTTGCTTTCCCGCTCTTTTTTTGCGATAACGAATGGCTTATACTCCTTCCAGCCGCCGGCTTGCTCTTCAGCCTGTTCATACATGTCTTTTTCAATTCCGATGAACGCGTCAGCAATGACTCCGTACGCTTTTTCCCATGCCTGCATAATGTCAGGAGTTGCAGCGTCTCCCAATACATCTTTAATCGCAATCAGCAAATATTTACCGACGATTGGGTAGTGCTCAGGCTTAATTCCGATACTGCGGTGCTTGTGGCCGATTTGTTTGACAACCGGAATGATGTTTCCTAATTGGTCAATGTTTGCCGCAGCTGCAATAACGGCATTTGCCAGTGCAGTTCGCTGTGTTTTTTTCTTTTGGTTTGTTTGATTAAAAATGTTCAAAAGCTCTGGATGGTCTTGAAACATCCGATCGTAAAAACGGCCAGTGATTGTTTCTCCATGCTGTTGCAATACGGGTACAGTGCTTTTAATAATTTCGATTGTTTTGTTATCTAACATTTTATAAACAATCCTTTCGAAAAGATGTATTCATAATATATCTTTAAAATACATGATCTTACGAATAAAAGATATATCTAAAATGAATCTTTAATAAAGTTGTCACAAAATTATCAATTTAACATGACATTTGTTGCTTTTTTATAGAATCCCCTAGCAAAAACGGACTAACCATTGCAATAATCACCATTGAAAAGTACAAAAAAAAACCCAAAACAACTTATGTTTTGGGTTTAACGTTCACCAAGGCTTATCAGTTCCAAGCGCATTCGCAAGCGCCTGGCTGTGTTTCTTGCGGTTCTTACGTTCATTAGCACGCTGTACAGCTGTATTATGCAGCATGATTTCTTCTTCTGTTTCCGGTACAATCCTCGGTACAGGCACCGGCTTGCCATTTGAATCTAATGCGACAAATGTCAAAAAGGATGTGGCAGCGAGTTCCCGTTCGCCAGTCATCAAATGCTCCTTAATAACTTTCACAAATACTTCCATGGAAGATGTGCCGACCCATGTCACATATGACTCTAGGCAGACAGAATCCTTTTGCCCGATCGGCTTTAAAAAATCTACAGAATCCATTGAAGCTGTTACCGTTTCACGTCTGCAATGGCGCGCCGCTGAAATAGAGGCAATGTCGTCTATGTAGCTCATTAATTTTCCGCCAAACAGCGTATTATGGTTGTTCGTGTCAAGCGGGAACACCCTGCTGGTTTTCACAACCTTTGACTCTTTACAAAATCTTGTTTCCGGTGTTTCCATACCTTTCTCCCCTTTGATGTCTGATCTTTTAGCTAAATGCACTTATATTCTCCTATTAAACAATATTCTCTTCCATTTGTCTAAAATTTAAAATGGTTTAATGATTTTCATGATGAGGGAATAATAAATGTATTCTTCACACTTTAGGAGGAAAAACAAATGGACGTATCCATCCCGAAATCTCAGCACAAAACGGTATGCCGAACGGAATACGGCACACTTCAAAAAGTGATCTTATGCAAACCTGAGCACATGACCATAAAAGATGTTATAAACGAAACACAAAAACATTTTGAAGATGACAATATTCATGTAAAAACCGCTAACGACCAGCACAGCCGCTTAGTGGAGGCACTTAGGTCACACAACGTTGAGGTCGTCCTTTTGCCCGTTCGCGACGGACTACCAGAGCAGGTTTTTACTAGGGATATAGGATTTGTCATCGGAGAAAAAGCCTTTCTGTCAAGCATGACTGAACCGATTCGCCAAGGAGAAGAAGCCGTTATAAAAGATTTTTTTCACAGCCAAGGTATCTCTTACACCCGCATGCTTGATACGAGTATTGAAGGCGGAGACGTCATTATCGATGATGACATTGTCTATGTCGGAATCAGCCAGCGCACCGACATTTCAGCTATCGGCCAGCTGGAAGAGGCACTTCCTGAATATACGATCGTTCCAGTGAAGCTTCATGAAAAATTTTTGCATTTGGACTGCGTATTTAACATTGTATCTGAAAGCGAAGCGTTAATTTATCCACAGGCCATTGAGCCAGATGCAGCCGATATGCTGGCAAAACGTTATGATCTTATTGAGGTGCCCGAGGACGAACAATTTACGCTTGGCACCAACGTCCTTTCAATCGGAAAAAAAACGATCATCAGTCTCCCTGGCAACCGCCATGTCAATCAACAGCTATCGAAAAGAGGCTATCACATTATCGAAATTGACCTGTCAGAAATTATTAAATCAGGCGGCTCCTTCAGGTGCTGCACAATGCCGCTGATTCGAGGCGAATGAAGAATCTTCCCCTTTTTCATGTTTTGAACAGCTTATTTTATCAAGATACGTTAATATAGAGGTGACATCATTTTTAAGGGGGAAATCGCATGACAAAATACATAGGATATGTGGGAACATATACAAAAGGCGGAAGCGAAGGAATTTATTCATTTGAGCTTGATACTGAGAAAAAAGCACTCAGCGAGCCAAAGCTGGCCGCTAAGCTGGGCAACCCGACATATGTGGCGCCGAATAAAAACAACACCATCCTTTATTCCATCGAAAAAGCAGACGGCCAAGGCGGAGTTGCTGCCTATCAAATCGATAAAAACAGCGGCGAGTTGACATTTCTGAATCATCAGTTAATTGATGGCCCTTCGCCATGCCACGTAAGCATTGATGATCAAAATCAATTCGTCCTGACTGCCAATTATCACAGCGGGAAGGTACACGTTTTTCCGGTTCAGGAAGACGGCAGCTTGCAATCACCTGTTTCAGAGGCCGCTCACACAGGAAAAGGGCCGCACGAAAGACAAGAAAAACCGCATACACACTACGCAGGGTTCACACCTGAACACAATTATGTGGTAGCGGTTGATTTAGGTATAGATAAGCTGTACACCTATAAGCTGAAAGGCGGCGTATTGACTGAATCCGGAAGCCATTCCTTCGCTCCCGGTGCAGGACCTCGCCATATCGCTTTTCATCCGAAAGAAAAATACGCTTATGTCGTGACAGAATTAAGCAATGAAGTGATTGCGCTTGAATACAACCCGACAGCCGGCGAATTTAGAGAAATCCAAGTCGTTTCTGCCATCCCTGATGATTTTACAGATAACAGCCAGGGAAGCGCAATTCATGTCACGCAGGACGGACGTTTTGTTTATGTCGCAAACCGCGGCCATGACAGTATCGCCGTATTTGAAGTGAATCAATATTCAGGAGAGCTGGCTTTCGTAGAAAGAGTGTCGACAGAAGGAAACTGGCCTCGTGACTTTGTATTTGACCCAACGGAAGGGTTCCTCGTTGCTTCAAATGAAGAAACAGGCAACCTTGTCTTGTTTGAAAGAGACAAAGAAACCGGCCGATTGACACTCCTCCCATCAACGGTTTCTGTCCCTTACCCGGTTTGTGTAAAGTTTTTACATCAAGTATAAACAAATGGAGTGGCTCTAGTAAAAAGGAGCCACTCTTTTTATTTATCTCACTTTTTCCTTCGTTTCAGCATTTCGATACAGATGGCAAGCGACAAAACGGCCGGGTTCGATTTCTTGAAGCTGGGGACGAGATTCTCCACATTCAGGCATCGCCTCCGGACAGCGGGTCCGAAACACGCAGCCGCTCGGCGGATTCACTGGGCTCGGCAGCTCCCCTTTCAAGAGAATACGCTCACGCTTGTCCTCCAATTCAGGATCCGGAATCGGAATCGAGGACAAAAGCGCCTTTGTATAGGGATGAAGCGGTTCACGATACAAGGTGCCGCTCTCTGTAATTTCCATCATGTGCCCTAAGTACATAACACCGATCCTGTCACTGATATGCTTCACCATCGAAAGATCATGGGCAATGAATAAAAACGTTAGCCCTTTCTCTTTTTGAAGCCGCTTCAGCAGGTTGACCACCTGCGCTTGAACAGAGACATCAAGTGCAGAAATCGGTTCGTCCGCCACGATAAATTCAGGATTCAGCGACAGTGCTCTCGCAATCCCGATTCTTTGCCTTTGCCCGCCGCTGAATTCATGCGGATAACGGCTGCCAAAATCGGGATGAAGCCCAACTGCCTCAAGCAGCTCGTCCACGACGAGAAGCCGCGCTTTATGGGTATTGTAGAGATTGTGAATCTCCATCGGCTCCAAAATAATTTCTCGAACGGTCATGCGCGGGTTAAGTGAAGCATAAGGGTCCTGAAAAATCATCTGCAGTTTGCGGTTGAAGGCAAACTGCTCTTTTTCACTTAGTGCATGAAGATTTGTGCCGCGGTATGTCACGCTTCCTTCTGTCGGCTGATAAAGGCGCATCAGCACTCTCCCCAAGGTTGATTTCCCGCACCCTGATTCCCCGACTAGCCCGAACGTTTCTCCTTCACGAATCTGAAAGGTGACCCCGTCGACGGCTTTGACTGTCCGCTTTTTCCCTGCGTCAAAATGCATTTTCAGCTGGCTGACCTCTAACAAAGGCAGTGGCGTCATTTGTCTCCCTCCTTATTCTGAAAAACAGCGGCGCACCGCACAAAGTTCTTTTTCATAGATTGTCTCTTTTAATGTGAGGATTTCGATTGATTTTCCTGTCTTTGGAGAATGAAGCATTTTCCCGCCGCCTACATACAGACCGACGTGATGAATCGCTCCTTTTCCTTCCTCATAAGCAAAAAACAGCAGGTCACCGGCTTTCATATCATCAAGCGGGACACCCTTCCCCGCCTTAGCCTGATCTCCCGCATCACGGGGGATGCTGTATCCATTCGCCTTAAATATACTGTACATAAATCCGGAGCAATCAAACCCAAACCCGCTGATCCCTCCCCACAGGTAGGGAAGGCCAAGGAAAAACGCACCCGTTTGAATGATGTCTTCAGCAGTCCCTTTCTGTTGGCTGACAGGCACTGCATCACTTTGCTTCACAAACCTTTCTCCCAAAACAGTCGAAACCTTAAAATATCCGTTTTCTTTTGCAATGAAGGGGAGAACCGTCAAAAAGCTTAATTCGATCTCCTTTTCCCCATTGCTTCTGTACAAAAAGGCAGCAGGTTTGCTGATCATCACATCGTGTTGTGTATGGATGGGCTTTGTTTTTTCCAGCTGGTTCTTTTTCATCCAGCCCGGGTATCCGCGCGGATCCTTTCGGGATGGCTGGCTAGGCACGATCACAGAAACCCATTCCTCCTGTTCCGCTGTCACAAGTACCTTTTCGCCAAAGAGAACCTGAGTTTGGATTACATTGTCTGTACATAATCCAAGCCGTTCATCATACGTCATGCGCTCCAGCCAGTCTCTGATCCTTACAGTCGGTTGAAGCATGAATTGATCAGACGGACGCGGTGAAACAGGCGCTGTCCAGATGTTGGCCACTGCTGATATGACAGTGTGCATCATTGCTCTTTTTCCCCTTTCAAAAGCGCAGTCCCGGTGATTCCGAGGCCCGGTTTGCCAGGCATCGAAACCGTGCTGCCGCTATATGTTATGCCGCCTTTGAATACATCTGTTTTCAGCATCAACGGCGCGTCAAAATCAAAGCGTGTGATGTTTCTCTTGCTTGCCGCAAAATGCGCCGCGGCCGTAATGCCCAGCTTCGTTTCGATCATGCTGCCGACCATACACTCCACCCCGCAGGCCTCCGCCATGGCATTAATTTTCTCTGCTCCGCTGATGCCGCCCGCTTTCATCAATTTAATATTGATCAAGTCTGCGCTCCGGGTTTGCAGAACTTCGAACGCCTGGCGCGGTGTAAAAACACTTTCATCAGCCATAATCGGCGTATCTGTTGCATCTGTCACCTTTTTAAGCCCAGCGAGATCATCTTTATGGACAGGCTGCTCGACAAGCTCAATGCCTAGACCCGCATCCTCCATTTTCCGAATGGCAGTTACCGCTTCCTTCGGCCTCCACCCCTGATTAGCGTCTAAACGCAGTTTCACAGCTGATCCGACACGTTTTCTGATTTCCTGGATACGGGCGATATCTGTTGCAATATCATCTTTTCCGACCTTTATTTTCAGCGTTTGAAAGCCTTGTTTGAGATAATTCTCGGCATCAGCTGCCATCTCTTCAGGTGAGTTGACACTGACAGTATAATCTGTTTCCAGCGTATCTCGATATCCGCCAAGCATTTGATAAAGCGGCAGCCCGCACATCTGCGCCCAGCCGTCGTATAGAGCCATTTCTACAGCAGCCTTCGCGCTCATATTTCCTGTAAGAAGATGCTGGATGTCGTGCAGAATGGCCTCATAGCCCGCCAGGCTTTTTCCAAGCAATGCCGGCTTCAACACATGGTGGATGGCACTTTCAATGCTATCCATGCTGTCTCCTGTAATCACTAACGTCGGGGGTGCTTCTCCCCATCCGACTGCACCGCTGTCATAAGTAATCCTTACTATGACTGATTCAGCCGTATACACAGTGCGAAGTGCGGTTTTAAACGGCTTTGTCAGCGGGACAGCGATTCGGCTTGTTTCGATTCGAATGATTTTCATGTCTTCAGCGCCCCTTCTGAAACGCCCGCCTCTATTACGGCTGTTTTTTCTGCTGTATTCATAGCAGCTTTCGCACCGATCGGAACGGCAATACTTGGCGAGCAGTGGCCGATTTTAAATCCTCTCAGAGCAGGCCTGCCCGCAGAAATAATATAGTCTTCCAGCACCTGCTCAAGCGAGAGAGACTTCTCTCGCTTCACCGGGACACAATTGTGAAAATCACAAACTAGAATTCCCGCCGCGTCCGTCAGCTTCCCCCCCATTTTCAGCTGATTCAGCATCCGGTCGATTTGATAAGGCTCCTCGTCAATATCTTCAATAAACAGAAGCTTTCCTCTCGTATCAATTTCAAATGGCGTGCCCAGTGTAGACGTCAGCAAAGACAGATTTCCCCCGACAAGCTCGCCTTCCGCTTTTCCAGGAACAAGCTCGGTCAGCGGAGAAAGCTCTTCTGTATAGGTGAATTCCGTCTCCTGGAAGAGCTGCTTATATGACGCTTTTGTCAGCGGGTGAACGTCGTCAAGGCCAATATCCGTGCTGAGCATCGGGCCATGGAAAGTGACAAGACCTGTGTTTTGATGAATGGCAGTATGTAAAAACGTAATATCGCTGTATCCCCAAAAGATTTTAGGGTGTTTGCGGATCAAGCTGAAATCAATGCCCGCGGCGATACGTCCTGTCCCAAAACCCCCGCATGCGCACAACACTGCTTTTACCTCATCGTCTCTGAACATCTCATGGAGATCCGCCAGCCGCTCATCATCCTGTCCCGCTAAATAGCCGTGCTGGTTTTTCAGCGCCTTGCCCAACTTCACCTGAAGACCGAGCTCTTCTAAATATAAAAGCGCGGTGTCAAGCTTTTTTGGATCCGGCGGACTTGCGGGCGCGATCACTCCGACTGTATCACCCTTGTTCAACGCTTTCGGCTTGTAATTCAACGAAAACACTCCTTTCATTTGCTCTGCACCCTACGTATACGTGCAAGAAAGAGAAAAAATACCGCTCCTTCGCATAAAGAAGCAGTATTTCCTCAATCACCGCCATCAGTTTTTATCTGCCCATTTTAAGTCGATATAGCCGACAGGGTGACGGACAATTCCCTTTACTTGTTCATTTTGCAGGTGAACCTGATTATAAAAATAAACCGGGATGATCGGCGCTTCATTGATGAGCAGCTCTTCAGCTTGATGCATAAGAGAGAACCGTGTTTTTTCATCGGCTTCATTTTTCGCCTGTTTGATCAGCTGATCGTATTCTTTATTGGCCCAGCCTGTGCGGTTCATCGAATTACCCGTTTGAAAGGCTTCCAGAAAACTGATAGGGTCCGCATAATCAGGCAAAAATGAGCTTTGAGAGAATTGGAATTTCAGCGCTTTTTGATCCTCTAAAAATACGTTCCATTCCATATTGGCCAGCTTTACATCGACTCCAAGGCTATTTTTCAATTTTTGCTGAATAGCTTCGGCAATCTTTTTATGCTCCGGCTTTGTGCTGTAAGTAAGCGTGATCGCAGGAAGCTTATTATAGTTTTCTTCCTTCATGCCCTTTTCTAGCAGCTGCTTCGCTTTGCTTTCGTTAGGCTTGATCAAGTCTCCGCCTGCTTCACGGAAATCTTTGCCGTCAGGCTGCGTAAACCCAGGCGATACAAAGGCGCGCGCCGGTTTTTCATTATTTTTCGTGACGTACTTTACAATTTCCTCTTGATCCACAGCCATCGCAAAGGCTTTTCTGATGTTTTCATTTTGGAATGGCTCCATGTTGACATTAAATCGATAGAAATAGAGACCCGCCTGGTCAACAATATTGACGTTATCCTGATCAAGCAGCTGATCACTCAGCTCAGCAGGGACATAAGCGGTATCAAGTTCCCCTGATTGAAACATCTGGTAATCTGTATTTCTGTCACTGACCATCGCCCATTTCACCTTATCAAGCTTCACTGTATCTTTATCCCAATACGTGTCGCTTTTCTCCATTGTGATGCTGTCATCATGCTTCCATTCCGTCAGCTTAAACGGGCCGTTTCCGACAAATGTATCTGCCTCAGCAAACCACTTCGGATTGTCTTTATCGACCTTTTCATTTACCGGAAAATACGCAGGATTGGACACAACGCTCAGAAAATATTTTTGCGGTGCTTCCAGTGTAACTTCAAGGGTTCGATCATCCTTTGCCGTCACCTTCACATCGTCTTTTTTCCCTTTCCCGCTGTTATATGCTTCGCCGCCTTCAATAAAATAACCTAGGAATGCCGATGAAGCGCCTTTTTTCGGATCAAGCATCCGCTTCCACGCGTATTCGAAGTCTCCGGCTGTTACAGGATCTCCGTTTGTCCATTTCGCATTTTCCCGAATCGTAAATGTGTAAGTTTTATTATCTTTCGAAACAGACCATTTCTCCGCCATTGCCGGCTCGGGCTCATGATCTTTGCCAAGACGCGTCAGCCCCTCCATGATGTTATTTAACGGCTGCCATGACACATTATTAAAGCCGATCGGCGGATCGAATGAAGTCGGTTCATTTTCATTATTTACATACAGCACCTTTTCTCCGCTGGTTTTTGCCTTGTCATGACTGCCTTCTTTTCCGGCCTGTTCATTTGCTGTGCACCCCATCAGCGCAAACGAAAGTCCTAATGCAAGACCCATGCCCCATAGCTTTTTCACTCGTTTCATCCTCTTCCCCCTTTTCATGTTCAATCCTTCGCATCTCCTGACAGCACCGCATGCTCTGCTCGTTGATCCTGCAGCCAGCAGTTGACGGTGTGCGAGTCAGATCTGATCGTCTGGCCCGGGTACACCCTGTCACACACAACCATCCTGTTCGGACAGCGGGCGGCAAACGGGCAGCCCGGCGGAGGCGAAAATAAATCCGGCGGCGTTCCGTCGATCGGGATCAGCTCCGCTCCATCTAAATCCAGCCGCGGGACAGAAGCCAGCAGTCCTTTTGTATAAGGGTGCTGCGGCTGATAAAAAATATCTTTTCTCGTGCCGATTTCCGCCATTTTCCCGGCATACATGACTGCGACTCTGTCAGCTACCTGGGCAACGACCCCTAAATCATGTGTAATCAGGATGACAGACACATTCGTTTTTCTCTGAATCTCTTTAAACAGCTCTAAAATCTGTGCCTGAATGGTTACATCCAGGGCGGTGGTCGGTTCATCCGCAATTAAGATGTCAGGCTCGCAAATCAGCGCCATCGCAATGACAATCCGCTGTCTCATGCCGCCGCTGAATTGGTGGGGATATTGCTTTAGGCGCTCTTCGGGATCTGGAATACCAACCAATGACAGCATGGAAAGCACCTCTTTCCGTGCCGCTTTTTTGCTCATTTTTTTGTGGCGCAATAGCGCTTCCCCCAGCTGGTCGCCGACAGTCAGCGTAGGGTTTAACGCCGTCATCGGGTCTTGAAAAATCATAGAAATGTCGGCTCCCCTTATACCTCTCATTTCTTTGTCAGAGAGACGGCAAAGGTCTTTGTTTTTAAATAGAATGCTGCCGTCTGTCACCTTCGCCGAATAAGGCGGAAGCAGGCCCATGATGCTTTGGGAGGTAACGCTTTTGCCGCAGCCGGATTCGCCGACGATCGCAAAGGTTTCTCCTTTATACAAATCAAAGCTCACCCCTCTGACCGCCTGAACCGTCCCGCCGTAAGTCGTAAAAGACACGTGCAGATTTTGGACTGACAGAACTTTTTCCATACAGCTACCTCCTCAGCTTAGGGTCAAGCGCATCCTGCAATCCGTCCCCCAGCACATTAAACGCGTACATCGTCAGAGATATGAAAAAGGCCGGAAAAAACAGGCGCCACCAATGCCCAGATAAAATCGTGGGCAGGCCGTCATTCGCCATCACGCCCCAACTTGCAAACGGAGCCTGTATGCCGAGGCCGAGAAAGCTTAAAAATGATTCTGCGAATATGGCGGCAGGTACGGTTAATGTCATTTGTACGATGATCGCCCCCATAGTATTCGGCAGCAAATTCTTTCGGATGATGCGAAAGGTTTTCGCGCCAAAGGTTTTCGAGGCGAGTACATATTCATAATTTTTAATCTGAAGCACCTGGCCTCTTACAATTCTCGCCATGCCGACCCACCCGGTCACAGTCAGCGCCACAATAATCGTGCCCAGTCCCGGTCCCATGAGCACCATCAGCAAAATGACAACAAGCAGGTACGGCAGGCCGTACAGTACTTCGATAATCCGCATCATAATGCTGTCAACCCTGCCGCCTTTATAGCCGGCAACGCCTCCGTAAATGACACCGATCAAAAAATCAATCAGTGCTGCCATCACGCCGACAAACAACGAGATTCTCGCGCCATACCATGTTCGGGTAAACACATCCCGGCCGAGTTCATCGGTGCCGAACCAATGATCGGCTGAGGGCGGAAGATTTTGTTCTGTCAGCGATTGGCGTACGACACTATGGGGCGATAAAAAGGGCCCGATAACTGCCATGACAAAAAGAAATAAAAGAATAAAGAGTCCGGCCATCGCTAATTTATTTTTTTTCAGCCTCCTCCAGGCATCCTGCGTGTATGACAAACTCGGCCGCTTGACCGAATCGGCTTCCCGATTTTTTTCCTGATTCAAGACAAACCACTCATCAGGCACCTGATTGTGCTGTTCTGGCTGGCGTTCATCCGTTTGTACAGGGAGATTCACACGCTTCACCCTTTCTTATGCAGTTTAATGCGCGGGTCTAAGAGACCGTAGGCCAAATCGACCAAAAACAGCATGATAATCAGAATGACGCTGTAAAAAACGGTCGTTCCCATAATCACGGGATAGTCCCGCTGATTAATGCTTTCAACAAAATATTTTCCCATTCCCGGAATGGCAAAGATTTTTTCAATGACAAAGCTTCCTGTTAAGATGCTGGCGACGAGTGTGCCCAGGACGGTAATGACGGGCATGAGTGCATTTCTGAGTGCGTGTTTTACGATAATTTTGAATGGAGAAAGCCCTTTTGCTTTTGCTGTGCGGATATAATCCTGTGTCAGAACTTCGACCATGCTCGACCGTGTCAGCCTGGCAATGATCGCCATTGGCCCTACAGCAAGCGCTGCGGTCGGAAGCACCATATGAATCGGGCTCGTCCATGTCGCAGCAGGAAATAGTTTGAGATTGACAGCAAATTGCTGAATGAGCAATGTTGCCAGAATAAAATTCGGGATGGAGATGCCGAGTACTGCAAGACTCATCGCGGCGTAGTCCAAAAAGCCATTGCGGCGGAGTGCAGCGATTACGCCCAGCACCAGCCCAGAAATCACAGCAATGACAATCGCTGTCATCCCAAGCTCAAAGGAAACGGGAAATCCGCGTTCCAGCATATCATTTACGCTGTCCGACGGTTTTTTAATTGAAGGTCCGAAATCGAATGTAATGATGGATTTTAAGTAGAAAATGTATTGGAAAATGAGAGGATCGTCTAAGTGATAGTAGGCTTCGAGATTTTTTTGAACGGCTTCATTTGTGCCTCTCTCCTCGTTAAAAGGAGATCCGGGAATGACCTTCATGAGAACAAAAGTCAGGGTGGTAATCACCAAAATTGTAGCTGCCATTGCCCAAAAACGCTTTATCATGTATCGCGCCAAAGCCTAAAACACCCCTTTAGCAGAATGATGTCCGCATCGCAAGCTCAGTCATGACAAGCATCGCCTGATAGGCTTCAAGCATGTCCTTCGCCTGAAATTGAACGGTTGTAGTTCCCGTCTTGATTTCCGTTCCCGGCATCAGATTCGCCCATTCTGCTTGGCCATAATTGGCGAATTCAATGCTCAGAACTGGCCTGTCAGGCGGGGTGAGCGGCTTGACTTTGTCCTTGTTTTGCAGGGCAAACGCAGTTTTTTCTGTCAACAGCCGTCCGGCTTTCGCAGGGGACAAGCACTTCACTGCGGATCTTGAAATGGTTTGTTTGACTGCGGCTGTCGTCACGTTCGGGATAAGCTCTTCCGCTTCCTTCGCCGCCCGGTCATCCCCGGCTACCATTAATACCGGGACATCATAATAACCGGCAACGTATGCATTTAATCCAAGCTCACCGACAGGCCGATCGTTTATGTAAAAATGACGGACGCCGAAAATCATGCTGTGTGACATGACACCGGGAGTCGAGGCTCTCGCATGATAACCGAGAAACAAAGCGCCTGTAAACGTATCATCCAGTCCCTCCACCATTGAAAATGGTTTGACGTCACCAGAAATCAAGTCTGCTTCAGGGTGAAGCTTTTCAACCATCAGATTATTCATCTTCGAATGACTGTCATTGACCAGCACCTCGGTACACCCGCTGTTAAACGCTTCAGCAATACAGTAGTTTGCTTCTTCAGTCATGATAAGCCGTCCGCGTTCATAATTCCGCTTGCCGGAATCCACAAAGGTATCGTCCGGAAGACCCGAAATACCTTCCATATCTACTGACATGTACAATTTCATAACGCTCCTCCTTTTTTACTAAATTATGAATATTCCAACAAATTATATTAAAAAAAGAGGAAAAATGCAATATAACTGGGGAAAATCTCAACCATTCAGTGATAAAAAAAGAATCCTCTTTCAAGGATTCATGTCTGTTTACCAACCTGTTCTGTAAGCAGTTCATATTTTTTCAGGGTTCTTTCAAACACCTCATCAAAAACGTCTGGCACAGAGGCGCGTATCACCTCAGCTCCCTCTCCCGTTATTCCGCCTTTGGTTGCGACACGTTCCAGCGTCTCCTCGAAAGACATATTTTTTTCGATCAGCATCTTGCCAGTTCCGTATAGCGAATGAATCAGAAAATCAAAGGCTTCTTCTTTGGACAAGCTGCTGCTTCTGACCGCAGACAGTGCCAGCTCTTCGAAGATTGCCGCTATGAATCCCGGTGCCGAGCTCGTTAAATTGCTGGCCGCATCTAAATTCGATTCTTTGATTTCTCGTACACGGCTGAAAACCGATAACAATTCATTCAGACGTTCTTTTTTCTCTGCAGCCAGTGCTTCACTGTGAACGACAAGTGAGATGCCAGCTTCTGCTTCGGACGTAATGGCAGGAATAACACGTGAGATACCGGCTTCTGTTTCTGCCTCCAAAAGACGCAGCGGCACACCGGCAGCTATGGATACGATGTGAGTATTTCTGTTCACATACGGGTGCAGACGGCGCATTGTTTCGATGACATGGAGCGGCGGGACGCATATCAAAATCAATTGGCACGTATTTGCCCAATTCTCCAACGGATCAGCCGATACGTTTGGATAATCTGACATGAGTGCCCGCAGCCGCTCCCCCTTCGTTCTCGTCTCAATAAATAGCTCATTCTCTTTTATTTGTTCATGTTTCAACAGCTGTCTGGCGATCATATCCGCCATGCTGCCATATCCAATCAATCCAATCTGTTCCATCGACTCAGTCCTTTCATATACAATATGAAGTGTACCGTTTTCCGCACTTTTTCACAATTTCCCATAATCTTTTCATTTTTATCCCACAGTTTTTGTTTATGATAAACTCAAGTCATAAACCTATCAATATAAATAGACATGTGAAAATAGAGAAACGGAGTGAACATGATGGATAACTATCGTGATGAAAACAGAACGAAAGGTAATGAGAATGAGGTCTTTTTAACGAAAGAGAACGATCAGAGCACCTCCTACTCGGCCCGCAATGTCATTCATGATCAGGAGAAGAAAAAACGAGGCTTCGGATGGTTCAGACCGTTGCTTGGCGGAGTGATCGGCGGCAGTCTTGCCCTTGGCATTTACACGTTTACACCGCTTGGCGACCATGATTCTCAGGACACTGCAAAACAATCATCCAGCCAGCAGCAAACGCAATCTGTTACAGCAACAAGCACCTCCTCTGAATCTAAAAAAAGCTCATCAAGCTCAAGCAGCTCATCTGCATTCAAGAGCGAGGACTCTTCTAAAATCTCAGATATGGTAGAAGACCTTTCACCAGCGATTGTCGGTATTACAAATCTTCAGGCACAATCAAACAGCTCTTTGTTCGGCTCTAGTTCTTCTGATTCCAGCGAAGATACAGAAAGCGGTTCAGGGTCAGGTGTCATTTTCAAAAAAGAGAATGGCAAGGCTTATATCATTACAAATAACCACGTCGTAGAAGGGGCATCATCACTGAAGGTATCTTTATATGACGGCACTGAGGTTACTGCAAAGCTGGTAGGCAGTGACTCGTTAACTGATTTAGCCGTCCTCCAAATCAGTGATGACCACGTCACAAAAGTGGCAAACTTCGGTGATTCATCTGATCTTAGAACAGGCGAGACCGTTATTGCGATTGGGGATCCGCTTGGAAAAGACCTGTCCCGCACAGTAACACAAGGAATTGTAAGCGGCGTGGACAGAACGGTTTCAATGTCTACATCAGCCGGCGAAACGAGCATTAACGTCATTCAGACAGACGCAGCAATTAATCCAGGTAACAGCGGCGGTCCTTTGTTAAATACAGACGGCAAAATTGTCGGCATTAACAGTATGAAAATCAGTGAGGATGATGTTGAGGGTATCGGATTTGCCATTCCAAGCAATGACGTAAAACCGATTGCTGAAGAACTGCTGTCTAAAGGCCAAATTGAACGTCCATATATCGGTGTCAGCATGCTTGATCTGGAACAAGTGCCGCAAAATTACCAAGAAGGCACACTCGGCCTGTTCGGCAGCCAGCTGAATAAAGGTGTTTACATCCGTGAGGTCGCTTCAGGCTCTCCTGCTGAAAAGGCCGGATTAAAAGCGGAGGATATTATCATCGGCCTAAAAGGTAAAGAAATTGATACAGGCAGTGAATTGCGCAATATCTTATATAAAGACGCAAAGATCGGTGATACCGTTGAAGTGAAAATTCTCCGAAACGGCAAAGAAATGACGAAAAAAATTAAACTTGATCAAAAAGAAGAGAAAACTTCGTAAGACATAATGCCTCAGGCCGCAAAAGCGGTCTGAGGCTTTTTATTAGATAAAAGACCTAATTGTTCTATGAAACTTTCTGACGAGATATCCGTATATCATACAGATTGACATCATTCTCATCAGATGTTAGAAACATCGTTTGCTAGGAGGCATGAACATGAAAACCGTGGGACTTAGTATGATCTGCGCAGGATTGGCTTTTCTTTTGCTGAGCTTTCTTCTCTCTGAATCGACGTTGACGTGGAGAATTGTATTGGGTACCAGTATTCTATTAAACATAACTGGTACGGCTCTAATCATGCGTTTCTTAAAAGCCCCCCAATATAACAGCTGACATGCAGCAAAGCCGATGACGAAATCTTTAAGTTTTGCTGTTTTTATTTCGGCATGACTGAACCGCAGTACAAGCTCACAATCTCTTCTTTACCCAATTTCCATATATCTATCAGCATCTTTTGCTTTAGATCGGGCTCAGAGCATAAAAACCCCCTGTCCATTACGGACAGGGGGTTTGAGGTTATGACATATGCTGGTCTCTATAGAGTCTTTTATTTTCAATTCCATACGATTTTTGGACGATGTAAAGCGGCCTGTCTTTGGCTTCATCGTAGATTCTGCCGATATATTCGCCGATCACGCCCAAAATCAGAAGGACAATGCCGCTGAACAGGAGCTGGATCACAATAAGTGATGACCAGCCGGTAATCGTGCTGTCTGTGAATAGTTTCAGATACAGCACGATAAACATATACAGAAATCCAGCACCTGACATTAAAATCCCCGCATAGCTTGCCAGCTTCAACGGTTTATGTGAAAATGTCGTGATGCCGTCCATTGACAGCTTCAGCATTTTCTTGAGCGGGTACTTTGTTTCTCCGGCGAGCCTTTCATCACGTACATACTCGACCGCTGTCTGTTTGAAACCCACCCAGCTGACTAGCCCTCTGACAAATGGATTTTTTTCTTTTAATCTTTTCATTTCATCACAGACTTTTCTGTCCATGAGACGAAAATCCCCCGTATCAATCGGGATATCAATATCTGTCATACCGCTGAGAAGCCGGTAAAACATAGCCGCGGTTTGTTTTTTGAAAAAGGTTTCCCCTTTTCGTTTAGTCCGCACGGCGTACACGACCTCGTAGCCTTCCTTCCACTTTTCAATCATATCTAAAATCAGTTCAGGAGGGTCCTGCAAATCGGCGTCAATGACGACGATTGCATTCCCCTGTGCATAATCCATACCCGCCGTAATGGCGATCTGGTGTCCAAAATTCCTTGAAAAATCAATAATTTTCACTCTCGGATCGATCAGGCTATGCTCTCTTAAAATCTCAATACTGCGGTCTTTGCTGCCATCGTTGACAAAAAGCAGCTCGTAGTTTTCCTTCGTTTGATCCATGACCTCTTTTAAGCGCTGATAGGTTTCATGAATGACAAGCTCTTCATTATACACAGGTACAACAATTGAATATTGAATATGTCTGCTCATGTTTTTGCCTCCTATTCATCAGCATGTAGTTCGTATAATGTTGCTGACTGATTCATTCCGCCAGGTCCGCCCATTTTGCCGTTTTCACCTGAAGCCTTGCTGCTTGATGTATCAGCCGAATCAGTATTTTCTGTTTTTTGATCAGAACTTGATTGCCATTTTTCTGATGCTACTTCTTTTCCATTTTTCTCAACCCATTCAACAATGTCATTGTTTCCGCCTCTTCCCATTCCAGAAGCCAAGAAGTATTTCACTTTTCCTTCTTTTACAAGTTTTTTGAATTGAGTCAGTGTGATCGCCGGGTCAGAACCGCTGTATCCGCCAATAGCCATGACAGCTTTTTTCGTTTTAATGATATATGGTGCCGCTGTGTTCGAATCGGTTGTGGCGAATAGGTATTCAGCTCCGGAGTTATTCTCCTCTAGATATTTGATCAGTTTTTCATTTACAGTCGCATCAGACATTCCCATGCCTTTTCCGCCCATTGATGCGAGCTGAGGGCCTGTTTCAGGCAGTGAGCTGTTGCCTCCGTATAGAAGTGGCGTACTTGCCCAATAAATCGGCATCACCAGCAATGCGAGGAGAGCTGCAAGTGAAACATAATAACTGAACGGTTTTTGGCGCTGTTTAAACAGCAGCAAAGCAATCGCTGACAACACGCCGATAACACCTACCCCGATACTCCATCCAACACCGATTTGATCGTTGTAGTTTCTGAGAATAAACAATTCAAATCCAGTTGTCGCAATAATTGCTCCCGGCAAAAGCCATGCTTTCCAGCCTGTCTGATTGCGATACAGATGAACAAGAGCAACCCACCCCGCACCGACAAGAGCCGCAATTGGCGGTGCCAGCATGATGAGATAATAATGATGGAAAAATTCTGCGACACTGAAGAATCCGGCAATCGGTACAAGCCACGCAACCCAGAACACCGTTTCCTTCTGCTCTGCAGATAATCTTCTTCTTTCTCTTGCGCCAGCGATCAGTAAGCCTGCGATTCCAAATATCGCAAATGGCAGAAGCCAGCTGATTTGATCAGATAACTCTTGTTGGAAAAGCCGCAGTGGACCAGGTGTTCCCGTTCCAAACATCCCTGAACCTGATTGCATTTTCGAACCGGTTCCTGTACCGCCTTTCCCTCCGTCTCCGCCGGGTCCGCCTTGGCCGCCATCTCCGCCGCTTGGAGGGCCTCCTTGACCGCCGCTTGGCATTTGGCCATTGGATGGAGGCGCCTCCATATTGCCATTTGAGGATTTACCATCGCTTGATGAGCTGCTGCCTGATGACTGATTAGGCGGTGCTTGAGTGTTATCAGAAGAAGACATTTCTTTTGAAGCGTCTTTGTTTGGCGCACCCTGGCCGCCGCCTGAATTTTGGCCTGTCAGCCGCTGGATTCCGTTATAGCCGAAAGCCAATTCCAAAACAGAGTTGGTCTGGCTGCTTCCGATATAAGGCCGCTTGCTTGCAGGGATATTGTCGACAATGAGCGGCCACGATAACGAAACGGCTGCTAATACGGCTAACGCACTTACCAATGAAACGATTTTTTTCTTGATTGTGGCGTTTGCCGCAATCAGATAGAACAATAAGAAAGCCGGTAAAATCATGTAAGCCTGCAGCATTTTTGTATTAAAACCTACTCCAACAACGAAAAACGCCGCTAACAGCCAGATCAGCTTTCCTTTTCTGATCGCTTTAAAGAGAAGCCATGTAGCAAGCAATAAGAAAAATACCAGTAATGCATCAACATTGTTTGTACGTGCTACAGCTACAGCAATCGGTGTACATGCCATGATGAAAGAGGCAATTCTTGCTGCTGTCTTACCGAATGTCGGTTTTATTAACAGATACATTAAAAGGACAGAACCTACACCAGCAAGTGCCTGAGGCAGGATGACGCTCCAGCCGTGCATACCGAATATAAGTGCGCTGATGGTTTGTATCTGGAACGTAATAGGCGGTTTATCAACCGTTATAAACCCCGCCGCGTCGAATGAGGCATAGAAAAAATTATGAAAGCTTTGCATCATACTTGTGACTGCAGCGGTGTAATAAGGATTCACCGTATCATCATTCCAGATGTTATAGATATTTAAGAATGCAGATGCGAGCAAAATGAGGATGAGGAAAATATCCAGCTCGCGTTTTTTCTTTTCCACGTGTTTTTCACTCCTTTTGGCTAACTTGGAAATAGTGTAACAAGCAAATATGAATAAACTATTAATAAACAAAGACAATATTTTTGCCGAGACCATTTCATGCCAATCATCCTATATACAGCTGGTTTCTAGCCCTTTCTCCAAATCGTAATCGGCGATGCGTTTTCCCAAAATAAAAAAGCCCTCCGGCGCGCCGGAAGGCAAATGAATCACAATTTATTGGATCGGTTTCAATTTCGCTTCAATTTCTGCTCTTCGATGCTCTAGATATGGCGGAAGAGCAATCGTTTGGCCAAGCTCATCAAGATTTTCATCTACCATAAAGCCCGGTCCGTCTGTTGATAACTCGAACAAAATGCCGTTCGGTTCTCTGAAATACAGCGCCTTGAAATAGTAGCGCTCAACTATGCCTGAATTGCTAAAGCCTTCGCGGCTGATGATCCGGTGCCACCCGGCAAGTTCTTCTTCATCTCTTACCCGAAATGCGACGTGGTGAACACTCCCTTTGCCTTGACGCTCGCGCGGAAGATCGTTTCTTTCTATTAAATGGATTTCCGTTGCAGCACCGCCTTCTCCTGATTCCAGAATAACGGCGGTTCCTTGCCCTTCGACTGGTTCACGGCTGATTTCTGTAAATCCAAGAATATTCGTCAATACGTGTAAAGTTGGTTCAGCATATGGCACAGTCAGTTCAACCGGCCCTAACCCGCGAAACGAAAATTCTTCCGGAATGCCGCTCTGCTCAACAGGCAGGCCATATCCTTTTCCTTCCTCATCAGCAGTCAGCACAAGTCGCTGCCCTTCATGATCTTGAAATGCCAATATGTCACGTCCGGCTCTTTTGGAGATGCCGCTGTGCGTTACTTGCTGCTCTTCAAAACGTTCTTTCCAGTAATGCAGGGCTTCTGTACCTGGAACGCGCAATCCAATAGAAGAAATACTGTTTGTTCCCGCATGAAACGGTGCAATGCGGGGAATCTCGAAAAATGTCAGCTCAGTTCCCGGGTTTGCCACTTCATCTCCGTAGAACAGATGGTACATGGTCGGTTCATCCTGATTGACGGATTTTTTGACGAGCTTTAATCCTAATACTTTCTTATAGAAATCCAAGTTTTTTTGTGCGTCGGCCGTTAATGCCGATACGTGGTGAATGCCGTTAACTTTCATATGCTGTCCCTCCAGGTTATTTTATCTCGATTTCGAGATATCATATCATAATTGTATATTTATTGTTCTAATAACAAAGTATTTTATTCGCATGAGAAAGTCAACATATCAGCTTCACCGAAGGTTCGTTCATTTTCTGAATTCTCATCTCCCCTCCGTACCAGCTAAAATCCAAAACATAAAACACGAACTTTACAAATTAAAATCATGAAGTTCATTCGTTTATAGATCGTTAAAACAGGCGTTTTTACAGTTTTATCTGCTGTACACAAAGCAAATTTCGGAAATCAGAAAATTTATTTTATTTCACTTTTCTAAAATAGGGTTTACAATATGAAAAAATAGATTCTTCAACATGAAGCTTCAACATCATAGGAGGTTAAAGACATGCATACTGAAGACAACGGTTTGAAAAAAGAGATAGGCCTCTTGTTTGCCCTTACTCTTGTCATTGGAACCATTATCGGTTCTGGTGTTTTTATGAAGCCCGGCGCTGTGCTTGCTTATTCAGGTGATTCAAAAACGGCGCTTTTCGCCTGGCTGTTAGGCGGTATTTTAACACTGGCGGGCGGTTTGACAATCGCGGAAATCGGAACGCAGATTCCAAAAACCGGCGGGCTTTATACGTACCTTGAAGAAGTGTACGGCGAGTTTTGGGGATTTTTGTGCGGCTGGGTGCAGATTATCATTTACGGTCCGGCGATTATCGGCGCGCTGGGTTTATATTTTGGATCTTTAATGGCGAATCTTTTCGGCTGGGGATCTGGACTATCAAAAGTCATTGGAATCATAGCAGTTCTCTTTTTATGCGTCATTAATATTATTGGTACAAAATATGGCGGTTTTGTCCAAACGCTGACAACGATCGGAAAACTGATTCCGATTGCCTGCATCATCATCTTTGGCCTTTGGAAAGGCGATCAGCACATCTTCACAGCAGTAAACGAAAGCATTTCCGATATGAACTTCGGGGCGGCTATTTTAGCTACGTTGTTTGCTTATGACGGATGGATTCTCCTTGCCGCTCTCGGCGGAGAAATGAAAAATCCCGAAAAGCTGCTTCCACGCGCTATGACGGGCGGATTATTAATTGTAACGGCGATCTATATTTTCATTAATTTTGCATTGCTTCACATCCTGTCAGCGAACGAAATTGTCACGCTTGGTGAAAATGCGACAAGCACCGCTGCAACCATGCTGTTCGGGTCAATTGGCGGAAAGCTGATCAGTGTAGGGATTATCGTCAGCATCTTTGGGTGCTTAAATGGAAAGGTGCTTTCTTTCCCGCGTGTTTCATTTGCAATGGCGGAACGCAAACAGCTTCCATTTGCTGAAAAACTGTCACATGTACACCCGTCGTTCCGCACACCATGGATTGCAATTTCTTTTCAAATTGCTTTAGCTTTGATTATGATGCTGATCAGCAACCCTGATAAGCTCTCAGAAATCTCCATTTTCATGATCTACATCTTTTATGTGATGGCCTTTTTTGCAGTGTTTATTCTCCGCAAGCGAGCAAAGGGAAAAAAGCGCGCCTACAGTGTTCCGCTTTATCCATTTATGCCAATTCTGGCAATCGCGGGCTCCTTCTTTGTGCTAGGCAGCACACTCATTACAGATACAATGAGCTGCGGATTATCCATCCTCATCGGCCTTGCCGGACTGCCTGTCTATTACGGGATGAAAAAACGAAAAGCAAGCTGATAAAACGGTTCCCTTGTTTAGGGAACCGTTTTTTGGTGAAACAGAAGATAAAAGTTGACAGGAAAAACACAACTTTTGATATACTTTTTACGTTAAGCAGAAAGTTTTTGCAAACTTGGGTCGTTTTTTTAAAGCGAAGTAGGTCAAAATAAGGAGACACGATTTATCAAAAAAGTCAAGATACGTTTTTTTCGACTTTACCTGTTTTTTTTCGACAAAAGGCTATATAATAATTTGATGTGTGCATTGTTCATTCAAACTATGGAGGGTTTTTAATGATAAGAAGAAAAAAAGATAAGTTCTCACTCCTTTTAACAGAAATTGCAAAGAACATAGACGAAACTGCAGAATATTTTGTGAATTTTAAGGTCACTAACCAAACGACTCTTAAAGAATTTGCAGATACGTTAAAGGAATATGAAACAAAAGGTGACAATCATGTTCATGTCATGATTAAAGAGCTTAACAAAGCGTTCATCACTCCTATTGAGCGCGAAGATATCCTTCAGCTGACAAACAGCTTGGATGATGTGCTTGACGGAATCGAACATTTCTCTGCCATGATGGAGATTTTCTCAATTACTTCATCAGACGAGCATATCGATAAATTCAGCGGATACATCAGAGAATGTGCGAAAGAGATTTTGATTACGATCGAGCTGCTGGCAGAAAATCGCTTAAAGGATATTCAGCCTCACGCAATCAAAATTAAAGAGTATGAGCACAGTTGTGACAACTTGCACAGAAAATCATTAAAGAATCTTTTCGGAAATGAAACAGATCCAATCAAAGTCATTCAATATCGTGAAATATACGAAACGCTTGAAGAAATCGCCGACTCTTGTCAAAGTGTTGCCAATAATCTTGAAACCATCATTATGAAAAACGCGTAACGAGGGGTAAAAATGGATATTCTATTAATATTAACGATACTAATAGTCATTTGTGCTCTGGCGTTTGATTTCATCAACGGGTTTCATGATACGGCAAACGCAATTGCGACTTCGGTATCAACAAAAGCGTTAAAACCGCGCCATGCCATTATATTGGCGGCTGTGATGAACTTTGTCGGAGCAATGACGTTTACAGGTGTTGCCAAAACCATTACGAAAGACATCGTAGATCCTTATACGCTGGAAAATGGCTCTGTTGTCATTTTGGCTGCGCTACTCGCTGCAATTGCCTGGAACCTTATCACATGGTACTACGGTATCCCAAGCAGCTCATCCCATGCCATCATCGGCGCTATTGCCGGTGCAGCCATTGCGGCAGCCGGATTTGCAGCGTTAAACTATAAGGGCTTCATTAAAATCATTGAAGCACTGATCCTATCACCAATTATTGCCTTTGTCCTTGGTTTTATTCTTTATAGCATCGTTAAGCTGATTTTCAAAGACAGCAACTTGGCGAAAACGAATAAGCAATTCCGCAGAGTGCAGATTGTAACAGCTGCCCTGCAATCGTATACACACGGAACAAACGATGCGCAAAAAGCAATGGGAATTATCACAATGGCTCTCATCACAGCGAATTTACATACTTCTGCTAATGATATTCCTACCTGGGTGCAATTCGCCTGCGCGACAGCCATGGGTCTCGGAACATCAATCGGCGGCTGGAAAATCATCAAAACCGTTGGCGGAAAGATCATGAAAATCCGTCCGGTAAACGGTGTTTCCGCTGACTTAACCGGAGCAGCCATTATTTTCGGCGCCACGTTTATTCATTTGCCGGTCAGTACAACCCACGTCATTTCTTCATCAATTCTTGGCGTCGGTGCGTCCCACCGCGTAAAAGGCGTAAACTGGGGTACGGCCAAGCGAATGCTCATTACATGGGTCATCACGCTTCCGATTTCAGCGACACTTGGTGCCATCGCCTACTTTATTTTAAATATGATATTTTAATGTCACACCGCTTCTGTCAAAGGAGCGGTTTTTTTGATGGAACAGGAAAACCATCCGGATCTCTCGAATACAATAAGCAGAACCTATTTCAAATGTGAGGGATTCGAATATGGTTTTATTCTTTCAGATCATGGTCTGGTGCATCGTGGCCGGACTGGGGTTATACGTATATGCCACGTGGCGTTTCGAAGCGAAGGTCAAAGAAAAAATGTCCGCCATCCGGAAAACTTGGTATTTGCTGTTTGTTCTAGGCGCTATGGTATACTGGACATATGAGCCCACTTCCCTATTTACCCACTGGGAACGGTATCTCATTGTCGCAGTCAGTTTTGCTTTGATTGATGCTTTTATCTTCTTAAGTGCATACGTCAAAAAACTGGCCGGCAGCGAGCTTGAAACAGACACAAGAGAAATTCTTGAAGAAAACAACGAAATGCTCCACATGTATCTCAATCGGCTGAAAACATACCAATACCTATTGAAAAACGAGCCGATCCATGTTTATTATGGAAGTATAGATGCTTATGCTGAAGGTATTGATAAGCTGCTGAAAACCTATGCTGATAAAATGAACTTAACGGCTTCTCTTTGCCACTATTCGACACAGGCTGATAAAGACCGGTTAACCGAGCATATGGATGATCCGGCAGATGTACAAACACGGCTCGATCGAAAGGATGTTTATTACGACCAATACGGAAAAGTGGTTCTCATCCCTTTTACCATCGAGACACAGAACTATGTCATCAAGCTGACGTCTGACAGCATTGTCACGGAATTTGATTATTTGCTATTTACGTCATTAACGAGCATATATGATTTGGTGCTGCCAATTGAGGAGGAAGGTGAAGGATAATGGAACGTGCGTTTCAAAACAGATGCGAGCCCAGAGCGGCGAAGCCGTTTAAAATCCTGAAAAAACGTTCAACCACCAGTGTCGCAAGCTATCAAGTCAGTCCGCATACAGCAAGAATCTTCAAAGAAAACGAACGGCTGATTGACGAGTATAAACGAAAAAAAGCATGATCACACTAAAAGGACAAGGGAAAACAGCTCTTGTCCTTATTCCTTTTCTTAAAGGGTTACATATAATAAATACAAACAGAGGATAATGTCAGGTGATACAGTGAAAAAATTGGTGAGGCGTGTGAAGTTTGTTGCTTACGGAAGGTTTGGGCTTTCCGGGTACTCGCTTCGGGTGAGGGAGCGCAGTGCTGGAATTATTAAAAAGTTGAAGAAGAAAAAATAAATCCCGGAGCAGCTCCGGGATTTTTATGGTCTGTGATCAGCTTAATTGCGCTGCGATCTTCGCTTTCGTCGCAGGCCCGTAGATACCGTCAGCAGTTAGACCGTTAACAGACTGAAAACGGGCAACTGCGTCAGCTGTTTTCGGTCCGTAAACGCCGTCAATTCCGTTGTTAACAGCGCCTTTATCAGGGTAAAAATACAGAGCCGCAAGTGCTCGTTGCACCTGAAAGACGTGTTCTCCTGAGGTATAAGGTGTTGTCAATTGAATGATACCATCAGGGAGCGGATAGAGCTCGGGTTCTTCAGCGGACGATGGAGCACTTACAATTAATACTTGACCAACGCGAATAAGATTCGGGTCTTCGATATTGTTCCACTCTTGCAGCTGAGCAACCGTAACACCAAATGCTCTCGCTATAGATGTAAGTGTGTCGCCCTGTTTCACGACGTAAGTTTGGCTGCCGCCTCCCCCAATTCCTGCTTTGAACGAATCCCACGTATCTAACAATTTTCGTGGACATTCCTTCCCTGACCAATACTTATGAGGGACGACATTGGCGAGACTGATATTATGTTCAGCCATTAATGTTTTGATGAGCCACTGGGCATTTGCTGTTGCTTTTGCAAAATCGCCATCGGCATTTTCGCAAATTTCAATTCCAATAGAAGCCCGGTTGCCGCTGCCATTTCCGTCTCCCGCATGCCAGCCGTTTTCATTTAAAGGCAGATGCTGATAAATTTCTGTATCATCAACTGTAAAATGCCAGCTTGTCGTCGTACCAGGATTTTTCAAATAGCGGGCATGCGCTGCAGCATCTGCTCCTACTGCGGTATTCGCTGTGTTGTGCACCGTAATGTAAAGCGGCGTCATTGCGTAGCCTGGACGGTTATTTGCGCCAACCGGAATAAAGTCTTGAATAATGTTAATCATTTTCATCTCTCCTTATTTCGTCAGATTATTGTCCCTTAACAAGTCGCGCTGTTTTTTCCCTTTTTCTGTTATATAGTTGTTTTTAAACCAAGCGGCAAGTGTCGTTCCAATTGTAAATGCGATGGAACCGGCTGAATAAAGAGCGTCAGCGAGCTGATTGACCTGCTCCTCCTGAATGTCCAATGGTGATTTGCCGAGCATCAGCATGGTCTGGTTGATTAAAGCAATTAAAAGAAGCACCGTCCTGATGACCGTGCCCTTGTCAAACGTGTTCATGAAAATCCCCCTTTAATGCTGCAGCAGGCTGTACATAATGGCGATGGCTCCGCCAATGATGCCTGTAGACACTGCTGTAATGATGGCACCTGTGATGGTGCGTTTAATCCACGTTGTGTTTTCTTCAATTTTGTTTAATTTCTCATTCAGCGTCATGATTTGCTGGTCTTGACGGTCAGACACGCGTTCTAATGCGGAAACCCTCTGCTCAAGTGCTTTGTGCTCGCCTTTTATGTCTGCTAAGTCCTGCTGAAACACATTCACATCTGCCTCTTGCTGCATTATTCACTCCTCCTTTACATGCAGATCACCTCCCTTCCGAGGGCCAAAACTGTTATGAAACAGCGGTCCCTTTTACCGAGAGAGTACCGCCGGTGATACTGACGATCTCCATGATGATCTCCTTAAACCCTTTAATATCGAAGGCCCATGTCTCAGCTTTTCCTAATGTACTCAAAGCAGAGGTGGCATCATCAGTTTTCACGCCTCTGATCGGCAGTTTCTGTCCTGACACCGATTTGCCCCAAAATTTGACTTCGCTCATTTCCGCTGTGCCGTAGATTTCAACGAGTAAATGCGCGGCACCGTCAACAGGTAAAGCTGCCCCCTCGCCGGCGGACTCTGCATTTTCATGAAAGACAAAGTCAAATGTTTTGCGAGCCTCGACTTTCAGCCGTCCATCGTGTGTTTGATTCTCCGCAAAGTCAATCTGTAAAGGCGTTTTTCCATTGACACGCACATCCATCTCACCCGCACCGACTGATTGGTATAATACAAACTCAGATTGCTGAAGATTCCCGTTCACATAGCGGAAACGGTAATAGCGTTTAGAAAGATATACCCAGTCCGTCGCTGTCAGGACACCTGCTGCGACATTAACTGCTGCTGTCGTTGTCCAAACATTGTTATTGTCACTTTCTTCTATAAAGAGCGTACCTTCACGATCTGCATACGCCCAGCCCTTCACTTTCGAAATCAGAACTGCGCCAAGCCTATCCTGCCCGAGCTGACTGTATGCCTCAGTAGCCTTTAAAGCAGCATTTGTTAAAATCTCCGCTACGCCTGACAAATTCGAAACAGGTGTCACAAAATCATTTTTTCCTCCTCGATAGGGCTTTACAGCGCCGGCTTTTCCAGCCTTATCGAGAGGAAATTCATATTGATACTTCAATATCTTCATCCTCCTTTGATCTAAAAACAGGCAAAATAAAAAAGCCTTACATGGCTTTACCGGTAATTTCTTTATACTGGTCAGCTGTGATCAGCTTTTTGTTCACACCCTCTGCCAGATCCTCAATTGAACAGTCTTTATATGCTAATGCTTGTTTTACCATATCTGCTGTCGCCCACTCATAATAGAGGGCAAGCACCCAATAATTCATTCAGAGTAATCTCCTTTCAAAGAAAGTAGTGAAAGCTTTATACCTGCCAGCTCGTTTCCCAAAGTTTTGTTCAATTCTTCAAGCTGCTTGCGTGCCAGCTTTTCTTGTGACAATTCTTGAGCGAGAAGCTCCACCTGATCAGGCGGCTCGTACGGCGGGTTTTTTTGCAGCTCTTCCCACCAGGTTTCGAGTTCTTTTTGTGTTGGGATTGGCGAGCGCAGGTTCCATTCAGCTATATAAGACCCTTCCCCGTCATTCTGAACGATAAAATCTTTTGTTGGATCTGCATTGGGGTATTTATACATGATTGCTTCTGCGATCATCGTTTTTCCTCCTATACTTATACTGTAGGATAGTTAAGCCCTCCAAGTTCTTGAATGTCTATATAGTTGTATGCCTCGTTATAATCGGATACACCTCTTCTATCATCACCGCTATAATTGCAATAGCAATAGATTTCTATATAATCACCTTTGTTCATAGGAACGGTTACAGTACCATTTAAGTCAAGGTTCATTTCACTTTCCTTATCATTAAAATCCCCCTCAAATGGTCAATTGGTTTATACAATGATCCATTTAGATAGAGTTTCAGATGAAAATTGATGTAAGCCGGTGTATTTATCATATACAGCCCCACTCCTACTAAAAACATTCCATCATTAGGAGCAACGAATCTACTATTTTTTGTATCAAATGCATTGTGACTATCTTTTCTTTTGCGGTTAAATTGAATTTTTGTGTGGGCTTTTTTATCCAAATACTGTATGCCTGTAGTTCCTATATTTGCATGAGCAAATCCAGAAATTTTATGCCAAGCTGTCCAGCCTGACCCACTCCACCAGTGCCGTATCCATGTACCAGTACTATCAATGTAACTGCCAGATTCATTTCCAGTGCCATAAAAATATTGAACAAATCTAAAATCACTGTGTTTCTCATTTTTCACGAAGCCGTAACGAAGCGGATAACCGGTATTATTTCCTTGACCAATATCTATTAAAGTTAATCCCTGAGGATACTCATCCCCTCCAGTTCTAGCATCTGTTATTGCATCAGAACCTGAAAGTTTGGTTAATTTTTGATTTGTATAATTTGTATCTACATAGGTTTTAGCATCAGCTAAAGCTTTGTCTGCTTTTGCCTGTGCTCCTTGTGAATTTTCAATCTCCATCCACGGAGTCCATTCTTCTGAATCTTGCTTTTTATTTCGGATAAATTTTCTTCTATTGTCTGGAATAGAAGCTGTTTCTCCCGAATAAGTAGTAAATTCTTGATACGGATAGGTACCAACATTATATACAAGCAAATACCCATTTCTATTAATAGGAGCATTTAATTCAGTCGTAGAAGAATAAATATAATAAAATCCTGTTTTAATAATATTATTTAAATCTTCATTGTAGAATTTTCCCAACGTTCCATCATCTTGAGTCAATTTGAAAATCTGACTGTTATTCCACTTAGTTTTATCGTTCTGGGTGACATGGATTTCCGTGTTATTAGCATGACTGTCCGTATAAAGCTTTGCTGTATTTAAAACAGTTTCTAGTTCATCTGATGAAGGGATCGTAATAAACTCAGTCCAGCCTGTGCTATCATACCAGTGACGAATAAATATTTTCTTTTGACCTGCGTTTCCGGCATTAAAGAAAAATTGTGCAAATCGATATACGCTCGATTTTATATTCAGCACCTCACCAAATTCATAGGGATAACCTGTAGACCCTTGAAGAATACTGACGGTGGTAATACCGATTGGATAATTGTTACCTGAATATGCTGCATCTTGATATAGTGACTCATCAGCAATTTTATTGATATTTTCACTTTTTAATTCTTCTGAAGTAATCAGCCGCTTCCATCCTCTGAACTCACCGTCAGTATGAACCATTCCGATCCAAATGGTCACTTCATAGCTTTGGTAAGCAACAATTGTTTTTCTGCTGCTCTCTCCCTCTATGACATCATAGTTATACCAAGCATTATCTCCTTCAACTGGGTTGTTTACTATATTTTTACCTAATGCATAATAAAAACCGGTTGATAATGATAAAATATCTGTCCCATCAGGTACCCTAGTTCTTCTACCATTATCTTTGGTCAATTTTTTGAGTTGAGCACCATTCCATTTCACACGTTCATCATTAGTGATGTGAATGTTGCTATTACCAATATGTTTGTCTATATAATTTTTAGCATTTTCCTCAGCCTGTTCAGACTTACTCTTAGATCCTGCTTCTGTCTCGAATGATACCCATTCGGACCACACTCCGCTGGTTAATGTTTTTCTCCAAATTCCCCCGTCATTTGTCATAGCAATCGCTTCCCCGTCGTTTTCGGAAAAGTATAAATAAATGCCTTTCGTTGATTGTGGAGGTGTATTCACTCCTGTATTTTCTGTGTGAAAAGTAAATGACTTCCTTTGCTCAGCAGCTGCTTTGTTAAAATCTTGTCCATTGTCTATATTGATAAAGACTGAACCATCATCTTTTGTAATCTTCGATAACTGACCCCCATTCCATTTCTCTCGCTCTTCCTCTGTAACATGCCGCACCTGATCTTGCTCATGCTTGTCAAAATCCTTCTTCGCCGCCTGCTGCACATTATCCACATTCCCCAGCCCGATTTGCGCCTTTGTTGTGTTGTGGGGGTTGTTCATGTCGTTTTTGTGGGCGGCCAGGTCTGTGTGGGCGTCTTTTATGCCTTTTTCCCAGCGGTTGACGTCATCTTCGTTGATGGGATCATCCGGAAGCCAGTCTGTTTTTTCTTCGTATGCCATGTTTACACCACCTCAAAGGTAAATCTGAAATCGAGTGTTCTGTTTTCGCTGACGTCCAGGTCAGTCTTTCTCTCTGTAATGATGTTGCCCAGCTCGTCAAAAATTTGTACCGTTTCGATATGCTTGATGTCTTCCTCACGTTTTGTCAGAACGGTGACGGTCGCACCGTCAATGGCGAGCTCTACTATTTCTGTTTTTTGGCCGTTGAGCAGCACGTGATCGATTCTGCTTTTTAGATCAGCCGCTGTGCGTTCTCTGTATATGGTTGAGATCAAGTTAAAACCACCTCATTGTTGTTAAGAGTGACAGAATAACCGACCTTGAGCTCACTGGCTGTTCGGTATCTGCGGTGATTCAGGATGACTGTATCTTTGATTTGCAGCGTCTCATTCAATCCGCCTCTGAGCGTATACGCCAAATGAGCGGGTTTCATGTTTTCTATCGCTTCGATCAGCTCATTCATGTGCTGGAGGTCATCAACATTGATATCGACGTTAAAGCGGTATTCACCGGGAAGCAGACGGACCTGTGCAGACGGGTTTTTCAAGAAACGGTTTACCGCCTGCTCAATGGCCCTATATGTGATGGGCGGGATGTTCGACATTTTGGAAATGAGCCTCAATCGTCTGATCTCATCAGTGTCACCTGATTCCCGCGGTACGTTTAAAATCTTTTCCCAGCGGCTGAGCCCCCATGTCGCCGTCGGTACGAATAACTGATCCGTCAGATCAAATATGCTGTCATTTTGTTTATCAAACTCAGGCGCTTCCGCTTTCAGCAGCTCGGCCATTTCTTTAAGGCTGGTGAGAAACGGCGGCAGATACGCTGTCATGTCATCTTGTTTGCTCAATGATCTTCACCTGCCCAAGCTTAGGAATTTCCACGTCGCTCAGCACCAGATTTTCAGACGTGCCGTTGATTTGAATATTGGAGTAGTCACTGACTGATGATGAATTATAGACGATATTGTTAATTTGAGACAGGCGGATAACGTTATCTTCAAACGCCATTTTCTTAAAGAGATTTAAAACGCCTTCCTCAATTTCTGACTTCACTTCATCAATTGAGTGATTGATCTCAGGCAGCACTTCGGCAGAAATCTCAACTTCTTTCCAGACCGCGCTCTCCACTGTGACAACGGCTCCGATTGGCGCCTGTCCCTCTCCCTGTCCTGGTTCAGGGTCGATATAATCTTTCACTTTTTGAATTAAAATAGGAGAAGCGGGCTCAAGATTCGCATTGGTGACGACAATTTTGACAGTGCCTTCACCGTTCCAAAGCGGGAAGATCTTTGCCTTTCCCACACCGTCCACTTCCTCAGCCCACTCTTTATAATGCATTTTATTGGCACTGACGGCCTCACGCCGAACCCTTGTAAAATACCGTTCTCGCAAGCTGTCATCTCCCTCTTCCTCGCGCCCCGGAATCAGGATTTCTTTGACTATGGCCGTTTCTAAACCGGGAATGGTATCCAATGACAGTAAATTGCGTCCGGTCAGATTGGCGTTTCCCGCTTCACCAGGTGTTTCACAGATGAGCGTCCCATCTGCCGTATATTGAAAATAAAGATTATCCACGTAAAAGCGGGAGCCGACAGGAATAGTAACTCCAGATGTAAACTCTCCCGCTCTGACCGCCTTTGTCGCGGCTGTCCGTTCAATTCCCGCTTCCGCTGCACGCCTGTCTAAAAATTCGCCTTGTGCGGTATCAGAAAAAACTAGCTCAAGCACAGTATCCAGCCATATATAAGACTTCGCAAGCTCGGCCGCCGCTGGGGCTAACGCATTATAAATGACGCTGCCTTCTCTTGTGTCAATATCTGCGGAAATGCTGTTCAGCATACGCTCCATAATCGCTTCAAAAGTCTGATCTTCAAACATCTTCGCCAATCACCTCCTCAATCTCAAGCGTTCCTTCATCCGTCTCCACCACGAAGGACACATGAAAAGCGTCGCCTTGTTTTTCAATCTCAAAATCTGTTACAGCCGATATCCGGTCATCATAAACCAGCGCCTCTTCTATCAGCCTCGGGATCTCCATCTTTTTATACGCCTCAGTCGTCTCATGATCTGTCAGCACGTCCTGAAGCTCGTTTCCGACATTATGGCTGTATATGGAATATGCATAGCGTTCTGTCTGTAAGGCGATATACACGAACTGCCTGATCGCTTCAAGCCCGGTAATCAGCTCATTCGTAATTCTTCCGTTTTCAAAATCTATTTTGTACGTTTGCGAGGTTTCAATGACTTCGCTCTCATCTTCAATATCTTCAAACTCCACTTCTGGTGTCAGGGCCATGATGCCCACTCCTTTTACATGCTAAATAAAAACCCCTTCGTACTGAAGCGGTTTTGTCTATACTTTATCTAAAATAAAAAACGATTGCCCGCCAGTCAGAGCCGCGGTCATGAGGCGATCCCCCGGCTCGAGTGCATCGTCTCCTCCGGACTGCATTCGTTTTGGGATAATGATGGCGTCTTCCGGTATGATCAGTTTGCTGTTTTCTTTTAATTTGATTTCCACAGGAGAAACCGAAACGACTTCAGCCGGGAGCAGTTCTACCGGAGACTTAGCGTCAACTGCGCCGACTGCCAAATGTTTTATAGCCTCACTTAATCTCATCAGGAAACTCCTTCCGGCATCGTATTCTTTTCGACAACATCGATCGTCATCGTATGTTTCGTTCCTTTAAATTCATGCCGGTCCGTATCTACCCAATAGGTTTTCTTGATGCCGGCCTCCGGAATCGAAATATAGACAGGCAAGCCGCTCTGCACTTCTGGAATGCCCACTGCCTGAATATTTTTCAGTTCTTTTTTCACGCCCTTTTTTTCAGCAAGACGTACATCTGCCCGCTGCTGAAGCTGTGCCTGGTTGATGTCATCTGTGACCGTTTCCGTATATTGAAGCACACCGTATTTATTTAAGCCTGAACTGTCCTTGGCAGAGGCTTTATATGTCTTATTGTCCTTTTGCCGGCGAAGCACCACCCGAGTAGCAGTGTCGTTTATAGAAGTGCTGTATTGGTAGCCTGTGATATTGACGCCCGTTTCAAGCACCCATACCTCTGACGGATCTGGCCAAGCGCGCAGACCGAGCTTTCCTTTTTCCGAATACAGCTGGTAATGTCGTCCTGTCTGGCTTTTCGTCTGTTTCAGCGCTTTTAATATGATGTCATACAATGTCGTATCATTTTTAATGACAAGACTTTTGATCGTATGGCCTGTGTTTGCGATCGAGGTTGTCGGTATCTGGAAGTCACTCGCAATCCTTCTGATGATCTGGTCGGCCCGCTGATTGGAAAACACGTACATATCCTGGTTTTTCACCAGGTACTGAAGCATGTCATAAGCGCTGAAGGCAAGCGTATGCTCGTCCGGGGTTCTTGCAAAAACAATGCCCCGAAACAGCTCTTTTCCCTTCCATTTAAACAAGACCGTATCTCCTTCTGAGACACTGTAATACGTCTGGTCGCCCTGCTTGGTGACGATGGTCGCTTCAATGGAACGCGGCGCCTGATAACGATGGCCTTCAAGCGATACGCTTTCTGCAACCAGCTCAAGCCACTCTGTGTCTTTAATGACGAACAGTTCTATCATCATACATCACCTGTTTCATTGCGGTATCTTTAATTTTTGGCCGGGAAAAATCCAGTGGCCCGGCTGCCTGATGTTCCGTTTGCTTCGTTTGATCATTGCTGTTTTATTGGCGTTCCAAATTTTGCGCCATTGGGTGCTGTTCCCGTAAAATCTGCCTGCAATGTCCCATAGCGTGTCTCCCTTTTTGACTGTGTATGTCTTCGGCGCAGCCTTCGACGGACGTTTTGCCTTTGTTTTTTTCTTCTGCTTGATTTTCCGCGGGGAAGCGGTTTTGTATTCTTTTAATACAATATCAAAATCCCGATCTCCTATTTCATTGTCTCCCTCACTATATTTAAGGCTTTCAATACTGCATGTCATATTGATTTTTGTTCCCGTAATTAAAAATTGAACAGGCTTTTTTGCCTTCATCCATTTTTCAATTTTCGCAATGACATTTTCCGGAGACGGGAGATTTTGATATTCAGCTATCGGCGTATACTTTTTTGGAAAAAAAGAAGAAAATGAAATTTCTTTTGCTCCGGGTTCTTCAATAAACGTTAGTTCACCCAATCCCGTTATCTTTACTGAGTCATTTTGTACACTATTCGCTATATCAATCGCTTCAGGAAGAACAGGGAATCGCAGCTTTTCTTTCCCCTGTGATATCCAAAATTCATAGATAGACTTAGTCAAAAGCCACGACCCCCTTTGTTCCGGTGTTAATGTCATTTTGTAATTCATCAAGTAATGCCTGCTTGATTTTCGCAACCAGGCCATCAGCATCCTGTCCATTATGGAAATGCTGATCGCCGTTAAACTCAATCTTTATTTCTTTCGTTCCGGCTGTTTGTATCGTTTGCCGTGTACCGGATGTAACTGCTGAAACTTGTCCTGAAGAAAGCTCAGACTGCTGGGATTGAGACGGATCTGTCACTTCCATTCCCAGAGCTTGCGCAGCTCTCTGAAGGAGGTAGCGGCCGCGGATGCCCCGCTCCTCTGGAATGATCCATTCCCGTTTGTTTCCCTCACCGACACGTGCAATCTGCTCTTTGGTAATAAGTCCGCCGTTAGCATAACCAACATACGGTCCACCGTGTCTCATGCTTTTAATACCAGGTACATTGTCAATAGAGCCGTATCTGCTTTTGATGTAGCCAATCGCGGCAGCAGCGTTATGAATCGGATTTCTAATGTTACCCATGCCTGGCGCTTTATGTGCGTTAAAAGTGGTTGGTACTGTCTGCATGAGCCCTTGGGATGGATTGCCTGCCTTCGCGTTACTATCCCACAGGTTAATGGCGTTAGGGTTGCCTCCTGATTCAAACTTAGCAATTGTCATCAATCCCGGAAGCCAGCTTAATGGTGTTTTTGTGGCCATCATTGCTGCCATAAGCCACTGTTTAACATTTCCGCCTACTGCGCCCATTCCGGAATAAGCAGCTGCCAGTGAACCTGCTTGTTTTTCTGCGTATTTTTTCACATCGACAGAATCCAGTCCTTTTACAACACCGACAGAGGCAAAACGCCCCAAGCTCATCATGACACGAGAAGGTGAATGGATATCTAACTCTTCACGGAAAGCCTGTTCCACTCTCTTGGCCATATCCTTTGCTGCTTGTTTTACTTCACTGGATTTAGAATTCATGCCTGTCACAAAGTTTCCAATCAAACCGGAGCCCCAGCTGTTCGATGTGTCTTTTGAACGCAGGAACGGTTTGTCAACATGTGTACTCACATACTGTGCAGTCCCTGTTTGGGTTGAATTTTGTCCTTGCGCAAAGCCTTTGACCGTTCCTGTGCCCCATGAAGACGATTTGCTCACAGTGGCTTGGAACGGCGTTTTAACTTTTGATTGCAAAAAGCCGTCCGTTCCGGTTGCTGTACCGTTTTGGCCCTTGGCATACCCGCTTACCATTTGTTTACCGTAATTTGGTGAAGCAGAAATCATTTGTGTAAATGGCGTATTGATGTTTTTCTTTTTCCAGTCTTCCATTTTGACCGGCTGATCGCTGATGCCTTTACCAAAGCCTTCTGAAAATTGCTGTCCGAGTGTGGACGCTTGGCCTGTAAGATTTGCAGTGTTCATTACTGGGGAGGCTGTGCCTGATAGAGGACTGACAGCTGCTCCTCCTGAAACAGATGCTGGACTTCCGCCAGAAGACGAAGCTGCGCCCATGTCGTCTACAACTTGCATACCCAGCTTAGACGCCGCTTGTGAAAGAAGCATCTTCCCCCGGCCTCGGTTGTTATCAACCGGGATAACGAATTCCTTGCCGGCTTCACCGATCCACGAGATGGTTGGTTTGGTGATGTAGCCGCCTGTGGCATTTTTATCCGGATCCTTACCTTTATTCGGATCACCACCGCCGGTTACAAAATTAATTACTTTACTAGCTACGCCGCCAGCTTTATCCCAGATTTGCTTCACCCAGCCGAACGCTTTAGAAAAAGCATCTGAAATTGCTTCTCCCACCTTTGTAAGAGGTTCTTGAATATTCTTTTTAAACCAGCCGCTCAGGCCTTTCCAAATGTTCTTAACGGTGTCTATCGCTTTTTTGAAAGCATCTGAGATTCCCTTACCTACATCTGAGACTGTATTTTTAACCGGGTTCCAAACTGTATCCATGAACCATCCCGATACTGTACTGAAAACACTCTTAATCTTATTCCAAGCACCGGTCATTTTATCCCAGATTGTAGTTGCCGCTCCTATTACAGCAGATTTGACTGGCCCCCACACATTACTCATAAACCATGAAGCAACTGTACTGAACACATTTTTAATTGTCGTCCATGCATTTACGATTTTAGACCATATTGCTGTTGCTACACCCACAACTGCTGATGAAACCGG
Source organism: Bacillus sp. FJAT-14266 (assembly GCF_001719225.1). NCBI lineage: Bacteria > Bacillati > Bacillota > Bacilli > Caryophanales > Bacillaceae > Bacillus > Bacillus sp. FJAT-14266. The sequence continues at coordinate 2,952,109 of NZ_CP017072.1, forward strand.
CGTCCAGACATTGTCCATAAACCATGTTGCCACCGTGCTGAATATCGTTTGAATCGTTGTCCATGCATTTACGATGTTGGACCATATGCTTGTTGCTACACCCACAACTGCGGTTGACACTGGCGTCCAGACATTATCCATAAACCATGTTGATACAGTTCCCCAAGTATCCTGAATGGCTGACCAGGCATTTTGCGCACCCTCTGTGATGCTGTTCCATGTATCCTCTAGAGCGCCGGCATCAATTGCCTTCCCTAAACTTTCACCGCCGAAAGTACCGGCAATTCCTCCTACAACACCGCCAATAGCCGTCCCGACTCCCGGCACAACGCTTCCAATAGCCGCTCCTGCAGCGGCTCCTGCTAAACCTCCGCCGGCTGAACCTACTTTTTCACCAGCATTATCCTTATTGATACCGGCTAAGTCAGTAAGGGACAGTATTTCGCCTAATCCCGGTATTCCTTTTGCCGCTCCTTTTAAGCCCTTCAGTCCGCCTTTTAAGCCTTTTGATTCACCCAATGTTTTCAGAAGGCCTGAAAAACCTTTGCCTGATGCTCCTTTAGCAGATTTAGGTGTATTCACAGGATTTGTTTTATTCCCTTTTGTTGATGAACCGTTTCTATTTTTCACTTTTTTGCTTTTGCCTGTACTGATTCCGGCACAGCAGCAACCACAAGCCCCGCCCCATTTGCCGCCTGACTTTTTCGATTTTGAACCTGAAGATTTTTGGTTCATAGAAGGTTTTTTAGTGCGGTTTGAATTGTTAGAAGTTGAGTTCTTTGTATTGGCTTTTGAAGCTTTTTGTTTGCTTTTGCTTCCGCTGGATTTGCCGCCAAGCAACCCGCCAATATCCAGATTCCCCAGCTTCTCAGCAATGCCTTTTATAATTTTTTCAAAAAACTCTCCCACTTTTTCAATAATTTTATCAGGGCTGAATTTCTCGAATTTCTTGGCGATTTTTGAAACAATGTTATCAACAAACTTTTCTGCTTTATTAGCGATTTTATCCGGGTTCAGGAAATTAAATTTCTCTGAAATTTTGTCAACAATATTTGTTACAAAGTCTTCCGCTTTAGTAATAATGGCGTCTGGACTGAATTTGCTGGCGACATCATCTACTTTTTTCATAAAGGAATCTGTAAACTTGTCAAGCTCGTTAAAAATGGTTTCCGGGCTGAATTTACTTACGACATCGTCCACTTTTTTCATGAAGGAATCTGTAAACTTGTCAAGCTCATTAAAGATTGTTTCCGGGCTGAATTTACTTACGATATCATCCACTTTTTTCATGAAGGAATCTGTAAACTTATCAAGCTGCTTAAAAATCGCTTCTGGACTGAATTTGCTTGCGATATCATCCACTTTTTTCATAAAGGAATCTGTAAACTTGTCAAGCTGCTTAAAAATCGCTTCTGGACTGAATTTACTTGCGATTGCATCCACTTTTTTCATAAAGGAATCTGTAAACTTGTCAAGCTGCTTAAAAATCGTTTCTGGACTGAATTTACTTGCGATTGCATCCACTTTACTCATGAACGATGTTGTGAATTTATCCAGCTGCGACAAAATCGTTTCTGGACTGAATTTCGTCGCAATTGCGTCCACTTTACTCATGAACGATGTTGTGAATTTATCCAGCTGCGACAAAATTGTCTCTGGACTAAACTTTGTGGCGACTTCATCCACCTTATTCATGAACGATGTCGTAAATTTATCCAGCTGTGACAAAATCGTCTCTGGACTGAACTTTGTTGCGATTGCGTCCACTTTACTCATGAACGATGTTGTGAATTTATCCAGCTGCGACAAAATCGTTTCTGGACTGAATTTCGTCGCAATTGCGTCCACTTTACTCATGAACGATGTTGTAAACTTATCCAGCTGTGCCAGAATCGTTTCTGGACTGAACTTCGTTGCAATTGCGTCCACTTTACTCATGAACGATGTTGTAAACTTATCCAGCTGTGCCAGAATCGTTTCTGGACTGAACTTCGTTGCAATTGCGTCCACTTTATTCATGAACGATGTTGTGAATTTATCCAGCTGCGACAAAATTGTCTCTGGACTAAACTTTGTGGCGACTTCATCCACCTTATTCATGAACGATGTCGTAAATTTATCCAGCTCTGTTAAGATTGTTTCCGGGCTGAACTTTGTAGCGATTTCATCCACCTTTTCCATGAATGAAGCAGCAAATTTGTCCAGTGCTGTCAAAATCGTTTCTGGATCAAACATGCTCGCAATATCTCCTGTACCTCCTGCTGAAGGCGCTCCTTTTTCGGAGGGACCTGAACTTCCCATGCTGTCAATTCTTTTCTGCAATGAATCCAGCTTATTTGACACCTTGTCATTAATAGCGAGCTCAAGTTTGTTGTCTTTTCCTGTTAAGGCATTAATACCAGCAGAAATACGACCGACTGTTTTCATGACGTGATCAATCACGCGTATCGTAACAGAGTAACCATTTTTAAGTGCAGTTTCCATATAGCGCTGTATTTTTTGCACAGCCGGCAACACTTGATCTTCTGCACTCAGCATAATCGTAAAGCCTTTAAAACCTGCCACGAGCTCTCTTAATCGTTCAAACTTTTCGGTTGCTTGGTCACTAGCATCTATTTTAATAGATACAGATGACGGCAATCCCTGCAATTGAACATTAACCTGCTGAATGACACTGCTGGCTTTATCCTCAGTTGAAATGGAGATCATTTGGGCGCCAAGCTTTTTCTTTAATGATTTTTGTATGCGATCAATTGTCCTTAATACAGTTTTGCTTTCTTTTCGTACATCAATAGCGCTTTTTCGCTGCACCATTTTTCTATATTTTTCAAGTGCTCTAAACCCATTCTGAATCTTTCTTAACTTTTTACTTACACGGTCTTCCATTTCAAACCTTGCTGTCAGCTTTGCCAATTACGATGCCCCTCCTTTCTTTGCTTGTTTTTCAAGGAGATCGAGCTTATATCCAATCAGTCCATACAACAGCGCCTTGAAGTTTCGAGGCGCTTCATACAGTTCTAATAAATCTGATGGAGAATAATGAAGCTCGTGCATCGCATAGTAGAGATACACGGCTTCTTTATGCCCATCCTTGATTAGTTTTTTGCTTCTTCTTCCAGATCCTCTAATTCATCTTCAAATCCATTAATCTCAATCGCTTTGTTTAACCAGTTCGCATACTCGCCTCCAACTGAGAGCACGCGTTTCGCAACTTCTACCGGGTCAGCCGTTTTGTAAGCTTCTCGAAGCTCTTTTGAACGGAAGTCCGGATAAACGGTTGATTCAACTGCGATTCGGGCATAAAAGCGTTGGCTGTCTAAATCTTTTACACGGCCTCTGCCTTTGACATTTTTATACGTTGTTGTTTCTTTCTCCAATTCATCAATGCGCTCCGTCGTGATCGCTTTAAAAATAAATGGCACGATGTTCCCTTTTTTATCAACAAAACGCTTTGAGATCGGCACTTTGATTTCCTCAGCTTCAATTGTTTTTCCCGGCATAAAAAAGGAAAGATCATATACGTTTTCGTTCTTCTCGCTCATGTAAAAAACTCCCTTGTCTATTGTTTGGTTTCATCTTTAAAAAACAGACCTTTCTGAGAAAGGTCTACGTATGGGCTGATTCAGCTTTGATTAAAACGTGTCAGATAGCTTTTCAGGGACGTCGAAGTCTTCGAATGTAAATGGAACTTCTTCCTCTAACGCTTCTGAATCGACATCAAGGCTTGCGATTTTGGCAGAGTCAAAGTTGACGTCGTACAGCGTAACTCGCTCTGTGCCCCGGCCTGAGGATTGATCATCCAGCACAGCTTGGAGCGTGAAATAAGGGTCGCTGCCTTTTTTGACATAGTCCATCATCAATAGCACGAATTTTGATGTGACTTTGTAGAACGTTGCGGTCCCTGTTCCATTTGCCCCTGTTGTTTTATGGCCTGTCATGCGGCGGCCCATAATGTTGACTTCGGATTTGTTTTTCTCAACGTTTGCTTCAAATGTTTTGATGTGCGCCATTTCCTCACCATCGAGAAATAAGCGGCCTTCTTTTCCTGAGATTGTGTTTTGTGCTTTTAATGCCATATTAGTTTACCTCCACATTAAAGTAGAATTTTTCTGCTGCGTCGACAGGCTGTACAGCCAGGTCAATCAAGAAGCCGTCACGATCTTCATTCATTGAAATTGTGATATCTTCATCGGAATCAAAGCCAGTGATGCCGCCTGCGTCCTGAAGCGTTGTCATGTATTGTGTGATCATCGTTTTTACATACTGCAGTCCGTCTTCAGATGCCGGGATATCGCTTCCGCTGCCTTTTCTTGATTTAATTAAGGCTTTCAGCTCGCGTGTTAAATCATTATTCACAGCATCCAGGACACGAACGATTTTGTTCTTCGCAAATTTCTTGTTTTTCTCAGCTGTGAACGTCACGAGTGAGTTAATGTCCTTTTCTACGCTGACGGATTTATCACGGGCGTCGAATGTGAATAAAAATTCACCTTTACCCAGACGTTCAACAATCGTATCGTGGTCAAGGCGGTGTAACACATCAACTGCGCCTTCGTACTCTACAAATGTAAGTGATTGGTTAAAGGTTGCTCCTGCACTCGCTCCAGCTACCCAAGCTGTTGCTTTGTCGGGTGTAACTTCCGTGCCATCTTCAAGCAGCACACCCTCTGTTACGTTGATGATGCCTTCATAATCACCGGCATAATTGGCTGTGACGCCTTGCACTTTTTGTCCTTGGCCGTCGCGCAGGCGTTTAATGAAAGCAGCAAACGTCGCTTTCAACTGGTCACCTTCTGCAACAGGCAGCGCAATCACATCAAAGCTCTCCGTTTCAGCCGCGGCTAAGAAATCTGTATAGTCGGAGTTGACAGGGGCTTTATCCGTACCGCCAGATAAACGGATTCCCGCGGATGCATTCAGCGTCTCAGCTGCAGTGTCTCCTTCTGATCCAGTGAGAGGAATCGTTGAAGAAAGATCGCCTGTTCCGGTAAAAGTGACATAGCCGTTAGCTGTTAATTCTTCAGCCTTTTTGACAGTCTGTTTATCAACCTCTGATTCGTCCATATATGTTGTCACATCGAAAGAATTAGCATCCAGCACATTTTGATTGATGCGGATGATAATGTCATTTCCTTTTGTTCCGCCATATACTGCAGTTGCTTTGACGCCTTCAGCAATATCAGCAGACGCTCGGACACCTTCGGTTAGACGGTACATCAATACCGTTTTCGCATTTTTCTTCGCTTCACGCAGCAGCAATAAAGACGGGTCATCAATGCTGAGGCCCACTTTTTTGTTTAGGTCTTCAACGCTGGAAATGGAGACGAACGTTTTCGCTTCGCCCCAGCTTGATGCGACCGGAAGTGCGACTGTTCCCCGTTCACTGAGTGATACCCGCTCCTGTGCCGTCGTTTTAAAGTTAAAATAAATACCTGCACGTTCTTTTTCTTTGCCTGTTGTAAATGTTCCGCCATTCATGATGACATGACCTCCTTGGTTAGAAATGTTTGAATCAATTGGTTGGCTTCTGATTTCGTCATACGTGGTTGATCCACGCCAAATAAAGCCCCCTGAAGAATATCCGGCTTAACGCCGAACAGTTCCTTCGCGTGCTTAATCAAATCCGCTGTATCAAATAGAGCTTCCCGGCTCTTTGTATGTACAGCCTTCTTCTGTTGTTTGTCCTTTGACACCGTTTATTTCACCCCGCTGTTCATGTCGATATCCTGTAAGACAGGCTGTTCTGTTTTGTGATAATAATATCGGCTGCTCCACCTGATCACCATGGCCGCCTCGCCCCTGTCTCCTACCCTTGTCTCGATTTGGGAGATGCGAACCGTATCCCCCGTCTTCTCGCCGGATTCACTCAGCAGCGGAATCATATTTCTCGCTTCTCTGATGGCATCCGCGAGTCTGTCCGCTTCATCCAGCGCCTGAACGGAGTCCAGATGAAACAGTTTTACATTGAGACTGTAGGTTTTTTTAAATGTGGAGACCGTATCTGTTTCCTCGAAAACAGATGGTGGCGGGACATATAACGACGGCACCTGAAAGTGATCAGGAAGCTCGCGTTCATAAATGGGAACAGACCACCGGCTGTACAAAAACGCCATGATCGATCCTGTTTCACTGTTCATCCTGCTCCTCCTTTACAGCTTCTTCAGCCACTGGCGCAGTTTGCTTTCCAACGATTTTTCAAACAGCTGTTCATATAAAAGCAGTGCATGATCCCAGTAGCCCGTTCCCGGTATCCATTTTCTCTTGAGCGCCATTCCCGTTGAAGCCGCTGGATCATAAATAAACCGTGAGCCTTGAAAACGCCCCGGCACCCATCTCACATCTTGTTTTGACGTCCAATGGCCGTCATTAAGAAATGAGGCGTAATCAAGCTGTGTCCCCACCTCAAGCGAAAGCCCGCCGCTTTGCACAATCCAGAGATTGTCCTCTGCGCCTTTCTCAAAGGAACTGAGCAGTTTTTCTGTATCAATCGTTTGTGTGCTGATGAGTTCAGATTGGACGATCTCCAGAAAATCTTGCCCGCACTCCTCAAGCCACCGGGACGCCTGTCTGGAAAAACCGCCTGAAGCCGCTTCTTTTAATGCCGTGTTCAGCTGTTTCAATCCCGCTATTTTCATAGGCTTTCATCCCTGACTGCGACGACCTCCCAATGATGATGTCTGATCCTTTTCGGCAGCTTTAGTATATATTTATGATTCTCCCAAATGATTTTATCGTTCACGCGGATGTCCGCTGACAACGGAAAATGGACGAGAAAGCTATGATATACAGTTTGATCCGGCTCCTCCTGAATCAGCTGCTGTGTTTTTTCGGTAAAATAACAAGGGACATCTTGTTCATCGGGTGTATCCGGATATGAAATCACCGGCTGCAGCCTGTCTGCCGGAATCCCAAATCGGCCTGCAGACGGCGCTTGCGCTGCTTCATGATAAATGTCGCAGCGATGAATGAGCATCTGCCTGTAGCTCATAAAGACCTCACCTTCAGTCTGGAGGATTCAGGGGCGTAGCCCGGCGTGATAAACTCCTCGAGCAAATGATATACCTCTGGCCGCTGAATGCCGCCTTCTCCGGAAACCGTGTAGGAATAATCCCCCATTTTCTCAGACTGATAGCTTGATGAGGCAGATTCATCGCTGTTGACAAGCGCAAAATACTGGGCAAGCTTTACTAAAGCCAACTTCACCTTGCCGGGCAGCGGATCATACAAGCTGTCTTCAAAGCGGTGGCCCGTGATGAGAGCCGCTTCTGCTTCCGCCTCGATGATATCCTGCGCCAGCAGCTCTTCCGGCCTGTTTTTCACCCGATCATAGACCGAATAGGAGGCTACGTCAGTCGGTTCAATGAGCATGAGCTGACCACCTCGTTTCTATTATTCTTTTACGTTAATTAATTTTGCGCAGGCATCCTCTTCCTCGAACTTGCTGTCCAGCTTGGCCGTTAAGACAATAATGAATTTACGGGAGCGGATGTCTTTGTCGACTTCAATTCGGATATTGCGGGAGAAGCCGAGAATGATATTTTTCGGATGTGTGAGAATGATATCAGAAGCGTCATATTGCGCGTCTCCCTCACCGACTGTGTACGGCTGAATATTGGATACTCCTTTGACCGGTACGCCGAATGCTGTTGACAAGCCGCCCTGAACAGCCTGGTCCCCAAGGTTTGTCTGGCGGTCTGCCACGCGGTCCTTCCATTCAACTTCTAAGCCATGAGACGTATAGAATCTAAATTCCTGAGGGATGCGCAAATATTTTGGCGGAACTGCCTTTAAGCCTTTCTTGAATGTCGCTCTGGACAGTTCTTCACCGTTCATGTCAACGATATGGGAAACTGCCTGTTTGCGGATGCCGTCCAGCTGTGCCAGATACGGATCAGCTGATGCTGTATCGCCGTTAACGATCAGCTCTTCAATATCAACTGCTGCGCGCTCTGCTAAAATTTGCATGATTGTCTGCTGCAGGCCGTCTTTTTCAATATTGTTTTCAAGTGTGTCATACGTAATGTTGATTTCCGCAATGACTTCCTTCGTGTTCAGCTGGACAGTGCTTGTCGTTGGAACTGTCAGCTCGTCGTTTGACAGTGCTTTTCCTTCTTGCGCAGCCCGCAGAATACGCTGGCCGAAGCCGATTTTTTCAAATTTTTGCGAATCGTTTTCCATTTGAATCACGCGGGATTCACTGAAAATGGTCGGCGTGTTTTGCACCATGCGGATAAAAGCCGATGCTTGCGCAGGGTTCATAAGCCCGCCGCTTTTTAAAGCAGAAAGCGACATTTCCGCTTTCCGAATGATCTCTTGATTTCTCAATTGATTTCCTCCTCCTTGACTGGTTTTACAGCAGTCCGCTCCAGATTGATTTTTTGACTTGCTCTGTATTGCCGCCCGTATCGTCCGCTGTCTGCTTAGACGCGCCTCGCGCTTTTTCCAAAGCCTCGATGCGTTCGATCAGCGGGGCAAGCATGTCTTCAACGAGCTTTTTCAGACGCTCGTCATCACCCGTCTGCTCCGGCTTTTCCTCCGTGTCTGTGTTTTTTTCAATCCGCTCAAGCCGTTTGAGCAGAGGGTAAAGCGCATGCTCGAATGATTCTTTCATGTCTTCTTTTCTCATTTCTTCAGTCTCCTTCCCTGTTTTGTCAGCAAGCATTTGCTTGAATACACTAAAGAACCCTGCTTTTTCGACCGGTTCTTCTTCATACACATCTGCAGTGCCAGCCATGCTGTAGCCGGTGATAATTCCAGCCTTAATCTGTTCCCACACCTCGTCAGACGCTCTTGTCACGAGTACCCATGAGCCCTTTGTAATCCGCTTTGATCCGATCATAAAATCATCGGGCGCCACATAGGACTCGACCACGACGCCGGTTCCGCCCTCAAAGCTGTGATTGATATCAATCTCCCGTGCCTCCGCGAGAAAACCGTGCGCCGCTTTTTCAATTTCCTCGGCGGTCATAAAATCGCCGTGGGCATCAGGAACATCAGGCTCATACACGATTCCGTACACGAGCTTTTGTTCATCCTGCTCACTTTTTGTAAACAGCCGAACCTTTTTTTCAAATGACGGAGGTTCGGCTGACTTCGTAAAGAAAAATTCTGTCTGGTTAGCCGCCTTGTCCACATAACTGACAAAGCTGATTTTGGCATTTCTTAATTCTCGCGCCACCTGCTTGATTCACCTCCCTTCAGGACGTTTTGATATCTTCGATGCTTTCTTTCAGCTCCTGCATGAGCGCAGCCAGGTTTGTCTTTTCCGCATCCTGTCCTGCAGGCCGTTTATAAATGTCCTCCGGCCACTCCTCAAGTGTTTTGCCAAGCACCCGTCCGGCAAGGTCGCGTAAATCATTCGGCGAGACTGCTCCGGCTGTAATAAAAGGACCGAGCACCTTCGCAATCTCAAGCGGATCACGAAAGTCCGGTCCTTTTAATGTCAGCCTGACGTCATGGATATTCAGCTCCGGCAAAAGCAGCGTGTTCAGTTTATTCACGAGAGTTTTTCGCTCCGGCTGAAAAACCTGCTCCTCCGTAATTTTTCTAGCAGTATCCGCTGTCGCCCGGTTGTATTCCTGGGCCTCGCCTGTATACAGCGGGGGGAGACGGAACGCGGAACGCAGCTTATTTCTGCTTTTTTCATCGTATTCAAGAAACAAGGCGTCGTTTTGGAGAATTTCAGCCAAAGATTTGATTTCCACGGAAACCGGCGTAATATCCTCGCCTCCGTGGAGATCCTTTTCTTTTGCGATTCCTTCCGCTTCGATCAGGAGAAATTTATGGGCGTTCTCCACGCCTTCAAGATCATTCATGTATTCCTGCAGCTCCCGGTAAGAAGCTTCAGACAGCATCCCGTTTTCCACTGTAATCGCAGCGGGGACGTGACGCCCCTGCTTAAAATACATAAAATTGAGCTCTTCTGCTTTTCGGGCCCCGTATAAATTGACAATATTGCCGATCCAGCGGGGTACACCGTATACGCCGCTTCCGATTTTGAGGTGAATGGCTTCATTTGCTTGATACTTCTCTGCCAATGTGTTTACATATTCACCTGTGCGAATATCCATTTTTCGCGGATCGCCGTATTCTTTAAAAAATACTTTCTTTCCATTGATCATCTGCACATATTTTCGGAAGCGTTTTTGCCTTTTGATCCTTTTCATTTTCCCGTTTTCTTCATATACAAATGAAACCTCTACAGGCTCGCCTGCTCCGCATACACGCATATATTTCACATCTAAATATTCGATGCCGGCAGGTTTTCCCGCCCCGTCGCGAAGCACTTCCATAAATCCGTTGCCTGTTTTTTCTCTGTCTTCGATGGCATAGCCTAAAATCATTTCAGCTGATTCATCAAAGTGAAGACATTTATAAAAGGCTTCGAGTCTGGCCCAGTCTTTTTCCGCTCTTTTCTTTTTTGCCTGATCGACATCACTTGCGTTGACATCAAATGTGTACTCAACATCGAATCCAAAGCCTGTAATATTCACTCTGTACGCATCAATGCATTGCTGAAGAATGGTCGAGTATTCGGCAATGGTTTTGAGCTCGATGATATTATAGGGCGGAGCAATAATGTCCTCTCCGTACAGCTCAGAAAAGTCATCTTCATAGATTTGCTTTGTCTGAGGAGCCGCGGCATTGGCTTTAAATACAGTTGCTCTGACTGTTTGGTTGTGCATGATTTATGACCTCCTCCTTTCTCGGTTCGGCCGCATTCGTTTGTGTGCTGTCTCTTTCATATCAGCAACCTCATAATCATCAAGCGCATACCAAATGGCAGAAAGCGTATGCGGGTCAATCGTGAATTCATCCTCAATCAGAGCTCCGTTTTTATCTTTGGCATACGTAAGTGTCTCGAGCTCATAGATGACATTTTCACAGCGGTCCGAACAGAAGATTTTTTTGAACCGTTTTACCTTTTTGGTATATTGAAGCCTGGAGCCGGGAAACTTTCTGGCTCCAACCATCCGAAAGCCCTGCTGGCGGAAATATTGAATGCTTTTCGGCTCAGCCGAGTCGGCTTTGATCAATTCCTGTGTCTCAATAAACTCACGCAGCTCCTCAGCCGTCCTATCATCTGTCATTTTATTTTGATAATACTCCCAATAAATGTAGAGGTATTTTTTTTCAGGATCTACAGCAAGCCGGACGACGGCATTATAGGATTCCTCGAATCCAAAATCCATACCTGTACGAAAGATTGGTTTGCTGATGGCTGCGATACATTTTTTCACTTGATCATGCGGGAGTACCTCGAACTGCGGCAGCACCCTGATCCCGTTGACGCCGAATCGTCCTTTTCGGGCAATCCGGTACAGGTCGGGATCATACTCTTTGAGTCCGTCAAGCTGTTTCACATAGCTTTCCGGGAGAAAAAGATTGTCGTTAGCGGTGGAATGATGGTAATACGTATCTCCCTTTACAATCGTCCGCTTTTCGTAAAGTTCGCTGTCATCCAGCACAAACCGTTTCTTGCGTTCATCCCGAAAAAAATGCCTATACGTCCAATTGGAGGTGCCGACGGGATTGGTGGTACAGATCATATGAAGCTTTAGCTCAGGATGGCGAAGACGTCCGATTAACTCCTTGAACCCCTCATACTTCACCTCTGAGCACTCTTCAATCCATATTAATGAAATGTTATGAACCGATTTTAATTTTGCCGGATTGTCCATTCCTTTGAACATGATCCGGCTGCCATTGTGAAATCGCAGCTGCAGCGGGGAAGAAAGAGATGCCACGGCCTTTGTGAGACCGAGCTCTTCGATCACCTCTTGAAACAAGGCGAAGGTCGAATCCCGATGGGTATCGAACACCTCCCGGATCACAAGGGCCGTCCGTTTTTCCTTCAGCAGCTTTAGCACGATTTTCAATGCGGTATGATAGCTTTTGGATGAGCCGTAGCCGCCGACAAGAAACTGGTACGTCTGCTCCCAATTGAACACGTAATCTTCGAAATGAGGGTTGATTTCTTTTACAATCATGACTTGCGCTCTTTTCGTTTGATCATAATTTCAATCGGCTCCTGGCTGTCATCTGTTTTCTCCGCTTTTTGTTTGGCAAGCTTCAATTTCTCATTTTCAATTTTTTGTTTAAATTGATCTGGAAACAAATCAAAATATAAGGATAGCTTCTCAAGCGCCTTCATTTTATCTGCAAGCTTGATGGCAATGCCTTCTTTCCCAAGCTTTGCTTCCGTTACAATGGTGCCATCAACGAGCCCGGAGTCTTTGACATCGACAAAGCTGATTTCCTTCATAATCGGATTATCATCTTCATCAAACAGCGGACCCGATTTCCCGACAGCCTGGACCTCTTTTTTTCCAAAGGTCACATAGTCCGTAATATCCGCAAACGCGATCTTGATATAAACCTGCAGCACATCCATCGCTTCAATAAACATTTCATTGACCATTTCTTTTTTAATGCGTCTAATTTCAGCAGCGACCTTTTCGTTTTTTAAGAGTCGGCTGCCCGTCACATGAGCGCTGTCCGGAGAATAGCCCGCTTTGATTGCTGACTGTGTGGCATTGAAGCTTTTGACGTAATACAGGCAAAACAGCCGCTGGCGTTCATTTAATTCATCGTTGTTTATAGGGCGCTGTTTTTGTTCGTTTTTGGACGCAGAAAACAGCGCCTCTTTCCATTTGTCTTGTTTTTTCCAGATGCCGATTGTTTTCGCGGAAACACCGATTGTGTCCGCAATCGCCCGATTTGTGATCTTTCCTTGATGTTGTTGATAGATTGCTAATGCTTGTTCGCGCTGTTGTGTTTTCATGCTACTGCATCACCGCCACCTCCAGCATGGTTGTTTATTCATAAAAGCGGCTGATCAGCCAGCCGCTTAGTGTCATGCTCTATTCACTTATAGGTGGCAAACGTATGACAAGCTTTCAGGCAAGTGATCGATTCATTTCTTCCTGCTGTCTTTGCATCTTTAAACTCGCCCGTTTAATCGTCGTTTGCACTGTCGATTTTTTTACGCCGAGAAGATCGGCGATCCGTTCATAAGAAAAACATTCTACCTTATGCAGCAAAAACATTTCCTTTTCTCTGTCCGTTAACAGGGCTAATGCTTCTCGAATTCTATCTCTGTCTTCTTCTGATACCTGTCCGTCCGGCTCAAACATCATAGCGCTGGAAAATGATTCGATGATTCTCGGGTCCTTGATCATCAGCCGCTGGTAAACATCACGCCGGTCAATCGCCCGTCTGATGCCGGGCTGCCTTCCTTTTTCAAGCCATTCTGTTACATATTCAAGATCAGTAATCATATTTCTGATGATTTTTTTATCCTTCAGCTCTTCAGCTGAGAGCACGGATTCATCTGCCTCAGCGAGCGGTTTATATTGTATTCTTGTTTGTTTGAGCGTGCGTTTATATTCAAATAGTAAGTCTTGCATTCTATGATCCTCCTCATTTTTGGCAAATAAAAAACGGACACCAATCAACGCACAAATGCTGTGCAGTTGATCAGTGTCCGCAGGCTTTCCGTCTTGGACGTATTCTGTTTTCGCTTTAATTTAATTTGTAGCCGATTTCAAATTCCACACGAGCAAGATCGCCCTTTCTTGTTTCGACGAGCGTTTTTCCATGCTCTGGCGCTTCTGTGATCCATGCTTCTTGCTTGATGCCGTCCACAATAATGACACGGATTTTCCCGTCCTCCAGCTGGCTCTTAAGCGTGACGGAATCGATATGCAGCAGTTTTTTCGGATGAATCATGTTTTATTTCCTCCCCTTTTCGGTGCAGCGCTTGCTTCAGCTTTTTCTAATAGCTGAATGATACGCTCCTTTGAATGAATAGAATTCCCTTTCAGAAAATCAAGTGCTGCTTTAGACGCTTCCAGCAATTCAGGCGCAGCGGCCATCAAAGAGGCATTGCTTTTTTGCGAATAAGAGCTGAGGTCAAATACAGCTGCAATCAGCCGCCCGTTTGAGTACGGAAATCTTTCTTTTTCTTCTTCACTGTAAGCTGAATAAATATAGATCGGTTTCGTATCCCCGCACGGGACAGCACGCCACGGCGCAGGGCTTTTCTCTGCCTGTTTTGTCTTTGCCAACACTTTCACTTCCCGTCGTCCTTATACCATTGTTCAATGTTTTTTTCTGTTCGCTTTGCCCGAAACAGCAAAGCGATTAGAGCAGTCAGCTGTTTAATCATAGATATTCAGCCTCGCTTTTCCCGCTGTCAGCATTTGCTCCAGCTTTTGAATGACAGGCGTTAAGTCAGTGCCGGACCGGCAGTTCGGACATGGATGAAAAACAACTCCAATACCGGTATGTTCCACAATGACTTTCTTTGTTTGACAAAGCTTACACATTATCTGACGCCCTCCAATCTATGGTTAAGCTCGTAGGCTGCTCCTTTGATAATCACTAAATAGTCACTGCACATCTCATAGATTCTCGTGCCGAGCGCTTCATCGACCCGTACAAGTCCTTCAATTGTCAGCTCGCTCGAAAGCAAAATCGGTTTATGATTTAAGTAGCGATAGTTGAGTACCGAATACATTTGCTCTAATTGCCAATCTGTAGCGCGGGGTTTGCCGTTAACCGGTTTAAACAGATCATCAATGAACAGCACATCCGCCTGCTTCATCCGGTTCAGCTTCGCTTCTAATAGGGCAAAATCATTTTTCAGATCAGTAAAGCCTTCCACGAACGGAAAATAAATGACAGGCACATAGCATGTTCTCATTAATTCGTTGGCTGCGGCGGTCAAAAGGTGTGTTTTCCCTGATCCGGGCTGTCCTAAAAGGGCAATGCTGTTTTTTCGGCAATCCTTGATTTGTTCATAATCGGCAACATACTCTTTTGTACACTCAAATGCGTCTTTTATGGCCTGCGGCTTTCCCTCCGTGCGGAATTCCTTGAAGCCGAGCTGTCTGAAAGCGTGGGTAATCTCACTTGCACCCAGCAGCCGCTTCACTTTTCGTTCTGCCATGCAGCTGCACATCGTCCAGACTTCCAGGCCATTCTGCCTGACGAGATAACCTCCCTGATCCTTGCAGCGCAGGCAATCATACCTGCTTGCGTCTGATTCGGCCGGTTTGTCCGCCAGTAATGGACGTCTCCCTCTTCTCAGCTCGTCCAAAATCTGTTCGATTGTTCGTTTTGTCATGTTTTTTCATCCTCTCATGCTGAATTGCGGCATTCTTTTTGGCTTGCTGCGCGAAAAATCGATCTTCAATGAATTTCGAGCAGTAGCGAAAAGCCTTGATTGTTTCAGAAGCGGCGGTCCGCCGGTTTTCAAAAGCCTGAAAGCATTCTTCAAGCCATTTGATTGTTTGCGTGACAGGAACGCCGATGGCAACAATGCGGGCGATGGCTTGATAATCTCTTGAGGAAGGATACACGGTGCGTCCTTCTTGAGCCGACCGTAATTGTGTAAACCGCTTCGCAATGTGATCCACTGCATCATCAGCAGCAGTATATTTGTTTGTTTTATCTATATCTGTACGGTCGTTTGTGTCCGGTGTCTGCGGCGAAAATGGCCGTTCTTTTAGACTCCCGTGTACAGTATTGTCCGATCTGAAGCTGAATTTTTTTGAATGCTTGACCGAAATCATCAGTCCGTATGGCGCACGGACGGCCTTTATGTAATCATGGTTTTCGAGAAGCTCCAGCCATCTTCTGACGGTTTTTTCACTTACGCCGAAGACTGCCGCCATTTCTCTCGCTTTTAACGGCTTATGGCCGAGTACGATGCCCCAGCTTACGCCGTCTTTTTCGATTTCTTTTGTTGTTGAGCTGATAAACCAGAGAAACAGCCATAACGCCGGGCCAATTTTGTCATAATGTTCTGAATTCAACAACCCTGAATACGTCGGAAAAGGATAGCTTTTATCGTTTTTCATTGTACGCCGCTTCTCCTTTTAACATCATGTATGCTTGAAACTGTTCCTGCGTTTCAAAGTGAAACACCGGAAGGCCGCATGCGGTAAACGAAATGGTGCCGCCGGATTGTCCGAGATGGCGCTGATCTATGGGATTTTCACTAAAAACGATTTGGATCGGATACATGTGATCACTCTCCTGATCTTTTTTGATACATTTTGTATCGGATGTTACCAAGTATAAACGATACATTCTGTATCATCAAGTTATTTTTGATACTTTTTTTATCATAACTTTATTTTGATACATTTTGTATCTATAATCATAAGTAACGTAGGGAGTTTAAAAAAGAGAGGTCATAGTATGATAGGCGGCAGATTGAAGAGTCTCAGAGGGAAAAGGACACAGGAAGAAATCGCATCACACATCGGTGTGTCACGGGCACGATATTCCCACTATGAAAACGGGCGAAGCGAACCCGATTACGACACACTCCAAAAGCTGGCTGATTACTTTCAAGTAACGACTGATTACTTATTAACGGGGAAAGACAAAAAATCCGATGACGATATGTTCTCAGATCCGGACCTGCAGCTTGCATACCGCGATATGCAGGATTTTTCCCCAGAAAGCAAACAGCAGGCCATCGAATTTATCAACTATTTAAAAGAAAAAGAGAAAAACCGCAAACCGAAAAATAAATAAATCGTTCTCTGTTCTCTAAAACATATAAAAAGTAGACCGATATAAAGAAAAAAGTGTTTATTTTTTAAAGAAAAGGGAAAGATTTCTACACTACCTTCCAGTCCTATACGGGCTTTTCTTTCTCGCTAAAAACAGAACAAACGTTCGAAAGGGAGTATTCAATTGGGCGATTACTTATCACATCTGGAGGAATACGTTAAAAATTTATACGGCCGGCTGGGCATCACATCCCCTCATCACATTGACATGCTGAAAATCGCAAAGGATCTGGATATTTGGGTGCATTTTGAGGATATGGGGAGCATGATGGTGAAATACGACGGCATGTACAGTATCGTATTGAACCAAAAAAAGTCACGGGAAGAGCAATGGGAGGATTTTGGCCATGAGCTGTGCCACGTGTTAAAGCATGCAGGCAATCATTTTCAGATGAACAAGCTCTTCAGAGAGCTTCAGGAATTCCAGGCAAATCAATTTATGTACCACTTCTGTGTGCCAACCTTTATGCTGTTGCAGATGGAACTGCCGCAATGGAGAAGCCAGGCACTCGCCACAATTGCGGCGGTATTCCGGGTAACAAAGGAATTTGCTGATAAAAGGCTTGACATGTTTGAACGGCGTAAAGCAGGTATTCAATTTCAGAAGCGGCTCGCTTATTTATTATCTCACAAGCGGCCAAATGCGTACGAGGAAGGCGATCAGCAGCACTTGCAGGTCGCTGAGGAAAAAGCGTTATATCATATTGGTAAAAACATCTGATCAAATACGGGCTGAGGATATATTCCTCAGCCCAGAAGAGAACCTAACATTTCGACATTGGGGGAACTGTATTATGCAGCCACATGGGCGCCGGTTTAAGATGAGGCGCAGATGCGAACGCAATCGGAGCCGGGATATACCTGAATTCACCCCGGCCGTCAAAGGCTTCCCCATGTGCCCATCTTCCTTGTGAGCTTTCATCTCCCCTGGAAAAGTTAAACAGGTCATAGGAGACTTCCTGCTTTTCGAGCTCACGCGGAAACGTCGTCGGGACGACAATATCCCGTTCTCTTTCCTCCAGCTCTT
Source organism: Bacillus sp. FJAT-14266 (assembly GCF_001719225.1). Taxonomy (NCBI): domain Bacteria; kingdom Bacillati; phylum Bacillota; class Bacilli; order Caryophanales; family Bacillaceae; genus Bacillus; species Bacillus sp. FJAT-14266. The sequence goes on from NZ_CP017072.1 coordinate 2,969,725, forward strand.
TAATGGCCGCGTACCACATATTTTGATGATAGGTATCCCTTGCAATCAAAAATGACAGCATATCTCTTACCCCTGGATCATCGGTCATGGCATAAAGCCGTGTCACCTGAAGGCGTCCTTGGGCCTCCGCATTTAAGTTAGCGCGAAAATCGGCCAGCAGGTTTCCGCTTGAGATAATGTATTTTGCATTCCACGGATAGCCCTCACTATCTGATGCCATCGCCCCCAATCCGGACACAATCGCGTGCTGAGGGTTCATCCCTGACATGACTGCTGCAATAGCGGGATTGCTTTTATAAGCATCCTCCTGTACATCCGCGGGTGCATTGTCCAGAAGCCTGGAAATCATCGTTGCCAGCATTTCTACGTGCCCAATCTCTTCGGTCCCCACATCATATAACAAATCTTTATACTTAGCATCCGCCCTGCAGTTAAACCCTTGAAACAAATACTGCATCATGACGCTAATTTCACCGAATTGGCCGCCGAGCACCTCTTGAAGTTTTTTCGCATAAACCGGATCGGGATGAGCTGGCTTTGCTTGATATTGAAGCTCTTTTATATGATAAAACATGAATCATTCCTCCCCACACTTTCGCACAACCCCAGCGTATGAAGGAATAGGCCAACCGTGCAGGTCCCGTCTAGTTTTATGTATAAAAGCCAAGCTTGACGGCTTCCACATATCGATCAAACAAATCGTTTTGTATGTAGCTTTTATCACGGCACCCAAAATTGCGGAATAGCGCATTTCGCTGTGCCGTGCTTACCTCCAATTGCAGTCCCATTTCTCTTTTCGTCCGATTGACAATATTGTTTGGGTGTACACCTGCCAGGCGGTCTTTCTCATTAGTGAGCTCGGCGCTAAAACCCGCTTCATTCAGACGCTCACAAATGAGCTTGGCTTTTTTACGATCCGCCCCGCCGACCAATGTATGCGGGATTTTCGGATCATAATACCCGTGAAACGCTAATGCGTAATGGTGGTCATTCACTTTTTCTAAAGCCAGCGGCTCATCAAAACGAATGCTAGTGAGATGCAAGGAACGGTTGTTTCGCTGCTTTAGACCCTCAAACAAATAGATGGAACATCGATCCGAAAATGCCCGCACCAGTTCACTGACGCCAGGCTCAATTCTGCCGCCGTGAGGACCGAGGACGATAAGCTCACTTCCGTTTTTCTCCTCATAAATAATCCGGTACTCCGACTCAGAAGCAGAAAGGGCCGCAAAGCTGTCATACATATCTTCCATCTTGAACGCCCCCCTTTACCAGTCAGCACCAGTTTACTCTACTCATCTATGAATGAAAACCTTTTTTATAGTATGATTTGATAGAATACGCAGAGGAGGTATATGATGGGGTTTATTGATGGATTACTCGGCAATGCATCAACACTGTCAACGGCAGCTGTGCAAGAAGAGCTTGCCCATATTTTACTTGAGGGTGAGAAGGTTGAAGCCGCGTTTAAGCTGGTTCGCGATTTGATTGTCTTTACTGACAAGCGGCTTATCCTTGTAGATAAACAGGGAATTACAGGCAAGAAAACGGAATTTCAATCGATTCCGTACAAAAGCATTTCCAGATTCAGCGTGGAAACTGCCGGCCGCTTTGACCTTGATTCAGAGCTGAAAATTTGGATCTCCGGCGCGGAACTTCCCGCTGTCTCAAAGCAGTTTAAAAAAGATGAAAGCATTTATGATATTCAAAAGGTGCTTGCCGCAGTTTGTATGTAAGGCGAAAAGACGGAAGCTTCACAGCTTCCGTCTTTTCATTTACAGCTTTTCCTCCATCTTCGCTTTCGTTTTCGGACCGTAAATCCCATCAGCCGTTAAACCGCTGACAGACTGAAAACGTTTCACTGCATTAGCTGTTTTCGGGCCATAAACGCCGTCAACGCCGTGATTTTTCGCTCCTTTATCAGGATAAAAATAAAGAGCGGCTAAAGCAGTCTGCACCTGCTTTACTTTTGTCCCTTGCGTCAGCGGGCTTGTCACTTTGATCACGCCGGATGGGAGCGGATATGAGGATGCGGCATGGCTTTTAGAAGCAGATGCCGTCTGAGGCAGTTTGATCACCTGTCCGATTTTGATGTGGTTCGGGTCAGTGATATGATTTATGCTTTGCAGCGTTTTCACACTGGCCCCGTGTGATGCGGCAATCCCTGACAGTGTGTCACCTTTTTTTACATGATATTCAGACGCCGAAGAAGAGACTGCAGCTTTTTTCGCTGATACGCCCCCGTTTAATTCCTTTTCAATCGCCGCCTTCACTTGATCCCAGCGCCCCTCTGATAAAATGCGGTGCGGGCAATACTTTCCGCTCCAGTCCTGATGCTTTCTCACCCGATCGATGCCCCAGCCGCGCTCCTTCAACAGCTGTGCAACAAATGAAATCGCCAAGGCTTCAGCTGCCTCATACTTCGGGCCTCCCGATTTGCTGTAGCAAATCTCAACACCGATTGATTTGCGGTTTCCCGGACCGTTTGTGCCGTCACCAGTGTGCCAAGCGTTTCGGTTAAGCGGCAGACCTTGAATCACCTCTTGATCATCGACCGCAAAATGAAAGCTTGTCGAGCTTGTGTTCCCGATCATATAGCTGATTTCATTGGCCGCTGATGCATCGTTTGCCGTGTTGTGAATGGTAATGTATTCAGCGGACATTGCATTAGGACACTTCAACGCGTATTTCGCCTCAGAAACCAAATTTTTCTTTACTGGAATGCTCACCTATCATCTCTCCTTTTCTTTTTTCATAAATAGGTGGCATTCGTAGGACGAAAAGCTCATATCATCTATCACCGTAATATGGATAAATGTGTTAAACTGAAGTTCACGGAGGGTCTGAATATGTATACATATTTAATGCTGACAATGAGAACGGAGAAATTTAATCAGGAGCATGTGGCTGGGCACTATGAATTTCTGGATCGTTTACAGGCAGAAAAACGTTTAAAAATGTTTGGGCCATTCAGCGACGCCACAGGCGGAGCGTATGTCATCGAAGCAGATTCACTGGAAGAGGCAGCGGAAATCGGCCATGCGGATCCGCTGGTGGCAAGTGGATCTTCTGAGCTGACGATAAAAGAATGGAAGCTGAAGAAATAAAAAAGACCCCTAAGGGTCTTTTTTTATGCATCATGTTTGATTGCGTGCCGCAATATGAAATGTTTTCCCTTCTGTGTTTGCTGTTTCACCTGCATGAACCATCACCTGAGTAAAGCTGAACCCGACCGCAACGAGCAACAAACCTGACATCCATTTAGATTTCATATAAACAATCTCCTCTCTGGATTTGTTTTTGTGCGTGCACCATTTTCTCATAAAATGAAAGTGCTTTTTCGGGCTGTCCGTTTTCTATATAGAATTGGGCAGCATCATGCGCCAGCTCTTCAATATAAGGATACAGCATATGTTCTTCAAGAAATTGAAAGGTGTGTGAGACTGATTCTGTGTCAATGTTTTTTCCGTATAACGCATGTAAAAATTGAAAAAGCTCCACAAATAATTCATCACTGTATTGACGGGCGATTTCCAATCCTTCACGATACTTTTTTTGCGCTTCGGCGTCATTTTTTTGTTTATACAGAACTTGTGTTAAAGAGTAGATAGAATGCGGAAGATTATCGAACTTTTCCGACTTGCAAATAGAAACAGATTTCCCAAAGTATTCGGCTGCCTTTTGCAGTTCACCCATTTTCTCATAGCAGTTTCCGAGATTATATAGGGCAGAACTGATCAGGCGGGGATTGCCTTCTTTCTTTGCAAGATCTAAAGCCAGTTCTAAGTGGGGCAATGCTCTTTCTGGATACTGCATATCATCATAATTACCTGCAATAACGAATTCACATTGGATTCTGCGGACGGTGTACGTTTCATACATTTGGTATGTTTCTAATGCCTGAACGGCGTAGCTCATCGAAACATAGGTTTGTTTTAAATTGTAAAAAATCTCAGCCATTTTAAAAGCAAACTCTGCTTTCTCAATATCATCCGAGACGAGGGCAAGATTCTTTTCTGCCCGTTTATAATACATCATGGCACTGACAAACATCTTCTGCTTAAATTCATACATTCCTCGAAAAAAATTAAAGTAATATTCGAGAAGCCCTGTCAGCTTGTACTGATTCCCTTCGATGTCTTCTAACAATTCTGAAAACTCTAGCTGCGACGTGTCCTCTCCAAAAGGCTTAATGTAATCCAGCATGACACGGTGCCTGAACTCCATTAAAGAATAATACAGCAGCAAATCTTGGTCTTCTTCCATATCCTCAATTTCTCTTTCTACTTCGAGCTTGACCCGTTCGGCTTCAGCGACGTGGAACTGCCGGATATGAGTATACCATTCATTAATTTTAAGCCCGACATAAGAGGACGGAATCGTCTGCTTCATCCTCAATTAATCCCCCCTTTTGAATTACCCGAGATATGTCATATTTTATCATATTTACAAGAAAAAGAAGAACGCAAAATAACCGCAATTGTCGAATTTCGGCTAACCGCAACAAAAAAGCACGGGTTTTTCAAACACCCGTGCTTTCTTTTAGTGAAAACCGACTTTGTTTCTTTCCATCCAGCTTCCCCGCTGGCTTTTTCTTTGCTCTCCTGTCATGTCTTTCACCATGGTTTCAATATGGTGATTCCCTTCTTGGTGCCATTGAAGGGCTGAAGATACATATAATTCTCCCAGCTGTGCAAAGGAAAAGCCTTCTGTAAGTTTTGCGGCGTTTTTTATTTCTCCTTCACTCAAAAAGATGCCAAAGCCTCTCATTTTCATATATTCCAGCCGCAGCTCTTCATCCGGAAGCCCGATTTCATAGGCACGGTCAAATCGTCCTGCACGATTCATCAAACCTGGATCGATCTCTTCGGGATAGTTTGTCGTACCGATGAGAAATAGCCCCTCTTTTGATGTCGCGCCGTCCAGCGTATTGAGAAAAAAGGACCGCACATCTTCCGGCATCGAATCTATATCCTCGATGACCAGAACTGCAGGAGCGAGGCGTCTCGCTGCCTGAAAGACTTCTTCTATTGTCTCGCTCGACGTAAATTCAGTAATTTGCCAATAAGCAACAGGTGCATCGATACTGCCTGCGATCGACTTCACTAACGTCGTCTTTCCGTTTCCAGGAGGTCCATATAACAGAATGCCGCGCTTGTAAGGGATGTCATATGTTTGATAAAACGATTTATCACTATGAAAAAACTGATCAATTGATCTGTATATCTCTTTTTTCAATAGCGGATTCATGATGACTTGACTCCGCTGAACCTCTCTGACAATGGCTTCCTGCTCTCTTGAAGTCCCTCCATCTCCATCCGTAAACACGGTCACTTTCCGCTTGCTTTTTTCCCAAAGACGCGGTCTGACTCCCTCCAGAAATGCACGCATCTTTTCATCGTTAACCGCAAACAGACAATCAAAACTCATAATGCTCCCATCTTGAAAATATGGAATTCTGGCAAAAGCAACTCCCTTTTCAGGATACGCGTATACACTGTTTCTTATAGACTTATGGACGGTATAATCCGGTTCTTTCTCATCTTCATCGTAAGCAAAGGTTTTCTTTTCAAGCTTTTCAAATATATATGCCACATGCTCAGGCTCCAATGAACCGCTGCGGACATCTTCTACAAGAAGCTCCCAGTATTCCGTATTTGGATCATCACTGGCATAGAGCTCATAGAATACACCGTATTGATCATAAAGCGTTTCTTCAATCCGTGTGATAAGGTAACCGAAAGTGCCGTAGCCCGCCGCAGCTCTTTCATTCTCTTTTTCTTCGTACTGATAAATGAAAGGTATGTTAGTCATGTTTATACTCCATTTCATGTTTTGTGAACGTTATATATACGATTGACATAGCATTTTGTTTCATCCCACAGCATATTACTTGTGAATTCATAACCGTTGATATAGGATTTCATTGCACCATTTATTTTTACATATGGAGGAGATCATAATGTGCCAATCCAATCAAATTGTCAGCCATTTTTTATCCCATCGAAACGTGACCAATGAGCTTGCCGAAAAAATCAGCAAAGACCATTACAGCTACAAACCGGCAGAAACATCAATGTCAGCAGAAGAGCTGGTCAAACACATTCTTACGTCTTTCCACTTGTTCGCAAATGTCATTAAGGAAGGCAATGCCTCACCATTTCAAAACAAGCAGGAAGAAACAGAAACAGATCTCAATGTTCTGGCAAAAACATATACAGAAAAAACGGTCGCTATCCTTGAACAGCTGACTGAAGAGCAGCTGGACAGAGAAATTGATCTGACATCCGCTTTCGGCAGAAAAGTCACAGGCCGCGCGCTGCTTCAGCTTGCAATGGAGCATGAAATTCACCATAAAGGCAACCTGTTCGTGTATGTGCGGGAAATGGGCCACACTGAGCTTCCTTTCTATCAGCAGCGCATGTAGCGTAAACAAGAAAAAAGATACCTGTTAAGAGGTATCTTTTTTTTGCGCCTTTAGTACTTCTCGATTTCGTCCAGACACTCATTATAGGGCAAATGAATAGAGATATTGAGCATACCAAAATTTCAAGCAACTAACGTGCAAAAATTCAAAAAATTTAATTGATTAACGCGTCCTAATCATATATAATCTGATAAAAATAGTCGGGTTTTCAGGAGGCCTTTATCATGAGTGTAAGCATCATATTGATGGGTTTGTTTGTCGGAGCCTTAGTCGGATTGACGGGAGTGGGTGGAGCGGCCTTATTAACTCCCCTTTTAATTGTGCTTGGAATTAATCCTTCCATCGCGGTCGGTACGGATCTTGTATATAACTCGATCACAAAGCTGTTTGGCGTTGCCTCCCATTGGCGGCAGAAAACGATTAACTTTAAATTGGTAAAATACTTAGCCATCGGCAGTATTCCGAGTGCTTCGCTAGCCATTGGCATATTGCATTTGTTCCCCGCCTTTCACCAGCATCAGGAAGAAATTATTAAGCACGCTCTAGGATATGTGTTAACGCTGGTTGCCATTTCAATCATCGTTCGTTTGTTTTTGGATAGAAAACTTCGCCCCAACCGCTGGCAGCTGATGCCGCTTGAAAATAAGAGGGCGCTGACAATTCTTATTGGTGTTGTGTTTGGGTTTATCGTCGGATTAACATCAATCGGGTCCGGCTCATTATTTGCAATCGCCATGATTTACTTATTTAACATGAAAGCGTCACAGATTGTCGGAACCGATATCGCGCATGCTTTTCTTCTTGTTACGGCAGCAGGCATTTTGAACGCAAGCTTCGGAAGCGTGGATTACATGCTGGCAGCTAATCTGCTCCTCGGTTCAATTCCCGGCGTACTGATCGGGAGCCATCTTTCGCCTCGATTCTCCCCGCGTCCACTGCAATTTATTATGGCTTCCATTATTTTAGTCAGCGGTTTAAAATTGATTTAATGAAGAAGGCTATCCGCTTGAAGGATAGCCTTTTCTTATTATAACGTCACACCCGATTTAAAAATGGCGAGTTCTTTGAAATCATTTTTTTCATGGTTCACAAGCTGGCCGCTTGCCACCTCAATCATATAGTGGATAAACTCACGCAGCACATATTCCTCATGAACATCATCCTCTGCTAAAAGGCCTGCGTTAAAATCAATCCAATGCGGCTTCGCCTCATACAGCTCGGTGTTTGTCGCTACTTTCACCGTCGGGACAAAGGTGCCAAACGGCGTGCCTCTTCCCGTTGTAAAGAGGACAATTTGGCAGCCGGCAGCCGCCAATGCGGAGGAGGCGATCAAATCATTGCCCGGTGCGCTCAAAAGAGTCAGCCCTTTTGTCTTGAGTACTTCACCGTATTTCAAGACATCCGTGACAGGAGAAATCCCCGCTTTTTGCGTACAGCCCAGCGATTTATCCTCAAGTGTAGAAATGCCGCCCGCTTTGTTGCCCGGTGAAGGATTTTCGTACACCGGCTGATCATGTTTAATAAAGTATTGTTTGAAATCATTGATTAAATCGACTATCTTATGAAACACTTCTTCATTGGCAGCCCGCTGCATCAGGATGGTTTCTGCGCCGAACATTTCCGGTACTTCCGTCAGCACAGTACTCCCTCCCTGTGCAATGAGATAATCTGAAAAACGTCCAAGCAGCGGGTTTGCGGTTATGCCGGAAAAACCGTCCGAACCTCCGCATTTCAGCCCGATCTTCAGTTCAGACAGCGGAATGTCTTCTCTCTTATCTCCTTTGGCCGCTTCATGAATTTCCTTCAGCAAAGCAACGCCTGCCTCCATTTCGTCGGTCACCGACTGGGATTCCAGAAACTTCACCCGCTTCAAGTTCACATCTTGCAGTGCTTCCTTCATTCTTGCCAGCTCATTGTTTTCACAGCCAAGCCCTAACACCAAGACGCCGCCGGCATTTGGATGGCGAATGGCATTCAGCAGGATCTGCTTCGTATTTTCATGATCGTCGCCAAGCTGCGAGCATCCGTATTGATGCTTTAACACCAGTACGTTATCAAATGGAGCGATATCCCCTGTTTCTCTGACAAAACGCTGCAGCATTTTTTCTGCTATTCCATTGACACAGCCGACAGTTGGGACAATCCACAATTCATTCCGTACACCCGCATCTCCGTTTTCTCTTCTAAAACCTTTAAACGTCCGGTTCTCATTAGAATACGGATTTTCATCAAATCTCGGTGTATAGCTGTATAATTGGATATCAGACAGGTTTGTTTTCGTATTATGGACATGAATATGCTCTCCGATCGAGATATCTTGTGATGCATGACCGATTGGAAACCCGTACTTGACGATGCTGTCGTTTTCTTTGATAGACTGCAATGCAATCTTATGGCCTCTTTTTATATCATCCTTTACTTCAATCGACACGCCGTAAGCATGCAGCCTCTCTCCCTTTTGAATATCCCGCAGAGCAAGAAGGACATTATCTTGCTTATGAATCTTTATAAACGACTTCAACGTACCTCTCCCCCTTGTATGCAGTATTGTTCAAGAGCCCTCTGCATGCCCAGCTCATGAATATGATTCAAGTAAACAGCGACTCTATCAGTCAGCTTCGGTATCTCATTGAGATCTGCCCCCCACAGCCGCTGTTCGCCTAACACTCTTGATGCAATCCGAAGCATGTCGCCATCCTCCTGACACCAAACCTCTTTGAAAAATTGAAGAACTGCCGGATCATCCTGCAATGTCTCGTTATCATGATAAAAATACAGAAGAGCACTGAAAGAAAACACCAAGCGTTCAGGAAGCTGTCCCTTTTGTTCAGCATATTCCTTAAGAGTCGGCAGGTTTCTCGTTTTGAATTTGGAAACGGAGTTCAATGCAATGCTTTCCAGGTAATGCTTAATATACGGGTTTTTAAAACGGTTCAGCACATCGTCAGCATACTGAGAAAGACCTTCCATTTTTAAAACAGGAAGAATTTCGTCGTCAATCAGCTCTCTTATAAATCGCCCAACTTCCGGATGCTCGACAGCATCCCTAACAGTTTTTAAGCCGTATAATAAAGCCACTGGCGTCATTGCTGTATGAGCGCCATTTAAAATCCTTACTTTTTTAGTCCGGTATGGGGTGAGGTCGCTGACGATCTTTGTATGGAGCCCTGCAGCCGCAAAGGGAAGTTCTCTTCCAATCCAATCAGGCCCCTCGATAACCCATAAATAATATTGCTCTCCCACAACTATCAAATCATCCTGATAGCCAAGATCCGCCGTGATCTCATCAATGCTGTCGACGGGAAAACCCGGAACAATCCGGTCTACTAAACTATTACAAAATGTATTGGCCTCATGAAGCCACTGTGTAAATCCTTCCCCCAGCTTCCACAGATGTGCATAATGAAGAACCGTTTCCTTCAGCTTTTCACCGTTCTTCTCGATCAGCTCACATGGGATTAGGACACACCCTTTTGTCTGATCTCCTTTAAAAGCCTGATAGCGGAAGTAGAGAAATGCAGTTAATTTCCCAGGGAATGTTTTTTGCGGCCTATCCTCTAAACGATCTTTTTCATCACATACGATCCCAGCCTCAGTGGTGTTGGAGATGATAAACCGAAGCCTTTCGCTTGATGCCAATTCTTTGTATGCTTCATAATCAGAAAACAGGTCAATTCCCCGGCTGATTGAGTTGATAATCATATGCTCGTTTACCGCTTCTCCATCTTTCATTCCTTGTAAAAAAAGCGTATATAATCCATCTTGCTCATTTAATCGTTTGATTTTTTCTGAGCCCCTTGGCTGAACAACCACCACACTCCCATTAAAATCAGTGTGTTGATTCAATTGATCAATCTGCCAATCGATAAATCCCCGAAGAAAGTTTCCTTCTCCGAATTGGAGAATTTTTTCTGGATACTGAGTATAGTGATCGTACACATTTTTATTCAGCTTCTGCACCCTTATTGCCTCCCTCTTTTTATGCACACGTTAACATTTTTCTGTATAAAGAATGCCCGCTGAAAAACGGGACATCACGTCGTCAATCGTCTGACTGAATCACGCACCATAAATTCTGTGTTTTCCAAGATTTTTTCTGCTTTTGTTTCGGGCTTGCTGATCAGAGACAAGAGTTTTTGCGCGCCAAGCACGCTGATTTTCTCCACTGGGCGCTTTACTGTTGTAAGTCTTGGCGTGATGTACTGTGAAAACCCAATATCATCAAACCCGATCACCGAAATATCATCAGGAACGCGCAGGCCTTTTGCGAATATTGCATTCATCGCTCCGATTGCCATGTCATCATTCGAACAAAAAACAGCGGTTGGAGGATTCGGCAGCGCCAGCAGCCGCTCCATCGCTTGAAAGCCGCTTTCCATATCGTACTGTCCTTTGACACTGTATTCATGCTTGATCGGAATATGATGTTGAATCAGTGCAGATAAGTAGCCTTCCTTTCGCTGCTGGGAGGATTTAAAGCCTTCGATCCCCTCGATGATGGCGATGTCTTGATGTCCGGACTGAATGAAGTATTCTACAGCTTCTTGAGAGCCTTCCTTGTCATTGGACAAAATATTCGTGATGGTGCGATCATCAATATCACGATTCAGCACGACAAGCGGAATGTTTTTTTCGCGAATATGGTAAATAAAAGAATTATCAATGTCACTTTGGCTCATTAAAATGATGCCGTCATATCTCATCGGTGTAACGGAGTCATAGTTTTTCAGATCATCAATGCCGCGCACATACAGATTGTAATCCTCACTTATGGCTTGATTGACGCCTTTAATTGTGTCTGCAAAGAAGCTGTGTGAGGTTCCGTTTGTAATGCTTGTAAAGAAAAGCCCGATCGTATGCGACTTTTGCATCGCCAGACTTTTCGCATTTACATTTGGTGTATAGTTGAGCTGCTCTGCTAGCTCTAATATCTTTTTCTTCGTATGTTCTTTGATGTAAGGGCTGTTGTTGAGTGCTCTGGAAACGGTTGTGTGGGATACGTTTGCGAGTTTTGCGATATCTTTTATGGTTACCATCTAATTCCCTTCCTTATCATACCGGCTGCGATTATTTACTGTATATTGTATCATCAAATATACCGCCTCTCCCACTATATTTCCAGATTAATAAGACACAGGATTCTCAGCTTCTGTTCCCGCTGGCTTGCCAATGATTGGACGGACAAAACGAATCACAGCAAGTGAAGCGAAGACAGCCAGCCCTCCGGCAAGCAAAAATGCTCCAGAAAACGTGCCTGTTTGGTCAACAATAAATCCGGTTAAAGCCGGGCCGATAATTCCTGCCGTGTTGGCGAGGAAATGCATGAAGCCGCCAACAGAACCGACATTGTTTTGATCAACCACATCTTGAATGACAGCCCAATAGATAGCACCGGTCAAATAAAGAAAGAACACTGACAGAGCGACAAGAGTGACAGCCCCTGCAGTCGTTGCCACAAGCCCGGCAAAACCAATCAGGACAGCTGATGAAAACAAACACGTGACAAGCACAACCTTGCGCGAAAACAGCACACCTTTTCGGGCCGTTTTTTTGTACACATAGTCAGAAACAAATCCCCCCGCAGCCAGCCCGATAAATCCTAAAATCCACGGTATGACCGTGATGACACTCATCAATTCAACACTTAATCCCCGCTCGTCGACAAGATAGCTCGGAAACCACGTCAAAAAGAAGAAGAGGATGTAGTTGTAAGCGAAAAAAGCGAACGCCGTGAACAGGACCGTTTTTTGCTTCAGATAAAAGGTGAGCGGAATTTTTTCTTCGGGAGACGTTTCTGCTTTTATTGCCGGTGCTTCCTTGATCGTCTCTTGCGGCTTTTCTTTGACAAACTTGAACCAGAGCACTGCCCATATCAATCCAATAATCATAATGAGAACGAAGGACACCTTCCAGCTGAACGCCACTGCGATCATGCCGACTATCGGGCCGGAAATGGCTCCCCCGAGCGGCGTGCCGCTGTTGGTTACACCGATAACAGACGCCCGCTGGGTCGGCGGGAACCAGTTGTTCACCATCTTGTTGATGGTCGCCGAAAGCGGGCCTTCTCCCATTCCGAAGAGAATGCGTATAATCAGCAGGCTGACAAAGCCAAAAGCGAGGGCGACTGCTCCGCTAAACAGCGACCAAACAACCATCGCGACAAACAAGGTCAGCTTTGCCCCATAGCGGTCGGATGCCACGCCCCCAAGAAAGTTAAAAATCGCATAACCAATCGAAAAACTGCTGAAAATCAAGCCCATTTGCGTGGCAGACAATGTGAGATCATCCTGAATAAAAGGAGCTGCAATGGAAAGCGCCGAGCGATCCAGGTAATTAATCACCCCTGCCAGGAACAAAAAAAGGATAACGGGAAGCTTATCTTTTGAAAACATCTCAACCTCACCCCTATGTTGGTTCAGTTTCTGTTGCACCGCTTTCGTTACACACCTGAATAAGCCATAAATCCTCCATCGACAGGAACGGTGATCCCAGTGACAAAACCGGAATAGGATTCATCCGCCAGCCAAAGAAGCGTACCGAGCAAATCCTCGGGTTTTCCGAAGCGCTTCATCGGTGTTCCTGCAATAATTTTGTGAGATCGGCTGGTGAACGTTCCGTCTTGGTTGATCAGCAGATCATGATTTTGTTTTGTCAGAAAGAAGCCTGGGGCAATCGCATTGACCCGCAGCCCGGTTTCGGCAAAATGAACAGCCATCCACATCGTAAAATTATTGATGGATGCTTTCGCGGCACTGTATGCCGGAACCTTCGTCATAGGTGAATAAGCACTCATGGAAGAAAGGTTGATGATCGCCGGTGAATCGGCTTTCAGCAGCTCTTTTCCAAACACTTGCGAGGCCAGAAACGCACCGGTGAAATTGGTGGAGAATACAGTTAGAAAGCCCCTCTCATCCATATCAAAAAAGGATTGGCCTTCTCCCGCTTCTTCATATGTCTCCACATCGGTTATCGCGTCAGGATGATTGCCGCCAGCCCCGTTAATTAACAGATCAACAGCGCCAAATTGGCCAAGGATGTCTTCCTTTGCCCGCTCCAGTGACATCCTGTCCAGCACATCCGCAGCAACAGCGCACGCTGTGCCGCCAGCCGCCGTTATCTCCTTCACGACCGCTTGGCCTTTTTCAGCCGTCCGATTCAAAATCGCCACCTTCATGCCATGACGGGCTAGCTCCCGGGCCATCGCAGAGCAAAGCACGCCGCTGCCGCCAGTGATGACAGCCGTTTTACCAGCCAGGTTCTCATGCAGCGGGATCATATGCCCACCTCTTTTTTTGCCATTGCTTCATAAGCGTCCCACAGCCCGTTCAAATACATGATGCCAAGTGCCCGATCGTATAAGCCATATCCCGGGCGGCATTGCTCGCCCCAAAGATGGCGCCCATGATCCGGTCTGACATATCCTTCGTAATCCTGCTTATGCAGTTCTTCCATCACGCCTTGAATGTTGATCGAACCATCCTTTGTTAAATGAGATGTTTCAATAAAATCGCCATTCTCATAAATTTTCACATTGCGAATATGTGAAAATGGAGCGATGCCGGCATACGTTTTAGCGATCTCCACCATGTCGTTAGCGGGATTGGCTCCCATTGAACCTGTACAAAAGGTGATACAATTAGACGGTGAATCTGATATCGCCCGCAGCTTCTTATAGCTTGCCTCTCCTGTGATAATGCGCGGCAGTCCGAAAATCGGCCACGGCGGGTCATCCGGATGAATGGCCATTTGAACACCATAGGCCTCAGCAACAGGAAGAATTTCCTGCAAAAAGAATGATAAATTGTCCCATAACTTTTCTTCATCGACCGTTCTGTAGGCAGCAAAAAGCTCTTTGATCCGAGCTAATTTTTCGGGCTCCCACCCCGGCAGTGTCATGTCAGATGCATCCTCCACCGTCCGAATCAGCTCTTGAGGATCAAGGCTTTCCACCTTGGCCTTTTCAAAAAACAGAGCGGTCGATCCATCTTCTAGCGGCCGGAACATGTCCGTGCGTGTCCAGTCAAAAACCGGCATAAAATTATAGCAGATCACTTTCACGCCAAATCCGGCAAGGTTGCGGATCGTTTGCTTGTAGTTTTCAATATACCGGCCGCGTTCTTCGTTCCCAAGTTTAATTGCTTCGTGAACATTCACGCTTTCTACAACTTCAGCATGAAAACCATAGGATTGAATATATTCGGTCTCGGCTCGGATTTCTTCTTTTTCCCACACGTCGCCGACAGGCTTTTGATGGAGAGCCCAAACGATGCCTTTGACTCCGGGAATTTGCTTCACGTGTTCAAGTGTGACTGTATCGTTGCCTCGTCCATACCATCGGAATGTCATATTCATGCTCGCACCTCCGGATTCAGTCATTTTAATCAAACGTGATGACGGCTTTCCGCACCTGATCTGGATGCTCCTTAATAAACTGAAATGCATGATGAACGTCATCAACTGAAAATGTATGGGTCACCAGCCCGTTATGCACTAACCGGCCTCCATTCAAAAGCTCTACCACTTTTGGAAACTGATTGGTCTGCAATCGCGATCCGGTTATCGTGACTTCTTTTTTTGTAATCGGCAGCTGAGAAATCTGAGCCGCTCTTTCATCAAATCCAAGCACAACCACATGTCCCGCCGGTGACACAGCCTCAATTGAAAGTGCAAAAGTCTCCGGCAGGCAAACAGCATCAATGACCACGTTTGCTCCTTCATTCCCAGTCCATTCATGGACCCGCTCGGCAACATTTTCTGCTTGGACATTTACAACAGCATCGGCGCCGTTTTCTTTCGCAAATGCCAGCCGCTCGTTGTTCAAGTCAGTCATCATGACAGCAGCGCCCGCCAGTTTTGCCATTTTTAACACACAGATCCCGATGGGTCCCGCTCCCTGGATCAGGACGGTATCACCTTTTTCCACCTGGCCTCTCCACACTGCCTGGGCGCCTATCGTATAAGGCTCGGCCATGACTGCTTCCTCCCAAGGCAAGTCCTTTAAGACCGCGTGAAGCTGCCTTTCCGGAAGCACAATATATTCCCGCATGCCTCCGTCCTCATGTACGCCAAATACAGAAAGCTTGGCGCAAACATTCGGCCGCCCTTTGCGGCAGGCATAGCACGATCCGCAATAAGAAATCGGCTCAATTACCACATGATCACCGGGTTTTAGGCTCTGTACTTTCGCACCAACTTCCTCCACTTGTCCCGTTACCTCGTGTCCGATGACTCTCGGGAGGGTAGCAAGCGGATTCGTTCCATGATAAATGTGCATGTCTGAACCGCAAATGCCGACTCGCTTGACTTTCACGAGCACTTCATCATCCTTTGAAAGAACTGGCTTCTTCACCTCCGCTGTCACCAGATCATACGCTTTTCGCACTTGAACCGCTTTCATTTTTCTCACCTGCTTTTTAAGAATTCATACACGCTCCGGACGATAGAAATTCCGTTTTTCTTATTTCTTTCTTCATGCAGCTGCTCGATCTCGCCGGGCACATACACTCTTTCGAATCCAACAGCCGGCGGTGATTGCTGCAGTTCATCGATCATGGCATCCATCTGCTCTAAAAACGTATCCCAGTCAGTAAAAAAGGCTGGATTGATCGCGCAAACGTAATGCCCCAGCTTTCTTTTTTGATCAAGGCCGCTGTACATTTTGGCAATATGAGGGCCAAAAGCCGCGCCCGCCAGCAATCCGGAAAACACATCCACTACAATCGATAGTCCATAGCCTTTCGGGCCGCCGAATGTTGAAAGTGAGACGACCTTGTCAGGATCAGTTACTGCTTCTCCGTTTTCATCGACTCCCCATCCTTCAGGAATTTCTTTGCCCTCTTCACGGGCCTGCAGAATCTTCCCAAAAGCCACTTTGGATGTCGCCATATCTAGGATAAACGGTTTTTTATGCTTAGCCGGAACACCGTAAGCAATCGGATTTGTCCCTAAAAAAGGAGTCCTCCCCCCAAACGGGACAACGATACTGTCTGTATGCGTCATTGCTATTCCGATCAGCTTTTCGTCAGCCGCTTTTTGCACAAAATAGCTTAGCGCTCCGCAATGGCTGCTGTTTACGGCCGTGACCATGCCGACTCCTTTTTTCTTCGCCATGTCAATTGCATGGTCCATCGCCATGTCGCAATTCACATGACCGAAACCATCGTCTCCGTCAAGCACCCCGGTCACAGGCCCCGTTTCTTTAAAAACAGGCTGTGCCCCAGGATTGATCCCTCCCGCTAAAAGCCTGTTCACATAGTGTTCTGTGCGCAGCACGCCATGCGAATGTACATTGCGCAAATCAGCGTGCACGAGAACATCTGCTACTTTTTCAGCATCTCGTTCATTCAAACCGGCACCGGCCAGCTTTTGCCGAACGAGTTCCTTTGCTTCTTCAGCTGCAATTGTTATCGTTTTCAAGCAAGTGCCTCCTTCCTTTTCAGTTTTTTGGGCACTCTCCTAGCGAAACCCCTACAAACACATTTTATTTACAAATTATTTTAAATATTCTCTATATTATATTGTCAGATCTTTTGATGAAGATCCTGAACGATCTGAGCATGCTGCTGGTCTGTGAGTTTATAAAGAAAGCCGATAATGATCATCGCTAATGCCAAAGCAATGGCCGGATACAGAAGAAGCAGCGCTTTGATGCCAATCAGCGCCTGTGCTGTCTGGACTGCATTCGGGACATAGCCGATAATCCCCAAACCGATCCCCGAGAGAAAGCCAGACAAAGATTGAGCAAGCTTTCTTGAGAAATTGAAAAGTGAATATGTCGTTGCTTCCTTCCGTTCACCGGATTTCCATTCGCCATAGTCGATAATATCGGAGACAAGAGCCCACGTGATGCCATTTGGGATACTGATTCCGATAAAGGCGATACTGGCGAGAATTGTAAACACATATACGTTAGATGGGAGCATAAAGTTGATCAGATCCGCGGCCACACTGATGCCGAAGCCGATCATTGCCGTTCGTTTCTTTCCAAACATCTTGACGAGCTTTGGAAGGAATACGACGCCCAAAAAGGAAGAACCAATAATGATGAAGTTCATATAAGCCATTAATTCAACATTGCCCAAGTTATATTGTGCGAAATAGACGAGCATGGCGGATTTAATGTTGTATGCGGAAATTGAAAAAATCGTCATCAGGACAAGGGTTAACAGCGGTTTATTTGTAATAAATGTTTTGACGACAGATGAGAGTGTTAATTTTTCTTTTGGTGCTTCCGATATGACAATGCGCTCTTTGCAGTTGCGGTAGCAAATATAAAACCAAAACACACCGAGTGCGGCGAACAAGCCCATGACCACCGGGTAGCCGACCTTCGGATTATCAAACTTGATGAGCAGCGGCATCACGGCCACACTTGTGATAAACAAGGCGCCAAGTGATCCGATTTGGCGGAACGTCGAAATGGAGGTCCGGTCCTCAGAATTTTGAGTCATCGCTGCCCCTAATGAGCCGTACGGAATATTCACAAATGAATAGCCGATGCCCCAAATCATATAGGATGCATATGCATAAATCAGTTTTCCGGTCGTTGATACATTGGGAGACAGAAAAATAAGAACAGTAAGCACCGCAAGCACGATGCTGCCGATTAATAGATAAGGCCTGAATTTCCCCCGTTTGCCGATATTTTTGCGATAATCGATTGATGAGCCGACAATTGGATCTGTTATCGCCGCAAACAGCTTACTGACTAAAAAAATGCCGCCGGCCATCGCAGCGGGGATTCCCGCTACATCAGTGAAATACTTCAATAAATAAATCTGGCCGAGATCAAACATAAAACCGTTGCCAAAATCACCAAAACCATAGGACATTTTCTCTTTCAATGAAAGCCTTTTTTCCGTTTCGACCGACACAACCTTATTTGCCAGTTCAGTTCGCATGTTCCACCTCTGTGTCTTAAGAATTTTCGGATAGTGATCCGCTCAGCGATACTGAGCGGATACTTTGTTACACGTTTGCTTTCTCTTCTTGAAATTGAAAGTAGTGTTTCGCATTGTCATAGCAAATCCCCTGAACGATGCTTCCCAGAAGCTCCATATCGCGCGGCACTTCGCCGTTTTCCACCCATTCTCCAATCAAATTGCAGACGATCCGCCTGAAATATTCGTGGCGCGTATACGAAAGAAAGCTTCTGGAATCGGTGAGCATGCCGATAAAACGGCTGAAAAGGCCAACATTTGATAACGCTTTCATTTGGTCGAGCATCCCGTCTTTAGTATCGTTAAACCACCAGGCTGTGCCGAATTGTATTTTTCCTGGGGTAATACCGTCCTGAAAACTGTTGATCATGCTGGCGATGACATAGTTATCATTTGGATTCAGTGAATATAAAATCGTTTTCGGCAGCTGGTTCTTCATCTCAACTGAGTTCAGCAGCTTGTATAAAGGCTTAGCAATTTCTTCATCGTTCATTGAATCATAGCCTGTATCAGGTCCGAGCCTTTTCATCATTTTTGTATTCGTGTTTCTTAAAGCGTTGATATGAAACTGCATCGCCCAATCGAGCTCCGCATACAAACCGCAAAGAAACTGAAGCGTATGTGTCTTAAATTTCTTCTCATCTTCATAAGAAACCTCTGTTCCTTGTAATCTGTCAGAAAAAATCCGTCCAGCTTCTTCTTTTGTTGTTTCGGCAAATACCATTGAATCTATCGCGTGATCAGAAACTCTGCCGCCGGCTGAGTGGAAGAATCGCACTCGTTTTTCCAACGCATTTAAAAACTCATCATAGGTTGTAATCGATATGGCGGCGGCATCTTCAAGCGCCTGCACCCACTCAGGAAAGCCTTCACGATTGATCTCAAGTCCTTTATCCGGCCGAAATCCAGGCAGCACGCTGACAGGAAAGTCTTTGTCTTCTCTTAATAATAGATGGTATTCAAGAGAATCAACAGGGTCATCTGTGGTGCACACGACCTTTACATTTGATTTCACGATTAAATCCCTTGCCCCGAAGCCTTCCCCTTTGAGCAGTTCATTTGTCCGTTTCCATATAGCCGGCCCAGACTTCTCGTTTAAAATCTCATAAATGCCAAAAAAACGCTGCAATTCTAAGTGAGTCCAGTTATAGAGCGGATTGCCGATCGCCATCGGCACGGTTTTCGCCCAAGCCATAAATTTCTCCTCATCAGGCGCATCTCCGGTGATGTATGTCTCCTCAATTCCATTGGCTCTCATGATGCGCCATTTATAATGGTCACCATACAGCCAGGCTTCCGTGATGTTTTGAAATGTCTTATTTTCATAGATTTCTTTCGGACTTAAGTGGCAGTGGTAATCAATAATTGGCATGTCTTTCGCAAAATTATGATAGAGGCTGACAGCGGTTTCATTTTTCAATAAAAAGTTTTCGCCCATGAAGGGTTCCATGTCCTCACCGTCTTTCATTCTATTTCAAAATGTTAACGTTAACATTTTGATTTGTTTTTATTTTACCTTTATATTCCTCTGGGATCAATAAAATGAAATGTTAACGCTGTCATAAACATAAAAAAGACATTGCCAGAAAGCACTCGGTAAGGAACGCTTTTGGCAATGTCAGATTCATTAAAAGGATTAGTAAGCCAGGCTGAAAAGTCCTTTAATGTGTGTTAAGTAACGTACGTTACTTGCTTCTTTCATCAAGGAAGCAGGAAGACCTTTAAGCGGTGTAGAATTAGCACCAATGATGGCAACTGCGTCTTTGCGTCCAAGGCTTGCAAGTGTACCAGAGTTTACTGGCTTGAATGTTTCAAGCGTTTTGCCTTCCAGGTAAGCGAATAGGTTGTAACCGATCAGCTCACCCATTTGCCATGCGATTTGTGCAGTTGGCGGGTATGGACGGCCGTCTGGACCGAAGTAAACTGCGCTGTCTCCAGCAACGAATACATCTTCATGAGATGTAGATTGCAGGAAGTCATTTACAGTCGCGCGTCCGCGGTTCACTTCTAGACCTGATTCACCGACTAATGGGTTACCTTGTACGCCGCCAGTCCAAACAAATGTGTTGGCAACAACTTTAGATCCGTCTTTCAGATCGATTACGTTTCCTTCTACATTTGTAACAGGAAGACCTGTTAAGAACTCAACGCCGCGTTTTTCAAGGCTTGCAGTCGCACGCTCGATAAGATCATCCGGAAGAACAGGAAGGATCTTCGGACCTGCTTCAACAAGTTTCAATTTGATTTCTTTATGGTCTACGCCGTATTTTTTCGCAAGGTTCGGCATGATGTCAGCAAGCTCACCAACAAGCTCAACACCTGTTAAGCCGCCTCCGCCGATAAGGATTGTTGCATCTGCTTCGTTTTTCGTTTTAGAGTACTCGCGCACACGATCTTCAACATGTTGGAAGACTTTGTTCGCATCGGCAGCAGATTTCAATACCATGCTGTTTTCTTCAAGACCTGGGATGCCGAAGTAAGCCGTTACAGAACCAAGACCTACAACAAGCGCATCGTAAGTTAATGTAGAACCGTCAGCAAGCGCAACTTCTTTTTTATCAACAGAGAAAGAGCTTACTTCCGCAATTTTAAGATCAATGTCTTTGCCTTTGAAAAGTTTTTCTAATGGCATTGCAACCGCTTTTTCAGACACGTTGCCTGCAGCAAGGCGGTGTAATTCCGTAATGATTTGGTGAGTTGGGTATTTGTTTACCACTGTCACGCGTGCTTGTTCTTTTGTGTAATGTTTGCGAACTGTTAGAGCAGAAAGAACTCCGCCATAACCAGCGCCTAGAATGACAATATGTTTTGACATCGTATATCCTCCGTCCTTTATATCAATTTGAATCTGAGATTATTTTTGGTTTTCGCGTTCGTTCATGACTTCAAGGTAGCTGTTAGCAAAACGGAACAGCTTTTGAGCTTGAGGATCTTTCAGCATGCGAAGAAGGCCGAAAAGTCCAATTGTTTCGTTGCTTGCTTCCGCGCGGTCTTTTGCTTCAATCGCAGTCGCAGCTACTTCTTTCGCTGTTTCTTTTACAGGCTCGAGAATTTCAGTGATCGCACCGACTGTGTCGCTCTTTAACACTTCGTCAGTCGCTACAGACTGAGCGAAATCATAAGACTTCGTTAAAATATTCACTAACTCAGTCAGCTTCGGAAGCTGGTCAACTAAAACAGTCAATGATTCTTGAACTTCTGGCTTTAATAGCTGATCAATAAGATCTTGCTGGCTTTGGCTGACAGACGCATTTGTTTGATCGATTGTTTCTGGCATATCCAATTCTCCTTTACTATAAGCAGTTTGCTGATTTTTTTGGAAAGGGTAGTGCCTCTCCCTGTCTCACGCTTTTAAGGCATAAGAATAAGGATTGTGAATTCGTGCACAATCATTTACAAAAATAAATGTTTACTACCCAGTTTTTCATCTTGCCATATTCAGTATTATTTTTATCTAAAAATAAACAATTGAATAAGTCAAAATCCTTTACTCTCTCTGAAAATAGCAAACACAAAAAACTCCAATTCGATTACCTTCTATATGATAACACTTTTTGAACAAAATTTGAACGTGAATTGCTTCGATTATGAAATTAATTTATATGGAGCTCATGTCATAACGTTTCTGCGTCACTAGTTATTGACAATCCAGCAATTTCTCCCCTTCACTTTACCCATATTTCCAATAGAGGCTCTCTTTTTCCTGTGATCGGATCATTCGTCGGCAACGCCGCCTGCTTAATCTGTTTGACCGCTTCCTCCCGCTCATTCGGTTTCCCCGTCTTCATATCATACTGAACGCCACCGGGATAGGCGCCAAGGACAGTAAAATCGGGACTTGAGCTAAGCTTTTTATGTCCGACTCCGGCTGGAATCACGACTGCGTCGCCTGATTTGAAAGGGATGGCAGCCCCTTGTTCTCCCCCAAACTGAATCACAGCCTCTCCCCTAAGGGCAATCAGGACTTCATGCGTATTGCTGTGATAATGATGGTATGGAAAAACACTCCCTGACCAGCTGTTTGACCAGCCATGCCGGATGACGATCCGCTCTGCCAGTCCGGTGTCCTTAAGCGCGTTTTGATACACCACGAGCGGAAAATCAGGGTGATTCGGAATCCTGCCGTCATCCGGAAAGAAGTATGTCTGTGTCTCTTTTTCCATCAATTTCACCTCCCTTTTTTGTCTTCCACACATAGCGGTTCGCCAAACATGATGTTTTTCTCATGATTCCATTGATCTGCATGATACCGAATAGTATAGTATAAAAAAATAATGCCAGAATGAGGGATATCATGAAAGCTATCGTTATCGGAATATTGGCTTCACTCTTTTTCGCCGTTACCTTTATATTAAACAGAGCGATGGAGTTATCAGGAGGCAGCTGGCTTTGGAGCTCTTCGCTGCGCTTTATTTTTATGGTGCCATTTTTATGTTTGATTGTCATCATGAGAGGGACATTCACGCCTCTCTTACTAGAGATGAGGAAAAAGCCGTTTTATTGGATCAAATGGAGCTTCGTCGGCTTCGTGCTTTTTTACGCGCCGATTACATTTGCGGCTGCATACGGTCCGGGGTGGCTCATAGCCGGAACCTGGCAAATTACAATTGTAGCCGGGGTACTCTTATCTCCTTTGTTTTATGTCAAACAAGATATGCCGGGCGCTCCGCAGCTCGTTCGCCAAAAGATTCCCCTGGTTTCACTTGGCACTTCTGTGATCATCCTGATTGGAGCGGCTCTGATTCAGCTTCAGCATGCAGAATCGCTTTCTGGGAGGATGCTGCTTTTCAGTGTGCTGCCGGTTGTCATTGCGGCTTTTGCCTATCCGTTAGGAAACAGGAGAATGCTCGAAGAATACGGAGGCCGGCTTGATACATTTCAGCGCGTGCTTGGAATGACATTGGCAAGCCTTCCATTCTGGCTTATATTAGCAGCCTACGGCTGGTGGTCAGATGGCCTTCCAACAGCAAGTCAAACCGTTCAATCCTTTATCGTTGCCGTCAGCTCAGGCATCATTGCGACGGTTTTATTTTTCTGGGCTACTGATATGGTAAGAGACAATCCGCAAAAACTCGCAGCTGTTGAAGCCACTCAATCCGGTGAAGTGATTTTCGCGCTGCTTGGTGAAATTGTTCTGCTGTCAGGCGTTTTCCCATCTCTATTATCATTTGCCGGTTTGTTCATTATAATAGCGGGGATGATGTTACATACCTTCGCTTCACAGCCGAGAAAACCGAAAAAGAAAGCACAGTCAAATCTGACTGCGTAGCATCTGCAGGAGAATGGGTGAAAGCCTGTTCTCCTTTATTTGTGCTACCAAAAGGAATCTGTTTCACGTTATAGTTAAATATAATGTCAGCCTACTTATATTGAAAGGTGATTATTGTAATGGAAGCAAACGATCAAACACAAAACATACCAGCCATCTCCTTCAGATCAGTCAGAAAAAGCTATAAACAAGATGGACAAACCTATGATGTGCTGCAGGATGTCACCGGAGACATTCAACAGGGCGCAATCGTAGCCGTTTTAGGTCCTTCCGGCTCAGGCAAAAGCACCCTCCTTTCTATGTGTAATTTAATGAGAACGCCTGACAGCGGCGAAGTCAACATATACGGAAAGGAAGTCAGAGAATGGAATGTCAATGAGCTGAGGCGAACGGCAGCCCTCGCGTTTCAATCGGCTCCCGTGCTCGACGGGACAGTGCGTGACAATTTAAGTCTTGTACAAAGGCTGCATCAATCCCAGCTGTACTCTCCTGAAAAGCTGGCTTCTCTTGCAGGGCTGCCGCCAGAGCTGTTAGACAGAAGCGCCAGAGACTTATCGGGCGGGCAGCGGCAAAGACTGTCACTGGCCAGAACGCTCTCAAATCCTTCCTCCATTCTATTGTTGGACGAAATCACATCGGCCTTGGACCCGGTCTCTGCTCTTGAGATTGAAGAACTGATCAAACGTCAGCATCAAGAGAAAAAATGGACAGTCATGTGGGTCACTCATAATATGGAGCAGGCAAAACGAATAGCCGATACCATTTGGTTTATGGCAGATGGCCGGCTGCTTGAAATCGCTGAAACCGACACATTTTTCTCCGCTCCGCAGCATGAAGCAGCGAAAGAATTTTTGAAGGGAGGGACCCGGTAATGGATTACCTTTCTCTCTCTTTAACGATGATCTTTGTATTGATCGCCTTGTTTTTATCAAAATCCTTTAAAGCCGGGGTAGAAAAAGACATGATCATTGCCACCATCCGGGCCGCGGTGCAGCTGCTTATCATCGGTTATGTTTTGTCGCTGATTTTTCGCGGAGACCACCCTGTTTTTATCCTGCTGATGGTGCTGTTAATGCTCGCGGTGGCGGCACAAAATGTCATCAAGCGAAAGAAAAATACAATCGGTTCGTTTTGGAGAGTGTTTGCCGCGTTAGCAATCGTAGAAATTGTGACGCAGGGAATTCTGCTGTCTCTTCATATCATTCCGCTTACGGCACGATATGTCATTCCGATCAGCGGGATGGTCATCGGAAATTCGATGGTGCTCTCGAGTTTGTTTCTAAACCGGCTTAACTCAGAAGCCGGCGTTCGCAAAGAAGAAATTCAATTAATATTGTCACTTGGCGGCACACCGAAGCAATCCATACAGCGCATTCTTACTTCAGCGATGAAAATGAGTATGATCCCGACGCTCGAAAGCCAGAAAACACTGGGTCTTGTCCAGCTTCCCGGCATGATGACAGGCCAGATTCTAGCCGGCGCGGACCCGATTCAGGCAGTACGCTTTCAACTCTTAATCGTGTTTACAACGATGGCCTCAGCCGCGCTGACTTGTGTAATCTTAAGCGTGCTGACATACCCATCATTATTCACCGTTCATCAGCAGCTGAAGCAGAATGAATGACAGACAAAAGCCGCTTTCCGAGGGAAAAGCGGCTTTTTGTACTTGTTATTCCTTTTCTTCATAATACTTGGCCAGCTCAACAATCATCGCACCCATCCGCTCAATCTCTGGCGCAAGCAGTCTCGTAATGCCCTCTTCCCGCAGTGCTTCAGCAGTCACTTTTCCGACAGCAGCTGCGATGGCGCGTTCTTTGAATACCTTCTTCACTTCATTGATATAACCTCGCCCCTTGGCAAAATCAAACAGGGAACGAACCTGAATGGCCGTTGTAAAACAAACGGCATCGATCTCACCGTTCATCAGCTCTCGGCATAACCGCTCCACCGTTTCCTCCTCCGGCGGGATGTGCTGATAAGGCAGAATCGGCAGGACAGACGCGCCTTTTTCTTCAAGAAATGCCATGAGAGCCGGCGCTTTTTCGCCATGAAGCTGCACCATGACTGTTTTTCCTGAAAAGTCGTGAGGCTCCAAAGAACGGATTAAGCCTCTTGTTGTCCCGTCTTCATCCGAAGCTTCCAGTGTGATTCCAAGCTTTTTCAACGCAGACAGCGTTTTGTATCCCCGGCATGCCGCTTTCGCTTGGCGAATGGCCTGCAGAAACTCATCTTTCAGTCCAATTTTCTCTGCCATATCGACAAGAGTCTCCAACCCGATGCCTGTCGTGAAAATGACCCAGTCAGCTTTTTCTTCCGCAAACGTCCGCAAATCCGGCTCCACCTGCTTCTCTGCTAAGTAAACTGTACCTTGGAGAGGCCGGATGACAGGTATTCCGCCCTGTTTTTCAATGATTGTACTGATTTCTTCCGTTTTTCGTGAGCCACCGATTGCCACACGTTTTCCAAGTAACCCTTTTCCCATACCCGTTTCCTCTCCTCTTTGCATAGGCTTTTTATGTATACAAGCTTATTAAAGCTATTTTGGCGCAAACCAAGGGAGAAATCAAGATAAACCCAAACTCCTAAAATCCATTGAATACGCCGGAAGCTTGCTGTAAGATAAACAGCAGACACGTCTTGTAACGGAGGATCGACATGGAAACCAAAAAAGAAGAATATGAAACAAAAGGCTACGATACATCGATTGTTTACGAATTCAATGAATATCCGGATGCCCGCAGCGGGCGCTGCGACAACTGTGATTACACACTGTTCAAAAGCTCTGTAAAAGGCGGAAAATTTCTTAGAGAATGCCGGAGATGCGGGATGAAAAAAAATATTTAAACAGAAAACCGAAATCAAATTGATTTCGGTTTTTATGTTTTTACTGCGGGACAGCGGATTTTTTCATAAACGCTTCAATCTCAGCTGCCGCACGCTCCGCTCCGCCAGCTTCTTTTACATCCTTTTGCAT
This sequence comes from Bacillus sp. FJAT-14266, assembly GCF_001719225.1. NCBI lineage: Bacteria > Bacillati > Bacillota > Bacilli > Caryophanales > Bacillaceae > Bacillus > Bacillus sp. FJAT-14266. The sequence continues at coordinate 2,996,334 of NZ_CP017072.1, forward strand.
ATTCTTGACGCGGCTGAGCAGCTCTTGATCACTGGATACAGCCTGAACCGCTTCCTGCAGGCTGGAAACAGTCACTTCCTCTTTCGGCAAATAAACGCCAAGGCCTAATTCATCAACCCGATTTGCAGTGAGCTCCTGCTCATACATTTGCGGAATGACGACAAGCGGCACACCTGCGTTCATCGCTTCCATCGTACTGTTCATCCCGCCATGAGAGATGAACAAATCAGCTTTCTCTAACACCTCAAGCTGCGGCACACTTTGGCGAATGGTAAAGTTAGCAGGAATATCCTCCAAGCTTTCTGGATCAATCGTTTTCCCAACCGACATGATCACTTGCCATGAAGAATCCCGAAATGCCTTGATGCACATCTTGTAAAATTCCGGCCATGCGTTAAACGCCGTACCCAAAGAAATCAGCATAAGCGGGCGATCATCCTTGTCAATCAACAGGCCTTCTTGTTCCTTTCGTTCTCCGAGAGAGGGGCCGACAAAACAGAAACGGTCATCGAACGTCTCATGCTGAATCTGAAAAGACTTCGGCATAAAGACAATATTTAATGCTTCCGGCACAGCTAACTGTTCAAATGAAACAGCCGGCAACTTCTCTTGCTCCAAGTAGGCTTTAAATTCAGCCTCTGCTTCTTTTATTTTCTTCAGCATGTCTTCATTTCCTAACTGAAAGGATTCATTTTGGGCATATGACGAACAGAGCTTAATGACCGGAACATTAAGCTTTTCAGCAAACAATTTACCAGCCAGCGCAACAAAGTCATAGATGATCAGATCAGGCTGATCACCCTTATATAACTCCTCAAGCTGCGGCAGAATGCTGAGTGATTCTTTCAAAAGGCTTAGGGGCGCGTCATTCTTTTCCATCATCTCCCTGATTTGCTTAGGATCAATATTCAAGGATGTATGATAGATCAATGCTTCTCCACCGGCTTGCTGAACAGCGGGCGCAAACTCCTCAGTCGTCGCGTACGTGACACGGTGCCCTTTCTCACAAAGCTTCTCTACTAAAGCAAGCGTAGGATTGACATGTCCGTACGCCGGGATATTGATCATCGAAATATGGTACTTTTTCATGAATCTCCAGTCTCCTTATCTATTACATTTTCACACGGAAGCTCTTTAATCCGTATATCACACTGTTTTCAATCGGAGTGATACTGACGCACTCCATTTGAGGAAAAGCAGAAATCAAAGACGTTAACGCGATATTTGCTTCAAGACGGGCAAGCGGAGCCCCAAGGCAAAAATGAATGCCATGACCAAACGCAATATGCGGATTGGGATGGCGGTGGATATCAAACATGTGCGGCCTGTCAAACTTCGCTTCATCACGATTTGCCGATGCCACAAACGCCAAAACCATATCACCTTCTTTAATCAGATGCCCCCCGATTTCCGTATCCCGCTTGGCAATGCGTCTCAAAACCGGGGCGGGCGCTCTGAAACGTAAGGCTTCCTCGACTGCCTGAGGCATCAGTTCAGGATGGCTGCGCAGTTCCTCGTAAACGCCTGGCGTTTCTAATATGCTGTACATCGCATTTGAAATCAGGTTTGTAGTGGTTTCATTTCCGGCCACCAGCAGCAGCGTGCAAAACGGAATCAGCTCTTCACCGGACAGCTTCTCGCCTGTTTCTTCCGCTTCCACTAAAATAGAAATAATATCCTGTGCCGGTTTGTTTCGCTTTTCTTCTATGATGCCGGCAAAAAACGCAGCCAGTTCTTCCTCACACTTATCTCGTTCTTCCAAAAAGGCTTTTTCAGCTTCTTCACTTTTATCCTTCGGTGTACTGACCAGAAGATCAGACCATGCTTTAAACTGATCCATATGCGCTGAAGGCACTCCCAGCAGCTCAGATATCACAATAACCGGAAGCGGGTATGAAAAATCGTGAACAAGGTCAAACTCACTGCGCCCCTGACATTTTTGAATCAGTTCATCTGTGATTTCTTGAATTCTCGGTTCCCATTGCTTCATCACGCGCGGAGTAAAGGCTTTATTCACGACTGAACGGATTTTTGTATGCTTCGGCGGGTCCATGTTAATGATGGAATTTCCAATAGAGCTTGTCTGCTGCGGCATGTAACTGGAAAACAGCTCTTTATCCCCAACAACTTTTTTGACATCATCATAAAGAAAAACGCTCCACACTTGGTTTTCTTCATCAAAGGAAACAGGCGAATCCTTTCTCATCGATTCGTACCATGGAAACGGATGATACGCATCCTGTTTGTTTTTCCCATTGAGCAGCGCTCGCTGCAAGGCTTGCCGGCGGTTTAACACACTCATTATGGTCACTCCCTTGAAAAAATTCAGCAATGAATGTTCCACTTCACCTCCCGCTTTCGAAAAAGAGAGGGACTACCACATATAATCAAATTGATAACAGCAGGCAGGCGATCACGATGTTCGATGCAGGCATCATATATTCCCCCTCGAATTTCGTTCATCTTACCATAATCTTTCAATTTTTTTCTATTCTGCACTGCTGTTTTGGCTCACAACGTGACCTTAGGCATAAGCACGCAAATCCAATATGGATTCAATTGCACCGCTCCGCTCAAAAAACGTCTCTGTTTTCAACCAAATGCACTAACTCCAAAAATGACTTTCCCATTATGTAAAATAAGCTGATTCTATGATTAAATAGAAGGTAAAAGGTGAAGGAGAGAACAACGTGGCAGCACAGACTAATTACAAAAAACAAGTTGTCGGCATCCTACTTTCACTTGCATTCGTACTGTTTGTGTTCTCTTTTTCTGAGAGACATGAAAAACCGCTTGTTGAGGGAAAAAAACAGGAAAACTGGCATACTGTCGTCGACAAAGCCTCTGTCAAAATTTATGGCAGCCGATTAGTTGAAGAAAACAAATTAAAGCAAAAACTCGGCTATAAACAAGCCGATTCTATTTTGACCCTTCTGAAACTCGCCAACGAAAAACACATTACATTATAAAAAAGAAAGAGCCCATTGGCTCTTTCTTTTTTAGTCAAATATCGTTTTCTTGTCCGGATGGCGCAAAAAGTCAAACAGCATGCTAAGCTGTGAGGGTGTGTTTCGTTTTGGAGAGAGCGGCGGGAGTCTGTCTTCCGGAAAAAAAGCGGCATGATTCGTCTCGATCCCTGTTTCCCTCTGCCCGCCCGTCATGCTGCATGCGATGAAGATTTTATAATAGTGATAAGGCTGAGGGGGATGAGAGTGTTTATGGCTGTCTAGCACGGCCAGCAATCGAGACGGCTCTGTATCGTACCCCGACTCTTCTTTGATTTCCTTGACGACGTTTTCAGCTGGCGATAAACCAATCTCGCAAAATCCACCCGGCAGCGACCACAGCTCATCATGCTTCTCCCGGACAAGCAAAATCTGATTCTCTCGGAATACTGCGCCGCGAACATCCGCTTTCGGTGTCGGATAGCCCTTCTCGCCTTGCCATAAATCAGTGATAAGTTCAATGTCCTTCTCCGAGTAATCCGCCATCATTTCCGCGCTAAGCTTCATTAGCTCTTCGTACCTCTCCCTGTCGTACACATCCTTGGAAAAAGCAAGCCCCGCTTGGGCGATCGCCCGAATCCGCTGTGCCCGTTCCAGCCATTTGGTTTGCACTTTTATCACTCATCCTTTCAAGTCAAGTTTTGCTATAAAAAATGCACGTTTTCCACAGATGAAAAACGTGCAACTGTAAATTAGCTTCTAATCTAACTTCACCAAGTAATCAATATCGTCCTTTACTCTCTCTTCTGTATTACTGCTATTTGTATCAGCTAAAAACGGATTATATACCAGTGTGTAATGTTTCTGTTCTCCTTTAGGGATGACATAACTGAGTACACCTGTAACCTTTTTCCCCGATACTAGTGTTCCTCCCATAAGGATTCTGCCCTTCTCTTCTATAGAAAAAACAGGCCGCACTGATTGATCATTCTTATCTCTTAAATCAAACCCGATAAAATTGTAGCTTATTGAATCTCCCCCTATATTTTCCATCGTAACTTCTATAATAAGCCGTTCCTCATCATCTTTTATTGTTTTTGTCTCCTCATTTACAGCTCCGCCAACATTCATATATTCACCTTTTTGCACTCTATCAACTTTATTCACTGTAAAATTCGTATGTCCTGCTTTAAATGTTTCTCCTATTTTATGTATTTGATCATCTTTTTTGGTCTTCGGCTCACCGCCTTTTTTCAATTCCTTATCAAGTTCCTTTTCAAGCTCTTCTTGCGATTTTTTCTCTTTCGGTTTTTCCTTCTCTGACGCATCGCTCGATTGGCTGCACGCAGAAAGCGCTAACCCGATCGTCAAGACAAATAATAGTAATAAGACTTTTTTCATGATTGTTCCCCCATCTAAAGTAATCGATTTCTATTATAATCAGATTTTCCCTTTTCTTAACAGGTAAGAAAGTAACGATTATTTCTATCTCATTCATCACAATCTTACTTCTTCCTAGTATTTAAATATTTTTTACTAGTCCATTAGACCTTTTCATCAAAAAACCCGAGCTGGCTGAAGCCGCTCGGGCAGGAGGTCAATCTCGCTTATTCATTCCTCTTTTCTCTCGAGGTTCCTGATGATGTTTTTGGTGCTCGGGAGGCTGTGTCGTGCGTTCCAACTCCTTTGTATCTTGTCCCATTCCTTTTAAAAAGGAAAAGAGCAGTGTAATTGATTTGTTGATTTCCGGGTCTTTTAGCGAGCGGATAATATCAAAATAACCTGTCTTTTCTTCGCTGTTTTTCTGCTCTACAGCGCTTGCCACACCCGCATTCACTTTCAAAATAAGAGGCTCCAGCTGCTTCACGTCCAGCATGCCGAGTGTTCCAAACAAAAGAAGCAGATTTTTCAGCGTATTGGCTGTTTCCTCTGTATCTGCCTTTTTCACCAGGATATCAAGAACTTTATCCCCTTGGCCAAAAAGGCCGCGGAGCAACGGCAGGACACCGCGCTCGTTCATATGGCCCAGCATATGCAATGTTTCGAGAATCGCTTCTTTGTGATCAACTAGAGCATCTTCAATTTCCCGCAAATCACGCTTTCGCTGATCTTCTTCTGTTACCTCGATTTTTTGAATTCGTTTAATCGCTTTAGCCATTATGGCCCATCCCCCTTTTCACAGCGTCACCAGGGAAAATATAATCCTTCCGCGCCCATTTCTTATGAACCTGCACACCGATTTGCGGCTGCGGATTGCCGTTGCGGTGGTTGATCTTAGGCAGCGGGCTGATTCCGTCGTGCTTCAAAATTTCCATCTTGGCCGATGTTTCTTTGTAAGCAGGCGTATCGGTATCCTTATCGGCATGGCTGCCCGTTAACAGGTTGATCGCCGCTTCCCCTGAATCGTTCATTGGCAGATATACTTCCTTCCCTTTGACTCGATCAGTAATCAGGCACTTCACTTTGACATTTCCGAAAGGCGATGTGAGTCTGACGAGGGTTCCGTCCTGAATCCCTCGTTCTGCCGCAAGCTCAGGAGAAATTTCTAAGAACACTTCCGGTGTTTTCTCCGAAATCCCTTTTGATTTGTAAGTCAGGTTCCCTTCGTGGAAGTGCTCCAAGAGCCGCCCATTGTTGACATGGATATCATATTCCTCACCGAATTCCTCAGGCTCTGTCCACTGGACAGGGTAGAGAATGGCCTTGCCGTCCGGGAAAGGGAAGCGCTCTGTAAAGAGTAAAGGCGAATCCTTTCCATCAGCGTTTACAGGCCATTGCAGGGAATTATAGCCCTCAAGACGTTCATAGGTGACACCGGCATAAATCGGCGACAGCTTGGCTGCTTCCTCCATAATGTCTGCAGGATGCTCATAGTGCCAGCCGGCGTCAAGCTTATTGGCAACCTCCATAATAATCTGCCAATCCGGCTTTGATTCGCCCAGCGGTTCAAACACCTGATACAAACGCTGAATCCGGCGTTCTGTGTTTGTAAACGTTCCTTCTTTTTCAAGGCTTGGGCTCGCAGGAAGAACCACATCAGCAAACTCCGCTGTACGTGAAAGGAAAATGTCCTGCACCACAAAGAAATCAAGCTTTTCATATGCGGCGTGTACATGATTGATGTTGGAATCCACCAAGCCCATTTCTTCACCTTTTACATACATCGCTTTCAGCTGTCCGGAATGGATTTTTTCAATCATTTCGTGGTTGGTCATACCCGGCTCCTTCGGCAGCGGCACACCCCACACACGCTCGTATTTTTGGCGGACTTGTTCGTCCGTCACTTTTTCATAGCCCGGCATTCTGTCAGGCATGCTTCCGAAGTCACTTGCTCCCTGCACGTTGTTATGGCCGCGCAATGGGTAAGAACCTGCTCCCGGTTTTCCGTAGTTTCCTGTCACAAGCAGCAGATTAGAGATCGCCGTGCTCGTGTCGCTTCCTCCAATGTGCTGTGTCACGCCCATCGCCCACAATGCGCACACACTGTCAGCTTGCCCGATCATCTCTGCCATTTGGATAAGGGTTTCTCGATCAATCCCGGTTTTCTCCTCAGCATATTCAAGTGTGTACGGCGCGAGGCTTTTTACATATTCATTTCGTCCGTTCACTCTTTCTCTCAAAAATCGTTCATCGGCCTTGCCGTTTTCTATTAAATATTTGGCGATCGCATTCAGCCAGACGATATCCGATCCGGCACGCGGCTGGACAAATAAATCGGAGCGTTCTGCCATTTCGTGTTTTCTGATATCCGCGACGATCACTTTCTGCCCTCTTAGCTTATGAGCCCGTTTAATGCGAGTGGATAAGACTGGATGCGACTCAGACGTGTTCGAACCGATAATCAAAACAAGGTCCGCTTGCGCGATATCTGTAATTGATCCTGAATCACCGCCATAGCCGACTGTCCGGAACAGGCCGGCAGTCGCAGGAGATTGGCAATAGCGAGAGCAGTTGTCCACATTATTTGTGCCAATGACACCTCTGGCCAGCTTTTGCATAAGATAGGATTCTTCATTTGTACATTTAGAAGATGTAATAAAAGCGAGAGAATCCGGGCCAAACGCCTCTTTTAATTCAGTGAACTTGCTGGCGATCAGCGATAACGCCTCCTCCCACTCTGCTTCACGGAAATGATCGCCTTCCCGGATCAGCGGCTTTGTCAGGCGTTCTTCGCTGTTGACGAAATCCCAACCGAACTTGCCTTTCACACAAGTAGAAATGCCGTTGGCTGGCGCTTCCTCCTGCGGCTCTACTTTCAGAATGTCTCTGCCCTTTGTCCAGACATCAAAGCTGCAGCCGACGCCGCAATACGTGCAGACGGTTTTCGTTTTTTTGATTCGTTCATCACGCATGGCCGATTCCATATCAGAAATGGCGAGAATCGAGCCGTAGCCTGTCTCTACGCCTTTCGTGATCTCGATCATCGGTCGCAGCGTTTCGTTATTGATGCCTGTTAAATATCCGGTTTCCCCTTCCATTCCTTTTTCCATCATCGCGTTGCACGGACAGACCGTTGAACAATGGCCGCACGACACACATGACGACTCATTGATCGGCACGTCGTTATCCCAAATGACGCGCGGGCGTTTCCGCTCCCAGTCAATGGTCAGCGTTTCAGTTACCTGAACGTCCTGGCATGCTTCAACACAGCGTCCGCACAAAATACATTGATCTGGATCATACCGATAAAACGGATGGGATTCATCCTTATGGTATGGCTTGTGATCAAACGGAATGCTTTGGTGATTGATTTTCATTTCCTTCACCGTATTATGTATTTCGCATCCCCCATTGTTGTAATCGCAAACTGTACAATAAAGCTCATGATTATATAAAATCTTGTCCATCCCGATGACCTGCGCTTTTTTCACGTCAGGTGAGAGCGTATCAATGATATCCCCATCCTTTAATTCAGCGGAGCACGACCTCTTCAGCTCACCATTGATGCTGACGATGCACGTATCACATGTCTCAATCGGCCCTAAGCTTGGATGATAGCAAACTTGCGGCACTTCAATCGAGCTGTTATTCAAAAGCTGCAGCACCGTCTGTTCCTCGGACGCTTCCATTTCAACGCCGTTTATTGTGATTTTTTTCTTGCCAGGCATCTCCATTCCCCTTTCTTGCTTTATATACCGAATTACCTATTTCAGTTCCCTTACAACAACTCAATAAAACATACAAAGCGCACTCACATGTTTTATTGCACTAACACCGGGAAACGGGATGGTAGATCAATAAGGAGGGATCAACATGAAAAAGACAATGTCTGCTATTACCGCTGCGGCAGCAGTAACAAGCTGTTTTACCGGCTTTGGGGCTGCGTCCTTTTCAGCACCGGCAAAGGCCGCAGCTCAAACAAACACACTCTCAGAAAACACGAATCAATCAGCCGCTGAGCTTGTCAAAAACCTCTATAACACCGCCTATAAAGGGGAAATGCCTCAGCAGGCGCAAGGCCTTACCATTAACAAAAGCACAAAAGGGGATGTCCACGCTGCGTTTGGGGAACCGGAAAGACCAGTCGGGGGAGACAATCGATTTGATTTATATCACTGGAATATGGGACAGCCGGGCTACGGATTTTCCTATCATAAAGACATGACAATTTCAGAAATCCGCTACTTTGGAACCGGTGTGGAACGGCAGCTGAATTTAGGCGGAGTTACGCCGGAAGTGCTGCAGAAGCAATTAGGACCAGCAAATCGGGTGTTAACCGTCCCGTTTACCGATGAAATCGATTATGTATATGATACAGGCCGCTATGAACTCCATTTTGTAATAGGCACAGATCAGACAGCCGACCATGTAAACCTAAAAGCAAAATAAACACCCTATGCGGCTATTCAGCCGCTTTTTTAGTGGACAAATAAAAGATATATTCCTTACAATACAGGGAGATGAAAAAGAGACGGGGTATCAATTCGCAATGAAGCGAAATCGTTGGATATATGCAGTTTTCACCGTACTGATCATTGGGCTGGGGCTTGGATCCAGAGCATTCTCCAGTGTTCTTCCTGATACCCTCAATACTTATCTGGGAGACTCGTTGTGGGCCGCTATGATCTTTACGGGATGCGGATTTCTATTTCGGAAGCTGAAGACAATGATAACGGGCATTATCAGTCTTTCTTTCTGTTTTGTCATTGAATTCAGCCAGCTCTATCATGCCGAATGGATCGACCAGATTAGGGATGCTTCTCTTGGCGGGCTTGTACTAGGGTACGGTTTTTTATGGAGCGATATCGAAGCATATACAATCGGAATTGCCGCCTGTGCCGCCATAGAACTGCTGGTTTTGGGAATCAAAAAGCGCCGCTGTATGTGACGCTTTTTTTCATTTGGAAAACAATCCGCACTGAGAAAGAATGGTCTTCGCATCCAAACGCGTGGCCTCGCTTATCGTCATGTGATGTTGATTCATAAATGACTGAACGGCATGATATCCAACCGCATAACCTGCAAAAGCCGATAAACCAGCAGGCTTAAAGCCTTGATCGTTAGCAATTGGATCACCAAACATATAACGGCTGACTTCCGAAAATCCTTTCACATCCAGCACCTCATTAATCACATCAATGGAATATTGCAAATCCTCATGATCAAAACGAGTTACCCAAGGGCCCAATCGTTCCGTGCCAAACAGCTCTCTGGCGAATGATTCCGCCAATCCTTCAATCACAAGATAATCCCCGACACTTACAGAGCCATGATGAAAATCTATATACGAAAACCGCACATTATGATGAAACTCATGAGCAATAATTGAAGGAATCCTTGGCAGGTTATAACGGTTCGGATCAATCCATACATGAATAAAGCCCGGTATCCCGCCAAACCCGCAGTAGCCTTTTTGCAGCTGAAGTTTATTTGGATCAGCGATATAAAGGCCGAATTTGATCTCCTCTGCATTCACCCGCAGCTGTTCGCGCTCAGCAAAAAATATGCATTGCCGAAGTGCAGATTCAGCTGTCTCTGAAACATGTGATTCTTTCAGTATTTGCAGTGCTTTCTGGCCGCTTTCAGTATCACGGACATCCAAATAGCCCAGCATTTTCGCAGCCATGATCACATCATAGCCGTTTGGCTCCTTCGCTTTCAGCGGAACTTGGATGGCGGTCCACATCTTTTCAAACGGCCTCATCATCGTATACCGAAATTCATCTTCTCTTTTCTGTTCTTCCATTGAAAACAGCTTTTCGTATTGCTCAAAGGTCTTTTCCATTACAAGATTCATCCTGATTCCCTCCTTGTCAAAAACATACGATATGCCGCAGCGTAAAGGTCAACAGGAGAAATTAAGCCATTTTTCACTGTAAAATCATACAAACCCGCCGATAGGTAAGGCATAGGAGGTGGAACGATGGATATTCCTGCTTTATCAGTTGCGATGCATCAAGCATCCCTTGCCCAGAATGTTAATATCGCTTTAACGAAAAAAATGCTGGACACCGCCCAGCAAAATGCCGATCAAACCTTAAAGATGATTCAGCATCCGACTCTCGGACAAACCATTGATGTAAAAGCTTAACCTCACACCAAAGGCGGCCAATAACTCCATCCTCCCGGCCGCCTTTATTGTTCACAAAAAATCATGCATGTTTTGATTGTTCCTCCGTATGATTTATTGTTTGCCATATTAAGGGGGTCATAAAGAATATGAAAAGACTGTTTACGAAGGCTTCATTGGTGTTATTCGCAGTAGTATTTGTTTTTGCCGCCAAAGGTGTACCCGCCAATGCGGAAACCCATGCCTACGATGGTAAAAGCCCTTATTACAATGATTGTGCGTCCACCGGCTCTACAAAAAAATCCTCAAACTTAGTGAATGCCAGCAATCAAGTCATCGGAGTAGTCGAGCTTAAATTCAGCAGTACATGTAAAACAGCTTGGGCAAAAATCACGATGAATAATACATTGACGTCTGGCTTTGAAGCAAATGCGGAGATTACCCGAAACACGGACGGAAAGAGATATAATTGTGATTCTGCAGGCGGCAATGGAAAAGCGGTGGCCGGCCAAAAGTCTTGCTATACACCGATGGTATATGATTTAGATCCAAGGACTTCTTACGCTTTCGGCAAATATTCAGGACCAAACTTAAATGTTTGGGCCACCACAGGCTCTTATTAAATAGAAAAAAGGCTGTCCGTACGGACAGCCTTTTTTAATTTATTTCGCTTCTCTTTGTTTTTTAACCTCTTCAAGCTGAGAAACCGTCACCAATTGATAGCCTTGATCGGTGAGCTTTTTTATAATTTCATCGGCCGCATCAGCAGAGGTGCGGTAAATATCGTGAATTAAAATGGTTCTTCCATCTCCCGCCTGATTCATGACACGGTCAACAATTGTTTTTTTGTTACGGTCTTTCCAATCTTCCGGGTCAACATCCCATAACGCAACATCCATTTTCATTTGACTCCGCAGTTCATCATTAATGCCGCCGTATGGGGGTCTTACAAGCGTCGGACGGTATCCGCTTATTTTTTCAATGATGTCTTGCGTATCATTGATCTGCTTTAAAGCTTCTTTCACTGAAAGCCTTGTGAGAAGCGGATGGCTCCATGAATGGTTCCCCACCTCATTTCCTTCTTTCAGCATTCTTATTAGCGTTTCCGGATAATATTGAACCCTGCTCCCCAAAACAAAAAACGTGGCATGACCCTTATATTTCTTCAAGGAGTCTAGAATCTGATTTGTTGTCGCAGGATTCGGGCCGTCGTCGAAAGTAAGCGCAATGACTTTTTGATTTGGATCAACCGTTTCCTCTTTGGGTAAAGAAATCACTTCATGCTTCGGCTTTTGTTCTTTGATTTTATTTTTATTTTTTGCTTTATCAATATATTGTTCTTTCAGAATGTCTTTCAAAAGACTTTTCTTAATGGCAATCGATTGCTCTCCAAGATAGCCTGCTGCAACCTGATATGTGTCAAAGTAAAGTTCGATATAATCCTCCTTGATGGCAAAGCGGCTGAAATTTTCTTTTTTCGGAGCCGTCCCTTCCTTTAACAGTGCATCGTCCGCGGCAATGTCCTTATTCTTTTTCAGCTCGTGATAAGCGATTAACGAAAGCTTATGTAAGTAGTCAGCGTCCTCTTTGAAAATATCATCAATGGAAAGAAACGCTTGTTTACTAAAATCATAGTTAAACGTTTTTTTCACGGTTTGCCCGTGTGCCCCGCCGATGTATTTATATTCATTAAATACAATCGCCACTGTCTGTTTGGCATAATGGACAATTTTATAATCAACATTTAATTCGTTGCGTTTTGTCGTATGCTCTTGGTCAACGTCTTTTGTTTCCTTTTGAAATTGACGAACCTCTTTTTCTGCGAATCTTTTTAATGCCGAATCCATTTTTTCATTTTTGAAAACGGGATAGTTAACCGCGTAATTAAAAGTTTTCCCGTCATTCACAAGCGTTGCGATCTCAACATTCCCATATTGAGAATCAGTTCTTACTTTATTCATGACCGTTTCTTTTTTCAATGAATGATTATGGAAAAAGCCGATAAGGCCCACCACACATACAACTGCTATTAATACATGAAACCATTTGATTCTTTTTGCCAACAACAAAAACTCCTTCTTTCGTAGCCATTTCGATTTACTCTTCATCAGTTGGAACTGTATCTATTTAGAAATGTTTTTGTAACATTGCAGTAACATTTATTTCACATTTGTAATACTATGAGATTTAGAAGTTCATGTCAATCCTTTTTAAGGAATTTCATCATAAAAAAAACCGAATTTCATGAATGTACATACACCCAACTTAAGCATCAGGAATATGGTAAAAGGAATAAAAAAAGCTAGGGAGGTTTTCCTCTTGGATTACCCTTTGAATGAACAGTCATTTGAACAAATTACCCCTTATGATGAAAGACAGCCTTATTATTATCCGCGTCCGAGACCGCCATTTTATCCGCCTTATTATTATCCAAGACCGTATTATCCGTTCTACCCGTTTTATCCGCGCCCGCCTTATTACTACCCGCGCCCGCGACCGCCTTACTACCCTTGGCACGGTTACGGCGGCGGTTATGGCGGAGGATATGGCGGAGGTTACGGTTACTAGTCGCCGCATATCAAAATGGGGGCAGTCGAGCTCCCCATTTTTTTGTTTTAAAAATGACAATATCATGACAAATATAGGAAATAATTGTGATTCTGTCCCCCTCTTGTTACGATAACAAAAGCATGCAGTTTTGGGGGAGGCGTCTATTTTTGGAGAATACAAGAGATTCTGCAGCCATATCTGAAACAAAATACATAAAAGCTTCGAACCGGGTAACCATTTACGATTTTATCAAACTTGCAAAGCCGGGCATTATCATATCAAACTCGATAGCAGCCTTCGGCGGGTTTTGGATCGCGTTTGCAAGCGCAGAAAAAACGTTAACCGGCTTGGCTTTTTTGATGACAATGGTAACAGCAATGTTGGGAACCGCGTTTGTGATGGCTTCCGGCACTGTCTATAACAACTATTTTGATCGGCATATGGACGCAAAAATGGCACGCACTCGCAGCAGGGCCTCGGTCACAGGGAAAATGCCGCCAGCCATGATCTTAACATATGGCTCTGTTTTAGGGATCGCAGGCCTTGCCATGCTTTATTCCCTCAATCCATTAACGGCCTATCTCGGACTGGCCGCCTTTATTTTTTATGCGATCATCTATACGGTATGGGTGAAACGAACGTCTGTGTGGAGCACATTTGTCGGGAGCTTCCCAGGAGCTGCGCCGCCATTGATGGGGTATTGTGCCGTAACCGGTGACTTCAGTATGACAGCAGTGCTGTTGTACACGATTATGTTTCTGTGGCAGCCGCCGCATTTTTGGGCGATTGGGATAAGACGCAAAGAGGAATATCGTGCCGCTGGCGTTCCGCTCTTGCCAGTAGTCAAAGGCAACCATGTAACTAAAATAAAAATGATGCAATATATTGCCGTCCTGGTGCCGGTCACGCTATTATTTCCTTTCTCTCTCGGCACCGGCCATATAAGCCCATTTTATTTCTTAGCCGCCTTGGTTCTCGGAGGCATATGGATCAAAAAAAGCATCAAAGGATTCAAAACAGACGATGACGTGAAGTGGGCAAAGGATATGTTTGTCTACTCGCTTATTTATTTTTGCTTGCTGTTCTTCATCATGATGATCGATTCATTTATGATGTTTCTAATCAGATGATGCAAAAAGAGCCACACATTAATGTGACTCTTTTTTGTTTGGAAAAACAGCATCTAATAGAAATGTCACGGCAAAAAACACAGCCATGCAAATCAAAAATCGTATAATCTCACTCAAAATCCAGCTATCAGCTATGCGCATACCATCGGTTTCTCGGAGGGTTGCGCATATTGAAAAAATCATGAGTATGTTTTTTAGGGTTTCTTTGTTCATAAAATACCATCGCTTTCTCGATAGGATGACTTAAAGGCAATGAGATAAGTCATCAAGATATAAAATGTGTCGCATCGTTGCATGTTTTGATTGAAAGAAATCATTGTTTTTTTGCCAGCCAATTGTAAAGCTCAGGCAAACAGATGAAAACCGTTTCTGTGAAAAAGCAGATCTAATCGAATGCTTCTATACTCTCTCCACAAATAAAAAATGCTAAGAAATACATTTGTTTCTCTAATCTATAAACCCGCACTCTTTTTCCATCATCAGGTATTATAAGCCAAAAACAAACAAAAAAATAGACTTGCGTTTAAGTTGTATGAAAGTGAAATTGCAAGAATAACCCATACGGTGGTAATATATTGTTTGATTTTCCCATATTCATAGATTTGGAGGTCATACAAAAGTGAAGGGAATATTTTTAGTTGTTCAGCTTGGATTTTCTATTATGGTATTTCTGTTTTTAGCTGCTGTTAATTGGTATCAAGGAAGCGAGCTTGTTTCAGATCGATTTGATTGGAACTATACTGCTAAACTCTCAAAACTGCTAAATGGAATTGATGCCGTCAGCAGCCCCAAACAAATTTCACAGCTTGATTTTTTCATCTATTCCGCTAAACACTACCCTGTTATGAGTGCGTTAATGATCATCTCCTTCTTATATGTTCTGGCCGCTCTTTTTTTACTTATATACTCAGTCAAATGCAATAAGCAAGAGATTCATTTGGACTGCTGACCCGGTAAAATCCGTTTTTATAGCCCTTTAACTCTTCAAGATGTTCCTGTGTTTAGTGAGGCAGACCTTAACCTAGGTTTTCGGAACTTCTCGCTCCATTTTACGTATACCTTAATAGGAGGGATCAAACGATGAAAGAATATGAATTCGTAAGAGTTGAGCTGAGCACGATGAGAAGAAGGCCTAAAGAAGACTACCAGCAAATCATCCATGATTATGCGAAAAGAGGCTGGAGATTCGTTCAGATTTTCGCTCCCAGTATAGATGGGTATGGGGCAGCTGCTTATTTTGAAATCATATTTGAAAGGGATGCGGAAAAAGCTTAATCGATATGACTAAGCTTTTTCGTTCCCCTATATCTGCATCTATACAATTTCTGCAAATGCGGCATCACATGATCTGGCTAAATCTTGTGGCGCCAACTTTAGCTGCATACCGATTTTCCCTGCACTGACAATAATAAAATCAAGCGTTTCTGCAGATGCATCAATATAGGTCGGGAACATTTTTTTCATGCCAATTGGCGAGCAGCCGCCGCGAAGATAGCCAGTTACCGCTAACAGCTCCTTCATTGCAATCATTTCTATTTTCTTTTCCCCTGTCACCTTTGCTGCCTTTTTTACATCTAACTCTTCTGCAACGGGTACAACAAAGACATAATAATGATTTGTTCCTGCTGCTGCAACCAACGTTTTATATACATATTTCACAGGATAACCGATTTTTTCCGCAACAGAGATGCCATCTACCGGCTGGCCGTCTGTTTTATACCCTAATACCTCATAAGAGATGTTCTGCTGTTCTATCAGACGAACCGCATTTGTTTTTGCCATTTTTTTCACCCACTATCAAAATGATGTATGTCTAACTTCTTGCAGTAATATGTAAATTCTATCATCCTAACCTGCATTTTCAAGGTTACTAGCATTGAATCAACGAAAGGACAAATTGATTTCCTTGGACGCCTATAGCCCATTATTAGACTACATGGAACAAAACAGGAATGAACAAATAACTCTCACATACAATTTGTATGAATGGAAAATAAAGGAGTGGTTGCTTTGTATCATTACTTTTATGGCCCTGCGTTAATTCCTTACTTTTCACATACTCATAACCCTCAAAGAAGTCCAGACTTCTCAGAAAGACAGCGAAGAAGAGAAATCACATTGACTGTAGATGGCTTTGTCCCCCCATCTTCCACCGAAGATCTTGGAGACGGCTTTTATTCTTACGCATGGACGAACCAACAGGTCATCAATCCAGGTGAATACTTAGTTTGTCATCTTGAAGGAAGAGATATCAACGTGATAAATGGTGGATTCACTCCGCGCGATACTGCTCCATTGTATGCGGTAGCAAGCTTTCCAAGACGAAGAAACCAATGGGTCATTATCATTCATAATCCTGTGCAAACCCAAAGAGCCATATCGCTTTATTTGATTGCGAAAAGGTAGCACAACATGTTATCAGAAACCCTGCATTCAGGAACAGAAAAACGGGTAGGGACACATTAACATCGGTATTTTCCTACCCGTTTTTGGTCTGGGCAAACTCTTACCTGTCACTCTTTCAATTCCCCTCAATTTCTTCATCTTTCTCTACTGCCAAGGTATCAGAGAAAATTGTTATATGTTATCATTATTCCCAGTAAAAAGAAAAGAGGATTAGATATATGGTTCTCCTTGAGACGAATCGATTACGATTAAAAACGATTGATATTCCCCTTCTTGACGCCGCGTCTAAACAAGATCATCAGGCTATCAAAGACTTAGGTTATGAAACAAATGGTGAATGGCCAAATTCTGATTTTTTTGAAGCGATACCTTATTTCCGCGAGATTTTAGTCAAAAACAATGGAACAAAAGGATTTGATTCATGGATTATTGTAAAGAAGGACAGCCATGAAATTGTTGGGGGAACTGGATTTTTAGGTGACCCAGACGAAAATGGCATGATTGAAATCGGTTTTGCAACAAATAAAAGTCATCGCCGCAAAGGTTATTGTGTGGAAGCCGCCCAAAAACTAATAAAATGGGCATTAAGCCAAGAAACAGTAAACCGGATAACCGCAAGATGCGAACATGATAATCTAGGCTCACAAAAAACCTTGGAGAAGTTAGGGTTTATATTGAATCATAAATCAGCGGATTATAAACATTGGATATATGTTACAAAGTAGAGTCCTTAATTACAAAAGCAGGCACTGCGCCTGCTTTTGTTTGGATTATTTACCTCTGTGCTTCTTTTTCGCTTTTTGCTTTTTGAGCATATACCTTTGCTCTTTTACACGTTCTCGTTGTTCTTTCATTATTTGTTTTTTCTTTTGCTTTCTTGCTTCAAGCTCTAGCTTTATCGCCTCTTGAGCTTTAGAAGCTACTCCGGCGTTTTTCAACTCTTTTGAAACCTGGCGCTGCAATCTTTTTGGATTGATCTTTTTTTGACGCCTGCCTTGTAAACGAACTCCTTCCTGCTCAGCTTGGGCCAACATATTCAGGAGTTGGTTATGAACAAACTCTAATACTTCAGAATCCCTCGGCTCTGTGCCAAAAAGATGACGAAAGGCTCTTAGCTTTCCATTGTTCACAACTTCAACAACGCCTACCCAAAACTGACCATCATAGTAAACCGTTAATTTCATAACGATTCCCTCCTCATAAAAGATATTAAAGAATGATGGACATCCCGAGGAGGGGAAGGTTACTGACATGATCAATCATGCATCCGGACTACCAACCGAATCGTGTTTTTTCATTCTTTACCATATACAGAAAAGAGTGTAACATTTCTTCTCCAACTATTAAACTCTTATTTTAGTTAGATCATTGCTGGAGAATAGGAGTCTTCACTCGCAAATTTATTTCTCAAGCCCTGCCATGTTACAGATGGGAAACAATACATTCGGCATACCCTTCGAGTTTAAATTCTCCAAGACCGTGAGGCAGCAACATATGATCTCCTTTTTTGAAGGGATAGACATACTCACCAGAGATCATACGGCCCTCCCCTTCAATCACACTGATAAGAAGGAATGGTTTTTGCTGCTTTAAGCTTGCTGATCCTGATAAGTTCCATTTCCCCACCGAAAAGTAAGCGCATTCAATCAATGTCGTTGTAAGCAAATCCTCAATTTGTTTATGGTGAACTGTATGCCGTTCTGGAATAGACGGGACCTCTATCACTTCGATGCTCTTTTTCAGATGAAGCTCGCGCAGCTTGCCTTCTGCATCTTTTCGGTCATAATCATATAATCTGTAGGTTGTGTCAGAGTTCTGCTGCGTCTCCAAAGCAAGAATTCCTTTTCCAATCGCATGAACAGTACCGCTTGGCACATAGAAAAAATCCCCCGGCTTTACCTTTACACGGCGCAAGAGCTCATCCCATTCTCCATGCTCTATCATGGTAGTTAGTTCTTCCTTTGTTGTTGCATTGTGGCCATAAATAATCTCGGCATCTTTTTGGCAATCAATAATGTACCAGCATTCTGTTTTTCCAAGCTCACCGTTTTCATGTATGTTGGCATATTCATCATTCGGATGCACCTGAACAGATAAGTCCTGGTCAGCATCTAATATTTTTGTAAGCAGAGGGAAACGATCCCCTTCAAGCTGTCCGAATAAATGTCTGTGATGTTCCCATAATTCGCTGAGCGTGAACCCCTTATACATTCCGTTTTGAACAACGCTTTGACCATTTTGATGCGCGGCAAAAGCCCAGCACTCTCCTGTTCGTTGTGACGGAATGGTATAGCCAAAATCAGCTAAAGCGGTCCCACCCCAAATTCTTTCTTTGAAAACAGGCTTGAAAAATAACGGTTCAGTCGTCATGAAAATCCCCCGCTTTATTCGATTTCTTCTAGCAGCTTGTAGGCTTCTTCTGTTGTTTGCACAGAGAGCAGCCGCTCCCTATAATTGTCATCCATTAGCTTACGAGATAGCATCTGCAGTATTTTGAGATGCTGGTTTCCCCCGCTCTCTTTCGGTACAGCAATCATAAAGATTAATTTAGCTTCTGATCCATCCAGGCTATTCCAATCAACGCCTGATCGTTTGATCCCAAAGGCAACACTCGGCTCCCTGACCGCCTCAGACTTTCCGTGCGGAATCGCGATATTCATGCCAATCGCCGTTGTTCCCTGTTGTTCACGATTCAAAATGGCTTGTTTAAACCCGCTCTCTGAAAGCAGCGCACCTCTTCGTGACAATTTCTGAATCAATTCATCTATGATGTCATCCCTCGTTTCCCCCGATAAATTTGGTTCAATTAATTCCGGGCTGATAATGTCTGTCAGTTTTTTAAATTCCGACATCTCAGCTTTTTGGCTTTGAATTGGCTGCTTTATTTCATTTGCTGCCGCAGCTTCATTTGGCGCGGAGGGCGGTGCAGTTTCACTGAGCACAGGAGACGCCGTAATATCCTTTTTTAGTACATTGACGAACAGAGCAGTGACAAGAGATCCTGCAATCACAGCAATAAAAAACATCAAGACATGATCAACTGCGCCAAGCACTGCAACGATAGGTCCGCCGTGCGCCACTCTGTCTCCCACATTGCCAATCATGGCTATCACAGAACCTGTCATTGAGCCTGCCATAATACTTGGAATAACGCGCAGAGGGTCCTGCGCCGCAAATGGAATCGCTCCTTCAGTAATGCCGAAGAGACCCATCGTAAATGCCGCTTTCCCCATTTCTCTTTGAGATGCCTCGAATTTTCTTTTTCCCAAAAACGTCGCAACGCCAAGGCCAATCGGGGGGATACAAATGGCGACAGCAATTGGTCCCATAATTTCATAATTTCCTTCTCCAATCATTGCCGATCCAAACAGAAACGCCACCTTATTTACAGGACCGCCCATATCAAATGAGATCATCGCCCCTAAAATCAATGCCAGAAGGATCGAGCTCGACCCTTTCATCCCCGCCAGCCAAACTGTTAAAGAGGCGAAAATTTGAGCTACAGGCGCGCCTATCAAAAATACAAACGCTAAACCTACAATCAGTGATGCAAACACCGGAATAATAATAATCGGCATAATCGGCTGGATGGCTTTTGGAACTTTTAATTTTTTGATCCAAAGTGCAGCGTATCCGGCCAAAAACCCGGCAATAATCCCCCCGAGGAATCCGGCGCCGCTTGCGCTGTCATAAAAACTTCCAGTCGCCGCAATATAACCGCCGATCATACCTGGCACAAGCCCCGGTTTATCAGCGATGCTATAGGCGATATAGCCGGCTAAAATCGGAATCATAAATGAAAATGAAGCACTGCCGATCTGTTCAATCGTTTTCCAGAAGGAATCATCCGGAATAACTAAGCCTTTAGGTGTTTTCTCCCCTCCAAGCGTTAATGCAACCGCTATCAATAATCCGCCGACAACAATGAAAGGAACCATAAATGAAACGCCGTTCATTAAATGACGGTAAATTGGATTTTGTTTCTTCTCCTGATGATTACCGGATTCCGATTTTGTAGCGGAACGATAGACCGGTATATCCCCGTTAAGAGCTTTTTGAATCAATTCTTCCGGTTTGCGGATACCGTCCTGTACCCCCACAGACAGCAGTTTTTTGCCTATAAACCGGTCTTTGTTTACCGAACGGTCTGCAGCAATAATGATTGCTTCCGCTTCGCGAATTTCCTCTTCGGTTAGCTTATTTTCGACACCAATCCCTCCCTGGGTCTCAACTTTGATGCTAACGCCCAGTCTGTCAGCAGCTTTTTGCAGATTTTCCGCTGCCATATATGTATGGGCGATTCCATTCGGACAAGATGTAATCGCTAACAGTTTCATAGGAACCCTCCTTTAAAGTGTGAATTATAAGATCTTGTCTCAACTGTATACCGAAATCAGCTCATTAAAATCGCTTTTTTTTACCATAGGTTCCGGTAATAAAGGCATTTTTCCCTATAACAAAAAAAAGCAAGGAATAATCCCTGCTTTTAATAATCCAAATGAGATAAAAATGTCATGACATTGGCTTCTTTCGTCAGCTTCTGGACGAAGGCCGGCTGCTCGCTAAGATATGAAAGCTCGCTAAACAGCTGCTTTGTCATGGTTTGATCCTCGTGTTTGACAGCCAGCATAAAAACGAGCGAAACTTTTTCATTTCCCCATTCAAGCGGCTCCTTTAATGTGGCAATCGCGATTGCTGATTGTTTAATAAATTTAGCGTTTGCATGAGGAATGGCAATGCCTGACCCAATATTTGTCGCCGACATTTTTTCCCTCATCACCGCATGAACCGCATAGTCCTTATCAACATAGCCTTTCTCAAACAAAGCTGTCGCCAGCTGTTCGATTAACTTGTAGCGGTGCTCTGCCTCCTGCTGCAAAAAAACCAAAAAAGGAGTCGTATTGTTCAGCATCTGAAACGTTTTTTGTTTTTGGCGGTGTGATTCGCCCAGCTGACATATAAACGCACTTAATTTCTTCTCTTCGCCAGGCTCTAAAAGCGGAGACACAACAATATGGGGAACCGTTATATTCTCCAGCGCAATGGTGGATATGACAAGATCAATATCCTCATGCTTTTTGATATAATCCTTTAAATCGGCCTTTGCAATACAAGCCATTACAGCGATTTGGTGATATTTCCGTTCAATTTTTGTCCGCAGCAATTGTGACATCCCAATCCCCATGTGGCAGACGATAACCGCCTTTTTATGTGTCTCGCTGCTGCCCTGCATCCGTTCGATCGCTGCCTGAAAATGCAATGTCAAATATGCTGCCTCTTCCTCAGGAATATGAAGATCAAAAGTTTGATTGATGTCTTCCAAAACATCAATGATGAGGTGGAACAAATAAGGGTACATCTTTTTGATGTCATTGAGCATAGGATTTGCTACAGAAAGATCGTAGCTCAGCCGTTGTAGCACAGTATTGAGATGAATGTTCAAACCATTGATCAAATCCTGATCCTTATGAAAATCCATCATTTTCAGCTCTGAAACACGATTGATTAAATGCCCTACAACCTTAGGAAGCACAGCATTTTCAAAATTCTCTTCTGTCTGCAATGGATAACGAACTTTACCGCCCAATATATGTAATGTTAAGTACACGGCTTCTTCTTCAGGGAAGCGGATTGCAAAAACCGGTTCAAGCCGCTGTAAACAAGCAAATGTCCATTGATATTCTTTCTTCTTTCTTACTGCCGCCATTTCTTTTGGGGACAATGAAATCGGCTGCTTCATTTTGATGCGGCGGACCATTAACAATGTATGCAGCAGCAAATTTTCAAACGTTTCGTCTGTGAAATAGAGGGAATGCTTTTTTTGTAGTGATTTGATTTCTTTCGTCACAAAGTCTACTTCATAATGTAAAAACTTACTTTTAATAAATTGGCTGGTAAACGCTGTATTGTGGATCAAATCAGATATTCTTGCCAATGCCTTTCTTTTATTTCTTTCGTTCCCTTCAACCTTTAATCCAAGCCGCTGCCTAGAAACCAGTGTGAGATCAAAACGCTTCAGCCACTCTTCTACTGCGTATAAATCCTTTTTAATGGAAGATCGATTGACAAAATGCCGAGCGGCAATGTCTTTTGCGGAAACAGGCTTCGGATTCATTAATAAGTCATAAGCAATGTGCAGCATTCTTTCTTCATCGCTCCGCTGCCTAGAAGAAAAATGTTCAGTATGTAATTGTTGGCTTAGCCAGGTCCTTTCCTGTTCTTCTATATGTAAATAAACGCCCAACCCTGGTTTTCGAATAAGCTGTGCATGAGAATGCTCATTGAGATAATCCTCGATCACTTTCAAATCATTCCGGATTGTTTTTTCAGAACACTGTACCCTATCTGCGAAATCTTGCACAACTAAATAGTCATCAGGTTCAGATAACAACAGATACAAAATCTCTTTTTGTCTTGTATTTATGTATTCCATCTGTTTTTCTATCCTTCCTGTCAGTATCTACTTGAGCAAATTGATAGTATAAGTATACTATATAAGAAACCGTTTACATTATAAAATAAAATCATAGAGACAAAAGTTTCGTTTTTTACCGAAGCTTCCGGAAAAATGCGATTTTTATACTCTTTGAGTTTGCTATGTAATGTATATTCAGCAGAAATTCATAAAAATACTCCAATTCTTCACCTATTTAGAACGAAGATTTTCTAATGTATGAGTACGAAAGTAAGAACATGATGAAGAAAAATGATTTGGTATCTTCGGGGATAAAGTGCAGGTAACAAAATTTCCACACGCTCAACAAACTAATAACCATCAAATGTGTTTTATTAACATTTTAAGGATGGCCATTCTCTCTCAGCAATTTTCAATCATAAATACAAACTCTGTGCAGGGCACACAATAGTCTTAGCTCAAATCAGTTGATCGTTCACATATTATTAACATTTATTTACAAGGAAAATAATTACTTTTATTGAATTGTTATAGTGCAAGACAAAAAACTTTAAAGGAGTGTTTCAAAATGAATTTCAAAAAAACGGTTGCTTCTGCTTTATCGATTTCTGCGTTAGCTCTGTCGGTCAGCGGGGTAGCTTCAGCTCATGAAATAAACTCCACACCTACTGAAGTAAAGAACATTTCTATTTCACCTACACATGTTATCAAGATTCAAGACTATGATTTACCTCTAAAAGTTGGAGAAACCTATTCTGTTAAAAATAATTCAGCTACTCGTTATTGGACTGATAACCAAAAAGTTGCTGAAGTCGATCAAAATGGTTTAGTGACGGCTAAATCAAAAGGGAAAGCCACGATCACTTTGTTTAAAGGTACTGCAGTATTCGGAAAAGTATATGTAACGGTTTATTAATCTCTTATCTGCCAGATTTTCTGGATGCAAAACATGCATGAATAAAATAAGGTCCCCCTCTAAAAAGAGAAGGGACCTTATTTTATTTCAATTGCGCTTCAAGTTTAGATTTAGTTTTGGGAATACATCATACATTGGTGTATATTGTGTTTCAGTAGCTTAGCCCCGAATAAATCCACCTTCTGAATGAATAATTTGTCCAGTTATCCATTCAGCCTCATCACTTGCAAGAAAAGCAATCATTCGTGCTGCATCATCTGGTGTGCCAATACGCCCCATTGGAAATTTAGGTGAAAGAAAATTTCTTATTTCATCTGTCATCCATGTAGAATCTGTTGGACCTGGGTTTACGGCGTTAACAGTGATGCCCAATGGTGCAAGTTCTTGTGATAACGACCTAGTAAATGCAGAAATAGCTCCTTTAGTTGCTGCATACGCTAACTCCCCAGGCAAAGGACCTAAATCCTGCCCTGATGTCATATTGATGATTCTTCCTGATATTAAATTAGATTTTTTAAACCGACGGGCGAATTCAACACAAAGAAGAAAATTCGATCTCATATTAACCGCATAATGCTCATCAAGTGATTTAGCATCTAACGATACATAATTATCACTTGCGGAATGAGCTGCATTATTAATAAGGATGGAAGGATATCCTAATTTATCTGAAATTTTTTCATGTATTGTGAATGCAGCATGTGCATCTGATAAATCAATTTTCATTGCCTCACAGCGGACACCCATACGTAAAATTTCTTGTTGAAATTCTTCTATCCAGGCCGTATTAGAATTCCAGTGAGTAAAGAAGATATGTATACCCTGTGAGGCTAACTTACGACAAATAGCCGTACCAATATCCCCTTGACTGCTTGCTCCTGTAATTAGTGCGATTTTTTCTTGAGAATGACTCATTATTTTAACCTCCAATTTATACGGAGTATCTCCATTATGATGGTAACAAGCTATCCAAAGAATATAATCCATTAAATCAAACAGAGCTGACTTTGAATACATTTTAAAATCAGCTTAAAAAAACATTTTCGTCTCAAAAAATATTAAATAGAAAAAATAAGATTTGGACAACAATTTACTACTTAGTCACAAGTGGCTGATACTAAGTCGTTGAATGTCTCTTTTTAAAGAGCCTTTCAATCATTCACATTGCTTTTCATTAACCATTCTACTTCCGTTAATTCTTGTTTTTGAACGTCTATTGTGTGTTTTTTCGTGAAATGGGTTTTCACAGCTTCTTCGTTTTCCCAAATCTCCCAAAGCATTATTTTACGTTCTGATGGCTCAAGCGGATAAGCATGGAATGTAATACAACCCTCTTCTTTGTTCGTTTCTTCCTCAAGTTTTTTGAATTCCTTCATTATCTCATTAAGGTCTTTATCACTGATGATTTTTAAACATGCCGTTATGTAATGCATCGAAATTTCCCCTCCCATCATTTTATGGCTTTTCATTATAACATTTTCTTGAAAAATAAAAACAACCCCCGACATTAAGGCAGCGATTTAAGGGGTAATAGTAGAGTAATGAATGCGATTGACGGTACTATATTTGGTGTTAAAGACTTAGTCGTGGGGGTATGGGAACCGACGAAGAACTGATTCAAAGACTAGCTAAAAGCAAAATGAGTAACAAGAAGATTTCCAGTTCATCATCATTTAAAAATAAAGCACTACAGAAAGAGCTGTTAATAGTACTCTTAATTTACAGTTAGATAGAAAAATGGTTAAATTGTGATAAGAACAAGCCTTTATACTCCTATAAAGGAAATGAAGATTTAAGAAGAGAAATAGCCAAGGGAGAAGATACAATTACTGTTTTAACAATTGCTAAAATTTATTGAAAAGGTATCTTTATATTAACTGGCTAGCCAACGAGATGATATCATGATAGATACAAACTTATCTGAACCTGTATTTCATTTTCTAGGAGGTATATTTCATCAAGATATAGAAACTCCAGAGTCAGCACTGGACGAATACTTAGAAGAGATTCCAAAAGAAGAGCAAAAAACTGATATAGTAGCATTAAAAGATTTTACAGTGATTATTTGGATGAAGACAAGAATGATTTTATAGATGAAGCTGCTGACGGAGTGGACATTCTTAGTTACGGAGTATCTCCATTAGTATGGCTCGAACAAGTTATTCAAATAATAGAAAAGAATATTGAAACCTTATAATCCATTAAACCTAGCATAAAAATAGGGCTGATTTTGAATTCACTTCTTAATCAGCAAAAAAATTTTCGTCCTCAATTCGTCCCTATGTAGACACAAAGCTAACAAATATAACTAAATAAAAAACCCTTGTTACGCAAGGGTTTAAGCTATGATTTCGACTGGTCTCAAACCAGGGGCCTCTCCCCCTGTCACAAGGTAGCGATTATATTCTAACATTAAGCTGGCTTGCACATGCCCGCTTAACCCCGAGTAACGCTGCTACCACTATACACTTATGGTCTGCTGGATAAGGGAAACATCATTTCATATACCATTAGACATATTACGGATTGCTCAATTTTTATATAACTGTTGGAAACGGTTTTTCCGTCTGCGATAATTAAATAAGAGGTGAAATCAATGAATGGTATAGAGTTTTTAGAGTCCGTGTCTCAACTGGGACAAATAATTTTATTATTCTCCGGCTATGCCCTTTACTGGAGATTAGGTAAAACAAAAAAAGAACGAAAACTTACAAAATACGAAACTTTTCTTAGATTCTTTGTAATGTTCGGGATATTTGCATGGGCACTTTCGTTTCTTGCTTTGCACTTGTGGTAACAATCTTCTGTCGATATTTGACTTATTATGTCTAATTTGTTTAATTCTAAATAAAACTCCCTTTTTCTTGAAAAAATGTATGTTACTATTGAATTGCTTTACCATTTCAAAAAAGGGGGAGTTCACACATGTTGAAAAGATTGTTTTTTCTGGCGTCGATTTTCTTTCTTGCTATTGCCACAATTGCACCAGCAGCTTCAGCAACACAATTGAATCCGGAGGACGGTTTAGATGGCTTAACTGAAGAACAAATTGAAAAATCTGTTGCAGAAGTTGAGTACATCTTTACTAAAATTTTAGTTTTTGACAAAGAGACGGGATATACAGTCAATGAGGACGAGCTTGAAAAAGCTCCTTATCCTCCAGCTCAAAAAGAGGGCATGATTGCTTTCGCTAATTATATGAATAAGGAATATAATTATACCGATGTCAAAATCAATAGTGTTCAAGGATGTTTAGAAGATGCACTTAACTTAAGTAAAGGTGCTTTAAATCAAGTTCAAAAAGCCATTCAAAACGGAGATTGGTTGACTGTTGTAGGATTTCTAGGAACTATAGGTTTAGCAGTTTCCCCACCAGCAGTATTTGCATTCTTCCTACTCTGTGGTGCTCCAGTGGCAAAGATTGCTCCACAAGAAAATTGATAAATGAATTTTAAACCCCTTCTACAACAGAAGGGGTTTAATTTTTTATAATTTCGCTTCAAGTTTCGCTTTAGTCTTAGGTCCATAAATACCGTTAGCTTTTAACCATTCATCAGTTGGAACCGTTTAACCGCGTTTGCGATTTTTGATCCGTAGAATATGAGATTCAATTAAACACCACCATTGCATATATAAAAAAAGATAAAACGGTCGTAGAACATCTTTATACAGAAAGTGTAAATGACAAAAGTTCCATGGAAACAGAAAATTTTAAAAACCTTATGTTTGTTTGGAGAGAAAAGTTCGCCAACAACTCGCGAATTTGATAAACCTGCTTTATTAAAGCAAAGTAAAAAACCCTTGCTGCACAAGGGTTTAAGCTATAATTCCGACTGGGCTCGAACCAGCGATCGCTACCCTGTCAAGGTAGCGATTATGTTCTGATACGAACGTATGTTTCATTTCGAAACCTTATTTTATAGGGTTTTCTGACAAATGTTTCTGATAAAAAATCTTCTGTTTTGACTAAAAATGAACAAGTTGGTCCCCAATTCGTCCCCATCTGTCCCCAAATAGCATTATAACTT
The DNA here is from genome assembly GCF_001719225.1 of Bacillus sp. FJAT-14266. NCBI lineage: Bacteria > Bacillati > Bacillota > Bacilli > Caryophanales > Bacillaceae > Bacillus > Bacillus sp. FJAT-14266. The sequence goes on from NZ_CP017072.1 coordinate 3,024,234, forward strand.
ACCGATTCTTTTTCTAATTAGGATTACACTACAGTCTTGATATTCCATTATTTTCTCCGTTAATTAAGGAACGTTTGTTCGCATATAATTTATCCAAGGAGATGATCAGAATGAGTCAAGGAATTTACGACAAGAGATGGGAACAAAAATTCATATTGCCTGAGCAAAGGGCTGCCCTTTTAAACAGAAAGAGAGAGAAGTTAAGAAAATCGAAAAACCCATTCTCGATGAATACCTGCTCGAGGAAATGGCACGCACTATTTGCGAAGCCATGGAATTTAACTCGCTTCTGGTCATCACTGTATACAGAGATGGCTTTATAGAAGAAATAACAGGACATGTCCATTTCATAAACGAAGTGAAACAGAAGTTTCATGTGAAGGATTTAAAAGGTGATACAAATTTAATTAAATTGTCTGATATTACAAACGTAAAGAATCTTTACTAACAGAATACATCTTGATAATAATCACATCCTATGGAATAATTATCATTATTTAGAAAACAATTAATATTTTATAAAACCTTTGGGGGCAATTATGAAAGAATATGAAGAGAAGTATCAAGAAACAAAAGCAAAACACTTAGTTTTATGGAAAGACCTTATCTCTAAAATATTTGATGGTGTGCCTACTTCTCAAATGACAATTACTGACCGAAGTCATATAGTTCGAATATTACATAAGATAGGGAGTAGTGAAGCTGATAATCATACTTTTATGCCAGCAGGTGGCGGGGATGATCTAACAGATTCTGTTTTTTCTTCTGAAGATGGACGTATAGAATTAAACTTTAGCGGTAATGTTTTAATAGTAAATCCTACAAAATTATCTTTCCATCCAATTGGAGAAAATCCTGAATGGTGGTATTTTAGACTAGATACTAGCTCGTTTAACCGTAGTAAAGTATATGAAGATCAGCAAGATGAAGAAACTAATACTCATCAGCTTATCGATGAGAGCGAACTTCATTGGTCTGTGCATTTCAACGGAGAAGAAGTTCTTGAATTAACCTCTGGAGAATATGAAGACCGCTCATTATGGGAAGAAGGTTTTTTAGGATATGATGAAGATGGCCGAGAAATAAAAATGCCAGATACCGCTCGTATTGTGACAAGAATGATTAACGGTGGTTCGTTTGTAATTTTCCCGAAATATTCTCTATATAACAGAAACTCAGCAACTTATGATGGCCGCCATAATAAGGTAACTAACGAAGAGTTTGCTAGCTATATTAAAGATGTAGTTGCAAGTTTAGATAAAAAATAGGCATGTATAAAAAATAAAACCCTGCTCTTATAGAGAAGGGTTTTTCTATTAAGATGTACCTTCCAAAAGTTCAGTTCACTCATCATACAGTCGATACTTCTTCCGACCTGCTTCTAATTAATGGTAAAATCACTTCCAAGAAAATTGCAAACATTGATAAAACGGCTAAGGATGCAATCGCCAATTCTGATTACACGTTTGTAAAGTATGGAGGTAACCGCCACGGCCATATGGAATTACGATTCACTGCAACCGGAAACTGGTACACACATCACGTTTCTATTAAATAAGAGAAAAGCCCTCCCAATCGGGAAGGGCTTTTTTATTTAAGAAGGGATTCGAGCTTCGCTTTAGTTTTCGGGCCATAAATGCCATTAGGATTTAAACCATTCATCAGCTGGAATCGTCTTACTGCGTCATTAGTTTCCAAACAAATAATCCGAATAGGTAAATTGACACAGATCAAATTATTCATTTCACACTTTTGAATTACATCGCTGTCTATTTCTTCATTTTCCCATGGTAAAATCTTGTTGGAGCTATTCAAACGAAAGGATATGATCATGAAAGTATTTGAAGCCAAATCACTGCTTTCAGAAGCAGATAGACGTGCAAAGGAATACAAAGAATTAAGAAGTCAGATGGTCAATCTAAAAAAGGCTTTTAAAGCTGTAGCTGATTTAGATGACAGTGAGTTTTCTGGAAAAGGTGCCGACAACATCAAAGTATTTTACCAAGATCATGCCGGTGTAGCTGACAATTGGATTGACTTACTTGATATGAAAATTGCTTTCTTAACAAGCATTTCAGGCACTTTAGATGACGCCAGCTTGTCTGATGCATACATAGAAGAATCCTTCTTAGAACACGAGCTGGCTAACGCCTACACAAAATCAAAATCCATAATGTCTGAACAAAAGAAAGCGATGAAAGATATCATACATGATATCGACGATATTCTTCCGCTTGATTTGTTCTCGACAGAAACCTTTAAAGACGAACTTGCCGATGCGGAGAACCAACGCAAAAAAACAGTTAATAAAGTAGGCAGTGTTGACGAAGCACTTGTTTCTGAATATGCTCAGTCAGAGCCAAACGAGCAATTCATCAAGAAGGACTTTCAAAAGCTTGAGGAATCCACAGGAAAAGGGAAAAACGCTACGCCCATTCACTACGCCAAGGCGTACCGTGAAAGTGACATACATAAGAAAAAAGGCGATATCGAGAAACAGACTGAAGCTTATTTGAAGATCAAGAAAGATGAAGCGAAAGAACGAGAAATCAAAGAGCTGAAAAAGAAGCTAGCTGACGGAGTGACGGATCCAGATGAATACTTAGACATTGCCAAGAAGGTCGGCTATGAGAACCTTACCCCTGAACAGCTTGAATTTGTTTCATTTCTTGAACAGCGTAAAGCTTTCATGGATAACGGAAAAGAAGTGTTGCAAATCATAGGTGATGGCGCCAAGGGTGCGATTGTTGGTATATACGATCTTGCCAAGGATACCGGTGAAGGAGCCATTCAATTCGGATGGAATATCGGTTGGACAATTGACAACTTAAACAAGGAGCCTCAAAAAGTGCTGGATACCGTTTTGGAATACGACTATCAAGCTGCCTTTCAAAGTATGGTTGACACATTGAAGGATAATTGGGATAAAAAAATGATTCACGGGGATGCATATACACGGATGCACTATGTTACTTATTTGGGCGGAAGTCTTCTGTTATTGAAAGGTGGAAAGTCATCTGTCTCAACAGGCTCGAAGGATCTTGCTAAAGTTGGGAAAGCAGCTAGTGAAAAGATTAAGAATGGCAATCCATCTGTCAAACCTTATGTTAATCGATATACTCCTGCATTAGAAGGGATTCTACAAGACGCCGGGAATACTATTAACGTTAAAAATACGCCGCTCCTAAAAAGAATAGCCGATTCCACTAAAGATAGTGTATTCTTTAAATCAATCAATGGTAAGTCATCAAACAACAAGACAGTTAAAAAAGGCCTTTCCAAAAAATCAAGAGAAGTCGCGCTTCCAAAGGTAGATACATATGAACAAGCTAGAAATGAGGCGCTAAATCTAATTGGTGATTTAGGAATAGATTCAAAACCTTTTATAGGTACTTTATCTAAAAGCGCAGGCTTTGGTAAAGTTACTGGCCGAATGTCTGGAGATAATAAAGTCCTTTGGAGATTAGATTATGACCCCGAAAAGGGACCTCATATAAATGTTGAGGATTATAGAAATGGAAAAGGAGATAAGGCAAAGAAATATTATATACCTTTTAACGGAAACGAAGATACTTATAAATCCCTTTTAAAACATTTAAATAAATAGGAAGTGTTAATATGACTTTATACGAAGAATGTCTAGAAGCTCTTGGAGATAACAAAGAAGTCCTCACTATTTCTGAGACACGCAAATATCATGAACAACTTGGCGAAAGCTTCCCCTTCACATCATGGGGAAGAATTAAATGGGATGAAGTAACTACTCACAGATCTATTGATTATGCTGAAGATATCGACGAATGGTTAATTGAGAATAAAATAGATGACAAAAATGTTATTCTCCTCTGGGCTTATGGTGATTATCCAGCTGTAAAAACCAGCTTAGACAACGCTTTAAACGTAATTGATGATGTAACTGCTGTAGGTTCAGATACTTTCATGTTCAGCGAATCTGGTTATGTTATTGAATTTTTCCATGATGGAGATGTAACAATAGGAAAAGCAAGCTGAAAATAATAGCCCTTCTTAGTTAAGAGGACCAATATGAACTTAGAGAAAAAAATGGAAGCTATATTAATTAAAAGAAAAGAACTTAATCTTAATGATGACTATGAAATTCAAAAGAGTTGGGATGAAATAATTGAAGTACTCTCAGAAAATGAGGAAAATTCAATTAGCTATCTAGAAAATTGTAATAAAGAAGATTTATATTGGATCAGTGAAGTATTTGAAGATTTAGCTGAAAGTTTGCAAAGTAAAGAACTTATTAATTGTTTAAGAAAATTAGATGAAAAGTACCCTGATTTAGAAATGACAAATTATATTGATATAGCAGAAAGTTATATAGAATAAGATACGTACCATCTCTCAGATTTAAAGTTACCAGTTTCTTGGTGGTGATAAGTAATGATAGAAATCGAAGTTTCTGATTCTGTATTTGGATTCCTTGGCGGTTATTTTCATCAGGATATTGATTCTCCAGAATCAGCACTGGACGAATACTAGAAGAGATTCCAAAAGAAGAGCAAGAAACTGATATAGTTGCATTGAAAGATTTTATTAACAGCGATTATTCGGATGAAGAAAAGAATGATTTTATCGATGAAGCTGCTGACGGAGTGGACGTTCTTAGTTACGGCGTATCTCCAATCATATGGCTCGAACAAGTTATTCAAAAAATCGAAAAGAATATTGAAACTTTAACCTAGCATAGAAACAGAGCTGATTTTGAATTCACTTCAAAATCAGCTTAAAAAAACTTCCGTCCCCAACTCGATGAATGATGACAAAATCAATAAATAGGCAAAGTAAAAAACCCTTGCTACGCAAGGGTTTAAGCTATGATTCCGACTGGGCTCGAACCAGCGACCTCTACCCTGTCAAGGTAGCGCTCTCCCAGCTGAGCTACGGAATCATGATATGTATGTGTTGCTGGGTATGTTATTGTCTTTCTGACAAGTTCTATTATATAACCTTCCCTTCTATTCGTCAACTGCTTTTTTAGAAAAACTTTTTTTGGACTTGCTGTTCCGTTCCCCGGCTATTATAATATGTCTTAATTTTCCAACAATAGAGGTGATGGGGTTTTGCATTCTTTGATCTCTTCCGATGATGTTTGGGTATTATGGGGGTTTATTGCGGTGTGGGCGGCAGTGAGTATCGGGCTGGAGCAGCGCTTTAAGTGGGCTTCTGCTGTGTCGGGCGCTATTATTGCCCTTGCAGGTGCTATGGTGTTTACAAATGTAGGAGTGCTTCCTGTTGAGTCGCCTGTGTATGACACTGTGTGGTCTTATGTGGTACCACTGGCGATACCACTTTTATTGTTTCAGATCAATGTTAGGCAAATTTTTAAGGAAAGCAGGCGTTTGCTGTTTATTTTTCTGATTAGCTCCGTTGGAACAGTGCTTGGCAGTATCCTGGCTTTTTTTCTACTCAAACAGCATATTCCCTATCTCGATAAAATCGGCGGGATGATCAGCGCCTCTTATATCGGCGGCGGGGTCAACTTTGCGGCGATGGCGGCAAAATTTGAGACGCCTGGTGAATATGTGTCGGCTACCGTTGTGGCTGATAATTTTATGATGGCGCTTTTGTTTTTTATTTTAATCAGCATTCCTGCACTCAAATGGTTTCAGCGGCATTATGCCATGCCGTTTGAAGAGAAGGTAAAAGCCGATGGAAACAGCGGAAACAGTGCTGAAAGCTATTGGAAACGGAAGGATATTTCCTTAAAGGATATCGCATTTAATGCCGGTGCCGCTTTCGCACTTGTTGCGGTTAGTATGAAGGTTTCCGGTTATTTTAAAAGCATTTTTTCTCATCCCCTGCTGACCGGTACGCTTGGCGATCAGTACCTGGTGCTTACGTCTTTAACTGTTCTTATCATTTTTCTTTTCCCGCGTTTTTTTGAAAGGCTCAATGGATCTCAGGAACTTGGAACCTTTTTGATTTATTTGTTTTTTGTGGTGATCGGCATTCCTGCAGATCTCCGCTTAATCGTCACGAATGCGCCTCTTATTCTATTATTCGTGTTTATCATTGCGATCAGCAATTTAGCAGTTTCCTTAGCTGCCGGAAAATTGTTCCGCGTGCGGCTTGAAGAAATTCTGCTCGCCGTCAACGCTACTGTCGGGGGACCGACGACTGCGGCTGCGATGGCAATTGCCAAGGGATGGCGGGAGCTTGTCGCCCCGATCATGCTTGTCGGTACGCTCGGCTACTTAATCGGCAACTATGTTGGCACTTTTATTGGAAATTGGTTTTCTTCCTTCTTATAAAAAGGATATTTGCATTTCCCTGAGAATAATGTAAGAGGAAAGCTGACACGAGAACGGAGAGATCACTGTATGTTAAAAGGAAAAACCATTTATGTTAGACCTTTAGAAGTAACGGATGCCGAAGAAAATCTGCGGCTGCAAAGCGAAAATCGGGATTTTTTCGAACAGTTTTCTATGATACGCGCAGACGATTACTATACGGTTGAGGGGCAAAGAAAACGGATAACCGAGTATCAGGAAAGACTTGAGAAAGATGAAGAATATCATTTTGGCATCTTTACAGCGTCAGACGATAGATTAATCGGGACGGTTTCGCTCTTTCAAATCATCCGTGGCGCGTTGCAAACTGCGTTCATCGGGTATTTTTTAGACAAAGCCCATAATGGAAAGGGCATTATGACAGAGGCAGTCAGATTGGTTGTTGATTATGCGTTCCACGAATTGAAACTGCATCGGATTGAAGCCGGTGTGATGCCCCGTAATCTCGGGTCCATGCGTGTTTTAGAAAAAGCGGGATTTCATAAAGAAGGCATCGCCCGAAAAAATGTAAAAATTAATGGCGTTTGGGAGGATCATCAAGTCCTCGCGATTCTGAATCCTGATGACGAACAATAATAAAAGAAGCCGGGCCATCCCCGGCTTCTTTTTTAACGAACCGCAACTGGAGCAATTTCTTTCAGCGCTTGTTCGAAATCGTGTTCTAAATCGTCTGCATGTTCGACGCCCACACTCAGACGGAGCAGGCCATCAGTGATACCGCGTTTTTCACGCTCTTCCTTAGGCATTGCCGCGTGAGACATCGTTGCCGGATAGGACAAAATCGATTCCACGGCACCAAGGCTGACAGCGAAGACCGGCAGTGACACATTCTCGACTAACTTCTTAACGGCCTCTTTGCTTTCAAGCTCAAAAGATAGTACGGCGCCCGCTCCCGTTGACTGGCTTTTATGGGTTTCAGCGCCGGGATGATCAGCCAGTCCCGGATAATACACGCGCTTCACCGCCGGATGCTTCTGGAAAAATTCCGCAAGCCGCTGGGCTGTTTGACTCGCTTTCTCTAAACGGACCTGCAATGTTTTTAATCCGCGCAGGACAAGCCAGCAATCCTGTACGCCAAGGACGGCGCCGAACGCGTTTTGCAGCTTATACAGCTGCTTCCCAAGCTCTTTATCTTTGACAGCAGCCAAACCTGAGAGCACATCGCTGTGTCCGCTTAAGAATTTTGTCGCGCTGTGAAGTACAATATCCACGCCGAGGTCAAGCGGTCGCTGCAGTGCCGGTGTCATGAATGTATTGTCCAGAAAGGTCAGACAGCCGTTTTCTTTTGCAAGCTGAACAACCGCTTTAATATCCGTAATCCCAAGTGTCGGATTTGACGGTGTCTCCATATAAATGACCTTTGTGTTCGGCTTGATGCTCCGCGCCACTTCATTACGATCCGTCATGTCGACAAACGTATGCTCAATGCCAAACCGGGTCAGCACCTCTGTCACCATACGGAAGGTTCCGCCGTATACATCTTCTGTCACAAGAACGTGATCACCCTGTGACAGCAGTAAAAATGCTGTTGAGATGGCAGCCATGCCTGAACTGAAAGCAAATCCTCTTGTTCCGCCTTCCAATGCGGCAATTGTTTCTTCGAGAGCTGTTCTTGTCGGCGTGCCAGAGCGGCTGTAATCATATGCCCCGAACTCTTCAAATGAAGATTGGTGAAAAGTCGAGGCGTGCTGAATCGGTACACTGACCGCCCCGGTTCCGCCGTCTGTTTTAAATGGATTGTGCACGAGCTGGGTTTCCAGCGTCCAATTGTGTTTACTCAAATGAAACAGCTCCCTCTTTGACCTGACATAATGCCTGTTTTAGATCCTCTTTTAAATCTTCCGCATGTTCAATACCGACAGAAAAGCGCAGCAACCGATTGCACACCCCGTTTGCGATGCGGATCTCTTCAGGAATATCCATGTGCGTCTGGGTCGCAGGGTATGTAATAAAGCTTTCCACCCCGCCGAGGCTTTCTGCAAAACAAATGGTCTTCAGTGCTTTTAAAAACGGATTGACCCATTCTTCTTTTTGCAGACGAAAGGACAGCATGCCGCCTTTTCCGGGATACAGCACATCCGAAATTTCTTCCTGCTCTTCTAAAAACGCCGCAAGCTCCTGCGCGTTTGCCTGATGCTGACGCATTCTGAGGCTCAGCGTCTTCATTCCTCTCATCAGAAGCCACGAATCAAATGGCGGCAGGACGGCACCGATCGCATTTTGATGCTGAAACATTTCCTCTCCGAGCCGCTCATCCTTCACCACGACAAGTCCAGCAAGCAGATCGTTATGCCCGCCTAAATACTTGGTTGCGCTGTGAATGACAATGTCAGCTCCCAGCTCAAGCGGCCGCTGCAAGACCGGTGTATAAAATGTATTATCTACGATCAGCAGAAGACCGTGCTCCTTTGTAATCCGGGCAATATGTTCAATGTCCGCCTCCTGCATGAGGGGGTTTGTCGGCGTTTCCACAAACACCGCTTTTGTATTCGGCGTAATCTTAGAGCGTAAACAGTCCTCATCGCTGAAATCATCATAATGAAAAGTCAATCCGTATTTTTTCCATTCATTTTCAAATAAACGGTACGTGCCGCCATATAGGTCCGATGAAACGATCAGTTCATCTCCGCTTTTAAACAGCGCCATAATCGTTTGGATAGCAGCCATTCCCGAACTAAAAGCAAGCCCTCTCGCGCCGTTTTCTAAGTTAGCGATGGCGTCCTCAACAAGCTGGCGTGTCGGATTTTTTGTGCGGACATAATCAAATCCGGTAGATTCTCCGATCCCTCTGTGGCGGTATGCTGTTGATAAATAGATAGGAGCACTCACTGTTCCCGTGACTTCATCGCTACGGTTCCCAATTTGGGCTAATTTCGTTTCAACGTGCTGTGACATATAGCTGACACCTTCCCTTTTCAAAATAAAAACCCCTTCTTCATAAGAAGAAGGGGTTTAACGCTTCTTCTTATCTTCCAAGCATAAAAAACGCTTGCTGGATTTAGCACCTTGGCGCTTTGCACATGCAAAACAAGCCGGTTGCTGAGGTTTCTAAGGGCCAGTCCCTCCACCTCTCACGATAAGAAATATCGATTTCAATTTTCTGATTGTTTTATATTAGCGCAATTCACAGTTTATTTCAACACTTTTTTCTTCGTGTGCCGAACCGTTTAAAGAGAGAAATTTCTAATAATTCATGGTACAATAATTGAAAATGCAAGAAAGTATAGTGATGTCCTGGAGGAATGTTTTTATGGCACCGAAAAACGGCACAGTGCAAGAAAAGAAATTCTTTTCAAAAGAGCTTAACGAGGAAATGACCTTGCTTGTTTACCTGCCGTCCAACTACTCCCCGCTTTATAAATACCATGTTATTATCGCGCAGGACGGCCACGATTATTTCAGGCTGGGGAGGATCGGCAGACAGGTTGAGGAATTGCTGTCGAAACGCGAAATAGACCGGAGCATTATTATCGGTGTTCCTTATAAGGATGTAAAAGAGCGCAGAAACACTTATCATCCGGAGGGTTCAAAATTTTCGGCTTATAAACGGTTCATCGCCCATGAGCTCGTTCCTTTTGCAGATGATGAGTATCCAACCTATCAGATCGGTTACGGCCGAACGCTGATCGGTGATTCACTCGGAGCGACCGTGTCACTTATGACAGCGCTTGATTATCCGAATATGTTTGGCAACATCATCATGCAGTCTCCCTATGTTGACAAACATGTACTAGAAGCCGTGAAACAGTCAGGCGATATCAAACACCTCTCTATTTATCACCAAATCGGAACAAAAGAAACTGACGTCCACACGACAGACGGGAACATTCTGGACTTTACAGAACCGAACCGGGAGCTGAAACAGCTGCTGGAGAAAAAGCTTTCCGATTATGATTTCGAGCCATTTGACGGAGACCACAAATGGACATACTGGCAGCCGCTCATCACCCCGGCGCTGAAAAAAATGCTTTAACACTCTATCATACTTTATTTCCAGGAGGGACATTATATGAAATACGGAATCGTTTTATTTCCATCAAAAAAGCTCCAAGACCTTGCAAACTCTTACAGAAAGCGCTATGACCCAAGCTACTCTCTAATCCCGCCTCATTTGACGCTCAGAGCATCCTTTGAATGCGCGGAGGAGAAAGCGGATCAGCTCGTATCACATTTAAGAAACATCGCAAAAGAGTCCCACCCACTCGTTCTCAAAATGACAAAATACAGCTCATTTGCGCCTGTCAATAATGTCATTTACATCAAAGCAGAACCGACGGAAGAGTTAAAAACGCTCAATGAAAAGCTATACACCGGTGTGTTGGCAGGAGAACAGGAATATAATTTCGTTCCGCATGTGACGGTCGGCCAAAATCTTTCCGACGATGAGCATTCAGATGTGCTGGGACAATTAAAAATGCAGGAAGTGTCGCATGAAGAAATCGTTGACCGTTTCCACTTGCTTTACCAGTTGGAAAACGGATCGTGGACAGTATATGAAACCTTCTTGCTAGGCAGAGGAGAATAATGTTTGAAAGCAGTTATCGCAAAAAATGAAGAACAACTGAAAGATGCATTCTATGTAAGAGAAGAAGTCTTTGTCAAAGAACAAAACGTGCCTGCTGAAGAAGAAATTGACGAACTTGAAAATGAGTCAGAGCATATCGTCGTGTATGACGGTGAAAAGCCTGTCGGTGCCGGAAGATGGCGCATGAAGGACGGCTATGGCAAGTTAGAGCGGATTTGCGTACTGAAAAGCCACCGCTCAGCCGGTGTCGGCGGCATCATTATGAAAGCGCTCGAAAAAGCCGCGACAGACGGAGGCGCTTCCGGTTTCATTTTAAACGCGCAAACACAGGCTGTGCCGTTTTACAAGAAACACGGGTATCGCGTGCTTTCTGAAAAAGAATTCCTCGATGCCGGCATTCCGCACTTACAAATGATGAAGGACTGAACGCATCCGGATCTTTTGAGATCCGGATTTTTACTGCATATAAAAAAACCGTTCTCTCGTATGAACGGTTTTTTATACATATCGATTAATATATGTCCCCATTCCTTTTTCTCGCAACCTCTTATAAAGAGAGCGCTTACGTTTCATCTCGTTTACTTTTCTTTCAGCTGCCGTTTGATTCTCCTGCTGCTTTTCCAGTTCTTTGTATACCCGCTGAAACGGGACATAGCTGATTTTTTCGGTTCCGGCATAATCCTGCTTATGTCCAATCGTTCTATTAGCATATTGAGCGTATTGCTGGTTCTGAATTTGACCTGCATATATCATACAATACCCACCCCTCTGCTGTCTCTTTTCCCTTAAACTTACTTTTTGAAACACATTTCTTTTGATATGATAGTCATTGTCTGTAATGAACACCTTTTGATTGGGAGGACCCCTTTTTGAAATGCGCCCGACTGAATGATAGAATCATACATTTACATACATATTCGAGAGAACATTATCAATTCCTCTTTGAAGAAGGAATAAAAGGACATTTATTTTGTTCTCATTGCGGAAATCCCGTTTTGTTACGGCTTAACATCGCCGATCCGCCAGAGTTTATCCATCGCCAGCCAGGCGATTTCCCGGCATGTGAGGAGGCGTGTGCTCCGAAGCCCGCCAAAGAGGAAAAAAAAGAAGATGATCAGGAATCTGGTGTCATTCGTTTGCCCAAGGGAAAAGCGATCGCCGCTGACCCGTCTCCAGCTGTTACGGAATGGCACCGTCCAAGAAGCATTAAACCAGGAACACCATTTGTGCCAAAAACAATAGAACCCGATACGAGCCTTTTTCCGTCTGTCGGCTTAAACACGGATCAGCTGAAAGCGGTCACGGAAACAGAAGGTCCGCTGCTTGTGCTTGCAGGTGCGGGGAGCGGAAAAACACGGGTGCTGACAGCCCGTGCCGCCCACATGATCGAACACTTAGGCATACCGCCTGAAAATATGCTGCTTGTCACCTTTACAACAAAAGCTGTCGCTGAAATGAAAGAGCGTATGGCGAACCAGTACGGATTACAGCCGGCAAAAATCAGAAGACTTGTGACAGGAACATTCCACAGTCTGTTTTATAAGATCTTGTATCACTCTAATTCTGCTAAATGGAACGGTGAGCATCTGCTGAAAATGGAGTGGCAGCGGGAACAATATATCAAAAAAGCACTCTATGAAGAAGGCATCGATGAGAAAGAATTCCCAGTTGACCAAGCTCTGCAGCAGATCGGTTTTTGGAAAAACACTTATGTCCCAAATGAACGCATCCCTCTAAAAGATGAGTGGGAAAAACAAGTTTATCGTTTATATGAACATTATGAACGCCAGAAAAAAGAACACAGCCAATTTGATTTTGATGACATGGCTTCAGCCTGCTATGAATTGTTTATCGAGCGGCCTGACCTTCTGGAACAATATCAATCTCGGTTTACGTATATTTTAATTGATGAGTTTCAGGACATTAATCCGGTTCAATACAAAATCATGCAAATGCTCGCCAGCCCGGAGCAAAACCTGTGCTGTGTCGGAGACGATGACCAGTCCATCTACGCGTTTCGCGGAAGCAATCCGTCTTTCATTCTTGATTTTCAAAAGGATTATCCGGGAGCGAAGACGATCTATTTAACTGCGAACTACAGGTCTACGCACCCGATCGTCTCTAGTGCTGATATCGTTGTGAAAAAGAACAAAAACAGATATGCCAAAACGCTTGAAGCGGCCCGCGATGACATTCAGGTCCCTGTGCTGTTTTATCCTTATGATGAAGAGGAAGAAGCCACAATGGTCGTTTCCGATATCAAAGAAAAAATTCAAAATGGAGCCAGTCCAGAAGACTTTGCGGTTCTTTACCGCACAAACAGCGGAGGCCGTGCTATATATGAAAGGGTTCATCAATCGTCAATTCCGTATACAGCTGACCGCGGCGTCCAATCGTTTTACAGCAGACGGATCGTCCGCCAGATTCTCGCCTACTTGTACGCCAGCCAAAATGAGGATGACACCGAGGCGATTAAACATTTGCTTCCCGCCTTGTTTTTAAAACAGTCCGCTTTGAATACGCTGAAGGCGCTCTCGATTACAGAGAACTGTACCATGATCAAAGCGCTGGCCAAATTGCCTGATCTGAAGCCATTCCAGCTGGACAAAATCAAGAAAATCGTACCGTTTTTTGCAAGCCTCCGCACAATGAAACCCGTAGAAGCCATCACCTTTGCAGAAGGAAAAATGGGCTTCTCCGAATATTTAAAAAAGCGGGGCAATGAGGGCAACAAGCTGGAAAAAGGCTCTGATGACTTGCGTGACATCAAGGTTGTCGCCAAGAAGTTCAAAACGATTCCTGACTTTCTTGCCCACGTAGACCATATGAGGGCCGCTGAGAAAAACAGAACGGATGAACATGGCGTTCAGCTGATGACCATTCACCGGTCAAAAGGACTTGAATTCAAAACAGTCTACGTGTTAGGCACTGTAGACGGCTCGATTCCGCACGATTTCTCATTAGAAACGGCAAGAAAAGGAGACGAGGCCGCTCTTGAGGAGGAAAGACGCCTTTTATATGTAGCCATGACCCGGGCGAAACAGCATTTATATTTGTCTTGCCCCGCTAACAGGCGCGGCAAAACAGCCAACCGCTCAAGATTTTTGTATCCCCTGGTACAGAAAGCAAGACAGCCCTTGCATCATTAACAGCCCGGCAGATTACTGCCGGGTTTTTACTGTAAAAAAAGGCCCGCTGCAGTGAGTCAGCCAGGCCATCCACTTATTTATTATCCATCATTTTAGAAATCGTGCCAAAATCAAGCTTTTCTTTTCCGCTTGTAATAGATTCCACAATTTTATCTTCTAATTCTTTTGGCACGCGTCTGTTTGCCATCTGCGCTACGCGGTTAATCACACTGCGCACTGTATTTTCATCTTTAAAATTAGCGTTTTGGAGTGATCCGGCAAGATTCATTACATCCTGCATCTTCACACCTGTTTTCTTTTCGATGTTCTTAAAAAATTGATTATCCATAATGCGCCTCCTTTTGGCGGAGTAATACGGTATTGTATGAATGCACATAATACAATGTGCTTTTCCAACATTTTTAAAAATAAACACAAGGCAAGGAAGCACGGGTTATAACCCGTACTTCCTCAATACATCTTAAAAGAAAGATGCACCTACGATGATGAGGAGAATGAATAATACGACCAACAAAACAAATGTTGAACCATAGCCGCCGCCGTAACCGCCAGCATAACCGCCATAACAGCCGCCGTAGCCGCCGCCGAATCCGTATCCAAAGCCCATAGATAAGCACCTCCTTTACTCTCTATACACTATGTGAGCTGCTTGGATCGGCTTGGATATTCGCATAGGGCGTTTGCGGATTTATGATTGATCATATTGAGCTTGATGTTTCTTAAGTAAGGCCTCCGTTTTTTCAGCCAGCTCTTCAATCTCATCTTCAAATTCCAGACCGGCTTTATCAAATGCATCCAAGTCTTTTCTGATACGGCCCATCGTGTCTTCATACTCTTTTTGCTTTTGTTCGTGTGGTTCATATCTTCCTTCTATCCATTTTTCAAACTCATTCACTTTTATCCCCCGCTTATGATATATGCTGAGCGAGGCCGCCCCGTTAAAAAAACAAAAAACCGGAGTTCTCCGGTTTCTTTGCCAGGCTATTGAGGCTTTTTCTTTTTATTTCCGCACCCGCAGCCTTTCTTTTTTATCTTTTTTGATTGATACGATGAATCTGTATATGGAGATTTTTGGGAAGGTTTATGATGTTGGCTCATTTTTGTCCCCTTCCTTTCCTTATGTCATATATGCTACTTTATGCTGATGCTAGTGAAAAGTTGCTGGTGGTAACGCCTCATTCTTGCAGCCATTTTGATACGAGCGTTTCTATGATGCCGGCAAGGCCGGCGATCGCCAAAAGTAAAATCAGCCACTGCGCCGCTTGCGGGATCAACGCCTGGCATAAAATCAAAAAGCCGGCGCACCACACGCCTGTGCACCAATAGCAGCTCAGCAATTCACCAATAAACGCCCTGACACCGGTTCCCTTAATCACGATATAGGTTTCAATGTTCCCGTCCGCATCCTTTTCTTCCTTCTCTTCATGAAACAGACTGCGAAGCGGCGCCATAATCGTGTCAAACACCAGCAGGCGGGCGAGCCGAAAGACCGCAAGCGATAGAAGAACAATTGTCAGCCCATTTATAACCACTCGTTCACTCCTTTGCCAATCATGATCCCTTCACATATATGCGAAAACCCTATTCTTCATGAATTGTATCTTGTCCGGCAGAAAATTGGTTATTTTTATTATTCCGCTCGGCACCCCATTTGCATTATATAGAGTATGGATAAGAAAGGAGTGAAGGTTATGTCATTTGAAACAAAAATTGAATCCCTGCATCCTGACATATTTGAGCAATTATCAAGCGAATTCGAGCAGCAGATCGAAGTGATTGATTGCGAAAATATCACAATAGATACGTCACATATAACAGCTGCCCTTTCTATACAAGCCTTGGTTACAACATTGATTATCCTGTTGACACAGCTCGTTATTGCCGACGAGGACTTGGCCGACACAGTAGCAAGCGAAATACTCATTCTTGATAACTCTCAAATCAAAAAAAGAACCATCATTAAAATTATCAACAGCCGAAACATCAAGATTACTTTGTCTGCAGACGAAATAATAACCTTTGTACAAATCTTGCTTCAGGTGTTAAACAGTATGCTCCTTGAATTCGACATCCTTTAACCCTTTCTTTTCACAAACTAAAAGTTGAGGTGAGAACAAATGTCAGATAACGATAAAATCAAAGAAGAGCTTGAAAAGCTCCCAGAAGTTGATCCAATGATGAAAATGCTGGTCCAAAACATATTTGTAAAACACGGCATCACAAAAGACAAAATGAAAAAAGTATCAGATGAAGAAAAAGAAATGCTTTTGAATATGGTAAAAGACCTGCAAGCGAAATCAGCGGAGCTAGCTGAAAAACACAAGAAGAAAAAAGAAGAAGAAGCCGTACAAGAGCAAAAGAGCGATAAACCGCTTAGCCGCAGAGAGCAGCTCATTGAACAGCTCAGACAAAGACGGCAAAACAATAACAATTCAAATTAATCATAAAAAATAGGGCACATCATCAAGATAAATGCCTCAGTCAAAGTAAGAGGCTCGCTCATTTAATAACAGTAAAAGAAAAGGAGGAATAGATATGGAAAGCAGACCATACTCTTGGGTTGCACTTGATCCTGACTGTGACCATCCGTTAGAGCACAAAGAGAAAGAAAAAGAAGAAAGAAAATGCAATTGCGATATTTGCTGCAATAACAATGGGTTTGGCAATGACAACAACGCCTTTATCGACCAAGATCTAGCTCAGGCAAATCTCAACAAACAAGTCTCAGATGAGACAATTATTATTAGAGACTCTTGTGACATCAACGTTTCATCTACAGACGTTCAAGCCGTAACATCTATTGTAACAGCGCTTAATGCAGCTGTCTTGACAGTAGCTCTCACCTCCATTGCAGATGGCGTTATTGCTGAATTAGTCGCACAAGATTTATTGCAGCTTACAGCTAACAAGCAAGTAAACCGCCAGAAACTTCTTATCGAATGCTCCCGCGGCGTAAACGTCACAACAGTAGATGCCGATATCGCAACCCTTGTCTCTACAGCTACAAACGTTCTGATCGCTGTCCTAGTCATCACTCTTGTCCTCTAGAACCTAAAAGCAGAGCTAAAAACGCTCTGCTTTTTCTTATTTTCCAAGCATATGATGAATATATAGACGTTCACCCACACCAAGTGGGGCACGGGTACATATGTTGTTAAGGACTAAAGTCAAATACCCTATAAAGAAGGAGCTGAAATCAATGAGCTGCGGAAAAACCCATGGCCGGCATGAGAACTGTGTATGCGATGCAGTGGAAAAGATTTTAGCAGAGCAGGAGGCAGTTGAGGAACAGTGTCCGACTGGCTGCTATACAAACCTTTTGAATCCGACAATTGCAGGTAAAGACACAATTCCGTTTCTCTTGTTTGATAAAAAAGGCGGATTGTTCTCCACATTCGGAAACGTGGGGGGATTTGTGGATGATATGCAATGCTTTGAATCCATTTTCTTCCGCGTTGAAAAATTATGTGATTGCTGCGCAACACTGTCTATTTTACGCCCTGTCGATGTTAAAGGCGATACCTTAAGTGTTTGCCACCCTTGTGACCCGGATTTCTTCGGGCTAGAAAAAACAGATTTCTGCATAGAAGTGGATCTCGGATGCTTCTGTGCGATTCAGTGCCTGTCACCAGAGCTAGTTGACAGAACATCGCCTCATAAAGATAAAAAGCATCATCACAATGGATAATCACTTGTAAAGAGGAATCCCCTTCCAAACTCTATTACAGGTGCAAATCATTCAGCTGCTTCCAGCGTGAGGCAGCTGACTCTCCATCATTTCGCCAGTCTCAAATTTATAAGGCAGGAGGGATAATATGAGCCAGAAAACATCAAGCTGCGTGCGTGAAGCTGTAGAAAATATTGAAGATCTGCAAAACGCTGTTGAAGAAGACTGCCCGACCGGCTGCCACTCTAAGCTTTTATCTGTAAGCCATTCGTTAGGCGACACAGTGCCTTTTGCAATATTTACATCAAAATCAACGCCATTAGTCGCCTTCGGAAATGTCGGCGAACTCGATAACGGCCCTTGCTTTAATACAGTATTTTTCAGGGTCGAAAGAGTGCATGGAAGCTGCGCAACACTGTCATTATTAATCGCATTTGACGAACACAAACACATTTTGGACTTCACCGATAAAGATACGGTGTGTGAAGTGTTCCGACTCGAAAAAACGAACTACTGTATTGAAGTTGACTTAGACTGCTTCTGCGCAATCAACTGCTTAAATCCTCGATTAATTAATCGTACACATCATCAGCATTAATCATAAGCTGGAAAAGCTTGCAGGCCTGCAGGCTTTTCTCTATGTAAAAAAGCTGTCCGGCAACATCAGCCGGGCAGCTTTTTTCTTTTTCGTTAAAAACCGAGCGGGTGCAAAGAGGTAATATCATCGATTGCCAGTTCGGTTGGGGCTCCGTTTCCGGTTGTTCGAAGCAGGACGGAATCATTTCTTCTTCCGACAATCACGCCCCTGTACGTTCTTCCATTGGCTTCAATCAAACAAAGCGCTCTCGGCATGTTATGAGGCAGCTTTGTTAAAAAATCAATTTTTTCGTGGATCGTCATCTTGCTCATCGGTTTTTTCACTTTTCGTGCCGGCGGTGCTTTTTCCTCCGCTTTATCAGCACTATGGACAGCTTCCGGTTCTTTCTCAGGCTTCCGGGTCTCAAGTGCAGGCTCTTCCTTTTTTTCTGCTTTCGGGGGCTCGTGTTCAACGGTTTCTTCTACGGCCTGCGGCTCTGCTTTCTGTTCCTCTTGGCTTTTTATGTTCTCTGGCTCTCTCACCTCTGGTGTTTGCTGACTCACTGGTTCGGCTGCAGGCTTTTGGTCTTCTTGCAGGACATCCTGTGCCACAGCTTCCTCTTGCTGCTTCTCATGGTAAGCCGGCGTTTCCTCAGCTTTTGGCGGAGCGGGTTTGTCGGCCTTTCTTTTGATGACAATCTCCTGCATGGATGACCTTGTAGTTTCTGCATAATCCGGCTGAACAATATACATGAGCGGTTTTTTATCCGCGTTTCTTTTCTTATTAGACATCTTCATCCCTCCGATTGTGTCATATTCTATCTATATGACAGAAAGCTGAAAATCAGAAGAAATAAAAAAGCAATCCCTATTCGGGATTGCTTGATATAGATCCTGATTAGCGGGCAGTGATATGGAAACCTGAATCAACGTGAAGATTTTCACCTGTAATCCCGCGGGACATATCGCTGAACAAGAACGCAGCTGTATCGCCCACTTCTTCAGGTGTTGTCGTGCGGCGAAGCGGTGCACGCTCTTCGATGTCTTTTAAGATAGAGTTGAAATCGCTGATGCCTTTAGCAGATAATGTTCTGATCGGGCCGGCAGAAATGCTGTTGACGCGGATATTTTCTTTTCCTAAGTCAGCAGCTAAATATTTCACACTTGCATCAAGAGAAGCTTTTGCTACACCCATAACGTTGTAGTTTGGCATCACAAGCTCTCCGCCAAGGTACGTCAAAGTGACAATGCTTCCGCCTTCAGTCATCATCGGACGTGCCGCTTTGACAACAGCAGTCAGAGAATATGAGCTGATGTTATGAGCCAAAAGGAAGCCGTCACGATTTGTGTTTAAGTATTCGCCGACAAGCTCTTCTTTGTTGGCAAACGCGATACAATGCGCGATACCGTGGATTACACCGACCTGCTCCTTAATGCTTGCGAAGCAAGTTTCGATTTCTGCGTCGTTTGTTACATCGCAAGGAAGGATGATGGAATCGTTGCGGTCTAACGTTCCGGCAAGCTCATGAACAGATTTCTCCAAGCGTTCGCCTGCATATGTGAAAATCAAACGTGCACCCGCTTCATGTAAAGAACGCGCAATGCCCCAGGCGATGCTGCGTTTGTTGGCTACCCCCATCACAACAATGTTGCGGCCTTCAAGTGAAAAATTCATATGTATAAAGCCTCCTATATTTAATAAAGACATAGTATTAGTACCTGATCTTAATTCCTATCATATCATAACCTTGTCCAGATGAAAAGCGCATACCGTAGCAAACGCAAAAGAGATCACCATCAGCTGGTGATCTCATCGGCTTGTATTTAAGCTGTTTCGTTTAAAAGCGAAATGGTTTGTCGGCCCGTGTCCCGATCCGATGCCGAGCGTATTTTCCACCGCTTCACGGACAAAGTTGGCCGCAACCTCAAATGCCTGATGGATGCTGTCTCCTTTAGCCGTTTGGGCCGTTAAAGCCGCAGCAAAGGTGCAGCCTGTGCCATGCGTATGCTTCGTATTGATATAAGGATGGGTGATTTGCATAAACATGCTGCCATCAAAAAGAAGGTCAGTAATGTGATTGTCTTCAGGCTGGTGCCCGCCTTTGATAATGACATGCTGCGCACCCATCTTGACGAGCTGCTCCGCTGCTTTTTTCCGGTCATCCAGCGAGCTGATTGTCATTCCTGTCAGCGTTTCTGCTTCCGGGACATTCGGCGTAATCGCGTAGCTTCTTGGAATGAGCAACTCCTTTAAGGTGGCAACTGACTCATCACGCAGCAAGGATGCCCCGCCCTTTGCGATCATAACCGGATCAACAATTACACGATTGAATCCGTACTCGTCAATTTTTCTTGCCACTTCTTCAATCATGTCGGCATTCCAGAGCATTCCCGTTTTGACTGCATCCGGTCTCAAATCCTCAGCAACAGCGTCAATTTGCTGTCTCAACGCCTCTACAGTCAGCGGATGCACCCCATGAACGCCAAGCGTATTTTGAGCGGTTACCGCTGTAATCGCAGACATTCCGAATACATCAAGCTCTTGAAAGGTTTTAATATCAGCCTGTATCCCTGCGCCGCCGCCTGAATCTGATCCGGCGATTGTCAATGCTTTATATATACTCATTACACTACACTCCTTTTATTACCCGATCCATTTATGATAAATGGATTTTGCCCGGGCAATATCATTTGTTCCATGGATCAAAGCTCTGCCGTCCCGGAACAGCACCATTTTCATATCATCCGAGCGGCAGGAAATTAAATACGGGTTCGCAGTTACTTCAAGCCCGGCCTGCCTCAGCTGACCGGCAAGCGCTTCAAGATCCGCTTCTTTCGTAATAGATGATCTGATCTGCACCGTGTTCCTGCCGCACAATACAGCCGCTTTTGTTTGATTTTTATATGACAAAAACGGAAAATCCTTTGTGCCGCAGCTTGGGCATGCGTCATGTTTGAGACTGGCCGCTCTCACTTCTGACCGCTCATTTTTCCACAAATCAAAGGAGCGCAGCACCGGCTCGCACTCCTCTCCCGTCAGCAGCTTCAGTGCATCTGTTACCTGAAAGACTGCTACCTGCAAAACAGCCGGACTGATGATGCCGGCTGTGTCACATGTTGCTCCGCCAATCGGAAGTGTATCGAGCAAGCAATGCAGGCAAGGAGTAGAACCCGGCACCACGGTAAAGGTGAGGCCGTAGCTCCCTACACAGGCACCGTAAAGAAAAGGAATCCCTTCCTTTACCGCAGCATCATTTACGATCAGGCGGGTTTCAAAATTATCAGCCGCATCCACAATAATCGATGCATCCCTAATCAGCTCGAAGATATTTTCTGCTGTCACATCCATGACAAGTCCGGTCACATCAACATCGCTGTTAATCGAACGGAGACGGCGCTCCGCAGCGGCTGCTTTCGGCATTTCTTTTTTGACATCATCTTCTGTATAAAGCTGCTGGCGCTGGAGGTTGCTCCATTCAACATAATCTCTGTCGGCAATTTTCACAGAGCCGACTCCCGCTCTCACCAGCATTTCTGCACTGGCTGTTCCGAGCGCGCCGGCGCCGATAATCACGGCGCGCGCTTCTTTCAATTTTTTCTGGCCGAATGGGCCGATCGGAGCAAACAGCTCCTGCCTTGAATACCTGCCTGTCATACAGGAAGACCTTCTCCCGGACTGCTTGCCGTTCCGTATTGCTTAAGCGGGATGCGGCCCGCCTCATAAGAAAGGCGTCCTGCTTCCACTGCGAGCTTCATGGCACGAGCCATTTTCACAGGATCGTCAGCGCCCGATACAGCCGTATTGAGCAGTACGCCATCCGCTCCAAGCTCCATTGCGTATGCCGCATCTTTAGGCGAGCCGATTCCCGCATCCACGATGACCGGCACTTTCGCCTGTTCAATAATAAATGACAGATTCAAAGGATTTAAGATTCCTTGTCCTGATCCAATCGGAGATGCACCCGGCATGATGGCATGAACGCCGAGCTCTTCCAGCTTTCTCGCCAGCACAACGTCATCCGACGTGTACGGGAGCACAATAAAGCCTTCTTCAAGAAGCTGTTCAGACGCTTTTAATGTCTCAACAGGGTCAGGCAGCAAGGAACGGCTGCATCCGATGACTTCAACTTTAATCATGTCACAAAGGCCTGACGCTTTTGCCAGCCTTGCAATCCGAACCGCTTCTTCAGCACTGCTGGCGCCCGCTGTATTCGGCAAAAGCGTATATTTGGATAAATCAAGCTGTTCCAGAAAATTCGGCTGAGATGCTTCAAAGATGTTCATTCTCCGCACAGCAAAGGTTAAAATATCAGACTCGGAAACAGCTACTGCTTCCTTTTGAATGTCAAACGATGGGTATTTCCCCGTGCCCAGCAGCAATCTTGATTGAAATGATTTTCCGCCAATTGTTAACATGCTCATCCGCCTCCTACAAAATGGACAATTTCAATGACATCACGATCACAAAGCTCAACCTCGTGATAGCGTTCTTTCCCGATTATTTCTTTATTTCTTTCCACGATAACAATTTTATTTTCAAGCTGATAAGACGCCAGCAGGTCTTGAATTGTACCTGTGTCTTTTTCCCACTTCACGTCTTTACCGTTCAGCTGTAGCATCATATCTGAACCGCCTCCTTGCGATCAATTCGGAATGCGTGCAGCCAGTCTTGGTTGACCTCTTTATTCATGATGAGATCACTGATCAAAGCGCCCGTTGCGGGAGCAAGCAGGATCCCATTTCTGAAATGGCCCGCCGCAAATAAAATACGGCTGTCCTCAGGATGTCTGCCGATGTACGGTTTTCCATCCTTTGTTCCCGGCCGGAGTCCCGCCCAAAAACGATCCACCTTCATATTCTGTATAGCCGGCAGCATCGTTTTTGCTTTTTTCATAACCGATTCCAATCCGCCAAGATCCGGTGTTTCACTCCAGTCCCCCGGCTTCATTGTCGCGCCGACAACCAGTTTGCCGCTTTTTCTCGGTACGATATAGCAGTGATCATGGTAAAGCGTTTTTGTCAGCGGGATATCATCATTCCAAACGGACAGGCACTCCCCTTTTACAGGGAGAAAAGCATTGTTCAGTCCAAGCTGTTTAAAAAACATTCCGCTCCACACCCCGCTGGCAACGACAACATGATTAGCCCATACGTCTCCGCTAGGGGTCTTGATGGACAGGGCTTCACCGTCACGTTCGACATGCAGGACGGGCGTATGCTCAAAAATCTCCGCCCCAAGCATTTTTGCTGCTTTCACATATGCCTTGCAAACAAAATAAGGCTCCACATGCACATCATCCTGAATAAAAGATGCACCAAAGATGTCACCAGACGCATACGGCTCTTTTTCTAACACCTCTTCTTTTGAATACCAGCTGACAGAGTCCAAATCGTCCATCTGTCTCAGCTGCAGCACATCTTCTTCAGAAAATGCAAGTTTAAACATACCGCCGTTATGCTGCCTGATATCCACACCGGATAATGCATAAAGCTCTTCTCCAAGACCTTTGTACAGACGCTGGCTGTGCATGGCGAAATCAAAAAACGCGTCACGTTCCTCGCATTCGGCATGGGCGCCCAGCATTCCGGCAGCGGCACTTGTCGTTCTGCCGCCCATTGTTCCGCTTTCAAACAATGCGGTGTTTTTGTTTTCCTTTGCCAAATAATAAGCAATTGCGGAACCGATAATTCCGCCTCCAATCACCACTGCTTCATAATGCCTTTTCATAGCGCATCTCCTTTAGCTTGCGGGAATATCGTCTGGCTGCTTCCAAAGGTTCAGCGGAAGAGAAAATTCCTGACATAACAGCAATGCCGTCTGCCCCTGCTTGTTTTACGTCTCTTAACCTGTCCGGCGTCATCCCCCCGATGGCTATAACCGGGATGGAAATCCGCTGTTTGATATCTGACAGCAAAGATACTCCTCTGCCTTCAAGACCCTTTTTGCAATCCGTTTCAAACACATGGCCGAACAGCACGTAGTCCGCGTCTTCCTTTTCTGCTTGAACCGCTTCCTCCAGTGAATGCACCGACCTCCCGATATGAAGGTGTGGAAATCTGGCTCTGATCTGCTTCGGTGAAAAGCTGCCGCTTGGCAGCTGCACGCGGTGAATAGTAGAGAAAAGTGCAATATCCACGCGCCCGTTCATCACCAATTTTCGTTTATCTATACCGCCTTCAAAAATAAGATCGAGCAGTTTCAAAATATCCGCCGCCGATTTTGAGCGTTCCCGAATGTGAATAAAATCAACTTCATTCTGAATCGTAATGATGATTCTCGCTAGCTCTTCTACCGGCTTGCTGTCATCCGTTATGGCGTGAAGCTCCACATTCCTCCACCTCTTTTATGGCGCTGTCAGACCAGCCTTCTTTTCGATAGGCCATTCCCCAAAATTGATATTCATAGTAGCTGGAGATGACAAAATTCTCTTTCATCTTGGCACGCACTTCCTCCGTGCTGTTTTCCGCCAGCTCATCAAAGCGGTTGATTTGCTCCTCGACCTGTTGTCTAAACCAATCACCGCCATATGTGCCAATCCACTTCTGATAAATTGGATGCCCCGGATCACAATGCAGCAATTTCTCACCAACCTCGTAATAGAGCCAATAGCATGGCAGCAGGGCCGCTAAGATTTCTGCGAAATTCCCGCTCAAAACCGAACGGTACATATGGGATGTATAAGAGTACGCCGTAGGAGACGGCTTAAACGCCTTACGCTCTTCCTCGCTGATTTCCAACAGCTCGGCAAACTCGCGATGAAGCGCCATTTCCGCCTCATATGTACCTTGGGCATGGCTTGCCATCCGCCCCGTTGTATAAAGATCCTTCGCATAAGCGGCACCAAATGACTGCACCTTTGCAAAATGCGTTAAATAATAGGAATCCTGAAGTACGTAGTATTTAAAACGGTCAATCGGAAGCGTTCCGTCACCGATTCCTTGAACGAACGGATGGACAAAGCTCCCCTCCCACCATTCTGCGGCTGCACTGCGGCATTCTTCTGAAAACTTCACAAATCATTCCCCCTCTGAAAATAAAAAAACCACTTTCCCGCAAGGAAAAGTGGTTTGGAATTGGCATAGTAAAATAACACAAATACCGCTCCACTTCCCTACGCAGGTCTGAACCTGTTCAAGTTATGAGGGTCTAAAAGTCACACTTTTATCTCAGCCCTTATGAAGGACACCCCTAGTGGTTAAACGAATACATATTGAATTGTTCTGCACCTCTATATTAACACGAATCCTTATTTGGTCAAGATTTATCCTTCCAATGTTTTCTTAAGATCCGTTACGTACCCCCGAGATCCGGTGACAATTAAACGGTCTCCAAGTTTCAGCCTCGTATCCCCATGAGGAACGATGCTGTCCACACCTCTGAAGATCCTGACAAAGATGACGTCACCTGTTAAAGGGAATTCCCGTAAAATGACACCATCATATTTACTGTTCTCCATATTAATTTGATACAGCGAAGACTCTTGGTTCGTGAGCAGCTTCATGACGCCAGGCGCTTCAATCAGTGCGCGAAGCAGCGTTTTTGTCGACAGCAGAATAGAAAAGATGCTGATTCCCTGCTCCTTCAGAGCTGCTTCATGCTCCGGTGATCCTACGCTTGCAATGACTCTTTCTGTGCCTTTATCTTTTGCAAGTAATGCAATGTCTGCATTCATATCTTCATTTCCTGTCGCCACAACGAGGATATCCGTTTCAAAAATGCCGAGTGATTCAAGCGTCTCGTGTTCATAGTCAGAAATTGTTTCAACAGCAAACACTGATTCTGACAGCTTTTCCTCCGCATTCTCTTGGTAGACGTGTACAACACGCACGTCATACTCTTCCTCTGGCAATTCGAGTGTGACAGGCAAAGTCATTTGATTGGCGCCAATGAACGTAATCGTCTTTTTCTCCTCCGGCTGCTCTTCCCGTTTGTATAATTTTTTAAAACAGATCGGCGTAAAAATACTTGCAATGACGGCTACTAAAATTAGCGCTCCTGACATATTTGTACTGATCACGTGAAGCTGCTGGCCGATTGTTGCAGCAGCAATCACGAGCGAAAGCGTTGATGTCAGCAGGAAACCAGACGCGAAAATGGTTCGGTTATCATACCACTTCTTTAAGTACATGACAGGAATGATTTTGCTGACTAACAGCGCAAGCAGCAGGAGCGGAATCATGATTAAAATTGTTTTATCCTGGAAAAGAGTCCAAATATCAAGCTTCACACCGACCATCACGAAGAAAATCGGTATTAAGAACCCATAACCGAATGAGTCCAGCTGCTGAACAAGTTCTTTGTTTGGCGAAAGCAGGGAAACAAGAACCCCCGCTAAGAAAGCGCCGAGAATATTTTCCGCCCCAAGTGATTCAGACAGGGCAACGAGTACAATGATTAACGTAAAAATGGCACGCGTCCCGATCTGGATCGTCCCTTTTGACATGGATTGAACAAAAGAGCGATGTTTGAAGACCCGGCCGAAAAAGTAAAGCACCACTCCGGCCGCAAACAGAATCATCAGGAGCCACATGTTTCCGCTGTCCTCTCCGTATAAAGAAGAAAAAACAGCAAGAAGAATCATCGTGGCCAAATCAGCAATAACAGCAACAAGCAAAATAATCTGCCCGATATTCGAATTCATGATCCGTTCTTCTTTTAATGTTGGAACGACAACGCCTAATGAAATCGTTGAAATAATCAGGGTCATCAAAAATGCATTTTGGATAAATCCGGCCAAGACGAACCCATAGGACAAGAGCAATGATAAAATAAAAATACCGACGAAAATAACAGATGCCGCAGCAAACGTATTCGGCGCTTCCTTGCCATTCGGCAGGAACTGCTTTTTCTTTCCTTTCTCAAACGACGAAAAATCAATTTCAAGCCCGCTTAAAAACATTAAAAAGATAAATCCGAGCATAGAGAGTGTCTGGAGCCAGGTGTCACCCTCCACAACTAAATTAAGGCCGCTTTTCCCAATTATCAGCCCCATAATGATTTCAGCAACAACAACCGGGATGCTGAGTTTAAACCGATGCAAAAGGATGGGTGTCAAAAATGCAACGATAAGTACAACAACTAAAGATGCGACAGATGTATGCGCCATAATCAGAACCTCCTTTTTAAGTCAGGGTTATGCTAGTTCTCACTCAGAGAACAAAACCTCATTTTTAAAAAACATAACGCGATTTTAACAAGGGTGATGATGAAAAATAAAGTGATAAGGTCTTAATCCTGTTTAGAAAATGATTCTTCTTCTATAATTTGCACATAAAAGCTTGTGATGACTCACAACACTTTGCTTCATAATAAATAAAACAATCGGTAAGGAGGAGACCGCATGGCTTACGATATCATCAGCGATATTCATGGCTGCTATGACGAAATGACTGCATTAATCCAAAAGCTTGGCTATACAATCAAAAATGGAGTACCTGTCCATGAAGAAGGCAGGGTGCTTGTTTTTGCCGGAGATTTAACTGACAGAGGGCCCAAATCGATAGAGGTCATCCGATTTGTAGCCGGCGCTTACGAAAAAGGCGCTGTGCGTTATGTCCCGGGAAACCATTGCAATAAATTATATCGTTACTTAAAAGGAAATCCGGTAAAAGTGATGCATGGTCTCGAAACAACAGCGGCAGAGCTTGAGGAACTTTCCAAAGATGAGAAAAAATCAGTCAGCGAACAGTTTATGAAGCTGTACGAAACAGCGCCGCTTTACGACATCTTACATAATGGAGAATTAGTTGTCGCCCATGCTGGCATAAGAGCTGACGATATCGGCAAATATACCCGCAGAGTGAAGGACTTTGTGCTTTACGGTGACGTGACGGGTGAAACATATCCGGACGGCAGACCCATCAGGCGTGATTGGGCGGCAGCCTATAACGGAAAGGCTTGGGTGGTATACGGTCATACACCTGTGAAAGAGCCTCGGAAGGTCAATCGCACCATCAACATTGATACAGGCTGCGTGTTCGGAAATCAACTGACAGGCTTTCGCTTTCCAGAAATAGAAACCGTCTCTGTTCCAAGCTCCCTGCCTTACGACGAATCAAGATTTCGCCCCATATAAAAAAGGAGAGAATCAATGATTCTCTCCTTTTATCAGTTTGCTCATGTCCTGAGGCAGTGGAGCATGAAACCTCATGTTCTCCTGTGTCAGCGGATGGATAAACGAAAGATGCTCGCTGTGCAGAGCCTGCCGGCCAATTTCCTGTCTCGTTCCGCCGTACAGTGTATCGCCGCACAACGGGTGCCCGAGATAGCTCATATGAACACGAATTTGATGGGTTCGTCCAGTCTCAAGCTGCAATGCCACCGAGGTCATGTCATCATTTGCACATGTGACGTAAAAATGAGTAACAGCCTTCTGGCCGTCTGGCGTTACCGTCCGTTCAATAATACTGTCAGGATGTCTGCCAATCGGAGCATCGACTGTTCCCTCCATCTGTGCCATCCGCCCGTGAACCACTGCCGCATACCGGCGTTTCACAAGGCCGTTTTTTTGCGCAGACGATAAAATGGAGTGGGCAAATCGATGCTTGGCAACAAGCATGATACCTGATGTATCCCGGTCTAACCGGGTGACAAGATGAACTGTCGCCCTCACTCCGGTTGTTTGATAATGATCAATAATTCCATTGGCAATGCTGCCGGAGGGGTGCTCTCTCGAAGGGATTGATGACACATACGGCTGCTTGTTTATCACAAGCACATGTTCATCCTCATAAAGGATATCGAGCGGAACAGGCTCTGCCAACAGCGTCTCGCTCACCTGCTCCTCAGGAAACTTCACGATAAGAAGATCTCCCTCTTTCAAAACGTATTTGACCGTCACATGCTCACCGTTAATCTGCAGGTCTCCCCCGCCAAACTTAATATCGGTCAGCAGACGTTTCGAAATTCCCAGTTCACCGGCATATTCTTTTACAGTCATCCCGTCCTCAGCGGAAGTAATGTTCTTTCTGATAAAAAAATGCTCCACGATATGTCCTCTTTCTATTCACCTTTTCCAATAAACGAATCCTGGACTCTTTTCCAAAATGGAAACGGACGGAATCTCGCAAACCGCACTTTTTCGGATGCAACTTGGCAGCGGATCGACTTTACATCCTTATGGAGAAGGGTTAAATGGTCAATCGTCACTTGAAAGTCAACTTCGTTTCTCGGCTTAATCATGCAATCATGATGGGATGGGAGAAGCAGAGGTGACCCGACCGTACGGAACACGCGGTTATTAATTGAAGCCATTTCCGCAAGCTGGATCGCCCTGATAGACGGATGGATAATCGCTCCGCCCAGCGCCTTATTGTAGGCTGTGCTGCCTGATGGAGTTGACAGGCAGAGGCCGTCGCCCCGGAAGGTTTCAAAGAGCTGCCCTTTGATTTCCACATCAGCAACAAGGCTTCCTTCGATGCTTTTAATCGTACATTCATTCAAAGCTAAGTATCTTTCTTCCCGCTCGTTTTCGTGATAGGTCACAATGACTTCGAGAAGCGGATATTCGACTGTATGATACGGCGTTTTCGCGATGGCAAGAACAAGTTTTTCAATTTCATGAGGAACCCAGTCGGCATAAAAACCCAGATGACCTGTGTGAACGCCGACAAATGCTGTTTTGTCCAAACGGTCGCTGTATCTGTGAAAAGCATACAAAAGCGTTCCGTCGCCTCCGACTGAAATAACGATTTCCGGTTCATTTTCATCCAGTTCCATATCAAAATCCAATAAATACGCCTGTATTTTGCTTTTCAGCGTATCAGAAACTTGATCTCCTTTTGATGATACGGCAAATTTCATGCTCTTCTTCCCCTTTACCTATTGTTGCTCGCTTCCTTTTTTCTTTCTTGAAAAGGCAGCTTGAGCTTCCTGTACTTCACCCCTGATCTCCGACATCTCTTCATCAAGCCGGGAAGCCGCTTCAGAAGCGCGCTGAAGCCTTAGTTTTACTTTTTCAGGAATGTTTCCGCTGTATTTATAATTCAATGAATGTTCAATGGTCGCCCAAAAATTCATCGCCAGTGTACGGATCTGTATTTCTACGAGAACATGCTTTTCTCCGGATACCGTCTGCAAAGGGTACAGCACAACAAGATGGTATGATCGGTATCCGCTCTCTTTATGTTCCGCAATATAATCCCTCTGATCCACAACGGTGAAATCTTTTCTGGCAAAAAGCATCTCTTTTACGATTTGGATGTCATCGACAAATTGGCACATGATTCTAAGGCCAGCAATGTCCTGCATGGTTTCAATTTCATGCAGCGGTATGCTTTTCCGTCTCGCTTTTTCAAGTATGCTCGCCACAGGCTTGACGCGTCCGGTCACAAATTCGATCGGTGAATGGTCGTCCTCGTATTCATATAGTGTGCGGATCCCCTTGAGCTTCACTTTCAACTCTTCGACAGCCTGGCGGTACGGCACTAAAAAACGCTCCCATTGTTTGTCATCCATCATACATCCCCCAATTCCGAACCAGTTTCTATAAAAACACGTGTTTCACTTTTTCTTCCATTTCTTCTCCATAGTTTGCATTATCTTTTATATTTTCTAAAAGATATTCCAGCTCCTCATGCAGGCCTGCCAGTTCAATTGTTTGGTCTCCTGCCTCTAAAACAACCGGTATTTTTTGTGCATGGGCCTGCTTCAGTTCCGGCCATACATGTTCCTTTATAATGACATATTCAAAAGAATCAGCTAATTCAAGTATGTATACAAAAGCAAAGTGGTCAGAATCAACAAGCATTTGACCTGACGGCTTGCGTTCCGCTTCGTTTCCTTCTGTCTGACAAGTAAGGCGAAGCTGATCATCCGATAATGTTGCATTCAAAATTTCGATTCTGTTTTGCATAATGCTCTCCTTTTTTAAACAAAGTACAGATTCATTTTATCATATCGAGCTCGATATTGATAAACCTAACATCTAAAGAGATAATAGTAAAAATAAGATTTACAGGGCGGAAAGGAAGAGCATCATGAGCCAAGAAATTGAAATCGAATTTAAAAACATGCTGACCAAACAAGAATTCAAAAACATAGCAGCGGAACTCCAGCTGACAGAAAAAGATTTTACAGATCAAAAGAATCATTATTTTGATACAGACAGCTTCGCGCTGAAACAAAAACAAGCTGCGCTTCGTATCCGCAGAAAAAACGGAAAGTATGTCCTTACATTAAAGGAGCCGGCTGATGTGGGGCTTCTGGAAACGCACCAGCAGCTTTCAGAGGTATCAGATCTCGCTGGATTTTCAGTTCCCGAGGGCCCTGTGAAGGACCAGCTGCACAAGCTTCAGATCGATACGGATGCCATTCAATACTTTGGATCTTTAGCAACAAACCGTGCGGAAAAAGAAACAGAAAAAGGCTTAATAGTTTTAGACCACAGCCGATATTTAAATAAAGAGGACTATGAAATTGAATTTGAGGCGGCGGATTGGCATGAGGGCAGAAAAGCTTTCGAGAAGCTGCTTCAGCAATTCAGCATTCCTCAGCGCGAAACCAAAAATAAAATTCTGCGTTTTTATGAAGAAAAACGAAAGTCTATATAAGGTGGAATGACATCGTGAATGTAACGAATTGGGCAGCTTTACTTCAGCTTCAGGCACTACAGTCCATATCTAATGCACGCAGCAGCTCGGACACTCAGAATACGGAAAGCCCGCTTTCAAGTTTTAGCTCTTTGCTCAGCCAATATACAAACGGTCTGACATCTCAGCAATCAGCACTTTCTTCATCGCCAAGCCCGCTCAGCATGCTGAACAGCGCGAATACAACAGCGCCGTCACTGCTTTCAGCGTATGGGCTTAACTCATATACGAGCAGCAATTCAGGTTCAGTCACAAAAGCGGCAGAAAGCACTGAAACAGCTGCTGCAGATTCAGCTTCAAACAAACATGAAGCAAATCAGATCAGTTCGGGAGACTTCTCTATTGACAGTGCGATTAAAAAAGCCGCTGATAAATATGGCGTTGATGAAAAACTGATCCGTGCCGTCATCAAACAGGAATCAGGCTTTAATGCAAAAGCGGTCAGCGGAGCAGGTGCGATGGGCCTCATGCAGCTGATGCCGTCAACAGCAAGCTCACTTGGCGTTTCCAATCCGCTTGATCCGCAGCAAAATGTGGAGGGCGGAACGAAATATTTAAAACAAATGCTGGATAAATACGGCGGCAATGTGTCTATGGCATTAGCGGCTTACAACGCCGGACCGGGGAATGTTGACCGATACGGAGGCATTCCTCCTTTCCAAGAAACGAAAAACTATGTAAAAAAAATAACTTCAGCTTATTACGCGTAACCAGAGGTGCTCTTTCCCTCTGGTTTTTTTGCGGAGTGAAATCTTACGCATTCCTGATTTTTATGTGATATGATATGAAATACAAACCCCGGCTGTCAGCCGAAATGAGTCATCAAACGCATAAAAGGCAGTTTGTTTGTAGAAATGATGCCTTGTTGCTAAAATAAATCTAGATGAAACAATGAAATACAGAAAATTACTTTTTGCAATAGGATTTATGATTCCTATTAGCCATATTTAAAGGAGTAGTCAACATGGGACAATCGTTTAACGCACCTTATGAAGCGATTGGAGAGGAACTTCTATCGCAACTTGTTGATACTTTTTATGAGCGTGTCGCGTCTCATCCTTTGCTGAAGCCGATTTTTCCTAGCGATTTGACAGAAACCGCCAGGAAACAGAAGCAATTCTTAACTCAGTATTTAGGCGGGCCTCCGCTTTATACCGAGGAGCACGGCCATCCTATGCTCAGAGCAAGGCATCTTCCCTTTCCAATTACAAACGAGAGAGCTGATGCGTGGCTCAGCTGTATGAAGGACGCAATGGACCATGTAGGGCTGGAGGGCGAAATTCGTGAGTTTTTGTTTGGCCGGCTGGAGTTGACAGCAAGGCATATGGTGAATCAAACGGAAGCGGAGGATCGATCATCTTGACAAACTATCAGCATGAGCTATACTTCGCCCATTGCCACGGTCATCCAAAAAAACCGCTTGAAATTTATATGTTTGTAGACCCTTTATGTCCTGAATGCTGGTCCTTAGAGCCCGTCATCAAAAAGCTGAAAATCAGATACGGACGTTTTTTCACCTTACGCATTATCGCTTCCGCAAGCCTTACCGCTTTAAATAAAAAGCGAAAAAAGCATCTTCTCGCAGAAGCATGGGAAAAGATCGCGAGCCGCTCTGGCATGTCATGTGACGGCAATGTCTGGTTCGAACAGGATCAGCCGCTTTCATCGCCTTATATGGCTGCTCTCGCTTTTAAAGCAGCCGAATTGCAAGGACGAAAAGCCGGCATGCAATTTCTCAGAAATATGCAGGAGAGCCTATTTGTTTCAAAGAAAAATATTACGGATGAAAACGTGCTTTTGGAGATTGCTGAAAATACAAGTCTCGATCTTGAAGAATTCAAAAAAGATCTGCATTCTCAAAGCGCGGTCAAGGCGCTTCAATGTGACATGAAAATTGCTGCTGAGATGGATGTTTCTGTTAATCCGACACTGACGTTTTTTAATACGCAGCATGAGGATGAAGGGCTTAAAGTTCCTGGCAGCTACTCATATGATGTATATGAAGAAATTTTATTTGAGATGCTTGGCGACGAGCCGAAGCCGTCGGAAACACCGCCTTTAGAATGTTTTATTGAATATTTCCGCTTCGTTGCCTCTAAAGAAATTGCGCTTGTATATGATCTGAGCCTTGAAGAGGTAGAAAAAGAAATGAAAAAACTGGCGTTTGCTAAAAAGGTTGCCAAAGTGGAAGCCAAACACGGAATGTTTTGGAAGTCTCTCAGCACTTATTCTGATGAATATCAATCATGTGAAAAATAGCCGCAGGCGTGCATATGCTTGAGGCTGTTTTTTTACGCCCTGAACAAAACGTACGTTCTATTTTTAACACTAAAGAAACCGCGCCGGGATAAGCGCGGTTTCATATGTCTTAACGACAACAAAGGGGATGGGAGAAATTTTTCACGGTCAAACAAAGGGGTAATGTTTGTTTGTGATCAATTTCACATCCTTATGATAACAAAAGATGTCGACTTTTGACAACCTCTATGCTTAATGTTCATATTTTTGTCACAAAACATAACGAAGTGCATTCACTCATATCCTTATAAGGAAAAAGGACGAGGAGGACCGCCATGATGTCTACTTTGATCTCAATTGTGTGCATTGCTGTTTTTTTCTGCTTGAATATCTTAGGCATGATGCATATGCTGCCGCTTTATATTACCTCTCCTCTGCTGTTTCTGTCTATTTTGTTTACCCTCTACCGCTTGAATCACCGGAAAACCTTTAAAGGGTTTTAAAAAAGCCTGTGCGTCATTTCCGCACAGGCTTACTTTTTTAAGACTGCTTTACTTTCATCAGCAGCTCTTCCATTTCATCAAGTTTTTCTTCAAACATTTTGCACGCGGCTTCGATTGGCTCTGGAGACGTCATATCAACACCCGCTTTTTTCAGGACATCAATCGGGTATTGTGAGCTTCCCGCTTTCAGGAAGTCAATATAACGGTCAACCGCCGGCTTTCCTTCCTTCAAAATCTGGCTGCTTAATGCTTGGGCAGCGCTGTAACCTGTCGCATACTGATACACATAGTAATTGTAATAGAAGTGCGGAATACGCGACCATTCAAGGCCGATTTCCTTATCAATCACCATGCCGTCTCCAAAATACTTTTTATTCAGGTCGTAATAGACATTTGTCAGAAGCTCAGGTGTAAGCGGCTCGCCTTCTTGCGCCTTTGTATGAATCAGATGTTCAAATTCAGCGAACATCGTTTGTCTGAAGACCGTTCCCCTGAAGCCCTCAAGCATATGGTTGAGAATATATAAGCGCTGTTTTTCATCCTCTAAATTGTTCAGCAAATATTCGCCAAGGAGCGCTTCATTTGTCGTAGAGGCAACTTCCGCGACAAAGATACTGTAATTGCCGTATGGATAAGGCTGGTGCTTTCTCGTATAGTAGCTGTGTACGGAATGTCCAAACTCGTGCACGAGCGTAAAGAGATTATTGACGTTATTATGCCAGTTCATCAAAATATACGGATTCGTGCCGTAAGCTCCTGATGAATAAGCCCCATTGCGTTTGCCTTTATTTTCGTAAACGTCCACCCAGCGGTTTTCCAGGCCTTCTTTTAGGATAGAGGCATATTCTTCCCCTAATGGTGCGAGGCCTTTCAGCATGTAATCTTTGGCTTCCTCGTATGTCACCTTCATCCCCGCATCTTTCACAAGCGGTGTATACAGGTCATAGATATGCACTTCATCAAGCTCAAGCACTTTCTTTCTTAGCGCAATATAGCGGTGCAGGAGCGGCAAATGCTTATTAATCGTCTTAACAAGGTTATCGTATACTTCCTCAGGAATACTGTTGTTAGAAAGCGCAGCCTCACGCGCGGACTTGTACTTTTTCACTCTCGCGTAGAAGTTGTCCTTTTTCACAGTGCCGCTTAGCGTCGTGGCCATTGTGTTTTTATATTGTCCGTACGTTTTATACACTGCGTCAAACGCATTTTTGCGGACTTCACGGTTTTCACTTTCCAAGAAATTAATAAAGTTGCCGTGAGTGATCTGTTTTTCATTCCCATCTTCGTCTTTAATGGACGGAAACGTTATATCTGCGTTATTTAACACGCTGAATGTATTTGAAGATGACCCCAGTACCTCGGAGGCTTCAGCAAGCAGTGCCTCTTCCTTCTCGCTCAGCACATGCGGACGTTCCTTTGTAATCTCCTCAATCGCATGAGAGTACAGCTTTAATTCTTCTTTTTCAAGAATGAACTGCTGCAGTTTGTCTTCTTCTATGGATAAAATCTCCGGAACCAGATAAGCTGTCGCGCTTGCGGCCTGTGTATACAGGTTTCCCGCCTTGTCATTCAGCCCCTGGTAAAAGGAGTTCCCAGTATCCTGGTCAGAGCGCATATGCGCATATGTGTACAGCCTACCCAGCCGCTCCATCACTTTATCTTGATACGTAAGAGCCTCGTATAAATGATCAGCTGAATCTGCCAGCTTTCCTTTATACTTAGATAAATTCGGAATTAATTCTTTTACAGCTTGAAATTCTTTATTCCAGGCCTCATCACTAGGAAAAATATCCTCAAGTCTCCATGTGTCTTCTGCCTTTACCTCACTTCTGTCAGGCAGTTGGTTTGCTTTTTTTTCCTCAGCCATGGTGATCCCCCTCGTCTTCTTTGATTCAAGCCAATTGAAAAAACAGCTGTTTCTCAATAAACTTGTGTTGTGAATATCTTCCGGTTTTTCACTGCCTTTTGTCAAATCATATGCAGTAGTGAAGAGAACGAATGCCAAAAAAGCAGTAAAAACACGAAAAACCTTTCCTTTTGTGCCTTTCACAGCCTGCCCACCACCTTTGTCTTAGGGTGAGCCAAATAAGACAAACTCATTCTATAAAACAGCTGCGGTCTCTTTCTATGAGATCCTGCATGGAGTGTATGCCGCCTGCAGGCTGATTCAGCACATATACTTCTTTCTGAGTCTCCCTTAAAAATCCCTTCTTGCACAAAAAATCAATATACTGTTTAACCGCTTCTGAAAGACACTCTTCGCTGCATTCAAACCTGAGTGCAATGTTCTTATTATGAATGTGCAGTTTGCACTGCTGCAAAACGGCTGAAAAACGAATTGGCGCACGTTTACCTCCAAGATCCGTCATAAACAAATAAAGAAACCCCTGCCACACAAAAACCGGACTCTTAAAAACTGCCCCTTTTCTAACAGGAACAAACACTTCAGTCGGCAGAAAAGAAAAAGGCGTCTGCCGTTTCTCATAAAACAGCAGCCTAAGGCGATTTGTTTCCTTTGAGTTAAACCGATGGGGTTTATGGCGAAAACGGTGAATCGCTTTCGTCCAGCCTGAATATTGAATTGAGGGTTTCGGTTCAGTGAAAAAAAGATCGCCTGCACCTGCCCGATGGATAGGGATCGTTTGGACTGAGGAATAAGAATGGTTTGTGTAGAATGGAATGATGTGGCTGAGCCGGAGAAAAGAACGCCTTTCAGGACAATAACATATCAGCTCTCTGTATGGACTTGCATTGATAAACTGCCAATGAAAAGCTGAAAGCTGATAAAAGGACGAAGCAGTCCGTTTTAAGCGGCTGTATCCCATAATCCACTGCGGGATGATTCCTTCTTGTTTGAAGCCCTCTGTCCGCTTTTGAAAGACATCTGGAGCGATAGTGGCGCATTGATATTCAACAGCAAGCATATGCTCCTTGATCCTTGCCATGACGTCCGGTCTTTGGTTGATTGTCCTTATATACGGCTCCAATATTGGTGAAGCCCGTTGTGTTTTCAGCCATACATACAGCTGTCTTTTTCCTTCTAAGTGGTAGGCGCTTTCCGGTTCGATGTCTATGGAGCAGGACTTGTTCTGTTTATGGGCAAAATGCGGCGCTTTTTGAAGTCCGAGCTTCACAGCTAGCTCTCCCCCGCATACCGGACAGAAGAACCGTCTCCGCTTTAATTTCTGGTTTTGCTGAGCGCCTAGAAGGTGAAACAGTTGGCCGTCTTCAGTCACAGCACTAAACAATTGTCATCTCTCCTTTCCAGATGAAGTATACTTTCTGGAAAAGATGATCAACTCCTGTTCGCTGTATTTTCTGCTTGTCTATATGTTTTTGATTTTTCACATCTCTAAAATGGCATTTTCGTGCATAAAAAAAACCGATTTCCGGAAGGAAATCGGTTTGCTATGATGCAAAGTGTTTTTTTATCGTTTCTAGAGCATGCTCTGAAATAATCAGCTTGCCGTACTCTTCAAGACGGTGTATGCTGATTGAGGATTCAGTTGCGTACTCCAGCAGGATGCTTAGCTGATTTTCAACCTCTTCATCAGTCATATTGCAAAAATCTACATATAAATAATATCGGTTCTCAAACGAATATAAAGTCGTTTTGCTTCCGTTAACGTTCAAATTAGATAGAGAAATAACATCCTCAAAATCGCCAAATCGCAAGACAAATTGAAGCTTTTGCTCCTTCTCTTCCTGATTGACGGCTTGCTCTTCTTTCTGGAAATCATCCAGCAAGGCGTCAAGATCCTCAGATGCTGGTTCTTGCTTTTTATCCTCAGGAATCGGCAGTTCGAGCTTTTGTCCGTCTTTGGAAAGCTGGGCTTTTGTGACGATGATTTCTAATCCTTTGTCCAGTGCCTGAACTTGAATCCAAAGTGGGCCTTCCACAGCGAATTCCTCTTCTTCATGAACTTCATCCATGACTTCCCAGAAAAGTTCTTCACTGCGCTCACGGTTATACCAAATTTCTTCTCTGTCAAAACCGCGATCTTCAATATCTCCGTAAGACATATAAAATTTTACTGTATGCTCGTTAATTCTTTCAATTTCCATTTGCCAACCTTCCCTTCTATATAAGATGTTGAAGGGACATCTAAGCTCCCGATTAATTGTACTTTACTACACTTTACCCATTCCGTCCACATCTTAACCTTAACCAAGGCCAGTGTGAATTCCTTTGTATTTCTATTTTATGATAAAACAGTCACAAAAGAAATAAAAATGCACCTTTGCCTAAAAAACGGCAGTTCAGCGGCTGATATCATAAAATACAACCTGTCTCATATAGTAGTAGTACAAGCGAAGGACTGAAAGCGAGGTGCCGCTTCATGGAGCATGACTATCTGATTTCTCTGCTTGTCATTGTTGGGATTGACCTGATCCTCGGCGGAGATAACGCGGTTGTTATTGCCATGGCCAGCAGACATTTGCCGGACAAGCAAAGACAGCAAGCCATTATTCTCGGAACATTTATTGCCGTTGCCATGAGAATCGGATTAACAAGTGCAGCTGTATATCTTTTGAACATTCCGTTCTTGCAGTGCGCCGGCGGAATTTTCCTGCTGTATTTAGGATATCAGCTGCTGATTGAAAAAAAAGACACGAAGCACATTAAAAGCAGCACCTCCCTGTGGAGAGCGATACGAACGATTGTGCTTGCAGATCTCTTTATGTCGCTGGACAACGTCATCGCAGTTGCGGGAGCATCACACGGTGAGTTTTCTCTCGTTGTTATAGGTTTGTGTGTATCGGTTCCGGTTATTATTTGGGGCAGCAAACTCATCCATATTGCACTAGAGAAAATACCGCTTCTGATTTACGCGGGAAGCGGGCTGCTTGCTTATACTGGCGGAGAAATGATTGTCAGAGACAAAAAGCTGTCTCTTTTTATGGCGCAGCACGGCACAGTTGAAACGCTCCTCCCCATTTTGACGGTTGCGTTTGTCATCCTTGCGAGCATTTATTACCAGCAGGTTGAAAAATAAAAGAAGGCTGATGACTCAGCCTTCTTTTGATGATACGATCTATTAGTTTGCCAAACGCTGTGCTTCTCTTAATTGGAAAGAGCGAACTTTTCTTGGCAGGAAACGTCTGATTTCGTCTTCGTTATATCCGACCTGCAAACGTTTTTCGTCAATGATGATCGGACGGCGAAGCAACCCTGGATGCTCGTTGATCAAGCGGTACAAATCTTGCAGCGGCATAGATTCAACGTTCACATTGAGTTTTTGGAATACTTTTGAACGGGTTGAGATGATTTCATCTGTTCCGTCCTCAGTCATTCGAAGAATTTGTTTTATTTCATCAATTGATAAAGGTTCAGAGAAAATGTTTCTTTCTACAAATGGAATATCGTGCTCCTCGAGCCACGCTCTCGCCTTTCTGCATGAAGTACAGCTTGGTGATGTGTATAGTGTAACCATTCATCTTCACTCCTCTAATTAGTAGGATGAACATCTATTTTATTCTTAAATTGAAATTACTCTAAAAAAGGAATCTTTACAGGTATTATACTATAAAAAAGTAAGTGTGAACAGTATCCTAAGAAAAAATGTGTCAATCCAGCAAATTTTTAATGTTTATGATATGTTCTAATTCTCAATTAGCTTAACTGATCGAAAATATTTTTTTGTTTTTCTTCATCAATGAGTTTCAGGACTTCATCCGTTTTTTCGTACGATTCCCCGTACCATTTCTCGTCTTTATAAGTATGAATGTTTTCATATGTTTGTTTCATGGCTTCAAGAATTTCTTCTTCTGATTCTGTTTTTGGTGACCAGTACAGAATCTCCATCTTGTTTACTTCATTCGTAGCCAATGACCGGCGCCGGTACCCAATTGACTGAGCATGCTTGAAATGCTCTCTTTGATAAAACCTCAGGCGTTTTTCTGTATCAGTATCATCTTCATCCACAGGTTCCACCTCGAGCAATATGGGCTTATTTTTCTTTTTCAGCTTCGCGATCAATTTGCCGCCAAGCCCCTGCCCTCTTGCATCCTTAGACACATACAGATAATCAACGAAGATAAAAGAATCGAATTCCGCAAACATTAAAATATGATGTTTGCCTTCATCTTTATGATAAATATCGCTTCGCTCTTTCAGAAGAGCTTCCATATGCGCTTTTGATTTCATTTCTTCAATTGGAAAGTACTCGCTAAGCTTTTCATACCAGTTCATTGATTTGCTCCTTATGAGTTCGTTGTCTTCATACTTTTAGATATACCCCATTTCTTCTTGTTTAAACAGCCTTACATCTATAAAGACGTGCGAACTTCCGCCATGGTTTCATTTTTTTTTCAGCAAAAACGGAGCCAGCTGCTCCGTTCATTTTGAAGTGTATCTCATTGAACTCGATTTTCTCGCCTGTAATGAACCAGGCGGGGCTGCGCCAGTGCAATCAGAAATGTCATGATATATAATGCAGCAGCCGCGATAAAAGCTATTTTCGCACCAGCAGCATCAGCCACTAGCCCCATAATGGAGTAGGTGACGCCTGACCAAGGAGTCAAAATCGCATTTTTTGCAGCCATGATTCCGATTCGTTTCTGCTCGGGAATAACTTCCTGCAGCATGGTTTCCTGGCAAATATCACGCACCTGATAAAAAGGCCCCATTGCAGCACAAGCCAGAGCGCATAAAAATGGGACTGGAGAAAATGAAAACAAAAGGGTCAGCGCCGACATTACAAGCGAGCTGAACATAATGGCATAGCCCATATTCCGCTCAAAAAAAGAAGAAAAACGAATAGCAATCACACTGCCGACAATTGCGCCTATAAAATAGGAAGCGTTAAACATCCCCCACCACACCTCTGTTTCATGCAAAACAGCCGCAGTAAATGCGAGGAGAATAGCAGATGACCATACGGAACCCGCCAAAGCTTCTAACATGTCCATTACAGTAATGTCTCTTACAATAGGGATGATCATTAAATCCTTCCATATACTTCTGACAGATGCTGTTTCAGCAGTTCCTGCAGCCTCTTCTTCATTTACATGCAGCACACTGATGGAAGCTCCCGATAGAACAAACAGGCAAATGGCAGCGCCGACAACGAGTTCAAAAGGGACGGCGTACGTCAGAAGGCCTCCAAGGCCCCAGCCTGCTGTTAAGAACAATTGATTCGAGAGGGAGATCACACCATTCGCTTTTACATATTGCTTCTTTGGAACAATAATCGGCAGCAGCGCAAATCTTGCCGGCTGAAAAAAAGCGCCCGCGAAGGAAAAACAAAACACAAACAGCAGCGTAATCCAAAAGAATGCCTGTCCGTGATGAGTGACGCTGTATGCCATCAGTATAATAAAGACCGCTCTCAGCAGATTCGCTCCCGCAAGCACCTTTTTAAAACCGAGAATGCGAAGCACCGGAGAGACGCAAAAGCTTGCTGCTATACTCGCAAACGACATGAACGATAAAATAAGGCCCGCCAAAAAAACGGAGTCAGTCATTTGATAGATCCGGACCATTAAAACGATTGTGACGAGGACTCCTGCTAAAGATTGAAAAGATTGAGACAGCAATAGCGCAAAAACATTTTTGTTATGCAGAAATTGAATCGTATTTCGCCTCCGCTTTTTCCTCTAATTGTAAATGTTATCATTCTCACTTTCTATGAAGACGCAAAAAAATCCTTCAAGAGAAATCTCTTGAAGGATTGATGAATCATGAAAAAGCTTTAAATTCGGCTTCCGTGCACATCACAAAATGTCCCGGTTTGACTTCACGGAATTCCATCGTTTCCCCATCCTTTAATTGATGGACAGACGGATCATATTTCTGGCGAACGCGATTTCTCTCATAGTCCGGATCAGGAAGCGGAATCGCAGAAAGCAATGATTTTGTATATGGGTGAAGCGGATTTTCATAAAGCTCATCTGCCGGCGCAAGCTCAACCAGTTTCCCGAAATACATGACGCCAATGCGGTCACTGATGTATTTGACCATCGATAAATCGTGGGCAATAAACAGGTATGTGAGCCCTTTTTCTTTTTGCAGTTCTTTCATTAAATTCACGACCTGCGCTTGAATGGATACATCCAAAGCGGAAATCGGCTCATCCGCGATAATGAATTCCGGATCAACAGCAAGCGCTCTGGCAATCCCGATTCTTTGGCGCTGGCCGCCGGAAAATTCATGAGGATAGCGGTTCGCGTGTTCCTTGTTCAATCCCACTGTTTCCAATAGTTCATGAACTCGCTGCATCCGCTCTTTTTTCGTTTTTGCCAGCTTATGAATATCAAGGCCTTCAGCAATAATATCAGCAACTGTCATTCTCGGATTCAGGGATGCATAGGGGTCTTGGAAAATCATCTGCATTTTGCGGTTGAATTCCAGCAGCTTTTTCCGCGATTTTCTCCCGTGCACATTTTCGCCGTTGAACAGCACCTCACCATCGGTTGCTTCGTACAGCCTGATAATGCTTCGGCCTGTTGTCGATTTACCGCAGCCAGATTCACCAACCAGCCCTAATGTTTCACCTTTATAGATATCAAATGATAAATCATCTACAGCCTTAACCGTTCCCCTCGGCGTGACAAAGTGCTGTTTTAAATGTTTGATTTCTAATAGTTTTTCAGTCAATTCATTCACCTTCTCTCACTAAGACAGGTTTTTCAAACGTGTTTGCCAGTTTACGCATTTTCGCTTTTACCGCTTCAGGCGGCTCTACCTTTGGCGCGTCAGGATGAAGCAGCCACGATTTTACATAATGAGTATCGGATACCTTAAACATTGGCGGCTCCTGTTCAAAATCGATTTTCATCGCGTAAGAGCTCCGCAGGGCAAAAGCATCTCCTTTTGGCGGGTTTGTCAAATCAGGCGGCGTGCCCGGAATTGCAGTCAGCTCTTCCTCTCCTGAACTTTCCAGTGTCGGCATGGATGCAAGAAGCCCCCAAGTGTACGGATGTCTCGGGTCGTAGAAGATTTCGTCTACCGTACCAGTTTCTACAATCTGTCCCGCGTACATGACAGCGACCCGGTCAGCAACGTTAGCCACAACACCAAGATCGTGTGTGATAAAGATGATGGACGTGTCAATTTTCTTTTGCAAATCCTTCATTAATTCCAAAATTTGCGCTTGAATCGTTACATCAAGAGCAGTTGTCGGCTCATCGGCGATCAGAAGTTTCGGATTCGCTGCAAGCGCCATGGCAATGACAACCCTCTGTCTCATCCCGCCTGAAAATTCATGCGGAAATTGGTTCACCCGCTTTTCCGGCATTGGGATACCGACTAATTCCAGCAGTTCAACCGCGCGTTTTTTAGCCGCTTCCTTCGAGATCTTTTCGTGTTTAAAAAGCACTTCCGTAATTTGTTTACCGACCTTCATCGTTGGATTTAAAGAGGTCATCGGATCTTGGAATATCATGCCGATCTCTTTTCCCCGGACATTTTGCATTTCTTTTTCGGACAGCGGCACCAGATCCTTTCCTTCAAACAGGATCTCACCGCGTTTGAAATAACCCGGAGGCATTGGAATCAGCTTCATAATCGCTTGAGAGGTTACACTTTTTCCGGAACCTGATTCTCCAACAATGGCCAGCGTCTCCCCTTTATCCAGATGGAAATTCACTCCGCGGATCGCCTGGACCTCTCCGCCATATGTTTTAAATGAAATTGCTAAATCTTTTACTTCTAATAGGCGTGTCACCCGTATCACTCCCTTATTTACGTAACTTAGGATCCAATGCGTCTCTTAATCCGTCGCCGACAACGTTAAAACCAAACATTGTAATGCAGATAAATCCGGCAGGGAAGAATAAACGCCACGGATAATAGGTCAATGCAGGCAATCCGTCAGAAGCCATCGTTCCCCAGCT
Source organism: Bacillus sp. FJAT-14266 (assembly GCF_001719225.1). Lineage (NCBI taxonomy): Bacteria > Bacillati > Bacillota > Bacilli > Caryophanales > Bacillaceae > Bacillus > Bacillus sp. FJAT-14266. The sequence goes on from NZ_CP017072.1 coordinate 3,068,636, forward strand.
TGCCAGCGGAGCCGGAACACCAAGTCCCAAATAGCTTAAAAAGGCTTCTGTAAAAATCGCAGTAGGAACTGTCAGTGTCATCGTGACCAAAATAGAACCCATTGCGTTTGGCACGATATGTTTAAATAGAAGACGGGATGTTTTTGCACCCAGTGTCTGTGAAGCAAGCACATACTCCTGATTCTTCAGCTGCAGCACTTGTCCGCGCACGATTCTGGCCATATTAATCCAGCCCGTAATCGTCATGGCAATAATAATCGTAAATAGCCCTTTCGGAAGAACAACCATCAGTAAGATAACCATTAATAATGAAGGAACTGCCCAAAGGATGTCAGCGATGCGCATCATGATTTCATCTGTTCTTCCTCCGCGGAAGCCTGAAATGCTCCCCCAAATGACGCCGATCAGCAAATCGAGAACAGCGGCTGCGACACCGATAAAGATTGAGATTCGCGCCCCTACCCATGTACGGACGAAAATGTCCCGTCCAAGATCATCTGTGCCGAACCAGTGATCTTTTGAAGGGGGCTTATCCGCATTTAAAAGATTAGTAGTTGAATAATCATACCTTGAGAACATCGGCGCAAAAATTGCCATAAGGATAATGAGCACGATAATGATAAGCCCGACCATTGCAAGCTTATTGCTGCGGAAGCGAAGCATCGCATCTTTCCAGAGGGAAAGGCTCTTTTTACTTATTTTTTCTGCATCGCCGGCATTCGCTGCGGCTGGTTCAAACATGTTTTTTGGAATGTTCTGCATGGCCTAGGCTCCTTTCTTTGCTTTGGAAAGCTTGATTCTTGGATCAATAATGCCGTATAACACATCTACGATTAATACACACAATAGCAGGATGACACTGAAGAACACCGTTACACCCATAATGACCGTATAATCACGGTTTGTAATACTGTTGACGAAGTGTGCACCAAGCCCCGGGATCCCAAAAATGGTTTCAATAATGAAGCTCCCCGTTAAGACCTGTGCGGCCATCGGACCCATATATGTAACAACCGGCAAAAGCGCGTTTCGAATGGCGTGCCGCACTGTAACCGCTGGGCGGGACAGCCCTTTCGCTTTCGCTGTGCGGATATAATCACTGTTTAACACTTCGATCATGCTTGAACGGGAAAGTCTGGCAATAAACGCCATCGGCATGGAAGCAAGTGCGATTGAAGGCAAAAAGGTGTATGCCCAGGAATCCCACCCCGCGACCGGAAACAGCCCAAGCTTCATGGAGAACACATATTGCAGAACAGCCGCCATGATAAAGCTCGGAACCGAAATACCAAATATCGTTAAAATCGCGACGGTATAATCCTGCCACTTATTATGGTAAAGGGCTGCAATGACCCCAAACAATACACCTAACGCTAAAGCGAGGAGAATAGCTTCTGCTCCAAGAGTAAATGAAACGGGGAAACCTGAACTGATCAGGTCGTTAACACTCTGACCTTTATATTTAAATGACGGTCCGAAATCCCACATTGCAACTGATTTCAAATAACTGACATATTGTACAAACAGCGGCTTGTCCAAGCCATAATGCGCATTTAAATTTGCTTCAATTTCAGGCGGAAGCTTTTTCTCACCTGAAAATGGCCCGCCCGGTGCTGCTTGCATTAAGAAGAATGTCACAGTTACAATCACAAATAGTGTGATAATCATATAGACTAAGCGTCTTCCGATATATTTTAGCAAGGGGGAACACCTCCATGGTTTTTACATTTTTATACTCCATCAGTAAGAAAGGTATATGGGGCTTTTCTCCCCATATACCTTGAGGTCTTTTATTTTCAGACGTAGCCTTATTTAAAATATGCGTTTCTGAAATAAACCTCACCAGTACCTGGCATGATAACACCTTTTAGGTTTTCATCCTGTACCCAAGTATCAGTATAGAAATAGATTGGGGCAACCGGCATTTCATCAATGAAAATACCTTCTGCTTTTTTCAGCAGCTCTGCACGTTTTGTTTTATCTGTTTCAGTTTGTGACTGATTCAGAAGCTTTTTGAATTCTGGATTTTCCCAGCCTGTATCGTTATTTCCTCCGTTTTTGTCGCGGAACAATTCAAGGAAGTTGATAGGATCATTGAAGTCGCCGAGCCAGCCCATACGGCCGATTTGATAATCTTGGCTGTGGAGCTTATCAATATAGACATTCCACTCTGAGTTATCAAGCTCAACATCAACGCCTAAATTTTTCTTCCACATTTCTTGTACTGCTTGAGCGATTTTCGCGTGTGCGTCATCAGTGTTGTAAGACAATTTGATTTTTGGCAAATCAGATGCCTTGCTTAAGCCCATTTCTTTTAGGCCTTTATCAAGGTATTCTTTTGCTGTTTTGACATCATTGTCTTTGAAGTATCCTTCTTTGTTATCCTCAAATCCCTTCATTGTAGGCGGCACTGCAGCCATTGCCGGGATTTGCTCTCCTTGCGTAACGTTTTTAACAATCGACTGACGGTCAAGCGAATATGTTAAAGCTTTACGGATATTTACGTTGTCTAATGGCTTAGCTTCAGTGTTGAATTTGTACCAATACACACCTGCAATCGGCTCAACATGTAAAGAACCGTCTTTTTTCAAGGTCGGCAGGGATTCTGTCGGAAGCTGTCCGAGCGGCATACCGGCCCAATCAAGTTCGCCAGCTTGGAATTTTTTTAGTTCCGTATTGTTATTGTTGATCATAACCATATCGATTTTCTTCAGTTTGACTTTGTCTTTATCCCAATACTGGTCATTTTTTTCGAGAGTAATAGAGCCGCTGTGTTTCCATGCCGTCATTTTGAACGGCCCGTTTGATACATAATCATCTCCGGCATTTGTATTCCACTTTTTATTTTTCTCTGCAATTTTCTTATTGATCGGCATATACGTATAGAACGCAGTTAATTCAGTGAAATATGGAGTCGGGTTATTTAATTCAACCTTCAGCGTTTTGTCATTCACAGCTTTTACTGCCACATCGTCTAGGCTGCCTTTTCCGGTATTCGCCGCTTCAGCACCTTTTATGTAGTAGAGCTGGTAAGCGTATTGTGATTCGTTATTAGGGTCAAGCGCCCATTTCCAAGCATATTCAAAATCTTGTGCAGTTACAGGGTCTCCATTAGACCATTTCACACCATCACGAATGGTAAATGTATATGTCTTTCCGTCCTTGCTCGTTTCAATCTTAGAAGCCATGCCTTCTTCAGGCTCACCATCTGCATTGATACGTGTCAATCCTTCAAAAGTCTGACGGATAACACCGCCTGATACTGAATCATTTGCCAATCCCGGATGTAAGGAGAACGGCTCAGTTTTAATATTAATGTTAAGTGTCGTCTTTCCTTTACTGTCCTTTTTCCCTTCACCGTTTGATCCGCTGCCGCCAAAGCCGCACGCGCTCAGCACGAGAGTGAAAATGAGCATCAACGTGACAATCGACCAACGTTTTTTCATATTCGCAAACCCCCTAATAATAATTTTTCAGCTCCTTACGGCTAAATCCTCAGAAATATCAGACAAATGAACCTGAGTTTCCACAACTTTTATTCTGTTCCGTCTTTTCTGATTATTTTTGTAAAAAAGCTGTAACAATAGAGTGAACAAGTTCATTATAATGAAACAAATAATTTATTGCAATATTATTTTATCAATTTAAAATATTTAAACTTCGTTAGTTTTTCTTCCATGAACATAATATCCTTCTACCATTTAAAGCATAAATTGATTAAAAACTTTTTCATGTGTTTTCTGCCCATATTGCTTTTTACATATAATATCTGCCTGTTTTTACGCTGATAGCAGTTATCATTTAAGGATTTTACAGCACTCGTGTTATTTATATTATTACAATTTTACTGGAAAAAAGAATGTTTTTTCATGATGACAATTGGTTATAATTGATTTATAATGAAGCAATCAAAAGAAAAGCTTGCTATGAAAAAGAGTAGTACACGTTTCACCTGTTTGAAGAGAGTCTGCGGTGCTGGGAGCAGATAACGGGCAATGTGGAATGGACTTTGGAGCAGCTGACCGAACTGGAAAAAAGTAGGCTCAGCCGGAGCAGTCTCCGTTACAAACGTCAGAGTGATTTCATTTTAATGGAATAATCAGGGTGGTACCACGGTTCATTCGTCCCTTTTTTACAGGGGAAGAATGAGCCTTTTTTATTATGTTTTAAGAAATGAGGTTGATGTTTTCATGAAACAAACGATTTTTTCAGGCATTCAGCCAAGCGGCTCAGTGACGCTCGGCAACTATATCGGTGCAATGAAGCAGTTTGTCGAACTGCAGCATGATTATAACAGCTATTTTTGCATCGTGGACCAGCATGCGATAACTGTTCCTCAAGACCGGCTTGAGCTTAGAAAGAATATCCGCAATCTCGCGGCGCTTTACTTAGCTGTCGGACTTGATCCAGAAAAAGCAACATTGTTTATTCAGTCAGAGGTCCCCGCGCATGCGCAGGCCGGATGGATGATGCAGTGTGTCGCCTATATCGGCGAGCTTGAGCGGATGACTCAATTTAAGGACAAATCCAAAGGCAATGAAGCTGTCGTCTCCGGCCTGTTAACGTATCCGCCGCTGATGGCCGCTGATATTCTGCTGTACGGAACGGATCTTGTACCTGTCGGCGAGGATCAAAAGCAGCACCTTGAACTGACGCGGAATCTTGCAGAACGCTTCAACAAAAAATACAACGACATCTTTACGATTCCGGAAGTGAAAATTCCAAAAGTCGGTGCACGCATCATGTCTCTGAATGATCCGCTGAAGAAAATGAGCAAATCTGATCCAAATCAGAAAGCTTATATTACCCTGCTGGATGAACCGAAGCTTCTTGAAAAGAAAATCAAAAGCGCTGTGACAGATTCTGAAGGCATTGTGAAATTTGACAAAGAAAACAAACCGGGCGTTTCCAACCTTCTTACAATTTATTCAATCCTCGGCAATACGACAATTGAAGAGCTTGAAGCAAAGTACGAAGGAAAAGGCTACGGCGAGTTTAAAGGTGATTTGGCAGAAGTCGTGGTGAACGCATTAAAACCGATCCAGGACCGCTATTATGAGCTGATAGAATCTGAAGAATTAGACCGGATTCTTGATGAAGGCGCGGAACGGGCGAACCGGACAGCAAACAAAATGCTGAAAAAAATGGAGAATGCCATGGGTCTTGGAAGAAAAAGACGCTGATCAAAAAACCGCTCTTTGCAAAGAGCGGTTTTTTTCAGTTGACCTTTGATTCGTTTTCCATTTCCCAAAGCTTTTCGAAAAAAGGCTGTCCTTTTATTAGGTTTTCGCAAAAAGCTAGGTGTTTGTCCGACCAGCCTTCAATTGTTTCGTTATACAGCATGTCCCAAATCTCTTCAAAGCTCATCCTTTTGATTTGTTCATACATATGCGGATTCCACTCTGTGTACCAGTAGCCGATTTCAGCCCGGTTTTTCAGCCCTTTTAATTGGTCAAGCGCCATAAACATCAGCTGCTTAATTTGCCGTTCTTTTCTAGTCAGTCCTCTGACATGTTCTGGTGCTAATGATAAGATGTGATATTCCTTAGAGGATTCCAGCTTCTTTGGCTCAAATTCATATGTTTCAGGCTCTACATCTTTTACCATTTCATAAACGAGCTGCTCCTGTCTTGGGATCAGACGGCTTTTTCTGACAGGGATCGTGTAGCCGATCGTGTCGACAGCTAAAATGCCGATTCCGTCTGTTACGACAAAACAATACTCAAGCTTTGTCCGCTCATGATTTTTCCGAATGTACGATTTCTGATGTACGTCTTCAAGCAAACCTTTCGGAAGCTCTGACAAATCGTTTTCTATGTAATGAAACAGTACTGACGGCACCCTTAACAGCGGCACCTGATCCAAAAGCTCAACCGTATCTTCCTTGCGCCATTCGTGAAAGTGGCATACATTGTAGCCATTTTCTTCCCCTTCAAACCAATTGACCCACACATCATGAAGAAATAACATCTCTAACCCCTCACTTTTATAAAAACTGTTGTCCACAGTATAGGCAAGGGATAGAGAAATTATTCCAAAGAGATTGAGGAAATCTGGAATCACTGGATTTATGTAAGAATCACAAAAAGCAGATCTCTTTGTATATTTTCTGACAAAAGGAGACCTGCTTTTTTTCTGATTTGGTGATATTTTATTACAGATATTATATTCATTTTTATTTAATATTTTTCGGGTCAAGCGCATCCCGCAGGCCATCACCGACAAAGTTGAAGCATAAAACGGTCATTAAAATAAATAGCCCGGGAAATAACGGGTACCACCATGCTTGAATCATTACTGTGAAATTCTGTGCGTCTTGAAGCATGTTCCCCCAGCTAGCGATTGGCGGCTGGATTCCAAAGCCCAAGTAGCTTAGCGCCGATTCAGCTAGAATAACAGACCCTACTTTCAGCGTAGCTGACACGATAATCGGCCCTAACGCATTGGGCAGGATATGAGAAAAAATAATTTTGTGCGTTTTTGTTCCAATTGTTTTAGCAGCAAGAACATATTCCCTTGAACGGAGCGACAAGAATTCTCCCCTTACTAATCGTGCTGTTGTGGTCCATCCTGTGAGACAGAAAATTAAAATCAGTTTGTCCACACCCGGCTTGAAGATGGTGACCAGCGTGATCAACAAGAAAATATCAGGAATGGATAACACAATGTCAACTACACGCATAATGACAGCATCCACTATTCCTCTGAAATATCCGGCTAATGCTCCTAAAACCGTTCCGATCAAAATTGAACCGACTACGGACGCAAATCCAACCAATAAAGAGACACGCGCTCCATATAGGATCCGGCTGAAAATATCACGTCCAAATTTATCCGTTCCCATCAGATGTTCAAGGCCCGGCGCCTTATATTTATCAAGCAGGCTTTGCTGCTCTTGGGGATAAGGTGCAATTAAAGGGGCGAAAACAGCCGACATAATAATGATAAAAAGAATAACGGCACCTAAAATGGCCAGTTTGTTTTTCGAGAATTTTTCCCAGAAAATCTTTGTCATTGTTTCTGGCTTTTTCGAAATATTTTCTTTCAGCCTGATCTCCGGCGAGGGAGTTGTTTGCAGCTCTGACATCTCTGTTTCCCTCCTTTTAATATTCGATCCGCGGATCAACAATCGCGTAAAGGATGTCTGCAATGAGGTTTCCGACAACGACAAGAACCGCCGAGATCACAGTCATTGCCATGATAACCGGATAATCGCGCTGGAATGCTGAATCGACAAACAGCTTTCCTAATCCCGGCCAAGTGAAAATTTGTTCGACAACGACAGATCCGCCGATAAATGAAGGAATCATCAAACCGAAAATTGTAATGACGGGTAATAATGCATTCCTCAATCCATGTTTAAATAGCACTCTGTTCTCTTTAAATCCTTTTGCTCTCGCTGTGCGAATATAATCTTGATTTAATACATCAAGCATATTGGATCTCGTGTATCTCGTCAGTCCGGCCATGTCAGCTGTAGCTAGAACGAATGCAGGCAGAATTAAATGATGAATCCGGTCAAATATATTGAATTCGGTATTCAGTGTCTCGACACCCCCAGTTGGAAACCAGCCGAGATTTACCGATAACACCATAATCAAAATTAATCCAAACCAAAAGTTTGGAATAGCCAGGCCTATAAACGAGGTAAATGTAATGCCATAGTCGATTTTTGAATACGGCCGCTTTGCCGACAGGACACCGAACGGAATAGAAATCATAAGAGCCAAAATCGTTGAAACCAGCATCAGCAGGAGCGTATTGGGTAGTCTTGCCATAATCAATTCTGAAACAGGCGTTCCTTTTCTGACAATAGACGTTCCGAAATCACCCTGCACCATGTTGCCTAGCCACTTTAAATATTGAACGTACTGAGGATCATTCAGACCGTATTTTTCAATAAACTGCTCTCTGTCAGCCTGGCTGATTTTCGGGTCCATCATTAATGTCATCGGATCTCCGGGCGCGGCTTTCATGATAACAAATGATAAAATCGTAATTCCCAATAAAATCGGGATAGACATTAAGGTTCTTCTGATAATATATGCAGCCATATACTTGTCCCCCTTTACTTTCCTTATTAAAAACAGAAGAGGGAGAAAACGCTCTCCCTCCCCTTTAAGGGAAATTTATTTTGCAAGCCACCATTTTTCAATATTATACAAATCACGTTTCGGATGATATTTGTATCCTTCAAGATTTTCCGGCATTGCCATATGGTTGTTAGGATAATACAAGAACGTATACGGCTGATCTTCCGCAATTTTTTGATAGATTTGCTCATATTCTTTTGAATACTGCTTTCTGTCACTGATTGATTTTGCATCTTTCATGAGTTTATCCGCTTCTGCATTTTTATACCAAACGTAGTTCAAACCCTTTTTAATCTGGCTTGAATGGAAAATATCATATTGATCCGGGAATGTGGATAAACTCCATCCCATGACCATTGCATCAAAATCCCAATTCGGAGGATTCATTTGTTCAACGAGAGCGCTCCATTCAACGATCTGGGTTTTCACTTCAATGCCGATTTTTTTCAGCTGTTCCTGAACGACGACAGCGATGTCTTCACGGACTTTGTTTCCTTGGTTCGTTTTAAGGGTAAACGAGAATTTCTTTCCGTCTTTATCCAGAATGCCGTCACCGTTCGTATCTTTCCAGCCGGCTTCTGCAAGCATCTGTTTCGCTTTTTTCTCGTTGTACTCAAATTTCGGAACATCTATATCTTTAGGATAGTTCCAAGATAAAGGGCTTTCCGGAATGTAAGCTACCTCGCCGTCTCCATCTAATACTTGGCTGACGATTGACTCGCGGTCAAGAGCGGTTGTTAGCGCTTGACGAACCTTTTTATCCTTGAATAATTCATTTTTTTCATTCCACCCGATGTACACATAACTTAATGCCAAATCAGTAACGATTTTTAGGTTGTTGAATTTTTCAGCCGTTTTGTAGTCAGTGGCGGGCACATTAAAGAAATTAATATCGCCTGCCTGCAGCTGAGCAACGGCAGCATTTGCGTCAGGAATGACTTTATACGTCACAGTATCTAAATACGGTCTTCCTTCAAAGTAATCATCATTCGCTTCGAGCTTAATATATTGGCCCTGCTTCCATTCCTTAAACTTAAATGGTCCTGAACCGATTGGTTTCTTTCTGTTAAACTCATTTTCTTCTAAATCAGCAATCGGAACATTACCGAGAATATGTTTCGGCAGAATAGCTGTGCTGTCTAACGCATTGTTGTAGAAATTACCGTCTTTATATTTCAGCTTAAACAAGACTTCGTAATCGCCTTTTTTTTCTACGGATTTCAGCATTTCATATGTTGAACCGCGTTCTCCCTTGTAATCTTTGCTTAAAGGGACACTGTACGTAAATACGACGTCGTCTGCAGTCAGTTCTTTTCCGTCATGAAACTTAACGCCTTTTTTAATTTTCACATCATATGCAAGGCCGCCGTCTAATTCTTTAATGCTTTCAGCGAGTGACAATTTCACATTTAGTTTTTCATCCGTTTTCGTTAAAAAGCTGTACAGCATATTTTCAATATCCGTACTTGCGTCATCGGTAGAATACAGAGAGTTAAAAAGTGTGGGTTCTCCGATTGAACCAACAACCAAATCCCCGCCTTGCTGCGGTTTGCCTGCTGATTTTTTCGCGCTGCTGTTGCTTGATTTTGATCCCGAGCAGGCTGATAAAAAGATGGCCAGAACCATCAATACACTTAGCATCATCAGTGCGGTTTTCCGTCTTTTCATTAGATATTCCCCCTCTTGAAATGTTCGTTCTTCTAGGCTGTTGTTTATGTAGTGTGCATACCCCCTCTCAAAGCTGTGCGGGCAACATTAGCTATAAAGGTGACAAGCCACAAAGTGGCTGGGAGCAGCTTCTTTAAATTCTGGTATTTGTTCCTTGCATATCGGTTTTGCAACAGGACATCTTGTGTGGAATACGCAGCCTTTTGGCGGGTTGGCCGGACTAGGCAGTTCTCCCTTCAGGACAATGCGTTCACGTTTGACAGAACCTCTTTTTCTTGTAACCGGAACGGAGGATAAAAGCGCTTGGGTATATGGGTGAAGCGGGTTGTCATAAAGCTCATGCTTGCCGGTCAGTTCCATCATTTTGCCAAGATACATTACTCCGACTCTGTCGCTGATATGGCGGACGACACTCAGATCATGAGAGATAAATAGATACGTAAGATTAAATTCTTCCTGTAATTCCTCCATCAAGTTAATCACTTGGGCCTGAATGGATACATCAAGTGCGGAAACCGGCTCATCTGCAATGATCAGCTCTGGATTCAAAGTGAGTGCTCTGGCAATGCCGATCCGCTGACGCTGGCCGCCTGAAAACTCATGGGGATAACGGCCGGCAAACGACGGGTGAAGCCCTACTCTTGCAAGCAGCTCTTCAACTTTTTCGTTTCGTTCACGCATGGTATACATGTTGTGCGTATTAAACGGCTCCTTTATGATGGAACGCAGGGTCTTTCTCGGGTTTAACGAAGCAAATGGATCTTGGAAAACCATTTGAATATTTTTGCGGACACTCTTCCGCAGCTTCTCCTCTGACAGATTGGAAATATCCTGCCCTTTAAAAAGAATTTGGCCCTCTGTCGGTTTGTACAGTCTGATCATCGTTCTGCCGGCAGTCGATTTTCCGCAGCCCGACTCTCCAACGATTCCGAGTGTTTCTCCTTTTTTTAACGAAAATGAAACACCATCCACCGCTTTTACATCACCGACTTTTCTTTGAAAAAGGCCTGACCGGATCGGAAAGTATTTTTTTACGTCACGAAGCTCTAAGATTGTTTCTTGATTAGCTGCTGTCATGATTGTTCGGCACCCTCTTCCTCATATAAAAAGCATCTCACCGTTCTTCCGCTTTTGTGTGTCAAAAGCGAAGGCTGATTTGTCCAGCACTTATCCATAGCTTTCGGGCACCTTGGGGCAAAACGGCACCCCGGCGGCAGATTATCCGGTGTAGGCACACTGCCTTTAATCGCATTTAATTTATCAATCTCTCCATCTATAACAGGAATTGACGTAAGCAGGCCTTCTGTATACGGATGAAGCGGTTCTAAAAATAAGTCATCAACAGTGGCGTTTTCTACGACTTGTCCGCAGTACATGACAATCACTCTATCGGCAGCTTCAGACACGACACCTAAGTCGTGTGTGATGAGAAGAATCGATGTATTGAACTTCTGACAGAGATCTTTCATGAGCTCCAGCACCTGGGCTTGTATTGTCACGTCCAGCGCTGTCGTTGGTTCATCAGCAATGAGCAGTTTAGGATTACAGCTCAGTGCGATGGCAATCATCACCCTCTGTCTCATACCGCCGGACAGCCGATGCGGGTACTCCTTCATAATTTGCTCCGCCCGGGAGAAACCGACCATCTGCAAGAGTTCAACAGCTCGTTGACGGGCTTCTTTTTTCTTCATGTTTTTATGGTAAATCAGCACTTCGGTAATTTGTTCTCCGATTGTTAACACCGGATTAAGGGAGGTCATTGGTTCCTGAAAGATCATGGATACTTCGTTACCGCGGATTTTGCAATAATCGTTTTCAGTGAATGAGGTGAGGTCTTTGTCTTCGAGTTTAATAGAGCCGTCCATGATTTTTCCGCCTGAGCTTTGGACGAGGCCCATAATTGATAAAGAAGTAATGCTTTTTCCGGAGCCCGATTCACCTACAAGCGCGACGGTTTCGCCTTTGCTGATGTGAAAATCGACTCCGTCAACCGCAGGGATCGGCTCCTTTTTCCTGAAAAAATAAGTCTTTAAATTATTCACTTCTAAAAGTGTGCTCATGCTAGCTCCCCTTTCCCCCCTCTTGTTGTCAAACGTTTTCAAGAGAAAGCAATCCCTTTATTCAGAAATAATAAATAATATTGAATTATCGAAAAATTTTATAGTTGTATATTATTACAATCATTTTGCAAAATCAAGAATTTTTTAGGATAAATGTAATATTATTAATGAAATTCCATTATTTTATCCTTTTAAAGCATTGCATCCAAAAAGGTCTCAGCAGGAATGGACAGCCCGTCTGCGGTGCTTGCCTTGCTGGCGGTTAAATATTTTTTTACAATATTGAATCCAACTGCGTATCCAAGCATTTTTGGCTGATATCCTTTGCCGAATAACAGCTGGGGAAATAATCGATTATCCCGTTTGATATCCCGATGGGGCGCAATCTTTTTTTCATATAAAGCCTGAAGCTGTTCCGGTGTATACCAAGTCGTCCATTCAGCCGTTTGACTTCGGCCGAACCTCTCATAAACAGCATATTCCGCCAGCCCTTCCATGATGATTGTATCAAGTAATGTGACATCCTTTTCCTCTTTTGTCAGATGACCTAACCGGCAAACGTGATGATACTCATGCGTCATAAGGGCAGATACCGACCCAAAATCTAAATCTGACGAAAGAAAAAGGAACATTTTGTCTTGAAAGGCGAGTCCTGATTTTGATCCGAATTCTAAACGGATTCTCCTGTTTCGTTCATCAACCGGCAGCGTAACAATTGGTACATCAGGACCTTGCCATTTGTTTTTGAGGTACTGTTCTTCCTTTTGGATATGTCCGTAAAAACCTTTTTCCTTCAGCTTGGAAACCGTCTGAATACCCTCTTTTATGTTTTTAAACATCCCATGATGCTGAAGATGCCCCAGAATGCCCTTCCAGTTCTTTTTCTCCGCACCTGAAAAAAGCGGGATAATGTAATGCGCCAAATCATCTATTGAACCGGCCTTCCTGAGCCAGCTATATGTTTGTTCTACACTCATGTGATCGCCTCCTCTTTTAATCCTATGCACACAAAAAAAACCGGCTACCCTTTAAGGGCAGCCGGTTTGGCTTGATTATGATTGATATTTTTTAAAGATTAATGTTGCGTTGTGTCCGCCGAATCCTAATGAGTTGCTGAGAACATAATTAAGTTCCTGTCTGCGGGCTTCATCAGGCACATAATCCAAATCACATTCTTCGTCAGGTGTTTGAATATTGATTGTCGGCGGAATCACGCCTTCTTTAATGGCCAGGATAGAGAAAATGGCTTCAATACCGCCGGCTGCTCCTAAGAGGTGGCCTGTCATCGATTTTGTAGAGCTTACCGCAAGTTTATGCGCATGCTCGCCAAAAACGGTCTTAATCGCCATTGTTTCGTATTTGTCGTTGTAATACGTGCTTGTCCCGTGAGCATTGATGTAATCAATTTCTTCAGGTGCAATGCCTGCATCTTTAATGGCTTCTTGCATCGCTCTCGCTCCGCCTTCACCGTCTTGGGCCGGCGCTGTGATATGATAAGCGTCTCCGGTTGAGCCGTAGCCGACAATTTCTCCGTAAATTTTAGCGCCGCGGGCCAGGGCATGCTCAAGTTCTTCAAGAACGATAATCCCTGCACCTTCCCCCATGACAAAGCCATCACGGTTTTTATCAAACGGGCGGCTCGCTGTTTTCGGATCTGGATTAGTAGACAGCGCTTTGTTGGCACTAAAGCCGGCGAATGACATTCTTGTCAGCGGCGCTTCTGTTCCGCCTGTGACCATCACGTCTGCATCACCGCGCTGAATAACCTTAAACGCGTCACCGATGGAGTTCGTTCCTGTAGCACATGCTGTAACCGTACAAGAGTTCACCCCTTTTGCTCCTAATGCAATAGAAATCTGGCCTGTCGCCATGTCAGGAATCATCATTGGCACGAAAAACGGGCTTACCCGTCTTGGGCCTTTTGTTAAGAAGATTTCAAATTGAGACTCTAGTGTTTCAAGTCCTCCGATACCGGAGCCTACCCAAACACCGACTCTCGGCGCGATCTCATCGGTAATGTTAAGATCTGCATCTTCAACCGCCATTTTCGCAGCCACAACCGCATATTGTGTAAAGCGGTCCATTTTTCTGGCTTCTTTTTTATCCATATAATCTTCAACATTAAAATCTTTTAATTCAGCGGCAACTTTTGCCGGATATTCTTCAGCGTCAACACGAGTGATCGGACCGATTCCGGACACACCGTTGATTGCGTTATTCCAACTTGTATCGACGTCGTTGCCAAGTGGAGATAATGCTCCAAGTCCTGTAACAACTACTCTTTTTTTAGTCATCTTGTGTGCACCTCACCTTTTTTTATCGGCCCCAGCGGATTGCAATGGCGCCCCATGTTAGTCCTCCGCCGAACCCTACCATAACGACCACATCGCCGTCTTTGATTTTACCGGCTTCCAATTCTTCTACAAGAGAGATCGGAATGGATGCGGCAGAAGTATTTCCATATTTATGAACAGTTTTAGACATCTTTTCGACAGGAAGCTCTAAACGCTCGCGAGCAGCTTCCATGATACGGATGTTCGCCTGATGCGGAATCAAAAAGTCGACATCCTCTTTTGAAAGTCCGGCTTTTTCAATGACATTTACGCATGATTCTCCCATTTGGCGGACTGCAAATTTGAAAACTTCTCGTCCATTCATGATTGTATGTCGTTTTTCATTCAGATACAAGTGCTGACCGCCTGTGCCGTCGGCTCCTAGTTCAAATGAAAGGATTCCTCTGTCATCACTGACTGGCCCGACTACCGCAGCGCCTGCTCCGTCTCCAAACAGAACGGCTGTATTGCGGTCTTCCCAGTCGGTAATGCTTGAGAGCTTCTCTACACCAACAACTAGAACATGCTTGTAGGTTCCGGATTCAATAAATTGTTTACCGGTTACAACCCCGTACATGAAGCCCGCACAAGCCGCGCTGATATCCATAGCACACGCTTTCTTCGCGCCGAGTTGTTCTTGAATCATACAAGAGACCGTAGGGAATGACTGATCAGGTGTAACAGTTGCAACCAAGATCATATCCAGATCCTCAGCAGCCACTTCAGCTTGTTCCAGCGCATTTTTCGCTGCTGCAACAGCCATATGTGATGAAAACACATCATCTGCTGCGATTCTTCTTTCTTCTATTCCTGTTCTTGTACGAATCCACTCGTCAGAAGTTTCAACCATTTTTTCAAGATCATGATTTGTTAAAACCTTCTCAGGAATGTAACGTCCAACACCAAGTATTCCAGCTTTCATTAGGGAAGACTCCTTTATATCTTAAATTTAGAAGATCAATCAGGTTGTGATCAATTATTAGTATCAGGTACTAATTCTATCCTATTTTTTTTCACATGGCAATATATTCGTCTAAACTATCAGTTCATCTTACTCATAGAGTATGGTATATGGAAAGGAGGCGTATGCAGTTGGATGTGTTTTCAAGAATGATGTTCGGCGATGCAGCAAAACCAACAGAAGAGAAGGAGGAGGAACAGCAAGAGGAAGTTTCTCAGGTTTCTCAGACAAACGACGAAGAGACGATTAATTACATGCATATTATGGACCAAATCGGTTCAATTATGAACTCTCTTGATCAAATCAAGCCCGCTTTAAAGGAGCTTGCGCCCATGCTCTCCGCTATTAAAAAGAAAATCATGTGAAAAGCCACTTTCAAAAAAGTGGCTTCTTCTTATTCTGTTTCAGATTTAGCGTCAGACTTGCCAAGCTCATAAGCTTCCGCCATTACCGTTGTAAATAGATTCATAAACGGCTGGATGGCCTCCATTGAGAGCTCAATGCCTGATTTCTCAAGCTGTTCTTTCGCTTCAGGGAGATATTTCATGGCAATTTGCAAGAATTCAAGTGATTTTTCGTGCTGCATGTGACGTCACTCCATTACTCGTTTTTTGGCAGCTCGCCTGTTTTGTTGTATGTTTTGATCAGCTTGGCGATTCTTTGCTGAAAGTCTTGATCGACGAGCGGGCTGAATGTTCCCATCTCAACGACTCCCGTGTTCAGGTCGTAGTAATGATCGCCGCCCTCAAGGGTGCCTTTATTAAATTGTTCAGCAATGATTTCATAGGCCTTGTCCACATTTTGCACCGTGCTGGTTAATACGGTATTCTCGCCCAGATCCGATTGATCTGTGACGTAGCCTATGGCATAAAGACCGTCTTTTTTGATTTGCTGAATAACAGGAACATTATACCCGTCTCCGGCGGGATACACAACATCCGCGCCTTCGTTCTTCATTTTCTGATAAAGCTTTACTGCTGTTGTATCATCATCCCAATGATCCGTATATTTCGTATTTACCTCTATATCCGGATTTTCATACTTGGCCCCTTTGATAAAACCGTCAACCTCAGGCTGCCACGTAAAGGAAGCAATTACACCGACCTGATTCGTTTTCGACATATGGGCAGCAGTCATTCCTCCAAAAAAGCCCATTGCTTCCCCGCTAAAATGGACACTTGTTACATTATCAGCTTTCGCTTTCGCATTGGAAATGACGAATTCCATATCTGGATAATCTTCGCCGACCAAGTTAAACACCTCAGCATATTCACTCCCATGGCCGTAGAGCAGATTGACGCCCCTCTTATGAAAATCCTCAATCGCATTTATGATATCTTCTTCTGTTTTAACGCCTTCTTTATAATAGACGTCCACATTGTATTTGGATTGTATATTCAGTAATCCTTTATACCCTTTTGTGCCCCATACGAGGTCATTAATCGTATCAGGAAAGAGCATGCCGACCTTCTCAATTTTTCCTTTGAACGGAGTTTGTCCACATCCACTCAATAAAAGGAGGACAGAAAAGATCATGACAAGCCTTGTGATCAAGTCATGTTCAACTCCTTTTGACAAGCTATAACATGTATTATTTTTATACGTTTATTGTATCTAGAAAACTCGAAACATGGAAGGTTTTTCTTAATATTTGTCGAAAATTGATGAAAATTGTCTTTTCCACTCGATAATTTTTGTTTTTGCTTCTTCTTTTGAGGTTTTCTCTGTGACTTGCAATTCAAAAAGCTGATCTTTGCTATGACGGCTTGGTTCTAACAGGAATCTCAGCAACTCGTCAGCCACGTCGTTTGTGTAATAGCCGTCTTCCTCTGTTTCTTCTTTCCATGGCCCGTACATTTTCGGCAGGATCACGGTTTTTTCCGAGCCTGTTTTTTCACGTTTATCCCATTCTTTTCGGTCTTCTTCATATACTAAAATATAAGGAGAATCATATTGGTCTAAAGGCAAAAAACTTCCGAACTGGATACAAATTGTATCATAATTTTGGTCTCCAATGTGTTCAAGCTGGCGAAAGAGTTCATTTCTCCCAAGCCACATGAGTCTTTCTTCTAAGTACATTTGTCTCATTTTATCTTCTGTTTCCGCCAGAACAACGTCAACATGTATGCCTTCATCCATCATTCGCTCACATAATGAAAGGCCGAAAAATTCGTCCGCACCTACAATCAGCGTTGATTCCATTGCATCTGCCGCCCTTCCGGTTTTTCATTTCCCAAAACAAAACAGCCTCCGCAAAAGAGAAGGCTGTTGTCATTATATTCTCTATAATTCTTTTTCATGACTATGAAAGAATTTGCAAATTGATGCATAAATTCTGCTTGGATGCTCAAATAAATGAAATGTCATGTCGACCGGTGAGCCTTGCTTTTGCTGTTTTTCCTTGAAAACTTCCGCATGTACGCTGTAGGGATATGGAGCTCCGGTCATACGCTGCCATATATGAACCGGTACGCCGCTCGGGTAGCTTTGAATTGTTTTATAACGAATCGCTTCCGCTTCTTTTTCAGAAATTCCGTAGCTTTTCGATACTTCTTTCAAAAATTGCTTATAGAAAAATTTATTTTCTTTTTCCGATTCATAATGTGCCTGAAGATCGAGACAAGGATTCAACATTGCGGCTGAGCGGATATGATCCGGGGAAAAACGAAGCAGTTCATCGGCCACGAGAGCACCCATGCCTTCTGCTAAAATATGAATCTTCGGATTGAGGATTTCCTGCTTCAGCACAGAATGTATCAGCTGTTTGGCATAGGTGACTGCTTTTTCCGCCCCCCAATGCCTTCCGAACAGATTGCTGTTAAAAAGAGTGTATCCTTCATTCATCAACATGCTCAGAAGCTGATTTCTGCCATAATGCTGCTGCCAAAAGCTTGAATCATGTCCGACAAAGTGGGTTCTGTCCCCCAAGATAAAGATGCCGAAGCCGTTCGGGCGATAGGGCAGATGAATGACATTATGCTCCGTTCCCAGTTGAAAGTATCTTTCCGTTATTCCCATCGCTTGCCCGCCTCCTTTCACACTTCATCTCACGCTATCTTATGTAAATAGAAAAGAAACGAATAAGGTAAAGTCCTAGCCTTTTACATTTTTGGCTATTATACTGATTGACGTTTTATATTTTACCATTAAAGTGTGACGAATCAGACTCTTTTGTCACCTCACTTTCTGCTAAAATTGGATTCCCCCTTCGCTTTTTGTATGGTATGATAACTTTTAGAATAGAATGAGAAGGACGAGGTGGAAACGTGCGATATATTATTGCCTTTATTTGGACGTTCCTTTTATCACATATGGCATGCTACTTGGTTGCAAGCATGAACAGCGTTACGTATAATTTCAAAACATCATCTGTCATTGCTGTTGTACTGTATGTCTTAATCATGGTTTTAGCAGAAATCATGCCTATGAACAAAAATGCAAGCCAGCATTAAAAAGCCAAAAACCCAAAACATTTATTGTTTTGGGTTTTTTAGTGGTCACGGCTTTCTTTTGTAGGTCCACAGCCGGTTGTGGTTTGATGTTTCGGGGAACATTTCCCCTGCTGACAGATGGACCTTTTGAGGGTTTTTAACCATGCTCCCTGTCTCGCCGATTTCTACGTAGACACCGTTATTAGGCGCTTTCTGTCCGGGCCGGAATTGGTGCTGCTGTCCCACTGTTTTTCCTCCTTTTCCTTTTTGCTGTAGTATGCGCCTAAGCGGCTGTGAATATGTTGCCATCAAAAAAACTGCTGAGTTTGGCTCAGCAGTTTTTTGATGATTCCCCTTTATATAAAATGGCCTTCAGCAGTGCTTTTTGCACATGAAGACGGTTTTCCGCCTGCTGGAACACTGCAGAGTTCGGCCCGTCAATAATCTCCGCAGTCACTTCTTCCTCGCGATGCGCAGGGAGACAATGTAAAAATGTATAGTCAGGCTTGGCATGGCTGACCAGCGCCGCATTCACCTGATAAGGCGCAAAGACAGCAAGACGTTCTTGCTCTTCCGCTTCCTGCCCCATGCTTGTAAACACATCAGAATAAATCACGTCCGCGTCTTTTACAGCTTCAATCGGATCATCTGTCAGCGTGACAGAAGAGCCGGATTGAAGTGCATATGTCTTTGCCGCTTCAGCTGCTTCATCTAACACTTCATATCCCTTTGGTGAAGCGATCGAGATATCACAGCCCATTTTCGCGCAGCCGATCATCAAGGAGTGCGCCACGTTATTTCCGTCACCGATGTACGCGACTTTTACGCCTTTAAGCTTCCCTTTTATCTCCTTAATCGTCAAGAGATCCGCCAGCGCCTGGCATGGGTGGTATTTATCGGTAAGTCCATTGATCACCGGAATGTCAGCTTCTTTGGCAAGTTCCTCCACCTTTTCATGTTCAAAGGTCCGGATCATGATGGCATCCACATAGCCTGACAGCACTTTTGCCGTATCAGCGACAGTCTCACCGCGCCCCAGCTGCAGATCTTTCTGGCTTAGAAAGAGGGCGCTCCCGCCCAGCTGCGCCATGCCCGCTTCAAATGAAACACGGGTCCGCGTTGATGATTTTTCAAAAATCATCGCCAAGGTTTTGCCATGGAATATAGGCTGAATTTTGTTTTGTTTCAGCTCACCGGCTTCTGCGAGCAAGGCGTTTATATCTTCTTCACTAAGGTCCTTTAACGTTAATAAATCTTTTCCGTATAAACTGGTTTGCGTCACTGTGTGCATGATGCCACTTCCTTTTTATAGAGGTCTTTGAGAGATACAGGCTGCGGATGGCCTGAACCGCTTTGTAAAAACGCCCGCACAGTTTCTTCTTCTGTAAAGACGGGGATGCCGTGCGTCATGGCTTCCAAACGTTCTTTGCGTGCTTCTTCAGAACCGCTCAGATTAATGTGGAGCGAGTTTCCTTCCTGTTCCATCCATGAGGCAAATGTTCCTTCATGTATTGTAAAACCTGCGTTTTCTGCTAACTCCTTCACATCTTCCGGAACGTTTTGCAAATAAATGCTTCCTTTTTGACTCCAGACTCTTGTATAGATTTTTTTCAAGGCGCTGTTAGAATCATATGCGACACACATGCCTTCTCCCGTTGATTTCATTTCCGGTCCAAGCTTGACATCCACATCCTGGATCGCATGAGAAGAAAAAACAGGGAACTTCACGGCAACTCCATGATGATTTTGAACTGCCGGATTTAGATCTTTTAAGGACGCTCCCGCCAGCAGACGTGTGGCGAGCGGAATCATCGGAACGCCCATTACTTTGCTGACGACAGGAACCGTGCGGCTCGCTCTCGGATTCACTTCAAGAACGAGTATGTTTCCATTGTCGATCACAAATTGAATGTTCATGATGCCTTTAAATGAAAGTTTTCGGGCAATTTTTTGTGCCGCATCTTTCATGCCCTGCTGCAGCCCGCTCGTGATGGACGGTCCGGGAAGAATGGCAAAACTGTCCCCTGAATGGACACCTGCCCGTTCAATATGCTCGGTATATGTCGGGATAAAGACTTCCTCGCCGTCGGAAATCAAATCAATTTCGACTTCCTTTCCAGACACATACTGATCAATTAAAATCGGGTATGGCATGCTGTCCTCATCATTCAGCAGCTGAGAAAGCTGGGCTTGCGAGTCAACAATGATCATGCCCATTCCGCCGATAACGTAAGATGGGCGGATTAACACCGGATAGCCGATCTCACTCGCTTTTGAAGCGGCTTCTTCTTTTGTATAAGCAATTTCTCCTTTTGCGTGCTTCAATCCCAGCTCGTCAAGAAGCTGATAAAATTGATCCCGATCCTCTAACACGTCGAGCGTTTGAAATGATGTGCCAAGAAGAGTAATGCCGGCTTTTTCGAGCGCTTCAGCAGCATTGATTGCAGTTTGACCGCCAAATTGCACAATTGCAAAATCAATATTTTCCTTCTCCGCCACGTTTACAATATGCTCCGTTGTCATCGGTTCAAAATACAGGCGGTCCGCAATTTCATAATCGGTGCTGACAGTTTCCGGGTTATTGTTAATCATGATGGTTTCGAACCCAAGCTCTTGCAGTGTCAGCACACCGTGAACAGCACTGTAATCAAATTCAACGCCTTGGCCGATCCGAATCGGGCCTGATCCGATAATGAGCGCGCGTTTTTTCTCTTTGCGGCTGATGTCTCCATCGGTCTCTCCGAAATATGTGGAGTAAAAATAGTTTGTTTTCGCATCAAACTCTGCCGCGCATGTATCTACGATTTTAAAGGAAGGCGTAATGCCCATCTCCTTGCGAAGCGCGCGCACCTCTTCTTCTGTTTTGCTGATCAGCGAGGCAATCGTTGCGTCTGAGAATCCCTTTTCCTTTGCTTTCTTCAATAATTCAAAAGAGAGATCGCTCCCTGCTTCCATCAGGCGGTTTTCCAATTTGATGATGTTGTCAAAGGTATGAAGGAAAAACGGATCAATTTTTGTTTTTTCATGGATGTCATCAATCGAGACGCTGCGGCTCAACAGCTCCATGACAACGAAAAATCTGCGGTCATCCGGAGTGATTGCCAAATCCCATAGCGTAT
Organism: Bacillus sp. FJAT-14266; assembly: GCF_001719225.1. NCBI lineage: Bacteria > Bacillati > Bacillota > Bacilli > Caryophanales > Bacillaceae > Bacillus > Bacillus sp. FJAT-14266. The sequence goes on from NZ_CP017072.1 coordinate 3,090,301, forward strand.
CAATTGACAACCCGCTGAGCTCTGGAAGGTGTGTCCCGATATTTTTTAATTCAAGCGACGCGGCTGCCTTTTGTATCGCCGCTTCTAAATTCCGTTCAATCGCCATCACTTCACCGGTGGCTTTCATTTTTGTGCCAAGCTTGCGGTCTGCGTTTTTGAATTTATCAAACGGCCAGCGCGGAAATTTGACGATCACATAATCCAGTGCCGGTTCAAAGCTTGCGTAAGTCGAGCCTGTGAGCGGATTTTTCAGCTCGTCAAGGGTGTATCCGACTGCCAGTTTCGCGGCCATCTTCGCAATCGGATAACCGGTCGCTTTAGATGCGAGAGCCGATGACCGGCTTACACGCGGATTCACTTCAATGACGTAATATTGCTTGCTGAATGGATCAAGCGCGAATTGAATGTTGCAGCCGCCTACGACATCAAGTGCTGAGATGATCGTCAGACTTGCTGTCCGCAGCATTTGATAGTCTTCGTCTGTCAATGTTTGTGACGGCGCCACAACAATAGAGTCACCTGTATGCACGCCGACCGGATCGATATTTTCCATATTGCAGACGGTAATGCATGTGTTATTGCTGTCACGCATGACTTCATATTCAATTTCTTTAAAGCCTGCAATGCTTTTTTCGACAAGGCATTGATTGATCGGGCTTGCTAATAGCGCCTGCTTAATCATAGCTGTAAAGGCTTCTTTATCAGGGGCGATTCCTCCGCCCTTTCCGCCTAATGTGTAAGCCGGTCTGATAATAACAGGAAAACCGATGGATTCCGCAAAATGGAGGGCATCGGCCTCGTTATCAACAATTTCACTCTCCGGCACGGGCTGTTTTAATTCATTCATTAACGAACGGAATTTTTCCCGGTCTTCTCCTTTTTGTATCGTTTCAACGGATGTGCCGAGAAGTTTGACGCCGTGCTCTTTTAAAACACCCGTTTCTTCAAGCTCCACCGCTAAATTCAACGCGGTCTGACCGCCTAAATTGGCAAGAAGCCCATCAGGCCGTTCTTTCTTAATGATGGCTGTCAGGCTTTCTGCTGTCAGAGGCTCAAAATAAATTTCATCAGCGAAGGCTTCATCAGTCATAATTGTCGCCGGATTGCTGTTGACGAGAATCACCCGGTAGCCCTCCTCCTTCAGCGCGATGCACCCTTGAGTGCCTGAATAATCAAATTCTGCCGCTTGCCCGATGATGATCGGGCCTGAGCCGATTACTAATATGCTTGAAATACTGGTGTCTTTAGGCATGCGCGATTTCTCTCCTTGCTGGTATCACATTCTTTAAATAATCATCAAAAATCCATTCGCTTTCCGCAGGTCCGGGATGGGCTTCCGGGTGGAATTGAACACTCATGACAGGCAGTTTTTTATGGGCAAGCCCTTCAACTGACGTATCATTGACATGATGAAACCTGATCGTGAGCTCTTCTTCATTAATCGACTGTTCATCAACCACATAGCTGTGGTTTTGGCTTGTCATAAAGACCCGTTTCGTCTCACGGTCGATGACCGGATGATTAGCTCCCCTGTGTCCGAATGGCAGCTTAAAAGTATTCCCTCCGAACGCGAGCGCGATCAGCTGATGTCCGAGACAAATGCCGAGAGTCGGAAAGCGGCTGATGATGCTTTTGATCTTTCCTAAATATGGCTGGATTGCTTTCGGATCTCCAGGTCCGTTCGATAGCACAATGCCATCGGGTTTGATGTTGTATACGGCCTCCATTTGCTGGTATGGCACCACAGTAACCTTGCAGCCTCTTTTGACAAGTGATGATGCGATTGACTTTTTATAGCCAAAATCAATGAGAGCGATATGTTTATTCCCGTCGCCGAATGTGCTGATTTCCTGGGCTGAAGCCTGCTCTGCCACATTCTCTGGCTGAAGGGCCATCTCAGCTCCTTCTTTAGAGGCTGTGACTGTTGCACCCATCGTCCCGTTTGCCCGGATTTTCTTCACGACAGCCCTCGTATCAACATGGGTTAACAGCGGAATGTTCCATTTCTGTAAATACTCCTTGAGGCTGTATACCGCTTCATAATGAGAAAAGTGATCACACGCCTCATAGACAACCGCTGCTTTTACTTGCGGTTTCTTGCTTTCAAAATCCTTTTCATTTATGCCGTAGTTGCCAATCAGCGGGTAGGTAAATACAATAATCTGTCCCTTATATGATGGATCTGTCAGCACTTCCTGGTAGCCTGTCATTCCTGTGAAAAAAACAGCTTCTCCCGTACAGTTTTCATGACCGTCCAGCTCGCCGCTGAACGATGTCCCATCTTCTAACACTAAATAACCTTCCATCTAACAGCCCACCTCTTGATGAATAATTAATTATAAAAATGAATTTTTATGCCTTTATATCGAAAAAAAATCACTGGTTTACAGCGGAATGATGAGCGATTGCCTGTTTCAGCTTGCTGACGGCTTCTGCTATTTCATCCTTAGTCACGGTGAGCGGCGGCAGCAGCCGAATCACGTTCGGGCCGGCCGGCAATACAAGCAAGCCTAATGTCTGCAATTCAGCAATAATGTCAGCAACCGGGCCATCACACTCAATTCCAAGCATTAATCCTTTACCTCGGATTTGTTTAACAAAAGGGCTCTTTAGCTCTGCCTCAAGCTGTTCTTTTAAAAACGCCCCTTTGTCAGCAGCCTCTTGCAAAAAGTCAGGCTGGAATACAATTTGCAATGTGGCATTCACAGCAGCCATCGCCAGCATGTTTCCTCCGAAAGTCGTTCCGTGAGAACCAGGGGTAAACGCTTCTCCAAGCTGTTTCTTTCCGATGACAGCGCCGACCGGAAAGCCGTTTCCCAATCCTTTGGCGACTGTGATGATATCCGGTGAGAGTCCGAAGTGCTCATATGCGAAGCCTTTTCCCGTCCGTCCGATGCCGGTCTGGATTTCATCAATAATGAGAAGGGCTTGCTTTTCCTTGCAAAACGACTGTACGGCTGATAAAAATTCAGCACTCGCCGGATTGACTCCTCCTTCTCCCTGCACTGTTTCAAGCATCACCGCGGCAATATCGCCTTCCTCCCCAAGAGCTTTAAAAGCAGAAGGATCATTGTATGGCAGGTAGTGAAAGCCTCCAAGCATCGGGCCGAAGCCTGTTTTGATTTTATCCTGTCCGGTCGCAGCCATCCCTGCATACGTGCGGCCATGGAACGACTGAAGAAAAGTGATGATTTTTGTTTTTCCAGTTGCTTTTCGGGCAAGCTTTATCGCACCTTCATTCGCCTCCGCGCCGCTGTTGCAGAAAAAGACAAGATCTCCCGCACTATGCGCTGCCAGCTTCTGCGCCGCTTGCTCTTGGAGACTGTTTTGAAACAGGTTGGATACGTGCCATACGCTGTCAAGCTGTTTTTTGACTGCCTCTGTCACCGCTTCATGGCAGTGTCCTAGATTTGATACCGCAATCCCCTGAATGAAATCAAGGTACGTTTTGCCGTTTTGATCCTCAACGTACGTTCCCTTTGCTTTTTTGATGTCAATATCCCAACGGCCGTAGGTTTGAAACAAGCTGCTCATGAAACAGCCTCCTTTGCTTTGACAATTTTTGTCCCTTGAAAGGTTTGTTCTGCGAAGAATGATCCTTTACCGTTTACGATCATGACTTCAGACACCTGATCTGATAAAGCTGACAAGGCTGAATTGACCTTCGGGATCATCCCTCCTGTGATCACTTCCTGCTTGATCAGCATCTGAATCTCCTTAGGGGTCAGGACGTCCAGACGCTGCTTTTCCTTCATGATTCCATCGACATCCGTGACGAACATCAGCTTATCGGCTTCAAGCGCTCCGGCGACTGCTGAAGCAGCCAGATCAGCATTTACATTCAGCGTTTTGCAGTCGCTTGTCATAGACAGCGGCGCAATAACGGGGATGATGCCATTTTCCATCAGCGCGTTCACCATGGACGCATCGACTTTTTTGATTTCTCCCACTTCTCCGTATGTTTCCGGATCTAGATAATCAGCCTCCAAAAGACCGCCATCCTTACCAGAAATGCCCGCGGCTCGCAGTCCGTGTTTGGCAAGCTCAGCAACGAAAAATTTATTGACAGAACCGGATAAAACCATTTCCGCCACTTCCAGCACCGGCTTCGTTGTTTTCCTCTGTCCGCCCGAAAACTCTGTCTTGATATTTAACCGTTTCAGCATATTTGTGATTTCCGGTCCCCCGCCATGTACGATTGCCAGCTTCCAGCCTGACGCCCTCAGCTCTTTCAGATTTTGATAAAATTCCTCCGACAGCTCACGGATGACGCTTCCCCCGCATTTAAAAACGATTGTTTTCTTCATTTCGCTCCCCTTTATTACGTGCGATAGCTCGCGTTAATTTTGATATAGTCATAGGTCAGGTCACAGCCCCACGCTCTCCCGTTTCCGTCCCCTTCAGCCATCTTGATGACAATGGTGATTTCATCTCCTTCAAGGTATTCCTTGGCGATAGATTCAGAGAATGGCTGAGGTTCGTTATTCTTAAACAGGCATTGGCCGCCAAGATAAACCTCTACTTCTTCTGCCGTCACCTGTGCTGCGGAGTGTCCGATGGCTCCGATGATCCGCCCCCAGTTGGCATCTGTTCCGTATACTGCCGTTTTTACAAGATTTGAGCCGACAATCTTTTTGGCAATGACGTTTGCATCAAGATTGTTTTTCGCTCCCTGTACTTGGGCTTCAATTAGTTTTGTCGCGCCTTCTCCGTCTCTGGCAATCTCTTTAGCTAGATCCTCACAAGTGAGCAAGAGCGCTTTTTTAAAGACCGGCCAGTCTGGATGGTCTTCTGTCAGGCACTCGTTTTCGGCGCAGCCATTCGCCATAACTAATACCATGTCGTTCGTGGATGTTTCTCCGTCAACTGTGATTTGGTTAAATGAAACGTCAGTGATTTCCCGAAGCGCCTTTTGCAGCGCTTTTTCTTCGATTGCCGCGTCAGTTGTCACAAATCCCAGCATCGTGGCCATGTTCGGGTGTATCATCCCAGAGCCTTTGGCCGCTCCGCCGATCGTGACTGTTTTGCCGCCGATTGCCAGTTCATAGCACGTCTGCTTGATCACCGTATCAGTTGTTAAAATCGCTTCCTCAAAATCGCCTGATCCCGCAGGTGTTTCTTTCAGCAGTTCGATCCCCGCGTGGATTTTTTCCATGTCTAAATGCTCGCCGATGACACCCGTTGATGAAACAGCGACAAGCTCCGGCTCAATGCCAAGCTGTGAAGCAAAGCTCTCCCGCATTGTGTATGCGTCCTTTAAGCCCTGTTCTCCCGTGCAGGCGTTGGCAATGGCGCTGTTGACGATGACGGCTTTCAGTGTCGGTCCGTGCTTTAAGCTGTCTTGTGTCACTTTGATCGGAGCAGCCTGAAAGTGGCTTTGGGTATAAACTGCTGCACTCACGGCCGGTGTCTCGCTGATAATGACGCCGAGGTCTTTTTTCGAGTAGCGCAGTCCGCAATGCACACCCTTTGCCTGAAACCCTTTTGGCGAGGATACATCACCTGTTACTTTTACAATTTGATCTTCACTTAACTGAATCATGGTTCGATTCTCTCCCGTTCTATGGATAAATTGGCGTGATGGTGAGTCCAGTTTCTTCATTCCAGCCATTCATCAAATTAAAGTTTTGCACTGCCTGACCGGCGGCACCCTTCATTAAATTATCGATTACCGAGACGATCGTGACTCTGTTCGTTCTCTCATCGAGGGTCACGGCGATATCACAGAAATTGCTGCCGTACACTTCTTTCGTTTGCGGGTACTGACCTTTTGGCCTCACTCTCACAAAATATGAATCTTGGTAAAATTCCGAATATAAATCATGCAGGTCATCTGCGGTTAGGTCACAGGTTAATCTGGTATACATCGTCGCCATGATGCCCCTTGTCATCGGAACCAAGTGAGCCGAAAATGTAATGGGCCCGAGACCTGGCTGCCATTCATTCAGCGCCTGCTCAATTTCCGGCGTGTGCTGATGTTCATTGACTTTATAAATTTTAAAATTGTCGTTCAGCTCAGAAAAATGAGTTCCCATGGATGCTTTTCTTCCCGCTCCGGAAACACCGGTCTTCGCGTCAACGATAACGAAAGATTCATCGAGCAGTTTCTTTTGAGCCAATGGCGCGAGGCCAAGCAAAACAGCTGTTGGAAAACAGCCTGGATTGGCAATGAGTTTCGCCTGTTGAATTTGCAGTTGATTCAGTTCTGCCAGACCGTATACCGCCTCTTGAATCACCGCCTTCGGTGCCGCTGTCCGTTTATACCATTTTTCATATTCAGCCGGTTCTTTTATCCTCAGATCACCTGACAGATCAATAACCGGAATTCCCGCGTCTGCCAGCTTTGGAGTCAATTCACTTGATACTCCGGGCGGCGCAGCGAGAAACATGATATCTATTTCGTGTTTGATCGTATTCATATCAATCGGCTTCAGCTGCTGATCCGCTAAGCCGGTAAGATGAGGATAACCCTCGCTATAGACATTCCCTTCTCCGCTGGATGAATAAAGTATGCATTCCTCTGCATGAGGATGATGCGAAAGAATCCTGACAAGTTCGGTGCCTCCATATCCTGTAGCACCTACAATTCCTATTTTCAAAACAAGTTCACCCTCTTGGTCTTTGTGAAATTATTTAACATTATAACATGAATAAAAATTAATTCAATCGTATATTTAATATTTTTATTCATTTATAAATTTTCTGTTCAATGGGAATTCCGCTCAAAAAAAATCAGCACGACTCCAGCACAAAAACGTTGATGCGGTGCCGCATTTCAGCCGCATAAAAAAACAGGCTGACCGCGTCAGCCTGTTTTCATCATCATCAATCCACTCAAAAAATATAGAATAGAGCTTGCATAAAAAATCATTTGCACTGTGAAAAAGTCAGCGAGAAAGCCCCCGAGCATAATGGCTGCTGCTGAAAAGACAGCTGTCCAAAAATGGTAATTCCCGATCTTCTTTCCACGCTCTCCACTGTCTGTAAAATTAGCGATCAGCACTTTTTCTCCATGCTTTTGCATCGCTCCAAAGAGCCCTAACAGCACTTGGACGATATACACTTGAACGACGCTTCCGATATGCGGGACATATAAAAGCAGAACAGCCATCCCCCACGAGTTCAGAAGCAGAAAATAACGGCTGTCAAACCTTTCAGACAGCCGTCCGAGGAGCGGGTAAATAAGCGCTCCGCTCAACCCGAACAATCCGTAGGAAAAACCGAACTGTGTGTAGCTTGAGCCGATATTTTTCACAAACAGAATATAAAACGGAAAGATTAAGCTGCTTGCGAAAAACACGCTGCTTTGTGATAATGTCAGCCATTTTAATTTGTTTTTCCCCATTATTTATACCTCTGATAAAAGTAATTCATAAAGCGCTCATCCGGGTCATAGGTTCGTTTTTTCTGAAAAAACGCTTCACTTTTCGGATATGCCTGTCTCATTTGCGCTTTTGTCTGGTAGGTCATATAAGGCAGATAATAGCTGCCGCCGTGCTTGATGGCAACGTCTGTCATGCGCCTGATGATTCGGGCGGTATCTGCCTGGTCTTCTTTTGAAAAGCCCTCGTTTATTAATAGTACGAGCGAAAACATATCGTCCTTCGCATAGGAAAGGTCGGCCTTTTCATTTTTCTGCACGTAGCGGATCGTAATGTTCAGCAGGTTCAGATCTTCGTCCGACAGCGTTTGTCTCAGGTCATCAATATAGGACCCATACTCCTTCACGGGCACAAAGTATTCTTGCAAAACATCTGTGTTGTCATTGTTTTCATACTCAAGAAACTTTGATTCGGACCGCATGACGTTATTGCGTGAAATCTCTGTGCCGTTCTGGCTCAGGAAATAGGATTGCTGTGTGTCCCACAGCCAATTCCTCCCCCATTCATACCGTCTTGACAAGCCGAGTGCAAACTTTGTGGCTCCCGTATACTCGTCTTCTTTAAGTTCGCTGTATGAGGACAGCTGATCCTGATGATTAGCCAATACGTAATTCGTGACATACATGTCTTTCAGAAATCCTTTTTTCGCTGTTGAAATTCGCGCCAGATGCATTCGGACATCTGGATTTCCTTTTACATGCTTTGAAAAATAGTCTGAGTATGTGCTGTAATTCATTTTTTCTGTCTTCATGACATACAGCTCATCATCTGTCAGCTCAAGCGTTACATCAAGAATCACGCCAAAAAGGCCGTACCCTCCGATGACCGCCGTAAACAAATCATCTTTTGGAGTGACAGTGATAATCATCCCGTCAGCTTTTAAAAGCCGGAATGATTTGACTGTATCAATTAGCGAGCCGTAGCGAATATCACGTCCGTGTGCATTTGCGCTGAGAGATCCGCCGATTGTAAAAATGTTTTGTGACTGCATGACTTTTACCGCGAGTCCGTATGGATTCACGTATTTCTGGATATCATTCCACGTTGCACCGCTTTGCACCCTGATGGTTTTCTTCTCTTGATCGAGTGACAGGATTTTGTTGTAGCCCGTCATGTCGAGAACGATGCCGTCCTCATAATATGTATGGCCGCCCATGGAGTGCTGGGCCCCGGCGATTGAAATTTTTATGTTTTTTCGATTTGCCTCTTTGACTGTGTCAATGAGCATTTCCTCTTCCTGCCCTTTCACTGTCTGCTTTATTTTTACAGGCATCAGGCGGCTGACATCCGTCATCTCGCTTGTGGCTGTTTTTTGCTCTGAGTTCACAGAGTACGCAAACAGGGCCGCATACGCGCCAGTACAAAGCGCGAATGCAAGCAATTTCTTTTTCATAGTGCTCTCCCTGCTGTTTTTATGACCATTATACCATGACTGCGTCCTCATTTTTCCAAATTATCTTCTTGCCCGTTTTTCGGCACGGCGGTCGGCGACGATAAAGCAGGCGTGAATCGCGCCCGGCAGCCAAAAGATACAGGTCAATATGAGATTCAGCAAGGCCTGAAACGGTTTTCCCGAAAACAAAACAGCAAGCGGCGGGCATAAAACTGCCAGCAGGTACATCATTTCCTTTCACTCCTTTCAGCTGTAAAAAAGGACAGCCTCACATGTCAGGCTGTCCTTTTTTGTTTTATTGAATGCCAAGCGCAATTTTTGCGTATCTGGACATTTTATCCCTAGTCCAAGGCGGATTCCATACAATGTGAACCTCTGTGTCTTTCACTTCAGGAAGGTCCGCTAATGCTTTTTTCACCTCATCCACGATAATCGGCGCTAAAGGGCATCCCATTGATGTTAGCGTCATGGTGATGTGCGTCAAGCCATCTTCATCCATATCAACGTCATATACCAAGCCGAGGTTCACGATATCAACGCCAAGCTCAGGATCGACAACCTGTTCCAGGGCGCCCATGATGTTTTCTTTTAATGCTTCTTCCACGTTCCCTCACTCCTTTTTTCTACAGTATAACGTAAATTCAGCTCTTGTTAATAACTTAGTGCTTTATAAGTACGTTTCAAACCATTCAATCGTTTTTAACACAGCTGCCCGCGGGACTTTATGGTCAGCGTTTTCATCTCCGATAAATTGCAGGCGTTCCGGCTGCTCGCTGTAATGGGATTTAATCGTGTCATAAAATTTCCGGGTCGGCGCGTAAGGCACAACTTTATCTTTTGCGCCGTGCCAAAATAAAAGCGGGCGCTGTTGCAGTTTCTCCGGCTGAAGGCTGAGATCCCGCAACTCGAGACGTTTCATCAGCTGCTGTACCTTCTCTTCCGGCACATCGATTTCAATGCCCTGAGATTGAATATGGTCAATCTGCTGCTGAAACAGCTCCACGTAATTCGGGCTTCCCATCAGGCTGACGCCGGCTTTTATCCAATCATATGCAGTCAAAGCGCCAAGCGTTGTGATGCCGCCCATTGACGTGCCTGCGAGACCGATGCGGCCGCCGTCTATCAGGCCCTCTTTTTCAAAATGGTTTTTAAGTACGCCGATCTCTTCAATCTCGTTGAGGACGATATCCCAAAAATGCCCCGCCAGCTCTTCAACAGCCATTTCTTCTCCCCGTTCCCCATGGTGCAAAGCCTCCGGCAGAACGGCTCTAAAACCCTTCTCCGCAAGCAGATAAGCAATATGAAGGTTGTGTTCCTTCGCGCTTGTAAAACCATGTATAAAGATCACGAGAGGAACAGCGCGGTGCCTGTTCTCTTCCTTTACAATATGTAAAAACGGAATACCGGAAACGGTTTGATTCTCAATTTGTATCACAATGTGCCCCTCCTTAGGATAACCATAATCATAAGTGTAACATGTAGACAATAAAGATGGTAAAAAGCTACACTGTAAGTAAGGCAAAACAAGCAAAATCTAAGGTTAAAGGAGCTTTTCATGGAGACAAAACCCTATTTAATCGCATTAGATTTAGATGGAACATTATTAAAGGATGATAAAACCATATCTGAAAACACCCTTCATACGATACAGCGCCTAAAAGATGACGGGCATTATGTCTGCATCTCAACAGGCCGTCCGTATCGTTCAAGTTCCATGTACTACCAGCAGATGGAGCTGACAACGCCAATTGTCAATTTTAACGGAGCATTTGTCCATCATCCGCAAGACGACAGCTGGGGACGGTATCATACGTCACTGCCGCTTGATGTTGTCAAACAGCTCGTGGATATCAGCGAGAGCTACAACGTACATAACGTGCTTGCTGAAGTGATTGACGACGTATACTTTCATTACCATGATGAGCACCTGATAGATGCCTTTAACATGAACACAACAAATGTAACAGTCGGAGACTTGCGGGAAAATCTCGGTGAAGATGTGACGTCTGTACTCATACATGCAAAAGAAGAGGATGTGCCGGCAATACGCTCATATTTATCGGATGTGCATGCCGAGGTAATCGACCATAGAAGATGGGCCGCTCCGTGGCATGTCATTGAAATTATCAAAAGCGGCATGAATAAAGCGGTCGGCCTGCAGAAAATCAGCGATTATTACGGCGTGCCGAGGGAGCGGATCATTGCTTTCGGGGATGAGGATAACGATTTGGAAATGCTTGAATTTGCAGGCTGCGGCGTTGCAATGGGAAATGGAATTGACGCGGTCAAACAGATTGCCAACCGAACAACGGCTACAAATGAAGAGGACGGCGTGGCAAGGTTTTTGAAAGAATATTTCTCACTTTAAAGAAGGCCCGTATTAATTTTTCCCACTCATAAACCTTACTTTACCCCACCATACTATTGAAGACGACTCATCTCGTCAAAGTATGGAAGGGGGCAGTCTCAAAATGGGTAAACGAAGCAAATCCAGAAGGTTTATTCAGCAGGGTAAAGACTCCATCGGGCTACACGCCGCAAGATTTCCATATCGGTCTACTTTAGAAGAAGCTCACCAGCATGCCGCGGCACGAGACTCGGCCGAAAGCCAGGTTGAATATTAAATGAGAAATGAACTGTTTCAGCAGGCAAAATCATTTGTTCAACAGGCGGTCATGGTGACAAACGGCTTTGAGGAAGGCGATCAGGAGCAAGCGATTCTGAGAGCCAAAAATGCTGTATCTTCTGCGTATGCCAATTCGACAGATGCGGAACGTCGCCAGCTGCATCAATTTCAGAATCAGCTGGACAAACTGCAATAAAAAAAGGCTATGGCGACTCGCCATAGCCTCTTATTTGACTTCAAACTGCTGAACAGCCTGAACCTGCTTAAGATTTTCCGCCCTGCCCTTAAATGTCACCTTTACCTCATAGGTTCCGGGCTCAGGGACTTCCTTCCACACATCAGAGAAATCATATGTTTCTCCGGATTCAAGCGTCAGGTTTTGAAAAGCCTGCGTAAACATTTTGTCTTTCGAATAACGGTATCTTTCTTTGTGCTCAGAATCATACACGACAAGTTCAAATTTTTGCCCTGTGCTGAATTGAAACTCAATAGCACGTTCGCTTTGGTTCTTCAGCGACATGTTAAACTTGATTTGTTCAGGCTCCTGAATTGCGTCAATAGATAAAACAACCTCTTGATTCTCCATTCCGCCTGATACCTCCTTATCGGGTTCTGTCTGCTCATCTTTCCCGCAGCCTATCAAAAGCAGCACGGGGAGGAGCATCACAAGCAGCCGTTTCACGACTTCCACCTGCTTTCGTCAGTCTTTTCTAAAGAAACCAAAAATCCCTGTCGTTTGAACAATGTTCGTAAATGCTTTCGGATCAACTTCTTTGACGATCTTTTCTAAATCGTACAGTTCATACCTCGTGATGACGATAATCATCATTTCTTTCTGTTCGTTCGTAAAAGCTCCTTTTGCCGGAACAGTTGTGATGCCGCGCACCATTTTTCCGTAAATGGCTTCCTTGATTTCGTCCGCTTTTTTCGTCACAATCATTGCCGTAAGCTTCATGTGGCGAGTGTGAATGGCGTCGATCACCCTCGTTGTCACATATAGTGTAACCAGGGTATATAATGCTTTCTCCCAACCTTGCAATAATCCTGCCGTCAAGATGATAATCCCGTTCAGAATGAAGAAATACGTGCCGACGGGTTTATCCTTCCACTTTGCAAGCACCATGGCGACGATATCAAGCCCGCCTGTCGAAGCTCCGTATTTTAATGTTAAGCCGATACCGACTGCGGAAATGACGCCGCCGAACACCGCGTTCAGCAAAATGTCATGTGACAGGCTTGTTTCCGGCAGGATCCCCATAAACAGAGTAGTGAGTGCGACACTTAAAATGCTGTACACTGTAAACGATTTGCCGACCTTCAGCCATCCTAAAATACCGACTGGAATGTTTAAGAGGAACAAGAGCGTTCCCGTCGATATGTAAAAGGGGGCATATTGATCAACGACGCTTGATAAAAGCTGGGCAACACCTGTAAATCCGCTGGCATATACATCTGCAGGTATCAAAAATAAGTTCAGCCCGGCAGCATTGAGTAAAGCGCCGATGATGACGATGAGTAATTTTTTTGTTTGATCTAGTACCATGGCATGTTCCTCCGCTCTTTCTTCTTTATTATGTTTTCCCTTAAAACAAATATTTGAACACGATTTTGGCAAATTAATATGATATAGTTGGCTTAACTCTCATGATAACGAGCGATAACGGAAAGAAGGGAAGCAATATGACAGTTCATCTCATCGCTGACAGCGCCACTGATTTGCCTCGTTCTTATTTTGAAGAAAAAGGCATTGGCTTTATTCCGCTCAGGGTTTCTCTCGGCGATAAAGAATTCGAAGATGCAGTCACAATTCATGCGGATCAAATATTTGAAGCGATGCAAAATGGAGAAACGCCTAAGACATCCCAAGCCTCACCGCAAACAATTAAAAATGTGTTTTTGCAATATGCCGAAACAGGTGATCCCGCTCTTTACATTGCCTTTTCCTCAGGTCTCTCCGGCACGTATCAGACAGCTGTAATGATCGCCAATGAAGTGAAGGAGGAATTCCCCGATTTCGATTTGCGGGTCATTGATTCCAAATGCGCTTCATTAGGATACGGTCTGGCTGTCCGGCATGCTGCCGATCTCTGTATCAACGGGAATACAATACAAGAAATTGAAACGTCTGTAAAGAACTTTTGCAGCCAGCTTGAACACATTTTTACCGTTGATGATTTAACATATCTCGCGAGGGGCGGCCGGATATCCAAAACGTCCGCTTTTGTCGGCGGCCTGTTGAATATTAAACCGCTGCTTCAGATGGAGGACGGCAAGCTTGTGCCTCTGGAAAAAATCCGCGGACAGAAGAAACTTTTCAAACGGATCATCGAGCTTATGAAAGAGCGCGGGGATGATTGGAGCAATCAAACCGTCGGGATTAGCTACGCCGCGAACAAAGAAAAAGCCACGGACATGAAACACCTGATTGAGGAAGCGTTCAAGCCGAAAGAAATCATTATGCATCCAATCAGTTCAGCAATCGGCTCGCATGCCGGCCCAGGTACATTGGCGATATTCTTTTTAAGAAAATGAGCAAACAAAAACAGTCAGACTCTGTGTCCTGACTGTTTTTGTTTGCTCATAGAATGCCGACAGCCTCATACGCCTTTTCGACTGAAACTGATTGCTTTGAGCCTTCACCGTATAAATCATTGGCAGCTTCAATCGCCGCTTGCTTCATCATGCTGAAATCTGTAGATGCCGTTACATAATATGTTAAAGCCCGATAGTAAATTTGTTCACTTGCTTCACGCCCAATCCCTTCAACCTGTACACCGTGGTGCACGCCTCCTTCTGCAAGAAGATAAGCTGCTTTATTGTGAATGGACGAATTGATATGGACTCCGCCATAATCCTCTGTTCCTGTGTAGCGGTTCGAGTAATGATCTGGATTTCCCTGCTTAGATGGGTCCTCCAATGACCGCAATGAATCTCCTGCAATACCAGGAGTATAGACATCTTCGCCGATCTCCCAATCATCACGGTCAGCCATCGCGCCCATAATGTCAGAAATGGACTCATTTAATGCACCGGGTTCTCCTTGATATAAAAGACCGGCGGAATACTGTGTGACTGCGTGTGTGATTTCATGCGCGACAATGTCGAGCGATCCAGACAGCGGCTTAAATTTCGAACCGTCTCCATCCCCGTATACCATCTGGACACCGTTCCACGCAGCATTGTTCCATTGTTTGCCGACATGCACGGTAGACGTAATCCTTGCTCCGTTTTGATCAAAAGAATCACGGCCAAATGTCTTGCTGTAATAATCGTAAACGGCTTGCGCATTTGCGTGTGCGTCTACAGCCGCAGGTTCATTAAATACGGACGTGCTGCTGACTATTTCTTTGCCCGTATACCCGATCAGTTGAGACAAAAGCGTAAACAAGGTTTCGTTCAGGTTCTTCGCGTCAAATGTATTGATCCCTTTTCCCCTTGTTTCGTCAGCCAAATAAAAGCGCCCATTTTGTTCTCTGACGTCAAAGCTTTTTTCATCACCTGATACGCCGATTCCTGTACCTGCCGCTTCATGAATGGCATTAAAGGACTCAATGACCTTTCCGTTTTTGGCATCGATGAAATAATGCCAATAGCCAGGCTCAGGTTCAGATGTCGAGAGTCTCACAAGGTAGGCGAGATCATATTCACCGTCGTGTGGATAGATATATAATTCGCCTTTTGGTTCCCCATCAAGATATTCGATTTTTCCAATGGAAGCCTCGAGCTCACGCCTTGCTGCATGTATTGCTTTTTTCTCAGAAATAGACGGTGTGATGGAGACGTCCTTGATTTGCGGATGCACCTTTCCAAAGAAACTTTTCACTTGTTTGTTTTCCTTCATCGCGACCGCTTGTTCAAAGCCGTAAATCGGAATTCCTTTGTAAACCTCCGTTAATTTAAAAAACGTTTGTTTTGTCTTTGGATCCTTTATGGTTTTCGAAACACGAAAATGGCTGTTCGCATTCCCTTTGAGCTTAAACTGCGTTTGATGCTTGTCAAGATAGGAAAATAGCGATTCTTTCTGGGTTGTGTTTTGTACCGGCTTCTGCGGTGACTTTTCGATGATGTATGAAGGGGTTTGATACGTATGGTCGTATTTGATGCTTTGATCAGCTGAGGCATGTGTTACAAAAACCATTTGGGCCGCCGTGCATAAGCCGGCCAGTAATAGAGATGTCTTGGTCAGGTTGCGCAAAACACCACATCCTTCCTATTTTGGAATCTACCATTTTTCTTCATCCTATCAAAAATACAAAAACTTGTATGTGGTGCTTCGTTCTTATTTTCCCAAAAAAGAAGGGCAGAGATATTTCGCTCTGCCCTTCTTTTTCTACTCTACTAATTTTTTATTGACATAAATAATAACCCCTGCTCCATATGCCAGTATAAGCGGAGGTATGAGCTGCTCCTGACCTTGAAATGAGATAAAACTATTCAGCAAAATGAACAAACCGGAATTCAAGAAAAAGTAGCCTGCTATTCTGGCCAGCCGGTCTTTATCCCGTATACGCGCCTCGTTAAACCCAGCCAGCATCCAGGTTTGTTTTTTGATTCCGACAAAATAGGCAACCACAAAGAATAAAAGCGCGATGACAATTAATAGATAATTGATGCTGATTTCCATCTTACAGCCTCCTACAAGATTACTTGATGTTAAGAAAAAGAAAAAAAGCGGCGCAGCTTACTGCAATCAGCAGCAGGACGACAAGCGCATTGAGGAACGGGCTCAAAAGAAGCACCACTGCTAAAAACAGCAGATAAACCGCACCGACTCGCGAAATCGTAACAATCTCCTTTTGAGAGCGCATTTTGTTTTTTCTGACACCTGCAAACATCATCAATTTTTTCCGCTTCCATACATATCCGGCGAGCACCATTAAATAAACAGCCAGCGGCAGATGTCTGAAGTCGGACGGCAGCAGCGGCAGGGCGATAATCGTGACAATGAGAAGGACCGAAAGCCAGCTTTTGCCCAATAAAGACCTCCTCCTTTTCGTCTCTCCCCCATCACCCATCATCAATTCGGCAAGCTCCTTCGGATGAGAAAATTCAGATTCAACAGCTTCCTGCAGTTCCTCTTCACTAAGGCCGGCTTTGATTCTGTCTTGAACGAAAGCGGTGATATGCCCCTTTAATTCGTCGATAGCGTTTTCTCTCTCTACATCAGGCATATTCTCCAGCTCTGCATTTAGTTCCTCCATGTATCGGTCAATGATAAGCTGTCCATTCATAGCAAATCCCCCGATAAAGACAGTAAGGCTTGATGGGTTTCCAGGTATTTCTCCAGCCGTTCTTTTAACATTTCTTCTCCTTTTTGTGTCATTTTGTAATACTTTCTTTTCGGGCCGTCCAGTGAATCTTCCCAAAAAAATTCGATCCATCCCTTCTCGGTCATACGTTTCAGAATCGGATAAATCGCTCCCTCTGAAATAGCCAGAGCCGAGGTGGTTTTTAAGGATGACGTCAGCTCATAACCGTACATCGGTTTAGAATGCAGTAGGGATAGGATGGCCAGCTCGAAAATCCCTTTTCGAAATTGAACAATCCAGCGGTCATTAACTTGATTCGTTTTCATGGTTTAAATATATCGAAAAAAACACTATATATCAATCACATATAGCAGTGTAAAATGTCCTGTTTTTCCTTTTAACAAAAATGGAATTTCTCATACTTTTTAACCTTTTTATTACATAAATGTTTTTATATTATGAAAAGTGTAAAAACGATTCTTCAGGTTAAAAGGAGCAGTCGAATGCAGAAATCGATATCATTTTTTGTCATTTTTTCAATCCTTTGGGGTTCGCTATTTCTGTTTTCTATTATTGGCAGCTTAGGGACAACCCCGATTCCGCTGACAAAGGACTCCAAATTTCTCATGTCCAGCATCCTCCCTCAGGGCTGGGGCTTTTTTAGCAAAAATCCGCGTGATACTGCAATCGGCTTATATGAGGCTGAAAATGCCAGCGCCAAGGTCAGATGGCCCAATATGAGGGCTGACAACCTATTCGGCCTGTATCGGTATGGGCGGTCACAAGGCGTTGAAATGGGCGTGATCTACAGCCAAGTCGGCAAGGAACAGTGGACAGCATGTAAAGAAAAGGACCTCGGCGCATGCAAAAGCAAAGCCAAAACCGTGCAATTAAAAACACCCGCTCCCCGCCCGCTGCTTTGTGGCAGCTACTATTTGACGAAAGAGGATATTGTTCCTTGGAGCTATTCTAAATATACCCCTTCGTCTTATCAGGTAAAAAGCATAGTCAAGGTTGTGATCTCATGCTCGAAAACATAAAACAGACCATCACCAGATGGGACGAAAGAAACCCGTGGACAAATGTATATGGCCTCGCGCGAAGCATCATTGCGCTATCCAGCCTGCTGACGCTGCTCATCAATCACCCGAGCCTCATTATGAAGCCAGCCAGCGGGATCAGCAGCTATCCAGCTTGTAAAATGAATCTCAGTCTCTTTTGTCTCGGCGAAAATAACTATATGATGTTAAATCTTTTCAGATGGGTCTGCATTGCCATTCTGGTGCTTGTTGTCATTGGCTGGCGCCCCAGAATCACCGGGGTTCTGCATTGGTATGTCAGTTACAGCCTGCAGTCATCGCTGATCGTCATCGACGGAGGCGAGCAGGCAGCAGCAGTCATGACCTTTTTATTGCTTCCCATCACGCTGACCGATCCGAGAAAATGGCATTGGAGTACGAGACCTATAGAGGGCAAAAGAACACTTGGAAAAATAACAGCTTTTATTTCTTATTTTGTGATCAGAATCCAAGTGGCGGTGCTTTATTTTCACTCTACCGTCGCTAAGCTATCTCAGCAGGAATGGGTGGACGGAACGGCCGTCTATTATTTCGCCCAGGAAAAAACCATTGGCTTCAACGGCTTTTTTCAGGCGTTAACGAAGCCAATTGTAACAAGTCCGTTCGTGGTGATTCCGACATGGGGGACGCTGCTGGTTCAAATTGTCATCTTCGCGGCACTGTTTGCGCCGAAGAAGCATTGGAGATTGATTTTGATCATCGCTGTTTTTATGCATGAGATTTTTGCAGTCATGCTGGGCCTCATCAGTTTTTCGATTATCATGGCCGGCATTTTGATATTGTATCTCACTCCTATCGATTCCACGATTCAATTTACATATATTCGCAGACTGTTGTGGAATAAAAAACACAAGAAGGGAGAGGTTTCAGTTTGAAGAAGGCGTTTCTAGTATTTTTGTCGGTTGTATTGGTGACGACTGTGTTTTTGGTGAAGCAGCAAGAAAGTGTGGCACAGGCAAAGCAGCTTGAGTATTCAGGTGAGGAAATTTTTAAAGGCTTTGTGTTTGCCCAAGGGGAAGTTGGCAAACAGCTTCCAGAGGTCTTTAATAAAGCGATGACAGACAAACTCAACACAAAACAGGCAAAGGCTTTTGCCAATCAGGTTGTCGCTGATATTAAAAAAGAGGATGCTGACTTTTTTGATAACCTGAAGAAAGCTGTTTACAGCAAAGATGCATTGAAAGTGGATGAACTGCTGAAAAAAGCAGGTCAAATCGTTGAAGAAAAAGTAGAAGCTGCAAAGGAAATCGCCGCTTCTAAGGATGATACATCCAGAGTTCAGGCCGAGCTTGTCAACACTGTTGATACCGCTAACTATTTCTATTATGTTTCTTATGTTGCTGCAGCAGGTGCCCTGATTCTGATCATTCTCGCCATTGATATTACGCCGATTGCGATTTCAGACAATGTGGATCGCGAAATGGCAATCAGAACGCTGGTTGATGAATTAAACTAGACATAAAAAAACGGCTCGCTCCGCAGTCTGCTGCAGGCGAGCCGTTTTCATGCTATTTTTTCTCGTATGTCCATCCATTTTCCTGATACACTTTTCCGTTTTTCATCAAATGGCCCAGCGCGCGTTTAAAGGCGGCTTTGCTCATATTAAAACGTTCTCTGATATCGTCAGGCTGGCTTTTGTCACTGTACGGCATGGCACCGTTTCTCATTCTCATATACGTTAGAATGCACTCAGCATCAACTGACATTGCATCCTGTTTTCTCGGAAGCAGCGACAAGTTGACTGAACCGTCTTCTTTCACTTGAATCACCCGGCCTGTGACTCTTGAACCCAGTCTTGGCTCCTCTTTTCTTTCTGACGGGTGAATAAAACAGCGGATACCGTCATCCGTGATCACGAATGAACCCGATGCGATCAGCCTGTACACCGTACCTGTCAGCTCTTTATTCATCAGATCTTCTGAAGCGTCGGTAAACAGTTCGCTGATGATATCTTCCGGCGCTGGTTTCGCAAACATGCGCCCCCGGTTCGTCACCTTCAGCATACAGTAAAGTTTGTCCCCTTTTTGCGGCCAGACATCTTCGTACGGCGGCAAATGCTCAGTTGCGACTAGTGCGTCCTTCGATAAACCGACATCAACGAAAACGCCCATATCTTCCACTTTATCCACCACTTCAACCCAGCCATATTCATCCGCGCTGATGATCGGAATTTTCATCGTGGCCGCAAGCCTTTCCTGCTGGTCTACGTATATAAAGACTTCTACTTCGTCTCTGTCCTCGATATCCTCAGTCATTTCACTGTTATGTAAGAGAATCGTATCTTCCCCATCGGTTAAAAAGTAACCGAAGTCGGTTTGGTGATCTATACTCAAGGTTAATTGCTGCCCTGGTCTCATGCTATCGTCCTTCCTGTTCCGCTTATTCTCTGCGGATTTTGTTAACATTTTTTCCAATCATCACAAATTGATTCTTTGTTCTGTTGGAAGTTTCTCTTTATTCTACTATAATCAACACATAAGTTAAATGTTATGGAGGTTTTCATATGGCAAAAGAAAGTTCATTTGATATTGTATCCAAGGTGGAATTGCCTGAAGTGCAAAACGCAATCCAAATCGCACTGAAGGAAATCAGTACCCGATATGACTTTAAAGGCAGCAAAAGCGACATTTCTTTAGATAAAGAGGAGCTGGTCCTCGTTTCCGATGACGAATTCAAATTAAGCCAGCTGAAAGATGTGCTGGTCAGCAAATTGATTAAACGAAACGTACCGACAAAAAACATTGATTACGGCAAGGTTGAAAACGCGTCAGGCGGAACGGTGCGCCAGCGTGCAAAGCTTGTTCAAGGCATTGACAAGGACAACGCAAAAAAAATCAATACGATCATCAAAAACTCCGGACTGAAAGTAAAGTCTCAGGTGCAGGATGATCAAGTGCGTGTCACCGGAAAAAACAAAGATGACCTGCAGCAGATTATCTCAGCTGTACGGGGAGCAGATCTGCCAATTGACGTTCAATTTATAAATTTCAGATAAATTTTCTGATTCCTATTGATTATTGTCTTTATTTTCGGTAAATTTGGAGAAAGGGAAAAACGCCAGATATCTTTTGGCACTTCCTGACACGAAAATTTCATATCCGTTCTTATCAAGAGAAGCAGAGGGACTGGCCCGACGAAGCTTCAGCAACCGGTGTAATGGCGATCAGCCATGACCAAGGTGCTAAATCCAGCAAGCTCGAACAGCTTGGAAGATAAGAAGAGACAAAATCACTGACAAAGTCTTCTTCTTAAGAGGACTTTTTTTATTTCTCTTTTTTCCTTGCTGATGTGAATAAAGGAGGCAGACAATGGGACTTTTAGAAGATTTGCAAAGACAGGTGTTAATCGGTGACGGCGCCATGGGGACGCTCCTCTACTCCTATGGCATTGACAGGTGTTTTGAGGAGCTCAATATTTCAAAGCCGGAGGAAATTCAGCGCATACATAAAGCGTACGTTGAAGCGGGAGCCAACATTATTCAAACGAATACGTACGGGGCCAACTATATTAAATTATCCAGACACGGGCTTGAGGATGACATCAAAAAAATGAATCAGGAGGCCGTAAAGATCGCGCGGGCTTCAGCAGGCGATGCATACGTGCTTGGAACGATGGGCGGCATACGCACATTTAATAAAAACGCGTACAGTCTTGACGAAATTAAGCGCAGCTTCCGCGAGCAGCTGTATCTGCTGCTGCATGAAGAGCCGGATGGCTTGCTGTTAGAAACATATTATGATTTGGAAGAAGCCCGTGAAGTGCTGAAAATCGCGCGCAAAGAGACTGATCTTCCGATAATGCTCAATGTCTCCATGCACGAGCAAGGCGTATTGCAGGACGGAACACCTCTTTCTGAAGCATTGCGATCGATTGCGGATCTCGGGGCTGATATCGTCGGCATTAACTGCCGGCTCGGGCCTTATCACATGATTGAAGCGCTTAGCGAAGTGCCAATTTTTGATGACGTATTCTTATCCGTTTATCCGAACAGCAGTCTTCCTTCGCTTGAAGAGGGACGGCTCGTCTATGAAACAGACGGCACGTATTTTCAAAACAGCGCGTCAGAATTCCGTAAGCAAGGTGCGCGGATTATCGGCGGCTGCTGCGGCACAACGCCGAATCACATCAGGGCGATGGCGGAAGCAGTTGGCGGACTGGCTCCGATTACGGAAAAAGAAGTCAAAACCCGGGCCAAAGAATTCATTTCTGTTCATCACGAGCGAACCGAGCCCGGCCTGGATGAGATCGCAGCGAAAAAACGCTCTATTATCGTAGAACTGGACCCGCCGAAAAAACTGAGCTTTGACAAATTTCTGTCCGCTGCTGCTGAATTAAAAGAAGCGGGAATCGATGCCCTGACACTCGCCGACAATTCTTTGGCGACCCCGCGGATCAGCAATGTTGCCTGCGGTGCCCTTGTCAAGCAGCAGCTCGATATGCGTTCCCTTGTCCATATTACGTGCCGTGACCGTAACATTATCGGCTTACAGTCACATTTAATGGGCCTTGATACGCTAGGGCTGAATGACGTGCTTGCTATTACAGGTGACCCTTCTAAAATCGGGGATTTTCCTGGTGCGACGTCTGTATATGATTTAACATCTTTTGATTTAATCAGGCTGATCAAACAATTCAATGAAGGTCTGTCTCTGTCTGGAAAACCGCTCGGCAAGAAAACGAATTTCTCAGTTGCCGCCGCATTTAATCCTAACGTCCGCCATCTGGATAAAGCGGTAAAACGGCTTGAGAAAAAAATAGATTGCGGCGCAGATTATTTTGTTTCTCAGCCTGTCTATTCCGAGCAGCAGCTTGTCGATATCCATAACGAAACAAAACATCTGAAGACGCCGATCTATATCGGCATCATGCCGCTGACAAGCAGCCGGAATGCCGAATTCATCCATAATGAAATTCCCGGCATTAAGCTGTCTGATACGATTCGCGAAAAAATGGCCCATGCCGGTGAAGATAAAGAAAAGCAAAAGGCGGAAGGCCTTGCAATTGCACGCTCCCTGCTGGATACGGCATGCGAGCTGTTTAACGGCATCTACTTGATAACGCCTTTCCTCAGATCTGACTTAACCGCTGAGCTCACTTCATATATTCAGCAAAAAGATGAGCAGCGCCAAAATATCTTTTTGCATTAATCCCTTAAAAGACTGTCTGATCCAATCGGGCGGTCTTTTTCAACGGGATTCGTGTTACGATATAGAAAAACAGTCATGAGGAGGAACATTATGCTCGAAGTCAAAACCATTTCCGCGGAAGATACATATGAAATTCGGCACCGCATTCTGCGTCCCCATCAATCCATTGAACAATGCAAATATGAAGAGGATCATGCAAAAGGCTCCTTTCATCTCGGCGCGTTTTTTGAAGGAAAGCTGATCAGCATCGCTTCTTTTTCCCCGCAAAATCAGCCATTAATAACAGAATCCCCAGCATATCGGCTGAGAGGCATGGCAACGCTTGAAGGATATCGTGATCAAAAAGGCGGGAGCACGCTGATCAAACACGCGGAAGAGAAACTGGCAAAGAACGGCGTTCAGGCAGTCTGGTGCAATGCCAGAAGCCATGTGAAAGGCTACTATTCAAAGCTTGGCTGGGAAGAACTCGGCGAACCGTTTGAGATTCCCGGCATAGGCACACATATCATCATGTATAAAAAACTCGAAACAAGCAGGTGATCTGTATGAGGGTAATCGATGAGCTGATTAAGCTTCATGAAGAACATATCCCTAGTCTATTGCGGCTTTGCAGGCAAGCCGGGTGGCCGGATTACGGCGAACAAGAGCTGGCACTGCTTGTCCAGCAAGGACGCTTTTTCGGCTATCAAAATGTCAGCGGTGATATTATTTCCTGCATCGGCTTGTTTTTGTTTGGCCGGCTTGCTTCTATCGGCCTCGTGATCGTTGACAAAGAATATCAACGGCTCGGTCTTGGCCGGCGTATGGTAAACGCCTGTATTACCCAAACGGATGAAAACACCGCCATCAGGCTTTGCGCCACAAAAGAAGGTTTGCCGCTTTATGAAAAAGCAGGTTTTCATACGGCAGGTTCAGTGCGAAAGTACAGCTGTCACAGTTTTCAACCTTATACAAAAAAGCTTGATGCTGAACTGACATCCTTTAGAGAACAAGACTTTCACGACTTAACCGCGGCGGATCTGGCTGCCTTTGGCGGAGATCGATCAAACCTTTTGCAGCAGCTTATTTCTGCTTCATGCGAATGTATCATCGCCAGAAATCAGGACGGACAGCTCATTGGCTACGGACTTTCTGTACAGACACCGGCCAATTTGAAATTCGGCCCTATCATCGCTCCATCATCAGATGTTGCAGCACAGATAATTACAAGGCTGGCGGCCGGCAAACAAGGGCCGATGCGAATCGATATACCGAGTGAACACACGTCTCTGCATGACAGCCTGATAGAAATGGGATTTCATAAAGATGATGAACCTCCGATTTTGTTCTATCAGAAAAAAGCGCCTATTCAAAATGGACACTTATATGCTTTGATTTCACAGGCTCTCGGTTAACCCTCTTTTTTCCCGAACAGGTATCTTCTGTTCGGTTTTTTGCTGTCTGATCGCTGAATAAACGAAGCCATCAGGGACATTCTAAGCAGAAGAAAAGGAGTGTGCTCTGAGATGGAATCATCAAAACAAAATAACGGAATGACGATTGTGGCAATCGGTTCAATCCCTTTAATATTAACCCTAGGAAACTCGATGCTTATTCCGATTTTGCCAAAAATGAAATCTGAACTTCATTTATCACAATTTCAAGTCAGTCTCGTGATCACAGTATTTTCCTTGATTGCAGCATTTGCGATTCCGATTGTCGGTTATCTCGCAGACCGATTCTCAAGGAAAGTCATCATTATTCCCTGCTTAATTTTGTATGGTGCCGGCGGTTTGTTAGCCGGGTTTGCGGCAGGTTTTTTTGACAATGCCTATCCTTGGGTCATGGCAGGACGAGCGTTACAGGGAATCGGGGCAGCCGGAACCGGCCCAATTGCCATGGCACTGACGGGAGATCTGTTTAAAGGCGCCCAGGAGAGCAAGGTGCTCGGCCTTGTTGAAGCTTCAAACGGCATGGGGAAAGTGCTATCGCCGATCATTGGCTCGCTGATCGCCCTGCTTGTCTGGTATGGCGCGTTTTTTGCCTTTCCTGTGTTTTGTATCATTTCGATCGTACTGACTTGGATTTTTATTAAAGAAAAGAAAAAGGAAAAAGAACCGCCACCAATCGGACAATATGCAAAAGGGCTGTTAAGTGTCTTTAAACATGAAGGCAGATGGCTGTTTACCGCTTATTTAGCCGGTGCGACCTGTTTGTTTACTTTATTCGGCATCCTGTTTTATCTCTCAGATGTTCTTGAAAAAACATACGACACCGACGGCGTGAAAAAAGGCTTAATTTTAGCGATCCCGCTTTTGGTTATGTGTGTGACGTCCTATACAACAGGAAGCAAAATCGGGCAAAAGCAATCGTTAATGAAAAAGCTGATCGTACTTGGATTGGCGTTCATGACCGTATCCTACGCGGCACTGTCATTCATTGAAAATCTTGTCCTTTTTATCAGTGTTCTTGTACTGAGCAGTATAGGCTCAGGTCTTGTCCTTCCTTGTGTGAACAGTTTCATTACCGGGGCTGTCGGCAAAGAAAGACGGGGATTTGTCACCTCGCTGTACGGCTCTGTACGTTTCTTAGGGGTAGCGATCGGTCCTCCGATTTTCGGCCGCCTGATGCAATGGTCCAGACCCGGCATGTTTTTAAGCATCGCGGGATTGACTCTCGTTGTCGGGATTCTTGTGATGATGCTCATCCATGTGAAGCAAAACAATGAAGAAACAAAAGAAAAAGAAGACCCTAAAATGGCTGGCAATCGGCTCCAGCCCGCTGAGGAAAGGTAGCACCCAGTGTGAAAATTGTACGGATTGAAACCTTTCCGCTATTTCATCGATTAGAAAAGCCATACGGAGATGCCAATGGGTTTAAACGATATCGGACTTGTTATCTCATCAGGATTATCACCGAAAGCGGGATAGACGGCTGGGGAGAATGCGTTGATTGGCTCCCTGCTCTCCATGTCGGTTTTACGAAGCGGATCATCCCATTTCTATTAGGAAAACAGGCTGGCAGCCGCCTGTCATTAGTGCGCACGATTCAAAAATGGCACCAGCGGGCGGCCTCCGCTGTAAGCATGGCGCTGACAGAGATTGCAGCCAAAGCTGCGGATTGTTCGGTTTGCGAATTATGGGGCGGGCGATACAGAGAGGAGATTCCTGTGTACGCGTCTTTTCAATCGTACTCAGACTCCCCGCAATGGATCAGCCGCTCAGTCTCCAATGTTGAAGCCCAGTTGAAAAAAGGTTTTGAGCAAATCAAAGTCAAAATTGGCGGGACTTCATTCAAGGAGGATGTCCGGCACATCAATGCGCTGCAGCATACAGCAGGCAGCTCCATTACGATGATTCTGGACGCAAACCAAAGCTACGATGCCGCTGCGGCTTTTAAATGGGAGCGCTATTTCTCCGAATGGACGAACATTGGCTGGCTTGAGGAGCCTTTGCCCTTTGATCAGCCGCAGGATTACGCTATGCTTCGAAGCCGTTTGTCTGTTCCTGTTGCCGGCGGAGAAAACATGAAAGGCCCGGCGCAATATGTGCCTCTCCTTTCACAGCGCTGTTTGGATATCATTCAGCCCGATGTCATGCATGTCAACGGAATTGATGAGTTTCGGGACTGCCTCCAGCTCGCGCGTTATTTCGGCGTCAGAGCATCCGCCCATGCATATGACGGATCGCTCTCACGGCTCTATGCTTTATTTGCACAAGCCTGTCTGCCCCCATGGTCTAAAATGAAGAACGATCACATTGAACCGATCGAGTGGGACGTCATGGAGAATCCTTTTACAGATCTCGTCAGCCTGCAGCCTTCAAAAGGAATGGTCCACATCCCGAAAGGAAAAGGCATTGGCACAGAGATCAATATGGAGATCGTCAATCGCTACAAGTGGGATGGCTCAGCCTATTAAGCTGGGCCATTTCTTTATTTTGAGACATAAATAATGGACAGCCTCATAAAATGAAAACAGCGGACAAGTCTTTTCATAAAGGAGCAAATGACTTAATGGCTGAACTGCTGATGAAAGCAAAACTTACGTTTATGATTGTCGTAGGCGGCGTACTACAAGGACTCGGCATGTCCTTGTTTTTATTTCCGCATGATATTCCGACAGGCGGTGCAGCAGGTATTGCGGTGCTATTGCATTATCTGTTTCAAATCCCCCACGGATTTTCAGTGTGGGCTGTGAATGTATCAATGCTTTTTACCGCTTTAAAATGGCTGGAGATGAGAACATTCACCGGCACCCTCGCTTCTATCACCGTCACCTCTGTCTCGGTATTGATCTTTGATGCAGTTTTTCCTGATATCACATCTAACCTGTGGCTTGATCTGGCAAGCGGCGCAGTGTTATTGGGACTCGGAATCGGACTTTTATACAAATATAAAATTTCGAACGGAGGATTCGGAGCCCTTGCTCTGATGATTTCTATCTACCGCGGCGGGAATCCTGGAACGATCCTGCTCATCATGAATTGCATCATTTTTATGGTCACCGCGTCTATTATTGACTGGGGCATCGTCATTCAAGCCCTCATATGCCAGGTGATATCGACAAGAGTCATCGACTTCATCTACAACATCCGCCTGACCTCACTTCCCTATCTCACGCCTATGTACCGCCATAAAAAATAATAGGCAGAGGCTCTCTTCACGACGAGAGCCCCGCAGCCGCTATTTTACAGAAAAAAGGTATCGGATCTTAGCCCTAAACGCAGCGTTTCCAACGCGATGGCATCATGAAATGGAATATTGGCAAGATTCACATTCGGCCCGATTTTTTGAATAAACCCTTGCTGAAGCGTTTTGTTAGGCGCTTCAAAAATCAGCCTGTTGATATCAATATCCGAGGAAATGATGTCGTCAACAATTTGAAACCTGACATCGCCGCTGCTGGAACAGATCCCTCCCGTTCCGCTTTCTCTGGCTTCTGTAATCACTTTTTCCGCGCCCGCTTCCATATCCTCAACGATATATTCAAGCCATTCCTCAGAGCTTTGCCGGCTTGCTAATTCCGCATCCTTGCTGCCCACCTCACTGAGCACAAGAAATTCATCAGAAAAATCGGCAATGTAAGCCGCTTTCTCTTTATTTGTCATCGGGAGCGTACCGTTTGAAATCTCAATATATTCACAGCCGAAATAGGTGCAGTACCGATGAAATTCATTCACTTTTTTCTGGCTTACGTACTTTTCAAACAGTGTGCCGCCAAAGAAAAATGTAATGTCATGTTCTTTCAGTGTGCTGATTTTTTCTTCAAGATCTTTCGTAAGTAATGATGTGCCCCAGCCGAATTTCACAAAATCAATATAGTCGGACGCTCCGGCTATCGCATCTTTGAAAAATTGCAAGGGATAGCCGTTATCAATTAAAATGGACTGCCCGGTTTCTCTCGGCTTGTTTGTTCTCACTGGCAATTCTAGTGAAAAATCATTCATATTATGACCCTCTCTATCGTTGGAACTTCTCCATCTTGTTTCACTTTCATCACGAAATCGCCCGTCAGTTCTTTTGTACAGTAAACGATGTCTTCCGAATCAAACAATGGCTGGCGGCAGTCAAAAAACTTCTCCGCAACAGAAGAGCCTTTTATTCTTTCAATCGCCTCCGCAGCCGTTACCACATTTGTCCCTTCAATGATGCCTTTGATATACTCCGCACATGCCATATCGTCATCACCGGATGGATGGGAAGCCACTATGTTTATGACACAATCGTTTGCGACGAGCTTTTTCACATGCTGTGCCGTTGTTTTGGCATTGGAAAATCCAGTTACGAACAGATGCTTTGCGTTCAGCGCCCCCAATGCTGCTGTGACGCCGTTTGTTGTTTTCTGGATCAGGCTTTTATCCGTCATATTCTGCCCAGCCATACGTTTTGGAGAATTATCTAAATCAAATCCGCTGATACCGACCCCCTTTTCCTCTCCCGTCAAAACATAATCCGGATAGGTGTCTTTCAGCGCAAAGGCTTCATCAGCTGTCCGGACCAACAAAATCTCTTTCGCCCCGCCGATAAACGCATAATGGGCGACCGTAAAGGCTCTGATGACATCAATGACGATGTTAATGTCCGCCGGGGCAAGCGAATGATGATGCCCCTGATAAATGGCAATCGGCATACTACCTCTCCTTGGGCATAAAACCATTTTGCTAAAAAGCATATTCAGCCGGGCTCTTAATGGTTCCGCACCTCATTTTAGGCGGGCGCGGCACCTAAAACCTGAACCTTTATGCAAAAAATGAATAGTCTGCCTATAACTCGATCAATAGATAAAAAAAGCAGATGCAAACGGGGGGAAAACATTGAACGAAACCATCACATATGACACTTGGAACGACATGCTGTCCAAACAGATAACGGATCAATTGATCGATGAGCTCGATGTGTTGAAATGGGCTTACCGAACGTACGGAGAAAAGATTGTGTACGCCTGCAGCTTTGGCGCAGAAGGAATGGTGCTTCTCGACTTAATATCAAAAATCAACAAAAACGCACACATCATCTTTTTGGATACCGGGCTTCATTTTCAGGAAACATATGAGCTGATCGAGACCGTCAAAGAACGATATCCGGGATTTGCAATCCAGATGCTCGAACCCGAGCTGAGCTTAACAGAACAGGGGACGAAGTACGGCGGAGAGCTGTGGAAGCATAACCCGAACCTCTGCTGCCAATTGCGGAAAATCGAACCGCTCAAAAAGCACCTGTCCGGCATGACAGCTTGGATTTCAGGACTGCGCCGGGATCAGTCACCAACGAGAAAGCATATTCAATACGTAAACCTGGACCAGAAGTTTGAGCTCATCAAAATTTGCCCGCTTATCCACTGGACATGGGATGACGTTTGGACGTACATCCGCCTGCACAATTTGCCTTATAACAAACTGCACGATCAACATTATCCGAGCATAGGCTGTGAAATGTGTACACTGCCTTCCCCGGACCCGAACGATGAGAGGGCTGGAAGATGGGCCGGACGGGAGAAAACAGAATGCGGCCTGCATCAAGAATAGCGGATGGCAGGTTCTTGATGTGAGAATCGAAATGATGTTAAGGCGCTGATGTCAAACTTTCATTAAGTGCAGAAAAGAAAACAAGGAAACGTATAAATGGAGGTTGAACACGTTGAATGGAAACGAACCCCACGGAGGGGTATTAATCAACCGCTGTGATCCCGCATGCCATTTTGAAGGGTGCGCGTGCCAAGCAGAGCTGGATCAGCTTGCACTGAGTGATCTGGAGCTTATTGCGATCGGCGGCTACAGCCCGTTAACAGGTTTTTTGGGAGAAAAAGATTATCATTCCGTTGTGAAAGAGATGAGGCTGGCAAACGGCTTGCCGTGGAGCCTGCCGATTACGCTGCCTGTCGGAGAAAAAACAGCAAGACAGCTGTCTGCCGGAGATCACGTCAAGCTTGTGAAAGACGGTGTTACCTACGGCATGATCACAGTCACCGATATATACCAGCCTGATAAAACACAAGAAGCACTGTCTGTTTTTAAAACAAACGATCCTGCCCACCCAGGCGTAAAAAAATTGCTGGCGCGCCCGGATTACTATATCGGAGGGCCTATCACGGTCAGCAGCCTGCCTGACAAATCTTTCGAACAGTTTTATGCAACGCCCGCTGAAACAAGAGCGGCCTTTCAAAAACTCGGCTGGAAGACGATTGTCGGCTTTCAAACCAGGAACCCTGTTCACAGAGCGCATGAATACATTCAAAAAACAGCGTTAGAAACGGTCGACGGTCTGCTGCTTCACCCACTTGTCGGAGAAACAAAGTCAGACGATATCCCCAGCGATATCAGAATGGAGAGCTACCAGGCTTTGCTTAATCACTATTATCCAAAGGATCGTGTCATGTTATCGGTTTTCCCTGCCGCCATGCGTTATGCAGGTCCGCGGGAAGCGATTTTCCATGCGCTCGTCCGAAAAAATTACGGCTGTACCCATTTTATTGTAGGCCGTGATCACGCGGGTGTCGGCAGCTACTATGGAACATACGACGCCCAAAATATTTTTCAATCATTCACAGAGGAAGAGCTGGGCATCAAGCCGCTGTTTTTTGAGCACAGCTTTTATTGCCGAAAATGCGGAAACATGGGCACCTCCAAAACATGTCCGCACAGCCCGAGAGACCACATCCACTTATCAGGCACAAAAGTGAGAGAGCTTCTCCGCCAAGGCAAAAAGCCGCCTAAAGAATTCAGCCGGCCTGAGGTCGCAGCCGTGCTGATCAAGGGACTTCACCAACAGCCTGTTGCCATCAAGCAAAACAGCGGGGAATTGCAATGACACACAATCCGAACATCATTTGGCATCCCGCTGCCATCTCAAAGTCTGACAGACAGTCCTTAAACGGACACAAAAGCTGCGTCCTTTGGTTTACAGGTTTGTCCGGCTCCGGAAAATCGGTGCTGGCCAATGCTGTCGATGAAAAGCTTTACCGCAAGGGCATTCAGAGCTACGTGCTTGACGGTGATAATATCCGCCACGGCTTAAACAAAGATCTTGGATTTCAGACTGGTGACAGGATTGAAAACATCCGCCGGATCGGAGAAGTGGCGAAGCTGTTTGTCGACAGCGGGCAAATGATTTTAACGGCTTTTATTTCTCCATTCAGAGAGGATCGGGACATGGTTAGAGCGCTCTTTCCTAAAGGTGAGTTCTTCGAAATTTATGTGAAGTGCCCGCTGCATGTTTGTGAACAGCGCGATCCAAAAGGGCTTTATAAAAAAGCGCGAAACGGAGAGATCAAACATTTCACCGGGATCGATTCTCCGTATGAAGCGCCGCTTTCACCCGATTTCATCATTGAGTCTGACCAGACCTCTATTTCCGATGGAGCTGATCTCATCATTAACGCACTGCAAAACAGAGGAATTATATAAAAAACCCGATCAATGTCGGGTTTTTTCTTATGAGTTGGAGAACTGCGCAATCAAACTGTTGATCTTCTCTTTTTCCTCATAAAATGCTCCGTGCCCGCTGTTTGCAAACGGAACCAATTCCGACTGTTTGATGCCGCGCTTCAATTCTTTCGCAAAATCAAACGGCGCAATTCTATCCTTTCTCCCGTGCAGGATCAGCGTCGGCACCTTGATTGCAGCAAGTTCCTTTCTGAGATCTTCGTCTCTTAATGCGATGCCCGAGTGGATCGTCCCGTAGGAGGAAGCCTCCAGCATCAGATTGAGAAACCACTGCCTAAGCTCTGGAGACACTTTTTTCTCAAAAAACTGTTTCCCTAAATCAGCCAGTGTTTTGGGCCGATCAGCTTTGAACAATTCAATCATATCGTCAATATCCTGCTTCCTCATCCCGTACGGATAACCCGGGCGTTTTGTAAACGCGGGGGCCGCCGCAGACAGTAAAATCAGCTTATCAACATCGGCTCCTTCATGCCTTGCCATATAACGGATTGCAATGGCGCCGCCCATTGAAAAACCGGCAAGAATCGCATTCTCAAGCTGCAGCGTATAAATGACTGCTTTCACATCATCGGCCATCGTGTCATAATCGTAGCCTTCCCAAGGGCGGTCAGATTGCCCATATCCCCGTAAATCAACGCCGATAAAACGAAATCCCCTTTTCGGAAGCTCATTCATTTGATATTCAAACATCTTATGATTCAACGGCCACCCGTGCAAAAAGATGACCGGCCTTCCATGTCCGATATCCTCTACAAACAGTGTCACATGCTCCTCGGTTTTGATGTAATGCCCCATTCCGCATTCCTCCTGTTCCCTTTGGCTTTCCCGGCCTGTAAACGCCTTGACGTATAGGAAGCTTTCCATTTATGCTTACAAAACAAGCTGGCTGCTGTACCAAGAAAAGGCTCTTCACGATTTACTATATGTATCAATTTCCTTAACGATCTATTAAATTGAACCCGGAAGCCTCTGTTTTTCGGGCAGCAAAGGATGTCATCATATGAATAAAATCGCAATTCAAAAACCGAACATACCGGAAAACCTGCAAACCGCAGATTTTCATGATGCCGTGACGCAGGATGATGTAATCAGCATGCATTTGTTTGAAGATTGTACAATCTGCGGCGAAGATATCGAAAGACTCTGTGTGGAAAAAACGGCATTCAGAAATGTCGTCTTTATCGATGTGTCTTTTCGGCATATTGAACTGACCGATGTGATCTTTGAAAAATGTGATTTATCAAACGCCGATTTCAGCGGGGCTGTCATTCACAGAACTTCAGTTAAGCAGTCAAAAATGGTTGGAATGAATGTGGCGGAAGCAACGCTGCGAAATGTTTCATTCGAGGAATGCCACGGACATTTCAGCTCATTTTCGTACTCAAATATGAAACAAGTTCGATTTGATCACTGTGCTCTTATGCAAAGTGAATGCAGCAATACGGTGCTCCAGCAGACACACTTTGACGGATGCGAATTAGAAGGCGCCAGCTTTACCGGCACGTCCCTTCAAAACATGGACATCAGCACGTGCCGTTTTGAACAGCTTCATGTCTCCCTCGACAAATTGAAAGGCTGCAAAATCGCACCTGAGCATGCGATTGCCTTCGCCAGGGCACTGGGAGCTGTCATCGTATAACCAAAGCCTAGGACATCATCAGGCGGCGGGCTGTTTCAGCTGCCGCTTTAATGCCAGTTTCCAAATCTCCAAGAGATGCATAGGAATATGACAGCCTGATGCTGTTTCGGTCTTCACCGTCATAAATGCAGCCGGGATTCACAAGCACCTGCCGTTTCAGCAATCCATAAAAGAAACGGCTGACAGGCAGGTTTTTGTGAAATGTCACCCAAATATAAAAGCCGCCTGCGGGAATCCGCCACGTGGCAATGTCCCCGGCATACCGCTCGAGAAAATGAACGGCGGCGTCTCTCCTTTCTTTAAGCTTCCTGCGTACCCAAGTCAGATGCTCTTCATAATACCCCTGTGACAGCCACTCGGCAGCCGCCCACTGGGACAGGCCGCTTGATCCGTAGTCTGTCTGCATTTTAATGTCCGCCAACCTTTCAATAACCGGCTCCGGACCGGCAAGCCAGCCGATTCGCAGACCGGGGCTAACCGTTTTTGAAAACGTGCCCAGATACAGAATATTGCCCTCATGATCCATTGCTTTCAACGGCTGCGGAGGTTTTTCTTCAAACCATAAATCACCGTACGCATCATCCTCAATGATGGGCAGCTGCTCTTTTTTTGACAGGCTGATGATCTCTTTCCTTCGCTGCTCTGACATGACTGTGCCTGTCGGATTATGAAACGACGGAATCGTGTAAAGCAGCTGTCCTCCATATTGTTTTCGATTAGAAGAAACAAGCCCCGCTTTGACCCCTTCATCATCCATCGGCAAGCCGCGAAGCCGCATCCCAGCTGATTGAAATACATGCAAGGATTGAAGGTAGGACGGCTTCTCCGTCAAAATGACAGAATCTCGTTTTAAAAGTCCAATTGAGATGAGCTGAAGTGCCTGAAGTGCACCGGACACAATTAAAATTGCAGACGGTGACACATGGATCTTCTTTCCTTTTAAATGGTCGGCCACTGCCTCCCGCAGCTGACGGTTTCCTTTCGGCTGCTCATATCCTAAAGACAGGAAGCCCGGATTGATTTGCTGAAACATCCGTCCAATTGTGTCAGCAGGCACAAGATCCGGTGAAAGTTCTCCAGTTCCTAATCTGATGATATCCGCTCTTGGTTCGTTCTGATTAATAGCTTGGATGATGGAAGAATTGGCGCGATGAATGCCCGAACGGACGTAATCGCTCCAATCAAGCGGAGGCTCAGCCGCCAGCACGCTCCAAGTACTGTTTACAACCTTCGTACCGCCGCCTCTTCTTCCCTCTAACAAGCCTTGAGACGTGAGTTCATCTATGGCTGCTGTGACTGTGCTGCGGTTGACTTGAAACATGCCGGCCAGCGTTCTCTGTGAGGGGATTTTCGTCCCTACAGCCCACTCTCCGTGAAGAATCTTGTCTTTCATATATTGTTCGATCTGCCGATGCAGCGGAACATCCGACTTTCGGCTTGGCTGCCATTGCGACAAGGTCATGCCCCCCTTTTTTACACATTATACATTTGGCTGGTTCCTAACCCAACCAAATGGCTGGAGACTTTAGTGACAATCTCTCTTATGATTGAAAAAAATGTGAAGGGAGCTTTTTCAGCATGAATGCAATCATTCACGGAATTGTGCTCGCGTTTGGCTTAATTTTGCCGCTGGGAGTGCAGAATGTGTTTATTTTTCAGCAAGGCGCGTGGCAAAAGCATATTTGGCGGGCTCTCCCAGCTGTCATCAGCGCTTCAGTCTGCGATACCCTGTTAATCGTATTAGCCGTTGCGGGCGTATCTGTCATTGTGCAGGAGCTGCCTGTGTTTGAGACAGTCATGATGGCCGGCGGATTTTTATTTTTGCTCTATATGGGCTGGGTGACTTGGAACAGCCGTCCGAACACAAGCCAAAATGAGAAACATACGTTCACACCAAAAAAGCAAGCTGCGTTAGCGGCCGCTGTTTCTCTTTTAAACCCGCATGCCATTCTGGACACGATCGGCGTCATCGGCACGAGCTCTCTTCAATATTCGGGGCTTGAGAAATGGCTCTTTATGGCCGCCTGCATCGCTGTGTCTTGGATTTGGTTTATCAGCCTTGCAATAGCGGGCCGGTTGTTTCAGACGATAGATACGAGCGGCAGCCTTATGCTGATCGTAAACAAATGCTCTGCAGCGGTCATGTGGGCAGCGGCAGGATATTTTGGGGTGTCACTCTTTTGCAATTGAAGGAGAAACAGATGAAAAAAACGAATTTCTTAGAAAAGGGGGCATGCTGATGACTGATGCAAAACAGTTTTATGACTATCATTCTTGGGCAAACAAGAAAATATTTACCCATATCGAAAACCTGCCGGAGGAAACTGCCTATCAAGAAGTAAAGAGCGTATTTCCTTCTGTCAGCGACGTGCTGCTTCATATGTGCAGGGCTGACTACATTTGGCTGAATGTTCTTTCGGGAGTGGCCTACCAAGAGATTATAGACAGCGCAGGCAAATTACAGTCCGCGCAAGGTAATATGGCAGCGATTAAACAGCACGCTGCCGAGCTGGAGTCACAGTATCATGATTTCTTCAGCCGCCAGACGGACTTAGAACAGACCTTCACAATGCAGCATCCGAAACTAGGTACACTGGAATCAACCTATGCAGACACCATCCTGCATGTCGTCAATCACGGCACTTACCACAGAGGAAACGTAACCGCCATGCTGAGACAGCTGGGCCATTCAGGCGTACCTACTGATTATATGTACTATTTATATGAGAAAAGAGAAAGCAAGGGCTAAAATGTCCTTGCTTTTTTTTGCGGAAAGCCTCAAATGCAACACATTAGCTTTTACATACCTGTATAAGCGCGCTTCACATCAAGCTGTACGGGCCTGCCGCTCTTATAGGAATTGGTCGCCGCGATGCCCACTTCTAAATTGATCGTCGCATCGATATCTGTCACAATCGGTGTTTTTCGATCCCGGACACACTCGGCAAAATGCTGAAGCTCCAAGCAGTAGGCTTCATGAAAACGAGTTTGAAAGTCTGGAATGATATCAAAACTGCTCCCTTTAGCCGATAGGATGGTCACATGTTGATGTCTCAATGTTCCTATGAAAATACTGCCCTCTGTCCCGATCACCTCCGCCCGAATGTCATGTCCATATGGAGAGGTTCTGCTTGCCTCGACGTCCCCCGCTGCGCCGGAGTCAAATTCAATATACGTCAGCGCCTGATCCACATCACCGTACTGCTCCATAAACGGATTGTTCAGAATCCTGCCGTGTCCTGAAACAGAAGTGATTTCCGCCCCTAGCAAATAACGGGCAATATCATAGTCATGGATGGAACAGTCGATAAAAATTCCACCGCTGTGTTTGATAAATTCTGCAGGAGGCGCGCCTTGGTCGCGCGTAAAGCCTTTATAATAGATAGGTTTGCCGATTTCTCCAGCGTCGATCCGCCGTTTGGCATCTGCGTATGCTGGATCGAACCGTCTCATAAAGCCGACTTGGCAGATGACACCTGTCTCCTGCACTTTTTCAGAAACTGCTCTAGATTCCTCAAGGCTTAATGTCAGCGGTTTTTCAACAAAGATCTGTTTGCCGTTCTCGGCAGCTTTGATGATCATATCACCATGTGTGCTTGTCGGCGTTACGATAATGACAGCGTCAATGCCGGTATCTTCTAACACTTCATACGGGTCCTCTGACCATTTTTCGATACCGAGTTCTCTGGCAACCTGCTCCGCTCTCCCTTTTAACGGATCACCGACACAAACCAGCTTTGCCCCCGGCACACTGGTGACGAGATTTTTCGCATGATAATAACCGAGCCTTCCTAATCCCAATACTGCGCACCTTACTTGATGTTCCACGTCCCATCCTCTCCTTTATCTCATTTCGGGCTCGCTTTGGGAAAGCGCTTTCTCTTAACAGCTAAAAAAACAGCGGTTCTATCCGCTCTGCCATTTTGCGCAAGCGCTTTCTCAAAAGATGGTTTCATTTTACACTGCCTTTGGTTTACACGCAATATGTTTTTTTGGCTTCAACTGTCCTAATGAAAAAACCCGCTCATTAGCGGGCTCATGTGTTGAGCGGTGATGTAGAATGTCTGACTACAAGCTCAGGTGGGAGCACTATTTTTTGTTTCGCCTTTCGTTTTCCCTCTATTGCTTCTGCCAGCAGTTCGATGACGCTCCGCCCCATCTCTTTTATCGGCTGGGCTACGGTTGTCAGGGGCGGAGCCGCCATTTCTGCGAGTATCGTATTATCAAAACCAATGATAGAAAGATCATCCGGCACTTTTATGCTTCTTATTCTCGCAGCTTGTATGGCGGCACAAGCCAATACGTCGTTGAAGGCAAAAATAGCAGTCGGAGCGTTTCTGTCGAGCAATTTTCCCGCTTCTTCCTTGCCGCTTTCCAAGGAAAACCGCGTCTGGATGATAAGTGATTCATCAATGGGCACGCCCGCTTCCTCCATCGCCTGACGGAAGCCTTTGATTCTATTTTTTTCGCCTGTCGTTGACCCGTCTCCGATAATGCAGGCGATGTTCGTGTGGCCGAGTGACAGAAGATGCTTGGCAGCCTCATATCCGCCACGAACGTCATCTATCACAACAATATCCATCGGAAGAAGCGGCTTATCCTGAGAAATCATGGCAATCGGAATTTGTTCACTGGCGATTTCCTCCAAAGCAGACATACTGTCATGGCTTTCAATCCCTGTTGCAAAAATAATGCCATCCACCTTTTTCTGTTTCAGCACAGAAAAATACTTTGTTTCTTTTTTCGGATCGTAATCGGTGCTGCAAATCAACATTTGAAAACCGAGCTCATCCGCTATTTCCTCAATGCTTTTGGCCAGTTCGCCGTAAAACGGATTTGAAATATCAGGCGCCACGAGAGCAATCATATTCGTTCGTTTTCCCGTTAACGCCGCGGCGTGGACATTGGGCGTGTATGCCATTTCATTCATGACATTCATGACCTTCTGCCGTGTTTTATCGCTGATTCTCCCCGTATTGTTAATCACACGCGACACAGTTGTGATAGAGACACCCGCCGCCTTTGCCACATCGTAAATTGTTGTTTTCATGTTCATCCCTCGTCTGGTTATTGAACTTTCCGGCTGACAATTTTCCGGTATTCAATTGGTGAAATGCCTTCTATCTGCTTAAAGAGTTTTGAAAAGTATGTCGGATCTTCCATTCCGACCGTTTCCGCAATAACGCCCATTTTATCATTTGTAGAGGATAAAAGACGCTTCGCTTCCGTCATTCTCACCCGGTTCGTGTATTGTGCCGGAGTTACGCCGAGCACCTGCTGCATGCAGCGGCTCACATAATCCTGATGATAGTGAAGGGCGAGCGACAGATCCTTGATTGTCGTCTTTTCCTTATAGTGCTCCTGTAAGTACCGGGCCGCCTCCCAGGCTACCCGCTCTTTCGCAGACGGTATTTGGAACGCTTCTTTTTGAAGATGCAGCATCAGCTCCTCAAATAAAATTTGCTTTCTGAGCGGCAAATCAGAGTTTTCCGCGGAGTAATCGATCAGCTTTTCAAACTGCTGCGCCATAAACTGCGGGCGCTGCACCTTGCCTTTTCTCGGCAAGGCCAATCCGTAGCGGGCCGGCTCTTCGAAGCTCCCTTTTTCCTGCTGAAGCTCAGACCAGTTGCTGCCTCCCTTTGTCGTAAATTCATAACGATGTTCATCGAAGTGAAGCCAATAGTAGGAGGTTGCTTCATCACTGCCCTTCGTCCCGTAGTGTTCAAGACCGGGAGAAAGCAAGATGTACTCGCCGCCTTCAACAGAAAACGATGTTTCATTTTCCGTTATATATAACGTTCCCTGTTTGACATATATCAGATCAAACACGGAGAATACACGTTTCACATGGGTTTCTCCTTTTTTAAAAACCCCTTCCCCGGCTGCGATAAATACCGGAAAAGGCGGGACTGTAAACAGGATGCGAGGCATTTGAATCATCCTCCTTTTTAAGTCGGATTTTTACAAGAAGTATCGTTTCTATCCCTTTTTATTATAAGGAAATGGAGGTACACTTTAAAACGTTGATTTTATTTACGAAAGGGGTTAGACACTATGAAACAAGCTGTCTTCAAATCAACTGCTTTGAAAAAACCCGCTGACAAAACGTTCTCATTATTTTCGCTTACTTGGCCGATCTTCATTGAGGTCTCATTATA
Organism: Bacillus sp. FJAT-14266; assembly: GCF_001719225.1. NCBI lineage: Bacteria > Bacillati > Bacillota > Bacilli > Caryophanales > Bacillaceae > Bacillus > Bacillus sp. FJAT-14266. Next base: position 3,129,895 of record NZ_CP017072.1, read on the forward strand.
TATGTTTATGGGTAATGCCGATACACTGATGCTCAGCCAATACTCGGATAACAGCGTGGCAGCAGTCGGCGTCAGCAACCAGATTTTAAATTTAATTATCGTGATGTTCAGCTTTATCGCAACAGGAACGACCGTTATCATTTCGCAATTTCTAGGCTCACGGCAAAAGAAAGAAGCCATGGAAGTCGCTTATGTGTCAATCGGCGCCAACTTCTTCATCAGCCTGGCCATCAGCGCCGTCGTCTTTTTCGCGGCTGTCCCTCTGCTTCATATGATGGGATTATCAAACGCACTGATGCCTGATGCGAAAGTCTTTTTACAAGTTGTCGGAGGTCTGTCCTTTATTCAGGCTTTAATCATGACATTCAGCGCGATCTTAAAAAGCTACGGCTACACAAAAGATACAATGTTTGTCACTATCGGCATGAACATTTTAAACATTGCCGGAAACTTTGTTGTGATTTTCGGTTTGTTCGGCTTTCCTGTTCTCGGCGTTGCCGGTGTGGCCATGTCCACATCTATCGCCCGCGTCATCGGATTAATCGCGATGATTGTGATTGTCAACAAACGCATCCAGCTGAAGATGTCGCTGAAAAAAGTCTTTCATATGCATAAAGAGCATTTGCGCAAGCTGCTGAAAATCGGCATTCCTTCTGCGGGAGAGCAGCTTTCATACAACCTTTCGCAAATGATTGTCACGTATTTTATCGCCATCATGGGCGCGCAGGCGTTGACAACAAAAGTGTATACGCAAAATATTACGATGTTTATTTTGCTGTTCGGCACTGCGATCAGCCAGGGTACACAAATCTTAATCGGCCGTTATATCGGCGGCAAACAATTTGATGCCGCTTATGAGCGCTGCATGAAGAGCTTATATTGGGCACTCGGAATTGCTGCGGCTACCTCTGTTTTGATGACGATCTTTTCAAAAGACCTGATCGGACTCTTCACACAAAGCCCTGACATTATAGCAACTGCAAGCCTATTGATTGCCATGACCATTATCCTTGAACCAGGCCGCTCGTTTAATGTCATTATCATTAACTCTCTGCGGGCCGCGGGGGATGCGAAATTCCCGGTTTACATGGCAATGATTTCAATGTGGGGCATCGGCCTCCCGCTTGCTTATCTTTTCGGCATCCACCTCGGTTTCGGTCTTGCCGGCATTTGGATTTCTTTTATCGCGGATGAATGGGTCCGGGGAATCTTAATGTACAGAAGATGGCGCTCACGTATTTGGATTCAAAAAGGTATGGCATAACACCCGGCTCAATCAAGGCCGGGTGTTTTTTTAGATATCAGAGAGAATCTGCTTCACTTCGGTCTCTGTGAGAGCGAAGTGATGTTGAAATACATCGTGCTGCTTCGCCCGGATTTTTTCTATAACAGCCCGGTGCAAATGAAGAGCGGCTTTCACCGTTTTTTGAGAATACTGCGGAAATAGCGGCAAGGCATCCTGACACTCTTCAAGGTAGGCTTCTGCTTCAAAAGCGATATACTCCCACGTCATTGTGAACGCCTTATTCACGGTGCCTTTTTGGAGATCAGCCTCTGTATAGCCGAATTGCTGCATTACCTGACGGGGAATGCGGTTTTTTTGCTGATCTGTGCCAAGATCACTTAAGAAGCGAACCAGCTGTATGGCCAAGCCGAGAGAGACGGCTGCTTGTTTGAGCTGATCTTGTTTTCGGCGTGTCAGTATCGGCAGCAGCATCAATCCGGCAGCACCGCCCGTCCGATATGCGTACATGAGCAGTTCATCAAGGTCATCATACGGCTTGGCGTCTTCTTTTTGTGCGGCAATAAACTCCCGAAAAGGTTCGCTTTCCAATGTAAAGGTCCGATACGCATGATCAAAAGCCTTCCATAGATGTTGATTACCGTTATTTGTCCTTTGGTAAACATGATCAGCTTTAGCTTCAAATGCGGGCAATACCTTTTCGTCTGCACTGGCCGCCGTGTGGCAAAACGACAATACTGCCCAAGAGGCTTGTCTTTGCTTTAGCGGGAGATATGATAATGCTTTGAAACAGGCTGGCGCGTATTCGCCAACAATCTGTCCGCATTGCTGGTAAGCTTCTTTTATCTCTTTCATTTTCTCACTCCTATGTATCACTGCTTCTTCAAGTCTAGTATGTTTTTTCCTAATTGTATATGAAGAAAATGCCGATTCTTACTTTGTAAAAGTAACAAGACGCACAGCATCATCGACGAGATATGCATTATTATTTTTAATGCCATACAACAGGTAGAATGTAAACATTTCTCAATCATCACTTCAATAATAGAGGAATCACGGAAAAAAGGGCTAATTGTTATGATACATGATAGTATTGGAGTGAGTTCAGTGATGAAATTTTTTGAATATAACTGGCAGGTTAGAGATCAATGGTTTACTTGGTGTCATCAACTAACCACTGAAGAATTACTTAAAAACCGTCTTGGCGGAGTAGAGAATATTTTATATACCCTTTTTCATATTATTGATGTGGAATATAGTTGGATTCGTGCTATCCAAGGAAAAGAAGATATCGCTGTTCAGTTCGCTGATTATCAAACACTCAATAAAGTGAAATCTCTCTCAAATACATTCCGAACTGAAATAATTGATGTTTTACAAACACATTCAGATCAAATAAAAGATGAACTTGTAAGCGTTCCTTGGAAGACAGGTGTTTTATATACGCGAGATGAAATATTACACCATATCATCGCTCACGAAATTCACCATATTGGTCAACTTTCTGTATGGGCTAGGGAATTAAAGTTAAGCCCGGTATCAGCTAGTTTTATCGGCAGAACATTAAAACCTATTCATTCTTATTGCAGGAATGCGGGGGCAATTCGATAGTGCTGTTGTACAAAAAAGGATAGATAGAGCATATATTTCCCTGCTCATCTATCCTTCTTATTTAAATCTATACATCTCTGGCTTTTAATCACATTTGTATTGAACCTACCTCTCGTCAATATCAATGCGATACGCTTCAAACCATGTATGAATTTGAGCAAGATGGGCGATCAGCTGGGGCCCCTTCATGAGCTGCCCGAACCACGGCACCTTGAAGGAGGAGCCTTCCGTTTCTAAAAGCTGATCTAATTGTTTTCTGTCCAGTAAGGTATGGAGCACGGAGTCCTTTTGGCTTCTGATCGTTTTCAGCCATTCGCTGACGCCTTTTGTATATTCCGGATGGTGTGTTTTCGGATACGGGCTTTTTTTGCGATACAGAATGTCATCAGGCAAAATACCTTCAAGCGCTTTGCGTAAAATGCCTTTTTCCCGATTATCATGCATTTTCATTTCCCACGGAATATTCCAAACATATTCCACAAGCCGGTGATCGGCGAACGGCACCCGCACTTCCAGGCTCGCCCCCATGCTCATGCGATCCTTCCGATCCAAAAGGTTCGTCATAAACCAAAGCATATTTAAATAGAACAGCTGTCTTCTTGCTTTATCCACACCCGTTTCACCATCTAATAATGGCGTTTCTGCCAAGGTTTCTTCATATTTGGCATTTACGTATTCTTTCAGATTCAATTTTTTCTGCCATGAGTCAGAAAGCAGCTTGATCCGCTCCTCCGTTGATCTCATCCATGGAAAGCCAGACTCAACATCTGCCGTATGGAACCACGGGTACCCGCCGAAAATCTCATCCGCGCATTCTCCCGATAGGCTGACGACAAAGTCCTTTTTGATTTCCCGGCAAAACCACAGCAGGGATGAGTCGACATCTGCCATTCCCGGCAAGTCTTTGACCAGTACAGCTTCCTCCAAATGATCAACGAGGTCTTTTTGGCTGATGACGCATTTGTGGTGCGTTGTGCCGAAAGCCTCTGTCATTTTTTCAATCCATGGTCCGTCATCATTCGGCTGAAAAGCGCTTGCTTGAAAATATTTATCGTTCTCTTCGTAATCAATCGAATAAGTATGAAGCGGTGCTTTTCCTTCCTTTTCAAAATGGCCCGCCGCAATCGCTGTAATCGCGCTTGAGTCCAGACCGCCTGATAGGAATGTGCAAACAGGCACATCCGACACAAGCTGCCGCGTCACCGCGTCCTGAAATAACGATCTGACATTGGCAACCGTGTCATCAAAACTGTCCGTATGTTTTTCGCTTTCAACATTCCAATAACGCCAAATATTAAGTCCGTCTTTGGAAAATGTCAGCGCGTGAGCCGGGCGGATTTCTTTTATGCCTTTAAATATGCCAGTGCCCGGGGTTCTGGACGGTCCAAGACCGAAAATTTCAGAAAGTCCCGTTCTGTCCACTCTCGCTTTTATATCAGGGTGCGCGAGGATTGCTTTGATTTCCGAACCGAAGAGAAATGAAGAGCCTTCCTTCGTGTAAAAAAACGGCTTTACGCCGAGACGGTCTCTCGCGGCAAACAACAAATTTCGCTTTTCATCCCACACAGCGAAAGCGAATATGCCATTGAGATGGTCGACACAGTCTTCCTGCCATTCGATGTAGCTGTGCAGAAGCACCTCGGTATCTGACGTACGCTCGAATTGATGGCCCCGCGCCCGCAATTCTTTGCGCAAATCTTCCGTGTTATAAAGCTCGCCATTGTAAATAATGGTGTACGTATCGCCTTTATAGGTACACGCCATCGGCTGGCGTCCGCCTTCAATATCAACAACCGCAAGTCTTTTATGTCCGAACAAAACATGGTGCTCCCCCCAAACGTTTGAATCATCAGGCCCTCGTTTGGAAAGAGTGTCTGTCATTCTGTCCATCGTTTGTTTTTCCTGGACGAGCTGCTTTTTAAAATCGACCCAACCCGTAATTCCACACATGTGACATCAGCTCCAATCCCGTTTCTTTCGTAACAATTTCGTTTCTTTCAGCACCTTAGTAAGTTTATGCATCTATAGGCAGATAGTTGATTTGTCCATAAAAGAGTTGTATGGGACAGGCTTGAATTGGAAAGAAAAGAGAGGAATGAAGAAAAAGGAGACAGCATGGATGAAACGGAAACAATTGTTATATACAGAGGAACGAAAGTGGGAATACGGCACCATCCTCATTGAAGACGGCATCTGCTTAATCGAAAACGGTGAAGGCGATATACTGCTGGCGGACAGTCTCCAACACAGCCCAATCTGGATCCATCATAAAGGAAAGTGGGAGCAAGCCGGCTTTCAGGACAAGTTGGTTTTGGCATGCGGTGCAGAAAACATCTCCCTTTCCGGCGGAGAACGCATCCGCTATGAGAAATCAGTCAAGCGGCCGCTCATGGCGCTTTTGGATTCGCTTGACGACGAAACCTTTCTCGCATTTCTGCAGCACTTGCACAGCTTTGGCTTATCGGTATTCGATTGCGTCTTTTCTTATAATAAAGGAGTCTTTTCGAATACTTCGGCGGGGCAGGGTGTGTCCTTTTATCACTTTTCAAATGACACCGCACAATGCGCGATGCAGCATCACTACAGCAGCGAAGGGACAGGAGACCGTTTTGAATGGACGGCTTCAAACGGAAAGCGATCCATTATGTATTCAGCAGTCCAACGGGGGCGCAAATAAAAAAGCGGTGCATCGAGCACCGCTTTTTGGTTACTTTTCAACAACAACTTTTGCTTCCTTGCTTTCTTTTTTATCTGTATCCACAGCCGTGACGTACAGCACCGTTCCGGCTTTTTGTTTTTTGATTTTCACCGAAAACGTTCCTTTTGCGTCAGCTTTGGCAGAAGCAATGACCTTCTTTGATTTGTTTTTCACTCTGATCATCGCTTTGCTGTTTGCCTTCCCTTTTACTGCCGTATCCTTCGTTTTCACCGCGTTTACTTTCGGTGTGCCGGAAGGTTTTCCTTTGACGACAACAACTTTATACGATGTTTTCGCATCGCCTTTTGTTGCTTTCACATACAGTACTTGATCCTGTTTTTGAGTCGCAATATTAACCTTGAACGCATTGTCTTTTCCGGCTTTGGCGCTGCCGAGTTTCTTTTTGCCGTTCATCACCTCGATAAGTGTGCCTTCCTTCGCGTTCCCTCTGACAGCTGTTTGAGTGCTTTCCAGCTTGTTGACCTTAAGCTGTAAATCAGCTGCGCTGACAGCCTTCATGACATTCAGCCGCCCGTAGCCTGAATGCCAGTCTACACCAGGTGTCTTCGGAATTTCAATCGGATCGCCATAATCGTCATACAACTCTTCTTCTCCGCCATCGACACTTTCAAAGGAAATATCATCTGCCGTCTTTTTCAACATATCCTCAACTTCTGTTCTTTTCAGCTTAGGATTTTGAGCAAACAGCAATCCTGCAGCAGCGGCAGCATACGGCGTCGCCATAGACGTTCCGCTCATGTACGTGACATTTCCGTTCGGCACTAAGCTCGGGATATCAGACCCTGGAGCAGAGATGTCCAGACCTTTTCCATAGTTAGAGAAATCAGCGGTCATATCCATGCGGTTCGTTGCGCCGACTGACATCACATATTTAGAAGATGCAGGATAAGATAAGGCATTTTCTCCATCATTCCCGCTGGCTGCGGCAATCAAGACATTTTTGTCAGCCGCGTACTTCAAAGCAAATTCAAGCACGCGGCTGTAGCCTCCGCCTAAACTTAAATTAATCACCTTTGCTCCTTTGTCAGCAGCATATTTGATGCCGAGAGCAATTTGTTCAGTATCTCCGGAACCTGCGGAATCAAGCACTTTTACAGGGATGATTTTTGCTTTGGCATTCAATCCAGTCATTGAATAGCCGTTATCGCTTTGGGCCGCAATAATGCCTGCGACATGCGTCCCATGCCCCTGATCATCCATTGCATTGTTATTTCGTCCGACAAAATTGTGTCCGAGATCTGTTCTTACTTTTCCTTTTAAATCGGCAAGCGTACTGTCTACGCCTGTGTCTACTACTGCAATGAGTGTATCGTTAAGCTTGCGTTTGGACAGCAATGTGTTGGCAGGCTCATATTTCACATCCGCATTTTTGACACCGCCGTTTTCACCGTTGTTTTTAAGCGGCCATTGATAAGGGTACTGAATATCGTTTGCCAGGCTTTTGTATTCCTGGACGGGTTCCGCAAACTCTACATTGGACATCTTGGATAGTGTCGCAGCAGCGCTTTTGACCCTTTTGGCGCTTGCCGTATATGCGCCGTTCTGTTTCTCGTCTTTCGGAAGTTCAAATGAATACAGATTGTCAAACAGTTTCTTTGCCTTTTTCACATTAGATATGTCTTTTTTCGATTGCGCGCTTGCAGAAAAGCCCTTCATTTCATTATGTACGGATGAGAGGCTTTTATTGTCCTTCACCTTGAAAATAACCTTTGTTGTCTGAACTTCACTTTTTGCTGCAATATTGTTTTCTGTTAAAATGGCTCCGGCTGTTTTGCCTTGCAGCTGCTTCATATTTAGTCGGTCCGCTTGTTTCTTTATCTCCTCTTTAAGGAATGACGGGACTGATTGTAAAGCTTTATCATATAGCCGGTTGATTGCTTTTTGTTCCTTTTCAGTGACCTTATACGAAGATGATGCTCCGTTTTCTGACACATCGTCAAATAACGGCTTTAATGTCACAAGATCCTGATAGATTTCATTTCTTGCTGTTTTATTGAGTGCGAGTTTTGCAACGATAAACGGTGCTGCTTTGTAATAAAGGCTTGTCAGTTCTTTGCCTTCTGCTGTTTGGCTCAGCTGCTCATCACGAATCGCTCTCAACTTATCCAGGATGCCTTTTCCTGATTTCTTCTGATCGACACTCATTTCAACCGGACAAGCTTCTTCCTCTTCTAAATCTGACGGCTGTTTTTTGGTGCCTTTATACCCGATCGTATACTTGGCTTCTGCAGCTGCTTCTGCCGTTCCGCCGTCCTCTGGTTCTTCTTCTCCGAGGTATTCAACTTTTACATAGTAAGGGCCGCTCCACGCGTATGGAAAAATGACTTCGCTTTTTCCATCCTCCGCTGTGAAAGAACGGTACATCTCAAACATTTCATCTTTAAGCGCTTTTTCCTTACTTGGATATACAGATACATTCAGTACTGAATCACTCTTTACGGTCAGTGCCATATGTGAGTGTTTCTGAATATCCGTTGCTCCCGGGGTCACTTTGTACCATTTCACCTGTTCCGGCTCCTTCATGGCGCCTGTCTGTTCTTTGCCGTTTTCCAGAGCAGCCGCCTGATCGATCGCGCCGGCCGCAGCAGCTTTGGTTCCCGGAGAAAAAAGGCTGAAAATCAGTGCAAAAATAAGCACTGCCGCCACAACCGAGCTGAATTTTCTGCGTTTCATGTTATCCCTCCTGCAAAATAATGAATCTCCTTGAAGGTATCATAATTTCATAGGACGAGATACCGCTTACAGGGAATTTTAAGGTTATTTTAAATGATTTGGAATATGAGGGGATAAATATAAAAAAACCCAACTCTATCAAAGAGCCGGGTTCATAGGTTTTTCTATTAAAACAATTGAAAACCAATTGGCAAATGCAGACCGAGCAGCACTGTCAGCAAAAGGACAATGACGAAGCCGACCCACAGGCCTCCTGTTGATTTTTCTTTTTTCTTGCGGATGAGGAGCATTTCCATCAGGCCGATGGTGATAATGCCCAGAATCATTTTGCCGGCGTATTCTCCGTTCCAGTTGGCGAAACGGACAAACAGCTCAGCTCCTGTCAAAATAATAAGGATATAGAATAACCGCAGAATCATATGAGTGATTTTTGCGCCCTTTGCACTTCCTGACGAATACAGCGAGTAGCTGACGAAAAGCAGAATCAGCGCTACCACCCATGTCGTAATATGTAGGTGTGTCATATATGTTCCCCCTATCAGATAAATTACCCCACTTATAGTACCATGAACTTGTCCTCTGTCACAAAGATGATTATCAGAAAAAACGGGCGGGTCCGGGTCCGCCCTCCAGTTTTATTCAGCCAATTTGGTTTGACAGCGTTCCGATCGGATCAATTGTAATATCAATTTTATCACCTGACCGCAAGAATTTTGGAGGCGTAAACCCCTTGCCGACACCAGACGGCGTACCGGTGGCAATAATGTCGCCCGCTTCAAGCGTCATCCCCTTTGAGAGGGTTTCAATTAATTCCGGAATGGAAAAGATCATATCGCTTGCCGAACCGGATTGGCGCAGCTCGCCGTTGACTCTTGTTTCAACCTTGAGGCGCTCTGGCTCCTGAATCGTTGATTTATGTACAAGCACGGGCCCCATCGGACATGTCGTATCCAAGCTTTTTCCGATAAAAAACTGCTTATGCCTTTTTTGCAGATCACGCGCCGTGATATCATTCACAATCGTATATCCGAAAACATGGTCATATGCATCTTCTTTTGAAATGCGGGTCCCGCTTTTTCCGATCACGACAGCAAGTTCTCCCTCATAATCAAGCTGAGAGGTAACCTCTTCATGGCTCTTTACGATATCACCATGCCCCGTAACCGTTACCGGCGATTTTGTAAATACCATCGGATGCTCCGGAATATCAGCCTCGCTTCCCATTTCAATCGCGTGATCCCGGTAGTTTTTGCCGATGCAGATGATATTTTTTGATGGCTTCGGAATGGGTGCATGGAGCTTCACCTCAGATAATGAATACATAAATGATCCCAGCTCATCATTCGGTTTCTTTGCCCACTCGGCCAGCTGCCTTGCATGCGCAACGAATTTATCCCCTTCTGCGATACATTCAATCAGCGATCCCGGAATCGTCTCAAGTTCAAACAGTTTTTTTTCAGCCTTTTGCAAATCCATAATTTTCTCATCATCAATGATCAGGCCGACAAACATTCGGTTGTAAAGTTCCCCTGTCGCAAATTTCATGTTATTCCTCCATCATCTTTTAAATCAGAATGCTCCTTCATGTATTCTCTGTCGAATGCTGAAATCCCTTTTTCTCAATTCCGTTTTCATTTCGTTTCAGGACGGGCTTGCTCTACATATCATACAAATGTCGTTTTGAGAAGGAGGAAAGAATATGGAGCGCGTGCATTTATTTTTTCATCGGGAGCAGCTGAAAAGGAAAGGTACAGCCAAGGGGCTTTTCGTAACAGATCGATCTGTTTCTCCCATTCTTCTCACACAGCGTGACAGAGCGGAAAAGGCATCCTATGAAATCAGCTGGGAAAAGTCTCTGCTTGGTGAAAGGACACTTTTTTTGAATGCAGAACAGGATGATCCGTCCCTGATGCGGCGCAGACTCGCCTATTGTTTTTTTGACCAGATCGGCGTACCTGCTCCCGTTGCCTCGTACAGCTTTCTGACCATCAATGGCCAGCCTGAAGGCATTTATTTGAACATCAAGAACCATCAGCCAGCCGGTAAAAGGAGTTACGGAGTGAAGACGGCCGATCCAAGGGTTCCATTGTCCCTTTTTAACAATGATTTCTCGGCATTCTTACATGAATTTTTCATACTGATCCGCACAGCCGGAGATGACGAATTGGCTGAAAGGATTAAATTGTATCTGGATGTCAAGCTGTTTTTTTTGTGGCTGATCGGCAACGCCTGCACCAATCAAGGCTTTTACTACACATTTTGTTTAAACGAATCCGGTCGGCTTTACGTTTCCCCGATGGAGACAAGATCGCTTGCCGTACAAGAATGGTATGAAGAAGACCCGCTTCTGACAAAAGGAAAGACGCTTTCGTCAAGGCTTCTATCCATTCCCGCCTTCAGGTCGCAATATCACACCTTAATGAAAAACGTGCTGAAGCGGTCGTTTACTATTGAACGATTATCTCCTCTCATCAACGAATGGCACCTTGACATTTGTCAAAGTGCTGCTGATGATCCTTTTATCAAAAAAAGCCCCTTTCAAATCGAAAAGGAGCAGACCAACATACTTAGAGAAATTGAGGAACGGCAGGACTTTTTGCAAGCACACTTAGCAAGACTTTAGTCCTTTCTCCATTAAAAAAGGCCGCAGCAAAAATTGTCGCTTTTTTAGTCAAATTGACGAAAGGCAACCTTTTGAGCCAAAATAGGTTATACTAACGATATCCTGTATTTATATCAAAATAAAATCTAGAATTGGAGATAGCGTAATGAACAGTAAAATTGAAGAAATGAGGATCACACTAATTGAAACCGCACAAAAATATGGCATGAATTCAAAAGAAACGATTCAATGCAGCCAAGAGCTGGATATCCTGCTGAATACCCGGATTAAAGAAGAAATGATTTTTGGGAGATATCTTGAAAACTCCCGTATGTAAATCATTTTCTATAACAATTAGAATACACCACATGTAACTCCGCTTTTTGCTCAGCACTTCTGGGATATACCTCAGGGCGAGAATGTGCCCGCCCAAAAATCGAATACCGCAGCACGACATACTCCAAAAAGCATTCTACACGCAAAAACACCAAAGAAATAAACAAAAATCACCATAGGCGGATAGCGGCATCCTTCGCCGCATTTCCGCTCAATTTATACCCAACATCCTCTTTTGCCATGTTTAAACATAACGGCCCGAAAAAATAAAGCGCTTTCATAAAGAGCCGATATGTCCCCTTTAAATTTCTCTCACACATATGTGCGTTTGTCATAAGCTATCGTGAATAGCCCAATTGAAATCAGAATTGTCATTTCACTTTACCTGTCTTTTTTTAATTTTTCAACAAAGGATGTGCTCGTATGCCGGCCATTGTCGGAGCGTTTAAAATTAATGCGATTGGTACGAGCGGAGTCGTTCACATCGGGGACTGCATTACGATTTCTCCTCAGGCTCAGGTCAGAACGTTTGCCGGTGCTGGCAGCTTTAATACCGGCGACAGCCTCAAGGTGATGAATTATCAAAACGCGACGAATGTGTATGACAATGATGCGGTTGATCAGCCGATCGTGGCCAATGCGTAAAAGGAGTGAGGCTCATGAACTTCTATATTAATCAAACCATTCAAATCAACTATCTCCGGCTGGAATCAATCAGCAACTCCTCCATTCTGCAAATCGGGAGCGCCGGATCAATCAAGTCACTGTCAAATTTGTATAATACAGGAAGCTATGTAGAACCGGCACCAGAAGTTTCTGGCTCAGGGCAACCGCTCCAGCTGCAGGAGCCCGACACAGGTTCATTGGTCCCGCTCCAGCCTCCTGGCCGTTAATCATATGAAAGAGGTGAAGAACATGTATGATCAATCTGTTTCCTCTTACCTGCAAAACTTGAATTCCTTCGTTCAGCAGCAGGCGATTCACATTCAGCAGCTCGAACGTCAGCTGAAAGAGATTCAAACTGAAATGAATACGATGAAACAGCGGCCGGCCACTACCATTGAGCGTGTGGAGTATAAATTTGATCAGCTGAAAATCGAAAGGCTCGACGGGACTTTGAACATCGGTTTAAATCCGACTGACCCGAACAGCGTCCAAAACTTTGACGTCAGCCAGTCGACACCGCAAATCGGGATGATGCAGCAGGAAGAGAGCGCTCAGCTCATGCAGCAGATCCGCCAGAATGTCGACATGTACTTAACCGAGGAAATCCCAGATATTTTGGAACAGCTTGAAAACCAATATGACAGCAGACTTGACGATACAAACAGACATCATGTTATTGAAGACATCAGAAAACAAATGGACAGCCGAATCCATTATTATATGTCCCATATCAAAAAAGAAGAACATACACCGCCTGCACAATATGCAGAACATATCGCTGAGCATGTGAAGCGTGATGTCATCCGCGCTGTAGAACACTTTCTGGAGCATATTCCATCAGAAATGAAAGGAGATGAGCAAGCATGATCTTTACAGTCATCAACCGCAGCTTAGAAGTCGGGGACATCCGGATGAACGGTGTGTCCAGTTCCTCCGTTTTCCACATCGGAGACACTGAATCCATTTACCTGTCTTCTATTTTTGATACACCGCCTGAATCTCTTATTATTGGGCCGTTTGCTCCGCTTGCGCCAGAATAATGCTTAAACGCATATCGCGCATCAGACTAGTTAAGTTTAATTCCCTCGGGATCGCAAGTGTGTTTCAAGTTGGCGACACAAATGAAATCGATATGAGTGTAAAAGTATTTGCTGTGCAGCGTTCTCTGTCCACGTTTTACCATAATGAAGGCTCATTTAACAAAAAGGAGTATCAGATCTTTCAGCAGCAGGCTGTGAAGCCGCTCCCCGAAACAGGTGTACAAAGCGCGTTTTGCCACGAGGTGCCGGCTATTTATGTTCGCAGCATCAAAATTCAAGGGGTCTCAGCCTCTTCTGTTTTACATGCCGGATCAGCTTCGCTTATTCGCGGTGATGCGAGACTCAAACATATCAGACAGATTCAGTCTCCGCGCTCACAATCGCCCGCCAAGAACATATAATAAACAGAGACTTCGATAAAGGGTGTCGTTTATGCCAGCAATTGTCGGGCCTATAGCTATCAATTCCATATCGGGCGGAGTCGTAAACTTTGGTGATTCCTTTTACCTTTCTCCGAAAAGCTCTTCAAAATCTGCGCTCGGTTCGGGAGCAGGAAACACGGGAGATTTCCTTCTATTAAATAATGCAGTCAACGCGACAAATTATATAGACCCCGATGTCAACGATCAGGATATGGTTGGAAACGGATAAAAGCAGCCGCTCTGCAAAGAGAGGGCTGCTTTTTAGTCATTTTTTCTTTTTTCGTTCATTTGATTTCTTTGTTTTGATCAGCTTCTCAGGCGGCTGTTTTCTGATCCATTTGACAAACCGGGCAAGCTCTGGATCGCTTCTGAGTTCAGCCATTCCGTTTAAACGTACGGCGAGCTCTTGATTGGTATATAAGGCATGAATCTGTTTATGACAAGGAATACAGAGCATCGCTGTCGGCAAAAACGTTCCGCCTTCCTCTTTCGGTGTGAGATGATGCTCTGTCAGCTGGACATCGCTCCGGCCGCACAGCTCACATATTCCGGCAGTCTGCTTTGCCATATCCGCTCCTCCCTTACATCAACTCAAGTGATACCCGCGTACCGCGGCCGCTCGGTTCAGCCGGATGGACGATCAGCTTTTTCGGAAGCCGTGCACGCAGTTCCTGCACATGGCTGATGACACCGACAGCCAGATTGTCTGACTGAAGTTTTTCCAAGGCCGTTACAACCGTATCAAGCAGATCTTGATCCAGTGTGCCGAAGCCTTCATCTAAGAAAAAGAACTGCAGCGGGTATTCCCCGCGAAGCTGAATCTGAGCAGACAGCGCAAGAGCAAGTGAAAGCGAGGTGAGGAAGGTCTCTCCTCCAGACAAACTGGAAACCGGGCGTCTTACGCCTCCATTCGCGTCATCCCGCATCACGAAGCCGCCTTCTGAATCTACTTCGATGGCATAGCGCTGTCTTGTCAGCATACTGAGTCTTGCTGAGGCGTCCCTCGCAACGCTTTCAAGCTGCTCCTCAGCTAAAAATTCAACGAAGGTATTGCCTTTAAACACAGCTTGCAGCTTGTCCAGCCTGTCGATATGCGTCTGCCATTTTTTCAGTTCAGCTTCAATTTCATTAAACCGTTTATGATGGTCGCGAATGACAGCCAGTGCTTTTGCTGCCGCGCCTTTTTCCTCTATAGCAGCGCCAAATGCGTCCTCAGCTTTTTGTAATGCTGCAACGGTTTCGTTCCATTCGCTCTCTGATAATGCTCTGCCGGCAAGTATCTCTGCTACTCGTTTTAAGTTTGCAGCATTTTGCTTCAGTTTATCCATAAACTGGTCTATGCCGGTTTTCATCTTTTCAAGTTCATCAGCTGGGATGAGACTTTGTTCAACCTCCTCAGTCCGGGTAATGGAGGTGTTTTTTGTATGCTCAAGCCAAGCAGCTTTTGCTTTTTCCAATCTGCCCTTCGCCTCTTGAAGAGTGAGCTCGCTTGCCGAAGCGCGGCTTTTCGCTTGGTTGAGCTTCATTTGGGCGCTTTGCAGTTCTTCATATAAAGATTGTTCTTTTTCCTTTAACAGCTTTAGATCCTGCTGGACAGAGCGGAGTTTGATTTGAATCGAATCTCCTTTTGCATAATCTCCGAGTTCGTGCTCATAATCAGCTATCACGCTCTTGATGCGTTCAGCCGCATAATGAAGCTCCAGCTTTTCCCGTTCAAGCCGGTGTCCAGATTCCCGCAGTTTTTCCTTTTGTGCTTCATGCTCAGCAAGAAACGCGATACTCTTCTCAATTCGTTTTTCACATTCTTCTGCAGCCCGGTCCTTTTCTTCAATGGCTTGCTGCCATTTTTCTGCTTCGTCCACAGATTGATTCTGAAATGCTTCTTTAAACATATTCAGACTGCTGTCCATTGAGGATTGAAGCTCGCTGATGATGCTTTCAATACGGTCAGCTTCTCTTTTTTCAAAACCGATTTTTTCATTAAGCTGCTCGGCCTTTTTTAAAGACTCCTGATAGGCGCCAATCATTTGTGCCATTCGTGTCTTAACAGAAAGAATGTCCTGCTTGATTCGTTTCCATTCAAATTTGGCAGTTTCAAATGCTTCATACACCGGCTGATGTTCGAAGGAAGCTGCCGCTTCAAGGTTCTGTGCTTGAATTGTCTGCAAAAACGGACACTGTTCAATAAAGCGCGCGGACTGTTCTTCAAGCGTAATTTTGGCTGAAAGAATCTCCTGGCTGAGAGCTGCAGCTTCCGTCAATAATACATCTGTCCGTTTAATGTCCTCTTCAAGATGGCTGTCGGCTTCATATGTTTCATGTACTGAGGCAGATGGATCATGATCGGTTGAACCGCATACCGGGCAAGGCTTACCGGCAGTCAGCTTTTGGGCTAACTCTTTTGTCAGCAGTGCCACCCTTGCTTTTTCACGCTGTAAGTGAAGCGTGTGTTGACTCTTTCTAGCCTCTTCCGTCATATGTGTTAATGAGCGTTCCGTTTCGCACACCAAATGGTACACAGTTTGTACAGCCTCATATGCCTGAATGATGTTGTTTTCTTCCGCTTCCGTCTTTTGAACGAGTGTATTCTTCTCTTCATTCATCTTCTGCAGCACGAGGTTCAATTCTTCACTTCGTTTTTTCTCTTTTTTGATTTGCTCCTCGGTTTGTCTGATGCGCAATGCCATTTCTGCGGCCTGCTGGCAGCTTTTTCGCTCATCGGATGTCACCTGCAGGGATTTGAGCTGCTGTTTCAATTCTGTCTGTCTGTTTTGCCCTCGTGTCAGGCGGTCTGTTACGGCCTCTAATTCATTCATGACAGATTGAAGAGCCGCTTCTTTCTGCCGGAGGTCAGCCTTTTTGCGCTCTTCCTCTTGCTTGGCCTCACTCAGTTTGATTTCGATTTCCTGCAAGCGTGAAAGCTGTTCCTGCTCTGTTAAAAGCTCAGGCTCTTTCTCGCTTTTATGCTGGCGCCACGCTTCATACTCTTCATGTTTTTGCTGAAAGAAAGCTGTCCGGTCTGCTAAATCCTTTTGGGCTAGCGTTTGTTCCTTTTCAGCTTGCTCCTCATGCTGGATCGCTTCTGCGTACCGGTCCGCATAGGGTTTAAGGGCTGCTGCTGTTTCTGCTTCCAGCAGGCGTTTTTGCATGCTGTCTATATGCGGCTGTTCTTCTGCGAGACGTTTTTCCTCTTCTTCATAAGTGGATTTTTCCTTTTGGACATTCCATATCTCCTGATGCTCTGTAAACCGCTCCTTCGCCTGATCACGGTTCTTCCTCATCGCTTCCAGCCGGGCTTCAGCTTGTTCGAGAACCTTTTCAGCCTGCTCCACTGCCTCTGAGCTCGCCTCACCGAGACCGGACTGTTCAGCAAGCATTTCATTTTTTCTCGCATTGGCTTCCTGCGCCTGCCGTCTCAGCTTTTTCACAAGCCTGTCTCCATATTGCTCCAAATTAAATAAACGCTGAAGCATATGCCTGCGCTCTGCCCCTTTTAAAGACAGAAATTCAGCAAATTTCCCTTGGGGCAGCACCACCGCTCTCGTAAAATCGTCGATCGTCAGCCCTAAGAGCTCCTCCACTCTTTTATTCACTTCGCTGGCTTTATCAGCCAGCACCGTATGCTCGTCCTTGATTTCGATGAAGCGGCAAAGTGCCGTTTTTACCTTCATTTCATCCGTTCTCTTAAACACACGCTCGACTTTGTATGAGATTTGGTGATTCGTCTGAAGCGCAAAGGTAAAGGACACAGACAGCGTATCTTCGGCGTGATTTAAGATTCCGTGCGTATTATTCGCCGCCCGTTCCACCTTTCCGTATAAAGCAAGCGTCATTGCGTCGAGTATAGAGGATTTACCGCTTCCTGTCGGGCCGAAAATGCCGAAAACACCGGCACCGGAAAGGCCTTCAAAATCTATCGTCTGCTCCTCTCTAAAGCTGTGGAGCCCCTTAATGCTTAAGGCGATCGGCTTCATTTCGCATCCTCCTCTTCAACGCCTGATGCAAGCTCTAAAAACAGCTTCACCATTTCTTCATCCGGCACCGCACCGCCAGTTTGTTTTTCATAAAATTTCTTAAAGCGGTCCTCGATTGAGACATGTTTAACCTCGATCCGTTCCCGGTCTTTGTTCTGTTCTTCAAAAACCGGCCTGATATGGATAAAGCCCGGGTGCGCCTTCCGCAGCCTGTGAATCTCTTCAAGTGACAGCTGGTCCGCGACACGGATTTCCAAGTCAATCCAAGCATTCTGATCTCTGCCTTCATCCAGCCAGCTGTACACCTCACTTAATCCATTTGCCGCTTTCCACTTCACAAGTGGCTTGCCGCTTGATAATAACACCTCTTGCCAAGTGGCCTCTTCCCCAGGCTTTGCGTCCACAATCGTCACTGATTTAGCGTAGCCCGCTTCAGAAAAGCTGTAGGCGAGCGGAGATCCTGAATAACGCGCAAGCGTCCGCGCCCGCTTGATCGTTTGCGGGCGATGCAAATGGCCGAGCGCAACGTAAGCGGCATCTGCCGGCAGGCTTTCAGCAGCCACCGTGTATGCACCGCCGACTTCAATCGGCCGCTCTGAATCGGTTTGGTTTCCGCCTGCCACATAAATATGGCTGGCGGCAATCTTCACTGCATCGGTCCGGAACCGGCTTGTCATATGCTCAAACGCCTGCCTGATTTTCACATCATAGTGATCACGGAGCAGCTTTTCATCAAACGTATCGGATAGCACTTCATTTAACCGCGCTTCAGATGGGTACGCCAGCGCTCCAACCGCCAAAAGCTCTCCTGCTGAAGGCACTTCAATATGAATCGGCTCTGTTGTCGGATAACCGATTAAATGAATGCCGTTTTCATGTGTCAGCGGTGAAGCGGCGGACAAACGGTCAGGATTATCGTGATTTCCGGCAATGACGACGATCGGGCGCTTTCCTCTGTCGCTAAGCGCAGACAGGCTTTCATAAAACAGCTGCTCGGCTAAAGCTGGCGGGTTTACGGTGTCAAATGCATCCCCCGCCATTACAATGGCATCGATCTGCTCATCCTTTACAATCGTATTCAGTTCATCCAGCACATCGGCCTGTTCACTCAGCCTGCTTCTTCCTTCAAGCGTTTTTCCAAGATGCCAGTCAGCCGTATGTAAAATCCGCAAATGCTTTCACCTCTCTTTTATATAGAAAACGAGACCCGCTCCGCCTGAAATTCCGGAGCTTATGGATCTCGCTATAATGTCAGAATGTGCCCTCCGTCAAAGAAATAAAGCGCACATCCCTTTACCTTTGTTTTTGCAATTTGCTCCACTGCCTTCGTGTACAGCTGAATTTGCGTTTCATATCGTTTCTTCAAGATCGGGGCCGCTCCTTCAAATCCATGCTGGAATTTGCCCTCAATCCGGTCCGACTTATAATCCAATAGATATAATCCGTCCTCAGTTTCATAGAGACAGTCAATAATACCCTGCACTAAAAGCGGCTCATCTGCCTCGTGTGCATCAGGATAGATCTCCTTGGCCGGAAGCGCTAAGCTGAATGGTATTTCCCGGTCCTTCCACTTAGCACCGATCAGCTGTCCGCCGATTTCTGTATGGAAAAATTGCACGATTTCTTCTATATCAATAGCGTCTTTTTGTTCTTCAGTGAGAAGCTCTTTTTCATAAAGCCTGTGAACCGTCTGCTCAGCTTCTTCTATCGACGGCACATGTGACAGCGGGATATGCTGCATAACCGTATGCATGGCAGTCCCTTTCTCTGCCGCTGTCAGGCCTTTTTTCATCATAAAAGCGGGACGTCTGTACAGAATGCTTCCATCAGCCGGTTTTACAGGGGCCCTGCCGCTGTATTCATCCTCGTACTCTCTTTTTCTCTTGATCTCAGAAACTGATTGCTTTGTCCGAATTTGCGTCACTTCTTGATGCGGGTAGGTCCAGCTCAGCTGCTCGCGGGCTTTTTCATCAAACGCAAACGAGCCGGGAACTGGTTCACCTCGGCGGATCGCTTCTAGGCGCTCGCTTTTTTCTTCCATTCTTTCTTCCAGATCATCATCAAGCAAATCATAGGAATGGATCATTTGAACGGCAAAACGAGCCGGGTGACCTGAGATGTCAGCGTGTGCTGGCACACCAGCCAAATCCCCAAGTCTCTGTGCCTGGCAAGAGCCGGCCCAATGAAATCTAGATACGTTCTCGCCTGATAGCGGTCAAATTCCGGCAGAAGCCAATCAGTTTGGGACGCGGATGCCTGCCATTTTGCAAGCTGTTTCTGATGATCCTTACATGAGCCAATCAGAAACAGCTTTTCCTTCGCTCTCGTTAATGCAACATAGAGCACACGCAATTCCTCTGACAGCAGCTCCCTGCGCATTTTTTTCTTCATCGCAATGAGCGGAAGTGTCGGATAGCTGATGCGTAATTGCGGATGAATATACTTCGTGCCAAATCCGAGCTCCTTATCCAGCAGGTACGATTTGTTCAAATCCATCATGTTGAAATTCCGGCCGAGACCTGCTACAAACACGACTGGAAATTCGAGCCCTTTGCTGCTGTGGATCGTCATTAAGCGGACAACATCCTCCTGCTCGCTGAGCGCTCTCGCCGTACCAAGATCATCGCCCCGCTCCTGCATGCGTTCGATAAACCGCAGGAAACGGAACAAGCCGCGAAATGCCGTTGATTCATATTGACGCGCCCTGTCATAAAGAACACGCAAATTGGCCTGGCGCTGTTTTCCGCCCGGCATGCCGCCGACATAATCCATATATTTGGTGTCGCGGTACACTTCCCAAATCAGCTCAGATACTGAGTGGTTTTTCGAAAACGCGCGCCATTTTTGCAGATGTCCGTAAAACGTATTTAACTTTTGATAAAGCTCATCGCTCCGGTCACCAGCAGCCAGGTAGTCTTTCATCGCCTCATAGTACGGCGCTTTTTTATTTTCAAGCCGGATCAAAGACAGCTCGTTTTCATCTGCTCCGACAATCGGTGAGCGCAGCACAGAGGCAAGCGGTATATCCTGATACGGATTATCAATCACCTTCAGCACAGAAAGCGCGACGGCGACTTCGACCGCTTCGAAATAGCCTGACGTTAAATTGGCGTAAACCGGTATGCCCTGTGCTCTCAGCTCCTCCATGATTTGCGGAGCCCACGGCATCGAACGGAGCAAAATCACGATATCTCGGTATTGAATATTGCGATGTGTTTTCTTTTTTCCGTCATACACCTTAAACGGCGATGAAATCAGCTTACGAATTTCCTTAGCGATGGCTTTTGCCTCAAACTGCACCGTTTCAAGCTCTTCTGCTTCCTCGCTTGCATCCGTATCTTCTGCGTTGTCGATCAGCAGCAGCTCTGTTTCCGTCTCGTCATTGTCCGGATACGCTGCACCAAGCTTCAGCTCAGCCTGCTCGTCATAATCGACCTCACCGATTTTGCCGCCCATCAGCTGTTTAAATAAAAAGTTTGTGCTGTCTAAAATATCAGCCCGGCTTCGGAAATTTTTATTTAAATCGATTTTCCGCCCCGTGCCTTCTCCGCTCTCTGTAAACCGTTTGTATTTAGAGAGGAAAAGAAGCGGCTCCGCAAGCCTGAATCGATAAATCGACTGTTTGACATCTCCTACCATAAACAGGTTACCAGTCTCCTCCGGACCGCTTGTGACGAGCTGCAGAATCGATTCCTGCACGAGGTTGGTATCCTGATATTCGTCAACGAGCACCTCATGAAACTGTTCCTGATAAAACCTTGCAGCCTCGCTCGGCTCACGTTCACCTTTGTCATTCTCAGCTGTCAAAATCGCTAAACAGTAATGCTCCAAATCCGAAAAATCGATGATTGATTTTTCCTGTTTCGCAGCTTCGAATCGTTTTCCATAGCTGATGACAAGCTGTACGAGCGTTTCAATGACAGGCTTCATCTCGGCTAGGCTTTTCAAGTGCTGTTCAGGACTTCGCGTGAAGTAGTCGGTTTTGAGCTTTTCAAGCAGTTTTTTTGCGCCGTTCCTCAAATCTGTCGCCTCATCAAGGAGCGCTGGATCGAACTCATCCCCTTTTACTGCTTTGGCACGCTTAAAAGAGACGGCGGGCACCCGCTTATATAGTTCACTGAAATCGTCCTGATGCTGAATCAGTTCATCAATCTGAGCAAGATCATCAAGAAAATTGTCAGCACGCGGCGCCGGGCCGCCCGGCGCTTTCGTCAGCTCAAGCGCGCGCAAGAGCTTTTCCTTCGCCCCGTTAAGCACCATTGCAATATCTTCTTTGACATATTGATAAAACGGCAGCTCCTCGATGGCGCTCTTTTCTGATACATCATACAAATGAACAAAGCTTTCCAGCCACGCCTCCGGGTTGGGATGGGATCGGGAATACTCGTACACCTGTTTAACGAGAAATTGCAGATCCAGATCATGCCGGTCTGTCGTATAGCGGTCAACAAGCTCAAAAAACGCCTTTTCGCCCTTTGCGTATTCGTCTTCAAACAGCTCGTCAAGCACTTCATCCCCGATCAGCTCGCCTTCCGTCTGATCAGCTATCCGAAAGCCCGGATCAAGATCGATCAAGTAGTAATATTTCTTCAGCACTTGCAGGCAAAAGGAATGGAGCGTCGAAATGCTGGCCCGGTTTAAAAGAGACAGCTGGCGTCTAATATGCAGCGAGCCGGGGCGCTGTACAAGCTCTTTTTCCAAGGCTTCTGCGATTCGGTGCTTCATCTCTGCCGCTGAGGCGTTTGTAAATGTCACAACGAGAAGACGGTCTACATCTATTGGGTTTTCCTCCGCGGTGATTTTCCGAATCATTCGTTCAACGAGCACAGCGGTTTTACCAGAGCCCGCAGCCGCTGCCACAAGAATATCCTGGCCGGTTGAAACAATGGCATTCCATTGGTCATCTGTCCATGTGCTGTCTGCCGGTTTAGGAATGTTCATTGCCATCCGCCTCCTTTTTTATCCACTCAAGTATTGTCTTGTCCTTTTCAGCCTTTAATGGGCGATACTCGTTTTCTTCCAGTGATTCATCAAATTGGCATACTGATTTGAACGCACAGTATGTGCACGGCGTCTTGTTCTTCATTTTGTACGGCTCAATGGATACGCGCCCGTCGGTGATTTGTTCGCCCGCTTCTTGGAAGGTGCGGCGCACATGCTTTGTCAAAAGATCAAATTCCTTTTCACCGACTGCTGCTGAGTCTGATCTGAGAGAGCCGTCTTTTTTCAAGCCGGCGTTTATGATATTTGAACGTCCCTCTTGAAGGGTTGTATCCATGAGGCGAACCACTTCCTGATCACCGAGGAGCAAGCCCTTCATTTTAAATTTCTTAAAGATCTCCTGTTCAATCTCGTCAAGCCCAAGCGGGAGATTAGATTGAATCATCGGGTCATGAATATGGAAATACAGCACTCCGGCAGGCGTCGCCCTCATCCCGAGCCAGTCAGCTGAATGTGTAATCGATAAATCAAGGTACGTCAGCATTTGCAGTGCCAATCCGTAATATACTTCCGCTAAGTCAAGGCCTTTGTCGCTTGATTTATAATCGACAATCCTGAGGAGCAGGCCTTTTGAGCTTTCAGCCTTATCAACACGGTCAATTCGCCCGACGAGTTCCATCGTACAGCCGTTTTTCAGTTGAAAGGTCAGCGGCGGAAGCGGCCCTTTTCCTCCAAAGCCCAGTTCAAGCCCGATCGGTACGAATCCGCTCGCTTTCGCATGCTCGCTTAAAATGCCGGACACACGTGTCACAATTTTTTGCAGTTTTTCCTTCACATAATAATGCCGGTTTGAGCTGAGCAGAATTTCCTTTTGCAGTTTCGGTGCCAGCCGCTCTACCGCATCATAGGAAA
Source organism: Bacillus sp. FJAT-14266 (assembly GCF_001719225.1). NCBI lineage: Bacteria > Bacillati > Bacillota > Bacilli > Caryophanales > Bacillaceae > Bacillus > Bacillus sp. FJAT-14266. Next base: position 3,153,034 of record NZ_CP017072.1, read on the forward strand.
ACAGCTCGCACTGCTCCTTCGTTAAATCGCGCCAATCCAGCTTTTGCTCACGCAGCCTATCAGAAATCAGCTTTAAGCTGGAATGAAACAGCTGGCCGATATCCGGTGCTTCAAGCTTGAAGAATTGCCGTTCCTTCAAATGCAGCCCGTGTGACGCAAAATGGGAAAACGGGCATGCGTTAAAGGTTTCCATTCTCGATACACTGCCCTGAATGCGTTCACCATAGAGCTGTCTCGACACGCTGCGTTCAAGCTGCTTCACTTCATTCCGGAAAAACAGGCTTGAGAACAGCTTTTTCGACTGCAGCCTGTCCGGCTCACTCATCAGCACATTGTACGTGCTCCACCAGACGTCGCTGATGTCGTATTCCCGTGTCCATAACCTGAGCTGGCTCGCGGTAAAGGACTGTGCCACGCTTTTATTCACGACATACATCAGCTGTTCCTCATCGCTGACCTGTTCAGGTTCATTTGTTAACAGGCGCTCCTTATGATGCGGAAACAGTTCTTCCAGCCGCTTAACGATCATCGACGGCAAAAGCGTTTTTCCTTCTGCATCAGCAATCGGATACGATACGTAAAGCCGGTCAGACGGACTTGAAAACGCCATGTAGATGAGGAAGTGCTCATCAAGCAAACGCTCTCGTCCGCCTGAGGATAGCTCAACCCCAATCGTTTTCAGCCATTCCCGGTCGTCATCCGACAGGACCCCGTTTTCATCAGGGCGTGCCGGCAGAACGCCGTCGTTTGCCCCGAGCACAAAGGTGCAGGAGGTGCCATACATTCTGGACAAATCCATATTGCCGACAAACACCTGGTCAAGCGCAGGCGGAATTAGAGAAAATGTAAGCGACTCCGCGCCGGCTTCTATCATTTGCTGAAACAAATCAAGAGAAATCTCATCATCTCCCATCATTTCAACAAACTCCTCAAGCAGCTGAATGACTGCGTCCCACGCCTGCTGATGTTGCTGCGCTTCAATAATTCTGCCGTCATCCTCAGCACGCTGCCTTTCCTGATCCAGCTTCAGCGGCACATCCGTCTCTTCTAAATAACGATAGAGCGCCTCCGCCTTCTCTTGAACCGTCTTCGCTTTTTTCATGCGTTTTTGAAGCTGAAAAAGCGGCGGAACAATCCAATCGCGGGTGTCATTCAACATGTTTTCCATTTCGATTTCCTGATCAGTCTGCGCAAAATCATCATCCAATGACACAAAACGCCTGTATTGGAACCGATCGCCCTTTGTCCAGCGGTCGCCTTTAATACCATAGGCGATACAGTAATTTTCGAGCTGATCGACCTGTTCTCTCACTTTGGCCTTCGGTTCATTGAGCGGGAATAGCAGTTCGGTTTTCACGCAGCGAAACACCGCTTCATAACGCCAATTCCCTTTCAGAACATCAAGGCTCGACCGGATAAATTCAATTAACGGATGGTTCAGCATAGATGCTTTTCCGTCAATGAAATAAGGAATCTCGTAATCTGCGAAAACTTCCTTCACCATATCCTTGTAGTCTTCCGGCTGGCGCGCAAGAATTGCTACATCCTTATAGCGATATCCCTTCTCTCTGACTAGGGCGTGAATTTCCCGAGCAATGCCTTCCAGCTCAGCTCGTCTGTTTGCGGCCTGCATCACAGTAAGGGCTTCTTGTTTTTCTGCGTATGGAATGGCCGGACGCGCTTCATACTGTGCCTCTAGATGCGCCAATTCCGGCGTCTTTGTATGCCGCTCAGTCCCGCTCAGCTCTTTATACGTAATGTCCAAATTCAGTTCCTTCGCCTTCTGATGCAGGCGGTAATAGGTTTTCCCCGTCATTCTGAACAATTCCAGTTCATGCGGCTCCCGCTCATATGACGGCTTGTCCGCTGTGAGCGAAAACGTGATATGCTCCGCATGAACCATAAGCTGCTCCAACACCCTGAATTCCTGCGGGGTAAACTGATAAAAGCCATCCACATAGATATGGGCGCCTTTTATATCTTCCGCAAGCGGGATATGCTCTGCCAGCAATGTCAAATAATCCTCAGAGTGAAGATATTGATCTGCGAGGCTTTTTTCCATTTGCTGATACAGAATTGATAAGTCATGGAGCTTTTCAGATAAAACACGTTCTCCGCGATACTCGGAAGCCGTTCCGCTTTCCGCCATCCGGCGGATATCCTCCGGTTCCAGACAATAGCGCTTAAACTCTGTCAGCATCCGCTCAACCTGTGCGGTAAACCCGCTTTTGTCACTCGCTTTTTGATAGACTTTGAACTCCTGTTTATGCTCCTCAATGAGCTTCCGCAGGAGCATTTGTACGCCGGTGCTCGTCAGAAACGGCCTGCTCATTCCTCCCGTATGCTGGAGGACGCGCCAGGCCAATCGTGAAAAACTGAACACTTGAGCGCGTATCATCCCGCCCATATCTGGCGTTTTAGCAAGCTCGTATTCCATTAAAAACGTCATTTGATCCGGGACTAGAAAAATGATCGGCTTCCCGAATGGAGCCCGGCGCAATTCATCCTGAATGCTGTTGATGATCAGCTTCGTTTTTCCACTCCCGGACCTGCCTACTAAAAACTCTGCTCCCAAATTAGAAGACCCCTCTCTTTTTATCTCTCTATATTTTATCGAATGTTGACGAAAATGACCAATCTGATCTATTGGTAAAAACGGCCTTTTCACATATAAAAAGCTGATTATCTCCGCACATCTCTCCCTGCCCAACATATACTTTTACAGAAGCCCAATTCCTAAGAATGGAGTTGAATCCCCTTGCATTACAGCTACTATCCCTATCCGGTGCCATACCGGGAAGATCCTGTTTTGATTCGGAATTTGCAGAAGGCCATCAACGGAGAATTCAGTGCTATTCAATGCTACCGCAAGCTTGCCGAACTCGCCCACAGCGATGAGGTCAGAAAACAGATTGAAGAAATCAGGCGTGACGAGATTCGCCACCTCCGTGAATTTTCCACACTGTATGGTTCAATTACCGGCAAACACATCATGCCGAAACAAACGGAAGAATGCCCGGACAATTTCACAAGAGGACTGGACGCCGCTTTTAAAGATGAACAAGAAACCGTCGACTTTTACTTGCGTGCGGCCGAGGAAACGTCAAACTTAAAAGCGAAAGGCGTCTTTACGCGCGCAGCACGTGATGAACAAAATCACGCTGTCTGGTTCCTATACTATCTGATGGAACGTTAGATATACCCATTCAGGGTATATGTACATATCCCCTTAGCTAAAAACACACTCCCCTGTTTTTTTCAAATGCAGCCGTGAAACATAAAACCATATACTGTCATACAGGGGGAATCAACCATGGAGCAATATTCTGAGGCTTGTATTGAGGCTTGCATCGATTGCATGAAGGCTTGCAATCATTGTTTCACTAAATGCTTGGAAGAAAGCGTGCAGCATCATCTCAGCGGATGCATCCGGCTTGACAGGGAATGCGCGGATATTTGCGCGCTGGCGGTCAAAGCCATGCAAACGGACAGCCCGTTTATGAAAGAAATTTGTGCACTTTGCGCCGATATTTGTGAAGCATGCGGCACTGAATGCGGAAAGCACGATCATGATCATTGCCAAGCATGTGCGAAAGCCTGCTTCACCTGTGCTGAACAATGCCGCAGCATGGCAGCGTAAAAAAGAGGGTTCAAAAAAGAACCCTCTTTTTATTTGGACAGCCATACGGAGTACAAATCAATCCATCCCTCTTCATCAAGCACCAGGCCTTTTACATTTTTACTTGATGTCACCTGGAGCACATTTTGATACAGCGGGATCGCGTTCAGCTCCTGTATCATCTGCCGGTCAATGTCACGCAGGATGTTGATTCTCGAACAGCGGTCAGGCATGGAAAACATCCGCTCTGTCATTCCTGAGCAAATCTGTGTCAGCTTTTCAGATAGATGCTGATACAAGAAACTGTTCTCCGACAGCAGCAAATGCAGAAAACCAAACTCGCTGTCTTGATAAAACGTCGCACTGTCATGAATGATATCCGCCATCTGCACGATTTCCGGCCGTCGCAGATCAGCAGCATCACAGAATTGAAGTGTAAGCCTGATACCGTGCTGGGCGCAAATATTTTGAATCCATTCGGCGTCCTCACGATGATCCGTTTCCGAAAAGGTATAAAGCACGATTGTTTCGCCCTCGTATCCGCTTTTTTTCAACAATTCAGATGGCGAAACGCCCTCCCACTCAAAAGGACTCGGATGCAAAAAGGACGTAACCGGAATTCTTCGGTGCCCTCCCGCTTCACGAACGAGCCGTTCAGAGGAAATCAGCAGCCGGAGCGCTTTTCTAAAGCTTCGGTGCTGAAGAGGCCCCTTCTTTTTCAGATTAAGCGACAAATACTGAACATGCCGCTCATCAAAGACAGTTTGCTGCTCAGGACATGTTTGTTTTTCTTGAATGGTAAAACCGTTCATCTCTCCGGCTTGCTCAGAAAACACAAACTCAACGCGATCCAAATAGGGGCGTCCCTTGAAGTAGCGCTCATTGGCTTCAAGCACAAGCATCCCGCTATGTTGCTGATTCATCTGAAAAGGCCCTGTCCATTTTTCCCGCCGCCCTGTTCTGCCGGCAGTATGGACAGCCGTTCATCACAAAGAGCATACGGCAAAAGCGCATTCGGCTTATCGAGTATGAGCTCCACACAATAAGGGCCCTTTTCTAAGACTTGTTTCACTCCGTGCAGAAGCCATTTATACGGGTTGTCAGCCAGTTCCAAAAAGCGCTGAAATGTAAACGCAACGTCCCGCGATGTCAGCGGCTGTCCATTATGAAATAACACACCTTTTCGAAGAAAAAATCTCCATTGTTTTTTTCCGACCTCTTCCCATCCATGAACCAAATGAGGCTTCGGCTCCTGCATATCCGAATCAAACGTGAAGAGTGTATCAAATATCTGTTTGACGAAATGGCCCTCAGACCGCAAAAATATTTGGCATGGATCCAAACTGCTGACAGATTCAGGCGTGATGAACAGCCGCAGGACATCCTTCGCCCCATTCTCGCCTGTCTCCGTCACAAATCCGAATACCTCTGATAGCCACATGTTATATTCGTTTTGAAGCCCTGGAAACGCGGACTGATACTGCTGAAGCAGCTCCTTTGCCTTTTTAAGCTTTCCTGACATGGTATATTCCTTTGCAGTTTGAAGAAGCAGTTCCTCAGGCCTCCGAAGAAACGCGATTTTAGATTTGCGGCCGCGCCCCGCCCCGCTTTCCCGGATAATCCAATTGCTGTTCTCCAGCTTATGTAAAATGAGCTTTGCATTTCTTTCTGTACAAAATAAACAGTCGGCAATCTCAGTGAGCGTCATTTCGTTCATTTGCCCATACTCGGCGCAGCCTGTTTTTACAAGCGCCACGTAGTGCTCTATCAGCTTCAATCCCCGCACCTCCCGACAAAAGGGGAACTTTTATCTCTTCTTTTCTTCACTTTTTGGGCCGCCGCCCCTTCTATACACTACTACTATATCAAACAGCGAAAGGCGGCGATCACATGTTGACCAGTTTTCACTCTATAAAATCGAGATATACCGCTCCCGTTCGGCTCCGCTTTTTCGGCGAATTGCTGACAAGCCTGACAGGTGCAATGATGGGACCTTTTATGGTGCTGTATCTGCATGAACAATTAAACGGCAGTATCATGATGCCAATGCTGATCATCAGCCTTCAGCCATTTGCTGATATTTTCCTGACGCTCGCTGCAGGACGGGTGACGGACCGGCTTGGGCGGCGCACAGCGATTTTGACCGCATTGCTTCTTCAATCAGCGGCAATGACAGGGTTTGTATTTGCTGAGCATGCGTATGTTTTCGCTATTCTCTATGTCATGAATGGCATCGGAAGATCGTTGTACATTCCCGCTTCCCGCGCCCAAATCGCTGAAAGCACGCCGGAAAGCAGACGTTCGGAAGTGTTTGCGGTCATCAATGCGATCTATTCGACGGGTCTGACGGCAGGACCGCTAGTGGGGATGCTGCTGTACAATCATAACCCCGTGTGGATATTCGCATTAGATGCTGCAGCATTGTTTATCTACTTTCTGATCGCTGCACTGAAACTGCCTGAGACAAAGCCGCTACACCCAGCTGTTACCCCGAAAATGTCCGCGAGCTTTACAATATACAGGCCTGTCCTGCTTCTTTTGCTGCTCTCTCTCCCCATCAGCATGTTATATGCACAAACAGAAACAACATACAGACTGTTCAGCAAAAACATGTTTTCTGATTATCTGTCCATGCTGACCATCTATTCAGCAGCAAAAGCTTTATTCAGCTGTGTTCTCCAAGTACCTCTTGTCAAAGGGACCGAAAAGCTTTCAATGAAAACGATCCTCTTCATTACTTATATTTGCTACACCCTTGCGGCTGCCGGTTTTGCATGCTCAACCTCCCTGACAATGCTTTTAGTGACGGCAGCGGTGATGACGGTTGGCGAAAGCATCGGGCTAACCCACATCCAGACCTTCATATCAAAATTGGCGCCGCCTCATTTGCTGGGCCGGTTTTATGCTGTCTATGGTCTGCATTGGGATATATCCCGCTCAATCGGACCGCTGGCAGGCGGGCTGATCCTGACATCATTTGGCGGAGAAGTGATTTTTTACGCTCTTGCCGTGTGTCTGCTGACAGCGGGTTTATCTCTGACTTACACAATAGAAAAGCTCGAACACAAGGTCATAAGAAAAGTGAATCGCTTATAGAAAATAATTCATAATTTCTTTATCAACAAAAATATACTATAGTAATAAATACATTCACTACGTGAACAATTGGAGTGTTACGTGAAAAAGGAAGAAGGGTTTTACATTGAAGAAAGACGAAAATCTCCTCAAAGATCTATGGTTTATCGCAATCAGTGCAGCCGGGGGGTTTATTCTTTCATTAACCGGAATATCAATTGGATGGATGATCGGAACACTGATTGTCGCCTGCTGCCTCGCCATGATACGGCCGGCATGGCTGATGATGGCACCAGACCAAAAAGGAATTAACCGACGATGGCTCGCCCTCGGGCAGATGATCCTCGGCATCGAATTGGGCCAAAAGCTGAATTTATCCGTTCTCTCTGTTCTCAAAGACCATTGGTTTTCAGTCGGCGTTATGCTGATATTGTCTATCCTGCTGGCCATGCTGTCAGGATATGTGCTTTGGCGTTTCAGCAAAACGGATATGATGACTAGCTTTGTCGGCACCGCTCCCGGCGGGCTTTCAGCCATGCCGAGCATCGCACAGGAAGTAGGCGCCAATACCGCTATAGTCAGCCTCGTTCAAATGATGCGTGTGCTGCTCGTGGTGCTTTCCATTCCGTTTTTAGTCATTCTGATCTATACAAAACAAGATCGTACCGCAAGTGCCGCAGCAGAGACGATTTCTTCTGCAACGACAGATTTTAGGCTCGCTCCCGTTTTGTGGACCGTCATTCTTATTCTCGCTGCCTGGGGAGCTTGCAAAGCTGCGAAATTTTTAAAATTTCCAGCTCCATGGCTGCTCGGCAGCATGCTCGGTGTAGCAATTGTACATGTTGGCGGAGCTGCGGTGACAGGGCACGACATGACGGCATGGTGGCCGTCACAAGCTAACCATGTATCACAAGTATTTCTCGGGGCAACGATCGGCTCTAAGATGTACAAAAGCATGTTTGCCGGCGTCACCCGTATTATCATCGTCGGGTTTGTCTCGTCCGTCGGTTTAATCGCAGCAATGTTTTTGAGCGCCGTGATCGTTTCCGAGCTGACAGGAATTTCGCTCATCACTTCTGTTCTGGCATTTGCGCCCGGCGGGATTGCAGAGATGGCGACGACGTCAGTTACCTTACACGCTGATTCCACCTTTGTCGTTGCGGTTCAGGTCATTCGCGTCATTCTGGTTATTGCCCTGCTGCCGCCGTTTTATCGTCTGCTTCACCATCTTCATGGTGAAAAAAAAGACAAAAAGAGCTCAATCAGCGGCAGTAGTGCCTAGTTGAAAAAAAGGTTCAAGAACTTTTAATTCGCAAACCATCGAGATGGGGAAATATAAGCGGATATTTCGTTGTTAATGGATCAGGTTTGAAGTGAGTGCTGCCAGAGGGTGAAATGAAAGAAATAATTGACGACTTACGATTGAAAAAGAGGTTAAAATGAATAACCTCTTTTTCTTATATAAAGATATAAAATGATAAAGGGAAATCTATCGTTACGTTGATTCTCTTATAATAAGCTTTGTTGGCAGTTTAATAATTCTTCTGTTTAAAGTGGCATTACCCGAAATGGACTCGATGATTTTCAACACAGCCTGTTGGCCTAATTCTATTACGGGGATATCAATTGTTGTTATGGTCGGAGTAACGACTTGGCAGATCAATTGGTTGTCAAAACCAATTACAGCTAAGTCTTCTGGAACTTTAAAGCCATTTTTCATCGCCTGTTTAATAATCCCTGCGGCGACTTGATCATTTCCTGTAAATATTGCTGAGGGTCTGTCCTTTAGATCCTTTATCTTATGAAAAACACGAAAGCCATCCTCGATATTAAACATTTCGCCGAATATCCATTCGCTTCTATGATGTAAATTGTAATCTTGTAAAGCTTTCAAGTAACCCTCTTTCCTCTGACATTGAGCTTCGCTATATGGAGTATCAAAACAAAACCCAATTTTATCATGCCCTCTTTCAATTAAATGTACTACCCCCATGTATGCGGCTTCAAATTCATCATACCCAATTATCGTGATGTCCGCTGAGTGATGATATTCATTACATAATAAGATAGGACCATACTTTAAGAAAGGGGATATCTGATCCCATTCATTTTCTAAAGTCCCAAGAATAATGCCATCCACTTCTTTATGCTTCAATAACTCTAGTAATTCTAGCTCCGTCTGTTTGTCATAAAAGGTCTGAAATACAATTACCTTGTAATTCTTAAACAGTGCTTCATGAGAGACCCCTTTTATTAATTGAGCAAAAAATGGATGGTCGATACTCGGAACCGATAAAGCTATCGTTTGTGTCTTATTTCTCCTAAAATTCCGAGCTAAATAATTGGGAGTGTAGTCAAGTTCGTTAATAGCCTTTAAGATCATATCTCTTTTTTCTTTCGACACATAAGGATGATTATTCAATACTCTTGACACTGTGGTTTTAGACACATTGCATAATTTTGCTATTTCATCAATTGTAGGCATATTTTCCCTTCCTTAAAAAAGTTGTTGACATGTTACCGATTTCAGAAACTAGGATAAATTTGTAATAAATTTTTAGATTATAAAATCATTGGAGGTACTGTTCATGCAAAAACAGGTTAAGATTTCAGGTAAAAGCAAAGAAAACATGTCACTATTAAAACACTTAAAAGGTGACGTACAAGGAAAAGAACTTGTTATTGAAGACAGTATTGTAAACGAGCGGTGGAAACAAGTATTAAAAGAAAAGATAGATATTGAACATGATCTTTTCAACTATCAAAAAAATCGTGAAATCAGTAAAGTCCCTTTTTTGCCTGTAGACAGATTAATAACCAATGATGAAGTGGAAGATATCTTAAATACATTAACTGAAGTTTTGCCAACTGGAAAATTTACGAGTGGTTCCTATTTAGAGCAATTCGAAAAAGTTTTATCTACATATTTACATAAAAGGTATGTAATTGCAACCAGCAGTGGAACCGATGCTATTATGATAGGTTTATTGGCTTTAGGATTAAACCCAGGGGATGAAGTTATCATGCCGGCTAATAGCTTTTCAGCTACTGAAAATGCTGTGTTAGCTTTGGGAGGCGTTCCTATCTATGTAGATATTAACCCACAAACATTCTGCATCGATCCTGACAAAATTGAAGAAGCAATAACTCCTTATACAAAGTTTATTCTACCTGTGCATTTATACGGAAAACATTCAGACATGCAGCATATTCGTCAAATCGCAAATCGTTATAAATTGAAAGTAATTGAAGATGCCTGCCAAGGAATTGGACTGACAGACTTAGGAAAGTATGCAGACATCACTACATTAAGTTTTAATCCCTATAAGAATTTTGGTGTATGTGGCAAGGCTGGGGCAATAGCAACTGATAATGAAGAACTCGCTAAAAAATGCATTCAATTTAGTTATCACGGTTTTGAAGTAAATGTAAAAAATAAGAAAGTCATCAATTTTGGATTTAATTCAAAAATGGACAATTTACAGGCAGCAATTGGTTTAGAGAGAATGAAGTACCTTTCATTAAACAACTTCAAAAGATTGTTCTTGGCGGATAGATACATTACCCAATTAGCAGAGTTGCAGAATAAAGGCTATATTGAATTACCAGAATTAAGTGAAGATCATGTATGGCATCTGTTTCCTATTAAGGTAAGAACAGAAGATCGGGCAGATATCATGACTAAATTAAATGAAGATTTTGGTGTTCAAACAGATGTATATTATCCAATACTGTCTCATATGCAAAAAACTCCTTTAGTACAGGACAAGTATGCAGGACTCCAATTGGTTCATACGGAAAAGGCTCATAGTCAGGTACTGCATTTGCCTTTATATCCGTCATTTACTTTAGAAGAACAAGACAGAGTAATGGAGGGACTGTTTCATGTTATTAAGCAAGAAATCGGAGTATAAAACGTTATCCACGGTTGAACATCCTCAGTATATTGTTTTTTGTGATTTTGATGAAACGTATTTTCCGCATACAATCGACGAACAAAAGCAACAAGACATCTATGAACTCGAAGACTATCTAGAACAAAAAAGTAAAGATGGGAAGCTAATAATCGGATGGGTTACTGGGAGCAGTATAGAATCTATTCTCGATAAAATGGGAAGAGGAAAATTTAGATATTTTCCGCATTTTATAGCTAGTGATCTTGGAACTGAAATTACGTACTTTTCAGAGCATAACTTCGGTCAGCAAGATAACAAGTGGAACAGTCGCATTAATGAAGGGTTTAGTAAAGAAAAGGTTGAAAAACTTGTGAAACAGCTACATGAAAATCATAACATTCTTTTGAATCCTCAAACTCAATTAGGAAAGTCACGGTATAAGCATAACTTCTACTATCAGGAACAAGATGAAATAAACGACAAGAAAAACCTATTAGCAATTGAAAAAATCTGCGAGGAATATGGCGTTTCAGTAAATATAAATCGGTGTAATCCCTTAGCAGGCGATCCAGAAGACAGCTATGATGTAGATTTTATCCCCACAGGGACAGGAAAGAATGAAATTGTAACGTTTATGTTAGAGAAATACAACCTAAATACCGAAAGAGCTATCGCATTTGGGGATAGTGGAAATGATGTTCGTATGTTACAGACAGTAGGGAATGGATATCTGCTAAAAAATGCAACACAGGAAGCCAAAAACTTGCACAACCTTATAACTGATAGTGAGTACTCAAAAGGAATTACTAATACCTTAAAAAAATTAATTGGATCATGAGGAGGAAATAAAAATGAAGAAGATAGGAATCATAGGTGCAGGTGGTATTGCAAGAGCGCATGCAACTGCTTTATCTACAATAAAAAATGCAGAGTTAGTAGGGGTATATGACATAAATCAACAAAATGCGGAAAGCTTTGTGAAAACTTTCGGCGGGAAGTCATTTGAAAACGCAGATGAACTAATTGATGCCTCAGAAGGTTTAATTGTAGCATCACCAAACTTTTGCCATAAAGAATATGCTTTGCAAGCATTAGGAAAACATAAGCATGTATTGTGTGAAAAGCCTATGGCTATTTCTCTTGAAGAAGCAAGCATAATGAAAGATACCGCTGAAAGGTTGAGCGTAAGAGCCAGTATGGGATTTAATTATAGATATTTATCTTACGTAAATATCTTAAAAAGCTTAATTATCAATAATGAACTAGGTAACATACTGTCCATAAAAGTACACTTCAAGAAAAATAGTGCACTTAGACGTAAGAAGTTTACTTGGAGAGATGACGCTAATAGTAAGAAAACCAGCGGGTCATTGGGGGATCTGGGTATTCACCTTATTGACATGGTATGGTATTTGTTCGAGAGTGATTTCATCACAGAATCAGTAAGGGCAAAGATGAACACAAATGTAAAAACAAAAGAGGATAAACAGGTACTTGTAGATGACTATGCAGAAATTTATGGCCAGCTGAAGAACAAGGTATTTGTAAATATCATCACATCAAAATGTTCTGTACCTGAAGACTGTGGTTTTAGCATTGAGGTAGTTGGACACAAAAAAGAGTTTAAATACCACACAGGTAATCCTCACGTTTACAAGCTCATAGATGGCTTGAACGTGGTAGACTGCCCAGTACCGCAAAGCCTATTAAACGATCCGCCAAACGAGTTTTATGGATGGGCTGATTCTTTTAGAAGCGAGTTAATCAATTGGATTGCATCAACTCAGAATGATTGGGTTGAGATCCCTTCTTTTAGTGATGGTTTTAGATCTCAGGAAGTGTTAGAAATGTTCTTTGAGAAAGACAGCAACTCTCAACCAAGGTCTGTTTCAGCAGTCAACTAGTATTTCAAAGAGAGAAGTTACTAAAAAAGCAGGAATTTACTTTCCTGCTTTTTCATATAGGGGTGTAATGAATGTTAAGAGGGACATATTTATTTGGATATGCTTTCTTTTTTACAGTAGGTATTATCCATATATCAACAGGGAGTTTGACACCATTTCTATTAGAGGCTTTTAACAAGACAACAGATGATATTTCGGTCATAATCTTCTTTCAGTTTACCGGATTTCTGAGCGGAGTATTAATCGCACCGTTAATGATTAAGAAATACAGTCATTTTAGGACACTTACTTTAGCTTTGACAATAATGCTTGTAGCGTTAAGTATCTTTTTTCTAACCAAGGATTGGTATTATATTATTGTAATGGCTTTTCTCTTAGGATATGGGGCAGGCACATTAGAAACGACAGTTGGTTCGTTTGTTATTGCTAATTTCGAAAGTAATGCAGAAAAAATGAGTAAGCTGGAAGTTCTCTTTGGATTAGGCGCTTTATCTTTCCCATTATTAATTAATTCCTTCATAGATATCAATAACTGGTTTTTACCGTATTACTGTATATTCACCTTTTTATTCGTCCTATTTGTAGGGTGGTTAATTTTCTTGTCCAAGAACCGAAAGTACGCTAAGAATGCCAACCAACAAGTGACCTTTTCAGATGGAGGAGCATTTCAATACTTTATAGGAGATAGAAAAAAATCAAAGCAATTAGGCTTTTTTGTATTTTTTGCTTTCCTATATGCTGGAATCGAAACAAATTTTGCCAACTTTTTACCTTCAATCATGATAAACCAAGACAATGAACAAATTAGTCTTATAAGTGTCTCCTTTTTCTGGGTAGGGATCATCATAGGAAGAATATTGATTGGTTTCGTAAGTAGAAGGCTTGATTTTTCCAAATACCTTCTTTTTAGCTGTAGTTGTTTAATTGTTTTGTTGATTGCCTTCTCTTATATAAGTAACCCAATACTTCAATTGAGTGGTACATTTTTGATTGGCCTAAGTATAGCGGGGATATTTCCCATTGCTTTAACACTAGCATCAATCATTATTCAGAAGTACGTTGACGAAGTTACAAGTTTATTTATTGCCTCGGCAAGTTTCGGAGGAGCGATCATCTCTTTCTTAATTGGATGGAGTTTAAACCAGGATACGATCTTATTAACCATGGGAATATTTACAACTATGGCGGTCATTCTAGTAGGTATTTCTGTAAAGATTAGGAGAACTAAAACAGAAGACCCTATTTCACTTGAAAACAAAGCATCAAAAACACAGTAGAAAACGTATAAAATAAAGATACTAATAGACATATCGTATAAGCAGTGCAAATTCCTGAACATCTTGAATTTCATTCTTCAAGAGGAAATCTGATTTACGTTACAGCCTTGAAAAAGATAGAAACAAAGCGAAAAACACGCACCGCAGTGCGTGTTTTTTATTTAAAAATGCTAGGAAGCCCCCCTTCAATTTCTTCTGACGACGGATACCATTTTGTCACCAGATCCCGAAACAGCCGTTCCGCAAAAAGAATCTCTTCCTCGGTATAGCGGTCAAAAAATGACAGAAAACGCTGTTCAGCCTTCTGATGATAATATTTGTGCAAACTGTGCAGCTTTTTTCCAGCAGGCGTCAATCGGAAGTAGACCTCCTTTTTATTATCGCTGAGCTGTGTTCTGTGAAGGAATCCTGCGCCGAGCAATTTTGTGCTGATGCGTGATACAGTCGCTTTTGTCGTATTCATTTTTTCTGCTATCGACGTGACATTAATTGGTTCATTGTCCCCGACACAGGATAGAACATGAATTTCTGTCATCGTCAATTGAGATTTACTCCCGTGCTCTACATCCAGCTTCCCCAATTCGTCAGATAAAAAGGCTTTAATAAGCCCCTCCCATTTCTCCTGCTGATGAATGAGCTCCGCATACAATTCAAAAAGATTGCGTTTCGTATGATCTGTGTTCATCGGGTTTTCCATCCTTTTTCATTCGATTGTTTCTTCTATCATACCGTTTTGTTACAGATGAAACAATCGAATTGAATTATATTCGGCTGGTGACGGAAAACCAGCGGCTGATCCCTTTTTGAATCACCTCGGCACAATCGGGCGCTGATGCATCCACCGCCCAGGCTACATGTCCATCGGGACGAACCAATATGGTATGCACATCCCGCAACTTTTCATTCGGTTCTGCAAGCGAGGCGGTTACCGTACGTAAGCCTTTCACTTCGATATGCTCATCAGCTTCCTGCCTCAATGACAGCAAAACGAATGACCCGTTTTGGAAAAAGCTGTACAGCCATTCCGAACTGCCGTCGGAAAGAATCAGCTTCATGTCAGGGAGCCGTGCCCCGTTCAAACGATTCGGCGGCATGGTACGATCAGCTTCATATCTGACATCGAGTGCAGAAATTTGCCCTGCTACATATCGATTCACATCAGGGAAGGCCAGCAGCTCCGACATCATGCTTCGCAAATGGAGGCCTGCTTGAGTGAAATCGATCAGCTTTGTCTGTGCCTCCGTGTTTCTGAGGAGCCCTTCCGCTGCCGGATGCCGCTCGTCATGGTAGCTGTCCAAAAGCCATGAAGGCGCAGAGCCTTTGATGGCCGCCGCCAGTTTCCACCCAAGGTTCATTGCATCCTGAAGACCGACATTCAGTCCTTGCCCGCCCGCCGGAAAATGAATATGCGCGGCATCACCCGCAAGAAAGATTCTGCCGTCCCGATACCGTTTCGCTTGGCGCGCGGCGTTCCCGAACCGCGACATCCACGAAGGGTTGCTTAAACCAAAGTCAGTTCCGCAAATTCGCAGGAGGTCAGCTTTCAGCTCTTCCTCAGTCACAGGCACATCTTTCGGCGTTTGCGTGCGATAAGGGCTGATCACAACGACACGGTATCGGTCTGGAGATAACGGAACAATCATAACACCGCCCTCTTTTGTGCAAAGGGACAGCACGCCTGACGGCGGCGGAGAAAGGAGCACCACATCCCCAAGCGCAGCGGTGACAGTGCTGTCTGTTCCCGGAAACTCAATTTTTGCCTGTTTCCGGACGGTACTTCCGGCGCCATCTGCCCCAACGGCAAACTTGCTTGTGATCGTCCGTACACTGCCGTCCCGATCCTTAAAAATCGTTTGGACCGCTTCCCCGTTTTGCGTAACCGCCAGCGCCTCGGCACCCCGAAACACCTCTGTTCCCAGGCTTCGTGCATGATCTTCAAGAAGCTTTTCTGTTTTTGACTGCGGGAGCAAAAGCGTGTAAGGACAGCTCGTATCCAAGCCTGAAAAATCCAGACGGGTATCCAGCATTGAAAAATGTCCGGAAGGTATCTTGCTTCCCTTGGATACGAACCGCTCTAAAATCCCTCTCATCTCAAGGAGCTCCAGCGTTCGGGGATGCAGCGTCAATGCCTTGGAATGCGGAACAGGTTTTTCAAGCCGTTCAATCACACATGTTCCCACTCCGGCCATCGCAAGCTCAGAAGCCAGCATAAATCCGACCGGCCCTCCTCCTATAATCACTGCTTCATATTTCATCATCATTCACCACTCCTTTTGTTTCATGAAAAACGAACAAAAACCAATAAAAACGGCCCTCTAATCAAAAAATATATAAATTTTGTTACATAGGTAACAATTTTGATTATATCTCCTTACAAATTTTTCTTCAACACATTTTTCCAAACGGCATACAAAAAGACGCCTCTTCAATTAGCGTCTTTTTATTCGGCATCAGAAATCACACCGACAATATTTTTTTCTCTTATCGGACCAAAATGCCGGCTGTCGAAGCTGTATATGCGATTATCTCCAACGACAAAATATTTTCCTTTCGGCACCTTGCTTGTTCCCGTCACATCTTTCAAAGAAAAATCACCCGTTACATGGCTGCCGGCAGAAACAGATTTCAAATGCTTCAAAAATGGCTCAGCAACCTGCTTTCCGTTCACATACAGCTGATCATCTTTATATTTGATCGTTTCACCGGGCAAGCCGATTACCCGTTTAATCAGCACTTTATGATCAGGGCCTTTAAAAAGGACGATGTCAAAGCGATGGATGGTTTTAAATCGATGCGAAAATTTATTGACCAACAATTCGTTTCCTTCCTGGAAGGTCGGGTTCATACTGACGCCTTCTACCTTGTAATCAATAAAGACAGCATTTTTAACCTGAATGGCGAGAACAACGGACACTACACCGGCAAGAAACCAAAACCGTTTTTTCATGTTACTGTCTCCCTCCATCATGCTCACGCTGACTGGCTCTTACATGCAGATACCGCTCCACCTTTTTGCCGACATACCATAAGACAGTGATCACCAATACGGCGATGACCGTTCGAATCGGCTGTGTAATCAGCGCGTGCAGATCATATCCGATGAAGCTGATCATAAAAATCATGACAAGCTTCCCCGAGGCTGCCGCCAAAATAAACGGCCGCGTTCCGATCCTTGACAAACCGGCAACAACATTCACCGCGGCTGACGGTGTAAATGGAAAACAAAGCAGAAGAAACATGGGACCGAAGCCGTGTCTTTCCACCCATAACATCAGCTTTCTGACAGACGGATGACTGCGGATAAATCCAAGCAATTTTCTCTGTCCGTATTGACGGACAATCAAAAAGACGAGAATGGAACCAGCAGTTGATCCCGCCCAGGATAGGATGAATCCTTCCCACAAGCCAAACGAGTTCGTATTCGCCACCACAAACACGATCAGCGGCAAAAACGGGAGAAATGCTTCAATTAAAGGCAGCAGCACAGCAATGAGCGGACCGAAAGCCCTATAGCTTTGAAATAATTCAGTTAAATGTTCTTGTGTCAAATAGGATAAAAAATGCTCCAACATTTATACTCCTTACCGGGTTTGTCTATCCTTATTCTACACATTATCAGCAGAAAACTAAAAAGTTTTGGTGATTTTTTCTGTCTTGAAACATTTCACCAGCCGATATAGAATACAAATAGAACAAACGTTCCCTTAGAAAGAAGGAGTCAATATGCCAAATCTGCAGGAGGAAATATACGATTTAATTGAACGGGCTCTCTTTTTGCCCATGGCCATTACGATTTTTAACCGTGATCTCGCCGGAATTGAAGAAAGCACATTAAAATTGAAGCATCCTTATAAACAGCTTATCAGCGAATCATTAAAAATAGCACAAAAGGATTTGATGGAGGTCAGAAAAGAACTGAGGAAAAGAAAAATTGCAATCCGCGAGACGGAACGCGATGAGGCCTTTACACTCTATACATTTGTCATCGACGGTTATGAAGAAAACCATCGCTATTTTAATCCGCGAATCCGTGAGCAGGTCAGCGAATTATTAACATACTATCTATTTGCCCCAGACAGACTCTGAGCCTTTTGAATCATACTGCCCGTTCCCTCTTCGGGCGATTCAGAGCATTAATTTCAGACAATTCACACTATACAAACAAAATAAATTTATTTATAATTCGAACCACAGCCTTTCACTCCAAAAAATGACATGTGCTGCGATATCTGCGACATCATTTTCAGTACGCTTAGGCTTGTACACCTCAATCCTAAATAGAAGGAGGATTCTATGAAACTGATTCACGTTCTTGCCGCTTTGCCCTTTATCGGAATCTTACTCGGCATCCCTTTTGCAAATAAGGTGACCCCCTATGTGTTCGGCATGCCGTTTATTCTTGCCTATATTGTGATGTGGGCTCTTTTGACCTCTGCGCTGATGGCGATTGTGTATGTCCTCGACAAGGAAAATAAAAAGGAGGAAGCAGAATGAATGCAGCTCTCATCATCATCTTCGGTGTCCTGCTCTTGAGTATTTTTCTCGGTATACGCGCCCAAAAAGGAAAAGACATGAACCTGGAGCAGTGGACGGTCGGAGGGCGCGGCTTCGGAACTGTTTTCGTCTTCCTTTTGATGGCAGGCGAAATTTATACTACTTTTACGTTTCTCGGCGGCAGCGGCTGGGCCTACGGAAAGGGCGGTCCAGCCTTTTATATCATCGCCTACGGATGTCTGGCCTACATCCTTTCTTACTGGCTTCTTCCAGCAGTTTGGACGTACGCGAAACAGCATAAACTAATGTCGCAGTCTGATTTTTTCACAAAAAAATACAACAGTCCGCTGCTTGGCATTCTCGTTTCACTGGTCGGCATCGCCGCACTCATTCCCTATCTTGTACTGCAGCTGAAAGGCCTCGGGCTGATTGTATCGGAAACCTCGTACGGCAAAATCACCCCGACCGCTGCCATCTGGATCGGCGCTGTTTCCATCACGGTTTATGTTATGGTTTCAGGCATTCACGGGTCTGCCTGGATATCGGTTGTGAAGGACATCATGATTCTGGTTGTCGTTCTGTTTTTAGGTGTGTATTTGCCAATTCATTACTACGGCGGATTTCAAGACATGTTTCAGCAGATTGAAACGGCAAAGCCTGGCTTTCTTACGCTCCCCGAATCGGGACAAAGTGTGGCCTGGTTCAGTTCAACCGTACTCTTGACAGCGCTTGGTTTTTACATGTGGCCTCACACGTTTTCCGCTTCGTATTCAGCCGAAAACCCAAAAGTCTTTCGTAAAAACGCCATCATCATGCCTTTGTACCAGCTGGTCCTGCTCTTTGTCCTTTTCGTCGGCTTCGCGGCTATCCTGCAAGTTCCAGATCTGAATGGCGCAGACGGGGATTTGTCGCTTTTGAGACTGTCTCTGCAAGCATTTGACCCTTGGTTTGTCGGAATTATCGGTGCTGCCGGACTGCTGACAGCACTTGTGCCAGGGTCTATGATCTTAATGTCCGCCTCCACACTGTTTGCAAAAAATGTGTACAAGGTAATCGCGCCCCGCACGACAGAACAGCAAGTATCGGCTCTTGCTAAGTTTTTAGTGCCGGTGATTGCGTTGATTTCGGTGTATTTTACCTTCAAAGGCGGGAATACCATCGTTACGCTGCTTTTGATGGGCTACAGCCTTGTCACACAGCTTTTCCCCGCCCTTTTGTTCAGCCTGTTCAAGCATAATATGGTGACAAAGCAAGGAGCCTTCGCCGGCATTATTGCAGGTGTCGGAGCAGTTACTTATATTACAATGACGGAAACGACGATCGGCACTTTATTTCCGGCTCTGCCGCAATCCGCAAAAGACTTGAATGTCGGCATCGTCGCCCTGCTTTTGAATATCACGGTCATGATGGCAGTCAGCCTTATGACAAGGAAGGCGAAAAGTGCTGCGGCCGATCAGGCGGCTTAAGCAATAGAAAAAGCAATCTGGTCATCAGATTGCTTTTTCTTGTTTACCGTTCACAGGCGATAAGATCTTTATCGCGGTCTTTATTTTTATTGGCATCATAAAGGTCCTTAGAGACGTAAGGCTTGTACTTCGTTTTTCCGCCTTTGTTTTTCACCTTCGATGTGCGGGCCACTCCGCCTTTGTATACTTTGTTTAACTCCTTGCAGTTCTTATAGACCTTCACCTTTGTTTTGGCTTCCGCCACATGGTCAGCTCCGCATGAAAAACCGAAAACGAGACCGAGTGACAGCAAAACCGCCGCCGCTTTTTTCATGACGATTCACTCCCCCAACACCCAATATTTAGTTGATTTATAGCTCGAATTTATCATAATTCATATAGTCTTATTTGACAAGATAAATATGGAAGAAGGCTTTGTTTTTTCTTGTTTTCTTTTTCCTTCACTATTCAAACTGCCAAAACATGTTTTTCTGCTTATGCTCAGGGGTACACATACGAATGTACACCAAACAGAAAAGGAGCGTTGCTGATGTCTGATTCAAATCTTACGAATCCTATAAAAGCATTTTTTCATGATGAATTTCCCGAACAATATCAAGAACCGCCAGGCCTGCAAAAGAACATGAAGCCTGTCCCTGATTGCGGAGAAAAAAGCTACAAAGGATCAGGTAAACTAACGGGTCGAAAAGCGCTTGTCACGGGCGGCGATTCCGGTATCGGCCGCGCTGCCGCGATTGCTTACGCCAGAGAAGGTGCCGATGTGGCCATTAACTACTTGCCCGAGGAACAGCCAGATGCTGAAGAGGTAAAAGAGCTAATTGAAGCAGAAGGCCGAAAAGCAGTGCTGATCCCCGGAGATTTGAGCGACGAATCCTTTTGCCAAGATCTAGTCAAACAGTCGCATCACGAACTCGGCGGACTTGATGTGCTAGCGCTCGTTGCAGGCAAACAGCAAGCGGTCGAAAACATCGAAGATCTGCCTACTGAACAAATCTATAAAACATTTGAAGTGAACGTCTTTTCCCTTTACTGGGTTGTAAAAGCGGCGCTTCCGTATTTGCCGGAGGGAGCTTCAATTATCACAACTACCTCAGTTGAAGGCTATAATCCAAGCCCGATGCTGTTAGATTACGCAGCAACGAAAAACGCCATTATCGGCTTTACCGTCGGACTGGGAAAACAGCTTGCTTCCAAAGGCATCAGAGTAAATTCAGTTGCGCCCGGACCAATTTGGACACCGCTGCAAATTTCCGGCGGACAGCCGACGGAAAACATCCCGAAATTCGGACAAGGCACGCCGCCAGCTCCATTAAATCGCGCTGGACAGCCAGTGGAATTGGCCGATGTTTATGTATTTCTAGCTTCAGAGAATTCAAGCTATGTGACATCTCAGGTATATGGCATCACCGGAGGAATTCCGACGGCATAGCTTTATGAAAGGAGCTGCCCTGTTCGGTCAGCTCCTTCCTATTTTTCTAATACCGTTCCCCGAGCTCACGCAAAATAAAATCATAAATCATCTTCGTCCGCTCTTCCTTCGGGTACAGCATAAATTCCTGCCTTTTCGGCACGCGGTGGTCGATTCTGTCTTGGAATTTGGTTCTGAGCCACGCTGTTCGATATACCTGGTTCTCGAACGAATTATAAGAGATCGGCAGCTCCATCGTTTTCCCATTCGAAAACGTCACTTCCGTATCGTCGAATTCAGTCGCTTTGAATTCTTTTACATGCACATGGGAAATCCAGCCGCATTGGGGTCTTGTCGAAGAAAGTGTAGGGAATAAAAAGATTTGGTTCGAAGGGTCCACCATGATCGGCGGCTTGTGTGAAATTTTTGTCACTTCATAAGTTCCTGCTTTTCTTCCCGCATAGCTTGATCCAAAAAATCGGCAGCTTCTGTCGACAATTTGCAGCGGCTTCATGTTTACATAAAACACGCAATCTTTTTCAATAATTCTGGAACAGATTTTGCCGTCTATTTCTTCTGGCAGCACGGCAATTGTTGCGCCGTTCACTTCATACGATTCTAAAGGTGCGTCTGTTTTCTGACTCATATTATGGCCTCCATCCTTTTTCTGCAAAATTTATACTAATAATCTATCATCTGTTTTTGTAAAACGACAGGTTTTTTTAACATTTAAGATAAAATCATCTTTTAATGATATTTAATGGTACTAAATGACTAGTAATAAACCGATTTTACTTTCATAAGACTTGCCGGTTTACGGCATTTTGCAGGATATGTCGATAGATTGCCAAGTATTAGTTGTCTAAAAATTATAAAAATTTATTGATTTTTTCGACCGTTATCCATATACTATAAAAAAGGCATTGGGGGGATTCTTTATGAAAGAGAAAAAATCGTACACTGAGCTCATGAAGTCCCGCAACACGCAAAAAACAAAAGAATTCGATGTCACAATGACGGATATTTACATTCAAATGGTGCTCGATGAATCCTTGTATAACCGTCGGCTTGCCATGCTGACGGACCAAATTAACAAAGCCTTGGACGAAAAAGATAAAGATGCGTTTCTTACGCTCTCTAAAGAATATGCAGCGCTCAAGCAGAGCGAATAAGCCAATCCTTCAAGGATTGGCTTTTTATTATCCGTTCACAATTGTTCCGCCATTGACGTGAATCGTCTGCCCTGTGACGTATGTGGAATCGTCGCTGGCAAGGTATAGATAGCTTGGCGCCACTTCGACCGGCTGCCCCGGGCGTTCCATCGGCACGTCTGAACCAAACACTTCCACGTCTTTTGCGGCAAAGCTGGCCGGGATAAGCGGTGTCCAAATGGGACCCGGTGCCACTGCATTGACCCGTATGCCCTGCTGAACAAGCGACTGGGAAAGGGACCTTGTAAACGTAACGATCGCGCCTTTTGTCGCTGAATAATCGATCAGCGTTTTATTGCCTTTATAGGCGGTAATTGAAGCGGTATTAATAATAGAGCTCCCTTTTTTTAAATGAGGCAGCACTGCCTTTGTTAAGTAAAACATGGAAAAAATGTTTGTTTGGAAGGTTCTGATCAGCTGGTGGCTGGTGATTTTTTCAATGCTGGGCTGGACATGCTGCTCAGCTGCATTGTTAACCAATATATCAATGGATGGAAACACTTGGCTTGCCTGCCCGACCACATCATTGCAAAACGCTTCATCCCCGACATCTCCTGCAATCAGCAGGCATTTTACCCCTTCCTTTTCTACATACTGCTTTGTTTCCTCGGCGTCCTGATGTTCATTCAAATACACAATGACCACATTAGCCCCTTCTTTTGCGAATAACACCGAGACAGCGCGTCCAATCCCGCTGTCTCCTCCAGTAATAATAGCGGTTTTGCCCTCTAATTTTTTCGCTTTCTTCGGCTTATCAAAAACCGGACGCGGGTCCATCAGATATTCAAAACCAGGCTGCTGGTTCTGGTGCTGAGGCGGTAATGTTTTCTTTTTTTGATTCGCCAATGAAATCACTCCTTTTCAACCTTATTATGTTATGAACAATGCCTGCTTCCTATGTATGAAAAGATAGAATATGGAAAAATTAAGAATAAATCTGATTGGAGGTATAACGGCTTGGCTAATCAACATTTTGCAAAGGAAGCACCTGAAACATACTGGAAAACATCAACTGACCTGCCTTCTTTTCCTGCGCTTCAAGAGGACACTGAATGTGACGTCACCATTATCGGAGGCGGGATTACGGGAATCACAACGGCATATGAACTTACGAAGAGAGGCTTCCGTGTCGTTTTGATTGAAGCAAATCAGGTTCTTAACGGAACCACTGCGCATACAACTGCTAAAGTTACCGCACAGCATGACATGATATACGACGAATTTATCCGCCATTTCGGATTAAACCATGCGAGGCTTTATTATGAAGCAAACCAAAACGCAATTGATTACATAAAAGGCATTGTGGATGAACATCAAATTGATTGTGAATGGATCGAGCAAGACGCATATCTTTATACGGCAAATGAAAACGCTGTTCAAAAAATCCACACCGAGCATGAGGCATACACAAAGCTCGGAATTGAAAGAGACCTTATCAAGGATCTTCCAATTCCCTTAGGTTCTAAGCTGGCGCTTGTCATGAAGAATCAAGCTCAATTTCATCCGCTTCAATACTTAAAAGCGCTTCTGGAGCAAATTGTTCAAAAAGGCGGCCGAATTTATGAAGAGACCGTTGCGCTTGATATCAAAAAAGGCGAAAGGCCCGAAGTGGTAACAAAAAGCCGGCACGCCATTAAGAGCCGCTTTATCATATGCTGTTCCCACTTCCCTTTTTATGACGGAGGCGGATTATATGCTGCGAGAATGTACTCCGACAGATCTTATGTCCTTGCCATCAAGCCGAAGATCGAGTATCCCGAGGGCATGTATTTGAGTATCGATCAGCCGTCAGTGGCGCTCCGCTATACGGTTGTAAACGGTGAAAAGCTGATTCTCTTCAGCGGAGTAAGCCATAAAACAGGCCAGGGAAAAGCCATGTCTACACATTATGAAACACTGAGACAACTGGCCGAAAGCACCATCGGCATCGAAAGCATTCCATATTATTGGTCCACCCAAGATCTAGTGACGATCGACAAAATCCCGTTTATCGGGCCGATGTCGGAAAATGAGGACAATATTCTAGTAGCGACCGGGTTCAAAAAATGGGGCATGACGTCCTCAGCAGTCGCAGCCACTTTATTGTCAGACCTTGT
The DNA here is from genome assembly GCF_001719225.1 of Bacillus sp. FJAT-14266. NCBI lineage: Bacteria > Bacillati > Bacillota > Bacilli > Caryophanales > Bacillaceae > Bacillus > Bacillus sp. FJAT-14266. Next base: position 3,177,480 of record NZ_CP017072.1, read on the forward strand.
GGAGAAAAAAGAAAACCCATACGAAAGCATTTTCACGCCGTCCCGTTTCCATCTGAATCCCGGGTTGCAGAAAGTGATTTCCTACAATGCAGATGTCGCCAAGCATTTGATAAAAGGAAAGCTTGAAAAGCCTGATGTCCAATTTGAAGACATTTCGCCAGGAGAAGGGAAAGCCGTCACCATAAACGGCAGGCGAGCGGGAGCATTTCGTGATGAGACAGGCTGCCTCCATCTCGTTGATACGACTTGTACCCATTTAGGCTGCGAGGTCGAGTGGAACGACAGTGAGCATACGTGGGATTGTCCGTGCCACGGATCACGCTTTAAGCCATCTGGCGAAGTTGTAGAGGGTCCGGCCATTAAACCATTAAAACAAATAGATCTCGATTAAACCGTTCATTTTAATGAACGTTTTTTCAAATATTTTTCATCTGCAGCTTCATTCATGTTTCCCTTGGCCGATAAAAAAGAAAAAGGCTTAAAAAGCCAAAAAGTAAAAATTATATTTTTCCCAAGGGGGATCATTGTATTGTTATTTAAAAAAGACAGAAAACAAGAAACAGCTTACTTTTCAGATTCAAACGGACAACAAAAAAACCGCATTCAGCTCACAAACAAACATGCAGATGTCAAAAAACAGCTCAAAATGGTCAGGTTGGGAGATGCTGAGCTTTATGTGTTAGAGCAGCTTCAGCCACTCATTCAAGAAAATATCGTAAATATCGTCGATGCGTTTTATAAAAACCTTGACCATGAAAGCTCATTGATGGATATCATTAATGATCACAGCTCAGTTGACCGCTTAAAACAAACGTTAAAACGGCATATTCAGGAAATGTTTGCAGGCGTTATCGATGATGAATTTATTGAAAAGCGTAACCGAATCGCCTCCATCCATTTAAGAATCGGCCTTTTGCCAAAATGGTATATGGGTGCGTTTCAAGAGCTCCTTTTGTCAATGATTGACATTTATGAAGCGTCCATTACAAATCAGCAAGAACTGCTAAAAGCCATTAAAGCAACAACAAAAATCTTGAACTTAGAACAGCAGCTTGTCCTTGAAGCGTTTCAAAGCGAGTACAACCAGACCCGTGATGAACAAGAAGAAAAGAAAAACCTTCTTCATCAGAAAATTCAAGAAACCTCTGGATCGATTGCCAATCTGTTTTCAGAAACAAGCAGATCAGTTCAAGAGCTTGTGGACAAATCTGAAGGCATTTCTCAAGCATCCAAAGCCGGCACTGTAACATCCAGCACTGTTGAAGAAAAGTCGATCGGCGGAAAAAAAGAGCTAGAAGTCCAGCAAAAACAGATGAACAAAATTGACACAAGCCTTGTCCAAATCGAAAAAGAAATGGTCAAGCTGGATGAAATCGCGCAGCAAATTGAAAAAATCTTCGGCATCGTCACAGGCATAGCTGAACAAACAAACCTTCTCTCGCTCAATGCATCTATTGAATCCGCCCGCGCCGGAGAACACGGCAAAGGCTTTGCTGTCGTGGCAAATGAAGTGCGGAAGCTTTCTGAGGATACGAAAAAAACCGTCTCTACTGTTTCTGAGCTTGTGAACAATACGAATACACAAATCAACATTGTATCCAAGCATATCAAAGACGTGAATGAGCTAGTCAGCGAAAGTAAAGAAAAAATGACGCAAATTAACCGCTTATTCGATGAAATCGTCCACAGCATGAAAATCAGCAAAGAGCAATCAGGCAAAATCGACGTCGATCTGCAAGCCTTTCTTGGAGGGCTTCAGGAAGTCAGCCGCGCCGTTTCCCATGTGGCCGCTTCCGTTGATTCGCTTGTCATCCTGACAGAAGAATAACCATCAAAAACCGGTCTGCCATACGGCCGGTTTTTTTGCGTTCATTATGTAAACTTAAATTAAAAATCAGTTGACATAATAATTACCTGCATTTATTGTATAACCATATTTGATTACTTTTTGGAGGATTTCACATGCTGAAATTAATCGACATGATGCATATTGCGATTTTCACCGCGCTGATGGCAGTGCTCGGCTTTATGCCCCCTCTCTTCTTATCCTTTACACCCGTTCCGATTACATTGCAAACGCTTGGTGTCATGTTGGCAGGCAGCATTCTCAGGCCAAAGTCTGCTTTCTTAAGCCAGCTTGTCTTTTTGCTGCTCGTCGCCTTCGGAGCGCCGCTGTTGCCCGGCGGACGAGGCGGTTTTGGTGTGTTTTTCGGACCGAGCGCAGGCTTTTTGATTGCTTATCCCCTCGCTTCATGGCTGATCAGTTTAGCCGCTAACAGGCTGCGGAAGGTGACAGTATTGCGTCTCTTTTTCACTCATATCGTATTCGGCATCATCTTTATTTATCTGCTTGGTATACCGGTACAAGCTTTTATCATGCATATTGATTTGTCACAGGCCGCCTTCATGAGCCTTGCATATGTGCCTGGTGATTTGATAAAAGCGGCTGTATCTGCATTTCTGGCGATAAAAATCACTCAAGCCTTGTCTCTTTCTGATACGATGTTTACAAAAGGAGGATGACAATACATGACAATTACTCATACCTATTCATCTACTGCCGAAACATCGCCCGGCCGTGTAGCGATCCAGACTGAATCGGAGCAAATCACGTACCATGATTGGGATCGGCTTGTCTCTCAAACCGCAAATTGGCTGCGGTCACAGCCGAGCATGCCGAATCGTGTGGCGATCCTGCTCCCAAATAGTCTCGCGTTTTTACAGCTGTTTGCCGGAGCCGCAGCGGCTGGATGTACGGCCATTCCCATCGACACACGCTGGAGCCCGGCTGAATGTAAGGAGCGGCTGTCCATAAGCAATGCGGATCTTGTGGTTACTTTAGCCTTTTTCAAAAACAAACTGACAGATAGCCAGACACCTGTTGTATTGCTGGATAACTGTATGGCAGATATTTCTGAGGCAGCCGCTGATCCCTTGCCTACCATTGATCCGGAGCACCCTTTTTATATGGGATTTACGTCGGGCTCGACAGGAAAACCGAAGGCCTTTACGCGATCTCACCGCTCATGGATGGAGAGCTTTACCTGTACAGAAACAGATTTTTCGATTTCATCAGATGATAAGGTTCTGATTCCCGGAGCGTTAATGTCCTCTCACTTCCTATATGGGGCTGTCAGCACCTTGTTTCTCGGAGGAACCGTTTGTTTGCTGAAAAAGTTTTCTCCTGCCAAAACGAAGGAATGGCTGAGCCGTGAATCCATCAGTGTTCTCTATACCGTACCGACGATGACAGACGCCCTCACAAGGATTGAGGGTTTTCCCGACAGTCCCGTCAAAATCATTTCATCCGGCGCAGACTGGCCGGCAGAACCCAAGGAGAAGCTTGCCGCTGCATGGCCTCATCTCAAGCTGTACGATTTTTACGGCACATCAGAGCTAAGTTTTGTTACGTTTTCTTCACCGGAAGACAGCAAACGGAAGCCTCATTCAGCGGGCCGCCCTTTTCATAATGTCCGGATCGAAATCCGCAACGCTGGAGGAGAACGCTGTCAGCCAGGGGAAGTCGGAAAAATATTTGTCAAAAGCCCGATGCGGTTTTCCGGCTATGTGAACGGCAGCACACCAGATGAATGGATAACAGTGGATGATATGGGCTATGTTGATGAAGAGGGCTTTCTATACATATCAGGAAGAGAAAACGGGATGATCGTGTACGGAGGATTAAATATTTTCCCAGAAGAAATTGAACGTGTGCTTCTCGCCTGCCCAGAGGTTGAAAGCGCGGCTGTCGTTGGCATTCCCGACGAGTATTGGGGAGAAATCGCTGTAGCTGTCATTCATGGAAACGCTAATGCCAGAACACTGAAAGCCTTGTGTAAACAGAAATTAGCCTCCTACAAAATCCCGAAAAAATGGGTGTTTGCAGACAGCTTGCCGGAAACGAGCAGCGGAAAAATTGCCCGTTCCAGAGTGAAAAAATGGCTGGAAGAGAGTATACAGTATAAATGAATGCGGTTATTGTTGATGCAAAACGAACGATCTTTGGAAATCAAAACGGACTGCTGAAGCCCTTCCTGCCGGAGGATTTGTCAGCTCCCATCATCCGCTGTCTCAGCCGAAAGCTAGAGGATCAAGTTGACGAGGTCATTCTCGGAAACGCTACCGGCAGAGGCGGCAACCTCGCCAGACTGTCAGCCCTTCAAGCCGGACTGCCTTTATCAGTTCCCGGAATGACAATTGACAGACAGTGCGGCTCCGGCCTTGAAGCTGTGCGCTATGCCTGCAGCCTTATTCAAGCGGGAGCCGGCACGATGTATATCGCGGGCGGCTCAGAAAGCAGCAGCCAATCCCCTTTTTCAGAACGGGCCCGCTTTTCTCCAGATGCCATCGGCGATCCAGACATGGGCATTGCGGCAGAATATACGGCTGCACGCTATTCCATCAGCAGAAGCATGCAGGATGAGTACGCCCTTCTCAGCCATCAACGCAGCAGGAACGCGCATGATGGAGGATTTTACCGTGAAGAAATTGTTCCTCTCGGGGAATTGGAGACGGACGAAGCATTTTTGAAAACGCGGCCAATAGAAGCGATTATTCCCCGTGCAAAGCCGGTTTTCGACACCAGCTCCGGAACAGTCACAGCAGCCAACAGCAGCGGCATAGCAGACGGAGCAGCGGCTCTTTTGGTAATGGAAGAAGAAAAAGCGGCAGCCCTGGGACTTAAGCCTGTGCTCCGGTTTATCGGCAGCGCAGTCAGTGGGATTCACCCCAACTATCCGCCCGCGGCACCGGTTGATGCGATCCGTAACCTCTTACATACACACGATGTAACACCTGAGGATATCGGTTTATTTGAAATCAATGAAGCCTTTGCCGTCAAAATTTGTGTCTGCTCGCAAGAACTCGGCATTCCCTTTTCAAAAATCAATGTGCGCGGCGGCGCCTTAGCTCTTGGCCATCCGTACGGTGCATCAGGTGCAGCTCTGGTAACCAGATTGTTTTATGAAGCGAAAAGACGGACAGACTGTCAATATGTGGTTGCAGCCATCGGAAGCGGCGGCGGAATTGGACTTGCTTTATTATTTGAAGTTCTTGCATAGGCTTTTTCATAGGACACACGCTTTCGATTTAGTATAATAGCGATATGAATAAAGTCAGGAAGGGGATTTTATGACAGCCGTTTGTTTAGTAAGACATGGAGAAACCGATTGGAACCTGCAGCAAAAATGCCAAGGAAAAACCGATATTCCGCTAAACACAACAGGTGAACGCCAAGCCAGAGAAACCGGAGAATATGTAAAGGACTTTTCTTGGGATATTATTGTGACGAGCCCGCTGAAAAGAGCGAAAAGAACCGCGGAAATTATTAATGAATATCTGCATCTTCCGATAGTCGAGATGGATGATTTTAAGGAACGCGATTACGGCGATGCGGAGGGCATGCCGCTGGAGGAACGGACAAAGCGCTATCCAGATAACATCTATCCGAATATGGAAACGTTAGAAGAACTCACTGACAGGCTGATGGGCGGTTTGGCAAAAGTGAACCAGGCGTATCCAAACAAGAAGGTGCTGATCGTGGCGCACGGTGCGGCAATTCACGCCCTGCTGACGGAAATATCCGGCGGTGACCCGGAGCTTCAAAGCACCCGTCTCGTCAACGCCTGCCTCAGCAACATTGAATTTGCAGAAGAAAAATGGCGGATAAAAGACTATAATATTAACAGCCACTTATCCGGCTTTATCAAATAAGAAAAAGACAGGCGTTTGCCTGTCTTTTCTTTTATTTCTTAGCAGCCGGCATCTCTTTTTGAAGCTCGTCCAAAATGGCATTCGCCCCGTCTACACTGCGGCGCAGAGACCACACCGCACGGTCCACATGGTATACATGCCCGTTTTTCACTGCCTTCAGTTTTTTCCAAAGGACATTCTTTTCGATCGGGCGTTTACCGTCGGCGTCGAGGTCATCTGTTTTTCCTGTCATCAGGATGATCACATCCGGATCTGTTTTCAGCAGCTGCTCCAGTGTCATTTTCATATTCACAGAGTCGCCGCCATTGCTTGAATCGCTATTGCCTGACGTACTGATTGCATATCGATAGCCGACCTGTGTTAAAAGTCTCGATGTAAAGAAGTTTTCATCCCTGGCCATAATCGTATCATTTGTATTTCCGATCAAAAGCACGGACTGGCTGTTCGCGCTGATTTTCTGCTTTGTCTCGCTAAGCTTTTCTTCATGCGCCGTCAGCTTTTTCTCCATTTCCTTCTCCTTGCCGACTGCTTTTGCAATCGTAAGCGAAGCGTCAATTGTATCCTGATAATCAGCATTTAAATTATTAAGTGCAATCGTCGGCGCTATTTTTTTCAGCTGATCGTACACCTTCTTATGCCGGGTCGTGTCAGCAATAATTAAATCGGGTTTTAATGAAGCGATTTTTTCCATGCTTGGCTGTGAGCGAGTGCCGACAGATGTGTAGCCGTCAATTTTCTTCAGCACATCCTTGTTGATCAGCTGCTTCGCTTTGTTGTCATCGGCAACCCCGACAGGCGTAATGCCGAGATCAAGCAGTGTATCAATAAAACCTAGCTCAAGAACAACAACCCGCTTCGGATGCTCAGGCACATTTGTCTTCCCTAAATCATGTGTTACCGCCACTTTATGTTCTTTACTGTTTTGATTGCCGCTTGAAGACGAGCAAGCAGCCGTTAAGACAGAAAGAAGTAAAACTGTAAGAATAATCAGTGTTTTTTTCATATGTTCCAGTCTCTCCTGTTGGTAGTTTCTATGGTTAAGATGTCCAAGAGTAGTATAACACGGAATGAGAATCATTATCACCAATTATTTTTAAAATGAGAAGAGAAAGTTCGGCTTACAGGAAAATCTTGTTTCGCGACACAGCAGTTCAGCAGCTGATCATCCTGTCCACAAAAAAGCTTGCAGAAAAATAACATTCTCTGCAAGCTGATCCTGTTAAAGCTTCACAATCACTCTTCCTTGAATGCGATTTTGCAAAATATCTTTTAACGCACCCGGCGTTTCTTCCAATGATACTTCCCTGTCCACGATGGTCAGCAGCTGATCAGGCTTGAGATCAGAAGACATGCGCTCCCAAACAGCGGCTCTGACGTCCATCGGACAATATACTGAATCGATTCCGAGCAGGCTTACTCCGCGAAGAATAAAAGGATACACGGTTGCCGGAACTTCTCCTCCGCCGGTTAAGCCGCTCACTGCGACAGATCCGCCGTATTGAATTTTGCTTAAAAGCGAGGCAAGCTGTTTTCCGCCGACTGGATCAACCGCTCCCTGCCATTTCTGCTTGGACAGCGCCTTAAGCGTTCCATCATAGACATCTTCCCTGCTGATTACTTCGCTTGCACCGAGCTGTTTCAAATAATCAGCCGCCTCCCGGTTTCCGGTGCTTGCCACCACATCATAGCCCCGTTTGTTCAGCATCGAAACCGCAATTCCGCCGACACCGCCAGTTGCTCCTGTGACTAGCACGCTGCCTTTTTCCGGAGACAGACCGTTCTGTTCAAGCCGATGCACTGATAACGCCGCAGTAAATCCCGCCGTTCCGTACACCATCGCTTCTTTTAACGAAAGATTCTGTGGCAAAGGCACCAGCCAGTCACCAGGCACCGAAGCGTATTCACTTAATCCGCCATCACGGGAGACACCGAGCTCATAGCTTGTCGCGATCACCTCATCCCCCTCCGCAAAACGCGGATCTTTGGAAGAAACGACCGTACCCGCAGCATCAATGCCTAAAATAAGCGGATACTCTCTGACGATATTGCCTCCTGCTTTTCCGGCCAGACCATCTTTGTAATTGATGCCGGAATAAGCAACTTTAATCAGGACACCATCCTTCGGCAAATCCTCTGTTGATATGGTTTTCACATGGACTGAAACATCATCGGCATTTTTTTCTGCCTGCAATGCTTGAAATAACGTTGACATTCGGCACACTCCTTTTCATTTATATCGTAACCGAAGAACGTTCAAAAAACCAAATCATCAAGCCGCCATTTTCACTTCGCCGGCACATTGAGAGAATAATGGACAAATGCGGTATCCTCTTCATAGCCGTTTTGCTCATACAAGCTTCTTGCCTTCCGGTTGTGGTGCTCAGTCTGAAGCGTTAAACATTTTGCCACGTTTTCCCCTGCATAATCCTTTGCAGCAGAAAGCAGCCGGCCGCCGGCTCCCTTTGTACGCGCATGAGGAACGACAAATAAGTCATTTAATATGTAGATCCTTTTCATTGACACAGAAGAAAACGTTGGATAGAGCTGGGTAAAGCCTATGAATTCTCCATTTTCTTCTGCTATCAAAATAACAGACTCGTGATTTTCCAAACGAGCTTTCAAAAAAGCCTCCGCCCCTTGCAAATCGGATGCCTGTCTATAAAATTCCCGATATTGGTTAAACAGCGGTGCGAGGGCTGCTGCATCTGATGTCTTTGCTTGGCGAATGTTCATCTCATTTCTTCCTCCCTCTCAATAATTTTTTTATTCTATCCCTTTTCTGTAAAGTTTATTTTTCAGAATACTTTTATCATCATGCTTTGAAAAAATATCACGATAATATCCATTGTTCTCACGGAAGCATATGCAGGTCATTTGAACGAATTTTTTCGACAGGAATTTGCAGGGACTCAGGAGCATTTAACCTAAAAAAGCATGACATTTCAGCATAATGAACATTTACTCATGTCTATTTTCGTTCTTTTCTGTATGAAAATAGTTATTTCGAGTCTCTACGGAAATAGCGAGAGATGATATACCTAAATAGAGATAAAATCATCTCAAAAAAATGGGTCTACTAAAATATTATTCCATCTATTACAATAAATTCACAGAATAGTCTTTTAAGTAAGTCTACTCTGAATTTTTTAAAAGGAGAGGGTAAAGAGTGAGAAGCAAAAAATTGTGGATCAGCTTGTTGTTTGCGTTAACGTTAATCTTTACGATGGCGTTCAGCAACATGTCTGCGCAGGCTGCCGGAAAAAGCAGTACAGAAAAGAAATACATTGTTGGATTTAAACAGACAATGAGTGCCATGAGTTCCGCCAAGAAAAAGGATGTTATTTCTGAAAAAGGCGGAAAGGTTCAAAAGCAATTTAAGTATGTTAACGCGGCCGCAGCAACATTGGATGAAAAAGCTGTAAAAGAATTGAAAAAAGATCCGAGCGTTGCATATGTGGAAGAAGATCATATTGCACATGAATATGCGCAATCTGTTCCTTATGGCATTTCTCAAATTAAAGCGCCGGCTCTTCACTCTCAAGGTTACACAGGCTCTAACGTAAAAGTAGCTGTTATCGACAGCGGAATTGACTCTTCTCATCCTGACTTAAACGTCAGAGGCGGAGCAAGCTTCGTACCTTCTGAAACAAACCCATACCAGGACGGCAGTTCTCACGGTACGCATGTAGCCGGTACGATTGCCGCTCTTAATAACTCAATCGGTGTTCTGGGCGTAGCGCCAAGCGCATCGTTATATGCAGTAAAAGTGCTTGATTCAACAGGAAGCGGCCAATATAGCTGGATTATTAACGGCATTGAGTGGGCCATTTCCAACAATATGGATGTTATCAACATGAGCCTTGGCGGACCTACTGGTTCTACAGCGCTGAAAACAGTCGTTGACAAAGCCGTTTCCAGCGGTATCGTCGTTGCTGCCGCTGCCGGAAACGAAGGTTCGTCCGGAAGCTCAAGCACAGTCGGCTACCCTGCAAAATATCCTTCCACTATTGCGGTAGGTGCGGTAAACAGCAGCAACCAAAGAGCTTCATTCTCAAGCGCAGGTTCTGAGCTTGATGTGATGGCTCCTGGCGTATCCATCCAAAGCACACTTCCTGGAGGCACTTACGGTGCTTACAACGGCACGTCCATGGCGACTCCTCACGTTGCCGGAGCAGCAGCGTTAATTCTTTCTAAGCACCCGACTTGGACAAACGCGCAAGTCCGTGATCGTTTAGAAAGCACTGCAACATATCTTGGAAACTCTTTCTACTATGGAAAAGGGTTAATCAACGTACAAGCAGCTGCACAATAATAGTAAAAAGAAGCAGGTTCCTCCATACCTGCTTCTTTTTATTTGTCAGCATCCTGATGTTCCGGCGCATTCTCTTCTTTCTCCGCATGTTGAATCCGTTCCATGATCGACGGATGGCTGCCTCTGAAAATCTTCACAAGCACCGGAGGATCAACCTGGCTCAGCCCCGTCACGGCCAAATCCTGAAACGTTTTAACAGCGGCTTCTCTGTTCTCTGTCAACTCGATCCCATACTGGTCAGCCTTATTCTCCTGATAACGTGAGACAGCATTAGAAAAAGGCGTCACCGCAAAGCTCAAAACAGAAAACAAAAGCAATAACAGCGGAAGTGCCGCAAGATCATGCCGCCCTTCTAAATGAAACATGCTGCGGGTTAGGCGAACCGTCCGCTTGTAAAGCTTATCAATGACATAAAATCCGGCGAGCGACACGAGCAAATAGCCAGCCAGACCGATGTAAACGTGCTTCATGACATAATGGCCCATTTCGTGGCCCATAATAAACAGAATTTCTGAATCGTCAAGTTTGTTCAGCGTCGTATCCCACAATACAATCCGTTTGTTGGCCCCGATTCCTGTAACATAGGCATTCAGCGCATTTGTTTTTTCTGACATGTTCACTTCATATACATGGTCAGCCGGAATATTGGCTTCATCTGCCAGCTCTAAAATTTTGCTTTCAAGCTCTTTGTTTTTCAGCGGATAAAAATCATTGTATAAAGGATCGATAATGACCGGCTGAATAAAAAACAGAAACAGCGAAAACGGCACTGTTAACAGCCAGGCGTATAACCACCATTTTTTTTCATGCCTTTTGATCAGCCAATAAAAAACGAGAACGCAAAGCGTAAAGATTGGAAAGCTGATCCAAAAGCTGATAACCTGATCCTTAGCCCAGCTGGCCGTTGTCTGTGTGGAAATGTTATAGTCAAGCGATACTTGATAGCCTATCCAATCTAAAGGCAGCGTCACCAATGTTGTAATCAGCGAAAGCACAAACACAAAACCAACGGTCTGCAAAAACCGAAAAGGCACGGCCGCTTCGATCCATTTCTTGATTTTCTTTGAAACACCGCTGACAAGCAGAACAAAAAACAGAAACCAATCAAGTGGTACCCCGATAAAAAATAAAAAATTCTTGACATTCGAATACTGCTCGGCCACTGCCAACTCAGACGGCTTCATGAAAGAAGCCGGATCAGCCTGCGTCCCTTTCACGGCTTCCGGTATTGCGGAATCACCCGACAGGAAAAAATACCAATAAAAAAACAGCCCGTACAGCACGTAAGCAAGTCCTGCTGCCGCAATCCACTTGCGCATAACGCCTCACTCCTCACATCAACCCGTTACTTCTATTGTAATCATAAATTCAAATTCTTAGAACCAAGCTGTGTTCCGCACTTTTCCACCCTTTTAAGCATGGAAAGCCCGATCGCTGGGAAAACTAACAATGTTTGGAGTGATGCAAATGAAAAAAATAGTGGCAGCCATCGTGGTAATCGGTCTTGTGTTTATCGCATTTTTTTATCTTTACAGCCGATCAGGCGATGTGTATCAATCGGTAGACGCGGATTTGATCACACTGTCTTCAAGCGGCCAGGAAGATATCGAGATTGAAAAAAGACAGCACGTCAAAGATATGCTGGATATTATGAATCAGGGAAAACAGGTGAAGACAGAAAAAACATCAGCCCCTGATTACGAAGGGACAATCAAGTTTCATAAAGACCGGTATGACTCATTCAGACTATGGATTGACGGCAGCCAGCAAGCCGTTTTTTTGAAGGATGGCACATACTACAAATTAAGCAAAAATGATACAAAGGCGCTGCTAAATATTATTAAAAAAGAAGCAAAGGATTGAAAATGAAAAAGCGAAGCTAACCGCTTCGCTTTTTCATTTTATTGGGGCAAAATATCTCTCAGTGCCCGTCTGAGCATTTTCCCCGTCGCATTTTTCGGAATATCGTCAAGAAACGTAATGGCGGCAGGCCGCTTGTATTTTGCCAGATGCTTTTCACAGTGCTGCATGATGTCCTCCTCTGTTACCCCAGAGCGTTTCGGCACCACATATCCCTTTACCGCTTCCCCGCTTTGGGGGTCCGGCACGCCGATGACAACCGCCTCCTTGACGTCCGGATGGCTGTACAGCACCTCCTCCACCTCCCGCGGATACACATTGTATCCTCCTACAATGATCATGTCTTTTTTCCGATCAACAATGTAAAAATAGCCGTCCTCATCCCGTCTTGCCAAGTCCCCCGTATAAAGCCACCCGTCTTTTAATGCATGCTCTGTTTCCATCGGCATTTTATAATAGCCCTTCATCACATTGGGGCCTTTCACGATCAATTCGCCGACCTGGTGAGCGGGCAGCTCACGTCCGAGCGGATCTACGACCTTGTTTTCGACATGTAAGATACTTGTCCCGATGGAGCCCGGCTTTCTGCCCCTGTCAAACGGGTTAAAGCACGTGACGGGTGATGCTTCCGAGAGCCCGTAGCCTTCCAAAATGGTAACACCGAATTTTTCTTCAAACGCCGTCAGCAACGCGACTGGCATGGCCGCGCCTCCCGAAATGCACAACCTGATCGAAGAAAAATCATCTTTCTTTCCGTTTTCATGCTGAAACAAGTAGTTATACATTGTAGGCACACCGGCAAAAATGGTCGCCTGCTGCTGCTTAACAAGCTTAAAAACAGATGCCGGACTGAATTGAGGCTCAATCAAGACAGTTGCGCCGCTCATCAGCGGTGCATTCATGCAGACGGTTAAACAAAACACGTGAAACATGGGAAGAGCGCAGACCACATTGTCCCTCTCATCCATTCCCAAATAGCCTGCAACATCGTTGGCATTGCTGTACAAATTCTGATGAGTCAGCATCGCGCCTTTCGGTTTTCCAGTCGTTCCTGACGTATATAAAATAACCGCGGTATCATCAGGGACAAGTTCTTGGTTTTGTTTAGCGGCTGATGTCGGACGCAATATTTTTGCAAACGTTGTCATTTTCATCCTGACCTCTGGGTCCGCAGCTTCCGGCTCGGCCTCCCCCGTCTGGCATAAAATGACGAGCTCAACCTTTGGCAGCGACTCATGCATGCTCTCATAAAGCGGCAAAAGCTGGCTAACGCCTACGATTGCCTTTACATCGCCATTTGTCAGCATATAACCAATTTCTGTCGGCGTGTACAACGGATTGATGGGAACAACCACGATCCCAGCTTTTAAAGCGCCAAAAAACGCGATGATAAAATCAGGCGAATTGCCAAGCAGCAAAGCTAGATGGTCCCCTTTCTCCATACCGGCTTCCTGAAGGCCGTCCGCAAATCGCTGAATATGTTCATTCAGCTCTTGATACGTCATCATGTGATCCTTAAACCTGCATGCGATGCTGTCGGGCTTCTCAGATGCTGTTTCTTCCAATTTTGAAACAAGATTCATTCTCCCACCCCTTAAAGTGAATGAATAGTCATTCATTATTGAAGCCAAGCTTTCTCCTCCATTATAGAGAAACAGAAAAAAACACTCAAGAGCAAAAAGCCCTGAGTGTCAATACTGTCATAGTTTCTTCAATGCTTCGGCAATCGGCGTATCTCCTTCTGTCAGATCAAAGGCCCGATTTTCCGTATTCTTCTCATCTAAAGAGGCAATGACCGTTTTTGCAACGTCCTCACGGGAAATAAATCCCCGCTCCAGATCCTTCGCTGCTGAAACAGTTCCCGTTCCAGGCTCATTGCGAAGGCCTCCCGGACGGATAATCGTATAGGTTAAACCGCTCGCTTCAAGAATTTTATCAGCATAATGCTTGGCCACATAATAAGGCTTGAGTGCCTCATTCCAATTTTCACGGTGATGGGCTTGCAGGGCGCTGACCATAATAAACCGTTTGATTCCGGCAATGTCCGCAGCTTCAATGGCTTTTGCCGCTCCATCGAGATCCACCAGCAGCGTTTTATCATAGCCTGTGCTGCCGCCGGAACCGGCTGTGAAAATGATCGCGTCACAACCTTTTGCCGCAGCGGCGATTTCTTCCGGGCTGCCCTCCAGATTCGCAAGCACAGCTTCTGCACCGGCAGCTTCAAGAGACGCTTTCTGTTCTTCTTTTCTGACCATCGCTCTGATGGAATGATCAGGATTATCTTGGAATAAAGAGACAAGTCTTTGCCCGATTTGTCCGTTCGCTCCGATTAAAAACACTTTCATGTGAATCCCTCCTGCCTCCATTATTTCAAAAACACAACCGCTCTTTCAAACGATGTGTTTTGCCTTAATAAATCAGATCAAGGAAATCCTCTTTCGTAATGTTCCCAAAGTAATGCTTGAGATTCACACCTTCGAGCACATCAGCGATGACGCTGCGTTCGTATTGTTTTCCGGCCAGCAGGTTTTCAATTTCAGATACATCACCGACACCGAAGAAATCTCCGAAGATTTTGCAGTCCTCGATTTTGCCTTTCTTGACCTCTAGGCGCAAATCGATCGATCCAACCGGATAACGTTTCGAATGATTAAGGTTAAATTTCGGCGAGCGGCCGTAGTTCCAATCCCAATTCTGATAGCGCTCTTTCGAAATTTGATGAATGGTCTCCCAATCTTTTTCCGTCAGCTTATACTCCGGCACGTTTCCAATGTCGTTTGTGTTAAAAATATGGCGAAGCAAATGGCTGCGGAATTCTTCGGTGGTCATTTTATCATCGAGAAACTCACTGATGTTTGCTACTCGGCTTCTGATCGATTTGATGCCTTTTGATTCAATTTTATCCTTTTTCACCTTTAATGCTGATACAACATGATCAATGGCTGAATCAAACATGAGGGTGCCGTGGCTGAAAATACGGCCTTTCGTTGCAAACTGAGCGTTTCCGGATATTTTCCGGCCATCCACTACAATGTCGTTCCGGCCGCTTAATTCAGCTTCAACCCCAAGCTGATGTAACGCCTGAATCACCGGCTCAGTGAATTTTTTAAAGTTATGAAAGCTGTCCCCGTCATCCTTGGTAATAAAGCTGAAGTTCAAGTTCCCCAGATCATGGTACACAGCTCCCCCGCCTGATAAACGGCGGACGACGATAATCCCGTTTTCCTCTACATATTTTGTATTGATTTCTTCTATTGTATTTTGGTTTTTCCCAATGATAATAGACGGTTGATTCACATAAAAGAGCAAATATTGCTGTTCAGGGTCTAAATGCTTTACACAGTACTCCTCGATAGCAAGATTGATCCGCGGATCATTGATATTTTGATTGTCTATAAATAACATGGTGCTCCTCCTTTATCCTTCCCACACAAAACCTGATTTCGCAATATTCACTTCTCCGCTAAAAACGGTTTTCGCTTCTTTGCGAAGATTGTCATGCACGCCAAAATGCGGCAAATGGGTCAGCAGCAGTTCTCCCGCTCCCGCTTCTTTTGCAATGCGCCCGGCTTCCAGGCTGTTCATATGGCCTGCACTTGTTCCGTCTTGATCGGCATAAAAATTGCATTCTGAGATCAATAAATCAGCATCTTTCGAAAACGGTATAAATGAATCCTGATAGCTGGAATCAGCAGTATAAACGACAGTGTGG
This sequence comes from Bacillus sp. FJAT-14266, assembly GCF_001719225.1. NCBI lineage: Bacteria > Bacillati > Bacillota > Bacilli > Caryophanales > Bacillaceae > Bacillus > Bacillus sp. FJAT-14266. Next base: position 3,193,076 of record NZ_CP017072.1, read on the forward strand.
CTGCCGTCAGTAATCCGCATGGCATAGCACGTCACCGGGTGAATCGTTTTTAAAAAGGTGATCGTAAACGGACCGGCAGTCAACGGCTGATCCGGCTGATAGGCGATCCCTTTTGTATGTGTTTTATATGTAAGCTTTTGAAACTGTTCTATATCAGCATCATGTCCGTAAATCGGAAGCGTATGCTCTCCTTTACCGAGAAACGAACCGACTTGCTTGGCAAATTGCAGCGGCCCGATATCAGCGATATGGTCATGGTGATAATGAGACAGAACGACCGCATCCAGCTTTTCCGCCGGCACATATCCGAACAGCTTAGATAAAACGGCACTGCCGCAATCAACAAGCAGAGAGTAATCACCTGACTGAAACAAATAGCCTGACGTCGCTTCATTTGCGGCCGGAAAACCGCCATAGCATCCGATAACTGTAACTTTCATAATGTCCTCCTATCTTTTCAAAAAAAATTGATCCTCCTTCAATATACCCATTTTTCTTGAAAAAAGCATGTTTTAAACATTGTATCAAAACAGTTATTGATTTTTGTGATCTGTTATATTACAATGAAATCACTACAAAGGGGAAAGAGGGATTGGTTATGCTGGGGAAAATCACAGAATTTTTTAGAAACCTGCCTTCGAAAAAGTGTGCGGAATGCGGAAAAAAGATAGAAGAGCAGCATGAGTGTTATGGTAATATCTGCAATGACTGTATAAAAGTAAACGATTTGTAATGAGCGAAAATCCCGCGCCTTACGCGTGGGATTTTCTTATTTTTTCACATATCTCTTAATTTTGAAATAATAGTCAGGTTAGGTCAAAGCTCACCTGTTTTTAGATAATTCTGGTGATTATCATAATGTCATTGAATATTCTTTATTTTCGAAATATAATTTACTATAGACGAATTGATTTCTTATCTATTATAATTTGATCTAATAGTGAGATTAAATATATGTCTATTCATGATATATGTTGATACTTTGTTTTTTGGGAGGTAATCTATGAAAAGAATTAAGTTTGGATTAGCCACACAAATATTCGTTGGACTTATTCTAGGTGTCATTGTTGGCGTCATTTGGTATGGCAACCCAGCATTGCCTACTTACCTGCAGCCAATCGGGGATCTCTTTTTACGCTTAATCAAAATGATAGTGATTCCTATTGTTGTCTCCAGCTTAATCATCGGTGTAGCCGGTGCAGGAAATGGAAAGCAAGTCGGTAAATTAGGCTTCAGAACGATTCTGTACTTCGAGATCATCACGACTTTTGCCATTATTCTCGGACTAGCCCTTGCAAACATCTTCCATCCGGGTACAGGAGTTAATATACACGAAGCTCAAAAATCGGACATCAGTCAATATGTTGAAACTGAAAAAGAACAAAGTAATAAATCAGTGGCAGAAACGTTCCTCCATATTGTGCCGACAAACTTCTTCCAGTCATTGGTCGAAGGGGATCTTCTAGCCATCATTTGCTTTACAGTACTATTTGCATTGGGTATTTCCGCAATCGGTGAAAGAGGCAAGCCTGTATTAGCCTTTTTTGAAGGTGTATCCCATGCCATGTTCCACGTTGTAAACCTTGTGATGAAAGTGGCGCCATTCGGCGTTTTCGCTCTTATCGGAGTGACTGTGTCTAAATTCGGACTCGGTTCTCTTATCTCTCTCGGAAAGCTCGTCGGATTGGTTTATGTCGCGCTTGCTTTCTTCTTAATTGTTATTTTCGGGATTGTCGCAAAAATTGCCGGCATCAGCATCTTCAAGTTCCTTGCTTACATGAAGGACGAAATCTTACTGGCGTTCAGTACGTCCAGCTCTGAAACGGTTCTTCCGCGCATCATGGAAAAAATGGAGAAAATCGGATGTCCGAAAGGCATTGTTTCATTTGTCATTCCGATCGGTTACACGTTTAACTTAGACGGTTCCGTTCTCTATCAATCGATTGCCGCACTCTTTTTAGCACAGGTATATGGCATTGATTTGACGATTTGGCACCAGATTACGCTTGTGCTCGTCTTAATGGTGACATCTAAAGGGATGGCTGCCGTGCCTGGTACTTCTTTTGTTGTCTTGCTTGCAACGCTTGGCACCATCGGCGTTCCGGCTGAAGGACTTGCCTTTATTGCCGGCGTAGACCGCATCATGGATATGGCACGAACAGTTGTCAACCTGACTGGTAACGCGCTTGCTGCCGTTGTGATGTCTAAATGGGAAGGCATGTTTAATCCTGCGAAAGCAGAAACTGTTATGTCCCAATCGAAAACAGAACAAAACGCAACCATTTCTGGTTAATGAAAAGCCTGCGGGGTTCTTGCCCCGCAGGCTTTTTTAATCTTTAACAAGCACAAACAGCTCTGTAATCAAAACAGTATCCTCATTCAGCTCCAGTTCACCGCTTTTGATCAGTTCCGCCCATGCCATCCGATGATCCTCTTGAAACTCCTCAATTCGGTCTCCATTGCCCTCTCCTTTGACTAACCTCATATCAGGCGCACCAAAGATGGTTTCAAAGACATCTGTTACTTTTATATTGCATCTTGGATTGTCATGTTTATCATAAACGGTAACAAGCTGACCCGCTGTTTGATAAACGTCCCTCAATTCATCTTTTGAATACAATGATTTCGGCGCGCACGTGGCGGTTTTTTCTCCGGCAAGGATCTGCTGAATCAGCTGTTCTCCCAACCCGTCATCACCTTCCCAGCCGAATGTGCTTTTCAGCTTATAAATCTTCATTGGTCCTCCCCCTTATACCATTGGTGACTGTACATAGTAATACAGAAGCTTAGCGGTATGGCGAAGAGATGATTTATGGGTGCGTTCAAATGCATGGGAAGCGTCAATTCCCGGCCCTATGAGGCCATGCACAATATCATGCCCGGATTTGATCGCTGCTGACGCATCAGACCCGTAGTACGGATAGATATCAAGCTTATAGTCAATATGATGCTTCTCGGCTAATTGAACTAAATGCTTTCTGAGCTGATAATGATACGGCCCGCTCGCATCCTTCACACAGATTGATACTGAATATTCATCTGTCGCCTGCCCGTCACCAATAGCGCCCATATCAACCGCCAAATATTCAACTGTTTCAGGAGGAATATTCGAATTCCCGCCGTAACCGATTTCTTCATTATTGGAAATAAGAAAATGGGTTGTATACGGCAGCTCAATGTCTTCTGTTTGAATTTCATGAATTAAGCGGAGCAATAAGGCGACGCTTGCTTTGTCATCCAAATGGCGCGATTTAATAAATCCGCTTGATGTGATCTCGACACGTGGATCAAACGACACAAAGTCTCCGACGCCAATGCCAAGCTCCTCCGTATCTTTCCGGCAGTGAACAGGTTCATCTAGGCGGATCTCCATATTCTCTTGATTCCGCTCAGCCTTTCCCGCGTCTTTGTATACGTGCACAGACGTTTGATGCATTAAGATTGTGCCTGTGTACATTTTTCCCGAGGCGGTTTCAATTTGGCAATACTCCCCCTCAATCGAGTTGTAGCGGAACCCGCCGATTAAGTCGATTTTCAGCCGGCCGTCCGCTTTAATTTCCTTCACCATAGCGCCGAGGGTGTCAACGTGCGCTGTCAGCATGCGATGCCGGGATGTGTCGCGTCCTGGAAGCGTTGCAATTAAGCCGCCCTTGTGGTTCCGAACCGTTTCTACCTTCCATTCTTTTAAAAGGCTTTCAATATAATTGATCACCTCATATGTATTTCCTGTCGGGCTTGGGATCGATACAAGTTCTTTAATGAGCTCCATCGTTTTACGTACGGACGTCATAGGGCATTCCTCCTTTTATTTTCTACTTAAAATATACTCTTTTCCCGAGGGACCCGTCCAATCTTTTCCTATCAATCTCTCATATGCTGTAGAGAGCATGGGAAGAGGAGGGATTTCTATGTGCTGTCGTCATTCACATGAACAGAAATGTCGTTGTCACGATTGGTTCGATGATTTTTGGTTCTTTGACGAGTGGTTCGATAAAGATTTCCACGACCATTGCAAGAAAAAGAAAGAATGCCATGACCCTTGCGAGAAGAAGAAAAAGAAACACCATTGTTTCTCTTGTAAAAAACACAGACATTCTTGCTGTCATTGCTAAAGACTGAATCAGAAATATTCTGATGACCCATGCTTAATGAATATTTCCATTCACATTTTTCCAAGCGGGCATTGCTGCTGCTTGGACCTTTTATTGAAACACCCTTTTTGCTTTTACAATCCAATAAACTGATAAAGCCGCTATAAGAGCAACAATGATTTCAACAGCTGCAGCATGCTCTATGATTCCTCTTTGATATAAAACCGCCGGGACATTAAACAGTGCATGTAAAAGAATAGAATACAGCAAAAACAGCGGCCGGCGGTTTTTAACCGCGTACAAAACAAGCAGAGACAGACCAATCTGGACGGCAATGGCACTGATTCTTTCTATTCCGCCCAGCATCCATTCATACGAAGGAGTATGCAGCAGCTGCTCCTGTATCGGCAAAAGCGCCTGTTTGACGTCGCCATTGACCAAAAGCTGTTCAAACGTCCCGCTATTGATTGCAAATGCGTATACAATAAGTGAGATAGAGGACAAGCCTGTAATCAGGATGGCTTCAAGCCCGCCATGGCCTGCCCCGAAAGCCAGACCATCTGCCCAAGTATGATGGCGCTTCATAAAAAATCGCATCATCAAATACCTTCCGCACTCCTCAAAAATGCCGGCCATCAAGCAGCCGTAAATGCCATACCATAATGGATGCTGCATCGCTTCTTTCGTCATTTCATTCACTTGCAGTACATAAACATGAACGCCGCCTTCCAGCAGCTGAGCGAAGACAAAAAACGTGAGAGCGCCAATAAAAAACACTTTAAGCGAGGCACCATACTTTCGCTTAAACCATACAATCAGCCCGATTGGCAACAGAAACGCAATAGCCCCGGATAATGCCAAAAAGACTACTGCTTCTTGACTGACCATTTTTCAGCCTCCTTTTTCTTTTTCATAGATTCCTATCTACACTTCTCTTTTTTTGTAAAAAAACCTTCTTTTTAGTACCAGATACTAATATCTAGTGTTATAATCTGACCATAAGGAGTGATTCATATGTCAAAAGCAAAAATTACAGCTATCGGCACCTATGCGCCGAGCAGACGTTTAACCAATGCAGATTTAGAAAAGATCGTTGATACCTCTGATGAATGGATCGTTCAGCGCACAGGAATGAGAGAACGCCGGATTGCGGATGAACATCAATTTACCTCTGATTTATGCATAGAAGCGGTGAAGAATCTCAAGAGCCGTTATAAAGGAACACTTGATGATGTCGATATGATCCTCGTTGCCACAACCACATCCGATTACGCCTTTCCGAGTACAGCATGCCGCATACAGGAATATTTCGGCTGGGAAAGCACCGGCGCGCTGGATATTAATGCGACATGCGCCGGGCTGACTTACGGCCTCCATTTGGCAAATGGATTGATCACATCTGGCCTTCATCAAAAAATTCTCGTCATCGCCGGAGAGACGTTATCAAAGGTAACGGATTATACCGATCGAACGACATGCGTTCTGTTCGGCGATGCCGCGGGTGCGCTGTTAGTGGAACGAGATGAAGAGACGCCGGGATTTCTTGCGTCTGTACAAGGAACAAGCGGGAACAGCGGCGATATTTTGTATCGTGCCGGACTGCGAAATGAAATAAACGGTGTGCAGCTTGTCGGTTCTGGAAAAATGGTGCAAAACGGACGCGAGGTATATAAATGGGCCGCAAGAACCGTCCCTGGCGAATTTGAACGGCTTTTACATAAAGCAGGACTCAGCTCCGATGATCTCGATTGGTTTGTTCCTCACAGCGCCAACTTGCGCATGATCGAGTCAATTTGTGAAAAAACACTGTTCCCGATTGAAAAAACGCTCACTAGTGTTGAGCACTACGGAAACACGTCTTCGGTTTCAATTGTTTTGGCGCTCGATCTCGCAGTGAAAGCCGGGAAGCTGCAAAAAGATCAAATCGTTTTGCTTTTCGGGTTTGGCGGCGGATTAACCTATACAGGATTGATAATTAAATGGGGAATGTAACAAAAAAAGAACTTGTTTCCAAGGAAACAAGTTCTTTTTCTTTATGAAGCCGGCTGTTCTTCTGATGTTTCTTCCTTTCGGCTTAACATTGTAAAGTAAGTAATGCTTAGTGCAATCATGACGAGGGCGATGCCGATTAAGACGCCGGCCATCTGCCACATGTAGCCAAAGTCACCGTTTGAAATGACCGCTCTGAATCCGTTAATGCTGTAGGTCATCGGCAATGCGCCATGGATGACCTGATAGAAATTCGGGAGCAATTCAAGCGGGAAGGTTCCTCCGCTCGCTCCCAGCTGCAGCACTAAAATAATGACTGCGATAAATCGCCCCGGGTTGCCCATCGTTGTAGCCAAAAATTGAATTATCGCCAGGAAAGCGAGACTCGTAATGATCGTAAACACGTAAAATCTCCACGTGCTCTCTACCTCGAGACCAATTCCCAATAGAAGAACCGTCGCCACAATCAATGATTGAATGATTCCTACAAGCATCATGACATTGAATTTGCTAAAGAACCACTCAAAACCGTTTCTCGGACGTCCTGACGCTTCCTTCAGCGGGAAGACAACCGTCAGCATGATGCCGCCGACATACAAGCCCATTGACAGGATATAAGGTGTCAGCCCTGTTCCATAGTTAGGAACGGAATGAATGGCATCATCTTTGGTTTTAACCGGATCCGCAAACATGCCGTATGTTTGATCATCAGCATCGATATCTCCTGTTTGGTCAGCCGCATCCTTCAGCTTACTAGACAGCTCTCCTGTGCCGTCCAATAGCTTGCCTAAACCTGTATCAAGTGATGCAGATCCGTCTGCAAGTTTTGATGATCCGCTTTGGACCTGTTTAGACCCGTCTAACAGCTTAAACAATCCGCCGGATACTTGGCTGCTTCCTGTCACCAATTGCTCTGAGCCCGCTTTTGCTTTTGCGAACTGCTTATTATATTCACCGATGCCCGCTGTCAGTTTAGTTTGGCCATCTGTCAGCTTCTGAGAACCATTGTATATCTTATCAGCTCCCTCAGTTAATCTGTCAATCGCATCTTGGATTGTTTTTGCGCCGTTATAAAGCTTAGATGTAGCTTCCGGCATGGCTTTCACCTGCGCCACCTGCGCTTTCACGTCTTCAAGAGAGCTTTTTATCGTTGCGATGTCAGGCAGCTGATCAGCTGTAGGTAGCTGGCTTAATATTTGATCAAAATCAGGCGCATCAACTTTCGGAAGCTGCTTTTCAACAGAATTGATCAACTGGCTTTTTTGCTCCGCTGTTAAGAAGTCACTCGAATTGATGACATTTTTAAATGCCTGATCACGGTTTTTCAAACTGTTTTCAAAGTCAGTCAGCTGTTTTTTAAATTCCTTCATCGCAGTTTCTGACTTTTCCAGATTGTTTACAGCAGTTTCAAGCTTCGTTAAATCGAGCGCATTAATGATCTTTTCCGCTTTTGCCGCTTTCTCAGAACCTTCTTGGACTTTACTGTTGAGCTGATCCAACCCGTTAGTAAGATTAGGCGTACCCTTCTGCACATTTTGAAGTCCGGCAAGAAGTTCATTCATCTTGCTTGTCAGCTCGCCTGATCCTGCTGCAAGTTGACTAGATTTATCATAAATCTGGTTGCTGCTGTCCTGGAATTTACCGAGCGAGCTGTCAAGTGATTGGATGCCGCTCGTCACCTGAGCCGCTCCATCTGCAAGCTGCGCTGTTTTGTCACTGATGGTAGCGGTGCTTTCCTTCAGCTTCGCCAGATTTTCTTTCAGCTGTGCGCTTCCGTTTTTCGCATCCTTTGTGCCGTCATCAATTTTTTTCGCGCCGCTGCTCGCGTCGCTCAAACCTTTTGCGATATCTTTAAAGTTATCAAAAATAACTTTCGTATATTGCTCGGTCACTTCTTTTGAAACAGAGGCTTTCAGTTTATCAATCGCTTTTTCGCCGATCGTTGCCCCTACATAGTTAGAACCTGCATTTGTGTGGTATTTCAGATCCAATTTTTTCGGATTTTTGTCTAATACAGTGCTGGCATTCTTAGAAAAATCCTCAGGAATCTCGACAACTAAATAATATTTTTGATTCAATAAGTCCTTTAACGATTGGTCGAGATCATTGGAAAAATGCCAATCAAAGTTGTTATTATCCTTTAATTCTTTGACCAGATCATCACCAATTTGAAGTTTTTCTCCTTCATACGTTGCTCCCTTGTCTTGGTTGACGACAACGACAGGCAGCTGGTCAACTGTGCCGTACGGGTCCCAATAAGCCTTTAAGAATACGCCGCTGTAAATAAGCGGGACAAACAAAATGGCGATGATGGGAATCAATAATTTTTTACTTGTTACGATGTCTTTCCACTGACTTCGTATTGTGTTCATCCTGATGCCTCCATTCTAAAACTGACTCATCATGAAAAATGGTCATTTTCTTGCAAAGAGAAAGGATTATCTAGTTCGCTGACAATCCTTTGACAACATACAATTCAAGCAGTCCCGCAATTGTCTCTTTATCAAGCGGGGGGTGTTGTTTTTCCCAGTCAAAAATGAGCGCGATATAAAGCTTCAGCATCACAAAGGCTGTCAGTTCAGGGTCGCACGGCTTGATTGCGCCGCTTTTGATCCCGTCTTCAATCTTACTTTTGATATAAGACAGTATGGCTCGCTCCATTTTCTGGATCACTTCCTGAACAGCCATTGTACCAATCTCGGCATTCTCTTGGAAAATTTTAATCGTCAGCTGATGTGTTTTCCTGAACTCCAGAATGGCAAACAGCGCTCTGTGCACATTTTCATGGAACGGAAGGTTCGGCTCCATCGCTTCATCCGCTTTTTGCTTCATTTCCTTTAATAAAGTAGTGAAAATCTCGTCAAACAGCTCTTCTTTGTTTTTGAAAAAAGTATAAATGGTTCCCTTCCCCACGTTCGCAAGTTTTGCGACAAGATCCATTGTCGTCGCTTTATACCCGAACTGCGTGAAAGACTTTGTAGCCGCCTCCAAAATGAGCTTTTTTCGATCTATTGACATTGTATTCACCTCGAAACTGACCGTTTGAACATTTTAGTCATTAAGTACATATGCAAATGTATCATAACCTGCCGTTCAATTCAATCATTTTTTTACACAATATTGCCATTGAACATCAAAAAAACCTCCGCGATAAAGCGGAGGTTTTAGCTGAATAAATAGGTAAGCGCGTCAGACACGGCAGCTTTTCCTTGATCAATGCAGTCGGGAATGCCGACACCTTCAAAAGAAGCGCCTGTCATATAAACACCCGGATACGCAGATGCAAGTGCTTCACGCAGCTCCTTGATACGCTGCTTATGGCCGACATGGTACTGCGGCATGCTTTCATGCCATCGGGTGACACATGTCATTTCCGGCTCGCCGTTTATGTTCATGACTTTCTTTAAGTCTTCTAACACAATGTTGATAATGTCATTATCTGATAGATCGACAATGGATTCGTCTCCGGCTTTTCCGACATATGCCCGAAGCAGCGTTTTGCCTTCCGGCGCTGCGTGCGGCCATTTTTTATTCGTCCACGTACAGGCTGTGATCGCAAAGTCACTGTTTCTTGAAATGACAAAACCCGTGCCCTCATGCTCCATTTGGACGGAGCCTTCAGGGAAACCTAAAGCGACGTTTGCCACGGATGTGGAGTGCATATTTTTCAAATGAGAAATGGCAGGAAGCTCAGAAAGCATTCCCGCAGCCGCTTTATGCGGAGCAGTCACAATTACTGAATCAGCATCAAGTGTGACGCCGTTATCCAGTTCGAGCGAATAGCCAGAGCCGCTATGGCTGAGTTTGGTCACTTTTGTGCCTTTATACACCTTCGTCAGCTTTAACTGCTTTTCGATCTCTTCTACAAGGGTTTGCAAACCGGTTGACAGAGTCTGGAACTGCCCTTGTTTTTTTGCCGTCAGCTGCTGGCCTGAGCCTTGAGGCCTTGTTTTTTTCATGCCGAGAATCAGGCTTCTATGCTTTTGTTCCGTCTGGTAAAATTGCGGAAATGTCGACATCAGGCTGAGCTTGTCAATGTCGCCTGCGTAGATCCCTGATAGTAGCGGCTCGATTAAGTTCTCGACCACTTCATCTCCGACACGTCTGCGGAAGAATTCTCCCAATGACTGATCATCCTTTGTTTTGCTTGCAGGCAGGATGAAATCCATAGCAGCTCTCGCCTTCCCGGACAAGGAAAACAGACCCGTAGAAACAAACGGCGCAATTTTTGTCGGTATCCCCATTACGGAGCCCTTCGGCATTGGATGCAGGGTGCGGTTTACAAGCACATAGGATTGTCCGGTCGCATTGTTGACAAGCAAATGCTCAAGACCTAAGTCTTTAACAAGCTGCGGGGCGCTTTTCTTTCGTTCCAGAAATGAGTCTGGCCCTCTTTCGATGATATAGCCGTCTTTCTTGACAGTCTGGATTTTCCCGCCGACTCTCGGACTTGCCTCAACAAGTGTCAGCTCAAGCGGCAGATTCTTTTCTTTGATTTCTTTTTCCATATAGAAGGCGGCGGCTAAACCGGTAATGCCGCCGCCGATGATGACTACATGTTTTTTGCCGTCACTCATGTTCATCGCCTTCTTTAACGTCCTAATTTTTTTAATACGACTGTTGCCAAAGCATCAATAAATTCAGGCTTGGCATTTGGCATTTCCGGCCGGTAATAGCTTGCGCCGATATCGTCAGTAACCACTTTGCATTCATAATCATTATCATAAAGCACTTCTAAGTGATCCGCGACAAATCCAACAGGAACATATACAAATGCTTGATAGCCTTTTTGTTCGAATAAATCACGTGTTAAATCCTGAACATCGGGTCCGAGCCAAGGATCAGGCGTGTTCCCTTCACTTTGCCAGCCGACAGCATATTCGGAAACGCCTGCGCCTTCAGCAATCAATTTCGCCGATTCATGCAGCTGGTCCGGGTACGGGTCTCCAAATTCTTTGATTTTTTCCGGCAGGCTGTGTGCGGATACGATGAGCATTGCGTTTTCTCTTTCATCCTCAGGCATTGACGCATATGTTTCCTTTACTCGGTCAACCCAATATTTCACGAACTTCGGTTCATCGTACCAGCTTTCAACTGACGTAATCGTTAAGCCGCCGAGTTTTTCAGCCTCTTCTTTGGCACGTTTGTTGTAGGACTGAACGCTGAACGTGGAGAAATGCGGCGCCAGCACGATGCTGACTGCTTCTGTAATGCCATCCTTATGCATCTCTGCTACGGCGTCTTCAATAAACGGCTCGATATGCTTCAGTCCGATATACGCTTTAAACGTAATCTCATCCTGAATTTCATTCAAGTGCTGTTCCAGATTATGCGCCTGCTCTTCTGTGATTTTGGCAAGCGGTGAAATGCCGCCAATCGCTTCGTATCTGTCTTTCAAATCTTGAAGCATTTCAGGCTCAGGCTTTCTGCCTCTTCTGATATGTGTATAATAACGTTCAATATCTTCTTCCTTATAAGGCGTGCCGTACGCCATCACGAGAAGCCCCATTTTCTTTCTACTCACTGTTTACACCCTCTTTAATGATCTGATACAAACATTTTGACAGGATATCATTAAGATACCAAAAGATATGCTTAGGAATATTGACCCATTTTTTTGTTTTGTGAATATTCATGGACAAATGCTGTCAGTTTTTTCAAAACCTCGGGACTGACATCAGGAAATACCCCATGGCCAAGATTGAAAATGAAGCCGTCTGATTTCATACCTTGATTAAGTATTTCCTTCGTTTTCTGCTCAATGACTTCCCATGGCGCAAGCAAAATGGACGGGTCCAGGTTGCCCTGCACTGTTTTAGTAATTCCTTTTGATCTGGCTTCATCAATGCCGAGTCTCCAGTCAAGCCCGACAACATCGAGAGGAAGGTCATGCCAATCACCTGCAAGATGGCTTGCGCCAACGCCAAACATGATCAGCGGCACATTCTCCTTTGCGAGCTCTGAAAAAATCCGGTTCATTACGGGTTTGATGTATGTTCTGTAATCTGCCTGATTCAATGCGCCGACCCACGAATCAAAGATTTGAATCGCTTTTGCGCCTGCCTTAATCTGCGCTTTCACGTACACGATGATCATGTCGGCAAGCTTGGACATCAGCAGATTCCATGCATCTGGCATGCTGTACATGAAGGCTTTTGTTTTATTGTAGTTTTTCGACGGGCCGCCTTCGATCATATAGCTTGCAAGCGTAAAAGGCGCACCTGAGAAACCGATGAGCGGGACGTTCAGCTGCTCATTGACAAGCAGTTTAATTGTCTCAAGCACGTACGGCACGTCCTGTTCCGGATCAATTTGGCCGAGTTTTTCAATGTCCGCCAGAGACCGGATTGGCTGATCAATCACAGGACCGATCCCGTTTTTGATTTCAACATCCACACCGATTGACGGCAGCGGCGTCATGATATCTTTATAAAGGATTGCAGCATCGACTCCGTATTGCTCAACCGGCAGTCTTGTGACATACGCACAAAGTTCGGGCTGATGTGTGATCTCAAACAATCCGTACTTTTCCTTCAGCTTGCGGTATTCCGGCTGTGAGCGCCCTGCTTGCCTCATATACCACACAGGCGTGTGATCCGCTTTTTCTCCCCGCGCAGCTTTTAAAAACGTCTCGTTAAACGTTTCTCGTTTACTCATCTGATTTCCACCTTTCATACGGCAACCATACGTTCGTATTTCTTGACTTATTACACTATACCTTGTTTTAGGCAAATGGTATAGAAATGTAGCTCAAAGTTCAAAAAATCGCCGAATTCCATTAAGAGGAAAACAATTTTGGCTGAACGTAATCGGTTCCTTCCCCTTCTCTTTTTGTCTGTGTATTATAAGGCACAATTTTATAAGACGCGCCCGAAAATAAGTTGGCATAAGGAATTTCATAGCTTCCCTTCCCTTCAACCGAATCAAGAAGCGTCTCCTCGCCGTCCTTGTTTACATAAATTCTGTATACGGCCCGATCATCCTCTTGAGCGTCCCACTTTAATTCAATAGTAAAGAGTCCCGCTGCTTTAAATGTGTAATCGGCTGTGAGTGTTTTGACCGGCTTCAGCTCAATCGGGCTTTCCAGGTCTTTAACGTTTTTAGGCTTTGTGAACACATGACCGGTTTCTCCTGCCTGTGTCAAAATATCCTTAAACAGCCGCGTCGGGTATGAGCTCCCGGCTTTCAAATAATGGTTTTGATCCGTTTTGTCATAGCCCATCCAGACTGCCCCGGTTATTTTCGGCGTATAGCCTGCAAACCAGGCGTCCTTTGTCGCACCGGAGACGCCTGTATAAGATGTAGAACCTGTTTTTCCCGCCAGGTCGCCGTGATAGGTGCCGGACGTGGCCGTTCCCTTTTTGACTACCTGCTGCAGCATTCTCGTCATATTCCAAGACGTCTGCTTGTTGAAAACCCGCTTTCCTTCTTCTTTATGATCGGCTATTGTTTCTCCGTCTTCATCTATTATGCTCGAGATAAAGAAGGGTTCAGTATACGTTCCATTCGCGGCAAATGTATGAAACGCGCCGGCAAGCTGGAGCGGCGAAACGCCTTTTTCCAAGCCTCCTAGAGCGAGAGCAAGGCCTTCATCAGGGATATCAATGCCGTTTGCTTTCAAATAAGATTTTCCTGTTTCGACGCCGATCTCATTCAGCGTCCAGACAGCCGGCGCGTTTTTGCTATACGTAATGGCGTCAGACATAGTGACTTCGCCCTCATACCGGCTGTCGTAGTTTTTCGGCGTATAATCTCCGTAGGACTGCAACTCATCCTTCAATAGAGAATATGGCTTAAATTTCTTTTCCTGCATCGCCGGTCCGTATACAGCAAGCGGCTTAAATGTGGAACCCGGCTGGCGGACAGCTGTGACACGGTTATATCCTTTGGATGTGTAATCCCTTCCGCCGATGGCCGCTTCTACACCGCCTGTCTTGTTATTAATAAATACCGCGCTTCCCTCGGCATTCTGATCTGTTCCGGGATAATAGCTTCCCTCTTTCATCACCTGGTAAGCCGTCTTCTGCAGCTTCGAATCGAGCGGCACCTTGATCGTGTATCCGCCTTGAAGAAGCTGCTCTCCGGAAATGGAATACTTGTCTTCCGCCTCTTTGATCACAAGGTCAATGTAGCTGTCAAACCAAGGTGTTTCCGACTGTTTCTTCACATGCAGTCCAAGCGTCCGGCCCTGCGCGGTGACAGCCTCTTTCGCACTAATATAGCCTTGGTCATTCATCATGCCTAGAATTGTATCACGCCGCTCCTTATTTTTATCAGGGTGCAAAATCGGAGAGTACGTAGAAGGCGCCTTCGGAATAGCGGCCAAAACAGCGCCTTCAGATAAAGTCAAATCTTTTACTTCTTTATTAAAATAATAGTGGGACGCCGCTTGTATGCCGTAGACCCCGTGTCCGAAGTAAAGCTGGTTTAAATACATTTCCAGCAGCTTGTCCTTGCTGTAATCCCGTTCAAGATTAATCGCAATGATCACTTCTTTTGTTTTTCTTAGAAACGTTTTGTCATGTGTCAGAAAAATATTTTTGGCAAGCTGCTGGGTGATCGTGCTTCCGCCTTCCACCTTTCCGCCTGCTAATATATCGCGATACACTGCCCTTCCGACAGATTTTGCATCAATGCCGTGATGCTCATAGAACCTTTTATCCTCAACAGCGATAAACGCTTCTCTGACCTGCTTTGGAATCTCATTGATCGAGACCGGTTCGCGATTTTCTGTATACAGGCTTGCAACCTCATCTCCGTTTTGATCAACAATTTTTGAAGAAGCATGAAGTATCAGCTTCTTTTCATCTATGACATAATGGCCGAGAAAAATAATTGAAATATATCCTATTAAAGCGAGAAAAGCAGTTAACACTAAAATAATGATAGGTATAAAAAGTTTCTTTTTCTTTATCTTAAACATGAACTCACCTCGCCTTTCTAAAGGTAGTATGGGAAAAATTGTTTGGAATTATGTTCGAAGCACTCGCCAATAGAAACTTATACCATTGTTTTGATATACTAGCAAGCAGGAGGTGGCTGATATGAAGGTTTATATTACATATGGGACAGCCGATTTTTTAAAAACGATCGTAGAGAAGCATCCCTCAGAAAATATCCTTTTGATGCAGGGGCAGGAAAACGCCATTTTGATTCATGAAACAAACGGAGATACCGTTTTCCAGGCACCACACGCTTATGAAGTCATTGACCAAGTCGGAGAGATCAAACATCCCGGTTTTGCAGTATTGAACAATATTGCCGTCACTCAGGAAGGGCGTCCGCTGTTTGAAAACAGATTTAAAAACAGAGCGGGAAAAGTCGAAAACGAGCCTGGCTTTGAAGCAATTCGAGTGCTCCGTCCGCTTGACAGTGACACCTATGTCATTCTGACCTTGTGGGAAACGGAAAGCGCCTTTCAAGACTGGCAGCAGTCCGGTTCTTACAAAGAAGCCCACAAAAAACGCGATACATCTGCCGGAATTGACACAACGTCGATCTTCTCCCGGCCTTCCTATGTCACCACATATTTCGCTGTCGAATAGCTGCCGGCATGTCCGGCAGCTTATTTTATTGGGAGGAAAGCAAAATGAAGCATACTTGCCCAGTCTGCGGGTTTAAGGGATTGGCTGAACCGCCATATGATCATGAAGGCAATCATTCTCATGAAATCTGCCCGTGCTGCGGTTTTCAGTTCGGATTTGATGATTACGAGATGCAGCACGAGGATAACTCATATAGAGCCATCGGAAAGCATCATCGCCTATAGAAAAAACTGGCTTGCTGAAGGGTGCGTCATTTTTTCTCCTGAATGCTTCCCAAAACATCTGCAAAAAGCGAATAGAGGATTAAGGCATCATCTGATTGAGCAGCTGAAACAGATCAATGTTCATCTTCCATCATAACCCTCCCCTCTGTCCCGGCACCTTCCGCCCGCCTATGAATAATCTGTAAGCGGAAGGAGTGATCGATGATGGAAGTCGGGATTTTGTCTGTCCATGTTCTGTATGTGTTTTTTATCGGAGCAATTATCCTATTTATGCTGCTGAGAAAAGACACGACATTTATTTCTCTATTCGGCATTTTTATCATATCGCTATGGTCCAGCCATTCACTTTCAGCTTCTGTCAGCAGTTTATTCCACAGCTTTATCTATGCGGCCGGCGAACTGCTGCCCACGATTTTCATCATTTGCTTTATCGTTTCGATGAGTGATTTGTTAACAAAAACAGGGATAAATGAAGCGATGATTTCTCCCTTTGCAAGCCTTGTGAGAGGTCCTGTGACTGCCTATTGGCTGATTGGCGGCCTGATGTTCGCCATTTCTCTCTTCTTCTGGCCTTCTCCGGGTGTCGCTTTGATCGGCGCCGTCCTGCTCCCCGCAGCCGCACGTGCCGGTTTGACGCCTCTTGCCGCGGCCATGGCCATGAACTTATTCGGACACGGTTTTGCCCTGTCAGGAGACTTTGTCATTCAAGCGGCGCCAAAGCTGACTGCGGATGCAGCAGGCATTCCAGTCGGTGATGTCGTCTCGGCCAGCATTCCGCTTGTGCTGATTATGGGTGTGACAACAACAACTGCTGCCTTTATCATGATTCAGCGCGAACGCAAAAAACAGGAGCATCCCGCTTCTTTTTCCCCCGTTCTTTCCGGCGAACAAGACAACTCGCTGTACTTGCCAAAACGCCTGCGGTCCATACTGGCTTTTTTGATTCCGCTTGCCTTTCTTGCAGATATCGCCTGCATGCTCTTGTTTAACCTACAAGGAAATGATGCAACCGCGTTAATTGGCGGGTCTGCAATTTGTATCCTCTTTACCGTTCATTTTTTCGTGTATAAGCATAAAGGGCTTGAAAAAATCACCGGCTATTTTATTGACGGATTTAAGTTCGGTTTTAAGGTTTTCGGCCCCGTCATCCCGATTGCCGCTTTCTTTTATCTTGGCGACTCAGGCTATGAAAGCATACTGGGCACTTCACTCCCTAAAGGTTCCCACGGCATTGTCAACGATCTTGGCATTGCTTTATCCCATATGATGCCTATGTCAAAGGAGCTTGCCGCCGCTGCATTAACTGCCGCTGGAGCCATAACAGGCCTTGACGGCTCAGGATTTTCTGGCATTTCTCTCGCCGGCTCCATCGCAAAGCTCTTTTCGTCCGCTCTCCATGCCGATCCCGCCGTTCTGACCGCGCTCGGACAAATCTCTGCCATCTGGGTGGGCGGAGGCACACTGGTCCCATGGGCGTTGATTCCCGCCGCGGCCATTTGCAAAGTTGATCCTTTTGAGCTTGCCAGAAAAAACTTCATTCCCGTCGCGATTGGCCTTTTGGTGACAACCCTCGCAGCTGTGATGATGCTTTGAAACAGCATGAGTTGAAATATTCAGACTTTTTCTATACAATCATGGAAAAGCATAGAAAAGGGGGAAGCGGCTTTGTCCATATCCACACTGCAGAAAGAGATAAACAAACAGCTCGACGGCTGTTTTGAAGAAATGGTTGAGATCAGGCGCCATTTTCATATGTATCCTGAGCTCTCATTTCAAGAAGAAAAAACCGCCGCATTTATTGCTTCCTATTATGAATCGTTAGGAGTCCCAATCCGCACAAACGTTGGCGGCAGAGGGGTTTTAGCATATATAGAAGGAAGCGAACCCGGCCCTACAGTCGCTTTGAGGGCCGACTTTGACGCTCTCCCCATTCAAGATGAAAAAGATGTCCCTTACGCCTCCAAAGTGCCTGGTGTCATGCATGCATGCGGCCACGACGGCCACACCGCAGCTCTTCTCGCAGTGGCCAAGGTCCTTCACCAAAACAGACATGAACTGAAGGGAACTTTTGTGATGATCCACCAGCATGCAGAAGAATATTATCCGGGAGGCGCAAAGCCAATGATTGATGACGGCTGTCTCGAAAACGCGGATGTGATATTCGGCACTCATCTTTGGGCAACTGAGCCGCTCGGAACCATTCTTTGCCGCCCCGGTGCCGTCATGGCGGCGGCGGACCGATTTACGATTAAAGTCTTCGGAAAGGGCGGCCACGGCGCTCATCCGCATGATACAAAAGACGCCGTCCTGATCGGTTCGCAAATCGTTTCCTCTTTGCAGCACATTGTCAGCCGCAAAGTCAATCCGATTCAATCCGCCGTCATTTCGACAGGCTCCTTCATCGCCGACAATCCGTTTAATGTCATCGCAGACCAAGCAGTACTCATCGGCACAGCGCGTTCTTTTGATGAAAATGTCCGGGACATTCTGGAGAAAGAAATTGAAGCGGTTGTAAAAGGAATATGCAGCATGCACGGCGCGTCCTATGAGTACACCTATGAACAGGGTTATCCAGCGGTTGTGAACCATCCTGCAGAAACGAACCACTTGGTGAGCACCGCAAAGAATACCGAGGGCGTTCTGCAGGTCATTGACGGTGAACCACAAATGGGCGGCGAGGATTTTGCTTATTACTTACAAAACGTGAAGGGCACTTTTTTCTTTACAGGCGCCGCTCCCGAACAGCCAGAGCGAGTCTATTCCCACCACCATCCGAAATTTGATATCAACGAAAAAGCCATGCTGACAGCGGCCAAGGTCCTTGCCGGCGCTGCGATCACCTATCATCAGCTATAAAAAAACAGCCGGAGTGTTTATTCTCCGGCTGTTTCCTTTAATATCCTCAGATGAAAAACATGTCTTGCCGTTTCTCCAAGCTGAGCAAGCAGCTTATAATTGGCAATTCCGCCGACTGCCGCTCCTACACCCGGCAAAAGCTGAAAAAGCTTCACGACGTCGATATAATCGCGATATTCCTGCTGGAACACTCTCCAGTCGATGCTCTTTTTCTCCGTCTCCCAATTTTCGATGACAGAAAAAAGCGATTTACGGCCATCGTCACTCGAAAATGCAAGCTGAAACACGAGCAGCAAGAACATTCTTTCTTGTGCATCTTTCACATCAAAGCCGTAAATGGAAGACAAGGTAAATAAACACTTCATCTTAATTGAAAGCAGCAGCGGAAAATCAGCAATGCCTAAAAAAATGCCGCCCGCTCCGGTGCCGACTCCCTCAGCAGCTGCCACTTTCTGATAAGAAACAATCGTTTTTTTCGCCAATTCGTTTTTTTCACTGAGCGACAGTGCACTTGTATCCTTTTTATAAGTAATGATATTGGAGCCGGCCATTGTCGCTTCTACCATTTTTTTCACACTCTCGGTGACGACCGTATGGATTTTCTCAGGAATCCGTTCATTCACCTTCGTCTGGACACGCTTCGAAAAGCGTTCAAACATGGAATCCTTTCGCAAAAAATGCATTTTCCAGTCCAAAGCTTCCTGCATCAGCAGCTGATTATCTGTCATTTGATTACCTCTTTTCAGTTCACAGCTTTCCGTGCTTTTTCAGCCTGGTTGTCATATAAGCAGGCAAAACAACAAAAATCAGAACGGCAGAACCGATCAGCGCGTACAGAAAACCGGTCAAGCCGGCTGCATAGGCAGATGCAACAGACATCAGCAGCGCTTGAATACTAAGTGCAGTTTTTAATAGAGAGAAATAGCTTTTCAGCTTTGTTTCTTTTTTCACAGGGTACAGCTCTTGAAGCGCCAGATGGTCAAAGTGGCCGAAGAGCGGCAGAAGCTGAATGCCCGTAATGAAAATGGCAAACACAGTCAAAACCGCTGCAATCAGCGGGCTAGCTGAGACATACATAATGATCAGCGCGAAAACGATCGTTAATCTGACAAGAATGCCCAAATAATCGCTCGAACGCAAAAAGGCGCGGGTGAACATATAGGCAAATGTTTTGCGCTGTTCAAACGGCACAAGCCGCAGCAAAAAGTCGAGATAAGCTCTGCGTTTGGCTTGCTTTCGCAAATGCGGCACATCAGTAAACAGGTTGGCAATCCGATAGAAACGCTGCTTTCGTCTCAATTCGGACTCAATATGGCTTTCCCATTTAAATGTTTTCCGTTTTGCTGCGGAAGACATATACAGATAAAGAACAGCCATAATGACATAGACGAGAAGCGCATACATATAAACAGATTGGAAAACAAAATAAAGAACGAGTGTATTCGCCGCAAAGCGAATGATGACGTCCATCCGTTTCATGCTGCGGTCGTTTTGGAAAGTCGTTCGCCATTCCATTACCTGATTCCACGCTTTCAGCAGCAACAGTTGGACAAAGACCGCGGCATACGATACGAGCGAAGCCCCCGGTGTGACTGCGAAATAAAGCGGCATCGCAACGATGCTCAGCGCAATAAGCGGAAACAGCTGAGACACATAGCTGTAGACAAACGCCTGCTTCAAGTAAGGCTCCATTTTTGCTTCAAGAGGCAATAAGAAAACAAGGTCAGCCTCCTTCAAAAGCGTTCGCACATAAGAGCTTGTCAACACGAGCGAAAACAGCACGGCCATCACCCAAAAGGATGGAAAGTGAGCGGGAATGTCCCGTATCCATTTGCTGTACCAGCTTGCAGCGCCCGCTAGAAAAAAAATCAAAACAATGACGAGGTGATCATTGAGCATATATTTCATGTATGTTCTTGTTTCTTTGATATGCTCCTGCAGCCGCGACTGCCAAATATCAAGCATATTATTCATGGCCAGCGTCTTCCTTTGTAAGCTCAAGATACAAATCGTCCAGCGCCGCGTCCTTCATTCCAAACTGCTCTCTGAGCTCTGACAGCGTGCCGCGCGCCCGCACCTCGCCGTTATGTAAAATAATAAACGAATCGCAATAGCGTTCTGCCGTTGCCAAAATGTGTGTTGACATCAGCACGCTCGCCCCGCCTTTTTTCGCTTCATTCATCCGTTCAAGCAGCGCGTTAATGGCAAGCGGATCAAGCCCTAGAAAAGGCTCATCAATAATGTAGAGCGCAGGCTCTGCCAAAAATGCGCACATAATCATAACTTTCTGCTTCATTCCTTTAGAAAAATGGGCCGGGAACCACTTCAGCCTCTTTTCCATTCGGAATTCCTTTAGTAGCGGAGGCAGCCTTTTCTCCATTGTTTCTTTTGACAGTCCATATGCCATGGCTGTTAGTTCAAGATGCTCCATCAGCGTCAATTCTTCGTATAAAACAGGTGTTTCAGGTATATAGGTAAATTGTGAACGGTAGCCTTCCGGATCCTCAGCAAACGTTTTACCGTTTAATTCGATTGAACCTTTATGCGGGTCCATCAGCCCGATGATGTGTCTGATTGTTGTACTTTTACCAGCACCATTCAGCCCGATTAATCCGACAATTTGATTCGGTTCAAGGGTGAATGATACGTTTTTTAAAACCGGATTCCTTGTATATCCGCCGGTCAAGTCTTTTACCGATAGCAGAGACATAGTTTCTCCCCTTATAGTGTTTTTCTTCATAGTACCAAAAACAAGGCCTGATTTGAAACAATTCCCTTTTAACAAATGATGAATTTGCTGTCATAAAGAGACAGGGTTCTGGACATCATAATAGTTGTAGAGGAAAAGCATATCAACTGAAAAATGAGGTGTTTGTCAAAGACGTCTTAGAAACAGTTGGATAGAAAATAAACATGTCCAATGCTCAAACCATTTCTCTTCACTGAATTGATGAATTCTTCATGTATGAAGCAAATTGTCAAATGAGGTGTTTATCGCAGGAATCGTTAGGCATTAAACAAGTCTTCATTTTATTGACAAATGAGGTGCTTACCAAAGGCATAACACATTTTCTTCATATAAGCTCTTCCTCTGCATTCAGGGTGAACGCTCGCCGTTCATCCTGTTTTCTATTTTCTGCATTTCTGTGGTACGATGAGTGTATACATACTAAACAATTTCATAAGGAGGAACCCTCATGCATTGTGCAGAAAATTGTATCTTTTGTAAAATTATCGCCGGCGACATTCCATCCGCGAAGGTGTATGAAGATGAACATGTACTTGCCTTTCTTGATATCAGCCAAGTGACAAAAGGCCATACGCTTGTCATTCCGAAAACACATATTGAGAATGTATATGAATTTACAGATGAATTAGCAAAACAATATTTCCATGCTGTTCCGAAAATCGCCCGCGCTATCCGGGATGAATTTGAACCGATCGGCTTAAATACGCTGAACAATAACGGCGAAAAAGCTGGACAATCTGTGTTCCACTACCATATGCATATTATCCCTCGCTACGGAAAAGGAGATGGATTCGGAGCGGTTTGGAAAACGCATGCTGATGATTATAAACCGGAGGATCTGCAGAACATCTCTTCCTCTATCGCAAAACGCCTGGCCTCATCATAAGATGAGGTTATTTTATTTTGTGAACATTTCGCAAACATCCGTCAATTTCTTTTGATAATTCTAATTTTTTATCAAAAAACTGAATTTTTGTGATAGGATAATTGTATTATTTTATACATTAACGTGGAAAACAGGGAGAGATCATAATGGAACGTACAACGAATTTTAACGCAGGTCCTGCAGCGCTGCCACTGGAAGTTCTGCAAAAAGCACAGAAAGAATTTATTGATTTTAACGAATCCGGCATGTCTATTATGGAGCTTTCCCACCGCAGCAAAGAGTATGAAGCGGTGCACCAAAAAGCGAAAAGCCTCTTAATCGAACTGATGGGCATTCCGGAAGATTACGATATCTTGTTTCTTCAAGGCGGGGCAAGCCTTCAATTCTCAATGCTTCCGATGAACTTTTTAACACCTGAAAAAACCGCACATTTTGTCATGACAGGCGCTTGGTCTGAAAAAGCACTGGCAGAAACGAAATTGTTCGGGAACACGTCTATCACCGCTACAAGTGAAACAGACAATTACAGCTATATTCCAGAGGTTGACCTTACGGATGTAAAAGACGGCGCATATTTACATATCACATCCAACAATACAATTTTCGGCACTCAGTGGCAGGAGTTTCCGAATTCTCCAATTCCGCTCGTAGCCGACATGTCCAGCGATATTTTAAGCAGAAAAATCGATGTGTCTAAATTTGACGTGATCTACGGAGGCGCCCAAAAGAACCTCGGCCCTTCCGGCGTGACTGTAGTCATCATGAAAAAAAACTGGCTGAAAAATGAAAATGCGAACGTCCCAAAAATCCTGAAATATTCCACGCATGTCAAAGCGGATTCACTCTACAACACTCCGCCGACATTTGCGATTTATATGCTGAGCCTTGTTCTGGAGTGGCTCAAGGAAAACGGCGGTGTGGAAACTGCTGAACAGCGCAATGAACAAAAAGCGCAGGTTCTCTACAGCTGTATTGATGAAAGCAACGGCTTCTATAAAGGACATGCCAGAAAGGACAGCCGCTCACGCATGAATGTCACCTTCACGCTTCGGGATGACGAATTAACGAAAACATTCGTTCAGAAAGCAAAAGATGAGAAGATGATCGGCCTTGGCGGACACCGTTCGGTGGGAGGCTGCCGCGCTTCTATTTATAACGCGGTCTCTCTCGAAGACTGTGAAAAATTAGCTGCGTTCATGAAGAAATTCCAGCAGGAAAATGAGTAAAAAGTCTGGCTATGCAAACCGTCCGTTTGGTATACTGTTTGCATAACACATTCTGTAAAGCCTTCGCAATAAATGATGAGCATATTATTGGAGGGCAAAAAGCTTAGCAGAGGAGAGCATAGTTATGAAAACAAAAGAGTTAGTCATTATGGCTCTGTTTGCCGCAATCGGCGCAGCGCTTCATTCCATTATTCCGCCCTTTTTAGGCGGCATGAAACCAGATATGATGCTGATCATGATGTTCATGGGCATTCTGCTGTTCCCGCGGGTGCAAAATGTACTCGTCATCGGGATCGTGACTGGAATCATTTCCGCGCTTACAACCGCGTTTCCAGCCGGACAGATCCCTAACATCATTGATAAACCCGTATCAGCATTTCTGTTCTTCTCCCTGTTTCTCTTGTTCAGAAAGAGCCGGAAAACAGGTGCAGCCGCTGTGCTGACAGTGATCGGGACCATCTTATCAGGAATTGTGTTTTTATCGTCAGCTTTATTGATCGTCGGTTTACCGGGCGGTTTAGCCGCATTGTTCGCGGCTGTTGTTCTGCCGGCCGCTGTGCTGAATACAATCTCAATGATCATTATTTATCCGATTGTGCAAACCATTTTAAGGCGTTCAAGCTTTATGGAAGCTGCTAAATAATTGTCACACAAAACCTCTTCCGCTTCCGGGAGAGGTTTTTTTGAACAGAGCGCCCGCAGCATGTCAGCATGTTTTAAGCGAGGAGTTTTGTGAAAAAGATAAGACATAGTGTAAAGGCGGTTCCGGTTGAACAAACAAGCGCTTTCTGCCGGATGACTTTCTTGGGCGGATAAGAAGCAGCCTGGCTGAGAAGTCTGATATAGTAAACAGCGCCTGAAGCGAAGGCAAGGGTGATGCAAGATAACACAATCAAAAAGACAGACAACCTTCTCCCTCCTTTTCACTTAAAAAATATGCTAAAATAAAGCAAGCTATGTATAGAAGTTCAGGCTTTCAACAAAAATGAAAAATGCTGAATGAATCCTATTTTGAAGAAAAAGACGGGGTGATTGTAATGGCGAGCGGACGTTCTCTATTAACAGGACTATTCGTAGGCGGCATCATCGGAGGAGCAGCGGTTCTTCTTACTGCACCTTCCTCAGGAAAGCAGCTGCGTGAAAAAATGAAAACCAACTATGATTCTTTTGAAGAAACAATCAAACGCTTAAAGTCAGACGGGCTTGCATTAAAAGACCAGCTGATCAAAGCGGCAAAAGAAAGCACGGATGTTATTAAAGACGTGGGCGGCGAGCTCCAAACATCAATTAAAAAATGGCAGGAAGAGATCAAGCCTCACCAGCAGGATTTGCAAAAAGAAATTGCCGATATCGAAGAGAAAATCAGACAGCTGGAGAAAACCTTACAAAACTAATATCCTATTCAAAAGAAAAAAATGCGGGCCAAAATTGGACCCGTATTTTTTTTGGCCGAAAAACCCTTCCGCCGCAATGGTTTGTGAATTTATTAAAAAATTCTTACATTTTCATCTTTATTAATCTTTATTTTATTGGCATAATAGAGAAAAAGAAAAAGAGAAGCAGGTGACGTAATGAATCGAGTGGAACCGCCCTATGATGTGAAAGAAGCTCTGGTTTTCACCCAGAAAATGGCTCAGCTTAGCAAAGCTCTTTGGAAATCGATCGAGAAGGATTGGCAGCAATGGCTCAAACCGTATGACCTGAATATTAATGAGCATCATATTTTATGGATTGCGTATCAATTGAATGGAGCTTCCATTTCTGAAATCGCGAAGTTCGGGGTCATGCACGTATCAACCGCATTCAACTTTTCAAAAAAGCTGGAAGAACGGGGATATTTAAGGTTCTCCAAACGGCTGAATGATAAACGGAACACATATGTCCAATTGACTGAGGAAGGTACCGAGGTATTCTGGAGCTTGCTTGAGGAATTTGATCCGACACGCAACGCTGTTTTTAAAGGGTCACAGCCTTTGTATCATTTATTCGGAAAATTTCCTGAAGTGGCAGAAATGATGTGTATGATACGCCATATCTACGGCGATGATTTTATGGAAATTTTCGAAACGTCACTCACCAATATTGACAATGACTTTGAAAGCGTAAACGGAAAACTGAAGAAAAAAGCAAAGGACAGTGTTGCGGATGAACCGGCTGAAGAGCTTGAACCTGTAAACAGTTAATCAAAATGCTTCATGATGTCGATAAAGACTTCCATCAGCTCTTGATAAAGCCCCTGCTCATACAGGGCAAAAATCGTTTCATGAACATCTAATTTTTCATTCAGCTGTCCGGCAAAAAGCGCAAGGAGCTTATCAAAGGTTACAAATCCTTGCGCTTTTTGTGTTGCCAGCTCTTCCGTCAATTCATCGCATATCCTCATAACCGCTTCCCCTTCTTCCTTGCTCAGCCCTTTGTCAATGAGAAGCGCATAGAAGGGGTACCTGTCCATATCTACTGTTTTCACTAATAATTGTATGTAATATTCTAATCGCTCAATGCGATGATCCATCGAATCCATCCACACCACTTCTTTCTATCTTTAATCTTATTTTAGCTGATAATTCACTGAGAAGAAAGTTCTAACCCCATATTTCGCAGTTTGTTTGCTTGTTTCAAAAAAATACCTGCCGGATGATATTTTTTCTTAAAAAAGCATTGATTTTTTCTCTTGGGAGGAGTAAATTATTTTGAGATTCTATTCAAGATGTATGGAAGGATGACTTTGATGAATTGCTGGAAGACCATAAATCTCATGAAGGATTATGGCGCCGTTCGCATAATATTAACTGCTGTATGTTTTATGATTTTGGTTTTTATATCTACCTTTTTAGCTTTTGAGCTGCTGCGGCCTGGCACAAGCTTAAGCGATGAATATGTATCTTTATTCGGCGGTTTGCTCGTCGTTATTTTATTTGTACATAAAGTCATCCATGTCCTGCCAATCATCTGCAAAAAAAGAAAAATAGAAAAAAAGTTTTACATATTGCGCATGCGCACATGGAAACGTATACCAAAAACAACAATGCTGATTTCACTCGTCAGCCCGTTCTTGCTGATTACACCGGTATTGTTTTACGCAGCACTGGCATTTCCGAATCATGCTCATTATTTCTGCATGATCTTGGGCATTCACGCCGGCTACTGTCTGCCTGATTTCCTGCTGGCTCTCAAGCTGATAAAAGCACCGAAAACCGCTTTTATTGATCAGGAAGCTGACGGCTTGGATATTCTTGTTGAAAAGTAGTCAAACCCTGGTGCTGGTGGCGATTTTTCAATTTGCATTCTATCTTTTTTAATAAATATTTGGTAATGTAATATGGGACAGTTCAGAGAGAGGGGGAATCTCCCATCATTTTATTCTATTTTATCGTGGCTGCCGTGTTTATTTTATATTTCATAAACAGGCTCACCAATACATTATGCCTTGTCAGAGAGATTCCTGAAGAGCGGCAAGATAAGGTATTCCGATTTATTAATGTATCTATATTAATTTTACTGATCTCTTCGTTTGTGGAGATCTCCTTTACAGTGTAAATACGAAAGAAAGCATAGCTGCTGATTAAGCAGCTATGCTTTTTTATGTTGATTAGTACAGCCAAGAAGCGCCGATGATAATCAATAAAATAAATAACACAACCAATAAAGCGAATCCGCCTGCAAATACTTCACCCATCTTAAAAAGCACCTCCTGTAATAAGCTTTATTTACCAATTACATGTTATGCAATTCATGTTTGAAACGATTAGGCGCTAGTGAAAATAAAGGATCGCTTATGTTGCAAGCGATCCTCGGGCTGCTTAGTAGATGTAAGCTGCACCTACGATGATAAGCAAAATGAACAGTACTACGAGCAACGCGAATCCGTTAGAGTATCCTCCGCTCATGTTACATACCTCCTTTTCTTGATCAATATATAAGTATGTCATCAGCAAAAGTTTGACTAGACGAATGCCCTTTATTTAAAATCTTTTTACAGAAAGCCACAATATGTTATGATACGCATAGGTAATTTAATTTGGAATGATTAGGAGTGTTTGAAAACAATGAAGAAAATCGCAATAGCAGCTATCACTGCTACAAGCATCCTCGCTCTCAGTGCATGCAGCAGCGGCGACAAAGAAGTCATCGCAAAAACTGACGCAGGCGATGTCACAAAAGGCGAGCTTTACACAAACATGAAGAAAACAGCTGGCGCAAGCGTACTGACACAGCTAGTGCAAGAAAAAGTATTGGACAAGAAGTATAAAGTTTCGGATAAAGAAATTGACAACAAGCTGAAAGAATACAAAACGCAGCTTGGCGATCAATATACTGCCCTCGAAAAGCAATATGGCAAAGATTACCTGAAAGAACAAGTAAAATATGAATTGCTGACACAAAAAGCGGCTAAAGATAACATCAAAGTAACAGACGCCGATATCAAAGAGTACTGGGAAGGCTTAAAAGGCAAAATCCGTGCAAGCCACATCCTTGTTGCTGATAAAAAGACAGCTGAAGAAGTAGAGAAAAAGCTGAAAAAAGGCGAGAAGTTTGAAGACCTTGCGAAAGAATACTCAACAGACAGCTCTGCTTCAAAAGGCGGGGATCTTGGTTGGTTCGCAAAAGACGGTATGATAGCTGATTTCAGCAAAGTTGCATTCAAATTAAAAACAGGTGAAGTCAGTGATCCTGTCAAAACGCAATACGGCTACCACATCATTAAAAAGACAGAAGAACGCGGCAAATACGATGATATGAAAAAAGAACTGAAATCTGAAGTACTTGAACAAAAATTAAATGACAACGCAGCTGTTCAGGAAGCTGTTCAAAAAGTTATGAAGAAAGCTGACATCGAAGTAAAAGATAAAGATCTGAAAGACACATTTAATACATCTTCAACAAGCAACAGCACTTCTTCATCTTCAAGCAATTCTAAATAATAAAAAAGCTGTGCGGCTCAATGAGCCGCACAGCTTTTTTTATGCGATGGAATGGTTTTGATTTTCTTCTTCATGCTGCTGAGAACTGCGGCGTTCTCGCTCCTTTTCCATCCTCTCCATATAAATCTGCCCTTCTTTTTCAATAAAAGCCTGGTCTACTTTTTCTTCCTCTTTGGCTGCCGCCACAAGTTTATATGCGCTGAAAATGATGCCTACAATACAAAGATACACCCACCATGGAAAAAATAACACGGGCTCCTCCCCCTTTTGCATAGATTCTTTATTCTTAACCATATGCGGGAATGAGACGAGTTATGTGCGGGAAAGACGCATCAAAAAGGACTGAGCTGAATATGTCAGCATCAGTCCTTTTTAAGTTATTTATGAAATGTCGGTTTATAAAAGGAACGGTTTTCCAGCGCAAATACACGTTCAGTATACTCGCCCGGCTTCACGCGCTCAAGCGCTCTGTCCATCATATTCATTTTTGCATCCAGATTGTCTATATAGTGAAGAATTTCCGCTTCTTTCACCATCGGTGGTTTCGGGCTGCCCCATTCTGCTTTGCCGTGGTGACTCAAAATCAAATGCTGAAGAATTAACACCTCTTCAGAATCGATTTGAAGCTCCTCAGCAGCTTTTGAAAGCTCTGTCACCATGATGGAAATATGGCCGAGCAAATTGCCTTCAACCGTATATGAAGTGGAAACAGGGCCGGACAGCTCCTTCACTTTTCCAAGATCATGCAGGATAACACCGGCGTAAAGCAGATCACGATCAAGAGAAGGATATAAATCTGCTATTGCTTTCGCCAGGTTCAGCATAGAGACAACATGATACGCCAAACCTGAGACAAACTCATGGTGGTTTTTCGTAGCCGCCGGATAATCCATAAACTCAGCTTCGTGTTTTTTAACCAAAAACCTTGTGATTCGCTGGATATTCGGATTTTTCATTTCAAATATATATTGAGTGATGGTATCCATCATTTCATTTTTCGGAATCGGCGCGGTTTCTAAAAAATCATCAATATTGACGTTTTCTTGCTCGCTTACCGGTCTGATATTTCTTAGCTTCAGCTGGGTGCGTCCGCGATAATGGTGAACATCGCCGACGACCTTGACAATCGTCTGCGGCGCATAGGTCACTTCATCACTTTGCTTGGCATCCCACAGCTTCGCTTCAATATCGCCTGACTGGTCTTGCAGCATCAGCGTCAGAAACGGTTTTCCATTGCTTGCAATCCCTTTCGTCGAGGATTTAATCAATAGATACTGGTCCACCTGTTCGCCAACCTCATGTAGCA
The DNA here is from genome assembly GCF_001719225.1 of Bacillus sp. FJAT-14266. Classification (NCBI taxonomy): domain Bacteria; kingdom Bacillati; phylum Bacillota; class Bacilli; order Caryophanales; family Bacillaceae; genus Bacillus; species Bacillus sp. FJAT-14266. The sequence continues at coordinate 3,222,870 of NZ_CP017072.1, forward strand.
TAATCCCTTTAGCCATTCTATTAAAGCTCCCTCCGTATCTTACATAATACCAGTATATCACATACCGATTTTCAGCTATAGAACCTCTTTTATGACACCAAATGGATGATTTGGCTGCTATGAAATGCATCTTTTACGTGCTCATGGCATGTAAAATACAAAATCTGCCTACCGCCTTTGGATAAATCATACAGAACATGTAATACACGTTTCAGCCTTTCCTGATCAAAATGAACAAAACTGTCGTCAAGCTGGAACGGAAGCATTGACCCATCCTGGCGCGTAACGGCCAAAGCAAATCGGATCGCTGTATACAGCTGTTCACATGTCCCTTGTGACAGCTCTTCCGCATGATAGACAGTTCCATCGCGATGCATAACCATGATCGAATCATCCGTTTCGGAAAAATAAATGGTTTGGTAGTTTCCGTCAGTCAGAGGGCGGAAGAATTCTCCTGCCGTCTCCAGAAGGCGCGGAAGCTCGATTTTTTTATGCCGCTCCAATTTGTTTCTGATCACCTGTTTGACCATTTGTATGGAGGCCCATTTTTTAGCCGTTTCTTTCACACGTTCTTTTTGCATTTCGGTTTGAAGCTTGAGGTCTGAGACCAATCCCGAAGCCTCTAATTGTTCCTGTTTGACTGAGAGCAGTGCGATTTGGCTGCGGAGCTGCTCGATCTCCTCAGTCAGCCGCTCTTTTCTTTCATTCTCAACAAATTGCTTATCTTTCAATTCAGAAAGCGTATTGGAATCCGCCAGTTCAAGTTCCTCCGGGTGCTCGCCTTGAAGCTGTGCGTTTACGTGATGAAGCTTGTTCTCCGTATCCTTCAATTGCCTGCTGATGTCGGCTATGGCAAAAAACGCATCTCTGTCTTTTGCAGCAGCCGCGGCAAATAACTGTTCAATCTGTGCGTGGAAATACTGTATTTCTTGCTCAAGTTCAAGCATCTGTTCCTTTGTATAATGAATATCTGTTTCAATTTCCTTTTTTTGCTTCTCAATTTCTTTTTCACGTTCAATGTTTTTCCGCAATGTGTGAAGGGCGTCCGAAATGGAGATATCCTGACTCTGATTCACGGGAAGAAGCATACTGACACGTTCTTCGAATGTTCTCCGGTGCTTTTTCAGCCTGCCTGCTTCTATGGTCAGCTCATGCTTTTTCTTCACTTCTTTTTTAACATCCTTCATTAAGCTGTATGCATCAAGCAAAAATGATGGATCTTCCTTAAATCCGAGCTCATTCATAAAACGCTCAACCTGTGTAAAGGACGGCGCCATTTCGGCTTCCCACTGTTCAAACTGCTGGATGACCCTTTCATACGCCGCCTCTTTTTGCTGGAGCGCTGCACGCTGTGTGAGAAGGTGCTGCTTATTGCGGTCATCCTCCCATAACGCTTCTCTAAGCATTTCAGCTTCTGCTGGTGAAATATCCGTCATGGGCTGTCTTGTCTCTCGGCTGTTTCGAGAAGACGATTTTCCTGAAACAAGCCAATACACAATAAGTGCAGCGCCGAAACTTATGGCGGGAATCCATTGCTGCAGCAGAGAAAAGAGAACGATGAACAACATACCAGCTGCAATGACAGTCTTTTTCTGTTTAGCCTGCTGTCTTTCAAAAAACGTTAGCTGTTCTCTGAGCTTCGCTTGCTCTTGGTGCTGCCCCTGTGTTTCATCATATGCTCTAAGAGCTGCTTCTTTATCTTTTCTTTGGCTGTTTTCAAGAATCACGGACGAAGCGGCACGAACGGCCTTTTCCGCGTCTTCCAGCTCTTGCCGGGCAAGTTCAAACGTCTCGTCAAGCTGCCGTTTTCTGTCTCTTGCCTGTACATATTGCTGCACCGCTTGCTGAAGCTGCCATTCATAATCATATGAGGTGTTCATATTCAGGAGCTCATTTTCATCCGTTTTATTGAGCTGTTCCAGCCCTGCCGCTGTCTGCGCAGACGTCTGGCGCAGCTGTGCCTGAATGGCTGCCAGCTGTTCTCCCCAGGATTGGTACATATGAAACGCTGCCGAAAGCTCTTGTATCAGCGTTTCTTTCGCCAATAGTTCTTTATCGGGGATAAGCTTTTGCCTCTGTTTGTCCAACTCCGCCATCTTCACCCGAAGCGCCTCAAGCTGTGCTGATTTCGGGTGAAGATGGGATTCATATTTTTCCAGCTGATGCAGTCCGTCAGCAGGAAATTGTCCTGCGTGTTCCGGAAATTCTGCAATCACCTGTTCGAGTGTCGCTTTTTCATTTAGCAGCGGCTTTCGCTCAATCGCTCCCTCAATCATTCGGATATGTCCCGCCGTCTCTTTCAATTCGGTTTCCGCGGCTGCAAGGCGGGCTTCAAGCGTTCGTTTTTCCTCGAGAAGCTGATGATAGCCCGCTTCCTCTGCTTCAGCCTGTTTTAGCTTAACTGCCAGCTGCTTAAGCGTTTCCAGCTCCTGATTCAATTGAGGGTTTCGCCCATTTGGTTTATAGAGCCTTTCGCTTTCCTTCGTCAGCCTTGAATCAAGCTTTGATACGGCTTCAGCACCAAACAAGCTGGAAAAGAGCAAAAATTCCCCTATCTTGTCCCGATTAAAGGCGTGAATTTCCTGCAGCCCGAATACGTCGAACGAATATATGGCTTTGTACAACGACCTGTCTGTGCCCTGGAACAGCTGCTTTAAAACATCTCCCTGCTTTACTTCGCCCTTTTCTGTGTACACGCTTAGTTTTTCGGCAGTCCCTTTCGTCCGTTCGATCTTCAGCACCCCATACTCAGGATGTTCAGCTTCAAGAACACCGCCGTAGACACCGCCTGTTTTCGGTTCATACTTTTTCGTTTTCGGAAAACCGAACAGCATGCTTTCAATGAATGACATCATCGTCGTTTTTCCTGCCTCATTTAATCCGTAGATGACTTGGACAGGAGAGGCGGAAAAGTCAAAGGTCCGATTGGAAAATTTTCCGTATTGGTAGATATGTAAAGATATAATTCGCAAAGCTGTCACCGCCTCATGTATCAAGCACCTTAAGCTGTCTTTTCAATAATATCTGTGCCTGCTCTTTTATTTCCTTTACCTCCTCTTGGCTAAACCGGTCCGCGTGCCTTCTATACACTGGATGCCGCTCAAGCCCTTCCAGCACGTCTGACAGATCGCTGCGATCAATGTCTTCAAATAAACCGCCAAAAAAAGGATCAAGGTTTGTTAGGTTTGCTTCGTTTTCTGTCTCATCGTCCAATCTAAGAGGCCAAACGAAATGTTCCTCTTCCGCTTCTTGTTCCTGAAGAGCTTCAAGAAACTCATCCAAGGTGCCTTTTGGCGCCTCCAGCAGCCATTCCGGCGCCGTCCCTTGTAAAACAAGCCTTACACAAACAGGGCTCCCCTTTTTCCGCAGCTTCGAAAACGTGTCCTCCACCATTTGGAAGAGGGCTGTCATATTCTTTGCCTCCGTCACATCAACCGCCGCTTTTTCCCACAGGACATCATGCGCTCTCTGAAATTCATAAGATATATCTCCGTTTGTCACATGAACGAGATAATAGCCTTTATCTCCCGTCTCCTTCATATGGCGTGCTTGCGTGTTTCCCGGGTAAATGACTGCCGGATGCTCGGCAGATAGAACCTGGCGTTTATGTATATGGCCAAGCGCCCAATAATCCATCCCGCTTTTCACGAGGTCGTCATGTGTAAACGGGCAATACGGATCGTGTCCTTCAGATCCTGACAGCGTGCCGTGGAGCATGCCGATATGAAACGGTGCGTCAGTTGATCTCCGATAGCGGGCGGCTTGGTTTTCCGTCACTGCTCTGGCTTGATAGCTGAAGCCGTAAATGCTTGCTATGCGCCTGCCTTCTTTAAAAAACGATTTTTCTTCTGGAACAGCGGACGAAAAAATATGGACATTCTCAGGCCATTCAATCGGCGTCCACTCCCCGCCAAGATGATCGTGATTCCCAAAGATGACATATACCGAAATTCCGCACTCTCTGAGTCTTTCAAACTGTTTTTTCAAAAAGAGCTGAGCCTTTAAGCTTCGATTGGCTTCATCAAACAGATCTCCCGCCAGCAAAATGAAATCAACGTGCTCTCTCACTGCGGCGTCTATCATATGTCTCACGCTTGCAAACGTGCTTTCTTTAATCCGGGCAAAAATCGGCTCCGGCAGGTGCGATATCCCGTAAAACGGGCTGTCAAGATGAAGATCTGCCGCATGAATAAAGGTTAGATCAGTCAACATTCTGCTCCTTTCCAGGATGAAGTACCCTTATTTTAGCACCGAATTCTTGCGAATGCACGTTCTGTCAAAAAAGAAACAGCCTGAGAATCCCCAGGCTGTTTTCCAATCAGTTTTTCGCTAAACGTAGCGCTTGTTTGATCGCTTTGAACGCGCTTGAATTGCCGTAAATTAATACACCGCCTTTATAAATTCTGGCGCCGATAACGGCCAGTATGACAATGGTGAGCAGTGTGATTCCGATTCCGACAGCCGCCTGCCAGAACGGAATATCAAGCATGCCGACGCGCAGGAACATAATCATTGGCGTAAAGAACGGAATAAACGAAGTTACCGTAATAAATCCTGCGTCAGGCGCATTCAAACCGAACATCGCGATCATAAAACCGGCGACAACCAAAAGCGTCATCGGCGTGATCGTTTGCTGCACGTCCTCTATTCTGCTGACGACACTGCCAAGAAACGCGGCAAGTGTCGCGTACAAAAAGTATCCGAGCAAAAAGAAAATGACAGCATAGATGACAGTGGTTGCAGATACGTCGGTCAAATTAAGGAATCCGCCGACAGATGAAGCCGTTTCGCTCTTTTGGTTCAGCTTAAGCGACAGAGAGCCGGCTCCTATAATAATAGCAAGCTGTGTGATCCCGACAAGCCCGATACCAAGCAGCTTTGCAAACATTTGCTGGATCGGCGGCATACTTGAGATCAGGATTTCCATAACTCGCGAAGATTTTTCGGTTGCGACCTCCATCGCTATCATGCTGGCATACATAATCACCGAGAAATAAATGACGAACAGCATAATGTAAACAAGCCCTACCGTCTGGCCAAGCTCTTCCTCAGACTTTGCCCCTTCTTTCAGCGCCTTCTGCCCCACAGTAACAGGCGCATAAAGGCTGCTGATCGTTTCCTGCGACACGCCGAGCTCCGCTGTTCCGACAGCTGTTTTGGTTTGCGTCAGCGCCTGCTGCAGTGTTTGATACGTGCTTTCATCAGAAATCGTTAACGCTTTATATGTTCCTGAAATGGTCCCTTTTTCATCTCGTTTGATGATGAGCATGCCATCGAGTGATTCATCTTTGACTTGCTTTGTGACCTCATCCTCCGATTGCTTCGACAGTTTCACATCAAGATCGCCGTCAGTATCCACCGCTTTCAGCTGCTTTGAAAAAACCGGATATAATTCGTTTGTTTCATCAACAACGGCGATTTTTTCTTTCGCATCGTCACCTTGAAACAAAGAAATGATCGACTCCAGATTCGTTACAACTAAAACAAGCAGCACCGTGATGACAGTCGAAATAATAAAGGATTTTGCCATAATCTTATTTTTGTATGTATGAGAAAGCATGATCCAAAATTTATTCATAGACGGCCCCCACCTTTTCTATAAAAATATCATGCAGTGACGGCTCTTCAAGCTCAAACTTTCTGATAAACCCTTTTCCCTGTAGCATCGCAAAAATCTCTTGAGAAATGTCTTCATTGGCAATCTGCAGCTTGACGCCGTCTGCCGTTTCCTTCCATTGAAGAATGCCTTCATGGGACTGCAAAAAGCGCAGATCGTCATCGGAGTGAATGGTAACATTCTTTTTACCGAAAGAACGCTTGATCTCCTTCAGCTTGCCTTGTACAACCGGTTTTCCTTTCTGCAATATGCAAAGGTTCTCACAAAGCTCCTCCACATGTTCCATCCGATGGCTTGAAAATAAAATAGAAACACCGCTGTTTTTCAGCGAGATCACGGCCTCTTTTAGCAGCTCAACATTGACAGGGTCCAAGCCGCTGAATGGTTCATCAAGAATCAGGAGCTCCGGCTTATGCAAAACTGCCGAAATGAATTGGATTTTCTGCTGATTCCCCTTCGAAAGCTCTTCCACCTTCTTATTCTCGTAATCTGTAATATTGAAGCGTTCAAGCCATGTCCCGAGCTCTTTTACAGCCTCTCGCTTCTCCATCCCTTTTAATCTGGCAAGATAGACGAGCTGATCCCTTACCTTCATTTTCGGATAAAGGCCCCGCTCTTCCGGCAAATAACCGATTTTGTTGCTGATATGATAATTCACAGGACGGCCCTTCCAGCTGATTGAGCCCTCCGTAATGCTTAATAATCCTAGGATCATGCGAAACGTTGTTGTTTTTCCCGCTCCGTTTGCGCCTAATAGACCGAACATTTGCTGTTCCGGAATATCTAAGTCCAATCCGTCAACGGCTTTATAATCTCCAAATGTCTTCGTTACGTGATCAATTGTAAGCACTGAATCTCCTCCTTCCCTGACCCATTATATACTAATTTTGGATAAAGCATAATAAAGGATTTTGATTTCCTTTTTAGAATATAAATGAAGAAAGACTGATAAACCTTAAAATGGAGGAGAAACCTGATGGCTGATTATTTCCTTACCGTATTTGATCCTTCGGGGAACACGCTGGTAAACGAGCAATTCGAGGCAGAACATGAAGAAGCGGCAAAAACGCATGGTGAAGCCCTCTTAAAAGAAAAAGAGCTTCATAGTCATACTCATCGTTTAGTCAATGCAGCCGGAAAGCTGATTTTGTTTCACAGATGATCAGCTTTCCGGCTGATCTGTTACGCTTGAAACTTCGGCTCCCGTTTTTCTAAAAAGGCACGGATTCCTTCTTGGTGATCCTTGGTCCTTCTCATTCTCTCTTGGGCGCTGCGCTCAAGGGATAGCACTTTTTTCAGTTCTTCAATTTGGAGGCTTTGAAAAATACCTTTCGTTTCGATCATCGCCAAAAGAGGGGAGGCCAACAGGGTTTCGATAATGGGTCTTGCGCCTTCGGCAGGGTCTCCGGCAAATGTCCCATCAAGAAGCCCCATATCGGCAGCTTCCGAGGCAGATAGTTTTTTTCCGCTCCAAATCAGTTTTTTCGCTTTTGCTTCACCGATTCTTTTCTTCAGCAAATAATGTCCTCCGCCGTCCGGAACAAGCCCAATGCCGATAAAATTCATCGCGAGAACGGCGTTTTTTTCAGCGAGCACAATGTCCGTACAAAGCGCCAAACTCAGGCCCAGTCCCGCAGCAGCACCATGAATGGCTGCAATTGTCACTTTCTTCATCTGATATAAATTCAGGGTGACAGCCTCAATCGTATCCATCAGCCGTTTAAATTGGTCAGGGTCATGCTCTGACGTCATCATCCTGATATCACCGCCGGCCGAAAAGCCTTTCCCGCTTCCTCTCAGGAGAACGATGAGCGCCTCGCTTGCAGCCGCCATTTCGACTGCCTCCTTCAATTCAGACAGCATCTGTTCATTCAGGGCGTGATGGGCATCAGGCCGATTCAGGATAATCTCTGCAACGGCCCCATTACATGCATATTGAACAAACTCCATTAAAAGCACCTCCATGTATGCGCTTACTTTTTTCTTTCTCCTATACATTCCCCGCCATCCCCAAATAAACCTTTTTATTTTTCAAGGTCAATAGATACTGAAAAATGCATATTGTTTGAATGGAAACATAAAGTTTTATATAGTGAAAAAGAAGGGATATCTTGATGAGAAGGGAGGAAAGGACATGGATAAATTGCTGATCAGTTTTCTGTTAAGTTTATTTATGGTGTACTTTCCCCCTTCGGACGTGGTTCTGCCTTCCCAGTTTGAAGCAAGCACTGACAGCTATGTGCCTATGTCCTCATATCCGCAGGAAACACAATCGGCAAAAACGCCGTCGCCGGGCAGCATTCACCCGGCTGAGCTGATCAAAGAGTACAGCCCGCTGGCACAGTCTGTCAGGCATCTCTCTGTCAAACCACTTGACGAACCGCTGATAAACAGGCTGGAAAAGGCTTGTGCCGTCCCTGTCAAATACCAGTCTAATTACCTCCGAATATAATTTGCTCAAGTTTTATTTGTAACTCACCCCATACTGCCAACACTACATTCGGAGGGATTTTCATTGAATATTAAAGAAAACGATCTGCCGGGCATCGGCAAAAAGTTTGAAATCGAAACAAGAAGCCACGAAAAAATGACGATTATCATTCATGATGACGGAAGAAGGGAAATTTACCGGTTTAATGACCGGGACCCGGATGAGCTTCTTTCAAATATTTCATTGGATGATTCTGAAGCAAGGCAAATTGCAGCTATTCTCGGAGGCATGGTCTATAAACCGCAAGCTCTGGAGTCCATCGAAATGGCCTTCAGCGATCTTATTATTGAATGGTTTAAGGTCGAAAAAGGCGCCAAATCGATCGGGCGCACACTCGGAGAGCTTGATGTTCGCCAGAATTACGATGTCACTGTGATTGCCATTATCAAACACAACCAGGAAAAACTCCTAAATCCCGGAGCCGATTCGATTATTGAAGAAAATGACACCCTTGTCCTCTCAGGTGAGAGAAAGCATCTGAAGAAACTGATTCACGATTTTCTTTCTGGAGAGGGCGTGTGAGCCCCGATGGACCATCTTGTATTTGAAGTCGGAACTGCACTTGTCCTTGTGGCAATCGCCAGTGTGATCGCCAATAAAATTAAATTTTCGATTATTCCGTTTCTGATTGTGCTGGGAATGCTTGTTGGACCGCACGCGCCGAAAATGGGGATTATTGATCTAACATTTATTCAAAGCAGTGAAATCATCGAGTTTTTCGGGCGAATGGGCGTACTGTTCCTTCTCTTCTATCTCGGACTCGAATTCTCTGTCGGGAAGTTAATCAAATCAGGAAAATCAATCGCGGTCGGCGGGACGATTTATATTTTGATTAACTTCAGCCTCGGACTGCTTTACGGGTTTATCACCGGATTTTCCTTTCTGGAAGTCCTCATCCTCGCAGGCGTCATCACAATCTCGTCAAGTGCGATTGTCGCAAAAGTGCTCGTTGATTTAAAAAGAACCGCCAATCCGGAAACCGAATTGATTCTCGGCATCATCATGTTTGAAGATATTTTCCTTGCCGTATATCTGTCCGTTGTTTCCGGCCTTATACTAGGTGATGCGACATCCGTAGGGAGTGCACTCTTGTCCATTTTGATCGCCTTCGGTTATATGCTGCTGTTTTTTATCGCAGCAAGAAAACTCCCGCCGCTGTTGAACAAACTGTTGGACATTCGCTCAAACGAAGTGTTTATTATCGTCATTTTCGCAGCACTCTTTTTTATCGCCGGGTTTTCAGAGACGATTCATGTAGCAGAAGCAATCGGCGCGCTGCTGCTCGGTTTGGTCTTTTCAGAAACAGAGCATTCCGATAGGATTGAACACCTCGTTGTTCCGTTTCGCGACTTCTTCGGTGCGATGTTCTTTTTCAGCTTCGGCCTCAGTATCGATCCGTTTTCGCTTGGTGAAGCGGTTTGGCTTGCGTTGGGTGCAGTGATTTTGACCATTCTGGGAAATTTTATCGCCGGAATGGTGGCAGGACGACGCGCAGGGCTTTCTCATAAGGCTTCATCGAATATCGGGCTGACGATCGTATCGCGGGGAGAATTTTCGATTATCGTTGCGAATCTCGGAATAGCCGGCGGACTGTCAGCCACATTAAAGCCGTTTGCCGCATTATATGTCCTCATTCTGGCGATTTTGGGACCGCTTGTCACAAAGGAATCAAAACGAATTTACCGCTTGCTGAACAAGGTATTTAAATGGAAGCCTGAGGTTCAGCCCGCAAAAAAACAGGGATAAAAAAAGCAGCACTGTAATCAGTGCTGCTTTGTCGTTTTTTCAAAAATCTGCTCTAAATATTTGATTTTTTCGTCCGTGTAGTGCTCGAAGCGCTCATTGTACGATTTCGGATCTTTCGGATTCGCAAAATGCGTGATTTTCCCTGTATCCCGATCAATAAATTTACTAGCAGCGCCGCAGCCGATTCCGATAATCGTCTGGACCTCTTCCATAATCATAATGTTGTAGATGCTTTCTTGTCCCGGCAAAGAGTATCCGACGTTTTCAAGGTTTCCAAGAATGTTTTTCTGGCGGTATAAATAATAAGGCACGTACCCATGCTCTTTCGTCCAGGCTACCGCGTCTTCCATCATTTGAGAAACCTCTTCCCTGCCGGCAACTTTGTACTTATGCTTGTTTCTCGTCATTTCTGACGCCCGTTTAAATGAAAGAGTATGAACGGTAAGGGATTCCGGCATCAGTTTTTCTGTTTCTGAAAGACTGTGCCTGAACTCCTTCACGCCTTCCCCAGGCAAACCAATAATCAAGTCCATGTTGATATTATTCATGCCATGCTGGCGTGACAGATGATATTTCTCAATGGTCTCTTCAACCGTATGGTGCCGCCCGATCGCCTTTAGCGTTTCGTTTTCGTAGGATTGCGGATTGATGCTGATCCGATCAATGTCATATTTGTTTAAAACGGCGAGTTTTTCTTCTGTAATCGTGTCAGGACGACCGGCCTCCACCGTAATCTCACGAATGTTTTTCACATCCGGGAAGGAGCGGACCATTTCTTCATACAGCAGATCCATCTCCTCCGCTGTAATGCTTGTCGGCGTCCCGCCGCCAAAGTAAATGGTTGTAACCTTAACATCATGCTCCTTCAGCCATTCACCGATTTTCTGCATTTCGTAATGCAGTCCCCATAGGAATGAGCCGACTCTGCCCGCCTGTCCTTGGATAGCGTACGCAGGGAATGTGCAATACGCGCATTTTGTCGGGCAGAACGGAATGCCGATATAAATGCTGACTTCATCCTTTACTCGGTACAAATCCGGAACTGCCGCCAGCTGACGGTCAACAATTTCCTGCATTAGCATGATTTTTTCATCATGAATTAAATAGTCTTTTTTCAACTCAGCATGCGCTTGCTCCTTGGACATTCCGCTTTGCAGTTTTTTATGAAGCAGCTTTGTGGGCCGGATTCCTGTGAGGATTCCCCACTTCTGCGTAATGCCCGTATGCGCCTGAAGAAGATTGAGATACACATAAGAAATTGTGTTTTTCACTTGCTTAAAAGCTTCTTTTTCATTCATGCCGGGAGAAAAGAATTTTGTATGCTGTTCCTTTATGCCAGTTCCCTTCACTTCTCCCGAAACCGTCACATGCTCATCCGTTTGTGACAACGCTAAAGAAATGACAAAATCTGCGGGCTCCTCTCCGCCATACGCAAGCTCGCACTCTTCATAAAACAAATTTGCAATATTTTGCAGAGGCCGATGCAGGCGGTCATCATGTATGCCTTCTATTTTAATTTGCAACTTCATCACCTAATTTATCAGATTCAAAACTTTCTTTAGTGTACAGAAATAAACTGCTAAAATCAATCCGGCAAAAAAGCCGCCGCACCTGTCAGGGTGCGAGCGGCTTTTTTACACACGTTTCATGTGGAACTTATCAAGAAATCCTTTTCGCTGCTGCATTCGGAAATATTCCTTCATCATATAAGCGACACCTTGCTCGTCATTGGACCTTGTAACCCAATCTGCCTTTCTCTTAATTTCCGGAACGGCATTCCCCATCGCTACCCCAAGACCGGCAAGTTCGATCATCGGCAGATCGTCATACTGATGCCCAATGGCCACGACATCATCCATACTCAGGCCCAGCTCTGAAGCGACGAGGGCCAAACCCGCTTCCTTCGAGACACCTTTCGGGACGATATTCAGCTTCTCATCGTTTACGCGAATCACATCCACTGCAGGGAAGGCTTTTGTAATCGTTTCTGTAATGTCATGCTGAATGTCGTGCTCCGTGTACACCTCGATGACGGGTGCACTCACCGGCTCATCCATGAGGAGATCGCTTAATGATTCAACGAACTGGACTGGATAAAAGATCGGGTCAGACGGATGAATGAGTGCTTTCCCCAATAAATTCGAATTCACCTTTTTCTTGTTTCCGATGGAATACTTTTCGTGAAGAAGCCGAATATTACATTGATAGCTCTCCAGCACTTGAACAATGTTAAAGGTATGATCATCAGAAATTCTTTTTTCAAAAAACGGGGCGTCAATTTTCTCAGCGATATATGCCCCGCTATGGGTGATCAGCTTGGCATCAAGCTTTAGCGATTTCGCTATTTTCTGTGCTGAGCGAAAATGACGGTTGGTCACAAGTGTGACGTAAATCCCTTTTTTCTTTACATATTCAATCGCGTCTTTCGTTGCCTGATGAATCTTCCCGTTCGACCGAAGCAGCGCTCCATCTATATTTAAGGCAAGCAATTGTTTTGACACAGAGATGTCCCCCTCCTTGATGACTGTACTTGTGTATAGGATATGACCCTGTCTCTGTGTTTAGAACAACCTTTTCTTAAAGCAAAAAAAGCCTGGCTCAGCAGACTTTATGTATGGCTTGTTGATAGGATACGATCGAAGCAGCCATTCTCCCTAATATCGTTATTTCGATTTACGAAAAATCATGTATCAGGAACCCCTTGTTTGACCAATGATGCGCTCCGAACACTTACTCTCTGTTGCTTATCCCCTCTATATAACGGCATGATATGCGACCGTATCCATTTGAAATAGGTAAGTGTAGGCGCTTTCAATGTTATTATCTCAGTTTTCTTTTCCGATGACAAGGGTTTTTTTAACTAAAAAAAGTAACCAACTTTTGTATATCCGTGGTAGGATCAGTTGTTAATTTTTAGGACTATACACTTGATCCAGAACGTACATTCCCATACAATATAAATAATAAACGAAAAAGCGGTGTTTATATGGCTGATTTAAAAGAAATATATAATGAAGAACTGATATCTCAGTTGATCCATCATGTAAGGTCATCCTATCCTGATTTTAACAAAGACAGATTCGAGGATACATTACGGCTGGAGGACTGGCCTGAACTCACTTTAAAAGAGCGGATGCGCCGCGTGACAGTTTCTTTATACGAAACTTTGCCAAAACAATACGTTGAAGCGCTCGCAATTTTACGGGATACAGCACCTCATTTTAAAGGACTCAGCGGAATTTTATTTCCAGATTATGTGGAACAGTACGGGTTAGCGCATTGGGAAGAATCAATAAAGGCATTGGAATACTTTACGCAATATTCGACCTCAGAATTTGCTGTAAGGCCTTTTTTGCTGTTAGATCAAGAAAAGATGATTGCACAATTGCTTGCATGGTCTGAGCATAAAAATGAACACGTGAGAAGACTTGCGAGCGAAGGCAGCAGGCCCCGCCTGCCATGGGGAAAATCGATACCGGCTTTGAAATCGGACCCTTCCCCCGTATTGCCGATCCTTGAGAAGCTGATGCAGGACGAGTCCTTATATGTAAGGAAAAGCGTGGCCAACAACCTTAATGATATATCAAAAACGCATCCTCATTTACTGAGAAAAGTCGCAGATCAATGGTACGGAACACATCCCCATACAGACTGGATTATCAAACACGCCTATCGGACCTTATTAAAAAAGGGTGATAAACAGGCCTTAGCGCTTTTTGGTTATGAAAATGCTGATTCGATACAACTACATGATTTAACATGCCAGCCCAAACGTATAGTTATTGGCGAAAGCCTTGAATTTTCTTTCTATATTCATTCAGACAGGGATCAAAAAGTAAGAATTGAGTACGCAATTGATTTTGTAAAAGCAAGAGGCCAGCGTCATCAGAAAGTATTTAAAATAACTGAAACAACTATACGAAAAAACGAAACGAAGTCATACACAAGAAACCAATCCTTTAAGGATTTAACCACCAGAAAGCATTACAAAGGTATTCATACATTATCAGTGATCATCAATGGAGAGGTAAAAGATTCATTGGATTTCCAAGTTTGCTGAATGAATAAAAAATCCCTTCTTATCCAAGAAGGGATTTTGCTGATTAGCCTTCAACACTGCCGTAAAGCTCTTCTAAAGGCTTCATAATGATTTTGTTCAATTCACCAATCAGCATGCTCATGCGCTGCTCCGCTTCCATCAGCTGAGAAATTTTTTCGTGCTGCTGTACAAGCGCAACTGTTTTTTGAGCCTGCGTCACTTCTTCTTGTGTAATCTCTTCTCCTGCCATTTGTTTTTGCTGGAGTCTAAGCTGTACATCACGGAAGTTTTCGAACATGCGCTTCGCTGATTCATCTGCGTTAACTTCGTCGTAAAGGTTTTTTAAACGGGTGAACTCTTCGCTCCCACGTAATGCATTTTCCAGATCATACGCTACATCATAAAAATTAACAGCCATTGTAAATAGCTCCTTTCATCATTGCCGTTTGACATACCACTCCACTATAACAGACTATGGAGTTCCTTTCATTAATCAAAACCCATTTCTTCTTAAAAAAGGATGACAAACAATGCTTGAATCGCGCCTATAATTCCGCCGAGAAGGCCCCCCAAATAGGTAATCATTTTAAATTCTTTTTTTGAAATGGACAGCACCATTTCTTCAAGACGCTCCACCGGGAACTGATCCACCTGCTCCTTGACGATTTCCTCAAGACGCAACCGTTTTAAGACACTTTCAAGGTTGGACGAAATCCCTTCAAGCAATTTGTCTAACAGTGCCGGCAGCATTTGCTGGGTCAGCTCAGATTCATAGCGGACGGTAAGCGTGCCAATCGTATTGTCGAAGAAAGGGGCAGTCGAAAATGCTTGCAGCACTCTTCGTTTCAAACTGAAAATGAGCGCCTTTGCATTCCATTTTTCATCTGCTTCATTAAACGTATACTCCCTCAGCTTGCCCCATTCGTTTTTTAAGAGATCAGAAAGCAATTTATTTGTTTCCTCATTGCGCAAGAATTTCAGCAGCTCCGGCAGCACGCGATCCGCAAGGCTTGAATTGCCAAGAAACATTTGCACCATGCTTCCAAGCATGCCGCGCTCTTTTAAAAAGTCATCAATCATATTGCCAAGACGGATTTTTCCTTCATCACTTTCAAAATAACGGACACTCCGTGACAATATATATCCTGAAATCATCGGAATCTTTTCTTCAAGCTTTTCCTGCACCTCTATAGGCACCAGCTCTTTTAACGATTGGTGCCCGTATTGGCGGAAAAGCTCATTCAGCTTATCATCGGTCCAGCTGCTGATCCATGCATCAGCAGCTTTTTCGGGGCGCTTCATCCCGGCTTTTTCAAGCGCTTCTTTTACTGTCACTTCAGAAAGTGACAGCTTTTGAATCAGCTGTTCCCCCACTCGAAGAGCCTGCGTTTTGGCTGCATCAGAGACGAGCCGCTTTTTAATGCCTTCAGGGGTTAAGAGATGATTGACTACCATCAGTCCCATTTGTTTTGCAAGTTCATCTCGCCGTCTTGGAATCAGCCCGGGCGTAAAAGGAACTCGTTTCCCAAACAAATAGTACGCTTTATACGGCCTAAACAGCATTTGAATTGCTAAATGATTGGTCACCGCCCCAATGGCAGCGCCGATCACGATCATAAAAATAAAGGTTCCTGCAATACCCATTCCTATTCATCTTCCTCCATCTGTGCTTCAGCTTTTTTCATATAGATTATGTACCTATACGTATTATAGAGGCTCATGCAATCACTTAGCAAACGAGGAGACAAATTCCTGTTCTTAGAAAATCAGCTTGTTCTTTTGGAATAGGGCAAGGTGGAGAATCGTATTCTGTAAAGTAGAATACCGTCAGCTGCGTTCGTCTTACATGTATTTAGTGTAAAGCTGCGGACACCCGCCGGCAGCTTTTGAATAAAAGGGGGAGTCTCACCATGATAACACTCGGTTTTATGTCCTTATCCCGCCAGCATGAAGCGGATTATTCCGCAGAACTGGCCAAAAGAGCACCCGAATTCGGCATACGTTTCATCCGGTTTACACCATTTGATATTTCACCTGACACTTTGCGTGTCAAAGCATCGGTCTATCATTCGGCCAGCAGCACATGGAACGAAACTGAAATGGCGATTCCAGATTATATTTATGATCGCTGTTTTTACGGCAAGGATTCACATTCCCAAAAAGCAAAACCAATCGTTGAGTGGCTCAAAAAATATCCGAAAACGGAATTTATCGGGCGGGGTCTTCCCGATAAGTGGACCGTCCTTCACGATTTGCAGCAGCACTCTGTAATCAATCCCTATATTCCCGAAACGATAAAGGTGAGCCGCTACGAACAAATTCACTCCTTTTTATCCAAAGAAAAAGCCTGCATCCTTAAACCGGCATTTGGCGCGGGAGGCAGAGGCGTGATTCTTTTGAAGCTGGGCAAGAAAAACATCACTGCTACTTATCACATCGGAAAGGATAAGCAGACAAAAACGTTTTCCAACCAGACTTCTTTTAAAACATGGTGCAAAAAAGTGCTTCAGCATCAATATTTGCTTCAGCCTTACTTAAACATTCAAGATAAGGAACAATACCCTTGTGATATTCGTCTGTTTATGGAAAAAAACGAAGCAGGTGAATGGAATACAGTCGGAAAGGCAGTAAGACGCGGATACAAACACGGGCTGCTGGCCAATTTGTCAGGCGGATCTGATGCGCTGACATTTGACTCCTGGTTTGAAGATATACCGAAAAAACAGCAAGTGGTCTTACTAGATGATGTGTTTTCGATTACCCAATCGGTTCCGTATTATCTTGACGAGCGCTATGGGCCGTTGTTTGAACTCGGTCTTGATATATGTCTTGCTAAGGACGGGAGAATTTGGATTTTAGATATCAATTCCAAACCAGGCAGAAAGTCAATCCTGCGTGTCTCTCCCGAGCAAAAAGAACAGCTGTACACTTGTCCCCTAAAGCGCTGCCAATATCTGTTTTCTGAGCAAAGCCAGAAAGGAGTTCTTCCGCGTGAATCCTAAACGGTTTTTGATCGGCATAGACAAAACCAGTGAAAATACCCTGTTTCTGCCCTCTTCGCTGAAGCAAGACGGACTTTTGCATGCCGCATTCGGAACGAAGGTTGTCAGATGCCACGTTGCTTACAGACGGCATCTGGAACAAACCGTGCTTCTCTCTGAAAATCTGTTTCATGAGCTTTTGCTTCCCCACCGAAGCAGGGCAGATATACTGATTCATGATCATACAGTGCATATCGGGCCGTTAGTCGGCATCTTTACGGCAGGGTTTACTGTATCTCTTGAACGCCCATTTAAGGATCGTTCCCTCTTTTTTTCTAAGCTTGTCACGTTACACGAGCAAGCCGGAGGCTACTGCTTCGTTTTTGGCGCGCACCAAATCAATTGGGAGGAAGGCACGATTGAAGGCCTCCTTTACAGGGAAAACGGCTGGGAGAAAAAAATCGTTCCATTGCCGAACGTCGTTTATGACCGTTTGCCGAACCGAAAAATTGAAGATTCACTTCTCTTGCAACATACAAAAAAGAGGCTGATCGATGAATATCAGATCCCATGGTTTAATAAAACGTTTTTCAATAAATGGAACGTTCATCAATTGCTCGAAAAAGATCCAAGAACGGCACCCTTTTTGCCTAGATCCGAGCTGACACCGTCTGTGGAGCTGATAGATGAGCTCTGTGGCGCATACAAAAAAGTCTATATCAAACCGGCAAATGGAGCACTCGGCACCGGCATTTATCAGCTGACAAGAACAGATGACGGCCTGACGGTAAAGCATACGAATGACGCCAAAACTTTTACTTCAATTGATTATTCCGATGCCGCCTCATTCCTTGCAGAATTTCAAAAACATCACAACCCGTCCGACTTTCTCATTCAGCAAGGTGTTGATCTCATCGAATTTCAAGGCAAACCAGCGGATTTCCGTGTCCATACCAATAAAAACAGAAAAGGAAAATGGACAGTGACAGCAATCGCCGTAAAAATTTCCGGAAAGAACAGCATTACAACACATCTTTCTAACGGCGGCACTGTAAAGACACTTGCGGAAGTATACGATGATCCCGCTGAAAGAGTTGAGGTCATTAAAAAGCTTTCTGCAGCGGCACTGACTGCAAGCCATGTCCTTCATGATCATATCGAGGGGTTTATCGGGGAGATTGGTTTCGATTTTGGCATTGATCAGAACGGTAAAGTATGGATGTTTGAAGCGAATTCGCGCCCGGGCCGAAGCATTTTTTCTCATCCAAATTTGCATCATGTTGATTCTCTTACAAAACGAAGAAGTTTTGAATACGCGTCATATTTATCTGAGAAGGCAATCACATCTCCTGAAGCATTGTGGCCTTCGTAACCTGTCCGCTTTTTTAATAAAGCGGGCTTATCTTTATCCAAAGCTGGGACAAACTGCATGTTTAGGCCTCTTCAATGATGTTCTGAAACAATGATACAATGAACATAAGCCGTTTTTATTTAGGTCAATTGATACCAAATGTAAGGAGCGTGGCCGTAATGATTTCTCATTTCAGCTGGAAACCTTTGTTCCCAAAAGAAAAGCTGCCCGGATGGAAAATTTCATTTTATTATAAAGGGGCCCATTATGAAGGCATCTATCATAAGAGCGGTGAAATTGAATGGGGAGACTTGTTTCCCGCCCGCGCTGACGAGCCTGCTCTTACAAATGAGATACATGAACTGATGCTTTTTCATATTTATGACTAGCTTAGCCTAAACGGCTAAGCTTTTTTTATTTCTCAAGATTTACCACACAATTCTCCGCATGAGTTTCCGGCCATTTTAACATAATACTAGTAACAAGCCGGCAAGCATTGGGTTACGCCGAGGGGCAGTGACACCCGAGAAGGGTCCACAGACTGGTGCAACTCCAGTTAACCCAACCATACTAAATAAAAAGGAGATTTTACACATGGCTAACCAAAACTCTTCAAATGACTTACTAGTTCCTGGCGCAGCTCAGGCTATCGATCAAATGAAACTTGAAATCGCTTCTGAATTCGGCGTTAACCTTGGAGCGGACACAACTTCTCGCGCTAACGGTTCTGTCGGAGGAGAAATCACAAAACGTTTAGTATCTTTCGCTCAGCAGCAAATGGGCGGCAGAGTTCAATAACAATTCAATATATGGCTATAGAGGGCGCGGTTTCCGCGCCCTCTTTATTTTGTCACCCTTTTTTCCTGCTCCACATATCCTAGAAAAAAAGGGAGGGAATCGGGGTGTCATTCATCACCATTGTGAATTGGGAGCTGGTTCAGTTCGTAAGTGTATCCATGATTCATGAATATGTTTCCCATCGTTCTGTTTATTTGTACAGGTATTCTTTCCCGCGCTGTTCAAACTGAGAACATCCTTTTATAATGAAAGGCGAGGAGGTTTTTTGATGAAAATCGCTTTATTAGGAGCCAGCGGCCGCGTCGGACAAGCCTTTTTAACACAAGCTGCAGCAGATGAAAGATTTGATATTTTCGCTCTGATCAGATCTCAACATGCTGATTTTCCCCTTTCAAAAGACAGAACCATCATGGGGAACGCCCGCCGCTTAGAAGATGTGAAAAAAATAATGGAGAATGCTGAAATCGTGATCAGCTGTCTAGGCACAGATGGTGATGATACCTTGTCAACTGCTATGGCACACATTCTCTCCGCTATGGAGGAACAGCATATCAAACGGCTTATTACGATCGGCACCGCAGGGATCCTAGATTCTCGATATGAACCGGGAAAATACCGGTTTGAAACAAATGAATCGAAACGAAAGCAGACCCGCGCAGCC
This sequence comes from Bacillus sp. FJAT-14266, assembly GCF_001719225.1. NCBI lineage: Bacteria > Bacillati > Bacillota > Bacilli > Caryophanales > Bacillaceae > Bacillus > Bacillus sp. FJAT-14266. Next base: position 3,242,554 of record NZ_CP017072.1, read on the forward strand.
AAGGAGCATGCAAAAGTATACGAAATGCTTAAACAATCATCATTAGACTGGACAATCATCTGCCCCACTTACCTCCCGGACGGAACAGCAACCGGCGTTTATCGTACGGAGCGTAACGTTTTGCCTGAGGGCGGCACAAGCATTTCGGTCGGCGATACTGCGGACTTTTTATATCGTGAGCTCGTTACAGGTGAGTATGTCGGAAACCGTGTCGGACTGGCTTATTGACTACATAAACCAAAAACCCAAAACACGATTGTTTTGGGTTTTTGAGCGTTATGCAATGGAATGTTTCTGTCCCTTTTGCAGTTCATACATTTGATAATATTGGCCTTCTAATGCCATCAGTTCCTCGTGGTTCCCTCTCTCAACAATTTCCCCTTTATCAAGAACCAAAATCTGATCAGCATTTCTGATTGTTGAAAGCCGGTGAGCGATGACGAAGGTGGTGCGTCCTTGTTTGACGACATCAAGCGCCTTCTGGATCACGGCCTCTGTCTCTGTATCAATATGCGCCGTTGCCTCATCTAAAATCAAGATCGCGGGATCAAACGCCAAAGCTCTAGCGAAAGAAATTAACTGCCGCTCTCCAGAGGATAGCGTGCTGCCTTTTTCAATCACGGGCTCATTAATGCCCTTCGGAAGCTTCTTAAGAAGAGGCTCAGCACCGACTTGCCGCAGTGCATTTTTTATTTCTTCTTCAGTCATTCTTTCGTCATCCAGACTTACGTTAGATCCGATTGTACCCGAGAATAAGTACGGGTCCTGAAGCACAATGCCCATATGGGATCTGAGTTCCTGTCTTGACATGTTGTAAATGCTTTTTCCATCAATTAAGACATCACCTTTTTGCGCATCATAAAAACGAAACAGAAGATTCAAAATCGAGCTTTTTCCTGATCCGGTATGGCCGACGAGCGCTACGGTTTCGCCTTTTTGCGCAGTAAAGGAAATATGCTTTAATACCTCTTCACCTTCTTGATACGCAAATGACACATCACGAAATTCAACCCGCCCCAGCGCGCGCTCCTTCGCCGGTTCACCCGCTTCTTCCGTATTCTTTTCTTCAAGCAGTTCAAAAACACGCCCGGCGGAGACCCTTGCAAGCTCCAGCTTTGAAAACTGATTGACGATGCCTGTGATCGGCTGAAATAACCGGTTCAAATAATCGACAAACGCGTACAGTACACCGATAGAAACAATCCCGGCCGCATTCAGGCTCGCACCGCCAAAATGCCAGATCAGACAGACGAACGCAAGATTGCGGATGACATTGACCAAATTATGGGACATTAAGGAGTTTAAATTCAGCATCCTGTTTTGGAAATAAAAATGTGATTCATTTAATTCCTCAAATTCTCTCATTGTTTCCTTTTGATGGCGGAAAGCCTGAATAATGGTCATGCCTTGAATTGACTCATTCATTTTTGCGTTAATGTCACTGTTGATCGAGCGGATTTTTTGGTTGTAATATGACGCATATCTCCGGTATATGACTGACCACAGCCAGATAATCGGCACAATTGCCAGACATACAAACGCAAGCTTCACATCAAGCAGAAACAAAGCCGTGAATATCCCGAACATATAGATTCCGCTTGTCACAAATGTGGAAAGCACTGTGACATATAAATCCCTGATAGCCTCCGTATCATTGGTAATCCGCGCAACGACTTTTCCGGCCGGAAGGTTGTCAAAATAGCGAATCGGCATTCTCTGTATGTGCGAAAACACGTCCTGCCTCATCTTTTGAATAATCCGATTGGCGCTCATCTGCAGCAGATAATGCTGTCCGTATTGAAAGAATACCGAAAACACAAGCAAGCCCCCATACAGGCAGATCAGTAACACCATTCCCTTTATTTCCGGCTGATAGAACTGGAAAAGTTCCTGCTTAGTCAGCTTTTCGGCAGCATATGTCCGGCTCTTGTCTCCGTTTGTGATCGTCAGCTTCCCGTCAGAAACTGTTCTATTCCCGTCGAAGCTGACAGCCTGATCAACAAAATAGAACGCCATTCCCACTTGATAAATATGTGCTTCTTTTGCTTTTGAAACAGGCTCCTGCAATCGGTCCTCTCTGACATATGAGACGCCGTGAAACTGAACGGCATTTTTATCTTTTTCCGCAGCTTCATACCATGTTTTCTCAATGCCGAGGATATGGTCGTCTATCATTTTTTTGCCAATAAAGGGCCCAGTCAGTTCTGCACCGACGGCAACAGCTAGCAAAAGGACGGCTGTGATCAGCAATTTTCGATAAAGAAGTGCGTATCTCCATAACGTTTTTCCTATTTTCATGCCCCTGCACCCCCTTCTTCCGCAGTGAACAGCTGCTGTCTTTCATATTGTTCCCGGTACCACCCATTATTAGCCAGTAGTTCTTGATGCGTGCCACTCTCAGCAATGACGCCGCCGTCCATCACAAGGATCAGGTCAGCGTGCTCTACTGCGGATAATCGGTGCGTCAAAATAAATGTCGTTTTTCCTTTGCGGTTTTCTCTGATGTTCTTGATAATTGCAGCCTCTGTTTTGGCATCTACAGCGGAAAGCGAATCATCCAGGATCAAGATTTCCGGATTCGCCATGAGTGCTCTCGCAATCGAAATTCTTTGTTTCTGCCCGCCTGACAGTGCCACGCCTTTTTCACCGACCATTGTCTCCAGACCAGACGGAAGCATGTGCAAATCTTTTTCAAAATGTGCTTCGGCAATCGCTTGCTGAACCTCTTTATCAGTTGCATCCTGTTTTCCGTATAAAATATTTTCTTTTACAGTCCGTGAAAACAGTAAATGATCCTGAGGCACATATCCGATCCATCCGCGGAGCCGGTCAAGAGGGATTTGCTGAATCGGTACGCCTGAAAATGTAATGCTCCCTTCACCTGGAGGATACTGGCGCAAAAGCTGCTTAATAATTGTCGTTTTTCCGCTCCCGGTTTTTCCGGCAATCCCGACAGTCTGCCCTTTTCGCACCGTAAATGAAATATCCTGAAGATTGTCACTTGTTGAGCTTGGATATGTAAAGCTGACATGACTGAAAACGATATCTCCAGGCTCTTTAAGATCAGCGGGCTGTTTTGGATCTGTCACATCCGTTTCATAAGAAAGAGTTTCATTTACCCGGTCTAATGACGCATTGCCGCGCTGCATCACGTTAATGAGTTCACCGATTGCAAACATCGGCCAAATCATCATGCCGAGATAAACGTTAAAGGACACTAACTCTCCAAGCGTCAGCTCGTTCCGGAATACAAGAAACGCTCCGTAGCCGAGCCCAATCAGATAGCTTGCGCCGACAAGCAGTTTCACCGTCGGCTCAAACAGTGAATCAATAAAAGCCACTTTCATATTTTTCTGATAAACATCAGCGGTCATTTCATTAAACCGGCGAACATCGTTTGTTTCCTGAACATACGCGCGAATCACCCGCACGCCTGAAACAGATTCCAGCACTCTGTCATTCAGCGCCCCGAACGCGTTTTGGGCCTCAGTAAACCGCTCATGAATTTTACTTCCATATAGACTGATTGCAATCGCCATGACTGGAAGCGGGATAATGGCGGCGAAGGTCAGCTTCCAGCTGATCAAAAACCCCATCGTCAAAAAGATCGTCATCATAAACATCGTAGAATCGACTAACGTCAAGATGCCAAACCCTGTCGTTAAACTGACGGCCTGAAGATCATTTGTCCCACGTGCCATTAAATCGCCTGTCCGGTTTTTTTCATAAAACGGCGGCGACATAGTCAGCAAATGCCCCATCAGCTTCGTACGAAGAATTTTCTCCATCAGATTCGCTCCGCCAAACAGTTGATGCATCCAAAAATAAGACATGATATACACGGCCGCCGTCAGCACAAAAAAGATACCGATATAAAACAGCAGCCCTTCCGCAGTAAATGCCCCTGCTTTCATATCATCTATGGCGTTCCCCAAGAGCTTAGGCGGAAACATTTCAATGACATTGACTGCTAATAAAAGGACAATCGCAATCGTATAGCGCAGCCAGTACGCCTTAAAAAACCAGCCAAGCTTTTTCAAAACTGAAAACATCTATCCCCATCTCCTCATCAGCCGCCTTCTATTTTTTCCTTGCAGCTTTTTTCATCCAATTTGGCACGAACAGCCCTCGCCTCTGTATTGGTCTTCACATCCCATACACCTGTCTTTCCTTAGATTTTGTATATAAAAAAGGCATGAAGCGTCAGCTCCATGCCTTTTTTAACCGATATGTTACGCACAGCGCTTTTCAGCGCGCGGTCCGACCTAAAAAACCGTTCACGAAAACAGAACAAAAGGTTTGCCGCGCCAATATGAAACTGTTTGATAAACACGCAAATTCCTTGGCATAGCAAACCCTCCTTCCATTCTGATTTCATCTTTTTATCATCATATAAACAAAACCTTTTATTGTCAATCATTACTTGAATAGGAAAAGGTTAATGGTGCTCAAATTCGGGTAGTAGTGTTGTAAGACGCTTTGAAAGGGTGAGAAGGATGTTCCATGCTGACCGTATCATTGTTGCGTTTGACGGAAGTGAAAATAGTAAGAAAGCGCTTCAGACAGCCATTGATCTTGCTAAAACCGTAAATGCCGCTATTACCGTCGCCCATTCACATGATATGAAAGACAATCAGACCGTCATCGACCCGCCCAGACCCGCAGCTGAGGCAAGCTATATCAGCGGAGGCATGACAAGTGTTCCTGATCCGCTGATATCGGATGTAACATCACCTGAGCCAATGATCTATGAAGACCGTACGGAAGAAGTCATCGCCGAAGCCAGAATGATGCTGAATGAACAGCAGGCAGATGGAGATATCGATATATTAGAAGGCGATCCGGCTGAATCAATTATCGAGCATGCAAACCGCATTTCTGCCGATATGATCGTAACCGGAAGCAGAGACCAAAACAGGCTGAAAAAGCTAATATTCGGAAGTGTAAGTGAAAAGCTTTCAGCGAAATCGGATATACCCGTCCTGATTGTAAAGTGAGCACGCCCTGTGCTCACTTCTTTTATATTCATAATTGTGAAAAAACATAGATTTTCGTTTTTTTCTGTTATAATGCTTTCGTGCCCAAAAGCACAAAAGCATTAAAGATAAATATGGGGTGTTATTTTGGATTCTCAAAAAAAGCTGACGTTTCCGTTAGCCGTCGGTTTATTTATATTGATGTTATGCATTATTATTTCTTGCTTATTCTTGCTTCATGTAGAACCTCATATCCCGCTGTTTTTAAGTGTTGTCATGCTTTCAGCAGCAGCTTTATGGTTTGGATTTCCCTGGAAGAGCATTGAAAAAGGGATTGTAGACGGGATCAAAAACGGCGTACAGCCGATTATCGTTCTAGCGCTGATCGGCATCTTAATCGGCGCCTGGATGTACAGTGGCGCCATACCGACTGTGACAGTTTATGCCCTATCCTTTATTGAACCAAGCCACCTTCTGTTGACTGCTTTGTTTTCATGTATGATCATCAGCACACTTGTTGGCTCAAGCCTGACAACTGTAAGCACAATCGGGGTAGCGCTGATCGGCGTAGCGAGCGCGGCTGGCGTTCCGCTTGAATGGACAGCAGGCGCAGTCATATGCGGCGCTTGTTTTGGGGATAAAATGTCGCCGATGTCGGACACAACCAACTTTGCAGCCGGAATAGGCGAAATACCAATCTTTGAACACATTCGCCATATGATGGGCACAACCATTCCAGCTTTGCTCATCACTGTCGTTCTGTTTTACTTTCTCGGTTCATCAGTGTCAGCGGACGCTGCTTCAACCGATAATATTCAGCAGGTCATAACCGGAATAAAAGATGCTGCAAACGTGACACCGTGGGCCCTTCTTTCTCCGCTCTTAGTCGTTTTGCTGGCAATGAAACGGGTATCAGTAATCCCCGTTCTGACTGCCGGAATTATTTCCTCGGGAATTTTGACTGCTATTTTTGTACCCGACAGCAGCCTGCAGGCGTTTATGACAGCTTTGCAAAATGGCACAACTTTCGAAACTGACAATGAGGCAGCCGCTAAAATTATTAACAGAGGCGGACTGCAATCCATGATGGGCTCTGTCTCTCTCATTATGATTGCTTTTGCACTCGGCGGATTGATGGAGAAAATCGGATTGATTTCTGCACTATTGGAAGGCGTCATGAAAGGTATCCGCTCAAAAGGCCGTCTAGTTGCAGCAACTGTCTGCTCAAGCATCGGCGTCAACTTGGCAACCGGCGAACAGTATTTATCGATATTAATACCGGGACAATCATTTAAATCTTTATATGACAAACAAAACATCCAGCGAAAATTTCTGACAAGGTCATTAGAGGACGGCGGAACATTAATTAACCCATTGATTCCTTGGGGCGTCAGCGGCGCATTTATGGCGAGCGCACTTGGTGTTCCAGTCATAGACTACATCCCGTTTACGTTCTTCCTCTATATATCGCCAATGATCTCCATTTTGATTGGATTTGTTAAAAAATAAAAAGAGCCCCGCTGTAAAAAGCGGGCTCTTTTCTTCGTTCATTTATGAAATGCTAGCAGCCTGTTGAATGCTTTCTTGAAAAGCAGCCTGAAGCTGTTTGGTCACCGGTCCGGGTTTCCCGCTTCCGACCGATTGTCCATCGAGCGTCACAACCGGAATAATTTCTGCCGTCGTTGACGAAATAAAGATCTCTTCCGCCTGTTTCAACTCTTCTTCACTGACAGGAGTCTCATCCAGTTTAATCCCATTCTTCTCAATCAGTCCTAAAATATTCATCCGTGTAATTCCATTGAGAATGAGCCGGTTAGCCGGATGTGTTCGCACTGTGCCGTTGATAACGGCATAAACGTTAGAGGATGTACCCTCCGTAACAACGCCGTCCCTAAGTAAAATGGTTTCAAATGCTCCCGCTTCATAGGCCTTTTGCTTCGTCATGACATTATACAGTAAATTCAGACTTTTGATATCACATCTTAACCAGCGAAGATCCTCATCTGTAATGGCCGCCACTCCGTATGCCTGCTCTTGCTCCGGTTTTTTCACCGTAAACGTATAGGCAGTAGTCTGCGGCTCGAGGCCGGCTTCATACTGGTGTTTTCGCGGGGCCACACCTCTTGTTGTCTGAATGTATACCGCTCCCTCACTGACCGCATTTTCCTGTACAAGCTTTTGCAGGTCCCACTCGAGATCTTCTATACTGAATGGCAGTGAAATTCCGATTTCAGCAGCACTTCTGAAAAAACGCTCTGCATGCTCACGTAAGCCGAACAATACTCCTTTGTACACCCTGATCACTTCATAGATGCCGTCACCAAACTGATAACCGCGATCTTCCAAATCGATTGATGCTTCACTGCGCCCAATCAGCTGGCCATTGACTAATACCTTCATAAAAGCCCTCCCTTTTCGAGATGTCCCTGATGTCATTCAAGCTGTCATTGTCACTAATTCTATCATATTGGACATGCTGAAAAACAGAAAGATCAAGAGATCTATAGCGGAAAGGAGTTTATTTTTTCCTTAAAATCTGACATTTCGACAACTTTTCTATGTGCTTTCCAGTTTTATTCCTGTATACTTGACTGGTAATACATAGGTTGTAAACATAAGGCACCTTCATAAGCTGCCTGCTGTACAGCATTATGTAGAGATTTTATGCCAATGGAGAGATTGTTATGCGACAAACGAGAGGAGAGGCTTCTCCTTCTGCAGTTTCGCTTGCTTTTAAATTTGCAAGTTTAGCAGTTTTATGTGTGCTGCTTTTGCTTATGGTGATTTTGGGTTATTCCAACAGTTCAACGAAAGCAAAGGAAGTCACTGTCACAACAAACGGCCAGCTTCGAGATGAGAAAGAAAGCCTTAAGCTGAAAAACGACTCCCCCGATATGCTGATAAAACATCTGCAGACAAAGCAGAACATGGGAGATAAAACAGTTTACTTAACCTTCGACGACGGCCCTTCAGCCGTTACAACCCGCTTGCTCGATGTACTGAAAAGCGCTGATGTAAAAGCGACGTTTTTTATGCTGTCACCGCGGATGAACGAATTCAAGCAGGCTGTGAAAAGAGCAGAAAAGGAAGGCCACGCACTCGGTTTACATGGCGTTACCCACAATAACAGATTGTTCTATCAAACACCGACATCTCCGCTAAAAGAAATGCAGGAGGCACGTGACACGCTGCAGGACATTACAGGATATAAAACCGATCTTGTCAGAACGCCATACGGAAGCAAGCCGTCACTAACCGCCTCACAAATTCGCAATCTGGAGAAAGATGGGTTTGTGTACTGGGATTGGACGATCGACAGCATGGACTGGAAATACCGGAATTCACAGTATGTGACCGCCGTATTACAGCAGCTTGAGAATATGGAACACAGCTCTTCAAGCCGCCCAAATGTAATTCTCATGCATGATCTTCCTGCTACTGTAAATGCGCTGCCGGTACTAATCAATAAATTAAAAGAAAAAGGCTATTCCTTCGGAGTGTTAGAGGACACAATGGTTCCTGTTCATGAATAAAAAAGTGAGGCGCATAAGGCGGCTCACTTTTTTATGCCCAAACTTCGGGCAAACTCGCCGATTTTTTGATGGATGACCATGTCAAACAAGCTGTCACAATACGTTGGTTCAAGGTTTATGATGACTTTCTTCATGCCGGGAATCAGGCTTGCATCCTCAGGCACAAATCTAGCCGGAGCCACTTCGAGAGACGTGCCGATAACCAATAAAAGATCTGCTTGATCCAGCTTTTCATAAAGGGTGTCAAAGTGCATGACGGCATCGCCAAAGAGAACAACATCGGTTTTTAATACCGTTCCGCAAATGTCCCCATTGTTTCCGGCCGCCGTGCACTCCGGCACCTCCCGCTCCAGCAAATGGGGAAGATCATATCGGGCGCCGCATGCCGGACAAGCTGCTGTCTGGATAGAACCATGCAGTTCGTACACATGCCTGCTCCCCGCTTTTTTATGAAGACCGTCAATGTTTTGCGTGAAAATATCGACCTGCTTCCCTTGCTTCTCCAGCTCAGCTAAAAGCAAATGGCCTTCATTCGGTTCAAAGCTGCCGCTCATTTTCATCTGGAACAATTCTTTGAATTTGGGCCAAAACAGACGCGGATAACTTAAAAAATAATCAAGGCTCATCGCTTCCATTCTTGAGGCATCCTCCGTCCAAATGCCCCCTGCTGAACGAAAGTCGGGGATCCCTGATTCTGTGCTCATTCCCGCTCCGGTCAGCACAACAATTCTCTGTGCTTCATGTAGAATACTTTTGAATGTTTCCAACTCAACACCGCCTTTTTCTCTTATTTTACCATGAAAAAGACTCCGCCTCTGTCAGACGAAGTCTCTCTTTTAAGCCCGTTCCTTTTCCTCTTTATTTAGATTCACCTGGAATGGGTCGCTTTCGTGCTTTTGCTTGACAACAACCATTTGGCCGGGATATGCAAACTGAACGCCTTCTGCACCTAAAATCTCAATAATTTTATAGTTGATATCCTCTCTAATATTAAGGTTTTCAGCCCAAACCGTCGTTTTTGTATAGAAGTTAAAAAATAAATTGTAGTAGCTGTCGGCAAACGTATCAAAGTTGACCATGATTGTTTCATTATCAACGCCCTCATGCTCTAAGAGCATTGTTCTGAGAGAATGAATGGAGCGTTCAAGGTTCTCAATCGGCGTAGCGTAGGACACATGGATGGAAAACGTAATCTGGCGTTTGGTCATTCTTGTCCAGTTCGTGATCGCTTCCATCGACAGCGTAGAGTTCGGCACCGTTACAAGCGCCCCCTGTGCTGTTCTGAATCTCGTGCTCCTAAAGGTAATATCCTCGACTGATCCTGTTACTGTCGACGTCTCCACCCAGTCACCAATTGTAAACGGCTTTTCAGTAATAATGATAATACCGCCGAAGAAGTTGCTGATGGTATCCTTCGCGGCAAGCGCAAAAGCCAGTCCGCCAAGACCAAGGCCCGCTACAAATCCGTTTACATCATAATTGAATTCCTGAGCGATCACACTGACACTGAGCGCAATGATCACAAAACGGAGCAATTTGGATAAAAACGGGGCCAGAATGTCATCCATGTCAAGCTCGAAGCGCTGGTTCACCTTATGGAAGATAAACGACGATGTTGCGGTCAAATTACAAAGACCCCAACACAAGAGCGCCACAATCAGTGAGCGGTATATTTTGCTGATGACCGGCATTTGCTCATCTAAAAACGGTGAATACCGGATCGCTAAAAACAGCCCAAGGGCAACAAAAAACCATCTGGCCGGCTTATCAAACGCCAGAACCACCTGTTTAAAAATTTCTGTTTTCGGCCGGTTTGTCAAATTAAAAAGCAGGTTAAAGAAATATCTTGTGAATAATTTTCTAAGTATAAGAAACACCAGCAAAATCGCCAAGCTGATGCCGATTTGAATGATGATATCAAGCGTAAAATACTGCTGCAGATAATCCGGCATGACTGTCTCCCCTCTATCCCAATCAATTGTTATTATACTAAAATATTCGTAAGGATGTTCATTTAAATGTCTTTTGCAGCACAAAACCCCGGCGAAACGCCGGGGTCATTTCTCAATTCATCTATCAGCCAGATTCAATAGGGACAGTCACTTACCTTTTTTCGTTTGTGTCTGATCAAGGAGAGTTGCTTTTTGCATTTCAGCATCCGTTTCGGCTTTAATTCTTTCCTCCACTCTGATTCTCCCTTTTCCCATGATCTCGCCTCCTTTTTTGCTATTATAAAGGATCATATTTTGTTGTGAACATGTCGAAAGACCTAATTTTCTGACGAAATGTGTTCTGATACGCTGAGTGTCTTTTTTTAGTTATACGCATTCCTCAGCCCGGACCATTCCGATATGGCAGAAAAAATTCACCAGTTTGTATCGCGGTGCATATATGGTTTTGATACAATAACAGAAATGCCCATACGAGGAGCTGACTTAGCTTGTACATCATTGCCCATCGCGGAGCATCCGGCTACGCTCCGGAAAATACGATTGCCGCATTTGACCTTGCGGTGAAAATGAATGCAGATATGATCGAACTGGATGTCCAGCTTACAAAAGACAGGCAGATTGTTGTGATACACGATGACAGGGTTGACCGAACAACAAACGGATCGGGCTTTGTTAAGGATTTTACCTTGGAGGAATTGCAAAAACTCGATGCAGGAAGCTGGTACGGCCCCGCTTTTCAAGGAGAGCGTATTCCGACCCTGGAAGCGGTGCTCAAGCGCTACCACAAAAAAATCGGCCTTTTAATTGAACTAAAAGGCCATCCGTCTCAAGTCGGAATTGAAAAAGAGGTGGGACAGCTATTAGGGCAATTTTCTTTTTCTATCAATAATATTGTTCAATCCTTTCAGTTCCGCTCCGTCCAAAGGTTCCGCGAGCTTTATCCTTCGATTCCGACAGCGGTCATTACAAGGCCCAACTTTGGCATGCTGTCCAGAAATCAGATGAAGGCCTTCCGCTCTTTTGCAAACTATGTCAATATAAAATACACACGGCTCAACCGTCTGATGATCGGCTCCGTCCATAAAAATGGCTTAAACATATTTGCATGGACTGTCAACAATCAAAAGACAGCGGCAAAATTACAAGCCATGGGCGTGGACGGCATCGTTACAGATTACCCGGATTTCATCATAAAGGATGGCAAACATGAAAATATATAGCGCGGTTTTTATCGGAGGCGCGCTTGGCGCCTGCCTCCGATACGGATTAAACTTATGGATACACACCGGTCAGTTCCCGGCGGCAACCTGGCTGGAAAATGCGACAGGCAGCCTTCTATTAGGCATTTTGACCGGATTTTTTATGATCGGGGCAAAACGGCCTCTGCTGTCGGCTTTTTTAGGCACCGGCTTTTGCGGAGGCTTCACAACAATGTCCACGTTTTCTAAGGAAACAGTGATGCTTTTGCAAGGACAACCCTCATTGGCTCTTTTATATGTGGCAGCCTCATTGTTATCAGGGATCATATTTGCACTGATTGGTGTTTTTGCGGGACGGCGCATAGCAGGCATTCAGCAAAGAAAGGGGCTGCAGGAAAGATGACACTAGCGGGTATTTTCATAGGGGGCGGACTTGGCGCAATGCTTCGCTTCTGGCTTGGCAATGTCATAACCGCCAAAACCAAAGGTCTCAGCCTGCCCATTGGCATACTGACAGTCAATATTCTCGGAGCTCTCGGGCTCGGAATATTTACAGGACTTCACGTTGCAAATGCTTCGGTCTCGCTTATCATTGGCACGGGGTTTTTTGGCGCCTTTACGACCTTTTCCACATTCAGCGTTGAAACTATTCAACTCCTTATGGCCAAACGTGTAAAAGAAAGCATCTTGTACATCGTCCTGACACTTTGCGGGTCGCTTTTTGCATTTTGGTGCGGCTGGACAATCACAATGTAAAAAAACCTTGAGCTTATTTCTCGCTCAAGGTTGCACTGTTCAGCATCACAGGCTCAGGCAGCGGCAGCTTGTGGTGCGCCGTAATCCCGGTTGTGTTGCCGGCTTCTTCTTTTATATCGATTTGCTTGATTAATCGGCCGTCCATCTTCAGCACCTTTATCGTATATGAACCGATGCGAATGGATTCACCAGCCTCAATATCGATGTTTTCTTTTAATATCAGCCCGCCGATCGTATCGACGTCTTCTTGAATCGATGCGCCAAGAAGGCTGTTCACCTGATCGATCCGAACCTTTCCATCCATCACATAATGGCCGTCGCCAAGCTTTTGGATCAGCGGCTGTTCATCTTCATCAAATTCATCTCGGATCTCTCCGACAATTTCCTCAAGAATATCCTCTGTCGTCACAAGTCCCGAGGTTCCCCCGTATTCATCCGACAATATAGCCATATGAATGCGCTCGCGCTGCATTTTAATCAGCAAATCATGAACCGGGATCGTTTCAATCACTTCGATGACCGGCCTCACATACGGATGGATCGTCATCTTCATTCGTTCTTCTTCTGTCATAAACAGCAAATCAGAAAACAAATGCTTCGTATTGACCAAACCGATCACACTGTCTTTGTCTCCATCTGTGACTGGCCAGCGCGTGTATTTTTCCTTCAGCATGACTTCGAGCATCTCGGCCATCGTCATCTCAGTTGACACAGCAGCCATTTCCTTCCGCGGTATCATAATCTCTTTGGCGATCCGATTATCAAATTCAAAAATCTTATTCACATATTTATATTCAGACGGATTAATCTCTCCGTTTTTTAAACTCTCAGATAACAGCATCCTGAGTTCTTCCTCAGAATGGGAACCATCATGTTCTGACGCAGGCTTCAAACCGAACATCCCGCATAAAAGCCGCGCCGATCCATTGAGGATCCAAATAAACGGAAACAGGAGCAAATAGAATAAACGCAAAGGGCCCGCTATCAGTAAAGTCAGCTGTTCTGCCTTTTGAATCGCGACCGTTTTCGGGGCCAGTTCACCTACAACAACGTGCAGGAACGTGATCAAGCCGTACGCGACTGCAAAAGAGACTGCATGTGAAACCGAGTCCGGCAAGCCGAGCGGTTCAAACAGTGGATGCAGCAGCCGTTCAAAGGCCGGCTCACCCAGTACGCCAAGCCCGATTGATGTCAATGTAATGCCTAGCTGGGATGCGGATAAATATTCATCCAAATCTGTAATGACACGCCTTGCGAGTATCGCCCGTTTGTTTCCTTCTGTGATAAGCTGATCTATTCTGGATCTCCTTACTCTAACAATCGCAAACTCGCTTGCAACGAAAAACGCGGTTAAAGCAATGAGCACGCCAATTAAAATCAGACTGTCAATATCGTCCATTTAACCCTATCCTCTCAACAAAGGATAAGGAGTCACCTCCTGATATAATCATTTTTCCTTAACATTGAGGTACGCGGTGTATTGTTGCCTAAGCAGAGGGCCCCATCATACCACCTCCAAAAGTCAAAGTTTGATTATAAATTGTATATTTTATTGTAACACAACTCATTCCAAAAATGATTTTTAATTTTTAGACTTTTATCATGAAGAAAGACTTAACTGCATGCCTGCTTGTCAATTCTTCGCCTGTCTGGATTGGAAGAGGAAGGATTTTGTGGATATAAAAAGAAAACAGCCTTGAAAACTGTTTTCTTTTCTTTGCCTTCTTAAGCAAAATCTTTATATAAAGAAATGAAAATGTCCCGTGAGTTTTTAATCTGCTCGATCGGCACACTGAAGGATAATCGGAAATGCCCGCTCATTCCAAAACCGCTGCTCGGCACAATTAATAATTTGTATTTTTGGGCGGCATGCACGCAAAATGCAACTTCATCTTCAATCGGCGATTTTGGAAAAACAAAGAAACCTCCCTTTGGCATTTCAAATTCAAAACCGGCTTCTTTTAAAATGTCTACCATTAAATCCCGGCGCTCTTTATAAGCACTCGCGTCTACTCTTAAATCATCCATTCGTGCCACAGCCCGCTGCATCATGACAGGGGCATTCACAAATCCAAGCGTTCGATTACAATACACAAAAGCGTTGATCAAAAGGTCCGCATCCGGCATTCGGCTGTCCAATCCGATATACCCGAGCCGCTCCCCGGCTATGCCGAGATCTTTACTGAATGAGCTGGCCAATATCACACGATGGTACGATTGAAACGGATTTGCCAGCTCTTCATCATAGATTAATTGACTGTACGGTTCATCAAACAGCACATAAATCGTCTGGCCGCTCTTCTCTTCTATTTCTTTTAATAAAGCGCCTAAATCGTCTATATTTTTCTGGCTGAGAACCGTGCCTGTGGGGTTATGCGGTGTATTGAGGATCAGCCCTTTCGTCTGTGGAGTGATCGATTGCCTTACCGCTTCAATGTCGATCTCAAACCGGCCTGTCAACGGGCAGCTGACGGCTTTTCCCCCGTAGTTCTCAATATACAACTTATATTCGGCAAAATAAGGTGCAAGAATAATGACCTCTTCCCCAGGGTTTACGATGCTTTTTAACGCAACATTCAAAGCGCCTCCCGCGCCCACCGTCATGACGATACGCTCCGCTGAGAAATCAGCTTCAAAACGCGACCCCAAAAATTGCCCGACTTTTTCTCTCGCTGCAGGAAGCCCTTGATTTTGTATGTATCCGTGGCTGCCTTTTTCAGCTTCCTCTATTAACGCTCTCTTAAAAGCTTCAGGCTGTTCAACAATCGGGTTGCCGAGTGAAAAATCAAATACCTGGTCTTCCCCGAACTCCTTCTTCAGCCTTGCACCTTCATCAAACAGCTTGCGAATCCATGATCCTTTATTTAAATTTTCTTCAACTTCCCGGGATAACCCAGCCAATTTCATCTGTCCCTTCCGCATATAAAAATTTGAAAATTCTATCTTCCTATGTTACTTCAATCAGATGATGAATTCCACAACTTCCAATTCCGGTCTGAAAAAAACAATAAACTTGTGCAAGACACCGTTCATATATTAAACTATTCTCATAACTATAACGTGATGGTTGGGAGGGATATAGATGGGGCTGAGACTTATCGCATCAGTGAACTAGCGGCACTCGCCGGAGTAACGAAACGGACAGTTGATTATTATACGAATCTCGGTCTGCTTACGCCGGCCAGATCCTGTTCAAATTACCGTTACTACGACGAAAATGCACTCAAACGACTTATATTTATTGTAGATTGCAAGAAGCAGCGATTGGCCCTGTCCGATATTAAAGATCGACTGGAGAACCAGTTTCCCTCTTCAGCTAAACTTGACGATGAAATTGGAAATCTGGCATTAGAAATTGATCATATGAATCAAAACATCTCCGGAATCTTGCATCGGTTTGAACGGCTGAAGCCCGAGGATCGTGACAAGCTGAAAAGCAAACTCCCGCCTGAAAAGCTCGCCGTGTTCCAATCATTTATGCTGCTGTTAAGTTAAAACCATTTTATCTAACAGGAGGTGTTACCTTCATTCTCATTGCTAGAGTGAAGGTTCTAATTGGACATAGTGAATTTGATTTTAGTTGCTGTTTTAATCGCCCTGACGGCATTTTTCGTGGCATCTGAGTTTGCCATTATCAGAATCAGAGGCTCACGGATCGATCAGCTGATCGCGGAAGGAAATAAAGCAGCAATAGCCGTAAAAAAAGTGACCACGCATCTTGATGAATATTTATCTGCGTGTCAGCTCGGAATTACATTGACTTCCATCGGATTAGGGGTTTTAGGTGAATCAACGATTGAAAGGCTGCTTCACCCGCTTTTCGTCCAAATGAACGTTCCAGGTTCCCTTTCACATGTCATATCGTTTATTTTTGCGTATGCCATTATCACGTTCTTACACGTTGTTGTCGGAGAACTTGCACCTAAAACAGTCGCTATCCAAAAGGCGGAAGCAGTGTCTATGCTGTTTGCGAAACCGCTGATTTGGTTTTACCGCATCGCGTTCCCATTCATTTGGCTTTTGAACAATTCCGCACGGTTATTGACCAAAGCATTTGGCCTGGAGACCGTTTCAGAAAACGAACTGGCACACTCAGAAGAAGAGCTGCGAATCATTTTGTCTGAAAGCTATAAAAGCGGTGAAATCAACCAATCAGAGTTTAAATATGTGAATAAAATCTTTGAATTTGACGACAGGCTCGCGAAAGAAATTATGATTCCGCGGACCGAAATTGTCAGCCTTCCGCATGATATCAAGATTTCTGAAATGATGGACATCATTCAGATTGAAAAATATACCCGCTACCCTGTGGAAGAGGGCGATAAAGATAACATTATCGGGGTTATTAACATTAAAGAAGTGCTGACCGCCTGCATCAGCGGTGAGGTATCTGTTGATTCAACCATTTCTCAATTCGTCAACCCGATCATTCATGTCATTGAATCTGCGCCGATCCAAGACCTGCTTGTCAAAATGCAAAAAGAGAGGGTCCATATGGCTATTTTGTCTGATGAGTACGGCGGTACTGCCGGGCTTGTGACGGTTGAGGACATCATTGAGGAAATTGTCGGTGAAATCCGCGACGAATTTGATATTGATGAAATTAGCGAAATCCGCAAAATCGGCGAAGGCCATTATATTCTTGACGGAAAAGTGTTAATTGACCAAGTAAACGACCTGCTAGGCATCCATTTAGAGAACGAAGAAGTCGATACAATCGGCGGCTGGTTCCTTACTCAAAAATACGATGTTGAAAAAGATGATTCCATCATCGAAGAGGGCTGCGAATTCATCATTAATGAAATTGACGGCCACCACGTCGCATATATTGAAGTGAAAAAGCTTCAAGAAGAAGAACTTCTGGAGACAGCTAACCAGCAGGAGGCATAATAAAAAAAGCACCTTGTATAAGGTGCTTTTCTTATTTTCACAGTTTCAGGGCAATCTCTCAGAACGCCTTATAGCTGATCAAGTTTATTCTCTAGTTCTTTAATCCGCTGATTCAAAGCCTCTGTCATTGCTGCAAGTCTTTCCTTTGAAGGCAGGTGGGCAAAATCAGCCTGGTGAAGAGGCTCACCGATAATCAGCTTCATTTTTCCTTTTTTGAATAATTCTTTTCCGCTTGAAGGGCCCTGATATGCAGCGGGGACAAGCGGCGCTTTCCCCATTTGCGCAATCGTCACCGCACCTCTTTTCAAAGGCACATCCTCAGAGGTTCTTGTTCCGCTTGGGAAGATACCGACGATCTCTCCTTCTTTCAGCAGCTTAATCGGCGTTTTAATACTGCTTGGCCCGGGATTTTCCCGATCTACCGGAAAGGCATGAATTTTCTTCAGAAACGAACCGATCCATTTATTTTGAAAAAGCTCTTTTTTCGCCATGTAGTGTATTTGATAAGGAAGAATCCCGACTCCGAGTGTAATCACATCAACCCAGCCGGAATGTGTACACGCGATGACAAAACCTGAATCGGCCGGAAGGTTTTCTTTGTTATACACCTTCACTCCTCCGCGAAGAGAAAGAATAACTTTTAAAGCATTTGCACAAAACTTATACATATCGCACTTCCTTTGTCGTAATCAATGATTCTTTCTGTCATCTATTATAACAACATTTTTTATTACCTGGTACTAATTTTTAAGATTTCTCCCGTTAAAACGCCAAAAAGCTGAGGATTCGCCCTCAGCTTTTGTTATATTTCCTCTCTGGTCGGCGGGGCCATAAACTCCGGTCCGACAGGGTCTGATATCGTATTTTCCAATATAGTATTGATATCTTTCTGATCTTCACTGTTCAGCGTCCAGCCTGTAATCTCAGATAGGGCCTCAAGCTGCCCAGGCTTTCTTGCCCCCCAAAGAGCGATATCCGCTCCCGGCTGATCTAAGATCCATCTGACAGCCAAGTGAATCACTGATTTTCCATAACGTGTCTTCGCCAGCTTATCCAATTGATTGACAGCAGAAAGATACTCTTTAAAGCGGGGCTTCTGGAATTTTGGATCGTGATTACGCAGATCATCGCCCTCAAATGTATACTCTTCGGTCATTTTGCCTGTTAACAGCCCTCTGCATATACTGCCGTATAATAATGTTGTTATCTTGTTATCTTTCGCATAAGGAAGAACACTCTCTTCCATCTCTCTTTCAAACAGATTATATGGAGGCTGAATCGTATGGAGAGGTGCGACGGCGCGAAATGTATCCATTTGCTCAATTGAAAAATTGCTGACGCCAATCGCCCGGATTTTTCCCGCATCATATAATTCCTTCATGACTTCAGCCGTTTCTTCAATTGGCACAAGCGGATCGGGCCAATGCACCTGATAAAGATCAATATAGTCTGTTTGAAGCCGCTTCAAAGAATTCTCAACTTCCTCTACAATTCTCGCTCTGTTCGCATGGCGGAACAGCTGGTTGTTCTTCCAGTCCAGAGCCGTTTTCGTTGCGAGAATCACCTGGTCTCTTTTGCCGTACTCTTTGATTGCCTTTCCGACGATTTCCTCGGACTGCCCGAAGCCGTAAGCCGGCGCGGTGTCAATCATTGTAATCCCCTGATCAAGAGCGGCTCGGATTGTTTCAATCGATGTTTTTTCGTCAGTGCCTCCCCACATCGTTCCGCCAATGGCCCATGTGCCGAGGCCGATTCTGGAGGCTTCTATTCCTGTATCTGCTATACTGGTATATTCCATTGTGCCACTCCTTCACTTTTTCACTATCTTTTCCCCTCTGGAAAAAATGTTAAACATTTCTCCGCACTATCTTTTGGGGCCATTTTTGGGTACTATATAGGAATGGTGTTTGATTAGGTATAAAAAAGCCGTTTGCATGTAATGTGCAACTTTAAACCTTTCTTATGCGTGTATAACATAGAGGGGAGAAAAGGCAGTGACGATCGATGAAATTTACCAAATGTACATGAATGATGTTTACAGGTTCCTGCTCTCCATGACAAAAGACAAGCATCTTGCTGAAGACTTGCTGCAGGAAACCTTTATGCGGGCATACATACACATTCACTCCTATGATCACAGCAAAGTAAAGCCCTGGCTTTTTCAAGTGGCGCGAAACGCCTTCATTGATTACGTCAGAAAGCATAAGAAAGAAGTAACCATTTCTGATGACTTAATCGGAAGCCTCTTTCAAAATGCTGTTCAAAGTCCTGCCCATCAGGTAGAGATAAAGGAAGTGCTGACTGGTTATATGTCCGAGCTCCCCGATAATTATCGGGAGGCCTTAACGCTATATTATTTAAAAGAGTTAAACTACAAAGAAGCATCCCATATTATGAATATTTCAGAGGCGAATTTTAAAAGTGTTTTATTTCGTGCCAGACAGCGGCTGAAAGCACTTTATAATAGAGGTGTTAATGATGAATGAAGAATTTAAAAAGCGTTTTGATCAATATAAAAATGGGGAAATGAGCGACCAGGAAATGACTGCATTTGAGGAAGAACTCGAGAAGCTCGAAGTATATCAGGAACTGATTGACAGCGAACTAGAGGACGATAACGATTGGGATCTCAGCATCAGTCCTGAAAAACAAAAAGCGATTTTAGCCTACGGCAAACGCAAGTCTTATTTGCGAATTTCTGTGCTTGCCGTCATTTCGACATTGATGATTTTGCCGCTTTGTACGCTGGGAAGCTACCTCTATTACGGAATGGGTGGAAAACACAGCACCGGCAATGAGTTTATGGAAACTGCCGCAGTCACTGTAGCCCTGACCATGCCGAATGTTCTTGTTGATACTTCCGGACTGAAAAGCCAAGTGAAGCTATTTGGAATGAATACGGAATTCCCGCTGCAAAAGCAGATTGGCACGAAGACGGCTGCCGTAGGGAATGAACGGGTTGAAATGTTTTATAACAAAGTAAAAGCGCCGGCAGTAAACTACTATGACTTAGAAGTGAATAAAACCGGCCATTACTTTACACATCCTTCAAACAAGTCTGAACAAACGACCGCAAAAGCAGAAAAAACGTTAAGCACATTGCCTGAAGGAACGGTATCAGAGGTCTACCTTTCATATGACCGTGCATATCCGACAAAAGACGTGTATAACAAATTCAAAGGCTATGATGTGAGCTTTTTATGGAACGCAATCGAAACAGAGAAAAACACAAATAAGACAGCTTCCACAGAACCTCTTGGCTATCCTGGAAAGGATTCAAAGTTCCTGGCCGCCCTTAATACAAAAGGCAAGTCGAATGGCGATCAGTTTATCAACGCCCTGAAATTCATGTCCAAACACGAAAAATGGGCTCAGGTCATTTCAAAACGGAAAGACCTGAATGTAGATAACCGATTAGATTATGTAGAGAAAAACGGTGTCAATGTATACGGTTCGGTCGTTACAGGGCCAACCAAGGAAATCCAGCGCATGCTGAAAAATAAATCTGTAAAATCAGCGAATGTCGGCGAGGTGGAATTATGGAACTGGTAAGAATTTTTAAAGAACACAATGTATTCGGCTGGATCTCTGTCGGGACAGCGGTTCTGTCCCTGCTGTTGCTGAATTTGGCCATTATCAGCAACGTCACGTTTTATTCCTATCAAATGCTTCCGTTCGCCATGGCTGCCGTTCCGTTCGGCGTTGTTGAACTCTTCATCAAGAGAGGGCGCACAGGCCCCGGCCTGCTCGGCGTCATCCTTAATCTCTTTGTGATTATTTGTGTGTATACCATTGTATCTGTAGATACGAATTTACAGTTTGGCTTTTAAAAAAGACGCCTTTTCAGGCGTCTTTTTTCGTTATACCGGTTTTCGGAACAAATAACTTTCTATAGTAAAACCCATTTTATCTGTATAAAATCGATGTGCGTCTTTACGCTGAAGGCCAGATGAAAGACTGACAAAACCAAGTCCGGCTTTTCTCGCCCAGTCTGAGGCATAATCCAAAAGCATTTTGCCGTATCCCTTTGATCGGCAAGGTGCCGTTGTAACAAGATCCGCAATCCACAAGTGCTCTCCTTTATGAATGGAAACTCTCGGCAGAGCCCCGCACAGCGCTCTGATTGCTGTATTTTCATATAAGGCAAACAGCATATACGATTCTTTCTGCACACAGGCTTCAAGCCTTTGTAAATACGTCTCTATATCCAGTTCTGTTCTCAATTCACTCATAATCGGATACGACTCAGCCCATTCTTCTTTCGAGGTTAATTGTTTCATATGGATCATCTTCTCAATCCCCTTTCCTTTCGTTACAATGATCATAGCTAATAAATGGCATTTGCCAAATAGCCAATATCAGAAAAAATGACCATGCCAGCTACAAAGGAGACATGAGATGGATATTACGCCGTTTCTTGATAAAAAGAGCAAAACACCGCTGTATGAGCAGCTTTATACCTTTTTTAAACAAGAAATTTCACATGCGCGAATCACAAAGGGAACAAGACTTCCGTCAAAACGCAGGCTCTCCAGCTTGCTCGATGTCAGCACGGCAACTATAGAACGAGCTTACGAGCAATTAACTGCTGAGGGCTATGTCAAAAGCAAGCCAAAAATCGGCTGGTTCGCGGCGGAAGTAGAACCAGGCTTCCCGACAGCTCCTGACCATTTTCAGCAGTCTGTACAGCCGGGATTACATGAAAAGAACGCACCTGCTATTGACTTCCATCAAGGCAACGTTGACCCGACCCTCTTTCCCTTTAACGCATGGAGAAAAAGCATAGTAAAAAGTCTTGATCGCTATTCCGGATCGTTTCACACCTCTGGCGACCCTCAAGGAGAATACGAACTCAGGCACATGATTGCCCGGTTCGTCAGGCTGTCTCGGGGAGTAAATTGCGAGCCCGGCCAGATTATCATCGGCGCAGGAACCACCGTGCTTCTGCAAATTCTTTGCCTTTCGCTAAAGCCAGGTACAAAAATCGGCTTTGAAGAACCGGGCTTTCACCGTTCAAGAAGGATGTTTGAAGCAAATCACATGGATGTCACTCCGATTTGTTCTGATGCAGAAGGCGTCCTGCCGGATGAGCTCTACCGTCAGAATCCTTATCTCATGTATACGACTCCTTCGCATCAGTTTCCGATTGGGACCATTATGACGATTACCCGCAGACAGGAGCTGCTGGCATGGGCGGCAGAAACAAATTCATTCATTATAGAAGATGATTACGATGGAGAATTTCGCTACAGCGGCCATCCCATTCCGTCTTTACAGGGTCTTGATCCGAATGGCAGAGTCATATATCTGGGCACTTTTTCAAAGTCACTTCTACCTTCCTTGCGGCTCAGCTTCATGATTGTGCCCCCTGAACCCATGGAACCGATCAAAAACAGTGCTCAGTTAATGAAGCAGACCGTCTCTGTCCACTCGCAATTGACACTGGCAGACTTCATCGAAACCGGAGAGTGGCAAAAACACATAAATAGAATGAGAAGCTTATACCGAAAAAAACACGCTATCCTGTTAGAAACCATCCGCTCTGAACTGGGAAACACCGTTGAGATTCTCGGTAAAAACTCGGGGCTTCACATTCTGCTGCGACTATTGTTTCCAGCAAGTGAGGAAGAAGCAATAAAAGCAGCCGCAAACAACGGTGTAACCATCTATCCCGTCTCCCCTTCATATAAAGAACGAACGCCTTTTGTTTCTGTCTTAATCGGTTATGGAGGTTTGTCAGAAGAGGACATCAGGCTTGGCATCCAAAAACTGAAAACGGCATGGGCACCGTTGATATCAACTTATTGAATAAAAACAGGCCCCGGAAACGGAGCCTGTTTTTTAAAATGATAAAATTCCGATTAAATTTAAGAACACGATAATAATGGCAAGCGGCACGATAAAACGAAGCAAATAAAACCATGTGTAAAAGAATGCTTTACCTGCATTTGATCCATTTCGCATTTCAGCCAAGAGTTCGCTTTTCGAAATTTTCAGCGGGATAAATAGAGAAATTAACAGAGCGCCTGAAGGCATCAAAACATTGCTGACGGTAAAATCGGCAATATCAAAAAACGTTTTGCCAAATAGGTGCACATCACTCAAAACGCCATAAGACAAGCAGCATGGGATTCCGACCAAAAAGATCAAAAGCCCGCTCGTCCATGACAGTTTTTTTCTCTTCTTTTCGTCCCCTTTTCCGATTGTGGCAACGATAATTTCAACCATCGAAAATGCTGAGGTTAAGGCTGCAAATAAAAATGCAACGAGAAAGCCGATAAAAAACAACGTGCCGAACGGAAGCTGTTCAAAAACGGCCGGAAGCACTGTAAACAGCAATGTCGGTCCTTCATTTGGCTGAAAACCGAATGAGAAAACCGCCGGAAAAATAGCCAAACCTGCCAAGAGTGTCACAATGATATTCATCAAGACAATGGAGGCTGCCGAACGAGGGATATTTTGTGTTTTCGGCAAATAGGAGCTGTAGGTCACCATCACCGAAACCCCCAGTGTTAACGTAAAGAAGGCCTGTCCCAGCGCGAATAATATGGATTCCGGAGTCAGATCGCCGAAATGAGGCACAAGCAGAAACTTTACGCCTTCCATTGCACCATTAAGCGTAAGAGACCGAAGAACGAGCAGAATAAACAATAAAAACAAAATCGGCATCATCACCGCGCTTACCCGTTCAATCCCTTTTTGAACCCCTCTTGCGACAACGATGACAGTAAGTACCATAAAGACAAGCTGAGCCGCGAGCGTCTGCACCGGATTTTGGATAATAGAAGCAAAAAGAGCGCCATACTGTGCTTGAGAAAGCCCGGACAGTGAGCCTGACGCCGTTTTTACGATATACAGCAAAATCCATCCCCCAATTACACTGTAAAACGACAGCACTAAGAAACACGCGGCTACGCCGATCCACCCCGTAAGAAACCAAGCTGATCGCGGCGCTTCTTTTTTATATGCATCAATGGCATTCGTCTGGTTCCGTCTTCCAAAAATAAATTCCCCCACCAAAAGCGGATAGCCTAAGAGGATGGTAAATAACACGAAGATAAGAAAAAAGGCTCCACCCCCATTGGTCCCCGCTACGTAAGGGAATTTCCAAATCGCGCCCAAGCCGATAGCCGAGCCGGCCGCTGCCATGACGAAACCAATTTTCGAAGCCCATTGGACTGGTTTTTGCTCAGACAATAAACGTCACTTCCTTTCCAGCCTATATTATCTCTTATTTTTGTCTTCATTTCTATAGATTCATTTGCCAAGAACAGAAAAGAGGCGGCCTGTATGGCCGCTCTCTTTATCAAAAGGTTATTGATTTAATTTTGAATGCTTTCTTGAATACAGGAAATAGATTACCAAGCCGATTAACAGCCACACTAGGAAGCGGACAATCGTCACCCATCCCAGATTTAAAATCAAGAACAGGCAGAACAGAATCGCCAGGCCTGGGATCACGGGAACTCCCGGGCATTTAAAAGCTCTCGGAAGATCAGGCTGTTTCTTTCTCAAAACGATAACTGCCACAGAAATCAGGACAAATGCCGACAACGTCCCGATGTTCACCAGCTTTGCAAGTTCATCCAGCGGAACAAGTGAGCCGAGAAGCGCCGACATCGTTCCGAAAAACCAAGTGGCCACATAAGGTGTTTTGTGCTTTGGATGCACTTTAGAAAGTGAACCCGGCACAAGTCCGTCACGCGACATGGCAAACATGACGCGGGTCTGCCCGTAAAGCATCACGAGCATAACTGTTGTCATTCCCAACACGGCGCCAATATCAATGATGCCTGCCACCCAATTTTGCCCTGCGCTTTGAAGAACAAGAGAAACCGGATGATCCACACCCGCAAATTGAGCAAACGGGATAACCCCAGTCATGATGGCTGATACGGTGACATATAAAATCGTGCAGACCAGTAAAGAGAAAATAATGCCTTTAGGCAGATCCTTCGCGGGATTTTTCGTTTCTTCCGCAGCAGAGGATACAGCGTCAAATCCGATAAAAGCAAAGAATACGAGCGCCGCTGCACTGAACACGCCGCCAAAGCCCATTGGCATAAACGGCTGCCAGTTGTGCGGCTTCACGTAAACGGCTGCCACCGCGATAAACAGCAGAACAACCAGTATCTTCAAGATAACCATGATATTGTTGACTCTTTTTGATTCTTTGATGCCTAAATAAAGCAAATATGTGATCGCCATTACAATGACGAATGCAGGAAGATTAAACAGGGTAAAGGTGCCTTTCACTGCGCCCGGTGCCGCTGTTAAAGCAACCGGAAGATGAATGCCGAGCCCTGATAAAAACGATTGGAAATAACCAGACCAGCCGACCGACACTGCACTTACCGCCAGCATGTATTCTAAAATTAAATCCCACCCGATAATAAAGGCCATAAGCTCTCCCAATGTCGCATAAGTGAATGTATACACCGAACCTGAAACAGGCACACTTGACGCAAATTCCGCGTAAGACAGGGCGGCGAATAAACAAGCCAACGCCGCCACAACAAATGAAATCGTCAGCCCGGGACCTGCCGTGACTGCGCCTGTTCCCGTCAGAACAAAAATCCCTGTGCCAATAATGGCGCCGATTCCAAGCAACGTTAAATCAAATGCCCCTAATTCTCTTTTTAAAGATTTTTCCCCGCTCGTCGCAGCGATTAAATCCTGAATGCTTTTCTTCCTAAAAACGCTCCCTTTCATTCCCCTTCAACTCCCGATCATCTATTTTTATATATTTTATTTGAATTTTCTGAATTCATGAGCAACAATGGTCATTTTTCTGTTTTTCTACTATATTTGTCCTGGTCGCGAATCATTCCTTTCTCCTACTCAATATTATATATAAAATTGCAAAAATGAAAACAAAATTGTTAGAAAAATCGACAAATTTTTTATTTTGAAATTTTTTACCACACAAAAAAACCAGCTCTAGAGCTGGTTTTTCGTTGATCACGTTGAAATAAAACGGCCGCCATTCACATGAATGGTCTGCCCTGTCATATAGGAAGATTCGTCAGACGCCAGCAGAACATAGGCGCCTGCATGCTCAACCGGCTGTCCCGGTCTTCCCATTGGGGTATCCAAGCCGTGCTGTTTCACTTTTTCCTCAGGGAATGTCGCCGGAATAAGCGGTGTCCAAATCGGACCGGGCGCCACCGCATTCACTCTGATGCCTTTATCTGCAAGCGACTTCGCCATGGAACGCGTAAAGGAAACAATCGCACCCTTTGTGCTGGAATAATCAATTAACGCCGTATCCCCTTCATAAGCGGTAATCGATGTCGTATTAATAATGGCACTCCCCTCTTGCAGGTGAGGCAAAGCTTTCTTTGTCATATGAAACATGGAAAAAATATTTGTGCGATAGGTTTTTTCCAGCTGTTCTGTTGAAATATTGAGAATGCTGTCCTGGGGATGCTGTTCAGCGGCGTTGTTCACTAAGATATCGAGTTTACCAAAATGGTCCACTGTTTGCTGCACAGCTTGTTCACAATGGTTCTCGTCCCCGACATCTCCCGGGATAAGCAGGCAGCGGACATTCTCCTTTTCGATCCGTTTGCGTGTTTCCTCTGCGTCCGAATGCTCGTCTAAGTATAGAATGGAGATATCAGCCCCCTCTTTAGCAAAGGCAATAGCTGCTGCTCTACCTATTCCGCTGTCGCCTCCAGTAATGATCGCGACTTTTCCTTTCAGTTTTCCGCTTCCTCGATAATCCTCGTCCTCTGACAGCGGCAGCGGATTCATTTTTGACTCAATGCCCGGCTGTCTGTCCTGATGCTGCGGTTCTTGTCCTTCTGTTTGTCTGTCCATTGGGTTCACATTCATCACTCCTAGACATGTGGTTGATACTGAACGTTACCACACGACAGAAATGAATAAACGCCAAAATATGTTATGAAAGAACTTCCTCGGGAATGGCACCGGTATATTGCGCTGACGGGCGGAAAATCATGTTGTTTTCTGCCTGTTCCAGTACATGGGCGCACCACCCTACCATTCGGCTTGCTGAAAAGGTCGGAGTAAACAATTCATCGTCAAAATCGATGGCCTTCATCACTGCAGCCGCGTAAAATTCAACATTTGTGTACAGCTTTCGTCCCGGTTTGTAGATTTCAAGCAAACGAATCGCTTCTGCTTCTACATGCAGCGCAAGATCAAGATCACGGTCATTGCCGGCCACCTCTTCTGCTTTCTGTCTCAAAGCTTCTGCCCGCGGGTCTTTTGTTTTGTACACCCTGTGGCCGAATCCCATCAAGCGCTCTCCTTTTTCGAGTTTTTCTTTCAGATATGCTTCAGCATGTTCTTTTTCTCCAATGTCTTCAAGCATTTTTGTCACCGCAGAAGGAGCGCCTCCGTGCAGCGGACCTTTCATCGTGCCGAGAGCAGACGTGACGGCTGACACTAAATCACTCTCTGTTGATAACGTGACTCGTGCCGAAAAAGTGGATGCGTTCATGCCGTGCTCCATGGCCAGAATCATATAGGTTTCAAGCGCTTTCTTTTTTGCCTCTGAAGGCTGTTCACCTGTGAGCATATAATAGTAGTTTTCGACATGTCCGTACTGGGAAGAAGGTGCAATTGCTTGTTCACCGCGCGTCCATCTTTTTCTGTATGCAATGATGGAAGGCGTGATTGCAATCAGCCGGATTGCTTCTTCTGTTTTCGGATGGAATATGTACGTATTTTCCCCCAATGCTGAAACAACCGTTCTCAGCACCGACATATCGTCCATGTTGTTTGGCAGTGATTGAATCAAGCGCTCAATGTGTTCCGGAAGATTCCGTTCCGCAGCCAGCTTACCTTTAAATACCTGCAATTCTTCAGTTGAAGGCAGTTTCCCAAATAAAATCAAATAAGCTGCTTCTTCAAAGCTGTGATTCAGTGCGATGTCTTTTGCATGATGTCCTCTGTAAATCAGACGCCCTTTTTCACCATCAATATGGCTGATGGATGTTTCTACACATGTAATTCCCTTTAATCCGTAATGTACCATTTGTATTCCCCCTATCCTTTTCTGTTATTATAGTAAATATAATATTTAAAAAATAATGAATATTTTAAAGGGAATTAATTAAAAATATTAATCAGAGGGAGAATAGAAATGGATTTCAAATGGCTTCACACCTTTGTGACCGCTGCAAAATATGAAAACTTCCGAAAAACGGCGGAAACGCTTTTCTTATCTCAGCCCACTGTGACCGTACATATCAAGCAATTAGAAAAAGAAATCAGCTGCAAGCTGTTCGAACGTAAAGGCAGGCAAATCCAGCTGACTGATGAAGGCAGGGCGTATTTGCCGTATGCGCTCAGGCTTCTTGATGATTATGAAAACAGCATGGCAGAGCTTCACAGAGTGAGACAAGGCTACTCTCAAACCTTACAGCTCGCGGTTTCTCCGCTTATTGCAGATACTGTGCTTCCTTCTGTCATGAAACGGTACACAGCAATGAATACGGAAACAGAAATGGCGGTTACGATTTTCGAATCAGCGGAAATCGCGTCACTGATTAAAGCCGGGGAAGCAGATATCGGACTAAGCTGTTTAAAGGTACAGTCTTCTTCTTTAAGCTGCCACTGCTTATACAAAGACCCTGTCGTCCTTGTTGCCCCGCCCGATAAGCGTTTCATAGAAGACAACGAAATTGATGCCAAAGAGGTGCTCGAACAATACCTGCTTTTGACCCACAATCATCCTGATTACTGGGACGACTTGCTCCGTCAAGTCAGAATGACATTTCCATTTGTGAGAACAATGAAGGTCACTCAAACACATATAACGAAACGGTTTATCAAGGAAGGACTCGGAGTTTCATTTCTGCCTTTATCTACAGTAAAGCGTGAGTTAGCAGAGAAACAGATGATCAGAATTCCTTATCAGTCTGTACAGCTGCCCTACGCCGGCGCTTACGCGATTGCCCTTTATGAAAATAAGAAAGAAAAAAAATTCTTGGATTTTTTATCACATTTTCATTTTTAGGAGCAACCAAAACGCCTATGCTCCGTCTAATAAAAAAAACCCGTTCCAATGAACGGGTTTTCTCTAAAAATTAGAATCTTTTCGCACCGAGGTAACGAGGCTTCCAGTAGCTGTTGTTCAGGCTGCTGATTTGTACGCCGTCAGATCCTGCATGAATGAAACTGTTGTTTCCAATGTAAATCCCCATGTGAGAAGGGCCGGATTTATATGTTGTGAAGAAGACGAAATCACCAACAGACGGGCTGGCAATGCTCTTCATAGAACTCCAGTATCCTGCAGTGCTTGTTCTGCCCACACTTGTTTGTTTATTCAGTACGTACCAAATGAATCCGCTGCAGTCAAAGCCGGAAGTTGTCGTTCCGCCCCATTTATATGGCGTTCCGACTAACGCTTTTGCATCAGAAACCAGCTTGCTCACATTAAGTGATGTAGATGACGTTTTGCTGCTTGAAGATGATGAAGATGAAGCAGGTTTTGAGCTGCTTGTGCTTGTTCCTTTCACCTTCAATACTTGGTTGACATAGATTACATCTGATTTTAATCCGTTTAAGCTTTTTAATTTGCTAACCGTAGTGCCGTATTTGCTCGCAATTTTAGAAAGGCTGTCTCCGCTCTTTACTTTATAAGTAGAAATTGAAGACGATGACACTTTTGATGAGCTGGAGCTGCTTGAACTAGTTGAACCTTTCAGTTTCAGGACTTGTCCAACACGAAGCAAATCTGATTTTAAGCCATTCAGCTTCTTCAGTTCATTGATTGTCATGCCGTATTTTTTTGAAATTTTCCAAAGGCTGTCCCCGCTCTTTACTTTGTATGTAGAAGAAGAGGAAGAAGAACTGCTGCTTTTTGAACTTGTAGATTTGCCGTTAATCGATAAAGTTTGTCCCACATAAATAATGTCTGAACGAAGGTGGTTCTCTGATTTAATTTTACTGATCGTTGTGTCGTATTTTCTTGAAAGATCCCATAACGTGTCGCCTTTTTTCACCTTAATGCTTTGTGCAGATGCCGCTCCTGCAAATAACGTCGATCCTAAAACAACTGCTGTCGTAGCTGTAATGATTTGCTTTTTCATATTTTCCTCCCCAAATGTTAACTCTCTATATATGTATCTCTTTTTTTAATTAATCTTATTGATTTCTATTATAAGGATAGATTCCCATCAGAAATAGTCTTGACTTCATGTGACAAATTTCTTAATTATTCGTTCTAAAAAAAAGTTTTTAAGGGTATTAAATATTTCATTTTCGTTGCAAAGGTGACAAAAAACGAGTGCTTTTGTCATGTTTTATGGGATGTTTTTCAACATAAAGGAAATAAATGAAAAACTTTCGGGGTCGGCTCACATACCTGAAAAATGAGTGATAAAGAATATTCGAGGAGAGCTGCGGTTATCCGCAGTTTTTTTATTTAAACAAACATATCATGCAAAGACAGAGAGGTAAAGATTTTTCTGAAAAATGAATGCTTTACATCAAATAAGGCAAGATAACGGAAAGCGTTTTTTCATTTCCTTACAAGACTTTACTTATTGTTTACATGATCAACAGCCGCATTTAACAAAATTTCCCTAACATGATAAACGGAATACATTAAAGGAGGCATGAAAAAAATGAGTTTGTTTCAAAATATGAAATCAAAATTTCTGCCAATCGCCGCTGTTTCTGTCCTTACAGCTGGAATCTTTGCCGGAGCTGAGCTGCAGCAAACAGAAAAGGCCAGCGCCAAAAAACAAGACAAAGCTGAGATCAGAAATGTCATTGTGATGATAGGCGACGGCATGGGGACGCCTTACATAAGAGCCTACCGTTCCATGAAAAATAACGGTGACACACCGAATAACCCGAAGTTAACAGAATTTGACCGGAACCTGACAGGCATGATGATGACGCATCCGGATGACCCTGACTATAATATTACAGATTCAGCAGCAGCCGGAACAGCATTAGCGACAGGCGTTAAGACATATAACAATGCAATTGGCGTCGATAAAAACGGGAAAAAAGTGAAATCAGTACTTGAAGAGGCCAAACAGCAAGGCAAGTCAACAGGGCTTGTCGCCACGTCTGAAATTAACCACGCCACTCCAGCCGCATATGGCGCCCACAATGAATCACGGAAAAACATGGACCAAATCGCCAACAGCTATATGGATGACAAAATAAAAGGCAAACATAAAATAGACGTGCTGCTCGGCGGCGGAAAATCTTATTTTAACCGCAAGGACAGAAACTTGACAAAGGAATTCAAACAAGCCGGCTACAGCTATGTAACAACGAAACAAGCATTGAAGAAAAATAAAGATCAGCAGGTGCTCGGGCTTTTCGCAGATGGAGGGCTTGCTAAGGCGCTCGACCGTGACAGCAAAACACCGTCTCTCAAAGAAATGACTGTTTCAGCAATTGATCGCCTGAACCAAAATAAAAAAGGATTTTTCTTGATGGTCGAAGGGAGCCAGATTGACTGGGCGGCCCATGACAATGATACAGTAGGAGCTATGAGCGAGGTTAAAGATTTTGAACAGGCCTATAAAGCCGCGATTGAATTTGCGAAAAAAGACAAACATACACTTGTGATTGCAACTGCTGACCATACAACCGGCGGCTTTACCATTGGCGCAAACGGGGAAAAGAATTGGCACGCAGAACCGATTCTCTCCGCTAAGAAAACACCTGAATTCATGGCCAAAAAAATCAGTGAAGGCAAGCCGGTTAAAGATGTGCTCGCCCGCTATGCCAATCTGAAATTCACATCTGAAGAAATCAAAAGCGTTGAAGCAGCTGCACAGGCTGACAAAAGCAAAGGGGCCTACAAAGCCATCATCAAGATTTTTAATACTCGCTCCAACAGCGGATGGACGAGTACCGATCATACCGGCGAAGAAGTACCGGTATACGCGTACGGCCCCGGAAAAGAAAAATTCCGCGGATTGATTAACAATACGGACCAGGCAAACATCATATTTAAGATTTTAAAAACTGGAAAATAAAAAGGATGCAGAACGCTGCATCCTTTTTTTTATAAATATCTGCGGTGAACACCTTTTCCGTCGTACGAAAACATGACTTCCTTATCCTCAAGCACAGACTCAATGTGCACGCTTCTTCCCCAAAGCTGGAATAAATAAGGGAGCACTTTCTCCAAATATTTCAAATCTAACTCTATTCCTTCATACCAATGCTTAATATAGAGCTCGTTATTTTTCATATAATCGCCGTCGTTTACTGTCAAATATGGAAAACCGCCATTTACCCGCATGCTTACGAGCTGGTCGCGCACCGACTTCCACTGTTTATCGATGATTTTATAATCTCGGCCCTGTTTTTGAAACAAATAAAGATCCTCGCGCATGACTAATTCTTTGGTTAAATAATTGCGGATGAAAGAGATATCGGATTCAATCTCCCTGACCTCAAACATTTTCTCCCGGCCGGAGTCAGGCTGCACGCCCATTTTCTTCATTTCCTCCGTCGGGTTGTTGTACCTCTTTTCAATGTCTTCAAATATTTTCAGCCCTAAATAATAAGGATTAATGCCTGTTTTGGACGGCTGAACGACACCTGCATTCAGCTTGGCGAACTCGATCGCTTCATCAGAGGTTAAATCAAGCTCACGTATAATTCGCTGGTGCCAATAGGAAGCCCAGCCCTCATTCATAATCTTGGTTTCCAGCTGAGGCCAGAAATAAAGCATTTCCTCTCTCATCATCGTTAATATATCACGCTGCCATGGCTCCAGCTCCCGGGAATGCTCCTCGATAAAAAGCAGGATATCTTTTTCAGGCCGCGGCGGGAACGGTTTTTTCGATTTTTTCACTTGTTTTTTCGGTTTCTTTTCATCCAAAGACCATAGATCATCGTAAGGCGTGGCTGCCTCTTCAATCTCCTCTTCCTCATCATCCACACTCCATTGGAGCTTTGGTCGGACCAACGACGGATCGATATGCTCCTGAATCGAAAGGATTGCATCTAAAAAAGATTCGACTTCTTTTATCCCGTGAACCTGTTCATAGTGTTTTATCCGTTCAGCTGTTGCCGCCATGCTTTCCACCATATCGCGCTTCGTGTTTTGGAAACGGCAGTTGTTTTTGAAGAAATCGCAATGAGCAAGAACGTGTGCGACAATCAATTTATTTTGGATCAGTGAGTTGCTGTCCAGCAAAAAAGCGTAGCATGGATCTGAGTTAATGACCAGCTCATAGATCTTACTTAAACCTAGATCATAGTGCAGCTTCATCTTGTGAAACTGCTTGCCGAAGCTCCAGTGGCTGAATCTTGTCGGCATCCCGTACGCGCCAAATGTATAAATAATTTCAGCCGGGCAGATTTCATATCTCATCGGGTAGAAATCAAGGCCGAATCCTTTTGCAATTTCGGTAATTTCCTCAATTGCCCGCTGTAATCCCTTCTTCTCCTCCGCGTTCAACCGAATCCCCCCTACTTGGACTTATCTATAATGTATGAGCCCGCCAGACAAAAGATGATAGTCTCACTCGTGCAAGAAAAAAATCCCCCGGCACATTCATCTGTTTGCTTATTGGATCAGTGGGTAAACACACACCATACTACGAAAAAGGAGCGATACCAATTGAATGTAGCAGACGTGTTTTCTTCTTATCTCAGTAAGCTGCCAAACGTAATCATTGCTTTACTCGTCTTATTAATCGGCTGGGCTATTGCTAAAATTATTGAAAAAGCTGTATACAAAGGACTCAGCAAAACAAAAATCGACGACAAGCTCTTTGCTGGGAAAAAGCCTTCACGCTATTCCTCGGAAAAAGTCATAAGCAAGGTCGTTTATTTTATCGCACTGATCATCGTCTTTATTTTATTCTTTAACATTTTACACCTGACAACAGTGGCATCGCCGTTTGTCAGTATGCTTTCGGCGATTGCAGCCGCGATCCCAAGCGTGCTGAAAGCTGGACTCATTCTGCTGTTAGGATGGGCTGCAGCCTCTGTTTTAAGCTTCCTTGTCAAAAAAATCGGGATGAAGCTGAACACGAGTGACAAACTGCGCAAGTGGAATTTGGTGTCTGAAGGAAAAGATATTCACCAGGCTGTCAATACCGCTTCACAAATTGTCTTTTATCTCGTGCTGCTTGTTTTTCTGCCAGGGGTCTTATCTTCTTTGAAAATCAGCGGCATTTCAGGTCCTTTTACAAATATGATGGAAAGCGTGCTCGCTTTTCTGCCGAAATTATTTGCAGCGGCGCTTATCGTATTAATCGGATGGCTTGTTGCCCGCCTTGTCCGTGATATCATTACGAATTTCCTTGCAAGCATCGGCACGGAAAGATTCGCGGCACGTATGGGTTTATCAATTTACTTAAAAGACACAAGCCTTTCAGCAGTCATCGGAACAATCGCTTATGTGCTCATTATGATTCCGGTGGTCATTTCAGCGCTTGATCAGCTGGATGTCGCCGGCATTTCAAAACCAGCTGTCTCTATGCTGAATACGATTTTAAACATGCTTCCGAACATCATGATTGCCATCGTGCTTGTATTAGCGGGTATCTGGGCAGGAAAATGGGTGAAATCCATGGTGTCCGGACTGCTCCATCGCGCAGGCTTTGATTCTGTCTTAGGGAAAATGGGCATGGAAGCCGGAACGCCTGCAAAGCTGTCCTTGTCTCAAGTTGTCGGTATGATTGCGCAAATCATTGTCATTCTGCTCTTTACAGCTGAGGCGCTTCAAATTGTTCGGCTGCACTTCCTCGTAGAAATTGCCACTGGCATCATCGCGTATCTACCGAATGTCCTTGTCGCAGTATTCATTCTCGGACTCGGCCTTTACGCAGGAGAATTGGTGAGAAAAGTGCTCTCAAGCATGATAAAAGGCCAAGAATTCAAGTCTTTAGCGCCTATTGCTAAATATACGATTATCGCACTTGCTTTCTTTATGGCCCTGGATCAGCTTGGTGTCGCTGCGACAATCGTCAATTCCGCGTTTATCATCGTTCTTAGCGGCTTCGCACTCGCTTTCGGTTTATCCTTCGGCCTTGGCGGTAAGGATTTTGCATCACGTTATCTGTCTACATTTGAACGCAAAATGCAAAACACAGAAATCGAAAAAAACCGAAAAAACCAAAATCCGCCGAATGACATGTAAGCAAAAAACATGCACCCAGCTGGGTGCATGTTTTTTTAATTCCTTTTTTTTCATTTTTCAATCGATTATGATAAGATATAGAAAATGTCTTATTCTGAGGTCTTATTATGAAGTTAACCAATTATACAGATTATTCATTAAGAGTGTTGATTTTTCTGGCTGCAGAGCGTCCCGGAGAACTTTCAAATATAAAACAGATTGCCGAAACGTATTCTATTTCAAAAAATCATCTCATGAAAGTCATATACAGGCTCGGCCAGCTCGGCTACGTAGAAACGATACGCGGACGGGGCGGCGGCATACGATTAGGCATGGAACCTGAAGACATCAACATCGGTGAGGTTGTCAGAAAAACGGAAGACGATTTTAATATTGTTGAATGTTTTGATGCGAACAAGAATCTCTGTGTTATTTCCCCGGTTTGCGGCTTAAAACATGTGCTGAATGAAGCTCTTTTAGCCTACCTCGCAGTTTTAGACAAATACACACTGCGCGACCTCGTCAAAAACAAAGAAGATATCATGAAGCTTTTAAAAATGAAGGAATAGATTAAGATTCCTTCTTTTTTTATGCCCTTTTTCCCCCTTATTGTTAAGATAATTTGGCTATTTTTATAAAAAGGCAAAACGATGAGACAAATGTGCCGATATAAAAAAGAAACAGCAAATGCAAAATCATTGGGGGAAAAAGGAGAGCTAAGATGAAAAAGAAATTAGCAGCAGGGCTGACAGCATCTGCGATTGTCGGCACAACTTTAGTAGTGACACCAGCTGAAGCAGCAACGATTAAGGTCAAAAGCGGAGATTCTTTATGGAAACTGGCCCAAACCTATAACACAAGTGTGGCGGCCCTCACATCCGCCAATCATCTTTCGACTACTGTTCTGTCGATCGGCCAGACGCTTACTATTCCAGGCAGCAAATCCAGCACTTCTTCATCTACTTCAAGCTCAACAACCAAGAAGAGCGGAAGTTCTGTTTACACAGTGAAAAGCGGAGATTCACTTTGGCTGATCGCAAATGAGTTTAAAATGACCGTGCAGGAACTGAAAAAATTAAACGGACTAAGCAGCGATTTAATTCGTGCTGGGCAGAAATTAAAGGTGTCCGGTACAGTTTCTTCAAGCTCTAGTTCCAGTAAAAAAAGCAACTCTAATAAGAGTTCAAGCTCCAGTTCAAAAAACAGTTCTAATAAGAGTTCAAGTTCTTCATCTTCTACGGGAACATATAAGGTGCAGCTTGGAGATTCACTTTGGAAAATTGCAAACAAAGTCAATATGTCCATCGCTGAATTGAAGGTCTTGAACAACTTAAAATCAGACACCATTTACGTGAATCAGGTGTTGAAAACAAAATCAAGCGGCTCTGATACGTCTTCTAAAGACAATTCATCCAAATCGAACCAAACTTCAGCAACAACTAAATATACCGTTAAAAGCGGTGATTCACTTTGGAAAATCGCAAACAACTATAACCTGACTGTACAGCAAATCCGAAATATCAACAATCTGAAATCAGATGTGCTTTACGTTGGACAAGTATTGAAGCTGACAGGTAAAGCATCTTCAGGCTCTTCATCATCGTCGTCTTCTTCTTCGTCAAATGCAAGCTCCGGCACGACGACTACATACACGGTGAAAAGCGGTGATTCCTTATGGGTGATTGCACAAAAATTTAATGTAACAGCTCAGCAGATTCGTGAGAAAAACAATTTAAAAACGGATGTCTTGCAGGTTGGCCAAAAGCTGGTCATTTCCGGAAAAGCTTCATCATCGTCTTCATCCGGTTCTTCAAACACCACCAGCTCAACGAGTGCGAAGATTAACACAATGATTTCGGCCGCTAAAGCGCAGCTTGGGGTTCCGTATCGCTGGGGAGGCACGACACCGTCCGGGTTTGACTGCAGCGGATTCATTTACTATGTACTGAACAAAGTCACATCCGTATCTAGATTAACGGCAGCGGGATATTGGAACACAATGAAATCAGTTAGCCAGCCTGCTGTCGGAGATTTTGTTTTCTTTACAACATATAAAGCCGGCCCTTCCCACGTCGGAATTTACCTAGGCAACGGGGAATTCATAAATGCCAACGATTCCGGAGTTGTCATTTCCAATATGAACAACTCTTACTGGAAACAGCGCTATCTCGGTGCAAAACGATATTTCTAAAAACAGAAACTGTGCGGCCTTAACGGCTGTACAGTTTTTTATTAGAGCCTAAAGACGTTGATGCTGATCATATGATTTGTCACCGGATGAAAATAGACTTCGGCCCGAACAGAAAAAGTGTCATCTTTCTGTCTGACTGTTACCCGAAAGACATCTTTCGTCTGCTGATCATTCACCTCTGTACGCCCCATATAAGCATAATCAGAAAATGAAGCGTCCTTATATTCATCCTGAATTTTGCTCCAGGCAAGCTGTTCCCACTTTTGAACGGACTCGTTTGTGTCCGTTGAATGACCTTTTGCAGCCATTGACACGATAATCAATCCGCAAAAAAGAAGCGCGATGGTATATGGCTGAGATTTCATTTTTTCAGTCTCCTGTACCCAGAATATGTTCCCTCATAGGTTTACCAAAAGCGATATCTTCATTCAGGCATTTTGATTTTATGTCTCCCTCATATTGCTACCCCTTTACTGCCGCAGACGCCAAGTTTTGTCCCGTCAATTACAGAGGATGCGGCATAAACTAATCATGAACTTCTCACCCAAGAAAGGAGAAGCGATTCATGGATTATGCCGATTACGATAAAGCGCTTTATTACACCCATCGTTCTCAATGGGATAATTTATTAATTTTAATGGTGCGTACAGAGGACGATTTGTTGTCAAAACGAATTGAGCATTTTCTGCATGCGTATCATTTTGAACAGGATTACGCCGTTTTAGAAAAGATGCTGTATTCCCTTCTCCGTTATATTGATCATGCCACAGAGCTGACTTATGAAGATCAAATAGCCCTTCTCACATAAACAAATCCCGGCGTTTAGACGCCGGGATTTCCTGCTTTTGCGAACATGCTGAGTTCTTCGACAAGCTCTTTTAAGCTTTCCTTAATGTTTTCAGCCACTGTAGCATTTTCAACATCAATATGCACCGGATCAAGCACCAGCTGCTTCGGAATGACATTGGCGTAGACACCCCGCATCACAGTTCTCATATTGTTCAGCGCATTGATGCCGCCTTTTCCGCCTCCCGCTACTGCCAATAATGCAACGGGCTTATATTTGAATTGTTCGCTGCTTAGAAAATCCAAGGCATTTTTTAAAGCGCCGCTCATGCCGCTGTGATATTCAGGCGATAATAATACAATCGCATCCGCTTTCGTAACGCGTTGCTTAAGCTCCTGTACTTTCAACAGTTCAGATTGTTCCGCTTCACCGTTAAAAACGGGCAATACAAACTCGCTTAGATCAATCAAATCCGTGTGATACAGAGCTGCAATATAGGATGCTGCAATTCTTGTTCTGCCATGTTTTCTTGGCGTGCCATTTATGACTAACATGTTCATTTTGAGATCTCTCCATTCAGATTATATTTCACTGCGAAAAGCGCTGCTTGCGTGCGATCAGCCACTTCAAGTTTTGCTAAAAGATTCGATACATGGGTTTTTACTGTTTTTTCTGAAATAAACAAGGCTGCTGCGATTTCTTTATTGCTTTTCCCGTTCGCTATTTCAGTCAGAACGTCTTTTTCCCTTCTTGTTAATTGATAGTATTTTTCTTTTTCCGGGTCGTGCTGATTTTTCATATGTGTCAGCACATGGGGCATAATAGCTGTAGAAAGCTTGTATTCGCCACCATGCACTTGTCTTAGTGTTTTCACCAATTCCTCGGGCTCCGTATCCTTTAATTGATACGCCTTCGCGCCTGCCTGAAGCGCGGGGATGACGTGCTCCTGATCAGAGTAGCTCGTCAGCACAATGATATCCGTCTCCGGAAATTGCTGTATTGCTTTTTTAATGGCTTGAATGCCGTCCATCTCGGGCATAGACAGATCCATTAGCACAAGATCCGGCTTTGTCTCTTCGATGACACGGAGAGCTTCTATTCCGGTTGCAGCTTCTCCGACAACTTCAATATCATCCTGGGTGGCAAAGAAAAAACGCAGACCCTTTCTGACAACATGATGATCATCAGCAATGACAATTTTCATACCGCCCCTCCTTTTCGGCTTGTTAGCGGAAGCCTGATGGACAGCTTTGTTCCAGTTCCAAGCGCTGACTCAATCCAAAACTTAGCTCCGGCTTTTTCCGCCCGTTCTTTCATACCCTTGATGCCAAGTGAAGGCAGACCGGCATGCGCTTCATAGCGAAATCC
This sequence comes from Bacillus sp. FJAT-14266, assembly GCF_001719225.1. Taxonomy (NCBI): domain Bacteria; kingdom Bacillati; phylum Bacillota; class Bacilli; order Caryophanales; family Bacillaceae; genus Bacillus; species Bacillus sp. FJAT-14266. Next base: position 3,282,288 of record NZ_CP017072.1, read on the forward strand.
TGCCCCATGATCGATGATATCCAGCTCCGCATGGCACAAAGAAGCAGTCAGACTAACATAAGCCGTATCCGTTCCGGCATGCTTTTTGCAGTTATTTAAAGCTTCCTGTACGACACGCCATAACATATGCTCCTGCTCATCAGTCAGAACAGGACTGCCTTTTTGTGTAAAAATGATCTTCAATCCAATGAGCGCACCATAGCTTTTAATGGCTTCAGCCAGCCCTTTTTCCAATCCTCCGGGGCGAAGCTGCCAAATTAACGCTTTCATTTCTGCGAGCGCGTCCTGTGATAGGTTTTGGATGAAATCAATCATCTGCTGTAAATTCTCATCTTTTGTTAGTGTCTTCGCAGCTTTGGCAGTTAAACTGACGGAAAACAGCATTTGATTGACAGAATCGTGAAGCTCCTGAGCGAGTCGGTTACGCTCCATTAAAAGAGCATTTTTTTGTTGATATTCAGAAAGCCTCATACGCTGGATTGCCGTTCCGATCTGAAAGGCGACAGACTCGAGTAAATGCAGCTCTTCCTCATCAAACATGGTTTTTCCGGCCGCCGCTACATTTAACAATCCGAATCTTCTGTCCCCGTCTTCTAAGGGCACAGTTGCATGATGCGTAATCCCTTCTGTGTCAAAACAATGCAGGTTTTCTGCTGATTCGATGCGTTTGCAGTTCATGATATTTGCAGCCTTTCTAAGCCCTCCGTTATTGAATTTCGTCAGGCAGTAACACTCCCCTTCGCACATCAGCACTTTTTCCTTGCGGCTTAAAGCCGGGGGCAGATAAGCGTCGGCCGCTAACGTATAAGACCCATCTTCTTCGATCAGAAAAATCCATCCGGATTGAAGGTTTGTCAGACTCAGCAACTCTTTTAAAACCTCATCCAGTGTTGCTTTGATATCGTGCCCTTGATTTAAGGTTTCCGCAATCGTTTTCAGCGTTTTTAATTTTTCCATCCTCGTTTTGCTCACGTTTCTCACTCCGGCATTGATCTTGTATTTAAGATTATACCAGTTTTTTGTATTTCATTACTTCACTGATGGGATGATTTTCTTTCAGACTTTTGGATGAGAAAAAGAAAAAGCTGGATCATTTACAATGACCCAGCTCATACTTGAATTATTTTGCAGTCGACTCAACAATTTCATCAACCGTCTTCATTACATCTTCAGAAAGGACGGCAAGTCGCTTTTCACTGTCTTCTAAAGATGACCCTTTTACGGCGAAATAAAATTTCACCTTCGGCTCAGTTCCAGAAGGACGAAGACAGAACCAAGACCCGTCTTCCAGGAAGTATTTCAGTACATTTGATTTTGGCAAGTCGATGGCTTCTTCCTTGTTTTCAGTCAGAAGCGTCCGTTTGCTTACAGCGTAATCTTCTGCTGTGACAACCTGTTTGCCCGCCATTTTCTGCGGCGGATTTTGTCTGAAGGAAGCAAGAATCGCTTCAATTTGCTCTGCTCCTTGTTTGCCTTTCAGCGTCAGGGATTTCAACCCTTCACGATAAAAACCATATTCGTTAAAGAGATTGATGAGCGCCTCATACAATGACATTCCCTGTTTTTTATAGAACGCGCAAACTTCAACTGCCAAAAGCGCAGCCTGAATGGCGTCCTTATCGCGGGCAAAATCCCCGATTAAATAACCGTAGCTCTCTTCATAACCGAATTGGAAGGTATACTGGCCTGATGCCTCGTATTCCTTAATCTTTTCACCGATAAACTTAAAGCCTGTCAGCGTATCAATCGTATCAAGGCCGAATGAAGAAGCTACAGCACGGCCGATTTCGCTTGTGACGATCGTTTTGAGAACAACACCGTTATCAGGCAGGATGCCTTGTTTTTTCTTTTCAGAAAGCAGGTAATGAAGCAGCAGCGCTCCGGTTTGGTTTCCTGTCAGCACTGTATATTTGCCTTGATCGTTTTTCACCGCGATGCCGAGGCGGTCAGCATCAGGATCTGTCGCGATGAGAATATCTGCATTCTGCTCCTCCCCAAGCTTAATGGCATATTCGAATGCCGCATGCTCTTCCGGGTTTGGCGATGTAACAGTGGAGAAGTTTGAATCCGGCAGTTCCTGTTCTTTGACAACCGTTACATTTTTGTAGCCGAGTGCTTCAAGTCCGCGTCTGACCGGTTTATTTGCAGTTCCATGCAGCGGTGTGAAAACAACCTTTACATCTACTTCTTCTGATAATTCAGGATGTACAGAAATGGACGCCAGTTTTTCTGTATAAACTTTATCAATATCTTCACCGATGATTTTGATTAAGCCTTTTTCTTTTAACTTATTTTCTTCGTCCACTGTGATCGTCAGCTCATTTTCAATCGCGTTTACCTGCTCAATGACGATGTCCGCTTCCTTTGGAGGCAGCTGGCCGCCATCATCCCCGTATACTTTGTAGCCGTTATATTCAGGCGGGTTATGGCTTGCCGTTACCACAATTCCCCCATAAGCGTTCAGCTGTCTGACAGCGAATGACAGCTCTGGCGTCGGGCGAAGCTCATCAAACACGTATGTTTGGATGCCTTGTGTCGCAAGTGTTTTTGCCGCTTCCATCGCGAACTCCGGAGATTTATGGCGGGAATCATAAGCAATGACAACGCCCCGTTTTTTCGCTTCCTCACCTTGCTTCGAGATGTATGCCGCAAACCCGGCCGATGCTTTGCGCACAGTGTAAATATTCATCCGATTTGTCCCGGCGCCGATTTCCCCGCGCATTCCGCCGGTACCGAATTCAAGGTCTTTATAGAAACAGTCCTCAAGGGCCTGTTCATCTCCCTCTAATTCAATAAGGCGCTCTTTTAATTCCGGATCTAAATGTTCTGTCTGTTTCCAGCGTTCATAGCTCTTTCTCCAAGTCATATTCGTCCTCCTATGTATCAGCTTATGCCATTATTTTATATGAAGCGGGTGCCTCTGTCACTTGATAACCTGAGATCTGGCCCTTTCCACGTAAAAAGAAATAACGGGCTGCAGACAGCCCGTTATGATTTATTGCTCAAGCGGTACGACCGCATCGTGTAAAAGCTTGTTGAGGTTTTCTGTATGTTTGTTTTTCGCCTGCTCATCCCATTGGAATCGCTCGCTCATAAAATCAATAACGGCATCTTTATATGTTCTTACCCAATTGATATCAAAAAATAAACGTCCCGTTCTGCGGACAAAGAAGTCAGCAGGAGTTGCAGTCATCTCTTCTTCTATACTGTATTCTGCCTCAGCAAGAATATGAACCGGAATGTTGCGTTTCGCGGCCTCATCTTTCAGCGCTTCTACCCGGTCAAAGACGCGATCTACGTTAGAGCCGTATCTGATCGCCAGCTGTTTTGCGTCTTTTTCTGATAAACCGGCTGCAATTCCTTCTTTTGTTTTCGCGGTAACGAAGGACATAAGATTTTTCGAACCGCCGACGTGCCCGCCAGAGATTGGCATGTTTTTCGTTTTACATGGTCCAAAATCCTTTTCGCCCTCTTCTTTTAAGCGATCACGGACAAGATCAACGATGTGCTCCGCCATTTTTCTGTATCCAGTCAGTTTTCCGCCGGCAATGGTGATCAGGCCTGAGTCAGATGTCCAAATCTCGTCTTTCCGTGAAATTTCAGAAGGATCTTTGCCTTCTTCATGAATCAGCGGACGCAGCCCCGCCCAGCTGGATTCGATGTCATTCGCAGTGATATTCAGTTCCGGGAACATGTAATTGATTGATTTGATGACATAATCACGATCCTCCGTTGTCATCCGCGGATGCTCCAGCGCCTCTTTGTAAACAGTGTCTGTTGTTCCCACGTATGTTTTGCCTTCACGAGGAATCGCAAATACCATCCGGCCATCAGGTGTATCGAAATATACAGCCTGTTTCAGCGGAAAGACAGACTGGTCAAATACAAGGTGAATGCCTTTTGTATGCTGCAAGTGCTTTCCGTTTTTCGAATGGTCTTTTTCTCTGAGCTGATCGACCCAAGGGCCTGTAGCATTGACAATTTTTTTCGCATACACTTTATATTCTTTCTTTGTCAGCACATCTTCAATTAATACGCCGACGGCTTTGCCTTTTTCGTAAAGAAGCTCCTTCACTTTGGAGTAATTCACAGGCTCTGCCCCGAATTTCACCGCTTCCTTCATGACTTCGATGGTCAGTCTCGCATCGTCAGTGCGGTATTCCACATAGTACCCGCCGCCTTTTAAGCCGTCTTTTTTTACCAAAGGTTCTTTTTGCAGCGTTTCTTTTGCTGAAAGCATGCTTCTTCGTTCTGACTTTTTCACACCTGCAAGGAAGTCATAAACCCTTAACCCGATTGATGTTGTAAATGAACCGAATGTGCCGCCTTTATGAAACGGAAGCAGCATCCATTCCGGTGTAGTGACATGCGGGCCGTTTTCATACACAATCGCCCGCTCTTTTCCTACCTCAGCGACCATTTTCACTTCAAATTGTTTTAAATAGCGCAAGCCGCCATGTACCAGCTTCGTTGATCGGCTTGATGTTCCCGCCGCAAAGTCCTGCATTTCGCTTAGTGCGACCTTCATTCCCCTTGATGCCGCGTCAAGAGCTGTTCCGGCTCCTGTAATTCCTCCTCCGATAATAAATAGGTCATATGTTTTTTTCGTCATGTCTGTCAGCATGCGATCTCTTTCAAGACTTGAAAATTGATGTTTCATCATTACGTCTCCTCCTTGTTGTCACGGTAAATAGAAAAAGAGACCACAACAGCCAAAGTGCATGCTTACACTTTGGTGCTGTGGTCTCTCCTCATCTCAGGACCGTTCTTATTAACTTGTAACCATTATACCATAGTATTACTTTATTTAAAAGCCATAGCTGCTTTCACGGCTTTTTGCCAGCCTTTATACAGCTCATTTCGTTTTTCTTCTTCTAATTCAGGCTCAAACCGTTTATCCAGATTCCACTGGTTCGCGATTTCAGAACGGTCCTTCCAGAATCCCACAGCGATACCCGCCAAATAAGCCGCGCCAAGTGCAGTCGTTTCATTAATTTCCGGGCGCTCCACAGGAACATTCAACAGGTCTCCTTGGAACTGCATTAGGAAATTGTTTTTCACAGCTCCTCCGTCTACACGAAGCGTCTTTAATGAAATGTTTGAATCTGCTTCCATTGCGTCAAGCACATCTTTGGTCTGATAAGCCAATGACTCCAGTGTCGCACGGATAAAGTGCTCTTTTGTTGTCCCTCTTGTCAGGCCGAAAACCGAACCGCGCACATCGCTGTCCCAGTAAGGCGTTCCCAGTCCGACAAAGGCCGGAACGACATATACGCCGTCAGTTGAATCCACTTTCTCTGCATAAGATTCGCTAAGCGAAGAGTCCTGGAACATTCTCAATCCGTCTCTAAGCCACTGGATGGCAGAGCCTGCGACAAAAATGCTTCCTTCTAACGCATAGTTCACTTTTCCGTCAATGCCCCAAGCGATTGTTGTCAAAAGCCCATGTTCGGACTTAATTGCTTTTTCCCCGGTATTCATCAGCATGAAACATCCTGTGCCGTATGTGTTTTTCCCCATGCCTTCTTCAAAGCATGCCTGGCCGAACAATGCGGACTGCTGGTCGCCTGCCGCTCCAGCAATCGGGATATTTTTTCCGAAGAAGTGATAATCAACAGTCTCCGCATACACATGAGAGGACGGCTTCACTTCAGGGAGCATGGATTTCGGTACGCCTAGAATGTCGAGCAGTTCATCGTCCCATTTTAAATCGTAAATATTAAACATCAGTGTTCTTGAGGCATTGGAGTAATCGGTCACATGCGCTTTTCCGCCTGACATTTTCCAAATGAGCCACGTATCAATCGTTCCAAACAGCAGCTCGCCTTTTTCCGCTTTTTCTCTTGCGCCTTCCACATTGTCTAAAATCCACTTCACCTTCGTGCCGGAGAAGTATGGATCGATTAAAAGCCCAGTTTTTTCTCTGAATTTATCATTATATCCTTTTTCACGAAGTTCCTCACAAATGCCGGACGTCTGTCTGGACTGCCAAACGATTGCATTATAGACAGGACTTCCTGTATCTTTATCCCACACAACCGTCGTCTCGCGCTGGTTCGTGATGCCGATGCCGGCAATTTGAGAAGCGCTGATACCTGATTCAGAGATGACTGAGGCGATAACCGCGAGGACAGAGCCCCAAATTTCATTGGCATTATGCTCAACCCAGCCAGGATGCGGGAAGTATTGTGTAAATTCCTTTTGAGCAGAGTGGACAATTTTGCCTTCTTTATTAAACAGAATCGCTCTTGAACTTGTCGTCCCCTGATCTAAGGATAAAATGTACGTTTCCATAAGATGTCTCCCCTTTGATTAAATATATTTTGAATTTGATAATGTTTTAGCAGAATGTGATTTCGTATAAACATAGAGTCCTAACAATACCACAACCAATATAACGCTTACAATCCAGAAGCTGCTTGTGATGTGCCCTTTAAATGTAGCGTTGTAAAATACGCCGCCGAATGATCCGCCTAAAATCGGGCCGACTACCGGAACCCATGCGTATTTCCAGTTTGATGAGCCCTTCCCCGGAATCGGAAGAAAAGCGTGGGCTATCCGCGGACCTAAGTCACGTGCAGGATTGATAGCATAGCCGGTGGTGCCTCCCAGAGAAATACCGATTGCTACAATGAGGAAACCGACGATTAAAGGATTAAGTCCTTCTGTAAATTGATTTGCACCTATGGCCAAGATTCCAAGTACAAGGACAAATGTCCCAATCACTTCGCTTAAAACGTTTGCAAATGTATGCGGAATGCTGGGCCCTGTTGAGAAAACACCCAGCTTGGCAGCGGGATCATCCGTTGACTTCCAGTGCGGGAGGTAGTGCAGATAGATAATCACCGCACCGATGATCGCTCCGATCATTTGCGCCGCAATATAAACCGGAACCTCTTTCCAAGGAAAATCTCCTACAAATGCAAGCGCTATCGTTAGCGCCGGATTCAAATGGGCACCGCTGATGCCGCCAACCGCGTATGCCGCCATCGCAACACCCAATCCCCATCCAAATACAACAACAATCCAGCCAGACTGGAATGAAAGCGATTTCTTTAAATTGACACCTGCACAAACACCTGCACCAAAAATGATAAGCAGCATCGTACCGATGACTTCTCCCCAAAATGCTGTCATAGCACATTCCTCCTAAAGTCACGATTAAAAAGCATGATAGAGAAGAAGAGAATAAAAAAACCACAACAAACCGCTTTACGGGTGCATAAACATTTGCCGTAAAGAGCTGCTGTGGTCTCCGAGTTCTCCATCACAATGTATTAACCTAGTGCAATTGTATCAGTGCATGAAAGCGGTGTCAATCACTTTCTGTCAAAAAGTTTTCATATTTTTTCCACAATTTGGTATTAGATGTTGTGACAGCTACAGCCCCCGCTTTCAATGCCTGCTCTACATCCTCTTCCGTACGGATGAAACCCCCGGCAAAGATGGGAATCCCTGTTTTCTCTTTTATTTCCTGAATGAGTGACGGAACGATGCCGGGAAGCACTTCGATGAAGTCAGGCTTATGCTTGCCGATAAACTCCATGCTTTTCTCCATCGCGCTTGTATCAAGCAAAAACAGGCGCTGAATGGCATAAATTTTCTTCTGCTTCGCTTTGGCAATCACGTTCGATCTTGTGGAAATAATCCCAGCGGGCTTGATATCCTGACATATAAATTCCGCACCGTATTCGTCATGCTTAATCCCTTGAATGAGATCGACGTGCACCATCATGTTCTTTCCGTGCTTTTGCGCTTCTTTGATCACGCCCTTCAGCTGGCCGAGATGAATATCAAGAATAACACCGTAAGAGAACGAACTGTTTAAAAACTCATCAAATTGCTTCATATTGCGAATAGCCGGTAAGATCGGCTGGTTGTGAAAACTCATCATGTGCTCCTTTAATAAATCACTTTTATATTATATCGTTTGAAAGCTTTCTTTCACCGTTTTCACGATAAAGGAAAGGTCCTCTTCTGTCAGGCAAAATGGCGGCGCAAGCTGGATGACGTTGTTGTAGCCGGCGACTGTATCGCCGTTTTTGCCGATGATCAGCCCTTTTTCTTTGCACGCCGCAACCACTTGGTTTACTTTGGCGGCATCAGCCGGCTCTTTAGTCAATTTATCTTTGACGAGTTCGATTCCGATCAGCAGCCCTTTTCCTCTAACATCCCCGACTGCCGGGTGTTCTCTCAGAGCTTGGAGCTCACCTAAAAGCTTTGCTCCAAGATCGCGGGATCGCTGAATCAGCAGTTCGTCCTCCATAATTTGCAGGTTTTTCAACGCCAAGGCACAGGCAGCCGGGCTTCCGCCGAACGTGTTCACGTGGCGGAAACGGTCATAAGGAGCTTCCCCCTGATACGCTTCGAAAATGTCCCGTTTAATAGCAGTCGCTGACAATGGCAGATACGCGCTTGTGATTCCCTTTGCCATCGTAATGATATCAGGCTTCACACCGTAGTGCATAAACCCGAACGGCTCGCCTGTCCGTCCAAACCCGCAGATCACTTCATCGCAAATCAAAAGGGCTCCGTGGCGCCGGCAAATGTCCTCCACCTTTTTCATATATCCGTCCGGCGGCATTAGGATGCCTCCGCCTGTAATGATGGGCTCCATAATGACCCCGGCAATCGTTTCGCTTAATTCCCATGTCATGATGCGGTCGATTTCATTTGCGCTTTCAAGCGTGTCTGCATCATCAGGATTCCGGTATATATCTGGCGGAGCTGCATGCAGGAACCCTTGGCTCAAAGGCTCGTATTTATATTTCCGCTGCGCCTGTCCGGTAGCTGAGAGCGCTCCCAATGTATTGCCGTGGTATGCCCGATATCTTGAGATGAATTTATAACGGCTGTGGTCGCCGTTTTGCAGATGGTACTGGCGGGCAATTTTAAAAGCAGTTTCGTTTGCTTCCGATCCGCTGTTGGAAAAAAAGATAACATAATCGCCGCCAAGCCATTCATTCAGCTTTTCCGCCAGTTGAATTGCGGGTGCGTGACTTTGCGTTAACGGGTAGTAAGGCAGCTCCTTTAGTTGCTCATAGGCAGCCTCCGCAAGCTCCTTTCTGCCGTAACCAATGTTGACGCACCACAAACCGGACATCGCATCCAAATAGCGGCGTCCGTCTATGTCGGTTACCCAGGCCCCCTCGGCCTTCTGGGCTATCAGGCTGTCCGCTTGATGCGCTCCCTTCATGGCATGCCACACAAATTGCTCATCTTTTTGCTTTAATCCCTGATTTTGCTGAATGTTTTCCATCCCCATCATCTCCATTTCATTAGCGTTCCCTATAATGCCAATTCAATTGAAACAGACCTTCTCTTTATGTGATGTCTTGGTGATGATTTCCCTGCCTTCAATATAAAGCCAGACCGGGTCAGAGTCAATAAACCGCGTAAATAATAAAACATCCCCTTTCTCAAGAAGAAAGAGGATGCAGCTTCCAAAGCAAAACAGGCAAAGTGACAATGCTCAGCATCGTACTGATAAAGGTCGCACTCGAAACAACTTGGACAGCCATTGCAATAGCAATGTGAAGCCTAGCCGTTTTCTGTATGATATAGGAAATGGCGAAAATACAGAAACTCCATAAGGCACCTCCACTATACAATTTACTTTTATTTTAAAGAAAGCACCTAAACAATTCCGCTTTTGTTTAAAAAAACCCGCCAATTCAGGCGGGTTTTTTGGGAATTATTTTTTATATTGAATATGATAAATATCACGCCGTCTGTCTTTTAGCTGGCGCACTGTACCGTTTTGGCGCTGTCTTCTGAGAATTTCCAGGTCAACATCGCCGATGACGACCATTTCAATATTCGGGTTTGTTTCGCCGACAATGCCGTCTCGGGCGAATTCAAAATCAGACGGGGCAAAGATGCCTGACTGGGCGTATTGGATATCCATGTTTTCCGTTTGCGGAAGGTTTCCGACCGTTCCAGAGATAACCGTATAAATTTGATTTTCAACCGCTCTAGCCTGCGAACAGTATCTGACACGCAGATAGCCTTGACGGTCTTCTGTACAAAATGGCGTAAAGATGATTTTGGCTCCTTTATCAGCCGCAATCCGGGCAAGCTCAGGAAATTCAATGTCATAACAGATCTGGATCGCGATTTTCCCGCAGTCCGTATCAAACACGCGAACTTGGTCTCCTGCGCTGATCCCCCACCATTTGCGTTCATTCGGCGTAATATGGAGTTTGTATTGCTTCTCGATCGTTCCGTCCCGTCTGAACAGGTAAGCGATATTATAGATCTTGCCTTCCTCTTCGACGAAATGAGATCCGCCGATAATGTTGACGTTATACTTCACAGCCAAGTCAGTAAACAGGCTGATGTAATCTTCTGTATACTCGGTAATTCTCTGCACCGCCAAGCTCGGTGACCGTTCCTCAAGGAAGGACATCAGCTGGGTTGTGAAAATTTCCGGGAACACCGCAAAATCAGATCTTGCGTCGGAAGCAACATCGACATAGTATTCTACTTGATTCGCAAATTCCTCAAAGGAATAAATTTTCTTCATTTCGTATTGGATCACACAAATTCTAACAGGGAACGCCGATTTATAATAGCGTTTTGTCTGCTGCGGTAGATAATCGACATTATTCCATTCCATCAGCGTCGCATACTTGATCGAAGCTGTATCATCCGGGAGATAGTTCGGGTTAATTCGCATAAGGGTAAAGCCGTTCATCAGCTGAAAAGAAAGAACCGGATCGTAAATTTGGTGGCGTGTCACCTGTTCAACATACTCTCTCGCTGTCATTTCCTCTGCATATTTGTGATAGTTTGGAATCCGTCCGCCTATGATGATGCTTTTCAGGTTTAAGCGTCTGGCTAAGTCCTTTCTCGCCTCGTACAAACGGTGGCCGATCTTCATTCGTCTGTATTTCGGGTGCACCATGACTTCAATTCCGTACATATTCAAGCCGTCAGGATTATGGTTGGTGATATAACCGTCATCTGTAATGTCCTGCCACGTATGGCGGTCATCATATTCATCAAAGTTAATCAGGAGACTTGAGCACGAACCGATAATTTCACCTTCGAATTCTGCACAAAACTGTCCTTCCGGAAAATGCTCCAAATGGCTGATTAAATGCTCCCGCTTCCAAGGCTCCATTCCTGGAAAGCAGTCCTTTTGAAGATCGATAATCTTGTCGATGTCTTTCTCTTCGATATTGCGGATAACCATTTTCTTTTCAAACCGGGTCAAATCTAATTTCTCAGACAACCTACTCGCTCCTTTCTAGTTTTGTGAGTTCAGATGATCAAGCAATAGGGCGAGCTCCATCTCCGCCATTGATTCAAGCCTGTGATCATAGTCTTCAAACATCAAGGTACCCGTTACTTTATTCGGGACAATGACACACTTCATGCCTGCACGTTTCGCAGCAATCGAACCATTGACAGAATCCTCAAACGCGAGACATTCCGCTGGCGATACCCCGAGGTTCTTTGCCGCCAATAAATAGAGTTCAGGATTCGGCTTTACCTCTTCCACATCATCAGCAGTTTGAATAACTTCAAAATCATCAAACAGGCCGATTTGCTTCAAATGGCCGGAAACCCATTTATAATCAGAGCTGGAGGCAAGGCCTATTTTTAAGCCTAAATCCTTTGCCGCATTCAAATACGCTTCGACACCAGGTCTCGCTTTTTCTGTTTCCATGCGTTTGGCGAACCGCTCTCTTCTCAATTGTGTGAGCTCTTCATGGTTCAGCTTTTTCCCGATCTGCTCTTCTAAATAGTCAAAAGGCCGGAAACCCGCAGCAGTTCCGATGACCTTCCCCCAGACAGATAGCGGCAGAACTGAGCCGTGCTCTTCAAATATTTCCTGAAGAACCTCATATTCGTGTGTTTCTGTATCTAGAATAAGCCCGTCAAAATCAAAAATTAACGCTTTAATCACTGGGTACAACTCCTTTAGTACGAATTGAGACATATGTATACACTCAACTATACCCCGAAACAAGTCTGCTTTCAAAAAGTAAGGTTTTATGTGAAGAAAGAGCCTGCACACTGCAAGCTCTTTCTTATTAATGAATGTTTTGGTGAGAAATGTTTGTCAGCGCTGATCCCGCAGACTCGTTCGACATCTGATTGACTGCCAGGTCTCCAAGCGCAACGATCCCGACTAGATTGTTTTGATCTACAATAGGAAGGCGGCGGATTTGGTGCTGGGCCATCAGCTGCGACGCGTCTTCCAGACTCATATTAGGGTTTCCTGATACGAGTTCTGTTGACATCACTTCTGAAACGGGTGTCTGGCCATCACGGCCCTGAGCTGTAGTTCTTAATGCAATGTCACGGTCAGTCAGCATTCCTTTTAAAACACCTTGCTCTACAACGGGGATCGCCCCGACGTTATGCTGTTTCATTAGAGAAGCCGCTTCCTGAATCGTTTGATTCGGAGAAACGGTTGCCACCTGCGTTGTCATTGTATCTTTAACTGAACTCATTTGTCAGCACCCCTTTCAATCATTAGTATGTTCAGACACGAGCCGTTTAAAAAGGGAGTTAGAGGAAAGGTTTTATGATATGATTTCTCTGATACAAAAAAGAGCTTTTCTGAAAATAGAAAAGCCCTTGCCGCATGATTATATCAGCCTTCTTTGACCGAAAAAGGCTTTGTTAGTCTTCTTTTGAAAGTCAGAAAAAGCAAACGGAAAATAAATCCCAAAATCATTCAGCATCTTGCTGTTTTTTTCAAAAATCGCCTGATCACTCAAATCAGAGTGCGGCGAAGGCTTGGTCAGGATAATATGTATCATTTGAAGACAAGCCATAATTTGAAATGCTTCTTTTAATGTTCCTTGGTAATAATGGTTATTTAAAGACAGAACGCCTTTCTTTTTAAAGCGCTGAATGTCCAGTTCGGAGAAATAAAGAGGAAATACATCATGGATCAGCTCCATAGTCAGCTCCTTGATAAAGCTCTCCTGTTCTGCAGTTGCTGCGTTCACAATTCTCACGTCAATCACCTTTCTTGCCATCGAATATCCTAAGTCTTACTCAAGAATAGCACAGAAAAAAACGCGAAAGCTAAGGTAAGTGTTTCCTATGAGAAACAGCAGCCTTCCGCTTCGAAAAGGAGCCATTTAACATGAACCAAAAAGGCAGAGGGATTGAGATCCTCATCAATGAAAAACAGGACGGCCAATGGCTGTTTTCCGTACTCAAAACAGCGCTCAAAGCTTCTAAACCAGTGATACAAGACTGGATGTCCCATCAACAGATAAAGGTCAATCACGAATCGGTCTTAAACAATATGATTGTAAAAAAGGGAGACCGCGTCTTCATTGATCTTCAGGAAAGTGAAGCATCTTCGGTCATTCCGGAGTATGGCGAGCTTGATATTTTATATGAGGACAATCATATGCTCATCGTCAATAAACCCGCTGGCATTGCGACGCATCCGAATGAGGATGGGCAAACCGGCACACTGGCTAATTTGATCGCTTATCATTATCAGATAAATGGCGAAACATGTAAGGTGCGCCACGTCCATCGTCTTGATCAGGATACATCTGGCGCTATCGTTTTTGCCAAGCATCGTTTGGCACACGCCATCTTAGACCAGCAGTTAGAGAAAAAGACGCTGAAGCGTACGTATACCGCCATCGCTGAAGGTAAGCTACGAACGAAAAAAGGGACAATTAATTCACCAATCGGCAGAGACCGGTCACACCCGACAAGACGCCGGGTTTCACCAGGCGGGCAAACAGCCGTCACTCATTTCAAGGTAATGGCCAGCAATGTGAAAGAACGGCTGTCGCTCGTTGAATTAGAGCTGGAAACAGGCAGAACACACCAAATCCGTGTTCATATGGCGAGCATCGGACATCCGTTGACAGGAGACTCGCTTTACGGAGGCGGGAGCAAGCTGCTAAACAGGCAGGTACTGCACGCCAATAAAGTACAAGCGGTTCACCCGATAACAGACGAGCTCATAGTTGCTGAAGCCCCTTTCCCGGCTGATATGAAAAACCTTTGCCGCACATATTTTTCATGAAGAAAAGCCGCAGGCACTGCCTCGGCTTTTTAAGTCACTCGTTTTCCATATATAATATAGCGTTTCGGGGCATTTCCGACGTATGAAAACGGATAGCAGGTCGTTAGAATAAGCTCCTCCTTTTCATGCTGGAGCGTGATAATAGATGTGTCATCCTTATCGACAATTTTTGTTTTTACAATTTCATATGTGAATTCTCCATATGACAGGAGAAGACGGAGCTGATCCCCCTTTTCCAGCTCTCCCGTCCGGCGAAACACGGTATCCCGATGCCCCGACAGCACAATTTGCCCGTTTTCATCAGGATAATAGCTGTCCTTGTAATGCCCGACACCTTTTTCTAAATCATCAGCATCGGTGCCCTCCACGATCGGAAGCTCTGCATTGATTTTCGGTATTTCCAAAATGCCGCTCGCTTGGCCGGTCTCAGGCTTAAATGATGCTTTGTTCTTTGCTTGATCTGAGCTATTTTTCGTCCCCAAAAGTTCCTGCGGCTTTTCAGCCGCCAGTTTTGCTTCTTTTAATGTCTGTTCCGTTTTCATATTCGTATCGATCAATTTAAAGCCTCCATAGCCTGCGATCACTAGGCCGGCAGCAATGATGAATAGTGGAATAATTTTTTTCACGTTCTGGAGGCGCTCCTTTTTCTTCTGACATATAGATAAGTTCCTGACAATGTCACCGCCGCACCGATTACGATAAAGTTATAGTAGTTTGCTGATGTATCTGGAAGCGGATGCTCAGGCCCGCTTTCCCCGCCCTCGTTTCGTAACGGCAATGTGCTGATGCTATTAGCAGTATCAGCGGTTTTTGTGTTGTTGATTGGTATTTCATTGAATCTCGAAATGGCTGAAGGCGGCAGCTGATGAACCGGCGCTGTGCCCGGAGTCTCTTTTATATCAGGCAAATCCACATCAGGCTCTGGAACCTCTTTCATTGGATGCTCCGTCCCCGGGTCTTCTGTTACAGGATCTTCAATATCACTGGCTTCAGCAAGCTTAATTCTTCCCTCTTTTGTATACGCAATTGGCTCATCAAAACTCTTCACGTACTCAACTGTCGCTTCCAAATCCTCAGGCCCTGTCACCGGATTTTTTCCCAGCAGTCCGATTGGCTGATATTTGGTTCCTGTCGCCGTCGCCATAAAGTTGTTGACGGTCAATGTATATGTGGCATCGGGCTGGATCTCGGTGCCATCTGCCATTTTCATATCAACTGCTTTTCCGGTTTCTTTATCCCACGTATACGTAAACCCGCTGATGCTGTAGTCAGGCCCAAAAACCGGCGAGATTTGAGCATTGATAATCTCTCTTAAATCTTTTCCTTTAATCTCAAGCTTCGTTAACACATTTCCAAACGGCTGAATATTGTAAAGATCTCCCCACGTAATTGGACCCTTCTTCAGCGCTTCACGTATGCCGCCGCCATTCATAAGGGCAAAATCCGTTTTCATGGCAGCTCTCATACCATCCGCAATCAGGTTTCCAAGAGGTGTATCGCCGTCATTTGAATACCCCCCTTCCATATCAACAGCGGCTTCGCCGACTACCTCGCTGATAATCGGTTCCGCAATTGTTTCGTATTTCTTTAAAATGGCTGACGCGCTGACATCCGGTTCGATTTTACTTTGATCAACATATACGATTTCCGCGGACTTTTTGACAATGTCTTTTGTCGTTTTATCGATCTCTACATCAACGACACCTATCGCTTTTCCATATTCAAACGCTTGAACAATCAGTTTTCCATTCACTTCACCGTTAACAACCTGATGATTATGCGCGGCAAAAATCACGTCAATTTCAGAATCTGTTTTGTTTGCAAGATCAGCAGACTCACCGGTAATGGCGTTGCCGTTTTGTTCAGCTGACATATGTGCGAGAACCGCGATGGCCTTCACGCCTTTTTTCTTGAGCTCTTCGGCCGCCTTATTCACCGCTGTTGCTTCATCTGTAAACTCGATATTTTTTATTCCTTCAGGCATAACCATGCCAGCTGCCGACTGTGTGACAACTCCGATAAAAGCAACGGGTACGCCCTCCACATTAATGATGTCGTAAGCCGGCAAAAAGGGCTCTCCAGTTGATTTCATTTTACAATTGGCACATACAAGGGGAAAGTTCTGTCCATCATATCCGCTTGTGCCTTTCGGATGATCACCGCCATTTAAGATCCTCAGAAGTTCATCCGTGCCTTCATCAAATTCGTGGTTTCCCACGGTTCCGACATCAAATCCGATGTCCTCCATCAGTTCTACAGTCGGTTCATCCTGAAGAAGAGAGGAAACTGGAGAGCTTCCGCCGATCATATCTCCCGCGTGCACAATCAGCGAGTTTTTCTTTTCAGCCTTTTTTTCTTTTAAATATGCGGCGGCATAATCCATGCGTCCAAACGTGCCGTCTACAGTTCCATTTCCATCAAGATCAAGCTCATATTGCTGATCGATTTTGCCATGCAAATCATTCATGCTGAGAATTCTAAGCGGCACATGTTCTTGAGGTGCCGTTTGCCTTTTTTTATATCCCGCGCTCTCCGCTTCACTTGCTGAGGCGAAGAAAATTCTGTTTTCCACAGCTATCTTCTTCCAGTCAGCTGGCTGCACATATGTTTTATTCGACGAGTCCCCCACATATCTTGTCAGGCCTTTCCCTTGCTCTCTGGCTCTGAATTCAAACGGCATTTCCATGAGGGGATCGTTTTCATTCCAAATTCCTTTTTGATCTTTTTTTGCAGCGGCTACTGCGGCCTGAAATTGCTGATAATCCTCTTCATTGTCAACCGGCCAAATAAAATACGTCGGAGCATAGCCGTTTTTTACAAGCTCTAAGTTCACGTTTGAACCTGATTCGGTTATGACTTGTCCGAGCAATCTGCCATAGCTGTCCTTGGCTTCACTCCCGACCTTGACAGTAATTTTATCACCCGGGGACAGAACCGTTTTTAGATAGTCAGATGCTTTTTTGCCAAATCTTAATTGATTTTCATCTGCGTCATTTTTTGGTGTGTGATATGTTTCGGGTGTATCTACATTTACAAACCGGATTTTTGTCGTTCCAAGCACCGGAGATTTAAGATGAATGGTATCGCCGTCAACTACCCGGTCAACAATCCCTTCATATTCTCCCTCTGCAGACGGAGGTGCGGGCTGCTCTTCAAGCAGCTTCAGGTCAGCCGATTTTCGCGGAAGCAGCTGAAAGGTTTGGTATCTGCTTAACACACCGGTAAATTCATACCATTTGCCCTCATCAAGCTCGTTTATCACCCCTGTTTCATTCATAACCCGGAGCGTCATTGCATGATGGTCGTCATCAATCATTGTTACATTGTAACCGCCGCCGGCAGGAGAACTTGGAATTGAGGAAACAAAAGCGGTTAGTTTCACAAGGCGTCCTTCATACTGATCACCTAGGCTGCCGTTAATAAGTTCATTGATTGTTAAGTGTTTGGGGGCGGGGAGGGATTGATTTGACTGGTTGATTTTGATGCCTGATGAGTTTGGAACGATTTCTTTCAGCCCCTGGTAAGACGTGATTTTCCCTGTCACCGTGACATCCATACCCTCTTTTAATTCGGGAAATTGTTCAGGGGATGGCGAATAAATGTTAATGCCTCCGGTTTCATCTTGCAAAAAGGTCGACAGCTTCCCGCCTCCGATTGCGTTTTGATCAGCTGTAATGATCCCTTTTATCGTTACTTCTTCATTCAGCCTTCCCCGTGCTTCATTTATGGTCACTTGCTGTTCAGCCGGCGGAGTTTTTGTGTCATCGGTTACGTTCATCGACTGAACGTTTTTAAGTCCTGTCGTGTTAAAGTAATTTTCAAGCTTTCCTTGAACCGTTATCTTTTTCCCAAGAAGAAGCGGATTGGTTTGCAGCCCAAATTGGCTTCTGAAGGCGGAGGGGATTTGCACAGGAAGGATGTGTTCGGGCGATGTTTCGTTTTTACGGTCTGCCAGCGCAACATTATAATCATTTGAAAAAGGGCTTGTCAGCTTATAATGCTGCGGGGAAACAGCCTGGCCGACTGCATATCCTTCGACAAGCGCCTGTCCTTCTTTTTGCTGTATTGCCTTCTCAATCGATATAGGCTGTTGCGGTTCAGCTGCCTTTACAGCTTCGAACGTGTACATTACATTTAAGAACATCAATGCCGTGATCAACACAATATGCAGAATACGCCTCATCATATTTCCTCCCTTAATATACACATAATGACAACGATTTTGTCTGCTTATCATTTCGACAGACAGCATATAATTCCTTTTAGGCTTCTGCATAATACACGGCAGACTGACACAAAATACAGCTGATCTGAAAAAAAAGGAGGAATTCGGTTTGGATCAGTTCAATCAGCAGCAGCAATCCCAAATGAACAAAGGTATTCCTGGCAAACCGCATAAAAACCACGGCGGACATGAAATGTTTGATATGCATGAGGTGCTTTCCGGAACACTTACTGTGCTTGATCAGTATATGATGCTGAGACAATTCTGTAAGGATCAAGAATTACTAAACATCCTTGATCGTCAACATCAATTCATTACATCTCAATACAATATAACTGCAGAATGCTTCAAAACAGGCAGCGAACCTTCACAAAAAACAGCAACTTATATGATGAAGGAGGACAACCAGGCTGTTTACGGCATGCAGCCGTCACAGCCTAAAAAACCTGTTCAATCCATGAATGATATTGATGACAGCATCATCAGCCGACAAATGCTTTGCGCGATTAAAGCACAAGCTTCTATGCTGACGATGGCTTCTCTGGAAATGACAAATCCGGCCGTAAGACGCGTACTGTCTGCGCAAATTCAGGAGTATGTTGAAATGGCATTTGAAATTTTCCTATACCAAAACAAACACGGCTATTACCAGGTTCCTCAGCTTGATGCGCAGGATATGGAACAGCTGAGAAATTCATTCGCCCCTGCCCAAGGACAAATGCCTCCAACACAAGGCGGAATGGGTCAGCAAGGACTTCACTAATAACAAAGGCATTGGATAGATACTATCCAATGCCGCACTGTTTTTTTCAAATTTTTTCTTGAAATCTTTTTCAAATTGATCAAGACTTTCCTTTGTTGCTGATTTAAACCCTTTTTCAAAGTCCCCTTTTTTTGCTGTTTCCTTAATCATTTCTGAAATAATGTCTTTCCCATATTTGTCCGTCAGCTCATCGATCATATAAAAGCTTTGCAAATAGACATCAGTGTCATATTCGGCTCTGGCTTCCTGCCAGTCTCGATCAGTCTGCAAACGGTCAAAGGGCACGACAGAAAACGTGATCGGATCTATGAGCAATTCATAGTTTGCAATCCACTCGCTTAACCCTTCATGAAACCATAACGGAAACTCATCGGGATCCGTCTCAAGCTCCTTCAATTTCTGGTGAAACGCATGGTGCGAGTATTCATGAATCAACAATCTCTGGTACAAATAAACCGCTACCTCGTCCCCTTCTAACAGTTTCTTTTTCTCTTCAGGCAACAATCCGATCAGCTGCTCCCGTTCAGAATAATAACCAACTACATCCAATAAACCGGAGTAAGCCTCCATCTGTTTTTCATTAGGAAAAAAAATAATGTCAATAGGCTTTTGATTCGAATATCCAATCATAATCTGATTAATACTGACCGCATATTCAAGCGTTTCTTTCGTTAATGGCAGTAAGGACTTTTCCTTAGAAGTGTAATAAATATCGGCCTGTTTGAATGACTCTTTCTTCATGTGCTTCGTCACTTGTTCTTTTGTTATTCCAGATGCCTGACCTGGAAAAGACAGGATATACATCGCGCTTGATACGATGGCTGAGCTCACAGCCAGCATCACAAGGACTCCGCACAGGAATAGAGCGGATGCCGCACGCTTTCCTATGCCATCCCGCAAACGTCTCCCTCCCTGAGCCGGTCCGTCTTGTACCTTTTTATTTTTACTCTATGCAGCCTGAGTTCGCAGTGTGTCATTAACGCAAAGAAAAAGCCGCACAAATTGTGCGGCTTTTTTTATTTATTCAGCGTTAGGGAATACGCGCTGTACAGTTTGTGTAAATTCATCAAATAATCCGGCGATTGGGTCACCATTTTGAATACGTTTTCCATATCCTTGCATACGCTCTACAAAATCAGGGTTAGCTGAAACGTAAACATTATCAATGTTTTTGTCAGTAGATCTTACCTTTTTGGCTATTTTTTTCTTCAGATTGTTTTCTACTGCACCTTTATTTCCATTGGTTAAAACGACTGCAACGTAGGCTTGATTTCCAGCCACAATGATATCGGCATGCTTTACTTCTTTTAGGTCTGTTACTTTATCAGCTGCTTCATCAGCAACCTCAAGTTTTCGGTCGTTGTTATTATCGTCATTTACACGATTGTTATTGACATTATCATTAACATTATTGTCAACGTTATCCCGATTGTTTACATTCCGCATATCGTCATTGGCCGGATTTCGATAATTTACGTTTCTTACATCATTATTATCACGTCTGCCCTCACCTTGGTCGGCCACACCGCAGCCAGTCATAAGCAAAGGGATAAGAAGCACAGACGCAAGGACTTGTTTTTTTCCAAACATGTGAATTCCTCCTTTATCACTTTACTTATAGGTTTTTCTAACTGGCTTTAATTATGCATGCAAATCTGGAGGAAATGCTTTCCCGGGAAATATAACGGTTAATTTGTCTAACGAGGGGGAAAATATGAATACACTGCAAAGGAGGGATCATGTTGTTCAACCAGCGAAGAGGAATCAGCCCCGCAGCATTGATCATAGGATCAACTATGCTTATTGCTGCATTATCACCTCAGATCCGCCACAGAATCAGCGGGTTTATCACAGGACAAATGAATAGACGAAATTCAGAAAATAACACGTTTGATGCTTCTAATGTAGGAAACATGGTCAAACAAGCATTTAGCGGAAGCAGCGGTGATAACCAGGACCGTTCGCAGCATCAAAGCCAGCGGCAAAATGGCCGTCAGCACCAGCACGCCGGACAGCAGCAACCACAGCATCAGCATACACAGTCTCAAACTAGGCAAACTGAGACACCCGCGAAAAAAAGACAGCCGCATTATGCTGAACCCATTCATTTTGAACAAAGCGCAATGAATGTCATGGACGACAACACGATGATGGAAATGCTGGAGGACTTAGAACCCGGCCGTTAAAAAAACGTGTAATCCTTGTTTGGATTACACGTTTTCATATGTTACGCTTCTTCAGCTTCAATCACTCTGGATTGATCATGAAATGCCCCTTGATCAATTTCCTTTGTGACCTTACTTGTAATAAGACCGGATGTCATGCTTCCGCTGACATTCAAAGCAGTACGCCCCATGTCGATTAACGGTTCAATTGAGATTAACAAACCGGCGAGCGCGACAGGCATGTTTAATGATGATAAAACAAGAAGCGCCGCGAATGTCGCTCCGCCGCCGACTCCGGCAACCCCGAAGGAGCTGATGGCAACGACTGCGATAACAGTGATAATAAACACCGGGTCAAATGGATTTTGGCCGACAGTCGGAGCAATCATCATCGCCAGCATCGCAGGATAAATGCCGGCACATCCATTTTGGCCGATCGAAAGACCGAACGAACCGGCAAAGTTTGCGATTCCCTCCGGTACACCCATGCTTCTCTGTGTTTTAATATTCAGCGGTAAAGCACCTGCGCTAGACCTTGACGTAAATGCAAATACAAGTACAGGCACCGCTTTTTTCAAATAAATCACCGGATTCAAGCCGCTGAACGTCAGCAGCAGCAAATGAATGATAAACATAGTGATTAACGCGGCATATGATGCAATCACGAACATGCCCAGTTTTAGAATGCTGTCAAGATCACTCGTTGCAATTGTTTTTGTCATGATGGCCAGCACCCCATAAGGCGTCAGTCTCAAAATGAGTGTGACAACACGCATGACAATGGCATAAACGGCATCAACCAGTTTTTTAAATGTTTCTGCCTGTTCCGGCTGTTTGTGTTTTACGCCGAGGAATGCCACTCCAAGGAAAGCGGCAAAAATAACGACAGCGATCGTTGAAGTCGGTCTAGCTCCCGTAAAATCTAAAAACGGGTTTCCAGGCAGCAGTTCAACAATCTGCTGCGGCAGCGTTTTCGCTGTCATATCCTCTGATTTCTGCTGAAGCTCCTGTCCCCGTGAAAGCTCTGTACTTCCTTGGTCAACCTGAATCGCCTGCAGATCAAATGAAAGCGCGGACGCGATACCGACAGCTGCAGCAACTGCTGTTGTTGCTACTAAAATCCCGATAATCAAACCGCTGATTTTCCCTAGATTTTTTGTCAGCTTCAGCTTTGTAAATGCGCCGAGAATCGAAATAAAGACGAGCGGCATGACAACCATCTGAAGCAATTTGACATATCCGCCCCCGGCAATATTAAACCAGTCGGCTGTTTGAATGACTATATTTGAAGTCGGGCCGTAAATCAGCTGAAGCGCAAATCCGAATACAATCCCCAGCCCCAGCGCAGTAAATACACGTTTAGAGAAGGAAACATGTTTTTTCTGCATAACAAAGAGCCCTAAGATAAGTAAAAATAAAATAAATACATGTAATACAACCAGTAAAGTCTCCAAAGCAGGTAAACTCTCCCTTCAAATTTTCTCATTTACTATATTACACTAATTCCGATGGGTCAAGTGCGAATTATTTTAACTTATCAATTCAAGTAAAAAAACCTTATATAATGCCTTTTTTGTTCTTTTCTTTCCCTTCCATCTTTAGTACCTTATATAAGGGTGATAATATTTGCTGAAAGAACTGTTTGTAAATTTGACCATTTTAATCACATTTAATTATCTCTTCACCCACCTGTTTAAAGAAAGGCTAGTACATAAAAAAGACAGCATATCTTTTCAAGCTGTTAAAGGACTGGCCTGCGGTTTGCTCGGGGTTATTCTGATGGTTTTTGGATTTACCTATCAGCATTCAATTATTGATCTTCGAAATATCCCTATTATGATTGCCGCTCTTTATGGAGGCTGGGTTTCAACGGCAACGGCCCTGGCCATGATCACTGCAGGCCGCTTGCTGATTACGATGAACACATCTGCACTATACTCGGTTATTATCATTTGTATCGCTGCCATTCCGTCACTCATTGTTTCTAGAAGAAAAAAAGTTCAACTAAAACATGCTTTCTATCTTTTAATAATCACAAATAGCTTGATCTCCTTTTCCTTTTATTTTCTTATAGATTTACATTCATACGAACTTCATTTGTATTTTTGGATCATATCAATAGCGGGCGGCATGCTCAGTTTATATATTATTGATCATGAAACAAATGCACATCTTCTTTTTAAACAATATAAGTTTCAGGCGCACTTTGACTTTTTAACAGGCGTGTATAACCGAAGAAAGTTTGAAGAAACCACGAAAGCTCTGTATCAGCAGGCGGCCGATACCCCGCATTTTCAATTTGCACTGATTTATATGGATATCGATCATTTTAAGACCATCAATGACCAATATGGCCATCATGAAGGAGATCAGGTGCTCAAAGAGCTGGGGTTACGTCTGAAGCAGAGCATCCGAAATACTGATCCTGCCGCTCGGATCGGCGGTGAAGAATTTGCCGTGCTCCTGCCGAACTGTTCTCTTGATAAAGCAGCCCGGATCGCTGAACGGATCAGGAGAACTGTAAGTGATGCACCGATTGTATTAACAAACGGCGAAGAGCTTTCAGTTACGATATCACTAGGGGCCGCTCATTACCCCAATAATACGGAACAGCCAGGATCCTTGCCCATTCTTGCCGATCAAATGCTTTACAAAGCGAAAGAAACGGGACGGAACAGAGTGTGTTTTTCAGAAAAAAAAGAATGAATTCAATGTTCGAATTCATTCTTCCAATCTGAAAGACGTTTCAAAGGCAGGAAAGCCGGGACAAGATCTCCCTGGTATTCTTTTTCTATAAATGCCGCTGTATCATCAGCTTGATAAAGCTCAAGAATGGTTTGCAGCGCTTCCCGATCTTGATCCTCCGCTCTGACAACAATCAAATTCATCTCTTCCTCAGACATGGGTCCGCCGCTCTTTAGCGTATGCTTTTTCGGGTTCAGGCCCGCTTTTTTTGCTTCTGATGGTTTCATGACAAACACGTCGGCACCGCTCACTGCATCCTGTTGCCGGACAGCTTTTAATTTCAGGTGTCTCGGATTATCTTTAATCATATCAACTGAACCTGTTCCGTTAAATCCGTTTTTCAGCGTTAGCAAACCCGCTTCCTGGAGCACCGTAAGCGCCCTGCCAAAATCGAACGCTTTATCCGGAACAGAAACGACAGCTCCCCGCGATATATCTCGGATTCGTTCATATCGTTTTGAATAAATGCCCATGGGCGTTATGTATGTCGTCCCGAGCGGTGCCAAATTAAGTTTGTATTTTTCAGTGAACGACTGAAAATATGAAATGGTTTGAAAGGCGTTGGCATCAATTTCTTTGTTAGCAAGTGCGATATCAGACTCCGCATAATCAGAAAAAGGGATCAGCTGAATATCCAGCCCTGCCTCTTCAGCCTTTTGAGCAATATAGTTCCATATTGCCCCGTCAGACTCAGCAATCCCGATTTTTATCGATTCATGTTCTGCAGACGGTGAACATGCAGTAAATGAAACGAGAAGAACAAGGACGAAACTGCATATAAGCCACTTTTTCATTGTGACCATACTCCTATCTATGTATTAGAGCATGCAAGCAATATCAGACATAAAAAACATACGCTCTCTTAGTTGATAAACGTTGTCATTTGTAATATTGATTAACTTTTACCTTACTCATATCCAATAAGGTTGTCAATTCCTATTACTTATCTTCCCAAAATGAAGGAATACTAAGGCAAACGTATGATCACATATCGAGAAAACAGATGAATTTCCGTAAATAAATATCAAATTGAAAAATAAATATGGTATTTTCCGAAAAAAATTTCAATAAGCAGTTGTTTTTTCTGAAGATTACTGGTAGAGTAAAGGTAATTATTTTTGTTCGAACTATCTTTAAGAAGAAAGTTTTGTAAGAGTTTTCGTCTTGAAAGTTTGTTAAGAGCAAGAATAGTGAATTTAAGCGTTATGATCGCTTTAGGAGGAAATTTCATGTTAGAAGGTAAAGTAAAATGGTTCAACTCTGAAAAAGGTTTCGGATTCATCGAAGTAGAAGGTCAAGACGATGTATTCGTTCATTTCTCTGCTATTCAAGGCGAAGGCTTCAAAACTTTAGAAGAAGGCCAAGCTGTTTCTTTTGAAATCGTTGAAGGAAACCGCGGACCACAAGCTGCTAACGTTACTAAAGAAGCGTAAGCATAAATTGATATGAAAAACTGCAGGTGCAAACCTGCAGTTTTTATTTTGACAAAAAAGCTGTTTTGCATAAGCAAAACAGCTTTCTTTATTAGTTTGCAATATCCCGCTTCATGAAGATTCCGAAAGCAAGCAACAGGAAGATGATAAAGTAGATCGCTAGCATGACGAGAGAAAACGTCATAGTCATCCCTTTTATTAACGGTGTGCCATCCACATACTGAGTCAAGTCGACATTAGCAAATAATATATATTTTGCCCAGTCAAATTTCGCTGCAATAAATGCAGTTGCAGTCGTACCGGCAACCAACAAGAAGATGGAAAAACCAACCGCAAGAGAGCTGTTTCTGAATACCGCAGACAGCATAAACGCCATCGTCGCCACCATTAAAGCCGAGACGGATTCAGAAAGATACGTTGTGGCCAAATGCCCCATCATGTTTTGCTCAATGACATGGCCATCCTTATAGATTAAATGAATGTTCGCGGCGGTTTCACCACCCGTCCCGAAGAAGATCAACCCTAATAAAGTAGAACCGATAAATAAAATCAACAGCAACAGGAGCCCAAACAGGAGAACTGTAATATATTTGGACATCAAAATTTGAAAACGGCTGAGCGGCCGAATCATTAATAGCTTAATCGTTCCCCAATTAAATTCGTTAGCGACAATTCCGGCCGCGATGATAATAGTAAACAGACCGGTAAGGATGGTAAAGTTTGCCGAATCCGTTACATAAGACCATGCCGTATAGCCCGTGTCACTAGGGATATTATGCTCGATGCGATAGTCGTTGAGTGTGATTGTTTCTTTATACCCATCTTTCAGTGAAGGATCTTCTTTGATTTCTTTCTTTAATTCGGCGTTTTGTGCTTGAAGCTCTTGTTTCCAATGGGAATTTGATTCACTAGCAGAAAAATGATTCGCCAAAAATGCAAATCCAACCATTGTCAGCCCCAGAATTCCGATCATCACCCATGTTCCGGCACGGCTGAAAATTTTGAGCCACTCATTATAAATCAAATTAAGCATGCTGAACCTCCTCTTTTGTTTCACCTGTCATTTCTAAGAAACGGTCCTCTAATGATTTTGTTATGACCTTGACCTCATAAATACGGATTTGCTGCATCACCAGCAATTCAATAACCGCAGGGACTTCCTCTTTAGCCAGTTTGATTTCTACACCATTTGTCTTACTCAGCAAATCGTACTGATTTAAAACAGTAGCGGCTTCACTCGGCTGCTCAACCTGGAAGAAATATGTATCATTCTCATCAATGTTTTCATCTTTTACATTTTGAATATCGATCAGCTTTCCTTTTTGCAGAATCGCAATTCGATCACACATCAGTTCCATTTCTGACAGCAGGTGGCTTGAAACGATGACAGCCATTCCTCTTTCTCGGGTCAGCTTCTTTAAATGATCTCTGATTTCTCTGATCCCCGCCGGATCAAGGCCGTTTGTCGGTTCATCCAGAATTAGCACTTTCGGATCATGCAAAAGGCATTGTGCCAAGCCAAGACGCTGTCTCATCCCCAGAGAATATGTTTTCACCTTGTCGTGGATTCTGTCTGTTAAACCGACCAGTTCAACAACTTCATCAATTTTTTCCTTCGTGACACCCTTGACCATCCTTGCGTATTGCTGGAGATTTTTATATCCGCTCAAAAATTTATACAGCTCGGGATTCTCAACGATCGCTCCGATATGCTTAATCGCCTTGGCATATTCTTTCGTAATTGATTGGCCGCAAATGAGGACATCACCTTTCGACAGCTTCATTAACCCCACCATCATCCGGATGGTTGTCGTTTTCCCCGCTCCGTTTGGTCCTAAAAAACCGAATACCTCGCCTTCACGAATCGTAAAACTGAGATCATCAATGATCGTTCGGCCTCTGATGTTTTTAGTCACGTTTTTCAATTCCAACACTGTTTTCATCATATTCCTCCTCTTTCTAGCAAACTTCCATTTTTGATTTAAACCATTGCAAAACAGACATGCCTTCCTGTTCACGAATATCTTCTACTTCACGCTGCGCAACTTTTTCTCCATTGGCGAGGATGATTACTTCATCTAACAAAGTCTCAATTTCATCAATTTCATGTGTCGCGATCACGACAATCTGCTGCTCAAAATCAATGTACGACACAAGGCTGTTTACGATGGAATCCCTGACCATCGGATCAAGCCCGGAAAAAGGTTCATCAAGCAAGATGACGTCTGCCCGTCTCGCTAAAGCAAGAACGATTTTCAGCCTGCCCCGATTTCCTTTTGATAGCTTTTTGATCTTTTTTTCCGGATTCAGCTGCATCTCATTCAATAGCTTATAAACCTGTTCTGTATGAAAATCAGGAAACTGCGACTGATAAAAATTCACCATATCTTTAACAGTGAAATGCGGATAAAACATATCAAGCTCAGTAAGATAAGCCGTTTGACGCACCATTTCTCTCGTAACCTGCTCTTCATCAACTTTTACAAATCCTGAAGTCGGAAACAGAAGGCCAGCCATCATTTTCAGGGTCGTTGACTTGCCGCTGCCGTTCGGTCCGATCAGGCCATAAATCCGTCCGGATGATAGGGTGATTGACACATCATTGACGGCCGTATGGCGGCCGTATTTTTTTGATACATGTTCTAGCTTGATTTCCATTTTAGCCTCCCTCTGTGAATGTTTTAATCCCTTCTAACATTTCCTCTTTCGTTAGCCCCAGCTCTTTCATTTGCTTGACAAATCCTTCCATCACCTCTCGTGTCAGCTTGTCTTTCAGCTCGTCTACGATTTCTGCTTTTTCCGCAATAAACGTCCCTTGACCTCTTCTTGTCTCCACAATACCCAGCCTTTCCATCTCACTGTAAGTTCTTTGAATTGTATTGGGATTTACCTTAGTTTGAATCGCCATTTCTCTTACTGAAGGAAGCTTGTCTCCTGGGAGCAGCTCCTTCCTGACCAGCCTATAAAAGATCTGATCAGCGATCTGCAGATAAATCGGTTTCGAGGATTGGAATTGATTGTCCATATTTACACCTCTACTTTACGATCAAGCAGTTTTGAAGCCATGATAAGCAGCAAGAATGTGATGACTAAAGTAATAGGCAACCCTAGCACAGACAGATGGATAGGTTTTAGTTCCAATCTCCAAACATTGTGGAAGTGGAAATCAAAATTGCAATAGACTGTTACAGGCCAGAAATGCTTTTGAGATTCAACCAAAGGGCTTATGATGTATTCATCGAAGAATAACCACACTGCAACCAACAGAACCATCGCAGCCCACCGCATTCCGCGCCAATTTCTGAGAGAGTGAAAAACAGTCCAAAACACAATGACTGTTACTGACATATCTAACGAAGAAATAAGCCCATACATATTCAGCAAAGCCACTGTACTCGTTATATCAACTTGATGCTCCAGCAGATTTTTTACAGAGAGCATATGATACATCCATATGCCATAGGCTGTTAATGCCAACTGAATCACAAATTGATAGAGCAAAGATGCTGCCAATTTAGAAGAAAACAGCCATAAGCCGCCATTTGGATTGTACAGCCAAAGCTGTGATTTCCCTTCCTTGCGAAGGTGATAAAACACAAAAACAGGAGATAAGAAAAGCAGAAAAAAAGCAACTGCAACAAAAAAACCAAAAATGACTAGAGGTTCTTTCGTGCGAGAAGCTATAATATGGCCTGTTCCCAATAAGAAAATGATTCCGCATATCCATACTAGCAGCCACATTCTTGAAAGCTTGATATCTTTCTTTAATAAACCTAAAAAAGAATTCATGTCTTTACCTCCCGGAAAAAATCCTCGGTGTATGAGTAACATAGTACACTAGATCAAGGTGGAATACAACATATTCCATGGATTTATTTGATAAAAACATAATTGATGGAAACAGCAAAAAAGGCAAACCCGCATGAGTAAACGGATTTGCCTTTTTCATTACTTTTTCTTATTTTTCATAGAGAGCAGCGCATCACGATAGCTGCGGTCCTGCATTTTGTCACTTTCCTCAGTGACCTCTTCTTCTGCATGAACTTCATCAGAATGCTTAAACTTTTGCAGCGCCTGCCTGTAAATATCATCACCCATTGTGTCACGCTTCTCTTTTGGAGAATCGTTTTTGACAACGGATGGCGTATGCTCGGCAGCCCTTGCTTCAGCAGGGTAATGCGCTTCGTTTTTTTCCTCTTCTGGAGGTGCGATTCTATCGGTTGCTTCTTGCTTCTCAGGTCCAGGTGAGGCGTTGCGGACGTTAAATGTAATAAGGGCCGCAATGACAATGACAGCAGCAATTATTGCTATAATAATGGCCATTTCAACCTCTCCTTACTGTCCTGCTGTTAGGTTTCCTGTGACTTGGCTGACACGTCTTCCCAACGCGCGTCCAAGCTGAATACCTTCCTCAGACATTAACTCATCACTGTCTACCGGACAAGTGACACCTGCTCCGTAATAAGAGCCATAAAGTGCGTTTTCAGGCACGTTGCCAGGCAGTCCGACAACGATCATGCCTTGGTGGAACATCGGCGTGATTAAATTGTGCATTGTCATTTCCAAGCCGCCGTGTGTCGTTGCCGTTGTGCAGAAGACAGCACCGACTTTGTTGATCAGCTCGCCTTCAGCCCACAAGTAGCCAAGTCTGTCGATCCAAGTTTTAAGACCGGAGCTGATTGTTCCGAAATGCCCTGGGCATCCCCAAATAATCGCATCCATATCTTTAAGCTTGCGGATATCAGCCTGATCTACATGGTCGATGAACACTTCAGCCGTGTCGTTTTCTCTCGCGCCTTCAGCAATCGCTTCTGCAAGCACTTTAGTATGTTCGCCTTCACTATCATACACTACATAAATTTTCATTCAGGAAACCTCCCTTTACAGATTAAGATTCCTTAGCTTCTTTTGGAGCAGGAAGTAATGAAAGCTCCTCTTTTTTCTTCTTACGCAATTTATCTTTTCTGACGTCACGCAGGAAGATACTTAAAATCAAACCTGCTACACAGAATAAGGTTGCCCACATAAAGGCATCATTTATCCCCATGACATTGGAATCGAGTGATGCGTGTTTATAAATATGTGAGTACACATATGTTTTCGCCGTATCATAAGACACATTCATATTCACCATTAAATTCGAAACTGCATTTTGGAACGCATGGAGGAAGTTCGGGTCCGCCGTGCTTGTTTTATCTGCAATTTGTGAATAATGGAATGTCGTCCGGTTTGTATAAATCGTCGTAATTAAACTTGTTCCGATTGATCCGCTGATTTGGCGAAGCGTGTTGCTCATCGCCGTTCCGTGGCTGTTCAGACGGGCAGGAAGCTGGTTCATCCCGGCTGTCATGACTGGCATCATTAAGAGAGACATACCAAATGCACGAATTGAATAGATCAGCATGATGTGTGTATATGGTGTATCAATTGTCAATTGCGTGTATTGATACGTTGTTACCACTGTCACGAGAAGCCCGATAATCGCAAGCGGTCTCGGTCCGAATTTATCGAACAAAATACCTGAGATCGGTGACATAATCAGCATAACGATCGCACCCGGAAGCAGAAGCAGACCGGATTGAAGCGCCGTAAAGCCGACCAGGTTTTGCAGATAAATCGGTAAAAGGAACATACCAGTGTAAAGTGCCACTGTAATAATGATATTAATGACACTCGAGAGTGAGAAAATGTCATATTTAAACACTCTGAAATCAAGCATCGGATCATCATGACGCAATTGCTGAACCACAAAAGCAACAATTGCAATGGCTCCGATAATAACTGTAGACAATACAATCGGGTCGGTCCAGCCGTCAGATCCGGCTTCACTGACTCCGTATAATAAGGAAGCGAATCCGACAATCGAGAGGATTGCGCCAAGAGTATCGAGTTTGATTTTTTGCGGCTCCACCATATTTTTAAAGATGAAGAAAGCCACAATGATAACAATTGCGCCGATCGGCACAAGTCCGTAAAACATAATGCGCCATGTATAATGCTCAATAATCCACCCGGAAAGAGTCGGGCCGACCGCTGGAGCAAACATCATCGCTAGCCCGAAAATCCCCATTCCTTTCCCCCTGCTTTCAGGCGGGAAAATTAACAGAATGGTTGTCATAACGAGCGGCTGCAAGATACCTCCGCCCACGGCCTGAATCAAACGGCCGATCAGCATTGTAGAGAAGTTAGGTGCGATACCGCAGACTAACGTACCGAGCGTAAAACAAAACATCGCGACGAGAAAGAGACTCCGCTGGCCAAATCGTGTAATCAGGAAAGCAGATAACGGAATCAATACACCGTTAACAAGCATGTAACCTGTTGTCAGCCACTGAATCGTCGTTGCACTTACGCCAAATTCAGTCATTAAGTGCGGCATTGCAACATTAAGCAGTGTTTGGTTTAGGATTGCCAAAAATAAACCCGCCATTAGCACAATCAGCAATGACATAGGGTTTTTTGCATTTTTTTCTTTGCCTGTAGCCATCTAAGACAACCTCCTTTCATGGTTTGATGACTGATCTGTTTTACTCAGAAATTTTAACAGATGCATTCATTCCAGGAAGCACCTTATCAGATGGGTTTTTGATTGAAATTTTCACAGGAATTTTTTGTGTTACTTTTGTGTAGTTTCCGCTTGAATTTGTAGAAGGAAGCATATCAAAAGTTGAGTTAGTCGCATAGCCAATTTCTTCTACAGTACCGTCAAATGTTGTATCAGGGTCTCCGTCAACTACTACGTCTACACTATTTCCTACTTCAATATCCGCAATATCTGTTTCTTTAATATTTGCTGTGATGTATAGGTTATCCATGTCAATCGTTTGTGCAATTGTTGTACCAGCTTGTACGGTTTGTCCGTTTTTCACTTCGTTTTTCACAATTGTTCCATCCATAATGGATTTTACGTCAACAGTTTGTTCGCCTTTGATTTTTGCAACTGTATCGCCTTTTTTCACTGTTTTTCCTTCATCCAGATCCCAGTCAGATACTTTACCTGCTGCTGGAGCAGTAATAGCAGCCATATCGCCCGCTACTTTTGCTTCATCTGTTTTTACGTAGTTTGTGCTTTGATAATAGTAGTAAGCACCTCCAGCTATAATTGCAAGAACAACAATCAAACCGATAATGTTGGTCAGAATTAAACGTCCTCTGTTCATTTTGTTTTCTCCTTTCGTTTCATCCTCTATCATTTTGCGGAAAGCTGGTGAAAATATGTGAGAAGTTTTTAATTACCGCTTTTTTCTGAACAGCCTTCAGCAAGCTTCGTTAAGCTTCCGGCTAGTTTGCGCAAATACTGCAGCTGGGAGGTATCAAGCTTTTGGTACAAGCCCGCACCCATTTTTGCATATTGCACAGCGGCTTTTTCTATCAGTTCTTCCCCCTCTTCGGTTAACTGAATCATGACGATACGGCGGTCATCCGGACTGTCATATCGATTCATCAATTGGCGCTTATACAGAATATCTGTCATCCGCGTCACAGAAGCAGGCTTAAGATCAAGCGACATTGCCAGCTTGCTTAGCGGGGTGCTTCCGCTTTGATGAATTTTAAACATCAGCAAATATTGAAGGACTGTAATATCAAAAGGCTCAAGCACAATCTCCAATATCTTCTTCTGTTTTTTATATATCGCCCGAGACGTATCGAAGAGCTGTTCAAAAGTGAGCAAAGCACGTTCTGATTCAGTCAACTCCTTTTCACCTCATTCCTCAATAATAGTTCACAAGATAAAATATTAATAAATGAAAGAAGATTTGTCAAAGGAAAAATTTCTTTTTCTCCCGTATTTTTTTCGCAAGCGTTTTCTTGCTTTTATTAAATAAAAAAAAGCCCTGAAATGGGCTTTTCATTACGAAAATTGATGGCTTACACCAGACTCTTCATTTCTGAAAAAGTTCTTTAGAGCCTGAAAAACATCAGATTTCTGTTTTAAAATATAGTACTTAAATTTCTCATCTTTTACATTTTTATATGCAGACATTAACGTTGAATGCCTGTTGTACTGATTGACCTCGCCGTAACAGAATAGATTGGCCTTCTTCATAATATCATTGACCAGTTTCACACAGCGCGCGTTATCAGATGTTAGGTTGTCACCGTCAGAAAAATGAAACGGGTAAATGTTATAGCGGGCGGGATTGTACTTTTCATCAATAAGCTCAAGCGACTTCCGATATACGGAAGAACAAATTGTTCCGCCGCTTTCTCCCTTTGAGAAAAAATCCTCCTCCGAGACCACTCTTGCTTCTGTATGATGGGCAATAAATTCAATTTCCACAGTCTCGTATTTCGTACGCAAAAAACGGGTCATCCAGAAAAAGAAGCTTCTGGCCATGTATTTTTCCCAAACCCCCATACTGCCGCTTGTATCCATCATGGCTAAAACGACGGCTTTTGATTCGGGCTTTGTGATGTCATTCCACGTCTTATATTTCAGGTCCTCCGGATAAATTGGATAGAACGACGGTTTTCCTGACATTGCGTTTCGTTTAAAGGCTGACATCATCGTTCTTTTCTTATCAATATTACCGGTTAACCCTGTTTTACGGATATCATTAAACTCGATATCTGTATGAATGATATTGTCCCGCTCTTTTTGCTGGAGATTCGGAAGCTCTAATTCTTTAAAAAGCGCTTCTTCTAAATCCATTAATGAAACTTCCGCTTCATAATAATCCTCGCCTGCCTGATCACCGGCACCCTGCCCTTTTCCAGGCCCTTGTTTTTTGTCTGAACCATCCCGGGCCACAACATCTCCAACCTGGCTCTCGCCGTCTCCTTGCCCTACATGTTTATTTTTATCATAGTTATAACGGATTTTATACTCATCAAGTGAACGGATTGGGATCTTCACTACATCTTTTCCATTAGACATAATAATGCTTTCCTCAGTTACGAGGTCCGGAAGATTGTTTTTGATCGCTTCCTGCACTTTTTTCTGGTGGCGCTGCTGGTCATCGAAGCCTTTGCGATGGAGGGACCAGTTTTCCTCAGAAATCAAAAAATGGCCGCTGTCATTTTGGGACATGAATTCCCCTCCTTAACCATTTGTGGTCGTGATACATACGTATTCCGGCTTGTGCCAGATTATGAAACAAGTCTTTCGAAAAGATTTATATTCATCATATGCATAAAAGCACATTTAATTGACAAACTATTTAGAAAATGGGACAAAATAACCCGCCCTATTCGGACGGGTCACGTTGTTTATCGGTTCAGCAGGCTGCCGACATATTTCAGCAGCTCATTGGCGCTCGTCGAGTTGTAGCCGTGCTCATCAATTAAACGGGCCACGACTTCATTTACCTTTTTCAGCTGCTGCTCATCCGGCGTTTTTGTTGAGGTCGTAATTTTAACGACATCCTTCAGATCAGCAAACAGCTTTTTCTGAATAGCTTCACGCAGTCTTTCATGGGAATTGTAATCAAACCGCTTGCCTTTTCTCGCATAGGCTGAGATGCGGATTAAAATTTCTTCGCGGAACGCTTTTTTGGCGTTTTCCGAAATGCCGATCTGCTCTTCGATGGATCTCATCAGCTTTTCGTCAGGGTTCATTTCCTCTCCTGTCAAAGGATCACGAAGCTTGTTTTTATTGCAATAGGCCTCTACGTTATCGAGGTAATTGTCCATAAGTGTTTTTGCTGATTCTTCATATGAATACACAAACGCTTTTTGAACTTCCTTTTTCGCAATATCGTCATA
Source organism: Bacillus sp. FJAT-14266 (assembly GCF_001719225.1). Taxonomy (NCBI): domain Bacteria; kingdom Bacillati; phylum Bacillota; class Bacilli; order Caryophanales; family Bacillaceae; genus Bacillus; species Bacillus sp. FJAT-14266. The sequence goes on from NZ_CP017072.1 coordinate 3,317,341, forward strand.
TTCCTTGCGGGCGGCAGAAATAAAATTCAAATACCGCTCCCTGTCCTCGCTTGAAATTGATGGGTGCTGATCAAGACCTTCTTTTAAGGAGCGAAGGACATCGAGAGAATTAATCGATTCCATATTTTTTCTGATAATCGTTGAAGAAATCCGGTTGATCACGTACCGCGGATCAATTCCGCTCATGCCTTCATCATTATATTCTTTTTTCATATCCTCAACGTCGACAGAGTTATATCCTTCCACACTTTCCCCATCATACAGTCTCATTTTCTTGACCAGATCAATATCCGACCGCTTCGGCTCTTTTAACCGGGTAAGGATTGAGAACATCGCGGCGACCTTCAACGTATGCGGGGCAATATGAACATCCGCCACATCGCTTTCTGCAATCATTTTTTCATAAATTCTCTCTTCCTCAGACACTTTTAAATTATAAGGAACCGGCATCACGATGATTCTTGAGTGCAGGGCTTCATTCTTCTTATTAGAAATAAATGAGCGATACTCCGTTTCATTCGTGTGAGCCACGATCAGCTCATCAGCAGAAATTAACGCAAACCGCCCAGCTTTAAAATTCCCTTCCTGTGTCAAGGAAAGCAAATGCCAGAGAAATTTCTCATCACATTTCAACATCTCCTGAAACTCCATCATCCCGCGGTTCGCTTTATTCAGCTCTCCGTCAAACCGATAAGCGCGCGGATCTGATTCTGAACCGTACTCGGCGATTGTTGAGAAATCAATACTCCCCGTCAAATCGGCAATATCCTGAGATTTCGGATCAGAGGGACTGAATGTTCCAATTCCCGTACGCTTATCTTCTGAAAAGAAGATGCGCTCCACCTTCACATCCTCAATTCTTCCTCCGTACTCTTCCTCCAGCCTCATGACATTTAAAGGAGAAAGACTTCCTTCTATTCTAATGCCGTATTCTCTGTAAAAGTCATCGCGTAAATGATGGGGGATTAAATGTAGAGGGTCCTCGTGCATCGGGCAGCCTTTAATCGCATATACAGCGCCATTATCTGTCAGCGTGTACGCTTCGAGACCTTTTTTAAGCATTGTGACCAGCGTGGATTTACCGCCGCTCACAGGCCCCATCAGCAATAGAATCCGCTTTCTGACATCTAGACGTTTGGCAGCCGGATGAAAATACTCTTCCACAAGACGCTCCAGAGATTCTTCAAGCCCGAACAGCTCGCGGTCAAAAAAACTGTACTTCTTGCGCCCGTCAATCTCCTCTATCCCGCTGTCTTTTATCATATTAAAAACTCGAGAATGAGCAGATTGCGCGACCATCGGATTTTCTTTAATAATCTCCAAATAATCGGCGAAAGTTCCTTCCCATTTCAGCCGCTGCTCTTCCTCTCTGTACTTTTCAATTTTCTTTAATATATCCATAAGGACCTCCTCTATCATGTTTGATACACTATGCAAATAAGGTACTTTGATACAATCTATGCCGCCATCTCGTGATACATGCTTTGGTTTCTTAAAAATAAAGATACTTATACATCGTTGACAAGGCAGACTGCGACCGTTCATAATAAAGAAAAATACAGAATCATCCAGACTCGGACAGCACGGAAAAATTGAAGAGGGGGAGAGACGGTGAAAACAATCATCATGATGGGTGTCATTGTCACTTTTTTAGTATCAATTTTTACCGCAGGATACGAAAGCAAGCCTGGAAAAGAATAAAAAAGGGTGCTCCTGAAAGAGCACCCTTTTTGTATAACAGAACAATGTTTTACAGTTTTGTTTTTTCTTTAATCTGTGAATGCGGATCGCATTCATATTTGTTTTCGTACTCAATTGTTCCGATACTGCATCCCGGCCCGATGATCACTTCTTTTCCCCTGACGACTGCCGCTTCGGTATTCTCCAAATAAACCCGATCGCCTTCTATGACATCGGCGATCAGCTTCACTTTCTTCCGGTTAAAAAAACTCGCGCGTCTTTTCACTGTAATTGTTGTTCCGCCGATTTCCTGCACATGGCTTATATCATGGCTCAATCCCAGCTTGATCTCACCCGAATTTAATAACCCCGATACATCAACACAGCCTGTGACATGGAACATTTCTGTTTCACAATCACCTTTTACGCTAAGCTTCCCTTTCACATCGCAGGATTCTCCAGTCATATTCCCGCCAATTTCAGTCTGGCCTTTCAGATTGAATCGATCAAATTGAAGTGAGCCGCTGACTTTCATTATCCCATATATATTGATTTTGCCGGCAGTCAGATCGCCTTTACATTCACTTTCTCCGAGCACACGCAGCCGCTCAGTCTCTGCTTTTCCGAGAAAAAGGCCCGTTCCGTATATGCGGCAGCCTACAGCAGACAACCCTTCTCCAACTATACCTTCTCCTTTGATGCTGACATTGTGATACGCGCCTCCTGCGGCATGCCCAGCGCCATATAATTTTAAATTTCCCAGTTTTGTTGTCTCCATTACGATCCTCCTTACAACTTTGTGGATGTTTCAACCGATGCGCTTGGATCACAGGTATAGTCCCCGCTGTATTCGACAGTTTCAATCTGGCAATCCGGGCCGATGATCACTTTATTTCCGCGCACGGTTTTCGCCTTTGTATTTGTCAATTCAATCACGTCACCTTCGATCAGCTCTGCTGTTAGAACAGGCTGCGGCATCAATCTGAGCAATGTCAGCATTCCTTTTCTGCAGGTCACTTGAAGATGGCGGCAGCCGATCTCCCGCGCATAGCTTTCCCCTGCAGAAAGCTTAATGATCACCTGGTCTGCATTTAAAAGCCCGCTGATTTTGCATTTCCCTTCTGATTGAAAGGTTTCTGTTTCACAATCTGCTTCCATGACAACTTTTCCGCTAATGTCAATGCCATCAGCCTTGACAGTGCCGCCAAATGTTGATGATCCAGCGATTTTCAATTGTTTTGCAGATACCTCTCCTTGAATAAAACCAGTGCCATTCATCCGGATAGATTCTGCTTCAACGTCTCCATGTATCTTTCCTGAACCGCTGATGGTTACCGCTTTCGCTTTGACGCTGCCGTCAGCTTTTCCGTTTCCATTAAAAGAAAAAGTGTCACACTCCACGTCCCCGGCCACTGTCCCGCTGCCATTAATCTCAACTGATTGAAATGTTCCTCCCTTAGAACTTCCTGATCCATTTATCACCAGCTTTTCCACTACATCCATTGATGGCCCTCCTGCATAAATGTTGTTTTTAATTCCTCTGAAGCTTTTAATAAATCTACCCGTTCCACAACCTTTACGGATGATTCAAACAAAATGCTGTCCGCCGCAGCCGCTATAAAACAAGTTGTGACACCGAGCTTGCGGAGCACAATCAGCTCCGTCTGTTTTTCAATCTCTTCAGTATCATGCTTCTTTAATACCTCTGCAGCCATTTTTGCTTCTGCAAGGCTGACATTTCCAGACTGCAGCAGGCCCTCAAGCACAAACAGCGAAAGCAAATCGCTGGATGAAAAAACCGGACTTCCTCCGTCTTCTGAATAGGCTTCAAGAGCAGGCCTTGAAACCAAACCTTTATGAAGCAATTCATCAGCGGTCATGCTGACATCCTTCATTTTCGGCGACAGCATTTCCCTCATTTCATCCAAAGACAAATTTTCTTTCATCTTTTGAATCATTGATATACGTTTTAAAATCTCCTCTCTCGGAAAAAACGTCTCTTGCCCTGTAAATGTGGATTTACGAATAAACCATTCCTCAGGTATTAAGTTTTTCCGCTTCCATCGATACAGCTGACCGTATGAAATCGATGTTCTTTCAAGTAATTCTTTTTTAGAGATTAATTGTTCTTCCATAAGTCCAGCTCCTTTGATGGGTACATTGTAACATAACACTGTTACGTTGTTAAGCCCAAAAACGAAACAAAGCATTTCAACATCCGCAAAAAAACCCGCCCATCATCGATGAGCGGGTTTTTCACTATTTTAAATCACGGTAATTTTGCTGGCGCAGCGCTTCATAAACAAGAATCGCGGCAGTATTGGACAGATTTAACGATCTGACATGCTCTGTCATCGGAAGACGCAGGCAGCGGTCCATATTATTTTGAATTAAATCCTTTGGCAAACCGCTTGTTTCTCTTCCGAACACGAAGAAATAATCCTCGTCAAGATCAGTGTAATCAAATGATGTATGAGGCTGCTGGCCAAATTTTGTAATAAAGAAAAACTTGCCTTTTTTATATGCCTCAAACAATTCTTCTAACGAATCATGATACACAACGTTAACAAACTCCCAATAATCTAGTCCGGCACGCTTCAGCATTTTATCATCAGTTGAAAAGCCGAGCGGACGAATCAGGTGTAGCGTTGTATTGGTTGCTGCACAAGTACGTGCAATATTCCCTGTGTTAGCGGGAATTTCTGGTTGATATAAAACGACATGTAATGCCACAATGTTCACCTCTGTTTTTCTTATCCGCCCATCATTATAACATTAATTACTCTTTTGTCGTATCATCAACGATATGAAAAAAGGCATATCGTATTGACGGCGTGTATGCCGTAGAATCCTCATATGACCAATACCTCATCCTGCTGTCATAAGTCTGGGCGTTGACAAGCGGCATATTGCCTTTGTCCTTTGCCACGACAATCGTTGTATGATTAAACCGGCCGTCTCCTTCGAAGTCATAGCAAATCACATCGCCCGGCATCAGTTCTTCCGCTGATTTCACCCGCACCGCACGCAGTCCGGCCTTTGAATTCGACAAATACATTTTCATAGAGTGCGCCACCGTCCAGCTGTAGCTCCATGAGCTTTGTTTCATCCACCAGCCTGATCCCCTGTTCGGATGACCGCGCATCGGCGCGCCTCCTGCATGAAGACACTGAGAAATAAAATTTGTACAGTTATCGCTGAAATTTTTATAAGCAGGATTGCGCTTGTTCCAAAATTTCTCGGCATATTGGACAGCGCCGAGACGATCGTATTGAAAAGCCCTGCCAAACGCTTCTCTTTCCTCTTCAGCTTCAGAATAGTCAATAATACTGGTCTCTTCATGAAATCCAGCCGGCTTTTTCGCAATTTCCTGATCACTAATCAAAATGTGATCATACAGGAAAGCCATTCGCTCCTCTATGTGCTCTTCTATATACAAGCTGTCATCTTGTTCCTTACACACGTATTCGTAATGAATGGTATACGAAAGGCAGGTCGTTCCGTCATCCTCAACCCGCACATGATTAATCACGGCCTTTGCTTTCGCTTTTATGATGTCAACTTTACGTTTTTCCAGAAGCTTTTTCTTACGCTCCATGACTTTAAGGTCTCCGACTTGAGACTCCTGTCTCATAGCATGCCCGTTAACCAGAAAGCCCAGCCGCTCCTCCGCTAATTGTTCTAAAATGTGCTTCAAGCTCACCCCACCCGCCATACTTTTTTATAGAGAAAAAACACTTGGATGATCTCAAGTGTTTTTTCCTTCTGCTCTATACGTATGTCAGGACAAGCCTCGTTTAGTCATGCCTGAAGCTTTTAGCAAATCAATTCCTTTTTCAATTTCCAGCTTTGCCTCTTCATCCTTCTCTTTTTCCAGCGCTTTTTCAAGCTCTTCCGCGTATGCGGGGTCTCCGATTTTTCCGATTGCCCATGCGGCTGTCCCCCTGATGACAGGACGCGGATCCTTGTGCATCAGTTCCGTCAATTCAGGCAGTGCGGAAGCATCCTTAAAATGCGCAAGCGCGAGAATGGCGTTTCGCTGAATCGGTTTTTTTCCGCGCCAAGAACCTGAGACATGCCCGAATTTCTCCTTAAATTCCCGATTGCTGATGGTCAAAAGCGGCTTCAATAACGGTTTGGCAATCTCAGGATCAGGCTCCATTTCCGGATGAAGATGAAAATCCTTCCCTTTATTGAGAGGGCATACCGTTTGGCACGTATCGCACCCGTACAGGCGGTTTCCGATTTTTGTCCGGAATTCATCAGGTAAAAATCCTTTTGTCTGGGTCAGAAAAGAGATGCAGCGCTGCGCATTAAGCTGCCCGGGATTAACCAGTGCTCCCGTCGGACAGGCGTCCAAGCATTTCGTGCAGGACCCGCACATATCTTCAATCGGCACATCAGGCTCAAAAGGGATATTTGTGATCATTTCCGCCAAATACACATAAGAGCCATACTCGGGTGTTGTGATCATACAGTTTTTCGCACTGAATCCAATTCCGGCACGTTCCGCAACGGCGCGATCAGACAATTCACCTGTATCAACCATTGACTTCGTTCTGATATCCTCATGCTTGCTTTTTAGAAAATCCTCCAGTAGATCAAGCTTTTCCCTCAGCACATCATGATAGTCTTTTCCCCAGGAGGCTCTGCAAAAAATGCCCCTGCGCTCAGTTCTCGTGCTTCTCGGCGCATCCTTCATTCTGGAAGGATATGCGAGAGCAATTGCCACTATTGATTTCGCTTTCGGCAAAAGAAGCTTCGGCGTCACCCTTTTTTCGATATCCGGCTCTTCAAAGCCGGAGAGATAGCCGAGTGATTCTTGAAGAATCAAACGGTCTTTTAAACTGTCAAAAGTATCAGCGGTCGTAAAACCAATCTTGTCCACGCCAATGCTTTTCGCGTATTCAATTAATTCTTCTTTGAGCTGATAAACGTTCATGTTTTGCACAGCCTCCTTTCTTTGTGATAAAACGATACAGCGTTTATAATAGGTTGATATCACGTAACTGGAGTGAATGCTAGTGAATATCAAACTTGATTCTGTTATTACTGAACGTGCGGCCGGCTTACATGCAGCTGCTGTCATTTATGAGAATATCGAAGTCGGCTCCTCACCGCAAATGCTGAAAGGCAGACTCCGCCTGTTTCAAGAATCCTTGTTTTTCGACTATGCGGACGGCGGTATATCCGATGAATCCTTCGTCAAGGAATGGCAGAAACTCTTTAAACAGCTTAACCCTTCATTTGAGGGAGAAACAACCCCAATGGAGGACATGCTGGTCCCGATATCCAAGGAACAATTCATGGAAAGTAAAGACTCGGCCCATGACACAATCGATTTTTTCGCATTAAAATATTCTCTGCCTATTATGATTTATGATGCCGGAAAGCTTCATGAGCCGGTCCGGATCTCATTGGGAGAAAAAGAAAACATACTGCTTTTCTCTGATGAAAACGGCATTTTTGGCGATTTCAAAAACAGCGTCAACCACTATCCCGTTTCAAACGAGACTAAGAATATGCTGCAAATCATTTTTTTCCCGCCATCGATTGAGAAAAGCAGCGCTGTTAACCTCTTATCATCATTAACGAAAATGTTTGAACAAATTCACGGCGGCACCCATACAGTACATTGGCTTACGTAAAAGAACACGAATACCGTGTTCTTTTTCACATAAAAAAACGCAATACTTCGTTTATCTGAGAAACGAAACACTGCGTTAATAACGTATGTATGGAGCGGGTGATGAGAATCGAACTCACGACATCAGCTTGGAAGGCTGAGGTTTTACCACTAAACTACACCCGCATTTGTGATTGTCAGCAACAGTACCGCTCTGACTTTTTTTATATTACATGTTTATTTATTTTTCGTCAAGGGAATATAAAAATTTTGTCGAAAAAAAGTTATCTTTTTGTAAAGTTGTTAAGTTCTATTTACATAATGTTAAGTATACTATACAATATAATCAATCGAGATTGTGAAGGGGACAGACGTCATGATGAAAAATAAAGTAAAAGAGCTGAGGGCACGCTTCGGCTATTCTCAGGAAAAACTCGGAGAAACGGTCGGCGTCACAAGACAGACTGTGGCAGCGATTGAAAAAGGCGATTATGTTCCCTCACTGCTGTTAGCACTGAAAATCTGCAAAGCCTTCTCCATGAAAATGGAGGATGTCTTTTGGTTAGAGGAGGAAAACTAAGATGAGCATGAAAACAAAAGCAGCTTTTCACCTTGTTTTATTTGGCCTTGCATGCTGGGCGCTGATTTCATACTTTGAAGCCTCAGAAGGCATAGCATCTTTTTTCGGCACAAAGAGCGGCGGGATGGTATTTGAATTAAACCTCACCCCCTTTATTCTGTTTGTTGCGGCGTTTGCGGTTTATTTGTACTTACAGAAAAAAAGCCGCCCTGCCAGAAAGCAGCTTCTTCTGCCTGATGAGTTTGAAGAGCAGGATGAAAGAGAGCAGATGATGACGGCAAAAGCATGTCGCGCGTCATATATCGCTGTCTACTTCTCGCTGCCTGCCGCAGCGGTTCTTCTCATTTTTTATCCGCTTTTTCAATCGCGTATTCCGTTTTTCCCTATTATTATTGTGTTTATCATCATGATCATCCAGCACCTTTCCTACGTCATCTCTTTCAAGAAAAACGAAAAAAACTCCGGCGCGCTGTAATCGGCCGGAGTTTTTTCTTACCAGCTTGCTTTTTTCACACCGGGAATCTGGCCTTTATGGGCCAGCTCCCTGAAAGCGATTCTGGACATTTTAAACTTCCTCATATATGCTCTCGGGCGCCCCGTTACCATGCAGCGGTTGTGAAGCCTTCCCGGTGCTGAATCTCTTGGCAGCTTGCTGAGTGCCTCGTAATCTCCTTTTCCCTTCAACTCGCGTCTAATATCAGCGTATTGTTCAACAAGCTGTTGGCGTTTTAACTCTTTTGCCACTTTTGATTTTTTAGCCAAGTCGCATAGCCTCCCTTTTTAAATCGAAATTGTTACGATTTAAAATGTATCATGCACCATTCAAAAAAGCAAGCATACCGCTTTGTAAAACAGACGGCCTGAAGCCGCCCATTCTAATGATGCAATTCCACATAATACAGTAACGCATCTTGATGCTTTATGAGCTCTTTTTTATGTTCAGAGGTGTGCATTGTCTCGTCAGTCCCTCTAATACTGCTGCCGATCAAAGCAGGCTTCTCGAAAGTAATCGGTTCCGGCGATGAAATATTCTGAGTCATTTCCTGTGTTGTGCTATCGTCGCGTTTCACCGATGAATCAGCCGCTATATTTCCCTGTTTATCCACAATGCCAAAATGAATGGTGGTATGTTTATTCTTTCCTTCCCCCTCTTCCTTCTCAAAATAAACAAATTGTATGGTATCGGGTTTTTCCTCTGAATAATCTGCACTAGCCGGTCCAAACCTCTCAACATGCTTTCCCTTTTGATAATGTTCGATGTACATGTCAGCTGAAGAAATACCTTCACCGATATTGACGGCTTCGGCAGTGAATGCCTGTGAAGCTGCGACATCCATTCTGTTTTTTTCAAGATCTGATATGTCCGCCGCTTTGATTTCCATCTGTTTTGAATGTCCGCATGCTGACAGCATAGCTATGAGGCAAATGACTGCCGCGCTTCTCAATGTTTTCAGAAAAAAAGCCCCCTTTTTTTGAATATCATACCATGTTCGGGGGGCTGTATTTTAGTTAAACTCATGCATTTTTCTCTTTGACAAAATAAGTGTTTCCTACCGCTTCTCCCCTTTTGTTCTGAAGCTTTCTCGTCCGATCATTTTCAAACGGCAAAAGCGGAAATACAAGCTCTGCAAAATAATACGCTTCTTCTAAATGCGGATAGCCTGAGAATATAAACGATTCTATGCCGAGTGCCTGGTACTCCGCTATCCGGTCGGCAATCGTCTGCGGATCACCGACAAGAGCTGTTCCTGCCCCTCCTCTGACCAGGCCGATCCCCGCCCACAGATTCGGACTGATTTCAAGCTTCGTCCGATCGCCTTGATGAAGGACGGCCATCCGCTGCTGGCCTGAAGAGTCGTAACGGCTCAAAGCTGCCTGCGCTTTGGCAATGGTGTCATCATCCAAGTGGCTGATCAAGCGCTCAGCCGCTTCCCACGCCTCTTGTTCAGTTTCACGGGCAATGACATGCAGCCTAATGCCAAATCGAACGGATCTTCCTTCTTTTGCCGCTTGCTTTTTGACTCTCTCTATCTTTTCTTTTACTTGTTCAGGCGGCTCCCCCCATGTCAAGTACACGTCTGTATGCTTTGCGGCAGCTTCAATTCCAGCCTGTGACGAACCACCGAAATAGATGGGCGGATGCGGCTCTTGCTGCGGCGGGAAAAGCAGATTGCTGTTTTCCACTTTTATATGCTTTCCTTCATAGGAAACCGTTTCTCCCTGCAAAAGTCTCCGCCAAACGGTTAAAAATTCGTCTGTTGCCTCGTAGCGCTCATCATGGCTGATAAACAGGCCATCGCCTGCCAGCTCATACGGATCGCCCCCTGCCACAACGTTGATCAGCAGCCGCCCGTCTGAAATGCGGTCTAGGGTGGATGTCATTCTGGCTGCCAGAGAAGGCTGCATTAAACCAGGTCTTACCGCGACTAAAAACTTTAAGTCCTTTGTTTCTCCTGCCAGTGCCGACGCTGTAAGCCACGGGTCTTCGCACGATCTTCCCGTTGGCAGAAGAACTCCTGTATATCCCAGCCTGTCTGCCGCCTGGGCGACTTGTTTAAAGTAAAGATGATCCGCAGTCCGTCCATCACTTTCAGATCCTAAATATCTCGCGTCTCCATGAGTCGGTATAAACCAAAGAATTTCCATATTCATCTCCCCTTTATATCTTTTATCCTTCGTAGCTGTTTCTCCACTTTAACAGCTTTCGTTCCAGCAGCCTGACGAAGGAATCCGTCAGCTTTCCAACCACTGCAAAAATGATAATCCCTGCAAAGACTTTATTTGTTTGTGAAAACTGTCTCGCATCCATGATCATATAGCCGACTCCCGAGCTTGAACCCATCAGCTCTGCCACAACGAGCCCGAGCCATGCAATGCCGAGCGATAAGCGAATGCCTAGCAATATATTGGGCAGGGCTGCCGGCAATATCACTTTGGATATCTGCTGATGCCATTTAAATTCAAGCACCCGGGCGACTTCAAACAGCTTCGCGTCAACCCCGCGGATGCCGTTAAACGTATTGATATAGACAGGAAAGAAGGCACCGAGCGCAATCAGCAAAATTTTAGATACTTCGTCAAATCCGAACCATAAAATAAACAGCGGCGTGACGGCCAGATGAGGTACGGTTCTAAGCATTTGCAACGACGGATCAAGATACAGCTCCGTCCGTTTGGAGAATCCAGCCAAAATCCCGATCATCAATCCAAGCCCCGCGCCAAGCAAAAAACCAAGTGCCGCCCGATAAATGCTGATTTGCAGATGGCCGAACAGTTCGCCGGACAAAATAAGCTCCTTAAAGGTCAGAACAATCGTAACAGGTGTAGGCAGCACTGTAGCGGACACAACCCCCAGCCCGCCGATGACCTGCCAGATGGCAATGATGACAGCGGGCAGTAAAAGCCCCTTCATCCAGCCGTATCTCTTCCTTCCGGGCTTTTTTCGCACCGCTTCCGCATTCGTTTTGGGCAGCGAGCCCGCAGCCTCTGCTTTCATCATTGATCACCTCCTGAGGAATGTTCCTTTAATGCTTTTTTGATAAAAGTGTTATCGACAACATCCTTCACATCAATCTTCTTATCTATCGCCTTTGTTCGAAATTGAAAATCTGCTGTTTCCTGCTGCGCTTTCACAATGTCGTCACTGATGACCTCATTCAGAGGTTCAGTATTTTTCAGCACATTTTCGACGACCTTTTTATCGAGATCTTTAATGTCAGAATACAAGTCCGCTGCTTCATCCAGATGTTCCTTTTGCCATACAACGGCTTTATTAAACACCTTCAGAAAACGGACCACTTCGTCTGGATGCTCCTCTGAAAACTTTGTTCTTACTAAAGTAAAACCCGGTGAATATAAATCTGTGCTTTCTCCGTTCACAAGGATTTTTGCTCCGTGTTTCATTGTTTCTAAGGACAAGTACGGCTCCCAAATGGACCAGGCATCAACAGATCCGTTTTCAAATGCGGAAGCTGCTTCATCAGGCTGAAGCTGAATAATTGTCACATCGTTAGCTGACAACCCCACTTGATCAAGCGCTTTATACAAAAAATCAAACCCGCTGCTGCCTTTGGCGACTGCAATTTTCTTTCCCTTTAAGTCCTTAACGTCTTGAATGCCGCTGTTTTGATTGACAAGGATGCCGTTTGCTTTCAAACCGTCCTGTGACAAACCGATTTCTTTAAAGTCAATGCCTGCCGCCTGTCCAGCAATCACAGGCGAATTACCGACTTGAGAAAAATCAAGTTTGTCTGCCGCAAGGCCTTCAAATTGGGGCGGACCGCTTTGAAACTCCACCCATTTCACTTTGATGCCTTCTTTTTCAAATGCATCTTCGAACCAGCCTTTTTCCTTTGCGATCAAAAGCGGGCTTAAGCTTTGCTGAATACCAATACGAATTTCCTTCAATTGTTTGTGGTCACCGCTGGCTCCATTTGCTCCACAGCCTGCGAGCAGAAAAATAACGGCAACCAATACAATGAGTCCTTTTTTCATTTCCGCTTCCGCCCTTTCTATATCCCTGATCCTTCTGCGTACTCCAAATCTTCTGTTTTCTCGAATTCCGACAGCACTCTCTGTCTGATCGCTTGGAAATCCGGAGTCGTCCGGTTTCGCGGATACGCCAGGTGAATGGGCATCAGCTTATGGATTTTCCCCGGTTTGGCCTTAAGGATCGCAAGCTCATTTCCTAAATAAACAGATTCATCTATATCATGAGTCACAAGAATCATCGTTGTTTTTTTCCTCCTCCATATATCCAGCAGCACGTCCTGCAGGTGTTTTCTTGTAAAAGCGTCGAGTGCACCAAACGGTTCATCTAAAAGCAGCATCTCAGGCTCCCGCAGCAGGGCCCGGGCGATGGCTACTCTTTGTGACATGCCGCCTGACAGCTCGCGCGGATATGCTTTTTCCGATCCTTTCAATCTGACAATCTCGATCAGTTCATCCACCTTTTGTTTGACTTTTGGGTCCTTCAAATTCAAGTCGGCGGCAATATTCTGCTCAACAGTCAGCCAAGGAAAGAGGCGGTGTTCCTGAAAAATAAATCCTTGCTGAATACCCGGAGCTGTTACGCTGCGGCCGTTAATTTCAACACTCCCGTCATATTCAGAATCAAGCCCTGCAATAATCTTTAACAGGGTGCTTTTTCCGCACCCACTCGGTCCGATAAGCGTTAGAAATTCGCCTGGTGCGATTGATAATTCTATGTTTTCTAAGACCGTGTTTTTGCGGCCTTCTTGAACAAATGCCTTTTCTTTGATGCTGATGGTCACAGCCACTTTTATCCCTCTCTTTCTGCCAACCCCGCCTTCAAAAAAACAAAAAGGCCCCCATCTCTGTTCTTGTAGAGATGAGAGCCTTCGGCGGTCCGATCAGCTGCCCAATTGTTTTTTTGTTTGAATAACATGTTAATTCAAATTATTCCGATATGTCAACTATTTTTTAAATACGATTTTTGATATCCTTGTTTATCACTTACTCTGCTTGTTTCGCAAATAGAGAAGGAAAAATTATTTCTCCAAAAATTATTAATTGTCATAGAAAGCTGTTACAACAAGGTTTTTCAACACTTTCGATACTAGATATCGATTAATAGAGATGACTATTTTATAATAATTATAAAATAATATTGACTTTTTACTTAGAGATGATATTATGTTCTTATAAATTCCAAGAGGTGATAACATGAGTTCAAATAAACTGACAACTAGCTGGGGCGCTCCGGTTGGAGATAATCAAAACTCAATGACTGCCGGTTCTCGCGGACCAACTTTAATTCAAGATGTACATTTACTCGAAAAATTGGCCCATTTCAACCGAGAACGTGTTCCTGAACGTGTTGTTCACGCCAAAGGAGCAGGCGCACACGGATATTTTGAAGTGACAAACGACGTAACTAAATACACGAAAGCCGCTTTCCTTTCTGAAGTCGGCAAACGCACACCGTTGTTCATCCGTTTCTCAACAGTTGCCGGTGAACTTGGCTCTGCTGACACAGTTCGCGACCCGCGCGGATTTGCTGTTAAATTTTATACTGAAGAAGGAAACTACGACATCGTCGGCAACAATACGCCTGTATTCTTTATCCGCGATGCGATTAAGTTCCCTGATTTCATCCATACACAAAAAAGAGATCCAAAAACACACCTGAAAAACCCTACGGCTGTATGGGATTTCTGGTCACTTTCACCAGAGTCACTTCACCAAGTGACAATCCTGATGTCTGACCGCGGAATTCCTGCAACACTTCGCCACATGCACGGCTTCGGAAGCCATACATTCAAATGGACAAATGCCGAAGGCGAAGGCGTATGGATTAAATATCACTTTAAAACGGAACAAGGCGTGAAAAACCTTGATGTCAATACGGCAGCAAAAATTGCCGGTGAAAACCCTGATTACCATACAGAAGACCTTTTCAATGCAATCGAAAACGGTGATTATCCTGCATGGAAACTATATGTGCAAATCATGCCTTTAGAAGATGCAAACACGTACCGTTTCGATCCGTTTGATGTCACAAAAGTTTGGTCTCAAAAAGACTACCCGTTAATCGAGGTCGGACGCATGGTTCTAGACAGAAATCCGGAAAACTACTTTGTAGAGGTAGAACAAGCGACATTTTCACCTGGAACACTCGTGCCTGGTATTGATGTTTCACCGGATAAAATGCTTCAAGGCCGACTGTTTGCTTATCATGATGCACACCGCTACCGTGTCGGTGCAAACCATCAAGCGCTGCCAATCAACCGCGCACGCAACAAAGTAAACAATTATCAGCGTGATGGACAAATGCGCTTTGATGATAACGGCGGCGGATCTGTGTATTACGAGCCTAACAGTTTCGGCGGTCCAAAAGAGTCACCTGAGGATAAGCAAGCAGCATATCCGGTACAAGGCATCGCTGACAGCGTAAGCTACGATCACAACGATCACTACACTCAAGCCGGTGATCTGTATCGTTTAATGAGTGAAGATGAACGTACCCGCCTTGTTGAAAATATCGTTAATGCTATGAAGCCGGTAGAAAAAGAAGAAATCAAGCTGCGCCAAATCGAGCACTTCTACAAAGCGGATCCTGAATACGGAAAGCGCGTGGCAGAAGGCCTTGGATTGCCGATTAAAAAAGATGCTTAATGTAGAAATGCAAAAACCCGCTGTAATCAGCGGGTTTTTTTCTATTTAGTTACACATTGCGTATGCTTCTCATCAATCTTCATATAAATTTCTTCCATGAGCTCCGCGCTGTTTATAATCTCTCGTTTGTTTTTTTCAATCAGCAGCTCAAGCGGCAAAATCTGATTCCCGTAGGTTTTTCGCTTTCTGAATCGTTTTCTCCCCTTTTCTTTTTTGACTCCCATCAATAATCCCTCCTTTTTCATACAAAAAAGGCCCTTATCTAAACGATAAGAGCCTTCGGTGTTCCGATCAGCGCGATAAATTTGAAAAATTTGTACTGACCATGTTAATTCATACAATACTGAACTGTCAACTATTTTTTAAGGGTGTTGACACTGTATCAGATTGCATCCCCGCTTTTTCCTTATACACTCTTTTCCCCTGACGCATAAGCTAGAGAAACTAGAATACGAAAGAAAGAGATGTGGGAGTGTGGAAAAGACAAAATTGACAGGACGTATCGTGACACGGGATGATCCGGACTATAACGAAGCAAGAACCAATATTAACCTAAGCTTAGAAAGGTATCCTGACATCATTGTGTTTTGCCAAAACAAACAGGATGCACTCAATGCGCTGAAATGGGCGCGTGAAAACCGTGTGCCTTTCCGTATTAGAGGCGGCAGACACAGCTATGAGAACTTTTCCCTTTTAAATAACGGTCTTGTTATTGATTTAAGCGAAATGAAAAAAATAACTGTGAATCAGGATAAAAAGCTGGCCTATATTGAAGCGGGGGCTGAATTGGGAGAAGTCTATCGGACACTCTGGCAATACGGCCTGACGCTTCCCGCAGGCACCATTGCTAATGTAGGGCTCACAGGTTTAACTCTCGGAGGGGGAATTGGACTTTTAACAAGGGCTGCCGGCCTTACTTGCGACAGCCTCGTGCAGCTTGAGATGATCGTAGCAGACGAAAAAGAGGGCGCTGATCTGATTACAGTCAGCTGTTCAAGTCATCCAGACTTATTTTGGGCGTCTCAGGGAGGCGGAGGAGGCAATTTTGGCATAGTCACCTCCATGACATTTAAAGCAGTGCCCATCTCTCAAGTGTCGATTTTTTCTATAACATGGGGATGGGATGATTTTGAGGAAGTATTTAACACGTGGCAGCACTGGGCTCCGTATACAGATGACCGGCTTACATCATCAATAGAGTTTTGGCCTAAAGAAGTAAACCGAATAGAAGCCATCGGCCAATTTGTCGGGCCAAAAACAGAGTTAAAAAAACTGTTAAAGCCTTTATTGAAAGCAGGAAGCCCAACAAGCGGAATGGTAAAAACAATGCCGTTCATCGAAGCGGTAACCTTTTTTAACAGCCCGGGAGGCAATCAGCCTCAAAAAATGAAACGCTCCGGCTCTTTCATTGAAAAGCCATTATCAGAACGTGCGATTTCAACACTAAAACACTTTTTAGAGCACGCTCCGAATCAAAACGCCAGTGTCTGGCAGCAAGCACTCGGCGGGGCAGCCGGACGGATCGCTCCCGACCAAACGGCATTTTATTATCGTGATGCAATCATCGCCCAGGAATACTTAACAAACTGGACATCTCCTGAAGAAAAAAGACAAAATGTCCGCTGGATTGAGGGGCTGAGAACGTCCCTTTCGAGAGAAACGATGGGAGACTACGTAAATTGGCCAGATATCGAAATCAGAAACTGGCCAAGAACATATTACGGCGAAAACGTTGAACGACTCCGCCGTGTCAAAACGAAATATGATCCAGAAAATGTTTTCCGCTTTGAACAGAGTATTCCTCCGCTTCGACGCTCTCTGTTTTTCTAAAAAAATGAAGATGGAGCATTCTCCATCTTCATTTTTTTTATTGATATAAATTGCTTCCCGTATCGACAAACTCTTTTGCTTTTTCTTTTAATCCTTTATTTATGGCTTCTGCTTCACTGAGATCGTTTTTCTTCGCATAATCCCGAATATCCTGTGAAATTCTCATGCTGCAAAATTTCGGACCGCACATGGAACAAAAGTGAGCGGTTTTTGCTCCTTCAGCAGGCAGGGTTTCATCATGGTATTCAAGGGCTCTCTCCGGATCAAGAGATAAATTAAACTGATCCCGCCAGCGGAATTCAAAACGGGCTTTCGATAACGCATCATCCCGGATTTGCGCTCCGGGATGCCCTTTTGCAAGGTCCGCAGCGTGCGCAGCGATCTTATATGTAATGACTCCTTCACGAACATCATCACGGTTTGGCAGCCCTAAATGCTCCTTCGGCGTTACATAACAAAGCATTGCTGTCCCATACCAACCGATCATCGCCGCTCCGATCGCTGAAGTAATATGGTCATATCCCGGGGCAATATCCGTTGTCAACGGCCCCAATGTGTAAAAAGGCGCTTCTTTACAAATGTCCATTTGTTTATCGACGTTCTCTTTGATTTTATGCATCGGAACATGTCCAGGACCCTCAATCATCACCTGAACATCATGCTTCCAGGCAATTTGCGTCAGCTCTCCAAGCGTCTCTAATTCAGCAAACTGCGCTTCGTCATTGGCATCAGCAATTGATCCGGGACGCAAACCATCCCCAAGAGAGAAAGCAATATCATACATTTTCATAATCTCACATATTTCTTCAAAATGTGTGTATAAAAAGCTTTCTTGATGATGAGCCAGACACCACTGCGCCATAATCGCTCCCCCGCGTGACACAATACCAGTTGTCCGTTTGGCAGTCAGCGGTACATACCTAAGCAAAACACCCGCGTGAATCGTAAAATAATCCACTCCCTGTTCTGCCTGCTCGATTAGCGTATCACGATAAATCTCCCACGTTAAATCCTCCGCTACGCCGTTTACTTTTTCAAGCGCCTGATAAATCGGAACAGTTCCCACAGGCACGGGGCAATTGCGGATAATCCATTCACGCGTCGTATGAATATCTTTTCCGGTAGAGAGATCCATCATCGTATCCGCTCCCCAGCGGATGGCCCACGTCATTTTTTCCACTTCTTCTTCAATGGATGACGTAA
The DNA here is from genome assembly GCF_001719225.1 of Bacillus sp. FJAT-14266. Classification (NCBI taxonomy): domain Bacteria; kingdom Bacillati; phylum Bacillota; class Bacilli; order Caryophanales; family Bacillaceae; genus Bacillus; species Bacillus sp. FJAT-14266. Next base: position 3,335,397 of record NZ_CP017072.1, read on the forward strand.
CCGCTGAATTCCCGATATTCGCATTAATCTTCACATGAAAATTCCGGCCGATAATCATTGGCTCACTTTCAGGGTGATTAATGTTTGAAGGAATAATCGCCCGGCCGCTGGCTACCTCGTCTCTGACGAATTCAGGAGACACATGCTCACGAATGGCGATAAATTCCATCTCAGGTGTAATGATCCCCTTTTTTGCATAGTGCATTTGTGTGACATTTTGACCTGCCTTCGCCCTCAGCGGTTTCCGCTTTAATCCTGGATAGCTTACGTTTGGATTTGCTTTTTTATAACCGTTATCTTCTGGTTTTATAGCCCGACCTTCATACTCTTCCACGTCACCGCGCTCTGTGATCCATTTTTGGCGGAGCGGCTTTAATCCTTCTTGAATATTAATGGTTACTTCAGGGTCCGTATACGGTCCGCTTGTATCATAGACACGCACAGGCGCGTTTTCCTCTTCGCCGAACGATCCCGTCGTCGGACTCAATAGAATCTCCCTCATCGGCACTTGGATGTCCGAAGAAGAGCCCTCCACGTATACCTTCTTGCTGCCTGAAAAACTTGACATAATGGAAATGTTGGCTTGCTGCACTGAATTGTTTTGCATTACTTTTCCTTCCCCTTTCTACGTTTGAAAGGACAAAATCAAGCCCATAACCAGCACAAAAAACCGGATTCATATAAATGAACCCGGTTACAGTCAGAAAGAAACATATTATTGCCCAGCAAGACAATAACAAAAAACAATTCCTCTACTTCCCCACGCTGGTACGAACCAGATCAGGTCCAAAGGGTTAAGAAGCTTACCTTCTCTCTCAGCCCGAAAGCGGGCACCCCCAGTAACTATTGATTTCGCACTCATCTTATCATAAAATCAATCTGAAAAAAAGAGGAATATAGATAATATTCAGCCAATTTCACCCTAAATATTTGACCGGCAACGGGATTTCAGCTATTTCATGTTCAGCCATCATCACCCGATATGCCTTTGCACCCGACCTTGAACTCACAGTCTGAAACAGCTGATCATTTATGAAATGGAGAGCAGCCCCATCATCCGCTGCATAGCCACTGCATAAGAACTTGTTAGATATCAGCCGGTGGTATGCCGGTCTCCGATCCTTTTCCCCGTCATAATGGGGACAAAAGCTCCCTTGCAAAAAACCTAAACTTTTCAAACTTGTCAGCGGTCCGGCTGAATCTGTCACCCCTTCTTCAAACCAGCAGATCGCACCGGCACTTAATCCAGCTACAACCACACCGTTCTTCCATGCTTCCCTGAGAATATGATCCAGCCCCCACTCTTTCCATAACACAAGTAAATTCCGCGTATTTCCACCGCCAACATAAATCACGTCCATTTCCATAACAAAAGAATCTAAATCTGTTGATGGCGGCTTAAACAAAGATAAGTGAGACGGCACGCAATCCAGTGTTTTAAATGCATGATAAAACCGCTGAATATAGTTTTGGGAATCTCCGCTCGCCGTCGGCAAAAAACAAATACGAGGCTGCTCTCGTTTTGATTGATTGAGGATATATTGATCGAGGGACAAATTATCCGGATCCATCGAAAAACCCCCGCCCCCCATCGCAATAATCTGCTTCATCATCACACCCCCCAACAAAATTTGTTGCTTATTATAGCATTTTGTATAGAAGCAAGAAACAAAGCCAAATACTTTCTTATCAGGAGCTGCTAAAAAAACAAAGGAGGTGGTTTCCCATTGAACAAAGTCTTTGTCCCAAAGATATTCTTGATTTGTTAACAACAATAAAAACCAGCATTAACAAATACACTGTCGCAATAACAGAAGCCGAAAATCCCCACATCAGAAGAGCATTGCATGATCAATTAGATACAACTGTTTATCTCCATGATGAACTGTCAGATCTTCTGTTAGAAAAGGGGTGGCTCGGGTGAGCAATTACGCTTTTATCTTGCAGTAAAGACCACAAAAAGAGACGGGATCTCAAAGATGAGATGCCGTCTCTTTTTTATTGCTCCACTCTTCTTAAAGCCTCATTTACCGTTTCTTTTATAAACGCGTCTTCACCGCTTAATCGGTCTAAACTGAGATCGCCGTTTCTCAGCCTTTCGGAAATATTGTTTATATCCTCCTCTACTGTGATTTGCAGCTCACCGGCCAAAAACATTCTGTGTAATTCATCTGCAACCAAACTTTCTTTATTCACTTCCATCCACTCCTTTATTTTCAATATTATTCTTAGTCTGTCCCTAGGCCGAGACGAATAATAGGAAAAAAGTATGAATCAAACGAATCTTTTTTCCGCCTTCTTACGTATATCTGTTGAGAAAAAAGAAAAAGGGGAAGATCTAACATGTCATTTTTTAAGAAGCTTGCGGCAAGTGCCGGAATTGGAGCTGCAAAAGTAGATACAATTTTAGAAAAAGACGCATATTTTCCAGGAGAAGAAGTACAGGGAACGGTACATGTCAAAGGCGGAAAAATCGCTCAGGACATCCGTTATATCGATTTACAGCTTAGCACACGGTATGTCATTGTAAAAGACGATGAAGAGCACCGGAAATACGCTACAATTCATTCTTTCCGGGTCACTGGTTCATTTACCATACAGCCTGGTGAAGAGCATCAATTTCCGTTCACATTCACTCTGCCTCTAGATACGCCGATCACTGTAGGGAAAGTAGAGGTTGCCGTGGTGACAGACCTTGACATTCAAGGCGGTATCGATAAATCCGATCATGACCGCATTTTTGTTGAAGCGCACCCTTGGATTGAAAATGTGCTTGAAGCAATCGAAAACCTGGGCTTCCGTCTTAACGAAGCAGACTGCGAACAAGCGCCCTACTTCCAGCGTCGTCTTCCGTTTGTTCAAGAATTCGAATTCGTTCCGACTTCCGGATATTATCGTCAGATGCTTGATGAATTAGAGCTCATTTTCCTTTTAGACGAAGACGGTTTGGAAATCATTTTCGAAGTCGACCGCAGAGCAAGAGGATTCCGAGGGTGGCTGGAAGAGATGTATAATGACGGAGAACAGCTTGTACGCGTCCGTTTCAGCCAATCAGAGCTTGAAGATACAGAAGAGCTAGAAGAGGTGCTAGAAGAGATCCTAGACCAATACGCTGAGTAAGTATAAAAAGGAGCCTCGGCTCCTTTTCTTTAATAAATAATAAAAACCCGTTCCTGTTAAGAAACGGGTTTTTCAGTATACCGGTGGTCGGGGTCGAACCGACACTCCAGAAGGAACACGATTTTGAGTCGTGCGCGTCTGCCAATTCCGCCACACCGGCAAGTTTTACGTCGTATCTAACCGACGAATATAAATATATCATGAATCTCATAAAGTGTCAACGTATTTCAAAAAAGTTTTTATGGAAATATAAAATAAAAGTGTTGAAAGACTAGCTATACAGCCGCTTTATAATAGGCCTCGGAACTTAACTTGTTATGATAAATCAAAGCATTAAAAAAATGATCTACTTATGTAGATCATTAATATGATTAGTTATAATGATAAAACACAAACACCAATTCAACTTACCATGTAAGTAAAATTGGTGCCGAGGGCCGGACTTGAACCGGCACGGTAGTCACCTACCGCAGGATTTTAAGTCCTGTGTGTCTGCCAATTCCACCACCCCGGCAATAAGAAGGCGACACCCGGATTCGAACCGGGGATAAAGGTTTTGCAGACCTCTGCCTTACCACTTGGCTATGCCGCCGTAATTGGAGCGGAAGACGGGATTCGAACCCGCGACCCCCACCTTGGCAAGGTGGTGTTCTACCACTGAACTACTTCCGCATTTTTAATGGACTTAATACATTATATGCAGTTGATATAAAAAGTGAGACTGGGCTAGCTGGATTCGAACCAACGCATGACGGAGTCAAAGTCCGTTGCCTTACCGCTTGGCTATAGCCCAATGATAATATGGGGCGATTGATGGGAATCGAACCCACGAGTGCCAGAGCCACAATCTGGTGCGTTAACCACTTCGCCACAACCGCCATAATCTCAAGATGTCATAAATTTGGCAGGGGCAGTAGGAATCGAACCCACACCGGAGGTTTTGGAGACCTCTGTTCTACCGTTAAACTATGCCCCTATAAATGGTGGAGGGGGGCAGATTCGAACTGCCGAACCCTGAGGGAGCGGATTTACAGTCCGCCGCGTTTAGCCACTTCGCTACCCCTCCACATTAAATTTTGAAAAAACAGTGCCGGCAAGAGGACTTGAACCCCCAACCTACTGATTACAAGTCAGTTGCTCTACCAATTGAGCTACACCGGCATAGGTGGTGGCTCGGGACGGAATCGAACCGCCGACACACGGATTTTCAGTCCGTTGCTCTACCAACTGAGCTACCGAGCCTAAGTATTTAAATGGCGGTCCGGACGGGACTCGAACCCGCGACCTCCTGCGTGACAGGCAGGCATTCTAACCAACTGAACTACCGGACCATTTTAAAATTTGGTTGCGGGGGCAGGATTTGAACCTGCGACCTTCGGGTTATGAGCCCGACGAGCTACCGAACTGCTCCACCCCGCGATGATATAATGGTGGAGGATGACGGGCTCGAACCGCCGACCCTCTGCTTGTAAGGCAGATGCTCT
>NZ_CP017072.1:3342500-4095000 GCF_001719225.1 Bacillus sp. FJAT-14266
ATTGGCATTCGGAGTTTGACTGAATTCGGTAACCCGGTAGGGGCCCCTAGTCCAATCAGTGCTCTACCTCCAAGACTCTTACCTTGAGGCTAGCCCTAAAGCTATTTCGGAGAGAACCAGCTATCTCCAGGTTCGATTGGCATTTCACCCCTACCCACACCTCATCCCCGCACTTTTCAACGTGCGTGGGTTCGGGCCTCCATTCAGTGTTACCTGAACTTCACCCTGGACATGGGTAGATCACCTGGTTTCGGGTCTACGACCACGTACTCATGCGCCCTATTCAGACTCGCTTTCGCTGCGGCTCCGCATCTTCTGCTTAACCTTGCACGGGATCGTAACTCGCCGGTTCATTCTACAAAAGGCACGCCATCACCCGTTAACGGGCTCTGACTACTTGTAGGCACACGGTTTCAGGATCTCTTTCACTCCCCTTCCGGGGTGCTTTTCACCTTTCCCTCACGGTACTGGTTCACTATCGGTCACTAGGGAGTATTTAGCCTTGGGAGATGGTCCTCCCGGATTCCGACGGAATTTCACGTGTTCCGCCGTACTCAGGATCCACTCAGGAGAGAACGAAGTTTTGACTACAGGGCTGTTACCTCCTATGGCGGGCCTTTCCAGACCTCTTCATCTACCTCGTTCTTTTGTAACTCCGTATAGAGTGTCCTACAACCCCAAGAGGCAAGCCTCTTGGTTTGGGCTAATCCCGTTTCGCTCGCCGCTACTCAGGGAATCGCATTTGCTTTCTCTTCCTCCGGGTACTTAGATGTTTCAGTTCCCCGGGTCTGCCTTCTCATATCCTATGAATTCAGATATGGATACCGCTCCATTACGAGTGGTGGGTTTCCCCATTCGGAAATCTCCGGATCAAAGCTTGCTTACAGCTCCCCGAAGCATATCGGTGTTCGTCCCGTCCTTCATCGGCTCCTAGTGCCAAGGCATCCACCGTGCGCCCTTTCTAACTTAACCGTTAAAAAGAATCACTATGTGATATCTTGTGTTACTAATTGAATGTGATGTCTACTGTTATCTAGTTTTCAAAGAACACGTTTCGAAGGAATGATCCTTCAAAACTAAACAAGACAGGGAACGTTCTGTTTATAAGACCCAAGGTCTTATATTCCGTATAATATCCTTAGAAAGGAGGTGATCCAGCCGCACCTTCCGATACGGCTACCTTGTTACGACTTCACCCCAATCATCTGTCCCACCTTCGGCGGCTGGCTCCTAAAAGGTTACCTCACCGACTTCGGGTGTTACAAACTCTCGTGGTGTGACGGGCGGTGTGTACAAGGCCCGGGAACGTATTCACCGCGGCATGCTGATCCGCGATTACTAGCGATTCCAGCTTCACGCAGTCGAGTTGCAGACTGCGATCCGAACTGAGAACAGATTTGTGGGATTGGCTTAACCTCGCGGTTTCGCTGCCCTTTGTTCTGTCCATTGTAGCACGTGTGTAGCCCAGGTCATAAGGGGCATGATGATTTGACGTCATCCCCACCTTCCTCCGGTTTGTCACCGGCAGTCACCTTAGAGTGCCCAACTGAATGCTGGCAACTAAGATCAAGGGTTGCGCTCGTTGCGGGACTTAACCCAACATCTCACGACACGAGCTGACGACAACCATGCACCACCTGTCACTCTGCCCCCGAAGGGGACGTCCTATCTCTAGGATTGTCAGAGGATGTCAAGACCTGGTAAGGTTCTTCGCGTTGCTTCGAATTAAACCACATGCTCCACCGCTTGTGCGGGCCCCCGTCAATTCCTTTGAGTTTCAGTCTTGCGACCGTACTCCCCAGGCGGAGTGCTTAATGCGTTAGCTGCAGCACTAAGGGGCGGAAACCCCCTAACACTTAGCACTCATCGTTTACGGCGTGGACTACCAGGGTATCTAATCCTGTTCGCTCCCCACGCTTTCGCTCCTCAGCGTCAGTTACAGACCAGAGAGTCGCCTTCGCCACTGGTGTTCCTCCACATCTCTACGCATTTCACCGCTACACGTGGAATTCCACTCTCCTCTTCTGCACTCAAGTTCCCCAGTTTCCAATGACCCTCCCCGGTTGAGCCGGGGGCTTTCACATCAGACTTAAGAAACCGCCTGCGAGCCCTTTACGCCCAATAATTCCGGACAACGCTTGCCACCTACGTATTACCGCGGCTGCTGGCACGTAGTTAGCCGTGGCTTTCTGGTTAGGTACCGTCAAGGTACCGCCCTATTCGAACGGTACTTGTTCTTCCCTAACAACAGAGCTTTACGATCCGAAAACCTTCATCACTCACGCGGCGTTGCTCCGTCAGACTTTCGTCCATTGCGGAAGATTCCCTACTGCTGCCTCCCGTAGGAGTCTGGGCCGTGTCTCAGTCCCAGTGTGGCCGATCACCCTCTCAGGTCGGCTACGCATCGTTGCCTTGGTGAGCCATTACCTCACCAACTAGCTAATGCGCCGCGGGTCCATCTGTAAGTGGTAGTCGAAGCCACCTTTTATGTTTGAACCATGCGGTTCAAACAACCATCCGGTATTAGCCCCGGTTTCCCGGAGTTATCCCAGTCTTACAGGCAGGTTACCCACGTGTTACTCACCCGTCCGCCGCTAACATCAGGGAGCAAGCTCCCATCTGTCCGCTCGACTTGCATGTATTAGGCACGCCGCCAGCGTTCGTCCTGAGCCAGGATCAAACTCTCCGATAAATGGATCACAGGTTAAGTTCACCGCATCCTGCGGCGACACCTGTGTGACCTGCGTCATACAGGCCCTAGTTTGACTGACTACGCACATCGCTGTGCGATTTTTTAAAAACTGAATTAACAGGTACGTTTTGTCTTGTTTAGTTTTCAAAGATCATTTTCACTTCTTGTTGAAGCGACTTTATCAATATAACATTTTGACTTTCTTTTGTCAAATGTTTTTTTGATTTATTTTCCCGCCGCTGTGAGCTTGTTTTCTCAGAAGCGCATCAGCGACGTTTAATAATATAACACGGTCAAGAATCAGAGTCAACACCTTTTTTAAAAGAATATCCTCGGTGATAGACAGCCTGTCCTTTCGTTTCTATCTGGCAGACGTTGATAAGTCCCTTTTCCGTCAAGTAATCAAGCATAACGCCAAGATCTTGGGTAAAGTGCTTTAGGTCATGATGTTGAAGAAGCTCACCGAATTGCCAAATGTCTTTTTCTTTCATTACTTCGAAAAGATGCGCCGAACCGATCTCGGCTTTGGAATGGATGAGAAAATCATTTGCTAAGAATAATAATTCAAGTCTTTTTTCCAGGCTCTCATGACTTTCAATCAGCTCGGAATATAATTTGTACACTTGGGGCTCCATCTGGCGCACTTGGCTCCACACCGTGGTTTCGGGATGGAATCCTCTGTCGATTACTTCAATACGTGCTAAATGATGCAGCGCATGAACAACGGCATTGTAGGCATCTAAAAATTGATTGGCTTCAAAAAAAGCTTTCCCTTCAACATACCTTCTGATTAATTTGCCGTATTCGAGTCCGATCTTCAGTTTACGTTCGGCAAACGGAAATGTATTCAGCCTGTCAATCAGTTCAACTACGTATTCATTACGGTCAAATAAGACTCTGCCATTTACAATCCAATCTATGATTCTTCTATTTGTTCCAAGCAAAATCCATTCTTGAATCTGAGAATCTGTTACCACATGCAAAGAAGCTGTTTGATGATCAAATTCATAATGCTTTATAAAAACTGGCTCATCAGCATCCTTTACAATCACCAGCAAAGCTGCATCAAAGTTATCTGTTAAGGAAGATGTTTTGTTTCTTCTCTCAATCATAATGACAGCCAATGTATTGGGGTGACTTGCTCTTTCTTGGTAAATTGGACGGAGAAGATTTTCCATCACTATTCCTCCAATGCAATTGTTCAAATTTTTTTATTCTCTATTTGATTCAATTCTATGGTTAAAACGAAATTCCTTTTTTCTAAACACATTGAACTATTATAAACAATTTCACAGTAACTCTCCATATGTAAATTCCAGTTCAACCGAAAACATGAAGAAAATCCCATCGGGTTTGTGCTATAGTTAAAACAGAGGGGGATGGACATGGCGAAATACTCCAGCAAAATTAATAAAATCAGAACATTTGCGTTAAGTTTGGTTTTCGTTGGGTTTATCATTATGTACATCGGGATCTTTTTCAAAGAGTCAGTTTTGCTTTCTAGTTTGTTTATGATACTTGGGCTTTTATCCATCGGTCTCAGCACGGTAGTTTACTTTTGGATCGGAATGCTTTCGACTAAAGCGGTTCGCGTCATTTGTCCAGGCTGTGATAAAGAGACAAAGGTTTTAGGAAGAGTCGATATGTGCATGCATTGCCGAGAGCCACTGACCTTAGATAAGGGATTAGAAGGAAAAGAATTTGATGAGTCTTATAATAAAAAGAAAATGTCGAAATAAAATAAGCTGACCGTTTCGTGCGGTCAGCTTATTTTTAATGATTTTCTTTTTTCGAACACTCTTGGCAGACGCCGTAAATTTCTAAACGGTGGTGGCTTACCTTGAAGCCCGTGACGTGGGCAGCGAGCTGCTCCACTTCATCAAGGCCCGGGTAGTGGAAGTCCACAATTTTACCGCAGTTTTCGCAAATCGCGTGATAGTGATCGGATGTGACAAAATCGAATCTGCTGGAAGCATCACCGTATGTGAGCTCTTTTACCAAACCTGATTCCCGGAACACACGCAAATTGTTATATACCGTCGCTACGCTCATGTTAGGAAATTTCCCTTCCAGAGCTTTATATATATCGTCCGCTGTTGGATGAGCCATAGAGTTAACGAGATATTCCAGAATCGCATGACGTTGAGGAGTAATGCGAACTCCGGTTTCCTTCAACGTTTCTAAGGCTTCTTTTAGTTCATGTGCAGCCATCCGTCATGCACCTCTCTTCTAAAAAAAATTCTTACATTGTAATGTTTATAATTAGTGTAACTCTTTCTACGATAATTTGTCAATTGATATCAGGGTAAAAGTAAGCATAGGCTCATAGAGATTTACTTTTCCGACATATCTTTGAGGGTTTGAAGCGCTTCGGCTACATGGTCCTTTACTTTTACTTTTCTCCATTCTTTAATGAGCCGGCCTTCTTTATCAATTAAAAAAGTGGAACGCTCGATTCCCATATACTCTTTTCCGAAATTTTTCTTCAGCTTCCACACATCAAATGCTTCCGCCAGCTTATGCTCGTCATCAACAAGAAGCAGAAATGGAAGGTTATGCTTCTCTTTAAATTTTCCGTGTTTTTCCTGGCTGTCCGGGCTGACGCCGATAATGACGGCATCCAGTTCAGCGAAGCTTTCGTGACTGTCCCGAAAATCGCATGCTTCAGTTGTACACCCCGGTGTCATGTCCTTTGGATAAAAATAAAGCACGATGTACTTTCCTTTATAATCCGATAATTTTACTGTTTCCCCATGATCACCTTTTAACTCAAGATCAGGCGCTTTATGTCCGATTTCTATAGTCATTACGTTACCTCCGGATGTTTTTTATTAAGCGTATCCAATTCTTGTCCAGATTACAACCATCTCAGCTGAATCTGAAGCCCGAAGCCATTGTTCTTGTTCGGAAGCATGCTACAATAGAAAGGACGCATGGAGATATAGGAGGTTTTTATTCTTGCATACAAAATCAATTGAACTTCACAATGAGGCATTACAGCACATTGTCGGCGGTGTAAACAGCCCGTCTAGATCATATAAAGCAGTCGGCGGCGGTTCTCCTGTTGCAATGGAGAAAGCAAGCGGCGCTTATTTTTGGGATGTGGACGGCAACAAATACATCGATTATTTAGCGGCGTACGGTCCGATTATTACAGGACATGCCCACCCGCATATTACAGAAGCGATTAAAAAAGCGGCAGAGAACGGTGTATTGTATGGAACACCAACGAAACACGAGGTTACATTTGCAAAGATGCTCAAAGAAGCCATTCCCGCTATGGACAAAGTAAGATTCGTCAATTCGGGTACAGAAGCCGTTATGACGACCATCCGCGTGGCTCGCGCATATACAGGCCGGACAAAAATCATTAAATTTGCGGGCTGTTATCACGGGCATTCGGACCTTGTGCTTGTCGCCGCAGGCTCCGGCCCGTCTACTCTTGGCACACCAGACTCAGCCGGTGTACCGAAAAGCATTGCAAACGAAGTGATCACAGTACCATTTAATGATATCGATAGCTATAAAGCGGCTCTTGATAAATGGGGCAGTGAAATCGCGGCGGTTCTCGTTGAACCGATTGTCGGCAACTTCGGTATCGTGGAGCCGAAAGAGGGCTTCTTAGAAAAAGTAAATGAATTGACACATAATGCAGGCGCTCTCGTTATTTACGATGAAGTCATTACGGCTTTCCGCTTTATGTATGGCGGCGCGCAGGATCTCTTACAGGTGAAACCAGATTTAACAGCACTCGGGAAAATTATCGGCGGCGGACTTCCGATTGGCGCCTATGGCGGCAAACAAGAAATCATGGAGCAGGTAGCTCCGCTAGGGCCTGCTTATCAGGCAGGAACAATGGCAGGGAACCCCGCTTCCATCCTATCAGGCATCGCTTGTCTGGAAGTGCTCAAAGAAAAAGGCGTGTATGAAAAGCTTGATCATCTTGGCGCTATGCTTGAGGAAGGTATTTTGAAGCACGCAGAAACACACGGCATCACCATTACGGTCAACCGGTTAAAAGGTGCGCTCACGGTATACTTCTCTGATGAGAAAGTGGAAAATTACGAGCAGGCTGAACGGAGTGACGGAGAAACATTCGCTACGTTTTTCAAGCTGATGCTGGAACGCGGAATTAATTTAGCACCTTCTAAGTATGAAGCTTGGTTTATTACCACAGCACATACAGAGCAGGATATTAAAGACACGCTTACAGCGGTCGAGGATGCATTTAAACATCTAAAAAACTAGAATCAAATACCTTGAACAGGAGCTTTGAGCTCCTGTTTTTTTTATGGAATCAAACAACGTGTAAGATTTTGGTCTTTTTCTAGAAAAATAGCTTGAATATTTGTATCGATCCCTGTATATTACTTAATTGTTTAGCAAATAAACTAACCGGGAATTTTAAGGATTAGCCCATTTGCTATGTCACACAATTTACTATAGAAAGGAATGCACGCACAAACCAATGAAACTTGGTGCCCGCATTTTCAAAACCGGGATTGCGATTACACTTGCCCTTTATTTGGCTTCGTGGATCGGGCTTCCCGCGCCGATTTTCGCTGGAATTGCAGCGATATTTGCGATCCAGCCGTCGATTTACCGCTCTTTTCTCATTATTATTGACCAGGTTCAAGCAAATATCATCGGAGCTGTGATTGCCACAGTGTTCGGCCTTATTTTCGGACCCAGCCCGATTATGATCGGGTTAACAGCAGTTATTGTCATTACAATCATGCTGAAACTTAAAATTGAACATACAATTTCAATTGCTCTTGTAACAGTCATTGCGATATTAGAATCTGCCGGTGACGACTTTTTAATGTTCGCGCTGATCAGAACAAGCACAGTCATCTTAGGGGTGCTTTCTTCCTTTATCGTCAACCTTGTGTTTTTGCCTCCTAAGTACGAAACAAAGCTGATTCATAATACCGTCGAAAACACCGAAGAAATTATGAAGTGGATCAGATTGTCCATGCGGCAGTCGACAGAGCATTCGATTTTGAAAGAGGATATTGAAAAACTGAAAGAAAAAATGATCAAGCTTGATCAGACATATCTTCTATATAAAGAAGAAAGAAGTTACTTTAAGAAAACGACTTATGTGAAATCAAGAAAGCTTGTCCTGTTCAGACAGGCCATTATTACGGCAAATCGGGCGCTTGATACATTGAAGAAGCTGCATCGTCTGGAAAACGAGATCTATCATATGCCGGAAGAGTTTCAGGAAACACTGACTGAAGAACTTGATTACCTGCTTTACTGGCACGAACGGATTTTGATGAGGTTTGTCGGAAAAATCAAGCCGCATGATGACGCGGTTGAAGAAGGCATCCGGTATAAGCAGCTTTTAACAAAGTCATTTTTAAAAAATCAGCAGAATACGGATGAGGAGCTCATTGATTACAACATGCTCAATATTATGGCAAGCGCCGTGGAATATCGCGAGCAGCTTGAACATTTGGAAACACTTATCACAAGTTTTCAAACGTATCATCCGAAAGACTGCGAAATAGAAACAGAAGAGTAACCCGGTTAAACAGCCGGGTTTTTTTATATACAAAAAAATCTTATATCCTTCGTTAAAAGGATATAAGATTGATGTTTTAGTTCAAATTTTGAATGGTAAATAAATGCTTGTACTGGCTCTCATAGTCCATGAGTTCATCATGGGTTCCGATTTCAATGATTGTGCCGTTTTCCATGACAACAATCTTATCCGCATGGGTGATTGTCGATAAACGGTGGGCGACAACAAAAGTTGTTCTATCCTTCGCCAGTTTGTCCATCGCTTCTTGAATGTAATGCTCACTTTCCAAATCCAGAGCTGATGTAGCTTCATCTAAAATGAGGAGCGGCGGATTTTTCAGGAATACCCGCGCAATTGAGATCCGCTGCTTTTGTCCGCCTGAAAGCTTAACGCCTCGTTCCCCCACCCGGGTCTCATATCCTTCTGGAAAACTCATGATAAATTCATGGGCATTTGCAGCTTTGGCGGCTTCGATTATCTCTTCAAGTGTGGCATCAGGCTTGCCGATCGCGATATTTTCCCGAATCGTTTCACTAAATAAAAAGGTATCCTGAAGCACCATACCAACCTGGTTGCGAAGGCTTCTTGCTTCATAATCGCGAATATCCGTCCCATCAATCAGCAGTCTGCCGCTTGTTACATCATAAAATCTTGGGATCAGGCTGACGAGCGTTGATTTTCCTCCTCCGCTCATGCCGACGAGAGCTACAGTTTCTCCTCTATTTACTTTTAAGGATACATCATGAAGAATATTTTCTTTATCCTTCTCATATTGAAACGAAACGTTTTGAAACTCCACTCCTCCGCGAATCTGATCGGCCTTTATCGCATTTGGTTTGTCAGTGAGTTCATAGGGCTCGTCAATAAATTCAAACACCCTGTCCATTGATGCGATTGACTGTGTCAAAGTTGTAGAGGAATTGATCAGCCTTCTAACAGGGTTGTACATTCTGTCAATATATCCGACAAACGCGACCATTGTTCCGACTGTCAGCGGTCCATTAATGACAAAATACCCGGCGCACGCTATGACGATGAGCGGCGCCAAATCTGTAATGGTATTAACGACCGCAAAGGTTTTGGCGTTCCAATTCGTGTGGCGGATGGCTTTATCTAAGAAATGACCGTTTTTCTCATTAAATTGAGCCTGTTCATGATCTTCTATCGCAAAGCTTCTGATGACAGGCATGCCTTGAATTCGTTCGTGCAAATGCCCCTGCACTTGAGCAAGAGCCTGTGAGCGCTCCCTTGTCAGCTTTCGTAAACGGCCGTAAAAATACTTCACTGATATTCCGTATAATGGGAATAAAACGATAGAGATCAGCGTTAATTTAACGTCCAGTGTGAGCATGATAGAGATTACAATCAAAATCGTCAGCATATCGAGCCATATATTCATCAGCCCTGTGATGACGAAATCCTTTGTTTGTTCTACATCATTAATCACTCGGGAAATGACTTCCCCTGTTCTTGTATTCGCGTAAAAACGAAGGCTCAGTTTTTGTATATGGTCAAACAGCTTAGCTCTTATATCATAAAGCACCTTGCTGGCAGTCCACTGGGCAAAATATTGCCGGTAATATTCAACAGGCGGGCGCAAAATTAAAAATAAGGCGAACATGATCGCCATAATCGTGAACAATGACGTGGTTTTGTCACTGGCCGTGCCGCCTCCTTGAATAATGTCGTCAACTACGTACTTCAGAAGCAATGGGAGAGCAAGCGGAATGGAGAATTTTACGATCCCGATTAACACTGTAACGAAAATTTGCTTCTTATAAGGTTTGACGAATTGCATGTAGCGTTTCATAACCCCCACGTTGATTCCCCCTCTCTCTTTCTCATGATGTGTGTGAGCCCATGTGAAAAACCTGTTGTACCCCGCAACAGGTTTTTACGTAACCATTATTTTGTATAGCGCAGATACCGTTCATACCACATATCGACAAACTCGGGCGCAAACGGTCCCTGACGCTGGTGAATCCAATGGAGCAGCGTATTTAAGTAGTCTCTTAAAATACTGTCGATTTCTTTTGGATAATTCATGGCTTTCCGATGATCATCATATTCGTCTTCATCGAGAATATTGTAGGTCATGTCAGGAAAAACCTTAACATCTAAGTCATAATCAATATATTTAATTGCTTCGCCATCATAGGCAAACGGAGAACTGATGTTGCAATAATAATGAACCCCGTCTTCCCTCAGCATCCCGATGACATTAAACCATTGTCTTGCGTGAAAATAACAGATTGCGGGCTCTCTGGTTATCCATGTCCGGCCGTCTGATTCGGTTACCATCGTCCGGTCATTGGCTCCGATGACACACATTTCTGTACTTTTTAAGATTGTTGTCTCATTCCAAATTCTATGAATCAGCCCGTTGTGCTTATAGCTGTGAATTTGAATGGTTTCTCCTTCCTTGGGATAGCCCATATTTCTCCCCTACTTTCTATAAAGCCCTACAGTTAGTATGTCCAAATTTGCTTACCGACAACGTCTTTTACCTATTATAACGTTACAAATTGAAAAATGAAAATAAAAGAGCCATTCCGGCCGGGGAATGGCACATTCCTGCACTACACAAAGGAAGACGGCTTTTCTGAGCTGCGATATGAACGAATGACCTGCTCTGTCTGCTTTTGAAACATTTCCTGTATATCGGCAAGGTGTTTCCGTTTTACCGCAATTTCAGCCTGAATCCCACGCAGCCTTGCATCCCTTTCCAAATGCCGGAGTTCCGCCTCAATTTGTTTGCAGCGGTCGAGCTCTGATTGGAGATCGAGAAGCTTATCCATCGTTTTCATCTGTTCACTTACCAGCTTTTCAAATTCGGTCATCGGTTCCTCCTTCAGCCTGATGAAAGTATAAACATTTCCTCCTTTAATCATTTCGATCTCCATAAAGCAAACCCTTTGACTCATTCTGTAGACCTTCCACAAGTTTTGTCGTTTTTCAAACAGAAAAAAGCACTTCCACCCGAAGATGAAGTGCTTTTTTCTGTTTCAGTGATTAGCTGTTTTGTTGTTTGTTTTGTTCAGCAGATTGGTTTTGCTGTCTTACCTGCTGTGCGTCAGTTTCACTAGCGAATTCAGTGCCGAATTGACCTTGTTGTCCAGCTGATTGCTGGTTTTGTTTTCTGACTTGCTGAGCGTTTGTTTCGCTAGCAAATTCAGTGCCAAATTGACCTTGACCAGCAGCTGATTGTTGGTTTTGTTTTCTAACTTGTTGAGCGTTTGTTTTGCTGAAGTTATTTGAGTTAGCCATTGTTATCACCTCCACGGTCATTAGAATGTGCAGGTGATCGTATAGCTATTCCTCTTTTTTAAAAATTTTTAAACGAGCAGTGAGCGTCCGCCGTCAACGATAATTGTCTGTCCGCGGATCATGTCAGCCTTGGAAGACACTAGAAACTCCACAGTATCAACCATGTCTTTAATTTCGACCATGCGTCCCGCCGGCGTATTTTGGCGCGCATCCTCAAGCAGATCTTCTCTATTCGGGAAGTGCTTCAGCGCATCTGTGTCGATCGCTCCGCCTGAAACAGCATTGACGATAATTTGTTTTGGTGAAAGCTCAACGGCAAGATAACGGGTTAAAGCCTCTAACGCTGCTTTTGATACACCGACCGTGGTGTAGTTTTCAAGATAGCGGATAGAGCCTAATGAACTAATGCTGACAATATGCCCGCCACCGTTCTTCTCCATTAGCTTGGCAGCTTCCTGAGCGCAGAAAAGCAATGCTTTCGCATTAATGTTCATCGTCCAGTCCCAGTGTGTTTCTTCTAATTCCATGACAGGTCTTAGTACTCCTGAAGCGGCATTATTGACAAAAACATCAAGTCTGCCGAACGTTTCATCAATTTGCTGAAACATTTCTTTGATTTTTGCAGGCTGTCCTACGTTTGCTTTTACGACAAGCACTTTAACGCCAAGCTTTTCGATTTCTTCCGCTGTTTCTAATGCTGCTTTTTTGCTGCGTGCATAGTTAATGACGATGTTATAGCCGTTCTCAGCAAGTCTGATCGCGGCCGCTTTTCCGACACCGCGGCTGCTTCCTGTTACGAGTGCACATTTATTTTGTTCCATTTTTCCTCATCTCCTTGTAGCGTATAGTTCTTTTATTTCCACAAACAATAATGGCAAGAACTTTAAAGGGGGTCTTCTGTTATGTATGTCGGACGTGATATGAGCGAATTGAACATGGTTTCCAAAAAAGATTGGAAGAACAGTGAACTCGCTTATTTTCATCATGCCTTTCAGCAAATTATGCCTTATTTGAACGAAGAAGGCCAATCAAAATACCGGGAATTAACGCAAGAAATTGAAGCGCGCGGCGGAATGAAGCGCAATGAAGCGGACTACAGCCACGGCACGCGCGTCTCTTACGATTAAGAATGGTTTACGGAGCAGCCGAGATGGCGGCTGCTTCTACTGCCATCTTCCAGATTTTTTGATGTGACACCGGGAACGCAAATTGTTCGAGCTCTTCTTTCGATACTTTTTTCAGCTCGCTGGTATCCGACACTTGTTTTACTTTACCGAAAAACACTGAAATATTCCATACCAGGTGGGTGAAAACATGCTCGACTACACCTTGCAGATCACTGATATCAGCTTGTATGCCATATTCGTTTTCTAAGAAAGCAATGAGCTGTTCACGCTCAGTTTTGATCCCTTTTTGTGTTTCAAGATTCGGGAATTCCCACAGGTTGGCGAGCAAACCTTTAGACGGCCGTTTGTGGATATACACTTGTCCGTCTTCATCAGTCAGTACGATCGCGGCCATGGTTTTGATCCCGGGCTTTTTCTTTTTGCTTTTTACCGGAAGCTCCCGTTCAGTGCCTTCTTCAAATGCTGAGCAATGCTGCTGAACCGGGCAAAGCAGGCATGAGGGTGATTTTGGCGTACAGATCAAGGCTCCAAGCTCCATCAAGCCCTGATTAAATTCAGATGGTTTTTCTTTGGAAATAAAAGCTCGTATGGCGTCTTCAAAGATCGTTCTTGTTTTTGGTTTGGCAATATCATCCCAAATAGATAGAATTCTGGACATGACACGCATCACATTTCCGTCAACTGCGGGAATGGGTTTATTGTAGGCAATGCTGAGCACCGCTCCCTTTGTATAAGGGCCGACGCCTTTTAACCCGCCAAAATCTTTCTCGTCTGGAGGAACAATGCCGCCGTATTCCTGTTTCACTTCTTTTACCGCGCTTTGCAGGTTTCTGACTCGCGAATAATAGCCGAGCCCTTCCCATGCTTTCAGCACCTTTTCTTCATCAGCATCAGCGAGCGCTTCCACTGTCGGGAATTGTTCTACAAACCGGAGAAAGTAAGGAATCACTGTCTCTACTCTCGTTTGCTGCAGCATCACTTCAGATACCCACACCTTATATGGATCTTGGTCCTCTCTCCACGGCAAAACGCGCTGCTCTCGTTCAAACCATGAGATTAAATCATCGCGAAATTGCTGTATGTCTTTTTGTTTTAATTTGTCTTCAAGTACGTTCATATGTGTTTCTCCCCAGTCTTTCGCGCCCCGCTTTTCTTTAGACTGTTTTTTGTTGTACACTAAGGGCACAGTACGATAATATGTTACATTAAATAGTAATAAAGAAAAAGCGGAAACATATGAGAACGATTGAATCAGTTTAAAAATTGGGTATATGAAAATGGGGAATTTCTTACAAAGTGAATGTGCAGGATCACCCTGCAAGGAGGTCACCTATGGATACGGGCACACATGTCGTTATGGGCATCGCACTGGGCGGTATTGCGACGCTTGATCCTGTTGTCGGATCAGATCCGGCAATGGCTCACGCTGTTATGATCGCAACGCTTGCGGGCTCTCAGGCTCCGGATATTGATACTGTGTTAAAGCTTAAAAACAATGCTGTTTATATAAGGAATCACAGAGGATTTACCCATTCAATTCCCGCCGTTTTGTTTTGGTCTGTCATCATCCCGGCGATTCTGTATTTATTTTATCCTCAGGCCGATTTTCTGCACCTGTGGCTGTGGACACTGCTGGCAGTCGTTCTGCATGTCTTTGTTGATATATTCAACGCCTATGGAACACAAGCCATTCGTCCGTTTTCGAAAAAATGGGTTGCGCTCGGGCTGATTAATACGTTTGATCCGTTTATTTTTATCAGCCATCTGGCAGCTATCGCGATTTGGTATGCAGGCGGGAGTCCCGGCATCACGTTTCTCAGCTTATATATCATATTGGTAGGCTACTACTTGGTGCGCCTGATCATGCAGCTGAGAATTAAACGGAAGCTTCATGAGATGATTCATGATGAGATCGAAAGCATTATTATTTCTCCAACGATGAAATTCAGGCAATGGCGAATCGCAGTGACGACAGCACATGCTTTCTATGTAGGAAGAAGCATGGAAGGACATGTCGTGATTCTGGATACATTTAATCGGGTGCCTGTTCCTGAAACCGATGTAATGCATGCGGCAAAGCAGGATGATAACATCGCGGCGTTTCTGTCCTTTTCTCCGGTTTACCGGTGGGAAGTGGATACGTTTAAAGATCATTATGAGGTGAGATTTATCGACCTGCGTTATCGGAGCAAAGGCCATTATCCGTTTGTCGCAATTGTTCACATCGGCCATGATCTCACTATTCGTTCGTCCTATACGGGATGGATATTCAGCGAAGAAAAACTTCAGAAAAAATTAAAGCTCGGCTCTATATAGAGCCGGGCTTTTTACGTCTTATATAGAAAACAGCAAACAGCAGACTGACGAGAGATATGACCGCCGATATTTTGAAGTATGGCGGATAGTAAGTCAGCTCAATGTGATTGTCTCCCTTTTGCGCCTTGAAGCCTATAAAAGCATAATCCGCTTTTTCGATCTTCTGTGTTTTTCCGTTGATCTTCAGCTCCCAGCCTTTTTCATATGGGATCGGAAGCATGATGTACTGGTCTTTTGACAGATGATAGGCAAAGGTCAGTCGATTTTTGTTCCAATTCAGTTTGTCTGCTTTCTCTGTTTTATTTTGCATTACAGCGTTTTTCAGCGTTTGGTAATTTTCTTCATAGAGCGCTATGTTTCTCAGCTCATAGGTTCCTTTCGGAAGATTGATTGAGATATGGCCTGATTTAGGCACTCTTACCGTTATATTATTTACTCCGGTTTTATATATCGATTTGTTCGATTTCCTTGTTGTGACATAATCATTTACCTTTAACGCAAATCCTTTGTCTTTTGCTTTGCTTTTCAAATAAAAGCTGACATAGTAGTCTCCCGGAGCGGATGATGGCTGTTTCGGGGTGATGATCAGCTCTCCTCCGTTTTCTCCAGTTACGGTTAGCAGCCCGTTTTGATACTGGGCTTGTTTTGCGGTGATGTCCGACTTGGTGATCAAATTGGACGGTTTTGGTGTCTGCTCCGTTTTTCCTGATGGATCTTTTAATATAATTCCTTTCAGCATCGCCTGTTCTTTCGCAAGAGCGGGCAATCGGTCCAGCTCACTTTCGCTGTATATGGCATCCGCTGTTTTAACGAATGGAAGCATGTACTGATTCTCATAAACTGCATAATGCTCTGTTTCTAAATGCTTTTTGAAGCCGTACGGGACGCTGGCTTCGTTTGTTTTTTCGGTCATATAATATTTGCCGTAAAGCAGGCTGTATAAATTCGCCCTGTCTCCCAATGACGCGTAACGGCTGACGCTTTCCCTGCCCATATCGATGCTTAAATCATTCCAATAGAAGGCCAGCAGATCTTTGTTTAAAATGCTGGAATACGCGCTGAAGCCATTAAATCCGTAAATGATTGGCGTATTATTGCGGACCCCGTTCATCCAGTCGATTCTCATGAGCGGGTCATCGTCTTCCTTCTGTAAACGTCTGATGAGCTCAGATGATTCCCGCCCTCTGTATTCCTCACTTGTAAGATATTCTTTTGTCACACTGTCCAAATCGCCGCCTTCTGAGAGCGCGTATTTTTGATAGGAGTTGGCGACAAACAGCGAAGAAAGAATGATTATACCGTACACAGCCATTTTTGCCCGTTTTTTCGCAAAAGCTGCAGCAAACAAGGCTGCGATTGTCATGAGTAAGAGCAATAGAATACTTTCATTCGCAGGCTTCCATATATCGAGCTTATACCTTTGGATATGATACAAGTAAAGAAGCAGGACGACAGCTGCGGCCGGGAGCAGTTCTTTCCGTTTCAATTCAGACAGCTGTGACAAACCAGCCGCAGCTGCTCCCGCAATGGTAAAGGCCAGAACATATTCAAACCGGTTTTGCGGGGCGGAAAAACCGTTAAAGACGCTTGCCGCATACGGACTGAAATGAAAAAGGATAAACAGCAGGCTCAATCCGGCAAAGAGACGAAACACACGGTTTTTGTAAAAAGAAATAATAAACAAAAACAGCAGAAAAGCGGCCGGCACAATGATGATCCGGCTCGAAAATAAGATATTATCATCGAAATTGAGCCACTCTATTTTCTGGCTGTATGGAGGGCGCAGGTTGTTTAAAAAACCGTATACTACGGGCACAAACGCCGCCGCACTGATGCCAAAAGAAATGAAGCCTGAAACCAGAAATAATCTGATTTGAATCCATCTTTTCTCTTCATGTGGTTCCAAACGGATCAGCCATCTGAACAGCACATAGATTCCGATGAATATAAGGTTTATGTATGCAAAGTAAAAATTATTGATTAACGTCAGCGAACACGCAACGATAAACCACGCCGGACGCCGCTCTCTAATAATTTTTTCTGCGCCGAAAACAAGCAGCGGAAGCCAAACCATTGTATCGGTGAAAAATTCCCAATACGCTTCGTGACGGAAATAAATAATTGAGACGCCGTATAACACGGCTCCCGTGAACGATGCCGCCCTGTGCTTAAGAAGATAATGAAAAACAGAAGCGGACGTAAAGATGATCAAGCTCAATTTGAAAATACTGATAAAAACAGCTGACTCAGCCCAAAAAAGCGTATCCGCTTCTCCGATCAGCTGGACGGCTTGAAGCAGCCAAACAGCGGCGGACACAGCAAGAAAAAGAAAAGACGCAGAAAAATAATAGCCGAGCTGACTGAATGTGCCGCCGCCAAGTCCGAATGAATAATTGTAGAAAAAATTCCCGTGTGTATATTGGTCAAATAATAATTTTTTAAATACGATCATTTGCGCAAGCCCGTCACCCGGACCTGTCATATACCTGCCTTCCGCCCATTCTTTCACAAAAAAAGCGTGTGCCAGAACGGACACCAGCAAACTGGCCGCATAGATCATGATATGTTTTCTTTTCATATAAATTCTCCAGTCTTGCTTTTAAGATAATAGACACGCAAAAAAAGCACTGCCAATGGCGCTTGGTATTTTCAGTGCATTTTTGTCAGACGCCGCATGCTTTTTAATTCGTTCGTTTCAGGCAGGTCTTTGTTCGGGATATTCGCTTCTTTGATCAAATAATGCGGGCGTTTTTTTGTTTCATAATAGATTCGGCCGATATATTCGCCTATAATTCCGAGGCTTAACAGCTGTACTCCGCCGAGAAATAACACTGCTGAGATAATGGTGAAATACCCAGGCACAGAAATACCGTTAGTCAGAATTTTAACGAATGTGGCAATGATATAAATGATGGAAAGCAGCAGGATGAAAATGCCTGTATAAAAACATAATCTCAGCGGCTTATGATTAAATGAAACGACGCCGTCCATTCCGTAGTTAAACAGACTGCTGAACGACCATTTGGAGGTGCCGTTTTTTCGTTCGACATTTTCATAAAATACAATTTTCTGATCAAAGCCAATCCAGCAAAAAAGGCCTTTTGAGAAGCGGTTTCCTTCGCTCAGCTTCAAAAGTGCATTCACAGCTTGGCGGCTTAACAATCTGAAGTCACCGACACCGTCACGCAAATCGACTTCCACCGCTTTATTAATGAACTTGTAATACATAGATGATAAGAGTGAGCGGACAAAGCTGTCCCCTTTTCTGTTCCTTTGGGCAATGACTTGGTCATACCCTTCTTCGTAGCCTTTGATAAATTCCTTCAGCAAATATGTCGGATGCTGCAGATCGGCATCCATGACAATAACCGCCTCGCCCTGAACATGCTCAAAGCCCGCCAAAATTGCGGCTTCTTTTCCAAAGTTTCGAGAAAAAGATATATATTTTACCCGGCTGCACGTCGCTGCCAAGTCTTTGATCTGCTGAAGCGTGTCATCAACACTTCCGTCGTTTATGAAGAATATTTCATAGTCATAATGAATGTTTTTAAATTCCTTTTTTAAAGATTCATGAATGAGTTTGACATTATACCCTTCATTGTAAGACGGGATAATAATCGAGATTAATCCTTGCTTCATTAAGGCACCTTCTTTTTATTATTCTTTTTAAGTATTGCCTTAGGGGAGTTTTACACAAATCTTCAGTAAGGCTATTCCTTTTTTTAAAGTCGTTTAAACCTGTTTTTTGTTACAATTTTATGGTGACATTCATGATTTTTAATGTTATTTTGTCATGTTTAAAACAGACTATGAAAAAAACGCACAGAAAAAGTCTGCCATTATGACAGACGGATGGAGAGAAATTTTAGCTTATTGGTTCTTAAGATATTCCAAAATCAGCTGATTGACGATGGCTGGCTTTTCGTGGTTAATCCAATGGGAAGCTTCATCAACAAAGATGAGATGTCCATTCGGGCAATGCCTTTCCGTCTCTTTCGCAAGCTTCCTGCTCAAAAAGCGGTCTTCCATTCCCCAGATCATTCGGTAAGGTACTGTTTCGTAAGAGGGTTTCTCTGCCAAGCTTCCTTTTCTGAGGGCTCTGTACCAGTTCAGCATAGCTGTCAGCGCGCCCGGCTGCTTCCACGCTTCTTTGTACCTGCTGACATCCTCGGATGTAAAAAGCGCGGGACGGTCGGATAATCCAATCGCTTTGTCTAATGTATCATAATCATTTTCCCTTAGTGATGCCTCCGGTATATCGGGCAGCTGGAAGTATGCGATATACGAGCTTTTCAGCCATTGCGGCGGATAAAGCGGCGTTACGGTTTTCATGACGTGCGGGTGCGGGATATTGATCGCGATCAGTTTTTCAAGATATTCCGGGCGTGTGGAAGCCAAATGCCATGCGACAGCTCCTCCCCAGTCATGACCGATGACAATTGCTTTTTCATCAGTGAATTGCGTAATAAGCCCGATGATATCATCTCTTAATGTATCAATCCGATATGAATCAATTCCTTCTGGTTTGTCACTGAGATTGTAGCCCCGCTGATCAGGAGCAATGACCCGGTAACCCGCATCAACAAGCGGTTTGATTTGATTTTTCCAGCCGTACCAAAACTCAGGAAATCCATGGAGCAGGACAATTAACGGGCCGTCTTCCGGTCCTGCGGCTGCAACGTGGAGCGTGATTCCGTTCGTATTGACAAACTGGCATTTAACTCCGTCCACTTCAATCTCCTCCTTGACTGTGCGTAATGATTTTCAGCCTTTTCTCCGTTAGCATAAATGTTATGACACAGGCGGCAATCAGCAGGATAAGCTGAAGAATAATCAAGTTTGATCCCAGCAGCAAACCCATTCCCGCAATCACCAAGCCTGACAGGATCATTAATGATGCACTGTAACGGTTCGCTTCATTCCATAATCTTTGATCTGACATTGAGCGTCTCGTTCTGTATCCATACACACTGTTGATCGATTTGGGAGGAAACAGTTTGATCAGTATGCCCGCAATGATCATAAGCCCTCCGCCGACTAAACCCGTCATATCATCATCTCCTTTCTCATTGTTACGTGCAGAAAGAAGAAATGTTTCATGCATAGGCAAAAAGACAAGCCTCGGCCTGCCTTTTTATCGCATTTGTAAATCCTTTGTGTGAATATAGCCTTTAACTCCGCCATAATCCACGAACGCCCAAGTGAAGTCAAATCCGCCGTTTTCACTGAATCCCCACCCAAGTATTGTCACCTCTGTTCCAGATGAGAGCTGTTTAGCTTTTCCATTTTCGGGCGTCGGTGCATAGAAGGCTGTCTGTTTCGTTGTTTTCGCTTGGCTTGCGGTTTTCATTAAAAAGTGAGTTGAAATATATGCTTTCTTTCCTTTGAAATAAATTTGAGCCCAATCGGCATTTACGAACCTATCGACTTTTACCTTTTGTTCTGATGATACAGTGCCGAGAATATCACCTTCATGATTTGGCTCAGTCCGGACATTCAGCTTTCCTGTTTTTATGATGTAAGTATCGGATGATGGCATGCTGACAGATATGTCGTGAAGGGGCGCAGCTTTTGCTGCGGGAGCGGAATGAAGTGCTGTCAAACCCAGTCCTGCGGCAGCTGTTAAAGCGAGCATTACTTGTTTCTTTTTCATATAAAGCTCCTCCTCGCATTTTGACAAGATATAAGTGGTATTCCCTGATTGACAGGCTGGTGAAACATGTTTTGTTTATGATTTCTTCCTGTTAAGGTAATTTTAAGAAAATGAAAAAACCTGCCGGTCGTTAACGGCAGGTTTTTAATGCAAAAGGCCTCTGCTTTGATTTAAGTAATCATTCACGTCGTTACGGGAGCTTTGAAAAAGGTGGAGCTGGCCGCCATAGTTTTCAATCCATTGTGTGACGATTTTTTCAGTCATTTTTTCACCTTGATAGGCGTGTCCGGCTTTTGCATAGGTTGCTTCGAAATCACTCCATAACAATTCCACCCACGTTTTTGCCTGTATATAGCTGATCATCTCGTTCTTTTCCAGAAGCAGATTAGTCAGTTTCTCAATGTACATATTCATGTGTGCAGTCTCCTTTCTTCAGGAAAAAAATAACGCTTTATTACGTGGTGTTCTCCATATACTAACCTTACGTCTTCATCTGGAAAGACGCAACTTTTTGATCTCGAACCTAGGGGGATATGACATGGTCCGAAATAAAGAAAAAGGATTTCCTTACGAAAACGAAAACAAATTTCAGGGTGAACCGAGAGCAAAGGACGATTATGCTTCAAAGCGTGCTGACGGATCTATCAATCAGCATCCTCAAGAAAGAATGAGAGCCTCAGGCAAACGGTAAAGAAGAACAGCTGCATACACTGCAGCTGTTTTTACCCTTTATTGACTTGATATTCGTAGACGCTCTTCTTTTCTGATAAGTGTGCGAAGGTAGAAAGCACAAGTCCGCATGCAGTCATAAGCGCACCTCCTGCAAACAGCCAGGAATAAGAGCCTGTTCCGTTTAAAATCATTCCGCCGATCCATGCACCAAGGGCATTGGCAAGGTTAAATGCTGATACGCTGACAGCTGCGGCAATGGTCGTGCCGCCCTCAGATGATGAAATGACCTTTGTTTGCAAAAGAGGCGGCGTGCCGAATGCGCATGCCCCGAATAGGAACGTTGCCACAATGGCTGCAGCCGGGTAAATGGCGATATAAGGAAATACAGCCAGAACACCGATTAAACCGATCATTACGCCGATCATCGTCCGAGTCAGCAAAGGCAGCGGTACTTTTCCAGCAAAGAAATTCCCGGCAACGCCTCCCAATCCATACGCAAAAAGAGCACCTGTAATGCCAACCGTGCTGAATCCGGCTGAATGCCTCAAAATGGGTTCGATAAAGGTGTAGGCGATAAAGACACCGGAATAGCCTAAAATGGTAATCGCGAAGGAAAACAGCACTTGTTTGTGTTTAAAAACCCCCCACTCATTCATAAGCATTGGGATCACTTTTGGTTTTCTGTTCGGCACGGCAGCCATAAGGCCTAAAAATCCGATGACACCAAGAGCCGTAATGATGGAAAACACCGCTCTCCAATTCAGGACATCTCCGAGATAAGAGCCGAATGGAACACCAAGCATTAGAGCCACTGTCAGTCCGCCGTTCATTGAAGCAGCAGCTGCAGCACGCTTTTCCGGCGGAACCATTTCACTTGCGAATACCATGGCAATCGCGAAGAAAGCGCCGTGAATGGACGCAGATAAAATTCTTGAAATGGCCAATACAGCAAAATTCGGCGCCAGTGCGCTCATCAGGTTGGAAAGGATAAAAACCGCCATCAGCCCAAGAAGCACAGGCTTTCTCGGAAGCTTGACGGAAATGATGGTGACGAGCGGTCCTGTCAAACAAACGCTTGCCGCATAAGCCGTGACAAGAAGCCCTGCGGATGAAACCTGTATATGAAAGTCATTGGCAATCGACGTCAAAATACCCATCACCGCGTATTCTGTATAGCCAATTGAAAATGTGCAAATCATAAGAACAAATATAATAAATTTTACAGATGGGTTTTTGATACTCAACGTCATCGCCTCCTTTGATTTTAAAAAACAACGAGTTTCATCTTAAAAGATTTTTCAAGTGAATTCAATGATTTTTTCTTTAAGAATTCGTGTAAATGTGCTGCAAACAAAAAGAGGCTGATCATCAGCCTCCCCGTTACGCTTTATTCTTTTTCTTCAATACTGAGATTGGCAGCGCTTCCTCTTGCTGAGGGGAAGAGGTCCTGTATCCCCATGCGAAAACGCCATTTAAATAACTGATGGTAAACTCGTCCTCAGTGTTTTCCACACGATATGTTTCTCCCGGTGAGTAATCTTCCGGGTTCAGCAAATATGCTTTTGCCATCGTAATTTTCCGTTCGAGCACTGCCAGTTCGTTTATGATACCATGCTGTTCGGCTTTTCTTGCTTTTTCAGAAAGTAATGCGATTTCGGTATTGAGTTCGTGAGGTGTCATTTGACTGTATCGTTTCTCCATTTCAGTACTCCTCTTCCTGCAGTAATTGCTCGATTAAATCGAGTGAGAATCCTTTGCGGAATAAAAATTGTTTGACCTTCATGGCGCTTTCATATGAGCCGTCATAGCGGTATTTTCTAAACGCTTTTTCCGCGTGAAGGCGCAGCGCTTCTTTCTCCGTGTCTTCATCATTTTCATATTCAATCTGATCCATCGCCGCGCTGATAACATCAAATGAGAAGCCCTTGCGCTGAAGCTGCAGCTGGGCGCGCTGTTTGAATTCTTTCGTCGAAAGCTTTTTATCTTTTTTGAGAAGCTTTTCAACATGCTTGACCGCTTCTCTTGTCTGATCTTCAAAGGAAAAGGAACTTAGCGCCTCCTTAATTGTATCGTCATCAATTCCCTTCGCTCTTAGCTCTCTGAACAAAACATCAGGGCCTTTTCCGTTTGTTTTTTTGTGAGTGCTGACATAGGCTGCGGCAAATTCCTGGTCGTTTAAGTACTTGTAATCGTTAAGCCTATGGATGACTTCCGCAATGACGGGGGGCGAGGTTTCTTTTTTCTTTAAGTGGTCCTCGACCTCTTTCGTCGACCGCATTCGATAGGATAAAAAGTCAAGCGCACGGTTGAAGCCTTTCTTCACTTCATCGCCGTATTGAATTTCAATGATGTCAAGATCATCGAGTTCTTTTCCCTTCTTGAGCTCAAATTTCACGAGCACATCCGCGTCCACGCTGAAGGCGTATTTATCATCCAGAAAAATATTGAAGCGTTCCGTATTCTTTTTTTGCGTTGATATTTTTGTAATAAACGGCATCTTAATCTCCCTTCTCAGGCCTGAAACGCGTTTTCTTTTATTACAATGAGGTAAAGTATATTTATTAGAACGATGAGGAGAGATGTTCATGAATATCGCAATGACGGGCGGAACCGGTTTTCTCGGCCAGCATCTGACAGGCGTTCTTACCCGCCAAGGACACCATGTTTATATTTTATCAAGAAACGCAAGGAAAACTGAACAAAAAAATATGACATATGTCCAATGGCTGTCGGAAGGAGCCGCCCCGGAGCAGGAACTTCCTCATATTGATGTCTGGATAAATCTTGCGGGAAAATCGATTTTTGGCCGCTGGACAGAAAAAACGAAGCAGCACATTCTCTCCAGCCGTATCAATGCGACGCGTGAAGTGCAGCGGCTTATTCAGAAACAGAAGGAGAAGCCGAAGACATTGATCCAAGCCAGTGCCGTGGGCATTTACGGCACAAGCCTTGAGAGAACTTTCACAGAGGATTCTGCAACGTCAGATGAGGATTTTCTCAGCCATACTGCACACCTGTGGGAAAAGGAAGGACAGCATATTGAAGCGATGGGCATCCGGACGGTTTATGCAAGATTTGGCGTGATGCTTGGAGAAAAAGGCGCTTTACCGCTTATGGTTCTCCCCTATAAGTTTCTGGCCGGCGGAACGATTGGAACGGGAAGGCAGTGGCTGTCATGGATTCATGTCGAGGATGCGGCCCAGATGATCCGATATGCGGTGGAAAACGCCGGCATCTCAGGCCCAATGAATGTCACCGCGCCCAATCCTGTGGACATGAAGCAATTCGGAAAAGCGATTGCACGGGTGAAGCACCGCCCGCACTGGCTCCCCGTCCCGGAATTCTTTTTATCAAAAACATTGGGTGAAATGAGTCTTTTGATTGTGAAAGGACAGCGCGCTCTTCCTAAAAAAGCGATAACCTCTGGATTTCGTTTTACATATTCGGATCTTGAATTTGCACTCTCACAGCTGATAGCGGACCGTAAGACTGTATAAAAACAGCAGGAAGCGTCAACCTTAAGAATAACATGGTTGAAGGAGGTCCTTTTTATGGAAAAAAAGAGGGAGAAGCACCAGCAAGGCGCCAACCTGAAAAAAATGCAGGAAGTTCTTTATTCAGGCGAATTTAAAAAAGCGGAAAAAGCTGCTAAGCGGAAGTAGGAATACATAGCCCCTTAAAACCAAATACTATCTTTGTTTGATATCACTTTTTAGGGGGAATTTGATATGGGCAGAAATCATATCCACAAAAACCGTGATAAAAACAAACAAAAGCTTCCACAAGTTCCCGATGCATTAAAAAGGGAAACTGACGGCGTTTACGAAGAATATTCAACCGAGCTTGCTGATGCAGATGACCGCGAAGCGCAAGAGCGTGCGAAAGCAGCCGACAACAGAGCGAAAAAGAAATCTCGTTAATGAAAAACCCCTTGTCTCCGTTTGAGACAAGGGGTTTTTTACATTTCAGTGAATCGGTCGCGGATCGGTGTGCGTTTTTTCACTTCCGGCGCCTCGTCAGGATAACCTGTTTGTATGATGGCGGCGAAACGCTCATTATCCTGTAAACCAAAGGCCTGATGGACTTCTTTGTCATAAAGGATTTTTCCGCTTTTCCAAACCATGCCGATTCCTTTTTCCCAAGCGAGAAGCTGAAGATTTTGAATCAACGAGCTTGTTGCCGCAAAATCGTCGTCCCGCGCTCTTTCGTTTTCATCTTCCTGAAACACGACGAGGAGAAATCCCGGAACGCGCCCAAGTGTGTTTTTGAAATTTTGAAGCTTTTCCTCTGTCATATCCGGCTTGGATTTCTTAGAGAACGCTGCAAATGTATTGATGAGGTTCGCTTTACCTGTCTCACTGGAAACGTAAATAAATCTCCATGGCTCTGTCACTCTGTGATTTGGCGCATATTTTGCCGTTTCAAGCATGTCAAGAATGACTGCTGAAGGTACTGGCTCTTGTTTAAACTTTCGAATCGATCTTCTGCTGCGTATGATGTCCCGCAGTACTGAATGCTGATGTATTTGTTCGGTTTGAGGCATACCGTCTCACCTTCCTATGCAATTGAAAATGATTATCATTTCATAATGATAACGGAAAGTGCATCTTTTTGTAAACCATCATCCGTATTAGATTTTAAGAATACGGGTTTCTGAGTAAACGGCTGTTCCTGTCATGTTCACTTTCACATGGCCGCCGGCTTCGTTTATTTCGATCTCCACTTTTCCGTCTTTTCCAATTTCCTGCCCTTGTTCAATGATAAATTTATGCTGCTCGGCATTGCCATAATGTTTCATATAAGCCCCCATCACGCCGGATGCTGTGCCGGTCACGGGGTCTTCAATCGTTCCCGAATACGGGGATGAAAAGTGGCGTCCGTGCAGGTCGCTGTCGGGATGAACGGTTTCAAAGGTAAACGGATGGACTGAAGCTTTTGGCAGATCAATTAACACTTCCGGAAATTGTTTGTTATCTGGCACCATTTTTTTGGAAGCCTCCAATGATTTAAGCGGAACGATGGCTGTCCATATGCCAGTGCTGCCAAACACAATCGGAAGGTCTTCATGAAAATCCTCTTCGGTGATACCCAGTGCGTCCGCAAGTTTTTTCCGATCGCCTGTAAATGGTTTGAATTGCGGAGAGGCCTGTTCAAGCGTGATATGAATACGGCCATCTTTTTCAGAAATCTTCACAGGCAGGATACCCGCTTTCGTTTGGATGCTGTACGTTTTACCGCTCTCCAGCATTCCTTTCTCACATAATGCGTAAAGAGACGCAACTGTCGCATGACCGCACAAATTCATTTCGTGTCCAGGTGTAAAGTAACGGAGTTCAAGATCGGCCGACTCGCTTTTTCGGATAAAGGAGGTTTCTGAATACCCGGCACGCTCAGCTATGATCTGCATCTCGTCTTCCGTATAATCGTCTCCCTGCAAAACGACGCCTGCGGGGTTTCCTTTGCCGGGACTGCTTGTAAATGCTTCATATTTTAATACCTCTGCTTCTTTCATTCATCTGCCGCCCTTTCTTTATCAATGTCTCTGTCAGTATAGCAAAAATAATTACGAATCTTCAGTCATTATCAAAAAAACCCATTTTCTTTTTTAAGAAAATGGGTGTAACGATTAAGAATTTCTTGTTTTATAGAGCAAATAAATAAAATAAGGTGCGCCGATAGCCGCTGTAAAGACGCCGGCCGGCACTTCCACCGGAGCAAATAAGGTTCTGCCGACGATATCAGCTGTTAAAACGAGCAGAGCTCCAATAAGTGCCGACGCTGGGAGCAGCGCGCCATAAGATGAGCCGACAAGCCGTCTTGCAATATGGGGCGCCATCAGCCCGACAAAACCGATTGTGCCGGCAACTGAAACTGCACAACCAGTAAGAGCCGTACTCAAAAGTAGCAAGAAAAAACGATTTCGCTGCACAGCGCTTCCTGCACCCGCCGCAATATCTTCACCCAGCACCTGTATATTCATATTTTTTAGCGCGACAAAACAAATGAATAAGAGAATGACAGATAAGATAATAGCTATTTTTACATGCTGCCAGTTTGACCCATAAACTGACCCAGTGATATATACATTGGCTTGTGATGCCCGGTAAATCGGGCCTTTGATCATCAACAGGGTAGTCATCGCCTGCGCCGACATTGAAAATCCGATTCCGATAAGCACCAGCCGAAATGTGGAGGCGCCATTTTTGTATGCCAGTAAATAGACGATGAGCCCGACAGCCGATGCGCCGATAAATGCGGCTGCTGGAAGCCATGACAGACTGATCGTAAGTGAACTGCCGCGGTCTGAGAAGAACATCATTAAAAGCACGACCGCTACCGCCGCTCCTCCTGTTATTCCGATAATATCCGGAGATGCGAGAGGGTTTCTGACGAGCCCCTGCAATATCGCGCCTGCCGCTGCCAAGCAGACACCGGCGCATAAAGCCGTCAAAATTCTTGGCATGCGGAACGACATGATCATCAGTTCATCCAGCTTGGAACCTGCACCAAAGAATGTTTTTGCTACATCCCAGGGAGGAATAAACCTTTGTCCGAGACCTGCGCTTATGATGAGTACAGCAGCTGTTAACCCTAGTAAAATTAAAAAGACGATCCATGCTTTCTTTTCAGCCGCAGTAACGCCAAAACGAAGTTTCATAGCTTCGCCCCCCTTCTTGCGATGTACACAAACACAGGCATTCCGATGATGGCGGTCATGACCCCGACAGGAACCTCCTGAGGCATAATGATATATCGCGCACCGATATCCGCGCAAACAAGCAAAATGGCACCCAAAACAGCGGAAAATGGCAGAACCCAGCGATAATCATTACCAACGACAAAGCGGGCAAAATGCGGAATAATGATGCCGATAAAAGAAATCGGCCCGGCAATGGCGACAGCGGACCCTGCAAGCATGACAACACAAAGCGCCATCACAAATTTCAGCAGGCCTGTTTTTTGGCCGAGTCCTTTTGCCACATCTTCTCCCATAACGAGGAGATTAATTTTTTGGCCGAGAAAGAAGCAGATTACCAGCGCTGCCGCTGCATATGGAAACATCGTCATCAACAGATCCAGACTCCGGCCCTGCACAGAGCCAGTCAGCCAAAAAAGCACCTGGGCAAGCTCGAGTTCGTTGACAGACAGCAAGCCCTGTGTCAGAGAAGAAAACATGGCTGCCATGGCAGCTCCCGCCAGCGTCAGTTTGATTGGCGTCAGCCCTTCCCTCCCAAGCGAGCCTGCTGCATAGACGATCGCGGCGGTAAATGCTGCCCCCAGAAACGAGCTCCATACTAATGCCTGAGGTGACTGAATATGCAGAAAAAACGATCCGGCAACAATAAAAAAACCTGCACCGGCGTTAATCCCGAAAATCCCCGGTGACGCAAGCGGATTTTTTGTGAGCGCCTGCATGAGAGCGCCTGCGGCTGCAAGCGAGGCGCCGACGACTGTCGCAACCAAAGCGCGCGGAAGCCTGACATCCTTGATGATGACATGCTCATTTGTTCCGTTGAAGGAAGTAAATGCCTGATAGACCTGTCTCCATGACGTACCTGTATAGCCGTACACGACGCTTGCGCAGACAGCCGCCAGTAAAATGAAAATCAGACATACTAACACAATCCATTTTGAAGATGCCTTTTTGCAGATCATGATCTAATTCTCCTAGTTATTTACTATGTAATGTTTGTTTTTGAGAATAATCCTCAATTAGGGATTGACACTCTTAACACTGCTTATTATGATCTAAATGATAATGAATTTCAATATTGGGAGGAAAAAGATGAAAAAGCATATCAGCATGCTATTCGTATTTTTAATGGCCGTTATGGTACTTTCTGCCTGTAATAGTTCAGAAAGTTCAAGCAACAGCGAGGGGTCAAGCAGCAAAACAAGAACGGTCAAACATGCAATGGGGACATCAGACAACATTCCCGCCAATCCAAAACGGATTGTTGTTTTAACTAATGAAGGAACAGAGGCGCTCTTAGCGCTTGGCATTAAGCCGGTCGGAGCCGTAAAGTCATGGAAGGGCGACCCGTGGTATGACTATCTGAAAGATGACATGAAAGGTGTTAAAAACGTCGGTCTTGAAACGGAACCGAATGTGGAAGCCATCGCAGAATTAAAGCCTGATTTGATTATTGGAAACAAAGTGCGCCAGGAAAAAATTTATGATCAGTTAAATGCGATTGCGCCGACTGTTTTTGCTGAATCTTTGGCCGGGAACTGGAAGGATAACCTGACTCTATACGCCAACGCGGTGAATAAGGCGGACAAAGGCAAGGAAGTCATTGCCGATTTTGATAAACGTGTTTCTGATTTAAAAAACAAGCTGGGCGACCAGACAAACAAAACCGTTTCAGTCGTACGCTTTTTATCCGGTGAATCAAGAATCTATTATACCGATTCATTCTCAGGGATTATTTTAGACCAGCTTGGCTTCAAACGCCCTGAAAAACAAGTAGAACTGTTCAAGAAACAAAAGGACCAATTTACGTTCTCAACTGACAGTAAAGAATCTATTCCTGATATGGATGCTGATGTGCTGTTTTATTTCACTTATAAAGCCGATAATGCAAAGGAAAATGAAAAATGGACCAATCAGTGGACAAGCAGTTCACTATGGAAAAACCTGAAGGCCGTGAAGTCAGGTAATGCACATGAAGTCGATGACGTCGTATGGACAACCGCAGGCGGAATTAAAGCCGCAAACTACCTGCTTGATGATATTGAAACCTACTTTTTAAAAACGAAATAAAAAAAGACTCCGTCTTATTAGACGGAGTCTTTTTTGCTTTTGCCAATCAGACGTGTAACGAGGAACATGGTGACAGAAAGAGATCTGTTTTTCCGATACGCTAAGTATTTCCCTCGCCACTCCGGTTTGTATTTTTCTTTAAAGGCTCTTAGGCCGCTGAAGCTGTACATGTATCTGACATTATTAAAAATGACAGCGGCAAACCTTTCGGACCAGAAGGATGTAAAGGCAGTGCCGACATTGGCCAAGGGTGCCATCCCCATATTAAATGACGTGCAGCCCTCTTCCTTTGCCCATAAAAACATACGGATAAACAATGCGTCCATAATGCCATTTGGAGCGTCGCCGCGATAGCGCATCAGATCAACCGATATCTCTCCTTCCTGGTACATCGGCATGACATTTGCGAATGCAACGATCTCTCCTTCTGCATTTTTCATATAGGCGATCGGCGCTTTCTGTAAATAGGAAGGATCAAAAAATCCGAGCGAGAATCCCTTCTCTTTTTTCGAGCCGAGCCATTCGTCTGAGATTTGCTTCAGCTCCTCCAAAAACGCATCAGAAAATGGGGGATGATCCACATGGAAAGTATACTCCTCCCGCTCAAAGCGGTTATTGATTGCCCGAAGGCCGGCTTTTTTCTTCCCAGTCAAGGTAAATGTATTTAAATCTACATATGCTTCCTCGCCCAATTTAAAGAAGTTGTAGCCAAAATCGTGATACAGCGCCATGTCCTCTCGTTCAATTTGATAGAACAAAACACTGAATCCCTTCTGATGCGCTTCGTTCAGAAATTCTTCCAGCACGAGCGGGAATGATTCTCTTTGGCCAGACGGATCGCCGAGCACGACCAGCCTTCTGGCGATTTTCCCAAACAGAAGCAGTGCATTCCCATCGCTGGAAAAATAAAACCGCTTATCTCCAAGAAAACCGAGATGGCTCAGCGCGTTGCCGCCTTTTTCATTAAGAAACGCAGCAAGACGCTCAGGGTCAGCTTGCTCTCCGATCGGTTTCGTTCTCTTATGATAGACCACTGTAAATATCAAGAAGAACAGCGGCACAATGATGATCGCCATGATGGTTGCATGTGTAATATGCGAGGTGCTGTGGACGAAATATTCGTGACGCAGCACCTTCTTCATCCGGTCCCAAATAAAGCCCGCGATCAGATTGTAGTTAAAGAGCGCCACAGTAAACAGCGCCACAGCGAATATCAATTGTCCCAGTGTATAGGATGCCTGTTCGCGGACAAATTGTTTTTTCAATAGCACAAGCAATACGATAATCATCGGCAGTACGAATATCGCGCTGATGTTAAGCCCTTTTAAAAAGCTGAACACAAAGCCGCCGACAAGCGCTGTAATGGCCATCGTGTAGGAACGTTTTGTCCGTTTATAAAGCTCGATCGGCAAAATTAGCAGAATGAGTGCTGAGCTTAAGGACAGGCCGTTGAACAGCAAAAGCGCAGGGCGCGGAATGTGCGGTATAACCGTCAGCCTGTCAATCGGCAAGGAAACTGAGGCCAAGACAATCAGACCTGCTACGAACACAATAAGGGAAAGCGAGCCTTGCAAAATTCTCACTAATACCGCACGCTGAACAACAAGCAGAACGTTTGTCGTCTCAATTGCCGGTGCGATGCGCGGGTTCGTTTCGAGCCGCTTCATTGTATTTTCCGTCAGGTCGCCTGCGGCAAAGAACAGTCCCAAGATAAATGGGATAAATGAATAGGCGAGCCTGTACAACACAATAGAAGTAACGATGGCCTCTTGATGATAGCCAAGCTGCTCCATCCCCAGCAAAAATAAAAGGTCAAACGAGCCGAAGCCGCCCGGCACGAGGCTGATCATTCCTCCGATCGCCGCAATGACGAACACCCCGAACACATACCTGATATCTGCATGAATGCCCATAGCGAACAAAGCAAAATAGATGACGGTCCCGGCCATGAGCCATTCAACAACTGAAGCTCCAATATATGCGAAAATCGGATTTTTCACTTTATCCGCATTCTCTTCGTCCCCAGCTTTGCGGTCTTTTATTTTGGACACCGCCAAAGATAGCGGCAATATCAGCGCAAAACCGATAACGACCGCCCATAGCCAAGGCTTCTCATGAATCACTTCATCCACTGGCAGCACTCTCGCAGCGACGAAAATGCTGAAAACAGATAATCCGAGCAGCATAGATGATGTGAGCCAGGCGATTCCTTTCACGAGTGCCTTATGGTCTTTCGTATGCTCCTTATAGAACATCATTCTTAACCCGACTCCGGCTAAACCGCCGAATCCCAACACATTATTAAATGAATTGGCGATCCAGGAAACCCTGAAAACTTTTCCGTTTGTGATCGATAGGCGCAGTGAGTACTTCAGGACGTAATCATACAGCGACATAGCCGCAACAGCCAGCAAGCCGATCAACACAAGCATGAATAAATCCGTTCGTTCCAGTCCGTTGATGACCATAAGCGTACGTTTGAATGACAGATTTGTCAGTTCTTTTTTCGATTGATAAATAACAAATAGCAAAACAGCAATAGGAAAAACGATTTTTAATATTGATAAAGCATTCTTTTTAATCAGCAATGGTCTCTCCAATCATATTCTAGTTCGATCCTCTCCCCCAATAATCTCCAACTCATTATACACTACCGTTATTTTTCGGACAAAGTCCCGCATGCGGTTTCTGCTCACTTTCTTTCAGGAGTGAAAATCGAGTAATATGGTAAGAGGAGTGAATGATGAGGAAGTGATGAAATGGAATATAATTTACACGATACAACAGTATTAAACGAAAACATTCTTTCATCGGAGGAACGGGAAATATGGGTGCTCTATATGAAAGTCTTAACGTCCGCCGGGCTCGGTGATGTGTCCGAGTGGATGAAGCTGGATATGAGCATGCCGCAAATGAAGGTGCTGATGCTATTAAACAACCATGGAACATTGAAAGTGAGCGACATTGCTGAAAAAATGGGGGCTTCCCTGTCCAATACAACTGGGCTGCTTGACCGGCTTGAAAAATCAGGATTTGTCAAACGCTCACATTCTGAAGAGGACCGCCGCTCTGTAGTTGTTCAGTTGACAGAGAATGCGAAAAAGATTTTCCGGGGTTTGTATGAAAAAGGCCAC
This sequence comes from Bacillus sp. FJAT-14266, assembly GCF_001719225.1. Taxonomy (NCBI): domain Bacteria; kingdom Bacillati; phylum Bacillota; class Bacilli; order Caryophanales; family Bacillaceae; genus Bacillus; species Bacillus sp. FJAT-14266. The sequence goes on from NZ_CP017072.1 coordinate 3,375,656, forward strand.
CTGAAATTGAAGCGTTCATTAGAGCTGCTGTCCCCTGAAGAAAAGCAGGCGGTTTCCGAAGGGCTGTCTATCCTTTCAAGAGCATTAGAGAAAGCGAAAAAAGAATAAATCTGTAAGTCTGTCATCCGCAAACTGCGGGAGCAGGCTTTTTTTATTTGACATTTAGTTCATTTAAAATGAATAATATACTTTGAATGAATAAAAAAGGGGTTGATGAATATGTCTGAAGCATTAACAGAGCAGAAAGGCCAAAAGTGGGCGATCAGCCTGTTTACGATTGGTGTATTTATGGCTGCGCTAGATAACGGAATTATTTCAGCTGCCTTAACAACGATAAACGAGTCGTTTTCCGTTTCTCCTTCCTGGGGATCATGGGGCATTACCCTTTATACGCTTGGTCTTAGCGTCAGTGTGCCAATCGTCGGAAAGCTTTCCGACCGCTACGGCAGAAAAAAACTCTTTCTCATTGAGGTTTGCCTGTTCGGACTTGGTTCTTTGCTTGTTGCTTTGAGCCAAAGCTTCCCGCTCTTTCTGATATCGCGGCTGATTCAGGCGCTTGGAGGCGGCGGGATTTTCATCATCGGCAGCTCTCACATTCTCGCGACCCTTCCAAAGGAAAAACAGGGGAAGGCGCTTGGGCTGCTTGGCGCAATGAACGGGATGGCCGCTGTGCTCGGGCCAAATATCGGAAGCTTTCTGCTTGATTGGACCGGGTCTTGGCATTGGCTGTTTTTGATTAATTTGCCGATTGCCGTGCTATTGGTTGTTTTCGGCTCATACTTTATCGCGGAAACAAAAGCACCTGAAGCTAAGCGCCTCGATGCGGCCGGAATCTTCCTTCTGTCCCTGTCGATTTTAGCCGTGATGTACGGCATGACGAACCTTGACGGGGCAAATCTCTTACACAGCTTGGGGAATCCGAAGGTTTATGGATGTATTATTTTTGGCATACTCTGTTTTGCAGCGCTTATCTCGTATGAAAAGATAGTTGAAATGCGAGGAGGCGATCCCATTTTGGCGTATTCTCTGCTGCGAAACCATATGTTTCAGCGCACGCTTATCATCGGTTTGTTATCCGGGGGGCTCTTGGCGGCAGTCATTTTTATCCCGTCATATGTCGAGCAGTATTTGGGTGTCCCTGCCGCAAAAGCAGGCTATTGGATGACACCGCTTGCGTTGGCTTCCGGAATCGGCGCTTGGCTTGGCGGAGCGCTTACCGACAAAAAAGGTCCTGTAAAAACCGTTATTCTTTCGGGAATCATCTCATGTGCGGGGTTTGCTTTATTTCCGCTCTGGGTGACGGAAAAATGGGAGTTTATAATCGCTAGTGTAGTCGCTGGGATCGGTTTTGGCTTTCTGTTAGGCGCTCCGCTGAACGTCCTTGTATCAGAAGCGGCAAAAACAAATAAGGGTACAGCGCTTGGCACGCTTTCATTAGTAAGGCAAATTGGACTGACCTTGGCGCCTACTCTTTATGCAGGTTTTATCACAGCCGGGTTTGACCAAATAGGTGATGAGATCAGCAGCCGCTTATCGGACAGCGGATATTCAGAAAAGGCGATGCAGATGATTCCGGAGATCGACAGTTCTGATGTTTCTTCTTTACAAGAACAAATCGAACGCATTCCCGTTCCTGAAGTCAAAACCGCGATAAGCGACGCCATTCATGCGAGTGTCGCCAGCGGCTATGATCATTTATATGCAGCGGCTGCTGTGATCTCACTTCTGGTGATTGCTGCTATCAGTATTCCGGCTTTCCGCCGGCAAAAGCGTTAAGACCACCCCATCCGTCTGGAAAGCTCCGTAATATGAGCGATATGGTGATGTGAGTGCCAGACATACAGGCCGAGCGCGTTCTCCAGGGTAATGATCTCCTTTGTATCAGGGTGATAAAATCCGCGCTTAAATTGCTGATCCGTCAGAGTGCGGAGCAGAGCCGTCCATCTTCCGTGAAGCTCCTGCAAAAGCGCGAGTGAGCCGCTCGGATCTGCCGTTTTCGAGTCTTTTAGCTCCGACCATGCTTTTTCATCATACGGACGGATAGCCGGTGTCTCTTCCGTCAAGCTCAATTTAAAACGAATATAGCTGTTCATATGACTGTCAGCCAGATGATGAATAACTTGCCGAACGGTCCATCCACCGTCCCGGTACGGTGTGTCAAGCTGGCTGTCCGTCATGCCCTCTACAGCTTGCTTCAATTTTGCCGGCACTTCTTCAAGCACTTGAATCCACTTATCTTTTTGCTCCTTCGATATGGATTCCCTCGGCTTGTATTCTCCTATTGGGTAGCTTAGATTGACTGATGTCATGCATGTTCTCCCTTCTTTTCACTCTTATCTTTTATTTTACAAGAAAAAGATTGTGTATGCTGTATGATTTAATACACAACAAGCGGCAGGAGCCCTCCTGCCGCTTGCTTTTCACCCTGCGTGATCACGCACTTCGACTGTTACCTTCTTCTGTTTTGGCTGATAAATTTTCCCCACAAATAAATACCCGTATTTGAATTTATTCAGTGCCCACGAGGTCAGAATCGGGCCGGCTGTACACACGGCAAACAGCAGGAGAACAGCCGGTACGGCAGGAATTTCGGGCATATTCAAAAGCAACACGTAGCCTATAATCATAAAATAGGCATGAAGCAGATAAATCGAAAAGGAATAGTTGCTGATAAACATCATGATTTTCGGCACATGCTTCATTTTGGAAAACAAGTGAAAACACAGGAAAATCATGCTTGTTGAATACAGCATGATATCAGGCCGCTTCGAGCTGATCATGCCGATTTCACCGACATAAGAAACAGTGACAACCAGCGCCCCAGAAGCAATTGCAGCGCCGTACACCACCCAGCGGTATTGGTTCAGCAGCGCTAAAAAACGCTTGTATTCTTTTCCGCAATAGTAGGCTAGACAAAAGTAGAAAAGCCAGCCTGCGAACGGAACCCAGAAGAACGGAAATGCCCCTCCCTCTTCAGAAGCAGGAGCCGGGCTGGCTGCGGAGAAATAGCCTAAATAAGCGGCTGTCACCACAAATGAGATAGACAGCACCCATTTCGGCGATGCTTTTTTCAAATACTCATGAAACATCATATGCAGCATGTAAAATTGAAAGATGACGAGAATGAAGTATCCGATAAAGTTTCCTAAGAATACGTTCTCCAGATATTTTTGCACAAACGCGAGAAAGGTTACCTCTCCCCCCATCGCACTGGTCATCAGCAGCGCATCGATGGCCGCGATAAATAAAAAAGGAACAAAAATCACTTTTCCCCGCTTCTTTAAAAAACCGTCAGGCACCCCATCAGGATAAGAACGGGCCAGTAAAAATTCAGAGATGAAAATAAAAGCGGGCGTGCTGAACATCAGGAGTGTGCGGAAAGAATCAACAGTGTGAGAAATATCTGCAAGAGCTTCTGCCTGAAGCATCAGGACCATTGAAATGATATGGAGCAAGACGACACTTAAGCACGAAATGCAGCGGATCATAAAAATTTCTTTAATTTGCATAACAGCGCTCCTTTTATTTCAAATTGATAGAAATCGATGGTTGTACCTTAACATGTCCGCTCTATTTGAAAAAGTGCCTGATGTCATAAATTGACGTATGCATGATAGACTAAGGTCATAAACCCCTCTGGCTTATTGGTGTATCTTTCTCAGACGAGATTGCTAGAAAAATGCAAAAAACCTGCCGTAACGGAGACTGCAGGTTTTTTATGAAGATATTAATTTGTATTGAGGCCTCCGCCATTCAGCCCTTCTTTGATATAGCCGTTCACTTGGCTATTAGAGAGCAAGCCAATATGACCGATGCCATAAAGCTGGATGTTTCGCGCTCCTTGTAACCGAGACAAGCTATTGATGACAATTTGATCATTGAGACTGTAAATAGATGTATAGAGGATCTTTTGATTAGGATCTGTACCCGGCAGCGCGGTTGATGACACTAAACCATTAGCCCCTCCAAGCGTTACGACATTTTGAATCTTATTGCCTCCGCCTAAATATTTAATATAGTACAGCGTATTGGCGCCTCCCATACTATGAGCCACAATATCTACTTTTTTTGCCCCCGTCTCTTTTAAAACACGGTCAACATATGAAGCAAGCTGCGGGCCGTTATTTAGGTTATTTCCTGTTTTATCATAAAAATCAATTGCGTACAGTTTGTTGCTTTGCCAGCCTTGAGAAATTAAGTAGTTTTTAATAGCGAAAAAGTTGTATGATGCACCACTTATTCCATGAACAAGAACGACAGGATTATGTACTGATTCAGCTTTTGCGCCAGACGGCGGAGCGGCTAAAACAGATAGAATCAGCGATAAACAAATAATGAATGCCATAAGTACTTTTTTCACGTTTATTCCCCCTTAAAATGTTGATAACACCAATTTCCTATTATACATAAAAAATCAATATGGTTAATATTTTTTCTGAAAATTAAATTTAAATCTCTTTTATATTGACGGAGATAAATCGGATACCTACTGACAAACCTTTTATCTTCATTTCCAAAGAGCCCGGTTGTGTTCCCTTCCTCCCTTTTCTATAATAAGGGGAATAGGCAGTTAGAATCACAGTTGAGCACCGGCTCATCTGTTTTGCGAAACAGCCAGACACGGAGGATAGCATGAGAGTATTAAAATACGCCATATTAGGGCTTTTGCGAAAAGGCGAATTGAGTGGATACGATATTACGAGTTATTTTAAAGAGGAGCTCGGCCAGTTTTGGAGCGCCAAGCACAGCCAGATTTACCCTGAGCTCAAAAAGCTGACGGATGAAGGATTTATCACGTTCCGGACAACGATTCAGGGCACAAAGCTGGAGAAAAAGATGTACACCCTGACAGACAGCGGAAAGCAGGAGCTGCATGACTGGCTGATCCGCCACCAGCCGATACCCGAGACGGTGAAGGATGAATTTATGCTGAAGGCTTATTTCATTTCTTGTCTATCGCGCCAGGAGGCTTCTGATTTGTTCAAAGACCAGCTGCAAAAACGCCAGGCCAAGCTTTCTGACTTACAGGGAAGCTATGAAAAGCTTATGGCTTCAGCAGAGCCGATGTCATTTTCTTCACCGGACTTCGGCCACTATCTTGTGCTGACGAAAGCGCTGGAGCGGGAGAAAAATTACGTTTCTTGGCTGGAATCAATTTTAGCTATGATAGATAAGGATTAACCGCAGTTCAGGCTGCACCCATACGAATGTACCCACATGCAAAAAAACATCTGCCTAAACGGCAGATGTTTTTTAGGCTCGGAGCGCTTTCAGCCCCGCTGCGAAAGTGATTGCTGCAAAAGCAAGCAAGATGCCGCAGATTCCGAGAATATCTGTGACGCGGGCACCGTTAGCGATAATCTCTGTCAGCCCGCTCATCGCCCACTTTTGCGGAAGAAATTCAGCGATGGATTGCATAAATTTCGGTTCAATGTCGATCGGCCAATACATCCCGCTCACCATACATGTTGCGATGACGAACAAGTTACCGAACGCAAGCTGCTGTTCTGGCGTTCTGACATTGGCCGCAATCATCAATCCAATGCCGACAACGGTCAGCAGAAAAAGCGACACCAACACCATAACCGCAGCCGGATTCCCCCAGTTGATGCCAAACAGCCAATGGGTTGCGAGAAGCAATATGCCAAATTGAATCCAGCCAATGACAAAGAAGGACAGCACATACCCAGCACCGATTTCGGCTCGGCTGACAGAGGCTGTAAGCAATCTGGACCATACGCCGTTTTTTCTTGCTTCTAAAATGGTTCCAGCCGCTCCCATCATGGTCAGCATGACAAACAGGATGGAAAACCCTGCTGCTCTGGAGGCTGTGTCACTTGCTTCCGCACCCTCTTTTTTATCACTGAGCGTCTGTCGTGTTACAGCCGGAACTGTATCTTCATGTTTTTTGGCGAAAACGGTTTTATACGCAGCCTTCCAGTTCTCTCCAGCTGTCTGCGATGCCGTTTTTGCCGCGGTCACCTGAATATTGAGCGTTGCCAATGTGCTTTCTGCATATTGTTTGACCATCGGCGCTTCCGACAGCTCAGGGCCGTGACGGAAAATCAGTTCAGGATGTTTGTCTTTTTCCAGCTGTGTCTGGAACGAGCGGGAAATGACGATGATCCCGGCAATTTTCTTTTGTTTCAGCTTTTCTGACGCTTTGCTTTCAGACATGTTTTCGAATACATACATATCATCGTGTGCCTTCAGCTGCCGAATATAATGCTGTGAGAGAATCGTATCGTCCTGATCAACGATTGCAAGCCGTACCTTATCATCATTGCCGCTGAGCATACTCCCAAATACAAAGGTAAGCAAAAGCGGGGCAGCAAACATGATCAAATAGTTCTGTGGCTTCTTAAAAATGAGAGAAAGCTCAATGCCGCAAATGGCTAGAATTTTTTTCACCTTTTGTACCTCCTTATCTTGTATGAAGCCGTCTGATACCAATTACAAGTGAACAAAAGCCGATCGCCGCAAAAAGAAGCACAGGCTTTTGAAGGTCAGCCCAGCCTCCCCCTTCCATTAAAGAAAGAAAGCCGTCAAGCGCCCAGCGATTTGGCACCGCTTTGGATACAGACTGCAAGACGTCCGGAAATTGGTACAGCGGCAGCATGGACCCGCCGAGAACCGCAAGCAATTGAATGCCGAAGCCGCCTATCGCATCTGCAGTTTTCATATCGCTGATGCACGACGCAAGCAGCATTGAAATACCAGATACAGCTGCGGCGTAAGAAAGCCCGAGTACACTCACGAACAGCAGATTACCGCCCCAGTCCACACCAAATACATTGATTGTGACGATCAGAAATATGAAAAATTGTATGATGGCAAACAGATACGTCCCAAGCCATTTTCCGAAGAGAATGACGGATTTTTGCGCAGGCGTCATCAGCATTCTGGCAAGCGTCTCCGTATCCTTTTCCTGTAAAAATGATTTCGCCCCGACTGTGATATGAAACAGCATAAACATGCAAAGCATTGCCGCCGAATAGTATTGAAAACTGTTAACGGCTTTGCTGCCCACAGATTTTTCCGCAATAGTCAGCTTGTCACCTGTTTCTTTTTCTAGCGTCTTTGCCAGCTTTTCTGCAAACTGTGCAGGGTCAAGTTTTCCTTGCTGTACAGCTTCCGTTTTGCTGATGTAGTCCATTGAGGCTGACGCGGCTTCCTTTACCGCTTTATATTGCTCTATAAAAGAGCTTGCAGCTGTTTCGATGATGGAAGTTTTCAATGTTTGATCAGGAGCGGCATAAACAACAGCTGAGGTTTTGCCGGCTTCCCAATTTTTTGGGATGACGATACCTACATCGATTTTCTTTTCATCAAGCAGTTTTTTCATCTTGTCTTCGCTGCCGGCTTTTGTGGCCTTTATCGACTTCATTTTTTTGAGAACATCTTTTGTAAACATGTTTGCTGCATCTGACTGGTCTGATTGAATGTAGCCGACTTTGATGTCATCAATCCGGCTGCCTCCGTCAACAACTGATCCGAGCGCCGCCCCTAAAATACACGTTAGGATCAGCGGCATTAGGATAAGCATCATAAACCCTTTTCTGTCCGTGATTCTGATTTTGACATCTTTCCATGCGATCCATATGCTTTTTTTCATGGCCGTCCCTCCTCAATCCCGCAACGTGCGGCCGGTCAGATTCAGAAACAGGCGCTCCAGATTCGGTTCCTGCACCTGAAGGGACAGCAGGTTTATATGATGAGCAGCAGCTTCAGCAAGCAGACTTGTGACGACTTTCTCATGATGAGCCGCAGAAATGTCAATTTTGAGCTCTGACTCTTGGACTGTTACATCATTCACATGAGCCAGGGAACGGATCGCCAAAAGAAACGCTTCATCGATCCCGCTGACCGTGAGCTGAATGATGGTATCGCCCCCAAGGCGGCTGCACAAATCAGTTTTTGTGCCAATCGCAATCATTTCCCCCTGATCAATTATCCCGATCCTGTCGCATAAAAACTCAACTTCTTCCATGTAATGACTCGTATAGATCACCGTCATGCCCGTTTCGTTGAGCTGTTTAACCGTTTCTAAAATGTGATTTCTCGATTGAGGGTCAATACCGACAGTAGGTTCATCCATAATCAGCAGCTCGGGCTTATGCATTAAAGCCGCACCGATGTTGATTCTTCGTTTCATCCCCCCGGAGAATGTTTCAATCTTATCTTTAGCCCGCTCAGTCAGACCGACATATTCAAGGACCTCTGCCGATCTTTTTTTGGCCTCACCGTGCGTAAGTCCGTACATTTTCCCCCAAAACATAAGATTCTCATGAGCCGTCAGCGTCGGATATAATGCAATTTCCTGCGGAACAATGCCGATTTTTTGTTTCGCTTTGGCCGTTTCTTTTCCGATGACATAGCCGCCCACCGTGATGTTCCCGCTGTCATGCGGCACAAGGCCGGAAATCATCGAGATGGTTGTGGACTTCCCCGCACCGTTTGGCCCGAGCAGACCGAACGACTCCCCCTTTTGGAGGGAAAAAGAAATACCTTTCACGATTGTTTTTTTCCCATATGCCTTTTTGATATTTTCTGCTTGCAGCACGTCGTCTCACTCCTTTTTTGATCCATTGCCATTGTAGAAGAAAGAAAGGCGTGCGGCATGTAGCGGCAGATAGAACATAGGGCATGAAAAAAAGGCCTGTAAAAGGCCTTTTCAGAGAAGCGTATATGCAAAACGTCATATGTCAAAAGACAGATACACCATATCTGACCGAGTAAATGGCGGCTTGGGTTCTGTCCCTGACAGCCAGCTTGCTGATAATATTTGAAACGTGGTTTTTGACTGTGCCTTCTGTAATGTAAAGCTTTTCGGCAATTTCTTTGTTATTCAGCCCGTACCCCAGCTCAGCCAGAACTTCGATTTCGCGCTCGGTCAGGCCGAGCAGCTCCTTAGGTTTTTCTATCTCATTTATTCCTTTCAGCTGTTTTTCACGCTTCCATTCATTCAGCATTTGGGCAGTCAATTCCGGCGGAAGCACCATTCCGCCAGAATGAACAGTCATCACCGCTTTTACAATCGTATCTGCCGACATATCCTTCAGCAGGTACCCGCTCGCTCCTTCTTCAAGCGCTTCAGCAATCAGCGCTGAATCCTTAAAGGTTGTCAGCATCAAAACCTTTACGCCGGGCAGCGAGCTTGTGATTAATTTTGTTCCCTCCACCCCGTTGGAAACCGGCATGCGGATGTCCATTAATACGATATCCGGCTCCAGCTCTTTCGCCTTTTCGAATGCTTCCTGTCCGTTTCGCGCCGTTGCGATCACATCGAGCTCTTCTCGGAGCTGGAGCAGGGATGCCAGCCCTTCTCTGACGATATCCTGATCGTCGGTAATGATGATCTTAATCATGATAAACTCTCCTTTTGCTGCACGGGCCTGAAGCTCCATTTTTTATTGGCAAGTGAAAATTCTGCATTCACAGTAAATCCTTGATCCTGTTCGCTTTCAAAGCGGATCATTCCGCCATGTTCCGCTGCCCGCTTTTTCATATTCAAGAGGCCAAAACCAAGTGCTGCCTCGGGATTGCCTTTGCCGTCATCCTTAATGACAAGGCTGATGCTGTCCGTTGTGCAGGCAAGCTGTATCGAACAAGCTGTGGCGCCGCCGTGCCGTTTGGCATTGGTCAGTGCTTCCTGCGCCGTTCTGATCAGGGTCGGATGGAGAGACAGCGGGATGATTGCAGGATCGCCGCTGACCGCAAATTCTGTTGTGACTCCTGCATTTTTGCAAAAGTCCTCTGTCAGCTGTTTCAGCGATTCGATTAGCGAAGGATCGTTTTCAGTTTGCAGAGTGCGTACTGATAAGCGGACATCATCAAGCGCTTCACGGGCAAGTGTTTCACAGACACCTACTGTCTCATCCGCTTTTTGGCTGTCTCTTTTTTGCCATTCACGCAAAAGCTGCAGCTGGACGAGAAGGGCCGTCATTTTATGCCCCACTGTATCATGGATTTCACGCGCCATTCTGTTCCGCTCGTAAATGGCAGTCAGCTCTTCAACCTGCTTCGCATATAAATGGAGCTCCTGATGTGCAGCAGACAGCGCCAGATGGGACTCCGTCAGTTCCTGAAACTGCTGTTTTGCCGTATCCTGCGCATCCAACAGCTTGCGGATTAATTTGCCCACGACACCGCAGAAGACAACGAATGTCATGCTAGTCAAATGATCAATGACAAATTCATTGCCGAACATCGCATATGTACGGATGAGGACGGTCAAAAATAAAATAGAGGAAAGACATAAGACAGACCATGCTGTTCTTTTAGGAAACCCCCGCAGAAAAAAGGCGACCGCAACCGGACAAAGCATAATAATGAACAAACCTGTGCCGGGAAAGATAAATCCGAACGAAAAGCCGATTGCAATATCAATCAGGCAGAACCAGATGGCATTTGTCTCTTTTGTCAGCAAAACATGATTGGCTGCATACATGGCAGCACCTGCTGCTATAAATACATATCCAAACCAGTTATCCTCTTTCACAATGGACAGATACATTAAACAGCTCACCATCAAGGTGAACATTCTCGTAAAAAAAAGAGCTTTCACGCTCATCACTCCCGATACCCAATTCCCTTCTTATCATACCTGCCTCAGGGCATTTTTGACAGGAGTTTCTGGAAAATAAAAACCGCATATGAACTTTATGTCATATGCGGCGCATTCCCTCATTTATTTAAATTCAACCCAAACTGACCCTTGGTTTGCCGAGCGCACGCAGTTCTCAATCCAGCGAATGCCCTCGATCCCTGCATCAATGTCAGGATAAACCAAGTTGTTCAAGATTTCTTCATCTTCACGGTTTTTGGCGTCTATCGCAATGGCAAATTTAAGATAAATATTGGCCCATGCTTCGGACAGCCCTTCGCTGTGTAAGGCGCCCAGTCGTTCATCGGCGTTGCAAACATCATCTAAATACGGCATGCCGCGAACGAGTGTCTGGCCCGGCTCTCCCTGCACTTCATACGTCAGTTCATTTGGCTTGCTGTCCCACCACTCAATGCTTGCCTTTGAGCCGACAATCCGGATTCTATGGCCATCCATACATCCGGCATTGATTGACGATGTCCACATCGTTCCGACCGCTCCATTTTCATAATGCATCAGCACATGGGCATTATCCTCTAGCGGTGCGCGGCTGCCGACGAAGCTCTGTCGGTCACACAGCAGCTCCTTAATTTTCATCTTTGGCATAATAAGCTGTGACATATAATACGTGTGGGTAGATAAATCGCCCAGCACAAAGCTTGGCCCGGCGATCGCAGGGTCGACACGCCATTTCTGTGCAGCGCTTATCTTTTCACCTTCATCTGTTGCACAAAAACCGTGTGTGTACTGCAAGTCAACCACGCGAATATCGCCGATCATTCCTTGTTCAATCATCGCACGCATTTGAAGAAGCATTTGATTGCCTGAAAAACCGTACGTCACGCCGACAATTTTCCCTTTTTTCTCTGCGAGCGCTTTGATTTCCTGCCCCTCTGCTGAAGTGAAGAACAGCGGTTTTTCACAGATGACATGCACTCCTGCTTCAAGCGCCGCCTTACAAATCTCATAATGAGTGCCGTTCGGAGTGGCAATCGATACTACCTCTATGCCATCCTGTCTTTTCGCTTCCTCGGCAAACATGGTTTGATAGTTGGGATAACAGCGTTCCGCATCCACTCCAAGGTTCACCCCGAAATCTTTTCCTCTTTCGGCATCGATATCAAAAGCGCCAGCAGTTAATTGAAAAGCAGTATTGTCTCTCAGCGCTCCAATACGATGTTTATATCCAACCTGGCTGAGCCGCCCGCCGCCTACCATTGCCCAGCGAAGCGGCTTAGAGATGATTCTTTCTCCATTTAGCATCATGAAAACCTCCTATTGGCTGATGGTTTGTTTTAAAGCTTCTACAGAAGTACGGATGCCCGCTTCAGGTGACATCGTCAGATCCTCCATTTCTAAAGAAACCTCACCTTCATATCCCATCATTTTTACAACTGAAAAAAATTCCTTCCACCACTGTAAATCCTGTCCACAGCCGACAGCTACGTAATTCCACGCCCGGTTTGCAGGATCTGTCACTTCTTTTGTTTCTAAAAGTCCGTTGACCGCCGATAAATATCTTTCAATTCTGACATCTTTCCCATGGACATGGTGAATGGCTGAGCCGAGCTCCCTTGCTGCGATGATCGGGTCTGCGCCCATCCATAACAAATGGCTCGGGTCAAGATTCAAACCGACCATCGGGCCGACTGCATTTCTGAGCCGAAAGAGAGTCTCAGGATTATAGACTAATTGAGAGCTGAAGTTCTCAAGCGCTATTTTCCCCACGCCGCAGGCCTCCGCTTTTTTGACAAGCTTCTTCCAATATGGGATCGCAACGTCTTCCCATTGATAGTTGAGGATATCTTTTAAAACGGGAGGCCAGCTTACTGTGTATGTGATCCAGTTCGGCACTTTGTCGTCCGGGCCGCCGGCTGGCAAACCGCTCATCATGATCACTTTTTTGACGCCTAATAATCCAGCCAGCTCCATCGTTTTGTCAGTTATGTCTCTGTGCGATTTGCCCAATTCACCCGGATCTAAAGGGTTCCCCGAGCAGTTTAATGCGCAAAGTGTCATGTTCCGCTTTTCCAGCGCTTGTGAAAATTCTTTTCTTTTTTCGCTGCTTTGCAGCAATTCATCAAGATTCAAGTGAGGTGCCGGCGACCAGCCCCCGGTTGTCATTTCAAGTGTATCGATCCCAAGCTTTGCGGCAAAATTGAGCATGTCTTCAAAAGGCAAATGCCCTAGGCTGTCTGTTACATAAGATAGTTTCATTGATAGATTCCTCCTGGTATCTCAGGTTACGATAAGTGAGTTGTTTGATTTTGGATTTCCTGATCAGCGCGGCGGCCATACTGGCGAAAGGAATGCTCAAGCTGTTCAAGTGACCGCCCTTTTGTCTCAGGCACATATTTTTTCACAAATAGAATCGCTAGGATATTCATAGCGACAAAGATAAAAAATGTCGCCGACATCCCAATATGATTGAGCAAAATGGGAAAGGTGAATCCAATGAGAAAGTTAGCTGTCCACAAGCAGAAGGTGCTGATCCCCATGCCAAGCCCCCGCACATGCATAGGAAAGATTTCCGAGAGCATCAGCCACGTCACCGTAGAAATGGCAGTCTGCTGAAACGCAAGAAACAAAATGGTCAAACTCAGCACAACATACGGCAGGGCGGGTGTTCCTTCAAGGACAATGGATAAAATCCCGATCAGCAGAAGGGCTGTCATCGTGCCAATCTGTCCGATGATCAGCATGGGCCGGCGACGGACTTTGCCGAGAAGCCATATCCCAAAAATGACCGCAATAACTGAAATAACACCGTTTGCAATATTGCCGATTAATGCAGCTTCTGTTTGAAAACCGGCTTCTCTCAGAATTTCTGTCCCATAGTACATAATCGAATTGACACCGGTAATTTGCTGTACGATGGCGATTCCAATCCCAATGAATAGAATGCGCCTTATCCACGGCTCTTGAAAATCATGAAAGCCGGCCTTTTTTGCTGTGCCCTCAATCGCATGTTTGATTTCTTTTATTTCCTGCTGTGCCTGACTGTCTTCACGGATTTGCCGAAGCACCCGCAGGGCGTCACCCATTCTGCCTTTAGCTGCCAGCCAGCGCGGGCTTTCAGGCACGATGAGCATTCCGAACCATAACACAACAGCCGGAAGTGTCGCGATGACCAGCATATACCGCCATACATTTGCGCTCTCCCCCATTGTGCTGCCAATAATGGCGTTAAAGGTGTATGCCAGAAGCTGGCCAATTACGATCATCAGTTCATTTTGTGTCACGATTCGTCCCCTGCGTTCTGCCGGCGAAATTTCCGCTAAAAAGGTTGGAACCGTTACAGAAGCGCAGCCAACCGCCAGTCCAAGCAGAAAACGAAAGGCAATCATCACGGACGCGTTTGGTGAAAAGGTACAGCCAAGTGTGGCTGCGATGAAGAGTAAGGCTAAATAAAGGATCGTTTTTCGGCGGCCGTGCCGATCGGACAGACGTCCTCCAAACATCGCCCCGAAGGCTGCCCCGAGAAGCAGGGAACTCGCAACCAGTCCTTCTGTAACAGGTGTAAGATTCAGCTGACCTGCAGTTGCCATAAAAGGAAGTGCCCCATTAATGACACCCGTATCATAACCGAACAACAGGCCGCCGAATGTAGATACCAATGTAATCGTTCGTAAAAGCCCTTTATGAGCTAAGCTTTCTTTTCCTATTACAGCCTCTTTCTTTTTTGTACTCACGGCTTTCTTCCCCTTCTTTCAAGAATGGCAGAGCACCCGACACCAAGCATAAGCCAATGCATCCCTCCTTCAGCAATACCCCTTGTTGTAACCGCTTTCTAAAAAGATTATAAGACAACGAGATTTCTCGCGTCTTTATCATATGAAGACATTGTTTTGTCATTTCAGGACATCTTATTCGTGCGGCTTGGCCTGTTCGATTTTTTGAAAAGGTTTATTGATTTGAAATGCGGTCATTTTTGAGTCTTTATAAAGGGAGCGGAAAAGCCCTGGAGAGCTGCCGATTTTAGCGGAAAAGACGCGAGTGAAATAATGTACTGAGAAACCGATTTCTTCCGCTATTTCTTTAATCGACAAATTCGTTGATTTCAGCAGTTCGGCAGCTTTGTTTATTTTTTCATTTTGGACAAATTCTGAGTAGCTGACGCCCAGTTCTGCTGCAAATAAACGTGATAAATGCCTCCCTGAGATATGAAAGTGGCTAGCGACATCCGTCAGCTTTAACGGCTGTGACAGATTGTCTTTTATGTGCAGTTTCACCTCTGTCAGCAAAGCAGAAGATGTGTGAATGGGCTGCTTTTGTTTCGGGCGTTGGGCGTACGGGAGAAAGGTTTGGATTAATGACAGGATCAATGCATGCGACAAATGAGATAGGATCTCTTTGTCAAAAGCATTGACAGGTTGCGCTGCTTGCAGCATTAACGTTTTCCAAAGCAGGCCCGGCGGTTCGCCATCTTTCAATTGCATTGTGATAAAGGGGCTTTGTTTCACTTCTTCCATCACTTTGATCCATTCGGCGCTTGACTGATCCTCGCTCAGCTCGAAAGCGACGTAAAAAAGGAACAGCCCTGTTTCACTTTTGATTTGGTGCAAATGCTCCGGCTTTGACAAAAAAATCGTCTGTTCACGAAGCGGATATGTACGATCGCCTTCAAGGTAATATCCTTCACCTCTTACCACGTAACAAATTTCATAAAAGGAATGCTTATGAAGCAGTGTGTTATAGTGGTTCGTCATCGCTCCCCAGTAGTGGACGTAAAATGAAACATCCTTTTGCTCTAAGCGATGCACATATTGATTTAATGCTATTTTGCCCGTCACAAGGTGGTTGAGTTCCATGTAAACGCCTCCTAACAAGTTGGTTCTCTCATCATAACAAGGCGGACAAAAATAAAAAATCCCCCTGCCGTTATTTCGGCAAGGGGATTGCAGTTAAATCACAAATGTAATATAGGCGCCGGAAACAGGGTCTTTCACACGAAAGCTGTTTTCCGTCTCTTCAATCGAATACCCGGCATGTTTGACTCGGTTTGCCACCAAATCCAGCTCCTCTTGGTGGGGCAGGACAACAGTATAATAATCTAGTCCGCTGGCATTTGTCGGTTTAGGCGGCGCATTTCTTCCCGCCCAAATGTTTAAGCCGATATGATGGTGGTACCCCCCGGCTGAAACGAAGAGGGCGGACATGCCCGCATAGTTTCCGACAATGTCAAAGCCCAGTACATCTGTATAAAACGCCTTTGCTTCTTTCAAATCACTGACATGCAGATGAATGTGTCCGATGATTGTATCGTTCGGAAGCGATGTTTTCCGCTCATCTCCTGCCTCTTCCAGAAGGCCCTCAATGTCAACAGCGGTTGTCGTCATGACGTAGTTTCCTTCCCGATCACGCTGCCACGTGCTGCGGGGGCGGTCAGCGTACATTTCAATGCCGTTTCCGTCAGGATCAGACAGGTAGAGCGCTTCGCTGACAGCATGGTCTCCATGTCCGATAGCAATGCCGTGTTCAATCAGGCGGGCGAGCGCGATCCCAAGTTCTTTCCTGTCCGGAAGAAGAATCGCAAAGTGATAAAGGCCTGTCACAGACCGTTCAGGCAAGACGACAGCGCTCGGATTTTCTTCAAGAATAAGCAGTACGCGTTTCCCGTCAGCCGTTAATTCCGCTTGGCGGTCCGTCTTTTTTAAGACTTGAAAACCGATGACGTTACAGTAGAACTGAAGCGAACGCTCCAGACTGCGAATTGTGAGTTTGGCATAGCCAATGTGTGTATCCTCATGAATGCTGGTCATGCTGCATGCCTCTTTTCTTATGCTGAAACGTTTCCGTTCTTTTTTCCTTTAAACACAAATGGGTCCAGCGCCAGGAATCGACTTCCAGTAAGCGCCAGGTGAATGGATGTCAAAAGCAGAAGGTAATCAAATTCTGCATTGCCCATGAATGGCGCTTTCAGCTTAACAGTGATGATGGCGCCGATCAGTGTAAGAGCGAACAGTACACCGACAATACGTGTAGCCAATCCGAAGAAGACAAGCACTCCGCCAATCAGTTCAATCGCTGCGATGACATACGCCATAAAGCTTGGAAGGCCTATGCTGCCGAAAAATTGGATGGTGCCCTCCATTCCCTGAAACTTTGATAAACCGTGAACAAAAAAGATAATACCTGTAATAACTCTTAAAAGTAATGTGCCAATTTCAAATGATTTATTCATTTTATCCTCCTTGATAAATGTTATCACTTACTTAATGTAAGCTAGTATATATACATAACTTGTTTACGTCAAGTAATTTTGTTACATTTTACGAAAATGAAATAAAAGTACTATAAAACTGTAACAAAAAAAGACCTCTGTGCAGGACAAAGGTCTATTTCTCAAATTGGCTTTCATATAAGTCACTGTAAAATCCTTTTTGCCGAATCAGCTCGTCATGGCTGCCTTTTTCAATCATTTCACCGTTTTTTAGCACCACAATCTGGTCCGCTCTTTGAATAGTGTTCAGCCTGTGGGCAATGATGACGCTTGTTCTTCCTTCCATTAAACGGGCGAGCGCTTCTTGAATGTTGACTTCTGTAACGGTATCAATGTTGCTTGTCGCTTCATCCAAAATGAGAAGAACCGGATCGGCAAGCACCGCCCTCGCTATAGAAATCAACTGCTTCTGCCCTTGACTGATGCCCGAACCGTTTTGCGTCAGTACGGTGTCATACCCTTTTGGCAGCCTTTCAATAAAACTATGGGCATTCGCTGTTTTTGCAGCGGCTTCGACTTCCTGATCAGAAGCATCAAGCCTGCCGTAGCGAATGTTTTCTCTGATCGTTCCCTGAAATAAGAAAGAATCCTGAAGAACAAACCCCATGTTTTTTCTTAGGCTTGCTCTAGTAAGGGTTTTAATATCTGTACCATCGATTAAAATTTTTCCATCGTTAGGCTCGTAAAAACGGGCGAGAAGGTTAGTGACGGTTGTCTTCCCCGCCCCCGTCGGTCCTACAAACGCGATGGACTGCCCCGCAGGCACGGTAAACTGTAAATGCTTCAGTGTCTGCTGCCCTTTATCGTAACCGAAGGACACATCCCGGAATTCAATGCTGCCTGTTTGGATGGGCTGATGCACGGCGTTCTTTTCATCCTCGCGCTCTTCTTTTTCATCAAGCACGTCAAACACCCGTTCAGCGCCGGCGATTGCGGACAGCATCGTATTAAACTGGTTGGCCAGATCGTTTAAAGGGCGTGTAAATTGTCTTGAATACTCGGCAAAGACAACGATGGAGCCGATCGAGATCCAGCCTTTCAGCGCAAACAAACCGCCGATTGCCGCAATCATTGTAAAGCTTAAGTTATTCAAAGAGTTCATGACCTTCGGAATAAACCCGGAAATCGTCTGCGCCCAAAAGCCCGACGTCTTGAGTGCAGCGTTTTTTTCGAGGAATTCAGCAGTAATCTGCTTCTCACGTGAATATGCTTTGATGACCTTTGCGCCTGAAACAGATTCCTCAATATACCCATTCAGATCACCAAGGTTTTTCTGCTGTTCTTTAAACAGCTTTCCCGTTCGGTTGGTGATCCATTTCAGGCTCGCTGCCATCACCGGAATAATGGTCAGCGTAATCAAAGTAAGGAGCGGGCTCATGTACAGCATCACCGCAATCGTCCCGACAAAGGTGATCACACTTGACAAAATTTGAATGACTGACGTGTTTAAGGTAGAACTGACATTTTCGATGTCATTCGTCACCCGGCTCATCAGCTCGCCGTGCCGCTGTTTATCAAAAAATGGAATCGGCAGCTCATGCAGATGGGTGAACAATTCGCTTCTCATTCTGAAAACCGTGCCCTGCGAGATCGTAATCATCCAATAGTTTTGAAACCAAAGCGACAGGGACTGAATGATATAGATAGCGAGCAGAAGAAGCAAAACAGGAATCAAGCCGCTGACCGTTTTCCCGACGATAAAATGGTCGATGGCCTTTCCGATCACAAAGGGACCAAGGAGTCCGAATATGGCGCTGATGACAACCATTAGCATGACAAGTATGAGCAGTCCTTTTCTTTCAGCCAAGTAAGACCAGATTCGTCTCAGTGTGCCCTTTGTATCCTTTGCTTTCGCCCGCTTTTTCGCGCCTTCTTTTTTGTCAATTGGCAGTTTGGGATATTGGAAAGGCTTGCGGATGTCTTTTAGCATGACTCGCTCCCCTCCCTTCCGAATTGTGACTCGTAAATGCGCTTGTATAACTGAGATTCAGAAAGCAGCTCACTGTGAGTGCCTTTTTCAATCAGTTCGCCGTCCTCAAGCAGCAAAATCTGATCAGCTTTCATCGCCGTGGTTATTTTTTGTGTAATGATCAAAGTTGTGCAATGGTATGTGCTGATTGCTTCAAGCAGCTTCGCCTCCGTTTGCAGATCAAGCGCGCTTGTGCTGTCATCTAATAGAAGGATAGCCGGTTTTCGAATCAGCGCCCGCGCAATGGAAATCCGCTGCTTTTGGCCGCCGGACAGGTTGACGCCTCTTTGCCCCAAAACAGTGTCATATCCATTTGGGAGCTTTAAAATCGTTTCATGAATTTGCGCAAGTTTTGCCGCATCCATTATTTCATCTAGTGAAGCATTTTCTTTGCCCCAAGCGATGTTTTCTTTGATTGTGCCGGAAAACAAGAGGACTTCCTGCGGTACATATCCAATTTGCCTGCGCAGCCCTTCAGCCGGAATATCTTGAACCGGCTTTTCATCTATGTAAATGCGGCCTGAATCCGGCTGATAAAGCCGCGGAATGAGCTGAAAAAGCGTGGACTTGCCCGAGCCCGTCGCACCGAGAATCGCGATCGTTTCTCTTGGCTTTGCGGAAAATGAGACATTCCTGAGCGCTTCTCTGTCCATTTCAGGATAGCGAAAGGATACATGCTGAAACTCAATCCGTCCTGACAAACGATCAGATATGGTGCCTTCCTCCCGCTCGTCGCCTTCTGTTTCAAGCACCTCACCGATTCTATCCCCTGAAGCCTTCGCCCGGGTGAAAATCATAATCAAAAACGGAAACATCGAAAGCGCGCCTGTAATTCGTGTTGCGTAGTTAATTATCGCAACAACATCGCCAACCTGAGTGCTTCCGCTCGTAATACTGTAGGACCCCGCCCACAAAATCAAAAGGATGCAGAGATTCATCAGCAGCATCAGTACAGGCATCGTGAATTCCACAAGCTGAAAGGCCGAAACCGTTTTTTCCATCAGCCTTGTGTTGGCTTTGATAAATCGTTTGACTTCGTGGCTGCCGCGAAGCAGCGCTTTGATCAGCTTGATTGCAATTAAATTTTCCTGCATGATGGTGTTCACTTGATCCAGCCTTTTCTGCACTGAGCGGAACAGTGCCCCGCCTTTCCTTAATACCCATAGCAAAAACAAGATCAGGATCGGAATGGTCACAAGCAGAAAAAACCCGAGTTTCACATTAACGGCAAGCGACAGCACAATGCCGCCTGCAATCATTAAGGGAGCCCGCAGCATAAACCGCAAACTCATAAAAATCATATTTTGAACCTGTGTGACGTCGTTTGTCAGCCTTGTAATATAAGAAGAGGACGAAAACTGTCCAAATGTGGAATAGGAGAAGGACTGGATTTTTTGAAAAAGCCCTTTTCTCGTATCATAGGAAAAGCTTTGGCTGACATGGGCGGCATAAAAGGAATTCAGCATCCCCGCCGCAAAGGATAACACGGTCAGCCCGATCATGACCGTGCCCCATATCCATACATGCCGCAGATCTTGCTTCAATATCCCATCGTCGATGATTTTTGCAATCAATAAAGGCTGCATCAGTTCAACTGCAAGCTCCGTCAGCATAAGAATCAGAGCAATTCCCGCCAGCAATGAATATGGTTTTAAAAACGACAAAGCCTTTTGCATGTAAAAGCCTCCAAACCCCTTTTTACTCGATTGTCTCTTTCTTTACTTTACTATGGCGGTCTTTTTGACGGCAAACGAAAACCCTCCCGAAAAGGAGGGCAGTCTTTATTGATTCAAAATTTTTTCCACACGCTCCCGCATCTGCGGCACGCTTAATCCGATAATTACCTGAAACGCCTTCCCGTTCCTGACAACGCCGTGTGCGCCAAGCGCGCGGAATACGCTGTCGGGTTCAACCTTTGTTTCATCCTTGACACTGACTCTGAGGCGGGTGGCGCAGTTTGTGACTTCAGTGATGTTGTCTTTTCCGCCCAGCGCTTCAATATACAGAAAAGCGGTGTCATCAGCCGTTTCAGCAGCGGAGGCCGTTTCATCCTTGTTTTTTCGTTCTCTGTATTCCTTTTTCGAATATAGCTTTGTTTCCTGCTGTTCATCCTTTTCCCGTCCTGGTGTAGCGATATTGAATTTGAGGATTAAAAATCTGAAGACGAAAAAATAAATTGCTGTAAACGAGAGCCCGATCAAAATTTGATACACATATGTCATACCGTGGCTGCCAAAGAGCGGAATCCAGTTCAAGGTTACCGCCTCAATCAGTCCGCCTCCCATATTTCCGACGACGCCGGCCATATACATAACTGTCGACATTGTGGCGGCAAGCACGGCGTGAACCGCAAATAAGAAAGGTGAAATGAATAAGAACGTAAACTCAATCGGCTCTGTAATACCGGCGACAATCGCTGTCAGTGTGACAGGAATCAGCAGCCCTGCGACGAGTTTTTTCTTTTCCTTTTTGGCTGTCACATAAAAAGCCAGGGCGATACCCGGAATACCGAAGATTTTCGAGTTGCCGTGAAGCGCGAATCCGCCTTGCGGAAAGAGCTCCTTCAGCGGTTTGGCGCTTTGCGAATATTCGCCGAGATGCTGTGCCCAATACGTGACGATCCCGCCTTCCGCTACAGCCGGGCCATAAATAAACGGCGTGTAAATAAAGTGATGAAGGCCGGTCGGAATTAAAATCCGTTCCAAAAACGTGTATATCCAAACGCCCACCGCCCCAGAAGCAACCAGGAAGCTTTGAAGCGAGCCGATTCCCGATTGAACCATCGGCCAAATATAAGACACAGCCAACGCAATTGGGATCATAATAAAGAAGGAAATCATCACGATATATGTTGAGCCTTGAAAGATGCCGAGAAAATCGGGCAGTTTTTTATCAAAATAGCGATTATGCAAAAAGACGACAATCGAAGAAATAAAGATGGCTCCGATGATGTTGGTATCGAGCGTTTTTATGCCCGCAATCATCGTTAACCCGCTCGTTCCGCCGACCTCTTGATTCATGTCGACGCCAAATGCTCCTCCCCATACCGTCAATATCGCGCTGACAAAATAGTTGAATGTCAGGTAGACAGTAAGCGCTTCCAAACAGGCGCGTGCCTGAGCTTTCTTCGCCAAAGCAACCGGGATGCCAATGGCGAATAAGAGCGGCATTTGGTTAAAAACAGTCCAGCCGCCCTGCTCAATGATATACCAGCACTGATACCAAAAACCGTCAGGATCGGCGAGCGGTCCCATGAGGGTTTTATTTTTAAAGAGCGTGCTGATACCGACGATAATGCCGGCGAACGCGAATAATAAAACAGGCACAAACATCGCGCTTCCAAAGCGCTGAATTTTTTGCATCATACCAGAACCCCCTGCTACTCATTGTCATTTTTTTCTGCCTCTTTGTAATCAACATATGCGCGGAACAATGCTTCGCCAACGAGAAAAAACGGTGCAAAAGCGACAATTTCCGTTCTATCGCTTAATGTCACAGGTTTGCTTGTCGCATAAAGATTATGCGGAGTCAGCTGGGCGAGGACATTGTTTTTTAAATTCGTAATGGAAATAAAGGGAATACCCTTTGCAGAAAGCATTCTTGCCTGAGGAATCAGCTCCGGTGTTTCTCCGGAAAGAGAAATGATGATAAACAGATCGTTCACTTTAAAATCATCGCGCATCAAATTAAATTCATTTGTGTCTTCAATCAAAATAAGATAGCGATGGCGCGGAATAAACATTCTTTGCAGGTCGCGGGCGCATATCTTTTGCGCATTTCCAGAACCGTAGACGAAAATGCGGTCAGCTGCATCAATCAGCTGGCACATGTCCGTCATGTCCTTTGTCCGTAAAAACTTCAAATTTGCTTCAATATCATCAAGCAGCTTTTCAAAACTCATACTCTCGCCTTCTTCCGGCTGATCTTCCCACTTTAAAAAGACGCGAAATTCACTGTAACCGCTGAAACCGAGCTTTTGGGCAAGCCGTAAAATTGAGGAACGCGATACACTGCAAGCTTTGGCCAGCGCGTCGATTCCAAGGTGATAGCATGTGTGCTTATGATTCAATATATATTTTAAAATATGAAAATCGTTGTCATTCAATTTGCTGTAGTGCTGATTGATCAGTTCTTCGAGCTGCATATCAGATCCCCCCATTTTCTTTCTATTATATACAATTACAGATTCGAAAATGGGGGAATTTCATTTATGATATGCGGGTTGGGCTTTGATCAAGCTCAGGCCAGAAGTCTTTGTTGGCCTCCACTAAATCCTCAAGAATGAGTCTTGCCACACGCGCGTTCGGCACTGTTTTTGACAAAATTAGCGCCTGCCACAGCTTTTGGAACGATTTCTCCGCCCACGCTTCAACAGTCAGCTTCTCAACGGATACCTGCTGCTCCATAAGCCCTTTTTGGAATTGCGGAATGGTGCCGACGGTAATCGGTTCAGGCCCATTTGAGCCGACAATGCATGGGACCTCGACCATCGCAGTCGGGTCAAAGTTCGCAATTGTGCCGTTATTTTCAACGATCAACAGCATTCTTTCACCTGTGTTGTAGGCAATCGCCCGGGCAAGATCAACGATATATGATGCGTGGTCATCGATTTTGATTTCGCTGTTTTCTGTGGACTGCTCACGTGTAATCATGTCACATTGGCTGAAAATAAAAGCTTCGCGCCCTTCCATCACTTCATTTGCCCGCGTATGATTCGGATTTGATTTTTTCACCATATCATCCGGGAACAAATAATATTGCAAATACGTATTCGGCAGTGTATCAGGATCTGCAGCCTGCACGTCACGCGCTTTGGCGAACGTGTCATTCCAGCTTGCCTCCACAGCTTCAGCCTCTGTTTTCGGAATATAACCGTATTGGGATACATGTTCCTTCAGCTTCGGCATTAAATCGTTGCCCTCTTGATCCTGAATCGATGTCCACCAGCCGAAATGATTCAATCCGTAATAGCGGACCTTCATCTCTTTTCTTGAGGACAAGCCAAGAATTTGCGCCATCCGGTCTTCAATTCCAACAGGCATATCACAGATATTGAGAATTTTAGAATTCGGTCTAAGGCGTCTCGTAGCTTCAGCTACAATCGCCGCCGGGTTGGAATAATTGAGCATCCACGCATCAGGCGAGTATTTTTCCATGTAATCTAATATTTCAAGCACACCGCCGATCGAACGCATCCCGTACGCGATCCCGCCCGGCCCGCATGTCTCCTGGCCGACAACTCCGTACTTCAACGGAATTTGTTCATCCAGCGCGCGCATCGCGTATTTCCCCACCCGGATGTGCGCCATAACAAAATCGACATCTGTAAAAGCTTCTTCCGGGTCAGTCGTCGCTGCAAATTCAATATCCGGCGCTTTTTCTCTGATAAAAACGTCACAGGCGCCTGCAATGCGATCCTGTCTCTCTTTATCATTATCATACAGCTTCAACTTTCTGATCGGAAACTCCTCCAAATGGTCCAAGAGCATGAGTACGATCCCTGGAGTGAAAGTGCTTCCTCCGCCCGCTATTACAATTGAGAATGATTTTTTCTTCATATGACGACCTCCTTGATAACGTTTACAATTTCATTTATACCATGGGAGAGCCCGTCCCGTAACACGTTTGGCGCACTTAGGTCATTTGATCAATTTTAGTGTTTTTTCCCATAGAGCGGGAAATTTCTCATTTGCCTTATGTCTGAGGAATTTGTTTTTTTTACCTTTTTTGTAATCTTAAAGTCTCACCAACTGTGAATTTTAAGTGAATATACGCCCTTCCAATTCTTATGAAAAGGTTCTTTTGTACGATTCGGATACATGCCGAATTATTTATAATCATTTATATAAAACATCCAATTGTGCGTGAATTTAGAAAAGGCAGGGGACAAAAGTTGGACTCATATAAAGTCATTGAGCTGGCAAACAAGTACAGTGCGGCCGCAGAAGAGGTCAGAAGCTCCAAAATGCTGCTTGAATCCCGGTTATCTGCAATGGGAGAAGCTTGGCAGGGCAAATCAAGAGATTCGTTTGACCAGGATTTCGAGGAAACGAAAGCCGCCTACGATCAATTCGAACAGGAGCTGCTTGAAACAAGCCAAGAGCTGAAGGCTGCCGCTGTCAAAATAGAAGAACGAAAAGCTGAAATTGCCAGAATGGAAGAACTGGAGCGTAAAGCAAGAGAGGAAAGACATAAACTCGGGAGGTGAACGGTGTGTCAGGAAACATTGCAGTTGATCCGGATAAGCTCGAACAGCTTGCAAATGATGTTGTCACTGAATTAACTGATATGGAAAACAAATATAAGGACCTGCATGTGGAGCTGGGGCAGATGATTTTGCAATGCGATCCCCGCTACAGCAGCTGTTTTTCCGGAGTGGGCGATGCGTGGAGCTCAGGAAAAGCGCTCGTCACCAAGCTGAGTGACAATGAGATTTTCATCAGAAAAACGGGCGATAAATTTGTGGAACAAGATGATATTTTGCGAAAGCTCTACAATGCCTACGACAAATACGGTACGATGACAAGCTTAACCGCTCTTATGCTGACGCAGGGAAAATATTACGGATTAGGGCTTACGAAATTTGTGAAACAGCCAAGCGGCTTGCATACAGCCCAGCACTCAAAACTGCTCTTGGATATTTCTAGGGCCGTTGACAGCTCACGTTATCAAAAAGCGGCAAGAGTGCTTTTGAATCCTAAATATTTGTTAAAAAAGACCAACCGTCCATTTTCAGATTTGGTACATAAAAAGTTTACAAAATACTTTCCTCAGGACACGGTGGATTTTTCAAACAGCGTCAGAAGCTACACAAAAGGATTTCTTAATGAAGCCGGCGTACGCTCCACTTTGAAGGATGTGGGAAAAACGGGCTTGAGATTCGCGAAAGGAAATGCCATTACCGCCACACTGATTACCGGAGCGACCGAAACATTCGGAGCAGGCGTGAAAATTGCTGAAAATTATGCAAAATACCAGGACAAACCCGAAGTTCTCAAGCGTGAAAACGCCAAGGCCGTCGGGAATGCTGTGAATAATACGATTTTTGTTGCCGGCGGTGCCACAGCTGGTGCTGTCATCGGCGGTGCAATCGGAAGCTTTGCAGGACCTGTGGGTACTGTCCTTCTTGGGGCAGCAGGTTCATACATTGGCGGAGTCGTCGGAGAACAAATCGCCAAATATACAGCCGGTTTTGCTGAAAAAGCAGCCTTAAAGCTGAAAGAACCGATCCATGCTGTTGTTGATACAGCCAAAAAAGGGCTGGAATCAGCCGGCAAAGTCGTCAAATCAGTGAATGACGGCATAGATGCGGCAAATAAATCGATACATAAAGGGATAGACAGCGCAAAAAAAGGAATGGAAAAAGCAAAGAAAACAGCGGATTCGCTTATACACGGCGCAACCCATTTCCTTAAAGGGAAATTTTCATTTGGATAGGAGAATAAACAATGAAGCAGTTTACAATCAGCATAGAAGAACTCTTGTTTTGTTTTTACAGCGAAGGGTTTTTCGAACAGGGAATGGCCTTAAAACAAGCCTATTTTCCCGAAATAGAAGATGAACAGCTCGGCGCCTTATTTGAAGCCGCGTGCCGCTCACTCTTAGCCAAAGATGCGGCGGAATATCGGAATCATCAATATCGGCTAAAGGACGAATACTGTCCGTTTATCCATGTGTTAAACGACGCCGACTATACAGTGAAGCTTTCTAAATTTAACGGGCAAGGCGCCGAACAGAATGTGTCCTGCCATGTATCAAAATTCGGCACCTACTCTCACGAACTCCTTTTTGATGAACAAGTCCATCGCATTACAAAAATGGAATCAAGTGAAGGGTTACTTGCTAAGACAGATGAGTTTTTACATATAATAGATACAGAGGATAAAAGAGAATCGATTGTGACATTGACATCAAATGAATTTGAAAAACTCTTGGAGGGCGCTTCAGACAACCCTTCATATCTAAAAGAGTTCCTTGAAAAACATGACCACCAAGAGGACGTTACCCGATTTGCAAATGATCTGGCTTTGCGGAAAGGGAAAATGGATACACTTATGCGTCTGGCATATGGCAAAGATAACACTCCTGAAGTGGCTGACATGGCATTCGTCCTGCCGGGGGCCCACCATACTTGGCTTGTCACAGGCATCACCCAGAATGAATTTTCTATCCTCCCTGCTCATAAGGATGTTGTAAATCAAATCATTTCAAAATGATAAGAATTGAATTAACAAAAGGAGAAAAGCATTGAAAAACCAAGAAATCATTGAAGTCAAAAGCAAAATGTTCCTGAGAATATGGGCTTTTGTCGGATCTGCCGGTATGGGATTAGCATGTTTGTGGCTCTTTTATATGGGTATTACGTTTCAAACGAAATATTACCTATTAGCCATACCTGCTGGCTTTCTGTTCACCTTGTTTTGTTTATATTTATTTATCATCTTCTTTCCGGCTTTCACCCCGCGGGGAAATACCATTTTCCGCATCAAAACAGGAAAAAATGGAGAAGTGTTCACTGACAAAGTGTCTGTTACGTTTACTGATATCAAGAAAATTGAGATGAGCCGCCATAAATTTAGTCTAAAAGGAATCTTCCAAGAAGATATATTGATCCAAACCGTTGATCAGAAGACCATTCGCATTCCCACTTGGAACATCATTCCGAATCCGTTGTTTTTCGAAGCGGTTGAACGCTATATCCTTCCCCATTTGAGTGAAGAGGCGAAAAGCAATTGGATCGGACAGTTTACAGACATCCAACGCAGTGCGTATTTGAAGGAATTTGAGAATCATCCGAAGCTTTAGGGGCAGCACATGATTGAAGTAAAAAGCATGATGCTTCTAAGGGCTTGGCTGTTCCTCGCTACAGGGGGCGCCTTTATTGTGGGCGTCTGGCTGGTGTCTGAAGCTCTCACGTTTGAATCTAAATATGCCCTGCTTTATTTGGGCGGCGGTTTACTGGCTATGATTTATGGATTGATCACATTCTTTATGGCTTTTCCTGCCTTCACAAGCCGTGGAAATGTCATTTTCAGCATAAAGACCGGACCTAATGGCGAGATCTTTTCGAGAAAGCGCAGCGTGCTGTTTTCCGAGGTGAAGCGGCTTTATATGGGACGTCATCAATACAGTTTGAAAGGGATCTTTTTTGAGGATATTATCATCGAAAAAACAGACGGGAAAATCGTTCGCATCCCGACCTGGAACATCATCGCGAATCCGCTGTTTTTCGAAGCGGTTGAACGTTATATCCTTCCCCATTTGAATGAAGAGGCTCAAAACAATTGGATCAGCCAATTTACAGAGGTTCAGCGAAAAGCGTATTTGAAGGAATTTGAGAATCATCCGAAGCTTTAAAAGCTCTCCTCCTCTATAATGAAAGATAAATGCAAATTGAGGAGTGCTCATGATGCTGATTACCATTCTTTTATTTCTCGCGGCAGGGCTTGCTGAAATTGGCGGCGGATATCTGGTTTGGCTATGGCTGAGAGAGGCAAAGCCAGCCGGCTACGGAATCGCCGGGGCGCTGATCCTCATTGTATACGGCATTCTTCCGACGTTTCAGTCCTTCCCATCTTTCGGCCGTGTATACGCCGCTTATGGCGGAGTATTCATCGTGCTTGCGGTCCTGTGGGGATGGCTTGTTGACCGAAAAACACCTGATCTGTATGACTGGATCGGCGCATTCATTTGTCTCATCGGTGTCTGTGTCATTTTATTTGCGCCGCGCGGATAACAAAATGGCCTGCTTATGAAGCGGGCCATTTTTGTTTAATCCTCTTTTAAGCTGTTCAGCTGCACTTCATGCTCCTCTTGCGGTTCGTCAAGCGGATAAATTCTTGCTGTTCCAGTTTCTTCATTTACGTGCTGAATGTAAATAGGAACGCCGTTATATGTTACTTTCTTCATGTCGGGAGATTCTACAATTTCTTTCGCCCTTTGAATATTCATCGTAACACCCTCCTTCAATACATAACGTTTCCATTTCCTGAAGGAAGTATGCTTTATGATTCAGCGGACAAGTTGAATTTTTTCAGGCGTTTGTAGAAAGTGCTTCGGGGGATCCCGCTGATTTTTGCGGCTTGAGAGACGTTTCCTTTTGCAGATTCAAGCGCTTTGATCATCATATCCTTTTGGATTTGCTCACGAAAAGTAAGCACGCCGGCAGCAGCCGGCTTTTTTTCTGCAGAGCTGGCCGGCAATCCAGCGGCTTCCAGTAAAGCGGGAAGCGATTCATCCCTCAGCCGGCCGTCCGGAAATCTGATAGAAAGACGTTCAAACACATTAAACAGCTCACGGATATTCCCCGGCCACTTCCATTGCTTCAGCACATTACAAAAATCAGAAGGAAGTTCGCCTGGCCAATGATTCTTCTGTTTGTAGTACTCAAAGAGATCCGGGATATCCTCGGTGCGATCGCGTAATGGAGGGAGTTCAATTGGATAGACATGAAGACGGTAAAACAAGTCCTCTCTGATTTTTCCGTTTTCGGCAAGCTCGCGTAAATCACAATGTGTGGCGGCAATAACTCTGATATCAACCGGAATTTCTTTCGTCCCGCCGATTGGCGTTATCTTGCGTTCCTGAAGCACCCGTAAAAGTGCAACCTGCATCGAGTGGGAAATTTCTCCGATTTCATCTAAAAATAATGTGCCTTGATTCGCTTTTTGAAAGGCGCCTTTATAGCCATTTCGTTTCGCTCCCGTAAAAGCGCCCTCTGCATATCCGAACAGTTCGCTCTCAATCAAATCAGACGGAATCGCTCCGCAATTGACAGCAACAAACGGACCGTGACGTCTCTCACTGTTCTCATGAAGAGCGCGAGCCGCGACTTCCTTTCCCGTACCAGTTTCGCCCGACAAACAGACCGTTGCATCTGCCGCAGCTGCACGTTCAAGGTTCATCAGCATCGCTTGCGATCGGCCGCTTTTCCCGATCACTCCATTGAATCGGAACACCTTCTTTTTCTTTTGTTCCGATAGATAAAAACAAGTGCCGCCATCTCCTATGGTGACAGCTTTTTCGATTGAGTAGCCCCGTTCCTTCAACTCATACAGGTGCCGGCCCTGCCAATCCGGCATTGAGGTTCGAATCGGTATGCTGGCACTGATGATGTGCTGCTTGATATTGCATAGCACCATCGGCACACTGGATGCAGCCCTCTCTCCAAAACGGCTGATCAGCTCGAGCTCTTTCTCACGGCTTTTTGCTGCGAGTTCCCGTTCAGCTGCATAGGCGATCGCAGTGGCAATACCGAGCATATGAGGATGAGCGCCTGTTGCCGGACACGATATGTCAATCACACCCGCAAGGCTGCCATCCTCATGGTGAATCGGAGCGGCTGAACAGTTCCAAAGATGGGAAGCAATGGAGTAATGCTCTGATCCTTGTATCGCAACCGGCTCGCTGATGTGGAGCGCCGTGCCAATCGCATTTGTTCCGACAGCCGTTTCCGTCCAACATGCCCCTTCAACAAAGTTGATGCGTTTGGCTTCATAGAGCGCGCGGGGATGGCCGTCCAATGCCAGAACAACACCGTCTGAATCAATTAACAGCGCCATCATTTCCATTTCTTTTATGGCAGGCAGCAGTTTTTCGAGGTAAGGCTTTGCGGTCGTCAAGAAGAATGAATGTTTTTTTGACTGCTGATCCAGCTCCGTTTGCTGTAAAACCTTCGGGCCTTTTTCTAAATAAGGATTGACCTCAGCTTTTTTGCAGCGATGCCATGACTCTGCAATCCGTTTTCTTAATCGGGCTTCGTCAAGCACACCGTCTTTCACAAAACGTTTCCAGGTTTGCAAATCGTTTGGGACCGAATTCATTTCCTTGATCGCTCCTCCCTTACACGCCGTTTTCATCTATTGTAGGGGAAAAATAAAGCGCTTTCAACAATAAAAAAGCAGGCGCCTTATATCCATGCGCCTGCTTTTTCCTTTATTATGCATGTACCGCAAGGCCGATCGTGCTTAACAGCGCCTCATGCAATGTTTCCGATAAAGTCGGATGGGCGGCGATAAAATGCTCCGTCATATCTGCCGTCATCTCACCATTCATGATCGCTGCCGCTTGGCCGATGAGCTCGGTTACATCCGGGCCAATCATCGAGACACCCACGATTT
Source organism: Bacillus sp. FJAT-14266 (assembly GCF_001719225.1). NCBI lineage: Bacteria > Bacillati > Bacillota > Bacilli > Caryophanales > Bacillaceae > Bacillus > Bacillus sp. FJAT-14266. The sequence goes on from NZ_CP017072.1 coordinate 3,406,573, forward strand.
CGCCGAATTCCGGTTCAGCCATGATTTTGACCTTTCCTTCCGCTTGCTGTTTAATGAGCGCCTTGCCGTTTGCGGAAAAAGAAAATTCGCCGATCTTCACATCCCCGTATATGCTTCTTGCCTGTCGTTCTGCCATTCCGATACACGCGATTTCCGGGGACGTATAGATGCAGCGCGGCACATGTTTCTCATTGATTTTGACATCCCTTCCGGAAGCATGAGAAGCAGCGATGATGCCCTCATGGAAAGCGGCATGCGCCAGCTGAATGCCCCCTATAGCATCTCCGCACGCGTAAATATGAGGCACGTTCGTCTGCATGTGCCCATTCACCGGAATGCCCTTTGGAGAAAAATCAACTCCGGCCTGTTCCAGCTGTAATCCGTCAAGACGGGGTTTTCTGCCGATCGCCACCAGCACATAATCGGCCTTCGTTTTAAACTCTCGCTGACCGCTTTTCCATATTGCCGTTTTGGCCGTTTGATCCACCCGCTCTAATCTGGATGAGGTATGCACTTCGACACCGTCTTCCTCAAGTTTCTCCTGAAAGAGACGGGCAATATCTTCATCTTCAGCCGGGATCAGCTGGTCCGCTGTTTCAATGATGGTCACCTTCGATCCCAATCTGGCGAACAGCCCTGCATACTCACACCCGATGACACCGCCGCCGACAATGACTAGTGAAGACGGAATCTCGGAAAGAGAAAGCGCGTCTTTGCTGTCGATGATCCATTCGCCGTCAAACGGGGCAAAAGGCAGCTCGATTGGCTCTGACCCGGAGGCAATCAATACTTGGTCCGCCTCTCTGATTTCTTTTCCGTTTTCTCCTTCGATCAAGAGCTTTCTTTCAGAAAGAAAGGAGGCTGTTCCCTTTACAACCTGTATTTGATTTTTCTTCATTAGGTACTGAACGCCTTGGACAAGCTGACTGACAACCTGTTGTTTTCGGCTTTGCATTTTACTCCAATCGACTGATATCGCACCTGCCGGAAGTTCAATTCCAAAGCTGTCGGCATGCTTGATTTTATCAAGAACGTTTGCGCTTTCTAACAAAGACTTTGTCGGGATGCAGCCTTCATTCAGGCAGGTCCCCCCAAGCTGGCCTTTGTCAATGAGCAGCACGTTTCTGCCCTGCTGTGCCGCGGAAACCGCAGCCGCATAGCCTGCAGGTCCGCCGCCGATAATGGCTAATGTCATGTCGTTTTCACCTGCTTTTCCTATAAAATTAATGCTGCGGGTTCTTCCAAATATGTTTTCATCACCTTCAGGAATGCAGCGGCAGGGGCGCCGTCACACGCTCTGTGATCAAATGTCAGGCTGAGAGGCAGGATCGTGCTTCTGACGATCTCCTCTCCTTGATACACCGGTGTGTCATAGCTTGCTCCGATGCCGAGAATGCCTGTTTCCGGCGGATTTAGTATCGGTGTGAAATGCTCAACTCCAAACGCGCCAAGGTTTGTAATGGAGAAGGTAGAGCCTTGCAGTTCTTCGCTTCCCGCACGTCCCTCGCGTGCTTTTTTGGCATTTTCTGAGATGGATTGAGCCAGTTCAATCAGCGATAGCTTTTCAGCATGGCGGATGACAGGCACCACTAAGCCATTTTCCAAGGCTACAGCCATACCAAGGTGTACATGGGGATGTGTGATAATGCGCTCATTTTGATAAAGGCTGTTCAGCACAGGATGAGCTTGCAGAGCGAGAACGGCGGCTCTTGAGACAAAATGAGTGATCGTCAGTTTTGTGCCGTATCTCTCTTCCGCAGTTGGTGAAAGCTGTTTTTGAAGAGTGGCAAGCTTGGTGATATCAGCTTTCATCGTGATCGTCAGCTGCGCGCTGTTTGCCAGGCTTTCCTGCATTCGGGCAGCGATGACCTTTCTCATGCCTGTCACCGGGATTTCCTGCGCTTTCTGCTCCGAAACAGGCTTTGCTTGATCTTTTTTCTGTTCAGCAAGAGCCTTTGTTACGTCATCCTTCACGATTCGTCCGCCTGGTCCAGTTCCTTTCAGTTGTTTTAGGTCTAATCCTGCTTTTTCTGCTATTTTCCTGGCGACTGGAGATATTTTCATTCGATCTTTTTTGGAGGCTGCGGGTTTGTTTTCTTGTTTGACGGGCTGAACGGCTTGCGGCATATTGTCTTCAGCAACAGGCGCCCCCGCCTCTTCCTGCACCGACTCATTGGCGTCCCCGATATAGCAAATAGCTGTGCCGGGCGGAACCTCTTCTCCCTCTTTCACTTTGATATCGATCAGCGTTCCTTTTTCAGGCGCTTCGATCTCCATTTCAATTTTCTCCGATTGAATGCTGGCAATGCTTTCTCCCTTTTCAACCGGGTCGCCTACTTTTTTATTCCATATCGATACTTCCCCTTGTTTCATGGCCATTCCCAATTTTGGCATCACTACTTTTACCGCCATTTGTGTCCCCCCTTTAATTCATTGCCGGCTCGCCAAGCAATTCAAGCGTGACGCTGACAATTTTATCTGGTGTCGGCAAATATTGATCCTCAAGCACTGGTGAAAACGGAACCGGTGTATGCGGCGCTGTAATCCGTTTAATCGGCGCATCAAGCAAATCAAAGCCCTTGTCAGCGACAATCGCAGCAATATCCGTGGCAATGCTGCATCGCGGATTGGCTTCATCAATGATGATCAGCCGGTTTGTTTTTTCTAACGATGTGAAAATCGCATCCTCATCCAGAGGGGACAGACTGCGCGGATCAAGGACCTCGGCTTCGATGCCCCTCTCTGAAAGCTGTGCAGCCGCTTCAAGTGCAGTATTGACCTGCTTGCCGACTGCAAAGAGCGTAACATCCTTACCTTCGCGTTTGATATCCGCCTTTCCGAGGGGAATTGTATAATAATCTTCCGGCACCTCGCCCTTCATGTTGTAGGACGTTTTGTCTTCAAAGAAGAACACCGGATCATTATCTTCTATTGCTGCAAGCAGAAGACCTTTGGCATCATACGGATTGGATGGAACAACCGTCTTCAGTCCAGGGATGCTCGTGAAAAGGCCATACAGCGCTTGTGAATGCTGGGCAGCGGCCCGGAACCCTGCTCCGTATGTGGTGCGGACGGTAATCGGCACCTGCGCTTTTCCGCCGAACATATAACGGAATTTCGCCCCTTGGTTGATCACCTGATCAAAGCACGTGCCGATAAAATCGTTAAACATCAGCTCGGCAATCGGTCTCAAACCGGTTGATGCCGCAGCCATAGCCGCTCCCATATAGCCTGCCTCAGAAATCGGAGTGTCCAGCACTCTTGTACGCCCGAATTCCTGTACGAGTCCCTTTGTGACCCCTAATACACCGCCCCATGCTTCATCATCCTGCAAATGATCGACCGCCGCTCCCCGGCGACATCCTCACCGATCAAAAGCACATTTTCGTCTCTTCTCATCGCAAGCTTCATTGCTTCATTGATCGCGTCTGACATGCTTATGACTCTCGTCATCTCTTACATTCCTCCTTTTTCATATGACACGTACACATCTGTCAGCAGCTCCGAATCTTTTGGATATGGGCTGTCTTCGCTGAACGAAACGGCTTTTTCAATCGATTCGCTGACACGCTGTTCAATGTCTGACAGCTTATTAGCATCTGTTTCTTTTAAAAGGTAGTTTTTAAAACCTTGAATGGCATCTTTTTCTTCAAGGTGCTCAACTCTTTCATCCTTCGTTTTATAGGTTTGGGCATCTCCTTCGAAATGGCCGTAGTTTCTGTAGGTCATACATTCAATCAAAGACGGGCCGCCGCCGTTTCTTGCTCTTTCTATCGCTTCCTCGGCTGCCTGGTAAACTGCTAAAATATCTTTGCCGTCAACTGTAACCCCCGGCATGTTATAAGCAGCCGCCCGATCGGCGATTGAATCACAGGCTGATGCGTACTCAAATGGGGTGGCTTCGCCATAGCCGTTATTTTCGGCAACAAATACGACAGGAAGGTTCCATACAGCCGCTAAATTCAGCCCTTCGTGGAAGGTGCCTTGGTTATTTGCCCCGTCCCCGAAAAAGCAAACGCTTACATTTTTAGTCTGTTTATATTTAGCCGTGAGCGCTGATCCGCATGCGAGCGTAAAGCCGCCCCCGACGATTCCATTTGCGCCTAACATGCCTTTATCAAGATCCGCAATGTGCATAGAACCGCCCTTGCCTTTGCACAATCCGGTCGCTTTCCCGAAAATTTCCGCCATCATGCCGTCCAGGTCACAGCCTTTGGCGATACAATGTCCATGTCCCCTGTGGGTGCTTGTAATGCTGTCGCCATCATGTAAATGAGCGCACACCCCTACAGCCACGGCTTCCTCACCGGCATATAAATGAACGAATCCGGGAAGCACTCCCTGGGCGAACAGTTCATGCACTTTGTCTTCAAAGCCCCTGATCTCCAGCATCTTTTGGTACATCCACAGCGCTTTTTCCTCAGTTAATGACAAGCCTTCTCGTTTTAACAATTTCATTTTGTGCGCCTCCTTCTATTTAGGGTTCACCATTATAAATGCAAGAAGTGTGCCAGTCTTTTGAGCCCGTAAAATCAGTCTTCTCATCTTCACTTTGGAGACAGTTTGAGACGTGTGTCTCGTTTTGTCTCAAACTGATTCATTTGTCTCGTTTTACAGCCTGCAAAAAAAAGACCGGATATCACCCGGCCTTTGACAATGATCGACGTATTTATTTCCTTGGAAATCTTTTTAACTTCCTAGTTCCTCTGCATCGTTTGACTGAATAGCTGCTTTTGAAAGAAAATCAATTGAATATTTGACATAGCCGATACCGCCGTCTTTTCGGCATCTGTTTTTGATAACCTGCTGGCACACATGTTCACACTCTTTTCTTCATATGTGCATGCTACAGTTCATGCTTTTCTTCAACAGCCCGGTTCAGCGCTTGGAGCATATAGCCTATGCCTTTGTATGATGATAGCGGCCAGCTGATATGCTGGTGTTCTCCGATGACGGCGTTTAGAACGCTTCGATATTTTTTTCCGCCAAGCATGACTAGCTCTTCGATATCAGAAAAGCCTTTTTCGTGAAATTGACGGCGCAGCTCGTCCGCTGTCATGATTTCCGGATGACCGGTGCCAAAAGTGACATCGTAATTTCCCGAAACGAGATCATCAGGGCGGAGGAACCCGTGCTTCGCCGACAAAATCACCCACTCATCGAAAAATGTTTTTGCATACCGCTCGCACGCCTGATGAAACGGGCTGAGATAAGCGTCCTCTGCTCTTACCGGCCCGGCATCAGGCTGGACATCCCAGATTTTTTTCTTGCCGCAGGGGATGATGCATAGCCGTTTCATTTTCCTCTCCCCCTTTATATGATATCTCCACTAAATATACCATTATTTTCTTACAATAAATTAGAGAAAAGACAGGCTGAGTAAAAGCTGCGTACAAAAAAGACCCGGATTTACCGAAAATCCAGGTTTATTTTAGTCAAGAATTGTGTAAAAATCCCTTTATTTTGTTAGCCTTTTTTGAATCAAGCACTGCTGTTACTCTATCCCATCAAGATACTTTCTCTCAAAGTCGTCGAGCAATGCACGCACTTCATCTGTTGACTTTGTGTTCATGCATTGATTTCTTAATTCACTTGCCCCTCGGAATCCGCGGAGATAAATCTTGAAAAAGCGAGGAAGAGGCTTGTATGGACGGGCTTCTTCTTTTGAATATTCATCATGGAGATCCAGATGCAGCCTTAAGAGATCAAGCAATTCCTTGCTGCTATGCTCTTTCGGCTCCTTTTCAAAGGCAAATGGATTTGTAAAAATACCACGCCCAATCATAATTCCATCAACACCGTATTGTTCAGCAAGTTTCAAGCCAGTTTGGCGGTCAGGGATATCCCCGTTTATTGTTAACAATGTATCTGGTGCCACCTCGTCACGAAGTTTCTTAATCTCCGGGATGAGTTCCCAATGCGCATCTACTTTGCTCATTTCTGCTCTTGTGCGCAGATGAATAGAAAGATTGGCAATATCCTGTTTCAGTATGTGTGTCAGCCACTCGCGCCATTCGTCTACATCCGTGAAACCAAGTCTTGTTTTTACGCTTACGGGCAATCCCCCTGCTTTTGCTGCTTGTATTAACTCTGCTGCAACTTCCGGCCGGCGGATAAGACCGCTTCCCTTACCGTTCTGTGTCACATTAGGCACAGGACAGCCCATATTGATATCTAGTCCTTTAAATCCTAACTCTGCCATGCCAATACTCATTTTACGGAAGTTTTCAGGCTTATCTCCCCATATATGGGCCACAATTGGCTGTTCATCCTCTGTAAAAGTCAAACGGCCGCGCACGCTATCCTTCCCATCCGGGTGGCAATAGCTCTCTGAGTTTGTGAACTCTGTAAAAAACACATCCGGTCTGCCTGCTTCACTTACTACATGCCGGAAAACAACATCTGTCACATCTTCCATTGGTGCCAGTACAAAAAATGGCCGTGGCAATTCACGCCAGAAATTTTCTGTCATAACAAAAATCAAATCCTTTCATTAGAGGATACAGCTAGACCTGTATCTCAATATTAAAAAACTGACCATGCTTCTTTTTACACTTATCGCATGCGAAAGCATTTCTTATCAATCTATAGTAAATTTTGAACATTTCACGTGGGATAATTATCTACCCTATTTTTTATATTGTGGTTAACTCGCGCTGACCTTCGTCTTTCTTAGTGGCCTTACTTTTGAACTTTTGGATAAAAAGGATTCCAACCTAAATAGAATATCATATGAGTTCTCCATATTACCAACGCAAAATAATTGCCCTGTTATTGAAGATAAGATATTTAACACTACACCATATCCGTATCTCTATATCATATTTGCGGAAAAACTAATAGAGATAAAGCAAATTGAGTTGGGGGTGGTATAACTGAGTACTCAAGAGAATAAAAAAAACTCTACTTAAGCTGCTACCACTTGTGAATCACATGGAGTAAAGAGGATGAGAAGAGAAAATAAATCCTTATTTAAAAGAATTCAAGAACTTCAATCTGAATCATTTGGGATTTGCTCATGATTTAGAAAATAACCAACGCAGCAAGTGGCAACCTACTATATATTTGTATAGGGTTATAATTCGGTAATCCTGATCCAGAACCAATAAAATAGACTGCTGACTAAATGTCGCAGTCTTCACTCATAAGATAATTAAGAAAGTGTTCATTTTCTTTCATCATTAAATAAGGCATCAGAAGTTATTGCTTTAATTTCGAATATCCTTTGTTATCCCTGTAATTATTTGTATAATAGTGAAAACTCCCAAGAAAACAGTAATAATATTAAACCATGGATTATCATAGAATGAAAGATATGTTTGAAAGAAATCTAGTTCAACTATGTTTGCTGGGAATCCATTCATTTCTCTATACTTAGGACCCCATCCCGTTAATTCTACAAAATTAAAATAAAGCTGAGATACTAAAAATGCCAAAAATGTTTGAAACCAACTTCTTTTATATACTTTATCCATTTAATTATCCATTTCCTTCTCTGCAATACTTTTTAGCCAAGTGTCAATCTAAAATCATTATATTATGAAGCATGATTGTCGCAAGGATATAACCATTGTAGGTATTACTGTAATAGTTTTTATCGTCTCGGCACTATTATTTTAGTGCTCATACGTTATTCATTTTAAAATGGGGTTGGCCATCATTTTCACCTCTTTCGTTTATTACAATGTTTCAACTTTTTACATCGAATGACTCTTGAAATGATATACGCCATACCTTTCCTTATATTCCTATAATCAATATTTCACACGTAATAACTGCAAGTCAATATATAATTTTACAAATTATGAAAAATTTATCTATGATTTTACATCATTTTACTCATGTATTTTAATCATACTGGAAGGAAATTTTTCCGGTTAAATAACGCTGTTTTTCACCCGCTTTTCAACACGTTTTTTCAATTCTTTTCGCCAGTTAAAATAAAGATCTCCGAGAATGAGAAGGAAGATAAAATTGGGGAAAGACAGTTAGGACAAGGGCTGCGCACGAAAAAGACCCGGAAATCGGAATTGTTTATTTTACCGAAATCCAGGTCTTATTAGGTATTGTTTATTTTAGTTAGACGATTTCAATACAAGTCTCGCCACTGCTTCAACATGCGCCGTCTGCGGAAACATATCGACAGGCTGAATATAGTCCACGCGATAGTCCTTCGAAAGCGTCTGCAAATCCTTCGCAAGCGTGGATGGATTGCAGGAAACGTAGACAAAGCGTTTCGGTTTGACTTTTTTGATCGTGTCCAAGAACGTGCTGTCACAGCCCGTTCTTGGCGGGTCTACAATGACGACGTCCGGGCGGAAGCCTTCTTTCGTCCATTTCGGGAGCCAGTGCTCGGCTGTTCCTGTTACGTATGTGGCATTTGCCATGCCGTGTTTTTTGGCGTTTTTCTTAGCATCGTCAATTGATTCCTTGATGACGTCCATGCCGCGGACTTCCTTTGCTCCGTCCGCCACCCACATGCCGATAGTGCCGACGCCGCAATACGCATCAACGACTTTTTCTTTTCCGGTCAGCTGCGCCGCTTTTTTCACTTCATCATACAGCTTGACGGTCTGTTCCGGATTGAGCTGGAAGAAAGCGCGGGCGCTCAATTCAAAAGATACGTCGCCCAGCACTTCTTGAATTACTGTTTTTCCGGCGAGCTGTTTTGTTTTCTCGCCAAAAATCACTGAAGTTTTCGCCCCGTTTACATTCTGAATAATGGATTTGACCTCTGGCAATCGCTTTTGAATCGCTTTGACGATTTCTTCCTTGTGCGGAAGCGTTTCTTTTGCGGTTACAAGCACGACCTGCACTTCGCCTGTTTCAAAGCCGACTCTCGTCACGATCGTGCGAACGTCGCCTTTTCGTTTTCTTTCATTATAAACAGACACATTGAAGTCCTCTAAAATGCGGCGGACGATGCCTGTTGTTTTGTTCGTTGCCGGATGCTGAACGATACAGTCTTTAATCGGAACGATGTCATGAGAATCAAGGCCGTATAAGCCGGCGATGATGCTGCCGCTTTGCGAGCGCCCGATCTGGAATTGGCTTTTATTGCGGTAATTCCACGGGTTGTCCATGCCGATCGTTTCTTTGATTTCCATGTTTTCAACTTTAAACTTCGTATGGCGTTCAAGAGACTGAATGACGATATCGCGTTTTTCCCGAAGCTGCTGGCTGTATGCAAGGTGCTGAAGCTGACAGCCGCCGCATTGTTCATAAACAGGGCAAGGCGGTGCCACCCGGTGCTCAGATGCCTTGCGGATTTTCTTAATGCGGCCCTCCGAAAACTTCGGCTGGACCTTTGTGGCCTGCACAACAACTTCTTCGCCAGGAAGCGCGCCGGGCACGAAGACGACTTTTTTCTTAAAATAGCCGACACCTTCTCCGTTAATGCCGAGACGCTTAATCGTCAGCGGAAAAGTTTGTCCGACCTTCAGTTCGACGGGCGCCTGTTTCTTTTGTTGGTTCACGTTGTTCTCTCCGTTTCTATATGAAGCTTTCTGCAGCTGGCAGAAAGTGAAATGGTTTTTTCACATCTTTCTAGTATAACACGTTTGCAGGATTTCCTTCATTGTCAGACGAATTATTCTATACTTCTCCACAAATACAAAGACGCATAGCTTAAATAAGGCTCCCACTCCTTGCTCATCGCCAGCATGACATCCTTTGCCGGCTTATCGTCCAGTTGAAAATGGCGTTTGATGGCATTCTGGAGGCCGATATCGGCAAGCGGGAATAAATTGGGACGGCCAAGTCCGAACATGAGGATATTTTGCACGGTCCACGGGCCGATACCCCTGATTTTGATCAGTTTCTTCATAATGTCTTCATCCGCCATATGTGGCAGCTCTGACAAGCTGAGTGTGCCTTCTGCGATCATCCTTGATGTATCAATGGTGTATTCCGCTTTTCTCATGCTGAATTGCAGATCACGCAGATCCTGATAATCGAGTTCTGCAATCGTTTCCGGCTTTGGATAGCACCACACGCCATCCTTCTGCTCGCCAAACGCATGAACAAACCGTTCTGTTAGCGTGTAAGCGAAGGAAAGATTGAGCTGCTGGTGGATAATGCATTTCATCATGCAGTTGTACACGCTGTAGTCCAGAACAAGCGGCGTCCCGGCATGCTCTTCAAAAATGGCGGACAGGCTCGTTTTTGAAAAATGATCCAGAACGTGCTGCAAATGATTTTCCCATTGAAAAATCCGCTTGATTTCCTTCATCATTTCTCCCTGATCCGTTTCCCCGCTGACGAGGAACTCAGGCTCACCCGCATGGCCTAACGCCTGTACCTTTACAATACATACGTCCCCCGCTTGATTTCTGATTGGCACACGGACTTCCCTCGCCTCTCGATCAACAGCATTGAGGGGGTCTAAAGACAGCCTGTCCAGCACGCGGTCAAAATGATACGGAGGCGTGACAGATACTTTTTCCTTCCACATGAGATCCACCCTTTTTCCGTTTTTGTTCAGTATAACATGCCGCTTGAATTAGGCAGAGAGTACCGTATACTTTTCTCATAAAGACCGCATGATATAATGGCAGGTGGAGGGTTGTTTATGATCAACATTACCGCAATCACAACAGAGCATCAGCTGCTGAAAAATATACCGATCGAACGAGTGGAACAGCCTGATATTGCATGGTACTGGGTTGATTTTTACGGCCCGGAGGATACGGAAACGGCGTTATTGAGAGATTTTTTTCATTTTCACCCGCTTGCCATTGAGGATTGCTTCCAGCATATGCAGCGGCCGAAGCTTGACCATTATGACGGCTATCGTTTTTACGTGATTCATGCGCTGAATAAGGAAACACTTGAGACGGAGGAAGTCGATATCTTTCAAGGCGAAAAATTTGTCGTCACCTTTCATTTACACGAAACGCCCGGTATCGCTAAAGTCCGGGAGCGTTTGTATGCTTCACCGGACATATTGAAAAAAGGGCCCGGGCATATTTCTTATATGATCATGGATCAGCTTGTTGATGAATATTTTCCTCTCGTGTATAAAATCGAAGACCGGCTGAATGAAATTGAAGAAAGCCGTCCCCACAAAACGTATGGAACGCTGATGAATGAGGTGTTTGATCTCAGAACAGACCTATTGCATTTGAGACGGACGATTATCCCGATGCGTGATTTGCTCTACCGGATTTTAAGCCTTGACCATGTGAAAGAGCAGCGGGAAACGAAAGCCTATTTCAGCGACATATATGATCATTTGTTAAAGTTGTCTGAAATTGTGGAATCCAACCGTGACATGACGTCCGACTTGCGTGACAGCTACGTGACGCTAAACTCAAACCGGATGAATGCGATTATGATGACACTGACGATCGTATCAACCATTTTCATCCCGCTCACCTTTATTGCCGGTGTATACGGTATGAACTTCGACTTTATGCCGGAACTGCATTGGAAATACGGATATTTCGCTGTACTTGGCCTGATGGCCGCGCTTGTGATTGGAATGCTGATTTGGTTTGTACATAAAGGATGGTTCAATATTTTTAAATGAGGGCAGCGGGAAGCTGTTCTTTTTTGTTGTAAGCCGATCGCTATGCATATTCTGTTCATATTGTTTATAATGGAAAAAATATTCAGGGAGTGATTAGATTGAAAATTGCTGTCATCGGACTCGGCAATATGGGACAGCCCATTGCCCGAAATGTTCTTCAAGCAGGCTACGAATTGACTGTCTATAACCGGACGAAACAAAAGACAGAAGACCTTGTCACAGAAGGCGCACAGGCAGCTGATACGCCGCGGCTGGCGGCAAAATCCGCTGATATTGTCATCACAATGCTTGCAGATGATGATTCTGTCAGCACCGTGACATTCGGAGAAGACGGGCTGCTTGAAGGATTAGCAGAGAACGGCATTCACATCTCGATGAGCACAATCAGTGTTGAGTTCTCAGAAAAGCTCGCAGCGGCTCATGCAGAGAAAGGACAATTTTTTCTCGCCGCTCCTGTCCTTGGCAGACCGGATGCCGCAGCCAAAGCCGCGCTCCGTATCATAACAGCCGGACCGGCGGAAGCAAAGCAAGCTGCCAAGCCTCTGCTCGACAGCCTCAGCCAGCAGGTATTTGACGTCGGCGAAGAAAGCAAGACGGCAAATGCAGCCAAAATCAGCATCAATTTCTTGCTCGTGTCCATGCTGGAGGCGTTATCTGAATCCTTCTTAATGATGGAGAAATACGGCTTAGAACAAAAACAATTTTTAGAAATCGCCAGCGCGCTCTTTGGTTCTCCAGTCTATCAAAATTACGGAACCATTATGGCCGAGCAGAAATTTGAGCCGGCCGGCTTCAAAATGTCTTTAGGGCTGAAGGATACCAACCTGGCACTCGCCGCCGCAAAACGGGTTTCTGCAAATCTTCCTCTTGCCGAGCTGGCCAAGAGCCATTTTGAAAGCGGGATTGAACAGGGCTTCGGAGATCTGGACTGGGCCGCACTGATTAAATGTATAAAATAAAGAAAAGCCTCTCCATTTCAGGAGAGGCTCTTCTCATTACAAGGACGGCATCTTCATTTCTTTCTCAAACATCAGATCATCAATGCTTTTAAAAGTGTAGCCCTGTTTTTTCAGATCTGTAATCGCGTCATCCAGTGCTTCAGCATTGTCCCTTGATACGGTGTGCAGCAGGTAAATGGCTCCCGGGTGCGCCTGCTTAATCATATGATCGTAGGCATATTTCTTCCCCTTTTGGTTGTTGATTTTCCAATCAACAAAAGCGACCGACCAGAAAACGGTTTGATAGCCGAGGCGTTTCGTTTCTTTCAGTACGTACTCACTGAACACGCCACGCGGCGGACGCAAGTACAGATTGTCCTGCTTTCCCGTAATTTTATAAACCTCTTCGTTGACTGAATCTAGTTCATCCTGAATCTGATCAGCTGTTTTTGTCGTTAAATCCGGATGGTGAAAGGAATGGTTGCCGATAATATGGCCCTCATCTGACATTCGTTTGATCAGCTGAGGCTGGTCCTTTACGAAATGCCCGGTGACAAAAAACGTTCCTGTTACGCGATGTTTTTTTAAGACATCAAGCACTTTTGGCGTATAGCCATTTTCATATCCGTTATCAAACGTTAAGTAAATCGTTTTTTCCTTTGTATTCCCTAAATAAAACGCGTCATATTTTTCAATTAAACTGTTCAGCTGCTTCCCGGCATCTGGCGGCTGATGATTGACACTTCGTTTAAAGCCCCAATTAATCGGCTCATTCGGCACCGCTTCCGCCTGTGCTGCACCTCCGGCAAGCAATACGGCGGCGCAGCATATTGAACACATCCACTTCATGGCCAGCGCTCCTTCTGCATTTTTTCTTATTTTACAGATAGGGGCTTTGTTTTATACTGTTGCTTTATGCCAATAAAAAAACCGCGGCGGGCGCGCGGTTTTATTCCCAATCTTTTTTAAAACGTTCGTATTTGGCTTCCAGGTCATCAAGCATGCTGATGAGCCTGTCTATATCTTCAACGTCGGTTGCTTCAGGGTCTAATGAATCGATGACGTTCATAAACATGTCAAGTCTGTTCTTTAAATAATCAATCTGCTGATCTTTATTGTTTACGGCGTTCCCCATTCTGTTCCTCCATTCATTTTTTATTATGGTAGCTCATTTTTTGCCGTTTTTCAATCGCCGCGCTACTTGCGATCTTGGCAAATCAGGTCTAAAATTAACTGTTGGCAGCGTTAGTATGCCCATTTATAAAGGAGTTAGATAGTCATGACACAAAACACGAAGCTGCGTCCGATTACGCCCGAGTTTGACCCTTGGGAAGCCTATATGGATGTTGACCAATACGGAGACATGCAGCTGACAAACGTTGAATTCACAACGACGACACTGTGCAATATGAGATGCGAGCATTGTGCTGTAGGCTATACATTGCAGCCTAAAGACCCGAATGCTCTGCCAATAGATCTTCTGTTAAAACGGCTGGAGGAAATCCCGCGCCTCAGATCCATCAGCATCACAGGCGGAGAGCCGATGCTTTCGTTGAAATCAGTAAAAGAATATGTTGTTCCTTTATTGAAATATGCCCATGAACGGGGTGTGCGGACACAAATTAATTCAAATCTGACCCTCGACATCGAGCGGTACGAATGGATCATTCCGTATCTCGATGTGCTACATATTTCTCATAACTGGGGTACAGTTGAAGATTTTGCTGAAATCGGCTTTGCCATGATGGACAGAAAACCGACCTTCGAACAGCGCGCGCGCTATTTTGAAAAAATGATCGAAAACAGCCGCACGCTCGTGGATGCCGGAGTAATGGTATCTGCGGAAACGATGCTGAACAAACGAACTCTTCCGCATATTGAGCATATTCACCGCCAAATCACAGAAGATATGAAATGTCAGCGTCACGAGGTCCACCCAATGTATCCAAGCGATTTCGCAAGCGCTCTTGAATCCCTCAGCCTGAAAGAGATGAGACAGGCCATTCACCGCTTGCTGGATATTCGTGATGAAAATACGTGGATGCTGTTCGGAACGCTGCCGTTTTATGCCTGCAGTCCGGACGAAGACGACCAAAAGCTGCTTCGCCGGCTTCGCGCGGCGAAAAACGTCACAGTGCGAAATGACCCTGACGGCCGATCCCGCCTGAATGTGAACATTTTCGACGGAAACATTATCGTGACCGATTTCGGTGATACCCCGCCGCTTGGCAACATTCAGACGGACAGCCTCCCTTCCGCCTATGAAAAGTGGAGAGAGACCAAGCTTGCGAAAGAACTAAGTTGCCACTGCCCGAATGTCCGGTGCCTCGGACCGAATGTTCTAGTCAAAAACAGTTATTATCAGGATACAGACTTCACAAAACGTCAAGCCAGGAGTTAGATGCGGATGAAAGAAACACTTACGGAGATTTTTCAAAATAAAATCATCGATATTCTCCTCGTTGCCGTTATCCTTTGGATCGGTGTCTTTATCATCAACCGGCTGGTACAGCTATTTTTTAAACGGACGGATTTTATTGAAGAAAAAAAGGAAAAAACGATTGAAAGCCTTGTCCGTTCTGTCACACAGTATACGGCGACAATTGGTTTTATCTTTTACGTTATTTCTTTATTTGTGCATGATTTCGGCAAGATATTGGCCGGGGCGGGCGTAGCAGGTATCGTGATCGGTTTTGGCGCCCAATCGCTGATTAAAGATGTGCTGGCTGGTGTGTTCTTAATATATGAACGCCAGCTGCACAAAGGCGATTATGTCACCGTCAACAACTTGTTCAACGGGACAGTGGAGGAAATCGGCCTCCGCTCGCTGCAAATCCGGGAATGGAGCGGGAAGCTACTCACCATCAGCAACGGCGAGGTCAGACAAATAGAGAACTATAATATTGATTTTATGCGGATTACCGAATCCTTTCTTATCAGCTTTAAAGAAGATCCGGACCGCGTGTACAGCGTGTTGGAAGAGGCATGTGACATGCTGAATGAAGAGCTTCGTGATTCATTGAAGCGGGATGAATTCGGCAATCCGACAGAACCGTTTCAAATCCACGGCATCACCGCATTGAATAAAATCAATCGCGGCGTCGAATTTACGGTTAAAGGCATGGTGAAAGATGATGATTATTTCAGTGCCAGCCTTGCAGTCAGACGGGTTCTCGTTCGCCAGCTCTACCAAAACAATGTGCAAATGCTTGAGGAAGCGGTCAGAATCGAGAGAACCCAATAAACAAAAAACTGATTCCGAGTTGGAATCAGTTTTTTATTTATCTTGGCAGTGAGGAAAGCTGAAAGCCAAATGTGACATGATCTTGAACCGGAATCCACGCACCGATGCCCTGTGACGTGACATTTTTCACGACGAGTTTTCGTTTATTTCCTTTCAGCACTAAGTACACTTCTCCGTAAGTCACTTTTCCTTTTTCATTCACAGCCGGTGCATATGCATGTAAATAACCGATTTTTTTAGGAGCGACTTTATAAATCTGATCCCGTTTTGTGCCAGCCCCAATGACCGTCTCAAATGCAAGCGGAAGGTTCGTTTTCTTCATTGCTTTTTGCATCATCATGCTTTTGACATCTTCAGCATTTGGAACTTTAGCTGTCAGGCCGCCCTTCACTCTGTACTGCTGTTCCTGGGCATAATGCATTTCAGCCGTTTCTTTCCCGCCGCGGTTATCCGCACGGTTTGTATTGATTTTTTTATATTCCCAGTTTGCGACTGTTTCATTTGATTCATAGCCGAGCGCCCATTTCCCGAGAAATATTGTCGCCCGGTACCCTACTGCAAGCGGTGTGCCGGATATGTTGGATTCATTCAGCATTT
This sequence comes from Bacillus sp. FJAT-14266, assembly GCF_001719225.1. NCBI lineage: Bacteria > Bacillati > Bacillota > Bacilli > Caryophanales > Bacillaceae > Bacillus > Bacillus sp. FJAT-14266. Next base: position 3,422,882 of record NZ_CP017072.1, read on the forward strand.
TGATGAGATGCGGATTTTCAATCTTCACCTCAGAATGATCGAGCAATTCCTTTGCCAGCTTGCTCGGCTGAAGCATTGGCTGATCCTGTGAAGCATTCGGATACGTGTTTTCCTTTGAAATGCTTGCGACAGAATTAGGAACCTTAAACTGCTTTTTCGCGTGGATGGGCTGAACGCCGAAAAAACTAAAGAATAACAACACGATAAGTGTGGAATGAAATAGCTTTTTCATCATATCACTCTTTCTATGGCATTTTCCTTTAGTCTTTTCATCCCGCTTTGTTGTTATCCATCATTTTTTCAGGTTAAAGAAGGAAAAAGCCGATCGCCATAATGACATATGCAGCAAGCAGTGTCGCCCCTTCAAACCAGTTGGAATCCCCGTCATTCGAAATCGCGATCATCAAGAGAACCGCTGATACCATCGCGACGAGCTCAGGCAATGTAAATACAAGCGGCATGCTTGTCGGAAAAAAGATAGAACAGATGACGAGAACCGGTGCGACAAACATAGCGATCTGCAGCGTAGAGCCGACTGCAATTTCAACCGCAATGTCCATTTTATTTTTGAAGGCCATAATAATCGCTGACGCGTGCTCCGCCGCATTTCCTACAATCGCCACGATGATGACCCCGATAAACAGCTCGCTCCAGCCGAACTGTTCAGCCACCGAGTGAAAGGTATGGACCAGGTTTTCGGATATGTATGCAACCACAATCGTTGCCGCAAACAAGACAATCGTCGCAACCTTCCCTGACCATTCCGGCTCTTCCTCTTCTTCAGTCTGAGCGGCATTATTCGGCTGATAAACGCCCCGATGCGTGACAAGTTTAAAGTACAGCGCCGCCACATATAACAGAATCATAATGATGCTGATGCCGATGCTTAAATTGAGCTTGCTGGCGTTTCCCATACCAACAGAGAATACCTCCGGAATCACAAAGGCGACAATGATGGCAAAAATCAGAAGCCCGGAATTATGGCGGGCATCATGGATATTAAATTCCTGCCGCTTATATTTTAAACCGCCGACAAAAAACGATAGGCCCGCTACCAGCAGCAGGTTCCCCAGCACTGAACCGGTTAAAGAGGCAAGCACGATTCCTGTCAGGCCTTCCTTTAATGCAAAAAGGGAAATAATCAGCTCCACCGCATTCCCGAAGGTGGCATTCAACAAACCGCCGATACGCGGTCCTGCAATGATGGAAAGTGATTCTGTCGCCCTCCCCATATAGCTTGCAAGCGCGATAATCGTCACGCAATAAACGGCAAAAAGAACCGCGGAAGGCCAATGCATCAAACTGCCAATCACAGAAAGCGGAACACCGGCCGCCACTAAAATAAAAAAGATACGATTCATGGTGAAATAGCTCCTTTTTTATGACTTGTTTTATTTTTATTCTTCACAAAAACCTTCATGATTACACGAGGGCAAATGTATAGCGTGATATAGGCTTTTTTCAGGTTGCCTGCTTTTGGAAAACGTTGTACGATCAACATAGATTCCACATAAGGAGAACTGACACGATGTCACGATTTCATTTCTTTATCCTTGTCTTGCTCGTATCCATTTCCGGGTTTTCACAAGGCATGCTGCTGCCTGTCATTTCAATCATTTTTGAAACAAATGGAGAATCCGCTGCTATCAACGGCCTGCACGCGACCGGGCTGTATATCGGTGTGCTTTTGGCTTCGCCGTTTATGGAAGCGCCGCTCAGAAAGCTCGGGTTCAAGCCGCTGATCGTCATGGGCGGAAGCATTGTCATTTTAAGCTTATTCGGATTTATTTGGCTTCAGTCAGTTTGGGTCTGGTTCCTGCTTCGCCTGTTCATTGGAATCGGCGACCACATGCTTCACTTCTCTACGCAAACGTGGGTGACCTCCATGTCATCAAAACAAAATCGCGGAAGAAACCTGTCTATTTATGGGCTTTCCTTTGGCCTTGGCTTTGCCGCAGGCCCGTTCATGGTGCCGCTTGTCAAGCTGAGTCCGTCGCTTCCTTTTATCGTGTCCGGCTGCATCAGTCTGTTTGCATGGCTTTTTGTTTTCTTTCTACAAAATGCATACCCGGAAACCAGTCCTCATGAAACCAAATCAGACAATAGTTTCAGGCGATTTTATCAGGCCATGTTGTTTGGGTGGGTTGCCTTTATGCCTACATTTGGCTATGGCTTTCTGGAAACGGCGCTGAACGGAAGCTTTCCGGTGTACGCGCTCCGTTTGGGGATATCAGTAGACGCAGTAGCGATCATCCTTCCCGCATTTGCGATTGGAAGCATTATCTTTCAGTTTCCGCTCGGCATCCTCAGCGATAGATACGGCAGGCGGAATGTGCTGCTGGTGATTTTGCTGACTGGGGCTCTTTGCTTTTTCATCGCCGGTGTATTTCCTTCGCCTTACGTGATCGGCGGCTGCTTTTTTATTGCAGGAATGGCAGTCGGATCAACCTTTACACTTGGCATCAGCTATATGACAGATCTTCTCCCGCCTCACCTCCTGCCGGCGGGAAACCTGCTTTGCGGCATTACATTCAGTCTCGGCAGCATCCTCGGCCCGGTTGCCGGCGGCTGGTATATGCAGACATTTGAAAGCGCAAACTTGTTCTACTTCATTACTCTCACGCTTAGCGCTGTGTGGCTGGCCCTTGTGCTGGGCAAACCGAAAAGCTGGTCACCGGCTGAAACCTATTCTTCATCTTCTTAATCAAAAAGCCTCCCGACATCATGTCAGGAGGCTTTTATGCTAATGGTAGCCGTTTTGTCCGTTGGCGCTTCCGCTTGTTTTATGGCTCGATTTGCTTTTCGAATTTTGTTTGTTATGGCTTCCGCCTTTTTTCGTATGCTTGGTCATCACGATATCCCCCCGACTTCTTTTTGAACCGAAGTTCGTTTATAGGGTGCGCTAATGGTAGGGATTTTCATCAGGAAGCTTTTTACGTTTATGTAAAAGAGCGTTGATTTCTCCGCCTAGGATAATTAAAATGCCGCTCAAGTAAAACCAAATCATCAGAACGATGATTCCCCCGATGCTCCCGTAAGTGGCGCTATAGTTCGCAAACGTGCTGACGTAAAATGAAAACAATGTGCTGACAACGATCCAGCCGATGGTCGCAAAGACCGCACCCGGCATGACAAACCGGAGAGACAGCTTTTTGTTCGGCGCAATCACATACAGCGCGGAAAAAACAATCAAAAGCACAAGCGGGCTGACACCCCAGCGAATGGCGGCCCAGACGGATAAAAACAGATCCGATGCGCCGACAAAGTCAGAAGCGAGCCTTCCAATCTCCCGGCCAAATACCGGCAGAAGCAAAGCCACTAAAATCGTAAATACCATGGCAATCGTCAAAAAAATAGAGGTTAGACGAACAATGATAAAAGAGCGGTTTTCTTCCACATCATACGCGTGGTTTAGCGACCGGACGATCGCGTTCATTCCATTAGACGCAGACCATAATGCGGCGATAATCCCGAATGACAGCAAACCGCCATTTCGATTATTTAAGGTTTGATGGGTAATGGATTCAACGAGAGACATCGCACTGGCGGGAGCATATTGTTCTATGACTCCTAAAACATCATCGGTAGAAAGCGGAAGATACGCGGTGAGCGTCAGCATAAAAATCAAAAACGGAAACAGTGACAATAGAAAAAAATACGCCAGCTCCGCTGATTTACTTTGTCCTTCATGAAGGGTGTATCTGCTGAAAAGCTCTTTCAAAAAACTCATGTCGTCTCACCTCGCATGTTTGATCATTTTTTTGAAAAATGCTCTTTCGTTTCTTGCACGAGTTCCATCACTTGCGGCGTTGTTTTCTTCAGCTCTTTCACCTGCTGGTTCACAAAGTCGACTTCCTTTGAAAGCGATTGGGCGAGCTTTTTAGCCTCATCCACTTTTGTGATGACAGTGTTTTTTAACAGCTCCGGATTGCTTTTGTACAGTGAAAGTTTATGCTTGCATGTCAGCCATCTCATGCCGCACGCCTGTCTTGTCGGCTTATGGAGCAGTGATAACGCCGCGCCTGCCGCAGCTCCGAGAAATATCCCTTTCAGCATTAAACGTTCGTTGTTCATGCAAATTCTCCTTTCACTCACAATTGTTTTTCTTTTTGAATAGACGCAAGCAGATGCTCACAGCCCGATTTGATTAATTGGCAGACTTCTTCAAAATTCCCTGTGTAGTAAGGATCGGGTACGTCAGCCAGATCTGAATCTTCAACATAGTCCAAAAGCCTTTTGATATGTGAGGTGTTTTTAAATCCCGCCATGCTTCTGAGACTTCCGATATTTTCTGCATCCATTGCAATGATGTAATCAAAATCGTCCAGATCCTGTTCGCTGACTTGACGCGCCAGCATGCCATCAAAGCTGATTCCTTCTCTGCGCAATATCTCCTGCGTTCCCTCATGCGGGGGGTTGCCGATGTGCCAGCCGCCAATACCGGCTGAGTCCGCCTTGATTTTCCCCTCTAATCCTTTTTTGGCTGCCAGGTCCCGAAAAATCGCTTCCGCCATCGGAGACCGGCAAATGTTACCTAAACAAACAAATAACACGCTTATCATGATGTCCAACCTCCCTATTCTTTGCCCCTATTTCTCTAAAAAGAAACCTTCATGAATATCTTAGTAGGATGTTCATTTTCTTTTCAACTGATGTCTTCACTTTTTTGGAATGAACAGCCTGCTTTTAGAATAGGGTTTTTTTCTGATGGAATTCTGTTAGAATAAAACATACCTATATTGCGCATAGAAAGGATGGAACCCTTTGTCCAGCCCAAATACAGAAACATTAACTCAAATGATTGAAGAGATTTCCCAAAAGCTGAACATGCTGAACGTCGGCGTAATCAAAGCGGAGGATTTCAGTGATGAGAAGATTGAAGACCTCACGTACCTTCACAGAATGGTGATGAGAAAAGAATCATTCAGCCCAAGTGAAATGCAGGCGATTGCTCAAGAATTAGCCTCGCTTCGTAAATAATGGAGACTGGCCGGAAACTCGGCGAGTCTTTTTTATCATTTCCCCAAACCAAAACAGCAAAGTGTTCGAATAAGATTTGAAGGAGTACAAGCATGCAAACGACATCTATCAAAACAGCATCCGGAATGTATATCAACTACTTCTTTCTGGGGATGGTCAACATCATTCTCGCATCCAATATGTCTTCATTAACAAAACAATGGAATACCGATCCGACTGGCATCAGTTATGTCATTGCCGCTATCGGGTTTGGCAAACTGCTGACATACGGCATTTCCGGAGTTCTATCAGATAAAATCGGCAGAAAGCCGCTTGTTGTCGCTTCTGCGGGAATTATGGCCGTCTTTTTAGTCGGTATTCCTTTATCACCGAGCTATGAGCTGGCGTTTGTGTTCGCCTTATTAGCCGGAGTAGCAAATTCAGCGATGGATGCCGGAACATATCCGGCCCTAACCGAGCTCTTTCCATCTGCTTCCGGTTCGGCGAATGTCTTGGTCAAAGCCTTTATGTCTGTCGGGGCCGCACTTTTGCCGCTTTTGATCACATTTTTAGCAGACCACAGCATGTTTTACGGATTTGCTTTTTATCTGCCGGCAGCGGTCTATCTCCTGAATATTATTTATTTATCAACGCTTTCGTTTCCTAAAAAACATAAGAAACCAACTAATAGCGGACAACAGGAATCTCCCGTTTTCTTGTCTGAACCCGTTTTTCAGAAAGAAGGCACCGCACTGATTATCATCGGTTTTACATCCACGGCTTTATTTACGGTTTCTCAAATCTGGCTCCCGAGCTACGCGCAAAAGGCAGCCGGTTTAGCTGAATCAGCATCTGTACAATTGCTGAGCTATTATAGTATAGGATCTCTGGCATCTGTTTTATTATTAGCCGTTTTGCTGAACAGATGGGTCAAACCTGTCTTCATAACGCTCTTATATCCTATTATTACTTTATGTACGCTCGCAGTCATGCTGACCGTTCATATCCCAGTTGTGCTGGACATCACTGCCTTTTTCTTAGGCTTTTCAACTGCGGGTGTGTTTCAAATTACCATTACGTTAATGACAGAGCTTTTCTGGAAGCGAAAAGGAACCGTTACCGGAATTGTAGCGACCGCTTCAAGCCTTGCATCGATTCTGCTGCCGATTGCAACAGGGCTTATCGCAAAAGCGGGGGGCATCGCTCATATTTTCATATTCGACTTCGGCATTGCGGTCATCGGAACGGCTGCAGCTGCTTTCTTGTATTACAGGTACAAGAAACTGACAGGTGCTCAAGCCTAAGCAACAAAAAAACGGACGCCCAAGAGCGTCCGTTTTTTCTTATTTCTCAAGCAATGCCAATGACTCGCGATTAAATGCCGGTATATCGTCCGGTGTGCGGCTAGTGACCAATTGATCCTGGCAAACAACCACTTCCTTGTCCACAACGTCGGCACCGGCGTTTTCCATGTCAACACGAATAGACGTATAGCCCGTCGCTTTTCGGCCGTCGAGCGCTTTCGCATTGATTAAAAGCTGCGGGCCGTGGCAAATGGCGAATACCGGCTTTTTGTCAGTCATAAACGCTTTTGTAAATTGGACGAAACGATCGTCAGCGCGAAGCTGATCTGGTGAAAATCCTCCAGGAATCAAAAGCGCATCAAAGTCTGAAGGATTTACGTCGTCAATGGACGCGTCAACCGTCACTTCCGCTTTTCCCTGCTTGCCTTTTACTGTTTTTCCTTTTTCATTTTCGATAACAGTCAGTTCATGTCCCGCTTCTTTAAAAGCTTTCGCAGGCTCAGTGTACTCGCTGTCCTCAAAATAATCTGTTAAAACCACTGCAATTTTTTTTCCCATGATTCATAACCTCCCGCTTTATATGTCTACATAAAACACTCTACCCCAGCCACACTAAAATAAACATTCCGCGATTGTGACAAACGATAAGCATAAATACCCAGTATTTGTCGTTGGATACCGCTACATAATACTCATTTTTCTCCCTTTTACAATAATCATAAAGAAACACCTACAAATAGTTACAAAATATTCTTACAATAGGAGCTGTAACACAAATTTCGTTGAAAGGTGGAGAACTGGTGAGAATACAGAAAAGACGAACACACGTCGAAAACATTCTCCGTATTCTTTTGCCCCCAATTATGATACTTAGCCTAATCCTCCCAACACCACCCATTCATGCAGAAGAAAGCGCGGCTCCTCAGGTGCATCTGAGTATTTTGGCTACGACTGATATTCATGCCAACATGATGGATTACGATTACTACAGCGACAAAGAAACGGCGGATTTCGGTCTGGCGAGAACAGCGCAATTGATCCAAAAGCACCGCGAGCAAAACCCTAACACCCTTCTTGTGGATAACGGCGACTTGATTCAAGGGAATCCGCTGGGTGAATACGCGGTGAAATATCAAAAAGACGATATTATCTCCGGCGCGAAAACCCACCCGATTATCAGCGTCATGAATGCGCTGAAATACGACGCCGGAACGCTTGGCAATCATGAATTCAACTACGGGCTCGACTTTCTCGACGGCACAATCAAAGGAGCCGATTTCCCGATTGTAAATGCCAACGTCAAAACAACTAGCGGTGAAAACCGTTATACGCCGTATGTGATTAATGAAAAAACCTTCATTGATGAAAACGGTAATGAGCAAAAAGTAAAAGTGGGCTACATAGGCTTTGTCCCGCCGCAAATCATGACATGGGACAAAAAGAATCTCGAGGGGCAGGTGCAGGTGCAGGATATCGTAGAATCCGCCAATGAAACGATCCCGAAAATGAAGGCGGAAGGCGCAGATGTCATTATTGCCCTCGCCCACACCGGCATTGAAAAGCAGTCACAATCAACAGGTGCAGAAAACGCCGTGTTTGACCTTGCCACCAAAACGAAAGGCATTGACGCGATTATCTCGGGCCATCAGCACGGACTCTTTCCTTCCGCCGAGTATGCGGGTGTTGCTCAGTTCGATGTGGAAAAGGGAACAATTAACGGCATTCCTGTCGTCATGCCAAGCAGCTGGGGCAAATATTTAGGCGTGATTGACCTCAAGCTTGAAAAGGCGGACGGCTCATGGAAGGTAGCAGATTCCAAAGGAAGTATTGAATCCATTGCCGGCAACGTCACATCAAGAAACGAAACCGTTACAAACACCATTCAGCAAACACACCAAAACACACTGGAGTATGTTCGAAAGCCAGTCGGCAAAACCGAAGCAGATATTAACAGCTTCTTTGCACAGGTCAAAGATGATCCTTCCATTCAGATCGTGACTGACGCGCAGAAATGGTACGCCGAAAAAGAAATGAAGGATACCGAGTACAAGAACCTGCCGATTTTATCCGCTGGAGCGCCGTTTAAAGCAGGCGGCAGAAACGGAGCCAATTACTATACAAACATTCCAGCCGGAGATCTTGCGATTAAAAATGTCGGTGACTTGTACCTTTACGATAATACTGTTCAAATCGTCAAGCTGACAGGCAGCGAAGTCAAGGACTGGCTGGAGATGTCAGCAGGCCAATTCAACCAAATTGATTTAGCTAAAGGCGGCGATCAGGCCTTGCTGAACGATAATTTCCGCTCCTATAATTTTGACGTGATTGACGGTGTCACATATCAGGTCGATGTGACAAAACCGGCTAAATACAATGAGAACGGAAAAGTGATCAATGCGGATTCATCCCGGATCATCAATCTTTCCTATGAAGGCAAGCCGATCAGCCCAAGCCAGGAATTTCTCGTGGTCACCAATAACTATCGGGCGTCCGGAGGCGGCGGGTTCCCTCATCTGACGAGCGATAAAATTGTCCACGGCTCTGCAGTTGAAAATAGGCAGGTGCTGATGGATTACATTATTGAACATAAAACAGTCAATCCAAAGGCAGACAACAACTGGTCAATCGCGCCTGTTTCCGGCACGAATCTGACGTTTGAATCCTCGCTTTTGGCGAAGCCATTTGCCGATAAAGCAGACGATGTCGCTTATGTAGGCAAGTCTGCGAATGAAGGCTATGGTGTGTATAAGCTGCAATTCGATGATGATTCAAATCCAGATCCTCCTAAAGACGGACTGTGGGATCTGACCGTCATGCACACCAATGATACGCACGCCCATCTCGATGATGCAGCGAGACGAATGACGAAAATCAACGAAGTACGCAGCGAAACAAATCACAACATTCTCCTTGATGCGGGAGATGTGTTTTCCGGCGATCTGTATTTTACAAAATGGAACGGTTTGGCCGATCTGAAAATGATGAACATGATGGGCTATGACGCCATGACCTTCGGGAACCATGAATTTGATAAAGGCCCGACAGTGCTTTCTGATTTTCTAAGCGGAAACAGCGCAACCGTTGATCCAGCGAACCGCTATCACTTTGAAGCGCCGGAATTTCCGATTGTCAGCGCAAACGTAGATATGTCAAATGAGCCCAAGCTGAAATCATTTGTCAAAAAGCCGCAAACCTTTACGGCAGGTGAAAAGAAAGCGGCCGGCATCCACCCTTACATTCTGTTAGACGTTGACGGGGAGAAAGTCGCCGTATTCGGCCTGACAACGGAAGATACAGCCACCACATCAAGCCCGGGCAAAAGCATCGTATTCAATGATGCCTTTGAAACAGCACAAAACACCGTCAAAGCGATTCAGAAAGAAGAAAAGGTAAATAAAATTATTGCTTTAACCCACATCGGGCATAACCGGGATCTTGAGCTAGCCAAAAAAGTAAAAGGCATTGACTTGATCATCGGCGGACACACTCACACCCTCGTTGACAAAATGGAGATCGTGAACAACGAAGAACCGACGATCGTGGCGCAGGCAAAAGAATACGGCCAATACTTAGGGCGCGTTGATGTCGCATTTGATGAAAACGGCGTTGTGCAAACAGACAAATCAAATCTGAGCGTGATGCCGATTGATGAACATACAGAAGAAAACCCAGAAGCAAAACAAGAGCTCGATCAGTTCAAAAGCGAATTAGAGGACGTGAAAATTGAAAAAGTCGGCTACACGGATGTGGCGCTTGACGGCCAGCGTGAGCATGTGCGCACGAAAGAAACGAATCTCGGAAACTTCATCGCGGACGGTATGCTGGCAAAAGCGAAAGAAGCAGCCGGCGCCAGAATAGCGATAACAAATGGCGGCGGCATCAGAGCAGGCATTGACAAAGGTGATATCACACTCGGCGAGGTGCTCAACGTGATGCCGTTCGGCAATACGCTTTACGTGGCCGATTTAACCGGAAAACAAATTAAAGAAGCCCTTGAACAAGGCCTAAGCAATGTGGAAAATGGCGGCGGCGCTTTCCCTCAGGTGGCCGGAATCGAATATACCTTTACATTAAACAACGAACCTGGACACCGTGTGTTAGAAGTGAAAATTGAATCGCCTAACGGAGACAAAGTTGCTATAAATACGGATGATACCTACCGCGTGGCAACAAATAATTTTGTCGGTGCCGGAGGAGACGGATATTCTGTCTTTACAGAAGCCTCCCATGGTGAAGACCTTGGCTACGTTGATTATGAGATTTTCACCGAACAGCTGAAAAAACTAGGAAACAAGGTCTCTCCTAAGCTTGAAGGACGGATCAAAGAAGTATTCCTGCCGACAAAGCAGGAGGACGGCAGCTGGACACTTGATGAAGACAAATTTGCGATTTACGCTAAAAATGCCAACACGCCGTTTGTCTATTATGGAACACATGAAGGATCTCAAGAGAAGCCTATCAATCTTAAAATGAAAAAAGATCAGGTCAAACTTTTGAAAGAAAGAGAATCAGATCCTTCATTGACTGTGTTCAACTACTGGTACAGCATGAAAATGCCAATGGCGAACCTTAAAAACGCAGACACTGCAATCGGAATCAAGTCGACGGGAGAATTGGATGTGTCACTGGCAGATGTATATGACTTTACAGTGAAGCAAAAAGGAAAGGAAATAAAATCATTCAAGGAGCCCGTTCAGCTTTCGCTTCGCATGTTTGATATTGAAGAAGCCCATAACCCTGCCATTTACCACGTCGACAGGAAAAAGAAAGCTTTCACAAAGACAGATAACGGATCAGTTGACGATGATATGGTGACAGGATATACAAACCACTTCAGCGAATACACGATCTTAAATTCCGGTTCGAACAACAAACCGCCGGCATTCCCGTCCGACCAACCGACAGGCGGTGATGACGGCAATCATGGCGGAGGCTCCGACAAACCAGGCGGAAAACAGCCAACTGACGGGAACGGAGGAAATGATACGCCTCCTGGCACTCAACCGACTAACGGCTCTGGTGGAAACGGTTCGGGCGGATCAGGAACAGACAGTCCGGCTGGCGGCCTGCTTCCGGACACAGCCACATCCATGTACTCGATCCTGTTGGCCGGATTTCTGATCAGCGCACTCGGCACCGCAATGTACTTACATCAGAGGAGAAAACAGAATAGAGCGAATCAGGCATAAAAAAAGAGCTGCTCGCTAAGCGAGCAGCTTTCTTTATTTAAACCCACTTCACAACATCTTCAACAGCAGATCTTGTTTTCGGACGAGGGTCTCTCACTCGGTAGCCAAATGCCACCATCACAGAAATATCGAAGCTTCCGTTTTCCAGAAGGCCTTCTTCTTCAAGAATACGGTGAATGTGATCGTACTGGAAGCCTTCTATCGGGCAGGAATCAACACCGATTTGTGCAGCGGCAGTCATCATGTTGCCAAGCGCGATATAGGTTTGTTTTGATGCCCAGTCAAACAATGTTCTGTCACTTTCAAGCAAATGCAAATCGTTTTTCTGGAATTCTTCTGTTTTGCTTAAATAGCCTTCGTACACGTCTTGAGGCATTTGTTTTACTTCTTTTAAATGACGTTTGATGTAGTCCGCATTATATTTGATATCCTTCGCTGTACGCGCAAGAATCAGGACGAAATGGCTTGCGGTCGGCAGCTGCTTTTGCGCGCCCCATGTGTATTCACGAAGCTTCTCGCGGAAATCCGGATTTTGGACGACGACAAATTTCCAAGGCTCAAGGCCGAGTGAGCTCGGAGACAGTCTTCCTGTTTCTAAAATAAATTCAAAATCGCTGTCTGACACTTTTTTATTCGGGTCAAATTCCTTAGTCGCATGCCTGAAATTGTATGCATCCAGAATTTGTTTCTTTAGATCTGCCATGTAAAACACCTCTCCTTTAGGTTACTCTCATCTCTATTGTAGCCATTATGATAAAAAGTAAAAGTACGCACATTTTTGTTGGATAGTATCAATTTTGATACCAAACAAAAAAGCGCGCTGCCGCAGGCAGGCGCCTCTCTCATTTCCCCCGCCGCGCAAAATCAACAAATCGGAATTTGTCGAGACGGTGTCTGCTTTCCGTATATTGAAACAAACTGGTATCCTCCAAAAAGACGTAGTTTCTCACCACGACCATATGGTCATAGCCGCGTAAATCGAGCAGCTCTCTGTCCTCGTCCGTACACGGCTCGGCGACAATTTCTTTTTGGGCGTAACTGATCGAAAGACCGAGCTCTCCTTCTATATACTCATATATGGAGTTTTCACAAATTTCTTTCGTCAGGTGAGGGACATGCTTTCTGAAAAAGTAATCCTTGTCCAAAATCACATGTTCCCCGTCAATCTTTCTAGACCTGATGACTTCCCAGATGTCGTCATCCAGATTGGCCCGGAGCTGTTTTTGGATCAGCTCTGACGGAGGCTCCAGCCCGAATTTGTGTACAGTTGTTTTCGTTTCTTTGCCAAGCGTTTGCGCGAGCTCCTTGAAGCTGACAAGGCCCGAAACGGGAAACTGCATTTTTTCACGGTTGAGCACGACGGAGCCTTTTCCCCTGATTTTCTGGATATAACCGTTTTGCGCGAGCATATGAAGCGCCTTTCGGACCGTTTCTCTTGATGTACCGTACTGTGCGGTCAACTCATGTTCAGACGGAAGAATCTCCTCCGCTTTCCATCGGCCGCCTTCAATTTGCTGTGCGATGTCTTTATAAATTGTGATGAATTTATTCACCTTCATTATGGACCACCCAGCTTAGTTTAACACGGTTTCGTTAAACGATAAACAATGGACTCATACGGGCGAAGCGTCATGTTCTGAAGCCCTTCCCTTGCTTCATCGTTCGTCAACAGCACCTCTGCCTTCCATTCGTCAGGCGCTAAAGAGTCCGGCAGTGTAAAGGCCGCCTCTGTCCCGTAAAAATTATTGATCACGAGCAGCTTTTCATTGCTGCCGTGTCTGAGATACGCAAAAATGTTCGGGTCATCCTTTGCGATTATCTCATACGTTCCCTCTGTCACAATGTCATACATTTTGCGAATTCGAATCAATTTTTGATAATGGTAAAACACCGAATTTTGATCCCTCAGCGCCGCTTCAGCATTGATTTCCCGATAATTTCCTGCAACCGGTATCCATGGGGTGCCCGTTGTAAAACCGCCATTCTCGGTAGCATCCCACTGAACGGGTGTTCTGGAGTTGTCACGGGATTTCGCCTGTAAAATGGCTGTGATCTCTTGATCAGCCATTCCTTTGTCCTTAAAGGCGTGATACATGTTCAGCGATTCGACATCCCGATAGGAGCTGATGTCAGTAAACTTCGGATTCGTCATCCCCAGCTCCTCTCCCTGATAAATATAAGGCGTGCCCTGCATCATGTGAATGGCCGTAGCAAGCATTTTCGCCGATTTCACCCTATATGCGCCATCATCTCCATATCTTGATACAACGCGCGGCTGATCATGATTGCACCAGAACAGAGCGTTCCATCCCCCTCCTGCGTGCATCCCCGTTTGCCAGTCGGATAGGATCTCCTTCAGCTTCAAAAAGTCAAACGGCGCCAAGGCCCATTTTTCGCCGTTTGGATAGTCAACCTTGAGATGATGGAAGCTGAATGTCATATCAAGTTCTTTATTGTCAGGATTCGTATACCGGATACAGTGGTCTACGGTTGTTGAAGACATCTCACCGACCGTCATGCTGTCGTAATGCGAAAACACCTTTTCGTTCATTTCATGCAGAAATTCGTGCACACGCGGCCCATCAGTGTAAAAAGAGCGGCCGTCGCCGCCGTCCTCCGCATTCGGAAAGCGCTGATCTTTAGAAATCAGGTTGATGACATCAAGCCTGAAGCCATCTATTCCCTTTTCAAACCAAAAATGCATCATGTCATAGACATGCTTTCTGACCTCTTCATTTTCCCAATTCAAATCAGCCTGCGTCACATCAAACAGATGCAAATAGTATTGGCCCGATGCTTCGTCAAGCTCCCATGCCGAGCCGCCGAATTTCGATTCCCAGTTCGTCGGAAGAGAACCGTTTTCCTGCGGGTTTTTCCATATATAAAAATCACGATACGGGCTGTCTATTGAAGAGATCGCCTCGCGAAACCATTTGTGCTCTGTTGACGTATGATTGACAACAAGATCCATGACGACTTTCAAGTCTCTTTTATGTGCTTCGGACACTAGCCGCTCAAAATCCTCCATCGTTCCATATTCAGGATAAATCGAGTAATAATCACGAATATCGTACCCATTATCATGCTGAGGAGAATCATAAATCGGCGTCAGCCATAGCACATCCACCTGAAGTGTTTTTAAGTAATCCAGCTTTTCAATAATGCCGTTCAAATCGCCGACACCGTTTCCCGTTGTATCGTTAAAGCTTTTCGGATAAATTTGATAAACCACAGCTTTTTTCCACCATGGCGTTTGTTCTGTTTTCATCTGTCTCCACCACCATATTTAAATTGAAAACGGGAAAAGGGAACGTTCAACACGTCCCGCTCCCCACTTGTTATTTATGTTTGAATCTCGCATACGCGTATGTTCCGGCAAACGGCACGATCAATACAATAGCCATCCCGATTGCAAACGCGCCCCAGTACTGGCTCATGATTGAGAAAATCCCCGGCACGCCGCCGACACCAACGGAGCTTGCCAGCACACCTTGAGAAGAAATATACATTCCGGCCAGGCCAGAGCTGACCATTGCAATGATAAACGGGAATCTGTATCGCAGATTCACCCCAAAGATGGCAGGCTCTGTAATGCCAAGATAAGCAGAAATCCCTGATGTGAGGGAGAGGCCTTTTTGTTTCTCATCCTTCACGATAAACATCATGGCCAGAGCCGCCGAACCTTGTGCGATATTAGAAAGCGCCAGCATCGGCCATAAAAAGGTGCCGCCGAGCTTTGAACCGATGAGCTGCAGGTCGACTGCAAGAAACGTGTGATGCATACCGGTAATCACGAGCGCTGAGTAGAAACCGCCATATAACAGACCGCCCAGTGCGGCAAAAGAACCAAACACCGAGATAAGCCCTGAAGTCAGTACATTACCGATCGCAAATGTAATCGGGCCGATAATGATAAAAGAGGCAAATCCCGTTAAGAGAAGCGTAATTGGTGCGACAACGAGCAGCTGTATGCCCTCAGGTGTGCGTTTTGTTAAAAATACCTCAATCTTCGCCAGCATATAAGAAGCAAGCAAAATTGGGAGCACCTGGCCCTGATAGCCGACTTTCTGCACCTCTAGGCCGAATAGATTCCATACCGGGATCTCTCCGCTTTGTTCTGCCGCGCCATATCCCCACGCATTCAGCAAATCAGGATGCACGAGCATAACCCCGAGCACAATGCCGAGAAGCGGATTGCCGCCGAACCGCTTGACGGCAGACCATCCGATTAACGCAGGCAAAAACGTAAAGGCCGTGCCTGCAATCAGGTTAATCATATTAGCAAGATCCGCCCACTGCGGATAAACCTGCACAATCGATTTTGTGCTGAAGAAAATGCCTTCCGCCGTTAAAATGTTATTGATCCCCATTAAAAGACCCGCCGTGACAATCGCAGGCAATATTGGAATAAAAATATCTGCAAGCGTTTTCACAGCACGCTGCAAAGGATTCATATTTTTTTCTGAGGCCTTCTTCACTTCATCCTTTGTTGACTCGCCAATCCCCGTTTCCTTAACCAGTTCAGCATATACTTTATTGACAGTTCCCTGGCCGATTACGACCTGAAACTGTCCGTTTGTCGAGAATGATCCCTTTACCACATCAATTTGATCAAGCATCTCTTGGTCAACCTTGCTTTCATCTATTAAAGCAAAACGCAAACGTGTAACACAATGAGTTGCCGCTGCAATATTTTCAGCACCGCCGACTGCTTCGACAATCTGACGTGCCGATTTGTTCAGTTCCCCCATGCCAACCCCTCCGTATCCGTTTTTATAACTTGTATATACAACTTATAATCATATTGTATTCCTGTATATACAGGTAGTCAACACTTTTTTATAGCGCTTTCATCCTAGTCTGGAATATATGAAACAGACAAGGTTACCCTAAAAGTCACAAGCACTTATTGAATATGACATTAAAAAGCAGGGTGAGCCTCTATGAATAAACGCGACAAAGCGCTTCAGCTCATCAAAGAGCTTGAAGACAATCAGGACAGACCGATCTCTCCCAATTTGAAGGAAAACCTCGAAAATCTGACCTTATTAACAGAAGGCTGCTCAGACATCGTATTTAGACAATTTGACTTTGGAAACGGGCTGTGCGGATTTATTGTTTATATCGAAGGAATTGTAAAATCTGAACATATTCAGGATCACGCCCTCCGCCCTTTCTTAATGCATTTGACGGATCAAATAGATGAACATGAAGAGGCGCTGCAAAATACTCTATCAATTTCAAGTGTTGCATTAGAAACGAGTATGAGCAAAGTGGCTGCATCCATCATTGAGGGGAACGCGGTTTTATTTGCCGACGGGCACTCAAAAGGCCTGATCTTAAATATAAAAGGCGGACAAAGAAGAAGCATTGAAGAGCCGATAACAGAATCGACCATCAGAGGGTCAAGAGAGGGCTTCACTGAAAGCCTCAGGGTCAATACCGCTCTTGTGCGCTTTCGCGTCAAAACGTTTCAGCTTAAAATGATCTCTTTTAAAATCGGCACGAAAACCAAAACCGATGTTGTCTTGGCCTATATTGACGGGCTTGCCGATCCAAAGGTTATTGACAAAGCAAAAAAAAGAATCAAAAAGATAAAGATTGATGCTGTCTTAGAAAGCGGATATATTGAAGAATTTATCGAAGACGACACGTACTCGCCATTCCCCCAGCTGCAATACACAGAAAGGCCGGACACCGTCGCCGCCCAGCTTCTCGAAGGCCGATTTGCCATTTTCACAGATAATACGCCCTTTGTCTTAACAGGCCCGATTACGTTTTGGCAGCTTATGCAGGCCAGTGAAGATTACTATGAGCGTTATTTGATGTCTAACTTAATCCGCTGGCTTCGCTATATGTTTTTATTCGTTGCTTTATATTTGCCGGCTATTTATGTTGCCGTTATTACATACCACCAGGACTTAATGCCGACAAACTTAATGTTCAGTGTGGCCTCTGCGCGTGAACCGATTCCTTTCCCCGCCATCATAGAAGCATTGATTATGGAAATTTCTTTTGAGGCTCTCCGTGAGGCGGGAGTGCGCCTGCCGAAAACCATCGGCCAGACCGTCAGTATTCTCGGGGCCCTAGTCATTGGGACAGCCGCTGTTGAAGCGGGAATTGTGTCTGCCCCCATGGTGATCATCGTATCGTTAACAGGGATCGCGTCATTTACAATTCCGCGGTTTAACTTAGCTATCTCCATCAGGATGCTTCGTTTCCCGCTTATGTTTTTGGCGAGTATTTTTGGGATATTCGGCATTATGCTCGGCACGATTATCTTAGTGCTTCATTTATGCAAGCTGCAATCTTTCGGCATTCCTTATTTATCCGGGATTTCTCCGTTTAAACGAGATGAAGTAAAAGATATTTTTGTCAGGGCGCCTTGGTGGACGATGACCAGAAGGCCGGGCACGTATTCGCGCGGCAACGGACAGAAGGGAGCGAAAAGAGAGGACCCAAAAGATGAAGAAAACAATATATAAGTGTGTTTTGCCGCTTCTCATTTGTATCCTTCTAACGGGGTGCTGGGACCGGACAGAAATCAATGACATTGCATTTGTTGTCAGCTCAGCCATTGATAAGAAAAAAGATCAGTATCGAGTGGCCATGCAGATTCCCTTGGTCGGCCAATTAGGCGGACAAACAGGGGGCGGCGGCGGAACTGCCGGTTCAAAAACATGGTATGTTGATTCAGCTTCCGGCACTACGATCAGAGAAGCGAACAACAAGCTGCAAACCTCCTTGTCACGGACAATCAATACGTCCCACAGACGTACAGTCATTATTGGAGAGGATATGGCGAGAGACGGCGTTGCCCCAGTCTTTGATATTTTAACGCGAAATCCGCAGAACAGATTAACGGCGCTCATTTTAGTCAGCCGGGGAGAAGCGCGGGACATTTTAAATACCGATGTTCAGCTTGAACAGTTTCCGGCGGAAATGATTCGGGAGCTGGCCATTATCGCAACGAGCCGCCCCGTTTTCTTAAGCAGATTCATGTCTGATCTAGTAGAAATAGGCAGTGATCCGTATGCACCGGTCATCTCTGCATCTAAAACAAAACCTGGAGGGAAAGGCAAATCTAATTTGAAAATTGACGGGCTTGCGATCTTTAAAAAGGACAGATTGATGGATATTTTCAAAGATGAACACATGACAGCAGCCCTGATGTTGCTGAATCAAGCCCGCCAGCCAGAATTCATAGTAGACCTGCCGAATCAAATGGGGCAAGCATCCATTCAGCTTCAAAAGTCCAATGCATCCTTTCATGCCGCTGAAAAAAACGGAAAGCTGTCAATGACAATCGAGATCAGAGCCAAAGGAATTATTATGGAAAACCAATCAACCTATGAGACGAGAGAAAATGACCAGTATTACATCATTCAAAAAGCATTAAACAGAACCATAAAGAAGGACGTGATCAGCACCGTTCATCGTTTGCAAAAGCTAAAGGCGGACCCGGCCGGCTTTCAAGACAGGACCATCAGAAGCACGGCAACCACGAAGAATCTGCTGAAAAAGGAATGGGAAGAGGTATATAAGGATATGGAGGTTCACGTCGTCCCAATTGTGACGATTGAGCAGGGCGGTGTCCTATACAAAACGATCAGCCATTAATGGAGGTGCGTCAGCATGATCAGCTATATCGTACAGACATTGATTGTGTGCATTGCCATATACGCATATGAATGGAAGAATTTTCGTTCCGCTAACAATCTAACAAAATGGGCCTTCAGCCTGCTAATTGCAGGAAGTGCTTTTCTATGGATTTATATGAGAGTGAATCCCCTGCTTCCGCGGCTGGGGCACCTGTTTAAATATATTCCGTTTTGAACATGACAGAAAGGATGTGCTTTATGGACAAGACCTCTGCATACCAAGGATTATTTTTCGGAGCTCTGTATACGTTAGCAGTCGGATTAAAGCATGCTCCGATTCTCATGATCGAATCAGCAAAACAAAATGCCTGGCACAGCTACATCCTCGGCGTTGTCATCGTGATTCCGGCACTCTGGCTCATGCATAGGCTGATGAAAAAGCATCAGGATAAAAATATCTATGAGCTGCTGAGCGATTCCTCACCAATCGCAGGCCGGATTATCATTTTACTGTTTTCTTTGTATTTCCTGTTAATCAATGCTCATGATATACGTTTTTTCATCAATTTGATTAACATTTTATTTCTCCCGAGAACACCAATGGCTGTTCTTGGCGGTGTTATTATCTTTGTGGCGATCTGTATTGCCAGAGAGGGAAAAGAAACATTGACCAGAATGGCGCAGATATTCCTATTTCCATTCGGCATCCTGGTCTTATTCCTTCCATTTACGCTGGCCACACAAATTGAGCTTCAAAACTTGACACCTGTTTTTGAAGGTCTAATCCCATACCTTCAATCAGGCTATTACGCGTTTGGGACAATGGGGGAATTGATTATCCTTCCGCTTCTCTTCTCAAACCGGAGCGTCCCGCTAAAATACACCATTTTCGCGATACTGCTGGGCGCTTTATTGCTGGCCGTGATGTTATTTTCTTCAATTTCTGTCTTTGGTCCCAACCTGACATCTACTTTCTTTGATCCTGCTTATATGGTCATCAGGCAGATCCGCATTACGGATTTTCTGGATCGCTCAGACCTGATCATCGCGGCTTTTTGGATTCCGGTCATTATGGTGAAGATAGCAGGTTCCCTATATATCGTGGTATACGGCCTTTCGTTTTTACACTCAAAAATCGACCCGAAAGCCATGTATACACCAACCGGCATGTTCTCAGTCGTATGCGGCTTTTGGTTCTTTTTAAATACAAATCAGCTAATCGACTTTAACAGAATCAAACCAATCATTAATGTAGTGATTTCTCTTTTGCTGCCTTTACTCATTTATTTGATCATAAAAAGCAAAGCGTTGTTCAGCGCCAAAGCAAAGCACTAGGAATTTTTAGCTTCTTTTGTTTGATAAACAGGATTCTGTTTTGTTTTTCTTATATCTTTCAGGTAGTACTGTTCAGATGTAAAGAATTCGGTGTACAGCGCTTTTACCTTTCTGCTCAATAACAACAGCGCAATCACATTTGGAACGAGAATAAAAGCCAATGCTAAGTCCAAAAAGCCCCAAATGGCTTTTGCTCCGCCTGCGGCACCTATGATAATAGCCGCTAAATAAACGAATTTGATCACGTGTCCTGCCAGCCGCCCGAACAGAAATTCAGCTTGCTTTACGCCGTAAAAAATGACAACCATAATGGTTGATACGACAAAGAAGACTAGGGAAACCGAAACGAAGTACCCTCCGCCAGAACCGAAATAATGCTGAAATGCAGCCGTCGTCAGTGCTGCCGGGTCAATTGAGGCGTTCTTCCCTGTCCAGACACCAGATGCAAGAACGACAAAAGCGGTGGTCGTGCAGATGATCAAGGTGTCAATGACAATGCCGATCACAGACCAAAACCCTTGCCGCACAGGATGATCAGTCATTGCTGCCGCATGTGCAATCGAGGCTGTTCCCATTCCGGCTTCATTAGAATACAGCCCGCGGGCAAATCCCCAGCGAACGGTTTCCGCCAACGCAGCACCTGCGAACCCTCCAACTGCTGAAGAAGAGGTAAACGCATTTGAAAAGACGAGAGAGAAAAACGCCGGCACTGATGATAGATTCATGAGAACAATCAGGAGACCGGCACCTGCGTATGCCCCTGCCATAAGAGGCACGACAAACTCTGTTACTTTTCCGATCCGCTTTACCCCTCCTATCACCACTAACCCAATCAAAAATGCAATTCCGATTCCTGCGTATATTTTATTGAAAGAAAACGTCTCGGCAAGCGAGACTGAAACCGAATTTCCCTGAACCATAATGCTGGGAATCAGCTCCACAATCAGCGCAACAGAGAAGAATACGCCGAGCCATTTCATGCGCAGCCCTTTTGTTATGTAATACATCGGTCCCCCGACGTATTCACCCTGCTCATTTTTTTCTCTGTAATGAACAGCAAGAACACTTTCAGAAAACTTAATCGCCATGGCAAATAAGGCAATAAGCCACATCCAAAAAACCGCTCCTGGCCCCCCAAACATAATAGCGGCGGGCACACCGACAATGTTCGCTGCACCGATCGTTGAACTGAGGGCTGAGGTCAATGCCTGAAGCGGTGTGACTGTGCCTTCTCCCTTCGGCTTTTTTCCTACACTGCCGATTGTCTGTTTGAAAATGTATAAAGGATAGCGAAATTGAAAA
The DNA here is from genome assembly GCF_001719225.1 of Bacillus sp. FJAT-14266. Taxonomy (NCBI): domain Bacteria; kingdom Bacillati; phylum Bacillota; class Bacilli; order Caryophanales; family Bacillaceae; genus Bacillus; species Bacillus sp. FJAT-14266. The sequence goes on from NZ_CP017072.1 coordinate 3,444,572, forward strand.
CCTTTCAGCAAAATAGTGAAATACAAGCCCGTCCCCGTCAGCAGGATGATTAGCGGCGGACCCCACAGCCAATCAGATATATGCTCTATCCATACTAATAGTCGTTCCATCCCATCACCCTTTTTTCGTTTATGAATCATTTCCCATAGATGGAAAAACATAAACCTTTTGACATAGAACTTGGAACATAAAAAGGATGGCTTTTATCAATCGCCATCCTGCAGACAAGACAAATCAGCTGGAAGAAGGTCTGTTTCGTCCAAGCCGGTCATATACTTTATTCTTATAAAAAGCGGATGCTGGCTTTGAAAACATGCCTTTTTTGTCGACAAGCTTATCAAGCAGCAATTGCTTTTCAGATTTTTTTCTGATTAATTGCTCGCGTTCTTTTTCGTCATAGCACTTTTCAATTAAATGGTCGATGGTCATAAGCTCTTTTTTGAGCGCGCCCTCGTCCTCTGCCATTCCCGCGTTTTTCAAAATACGATAGCCCATGCGCAGCGATTCCGGCAAGTGTGCCGCGTCATCCTTCGGCAGCGGCTTCCCCATTCCCGGGAGGTTTTGAAAGTCCCCGTCTTTGATGGCGCGCTTAATTTTATCTTCAGACACAATATGGGAAAAATCCATCATTTCACCTCTTTTTATCTATACCTTATATTTTATCATACAATTCTCAATGTACCATTTTATTCCTTTATTTCTAGAAAGATACCTTGTTTTACATTTGGTAATATCAAAGCGAAACGTTGATTCGACGGCGTTTTTCGCCACTTTCTCCATCATACGATTTTCACTTTTCTAATCTGCTGATTCGTGTTATATTGGATACGTTCGTTTTTTCTATCGTTTCGCTCGAACTGGATCGGAAAAAAGGAGTGTAACAATGAAAACATTTATAAAAGAAAGAGGACTGGCCTTCTTCTTAATCGCGGTCGTCCTGTTATGGATCAAAACGTATGTCGGTTATGTCCTGAACTTCAACTTAGGAATAGACAACACGATACAAAAAATATTGCTTTTTGTGAATCCTCTTAGCTCAAGCTTGTTCTTTCTTGGCTTTGGACTCTTGTTCAAGAAAAAATTACAGCAGACAGCCATTATAGTGATTCATTTTTTAATGTCTTTTTTACTGTACGCCAACATTGTGTACTACAGATTTTTCAATGATTTTATTACAATTCCGGTCATTATGCAGGCTAAAACAAACGGCGGCCAACTCGGAGACAGCGCATTTTCGCTGATGAGACCGACTGACGCCTTTTACTTTATCGATACGATCATCCTGATCATCTTGGCGATCAAAGTAAACAAGCCTGCCGAAACGTCAAGCAAAAAATCGTTCCGAATTATTTTTGCGTCTTCAATTCTTGTGTTCTTGATCAACCTGGCAGTTGCGGAATCAGACCGTCCTGAATTGCTGACAAGATCATTCGACCGGAACTATCTTGTGAAATACTTGGGAACATACAATTTCACGATTTATGACGCTGTACAGAATATCAAGTCCAACAGCCAGCGCGCGCTTGCCGATTCCAGCGACGTGACGGAAGTAGAAAACTACATGAAAGCCAATTACGATGTGCCGAATAACGTGTATTTCGGCAAAGCGGAAGGAAAAAACGTCATTTACGTTTCACTTGAATCTTTACAGTCATTTATCATCGACTATAAAATTGACGGCAAAGAAGTGACACCGTTCTTAAATAAACTGGCACATGATAACGAAACGTTCTACTTTGATAACTTTTTCCACCAAACGGGACAAGGTAAAACATCTGATGCTGAATTTATGATGGAAAACTCTCTGTACCCGCTGGCTCAAGGTTCAGTTTTCGTAAACAAAGCGCAAAACACGCTGCAATCCGTTCCGGCGATTCTGAAGTCTAAGAATTACACATCTGCTACTTTCCACGGGAACACGCAGACGTTCTGGAACCGTAACGAAATGTACAAAGCGGAAGGCATTGATAAATTCTTTGATTCTGCCTACTATGACATGAACGAAGAAAACACGAAAAACTACGGCATGAAAGACAAACCGTTCTTCAAAGAATCAATGCCGCTGCTGGAAAGCCTGCCGCAGCCGTTCTATACGAAGTTCATTACCCTTTCCAACCACTTCCCATTCGGAATGGATGAGGGGGATACAGACTTCCCGGCTGGAGACTTTGGTGACTCTGTCGTCGATAACTATTTCCAGTCAGCCCATTACCTTGATCAGTCCATTGAACAATTCTTCAATGATCTGAAAAAAGACGGGTTATATGATAAATCGATTATTGTAATGTACGGAGACCACTACGGCATCTCTGAAAACCACAATAAAGCGATGGCGAAAGTGCTTGGCAAGGATGAAATCACTGATTACGACAACGCCCAGCTTCAACGGGTGCCGCTCTTTATCCACGCTGCCGGCGTGAAGGGCGAGAAAGTTCATAAATATGCCGGAGACGTTGATGTGGCTCCTACCATTCTGCATCTGCTCGGAGTGGATACGAAGGACTATCTGATGTCCGGTTCTGATATTTTATCGAAAGAACACCGTGAAGTGATTCCGTTCCGAAACGGAGACTTTATTTCACCGAAGTACACGAAAATATCCGGTAAGTATTACGACACGAAAACCGGAAAAGAACTCGATGAATCCGAAGTAGACAAGTCAGAAGACTCACTCGTCAAGAAGGAACTTGAAATGTCCGATAAAATCATAAACGGAGACCTGCTGCGGTTCTACGAGCCGAAAGGTTTTAAGAAGGTGAATCCTTCTGATTATGATTACACAAAACATGACGAAGATTCTTCCGAAACGTCAAAGGATAACGAAGATAAATAAGAAAAAGCGGAGAGGTTGCCCTCTCCGCTTTTTTATTTGACAGCAGCCCTCAATTCCTCAGCTGCAAATTCCACATTCGGGCCAATAATGACTTGAACCGATTGCCCGCCCGATTTGACAACCCCTTTTGCGCCTGCTTTCTTTAGCAGCGCTTCATCCACCAAAGCGGTATCCTTCACAGTCAGTCGCAGCCTTGTGGCGCAATGATCAATGGTTTGAAGGTTTTCTTTTCCGCCGAGCCCTTTCAGCATGATGTTTTCATTTACATCCTGAACAGTATTTTCATCCAGCACTTCATCCACATCATCGTCTTCCCGTCCAGGCGTTTTTAAATTCAAAGCCTTAATCAGTACATAAAACACGATAAAGTATACTGCCGCATAGCATATACCTACCAAAAGCAGAAGCAGCGGTTTTTCCGCGATTCCATAGCTGAGCACATAATCGATAGCTCCGGCTGAAAAAGAGAAGCCTGAGCGGATGCCGAGCCAGTTGACGATAAATAAAGATAACCCGGTTAAGACCGCGTGAACAGCGTATAAAAGCGGAGATAAAAACATAAATGCAAACTCAATCGGCTCCGTAATCCCTGTGATAAACGCCGTTAAAGCAAATCCAATCATCATTCCAGCCGTCGCTTTCCGTTTAGACGGCTTCGCAGTCACAACCATAGCCAGACACGCCGCCGGAAGACCGAACATCATGATTGGGAAAAATCCGGTCATATATGTGCCCGCAGTCGGATCTTTCGCGAAAAAGCGCGCCAAATCCCCTGTCACTCCGTTATATTCTCCGAATTGGAACCAGAAAATATTGTTCAGCACATGGTGAAGGCCAAGCGGAATTAACAGCCTGTTGAATAGGCCGAATATGCCTGCCCCGATGCCGCCGAGCCCGAGCATCCACTCTCCAAACGAGTTGATACACGATTGAATCGGCGGCCAGACCACTCCGAATATGCCCGCTAAAATGATCGTAATAATGGCTGTTAAAATCGGCACAAGCCGTCTGCCACTGAAGAACCCGAGATATTCAGGCAGCTTGGTATCCTTGAAGCGGTTATAGGTGTAACCGGCAATTAAACCGGCAATAATTCCCCCAAACACCGCCATGTTATTTGTTTTATCAATTGTCTTTGTTGCCGCGTCAAGCATCAGATACGATATCGCCCCTGATAAACCCGCTGCCCCATTGCTGTCTTTTGAAATGCCGATGGCAATACCGATCGCAAAAATAAGCGGCAGATGATCAAAAACCGCCGTCCCCGCCTGATAGACAAACGGGATATTAAATACATCCTCTCTGCCAAGCGCAAGGATAATTCCAACCGCAGGCAGAACCGCAATCGGGAGCATAAATGACTTCCCGAGTTTTTGTAAAAATGAAAGCATACCCATCCCCCTCATACCCTTTTTTTTCAAATATACCATATAAGATATCTAGTGATCTATACCAATTTTCCCGGGGGTATTTCTTTTTTCCCAGGTCCGTGTGTTTCCTATTTTTAAGACAGTTGTGGTAAGCTTAATCTAGATTATTTAAAAAGAAAGCGGGAATGACAGATGATTGTAACAAACGATCAAGAATTAGAAGGCCTGAAAAAAATCGGAAGAATCGTCGCGCTTGCGCGTGAAGAAATGAAGCGGAAGGCAGAGCCCGGCATGAGCACAAAAGACCTTGACCTTATCGGAAAAGCTGTGCTTGATGAGCATGGCGCCGTTTCAGCTCCTGAGAAGGAATACGATTTTCCAGGTGTGACATGCATCAGCGTAAATGATGAAGTGGCTCACGGCATACCGAGCACTTCCAAGATTTTAAAAGCAGGGGACCTTGTCAACATCGACATCTCCGCTGAATTTGGCGGGTTCTATTCCGACACAGGCATCTCATTTGTGCTCGGTGAAGGAGAAGAACGCCTTCATAAGCTTTGCCAATGCGCGGAAGACGCTTTTCAAAAGGGGCTTCAGCAGGCAAAAGCGGGCAAGCGCCAAAACCAGATCGGAAGAGCCGTTTATCATGAAGCACGCTCTCAAGGCTTTACCGTCATCAAAACCCTGACCGGCCACGGAATCGGCCGAAGCCTGCATGAAGCGCCGAACCACATCATGAACTATTATGATCCGTTTGATAATGCGCTGTTCAAAAATGGCACAGTCATCGCGCTTGAACCGTTTATTTCAACGAAAGCAGAAACGATTGTTGAAGCTGGAGACGGCTGGACGTTCAAGACGCCGGATAAAAGCATGGTTGCCCAAGTTGAACACACGATCGTCATCACAAAAGATGAACCGATTATCCTGACGAAACTGTAAAACACATTCCGGGCTTCCGGCAGGTTTAACCTCCTCCAATAGCAGGTAAAACATCATTATTCTGCACGAGGAGGTCTTGCAATGAACAGAGATCAAGAAAAAATCCAAATTGAAAACGAAATGAACGCGATGCATGGCACAATAAAAGAAGACATTTTAAAAGACTTTGATGAATTTAAAGGCTACCTGAAAAAACAAGTCAACCGAGGCAAAAAGCTGGGATTGGATGACGGCAAGCTTGTAAAAAGCGCTGCGATCTTGGGAGACTACCTCGCAAAGCATGAAGAGCCGCAAAACGGTGAAGAAATGCTGCTGCAAGAGCTTTGGAGCGTTGCAGACGAAGATGAGAAAGAACATTTGGCACAGCTTCTGGTCAAATTGGTTGATAAACAATAAAACATGAGCCGGGCGATATGCGCCCGGCTTTCTTGATATTGTCACAGCCCGGCTCTTTCAGATATGCTACACTACTATTATGTCTGTGAAAGGAGCCTTTATCTGCATGTGGTTTATTATTTTCGGCATCATTTTTTTCATTGAAGGCATCATTATAACCGTTTACGGCGTTAAGAAAAAAAACGGGATGCTCACATATATCGGCATTGTTTTCGCCATTATGACATTTGGCGTTGTCATGATCAAACTAACCGGCCATTAAATCATATTCGGCTTTTGCTCCGCATATACATACAGAAGAACATTCGTACATCTAGTTCGAAAGGCTCAGTTTTCCCCGCATCTCTTTTCAGCATCTTTTTATAGATGTTACAATGCCAATCGTTTCGAAATCAGATAGGGAAAGGAGTTTTCTGACATGCATTACGGCAGTAAAGGCTGGTATGTGGCAGAACTAAAAAAGCAGGGGATCACGCACCATGAAGGAAGAAAGCTTCAAAGCTATAAAACCTATTTTCTTGCCAACCTGCTTGAATCAAAGAAAAAACAATCTTAAATATGGCAAAGCCGCGCACGTTGATATGCGCGGCTTTTTTCTATTCAACCGGCAGCAGCCTGTCCTTTTTTTTCATAAAGGACGCTCTCCAGCTTTCCGATAGTGCAGCCTCACTTAAAATCAGTTCTATGGCGGTGAGATTTTTTGCATCATGGTAGTTGATGCGGTTGGCGAACTGGACGGATATGCCCTTCTCTCCTCTGGACAGCAATTCAAGGTTCGCGCCGGGAGACACCCTGCCCTCCTCCAGCACGCGAAAATAAAACCCTGTATAGCCGGTTTGCTGGACCTTCAGCACCATTTCTTTTACACCAAACTTTTTCGCCAGCTTTACACACGGCTGGCGCGGCTGGCTGACCTGAACAACAGCTTCATCAAGCCTGAACACATCCCCGATGCAAACATTCTCCTCAGTCAGGCCCGCGACCGTCAAATTTTCTCCAAATGCGGCATTTGACAGCGGTCTTGAGAGGAACTCTTCCCAAAACGGATAATGCTCCGCCGGGTAGACACAGACAGCCTTATCAGGTCCGCCGTGGTTGACGAGGTCCGCCTGTCCGTCTCCTTCAAAATTCTCCCGATACAGCATGACGGCTGATTCAGCCGGCCGCTTCATGATGCCGGTTTCGATTTTCTTTCCGTCATATTCAAGCGTCTGCGGTTTTCCCAGATTAAGAGAAAGAACTGAATAGCACTCTGGTTTCATACAAACACATCCCCTTTACAGGTTGTAAAATGATTGATTATCATAAAAAGAAAAGGTGGTTTTTACATGCTTCAATACCGAATCATTGTAAACGGCCGGGTTCAAGGTGTGGGCTTTCGCTATTTTGTTCAAATGGAAGCTGATAAGCGAAAACTGGCCGGCTGGGTCAAAAACCGTGATGACGGGCGTGTCGAGATTTTGGCAGAGGGTCCGGAAAACGCCCTGCAATCGTTTGTTGAGGCTGTAAAGAACGGAAGCCCTTTCTCAAAGGTTACCGACATCTCTGTGACTGAATCCCGCAGCCTTGAAGGCCATCATCGATTTTCTATTGTTTACTCATAAGGCTTATCTTGATAAAAGTAATTCGGCTTAACGATTGAGTTATCATAGGATCGGTGGAAGATATGAGTGGCAGCGGGTGAAATTGGCGGAATCAGCCACGTCCAGTCCCCCGTCAGCTTTCTGCCCGCTTCTTCCTCCTGTTCTTCAAACCGTTTAAACTGGCTTGCCGCTGTATGATGGTCAACGATGCTGACACCCTGCTTTTTATACGAGTGCAGCACTGCTTTATTCAATTCAACTAGCGCTTGATCCTTCCATAAATCCGTATTGTAATCAGCGGCGATGCCGATCACGGACGCTACTTTTTTCAGCTTGTCGTACCGCTTTTCATCTGCGAGGTTTCTCGCTCCGATCTCCGTGCCCATATACCAGCCGTTAAATGGCGCGGCATTATAATGAATGCCCCCGACCTCAAGCTTCATATCAGAAATAATAGGCACGCCGTACCACTTCAGCTCCAAATCAGAAAACGCCTCGATGTCGGGATGTGTGATTGGAACCTCGATCACAAGTGAACGCGGCAGCTCATACCAGACAGGCTGTTCGTCCCCTTTCATGCGAAAAATGAGCGGCAGCAGGTCAAAATCCGTTCGCTCTCCCCGCCAGCCGAGCTCTTCGCAGGCTGCTGTCAGGGAACAGGAAGCCGGGTCGCCGATTCTTTCTCCGTCTGACTCATATCCAGCGTACCGGATCAGCTGATGATTCCAGATCTCGACTTGCTTTTCACCCTTCTCTTCCGGAGGGAAAATCGTAATGGTCGGTCTGATTTTCCCGTTATTGGTGGCGGTTTCAATATGGTGAAAGAGGGCGTCACGCACTTCCTCCTTCGTCCGGACGTCTCGTCTGTCGATAACATTCAGCGAATTCCAGAACAATCTGCCGATGCAGCGGTTGCTGTTTCTCCAAGCCATTTTCGCTCCGTGCTCCAGCTCTTCCTTCGTATGTACATAGCTTCCGGTCAGGTCAATTTCGCTTTTAATGTCCTCGAGACGGTCTTTCACTTCCTCCTCCTTTCCCAATTCCTGATAGCATGCGGCAATAAACGCTTTCGCTTCGTTCCAGAGTATTTCTTTTTCTTCCAACAAACTCTCCCCTTCACATCACTTCATGCTTTTCATTGTATCGTTTTTAAGCGGCAAGACAAATGATTTTTCTGCAACTTCCTGGAAAACAATAAAAAACACCCGCGTGGTGCGGGTGTCAAATAGACGATAACCGATTTGCCAATTCAGTTAAGTCACTTCGAAAGTTTTTGCCGGTCATCGGTATGCCGTGCCCTGTCAATAACGCTTCCGGTTCAAGACCGGCCAGCTTTAGAATGGACTCCGCGGCCGTCTCTGTGTCAGGCGTGAAATAAGCCGGCGGCCCGTGAAGCTCCTGTTTTTGTATCAAGACGTCAGCCATTTTCTCCTGTTCCACTGTAATAACAGCATCACCTGCCACAAGCACGCGGCCGTCATCGCGGAATAACGAAATATGGCCCGGCGTGTGTCCTGGTGTCGCGATCCACATCCACTCGTCAAGAAAAGGAACTGAACCGTCTTCCGGCAGTGCCTGGACATGTGAGGAAATATCGATGGAGTGCCGCGGAAACAGCGGCGACAGCTTGGCGACCAGCCCGCTCTTGCTGTCAGGACGAGCCGGAGGATAATCCTCTTTACCTGTTACATAGGGCATTTCCCGAGAATGGACATAAACAGGTACATCCCAATGTTCAAGGATCTCTTCGATTGCCCCAATATGGTCAAAGTGCCCGTGTGTGAAGATAATCGCCTTCAGCTGAAACCCTTCACCGAATCTTTGTTTGGCTTCATTGACAATCATGCCGGCTGATTGAGGCATGCCGGCATCAATTAAAACAAATGAGTGAGGTTCAGAAGGCATCTGAATAAAATAGACATTCGCAATTTGCACAGTCAGGCCGTGCACCCCTTTTGCCGCTTCGAACCCCGTTCCGCTTCTGATTGAAGTCAGCGGCATATAAGGATCACTCATAATGACACCTCCGGAATGTTGTATGCCGTTAGTGTGTGTCATTACGCCTGAATTATCATACGGAAATAGAGATCGCACCGATCAATAGAGCGATAGCCGTCATGACGATCACTGCGAGAACCGCCCATTTCAATGCGAATTTTTGATGGTCATCAATAGAAACTCCGACGAGTCCGACAAGCAAATGAGTGGATGGCACAAGCGGACTCAGCATATGAATCGGCTGGCCGATAATAGAGGCTCTGGCAATTTCCACTTTATCCACACCGTATGCGACAGCTGTTTCTGATAAAATCGGCAGCACCCCGTAGAAATACGCGTCATTCGGCATCAAGAATGTGAAAATGCCGCTTGTTAAGGCAACAATCGCCGGGATCAATCCGCCCATTTGTTCCGGTATCATGGACACGAGCGAGATCGCCATTTCATCAACCATTTTCGTGCCTGTCAAAATCCCCGTGAACACCCCCGCGGCAAAAATCATTGAACCGATAGCCAGCACGTTGCTGGAATGCGCCGCGATGCGCTGTCTCTGATGCTCGAGATTGGGATAATTCACAATCAGCGCAATACAAAACGCAATGACAAACAGTACGGTTAAACTGACTTTACCCGATACTAAACATCCTATTAAAGAAAGCGTTAACAATAAATTGAACCACCAAAGCTTCGGCCGCTTCCACTCATCTTCAACCGCAGCAGCCGGTTCATTGGCATTGGCTGGCTGTTTCAGTTCAATCACACCAAGGCGCTTTCGTTCCGCTTTTCCAAGCACATACGCAACTGCCACCATACAAAGCATCCCGCTTGCAATGACAGGAATCATCGGCCCTGTAAGCTCAGCTGGATCAACCCCCAGCGCACTCGCCGCCCTCGGCGTCGCACCTCCCCATGGAATCGTGTTCATGATTCCCATGCCGACTCCCGCGATTCCTGCCAAGATAATTGGCCGGATGCCTAGCAGCAAATAGAGCGGAAGCATGGCGCTTGTCGTAATCATGTACGTTGTCGAGCCATCTCCGTCCAAGGCGACGAGCATTGTAAGAACCGCTGTCCCGACAACAATTTTTAAAGGGTCTCCTTTGACCATGCTTAAAATTTTGCCAACCATTGGATCAAACAGGCCTGTATCAATCATAATTCCAAAATATAAGATCGCAAACATAATCATGACCGCAGTCGGCGCGACTTGCTGAATCCCGGAAATCATCATGTCCCCAACTTCAGTAAATCCAAATCCGGCGATAAGCGCAAACACAATCGGCGTCAAAACTAATGCTGTTAAAACAGAAAGCCGTTTTGTCATGATCAATGCCATAAACACAAGCATCATGAGAAAGCCTAAGATTGCTAACACATCCATTCCCCCTTAAATGAATCCGCTTACATTTTTTTCTCCCTTACTCCCCTTTTTGTCTTGCCTTTTTGCCATCGTATGGGAAAACCAACCGCAAGTAAATAATTTGGTTTTTTTGTATTTTTAATTTTTTAAAACCGTTTTGTTCTTTTTGATCAATTTTCGGCATGAAAAAAATCCCGGGATGCCGGGATCTTAATTTCCTGTCATGATGCTTTGATAAAAAGCAGATTGCTCTTCTAAAAACCGTTTCGTTTCCCTGCTGTTTAAATAAAAGCTTTCCCAGTCCTGTTCGTTTATTTTCCGCTTCCATTCAGGTGAAGAGGTGACCTTCTTTAGCGCTTGATCCCAGTAAGAAATCTCTTCCTCAGACATATTTTTCGGGCCCAAAATCCCTCTCCAATGAGAAAAAACAAACGGGATTCCCTGCTCCTTCCACGTCGGTACATTTGGAAAACCGGGAAGTCTTTTATCAGATGTTACAGCGGCTAACGTGATATCGCCGTTTCGTTCATATGGTTTCGCTTCAGAAAGTGTCATGGAGGCCGCTTCTATCTCATGTCTGATCAGCGCCTGAATGAGCTGTTCGCTGCTGTCATACTGTGAGAATTGAATGTCAAACGGGTCAATGCCGTACATATCTGCCGCTCTGACGAACGAGAGCTGATCATCATTGCCAAACCCCGGGGCAAAGCCGATTCTCACCTTGCCGGGATGCATGTTGATCTCATTCAGCACATCCTTGCCATTTGTTAACGCTGATCCTTTTGGCAATGCAACCGTCTGCCATTCCTTGGAGAGAATGGCGAGCGGCGTAAAATCGGCCATTTTTAATTTGCTTTGCCCGAGAAGATCATTGCTCAATATTAGGCTGGACGTCATGCTGATGGTTTGTTTGCTGCTTTTGTTGACATATTTCCAGCCTTTCTCTCCCCCGCCGCCGGATTTATAGACAATATGAACATCACCCTTCACGATCTGCTTCTGCCTCAAAACTGATTGGATCGCCTGCGCTGTGACATCCCAGCCGCCAGAAGGTTCGGCAGGGACGACAATTTCTATCGGCCCGTCCGGCAGGCGCGGCGCAGCCGCCTGCCTGATATCACCCTGCATAAAGATCAATAGAATAATCAATAGGATTATAGATTTTTTCATATCTAATCCGCCGCCAAATAATATTTTCTCTCCGGCCTGCCGATAATCCCGTATTCAAGCTCGGCTCTTGCTTCTTCCTTTGACACAAGGTACTCGGCATAACGGCGGGCAGTTGTTCGTGACGCCCCCATTTTTTCCCCAAGTTCCTCCGCTGTCAATCCTTCTGACGCAGTCTGAAGCGCTTCCTTAATTTTTCGCAGTGTAATCGAATTAATGCCAGTCGGCAAATTCTCTGCCGGCAAAGCTGTCTTCACACTGTTCCCAAAAATATGGTCGATCATGGATTGGCTGACCTCCGGCTGAGACATGAGCAGCTTCCTTTTTTCTTTATACTGAAGCAGCACCTGCCTGAACTTGTCAGCTGTTACGGGTTTGATCAAATAGTGGGCAATTCCCGCCCTTAGCGCTTCCTGCAAATGACGGGTTTCTGTTGCCGCTGTGATAATCATAATGTCCACTTCAGGAAATCGGCTTCGTATATCAGGAATCAATGCGGTCCCAAGCTCGTCCGGCATATAAATATCCAGCAGAAGCAAATCAGCCTTGTGTTCCTTCAAAAGCGCCAATGTCTCTTTTGCGTTAGCCGCCTTGCCGATAATCTTGAATCCATCAAGCTGTTTAATCAATCTCTCATGGATTTGCGCAACTCGAAAATCATCCTCCGCAATCGCGATGTGAATCAAATGGATTCCCCCTTTGTTTCTCCTTCGGTATAAACACAGTGAATACCGCCCCGCCAGTTTTTTGATTCGCCAGTTCGATCCAGCCGCCCAGTTCACGCACTGAGTCTTTCACATTGGCCAGACCGTAGCCTCTCCTCATCCCCTTTGAAGAATAGCCTCTCTCAAACACAGCTTCTATTTTCTCTGGCGGCACACCGGGCCCTGTGTCTGATACTTCAATGACAATGTCATGGCCCATATCCGTGATAAAAAACAAAACTTCCTTCACGCTTTGCTCCGCTACAGCTTCGAAAGCGTTATCAATTAAATTGCCAATAATCGTAATAAGATGGGACAAGCCGATATGCGCAGGAAGAGGCGCGAGTGAGCTGTTCTCATCAATCACCAGCTTGACCTTCTTTTCCGATGCCTTGCTTATTTTCCCTAACAAAATGGCCTGCACCTGCTGCGAATGGATGTTATGGAATAAAAGATCATGCTGTTCATTTTGTATCGCATATTCCTCTTTTATCAGATCAATGGCTTCATCATACTCCCCAAGTTCAAGCAGCCCTAAAATCGCATAAAGCTTATTTGAAAATTCATGAGTCTGCGCCCTGAGATCCTCAGAATATTTGCGAACCTCTGTCAATGTGTCGATCAGCTTCTTCAGCTCTGTTTTCTCCCTGAAGCTGACGACAAACCCATACGCCTGCCCGCCTTGATTCATCACTTTCGTATTGATAATAAACACTTGATCGTTGACGCTTACCTCCTGGTTCGGCAGCATTTCTCCTTTTTCAAGCACAGACATCAGCCCTGCTCCCGGCATGACGTCATCTATAGGAAGATGGATCACAGGCTCGGGCAGCTTCAGCATCTCGGCCGCCGATACGTTCATCATGGTGACGACGCCTTCACGATTGGTGGCAATAATCCCTTCTCGAATCGCGAAAAGCATTGCGTTCCTCTCACGATATAGAGCCGCGATCTCATGCGGTTCAAGCCCAAGCGTATCCTTTCTGATGCTTTTCGCCAGCACGGCGGCGCCAATAAATCCGAGCAGCAGTACAAGCACAGCAATCACACTCAAATTTTTCAAATGCTTTTTGATGCTTTGCTCTGTCTCCGTTTGCAGAAAATCAACAGATACGCTGCCGATCACTTGGCTGTATCCCTTCTGTTCTTTTATAATCGGCGCGCTCCCTCTGATCACTCTTCGTCCATCCGCTTTTGTTTCAGAAACATGCGAACCGCCAAACAAAATTTCTCTGCTGCGCTCCAGTTTCTTTAATCCGCTTTTTCTAGAGGCGCTGCGAATGTCTCCTTTTTCGTCCAAAACATAAATGGCAAACGCGCCAGTCTGTTCTTTCATTTGTTCAATGACCTCTTGCGTCTGAGCCGCATGTCCGTCTTTTTTCTCAATGAGCTCTTTAACCGGCGGCATATAGGAAATGGTTCTCGCCGTTTGAACCGCCAGCTGCTCTGCCTGTCTCCGTTCTCCCTGTGTATGCTGAACGGCTAACGTAATGGTCAGCATACCAATGACAAAGACCAGCAGAGCCGCAATCAGCCCCATTATTTTTGTTTGCAGGGAAAAATGGAACCGCTTTTTCACCACAGCACCAGCCGTCCTTTCTACCTAGATCATACCATTTTTCACAGGGAATTTTCTCATTTTTCAAAATCCGTTTTCTTGCGAAGGAGTGAAAATAAAAAAAAGGCAGACCGCGTCTGCCTTTTTCTTTCTACCATATTCCTAGTACTTTCCACCATAATCCGCCGATCACAAGCCATACGATGATATGAACAATCGACAGGATAAATCCGATGGACCACCATTTGCCTTGCGGGATGTAGCCTGCTCCGAAGAAGACCGGAGCCGCTCCAGAACCGTAGTGAGTCGTTGACCCGAACAGGTTACTGATGAACGCGAGGCTCAGCGCTGCTAAAAGCGGCGGTGCGCCCGCTGCCACGACGACAGCCAAAAATGCTGAATACATCGCACTGATGTGGGCTGTCGCACTTGCAAAGAAATAGTGAGAGTAATAATACACAACAATTAAAATGATGAATGCCACAATCCAAGAGAACCCTGATACGGATGATTTCATGGCATTACTGAACCAAGACACCATGCCTAATTCATTCAAGAAGTTGGCGAGCATGACAAGCGCCGCAAACCAAGTGAGCGTATCCCAAGCGCCCTGTTCTTTCTTGATATCATCCCAAGTCAGAACTTGTGATAATAAGAGAACGGCCAAACCGATCAATGCGGTTGTGGTAGCGTCGATGCTGAAGCTGCCGCCAAAAATCCACAGCACAAGCACCAAAAGAAACACGATAACCATGGAAAGCTCCGATTTTTTGAACGGTCCCATTTCTTTCAGTTTTTCTGTTGCGATTTTCGCCGCATCCGGTGTTTCTTTGATTTCCGGCGGATACAGTTTGTAAATCACAAGCGGCGTGATGATTAAGCTTACAAGTCCCGGTACAATCGCGGCAATTGCCCAGCTTGTCCATGTTAAGTCCACCCCTGCGACATCATGGGCCAGCTTGGCAATCAGCGGGTTCGCCGCCATCGCTGTCAGGAACATAGCAGATGTGATCAGATTCCCCTGAAAACCGGTTTTTAATAAGAATGCACCGATTTTTCTCTCTGTTCCATTTGCCGGGCTTGATCCGAATGTTTCGGATAATGATCTGATAATAGGAAATATAATGCCTCCTGCACGCGCCGTATTACTTGGAATAGCAGGTGAAAGTATTAAATCACTGAATAGCAGTGAATAAGAAAGTCCAAGGGTTTTTTTCCCGAATTTCTGAACGAATACATACGAAATTCTCGCACCGAGACCGGTTTTGATAAATCCCCGGGAAATAAAGAATGCGATAACGATAAGCCAAATGGTCTTATTCCCGAATCCGCTTAATGTATCCTCAATTGATAGTGTTCCAGTTAGTGCAGTAACCGCCAATGCAAAAATTGCAATTGCACCCATTGGCAAGGGCTTGGAGATAAAGCCGATAATTGTTGCGACAAAAATCGCAAACAAATGCCAAGCTTTAGGTTCAAGTCCGGACGGAGCGGGAATAAACCAGATGATTAGTCCCACAGCGACAGTAATAAGCAATGGAACAAGCTTTACTGCTGACTGTTTTCCTGCGTCTTTTTCTGAAGCCATAAATAGGTCTCCTCCTATATACTTGTTTTCCGATCCCCTTTTCCATTCTACTCCTTAACTAAGTTAATAAACATTTTAATTAATTAAAAAACACAAAGGTTAGCACCCTTTGTGTTTTTCACTTTCTTAATTTAATTTACCCGCACCCGCTTGATTTATAACATTTGATTTCACATTAGCAGAAGCATCAATCGATCCATGCAGAGACGGCGTCCAGCCGACAGAAGAGCTCAGCCCGTTTGCAGCCGATGCGTTGATCTGTGTGCCGTTCAGCAACGTGCCGGAGTCATATAAAGCCGTTCCCCCGCTGAATACGCTGATCGTTTTAGCAGCTGACAGTCCCGGTACGTCAATG
The DNA here is from genome assembly GCF_001719225.1 of Bacillus sp. FJAT-14266. Taxonomy (NCBI): domain Bacteria; kingdom Bacillati; phylum Bacillota; class Bacilli; order Caryophanales; family Bacillaceae; genus Bacillus; species Bacillus sp. FJAT-14266. The sequence goes on from NZ_CP017072.1 coordinate 3,460,426, forward strand.
ACATTGTTTTGGGCATAGATTTTAGATGACTTTCCGATTCCCCATGCATAGCTAAAAGGATAACTTGAAGAGCTTGTGCTTCCTTCATAATAGTTGTTGTATACGTGCACTTGCCCGAAGCGGACTCTCGGCGCGCGCTGGACAATATTTTGATAGCGGTTATGATGCAGCGTAATTTTTAATTTGCCGTCATCGGAGGTTTTGCTGTCACTTGATCCGAAAATGGAGCTTTTATCATGATCGTGATAATAGTTATAGGACATCGTGATATAGTTAGCACCGTTGGAAGCATCCGTTTGGCCGTCATGGTGCTGATATTTTCTTCCATAATATTTCGGTGATGTGCTGTCCGGACGCGAACCGTCATTAAATGTACAGTGATCAATCCAGATGTGTGTGCCGCCGTTTATCGTGATGTTGTCGTATTGTGAGTTCCAGTTCCCTGAGCTTCCGTCAGTCGGATCCCATTGCGGAAAATAGTCATAGGCATCCTGGAATTCAATGTTGCGAATAATGACGTTATCACTCTTGATTTGGAAGTTTCCTCCCACGACTTTAGCGTTAGTCCCTGAACCGACGATCGTCGTGTTTGCAGGAATATCGACCATGACCCGTGCTTTTTGGTTTTTCTGCGAGCGTGCTCTCGCTTCTTCTTGTGTGCCCGACGGCTCTTTTTTGCCCCATGTGCTAGGATCATAGGCTTTCAAATATTTGTCCAAATCATACTCCGGATCTTTATAGTCATTTAGGCCAAGCGGCTTCAGATTGTCATCCACGTTCATGTCAATCGTTCCCTTGATATAAATGATTTTTGGCGTTGTGTTCGTTTCCTTCCCTAATGCCGAGACAAGCTGGTTTCTGTTGCTGACGGTATACACATTTGAGGAGGATGCTTTTGATCCGCCTGTCGTGCCGGTCGAGTACGCGCCCCAGCCATCATTGGATCCCAACGTCTGGTGGCCTAAATCAGCTGCGTTCGCGCCAGCTGGAGTCAATCCTAAAAACAGAGCCGTAGCTAACATCACTTTTTTCATCCACTATGTACCCCCATTTTCTATTTTGTGAGATTTTATTCCAATTTATCACAAAAATATAATAGCAAATTGAGGGACATGCAGAACCGAAAATGTTCCGCTATCCTATTGCGGCATTCTGCAAAATACCACCGCAAAGACCGCAAAAAAACCAAAAGGCCAACACTGGCCTTTTGGTTTTTTCCCTGCTTTATGCCCAAGCTTTCACTTTTTCGTTATCTGTCACAAAGAGAAGCACTTTTCCTTCATCTAAGCGTTTTTCAAATTGAGCGGCTTCATCTTCAGAAAAACCGATTTCGTGAATTTTATTGCGGAGCTCGTCTCCTTTTTTATTGAAGATATTTCCCACCGCGTGCTTGAAACCTGTTTCTTTGGCTCCGATCGTATTGGCATTCGTGTTGTCTGCCAGGCGTTCCGTTCTGTCATCGTCGTGAGCTAAGACGTATACATCCTCTTTCGCAACACCCATTTTCTGCAATTCCTCTACATCCTTCATGAGCTGTTCGTCATTTGTATACTCTTTTACAACTGGTTTCATGTCGATATTCCTCCTTCATGTTTTCTATATTTCTTTCATACCCGATCGTCTGTACCTGAAACAGATTCCAGAACATTAAAGAGAAAAACAGGAGGAATGGTAGTAGCTATTTGTTTTCCGTCCATGGTAAAGTGATAGGAACGGGACTTATTTTCAGAAAAATCAAAATTAAAGAGAAGCCGCTGCACGGAGCACACGACCATGAAACGCTACCTTTATCCGTACGAGCAGGAGGTATGTCTAATGCAATACTTTTCACCAGAACAGCAATACAATGCTTGGATTGTGAGTGATTTAGTCAAACAGATTTTCCATAAGCGTGCCGGATGTTCACCAGGAATTCACGAGCTTGCGGTTTTTGCCGAGGAACATTTTCATATCGATATCGACTTTGTTTTCTCGATTATCATGAATATCGGCGACATTGAATTTGCACTAACAGATGAAATAGAAAAGAAATTGTCCGGTTATCTCAGCACTCTCCTTCCTTATGTCACTGCTGATATGTTCGAAACCTCTAAAGCCAACGCCCATGCGTTTTTGTCTCGAAGACACGGTAACGCTTCAAACCACTTATTTGTGTCTGATGATGCTTTCATGAGAAAGCAGTAAAAAACGCAGCTTTCTTTACTAAAAAAATATTGACATGATAAGCCATGCTATTATAGTGTTACATGTGATAATGATTCTCATTACTAAATCTGAAAAAAGGAAGAATGACATGCGCACCTATTCTAACAAGTTGATTGCCATCATGAGTGTTTTATTGCTCGCCTGCCTCATTGTATCCGGCTGTTCATCAAGCCAGAATAACAACGGAAGCGGCAAAAGCGAGTCTAAGGATTCCAGAGTGATCCATGACGAAGAAGGAAAAACGACAGTAAGCGGCACACCTAAGCGGGTGGTTGTGCTTGAGCTTTCATTCTTGGATGCCGTTCACAATCTCGGCATTACGCCGGTGGGCATCGCCGATGACAACAAAAAAGATATGATTAAAAAGCTTGTCGGCAGCTCCATTGATTACACATCTGTAGGCACACGCAGCGAACCCAATCTTGAGGTCATCAGTTCCTTGAAGCCTGATTTAATCATCGCTGACGCTGAGCGCCATAAAAACATTTATAAACAGCTGAAAAAAATCGCCCCGACGATTGAATTAAAAAGCCGTGAAGCGACATATGACGAAACGATCGACAGCTTTACGACCATTGCTAAAGCATTAAATAAAGAAGATGAAGGAAAAGAAAAGCTTGCCGAGCACAAAAAAGTCATCAACGATCTAAAAGCCGAACTTCCGAAAGATGAAAACCGCAACATCGTTCTCGGCGTTGCAAGAGCGGATTCCTTCCAGCTTCATACATCATCATCCTATGACGGAGAAATCTTTAAAATGCTAGGCTTTACACACGCTGTGAAGTCAGATAACGCCTATCAAGAGGTCAGCCTTGAGCAATTGAGCAAAATCGATCCTGATATTTTGTTCATCTCAGCCAACGAAGGCAAAACCATTGTAGATGAGTGGAAAACGAACCCGCTCTGGAAAAATCTCAAAGCGGTGAAAAATGGACAAGTCTATGATGCGGACCGTGACACTTGGACAAGATTCAGAGGCATCAAGTCTAGTGAAACAAGCGCCAAAGATGTGCTTAAAAAAGTGTATAATAAATAGGACAAATGAGAAGCGAGGGGAATCCTTGCTTCTTCGTTTTTGCAACCAGACGCAGTAAGGAAGTGAGACTGTTGTATCATTCAGCCAAACGGCGCTCATCATCAAGACTGATGATGTTTATCATTGCACTGATTATTTTTATATTTGGGCTTGGGCTGAATCTTTCAGTAGGAGCCTCAGACATCAGCATCATAGATTCATTGAAATATCTTTTTGTATGGGACGGTTCAAAGGAACAGCTCATCATCTCTACTCTTCGCCTTCCCCGCACATTAATCGGCGTTTTTGTCGGCGCCAGCCTAGCTGTAGCAGGGGCGCTGATGCAGGCTATGACCAGAAATCCTCTGGCTTCACCCCAAATTTTCGGTGTGAATGCGGGTGCATCGCTTTTTGTTGTTGCTTCTCTCGTCATTCTGCCGGCATCGCCCTATTCATCTGTTATATTCGCTTTTGCGGGTGCGGCAGCAGGCGGCGCGATTGTGTATATGATTGCCTCATCCGGCGGAATGACGCCTGTCAAGCTGGCGCTGTCAGGAATGGCCGTGCACTTGTTCCTCTCCTCTATGACACAGGCCATCATTATTTTAAATGAGTCAGGTGAGGATGTTCTGTACTGGATGACAGGCGCAATCGACGGCAGCAACTGGCAGGACGTCATAACCATCGCTCCTTTTTCTGTCATTGGCATCGGGCTTGCCCTCGTATTTTCCGGTTCTGTTTCTGTTCTCGGTCTCGGAGACGAAACAGCAAAAGGGCTTGGACAAAATATGAACGGCATCAGGATTCTGATCAGTTTGATTATTTTAATTCTTTCCGGCGCTTCCGTAGCCGTCGCCGGGCCGATTGGCTTTGTCGGGCTGCTCGTCCCGCATATTGTCCGCAAGCTGATCGGAGAACATTATCAATACGTGCTTCCGTTTTCGGCACTGTTCGGTGCCATTTTGCTGGTGTACGCAGATGTTCTGGCCAGATGGATTGCATTTCCTTATGAATCACCGGTCGGCATTGTCACCGCGATTATCGGAACGCCGTTTTTCTTATATTTGGCAAGGAAAGGGCGGCATCTGAAATGAAGAAAACAACCAGAAAACAAAAACGCCCCTTGCTGGCGATACTCATATTGGCCGTGATTTTAATCGTTCTGTCCGTCATCAGCATTGGAATCGGTGCATTATACATTTCACCTGATGCGGTAGTGACGAATCTGCTGGGACTGGATCATTCCTTTGAATTTATCATCCAGCAATATCGTCTGCCCCGCATTATATTAGCGATTTTGGCCGGTGCTGGGCTTGCCGCTGCCGGAGCGATTTTACAGGGTGTGATCCGAAATCCGCTCGCTTCCCCGGACGTTGTCGGCATTTCAAAAGGCTCCGGACTTGCAGCGATGGCTGTGATTCTCATCTTTCCTGAGTCGCCGGTATACGTGCTTCCGTTCTCCGCATTTGCCGGAGCCGCCATTATTGCTGTACTATTATTAATGATAGCCCGAAAAAAGAGCATTCAGCCCTCTTCACTGGCTTTATCAGGCATTGCTTTAGGCGCGGTCTGCCACGCCGGAATGCAATATATGATGGTCAAGTTTCCAGGCGACGTGAATGCTGCACTCATTTGGCTGACAGGAAGCCTCTGGGGAAGAAACTGGGAAGAAGTCAAGCTGCTTGCGCCATGGCTTTTGATTCTTTTTCCGATCGTCTGCATACTCATACCGAAGCTGGATCTTATGTCACTCGGGGATGAGCTTGCACAGGGTCTCGGAGAAAACGCAAACCGGCTGAGATTCATCCTGATTTTCACCGCGGTGGCGCTGGCGGGAAGCTGTGTAGCCGTCGTCGGCTCAATCGGTTTTATCGGCTTGCTTGCTCCGCATATCGCCAGACGGCTTACCGGAGAAAAAGCTAAATATTTACTGCCTGCATCGGCATTGATTGGTGCTATTATATTATTAATTGCAGATACGTTAGGGCGCGGCATCATGCCTCCGGTTGAAATACCTGCCGGAATACTGACAGCCGTGATCGGCGCGCCTTATTTCTTATATTTATTGAAATTCGAAGCGAGGAAACAGTAGGGAGAGGATACCATGGGAAAACTGGCTGCAGACCAGCTCACTCTTTCATATGACAGTACAGTGATTATTGACGGAGTCGACTTAAAGATAGAAGAAGGAAAAATCACTGCGCTCATCGGCGCTAATGGCTGCGGTAAATCAACAATCCTCAAATCGCTCGCCAGGCTGATGGCCCCAAAAAGCGGTACAGTGCTACTAGAAGGAAAAGACATCCACCGCCAGCCATCAAAAGAAGTCGCAAAAAAACTGGCCATTCTTCCACAATCTCCTCAGGCTCCTGAAGGATTGACGGTAGAGGAATTATGCTATTTTGGCAGACATCCTCACAAAAAGCTGTTATCCAAGCATACCCAAGAGGATCATGACATGGTAGAGTGGGCGCTGGAAGCAACGGGCATGATTGAACTGAAGGATCGGACACTTGATGCCCTCTCAGGCGGCCAAAGACAAAGAGCCTGGATTTCCATGGCACTTGCGCAAGGCACTGATTTGCTTTTGCTTGATGAGCCGACCACGTATTTAGACATCTCACATCAGATTGAAGTGCTTGAACTGCTGAAAAAGCTGAACCGCGACCATGGCCGCACCGTTGTCATGGTGCTCCATGATTTAAACCAAGCCGCTCAATATGCTGACTATCTGATCAGTGTGCTGGACGGAAAAATATACAACGCCGGAACACCGGAAGATGTGTTCACCCAGCCATTTTTCCGTGAAGTCTTCGGCTTGGAATGCTGCATCATGAGAAGCCCGATCGACCAGAAGCCAATGTGCCTGCCGACGGGACTGTGCCCGAAATTACGGGCGAAATGAAAAGGAGAGGAATTCCCTAGGGCTGTCGAGAAACGTGACAGCCTTCATTTTCCCTTATAATATTTTATTCTCACATAATTGATGATAATCTTAAAAAACTCGTCATTCTTCTTATGTTCTATACGAGATACTCTTTTAACATAAAGTTAAATCTGTTCTTATTGACCAACTTGTTAAAGTTATTTCATCTATTCGAATCTTAACACATAGAAAAGCTGAAAGAATTATAGTAAGTCATCCTCGAAATGCGTGAAAAGACAAAAAAGAAAAGCGACAAAATTAGCTTATGTATCAGAAAAAGAATAATCAAAACAGATGCTTTGCTATTGCAGGCTCAGCTTAAAATCGAAATGCTAACTAACTGAATCTTCTATATTTCTCACAATAATATACAGAAGATCGTAATACCTAGCTAAGATCGAGCTTAATGGCTCTTTTTCTGATTCTCAATCCCTGATAATTTTGAAAAGCATTTAAAATAAAATCTTGTAGAAAAAACATTGTTTTTTCTACAAGCTGAACATTACTACACAATGTTAGTATACTTTTATCAAGTCTCTAACCTAGAATGATTAATAAATTGCTTTATTAGTAATTGGCCCATTAATTGATTCTCTAATTTTATATACTGGAATATTCTTTACGCATCTAATCCCCATTTCATTGTGTCGACAGAAAGGAATATCTTTTGCTCTAAAAGAAGGGAACATTAAGCCTGGATGAGAGAAGAATGATCCTCCTTTAAGAACGGCAAATGAGTTAACACTATTAAATGGTACATTCTCAAAAATAGGGTGGAAAGCTCTCTTTGTTTTAAGCTCACTTCTAGTCCACTCCCATGTTCCGCCGATCATACCGCATACTCCATAGGGACTTTCACCATTTTGTTCAAAAATATCACTTGTTAAATGATTTAATTCTTTATCAGCATGAGCTTTTAATAAATTTTCTCTCCAGGACTTTAAAGAAGTAATGGGTTCATTATAAAGACTTCCAGCATATTGAACCTTTGCAGGATCAAATTTATCTCCCCAAGGCCAGACATTACCCTTTTCGCCTCGAGCAGCTTTTTCCCATTGAAACTCGGTTGGCAATTCTTTCCCCTTATATCTTGCGTAAGCAAATGCATCATAAAAATCTATACCTGTAACGGGATGATTATCTAAATACCTATCATCCCAATATGTATTTCTTCTATGTTGTTTATTCTGCGGTTCATTAGGATGACAGAATATATGCCCATTTTCCTCTATGAACTCGGTAAAGATATCATAATCTTTATTTGTAACAGGATACTTATCGATAAAAAATGGAGGTAACCATACTTTTTGTCTAGGAACAGCATCTTTCCAATTAAATGTTTTGTCAGGAATTTCATTTTCATTTAAACCGAATTCAAAAAAGCCACCCGGAATTAAAATCATCCCATCTTCTTCTGTTTTTTCGAATTCCTCTATTAGACTTTGAGGAATTTTTTCTTCAAAGTCAAAGTTATTAGGAAGTATACCATTTTGATCAAAATAATTTTTTAGCATTACTAGCTCTTCATGTTTTTCAACACCGAATATATCTAATAATGTACTTAATACTTTTTGGGCCCCTAATCCCACAGGTTTTTTAGGGTAGCTTATACTCTCCCGGACATCATCAATAATCGAAGACAAATATGCTACAGATTCTTCAATTTTATGATTTGCACAGACATCCATAGCTTTAAAAGAAACTAAATCATCCGGATCCTGGGTTAGATTGATTATAGTTTCTACAGCAGAGAAATAAGGTACCCATTTTTCAACGAAATCAATTAATCTATACCTTATGTAAGTATTCGGATAAGCAATACACATCCCAAACACATTTTCCGCTGCTACAGGGTGTTGAATTTTATTTAGTAGAGTCATAATTCTATTATCGATTAAACTCTTAAAATCATTTTTTTTATTTTCTGGAACAGAAGTAATAAGTTCTTCAACTTCAATTAATATTTCTATATCTTTATTGTAAATTGATTTATGATCTTGCATTAATAGAGTCAAATTACGATAACCTCCCGATTTGTTTGTTGAAATAAGGAATAGCATTAAATGCTATTCCCTAAGTGTTTACCATTTTTCATTAGTATAAAGAACCGGGCTAACAATCGATTTTCTCCAGTTTTTTCTTAATTTTCTCATGGTTTTCCCCCCTTTAATAAGATATGTGGTTCCCTGAATATTGATAGAATAGTCAGAGAACTTAAATAAACAATAACAATAAATAGAATAAAAGTAAATAGTTTACAAGGAAATTTTTTCTTTACTTTTGTTGTTTTAAGGTGTTTAAATATGTTTAAGCTCTTTACCGAGAAAAATTATTCCAAGGGAGGATACATATGAGTAAAGGTTATTATTCTATTTTATTTAGCCAGACCACTACAAATTTAGGTTTTTCTCTATATACTATGGTAGTGATTTCGTTTTTGTTTAAAATGACCAATTCGACAACCATCGCCTCTATGGTGACATTAATAAGTATTATTTTTCGTATTTTTGGAAGTGCTATATTACCGTTAATAACAATTCGATTAAAACTGCCTCTTACAATAATTATTTCTCAATTGATACAAATGCTGTTATTAATATGTTTGTTCTATGCTTTATTAAGAACTTACTCTAATCAAACTCTCATTTTAGTCTTTATTATTATTAGCTGTATTTCCTTTTTTAATGGATGGTTCTCACCTTTAAAAAGTGCAATTATAGGGGAAATAATCTCTCCTGATAGAAGAGTAAAAGCAAATGGATTATTATCTACAGTGGACCAAACTTTTCAATTTGTAGGCTGGTCTTTAGGTGGTCTCATAATTGCATTTTTAGGTGAGGGATATACCATTATACTTACTATCTTTTTGTTGTTTACATCTCTTCTTTCTCTTTTATTTTGTCTACCACATGGCCACGCTAATTCTGTCATACGTGAAAAAAATTCTCCCAATAAGAGTATAGTAAGTGGTTGGCGGTATTTATTTAGCCAAAAGAAACTTAGAACAATTATTATTATGGATTTAATTGAGTCATGGGCAGGAATGATTTGGATAGGATCTGTCTCTTTAGCTTTCGTTAACGAAGTCTTGCATAAAGGAGAATCATGGTGGGGATTTATTAATGGAGCATATTATTTAGGTTCGATGATAGGGGGATTTATAATATATAAGCTGTCGGAGAGATTTCAAAATAAGTTAATTAATTTTATGTTAATTGGCGCTGTCTCATATGGAAGTTTAACTTTAATATATGGTTTTATAAGTAATTCATACTTAGCTCTAATTTTGGTTCTCTTTATGGGGCCGGCTTATATATTAAGAGATCTTACACAAGAAACACTTATTCAGAACATAACAACCGAGCAAACTCGAATTAATATAATGTCTGCAAGGTCTTCTTTAGTACAGTTCATTTTTATGTTTTCAATTCTGGCTATAGGGGCTATTTCAGATTTCCTTGGAGTTCGTTTAGTTTATGTTTCAGCAGGTATTCTTTTATTAGTGTCCGCAATATATGGATTTTCTCAATTACAATTCAAAAAAAAGGTAAATAAACATATAAGCTTTTAATAAATATATAAAATTTAATTATGTTTTCGTTTGCTTTTTCGCGTGTTTAATTAATAAGTAAACATTACTTTATTGACCAAAAGAAAATGGTTGAGTACCATCAATTATCTGTTTCAGAAAAACTCGGCATAAAAGGAAAAAATTGAACAAATCTTTGCTGATGTAAAAAAATCGCATAGACTTTGCTATTGCAGATTGATGCGAAAGCAAAATGTGAACGACTAAGCTCCCCCTCGCAGATGCTTGCAAGAATATGAAAAAGAATCGACATACACACTAGCCAATCTTAGCTAGGTGTACAGGAGCTCTTTTTCTGTTCTGTTTTCTAATAATGATAAATGACTAAAGAGAACTTTTAAAACAAAAGAGCTTGTAGAAAGCATAAGCTCATCTATAACCTTTTTTGTATGCCAGCTTACCTTTTGTATTTCCTCTCCTGTCCATGTTACAGTGGTGTCAACCAAGTGATAGGAGGATGAAAATGACAGCATCTCAGCAGCAAATTCAATTAGCAAGACGTCCACAAGGTATTCCTGTTCATGAAGACTTTCGCTTTGAAACCATTCCGGTTCCTGAACCCAAGCAAGGGGAAGTGCTTGTCAAAACGCTTTATGTTTCGGTTGACCCTTATATGCGCGGCCGTATGCAGGATACGAAGTCATATGTTGAGCCATTCGCCTTGGATGAAGCGCTTTCTGGCGGGGTTATCGCTGAAGTTGTGTCAGACGGGAATCATCTGAAAAAAGGCGATATCGCCATCGGAAATCTCAGCTGGCAGGAATTTTCCGCTGTGAGCGAGTCTGCCTTGCGAAAAATTGATACAAGCCTTGCTCCCGCTTCGGCCTATCTCGGCATTTTGGGAATGACCGGCTTAACAGCATACTTCGGATTGCTGGACATCGGACGCCCGAAGGAAGGCGAAACCGTGGTTGTCTCAGGAGCTGCCGGAGCCGTCGGTTCAACAGTCGGGCAAATTGCCAAAATCAAAGGCGCGCGAGTCGTCGGCATCGCGGGCTCTGATGAAAAAATCGACTATTTAAAACAGGAGCTTCAGTTTGACGAAGCCATCAATTACAAAACAGCGGATGATATCCAAAAAGCGCTTCAAAACGCTTGTCCTGACGGTGTCGATGTGTATTTTGACAATGTCGGCGGACCGATTTCAGACGCGGTGATGAATCTGCTCAATGAATTTGCCCGCATTCCGGTGTGCGGCGCCATTTCTTCCTATAACGCAGAAAGCGAAGCAGATGACATGGGCCCTCGTGTCCAATCAAAACTCATTAAAACGAAGTCGCTGATGCAAGGCTTTATCGTAAGCGACTACTCCGATCGTTTTTCTGAGGGAGCAAAACAGCTGGCCGAATGGCTGAAGGCTGGTAAACTCCATTACGAGGAAACCATCACAGAAGGCTTCGAAAACATTCCTGACGCGTTTCTCGGTTTATTTAAGGGAGAAAATAAAGGGAAACAGCTGATCAAGGTCAGTGATCCGAGCTGAATGAAGATGAAAACGGGAGGGCTTTTTGCCCTCCTTTTGTGTTTCGATGAGATCAGTTGCGAAGAATCAGCGTAAGAAAACCATCTTCATCAGGTTCCGTGTCTTCTAAAGTGAATCCTGCTGCTTGAAAGCAAGCTAAACTGATTCGATTGTCTTCTTCAATGCATGCCACCCATTCTCGCACGCTAGTAAAATCAGGTTCGGTCATCAGCTTTTGCAGTATCCGTTTTCCGTACCCTTGAAGCCGGTACAAAGGATTGACGATCAATCCAATATACGTCCGCTCCTCTCCGAACTCAATAACGACCATCCCTGCCGGCAGCTGTCCATCATACGCCATGATGACAGTATCGTGTTTATCTTTATTTACTCGTGCGTACCACTCATCTAATGGCAGCATCCCATCCATTCTCCGTCTGGTATCCTCATTCTCAAACCAGTGTTCAAGTATTTTCAGCTCTGGCTCCTGCATTACTTGAAACCTGTCTATTGAAGCCATTTTCCCACCTCCGCGCAAAATCTTTTCTATTATTTTACAACAAAAAAAGGGCTTTCCGCCCTCCTTTTTATTTCGTCTTCAGTTTTCCGCCTGCATACACAGCTTCACTCAGCTCAACACCAAGCTTCTTCGCCATTTTTTTCAGCTTTGATTCCTCCAATTTTGTCACAAGGCTCAGCACGTTGCCTTCTTTTCCGGCCCGGCCTGTTCGTCCTGATCTGTGGACATAGCCATCTTCATCTGGAATATCAGCATGAATCACGTATGGCAGGTTTTCAATGTCTAAACCGCGTGCGGCAATGTCAGTCGCCAATAAAAGAGGAAACTCTCCGTCTTCGAATGCGGAAATGATTTTTGCCCGCTCCATTTTTTTCGCTTCACTGTGCAAAACGCCGAGTTCAACGTGGTGATATGCCAGCTTTTCCGCATATACACTCAGGTTGCCGATGTCTCTCACAAATACGAGTGCCTGCATGCCTTCAAGCCTTGACAGCTTTTGCAGCAGCTTCACTTTGTCGCGCTGGTCGCAAATCAGGTATTGATGTTTCACTTTCCCTGCCTCCGCCTTGCTTCGCTGTACCTTCAACACCTCAGGCTCTTGCGCCAATTCGCGGAGCACATCCTCTGTTTCCTTTTTGAGTGTCGCGGAAAAACATAGAAGCTGGCGGTCTCTTAATGTCGTTTTAATAATTTGTTTGATCGTTTCGCGATGCTCCGGCAGGATAAGCTGATCCGCTTCATCAAGTACAATCGTTTTCACTTCATGCATTTTGAGTTTCTTTGCTTTAATCAGTTCAAATACCCTGCCTGGCGTGCCGACGATGATATGCGGATGTTTCTTCAGCTTTTCGACCTGCTTCTTCACATTCGCCCCGCCGATTAAGGAAGCCGCGCGCAGCTCTGAGCCCGCTTTCCAATCCTGAATCACCTGAAAAATCTGCATGACCAGCTCACGGGAAGGCGCTAAAATCACAGCCTGCGGATGCTTTTGCTCTGGTTTGATCCGCTCCAAGACCGGCAGCGCATACGCCAGCGTCTTCCCTGTACCTGTCGGCGATTCTGCAATGACGTCCTTTCCGTCCATGATCAGCTGGGCTGCCTGCTCTTGAACAGGGGTTGGCGTTTGAAAGCCGGAAGCATTCCAATTCTCTTGTATAAATGATTGTGCATTATGTAAAAATGGCCAAGTTTGCGTCATTTTGTTCTCCTCAATTCCTGAAATCTATTCCATAGTATCTCAAAACCTCGCCCGGAACGCAATTTTTCTTTTTCTTTCCTATACCTTTCAACATTCCGAATCCTCCTTTATAATCAAAAGAGTGAATATTACACGCCGATTGTGCGTGTTTGATAACGATAGAGGTGTAAACATGAGTATTTTATCTGTAAAGGATTTAAGCCACGGTTTCGGGGACCGGGCCATTTTTAATAACGTTTCCTTCCGCCTGTTAAAAGGCGAGCACGTCGGTTTGATCGGCGCAAACGGTGAAGGAAAATCAACCTTCATGAATATTATTACCGGAAAGCTTGAACCTGATGAGGGAAAAGTCGAGTGGTCAAAAAACGTCCGTGTCGGATACCTTGATCAGCATACCGTGCTGGAAAAAGGAAAATCCATTCGAGACGTCCTGAAAGACGCATTCCATTATTTATTTGCGATGGAAGAGGAAATGAACGAGATATACAACAAAATGGGCGAGGCTGATCCCGACGAGCTCGAAAAGCTGCTTGAAGAAGTCGGCGTCATTCAAGACGCGCTGACAAACAATGATTTTTATGTCATTGATTCCAAGGTGGAAGAAATCGCCCGCGGTCTCGGTTTGAGCGATATCGGTTTAGAGCGGGATGTCACCGATTTGAGCGGCGGACAGCGCACAAAGGTCCTTCTCGCTAAGCTTCTCCTTGAAAAGCCGGAAATTCTGCTTCTCGATGAGCCGACCAACTATCTTGATGAACAGCATATTGAATGGCTGAAACGCTACCTGCAGGAATACGAGAACGCGTTCATCCTGATTTCCCACGATATTCCGTTCTTGAATAGTGTCATCAACCTGATTTATCACGTTGAAAATCAAGAGCTGACACGTTATGTCGGCGACTACCATCAGTTTATGGAAGTCTACGAGGTGAAAAAACAGCAGCTTGAAGCGGCCTACAAAAAGCAGCAGCAGGAAGTCGCGGAGCTGAAGGATTTCGTTGCCCGCAACAAAGCGCGTGTCAGCACGAGAAACATGGCGATGTCCCGCCAAAAGAAACTCGATAAGATGGATATGATCGAGCTTGCGGCAGAAAAGCCAAAGCCGGAATTCCACTTTAAGCCGGCGAGAACGTCAGGCAAGCTGATTTTTGAAACGAAGGATCTCGTGATCGGTTACGATTCCCCGCTGTCCCGTCCACTCAACCTCCGCATGGAACGCGGCCAAAAAATCGCCCTTTACGGCGCAAACGGGATCGGAAAAACGACGTTGCTGAAAAGTTTGCTTGGCGAAATCCAGCCGCTTGAGGGCTCTGTTGAACGCGGTGAGCACATCTATACCGGCTATTTCGAGCAAGAGGTCAAGGAAACAAACAACAATACGTGCATCGAAGAAGTATGGAGCGAATTCCCTTCTTATACGCAGTATGAAATCCGTGCCGCTCTGGCAAAATGCGGGCTGACGACAAAGCATATCGAAAGCCGCGTCTCCGTATTAAGCGGAGGCGAAAAAGCGAAAGTCAGATTGTGCAAGCTAATCAACTCAGAAACAAACCTGCTGGTGCTCGATGAGCCGACAAACCACTTGGATGTCGATGCCAAGGAAGAGCTCAAGCGCGCCCTGAAAGAATATAAAGGCTCCATTCTGCTCATTTCCCACGAGCCAGACTTTTATATGGATATCGCGACAGAAACATGGAACTGCGAGTCTTGGACGACGAAAGTGCTTTAATTTATAAAAAAACCCGCCTGCTGAAGGGCGGGTTTTTTACTGCCATTTTTTCTGAACGATTCTCAAAAGCTCTCTGTCTTTTAAAATGAGATGCAATGGAGATGTGAATTCAAACTTTCATTTTAAGATTATCATTCAAAAAAACATCTTTACAAAATTATTTACATTAACAATGAACCCGAGAAACTGTCCTGTTGCTATCATAATACGAAATATAAGCTTTGGTTTTGGTTTATCAGGTTTAGGTTTGTATAGGCGAAGAGCAGATTTCCCGATAAAAAGAAACCCAAATGCAATAATAAATAAAGCCAAAAGATTTGGGAAACTAATAAAAATATCTTTTAGGATTATTGGTATTAACGTAAACCCCAACCCTATACACATCTCTAACGCACCATCGTTAAGGGTTACTTTACTTAATTCGACTCCTAGGCCACAAATACCAAAAATATCATCGATAGCAGTTTCATTGCGGTTTCATTACCAAAAGTATCCCAAGAAAAATATAAAACACAACCCACAAGGATACTAACTGCTGCTAAAACAAAGCCAAAAAATTTATCATCATCTTGCTGAACTGTTTTTGGATTCGTTTCCATCTGACAAAACGCACCTCGTATGTTTTTTTGTAGTATATCATATTAAGGACATAAAGTTAATATTATACAACCTTCTGATACCAATTAGTATTAACAGAAGATGCGTCATAAAAGTGCTGCTAATAGGATAATCATAAGATGATGACCTTACTAGTTAGCTCTAAACAGGACATAAGACATTGTATTATGAAAGAAAAAGAGCTTTTAAAAGATCAAAGATCCTCTCATAAACTAATGTTCGAGAAATGCAATTTTAAAATTTTTATAACAACCTGTCTCTTCAGGGAACTCAACGCGATGAATAGTCCTCTTAGTCCCCTAAAATAAACGAGAATATACTATAACACTATTATGATAAGTAGATTTAGCAACTTAAAAAAGACACTGCATCTGTGCAGTGTCTTTCGTTATTAATGCCCCGCCTTAATTCCAGCAAGATGTTTACGTCCCATGAGAAGGACAAGCATGCCGACAAAAACGACGATTCCGCCTACTGTATATGGTGTGCTTGCAGTAAAGTGTTCTGACAGCATTCCTGCAATCCACGGGGCGAGCGCGCCGCCGATGAAGCGGACTGAGCTGTAGGCTGAAGACGCGATTGAACGTTCAACCGGCGCAGAACCCATCACAGCGGTTGTCATGATCGTATTCACCATACCGAGGACAGCACCGGCGACAACGATACATGTAATAATCAAAGTCTGATGGTCTGTCCAGATCCCCATAATAACGAGAATGGCCGCAAAGGCGATAAAGAGAACGACGAGCGAACGCACTGTGCCCAGCGCTTTGTGCACGAGCGGCGCCGTAAAGACTGACGTAATTGCCAGCAGAAGGCCCCAGCCGAAGAAGACATATCCAAGACCGTGTTCATCTAAATCCAGAACGAACGGAGAATAAGCAAGCAAAATAAAAAATCCAAAGTTGTATAAGAATGCCGATACCGCCATTGTTAAAAGGCCTTTATATTTGAGCGCCTTCATCGCATCAAACACACCGACGCGTTTCGCCGGTTTCGGCAATTTCGGAAGCATGAAAGAAATCGCGATTAACGCAATAAACATCAGGACAGATACTCCGAAAAACGGTGCACGCCATGAAATGCTTCCAAGCTCTCCGCCCGCAAGCGGCCCGACAGAAATCCCGAGACCGAGCGCAGCCTCATACAAAATAATCGCTTGGGCGCTTCCTCCGACTGATACACCGACGATGACCGCAAGCGCTGTTGAAATAAACAAAGCATTCCCTAATCCCCAGCCGCCGCGATAGCCGACTAACTGAGCGATTGAGCTTGAGCTGCCGCCAAACCCCGCAAACACAATAATAAAAATAAGTCCGAGAATTAATGTCCATTTCGCGCCGATGCGGCTGGAAATGGCTCCTGAGAAAAACATCATAAATCCGGTTACAAGCAAATAACTTGTAAACAAGAGTGATACTTCACTAGGTGAAGCATGTAATTGTGCGGCAATGGCCGGAAGAATTGGATCAACCAGCCCGATTCCCATAAAGGAAATCACACAGGCAAACGCGACAGCCCATACCGCTTTCGGCTGGCTGAGCAAGCCTGTTTTCTGATTCACTTGTGTTGTCTTATCCATTTGACCTGACCTCCATCTTTATTCCATTAAAAGAAACGCTACAAAAATAGCGTTTAACAAACTTTTCATTCGATTGATTGAATGGCGCGTTCCGCTTTGCCTTTCATGCCCTGCAGGCGTTCTTTAAAGCTTTGGAATGTGCGGATTTTCTCATCAATCAAATCCAGCTGGTGATTCAGGGTTTCCTGAATTTCCTCCAGTTTTTCTTTCCGTTCCTTAGGATCCAGTGACAACAAATACCCCTCTTTGTTTAACTCTAGCTGGCGGCTGGTTTCCATGAAATGCTGAAGCTCCTGAAGGGAAAAACCGAGCACCTCTTTTGTGCTGATGACTTTCTCAAGCTCCTCCATATCATCCTCTGAATAAAGCCTTACACCGCCGTCTGTCCGTTTCGGCGCCGGAATCAAGCCGATTTCTTCATAAAACCGGATGGTCCGCTTTGTCAGCCCGCTTCTTTTGGCCACTTGATCAATCTTCATCCATTCCAAGGTAAATCCCCCTTCGCCGTTTCTGTTACCATTATACACCTTTTGAACCTTAACGTAAACGTTAAGTTTTAAAAAACAATAAAAAAGACGAGCAGCATACAGCACCCGTCTTTCACTTTCCTGTTTAAGCTAAACTTCCCGCCACTGACAGAGACTCTTTTTGAAGGCTTTCAGAAAGCACTCGATACGCGATCACTTTCTTCTTGTACTGTTTCACGACGTCGATATGGTCGTCGTAGCGGTACACGAACAGCTTCACGTCTTTTTTTCCTTTTTTTGTATCTATCACCAGAGGCGTGCCGCCGTTTTCCGGATGTAAATAACGCTCTTCATCACCTGGATAGATATAATATTTTTCCAGGAAGATAGCTTCGTTAAATTGATCAATCACTTTCTGCTTCTCTGCACCCTCGAGGCGTTTTCCATCTAGAGAGAGACTCGCATTTTCGTCACTCAGCTTGGCGTGCACTTCAAATTTGCCGAGCAGCCATTCTATGACGCCTGTAGGAAGACAGGTTAATACGATTTTCACCAGACTCATGAGAATTAACATCACGATCGCCCATGTCATACTTCATCATCTCCGTTAGTTTTCCATGTGCCGCTGACACACAACTTTATCCTAACATAAGCAGGCCGGTTCGTTTTTGTCCATTATGTGAAAAAAAGCGCGGCCTGCTGCGGCCACGCTTTTTAGCTTTCCAGTTCTTCGATCATGAGGGACAATTCTGTCCAGCGGTCCATCGCAGCCTCAAGCTCTTCCGCCGTTTTCGCCTGCTCGGCCATCAGCTCTTGGATTTTGCCAAAATCACTGCCTGCTGCGGCGATGTCAGCTTCAAGCTGTTCATGCTTTTCTTCCAGCTGGGCAATTTTATCTTCGATGCCGTCCCATTCCAACTGGTCTTTGTAAGAAAGCTTTTTCCGTTTTTTCTTCGGCTCGGCTTCAGCCGTTTTTTCCTCAGCTGCCGGTTTTGGGGCCGCTTTTTTCGCTTTTGACTCCTCCATATAGTCGCTATAGGAGCCTTGAAAGCGGGAAATGACACCATTTCCTTCAAATACAATCAAACGGTCGACGACGCGGTCAAGGAAATAGCGGTCATGGGATACGGTGATGACGACGCCTGGGAACTGGTCAATATAATCCTCAAGAACGCTTAATGTTTCAGTATCCAAATCGTTCGTCGGCTCATCGAGAAACAGGACATTCGGCTCCTGCATGAGAACCTGAAGCAAGTATAAACGGCGTTTTTCCCCGCCGGACAGCTTGCGGATATACGTCTGCTGCATCGAACGCGGGAAGAGGAAACGCTCGAGCATTTGTTCAGCTGTAATCATATCGCCATCTGCCGTTTTTACGACCTCCGCCGTTTCTTTTATATAGTCAATGACTTTTAACTCACCGTTCATTTCACTATGATCCTGAGTATAGTAGCCGATTCTGACCGTCTGTCCGATCGTAATATCGCCTCCGTCCGGCGTATGACGGCCGGCAAGGGCATTTAACAGCGTTGTTTTCCCGATGCCGTTCGGCCCGATGATCCCGATCCGTTCACCTGGTATGACAAGTTCATTAAAACGGTCGACGAGCATGCGGCCGTCATAAGCGATCATGACGTTCTCCGCTTCAATAACCTGTTTTCCGAGACGGTGCGAGCCAATGGCAAAATCGAGTGAACCTGATGACTGAGGGCCTGTCTGCTCTTTAAGCGTCTCTACCCGGTCAATTCTCGCTTTTTGTTTTGTGGAGCGGGCTTTCGCTCCTCGTCTGAGCCAAGCCAGTTCGCGGCGCAGCAGGTTTTGCCGCTTCGTTTCCTTTTGCTCAGCCTGCGCTTCCCGTTCCGCGCGTTTTTCTAAAAACACTTCATAGTTGCCTTTGTAAGTGTAGAGGCTGCCTCTTTCAAGCTCATAAATGCGGTTGGTGACACGGTTTAAGAAATATCTATCGTGCGTCACCAGCATGACGGCGCCGGGATATTGGCTTAAATACCCTTCAAGCCACTCAATCGTTTCATTATCCAAATGGTTTGTCGGCTCGTCCAAAATGAGCAAATCAGCGGGCTGAATTAAGTTTTTGGCAATGGCCACCCGTTTTTTCTGGCCGCCTGAGAGCTCATTGACCGGTTTTGTTACGTCGTTGACGCCCAGCTTAGACAATACGGTTTTTGCCAAGGTGTTTGCATCCCATGCATTGTTCGCGTCCATTTTCGCTTGTGCTGCCAGCAGGTGTTTCTGGCGCTGTTCATTTTCGGGATCTTTCCCCAGTTCATACAGCGCTTTTTCATATTCACGCAAGGTTTTCATCACAGCCGATTCACCGGAATAGATATGCTCCAGCACTGTTTGCCCCGCAGGCAGCTCCGGGTCTTGATGAAGAAATTCGACCTGCACGCTTCCGGATTTCGTGATTTCTCCTTCTTCGATAGATTCCAAGCCGGCAATCACTTTCAACAGCGTTGATTTTCCTGTTCCGTTCGGCCCGATTAATCCGATTCTCTCATTCTCTTCAATATGAAAGGAGATATGGTCAAATAATGTTTTATCTCCGTATGTTTTATAAAGATTTTCCGCTTTTAATATGCTCATGGTTCCTATCAATCCTCACGTAAGTTCATGTGTACATTTTAAATCAGCCGCTGGAATAAAACTAGTAAAACGTCAGACGAATTTCATGGAAATGCAGGATAAGAAAAAGACCGGGGATGTTTGTCCCCGGTCTCTTACTCTTCCTCAAGCGCTTTTTCGGCCATTTTCGCAAGATGCTGCGCGCTTCCTGAAATCTCCTGCATCGTGGCGGAAATTTGTTCAACAGCAGCGGCTTGTCCGTCTGTATGCTGGTTAATCGACTCAATGGATTCCTCCAGCCCTTTCAGCAGGCTGTGGATTTTTTTCGTAATCTGGTCAATTTGGCCGACATTTTCTTTTGAATGCGTCGCTAGCTTTCTGATCTCATCTGCGACGACAGAGAATCCTTTTCCGGACTCCCCTGCTCTTGCCGCTTCGATCGCGGCGTTCAAGCCGAGCAGATTGCTTTGGTCCGAGATGCCTTTAACAGTTACTGAAATATCGGCGATTTCACCGGCGCTTTCGCTTACTTTTTTCGCCTGAGAGGAAATGCCCGACATTTGAGTTGAAAACCCGTTAATTGATTCAGAAATGTCGGAAATAGCCGCGGCTGTTTGTTCAACAACAGCTGATAAGCTTTCCGCGACATCATGCAGCTTTGACGACTCCTCAAGGCTCGTTCCGAGGCCGACGCCTCCAATGACTCTTCCATTCTCGTCGTGCAGCGGGATGGCACGCGCGATCAATGGGAAGCCGAACAATTCTTTCGGAACCATGCTCGTCTTCTTCTGATTGCTGCGGATGGCATCTGTGATGATATCCCCTTCCTGCAGCGGATCGCCGGCTTTTACGTTCAGCGAAAAGGTTTTGGCCGGTATATTCACGAGCAGTTTTTCCGTATCATAAATGCCGATTGTAATATCATCCTGAACCAGGCTGTTTAAATAAGGGGCTACTTTGATAAATGCGTCCAGAATATCTGCGGTTTCTTTTTCCGTATTTATGGTCAATTCCATTCACTCCTTTTCATTAATAAGGGAAGCTGCGTTTTTCGTGCTGGACCGAGATCCATTTCAGCGTTGTAAATTCTTCGAGGCTCCACTCACCGTTTAAACGGCCGAGGCCTGATTGCTTTTCACCGCCGAAGGCTACATTCGGTTCATCATTGATGGTCGTGTCATTGACGTGAATCATGCCTGTTTCAATGCGTTTCGCAAAAGCCACGCCGCGCTCAAGATTTGACGTATGTACGGCACCGCTCAAGCCAAACGGGGTTTCGTTTGCGATATCCACCGCTTCGTCTTCTGAATCAAACTTCATAAAGGAGACGACTGGTCCGAACAGCTCTTCCTTGGCAATGCTCATGAACGGTTTGACGTCTTTTAAGATCGTCGGTTCCACGATCGTCCCGTTAAATCCGCCAAGCTTCACTGGTACAGCGCCTTCTTCAATTGCTTGCTCTACAGTCTTCATCAGCCCGTCCGTCTGTCTGCTGTTGATTAATGGCCCGATAATCGTATCAGGGTCCATTGGGTCGCCGACTTTCAGCGATTCCACTTTTGCCTGGTACAGCTCAAGGAACTTGTCATAAATAGAAGAATGAACAAGCACGCGGTTGGCTGACATGCAAATCTGCCCTTGATGTGTAAATCGGCTGAACACCGCCGCATTGACCGCATATTCTATATCTGCATCCTCAAGTACGATGAAGGCGCTGTTCCCGCCAAGCTCAAGAAGCGGCTTTTTAAAATGCTTCATCGCAAGCTGTCCGATGTAGCTGCCGACTTTCGTAGAACCGGTAAATGAGATGATCCGCGGCACTGGATGCTCAACGAAGCTGTCGCCGATTTCAGCAATGTCTGTGACAACAACATTCAGCAGCCCCGCTGGAATTCCCGCGTTCTCAAAAATTTTCGCAATCAGCGTTCCGCCGCAAATCGGCGTTTCCTCATGCGGCTTTAGCACAACGCCATTGCCGGCTCCGAGTGCAGGCGCCACTGATTTCATAGATAAAAAGAATGGGAAGTTAAACGGACTGATGACACCGACAACGCCTGCCGGCACGCGATATAATCTGTTTTCCTTGCCATCTATTGTTGACGGAAGAATTTTCCCCTCCATGCGGATTGGGAACGTTGCCGCTTCTTTTATGATGTTTTTGACAAGACCGATTTCAAAAGCTGCTTTGAGCCTTGTACCGCCTAGCTCCTCCATAATCAAATAAATAATGGCTTCTTCATTTTCTTCAATATACGTGACGGCTTTTTCTAAAATGGTTCTTTTCTCGAACGGGTTGACCGCATCCCATTTTTTCTTTGCCAGCGCCGCTGCCCGATACGCTTCATCTACATCGTCAGCAGTCGCTTTACGGAATGTTGTGAATGTTTTTTGAGTATAAGGATTTTTGTTTTCCAATACATTTGGGCTGCTGCCCTCCTGCCATTTCCCGCCGATAAACTGTTTATTCAACTCTTCATATTGAAACATGGTCAGCATCTCCTTTATAACCGCAAATCAAAATATGGGCGAATCTATTTTTTCTATCGGTTCATCTTGCATAAAATTGAATATACGATTAGTAAAAATTACTATCCTATGATACGACAACGCTGTTTCGCTTCTATCATTTAAAGCAGAAAAATATTTTATTGACTACGTCAAATTTCGACAATATAATACAACAAGAACTGCATATAATGATTAGAATATTTTGAATATTTCTAGGAGGAACTTTTGATGAGTTCATTATTTAGAAAAAAACCGCTTGAAACATTGAGTGCGCAGAGCAAGTCAAAAAGCCTTGCCCGTACGTTAAGCGCATTTGATTTAACCTTGCTCGGTATCGGTTGTGTCATCGGTACAGGGATTTTTGTCATTACAGGAACAGTGGCAGCGACCGGTGCAGGTCCCGCCCTCATCATATCGTTTATTTTAGCGGGGCTCGCCTGTGCGCTGGCTGCTTTCTGTTATGCTGAGTTTTCGTCTTCCATTCCGATTTCGGGAAGCGTGTACTCATACTCATACGTGACACTTGGAGAGCTGCTCGCCTTTTTGATCGGATGGGATCTCATGCTTGAATATGTCATTGCACTGTCGGCGGTTGCCACCGGCTGGTCTTCATACTTTCAATCACTGCTTGCCGGCTTCAATCTTCATATTCCGGCTGCACTGACAGGAGCGCCGGGAAGCACGGCGGGCGCCGTATTTAACCTTCCGGCTGCGGTGATCATTCTCCTCATCACTGCGATTGTCAGCAGAGGCGTCAAGGAAAGCACACGCTTTAACAACGTCATCGTACTGATGAAAATCGCGATCATATTATTGTTCATTATTGTCGGCATCGGCTATGTGAAACCGGATAACTGGTCTCCTTTTATGCCATTCGGGATGAAAGGCGTCATACTTAGCGCTGCCACTGTATTCTTCTCGTACCTTGGGTTTGACGCGGTTTCTAACGCATCAGAGGAAGTGAAAAATCCGCAAAAAAACATGCCCGTCGGCATTATTTCAGCTCTAGCCGTCTGTACGGTTCTGTACATCGCGGTATCGCTTGTGCTGACAGGCATGATGCCTTATGCCAAATTGAATGTCGGAGATCCTGTATCCTTTGCGCTGAAATTCGTCGGACAGGACGCTGTTGCCGGAATTATTTCTGTCGGTGCGATTATCGGGATTACGACGGTGATGCTCGCTTTGCTGTACGCACAGGTCCGCTTGACATTTGCCATGAGCAGAGACGGCCTTCTGCCTGGATTGTTCGCAAAGGTTCATCCGTCATTTAAAACCCCGTTCCGCAACACATGGCTGACAGGGATCGTTGCAGCGGGAATCGCCGGCTTTATTAACCTCGGAACGCTGGCCCATCTGGTGAACATGGGAACACTTGCCGCGTTTACGGTCATTTCCATTGCTGTCATTGTGTTAAGAAAGAAACATCCTGAAATCAAAGCGTCCTTCAGAGTGCCATTCGTTCCGGTTGTGCCGATTATCAGCGCAGGCATCTGCCTTTGGTTCATGTACAGCCTTCCCGGCGTCACATGGCTTTCATTTGTCATCTGGATCGCTGTCGGAACGCTGGTTTACTTCCTATATTCGAGAAAACACAGCTTATTAAACAAATAATCTCTTTTCAGCCGGCGGTGCCTCACCCGCCGGCTTTTTCCTTTTTTTATGTGCTATACTTTGAATACATATGAGAAAGGGAGACACACAGATGAAGCGATACCGCACTTTATTATTTGATGTAGATGATACCATCCTTGATTTTCAAGCGGCAGAAGCTTTAGCCCTGCGTTTGCTGTTTGAAGATCAGAACATTCCTTTAACAAATGACATGAAGGCGCAGTATAAAACCATCAATCAAGGTCTCTGGAGAGCCTTTGAAGAAGGTAAGATGACACGGGATGAAGTCGTAAACACACGTTTTTCCGCTTTGCTCAAGGAGTACGGTTACGAAGCGGACGGCGCTTTGCTTGAGCAAAAATACCGCCGCTTTCTTGAAGAAGGACATCAGCTTATTGACGGTGCATTTGATCTCATCTCAAATCTGCAGCAACAGTTTGATTTGTACATCGTGACAAACGGCGTGTCTCACACACAATATAAGCGTCTCCGTGATTCAGGATTATTTCCATTCTTCAAGGACATTTTCGTTTCTGAAGACACCGGCTTCCAAAAGCCGATGAAGGAATATTTCAATTACGTGTTTGAACGGATTCCTCAATTTTCAGCAGAGCACACATTAATCATCGGGGATTCACTAACTGCTGATATCAAAGGCGGACAGCTCGCCGGGCTTGATACTTGCTGGATGAACCCTGACATGAAGCCGAATGTGCCAGAGATCATACCAACCTATGAGATTCGTAAGCTTGAAGAGCTATATCACATTTTGAATATCGAAAATACCGTCAGCTGCTAATCAGGCTGACGGTATTTCTTTCATAAGAATCTTTTTTCCTCTTGATAAATTCTTCACCTTATGAATAATATGGTGGTATGCTTTGGTTATATATGTAAGGAGGAGACTCAATGGCTATCGCCGCCCCGTTAAAAGAAAAAACAGTTCAAAAACCAGGCACCACGGTGTATCCGATTTTGATTATTATCGGAATTTGCCATATGCTCAACGATTCGCTTCAGGCTGTGATTCCGGCCATGTTCCCTATTTTGGAACGCTCCATGAGCCTGACGTTTACACAGCTCGGCATCATTGCTTTCACATTAAACATGGTGTCATCCGTCATGCAGCCTGTTGTCGGCTGGTATACCGATAAACGGCCGCGGCCGTATGCGCTGCCAGTCGGTTTGACCGCCAGCATGCTTGGCATTTTGGGCCTTGCATTTGCCCCGTCATTCATAACGATCTTATGCTGTGTGTTTTTCATTGGATTAGGCTCGGCCATTTTCCATCCGGAGGGCTCCCGTGTGGCGTATATGGCCGCCGGCACAAAACGCGGGCTCGCCCAATCGATTTATCAGGTGGGCGGAAACTCAGGCCAGGCGATGGCACCGCTGATCACCGCGCTGATCCTTGTGCCGCTCGGGCAATTCGGCGCTGTTTGGTTCACGCTTGTCGCCGCGCTTGCTGTTATGTTTCTCATGTATATTGCGAAATGGTACGCCTCACGTCTCGGCAGCCTTGCCCAGAAATCAGGCAAGCAAAAGAAAACGGCTGAAAACACGGCCATCACCAAATCTGTTGTATCTGCTCTTATTATTATTATATTTCTCATTTTTGCTCGTTCTTGGTATACGAGTGCGATCGGTAACTTTTACACGTTTTACGCGATGGATACCTATCACGTAAGCATTCAGCAGGCACAAAGCTATATTTTTGTCTTCTTGCTGTTCGGCGCGATCGGCACGTTTCTCGGCGGCCCGCTTGCAGACCGTTTTGGAAAACGCTTCGTTATCCTCGGTTCGCTGTTATGCTCGGCGCCGCTGGCGATTGTGCTGCCATTTGCCGGCCCGGTTCTCGCCTACGGCGTGCTCGCATTGATTGGCTTGGTTCTGATGTCGAGCTTTTCTGTAACGGTCGTCTACGCACAGGAGCTAGTTCCTGGAAAAATCGGCACAATGTCCGGTTTAACCGTCGGGCTTGCCTTCGGGATGGGCGCAATCGGCGCTGTGGCGCTGGGCGCTCTGATTGATGCCGCGGGACTGACCCCGACGATGATCGCCATTGCCTTTCTCCCTGTCCTCGGCATCCTTGCCTTCCTATTGCCAAGTGACCAGAAGCTGAGAGAATGGCATAGCTGAAAAAACCCCTGCCAGGCGGCAGGGGGTTTTTTAATCCAGCTGGATAAAATGAGTGTCAGGCACTGCGTGCTTCGGGATAAAGCCATCCGCAAAGTCCGGAAACGCCGACTGTATTTCATCAATCCATCTTTTCAGATTTAATATATAGGGCATATAAATCATCTTAATTGTCGCTTCGTCTTCAATCCGGTAGTACCAGCAAAGATTAAACTCTTTTTCTGTCACCAGCGTAAACCCAGAGAAATGATAGAAAATCAGCGGCGTTTCATCTATATACACGCGGCCGTCCTTTTGCCCGACCTTATAGTTTTCGATATTCCAAAGCGCTGTATTGGCTCCTATGGATTTGACAACATGAACACCTTTAAACTGCTCCGGCCATTTCTCCACATATCTTTGATCACCATATGTCTTTCGTTCCGTATCCATTTCGACCGTGCAAAATTCAATACAGTCCTGTCTCCACTGCCACACCGCTTCATATGCTTCCTTTGTATTACCGGCGCCGACAAAGCCTGTATTAAAGCGTCCGGTTCGGTCGTAGTAGGACATGAAGCGCGGCGAATTACGATGATCAGTCAAATACAGAGACGCCGTTGGGTTTTCTGCAAAAATACGTGCCGGATCAGAAAAGAAAAATAGATCCGTATCCATATGGGCAAAGTATTCAGCGTCATCCCACTTGCTCATCACATGAAACAAAAAGGCGGGCTTTAACGTCCAGCAATATTCATGAAACGTTCTGTTGCTTTTCGCTTTCAGCAGCTCCGGGTCTTCCATTTCATGCAGCTGCACAAAGGTTACATGCTCCCATGGCACGTGCTGAAGCAATTCATACGCTTTCTGGTCGACACACAGCACATATAAATGAAAATCATCGCAATGCTCATGGAGAGAATGAATCATAGGCATGAGCTTAAAGATATGTGTCCTTGACACTATCGTTGAAAAATGAAATGTACTCACTTATACCACATCCAATGATCTAAGATCCACGTGCAGCAAATCGTTGACAAGCGCATACAGTGCGTTGGCAAAATCGTTCACGCCTAGCTTTTTCTTCGCCTTAGGCAGAAGCTTGCGGACAGTTTGTAAATCAAAGCTTTTCGCCGTCACCCTTGGGGATTTCTTTCGCCAATCCGGATCAATGTTGCGCTCTTTAACAACATGCAGAAGCTCAAGAAACAGATTCAGCAGCATATCATATTTCTGTGATTCCAGCAGCTTTTGAATATCAGCCATGATTCTGTTCGTCATGTCAGGCGGGAACGGCCCATTAAAAGCGAGATGAACGTCTAAGGAGCGGATGTTATTGTATTTATCGCACATATAGGCAATGTTTGCCCGAATATCGTCTACAGACTTACAATTGCTTGGATGTTCCTGATGAACACTGACAATATCACGGCGAAGCCTGAAGGTCAATCCGGCCTGATGAAGCCTGATCCCGAGGTCATAATCCTCAAACCCGTACCGCACAATGCCTTCGTCAAATAAACCGAGGTCAACCACATGCTTGCGTTTCACAGAGGAATTATTCGTGATAAAAAAGCGCCATGGCATATGATAGCCTTTCAAGTCATCGCCGTACTCATCTAAAATCTTCTTGAGCACGTCTATAAAGTCGGTATCGAGGTCAAAGCTTTTATCAAGAAAGCTTCCGTTTTTGATGTCCGCTTCCTCCAGCAGCTTTTGTTTGTCTTTCTTCGGCATTTCACCTGTGAGCTTTGCGAGCTGTTCCTTATGTTCTTCTTCAAACCGTTCATAGTAAAAACTGTAGATCCGTTTCCAAAACAACCCGCACACGACGAGATTCTCTTCGTTCTCATGGGCTTTAATATGTTTTGCCACAAGGTCCTTTGCCGCAAGCATATCGCTGTCATGGAAAATCAGGATGTCTCCTCTGGCATTGCGAAGCGCCTGATTTCGTCCGTACGCAATGCCCCTGTTTTCTTTAATCCGTGTAAAGATCAGCGGAAAATCAGCTTGAAATGACTCAAGCATCGAGAGCGTCCCGTCCTCAGAGCCATTGTCCGCTACAATGACTTCGAATTCTTCATCGCACTCCTGCTGGTTTAATGACAGAAGGCTGTTGTAAAGACGCTCCTTTGAATTATATGCAGGAATAATAACGCTTGCTTTCACTTCATTTTCACTTCCTGTATTTACTCATTTATTTGTTGTCATCTTTTGAAGCAAAACCGTTAAATTCAGGGTCTAACGTTTTCATGTGCTGAATGATATGCGGCAGTGTCTCTTGATACAGTTCATGCACAAACGGCAGATCTGTGCGGGTTGTTTCATGAATCTGTTTGATTTCATTGATGCTGACGATTCGGTATCCGCTGAAATGATAAAAGATCAGCGGACTGCCATCCTCCAGCACGATCCGGCCATCTTTCCAGGAAAACGTATGCTGTCCATAATTCCAATGGCCGATGTTCACGCCGGGTGTTGTAATGTCACACACATTCGGAAACAGCTCAGACATATAATCCAAATAGCCCTGATCACCGAATTTCCCTTCACCCGGTGCATTTTTGCATTCCTCAAGACAGCGTTCCTTCCACCACTCCAAGCAATCCGTGCCTGCATCATCATGCTTGAAGCTGATAAACCCGGAATTATATCTGCCTAAAAGACGCTGCAGCATGTCAATCTGCTCTTTCTCAAAAGAAGGGATTACAATATCCCCCCGTGAAAGCAGCACCGAGCAGTCCGGCTGGTTTTCAAAAATCGGCGATGGATCTGCATAGAAAAAGAGGTCCCCGTCAATATACGTCACGCGCTCCAGCTCGGGATTGCTGTTCAGCACAGCTTGCAGAAAGATCGGCTTCATCGTCCAGCAATACTCACTTTGATCTCTAGTTTCCTTCAGCTTCAGCAGCAATTCATTTTCAAGAGCGGCCACCGGCACAAGGTTCAGCTGCTTCATCTTCAGCTTCTGTAACACGCGGTGCGTATCTTCATCCATGCAAAGTATAAAAATGGGACTGTCTTGATCAACTTGCTCTAACGACTTAAACAAAGCGACTGCCTGATATAATCTTCCTTTTGATAAAACGGTGCAATACGCGCTGGTCACAGTCTTGTTCACCTCGTTTCACATTACTTTTTGAAGAATTCCGTATACCACTCAATCGTTTTTTCAAGTCCCTCATCAATAGTGTAGGCCGGTGTCCAATTCAGCAGCTTTCTTGCTTTTTCCGCGGATAAATATTGATGTTTGATTTCATTGCTTCCCTGATTCAGCACCTTAGGTTTCAGATTACTGTTCATTTTCTTTAATATTTTCTCTACCAGTTCAAGTACGGTCAGCTGGATCTCATTGCTGAAGTTAAAGGCCTCTCCGGCAAGATTGTTTTCTTCCATTTTTTCTGCAAGAAGCAGATAAGCCTGAACGGCGTCTTCAATATAGAAGTAGTCCCGTACAAATGTGCCGTCGCTTCGGATTTCCGGCGCTTCCCCGTTCAGCACAAGCTGAATCGTCTGAGGAATGATGCGGTTGAAGTTCAAATCTCCGCCGCCGTATAAGTTTCCGCAGCGCGTAATGCAGACCGGAAGCCCGTACGTGTGAAAATAGGTGTGGCTGATCAGATCTGCGCAGCTTTTTGAGACGTCGTACGGGTGCTTGCCTTGCAGCGGCATGTTTTCATCGTATGGAAGGTTTTCTTGATCGCCGTAAGCTTTATCACTTGAAGCGACAATGACCCGCTTAATTAACGGATGCTTGCGGCAGGCTTCGAGAATATTCCAGGTGCCGAGGATATTCGCTTCAAAGGTAGAAATCGGGTTGCGGTTTGCTACGCCGACAATCGCTTGTGCAGCGAGATGAAAGACAGTGTCGATCTCATACTCGCCAAGCGCGCGTTCAATCACAGCCAAGTCCTCAAGAGAGCCCCGCACGATATTCATTTTCTTGATATGTTCTCCCTGATAAAGATTGGATTGAGGCACATGATCCCTGACAAGCCCCGTAACGTTTGCGCCCTGATCGATCAGCTCTTTCACCAAATAGCTTCCTAAAAGACCTGTGGATCCCGTGACAAATACGTTTTTATTTTTCCAGAAACTCAAATCGATTCACCATACCTTCCATACTTGTTGTCCTTGATTCCACATTTTGTTGACTTCTAAGAGATTTTTATACGTATCGATGGCCGTCCAAAATCCGTAATGGCGGTACACAGCAAGCTCCCCGTCTTTGGCAAGGTTCTTCAGCGGTTCATCTTCGAACATCGCGTTCCCGTCCTTCGGCAAATACTCGAAAACCTTTGGACTGAGAACGAAGAATCCGCCGTTGATGATTCCGTCACTTGATGTCTTCTCAGAAAATGTTTTCGCCATGCCGTCCTCAACCGTCAAGGTGCCAAACTGCGAGACTTTGTCAATGCCGGTGACAGTCGCGGCAGCACCTTTTGTCTGATGATAGCTGATGAGATGGAAAAGATTGATATTGGCCAGCCCGTCCCCATAGGTAAGCAGAAATGTTTCATCACCGATATAGTCTTTCGCCTGCAAGATTCTTCCGGCTGTCAGCGTATCTTCCCCAGTCTCCAAAAACGTAATTTTCCACGTTTCAGGCTGTCCCAGCATCTGTACCTCTCCCGTAGAGCTGTCGAGTGTCAGGCTGTTGTGCTTCCATTCATAGTCGAGAAAGTATTCCTTGATTTTTTCTCCTTTATAGCCCAAAAGCAGAATAAACTCGTTTACTCCGTAGTACTGATAAATTTTCATAATATGCCATAGAATCGGTTTGCCGCCTATCATGGCGAGCGGTTTAGGAATGTCATTCGTGACTTCACTCATTCTCGTTCCTTTTCCGCCGCAGAGAATGACCGCTTTCATCTCTACCCCTCATCTCTATGAATATTGAGTTCGAAACCTGGTACATCTTCACAATCTATCAAGGCATTTCCCCGATAATTTGTCCGATTTCAATCCGGTTTCAAAATCTACTGTAATGATATGAGAGAAAGCCAGCCTTGGTGACCAAATGGAATCTATTTTTTCAAGTTGGTTGTATAACCAAAAAAAGAGCCTTGAGCGAAGGCAATGCGCCCGCTCAAGGCTCTTTTTCATCTTATTTGATTTCTTTTTCCTTGCCGTAATGATAGTCTGACGGATCAACAGCTTTGAAATCATTTAGTTTATGGAACCTCAGCAAGTCTTTGTACAGGACACTGTCTGAAAGGCTCAGCTGCTGGTTCACTCTTGTTTTCAGATTCTTCGTTTCTTCATTCGCTTTCAGTTTTTCACCTGTCTTCGTATCGTAAATGATATTGTCGACTGATGTGTACTTCGGCGTTACGAAGTCTCCGTTTCTGAATGCCACTGTATCGTCGTGGTCTTTAGAGAATAAGTCAGTACCAAAGTTGATGTATT
This sequence comes from Bacillus sp. FJAT-14266, assembly GCF_001719225.1. Lineage (NCBI taxonomy): Bacteria > Bacillati > Bacillota > Bacilli > Caryophanales > Bacillaceae > Bacillus > Bacillus sp. FJAT-14266. Next base: position 3,491,966 of record NZ_CP017072.1, read on the forward strand.
TCTGAGAATCAATTCCTTCTAAGTGCAGAAGTGTCGGCATGACGTCAATTTCGCCGCCATACGTATGGTTCACTCCGCCTTTTTTGCCAGGAACGCGGATCATCAGCGGCACACGCTGGTTCTGTGCGTTTTGATAATCTGTGATCTCTTTTCCAAGAATCTCTTTCATCGCTCGGTTATGGTTTTCAGAAATACCGTTATGGTCACCGTAAATCATGATGACTGAGTTGTCATACAGGCCGGCTTCCTTCAGCTCCTTGAAGAATTGCTCAAGCGCTTCGTCAAGGTAACGCGCTGTCTGGAAGTAGCTGTCAACTGTGTTATCGCCAGTTGTCGCTTTTTTAAGAGACGCGTCTTTTTCATCTAAGTTAAACGGATAATGGTTTGTCAATGTAATCAAATGCGCGTAAAACGGCTGTTTAAGAGATTCAAGCTTTGGAATCGATTCAGTAAAGAACGGCTTATCCTTAAGTCCCATGTTAATCACATTTTCATCCGACATATCGTACGTGCTTGCGTCAAAGAACTTGTCGTATCCGATATGTTTGTAAATCTGGTCACGGTTCCAGAACGATTTGTAATCACCATGCAGGACGGCGCTTGTATAGCCTTCCTTCTGGTCTAAAATCGCAGGAAGCGACTGGTAGGTGTTTTCGCCTTTCGTCACAAACGCGGAGCCTTCAGGAAGACCGAAGATCGAGTTATCCATTGTCAGCTCGGCATCAGATGTTTTTCCCTGGCCTGTCTGATGGAAGAAGTTATCAAAATACGTCACATCTTCCCCGCCGTGCGCAAGCTTATTTAAGAAAGGCGTCACCTCTTCACCGTTTAGCTTGTAGTCAATCAGGAATGACTGGAAGCTTTCGAGGTGAATTTTAATGATATTTTTGCCTTTGGCAGAGCCGAAGTACTCGGCGTTCGGTTTCGCATAATGAGACGTCGTGTAATTCTCGACGCTTGTTAAATCATCGCTGCTTGCATAGGCCCGTTGCGTTTCTGTTTGAGCCGTCTGTACACCGTCATAAATGGTGTAGTTGTATAAACCTAAATATTTCACAATATAATTGCGGTCAAACGTTCTTGTCAGCAGCTGCGGACGGTCTTTTTCCGCATAGTGCAGGTTGATGAAAAACAGTGCGATCCCAGAAAGGATCACTAAAGATGCAAAGCGTTTTTTCATTTTGTATTCTTTTAATTCAGGTCTCCAGATCAATACCGCAATCAAAATGATAATATCTAAGAAATAGAAAATATCATGACCGGCCATGATACTGAAAATCCCGTCTCCCATGTTTCCAACGTTTCCAGACTGTTTAATGTTCGGGAACGTCAAGAAATCGTCAAAGAAACGATAGAATAAAATATTTGCATATAACACAAATGTCATCAAGAAATCGATAATCAGCATAATAATGGCTGATTTACGCCCTTTCGCCAGCAAAGCCAGTCCTAAAAAGAAGACGGCGCTTGAGAATGGGTTAAATATCAGGAGGATCTCCTGAGTTGTGCCTTTTACCCCAAGATTAAACTCAGTCTTGTAGGATAAATACGTTTTTGCCCAAAACAGTATAACAGCCAGCACAAAAAAGCTAAGTTTGTAAGAAAAAAGTTTCTTCATGGCAACCTCTACTTTCTTAAACACTTTAAGTTCTTCATTCATATTTACCTGCTCTTTATATCCTGCCTTCCAATTCCTTCTTTCCAAACAAAATCAAGGCATCACACAACAAGAAATACACCGCGGCAAGCCGGAATATTTATGTTACGCACCATATCATTTTTATTACAACCATTTGGAAACCAATCACTGGACGAAAGAAACCTTCATTTCGTTTCACATTTTTTTCTCCGAAATAAAAAAAGGATTTCTTTTGTCATGTGTGCCTTTGAAAAAAGAAATAGATACCGAGTATAAGAATAACATAAACTAGCAAAAACGAAAAATAGGTTTTGCAGACAGCCCGCCCTTCCGGCGGACTGAAGTTATTGTATGCATCAATGTTTAGCGCGATCACCATTTTTTCGAAAGGACAAAAAAGACTGGATGTCTCCAGTCTTCCAGATTGTTGACAAAATCCTAAAATGAAAACCATTTTAGGATTTTGTCATCTTTTCAGCGTGATTGAAAACCCTTGAAGTCTAGGAAGGACGAGCATAGGAGCGGATATTCACAGGATGTGATGACGACGGCGTTTAGGCAGGACGCCTGAGAATTTAGCCGTTGATCCACTTCGCATTGAGCACCGAAGCGCAGTCCTGACAACGAATGCGAGGGTTTGCCGACACGCTGAAAGACTGGATGTCTCCAGTCTTCTTTATCTATATCCCTGCCCAGACATCCTTAGCGTACATACCGGTATCCTGCAGATGTCTCAGCCAGTTTTGCGCTTCTTGCTCCCCGGTGCCATGGACAGACTGATACGCCTTTTGCAGTGCCGCCTCCACATCCGGGGCCATTTTGCTGCCGTCACCGCATACATAAAGCCTGCCTCCGCGGTCAAGGATCGATATTAACGTTTCTGCATGGTCAGCCATGACATGCTGGACATACGTTTTCGGCATGCCTTCTTTGCGGGAAAAGGCTGTGTGGACAGTGACGATTCCGTCTTTTTCAAACTGCTCAAGCTCATCGCGGTATATAAAATCACGATCGTTTCTGCATCCAAAATAGAGATGAGCTTCACCGAGCGTTTTCCCCTCCCGCTTTAAAACTTCGCGGGCTTGAAGGAAACCGCGAAATGGCGCGACTCCCGTGCCAGGTCCGACCATAATGATTGGCGTTTCAGGGTCTTCTGGAAGCTGAAACCGAGATTCTGGTGTGCGTACAAACATCACGAGATCATCACCGGCTTGGCGCTCAGCTAAATCATTTGAAGCCACGCCCCTGTATTCGCCACGGCCGCTCCACGCAGGGCCGCGCACGACGCCGACTGTGATCGATGCTAGCCGCGGATTCACTCTTGGAGAGCTTGAAATTGAATAATATCTCGGTTTTAACGGACGTAAAAGCTCTAAAAATCGTTCAAACGGCATGTCGCACGCTTCGTACTTTTCAAGCAGATCCAGCATGGAAATTCGTTTTTTCAATATTTGCTCCTGATAAACACCCTCTGCTGACAGTTCTTCTAATTCGCGCCTATGCGGCGGACACACTGTAAATGCCGCCAGTTCACGTATTTGCGCTCTTGTGGCTGCTTCCTGCACCTCGACGCTGTAGCTGAGAAGATCATGCAGGCTGACAGGACGGCCCAATGGCAGATGCCCCGCACTGCGGCCGCTTGCCGACAATGTCACTTGGTCGGTTTCCTTCAGACCGAATCTGTGGAGAATCCGGCTGACATTGGTTTGGCTGTTTTTTGGCAATACGCCAAGATGGTCGCCCTCTTGATATTCAACATCCGGCGGCAATGCGATTTCGATATGGCGGGTGCTTCGATCGCTGTCTGCGGACTGGAGTTCACGATTTTCAGCAATGGATGCGTGAGAGGCTTCGTACGATCTAGCCAGCGGAGACTCGCCCAGCCCTCTGACAAACTGAAGGCTTAGCGTGCTTCGTTCCTTATCGGCGTTTTCATTCAGCTCCAGTCCGAATGCCTTAATGGCGTCCGCCCACATGCTTTTTTTCCACTCGTCAAGCTGCCCTTCAAAATCACCGCTGACATCACCTTCTCCGCGCGCAGAAAACCGAGTCGCGCCTTTCTCCGCAAGCTGCTCATCAATGAATCTCGGCACGTATTGATACGTGCTCGCCCAGTTGTGGTCGCCGCAGCCAAATACCGCGTAATGGACGCCCTCAAGCTCACCCGGTTTGATTTCTTGAAGCCACTGCACGAATTGTCCGGCATTGCTTGGCGGTTTTCCATTATAAGACGAGGTCACAATGACAACCGCTCCCTCTTTCGGCAGCTTTCCAATCCGGTCGTTCAGAGGTGCTGTCTCTGTCCTTACGCCGTGAAGACTGGCAGTATCCGCAAGCTCCCGGGCGACGCCTTCTGCGGTGCCGGTATCTGAGCCGTATAGCACGAGAAGCGGGCGGTTGTTAAGACCGATGACTGATGCGCCCTTTGCTTCCGTTTTCTCCTTTTGCTCATCAGACGCGGCTTTTTCAGCTGCCTGGACGTCTGCATGAATGGCATCCTGATTACGGCTTTGAACCCTGATGTGAAAATCGCCCGGCTTAAGTGTTAAGGTTTGTTTGATATCAAGCTCATAATTCTCATGATCAATCAATGTGAAATATTTTAGAATCATGCCTAACACAAGTGTGGCTTCATGAAGGGCAAACTGCATGCCGATACAGGCCCGTTGTCCATTTCCGAATGGTTTGTACGCATGATGAGGCACTTGGTCCTGATGCTCAAACCGTTCCGGCCGGAATTCTTCTGCGTCCTTTCCCCAAGCGTCTCGATCACGATGAAGCTGCGGAATCAGCACAGAAATTCTGTCATTCGTCGTGATCGGAAATTTCCCGCCAATGACTGTGTCTTCTTTTGGATAAAGGCTGAAAGCCGGAGCTGTCGGCCATAAGCGCAGTGATTCATTTAAAATCATCCGTATGTATGTAAGCTCCAGCACTTGTTTATAGGTCGGCGCTGCATCTGTCAGCACCCGATCGACCTCTTCATACGCCTTTTTCAGTTTGTCAGGATGCTTCAATAAAAAATAAGTCGCAAAGGAAAGCAGGCCACTCGTTGTTTCATGGCCGGCAATCAAAAACGTAATAATTTGAAAGCGGATATTTTCGTCGTCGAGCTTTTCACCCGTTTCCGGATCTTCCACATTCAGCATGCGGGCGAGCAAATCTTTTTCATCCTGGTCTCCATTCGATCTGCGCTCTGCAATAATGCTGTCGACTAACGAAAACATCGTTTGAATATCATGGTGGAATTGCCGCTTTGTTCTGACCATAAGCTTATCTTGAACATCAAGCCGCTGCATTTGATGCATCGCTTCATCAAGCGCCCGCACCATGCTGTTGATAAACGGGTGGGGCGTTTCTCTGTAGTAACTGTTAAAGCGGTAGTTAAACCCGCATAGCCCAATGGTGTCGAGCGTCAGCCGGGTCATATCTCCCGGGACATCGACTGCTTCATTCGGGTTGAGCCTTGCCCATTTTTGAATGAGCTGAACAGCGATATCGACCATTTTCTCATGATAGTCCTTCATGGCCCGCTGGCTGAACGTCGGCATCAAAATGTTGTGCGCTTTTCTCCAGTTAGGCTCATGCGTCCAGCTCGTAAACAATCCGTCACCGGAAAATGCGCGAACCTTTTCCAAGGCGCCTTCAATGCTTTTATCAAACCGTTCTTCATCACAAACCTCTTTCACCAATTCGTGGCCGGACACTACAATGGTCGTGCCCGCGGGTGTATGGATTTGAAAAATCGGGCCCTGTTCTTCCGCCAGTTTGATCAGCGAAAGCGTCGGCTTGTCTTTATCGATTAAAGGCAAATTGCCGAGCGGCCCAAACGTCTTCGGTTGAGGAATCGGGCTTGTTTCCTTCATCGAACCATTCCTTTCCGTATGAGATGCCTTCTATTTGACTACATTTCCCTTTCATGGTCATGATTATTCCGTTCTCCCAATTGACGCATGATCGCTGTTTTTTCTATACTTGAGAAGCTGTACAATACGCGAATAAGGTGAGTTTATATATGGATTTTGAAATTCGGTTTTTATCCTTTTATGTCATACAGGTGGAAGGCAAAGATGAGCAGGCGAACAAGCAGTTCAAGCACTTCCAGACCCTTGATACGGGCGAATTTGAAGAAAGCGAGCTGAAGGACTTTCTCGACGGGGAACTGAAAAAAATCGTCAAACGGAAAGCAGACCGCCATCCGCAGTCCGAGCAGGTCCCGACGAAAATCGGCCATTTTATCGTCGAGCCCGGCCACGAGCTCGATTCTAACCCAAACTACAACATGTTCAACCGCGCGCGTCTGGCGGAAACAAAAGAAGACTTCAATGAGCTGAGCGAGCAGTTCGTCCGCACGTACCTTGACACAAGCGCGGTTCGCGGCGGCGTGTTTCTCGTCGCTTCGGCCGTACCGAGAAAATACTTTGACGAGTCATTTGTCTTTATTATGAAATGTGATTTTGAGCCGAAGGTCGCCCGCATCTCTGACGCGTCTTCTCTCATTAAAAAAGTCGAAATGGCGATCACGACAAAAAACATGAAAAGCATCCAATACCCGTACATGCCAGAGGAAGGAATGGTCGAGGAAGGTGAACTGAAAATCCACCAGGCCTCACACGCCCGCTATTTTGAGGACTTTCTGAAATTCGTCGAGTACGGAGAATCAATGCCAGAAATCATGAAAAATCAGGTCATGAACATGGTACAAGAGCACGTCTACGAGACATTTGAAGACAACAGCGAAGAACTCAAGCAGTTCGAGCACGACATTGAGATTTGGGAAGCAAGCGAAAAACGGGAAATCCAAGAGCGCCTCGACACCCATCAAGTCATCGAAGCCTCCGCCCAAATCATCGAGCACACGCCAGAGGCCCAGCTGAAAATGAAAGTCGGAGAAACAGAGATTAAGGGATTGCTAGCGGATTTTGGCGATTCTATTCATCTCGCAAAAGTAAACGGGCGCTATGTCGCGCTGATTGAAGCCGAGACGATTTCGTTTGAGAAAGGCAGTTCACCGGTGGAGTTTTATAAGCCTGAGGGACTGCATGAGGTGATTGAGCGGATAAAAGGGAAAAATATAAATGACGATTAACGTTTGTTGAAAATAATAAAAGAGAGAATATTTCAGTATTCTCTCTTTCTTTAGATAACCATATATGAATTAGCGATCACAAGCAATTCCATCACCATCACGGTCAAGATGTTTTGCATATCCCGGTTCACCAGAATGGATAGGTGCAACACCAGCTTGCCGTGCTACGGTACAATTTTTGTAATAGACATTCGTCTGTTGTTCTTGTGCCTCTGCTTGTTGTATCTCTTTCTCTTGCTTACGCTTTTCTTGTGCTAGTCGCGCTTCTTCCTCTTGCTTGCGCTTTTCTTGTGCTAGTCGTGCTTCTTCCTCTTGCTTGCGTTTTTCTTCTGCTAATCGCGCTTCTTCCTCTTGCTTGCGTTTTTCTTCTGCTAATCGCGCTTCTTCCTCTTGCTTACGTTTCTCTTCTGCTAATCGCGCTTCTTCCTCTTGCTTACGTTTCTCTTCTGCTTGCTTTTTTGCTTTTTCTTCTTTCTTACTCTTATTATCTTGTTGTTCATTACCTTCCTGTTTGCTTTGATTTTCTGTCTGTTCTTCCTTTTGTTCGGTCTTTGAAACAGCTGTTTTATCACTTGATTTTACAGAGCTAGCTTCTTTATTGTTTTCACCAAAAAATGCGTTAAAGGTTAACAGTAATATCAGCAGGTAAACCAATGAAGCAATAGCTCTCTTCCACCACTTACCACTTCGGAACCCTAGGATTTTTTGGTACCATTTCCTCTTCTTCTGATGTAGGGGAATATTTGCATCATTTAAAATAGAAACAAATTCCTTGCCAGATAGATTTATAATTAAACTTTTTCCTGTCTCCGTAACATTGATAACTGTTTTTATTGCAAATCGATCAATAACCGCATGAGAAAAATATTTAAAATCCCACTTATTTAATAGTTTGGCTTTTCTTTCTTTATTATTAAATTCATATAAGTACACCACTTGATTGTCGAGTACAATAAAATTACCCTTACTTTGTCTATCCTCTTGAAAAAAGCCTTCCGCTATCAAGGAAGCACCTTTATGCTTTTCACGCAATAATCGTTCACCATTTTTCGACAGATTTAGATTGTCCCTCTTCATTAGAAATGAAGTAATTTTAACATTTCGATTTTGTAAATCATTTAATTTTTCAGCATGTAAAAAATAATCAAAATCATGTGTAACTGTCGTTAGAATTTCTTTTGATTGATTAGTTATTATGTATTCTAAAATCTCTATAAATTCTTGGCTATCATCGTTTTTCTTAATATCATCGAATGTACGTTTTTTACGGCCTATTTTAAGGCTTAAACTCCAACTATTTTTATCTTTTCCATTAGTCCTTACTTCAATATCATTAATTTGTGAATATTCATAAGTCATCTGTTCGTGCTTAGAAACAAAGAAAATGGATTGTGTAGTAAGTGCTAATATCCCTTTTAATTCTCTACCACTTTTTTCATCACATTCAGCTTCGATAATCTTTAGAACGCTTTCCTGCGACGATAAGGTTGCGATTTCCGCTTCTTGTAATAATCTTCCATACTTTGTTACTAAGGTTTTTTGACCTATTGTAGGGCGTTTACCTATCCACTTTTCCATAATGTCCCCCTATTTTACATAATGATATTCTAACAGAAACTTATATTTTTTGACTTAATTTTACCAAATACCGGATGATTTTACATCATTTATTGTTATCAATTTCTAGATAATTTAGTTAAACACTTGTGTCTTTCTAAACAAAAAAGTCCAGAAATCACTTTCTGGACTTTTCCTATTTAATACCCTTCCCTCAACACCGCATAGCACTCCCCAATCAGTTCTTCCGCTCCCGGCTCTCCTTTCAGCCCACGGCGGACGATTTCCGATGATAGGTTCTGGACTTTGAGCGCTCGTGGGGCTCTTCTTTTGTAGTACGCCTGTAATGCTGTTTCGTGGTCGGCGTGGTTTTGGAGTTCTTCGGCGAGGACGATGGCATCCTCGATCGCCATTGCCGCTCCTTGCGCCAGGGTCGGCGCGCCGGCGTGGGCGGCGTCTCCTCCGATGATGACGCGGCCTTTATGCCATGGCTCCTGCACGGCGACCTGCTCCAGTTTGTTAAAGATGACAGGATGCTGTTTTGACATGTGCTTTGTGACAAAATCCAGCCCCCGAAAACTAGAAAGAATCTCTTTTACTCTATCAAACCGGGTATCTTCCTCATCCCAGTAATCGCTCGTGCAAGGCTGGAGGACGAAGACATAGCCAGCGTGTTCTGCCAATGGCACCACCCCGATTTGTGTGTCTCCGCTTCTATACATGAATGTTGCGTCCTCGAATGTGTAATCAGGAAGTTCGATATAAAAGCGCCACGCTCCCATGCCGAGATGCTCTTTTTCCGTCTCCTTTTGCAGCATTATATCGCGAACAACGGAGTGAATGCCGTCAAAGCCCGCCAGAATGTCAGCCTGCATCTTTTCTCCATCTTCACATACGGCAGTGACCGATTCAGCTGTTTCTTCATAAGCGACAACCTTTTTCCCCCACTTGATGTCTACACCCACTGCCTCGGCATGCTTCATGAGAATGTCATTTAACGTTTTGCGCAGGATATTATTGCGTCCCGGAAGTGAATCGTCTAAAAAGGATTCACTGACTTGAAACAGCAAATTCCCCTGTTCATCAAACGTTTTAAACCATTCTGTTTGAAAGCCGTGCTTACAGCACTCTTCGAATACGCCCAGTTCTTTCAACACCGCCAGTGCGTTTTGCGGCTGAAGAATCCCCGCACCTGTTTTTCGGTTTTCTGAAGCCGCTTCACATAAGGTGACGGAAAACCCTGCCTTACGGAGAGAAATGGCCGCTGACAAGCCGCCGATGCCGCCTCCTGCAATTAACATATGTTTCATATCAATAACCACCTTTTCAGCTCTATATGTATTAGTTAGGCGCCTAACTATATAACCTTACTATGTCCCAAGAAAATCTGTCAATCATCTCCAAGCCAAGTTGCGTTATGGTTTTCCCTCCTTTATAATCGTGTCACAACGAATGTACGGGAGCTACTTGCGATGGAATTAAAACATTTACCGAAATATAAGCATATAACAGAGCACGCCGAAACGTATGCCAATATTGACGCCGGCTCTCTTGAATTGTTTTTATCTCTTTTTGATATTTCAAAAAAAATGAATCATGTGATGGAGCATTACTTTGCTGGCCGAGGGCTGTCAGAAGGAAAATTCAAAATCCTGATGCTGCTCTTTGATGCCAAGGATCATAGGTTAAGTCCGACAGAGCTTGCCAAGCGGTCAAATGTCACGAAAGCAACAATTACAGGCCTGCTGGACGGGCTGGCGAGAGACGGTTTTGTCAGCCGCAGGCATCACACAGAGGATAAACGAAAAATCAGCATTGAACTGACAACAGAAGGCAAAGCACGCCTGAAGCAATTTCTGCCCGGCCATTTCAGCAAAATCTCAGCGGTCATGGAAAACTACAGCGACGAGGAAAAAGACATGTTCGTGAAGATGCTTGGTGATCTTTTTGAAAGGCTGAGCGTGTTTAAAGACTAAAAAACCCGTCCGATCCGGACAGGCTATAGCGTCTTTTCTTCTGCAGCCGGATACGCATCCGGCTGTTTTTTCTTTATGACCGTAACAAATATGCCGCTGATGACACACAGTATGCACAAGCTCAAACGCTCCTTCAATATCACGCCTGACAACATGACAGACGCACGACTCCACCTGCCTTTTTGATGTATGGCAAAAAGCGCCTATCCAATGACAGGCGCTTTTTCATTAATCATCACTGCTCAAAATGCCAAAGAAGCGGAGCAGGTTGATGAACAAGTTGATAAAGTCTAGGTACAGCGATAACGCCATAACCGGAATCAAGTCTTCCGTAATGTGGCGGTGTTTGATTTGGTTCAAATCATACAAAATATAAAGGGAAAAGACGATGGTTCCGATCACGGAATACGCCATCATCGCCGCTGAGTTTAACGGGCTGAAAATGTTGAAAATCCCTACCACAACGAGGGCGAGCATCGCTACCAGCAGAAACGACCACAGGAAGGATAAATCCTTCTTCATTTTTGCTCCGATTGTGCCTAAGACGGCAAAAATGACAAATGTAGAGCCAAAGGCTTCAAGCACGACATAGGCGCCGGCGATGGAAGCGTAATGGCTGACGATCGGAAATAAGGTAATGCCGGAAACGAACGCGAATGTATATACAAACGCATACCCGACCGCTTTTCTTCTGCGCATCCAGAAGGCCAGAATAATCATCGCCACTTCAAGAATAGAAAGCGGCAGCATCAAAGCGACAGGAACAAATTGGCCGATAAAAAGGCCGACAGTCGCGATCAGCAAAGTGAAGACAAAGACTGTCAAAATGCGTTGCATGATCGATTGCTTACTCTCGTGAACCGTAGCTTGCATGTCAAAAATCCTCCTAAAAAATGATCTTAAAGGTCTATTATATAAAAATTGGATGAAATATGTATATGTTTTAAGGAGAATTTAATGAAAACAAACGCCCTTTACATTATCATTTTGATTCTTTCCTTTTCAGCGAAAAACGGTGCTTTTCTATTTTCTCAATTTGGGTAATCTGAGAATCATGAACCGTAATCTGAACGGTGCCGAAATCGAGTGTTTCCAGCGAGCTGATGATTTTTTCAATCACTTCCGGATCAATCGTTGATTTTGAAACCAAAAGACCTTCCCCCCTGTTGAATAGGTTTTAATTCACAGTATTCTTATAAGAATTATAATATTATGTTTTTTTCGATAAATCAATGGTGATTTCTGTTCAAATCAAAAAGGCATATGATCACCCGGTGACGGACAATCATATGCCTGGAAACTTTCTATTTGTTTTCTTCCAATTCCTCAACAATACAGCGGACACCCATGTTTTCTAATGCCTGCTTCAGCGTGCCGTACGTTTCATATTCACTAAAATCAAGCCCCAATTGAATCGATGTTTGGGCCACATCCGGGCGAATCCCTGAAAATACGGCTTTGACGCCTAATAAGAAAAGCGTTTTAGACAGGTTGTACAATTGCTGAGCCACCATGGTATCCACAATCGGAACACCTGAAAGATCAACGACGAGGCTTGTGATTTTTCTCTCGACACAGCGGACCGGCACTGTTTCTAAAATGACATGTGCCCGTTTTGTATCAATGGAGCCGATAAGCGGCAATATCCCGATTCCATCGGCAATGGAAATGACCGGGCAGCCAAGCTCTGAGATCAGTTCCTGCTGAGATGTAAGCCTCATCAGCATGAATTTTTGGTACTGCTCGGAGAATTCAATAATCAGCTTATCGAACGACTGATTCACAATGCGGTTCCATCGGTCTGCATCCTCATTTGTCACAATCTCCTGATTCTCTTTTATAAATGTGACGACTGCGTCCCAGAATGAGATTCTAGAATTGGATATGGCTTCTACGACCTCATGCACTTGAACATCCTGCTCTACCCTGTTTTTCGCAACGTTTTCCGCCCATTTTGTCATGTTGTCTTGAAAATCGGTTTGATCCTCCAGAAATGCGCTTGCGATTGTTATATTGGTAAATGTATGCTGCTCGGTTAAAAGTGTTTTCGTTTCTTCACTTAAATGGCTGGCGGAATATAGCTCGCCTTTTAGCTGGCAACGCAAACTGAACCATTTCTCAGTAATATCCGCAGTGTTGTCTATGATATATTGATATAATAATTGATCGATATTCACGGTCTGTCTCCTTTTTCGTAATAGAAGCACTTTCATTATAAAATGATAAATCGGAATTGTGAATAAGACTAGAGAAAAATCAAATGATTCTGCTCTCTGAGAGCATTTCAGCTTCATATCCTTAGGCGAATGCACCAATAAGAGTCCGCCCGCATAAACTGCAGTGTACAGTTTACAATGAGAAAGGACGTTATCACATGTATTATGTTGATCCTTATATGTTTGCGGGGCATTTTTATGAGCCTTGGCCTGCTTTTGAATATGAATACCGATATCCATGGCCTGGCATTGGCAGCGGTGCTGTTCCGGGCTCTGGCGGCGGCTCCGGCCCTGGCATTGGCGGCGGTGCTGTTCCAGGCTTTGGCGGCGGCTCCGGCCCTGGTATTGGCAGCGGTGCCAGCCCAGGCTTCGGCGGTGCGCCGCAGGGACCTCCTCCTTCCCAAATACCAGCGAAACCCCCAAAACCGCAGGGTTCTCAAGGAGCCGTTTTGTTAGTTGAACCAATCACCATTCGTCCTTGCCTTTTCCGATTTACCTATGTTTGGTTAACCAATGGCCGCTCATTTTGGTTTTACCCGATCATCCTTGGCAGAAGATCCGTCGGCGGCTTTTATTGGGATTCCTCACGGCGCCGCTGGGTTTATTTCGCCTTAGACACAAATCACATCGATGTTGTAAGCTGCTCATTTTAATAATCAGCCGGTTTCCCGGCTGATTTTTTTATGTTACTTCGGCCGTAAACAGGTTATAGTATTATTATCTTTTCAACTTGGAGGTTTCCCTATGATCAAACAAATTGGCACTGTTGCTGTATATGTCGAGGACCAGCAGAAAGCGAAGCAATTTTGGACAGAGAAGGTAGGCTTTGATATTGCAGCGGACCACCCAATGGGACCTGAAGCAAGCTGGCTGGAGGTTGCGCCAAAAGGAGCCGAGACTCGTTTAGTCATTTACCCGAAAGCCATGATGAAAGGCTCAGAGCAAATGAAGGCTTCTATTGTGTTTGAATGCGAAGACATCTTTGGTACATACGAGAAAATGAAGACAAACGGTGTAGAATTTCTCGGTGAGCCCAATCAAATGGAGTGGGGCACCTTCGTTCAATTTAAGGACGAAGACGGAAATGTGTTTTTATTAAAAGAATAAACTGTTGCGCACGGCGGTTCGATTCCGCCCTGCGCTTTCTTTGACAATGAGAATGAATTTCATTTACAATTATTCATATGTGAGAATGATTGGAGTGAGACGAATGTTTGTTCAGTTGAGAAAAATGACGGTAAAAGAAGGCTTTGCAGATAAAGTCATAGAACGTTTCAGCGCTGAAGGAATCATTGAAAAACAAGAAGGTTTAATTGATGTGACAGTGCTTGAGAAAAACGTACGCCGCGGTGATGAGGAAGTTGTTGTCATGATTCGCTGGGAATCAAAGGATCGCTGGAAGCAATGGGAAAAAAGCGATGCGCATATCGCCGGCCACAAAGCAAACAAAGGCAAACCAAAGCCTGACTATCTGATCAGCACTGAAGTGAGCATGTACCATGTACGTGCTGTCAAACAAGGGACATACAATCAATAAAAAGCTTGCGCCTTGCTGCAAGCTTTTTTCTAAGAGTCATGTTGATCTGCTTTGTTCGTATGTTACGGTATACAGCGGCTTATTTTTATGCCATTCTGCAAATAACACGTCCTCCGTCTTATCAATGTTCTTCTTTTTCAATTCTTGCTTCAGCCACTGTTCATCCACACCTGCTTCCTTCAGATTATCCCGGACAAGCTCTCCATCTATGATTAACGTGATTGGCAGGGAAACAGACTTCGAAGGAACCTGCAAATCCTTATTGGTCGGTTTGTCAAAGTCGGATTTTGGAAGCACACTGACCATCCCGTTTGTTTCCAAAATCGCATATTCTACTTCTTGAATCGAAAAGCTCCCCGCTTGCCTCAAAAGGCTTTGCAGCTGGTTAATGTCCATCTTATTTTTCTTCAATACTTTATATTGAAGCTCCCCTTTGCGGATGACGATATTCGGCTCGCCCTCCAAGAACTTTCGCGATGATTTCATTTTTTGCGTGATAAATTCAATAATATAAATCAGCACGCCCCACAATAGCGAAGCAAAAATAATTTCTTTGATTTTGATTTCATGATCGTAAACGGCATTTCCGACCAATTCTCCTAAAATTAAAGCAGAGATAAAGTCAAACGGCGTAATTTGAGAAAATTGGGTTTTCCCGAGAAGCTTTAAGATGATAAATAAAATGCCTAAACCGCAGACCAGTTCTACCGCAACGCTTAAATAATTTCCCATATTGATAGCACCTACTTCTTGATAATACTATCAGTATGGTCAATGCTTTCCTTTCTAAACCGGAAAAGCTCCGCTCAACGTTGCATGGTGAATTGGAGCATGTCATTGAAAAGCTGCTCTGCATCACTGCGGTCAATCTGGACAAGCGGGTCATTGAGGAAGGCTTGAAACGCGAGGCCAGCATCCTTTGTTAAACCTGCGTCCGCCACTGCCTCCTGATTAGATATATGCCTAGCCGCCAGCATTTCCACACCTTTCGGAAGCGCTCCGGACAAAATCGGCTGGACACGGTTCCTTGTGATGAATGCGTTTGTTTCGACAATGGCTTGTATAGGAAGGTTTGAGACCTGGCCTTGATTCGGCATATTTACATTTGTGACGAGTTCACTCAATCCGAGAAGAGCCGCTATGATGTTCACGCCTTCTTCTCCCGAAGCTTTCTCAGCAACGCCCCGTTGTTGCACGATCAACCGTTCTGTTTCTTGTCGTTTCTCAGCTCTGTCTTGTTTTCTGAATGATATAGGTGTGAGATGAAATTTCCATACTTCAGGCTGTTTGAGGTATGGGCCGGGAAGAAACTCTGCCAGATGCCTGTCTCCCGCAGCAGGGATGGCGCCATACGTTTCAAATAAATCAAACGCAACACGGTGTGCCGAACAAAAGACGCTGTCCCTCCAGCTTTCCCCCTCCAGCTCATATCCTGATTCCCCATAGTGCGCGCTGAATTCACGGAATATAGGCAGCAGGTCAATATGGCGGTAAGAGGCTTTTGTGATCCATGTAAAATGGTTAATGCCGAGCACATTAACGCGGATATCCTCACGCCGCGGCACCTCAATCCCCAGCCTTTCCGTGACCATTTCCGCCAATAACTTTTGCGTCCCGAATACCTCGTGGCAACAGCCAATCGCTTTGATGCCGGGAAACACTTTATACAGCACTCTTGTACAGACAGACATCGGGTTTGTATAATTAATGACCCATGATTCAGGTGCGTAGTCTCTTATTGCCCGGGCAATTTCCGCAAATATCGGCACAGCACGCAAGCCCCTGATGATCCCTCCAGGCCCGACAGTATCACCTACAGACTGATAAATACCGCAGCGCTCAGGCAAGTGGACATCGACTTCCATATCATCCAGTGATCCCGGCAAAATGGAAATAATGACGATATCCGCGGCTGATAACGCCTTTTTCAAAGTAGAAACAGCCTCATATCTCCATCTGCCGTTCCCGCTGTGATTGCCGATCACTTCATTTTTCTGAGCGGCTTCAAAATCAAGATCATAGAGCGCCACCGTGCCTGACATACGTTCATCAATCGACAAATCACTCATCAGGCTTCTGGCCCAGCCTTGGGACCCCCCGCCAATATAGGCAATCTTAATCTGATCTAATGTACTGATATGAAACACTCCCTTTCTCAGCCTTTCACCGAACCGATCAGCATTCCCTTTGCAAAGTGTTTTTGTAAAAATGGATAGACCGCCAAAATCGGCAGCGTCGCTATGACAATGACAGCGAGTTTAATTCCCTGCTCCGGCGGAACGGCATTTTGCATCGTATCGCCATTGGTCGCCGTTAAATCCGATAAAATCGTGACTTGGCGAAGCATCATTTGCAGCGGCCATTTTGCACTGTCATTGATATATAAGAGAGCGTGGAAGAAATCATTCCAAATCCCGACCGCATAAAACAGCGCAAAGGTCGCTATGACTGGCTTTGACAGTGGCAGGGCGATCCGCCAGAAGACGCCGATTTCGGAACAGCCGTCAATTTTTGCTGATTCCTCCAGCTCGCGCGGCAGCTGCTGAAAGAAGTTTTTGATAATAATAAGGTTGAACGGATTAATCGCCATCGGCAGAATCAATGCCCAATACGTATCCAAAAGGCCAAGTGATTTTACGACAAGGTACGTCGGAATCATGCCGCCTGAAAACAGCATGGAGAAAATCACCAGATTCAACAGCAGATTCCGTCCCTTCACATGCCGCTTCGCCAGCGGATACGCCATCGTGAAGGTGAAAAACAGCTGTACAGCCGTCCCGACCACGGTGATGAGGATGGACACACCCATGCTTCGAAGGAACGTCGGTGTCGAAAACACATACTTGTAAGCATCAAGTGTAAAGGTTTTCGGGAAAATAAAGAAGCTCCGCTGGGCGAGTTCCGCTTCTGTCGCAAAGGAACCGGCGATAATATATAAAAACGGCAAAATGGTAATCGCGCCGACACCGCCGAGAAACAGAATGTTGCAGACGTCAAACACCCGTCCGGCTTTGGTGTTGTGCATCGTGTGAATTTCAGCCATACCTCTCCCTCCTCTAAAACAACCCTTCCTGATCAAACTTTTTCGCAATGTAATTGGCGCCAAAAATCAAGATAATCCCGACAACTGATTTAAACAAACCGACCGCCGTGCTGTAGCTATACGCCCCTTGGGTAATCCCCATCATGTACACATACGTGTCGAAGATGTCAGCCACACTGCGGTTGAGTGAGTTCGTCATCAAATACACCTGTTCAAAGCCAAGATTCAAAAAGCTGCCGATTCTTAAAATCAACAAAACGATAATGGTGCTTCTGATCGCCGGCAGCGTAATATGCCACATTCTCCTGAACCGTCCCGCTCCGTCCATGATGGCCGCTTCATACTGCTCTTGATCAACCGTAGCAAGCGCTGCCAAAAATAGAATCGTTCCCCAGCCTGTTTCCTTCCAAATGCTTTGCATCACAATCATCGGCCGGAACCAGTCTGCATCCGACAAGAAAGAAATCTGCTCACCTGTCAGGCTCATGATCATTTTGTTGATCACACCTGTATCGACAGTAAAAAAAACGAAGGTGATGCTGACCACAATTGTCCATGATACAAAATGTGGTACGTAAATAAAGGTTTGGATACATCTTTTATACACGGCCTTTCTTACCTCATTCAAAAGCAGGGCCAAAATGAGAGGCGCGGGAAAGGCAAACAAAAGATCCAGACTCGCCAGCATGAGGGTGTTGCGCAGCAGCCGGAAAAAATCCGGATTCATAAAAAAGTCTTTGAAATAATCAAAGCCGACCCATTCGCTTTTCCAGAAGCCGAGATATGGCGAATAGTCTTTAAAAGCGATCAGCACACCCCACATCGGCAAGTATTTGAAAATCAAGAAATAAAGCAGACCGGGAATAAGAAGAAGATAAAGCCATTTGTCCCGTTTGAGCGCAGCCATCCAGCTGATGCCTTTTCCAGCGGTGAGAACAGGTGCATCTCCCTTCTTCGGCACTGTTTCCATATCTGTTCTCCTTTCATGTTACCGGGGCGCCCGCCGAACGGCAGGCGCATCGGTTTATTTTGACGATTGGTACAATTTGTTCAAGTCCTTCATCAGTTCATTGCCGCCGCTTTTTTTCCAAAGCTCCACCGCATCAGCGAACCCTTTTTCATCAATTTCTCCAATGATAAATTGTGTTCTCGCGTCGAGGATGATGTTGTCAAGCTGGGCTCCTTTTTGGGTATAGACATCAGATACAAGCGACTCAGCCGGGTTAAAGACGGCTATTTTTTCTCCTTCGGTTATGATGTCCTTGCGATGCTGGAAGAGCTTGGTTTTCTGGTCTTCGATGTAATACTCGCTTTTCGGAATCGACATGCTGAACTGTGCCAAGCCTTCATGCTCATACAGGAGAGATTTATTGTTTTTTTCAAGTGAGGTGAATACGCCGTCCTTGAGCTCGTAATTGCGGCCCTTCACTCCGTTGTTCGTGAGAATCTGCGCTTCCTTATCATTCATCTTATCGAGGAAGGACAGCACCTCTTTCAGCTCTTTTTCGGTTTTGACGCTTGATTTTGGTATCGTGATCATGCCTGAATAACCAGATGTCGGGAAGGTGCGCTTGCCATTCGGTCCCTCAAGCGAGCCGACGATATCAATGATATCCTTGTTCGACTCATCCGCCTCCTCCATCGCGCTTTGGATTTGAGACGCTCTTGAGCCTGTATCAACGATGACACCCGCTTTTCCTTTTACAACCGGATCATTCCACTTCGCAGAATCCATGACAGCAAAGTCCTTATTAATCAATCCCTCATCATAGAGCTTTTTAAAAAACGTGAGCGCATCCATGTATTCCTTCGTTGTAAAATCCGGAATCAGCTTTCCGTTTTCAACACCGTAGCGGTTCGGAGCGCCGAACCAGATTTGCAGAACATCCCATGGGCTTCCGTTGCCGAGTCCCATCCATTTCGGCACGACCATGCCGTACGTATCATCCTTGCCGTTTCCGTCAGGATCTTTTTCCTTAAAGGCTTTCAGCACTTCATAGAAATCATCAAGCGTTTCCGGCATATCCAGACCGACATTTTTCAGCCAGTCGGTTCTGATGATCATACACGCCCTGATCAGATCCCTCGTTCTATAGATTCCGTACACCTCGCCGTTCACCGAGCTGTTCTTCAAAATCTTTTCATCTGCCTGGCTTAAATTCTTGTAGTCTTTTAAATAAGGAGACAGCTCCCAAAACGCCCCTGCTTTGACAGACTTGATAAAGCCGGCTGACTTATCTTTAATGACAATCGCGTGAGGCATCTCTCCTGAAGCCATGACGATGTTGAATTTGTCGTTGTAGGATGAATCAGGCACCCATGTGACCTTAATCTCTTTGCCTGTGTATTTTTCGAGCGCTTTTAATGAAGGGCTCTTATCACTCGGGCTTTCCGGCGATAAAAGCGGCGCCATAATTTTGATCGTATCTTTCGAACCGCTTGCTGAATTGGATGTTTCCGAATGGCTGCATCCGGCGATCATCATGGCAGCAAGCGGCAAGGCCATCCATTTTTTTCGCATTCTTATTTTCATGTTGCGTAAGTCCCCCTTTTTTCAATTTGCATTTCCCCTTTGCCCCTCTCAATATAAAGCGCTTACATAAATTCTTGCAATCTTCATTTTTTGCACCATTTCTCCTATGAAATTCCGGCTGTTATCCTTTTTTGCCCGATGTTTCTTTTTTTGCCGGAAGGGAATCTCCGATCAGTTCCAGCGCCGCTATGACATTTAAACACCATTGAGAGACAGTGTTCGTTGTCACCCATGGAAGCTCCTCTAGCTGCGTCCATGTCTCGATGCGCTCTGGTTTGATCGGAAGCGGCGTATGGCTGAGCTTATCTTCTAGCAAAAGATTCCACGCTTTGGCGGCGAGATGAGGATCTTGTTTTTTTCTTGCGGCGTAGGCTGTCATACTGGCGGCGAACATCGGCCAGTGAAAATGCCCGTCATGAAGAGCGCCTCCGCTTTTTTTTCGTTTTTCCTCATCACTTAGTGTGTAAAATTCGCCGAATTCACTCAGCATATCCTCCCATTCCCAGTCATCAAGAAGCTCAGCCAGCTCCATCCACACTTGCGGCGCGCCGAAGGCAATGATCATATGATATCCGCCCGCAATGCCGTCTCCCATATGATGAAGCATCGAGGTCGCCGGATCATATTCAAATGTCGGGCCAGATAATAAGCGGAGCGGCAGCCGCTTCAGACAGTTGATTCCCGTTTCGATTTTTTTGAGATATTCCGGATTTTCGGTCCGCTCCCATTCCGCCAGCCAGTTCGAGCAAAACGCCGCCCAGTCCGGTCCCGTTCTGGCGTGAGTCGGGTGCTTGCCTTTCTCGTAAAAAGCGCGCATCGGATCGGTTTTGACGAGGGCATAATCGGCATCCTTCACTTCTGTCAAAAGATCTCCCGTCCGCTCATCACTCGTCAGATAATAATAGAATTTATAAAGCCCGGCCATGCTGATTCTCGCTTCCTTGCAGCCGCATCCCCAGTGCACAACGTTATGCCGTGAACCAAGCCCGGCGTATTCACCGAGGTGAAAGCTGTCCGTTTCGCTCGTATGGCGGGTCATGGCTTCTGCCATGCGAAAGATATCCTCTCTGCCTGAGCGGAAAAACGCCTGCCACAGCCATAGGGTCGGAACGAGCTCATTGTTTTGCCATGCGTATCCACCGAGATCGTACCGCCACATATGCCGGATCGGGTCATACGTATGCATGACATCGCCATAATGCCAAAAACCGTACCATCTGCGTTGCTCTACTTCCTTTTTATAAAACAGAAAGGCCGCATCGAGCTGTTCTTCCAGCTCTTTTTTGAGCGGATGGGATGTGTCAATGATGCTCCAAACCCCGAGTGCTTTTGATTCGTAATAGACGTCCGGCTCGCATACAATGAGCGGCGGCGCCTGCCATTTGTCAGCGAGTGCATTGAGGACTTCGTCAGACGGCATGTGCGAAAAGCACGCCAGGCTTATTTCATTTGTGTTCGCAATGCCTGTCGGATCAGAGCGCATTTCATCAAAGCCTTCATACGCGCTGGCCACGTGGGTGTTTCCTGTATAATGCCGCAAATCCATCGCTTCGCCGTCCGGGGGCCAAAGCCAGACGGTCATTTTGGGGCGGCTGCCGGCAAGACCTGTGATTTCCAGTGCTGAAGGGTATTTCTCAAAGAAATACCGCAGGCCGAGAGCCACACCGCCATTTTCTCCGCCCGCATAGCAAAGCCCCTTCGCCCGGCTGCCATGCAGCATTCCAACCCACGCATAATCTTTTCCGGTCCGTTTTGACAGGCTGTAATGATCGCTTGAATCCTGAACAAGCTTCACATCGTCCCAAACCGCATTCTGTGTGCCATGTGCAAACCATTCCTTATGCTCTTCATCTGGTGACAGTGTTTCGCCATTGATTTGTTTTTCATAAAGCGGATACCGTTCATTGAATTTACGTGTGCCAAACAGCTGGGCGGGTTCTTTGTACATCCCCTTCTCTGCCGCAAAGCGGAAATGGCGGTTGTACGGCTCCCCCTCCAAAAAAAGGTCAAATTCGATGCCGAGCCCCTTAATGAATTCTTGTTTACCGTTCCTGTCAATCAGCTGCGTGTGCACAAGGCCGATCTCAGACAGCCCGGCATAAAACACCAATCGGATGACAAACGGCAGCCATTCTTCATTCGTTTTATGGAGCACATGCACTCCCTCGATTTTGACTACTGCTTTGACAGGACCACTCTGCTCAATCGTCGCCCGTTTGATAAAGCTGACAGATGCTTCTTGAAATAGAACCGTTTCCACCGCCGACTCTTTTCTCGTTTCTCTTATGGCAACGAGCCTCCCGCCTGCGGCGATCGGCTTTCCATTGATCTGGAATGATTGAATGAAATCAGATCCTGTTTTATGAATGGTACAAACGAGTGCTCCTGTATCCACTTGGATATCATGCTCTGTCTCATGAATGCTGAGCGATTCAGTTGGCTGCGGCACTTCTCTTTTGTGCACTGTAAAGCTTTGGTTTTCCTGACCGCCAAACACCGCCGCGTGCTTCGTCCACTTGATGCTCCCGTCCGGCCAATAGGCCGACGGTTCGCTTTGCACATATCGCGTTTCCGCGTTTTCATTCATAAGCGCCAGACGGTCACCCTTTTTTAATTCTCCTTTTTTCCATGGCACGCCCCACGTCACACCGCTTATCACCTTTGGCTGTCCTGATAACCATTTGATCTTTTTCATCGGTCTCTCCCTCCATAGAAAAAAGCTGATTCGATGCAAAGAATCAGCTGGGATTGTCAAATTGAATCACACGGTATTCATGCGGTCCGACCGCCAGCCTCCCCGCCTTTTCCAAGCGGTGCGTCAACAGATCTGTTCCCGCTTCCGGCAGTGTCACACTTCCTCCTTTTCCATCCATATTCACGATGATCCACACAAGGCCGTTATCGCCTTTGCGCGGGGCAACGATTGTGCCGGGCGTAACATCCGACCGGCTGGAAATAACAGCTTCCTCCGCGTAATGCCTAACGAGCGCTTCCAGCATCGCATCCCCTTCTTTCCCGGATGGAAGCGAGCCCAGCATGACAATTTTCCCCTCGCCGTAATTCCGTTCCGTCAGAAATGCATGGCCCGCCCCCGGTCCTGATTCAACCGTGCCAAGGGTGTTTCCGCTCTCTGTGTCAAACACCGCGCTCCATAGTCCGAGCGGCGCCGTGATGCCAAACGCTTTTCCTGTATTCACGTTCTCATTCATCGGAAAGGTAAAAAGTGTTTTGATCCCTGACGTTTTCTCAAGTTCGCCAAGTCCGCAATCGGTATGAATGGTATGCTCGCATGTGCGCCCTCCTGTCAGCGGCCCCGTGATCCAGATGCCGCCCGCTTCAGCGAATGCCGAAGCTTTTTTGATAAATTCAGAAGACAAATACGGCACAAATGGCGTAAACAGCAAGCGATAGCCGTCCAGTGGAGCGCCTTCCGGAATAAGGTCACGGTGAATCCCCGTGTTGAGAATACGTTCATAAAAATGCGTCACAAGCGAACGATGCCGGAGTCCCCGGTGAGGCTCAGTTTTAATAAATGCTTTTGCTCTGTCAGAGTAAGTCATCGCCGCCTCGGCTTGAACGGGTTCAGTCGATAGAATAATAGGCTCGATTTCCTTTCTTGCCCGCTCAACCGCCAGCACATTTTGGTAGCCAATGGCGGGTTCGCCCCAGGCACTGAGAACCGAACCGTGGGAAATCTCGCTGCCTGAACGCTGCTGTCGCCATAGCCAGTAGCAAAATCCCTGGCTTCCTAAGGCGTAGGACGATACGGCTTCGGCCTGCAAATACCCGTCTGCGTGCGGGTAAGCGGAGCTTTCAAGCGAGGCGGCATACGACGGACTCGTTTCCAAAATCCAAAACGGGCGCCCCTGTTTCAGATTTCTCCATAAATCACAGTTCAATAAAAAGGCAGAGGCGTTTTCCTGCGAAGCGTACGTGTCATAGGAGGCAAAATCGAGATTCTGAAACATTCGCTCATTGTCCACGCTGAACATGACTGATCCGTTATGCGTGATCGGCGCATCTGAATAGCAGCGGATGATTTTGGCCTGTTCATCCGCAAACGAAGCGATCATCTCCATCGAAAACAGCTGATACATGGTGCTTAGAGAAGCGTGATGCAGAAACGGGGCCGGTCCCGGCTGCGGGACTTGCTCAAACGTCTGATAGGTTTCGCTCCACACATCGGTTCCCCAAGCTTCATTCAAGCGCTCAATCACCCCGTAGCGATTTTTGAGCCAGTCATGCCATAAGCGCAAACATGTCTCACACATGCATTCTGCAACATGGCATTTAAACTCATTGTCTAGCTGCCATCCGATCAGCCCCGGGAGCCGGCCAAGCTCCTTGGCGATGGCTGTGGTGATGATGGCGGCTTTTTTTCGGAAATACGGGTTGTTCGTACAGGCATGCTGACGGGAGCCATGCCCCATGATCTCTCTTTTTTCATTGACATGCATGCGTTCGGGCCGGCCGTGTGAGAACCAAATTGGCGGGGTAGGCGTCGGCGTGCACATAATCGTTTCGATCCCGCTTTCATACAGCCGGGCGATGATTTCTTTGAAAAAACCGACGTCAATTTTTCCTTCTTCAGGTTCCATGACAGACCAGGCAAATTCGCCGATCCGCACAACATTTACGCCAACTTCACGCATGATGTCAATGTCCTGCTGAATCGTCTCTTCATCCCATAATTCCGGATAATAGCAAGCGCCATGATACAGTTTTCTCATCCCATTTTCACCTTTCTTTGATGATCGATTCTGTCAATGGCAGGCCGAGCTCCTTTATGCCTTTTACCACAAGTTTCGCCATTTCATTTGCGCCTTTTTTTGTAAAATGCGTGTAATCATTAATCCCTTCTGAAATCATAAAATAGGTGTACACTTTTTCCTCGCCCTTCTCAGTAAAGAAAGCGAGACTTTTCTCCATCAGATCAATGAGCTGGACATTCTCCTCTTCAGCCGTCTGCTTCATGGCAATGCAGTAATCAGGAAAATCGTTCAAAAACACGCCGTTTTCGTAATGAAAGCGGGCTACGGGGGTAATGAGAAGCGGATGGGCGCCTTTTTCCCGCGCGCCTGCGATATACTGCTTTAAATATTGTTTATAAGTAGTATAGGGCTCGGTGTAGCGCTCCGGCTTATTTTTTGACGCGTCATTATGGCCCATCTGCACGAACAGCCAATCATCCGGCTCAATCACATCGAGGATTGCCTGAAGCCTGCCCTCTTCCACAAATGTTTTCGAGCTTCTTCCCCCGATCGCTCTGTTGATCACTTGAATATGCTCCGGCAGATGCGAGCCGAGAAACTGCCCCCAGCCCCCTTGATTTGTGCTGTCTCCATACGTTTGAACAGTCGAATCGCCGGCAAGATAAATATGATTTGCCATTTTTCATTCCCCCTCGTTTTTTATACAGCTTCCATCACGGATAGCTCTTCCCTTGAAAAAGACCGGTGCGTACAGCGCTTGAGCATTGGTTCGTCCTGCCCGTTCGTTAATCATCTTGTCGTAGCGTTCAGCCTTTGCGTCTTATCCCTTAGTCCTCCTACAGCGGTGCCTCCGCTTTACTTCCCGCTATGTACAGGGCGGGCTTCGGCGGTTTTTTCATTCCCGTTCCGAGGTAAAAGCTCGTGTGCGGCGGCTGGTTGTAGGCGGTATTCTGCCAGGCGATGCCGAGCCTGTAAACCGGATCATGCATCAGCGTGTAAAAGCGGTGGCGGGTGAGATGTGTCGTTGTATAGATACGGAGCGCGCTGCTGTCTTCCGTTCTCCATATCACTTCTTCCCGCCAGTCTCCGAACAGGTTGGCCTGAAGAACCGGGTTTCCTTTCGTGCCGTTGTTGGACAGCACGCCAACCGGCTGAAATATCGTCTTCAGACAGCCGTTTTCAGCATCCCATTTTTCAATCTTTGGCCTGCCGATCGTTCCGTCCCAGTCATGATCAAGCAGTTCTCTGACCAAATCACCGTCCCACCAGATGGCGAAATTGGCTGAAGCGGGCGCTTTGTCGCTGATTTTTTCGCCTTTGCTCGTGAAAAGCCCATACGACATGCCATCATTGCCCGGCGGATCAATTCCCCAGACGAGCGACCCTTTGTAGCTTGGATCAATATGAGCTGCCATGCCCCGGCCAACGTCAGTTCCAGCATGGACGCCCCATAATATCTCACCGGTTCCGGCATCTCGCAGTGACAGTCCGTACGGCTTCGTGGCGTCCTCATGTACCTGGAACACTTCAAGCCCTTTTCGTGACGGGTCCAGATCCCCTACATGCATCGCGTCTCCGTGCCCGAGCCCCGTTGAGTACAGGCCGGTTCCGTCATGATCGACCGCCATTGCGCCGTATATGATTTCATCCTTTCCGTCTCCATCGACATCCGCCACGCTCAAGCTGTGGTTCCCCTGTCCTGCGTATGCTTCATGTCCCGGCTGGTTGGAGTCAAATACCCAGCGTTTTTTGAGCCTTCCGTTTCTGAAATCGTATGCCACGAGCACGGCTCTCGTATAGTAGCCGCGTGCCATTACAAGGCTCGGCCGCTCCCCATCCAAATAAGCGATTCCAGCGAGAAAACGGTCCATCCGGTTTCCATATCCGTCTCCCCAATCCTCCAGCTTGCCGCGGGGCGGTTCATATTCCACGGTCGTGAGCGCCTCACCGGTTTCTCCTTTAAACACCGTCAAATATTCCGGGCCGGACAAAATTCTGCCCTGTTCGTTTCTAAAATCGGCCTGCTCATCACCGATGATATGTCCTTTCCCGTCTGTTGTGCCGTCAGCTGTTTTCATGGCGATTTCTGCTTTTCCGTCACCGTCAAGGTCATACACCATAAATTGCGTGTAATGAGCGCCCGCCCTGATGTTTCTGCCGAGGTTGATGCGCCACAAAAAGGTGCCGTCCAGTTTATAGGCATCTATGAGCACCTCCCCGGTATAACCGTCATGAGCGTTGTCTTTTGAATTGGACGGGTCCCACTTCAGGATGATTTCATATTCTCCATCCCCGTCTACATCCCCGACACTGGCATCATTGGCGCTGTAAGTGTACGGCTTTCCGTCCGGCGTCACACCGCCTTCCGGTTTGGCAAGCGGAACCTCCAGGACATTTTCCTGCCAAACTCGAGCTTCCTTGGAAAGCTTTTCTTCCCGTCCTTTATTGACAGCCGCCACTTGATAAACAGAGTCAGCCGTTCCGTTTTGATCGAGAAAATTAGTGCTTTCAGCGATTGGATCGCGGGTGATCCGCTTTCCATCCCGATAAAGGTGAAAAGCCGTCGTCTCATGATCCGTGCCGAGAAAACGCCAGCTGACAAACACGCCCTGTTCTGTCTTTACCGCAATCAAACCTCTGGTCAGGTATTCCATTTGCCTCTTTTTTGGTTTCATTTTAATGGGAACGGGCTGCGCGCAGCCCGTTCCTTCCCCCTTTCAGTTAAGGCGTATACATATTCGGTTTTGGCTGTTCCGCCATGCCGTCTCCTAAAAAGAAGCTTGTGTGCGGCGGCTGGTTATAGGCGACATTTTGCCAGGCGATGCCAAGCCGGTACACCGGATCGTGCATCAGCGTATACAGCCTGTGCTCAGTCGGAATGGTCGTCGTGTAAATGCGCAGTGCACTGCTGTCCTCCGTTCTCCACACCACTTCCTCGCGCCAGTCACCGAGCAGATCAGCCTGAAGCGCCGGTGTTGCTTTTGTGCCGTTGTTAGCCGCTGCGCCTGATGCAGTCAGCACATTTTTCGATACGCCGTTTTGATAATCCCACTTATCAATTCGGTTGCTGTCCAGCTGTTCCCGGAGCAGATCGCCGTCCCACCAGATGCCGAAGTTGGTCGAGGACGGAACCCCGCTTCCGATTTTGACCCCTTTCGCCGAGTAGAGAGAACCGTTTGCCCACACCTCCTGTCCCGGATAACGCGGGTCAATATCAGCAGCCATTCCCCGGCCTACATCCTTGCCGGCATAAACGCCCCAAAGGATTTTTCCGGTTGCAGCATCCCGGAAAGATAAGCCGTATTTTGCATTTTTGTCCTCATGTACTTGAAACACCTCAAGCCCCGGCCGTCCCGGATCAAGATCTCCTGTATGGAGGGCATCCCCATGGCCTAAGCCGGTCGAGTACATGCCTTTCCCGTCATGATCAACAGCCATTGAGCCGAAAATAATCTCATCTTTTCCATCCCCGTCAACGTCCGCGATGCTCATGTTGTGATTCCCCTGTCCGGCAAACGCTTCATTTCCTGACTTTGAGGAGTCCAGCGTCCAAAGCTTTGACAGCTTTCCATCCCTGAAGTTATAGGCAACTAGCATGGTTTTAGCGTAATACCCTCTGGTCATGATCAGGCTCGGCCTCTGTCCATCAAGGTAGGCAATGCCGGCGAGAAAACGGTCAACACGGTTGCCGTAGCTGTCTCCCCAATCCGACACATTGCCGCGCGCCGGTTCAAAATTTGCGGTGACAAGCTCTTTCCCGGTTGAACCTTGAAACACAGTGAGATATTCAGGGCCTAAAAGCACACGCCCCTGTTCATTTCTGTAATCTGCATTGGCATCTCCAATTACTTTGCCCGTGCCGTCTTTTGTCCCGTCTGCCGTTTTCATTGCCACTTCTGCTTTTCCGTCACCATCAAGGTCATACACCATAAACTGGGTGTAGTGCGCGCCCGCTCTGATGTTTTTGCCGAGATTGATCCGCCATAACTTTGTGCCGTCCAGTTTATACGCGTCAATCAGCACGTCACCCGTATAGCCATCCTGTGAATTGTCTTTTGAGTTAGACGGGTCCCATTTCAGGATCAGCTCGTATTGCCCGTCACCATCCACATCGCCAACACTTGCGTCATTAGCGCTGTACGTGTAAGCTTCACCCTTTGGCGTCGTGCCGCCAGCCGGTTTATCCAGCGGGACGGAATGATACGGCTGCGCCCATACGGAGGCTTTTTCAGAAGCCGGCTGTTCGGTACCGTTTACAACAGCCCGAACCCTATACGTTGAGCCCGCCGATCCGTTTTTATCCACATAGTTCGTGGTTTTGACAGGCGCAGCATTCAGTTTTTGCCCGTCTCTGTACACATTGAACAAAACAGATGCGTTTTCAGTTCCAAGAAACCGCCAGCTGACAAAAATGCCCCCGTCCGTCTTGACCGCTACAAGCCCCCGGTTCAGCGCTTCCATCTGCCGCGCTGCCCCTTCAGCTTTCACAGGACATACAGAGGTTCCCATCACCAACAAGACCAGCAACGTAACAGCGGTAAACATGCGTTTCCTTCGTGTAATCATCAGACAGCTCCTTCTCATTTATCTGTAAGCGCTTACTTAAATTGGATTTTATGCGCTGTGTGAGCTGTCTTCAATTTCACTTTTTTGCATCTGCCTATTTCGGACACTGCACTTTTTTGCGTATTTGTCATTTTTTTGTTACCCGGCTTGATGGTGCTGGGCCTCCGTCTTTTGAAATCCCCTAAGAGCAAAAAACATCAACACAAGCCCAAATAAACACGGGCCGTAAAATGGGATCAGGCCAGGAAGCGTATACAGCAAATAAAGGACAAATCCGCACCCGATCAGCATACAGCCAGTTGTCAGCGGTCTCATGGCGCCAAACAGCAGTGCCTGCGGTATATATTTGCGAAGCGGGAGCTGGTAATGCACATAAAGGGGAAACACATACATCAGCGCGATGATATACAAAAGCCCTGCAAGCAGCGTGCAGCTTGTTACGGCAAAGGACAGCCAATCCGTACTGGCAGAAAAATAATGATAGTTCGCGGACAATATGAACAAAAGAGCCGAAAACGCCAATCCGATCGCATTAACCTTGAGAAACTCTTTTTTATAGGTATCGAGAAATAACGGAAATATCAGGACATCCTTTTGCCCCATCAGCCATTTCCTTATAACGGCACACATCGCGGCTGTGCTCGGCGCCCATCCGAAAAGAACGCCGCCCAAAAGTGTAAACAACAGCCACAGCCCGTTGAGCCATGCTATTTTCACCACCGCTTCGCAGCCTGCATAAAGCGCGTCCGTTACAGTCGTCTTCATCTTCTCACCGCTTGATGTACGGCAAAATCCCTGTAAGCTGCTTTCATGGGGGCCATCTGCCGGAACCCGATTTTTCCTTTTGTTAACACAGGCCCATATGTGCTGCCGTCGTCCATCCACTCAAGAATGGGCAGACCATTGATTGAAAAGTGCACATAGCCTTTGTCTTTGATCAGCTTCATACGATACGGAGAATCAGCGTCGTCTGGAGAAGGCAGCGGATCGGCCCCCATTGCGGCGAGGTGGAAACCGCGGCTTTTTCTTAAATTGCAGGTGCGGAACGCTCTTTCCCCCGCGTATTTTCTGCGGAAATACGACAGGTGGAGAGCGTTGATGTCCCCCGAATGATACTCGGGGTATTTTCCCGTTCTTTTCTGGAGACTTGGATCAAACAAATCCTCGCCTCCCATTCCCGCAGCAGAAAAAAACAGCATACACAATCCCGGCTGCTCGATCGGAGAGAAGTCCCATGTCACAATGATGCCGTCTGGAAAGGTTTCCGGACACCAAAAGACAAAGTGCGCTTCGTCCTGGACATGTGACAGGTGCAAGCTGTGATCGTCAAATGAGATCTGTCCGCCTCCCTCCATCCGCCAGTCCTTTACATCACTAACTGACCGGAGCGGATTGTGGTACAGGCACGCGCCTTCCTTATACATGTTCTTTCCCCTCCCGGCTCACAAGATGGTCCTTAAGCGGAAGTCCGAGCTCTTCAATGCCTTCTGCCACAAGCTTCGCAACCTCCATTGCACCTTCTTCCGAAAAATGCGTATTGTCCTCAATGCCGTCCGGGTAATTCGGATGTTCATTCGGCTGAAACCAAACGAACAATCGCTTCGACTCCTCCGGCCCGTATGCTTCATACAGCACCTTTGTTTTCGCAAGCAGATCAATCACAGGTACATCGAGCTCCTTCGCCAGTGCTTTCATCGCATCGGGATACTCACCGAGCGTATGCTCGATCCGTCCGTTTTCATCAAAGCGGCGGCGCTGCACCGATGTGACGAACACAGGATGCGCGCCCTTTTCGCGTGCCGTATCTGCAAACAAGGTAAGAAACTGCTGAAATGTGGAGTACGGCTTCGTCCCCCGCGGTTTTTGGTCATTGTGGCCGAATTGAATCAACAAATAATCGCCTTGTGTGATGCGTTCGGCAATTGCTTGAAGCCTTCCTTCCTCCACAAAAGAATTGGTGCTCGCTCCACCTTTGGCATGATTGCGGACCAGCACACCTTCAGAAAACAATTGCCCGAATACCTGCCCCCACCCCGCCATCGGCGCTTCATGAGGCGGGCAGTCACTCACAGTGGAATCTCCCGCTAAAAATACTTGAATCGGTTTTTTCATCACATGTTCTCTCCTTTCACGGCGTTTCCTGATACATTTGCCTGAAGACACCCGGCGGCATGCCGACCTGTTTTTTAAAAATCCGGTTAAAGTAATTGTGGCGGTAGCCGACTTCTTCTGACACGTCATGAATTTTTTTATTCGTATTGACCAGCAGTTCTTTCGCCTTTTCGATTCTGATCTGGGTCACATAATCGATAAAATTAATGCCGGTCACTTGCTTAAATGCCTTGCTTAACGTATATGAATTCATGCCAAGCGCATCGGCACAGCTTTCCAATGAAATGTCCGCCATATACTGTTCGTGAATCATCGCAATCACACGTTCTGCCAGCTGCTTTTGCTGTCTGTTTTTTCTGCCCTCAAGCTTGGAAAGGTAAGGCGTCACCACTACAACCATCAGCCAGGCCGCCGCTTCATTAGGTTCGCGCAATTCTGAAATATCAAGAAACGGATTCCGGTGCTGAAATAATTCGCTGGGATTGAGCCCGGAATGCAAAATATCCTCCTGAATGCGGGAAAACAGCTGAATCAGGGCGGAATGCACATGCCTGTCTATGGCTGCCTTTTCCGCCAGTTCCCTCATACATCCATCTATCAGTTCCTTGGCTTCCTGTTTTCTTTCCAGCCGGATGGCCTGAACAATTTGTTTTTCCAGCTCAAAAGGGTAATAAGGAGCGAACTGCTCATCCTGAGGGAAGTCGGCCTGCAAATCAATGACCTGATCCCGGTTAGCAAACTTCCTGCGGGATTTGCCGCTTTTCACATTCTGAAATAAAGAAGGGATTTCCGTGATACGCTCCGTTTTGCTGCTCAATGTCGAGGTCAGACATAGTCCGGTTACATCCCCAAATTGGCGTGCCAGCTCCGTTATATACGCCTTCAGATCAGAGCTGTTTGTTTTCATCACAAGAATGGTGACAGAAAGCCGGCCGATATCAAGTATAGAGAGCTGAAAAACGCGTTTGGTCGCCAATTCCTCAGCCAGATTGGTCAGGGTAAACACGGCAAGCTGTTCATCACCTTCACGGAAGATGCTTTTTTCACAACGGAGCCCTGTCACCTGCAGATCAAGCACATGAAACACGTTTCCGCCGATGTTCCAGCCAGCCTCCTCCATCCGAGATCTGAGACTGTCCTCGTTGTCATAGTAAAAATCCCCCTGCAAGAGGTGCTGCAAAAAACTCTTTTTCATATGGGGCGTCTGCCGCAGGAGCTGCTCTTGGAGCTTCCGGCTTTCAAGGGATAGATCCTGCCATCTCTTTTCAATCCACTTGAATTCATCCTGCCCGGACGCCTGCCATACTTTCTTCTCTCCACCGGTAAACAAGCCAAGCAAATGCTGAATGGGACGATAGATTTTTTTTGATGCATACCATGTCATGCATACCGCCAAACCGATGCAAATGACCAGCATCACGATGATCACTTTTGATAAAAACACCATCGGCGCTGTAATAGCTGAAAGAGGCGCCGCTGACACAAAGGTCCATTGCTGATGCATCCGGTTCATTTCTCCAAAGGAGACAGAATACACCTTGCCTTCCCATTCCATCTGAAAATGACCTTTCTCAGCAGGCTGTTTTTTTATCTCATGAAGTAAAGTCTTTTCAAAATCTTTTTCCCCCTCATGAAACAGCACCTCTCGATTTTGATCTAAAAGCAGCGCACTGCTATCAGGATAGGGGGACAAGCTTTGCAGGATTGATTCCATTTCTTTCGGATCAACCGCCAGCATGATCGCGCCGAACGGTTTCTCCGCCGCGCCCGGAATGAGCTGGATCAGCATCGCTTGGTTTCTCGACCGTTTCCAATAAATGCTGTGGTCTGAGGCAAGCAGCGAGCGATACTTGCGAAGCGCCTCCTGTTCTGTCAAAGCGCTGTATTCAGGGCTCAGCACAAGTGGCCGGGGGCTGTTCAGAAAGATGGAAGCCTGCTTGATCAGCGGCTGCTGGTCCCGCAAAAGAAACAGCTTTTTCGTTAATTGATAGGAGAACGTAAAGTCTTTCTCCAAATCCCTCTCGGCCAATCCGTTCATCAGTGAAGAATCGTAGGCCATCTGGGTGAGTGCCAGTTCAAGCACTCCCAGCTTCTCATCCATTCGGCTGACCTCACGCGCCACCTGAGTTTCATGCGATCTCTGCAGCTCTTTCTCCACCTTGTCGATCGAAAGAAAGTAGATTGCGCCGCCAGTCAGCAATCCGGGAATACAGGCAATCAGCAAAATGAAGACAAAGTTTCTTTTGAAATACGTTCCCTTCCAGCGAGAAACCCGTTCCTTCTGTTGAGGCTGTTTTTTCATCCCTTTCCCCCCGCCGCTGTCTTTACTGATACACGCGTTTTTTCGTTTTCAAAACATCAGCAAGAAACGTCAGCGCAAGTCCCTGCCCCCATCCTTGTATTCGTTTGTAAGGCACCTGTTTGTATCCTTCGGCATTTTTCATGACAGCTGTCCCGGCAGATACCTTGCTGACCCGTCCGTCCTCTTCCACCGCATCCAAAATGGCGGCAAGCGATTTCTGCACATATTTTGTATACAGCTTTCCGCTCGATATCAAAGCAGAAGCAATACCCGCTGATGCCGAAACCTCCAGATAAGAATCCGGATCATCCAAAATCGTATGCCACAGCCCTGATTCATCCTGAAGCCGGACAAGCGCGCTCAGCTGGTCTCTGAGCGATCCGTCGATGATCATAAAGGAAGGATGTGTCACCTCAATGAGCGGGAGCGCCTTTGCCATCGTGAGTGCCGCCCAGCCGTTCGCCCTGCCCCAATAAATCCCCGACAGATGATTTTGCGCTTTGTTGTCCCAGGCGTGGTAGTACAAATTCGTGACAGGGTCCTGAAGCACATCCTCATGTCCGTGAAACTGGCGCAGGCCGTCTTCAAAATAATCCTCACGCTCCATGATCCGCCCAATTCTCAGCATAAACAGCCCAGCCATCATCAGCGTATCCGCCCATGCCTGCTCAGGAAACACATATTCTGCCGCATTCACCGTATGCTGAAGGATACCCTCGCCAAAGCGCGGCGCCTTATGCAGCACATATTCCGCCATCTCGGCCGCTGTTTCCAAATACACGTCATCACCCGTCACCTTGTGGAGGAACAAAAGCGTATGCCCGATGGAAACTCCGTTAATTGAAAGCGGCGGCAGCCCATCCTCCAGCTGTTCATCCACCCATGTTTTTAACAGATTGATATATTCCTCGTTTTCCGTCGCTTCATAGGCCTCCGCCACGCCGTAAAACGCGACGCCGCCCGGCCAATCCCACGCAAAATCCATCTGAAATGTCCGTTTCACGATCCGATCAATGACGGACGTCACCTTTTCTTCATCAAAGATAAGCTGTGCCATCTGCAACACTCCTTTTTATTTTAATCCGGTCGTACTGATGCCCTGAACGATATATTTCTGAAACAAAAAGAAAACAAGAATCACAGGCAATAACGAGACGGCCGACATGGCAAACATCGCGCCCCAGTTCGAAGCCGACTCTGTATCGAGAAAAAGCTTCAGCGCAAGTGAAACAGGATAAAGCTCCGGCTTATTCAAATACAAAAGCGGTTGAATCAGCTCCTCCCACTTCCAATAGAAGGAGAAAATCGCAGACGTCGCAAGCGCGGGGGCAATCAGCGGGAGAATGATTCGCCAAAAGCAGGCAAAGCGCCCGCATCCGTCGATTCGCGCGGCTTCATCCAGCTCCTCGGGAATCGTCCGGATAAACTGGATCATCAGAAAGATAAAAAACGCATGCCCGAAAAATTGCGGAACGACAATTGGTTTAAAGGAATTCAGCCAGTCTAATTTCGCAAACATAATATACTGCGGAATCATCAACACTTCATGAGGCAGCATTAACGTCCCCATCATGCATGCAAACCAAAATTTTTTTCCCTTAAACGGTATACGCGCAAATCCGTACGCAATGACAGCCGATGACAGGACGGCACCGATTGTTGACAGTCCGACAATAATCGCCGAGTTTTTAATAAACGTCAGAAACGGCTGTCCCGCGATACCCTTCCACCCTTCAGCATAGTTACTGAGAATAAAAGGGTCGGGAATGAGAGAATGTGAGGTTGTAAAAATACTGGCGCTTTCTTTAAACGAGCTGACAAACAGCCAAATAACCGGGTACAGCAGCAACACCGCCAGCGTTGCCGTAAAAACATGGAACAGTATGCGGTTGGGCCTGACGCGCCCGACTTTTTTTCTCTCAAAAACCGGGACTTCTCTGACAGGCTGGTTGACCGGCTCCATCCGTCATTCCTCCTTTGACTCGTAATGAACCCAATATGACGATGTTTTAAACAATATGAGCGTAATCAGCCCGACAATGACAAGCATGACCCACGCCATCGCCGATGCGTAGCCCATTTGAAAATAGTTAAACGCCCGCTGGAACAAATAGAGCGAATAGAGAAGTGTCCCGTCAAGCGGCCCGCCCTCGCCCTTCGAAATGATATAGGCAGGTGTAAATGTCATAAAAGCAGAAATCGTCTGCATCACTAGGTTAAAGAAAATAATCGGTGTAAGGATCGGAAGCGTGATCTTGAAGAAACGCTGCACCCGATTTGCCCCATCCACACTTGCCGCTTCCAAATACGAAGACGGAATGTTTTTCAGCCCGGCCAGAAAAATCAGCATTGACGACCCGAACTGCCAGACGGACAGCAGAATCAATGTCCACAGCGCACTTGTCGGATTCTGGTACCAAAGAATTTTTTGATCAATCCCGACAAAAAACAGCAGCGCATTGATGACCCCGTCATTGCCAAAAATATTGCGCCACATAATTGCCACGGCGACGCTCCCGCCGATGATCGAAGGCAGATAAAAGAGCGTTCTGTAAATGGCCGTTCCTTTTGCTGCATTGTTTAAAATGACAGCGATAAAAAGCGCGAAGCCGAGGCGGAGCGGAACCCCGGCAAGCACATACGTAAATGTCACCTTCAGAGACTGCCAATACTTTTCGTCACCCGTAAACATTTCCTTAAAGTTGTCGAGCCCGATCCATTTCGGCGCCGTAAACAAGTCATAGCTCGTGAAGGACAGAAACAGGGACGCCCCCATCGGGATCACCGTAAAGCATAGGAACCCGATGATAAACGGAGAAATAAAAGCATATCCCGCCAGATTGTCTTTTCTTATACTCCGGCTTTTTTTCATTGCGTCAGCCCCATTTCCCGTCAATTATTCCTCTCTAATATCTCATTGGCCTTTTTTCGGAACGTTTTGGCGGCTTTTTCCGGCGATACCTTCTGATACAGAATCTGATCTGACGTATCCTTCAGCAGCTTGATGACCTCCGCGCTTCCCACAGGCTCTGGCGGATCGGCTTTGCTGATGTTTTTTGACGCGGTTTCTACATACTCCACGATGTTGGCTTCTTCCTCATTCAGCTTCGGTTTAATCGCATCCGCCACCTTGTCGGAGACTGGAACGCCTCGCTCGCCTTTAATCAGCTGGTTCGCTTCCTCATTATTCACGAAGAAATTAATAAATTTCGCTGCCTCTTTTTTATGCTCAGAGCTTTTCGGAATGGAAAACAGCATACTCGGCTTCAATGTCAGCGCCTTTTCCTTCATTTGCTCCGGCGGCAGATAGAGAGACAGCGGCGAGTCTGTCAGCCGGGCAAAGCCCAAATATTGATTGGAGTAGTTCCATGTAATCGCTGACTTGCCTTTGACGATAAAATCGTCTTCCATCCCTTTAATCTGTGCGCTTTCATCAGGTGTTGGGGACGTTTTCGCTTTCACCAGCCTCAGCTGCCGTTCAAAGTAATCGACAAACAGCTGATCATCTTGATACGCGAGGCCAGTGCCGTCTTCTTTATAAAAGCGCTCACCCTTTGTGCGCAAATAATAAGGGAAGAAAATATCAGGCGGATGCATTCCGTTGGAACCGTAGACACCGGCTTTTTCCTGAAGATCATACGCCAGCTTCTCGTAATCCTCCCACGTCCAGTTTTCCTGATTGATAGACACACCGGCTTTTTTCAGCAAATCTTCATTGGCAATCACAGACAGCACGTTGACACCTAGCGTAAATCCATAAAGCCTATTGTCGATTTTTCCGCCTGACAGCATATTCTCGTCGATTGAACTGACGTCAATCGTTCCATCCTTTGTATACGGCGTTAAATCCTCCAGCTGGTTCTTCTTTCCGTATTGGGCTAAGTAAGCGGTATCCATTTGAATGACATCCGGAAGCTGGCCGGCGGCAGACATGGGCGCGAGCTTTTTCCAGTAGTCATCCCAGTTCGCAAATTCCGCTTCAATATGGACGTGCGGATTCTTTTTCTCGTAAAGTTCAATTACCTTTGTTGTATAATCATGCCTTGGCTGCCCGCCCCACCACGCGATTCTGAGTGTAACGTCTTCTTTTTTTCCCGAGGCCTCTTCACCCGCTGAACATCCGCTGAAAAAAAAGACGCAGACAAGGGATAACAGCACGTAACAAATCTTCTTCAAACCAATCCCCCCTTTAATGTAAGTGCTTACATTTTATTTTAAAGCGTTCGGATAGGGCGAAACACTCAAAAAACAGTGGCGAAAGTCAAAAAAACAGAGATGGCTATCCTGCGGAAGCGCCTCCCTGTTTTCTTCTGAATTCTGACGGTGTCAGACCGGTATATTTTTTAAAAACAAGACTGAAATACTTCGGATTATCGCCAAACCCGATTTCTTCAGCAATTTCTGAAACGCTCACGTCCCTCTTTATTTTCATCTGCTTCATCGCATGCTCAAGACGCACCCGTGTAACATATTGGGAAAATTTCTCGCCTGTTTCCTGCTTAAATAACTTCCCGAGATAATCAGGATTCATAAACAGCATATCCTTCGCCGCCCATTTTAAGGATAGATTCGGATTTCCGAGCTCGTCGGCAATAAGCCTGATCATTTTTGAAATCACTGCGCTCCCATGCAGGTCACCAGACGCTTCAGCTGTGTCACGAAACAGCTGCCCCGCGTGCCGGAGTTCTCCCGCCTGACTGATGGCCAGCTTGCGGGTTGCAAAAACCTCCGCCACCTTTTCAGCGGCGTTCTCCTCTACGGCGAGTACGGTCCATTCTCCGCTGCTGCAAACCGCTGTCAGTGCCGACCCGAATGCCTCTCTGGCTGCGGCATCAATAGATTGTTCCCCTTTTAAGATCAAGAGGCGGATCTTTTTTCCGGCAAGTGAAGGCGGCGGAGACAGCTGGGCCACACCGGCGATCAAGCCTTCCAAGTATTGATCGGCTGCAAAGGAACGGATATGGTCCAGCTCGTGTTTCAGATGGGCTGTTTTCTTTTCGTGCACATCTTGCCGCTTCAGCTCAGCAATGATTTCCTCCAGCGAGCTGATAATCTGCTGTTCATTGCAGGGCTTCAGCAAATAATGCTTCACCCCATATTTCATGGCTTCCTTTGCGTACTCAAACTCTCCAAACCCGGACAGGACGATAAATTGCACCGACGGGCTGATGGCCGACACCTTTTTGATCAACTCAAGTCCGTCCATGCCGGGCATTTTGACGTCTGTGATGACGATATGCGGCTGCTTATGTACAATCTTTTCATATGCTTCATGTCCGTTCTGCGCTTTACCGATCAATGAGGCGCCAAGCGACTCCCACTCAATGATTCCCGCCATTCCATCAAGGATAATCCTCTCATCATCAGCCAGCAGTATTTTATACATCACACCACCTCATTTCGGCACGGTATTGTGATCACAATCCTCGTCCCCTTTTCATGCTCACTATGAATCCGCAAGCCGTATGGCTCTCCGAATGTCAGGCTGATGCGCTCGCGAATATTCCAAAGTCCGATTCCTCTTCCGCCCGTTGATTCAAGAATCCGTCCATCCATGCCAGGGCCGTTATCTTCGACCGTCATACAGACACAGCCCTTCACCTTTTTCGCCTGAATCCGGATGGCGCACGGCCTTGTAAAGGGTTCAAGCGCGTATTGAATCGCATTTTCCGCAAGCGGCTGGAGCGTCAGTTTCGGAATGAGGCAATGCTTGACCTCATCGTCAATATCCAACGTGAAGTTCAGACGCTCTTCAAATCGAAATCGCTGAATGGTCATATAGTGGAGTACGATGTCCGCCTCCTCCTGAATGGTCACGATATCCTTCTTCATATGTATGCTGTTTCGCAGAAGAAAACCGAGCGATTCCACCATTTTTGAGATTTGCTTTTGCTGATTCGCCTTGGCCAGCCAATTGATGGACTCGAGCGTGTTATATAAAAAATGCGGATTGATCTGGGCTTGCAGTGCTTTCAATTCGGTTTCTTTAATGATGAGCTGTTTTTCCACATTTTCTTCCATCAGCTCATTAATCCGTTTCATCATGACAGTAAAATGACGGTTCAGCATGCCGGCCTCATCCTGTGTATGTTCCGGCAGAGAAAGCGACACACCTGCTTCAATGCCGCCGTGCTGCACCGATTTCATCGCGGTCACAAGCTGTTCAATCGGCTCCGTGATGCTGTTGGCGATTTTCCTTCCGAAAAGCAAAACCACACAGAAAAAGAGGAGAAAGCATGTGCCGATCACTGTTTTCATAAAGGAAATTTTCGCGAATATCTGATCAAAGGGGATAACGTTATAGTAGCTCCAATTTTGGTAGGATGATTGAAGATAAGAAATAAAGTAACGTTTGCCATTCTTTTTTATCAAGTCATAACCGGGGTGCTTCAGCGTCTCTTTTGCTGCCTCAGGAACATGCGCTGATGCATGTGCCGTATACACCAAATTCCCGCCTTGGTCAGCAATCATAATGTCTCCGACTGAATCGCCCCAATCCTTCGGCACATCACGAATCATTTGTTTTACATTGACTTGGATCAGCACCATGCCCAAGCCGTTCAGACTCAGCTGGTGATAGGACCTGATCTGCCGTGCTGAAATCAGGACAGGATCTGACCCGCCGAGCGTCATCCAAAGATTTCTTCCATTTTTCGCTTTCACTCGCTTAAATACCTCTTCCTGCTCCTGCTGCAAAAGATCTGAAGAACTGCTTCCGGCTGAATACTCTGAGCCGCGGGCATCAATCACATGAATGGAATCGATGTACTTTTCATCGCTGGCATATCCAGCCAGCTGATCCCAGAGCTCCTGCTTCATTTGATACTGATCGTACGTATCATCGCGATTTTGCATGCTCAGGATGCGCTGAATCTGTTCGTCCGTAATGATTTCATATGACACATCCTCTATCTTCTTCAGCTCGTCTTCGATCCTTTCAGAAGACATCCGAAGCACCTCCGAGGACTTGCGGTAAATCTGCTCATCATACACATGAAAGGCATACTGGACCCCGCTGTATACAAACAGAAAGGATACGGCCATAATCAACGA
Source organism: Bacillus sp. FJAT-14266 (assembly GCF_001719225.1). Taxonomy (NCBI): domain Bacteria; kingdom Bacillati; phylum Bacillota; class Bacilli; order Caryophanales; family Bacillaceae; genus Bacillus; species Bacillus sp. FJAT-14266. Next base: position 3,532,301 of record NZ_CP017072.1, read on the forward strand.
TAGAAACACAAACAGCTTATCCTTAATCTTCATCCGCCTGTACCAGCCAGCAACTCTTTTCTTCATGCCGCCTTTTCTTTCTCCTGCCGCTGATCCATTGACCGAAACGCTTTAAAGGACAGCTTCGTTAAGATCAGGCTGAGTAAACTCCCGCTGAAAAACAATAGAAACGTGACATGAAACAGAACGAGACAAAGCACACCGACAGCGCCCGCCGCCATCAAAAGCGTCACCGCCGGACGGCTGAAAGCAATGAAAAAGCTGATGCTCAGCACCTCTCTGATTTTTACGTCAAAATGAGAAAATACCGGGAACACATACAGCACAACAAACGCGAAAATCAAACTAATGCTCAGGAATACATTGACGAGCACAGGCTGGTCCATCTGTGCCGCTATCCGCATATCCGCAAACAGAAACAGGGCAGCCGTCACAACGATAAGCCCGAGGATCTGTGATGCCCGCCATTCCTTTTTAAACGTCCGAAAAAAGACAGAAAACACCGGGGCATCTGTATTCCCCTTCGCCCATTCTCTCGCCACTGTAAACATCGCGGCAGTAGCGGGCATCAGCCCAAACACAACCAGGCCTGCAAGAGAAAACAAAATCCAAAGCACATTCAAATAGGCCAATCTCATCACCCACGTACAAAAACCATTCAGCCCATTTGTCACACTGTGTATCATCAACATCACCTTCCCGCTTTGGAAAACGCTTTCATTTTAAAGTAATATGTATTTCTCCTTTCGAAAGAAAATTCCTGCCGGTCTGTGAAAATTTCGACATGATGAGAGACGGCAGCAGCCTTATCTTTTCCTGTAACGCCGGATGGCCTTATCGATCAAATATCCGGCAATGGCTCCGAAAATGACATTGAATCCAAGCATTCCGAGCGCAGCCCCTTCCCAGCCGCGTACATACACGAGGCTCTACCAGATCAGAAACACACCAAGGACGATCAGCCCGGCCAACATCCATTCCGGCCGACTTTTGTCAGGAAATCTCATCCGCATCAAAACGGATACGCCAGCAAACAGACAAGCCGTCACGATCCCTGTCACAAATAATATTGCCCACACATCGCCTGCCCTCCCTTTTAGAAAAAGACAAAAAAGCCCCCTGCAAAGGACGCTTATTCTGCCGTAATCTCTTTCTCAAACAAATGATATCCGGACGCATCAGCACCCATGAATTCATATCCCATACGCCGATAAAAGGAATGCAGGGCGTCGCTATCAGCGACACAGTCAAGCCGGATCCGCGTTTTTTCCGGAAAGTGTATGCCCGTCTCCGCCCATTGAAGGACGCGGGCTCCAAGCCCCTGTCCCGCAAACCGGCGGCTTACTGCGAGGCGATGCAAATAAATGGACTCCTCATGCCCATCGTCTCCCCAAAGCGCCCGGTCCCACTCGCTCGGTTCAGGCAGCAGCATCACGACAGCCGCAAGCTCTTCATCTTTTTTAAACACAAACACATGTCCCTTTTCAATTGACCCCGTGATATCATGTATATCTTGCCCTTTTAGAAGTCCGCTCCATTGGTTAGAACCCCGATCCCGGAGCCATTCAGCTGTTCGGACGAGCAACCCGGTAATCGATTCTGCATCCTCATAGACGGCCGGACACGCGTAAAATCCATCTGCAATCGTTTCGTTCTCAATCTTAAAAGCTGACATAAAGGCCTCCCAATCAAAAAGTAAGCTTGCACACACATCTTGATTATAATGCAGACCAAACTGCAAAAACAGACCATTTTCTCTGTATGTAAAAGGGTGTATGAAAGAGAGGCCAATCTGCCTATTAGAAAATCTTCTTTTTATCCCGTTCTTCTTTTAAAATTTCAACCGCTTCTCTGAAGCGCATAGAGTGTACGATTTCACGCTCACGCAAAAAACGCAGGGAATCGTTTAAATCAGGATCATCCGAAATATCAATCAGCCATTGATACGTCGCCCGCGCCTTTTCTTCTGCGGCAATATCTTCGTATAAATCGGCAATCGGATCGCCCTTCGCTTGGATATAGCTCGCGGTAAACGGCACGCCCGCCGCATTATGATAAAAAAGCGCGCTGTCGTGATTGACGTAATGATCGCCAAGCCCAGCTTCACGCAGCTGCTCCGGTGTGGCGTCTTTTGTTAACTTATAGACCATGGTCGCAATCATTTCCAAATGGGCAAACTCCTCCGTGCCGATATCTGTTAAAAGGCCGATGACCTTATCAGGAATCGTATAACGCTGGTTCAAATACCGGAGAGCTGCGGCCAGCTCGCCGTCCGCTCCGCCATACTGCTCAATCAAATACTTCGCCAGCGTCGGGTTGCACGTACTGACCTTGACAGGGTATTGCAGCTTCTTTTCATACACCCACATTCAGGCATTCCTCCTTATACTTGCCACGGCCATGGCCCTTTTCCCCAATCCCAATCCTTGCCCGCGGGGCTGTTTCCGAACTGCAGAAGCGGTCCGTAAGAGGATTCGAACTGTCTTTTTAAGTGCCTTGAATAGCCGGAATATTGATTGAATTGCTTCAGCGCATCTTCATCATGAGGATGTGTATTTAAATAAAGACTCAGCTCAACAAGCACAAAATCAGCAGCCTGTATTTGCTCAAGCTGACGATAATATTCGGCGTCAACCTTTTTTGCCATGTGCGTCTCCCCCTCGATAAGGGTTTTCATAAAAATCATAGAGATCCTTCCAAAGGGTGCCTTTCCTCAAAGCCTCCATCGGCGAAAACTGCTCCATGTGCTCAGGCTGAAAGGTCATATAAAGGTTAGGGGGCGTTCTGTAATATTTCTTCCCTATAGGCGGACAGGGATCAAAACGGCTGTGAAAGGGCGTATATGATTTGACAGGCGTAAACGGCTGCATATCCTTCATTCCGGCTCCTCCTTTCTCAAAAACAATGACCTTAATAGGTATGAGGCAGGAGGCAGGATTATGACTGAAACACGACTTAGCTTTTTCAATAAGAAGACCTTCGGAAGCGCCGAAGGTCTTTCTAGACTATTTAGTCTGAAATAAGATCAGTGTTTCCAATACACAGCATGAGCAGCCGCAAACTCTGACAGCGAACGAGGTTCTTTTCCCGTCACACGCTTCACTGTATCCGTTACCCGATGTTCCGCACCATGGCTGATTGCCTCATCAAGCTTCGCCATAAAATGGGCATAATCCGCGGGCAAACCTCCTGCCTCCATTTTATGCTGCAGCTCGGAACGAGAAATGCTGACATGCTCCACCCGGCGTCCCGCCGCAGCTCCAATGATCTCCGCCGCTTCGGCATAGCTCAGCGCCTCGGGACCTGTCAGAATATGATGTGTTTGATGAGGAACATCATCAATCAAAGCCCTGACGGCTGTTTCTGCGATGTCATCAGCGTCAATAAACCCAAGTTTTCCTTCACCCGAAGCCGTTGTGATGCGCCCCTCCGTTTGAATAGACATGCGATGCTGGACATTGATGAAATTTTGCATAAAGTATGAGGGCCGCAGCACCGTCCATTCTGGAAACTCGCGCACTGCCTGGTGAAGCGCGCCAAACACGGGACCGTTCTCGGAGACAACAGACGCACTTTGCATCACTACCCGCTTTGCGCCGAGACGCTTTGCTTCCTTTAAAAAGGGAAGCACATAGGGAGCCGGATCAAGTACACCAACCGGAGCAACAAGATAGATGTCTTTTACCTGTTCCAGAGCAAGCGTAAAACTAGAGGCATCCTTCCAATCAAAATACACATACTCCGCACTTGCAAGCGCGCCCTTTTTTCGGCTTGCAATACGCACTCTGTATCCCAGCTTTATTAAACGGCTGGCGATTCGACTGCCGACTGTGCCAGTCCCGCCCGTGATTAAAATCGGATTCTGTTTCATCATTTCCCACTCTCCTCTGTTTGCAAAAATGATCCTCCAAAGGCCTCTTTTACAACAAGCGGATTCCAATAATCCTTATAACGCACAATGCAGCCGTCTCTCGTTTCGATGACACTGATATAACTTTGGCGATAAGGCAGTCCAGTCTCAATCACATGGCCGTCACATTGAAACTCCGCAATCACTGTATTCGAGTCTGCTGAACGGTACACTGTCGGAGTGGTAAATGAAGAAAGATGAATCTGCTTAGGATAATCCTTAATATAGTTGTAAATGGCCGCTTTTCCTTCTATTTTTTTTGGTGATCCCTCCGGCGCATAAGGAAACTCAAATACAGCATCCTCATCCCAAAGCTCCATCCAGCTCTTCATGTCCTTCTCAAGCATATAAGCCATAAACTTTCTCAATGTTTCACATGCTTTTTCAAACTCATTCATCAACATTCATCATCACCTCATTTTTATTTCTAGACTATTCAGTCCAAAAAGTACATACATGGGCAAAGAATCCTTTACCACATGTTAATCAAGCACTGATAAACTCACGTCAACATGGTCCTGAAGCCGATCCATATCTGCCGTCACTTTTGCAATAAATGTCAGTGACAGCCTGCTCTGATTCAGGTACCGGGCGAGCGCAGATATATCAGGATCTTCGCCATTCAATTCTCCTTGATCCTTCGCCCTTAAAAGCGCCTGATAAAAAGCGTCCTCAAGCTGCTTGGATTGTCTTTCAAAATACCGGGCAAGCTCAGGGTCATGCGGGATCTGTTCAATCGCACTGTTCATAATGTAGCACGCCTTCGCCCGTTCAGGATCCCTCAAAGCATTGACACCTTCCTGAAAAATATCACGAATGGCTTCTTTTACAGCTCCTGGCGCTTCAAGCCTTTCCATAACGGCAGTGTTTTTCCCTTCAAGATACGTTTTCACAGCGGACAAAAACAAATCACGCTTCGTGCCATACGTATCATACAAGCTCTGGCGCGCAATGCCTAAATGAGAGAGCAGATCCTGAAGAGACGTTCCTTCGTAGCCATACTCTCCGAAAACCTCTATCGCCCTGTGAAGAACAAGCGCCGTATCAAATTCTTTATTCCTCCCCAAAAGACGATCACCTCCCGAAACAAATGTTACCAGTTTCCAGACTGAACAATCAAGAAAAAAAGATAAAAAACACTCTTGATCTGCAAGAGTGTCCTCTTTATACCATCATCTTCTTTATTTATAACCGTCTTTTCCCCAGTGGCCCATATGGTGGTGATGGTGGCCATAATGACCATCATGATGGTGGTGGTGATTATCCTTTCCAACATGGTGATGATGGTGATGAAGGTTATCTTTTCCATCATGATGATGGTGATAATAGTGGTGATGGCCATCATTTTCATGGTGCATGTTCGGATAACTTACAGTTCCCGGAGAGCCTCCATAGCCGCCGCTTGGGTAACCACCGTACCCACCACCATAGCCCGGATACCCGCCGACTCCGCCATGTATGCCATGATCTGGGTAGCCTCCATACATGCCATAGCCCGGATAGCCTGTGCTTTGCATGCCATAGCCCGGATAGCCAATACCAAAGCCCTGATAATGACCAAAACCAGGTCCGCCATACATATGTCTTGTATCAGTCATATTCACTCTCTCCTTCACATAGGTTACAGTCCAGAGTATGAGAATATCTTACAGATCGTATAGGCGGCCGCCTACATACAGCTAAAACAATTTCCAGGACAAAAAAAGCAGGCCATAACAGCCTGCTCACTCCTTACTCACCTAAATCAACGTTATGATATACCTGCTGAACATCTTCCAAATCTTCTAATGCATCAATCAATTTTTCAAACTGTTCCTTTGCATCATCCGGAAGCGTTACTTCACTTTGCGCAAGCATTGTCAGCTCCGCTACTGTAAATTCCTCGACACCCGCGTTTTTAAACGCCTCTTGCACCGCATGGAATTGATCAGGCTCAGCATATACGATCACGCTGTCATCCTCTTCTAAAATGTCACGTACATCAACATCCGCTTCCATCAGGATTTCAAGCGCTTCGTCAGCAGTTTTGCCTTCCACACCGATTACAGCCGTCGCATCAAACATGTAAGCAACAGATCCGCTCACACCCATGTTTCCGCCGTTTTTCCCGAACGCCGCACGCACTTCCGGCGCCGTACGGTTTACATTATTCGTCAGCGCATCAACGATAATCATTGATCCGTTCGGCCCGAAGCCCTCATAGCGAAGCTCATCGTAATTCTCTTCCGCTCCGCCCTTCGCCTTCTCGATCGCACGTTCAATGATGTTTTTCGGCACGCTGTAAGTCTTCGCACGCTCAAGCACAACCTTCAGCGCCTGGTTGGATTCCGGATCAGGCTCGCCCTGTTTCGCCGCCACATAAATCTCACGGCCAAACTTCGCATAAATCCGACTCGTATTTGCGTCCTTAGACGCCTTCTTCTCTTTAATATTGTTCCACTTACGGCCCATGATGTTCCACTCTCTTTCATATATATCAATCTAAATACTGTTATTCACTTTATCCATTATACCTCAAATGGTTTGGTTGTTTCGAGTGTCTTGCGTTAGAAATAGAAGGAATGCCGCGATGTGGAAAATGGAACGTCTTCCGTAAAGCAAGAAAAAGCCCTAGCTAAGGGCTTTCTTCTGATCACTGAGTTTGTAAGGGGAATGATCGATATACGTCGTATTTCGATCTGTTGATTTCTTAAATCCGCCGGAGTTTGTCAGGGTTGGAAACGACATGCTTCCGAAAACTAGAGTAACAGCTAGGCACATCATCACTTTTTTCTTAATAGGCATATAAACACTCTCCTTTTAGAATATCTTCTTGGGCTTTCAGCACTTTCCGATAAAACGCAGCGGCTTGTTCAAAGTGACAGCTGATTTCAAAAACAGCGGCAGCACTCCGGGCACATGCTTCAATGTACGCGTGCAGGTTCTTTTTTTCGAAATAGCTTATAAGATCATGAATTTTTCGTTCGTCAACAGTCTCCTTGTACACGGCCTGCAAGAACAGAAACAATTCTTTATAAAATTTGTGAGAACGTGCTGTGATATGGTCTAATCCTTCCTCTATGAACTGAAACGCCTTCTGTGTTTGGCCCGCTTTACATAATGTCCAGCTTAATCCAAACAAGACTTTCGGAAGCAGATCAGGCACTTTCTCTCTGCTTACTTTCGCCGCTTTTTGGAAATGTTCTACAGCCATCTGATCATCTCCTGATCTGTCATAGCTGTTCGCGATGTTCAATAGAGAAATGGCGATAAACCTGTCATTTTGAATGTCCATTGCCAATTCCAGCGCCGCCTCTAAATGCGGGAGCGCTTTATCATAATGTTTGAAATCATCATAGTTGCCGGCGATCACAAACAAGCTTTGTATCGTTCTAATGCTGTATAGGGGATTTTTTTGATAAATGTCTAAGGCTTGAAGAATATGATGCATCGACACATGGGTTTGCTTCATGTGATAATACGCTTCGGCCACTTTAAAATGGAATTCCGCTTTCTCAATTTCATCTGACACAAACGGCAGTTCTTTCTCCGCCTCGCGATAATACCCGATCGCTTCCACATATTCTTTTTGATCAAATTCATACATGCCGCGGAAAAACAAAGAGTAGTATTTCAAAAGGCCTGTGAGTTTTTTCTGAGGGGTCTCAATCGATTCAAGAAGCTCTGTCACTGTAGGGCGATTCCCGTAAGGTTGTCCCGGCTCCAAATAATCCAGCATCAGCTGGTGCCGGAAACACATCAGAGAATAATAGATCAGCAAATCCTGATCCTCTTCCATCCTCTGAATGTCCTGCTCCACCTCCGCTTTCAGAACCTCAGCATCCGGAACACTGAACTGGCGAATCATTTTATACCATTCATTAATCTTAACACCAACACGCGAAGACGGTATGGCTTGACTCAACGGCTTCCCTCCTTCTCTATGAGATATGTCATATTCTATCAATCCCAAATTTTGAAAACAATACAGAAGGAAGAAATTGTTTTTTCATCCTGTCAATTTGTTTTTCTACGCAAAAAAGACCCTTTACCCAAGGGTCTTTGTCATTCTATTTCATATACGTATTCACGAGCTCGTAACAGCGCTCTTTCGTCTGTTTGGCAAGCTCTTCCGTTTGGACGACTCGGGATAATGAACCGCCGCCCTCCTCATCATATCGTTTCTGGGCCGCAGCATCCCTATCCTTCATCCATTGGCGCTGTTTCACTTTTAATGCCGCCATGTCTGAAGCAGGAAGCTGTTTTTGCAGCACGCCGTATATCTCGTTCAGCAATCCGTCCCACATTTGATAATTGTAACCGTAATCCTCAATCATCTGATAATCACTTTGATAGTCATTGTGCTTTTCTTTCTGTTCTGTCGCTGACAATTTGGCAGCATAATCTGCTTTTGTGTTTCCCTTTTCCTGCTCACTGCTCTGTGTATCCGCGTTATCTGATGACTCGGTTTCCTCAGCCGTTTGAACTTTTTCTTGCTCCGGAGCCTCAGTCTCGTCTTCATTATCACTCACTATACTGGTATCCTTTGAGCTGATCGCCGCCTGTCTTTCCCCATTTGAACTTTTCACATTGAAAAGATAAGCTGTTCCGCCGGCAGCCTTCGATTCATAGGACTTCACAAATTCCGCCGTTTCACCGTTTCTAGACAGAATCGTTTTTGCTTCTTCTTTTGTCAGCTTGATATCATCCCCTTGAAGCGACTTACTGTCCCATTTGTTGATCTTCCAATCGCCATCTTGCTTCACCAATTCAAATGTCCATGCCGTGCCCATGTTGTTTAATTCTGTTGCCGGGTCTATTGATGAAGCCTCTATCTTATTCTTGTTCTGTTCATATGTAAAACGCACATCAAAATCAGTGCCGGATTGAAAAGGAGCATCACACTCGCAAAAGTACTCCCCAGCCAAATCCTTTAAGGTCTGATCTGCAAACGTCTCTGTTGCATAAGGCAGCAGACTAGGCCGCAGCTTGCTGAAATCAGCCTTATTCGTTGTGCTCCAGCCGTTTTCTGTTCCCGCTTTATCAAATGCGTTGAAGATCGAATCAATATCGTTTTTCAAAGCTGATTTTACTTCCTGCTCTGTCAGCTTCGCAACGCTCGCTTTCTTCACAGCTTGCTTTTCCTGATCCTTATCAGAAGCTCCGCTATCAGAACACGCCGATAATAGGAATAAAACAGATAAAAGCAGCGCACCCAATTTATAACTCATTGTCTCTTCTCACCCTTCTGCTCTCTCATGGTAGCTTTCTTATTTTATAGGTCTTTTGTAGGTTTGTACATTTGATTTTTACATAGGCAGAAAGAGACTGAAATGAATTCTTCTTTAGCTATGCCACAATAAAAAAGAACTTCTCAATGGAAGTTCTCACTTATTTTTCTCATAGGATTGTTTGATCAACCCCATAATATATTCAATGTGTTCGTCATCTTTTATGAAAATCTCATAGTCTCCATTTCCCCAGTGACCGGTCTCAGAGACATCGCGCATTTTCTCCTCGGGATCATGCAATTCTCCCTTTTTCATATTCACCCACACCTTAAGTCCGCTTTTTAAAAGTAGAATATCAACGAAGTTTCGCTTACTAGATGTAAACGCAATATAAAGCTTTGTCGGTTTGATTGAAATATGATCGTCCAAATTAAAAATGAATTCCTTTAGCTGCTGATAAAGCTCTATGATGTCAAACGGTTTATCTGCAAGATGATCCTCTTCAGAAAACACTTTAATTTCTTTGCTGACCTCTTGAATGGTCTCACTTTGCTGCGAAATGGTCTTAATCGACTCGGAGACGCCATCAGCCTTCATTTGATTCAACTGGATCAGATCATTTTCGTACCTTTTAATCTCCCATAATTCAATTGGCAGGTCTTTAAAATGGATGGATTGCTTTTGATACACCGTAAAAACAGGTGAAATAAAAATGACCTTCGACTGCGACCAATCCACATCATCCCGCTTTAACGGACGATCATGATTCTCATTGTACTCAAGAATGAAATCAGCTTTATGATTGAGCATTGCCGCTAAATAGGCGTAGCCCTGGTCAACAACACTGAAGTTCTTCGTATTTTTATACTCGATAATCACAAAAGATTTCGTCTCAGCATCAAACGCTAACGTATCAATGCGGAAATTGCTAATCCTGAATTCAGATTTCACAAAACTGAGCCCCAACATTTGCTGAAGATTGGTCTCAAATAAATCCTGAATCTCTTTTTCTTTTTTAAACGGTTTCTCGCGAATATCTTCTAGCTGATTTTGGTTGTTTACTTTATAGAGATACATGCTGGGCTCCTTTTATTTTACTAGTTCCATTAAGGTTTCTAAGGATAGACTCGAAACCGGATTTTGCGTTTTTGTTTTCAGTGTACTGCCAATTAAATAAGAATAGTCACGGCACTCTGCCAATTGAAACCGGACTCTATTATTCGTTTTAGTGATCTTGGCGGGTTCTTCAGATTCCCAAGCGTCAACGATCTTGTAAACATTTAAAATCACACCGCTCCGAACAACAATTGCCCGTTTACATTCCTTTGCTCTGGACAATTTCATATCCCAGTTCCCGCAAGCGCGGTTCGTTAGCGTGTCGCCTTTTTGAATATCCTTGATCTTTATGATTAAGAAATCTTTATCCAAATGAGCTCTTCCCCTTTTTATTGATCTATCATCATCTTATCAAAACGGTGCACTTAGACACATGCCAAATGACTCATTTTTCCACCAAAACACGTTCTCACACCCACCCCCATCCCGCCCCGTGGTAAAATTTTGATATTGAGCGAATAAAAGAAGGGAAATGGTCATGAAAGTATTTGAAGCGAAAACACTGCTTTCGGAAGCGACAGACCGTGCAAAAGAGTACAAAGAACTAAGAACGCAAATGGTAAATTTGAGAAAAGCGTTAAAAAGCGTCGCTGATCTCAGTGACAGCGAATTTTCAGGAAAAGGCGCCAGCAACATCAAAGCCTTCTATCACGACCACGTCGGCGTCACCGACCAATGGATCGACTACATCGACATGAAAATCGCATTTTTCAACAGCATCGCCGGAGCCGCCGAGGACAAAGGCCTCTCTGACGCATACATCGAAGAATCTTTCCTGGAGCATGAACTGGAAAATGCGCACAAAAAATCGAAATCCATCATGTCTGAACAGAAAAAAGCGATGAAAGATATCTTAAACGATATCGACGACATCCTCCCGCTCGACCTGTTTTCAACAGAAACCTTCAAAGACGAGCTGGCAGATGCCAACGACAAACGCAAAAAAACACTGGAAAAATTGGACGCCTTGGACGAAGACCTGAAGACAGAATACGCCCTGTCAGAACCAAACGAACAATTCATCAAATCCGACTTCCAAAAGCTCCAAGAAGCAACAGGCAAAGGCAAAAACGCCACACCCATCCACTACAACGCCAAGGCTTACCGTGAGAGCGACATACATAAGAAAAAAGGCGACATTGAAAAGCGGACGGATGCTTACTTGAAGATTAAGAAAGAGGAAGCGAAGGAACGCAAGATTGAAAAATTAAAAGAAAGACTGAAAAACTACGATTATGCAGATGCCGATGAATTCTACGAAATGGCAAAAACGATCGGCTATGAAAATCTGACAGCAGAACAACAGAGATATTTCACCCAAATTGAAAACACGCGTGAGTTTGAAGCAGGCTTCAAAGGGGTTGCCGTCGGCCTTTATGATTCCGGGAAAGACGCGGTCGTAGGCCTGTGGGATATGGTCACAGATCCGGGAGGAACCGTTGAAGCGATTACCGGAGCGATGGCTCACCCGATCAAAACGTATGAAGCCATTTCAGCGGCAATCGAAGAATCGTATCAAAAAGACATGGTGAATGGTGACACCTACTCAAGAGCAAGATGGGTGTCATATGCGGTTGGCACTGTTGTCACATCAATTGTCGGCACAAAAGGCGTAGGAGCCGTCTCAAAAACTGGCACAGCCGCCAAAGTGACGACCAAAGTCAAAACAGCAGCAAGCAAATCAGCAACAGCCCAAAAAGCCATAACGGTCTCAAAACAAACCGTTGATCACATCAAACAAAAAGTAAACACAGGCATTGAAGTATCAAAAAAACACGTCAAAACCAAGTTAAATCAAATCGGTGATCTCACACTTGCGGATATTCTCCCCTATCATCCCCGTCACGATTTAGTGCCGGCAGGCGTTCCTTACAACGCAGTCAACGGGGTCACACTTAAAGAGGGACTGCAAAAATTCGCCAAGGTCATCCTTCCGAAACCATACGGAACGTCATCAAGCGGAAGACGAACTCCAGCGCCACATGTACCGCCGGTAACCGTCAAATATGGCGAGCACTACGCAAAATGGACCAGGAAGAAAGTATTGAAGCCGAATGTCATCTATAAAACAAAAGAAGGCTACACGTACACCACTGACAACTATGGTAGAATTACAAGTGTCAAAGCAGACTTGCAGCTGGGAGAAGCAAAACGCAACCAATATGCACAGTCAAAAGCAGGTAAACCAGACCGTCTGACTGATGACGACGGAGGCCACCTAATCGCCACTCAATTCAAAGGCTCAGGTCAATTCGACAACATCGTGCCGATGAATTCTCAGATTAATAGGAGCGGCGGCAGATGGTATGAAATGGAGCAAGAATGGGCAAAGGCTCTTAAAGAAGAACCTCCGCAAAAAGTTAACGTTAATATAAAAGCCATATATAAAGGTGATTCACTAAGACCAGACAAATTCATCGTTAAGTACAGAATTGGAGATGCTGATTTTGAAAAAGTAACATTAAAGAATCAATCCGGAGGTTGAGATCATGGAAACACCAAAAATGGGTGACTTATATCAAAGAATAGCAAATCAGATAAATGCAATCATTCCCTCTGAATGGGAAAATGTATATCTTTACGCTGAAATATTAGACGACTCTTCGGAAGTATATTTTTATTTTAATATACCGGGCGAGAATGAATTCTTATACTCACATAACATTCCAGAACATTTTAATGTAAGCGAAGATATTTATGATGATTTATTAATCGAACTTCAAGAATCATTCGAAGAATTACGCGAAGAATATAAGGAAAATAATCCAGAAACTTGGACGAACTTGACTTTGAAACTAAATAGGACAGGCCAGTTTTCTATAGATTATAATTATGAAGATGTAATTGCTTCAGAGCTAAATGGATCTCAAAGAAAGGCTGTTTGGGTGTATAAAAATCTAGGTTTACTGCCAAAAAGGAAAACGGTAAGAGACTTTTTAGAGGAGTATATCAAGGCTAACGAAGGAAAAATTTAAATTAATTTCTGATATGGGACAGTTATATCAACAAATAGCAGAACAACTTAATGAAATGATTCCATCTGAATGGACAAAAATCGTTCTTTATGCGGAAATATTTGAGATTTATCAGAAGTTTATTTTTCTTTAACACACCACAAAGTTAGGATTATAAAACTCTCATTTTTTGCTTGTTGATATTCTTATAGTAACATGCATTCCCTAATTGTTAACTGACTTGTAAAATTAGGACTTGATTTAATATATAAAACTTTATATAAACGAATATAAGCCTCTCTGAACTCGAGAGGCTTATATTTTTAATTTGTCTTTCTTGAAAAGCACAACGGACACATTCCACATTTAACAATAACTTTTTAAAGATATGTGAAATCAAATAATAAATATTTATTTAGATAAGTTTAGGACTTATGTATAGTGGTTTACGATCCCTAGTCGTGATGTTCTTGTTGTTCCTGCATAGCATTAAATTCTTTTTGATAGAAACTATTAAAATCTTTTAGTATCTTCCTTGTAACTGATTTTATATTCTCACTCCTACTCCCTTTATTAAGAAATACTTTATTAACTATAACTTCAAACTCTTTAGACTTTTTAGATTTCCTGAAAAAATGCGGAAACCCAAATTCAAGAATACAAACACCTTTTGCATATCCATAATCAAATTTATACTCAACCTGAAGTGCTCTAAGTATTAAAAAATTGTAATAAGCTTCATTAACAATATATTCTATGTTATTTAATGTTTCCCCCTTTTCACCATTAATTATCACATTTCTAACACCATCATCAAAAAGTAACCCTGCTTCTTGCATTGCAACTTGCTGAGCTTTATCTCTACCAATCTCAATATTTTTAACGGCGTTAAATTTTAGATTTTCTTCGTGAATATCATTCGCTAGAGCTAACATAAATTTCATTCGATAACTATTGTTCAATTTATCCGAGCTGTACTGTGCTAATATAGTACTCGTCTCAATTTCATCTTGTTCTTTTAATGAGGTGCTTATTTTTTTAATTATCTCAGAATTAATTTCTTCAGTTTCACCTGACGTATACTCACTAGAAAAACGTATGTCACCTGTATCAACATCTTTGATAATATCTATTCTACCTGAAAATTTTCTATTAATATGTGCCCAATCTAATGTCACATCTTCTCTTAGTACTTCATACTCGATATATAAATGATTTTCATTTTCTACATTTAAGGCCGTGTCTGTTTGAAAAGTACAAGTATCCTCTAATTTTTCTAATTCCTCACTATCTATCAAATCAGTGTCAATTACTTCAACAAGATCGTTTTTAGTCTTACTTTGTAAAGCAGTATTTCTCACTTTCACATTATCTTCTTTTGTTTTTTGAATTTCTTGTAATTCTTCAAACTCTTTCGGACTAATCAACGTTGTTGTAAGAAATTGCACAGCATTTTTTCTGTCTTTACTTACATTAAAGACACCTCTTTTTTTCAAAAGCTTTTGCATATCGCTTTCCGTAATTACTGATTTCTTTAATAGTGGCTTTAATTTTTCTCCGTTTGGGAGTAATACCGATGAATCTCTATTCATTGAAAAACACCATCCCTAAAGTCAGGATTCAACTTCTTCAATTTTACCTTCTCAATAAATTCCTCTGAACTAAAAGAACTGTAAGCATTCCCTACCGCATCTTTATGATGCAAATCATGATAGTCAGGAAAAACAATTACCACTTCACTTGACCAATCCCTTGTAAAAGATTGAGCTAAACCAATTAATCGCTTTAAATAATTCTCATCGAAAAGTTCTTCAGTTACCAAAAGTAATGTCTTGTTTCCGTTAATATTAATAGAAAATGGTATTACAGGTGAGGAAATATATTCAAGCGGTAACTGTTTTCCTGAATATATTTTATCTATTGAAGAGTTATTTAAACCTGAATCAAGATAAAAATACTCCACATTTTTTTCCCCATATTCTTGATGTGCAAAAGAAATTGCCTCAAAGAGAAATTGCGCTCTTTTATTGTCCACAAGTGTTAAAGAGTCTAATGCAGATGTTTCTGTTACCCTAACGTTATCTAACTTATCCAACAAACCAATATACTCTGTGCCTTCACTAGCATTCCTATCAATCCAGAAAATTACACCATCTATTTTTCTTGCCTTTGTACCTTTAATTCTTCTCTTAAACAAATCTGAAGATGGATAGCATTCTGCTGCTGCAGAAAGATCTTCATAAAATTCTCTGAATTTGGATTTTATTCCTACTTCAGTAGCCGGATATTTATCTCTACACTTCACGCTCACTAATACGTCTTGTCTAGTATTATCTATTAGGTTTGATTTATATTGATATACATTATCAATTCCATGTTTTAGCCTAGATTTAGTTTCATTACCATGTTTTTTACTTCGAATACATTTTATTGTAACCCCGCTATCTGGCTTTATCCAACCGAACATCTCTAACAATCTAGCTACAATTTTTTCTCCAAGTTCTCCTGAATTTTTTGCTCCCTCTCCTCCTGCCACTCTATTTCTCCTCCTCAAAATAAATCTTGTAAAAACTCTTATTTTTCTCTACATCAAAACCTTTTTCCAATATATCACTCATTCCACCGATATCACCCATTGATATTCTTATTTTTATATCATCATCAAGTACTATTGTTTTAACAAACTTCTTCTCAACTTTTCTTACTGTATCTGGAGCAATATTGGTTTCTAATGGCTTTATTTGCTCATGCAAATAATCAATATCCTCATTTTTCTCTTTAAATACCTTTTCAAAATACTTCTCAGTATCAAAATAAGTTTCCTCTTTAAAAAATTCAATACTTTTTGATAGATACTCTACTTTTTCTTCTGGAGAAAATTTAGAACTATTACTTATAAATTTTCTACACTCTTTTAATAGATGCTCTGTCTTATACCTATCATCAACTTTGTACTTTACATTTAGAAAGTTCTCTTTCCAAAATACTGCATCATCTTTTCTTCTATTATTTACAAAAACTAAGAATTCACTTTTTTCCTTAAAAAACATAATTAATCCGAGTTTATTGTTTTGTTTTAGGTCAATGCCCTTGAAACTGGAAACGGTTAGTTTTTCATCCAAATTATTAACTTGTAAAAATTGCTCTTTATCTTCAACTTTTATAATACTTAAGATTTCCACTTCTTTATCTTCGTATCTAGCACCTTTAAATTTTAATATGAGTAATTCTCCACCTTTAATGTTTGGATGCCGAGATACTTCTATAAGGTGTTTTGCTATGTTCTGAGAATTTGTAATAAAATCATGCCCGTCTTTTAGTATTTGACTAGAAAAAAAATAAACCTCATTAAGATTTATCTCTGATTCATGGGAAAATTCGCATATTTCATTTTCTTCAAATTTATTAAAAGATAATTTTAAGAATGGTTTTTGAAAAAGTACGTTATCATCTATCACATTGTTTGAAATAACACTTTTCACCTTTTCCAGAGGATTTGCGATATAGTGTATAATTGCTTTTTCAAGTTCACACTTACTTAAATCAATCATCTAATTACCCTCTTTCATAACCATTGACATTACGTTATTAACTATAATATACGTCTATGTTTAATTATGCCATATTTTTATCAGTATTTGTCTATTTTTCTCTACAAATCAATCTATTCTCATTTTACATTACACTTTTCATAACAAAGATTTTAAAATTTTTGTAGAGTAAACTACACAAGATAAGAAAGCGCTTTCACTCACATTACTGCCATCAAGAAAACAATTTAGTAGTTGTGTTTCTACATTTAGAACAGTCGGTATGGAACTGAAGGTAAAGTTATAAAAAATCATAAAAGTTGAGAAGGATTTATCCCCCTCAACTATCTTTTAAAATTAATTGTGAGACACACTCCACATGATTCGTATGCGGAAACATATCCACAGGCTGCACTTCGAGCGTCTGATACCCGCCATCCTCAAGCACCCGCAAATCTCTCGCAAGCGTCCCCGGATTACAGGACACATACACCACCCGCTTCGGCTTCATCTCCACAATCGTCCGCAGGAGGGCTTCGTCGCAGCCTTTTCTTGGCGGGTCGACGACTAGCGTATCGGCCGTAATGCCTTCTTCATACCACTTCGGAATCACGGTTTCCGCTTCTCCAACCGCAAACTCAGCGTTTGTGATGCCGTTTAATTCAGCATTTCGCTTCGCATCTGCAATTGCTTCCGGCACAATCTCTACACCGTACACTTTTTTCGCCTGCTTTGCCAGGAAGAGAGAAATCGTTCCGATGCCGCAGTAGGCGTCAATGACGGTTTCTTCGCCTTTCAACTCCGCGTACTCAAGCGCTTTGTCGTAGAGCACCTTTGTCTGCTCTGGGTTGACCTGATAAAACGATCTGGCGGAAATGGCGAATTTGACGTCTCCGATGAGGTCGTAGATGTATTCTTCGCCCCAGATGACGTTTGTTTCGTTGCCAAAAATGACGTTTGTTTTGTTCGGGTTGATGTTTTGCACGATGGATTTGACGTGCGGGAATTGAGCTGTGATGTCTTCGATGATCTTCGCTTTATGCGGGAAATCGTTTGTTTTTGTGATGAAGACGATCATCATTTCGCCCGTAACAACGCCGTATCTGACCATGATGTGTCGGAGCCAGCCTTTGTGGCGTTCTTCATTGTAGGCTTTGACACCGTAGTTTGCGCAAATGTCTTTGACGGCTTGGACGGCTTCGTCGTTTTTGGATTGCTGGATCAGGCAGCCGCTCATGTCAATGATGTCATGGCTTCTTTGCTGATAGAATCCCGCGACGAGTCCGCCTTCCCGTTCTCCTACCGGCACCTGCGCTTTGTTTCTGTAGTTCCACGGGTCTTCCATGCCGAGAGTCGGGTGCACGGTGACGTTTGAAAGGTCCAGCTTGCCGATGCGTTCTAAGACGTCTTTGACTTGTTTCTGTTTAAACAGGAGCTGTCCTTCGTAGGTCATGTGCTGAAGCTGACAGCCTCCGCATTGCTTGTAAATCGGGCATGGGGCGTCCGTTCTATGCGGGCTTTCTTCCTTCAGCTCAATCAGACGGCCGAAGGCGAACCCTTTTTTGACGCGTGTCACTTTGATTTGGGCTTTTTCCTCCGGCAGGGCGTTCGGCACGAAGATCGGGAAGCCTTGGATCTTTGCGACGCCCGCTCCTTCGTGGGTCAAATCCTCAAATGTCACGTCGTAGTATTCATTTTTTTCTACTGGGGGTTTCATTTTCATGTATGTTCACCTCTTGTTTTAAGCGAAAGAAAAACTTGGCTATTCAAGCCAAGTTTTAGTCATCCAGCTGTTCCGCTTTCTCCTTCGGCATGACGACGTGAATGTGTCGATACAGATTCACGAATTCGCCCGGCAGCATGCCGCCGTACTCGCCGTCCAGGTTCAGCTGCATCTTTTCTGATACATTGACTTTCACGCGGTTCGCTTTTGTATAAATAATGTGCTGGTCGTTGATGTGTTCGCCGCGAAGCGCCATCGTGGCGACCCTGATAAATTCAGCAAGGTTTGCTTTCTTTAGTATCATCAAATCAAACATGCCGTCATTCAGGCTGGAATCCGGCGCGAGCTTTTCGAACCCGCCGACGGAATTTGTCAGCGTGACCAAAAACAGCATGATTTCACCTTGAAACAGCTTGCCGTCATATTCAATCTCGACTTCTGTCGGACGAAGTGAAGGCAGCATTTCCATTCCTTTTAAATAATAAGCAAGCTGGCCTAGCATTGTTTTGAGTTTGCTTGGCACGTCGTACGTCAGCTCTGTCAGACGGCCTCCTCCGGCGATATTGATAAAATACTGGCCGTTGACCTGTCCGATATCAATTGGGCGGGCAACGCCGTTAATGACAGTATCTGCCGCTTTTAAAATATCCTCTCGCGGAATGCCGAGCGCTCTGGCAAAGTCGTTCGTTGTGCCGACAGGAATCACACCGAGTGTCGGACGGTTGTCTAAAGGCGCAAGCCCGTTGACGACCTCGTTGATCGTTCCGTCTCCGCCTGCCGCAATGATCAGGTCAAACTCACGCAATGCCGCTTCCTTGGCAGCGTGTGTAGCGTCTCCTGCGCATGTCGTCGCATGGGTGGAGGTTTCATAGCCGGCTTGTTCAAATTTTTGCAGGACCTGGGCAAGATGCTTTTTAAAGATCTCCCGTCCTGAAGTCGGATTGTATATTATGCGTGCACGTTTCATTATCTCATCATCCTACTTAAGAGTATCCGATCCATTTTTACACTAACAACCTTTAATTATACTATGAGTTAAAAAAATCGCAACAAAATGTACATAATCTTACAGGTGAAAACGCACAAAAGCCCCAGCAGAGCTGAGGCTTTTTGTTTTTTACTCTTCTTCTGTTCCCGGTTTTTTCTTGCGGAACTTCGCCAATACTTCATATACGATTGGCACGATCAAGAGCGTCAGAAGCGTTGAACTGATCAAACCGCCGATAACCGTGACGCCGAGTCCTTTTGAAATGACCTGGCTTCCGCCTTCGAAGCCGAGGGCTAATGGAATCAAGGCACCGATTGTCGCAATGGCTGTCATCAGGATCGGACGGAGTCGTGTAGAGCCGGCTTCCAAGAGCGCTTCTCTCGTAGACAGGCCTTCCGCTTCCTTATGAATCACGCGGTCAATTAAGACAATCGCATTCGTGACAACGATACCGATCAGCATGAGCATACCGATCATTGCGTTCAGACTGATCGTTTCACCTGATACGTAAAGTCCGACAAGTGCACCGATGACGGTGAACGGCAATGAGAACAGGATTGCAAATGGCGCTAGTGCTCCGCCGAAGGTAATCACGAGCACAAGGTAAACGATCGCTATTGCTGCCAGCATCGCTAAACCGAGCTTCGTGAAGGAATCAGCGATATCCGCTGATACGCCGCCTGTGTCAATCGATACGTTATCAGGATGGTCAAGCTTATCAATTTTCTTCTGGATAGCAGCTGATACGGCTGTGACGTTGTCAGAGGTAACCTCACCTGTGACATCCGCATAGACTTTTCCGTCACGTTTTGACACGGTATCTGATGTTGATCCTTCCTTCACTTTTGCCACATCGCCGATTTTGACTTCCTGGCCAGTCGCGGAAGTGATCTTTTTATTCTCTAAATCTTTCACACTCTTATACTCGTCTTTTTCTGTCTTAATGTTCACATCAAGCTCTTTGCCGTCTTTTTTCACGGTTGTGAGCGGTTCTTGCGATGTTTGTGACATTAAGGCCTGAGAAATTTGAGACGCGGTTAAACCGAGTTTGCTTAGTTTTTCTTGGTCAGCGACAAATGTGTACTCATCATATGTGCTGGAAAGGCCTGAATTTACGTTTTTCAGATCCTTTTCATCTTTCATGATTTTTTCAATGTCTTTAACCGTGTTTTTAATATCGTTTTCAGAATCGCCATACACATAGTATGTTAATTCGTTGTTATTGCCTGAAGAGCTGAAGTCCTGTGACTTCCATTCTCCGCGGTCAGATTGCTTTTGGATTTCCTTCAGAACGTTATCTTTTTCTTTATCAAAGTCAGGTGTGTCGCTTTCATATTTGATATAGAATAACGCGCCGTTAGAATCTCCTCCGGCAAGCGGGCTGCCAGAGCCTAATGAATACTGAACCGTATCGACATGCTTGCGGTCAAGCAGGATTTTTTCCGCTTTTTCAGCTTCATTTTCGGCTTCTTTTTTCGTTTCACCCGGTTCTGGGCTGTATGTGAGCTGCATCGTTTTTTCTTCCTCGGACGGCAGGTAGCTGGCACCGATTAGCGGTACGAGGAACAAGCTTCCAAGGAGCATCAGAACAGCGATGATAGACGTGATCCATTTGTGGCTCAGCGCCCAGTTCAATACTTTTTTATAGATGTTTGCAAGTCTGCCAGGTTTGTGTTCTTTCGCTTTAATCGGCGCACCCGTTAATGATTTTTTGAACAGGCTGTGTGCGAGCATCGGCACAAGCGTGATTGAAATCACCAGGGATGCGGCAAGCGCAAAAACAATCGTTAAGGCAAATGGAATAAACAATTCACCGATTTGTCCGCCTACAAGTGCGAGTGGCAGGAATACCGCGATTGTCACAATCGTTGATGACATGATCGGTTTAAACATTTCCTTCGTCGCTTCACGAACCAATGCTTTTCCGCGGAGCGGCTCATCTTTGAGTCTCATGCGGCGGTAAATGTTCTCGATCACAACGATGGAGTCATCGACTACACGTCCGATGGCAACGGTCATTGCGCCGAGCGTCATAATATTCAATGTGATATCAAGCTGCTGCAGCACAAGGAGTGCGATCAGCAATGATAATGGAATTGAAACAACAGAAATTAATGTTGATTTGATATCTCTTAAGAATAAGAGAATAATCACAATCGCAAAAATAGCACCGAAGATGGCTTTGCTTAACATCGTGTCAACTGACTGTGTGATCGGCTCCGCCATGTCGAGAGTTGCGCTGTAATTGAAGCCTTTATGGTCTTCTTTGAACTTCTTCAGCTCAGCTTTGACATTGTCGGCAACCTCTACCGTATTCGCATCGTTTGCTTTGACGATATTGATGCCGATGCTGTCTTTGCCATTTGTGCGTGAAACAGATTCAGCTTTTTTCACATCTTTAATTGTAGCAATGTCAGAAAGCTTGACTGTCGGCACTGCTGTGCTTGCGCTTTGCTGCGCCTGTGCTGCCGCTTGTGCGCTTTGGGCTGCTTGAGCACTCTGCGCACCCGCTTGAGATGCTGCGCTGCTGCCTGCACTTGAAGCAGATGCCGTCGGGATTCTCATATTCTTCAAATCTTTAATTGTTTCAATATCGCCGCTGACGACGACAGATTTTTCTTCATTTCCGAATGTGTACAATCCAAGCGGAGTTGTCACATCTGAACCTTGAATCACTTGCTTGACTGTATCTTCATCAAGGCCGTATTCCTTCAGTTTGTCTTCTTTGAAAGAGAATTCAACCTCTTCCACCTGCTGGCCTGATACTTGGACGGACGCAACGCCTTCTATGCCTTCAAGTTTAGAAACGAGGCTGTCCTCCACTTGTTTCGTCAGCTCTTGCAGGTTATCTTTATCACTGGACACGCTCAGCGTCAGAATCGGGAATGAGTTCAAGCTGTAGCGTGAAATCTCCGGATCTTTCGCGTCATCAGGCAGGTTGACGTTTTCTAACGCTTCAGCTGCTTCTGTTTTCGCTTTGTCCATATCTTTCTCATAATCATATTCAATCATGACCGACGATGCGTTTTCATAGGACGTCGAAGTCACAACACTGACACCGTCCAAGTTCTGCACGGCTTGTTCAACCGGTTTGGTCACTTCATCAGCCACTTGGCTTGGTGTCGCACCCGGATATGTCGTGCTGATCGTCAAGTAAGGCATGTTCACGTCAGGAATAGACTCTTGCTTCATATTCATACCCGCATACAAGCCGGCTGCCGTTACAATAATCGTCATCAGCCATACGGCGAATTTGTTTTTCAGAACGAAATTAATAACGTGATTCATCATATCCTCCATTACATTTTTTATTGACTGACTGGTCATTCTATATAATACTAAACGTTATAACGCAACAACGTCAACTCATATACCAGAAAATTTTACTAAATTTTTCAAGGATTAAGGGGAAGCACGTCATGAATGAAAAAAAAGAGAGAATCATAAAAACCAGCATTCGTTTATTTGCGAAAAAAGGATTCGCAGCTACGACGATCCAAGAAATCGCCAGTGAATGCGGCATTTCGAAGGGCGCTTTTTATTTGCACTTCAAATCGAAAGAAGCGCTGCTGTTATCTGCCTGTGAATATTATATCGGTATGTCTATGAACAAAATGAAAAATATAGAAGAAGATCTCGCCGGAAAGCCCCCTAAGGAAGTGTTAAAAAAGCAAATTGGCGCTCAATTTGAGGATTTTCGCGATCATAAAGATTTTATCGTTCTTTTGCTTACCGAAAATATCATTCCGGAAAATCAAGAAATCAAGCAATACTTTTACAAAGTAACCATGGAGACGGATAAGCTGTACCGGAACGCCTTGCTGGTATCCTATGGCGAAGGAATCGAGCGGTATGTCGCAGATCTGTCCATCATGGCAAGAGGCATTGTGCATTCCTATATGAACGTGATGGTATTTAACGGTGAGCTTAATATCGATGCAGAAGAAATCTCAGCCTTTATTATTGAGAGACTGAATGATCTTGTACAGGGGCTGAGCCGTTCTGCACTCAATCCGATTGTATCAAAAGACATTTTCAACCCGATGCCTGCGGGAAAAGACCAGCTGCTTGAGGACATTCAGAAAGTGAAAGAAAACAGCACGCTGCCCGAGGATATCACCGTGTCACTTGATGTTATCGAGGAAGAATTGACTCAGGATAAACCGCGCAAGCCGATTATTAAAGGCATGCTGTCCAATTTGACCGGAACCAACGACAAAGAAGTTGAAAGGCTTCGGGCCCTCATCTCTGTCTTTATCTCAATTTGACCATAAAAAAAGCAGCCTCTAAGGGCTGCTTTTTTATTAGCGTTTTTTAATTTCTTCAAGCAGAATTTTGTTGACCATCGGCGGGTTGGCTTGTCCTTTGGACGCTTTCATAATCTGTCCGACTAGGAAGCCGATCGCGCGGTCTTTTCCGTTTTTAAAGTCTTCGATTGATTGAGGATTGTTGTCAAGCGCCTCAGTGACAAGCTTCAGAAGCACGCCTTCGTCAGAAATCTGAACAAGGCCTTTCTCTTTCACAATCTTCTCAGCGTCGCCGCCTTTTTCAATCAATTCTTTAAACACTTTCTTCGCGATCTTAGAAGAAATGGTTCCTTTTTCAATCAATTTGATCATGCCGGCAAGGCCTTCAGGTGTCAGGGCAACATCGGCAAGCTCTTTTTGCTCAGCGTTTAGGTAAGCTGACACTTCACCCATCAGCCAGTTAGACGCTTGTTTGGCTTCAGCGCCTTTTTGAACGGTTTCTTCGAAGAAATCAGCCATTTCTTTTGTCAGCGTCAGAACCATCGCGTCATATGCAGGCAAGCCAAGCTCTTCGATATAACGCTTGCGGCGCTCATCCGGAAGCTCAGGAATGCTTGCTTTTACGCGTTCCTTCCATTCATCATCAATGTAGAGCTCGACTAGATCCGGCTCTGGGAAGTAACGGTAGTCGTCAGATCCCTCTTTGACACGCATAAGAATGGTTTTCTTCGTTGCTTCATCATAACGGCGAGTTTCTTGCTGGATGACGCCGCCGGAAAGAAGAACCTGCTCCTGGCGTTTTTCTTCATGCTCAAGGCCTTTTTGAACAAACGCAAAGGAGTTCAAGTTTTTTAATTCTGTTTTTGTGCCGAATTCCTCTTGGCCGATCGGACGAAGAGAGATATTGGCGTCACAGCGAAGTGAGCCTTCTTCCATTTTACAGTCAGAAACGCCTGTATACTGGATGATGGATTTCAGCTTTTCAAGATACGCGTACGCTTCTTCCGGCGTGCGGATATCCGGCTCTGATACGATCTCAACAAGCGGCGTTCCTTGGCGGTTGAAGTCAACAAGAGAATAGCCGTCGCCTGTGTGTGTCAGTTTTCCGGCATCTTCTTCAAGGTGAAGGCGCGTGATGCCGATGCGTTTTGTTTTTCCGCCGACTTCAATTTCGATCCAGCCGTTTTCGCCGATTGGCTTATCAAATTGAGAAATCTGATACGCTTTCGGGTTGTCAGGATAGAAATAGTTTTTGCGGTCAAACTTCGTATCCGTTGCGATCTCACAGTTGAGCGCCATAGCGGCTTTCATTGCGAATTCAACGGCTTCTTTGTTCAGAACAGGCAGGACGCCCGGATATCCGAGGTCAATAACGCTTGTCTGCGTATTCGCCTCCGCGCCGAATGGCGTTGGAGAGCTTGAGAAAATTTTTGATTTTGTTTTTAACTCAACGTGGACTTCAAGTCCGATTACCGTTTCAAAGTTCAATTCTTTTCACCCCTTACAGTTCAGGTTTTGCTTTATGATGGTCTGTCGCTTGTTCAAATGCATGAGCAACGCGGTATACAGTGCTTTCATCAAAGTGTTTTCCGATGATTTGCAGGCCGAGCGGAAGTCCGTCTGCTAATCCGCATGGCACGCTGATTCCCGGTACGCCGGCAAGGTTGACCGGAATCGTTAAGATATCGTTTGCGTACATTGTGAGCGGATCCTTCGTGTTTTCACCGATTTTAAACGCAGGTGTCGGTGTAGTCGGTCCAACAATAACATCATATTTTTCAAATACGTCCTCGAAATCCTTCTTAATCAACGTACGCACTTTTTGCGCTTTTTTGTAGTACGCATCGTAGTAGCCTGAGCTTAAAGCAAACGTTCCGAGCATGATGCGGCGTTTGACTTCATTTCCGAAACCTTCAGCGCGCGTTTGCTTGTAAAGGTCGATCAGGTTATCCGCGTTGTCTGTGCGGTAGCCGTAACGGATGCCGTCAAAGCGTGCAAGGTTCGCTGACGCTTCAGAAGATGACAGCAGGTAATATGTCGCAAGCGCGTATTTACTGTGCGGAAGAGACACTTCTTCCCATGTAGCGCCGAGACCTTCAAGGACTTTCAGCGCTGCCAGGACAGATTCTCTCGCTTCTTTGCCGACACCTTCACCAAGGTATTCTTTCGGAACGGCGATTTTCAGTCCTTTGATGTCGCCAGTTAATGAAGAAAGAAAATCAGGCACGTCCACATTTGCACTCGTGGAGTCCATTTTGTCTACGCCGGAAATCGCTTGAAGTAAAAACGCGTTATCCTCAACCGTACGTGTAATCGGCCCGATTTGGTCTAATGAAGACGCAAATGCGACCAGACCGTAACGAGATACACGTCCGTATGTAGGTTTTAATCCGACAACGCCGCAGAAAGATGCCGGCTGACGGATGGAGCCGCCTGTGTCAGATCCAAGAGAAAACGGAACTTCTCCCGCAGCAACCGCAGCCGCAGATCCGCCGCTTGAACCGCCGGGAACTGTTTCTAAGTTCCAAGGGTTTTTCGTCAGCTTGTAAGCTGAGTTTTCGGTAGATGATCCCATGGCGAATTCGTCCATGTTCAGTTTTCCGATTGTGACCGCTTCAGCGTCTTGAAGGCGCTGAACGACAGTAGCGTCATAGATCGGATCAAAGTTTTCGAGAATTTTGCTGGAGCATGTTGTGCGCAGCCCTTTTGTTACGATATTATCTTTTACGCCGATCGGCATACCGAAAAGAAGACCGTGCTCAGAACGCCCGTCAACCGCCTCATCAAGCTCCTTCGCGTATGCGCGCGCTCTTTCTTCATCTAATGCCAAAAAGGCTTGTACCTTATCATCAACCGCTTGGATGCGTTTATAAGATTCGTCAACCAGATCAGAAATCTTAATCTCTTTTTTATGTATGAGCTGTTTTAATTCTGTGATTTTATGATCAAATAATGACATTCTTGTGTCCCTCCTTTAGTCCAGAATTGATGGCACACGAATATAGCCGTCTTTATGGTCAGGCGCATTTTTCATGACATCCTCAACCGGAAGACCTTTACCCGCTTCATCTTCTCTCATGACATTTTTCATTTTCAGCACGTGAGTTGTAGGCTCCACATTGTCTGTGTTAACCTCATTAAGCTCCTCGGCAAATGAAATGATACTGTCGAGCTGTTCAGTGAACATTTTTGCTTCTTCTTCAGTAATTGCAAGTCTTGCAAGGTGCGCAACGTGCTTTACTTCTTCTATTGAAATTCGTGACATATGATCCACCTCCACATATTTCTCCGTTAAGTCATATAATACTGATCATATCAAAAACAAGCCCTTTAAAGCAACAAAACGCCTTGAGACAGGCCTGTGTTTTCGAAACAATACCCTATATATTTTATACTAAAATGAGGAGAAGGAGAAACGAAATATTTTTCTGAATATTTTTACTTTAATTATTTCTTGAAAGCGTTTTATTCTTTATTCCCTTCTAGGTTTGCAACGGTTTTCCCCGCTCATGATCAAGGTTTCATCGCTTGAATGGCCGGGAATACTTTGTTAGGTTAAGTTACCAAGTGCACCCGCAAAGGAATTTCTTTTGTTTTGCACTTACGCCAGGCTGCTTAACTGGCACCATCAATTTGAGAGGTGATGCAACATTATTAGAAATGAAGAGAGGGTAAAACGTGAGTATTGAAATTATTATATCTTTAGGAATTTACTTTATTGCCATGCTGTTAATCGGCTGGTATGCATTCAAGAAAACCACTGACATCAATGATTACATGCTTGGAGGAAGAGGCCTCGGACCATTCGTTACTGCTTTGTCTGCCGGTGCGGCCGATATGAGCGGATGGATGCTGATGGGTGTTCCCGGCGCGATGTTTGCGACAGGGCTGTCCACCTTATGGCTTGCTTTAGGTCTTACAATCGGGGCGTACTCAAATTACTTGCTGCTGGCTCCAAGGCTGCGTGCTTATACGGAAGCGGCGGATGATGCGATTACGATTCCTGATTTCTTTGATAAACGATTCCAGCATTCTTCATCACTGCTGAAAATCGTATCTGCATTGATCATCATGATCTTTTTCACATTGTATACCTCTTCCGGTATGGTATCTGGCGGACGGCTGTTTGAATCTGCTTTTGGTGCGGATTACAAATTAGGCCTGTTTCTGACCACCGCAGTTGTCGTGTTATACACACTGTTTGGCGGTTTCCTTGCTGTCAGTCTGACTGACTTCGTGCAGGGTGCGATCATGTTTGCAGCACTAGTGCTTGTGCCGATCGTTGCTTTTACCCATGTGGGCGGCGTTGCTCCGACTCTCCATGAAATCGGCGCTGTTAACCCACACTTATTGGATATTTTTAAAGGCGCGAGCGTCATTAGCATTATTTCCTATTTAGCCTGGGGCTTGGGCTACTACGGCCAGCCTCATATCATCGTCCGATTTATGGCGATTAAAAACATTAAAGATTTGAAGCCTGCACGCCGAATCGGCATGAGCTGGATGATCATTACAGTTCTAGGTTCCGTGCTGACGGGTTTAATCGGTGTTGCATACGCCCATAAATTCGGAGTTGCTGTAAAAGATCCGGAGATGATCTTCATTATCTTCTCTAAAATCTTGTTCCACCCATTAATTACAGGGTTCTTATTGTCAGCTATTTTGGCTGCCATCATGAGTTCGATTTCCTCACAGCTCTTGGTTACAGCAAGTGCTGTAACAGAGGATTTATACCGGTCATTTTTCAGACGAAAAGCTTCTGATAAAGAATTGGTCATGATCGGGCGATTGTCCGTCTTAGTCATTGCCGTTATCGCGGTACTCTTGTCATTGAACCCGAACAGCACCATTCTTGATTTGGTCGGATACGCTTGGGCCGGCTTCGGTTCAGCTTTCGGACCTGCGATTCTGCTCAGTCTATATTGGAAGCGAATGAACGAATGGGGCGCGCTTGCTGCCATGATTGTCGGGGCTGCGACCGTGTTGATCTGGATTACAACCGGCCTGGCAAAATCAACCGGTGTGTACGAAATCATCCCTGGGTTTATTCTCAGTATGATTGCCGGCATCATTGTCAGCATGATCACAAAACGTCCTGCAAAAGCCTCTTACCGATTATTCGGTGTCATGGAAAAGCTGTTAAAACGCAAAAAGTAAGCAATAAGCCATCAAGCGCAGCTTGGTGGCTTTTGTGCTCTTGTTTTGCTATAAATACTGTGAGAAAATCATATTTATTTAAAAACACCATAGAGAAGGGGGAAGTTGCTGTTGAGCTGGTATATTGATCCTGATATTTTATTGAAATTGGGCATTGCCACATTGATTGGCATGGTCATCGGGCTTGAACGCGAATTAAAAAATAAGCCGCTCGGATTAAAAACCTGTATTGTCATCGCAGTCAGCTCATGCATGCTGACGATCGTCAGTATTAATGCGGCATATCATTTCCCTAAATACTACCGCATCATGATGGATCCGCTTCGTCTGCCGGCACAAATCATCTCCGGCGTCGGGTTTATCGGAGCCGGTGTCATCCTGCGAAAAAGCAATGATGTCATTTCCGGCCTGACGACATCGGCCATGATCTGGGGGCAGCGGGGCTCGGGCTTGCTACGGGAGCCGGTTTTTATAAAGAAGCGTTTGCCAGTCTTCTGTTCATCCTGATCAGCGTGGAATTTCTCCCATGGGTGGTCAGAAAAATAGGCCCCGACCGCCTGCAGGAAAAAGACATCCGCATCAGAATGTCGCTTTCTGATAAAGACAAAATGACAGAGATTTTAAAAGAAATGAAAAGAAGAGATATCAAAGCACACTCCGTTCGGATCGACGACCTGGGCGAAAAGGATTTTCCAATTATGGAAGTGAAGGTCCGCGTCCATAAAAACAGATACACGACCGATGTCTACTATGACATTAAAGCCATTGAAGGCGTAGTCGGCGTGAAGTGTGATACATTATAAAAGCCAATGGGACTGGAATCCCATTGGCTTTTTCTATCTACACCAGTGCTGAAAAATCAAATGCTGTAATCGGCGTGCCATTCTCTATATCTCTTCTGAAACCGGCCAGCATTTCTTTTTCTTCTTCTCCTATTGTGTTAAGGTCAAACATCTGATGCAGCAATCCGTAAATCAGCATATGGCGAAGGCGGAGGAAATCAGGTATTATCATCAGCCATGCAGGGTCAAGCTCATTTTCCTCCCAGTACCCTTTCATAAAATGCGTCATAAATTCTTCTGTAAACGCAGCTTTATCATCATATGGCACAACAGGATACCACAGGACATTGTAGAGAAGAATGCTAATATCGTTAACAAACCAGTTGTAGCCGATATCATCAAAATCAAATGCCGTGATTTTGCCATGATCCCAGTTAAAATTGCCATGGTGCAGATCCGCATGCACCAAGCCGTAGCTGTCCTGGCTTTTCGGGAGCCTCCGCAGTTCATTCATCAAAGAATCGGCTTGCTGAAACACCTTTATCTGATCTTCAGGCACATATTTTCTCAGCTTTAATTGCTCCTCTTCATCCCATTCCTGTCTTTTGAAAGCGGGATTGCTCAATTTGTAGCTTTTTGTCAGGCTGTGCATGCTGCCTGTGTATCTGCCAAGCTCATAAAATAGCGTTTCATTCCAGTCCGATTCATCCACTTTTTGCCCCGGAGCTTTCTCATACACTCTCAATAAAAATGACCCGCCGTTTCCGTCCGGCACTGCTTCTACGTCTTTTCCGTTCAGCGACGGGAGCGGTTTGGCTACTGAAATTCCCCCTATTGCAAGGTGACGGAGCCATTCCATCTCTCCCATTATATAATCAGAAGATCTCCGAATCGTATGGGTAATCTTTAAAATATAAGGTTGATTGTCTTTCATACATTCATATACATAGTTTTCCGCATCAGCCAGAAAACGCACCTGATCTTTTGAGAAACCGTATCTCGCTGCAGCTTCTGCCAAAACCTGCTCTTCATGAAATATTTTTTTGATATCTTTATGCACGTCTAACATCCTTTCATTGCTATAGATTTGATAATGATTGTTTTCACACGATTTCCAGCATCAACATACCTCCCCTTGATTTGTGTTTCGGCAGAAGCGGAAACAATTTCCCTTTTCCTGTTAATTGTAACATAAAAACCCTTGTGCCAATATGGCACAAGGGTTTTCTATCAGTCATAAATGTGAACAGTCGGCTCTTTATCTCCGGCATTGCGGATAATGACCGCTTCCTGTCCGTCTGAGGACGTGATATTGACTTCGACATCAACTGAGCTCTTAGAGTAGTAGTCCATCACTTCACCCGTTAAGAACTGGGTAAACGCGACAACTTCACTTTTTCCGTAGAATTGCATTGGTATGTCAATCTTCATTTTCTTCATTTCATCATTTTCATACAGCGCTGTACCGACAACGCCTGTATAGTTCGGGAAATATTCTTCAATTGAGTTTTTGAACCGCTTAAAGACCTCGGTGTCATCCGGGTATTTTTCTGCTGTGGTTGTATCTGCCGGATAGAATACATATTTTTCATTAATATCATCCCAATTTGAGATATCAGTAGAGCCTGCTTTGACCTCTGTTTTGGCGATGAAGTTCCCCGGCACAATCGATGTTTTTGACGCCTGCTTGTAGAGTGCGACAGTAATCGGCACATTCTTCAAGTTATCTTTTTTACGGAGGCGGTTAATAACCTCCTGTGCAATTTTTTCTCCCTGCTGGCGGAGCGTGCTGTCCTTAATCTCCACTTCTTTTTGCGGGTCGCCAGTTTTTTCACGATAGTAATACACGGAGTTTAACGCCAGTCCGATCATGACGCCGCCAAGCTGGATAGAATTCTTGTCTTTTCTGACTAAATAATCGTGCTCAAGCATGGATGCTAAATAAATCGGGCTGCTTTCGTTCTTTTCTTCTGTTGAACCAGAACTCGGGAGCGCCGGGTTCAAGCCTTCATTTTTGAAGTTCTTATCTTCTTTTTCGGCTTTTTTCAAATCAGAGCCCGTTTTTTTCCGTGCCAGCCAGCTTAATACTGTATCCTCATCTAAATATTGTCCTTCTTGGAACAGATAATCGTCAGTTGAGAAAGAATCTTGGGCAAGGCGCATCAGCCCTGTTTCAAATTCGTCAATGTCCAGCCTTGTATTCAGCTGTTCCGTTGTTAAGCCGCGCGCTTTGCCTGCCTTAAACGGCAGCACCATTTTGTAATAGGAGTCAGAGATATTATATTTCGGGACAATCGCTTTTTCTGACGATTTCGCCGTCTTTTGCGTAATCTCTTCCTCCTTCTCCCCCCGAAACCTGACGAGCAGGCAGACAGCATTAATACTGCCGCCGTTGCCGCCAATGCCAACGTCTTTTTCAATAGAAAACACTCCTCTTATTTCTTTAGCTCTCCCATTAACTGTTCTTCATTCCACACTTCAATGTTCAGCTCTTGTGCTTTTGTCAGCTTGCTTCCCGCCGCTTCTCCGGCGATGACTAAGTCTGTGTTTTTGCTGACGCTTCCAGTCAGCTTTCCGCCCAGCGCTTCGATTTGCGCTTTGGCTTCGTTTCTTGACAGCTCTTCCAGCTTTCCTGTCAGAACAATTGTTTTACCAGCAAAGTAAGAGTCGCTGTCCTCTGCTTTTACTTTTTTCGGGCCTTTGTAGAGCGTGTTTACGCCCAGCTC
Source organism: Bacillus sp. FJAT-14266 (assembly GCF_001719225.1). Lineage (NCBI taxonomy): Bacteria > Bacillati > Bacillota > Bacilli > Caryophanales > Bacillaceae > Bacillus > Bacillus sp. FJAT-14266. The sequence continues at coordinate 3,564,644 of NZ_CP017072.1, forward strand.
CTGAAGTTCATTCAAGAGTTCAAGCATTTCTTCTTTATGAAAATAGGTGATCACAGCATCAGCCATTTTTTCACCGATTTCATCTACCGCGAGAAGTTCCTCTTTAGAGGCTTTTTTCAGGTTCTCCAAGCTTTCAAAATGCATGGCAAGCGTCTTTGCGGCCTTTGATCCGATAAAACGGATGCCAAGCCCAAACAGCAGGCGCTCTAACGAATTTTCTTTTGATTTTTGGATGGAGCTGATCAGGTTTTCAGTGGACTTTTCGCCCATGCGCTCGAGCTGGATGACTCGTTCCTTCGTCAGCTTATATAAATCTGCCACATTGCGGACAAGGTTTTCCTCAAACAGCTGTGTGATCACTCGTTCGCCGAGCCCATCAATGTTCATGGCATTCCGGGAAACGAAATGGATAAGCCCTTCCCGGATTTGCGCCGGACATTCAGGGTTAATGCAGCGAAGCGCCACTTCTCCTTCGATCCGGACGAGTTCACTGCCGCATTCAGGACATTCCGTCGGCATGCTGAATTCCTTTTCTTCTCCTGTGCGCTGGTCAACGAGGACATTCACAACTTCCGGGATGATATCGCCCGCTTTTTTGACGACAACCTTATCCAAAATCCGAATGTCCTTCTCTTTAATTAAATCTTCGTTATGAAGGGATGCTCTTGAGACCGTTGTGCCGGCAACTTTTACCGGCTCAAGAATCGCAGTCGGCGTAATCACACCCGTTCTGCCGACATTTAATTCGATATCGAGAAGCTTCGTCACGACCTCTTCAGCAGGAAACTTATACGCGATGGCCCAGCGCGGGCTTTTCGCCGTAAAACCGAGCTCCTCCTGTTGATCGAGAGAATCGACTTTAATGACAATGCCGTCTATTTCGTACGGCAGGTCCGCGCGCTTCGCCTGAAGCTCATCGATCAGCGTAATGACTTCTTCTATGCTGCCGCATTTTTTTCGTTCCTGATTCGTTTTAAATCCGAGTTCGTCGAGAAAATCAAGCCCTTGGCTTTGCGTCTCTACACCCATCTCGTCAAGCTCCGCTATACTGTAGACGAAGATATCGAGGTTTCGTTTCGCTGCAATTTTCGGATCGAGCTGTCTGAGAGATCCCGCCGCGGCATTTCGCGGATTGGCGAACGGTTCTTCCTCATTTTTAATCCGTTCCTCATTGAGTGCTTCAAACGAACGCTTCGGCATATACGCCTCGCCGCGCACTTCGATCGACAGCTCACGGTTCATTTTAAGCGGGATATTGCGGATCGTCTTCAGATTCTCCGTAATATCCTCTCCCGTCGTTCCGTCACCTCTTGTGGCCCCTCTGACAAAATAGCCGTCTTCATAACGGAGAGAAACAGCAAGACCGTCTATTTTCAGCTCCACATTATACGCCACATCGTCACCGACGGCTTGGCGCACACGGCGGTCGAAATCACGAAGATCATCAGCATTAAAGGCGTTGCCCAGACTGAGCATCGGTGTGCCGTGGGTGACTTTCTGAAACGCTTCAAGCACAGCTCCGCCGACGCGCTGCGTAGGAGAGTCAGGCGTTCTGAGGTCTGGGTGCTCCTCCTCAATCGCAATCAGCTCCTGCATCAATCTGTCGTATTCGGCATCTGGGACGCTCGGTTCATCTAAGGTGTAATATTCATAGCTATACTTGTTGATGGTGCGGCGCAGTTCTTCTGCCCGCTGCTTCGCTGTTTCTTTGTCCATCTGCTTCTTCCTTTCCTCTTCAATTACTGCTTTTCAATAGGAGCAAATGCTGCTAACAGGCGTTTCACGCCGACAGGGCTCGGGAAGGCAATATCGAGCTCCGTCCCTTCTCCTTCGCCTTTCACGCTGACGACAGTTCCTGTTCCCCATTTTTTATGGCCCGCCTTATCTCCGACTGCCCAGTTCAAGGTGTCGCCGCCTGTTTTGCTGGCGTAGGATACCGGGCGTGAAACAGGGCCGCGTCTCGGCTGCATTTTTCTCGCAGACGTCGCTCTCGTTTCTTTTTTCTCATTTAGGTTTTCCAATAAATCATCCGGTATTTCAGCAATGAAGCGAGATTCCGGGTTCATATTTGTCCGGCCAAACAAGGTGCGCATTTTAGCATTGGTCAGATAAAGCTCCTGTTCAGCCCTTGTAATCCCAACGTACGCAAGGCGGCGTTCTTCTTCCATTTCCGCTTCCTCCATGAGTGAACGGCTATGCGGGAAGACGCCTTCTTCAAGCCCCATCAAGAAAACAACCGGGAACTCCAGTCCTTTCGCGGCGTGCAGTGTCATCAGCGTGATTGCATCCTTGCCGCCTGACTCTTCCTCCTTCTGGTCGAGCTGATCAATATCTGCGATTAACGCCAAGTCTGTCAGGAACGCAACGAGTGTCTTGTCTTCACTTTTCTGTTCAAAGTTTTTCGTAACAGACAGGAACTCGTCGATGTTTTCTAAACGGCTTTGGGCTTCGATCGATTTCTCGGCCTTCAGCATTTCTCTGTATTCCGTCTTATCAAGAATTTCTTCTGTCAGCTCTGTAATGGATAAGTAATCCTGCATATTGGTCAGGTTTTCAATCATCTGTCTAAAGCTGTCAAGCGCGTTTGCCGCTTTGGCACTGACGCCGATAAAATCAACCTGCTGAATCGCTTGGAAAAAGGACAAGCCGTTTATGGCCGCATACGAAGCGATTTTTTCAAGTGATGTCGCGCCGACTCCGCGCTTCGGCACATTGACAATGCGCGTGAAACTGATATCGTCATCCGGATTGGATACGAGGCGCAGGTACGCAAGAATGTCTTTAATTTCTTTTCTGTCATAGAACTTTGTGCCGCCGACAATGTTATAGTTCAAACCCGCTTTGAGAAGCGTTTCCTCAATCACACGGGACTGCGCGTTTGTCCGGTATAAAATGGCGATATCCGACAGCTTCCGCTTGCCTGAGCTGTGAAGCTGATGAATTTTACCGGCCACAAATTGTCCTTCACCGAATTCATTATCACCGCGATAATAGGAAATTTTGATGCCCTCGTCGTTTTCCGTCCACAAATTTTTCGGTTTGCGGTTAGAGTTGTTTTTAATGACCTCGTTTGCCGCGCGCAAAATCCGTTTCGTTGAACGATAGTTTTGTTCTAGCAAAATCACGCTTGCATTCGGATAATCTTTTTCAAATGAAAGGATGTTGGTGATATCCGCGCCGCGCCATCTGTAGATTGACTGATCAGAATCCCCCACAACGCAAAGGTTCTGGAAACGCTCGGCAAGCTGCTTAACGAGCATGTATTGCGCCCTGTTCGTATCCTGATACTCATCAACATGGATGTACTGGAATTTGCGCTGATAAAATTCAAGCACTTCAGGCACTCGGTCAAACAGTTTAATCGTCGTCATAATCAAATCGTCAAAATCGAGCGACTGGTTTTTCAATAGCTTCTTCTGATAATCAGCATATACATCGCTGACCACCTGATCGTAGTAGCCGCCAGCAACTTTAGAGAATTCCTCCGGTTCGGTCAATTCGTTTTTCGCACTGCTGATCGTACCGAGGATGCTTCTCGGGTCAAACTTCTTCGGATCAAGATTGCGCTCCTTCAAAATCCCCTTGATCACTGAAAGCTGGTCAGCCGTATCAAGGATGGAGAAATTTCGGTTGATCCCAATCCGGTCGATATCTCTGCGCAAGATCCGCACGCACATGCTGTGGAATGTGGAAATCCAGATATCGTCCGCGCCGGGTCCAAGGATGCTTTCCACACGTTCTTTCATTTCGCGTGCCGCTTTATTTGTAAATGTGATCGCCAGAATGTTCCACGGCGCCACATGCTTCTCTGCCATTAAATAAGCAATTCTGTGTGTCAGGACACGCGTCTTTCCGCTTCCCGCTCCCGCCATCAGCAAAAGGGGCCCGTCCGTTGTTTTGACTGCTTCCTGCTGAACGGGGTTTAAACCGCTTAGTAATTGATTGCTAATATAATTCAAAATTTGTTCACCCGCCTATACAAAACATATGTTCTATCATAAACCAAATCCGTACAATTTACTACTCGCCTTTCACAGCCGCTACTGTTTTCAAAGCCCTGTCAAAATCTTCATACACCGCATTGCCTACAACGATCACGTCCGCATGCTCTGCATACTGTTTGGCCATTTCCGCATCCTTGATGCCGCCGCCGTAAAACAAGGTGGACGTTTCCAATACAGCCTTCGTTTTCTTGACAGCTTCTATGTCTCCAAGCACGCCGCTGTATTCTAAATAAAAAATCGGCAGTTGCAGCAGCTCCGACACACGCGCATAGGCGACAATATCATCCATATTCAGATCGGCGTCCGCTTCAGTCAGTGCCGCGGCTTTGCAATCTGGATTTGCGATGCAGTAGCCCTCCGCCACGATTTCTTCCATAGACATCAGTTCTCCGTATTCCTTCATGGCTTTCTGGTGCATTCCGACAATCCAATCCGCGTTTTTGCTGTTTAATACACTCGGAATAAAATATAAGTCAAAGCCGGGAACGATCGCTTCAATCGCTGATACCTCTAGGACACACGGCACCAAAAACCGTCTTACCTTAGACATCATCCGCAGGACATTATCCTCTGTCACACCATCACTGCCTCCGATAATGACCGCATCCGTTCCTGATTCGCAAAGAATCTCCAGCTGTTCGTCAGGCAAATCTTTATTTGGATCGAGTTTAAAGACATGCTTCCACTCCGTTACATCGTACACGTCATACGTTCCTCCATTCGTTTGTTACCATTTAAACATTATAACAAATTCACATAGCGCGGAAAAACGGAAAAAGCCGTTAATCTCGTTATTCACTGAAAAAGGTGTTTTGATTCTTTTTTCATAAAAAAAGAGAGCAGGAGGCAGACCTGCATGGTGAGTCCTGTATCGGCAGAAGCACACATTTTTCACCAGATTCCTTCTGCTATTGTTTGGAAAGTGTTCAACTGTGGAAATGGTTACATAAAAAGGGAGGCTGAGAGATGGAAACCATCATAATAGCACTCATCGCATTTATCATAGGGATCATCGCTATCCCGATCGTCTTGTTTGCCTGGATCTACATAAAGGATGAAAAACAGCAGGAGCACTCAATTCTTCGCAACTATCCCGTCATCGGAAGGTTTCGGTATATCCTTGAAAAAATCGGGCCGGAGCTCAGACAGTATTTATACAGCAATGACAATGAGGAGCAGCCTTTTTCACGAAAGGAATATGAGCAAACCGTCATCTCCGGCAAATACAAAAGCAGAATGATGGGCTTTGGATCTGTAAGAGATTTTGATAAACCTGGCTATTATATCCGTAACGCTATGTTTCCAAAACAAAGGGAAGAAATGCACGTAAATCAAACGCCAAAAATTGAAACCCAAATCTATAAAATGGATGCTGACAATCTGTTCAAACGCAAGGAGCATGCCGAACATATCAAGGCAGACCCGTATTTTCTCCATCCTGATGATGTACAGGTGATTGGCGAGCATACATGCGAGAAGCCATTTTATGTGAAGGGCTTAGTCGGCCAGTCTGCCATGAGCTACGGTTCTCTTGGAGAACGGGCTGTTACGGCGCTCTCAAAAGGGCTCCATCTGGCAGGCGGCACCTGGATGAATACAGGTGAAGGGGGATTGTCTGAATATCACTTAAAGGGCGGCGCCGATATCATTTGCCAAATCGGACCGGGCCTATTCGGCGTGCGCAAAAGAAACGGGGAATTTTCGTGGGAGGAATTTAAAAGAAAAAGCAGGATTGACCAGATTAAAGCGTTTGAGCTAAAGCTGGCACAAGGAGCGAAAACCCGCGGCGGCCATGTGGACGGCGCCAAAGTATCAGAGGAAGTGGCAGACATTCGGAATGTCGAACCTGGAAAGTCGATTGACAGCCCGAACCGCTTTTATGAATTCTCAAACCCTCCTGAAATGCTCGACTTTATTGAAAAACTTAGAGATGTCGGACAAAAGCCAGTCGGCATCAAACTGGTCGCAGGGCATCCTGAAGAATTGCATGAGCTTTTCTCTCATATGCAGAAAAGCGGAAAGCATCCGGATTTTATCACGATCGACGGAAGTGAAGGCGGTACCGGAGCTTCCTTTTACGAGCTCGCGGATACAGTCGGCCTTCCGATTATGACAGCGCTGCCTATTGTGGACACGCTTCTTAAACAGTACGGCTTGCGCAGCCAGCTGAAAATCTTTGCTTCCGGAAAGCTCCTGACTCCTGATAAAATCGCGGTCGCCTTAGCCCTCGGCGCTGACTTTGTTAACATCGCACGCGGCATGATGTTTTCCGTTGGCTGCATCCGCGCTCTCGTCTGCCACACCAACACCTGTCCGGCAGGTGTGGCGACGACAGATCCGAAATTGCAAAAAGCACTGAGCGTTGAGGAAAAACAGCATCGTGTCTGCAACTACGTTATTTCATTGCGCGAGGGACTATTTAACCTTGCAGCCGCAGCAGGGATTAATTCGCCGATTCATTTTTCCAAGGAGCATGTTGTCTATCGGAAAGAGGATGGCAGTATCATCAATATCGACAACCTGATCCATCAATTTGTTTCATAAAGAAACCGCCCTTGCCAGACGGCAGGGCGGTTTTTTATTTGGAAGAAGACTCTGTTTCCGTCTCCTTCACACGGTCAAGCGCCATTTCATAAGCGTCATTTCCGTAATTTAAGCAGCGTTTCACACGGGAAATCGTAGCCGTGGAAGCGCCTGTTTCTGTTTCAATCTTATGATACGTGTTTCCTTCGCGAAGCATGCGCGCCACTTCAAGGCGCTGAGCCAGCGATTGAATTTCGTTAATTGTGCATAGATCATCGAAGAATCGGTAACATTCCTCCAGGTCTTTCAGCGATAAGATCGAGTTAAATAACTGGTCCAGCTCTTTGCCGCGTAATTTATCGATTTGCATCGTTACACACCTTCTCCTTTACTAATGGAAGCCGCATCAAGATCAGGTACGATATTGATCCAAGTCTTTCCTGGCACAAACGGAAGCCACTTGCCGTCTTTTACCGGCACAATTCTGCCATTCACTTGTTTCCAGTCTGTTTCAATGACGTTTCCGTGCTGAAACAACAGACCTTTTCCTCCTGATTCCAAGTCGATGTCCCGCCTTCCATCTTGATCAATAATATGATGGCTGGCTTCAACAATGAAAATATTTTGCATTGCAACCGGCTTTCCGGTTTCCCGGTCTGTCGTTATGACACCATCAGAGCTTCTTGTATAAAATTCAGCTTTTTTATCATAGTTGTATTCGACAAGATTTGTAACGTTATTTGTTCCATAATCTACCCGAACATTGTAAGATTCATTTGCAGGTTTTGCATCTGATGTTTGAAACAGCAGCGGATTTGTTTCCTGCTTCAGCTTATAACCCTTTTGTTCTGCCGCCTTTTTTATGTAATCATAAGACGTATAGGAATTGTGGGGCGGTTTGCTGAAATCAGCTCTCCAAAATAAGCTTCCGTCAAAATCCAATCCGTTCATATAATCGGCAGCTCCGGATTCCAGCTGCTTTTTGGCGCCGGGACTCCAGCCGTGGTGGACAAATATGCTGTCAAAGCCATTGCTGAGAGTGACGAAATATTCCCGCGCGCTCCGCACAGGTCCGACAGTTTCAGGCATCTGGCTTTGGAAAATGGCCAGAAATCTTGTGATTTGCCCTTCGGCTAGCGCTTCTATGACAATGTCGGCTTTAGACAGACCCGACTGCGGCCTCGCCTTCGGGTGATTGTTCACCACAACAGCAACAGGGCGGCGTTCAGTCACTTTCTGTTCAGTCTTTAGCCCCGTTAAAGGAGCTTTCAGCTTCTTTGCAGTATCCGGGACAGCATCCTTCTGCTGGCAGGATACCAGCAGAAAAAACACGAAACACAGCGCGCAAACTGTCATCCATTTTTTCATATGTCGGCTCCCTGCTCTTTTATATTTTAACGCATTATCGATGGAAAGAGTACAGTTTTTTTCATGACGTCGAATATTCCTCTTGGCGTAATGCGTATATACGGAAGGTGCGTACTTTGCAAAAAGAGCAGCGTATAGATAGGATCGCAAAACTCATAGCCTCTTTCAGTCAAAAGATCTCTCAGCTTTTGTTCCTTCTCAAGCACGTCTTCATACGCTTCCGAAGAGGCGCAGCCGCACAGCGCAAGCGGGATTTCATGCAGAATGTTTCCGTTCTCCGCTAAAACAATTCCTCCTCCGATTTCTTTCATGCGGGCGAAAGCGAGCAGCATATCCGCTTTATTTTTTCCAATCGCGACAATGTCGCCCGTCGTCGTAAAGGAGCTTACAAATCCCTGCACGCTTGAGGCAAACCCTTTTATCATCGTATTGACGCGCCATTTCCCGTGTCTGTCGAGCATCGTCAAATAACTTTCATCATGGTCAAACGAGAGCTGTTCCATCGAATTGTCGATCTCAATCATATATGGCTCCATAATAACCGCATTCCGCATTTTCACGCCCATCGGCATAGAAAACTGCAAGTCATCCATCGTCATATCATATGAAAGCTCAAGCGGGACAAGACCGCCTTTGTGCCAGTCCGTCTTTGTAAACGCCTTCAAATCACAGCCGTTTTCACGCAGAATGGTCCCTTTTGACAGAACAGTCACTGGATTCGGATTTAACGGATCTTCCAGTATGTTTAGCGATGCCAGTCTGCCCGGTCCGACAACTCCTAAATAATCATCCATTTGGTAATACTTTGCGATATTAAATGATGCCATATTGTAGGCGTCGATTGCAGGTACGCCTTCTTCTAACGCAATGCGAATCAGCTCGTTTGTCATGCCGCCTTTATAGAAATTCGGGGTTGCGCCATCTGTCGTGTAAAAGAAGTGGTCATAATAGCGGAAGCCCTTCTCATGCAGCTCTTGCAAGATTTTTCTTACATCGGGGCGAATGGAAGAGTTCCGAAGGGAAACATAATAGCCCAGTTCCAGCCTTCTCATCACTTCATCACCTGTCATCGCTTCATGATCACAATCCGCACCGAACAGCTTCATTTTTGTAAGCGTTTTATCAGAAGCGCCGGGAAAATGCCCTTCAATACGTTTTCTCTGTTTCTTTGTAGCTTGCATACAGTGGAGCATTAAATCATCACCATCTACCAGGCGAGGCCATCCGGTCATTTCTCCGCCTTGAATCACATCCGGATGTTCAATCCACTGTTTTCTGACGTCAAATGGAAGGACGTGGTCCTCGTTCAGAACCTCGGTCTGGAGGTCATAGCGTGACCACCAAAAATACTGGACAGGCTGCTTTTTGAGTTCATTCAAAATCGTAAGCGCTTTCTTTTTTCCGCTTTGCAAAAGCAAAAATAAGTTATCATTCACGAATGTCGTTGTTCCGTATTGAGACACATATTCCGCCAGTGTTTGGGGATTATATATTTGAAAAGGATGTGCGTGCGGTTCAATATAACCTGGCACAATGTATTTTCCTTCACAATCAATCGTATGAATTTCTTCGGCTCTATTCGGAAGTTCATGACCCACATAAACAATGCGGTCCTGATAAATCCAAATGTTTTTTTTCAGCCATTGTTTTACATATGGATTTAAGACGAGAGCATTCCGTAAAAGGAGCGTTGGAAGCAGCTTTGAGTCTACAACATCAACCTGTGCCCTGATGTCTTTGTTTTTCCAGTTAAAGGTGCGTTCGGACATTCACATACTCTCCTTTACATGTATTAGACTCATGGTATCACATCCTTCCTCATCACGCACGATAAAAACGTTACAAATTTTTGAAGGTTCGATTAAAAAACTTTTTTAAGTAAAAGGAGCGGATTTCCTTGAAGCCAAACATCAGTCTCATCAATGCCGTGTTCAGAATCGCCTGCGGATTGACGATTATGTCAGCCGCCAGTGCAAAGTTTACGAAAAAACCTTGGTGCAGAATGCATCTCTTTTACATCTTTATGGGGGCCATGAAAGCGGGTTCGGGAATCTTGCGCTTCTGTCCTGTGACCTACATGTTTCAACACAGCGATTCTGGAAATAACGAGCATCAAAACGGATAAATGGAAAAGCTTGATCACAAAACGTGATCAAGCTTTTTTTTATGCCCACCCTTTGTTTTCATATAGAAATATCCTGCAGCTGCCAGCACTGCCGGATAAAGCAGTGCCCAGCCGCTGAATGAATAAATCACCGCGCACGCCACAAATGCCCCGAGCGCCATCCACCAGCCTATATCTCTCCTGCCCAGCAGTTTCAGTGCTGCCGCCATTGTACATATGTAAGATGCGATAAAAGCCGCGCTCGGCCCTTTCAACAGAGTCGTCAAATCGATTTGAAACAGACCATGCGCTGCAAGCACTAAGCCAAACACTGCGGCCATCGCTGTCAAAACGCGAATAGGCGTACGTTTTGTCGCACTGAGTTTTCCAAAAAATACGGGTATGTGCCCCTCTCTCGCCAATGCGTACACCATTCTTGAAAAACCGGCAATATTGGCATGGATGGTGGCGAATGTAATAAACAGCGCTAAACATACCGTGACATATACACCGCTTTCTCCTGCTCCTTTTGAAATGAGCATGGCAAGCGATGCAATTTCTCCATTCTCTCCATATGAATGAGTCCCCACCGTCACAAATGACAGCATGATATACAGCCCTGCCACACAAGACGCTGCCAAAAACAAGCTGAGCGGGACATCTTTTTCAGGGCGATGAAATTCCTCAGCCAACGGGGTAATCATTTCCCAGCCTACAAAAGAGAAAAAAATCATAACTGAAACAGATCCAGCGGCAGACCAGCCATGCGGAAGAAACGGCTTGAATTCTGCTATCGTGACGTGTGGCAATGACACAGCAATAGAAGTGACAAGCAGAAATACGATGACACAAATAACGATTGTACTGATGTTTGCTGATAGTTGAATGCCTCTCATATGAAGCAAAATAGATATAGCCAGCATGCAACCAGCAATCAATGTAATCTGCCAATCGGCCGCCTCTGTGATGTAACTGACGTAATGCGCGCCAGTCAAAGCGATGATGGGAACGCCAATCGGAACGGAACCTAACATGATCCAGCCCAAAATAGCCCCGGCTTTTTTCTGAAAGGCCAGCTGCACATAAGCAGTGATTCCTCCCGCGCTGGGCGCAATTTTCACAAGCCGTGCCAGCGTGCCGACGAGAAGAAAAGATAAAAAAGACATGAATACCCAGACAAATAAAGAAGCCGGACCGGCCGTATCCGCAGTGACAGACGGCAGGATTAATATCCCGCATCCTAAAACCGCCCCAATCGTTAACGCCGTCCCTTGTATCCAAGTAATAGAGCGCTGTAATTCTGGCAACATGATGCCTCCTCTCTGATTGATGGCTTTATTATAGAAAAAATAAGACGGCATCCATATGCTACAATGAAGTTAAATCAACAGCATTACCTTACGATCAAAGGAATTTTCATTCATTCGCCTAAATATGTAAAGGAGCCGGACAAATGGACGATACAGACCTTCAGATTCTCTCGCATTTGCAGCGAAACGGCAGATTAACGATGGTTGAGCTGGGAAAGCTTGTCGGACTCAGTTCGCCAAGCGCGGCGGAGCGTGTCAGGAAGCTTGAAGACAAAGGAGTGATTACCGGGTACAGCGCGAATATCTGTTATGAAAAACTAAACAAGCATGTCACCGCTTTCATTCTCATGGAGCCGAAAAGCTGCAAGCACTACGCCGCCTTTGCAAAAGCGCACCCTGATGTAGCAGAAAACCACCGCATCACAGGGATGTACAGCTATGTGACAAAGGTCGTGACTGAATCGGTACATACGCTTGAGGATTTTATTGACGCCTCGATGGCCCATGGAAAACCAACCACGCTCGTTGTCCTTTCTTCTTCCAGCTGCCATCCCGCTTTTTGATAACAAAAAACCCGCAGCTATTCTGCGGGTTTTCCTCACTTATTTTTGGGCAGCCTTTAAAGCGCGTGCCCCAATGTCTTTTCTGAAAAAGAGTCCCGGTTTGAATATTTCATCAACCGCTTTGTACACTCGGTCTCTAGCCGCTTCAAACGTTTCATCAAAAGCCGTCACATTGGCGACGCGCCCCCCGTTTGTAACGAACTCTCCATCTTCTGCTTTCGTTCCGGCATGGAAGACCACGACCTGCTCAGTTTCTGCTGCAAGGCTGCCGATCGGCGTGCCTTTTGCATAGCTTTCCGGATACCCTTCTGATGCAAGCACAACACTCACTGCCGCGGTATCCTTCCATCTTAAGTCAACTTCCTTATCATCTAAAAGATCAAGAAGCACCTGTACCAGATCAGATTCCATGCGCGGAAGCACGACCTGTGTTTCCGGATCGCCGAAACGGGCATTAAATTCAATGACCTTCGAGCCGTTTTCAGTAAGCATCAATCCAGCGTACAAAACGCCAGTGAAGGAACGGCCTTCTTGTACCATTGCTTTTGCGGCCGGCTTCACGATGGTTTCTACAGCATGGCGAACCGTTTCTTCCGAAATTTGCGGAACTGGAGAGTAAGCGCCCATTCCGCCTGTATTCGGACCTTTGTCTCCGTCAAACGCACGCTTGTGATCCTGGGCAATCACCATCGGATACACCTTTTCCCCTTTGACAAAGGCCATCAGAGAAAATTCTTCACCAGAAAGATATTCTTCAATGACAACGGACGCGCTCGCATCACCGAACTTTTCATCTTCAAGAAAGTCATGCAGACATGCAATTGCTTCTTCCTCTGTCATAGCCACAGTAACGCCTTTTCCAGCTGCAAGTCCATCTGCTTTTATCACAATCGGAGCACCTTTTTCCTGCACATATGCCTTCGCCTCATCAAAGGATGTAAACGTGTCGTATTCTGCGGTCGGAATGTCGTATTTCTTCATTAAATCCTTAGCGAACTGTTTGCTTCCTTCGATGATCGCCGCGGCTTTTGACGGGCCGAACACGCGCAGACCCGCTTTTTCAAATTCATCCACCAGACCTTCAATCAAAGGAACCTCAGGGCCGACAATGGTTAGGCCGACCTGGTTTTCTTTTGCAAACGAGACAAGCCCTGCGTGGTCGCTTTCCTCAATGTTTACAAGCTGTGCGGAAGCTTCCATGCCGTCATTTCCAGGAGCTGCAAATACATTCTCGACGAGGCTGCTTTGCGCTGCCTTCCACGCCAGCGTATGTTCTCTTCCGCCTTTACCGATAATTAATACATTCACGTCGTTTTCATCCCCTTAATGTTTGAAGTGTCTGATGCCGGTGAATACCATGGCAATGCCGTATTCATCCGCTTTTTTGATGGAATCCTCATCTCGGATCGATCCGCCTGGCTGAATGATGGCTGTAACGCCCGCTTTTGCCGCTTCTTCGACAGTATCTGGCATTGGGAAATATGCATCCGAACCGAGCGCGCTGCCCTTCGCTTTTTCCCCTGCTTGCTCGATTGCGATTTTTGCCGATCCGACGCGGTTCATTTGGCCTGCTCCCACGCCGACTGTCATGTTCTCCTTCGCGAGAACAATCGCATTTGATTTCACATGCTTCACGACTTTCCAAGCAAGCTTCAAGTCTTCCCACTCTTGCTCGTTCGGCTCTCTTTTTGTCGGAATGCTAATCTTAGCATCATCGAAGCCGTGCATATCTAAATCTTGAATCAGCAGCCCGCCTTGAACGGATGTCAGCTGTTTTTCCTTTTGAACAGCAGCAGATACGTCAAGCGTCAGCAGGCGGAGATTTTTCTTCGCAGTCAGGACGTCGAGCGCTTCTTGGCTGAATGAAGGCGCAATGATGATTTCTAAGAAAATGTTATGAAGCGATTCGGCAGTTGTCTTGTCCACTTCACGGTTCAACGCGATAATGCCGCCGAAGATAGATGTTTTATCCGCTTCAAACGCTCTGTCAAACGCTTCGGTGATCGTTTTTCCTGTTCCCACGCCGCACGGGTTCATATGCTTCACGGCAACCGCAGCCGGTTCAGTGAATTCACGAACGATTTGAACTGCCGCATCCGCGTCTTTAATGTTGTTGTAAGAAAGCTCTTTTCCGTGAAGCTGTTCTGCTTGCGCAATGGAGCCTTTGACAGGAAGAGCTGTTTGATAGAAAGTTGCTTCCTGATGCGGGTTTTCTCCATAGCGAAGCGATTGTTTTTTCTCAAATGTCACAGTGAATTGCTCTGGTTCTTTTTCACCGACAACATTTGTCAGATAGTCAGCGATCAGTGCATCATATGCCGCAGTATGACGGAATACCTTTGCCGCGAGCTCGCGTTTTTTCTGAAGAGATACGCTGCCTTCTTCTTTGATTTGATTCAGCACTGGGCTGTAATCGGCCGGATCGACGATAACCGTGACATCCTGATGGTTCTTTGATGCCGCACGCAGCATGCCAGGTCCGCCGATGTCGATATTTTCGATCGCTTCTTCATATGTGACGTCTTCCTTAGAAATCGTTTCTTTAAATGGATAGAGGTTGACGACAACGAGGTCAATCGGCTGAATCCCGTGTTCATTGATCTGCGCCATATGCTCTTCATTGCCGCGAACCGCCAGAAGGCCGCCGTGAATATTCGGGTGAAGGGTTTTTAACCGGCCGTCCATAATTTCAGGGAAGCCTGTCACTTCAGAAATTCCGATCACATCCACACCGTTTTCTTGAAGAAGCTTTTTCGTTCCGCCTGTGGAGATGACTTCAATGCCAAGCTCTGTCAGTTCTTTTACGAAAGGAACGAGATTTGTTTTATCTGAAACACTGATTAACGCACGTTTAATGGTCATGCCTTTTCACCTCTGTTATTTAATCCTAATAGCTGTTTAATCACACTCGGATACCATTTATGCTCAAGCTTGTGAATCCGCTGTTCGATTGTTTCCAATGTATCATGTTCATCAATTTCGATTGCCTTTTGAGCGATGATCGGACCTGTATCCATTCCTTCATCGACATAATGCACGGTGATTCCGGCCACCTTCACACCCGCCCGGAACGCCTGTCCGACTGCGTCGATCCCAGGAAACGCCGGAAGAAGCGACGGGTGAATGTTAATGATTTTTCCTCCATATGCTTGAAGGAGCGTATCACCGATCAGCCTCATATAGCCGGCAAGAACAATCAATTCAACCTCGTGAAGACGAAGCTGTTCAATGATGGCTTGTTCAAATGCGGCCTTGTTTTCATAAGACTTCGGCTCAAATGCAAAGGATGGAATGTGGAATGCTTCCGCCCGTTCGATGACTTTCGCCTGCGGTTTGTCGCAAACGAGGAGCGCTGCTGACGCATCCCAGTTCTCCTCCTTCAAACGCGTGACAATGGCTTCGAAGTTGGAACCGTTTCCTGATGCAAATACCGCAAACTTTTTCATGAAAGTGCCGCACCGCCGAATGTGACGCCTTCACCTTTTTTCACACGCCCGATTAAATAGGCTTTTTCACCATGGCTTTCAAGCGTTCCGATCACATCTGTCAGATGCTCTTCTTTGACAGCCAAAACAAAACCGATCCCCATATTAAAGACGTTGAACATGTCTTCTTCCTTCAGCTTGCCGTACTCTTGCAGGAAAGAGAAAATCGGCGGGATCGGCCATGAGCCATGATCAATTTCCGCACTTAAGCCTTCCGGAAGCATACGCGGAATATTTTCAATAAATCCTCCGCCTGTCACGTGCGCCATGCCGTCGATTTTTCCGCTTTTGACAGCGGCAAGCACAGGCTTCACGTAAATCCTTGTCGGTTCAAGCAATTCCTCGCCAAGCGGGCGTTCAAACGGCTCATATGTTGTATCAAGGTCCAGCTCCGCATCATCCAGAAGCACTTTTCTGACAAGGGAAAAGCCGTTGCTGTGAAGGCCGCTGGAGCTGAGGCCGATCAACAGATGGCCCTCTTCGATGTTTTCTCCAGTCACGATTTCGTCCTTTTCTGCCACTCCGACTGAGAAACCGGCAATATCGTATTCATCAGCTGTATAGAGTCCCGGCATTTCAGCCGTTTCACCGCCGACTAAGGCTGAACCTGACTGCTCACAGCCTTCCGCAACACCTTGTACAATCTGTTCAATTTTCACTGGGTCCGCTTTGCCGACCGCTAAATAATCAAGGAAAAACAGCGGCTCTGCACCTTGTGCCAGCACGTCATTGACACACATTGCAACAGCGTCCACGCCAATCGTGTCATGCTTATCCATGGAAAAAGCGAGCTTTAATTTTGTACCGACACCGTCCGTTCCCGAAATGAGAACTGGTTTTTGATAAGAAAGCTCAGACAGGTCAAACATGCCGCCAAAACCGCCAAGGCTGCCCATAACTCCAAGCCGTTTCGTGCGCTCCACGTGTTTTTTCATTCGTTTTACAGCTTCATATCCGGCTTCGATGTCAACTCCTGCGTTTTTATATGCTTCAGACATCCTATTCACTCCTTTAAGGCGCTTTTCAAAATATCTCCCCGAACGAGGGCAGAAAGAGAAAGGCAGCCGAACTGCGCTGCCTTTATGTCATTTTTCAAGTTTTATTTGGTTAATACTGCTTCTTTTACGTGAGGAAGCACTGTATCCTGGTAAATTTCAGTCGGATATTTTCCTGTAAAGCAAGCGAGACACTGTCCGCAATTCGAGTCATCGTATTTTCTGCCGATGCCTTTCAGCAGCCCTTCCACACTCAAAAATGAGAGGGTATCGGCTCCGATTTCCTGACGGATTTCTTCAACAGAATGCGAAGACGCGATTAATTCTTCATGTGTGGAAGTATCAATGCCGTAAAAGCACGGATGAGCGATCGGCGGTGAACTGATTTTCACATGCACCTCTGTCGCACCCGCTTCTCTAAGCATCGTGACAATCCGGCGGCTAGTTGTTCCGCGTACGATAGAGTCATCCACCATCACGACGCGTTTGCCTTCTACAACCCCGCGCACCGCAGACAGCTTCATTCTGACGCCTTGCTCACGCAGAGCCTGGGACGGCTGAATAAACGTTCTGCCGACATAGCGGTTTTTGATTAAACCGAGCTCATACGGAATGCCTGTTGCCTCTGCATAGCCGATCGCCGCTGAAATACTGGAATCCGGAACCCCGGTTACGACGTCAGCTTCAACTGCGGATTCCTGAGCCAGCATTTTTCCAAGGTTTTTACGGGCACTGTGTACGTTAATACCGTCAATATTGCTGTCTGGTCTGGAGAAATAAATGTACTCCATGCTGCAAATGGAACGGTTGATATTCATGGAAAAACGCTCTGATTTCATGCCTTCATCATTAATGATCAGCATTTCTCCCGGCTCTACCTCGCGAAGGTACGTTGCGCCGACGACGTCAAATGCGCATGTTTCTGATGCGACCACATAAGCGTCGCCCATCATGCCGATGGATAGCGGTCTCAGCCCGTTTGGATCAAGTGCGACAATCATTTCTGTTTCGGTCATGATCAGGAACGCGTAGGCGCCTTTCAGCATAGAAAGCGAGTTTTTAATTTGATCCTTCAGCGTGAAGTGTCCGCTTCTTTTGATCAGGTGAGCCAAAACCTCTGTATCCGAAGAGGTTTGAAAGATGCTCCCTTGATTTTCAAGCTGCTGCTTCAGCTGAGTGGCATTGACAAGATTTCCGTTATGAGCAAGCGCCAGGCTGCCGTTGTTTTGGGAACGGAAGAGGAGCGGCTGAACATTTTCGTATCCGCCGCCTCCAGCCGTTGCGTACCGAACGTGCCCGATAGCGCCTTTTCCCTTTACTTTGCTGAGTTCGCCGTTTTGAAATACTTCAGTGATCAGACCTTGGCCTTTGTGAGCCGTCAGCTTTTCACCATCAGTCGCTACGATGCCCGCACCCTCCTGTCCTCGGTGCTGAAGGCTGTGGAGACCGTAATACGTGATTTGCGGGGCTTCTTCATGTCCCCAAATCCCAAAAACGCCGCATTCTTCATTTAAGCCTTTGATTTCAGCAAGCATGGGATAGCTCCTTTCCATACGCGTTCAAGCTCTTTCGTTTGCGCATGAATCATTTGTTGTCCGTCTTGGTTTTGAATCGCCAGAATTCCGTCAGCTGTTACCTCACCAATATGAACCGCATCTTTGACAGTTGCTTCAAACGCAGCTTGATGTTCTTTTTTCACTGAAACGACGAAGCGGGATTGAGATTCAGAGAATAATAACGCCGCTTCCCCTTCTACAGTCACATTAGCGCCAAGGTTTTCCGTCGTCATGACACTTTCCGCAATCGCTACGCCTAAGCCGCCTTCAGACACATCATGCGCAGATTGAACGAAGCCTTTTTTAATCGCGTCAAGCAGTGCTTTTTGACGAGACAGCTCTACATCAAGATCGATTTGCGGCGCTTTGCCGTAAATACGGCCTTCTGTCATTTTTTGCAGCTCGCTTCCCGCAAACTCTGGTTTTGTTTCGCCGATCACGTATACGAGATCTCCTGCTTGTTTGAAATGCTGTGTTGTAATGTGCGCTGTATCTTCAATTAAGCCAACCATGCCGATAACTGGTGTCGGATAGATCGCCGTGCCGTTTGATTCGTTATAAAGCGATACGTTACCGCCAATAACCGGTGTGCTGAGAACATTGCATGCTTCGCTTATGCCGTCTGCCGCTTTTTCGATCTGCCAGAAGATTTCCGGCTTCTCCGGGTTTCCGAAGTTAAGGTTATCTGTGACCGCAAGCGGTTCTGCGCCTGAACAAATGATGTTGCGTGCCGCTTCAGCAACAGCAATTTTTCCGCCGACTTCAGGATCAAGATAGAGATAACGCGCGTTACAGTCTGTCGTCATCGCCAGCGCCTTTTTCGTTCCGCGGATTCTGAGAACACCAGCATCAGACCCAGGAGCGACAACTGTATTCGTGCGCACCATGTAGTCATACTGATCATAAACCCACTCTTTACTCGCAATCGTCGGCTGCTGAAGAAGGGCCTTCAGCGTTTCATTCGCATCTTCAATTTGCGGAGCCGGAACGTCCGTTTCCAAAAACTCGCGATAGTAAGCAGGCTCTTGAGAAGGCTTATGGTAAACCGGTGCTTCTTCTGCCAAGGCATCAACAGGCAGCTCGCACACAACCTCTCCTTTGTGTGTCAGGCGAAGCATTTTATCATCTGTCACACGTCCGACAGAAACCGCTTCAAGATCGTACTTGTCAAAAATATCGATGATTTCCTGCTCACGTCCGCGCTCAATAACCAAAAGCATCCGTTCTTGTGATTCAGAAAGCATCATTTCATACGCGGTCATGCCTGTTTCGCGCTGAGGAATCAGGTCAAGGTTCATTTCAATGCCAGAACCGGCTTTACTTGCCATTTCTGCACTTGAGCTTGTTAAACCGGCAGCTCCCATATCCTGAATGCCGACTAAGGCGTCGCATTGGATGACTTCCAGACATGCTTCAAGCAAAAGCTTCTCCATAAACGGATCGCCGACTTGGACAGCAGAACGCTTTTCTTCAGACGAGTCTGACATTTCTTCAGAAGCAAACGTAGCGCCGTGGATGCCATCACGCCCTGTTTTCGCTCCTACGTACATTACTGTGTTGCCGACACCCTTCGCCTGACCTTTTTTGATGTCTTCATGGTTGATTAAACCGACGCACATGGCGTTGACGAGCGGATTTCCTTCATAGCTGCTGTCAAACTGCACCTCTCCGCCGACTGTCGGGATGCCGATACAGTTGCCGTATCCGGCGATACCCGCTACTACTTCTTCAAACAAGTACTTCACGCGGGGTGAAGTCAGTTCACCAAATCGAAGAGAGTTCAATACAGCGATTGGGCGTGCACCCATTGAGAATACATCACGGATAATTCCGCCTACGCCAGTCGCAGCGCCTTGGTAAGGCTCTAGAGCTGATGGGTGGTTATGTGATTCAATTTTGAACACAACCGCTTGGTTATCACCGATATCAACGATTCCGGCGCCTTCCCCCGGCCCCTGCAGCACACGCTCGCCGCTTGTCGGGAATTTACGCAGAATCGGCTTTGAGTTTTTATAGCTGCAATGCTCAGACCACATGACAGAAAAAATTCCGATTTCTGTGTAGTTCGGCAATCTTCCAAGAATGGATTCTATCAATGCAAACTCATCATCACTGACACCCATTTGCTGATACAGTTTCTCTTCTTTTATTTGTTCTTTACTTGGTTCAAGCAGTAGTGACATGAGTTTCCCTCCAATTTTTCACGATAGACTGGAACAATTTAAGACCGTCGGCGCTTCCAAGCAGTTCATCGACCGCGCGCTCAGGGTGAGGCATCATGCCTAATACATTGCCTTTCTCATTCACGACACCGGCAATGTCGCTGACACTTCCATTAATATTAGAGCCGTATGTGAAAGCAATTTGATTGTTTTCCTTTAATGAAGCAAGCGTCTCGTCATCACAGTAGAAATTCCCTTCACCATGGGCAACCGGGATTGTAATCGATTCTCCCTTTTCGTAGGAAGCTGTGAATAAGGTTTCGTCGTTCTGAACAATCAATTCAACCGGACGGCAAATGAACTTCAGATCTTTGTTGCGTCTCATTGCGCCTGGCAGCAGCCCAAGCTCCTGTAAAATCTGGAATCCGTTACAGACGCCAAGAACAGGTTTTCCTTCAGCCGCTGCTTGTTTGACAGCTGGCATAATATTCGCAAATCGGGCGATGGCGCCGCATCTTAAGTAATCGCCGTAAGAAAATCCTCCCGGAATTAACACGCCGTCGAAGCCGTCAAGACTTGTTTCCTCATGCCAGACGTATTCCACTTCATGGCCGAGCTCATCCTTTACAGCATGATACATATCGATATCACAGTTGGAGCCGGGTAACACAATCACCGCAAATTTCACTGTGCGACTACCTCCTCAACCTCGTATCTGTAATCTTCAATTACTGTGTTCGCAAGAAGTTTTTCGCACATTTCTTTCACTAGCACGTCAAGATCACGGTCAGATTTTTCAATGGTAAGCTCCATGTATTTCCCGATGCGCACATCTTGAACTTCGTTGTAAGTCATACTGTGCAAGGCATGCTGGACAGCGCTCCCTTGTGGATCTAGTACACTTTCTTTTAAGCTGACATAAACTTTTACTTTATACATGATGAATGCCTCCCAGTCTTTTGAAAATCTCTTCGTATGCGTCGGTTAAGCTTCCCAGATTGCGTCTGAATAAATCTTTATCCAGCTTTTCGTTCGTGTCTTTATCCCACAAGCGGCATGTGTCAGGAGAAATTTCATCCGCCAAAAGCACTTGCCCTTCTGCATCTAATCCGAATTCAAGCTTGAAATCTATTAATCTGACATGACAATCGCCGAAAATGCTTTGAAGCTCTTCATTTACTGTTTTTGTAATGGACTTAATGGTTTCTACCTGCTCAGGAGTCGCTGCTTTCAAAAGCCAAATATGATCTTCTGTGATGAGCGGATCACCCAGCGCGTCATCCTTGTAGTAAAACTCGATAATCGGCTGCTCAAGCTCCGTGCCTTCTGGAATGCCGAGACGTTTGGACATGCTTCCTGCCACAACATTTCTTACCACGACTTCAAGCGGCACAATCGTTACCTTTTTAATGAGCTGCTCCGTTTCCGAAATGCGCTCGATAAAATGATTGTTAATGCCCTTAGCATGAAGGTGTTTGAAAATGAGGCTTGAAATTTCATTATTTAAGCGCCCTTTTCCGCTGATTTCTGCTTTTTTCTCGCCGTTAAAGGCAGTGGCGGAGTCTTTATACACGACATACAGCGTGTTTTCGTCATCGGTTTTGTAGATCTTTTTTGCTTTTCCTTCGTATAAAAGTTCATTCTTCACAATATTCACGGAAGGCCTCCTAACCCGAATGTTGGGAATTTTCAAACTTCGGCGGCTTAGAAGAAGCCGCTAAAAGCTTCTTCT
Organism: Bacillus sp. FJAT-14266; assembly: GCF_001719225.1. Lineage (NCBI taxonomy): Bacteria > Bacillati > Bacillota > Bacilli > Caryophanales > Bacillaceae > Bacillus > Bacillus sp. FJAT-14266. The sequence goes on from NZ_CP017072.1 coordinate 3,586,446, forward strand.
ATGCTAAACCTAAACGTTCAAAGATCAGATCAACATTTTTCAGATGGTAATTGTAATCAAAGCAGTCAGCAATTTTTTCCGGAGAAAGGCGTGACGTGATTTTCTCTTCCGCTTCCACAAGCTCGCGGAACGGCACTTGTTTTTCCCACGCTTCCATTGCTTTCGGCTGAACTGTATCATAGGCTTCTTCACGTGTAAGGCCTGTGTCAATCAAAGCAAGCAGCACACGCTGAGAATAGATAAGGCCGAGAGTGCGGTCCATGTTGCGCTTCATGTTTTCCGGGAAGACCGTTAAGTTCTTCACGATGTTGGAGAAGCGGTTCAGCATGTAGTTCAGCGCAATTGTCGCATCCGGAAGAATAATCCGTTCTGCTGAAGAATGAGAAATATCGCGCTCATGCCATAATGGAACATTTTCGTAAGCTGTCATCATGTAGCCCCGGATCACGCGCGCCATGCCTGTCATGTTTTCAGAGCCAATCGGATTTCGTTTATGCGGCATTGCAGATGAACCCTTTTGCCCTTTCGCGAAAAATTCCTCTACTTCACGTGTTTCACTCTTTTGCAGTCCGCGGATTTCCACAGCGAATTTCTCGATGCTTGTCGCGATCAAAGCAAGTGTTGCCATATAGTCAGCATGGCGGTCACGCTGAAGGGTTTGAGTGGAAATCGGTGCTGCTTTCAATCCGAGCTTCTCACAGACATATTGTTCAACAAATGGATCAATGTTCGCATATGTGCCGACAGCACCGGAAATCTTTCCAACCTCGATGCCTGCTTTCGCTTGTTTGAAGCGCTCAAGATTACGTTTCATTTCTTCATGCCAAAGCGCAAGTTTTAAGCCGAATGTTGTAGGCTCAGCGTGTACGCCGTGTGTGCGCCCCATCATGACTGTGTATTTATGTTCTTTCGCTTTTTCTTTTATAATGTCAACAAATCTCTCAAGATCCTTGAGCAAAATATCGTTTGCCTGTTTTAATAAGTAGGAAAGAGCCGTATCAACAACGTCAGTTGACGTTAAGCCGTAATGCACCCATTTTCTTTCTTCGCCCAGTGATTCGGATACAGCGCGCGTAAAAGCGACAACGTCATGGCGCGTGTCCTTTTCGATTTCTAAAATGCGGTTGATGTCAAATGACGCATTTTCGCGCATCAGCTTTACGTCTTCTTTTGGAATAACGCCAAGCTCCGCCCACGCTTCACAGGCAAGAATTTCAACCTCTAACCATGCTTGAAATCTGTTTTCATCCGTCCAAATCGCGGACATTTCAGGTCTTGAATAACGTTCGATCATTCTGCTTGTCCTCCGTCTCTATTCATCCATTTATTTGTGATCTCCTGAATCCATTCGTCTTCAGGCTGCTTCATAAATGTAATATGCCCCATTTTGCGGCCTTTTTTGATTTCATGTTTTCCGTATATATATAGCTTTGCCTCTTTTAAAAGCTCCGGGTCTTCCTCAACAAGCTTCACTTCATCGCCGAGAAGATTCACCATCATGCCCGGCTTCAGCAAATCTGTCTTCCCAAGCGGAAGCCCGCATACCGCTCTGATATGCTGCTCAAACTGGCTCGTCTCGCAAAGGTCCAGCGTATAATGCCCTGAATTGTGCGGTCTTGGCGCCAGTTCATTGACCAAAAGCTCTCCGTCCTCTGTCAGGAACATCTCAACAGCAAGCGGTCCGACAAGGTTAAGCTCATCTGCAAGCTTAACTGCGAGATCAGCAGCCTTCTGCTGAATCCCTTTCTCTACCCGTGCGGGCACGATGCTTTGGAAAAGAATATTGTTGTGGTGAATGTTTTCAGCTGTCGGAAATGTTGAAATTTCACCGTTTACCGATCTAACGACGATCACCGACAGTTCCATTTTAAAAGAAACCCAGCTTTCAAGAATGCAAGTTCCGTGTTCTAACAGAGCGGCTGCCTGCTCCATTTGCGCCTCTTCTTTTATCACAAATTGGCCTTTGCCGTCGTACCCGCCGCGGCATGTTTTCAGCACTGCCGGAAGCCTGAGCTCCTGTACTGCCTGTTTCAATTCATTCTTTGTTTTGACGATGCTGTACGGTGCGACTTCACAGCCCGCGGATTGAATTGCTTTTTTCTCTGTTTCACGGTTTTGGGTAATAAGCAGCAGCTCACTTCCTTGCGGGAGATACGCATGATCTTTTAGCCAATGCAGCGCATCATAGTCGATGTTTTCAAACTCATATGTGATGATATCGCTGATTTCAGCCAATTTTCGAATCGCTTCACGGTCATTATAATGAGCGGTAATTTCGACATCCGCAACCTGCCCGCACGGCGAATCTTTCACCGGATCAACGACCGCGACTTTATACCCCATTTGTTTGGCGGACACAGCCATCATTTTCCCAAGCTGGCCGCCGCCGATAATGCCGATTACAGCTCCCGGATAGATGATTTGTTTAGACAAGCTGATCACTGCTTTCTAACACTGTCTGTTTTGTATTTTCTCTTCTCTCATCCAGCTTACGGGCAAGGTCTTCGTCAAATGCTGACAAAATTTGCGCCGCTAACAGGCCTGCGTTCACAGCACCCGCTTTGCCGATGGATGTTGTCGCAACAGGCACGCCTCCAGGCATTTGGACGATGGAAAGAAGTGAATCCATTCCGTTCAGCGCCTTGGACTGAACCGGAACTCCAATGACTGGCAGTGTTGTTTTCGCAGCCGTCATCCCTGGCAGATGCGCCGCTCCTCCGGCACCGGCAATAATCACCTTGATGCCTCTTTCTCTAGCAGTTTCAGCATATTCAAACATGAAATCAGGCGTCCGGTGAGCGGAAACGACCTTTTTTTCGTACGGAACATTGAGTTCGTCAAGTATGTCGCATGCGTGTTTCATTGTCTCCCAATCGGAAGTGCTTCCCATGATGATTCCTACTAGCGGCTGCATTCTGTTCCCCACCTTCTAATGCTTTTGTTTTCAGAAAATAAAAAATACCCGCTCTGCATTGCACTTATGAGGAAGCAATACAAACCGGGCATGGTACATGTATCGTCAGTCGTTCGCTTCTGCGATATATCCATGTCAGTTTTATCGATCACTTTCCTGCATAGTCCGGCAATTTACGGTTGCCGGGTAGAAACTTATGGGCCATATTCCCAAGATTATATGAGGTCGTGTTTTGATTTCATGTTTATCTTAACAACGGACATGGATAATGTCAACGATATTATCGAACGATACAAAAATTCATTCTACTAATGTTCGTGTTTTAGATCAATTTCCCTTCAAATACGATTTTTTTCCCGCACGGAACGATCTGAATTGACCCATTTTCCTTTTTTTCCATAAAAATAGGCTCTTCCATTCGCCTTACAGGCAGATATCCTTCTTCTTTCATTTGCTGAAGCACCGCATCAATCGTTTGCTGCTCTGTCACTTCAAACTTTTTCTTCTTCGGCTTTGCCATTATTCTTTAATTCTCCTCTTCTTCACTGCTTTGACCCAGAAGCCGCCGTGGATTGTTTTTGGTTCGTACGCAATAATAAAGGCTTTTGAATCAAGTGTTTTAATCGTATCATATAGCTGGAGTTCATATTTTCTCGGCGTCAGGATCTGAAGGGCTGTGCGGTCGCCTTCAAGCCCGCCTGCCACCCAATTTGTCACGCCGTAGCCTTTTTCGCGGAGCTGCTTCGGAAGATCAAGATCGAGCTCCTTCGTAATCACATTGACCATAATATAGCCAAGCGCCAATTTTTCTTCTATTTTCATGCCGACAATTACGCCAAGACCGTAACCGAGCGCGTACGCGATCACATTTTGAATCTGGTCTAAGTTATCGAGCACCAGACTCAGCCCTGTCACATAAACCAGTATTTCAATCGTACTGATGCCGGCCGCTAAATAACGCTGTCCTTTCAGCGTTAAAATCATTCTTATCGTAAAAAATGACACATAGACAATATTAATAATGAGAATTATGAGAACCATGGCTATCCCATTTGATAAGATGGTTTGCATCATTTTATTCATCCCCCTACTCTTCAGCTTGCACAAAGCATTCATATTCTACTAGAGAAATGAGCCGTTTACAATCAGCTTCGCCCGTAAGCTTAAGCAAAATATTTCGACATGCTTTTATGCGTTGAACAGTAGTAGTTTACCCTCTTTCTCGCCTTTTCAAAATCAAAACAAAAAAGCCCGCTTTTCAGCAGACTCACCTCTTTATATCTATTGTCAGATCTCTTTTTTCATTTTCTGAAGGGACTTGTATTCTTTCTCAAGCTCACTCAGCGTGTAGTCAGCAAGCTGTTCCCCTCTTCCTTGATAAAATTCCGAGAGCAGTAATTTGGTTTTTAAAAATTGCTTCTTTTGGTTAATTGCTCGGCGAAGCACATCAGCCATGTCCATCATCCTCCTTAAACATAAAGGTTTTTGCGCTGGACGTTTTCAGCATTTTCCCCATCATACACGGGTTAATCCTACAAATCAACTATGTTTTTTAGATATATTTGTAAAAAGTGTGACATAAAAAAACCGGCTAGGATTAGCCGGTTTTTTCATTAAAGCGGAATCAGCGACGCCGTAAAATATTCAGAAATAAACGGCCAAGTCACTGCCGTAAACAGCAGCGCTATCGCAACCACTGCAAATACACAATAGATATAATCAATTGGTGCATCTTGTGCCGCCTGGTACACACGCTGTACATACAGCGCGATGATAAAAAAGATGGAAAACAAGATCAGCACCGTAAACAGTACTGTCAGCATTGGGATATTTACGATCGCAAAGATCAGCCAAAGGATTGAAACAGCAATTACCGGTACAAGCAATGAACCCAATACGGCAGCCGCTTCTCTGAACGTCACCTTCTGCTTCATCATATAGCGGGAGACAGCCCATATAGCAAAGACCATTACCGCGAAAAAGATCAGCAAATACACAAGAACAACTAAAAACCCGTCATAGAAAGCATGATGGCGTTCTCCGAAACCGAGCGGCCGATTCCAGCTTGCCTTTAACTGAAACCAATTCCCAATTGAAAAAATGATACTGAATATAAGCATTGAAATCAGACCGTACTTATAATGAGAAAAACCATCCGTTACGACAGTTTTCGCCGGAGATTTTAAAATCGAGAACGCAAAACCGCAATATCTGTTGATGGCTGCCCAAACAGACGCAAGCTTGTCTTTAACAGTTGATTCACCGCGTTCCTGGCGCGGTTTCTGCTTTTGTTTTTGCTTCTGCTTGCTTTGCCGGCTCGCCTTTCTGGACATTCTCGATAGCGGTTCTTCATCTGCATCTATTCTTTCACTCTGGTTAATTTCTTCTTCAAACATTTCTTTTCTTTCTTCCGTCATGTCAGCAACTCCTATCAAAAAAATACGGCGGAATACCATTCAGCAAGAAAATAAAACACTTATATAAGGTACCGAAGCCTTCCTGAACAGTCAAGTCATTTCCATTTAAGTAAAGCATGGCGGCACATCTACATGACGGTATATCGTATGAAATGGTTTTATCTTTTGCAACAAAAAAACCAGCTGCCGGTGCAGCTGGTTTTTCAATTCTTATTTTAAGAAGATAAAGTACAGGATAAATACGATAAACAGCCCGTACATGATTGGATGAACCTCTTTGGCTTTTCCTTTGCACACCATTGTAATCGGATAGAAAATAAACCCGATGGCAATACCAGTCGCGATGCTGTACGTTAACGGCATCATGATCATGGTAAGGAAAGCAGGAACGGCCACCTCGAACTTATCCCAAGCGATTTTGCCAAGCGGCGCCACCATCAATGCACCCACAATAATAAGCGCCGGCGCTGTTACATTTGACGTAACGACTGATAGAAGCGGAGAGAAAAACGTAGCCAGTAAAAAGAGAATCCCTGTTACAATTGCGGCAAATCCTGAACGGGCACCCGCAGCGACACCTGAGCTTGATTCCACGTAAGAAGTTGTTGTAGACGTACCAAGCACGGCACCGATCACAATAGAAGATGAATCAGCTAAAAGCGCACGGCCCGCACGCGGCAATTTGTTTTCCCTCATTAAACCAGCTTGTGTTGCCACAGCAACAAGTGTACCAGCTGTATCAAAAAATCCGACAAACAAGAATGTTAAAATAACGATCAGCATTTGTACAGAGAAAATATCCGGGAGGTGAATCCACGCTTGTCCGAAAGTCGGCGCAAGGCTTGGCACACTGCCTATAATTTGAGTCGGAACCGGAACCAAACCGAAAATCATGCCGGCTACCGCTGTTAATAGCATCCCGATAAACACGCCTGCGTTCACGCGAAGCACCATTAAAATAACCGTGACAATCACACCGAAAATCGTTAACAGCACAGGTCCGCTGTGAATGTTTCCGATCGTGACGAGCGTAGAAGGATTTGCAGTAATGATTCCTGAGCCTTGTAAGCCAACGAATGTAATAAACAGGCCGATCCCCGCACCGACTGCCAATTTCAGCTCAGGCGGAATGGCGTTGATGATTTTTTCACGAAAACCTGTTAAAGAAAGAGCAACGAAAATAAGACCTGAAATAAAAACACCGGACAAAGCTGCCTGCCATGAAATACCCATACCAAGGACAACAGAAAACGCAAAAAACGCGTTCAGCCCCATACCAGGCGCAATGGCAATCGGATATCTCGCTATTAATCCCATTAAGATACAGCCTGCTGCAGACGCCAGCGCTGTCGCCGTAAAGACCGCACCCTGGTCAATTCTCAGCGCCTCCGGAAAATCTTTCACGCTCTCCAAAGCAAGCGTAATCGGATTGACGAACAAAATATATGCCATAGATAAAAAAGTCGTTAATCCGCCAATGATTTCATTGCGATAGCTGGTGCCCAGCTCATCAAACTGAAAAAACGTTTTCAAGCTATTTGACTCCCTTCACTCTTTGCTATTTATTCTGTCCTGAAAACGCCAAATAAAAAACGCCCCAATACATTTTGGGACGCTTGACTACAGACAGATTTCAGTTCGAATAAATAAACGTGTTTTATTTATATCAAACGAAAGAAATGTTTACGTAGTCAAGCCATTTACGGTAGCTTGGTAGAGACTTGCGAGCCATATTCCCGCGATTATACGAATTCATCTTATTTGATTTCTGTGTCTATTGTACCAACTTCATTTTGAAAAAACAATACAAAAAGCGAACAATAGTCACACAAAATCGGATTTTGTTCGTAATAAACAAATAAAACCATCTTCCCGGCAAAATTGCCAAAAAGATGGTTTCCATTAATTGATTCTTATTCCCACTCAATCGTCGCAGGCGGCTTACTTGTAATATCGTACACCACGCGGTTAATGTGCTTCACTTCGTTTACGATACGTGTCGAAATAACTTCAAGCACATCCCACGGGATACGCGCCCAGTCAGATGTCATGCCGTCGATTGATGTAACGGCGCGGATTCCGATTGTGTAATCATATGTTCTTGCGTCACCCATAACACCAACGCTGCGGATGTCAGGTAGAACAGTGAAGTATTGCCAGATATCACGCTCTAAGCCGTGATTTGCAATTTCCTCACGCAAGATTGCATCTGATTCACGAACGATTTCAAGTTTTTCTTCTGTTACTTCGCCAAGAACACGGATTCCGAGTCCCGGTCCTGGGAACGGCTGACGCCATACGATTTCATCCGGAATGCCGAGCTCTGTGCCAAGCGCGCGCACTTCGTCTTTGAAAAGCGTGTTTAACGGCTCGATCAGCTCAAACTGCATGTCTTCAGGAAGTCCGCCGACATTGTGGTGAGATTTGATCGTTTGTGCCGTTGCTGTACCGCTCTCGATGATATCTGTGTAAAGCGTACCTTGTGCAAGGTAGTCGATGCCTTTGAGCTTGTCCGCTTCATCATCAAACACGTAAATGAATTCATTACCGATGATTTTGCGTTTTTGCTCAGGATCAGAAACGCCTTTTAGTTTGTTTAAGAATCGATCTTTTGCGTCTACTTTAATCACATTCATGTTAAAGCCTTCGCTGAATGTTTTCATAACACCCTCAGCTTCGCCTTTACGGAGAAGACCATGGTCTACAAAGATACAAGTCAGCTGGTCGCCGATCGCTTTATGAATCAAAACAGCAACAACAGAGGAATCAACGCCGCCGCTTAGCGCGCAAAGAACCTGTTTGTCTCCGACCGTTTCACGGATTTTTTGCATTTCGATTTCGATAAAGTTCTCCATTGACCATTCGCCTTCGCATTCGCAAACACCGAATACAAAGTTTTTCAGAAGATCATTGCCGTATTCAGAGTGGCGCACTTCCGGGTGGAACTGAACGCCATACCATTTTTTGTCCGCTTTGCTCATCGCTGAGTTCGGGCAATGATGGCTTGTCGCGTCAACAGTGAAGCCTTCAGGAACTTCTACAACCAAATCGCCGTGGCTCATCCAAACCACTTGTTCGTTTGGAAGATCTTTGAACAAATCAGGTGTGCCTTCGATGCGGATGTTTGCTTTTCCGTATTCACGCTGGCTTGCCGCTTCAACTTTACCGCCAAGGTAATGAGTCATCAGCTGCATGCCGTAGCAAATTCCCAAAACAGGAATATCAAGCTCGAAGATTTTCTCGTCACAGCGGAAAGAGTTTTCATCATACACACTGTTTGGACCGCCGGATAAAATAATTCCTTTTGGATTCATTTTTTTAATTTCTTCAGCCGTCAATGTATGTGGATGCAGCTCGCTGTAAACACCGAATTCACGGATACGGCGTGTAATCAGCTGGTTATACTGACTGCCGAAATCAAGGACAAGAATCATTTCATTCACTAACTTTGTCATGGTTGTCACCTAATCTCCTCTAAGTTTTTTGACACAGAAAAAAACGAGGACAGATATGAAGCTCGCTCCGCCCTCTTTGGCAAGGCCGTTTGCCGGAGTCAGGCCAACTCGCTCCCAGACTCCGATAATATTCACTAATTCTAACAACACGTCGATAAGCGGTCAAGACCATCTTCTTTTAATTAAATTTTCCCATAACTCTCTCGAATCATTCCATAGCGCCGAAGAATCTTCATTTCTGTAAAGCGCCCTTTCATAGCTTAATGTCAGCTTTGACATGTCTTCTATGTCGTATTTTTCATCGATTCGTTTTGCATAATCACGCAGCGTTTCACTGTCTCGTTTCGGCAGTCCTTTTCTCTTCAGTTGTTTCAGCAGCGCGCCATATGCCTCAAAAAACGCGTGCTGATCGCTGCGCCGCTTCAATTTCCTCACGGCGAAAACAGGAATCCATAACGAGCGGAAAACATACAGCAATACAGCTGCCACCAGGAGGACTGCAAGAACCGCAAGCGCTGCATACAAGCCCGCACCGGCATTGGTATGCGAAGCGGACGGCTTTTTAGAAACAGCTGGCTCCCGCTTTTCCTTTTGTTTTTCCTCTTTTTGCGGCTGTTTTTTCTCTTCTTTCTGTTTTGCTTTCTTCGGCGAGCTGCTGTTATCGCTGCCAGAGTCCTTTGTTTCAGAAGAAGTAAATTCAGCCGGATTTGTAAACCCTTTAGTCGGCTCAAATGTAACCCAGCCCTGTTCCGGGAAATACACCTCTACCCAGGAATGGGCATTGTTATTTGTCACTTCGTAGATGTTGCCATTTTTGTTTCCTGCTTCTTTGTATTCGCCGGACGTATAACCCTTTACCCAGCGGGCCGGAATCCCGGCCGAGCGCAAGAGCACCACCATGGCGGAAGAAAAGTTATCACAATAACCCATTTTCGTTTCAAAGAGAAATTGATCGACATAATCTTCATCATTCTTAGGAATGGTCACGTTTTCTGTTTCATATGTGAACGCATTTGACCCTAAATAGTCCTCAACCGCTTTCACCTTATCAAACATATTGTCGTGATCCTGAGTCAGTTTGATCGCAAGGGTTCTCACCCGCTCTGGCAGTGAATCTGGAAGCTGCATGTAGCGATCGCTGAATGTGTACTCCTCACTGTTTTTTCTCACTTTTACCTTTCTCAGTTCATCCAGCTTATAGACCGGGGAATTGTACGTTACAGTATAATTTCCCATATTTCTGATTTCACCGGCTTGTTCACTGATCGGAGAAATTTGCTCCGTGTTGCCGTTCATTTCAAGTGAGACAGCCTGCTTTGGCTGAATGGTTTCCGCACCAATCGGATACATCAGATGGTTATACCCGTAGTGCTTATCGACTTTTACACGGACGGTGCGGCGCTCTGTCGCAACCTTATGGTCAAACCACAGATTTTCAACTTTTCCATTGCTAAGCTGATACGACATGCCTGTGTCTGTTTCAATCCAGCCTTTTCCGGTATACGTGTCCTTCGTTTCCACACGGAAATACGTACGCTCTTTTCCCTGCCATGTAAAAACAGGTGTAGCATCCTGCTGGAACGGGCCGCCGAGTGATTCATCATGATTCCCGTATCCGATTTTGCTTTCCCCTGCAGACACGCGGTCTTGATGAGTGATTTTTTTAAGAAAAGGCACCGGATCAGGCCAGGCCGGCTCTGATTTTGGAGCGGCGAGTCCGAATCCCGTTGCAGCCAAAACCAATACAGATAAAGGAAGAAACCATTTCAGGACAGATGTTTTTGGCAGTGTGATTCTTTCCATCAGCTTAATGCGTTCCAAGTATAAAAGGCCCAGCATAAAGAAGCCGATCAGCACGATACGGATGACGGCAAAAGTGGCATCATATGGCGTAAAGGTATCAAGAATCGTAATATACGCTACTGTCATCAAAAAGAAAAACAAAATTCTTCTCTGGTAAATCACCCAATAATGCAGGAGATAGACCAGCAGCCACAGTAGCACAAAAAACAGCAGGGTCCGAAATGAAGGAATCATGTCATTCCATTGCCCTGATTGAATCAGCGTGATATTCAGATAGACATCCTGCAAAAAAGAGCTGACCCAGCTCAAGTCGAATATAGATCCTTGATAAAACAGGATGTGTATCGAGACCAATGTAAATATGACACAAAAAGGAACGGTGACAAACCACCTCATCCTGAAAAAAGTCAGCAGAAACGTCAAGCCGATAAAGATACTAAAAAAGCCTGTATGTTTCGTTTCAGTAAAACTGTCAAGCGGCCTGAGCCACTCCCACAGCAATAAAAAAGCCAGAAAATAAAATAACAGCAAGCTCAAACGGCTTCCCTTGTGATCATCGTGCGGCATGTGAACCAGTCACCTCTCTTTCTAAACAACACGCGAAACTCGCCCGCCCCTCATGACCCGAACTCTGATTTGGCGTTTCATCATGCGTTCAATCATGACATTTTCAGCTTGAGAGAGCTCAGCATCTTTCTCTTTTGCCAGTATCACCGTAACCCGGCCGCCTCCTATTTCTGCGAGGTGCAGCATATCTTCCGTTAACTGTCCCGTGACAACAACTTGATCAGCTTGGCGAACAGATGGCTTTCCCAGCTCTTCCCGTGCATATCGGCTTATCGGGTCTGCCGCATCACAATGAGCGATGGCTAAATGCCGAAGCATGTGCTTAAAATGCTGATCCCCTTCCTGAATAGGGAAAATGTTTTTTTCCTTTCCGATGGAAGCCAAGCCAGCACCCGCGCCGTTTTTTAAAACAGAATGAAGAATCGAAGCTGTCACTGAAACGACCTCTTCGAATGCGTCTGAGGAAAAACGGTCCATCAGCAGAAACAGATTTTTGCTGCGAGAAGGCTCAAATTCCTTCGTCATCAGCTGGCTCCGCCGTGCAGATGTCTTCCAATCTAACGCAGCAAACCGGTCTCCCGGCTGATAATTCCGCACACTTGCTGCGACTGAGGAATGGTGCTGATGAATTGGAGAAGAACCGCTTACACCGTCTTCCTGATGCCTCTCATTCACCTGATAGGAAAAACGCTGATAGAATGGATAAACAAACAGGGTATCATCCAGCTCAAAAAATGCAGTTTTTTCAATTAAGCCAAGAACATCCCCGGTTCGCACCCTGACAGAATGAAAGTGATGCTCTCCGCGCGGTACCCGAGCTAATTCATACGACATCGTCATGCTCCGTTTAAACCAAGGAAAAACGAGCCGTTTGGCCGCGGCTCCGTCTCGATTTAATGACTCGATACCTTCTGGCAGGCAATCTTCAATCACCATATACATCAGCGGAAATGGCAGCTTTCTTCTCAGCGTAACCGTTACGCCCAGCCTGTCCCCCGCATGCAATTGTGTTTTATCCATTTGCCTTGAAGCCTGAAAAGAACGGAGCGGATACAAGGCCAACAGCCCGGCATACAAGACAAAAGGGAGAAACGCGTAAAACAAAAACCAGCTGACAAAGCCGCCCTGAAACATCGCATAAGAAAAAACAGCAGCCGTCAATAAAGTTAATATAATCAGCTTCCAACCATATATGAGCCATTGCCATTTCTTATTCATCAGCGGACCGACGACCTTTGAACCGGCACCTTCACAGCTGACATGATCTCCCTTACGATCGCTTCTGCCTGAATCCCTTCAAATTTTGCCTCAGGATGAAGCATCATCCGGTGCGGCAGCGTGAAAGGAGCTAAATATTGAATATCATCCGGTATGACATAGTCGCGATGATGCAGCAGCGCGTATGCCTGTGCCGCTTTCATGAGGGCGATTGAGCCGCGCGGACTGACGCCTAATTGAACAGAAGGATGCTGTCTCGTTTTCTGCACAATTTCAACGATATATTCCTTAATGCTGTCATCAGCACGGACATTTTGCACTTCCCTCTGTAAACAGATGAAGTCTTCTTTTGCAATAACCGGCTCAAGCGTCTCAATCGGATGGCTTTTTTCCTGAAGAGATAAGACGTCAAGCTCTTCATTAAAGGACGGATAACCCATCCGAAGTTTGAATAAAAAACGGTCAAGCTGAGCTTCCGGCAAAGGATAGGTCCCTTCATATTCGACCGGGTTTTGCGTTGCCATCACAAAAAACGGATCGGCAAGCTGCATCGTATGGCCATCTACCGTGACGCTCCCCTCTTCCATCGCTTCGAGCAAAGCCGACTGTGTCTTCGGAGAGGTACGGTTGATTTCATCTGCCAGCACGATATTTCCCATAATTGGGCCGGGACGATATTCAAACTCCATCGTTTTCGCATTATAGATAGATACCCCTGTTACATCAGATGGCAGCAAATCCGGAGTGAATTGGATTCTTTTGAAATCGGCGCCGATTGACTTTGCCAGCGCGCGGACCATCATCGTTTTTCCGACTCCGGGTACATCCTCAAGCAGCACATGCCCTTTGGCAAGAAGGGCTGCTAAGCTGAGTATGGCGATGTCTCGTTTTCCAACCATTACTCTATTAATATGTTCAACTGCTTTCCCCAGCAAAGGATGCAGGTCTTCTTGATATGCCATTCTTTTCCTCCTAGTCATCTACAAAATTCATCATAATGTAACCTAACTTTACCACAAAAAGCAATCTGTATAAAAAAACGATTCTAGCAAATTGTTTCCAATAAAGCTGGCCAAAACACACAAAAAAGCTTCCTGTGACAGGAAGCTCCAGATTGTTGACAAAATCCTAAAATGGCTTTCATTTTAGGGTTTTGTCATCTTTTCAGCGTGATTGAAAACCCTTGAAGTCTAGGAAGGACGAGCATAGGAGCGGAGCGAATGTTCTAATTCGTGAGCACCGAAGCGCAGACCTGACAACGAATGCGAGGGTTTGTCGACACGCTGAAGCTTCCTGTGGCAGGAAGCTCAATTATTTGTGTTCTAAAGGCTCCATATGAACATGCGAATAATCAATCGCATGCTCCTCCTTCATTCTCCGCTCAATTTCATTGGCTATATCGTGGCTTTCCGTAATATTTAAATCTGCTGATACCTCAACCACCACATCAACATGAACCGTGCTGCCCAAGTATCTTGCTTTTATGTCTTTTAAACGGCTCACACCGGAGATTTTTTCGATTGTCTGTTTATAAGCGGAAATGTCCTTTATGTCGAATCCATCTGTCAAAGAGTGAGATGACTCTTTAAAAATATCCCATGCGGTCTTGCAAATAAGCAGACCGATCACAAACGCAGTGACCGTATCAATCCAAGCAAGATGGAATTGAGCAGCCACAATGCCGATAAATGTGCCGATACTGACGAATGCGTCTGATTTATTATCAGCAGCCGCAGCAAGGAGCGCCTGGCTCTTCACCTTTTTGGCCAGCCTTTTATTGTACCGATAAACGATCAGCATCAGGACTGCCCCGCCCGCTGCCGTCCAAGCCGCAATCATATCCGGCGTCTCTTGTTTAGCAGAAAAAATAGATTCTCCCGCGCTGAACAGCACTTGCAGTCCGACAACCATCATAATAAACGATGCGATAAGCGATGCAATCGTTTCCGCTCGAAAGTGGCCGTATGGATGATCTTCGTCAGGAGGCTTTTGAGAGATGCGCAGGCCAATCAGCACAGCAACAGAAGCAATAATGTCAGTTGTGTTATTTAACCCGTCTGCCGTAAGTGCTTCCGAGTGAAAAAGATAACCGATGATCAGTTTAATTGCGGAAAGAACTAGATACGCGGCAATGCTGACCAGCGCTCCGGATTCTCCCTTTTTCAGTTCATCATATCTCTCCATACAAAACCTCCTCCCCGCTCACATTTTCCTATTATTATCTTACAAAGCTGAACCGCAGTGGGTCTACAGAAACATGATTCACCCGCCACAGAAAAATAGTGATGATGGAACACTTTTTCTCCCATCCAATTTATTTGCTCCGCCAAAAAGCCCATCAAATCCAATGACACCAGCGCTTCTCGCATTCTATCGAATTGTAAATAGTACACAAAATTACACAGCGAATAAAAAACGAAACATTTTTTCCACACATTCGCTGAAAGCGCAAACAAAACACTACAAATTTGAAATAAGCTGGTATATTTTCTTACACGAATTTTCGACAAACTGTATATTTATGATAGAGTTTCAATTATCATAATATTCAGTAATGATTGCATTTTAAAAGGAGGTAACTTATGAACCAGTCTCAATCAGGATTAAAAAAGGAATTAAAGACCCGCCATATGACAATGATTTCGATTGCCGGTGTAATCGGAGCCGGCCTATTTGTAGGCAGCGGTTCAGTGATTCACTCGACCGGTCCGGGTGCCGTTGTTTCTTACGCGTTAGCCGGATTATTGGTGATTTTTATTATGAGAATGCTCGGTGAGATGTCTGCCGTAAACCCGACGAGCGGATCGTTTTCTCAATACGCTCACGACGCCATCGGACCGTGGGCAGGATTTACAATCGGCTGGCTGTACTGGTTTTTCTGGGTGATCGTCATAGCGATCGAAGCCATTGCCGGTGCTGGCATTATTCAATACTGGTTCCATGATATTCCGCTGTGGCTGACAAGTTTGATCTTGACCATTGTGCTCACCCTGACAAACGTCTACTCTGTTAAGTCTTTCGGTGAGTTTGAATATTGGTTCTCCCTCATTAAAGTTGTGACTATCATTGCTTTTCTAATCGTTGGTTTTGCCTTTATTTTTGGCTTTGCACCGGGCAGTGAGCCAGTCGGTTTTTCGAATCTTACAGGCAAAGGCGGATTTTTCCCGGAGGGCATCAGCTCCGTATTGCTCGGCATTGTCGTTGTCATCTTCTCTTTTATGGGAACTGAAATCGTTGCCATTGCAGCAGGGGAAACATCCAACCCGATCGAATCTGTGACAAAAGCCACCAGATCCGTTGTATGGCGCATCATCGTCTTTTACGTGGGCTCAATCGCCATTGTCGTGGCGCTGTTGCCATGGAATTCAGCAAATATTTTAGAAAGCCCTTTCGTCGCTGTACTTGAGCATATAGGAGTGCCCGCAGCCGCACAGATTATGAACTTTATCGTCCTCACAGCCGTACTCTCTTGCCTGAATTCAGGTTTGTATACCACATCCAGAATGCTGTATTCACTTGCAGAAAGAAACGAAGCGCCGCGCCGTTTTATGAAATTGAGCAAAAAAGGCGTTCCCGTACAAGCCATTGTGGCCGGGACATTTTTCTCTTATATCGCGGTCGTAATGAACTATTTTTCACCGGATACCGTCTTTTTATTCTTAGTCAACTCATCAGGCGCAATCGCTTTACTCGTCTATCTTGTCATCGCCGTTTCCCAGCTGAAAATGCGGAAAAAACTCGAAAAAACAAACCCAGAAGCATTGAAGATCAAAATGTGGCTCTTCCCTTTCCTAACCTACTTGACCATCCTCGCCATTTGCGGAATTTTAGTGTCCATGGCGTTTATTGATTCCATGAGAGACGAGCTGCTGCTGACAGGCGTCATTACGGGAATCGTTTTGATTTCTTACCTTGTGTTCAGAAAACGCAAGGTGAGCGAGAAAGCGGCTGCCAACCCAGTCACACAGCAGCAACCCGATATCCTGCCTTAATGCTGATCAAATCCTAAACGGACTGCCGTTTAGGATTTTGTTATTTTCTTTCTCGGGCAGTCTGCAACACGAAGATTTTTTGTAACCATCACGTCCTTATTGTCATTAACTATAGTACCAATTTGGAAAATTTAGATAAGGACAGATGAAAATGACACTTGAAAAATTTGTGGATGCTCTCCCAATCCCAGATACACTAAAGCCAGTACAGCAATCAAAAGAAAAAACATACTACGAAGTCACCATGGAGGAATGCACTCATCAGCTCCATCGCGATCTCCCTCCAACCCGCCTGTGGGGCTACAACGGCTTATTTCCGGGACCGACCATTGAGGTTAAAAGAAATGAAAACGTATATGTAAAATGGATGAATAACCTTCCTTCCACGCATTTCCTTCCGATTGATCATACCATTCATCACAGTGACAGCCAGCATGAAGAGCCCGAGGTAAAGACTGTTGTTCATTTACACGGCGGCGTCACGCCAGATGATAGTGACGGGTATCCGGAGGCTTGGTTTTCCAAAGACTTTGAACAAACAGGACCTTATTTCAAAAGAGAGGTTTATCATTATCCGAACCAGCAGCGCGGGGCTATATTGTGGTATCACGATCACGCCATGGCGCTCACCAGGCTAAATGTCTATGCCGGACTTGTCGGTGCTTATATCATTCATGACCCAAAGGAAAAACGCTTAAAACTGCCTTCAGACGAATACGATGTGCCGCTTCTTATCACAGACCGCACGATCAATGAGGATGGTTCTTTGTTTTATCCGAGCGCACCGGAAAACCCTTCTCCGTCACTGCCTAATCCTTCAATCGTTCCGGCTTTTTGCGGAGAAACCATACTCGTCAACGGGAAGGTATGGCCATACTTGGAAGTCGAGCCAAGGAAATACCGATTCCGTGTCATCAACGCCTCCAATACAAGAACCTATAACCTGTCACTCGATAATGGCGGAGAGTTTATTCAGATTGGTTCAGATGGAGGGCTCCTGCCGCGATCTGTTAAACTGAATTCTTTCAGCCTTGCGCCTGCTGAACGTTATGATATCATCATTGACTTCACAGCATATGAAGGAGAATCAATCATTTTGGCAAACAGCGCGGGCTGCGGCGGTGACGTCAATCCTGAAACAGATGCGAATATCATGCAATTCAGAGTCACAAAACCATTGGCACAAAAAGACGAAAGCAGAAAGCCGAAGTACCTCGCCTCATACCCTTCGGTACAGCATGAAAGAATACAAAACATCAGAACGTTAAAACTGGCAGGCACCCAGGACGAATACGGCAGACCCGTCCTTCTGCTTAATAACAAACGCTGGCACGATCCCGTCACAGAAGCACCAAAAGTGGGCACAACTGAAATATGGTCCATTATCAACCCGACACGCGGAACACATCCGATTCACCTGCATCTAGTCTCCTTCCGTGTATTAGACCGTCGGCCGTTTGATATCGCCCGTTATCAAGAAAGCGGGGAATTGTCCTATACCGGTCCGGCTGTCCCGCCGCCGCCAAGTGAAAAGGGCTGGAAAGACACCATTCAAGCGCATGCAGGTGAAGTCCTGAGAATCGCGGCGACATTCGGTCCGTACAGCGGACGATACGTATGGCATTGCCATATTCTAGAGCATGAAGACTATGACATGATGAGACCGATGGATATAACTGATCCCCATAAATAACCCGACAAACTTGCCTCTAGCAGGCAAGTTTTTTCTTTGTGAAACCTTTGGCCCTATTTATCGTATTACGTAAAAACAGCAAAAAGGAGCTGCTTTTTATGCTGACACACGACCTACATGAAAAAATAAAGCAATACATTTCCATTTATGCTGAATTAAAATCAAAATTAAAATGGAAAGTTTCACACGATCAGATATTAATGCTCATTTCTTCTGCATATATTGTGAATAAAAGAGAGTTTGATTTTCAGCGCTTTTATGATTTGAGCAGCTATATCAAATCAAACATCGGCAGCTTCTCAACACTCAATTCACACCACCGCTTTACTGTTGCATCTATTCTGGACATTCATTTTCAGCATAAGGCAAAACAAACATTTCATACTTTCATCGATGTATACAATGAAATGGTGAAGCTAGGATATAAGCGGGATATGTTCACATACCTTTCCGCTCTGATCTTGCTCACCGGCAAATCTGAAACGACAAACCAAAAAGAACAGATGAACATGGGGCTAGCAGTTTATCAGCAGATGAAGAAAAATCATTATTTCCTCACTTCAACTCAGAATGTTCCGCTTGCCATACTGCTTGGAGAAAACGAAAAAGGTTTGCAGGCGCTACAGAAGGCGGAAACATGCTATCAGCTGCTGGCAGCCAACGGCTTTAAAAAAGGACAGTACTTACATCAGGTCAGCCATATTCTGGCCTTGCAAAGTGAAAAAGAGCCCGAAATGCTTGTTTCCGCTTGCAAACAGATATATCAATCGATCACTGAATCTGTCAAAAAACCAAAGGATTATCATTATCCAGACCTTGCTCTCCTCACATTTCTGGAAGAGCCAGATATCAAAACGGTTTTGTGCATCACTGACGAATTAAACCAGGAAAAAGCTTTTAAATGGCAAAAGGAAATGAATTTTAAAATTGCTGTCAGCCTCTATCTCAGTGAGCATATGGAGAAAAATCTGCTGATGGAATCAGGACTATACACCGCTATCGAAACAGCCATTCAAGCGCAGCAGGCAGCCGCGACAGCTGTCATCATCAGCTCAACAGCAGCCAGCCATACTCATGATGGAAACTAAAGGAGGAGAAACATGCCATACATCACATTAGAAGATCAGACACGCCTTTACTATGAAACACACGGGAGAGGGACGCCGATCCTGTTTATACATGGGGTGCTGATGAGCGGACAATTTTTCCACAAACAATTTTCGGCACTTTCTGCCAATTATCAATGTATTCGTCTTGATCTTAGAGGACACGGCGAATCTGACAAAGTGCTTCACGGCCACACCATTTCCCAATATGCACGTGACATAAGGGAATTTCTAAATGCAATGGAGCTTGACCATGTCGTTCTTGCCGGCTGGTCAATGGGCGCTTTTGTCGTATGGGATTATCTCAATCAATTTGGGAATGATAATATTCAAGCCGCTGTGATCATCGATCAATCCGCTTCCGACTATCAATGGGAGGGCTGGGAACACGGTCCATTTGATTTTGACGGCTTAAAAACAGCGATGCACGCCATTCAAACTGACCCGCTGCCTTTCTACGAAAGCTTCATCCAAAATATGTTCGCAGAACCGCCTGCCGAGACCGAAACAGAATGGATGCTGGCAGAAATCCTCAAACAGCCGGCTGCCATTTCTAGCACGATTTTATTTAACCAAACGGCCGCTGATTACCGGGGCACCCTCCAAAACATCAATGTGCCGACATTGATGTGCTTCGGGGAAGACAAGAAATTTTTCTCTACAGCAGCTGGGGAACACTTGCGGAGCAATATTCCAAACGCGACACTCGTTACCTTTCCTAAAAGCAGCCATTGCCCGTTTTTAGAAGAGCCAGATGCTTTTAACAGCACACTCCTCTCCTTTTTAGATGGGGTTATTGGAAAGTCATAAAGAAAAAGGAATTAGGAGATTAGGGAAAAGTATGAGACAATAAGAAATGTGCAGTAAAATACATGAGGGAAGAAGTGACTTTATGTCTTACTATAACAAACGAAATCAAGAACCGCTGCCAAAAGAAGATGTGAGTACTTGGGAATGCACAAAAGAAGACTGTAATGGCTGGACCCGAAAAAACTTCGCCAGCAGTGATACGCCATTGTGCCCTTTGTGCGGAAGTAAAATGGTCGACGGCATCCGTTCATTAGTGAATCTCCAAAACAACAGCCAAACGAAAACAAGCTAGTTCTTCCCTATAACAAATGCAGTCTCCTGCAAGCAAACAAACTCCGAACGGAGACAAAATTCTATATTTCAGAATAAAAACCTCTCATTGCAAGAGGCCAAATACGAAGAAAGAAGCCCAAAACTGTAAACGTTTAGGGCTTTTTTGTCTGTTTTAATGGTATAATATGGATATAAGAGGAGTGATAACGTGATCTCAAACCAGCAGCAAAAAGACTTGAAAAAAAGAGCTGCGTTCAAAAAGCTGAATGTTGCAATGAACTCATATGTTGAACTTCTGTTTTTGTCGGTACCTCTGATTCATATCGTTAAATGGCTCGGATCATTAGCTCTGCACCTCATCCATTAAAAAAGCCACTCAGCTCATGCCGAGTGGTTTTTATTAGTTAATCACAGAAAAGCTGTTGATGATGCCGTTTGGATTTTCCCATACTTTTTTGAAGGTCTTATTTTCAAGGCTATAGGAATAAATCGTCCGCACCTTAGCTTCACGCCCTGTTTCGTCCTTCAGCTTTTTAGCCCCCTTAGCTTCGGCAAGAAAATAAATGTTCTTTCCATCCTTAGAGAACTGAGGCTGTGCGTCAATTAACAGCTTAAATGATTTTTGATTTGAGATGATGCTTTCATACTTTTTCGTATCCGCATTGAGCATCTGAATAGAAGCGGTTTGCTCCGTTCCTTTCTGCGTATATGATGTGAATAAAATACGTTTATCATCATCAGAAACAGCAATATCGCTGATAAATTGGTTCAGGCTTTTCAGCTCATTAAATTTATGTTGACGGCCTTCCGCAAAATGAATCGTTGTCGGTTCAGGGTCGATGCCCTTTTCGTTTGCTTCATCTGTTTTCTTGTAGTCTTCTTCTACAGAATAATGAAGCAATGCAAATGAATCGTTTTTTTGGTTATAAAAGAAGCTGCTGACGGTGTCATCCTGATCATTAGCGGCAGGATAAAGATTTTTATACTTTTTCGTCTTCAGATCAAAAGCGGCGATCCGAAAATTGCTTTGGTCCGCTTTTCCTAAGCGGAAATAGATGGTTGAACGGTCCTTTGATAAAAATAAACTGTCCGCACTCTCCGCGCCTTTATAAAGCATCGTTTTTTTATGAGACTTCAGATCCAATTTAAAAAGCCTCATTTCATTCTGTTCATTATTGCCCGTATAATAGAGCACCTGCTGTTTTTGATCCAAGGCAAATGCCGGATAGCTGGTCAGCTTCTCCTCATGGATCACCTTGTCATTTTCATAATACTTTGTCAGCAGATCCGTATCTGTAATTGAAACCAGCAGCTCATCACCGCTTTCGGTATTGACTGAAACATCAGCAGCCTTCTCATGGCCTTTATCCTTTGCAACATAAAACGCAACCCCCGCGGCAGCTGCCGCTATTATCACTGCTAACAATAATATGATTCTTTTTTTCATCTTTTATCTCCACCAATAGAAAAAGCAAGAATGTGACTTCTTGCTTTCCAGATTATATATGTACATTAATAGCTGTAATGCCCCGCTACTTTACCTTTGCTTAATGGATATCCAAGCGCTTTAAACGCTTTAGGGCTAACATCCAGCACTGCATTAGGCATTCTGCCAACATCATTTTTATAAACCGTAATCACCTTTTTAGGCTTCGCTTTTGCATAAGCTCTGATTTTTGTCCCGTTTCTAGGAACATCAAATCCGATTTTGGTCGCACAATCCCAATGTCCAAGTTTCTTACCTGAAGAGCCTTTTTTCCCGACTCCATTATACCAAGTAATATTTCCGTTCACATGTTTCGCACTGGCATCTGATGAAAAACTAAAAGCTCCCAAAGTACTTCCTACTAAGATAAAAGCGGCTAAAATGACTTTCTTCAACATTTCGTCCCCCTGTTTGTTAACATCTAGGAAGATTATACACGATCAACCAGCTATTTTTTATTTCAATATCCTTACAGTAATGTTACAAAGTCAAAAAGTTACCTCTGCTAAATTAAACCATGGAAGATTATCCTATTATAATAGCGGTATTAGCGTTATAATTATTGATAGAGTAGTTGTCGCATTCAATATGAACGAACCATTACCGTATTGTTCAAACCAAATTCATAGCTATGTAAACGATTGATACTCTCATATAAAGAAAAAAGAGTGTGCGAGACCCTTTTTTCTTTAAAGTTTCTTTTTTTCAAAAAAACGTAGATTATATTATATAAAAATTTCATTTCTTTTTTGGTTTTAAAAATGGCGATTTTGTGAACAGTTCATATTGACCGGTGCGGAATTACTCACATCAAAAGTTATAGGAGTGGTAATCCATGAAGGCAGCAAGATGGCATAACCAAAAGGATATCCGTATTGAACATATCGAAGAGCCAAAAACGGAGCCGGGAAAAGTAAAGATCAAAGTCAAATGGTGCGGCATCTGCGGAAGTGATTTACACGAATATCTGGGCGGCCCGATCTTTATTCCGGTTGACAAACCGCACCCATTAACAAATGAAACGGCACCAGTCACAATGGGGCATGAATTCTCCGGTGAAGTTGTCGAAGTCGGAGAAGGCGTTGAAAATTATAAGGTTGGAGACCGCGTTGTAGTCGAGCCGATTTTTGCTACACACGGCCACCAAGGCGCCTACAACCTTGATGAACAAATGGGATTCCTCGGCTTAGCCGGCGGAGGCGGCGGTTTCTCTGAATACGTCTCTGTGGATGAAGAGCTTTTGTTCAAACTTCCTGATGAATTATCATATGAACAAGGCGCGCTCGTTGAACCTTCTGCAGTTGCTCTATACGCTGTCCGCTCAAGCAAACTCAAAGCAGGCGACAAAGCGGCTGTATTCGGCTGCGGCCCGATCGGACTTCTTGTCATTGAAGCGCTGAAGGCTGCCGGTGCAACTGATATTTACGCTGTTGAGCTTTCTCCTGAACGCCAGCAAAAAGCTGAGGAGCTTGGCGCGATCATCGTTGATCCGTCTAAAACAGACGATGTAGTCGCTGAGATTGCAGAACGTACAGGAGGCGGTGTTGACGTAGCATTCGAAGTCACTGGTGTCCCAGTGGTGTTACGACAAGCCATCCAGTCCACTACAATTGCCGGTGAAACCGTCATCGTCAGCATTTGGGAAAAAGGTGCTGAAATCCATCCGAACGATATCGTAATCAAAGAACGTACAGTAAAAGGAATTATCGGATACCGCGACATCTTCCCGGCTGTATTGTCATTAATGAAAGAAGGCTATTTCTCAGCCGACAAACTCGTAACGAAAAAAATCGTACTAGATGATTTGATCGAGGAAGGCTTCGGGGCTCTTATTAAAGAGAAAAGCCAAGTCAAAATCCTTGTCAGACCTAACTAATTTGAAACCAAAAAGAATCCGCACTCGGGTGCGGATTCTTTTTTTAATTATCCAATCACTTCAGCCCCAGAATCCTTCTTTGCCCCGCCGTGATCATAAGCGCGGAAGTTTTCCTCCAGCTGCTCAAGCGAAAGACCTTTCGTTTCCGGTAAAAACTTCTTCACAAACAGGACTGAGCAAATTCCTAATCCAACGAAGATAAAGAACGTTGTGGACAGCCCGATAGCTGCCAGCAATATCGGAAACGTGAAACTGACTGCAAAATTCACCATCCACAGACAGAATACCGTAACACCCATTCCCAGTCCGCGAAGGCGAAGCGGGAAAATTTCAGATAGCATCAGCCAAGTCACTGGTGAAATGGCGCCCTGCTGAAAAGCAAGAAATGTGACCGTTAATGACAGGACTACATACGGAAGTGCCGGTGATCCTTCAAGTACAAGTGAGAATATCCCGATTAGCAATAATGCTGTTGTCGTACCGATCAAGCCTGTCATCAGCATCGGCCGGCGCCCCACTCTTCCCAGCAGCCAGATTCCGACGAATGTTGCCAATACCGAAATCACGCCATTCGCAATATTTCCGATTAAAGCGGCTTCCGTTTGGAAACCGGAATTTCTTAGAATTTCAGTCCCATAATACATAATCGAATTTACACCTGTAATTTGCTGTACAATCGCAATCCCTAATCCAATAAACACAATACGGCGCACCCATGGGACTGAAAGATCTTTAAATGTCGCTTTTTCAAGCTGATCTTCTTTTTTGAAAGCGAATTCAATTTCTTGCAGCTCAGCTGCTGCCCGTTTTTCATCCCTGATTTTTTTCAATACACGTAAAGCATCTTCTTTTCTTCCTTTAGAAACAAGCCAGCGGGGACTCTCGGGCATTCTGATCATGCCGAAAAACAGGAACAAGGCTGGAAGTGACGCAATGACCAGCATAAACCTCCACACATGGGAGTTGTCTCCCATTGTTGTTCCAAGGATCGCATTAAAAACAAAGGCCAAAAGCTGTCCTGATACAATCATCAATTCGTTCTGCGTCACCATCCGTCCCCTGCTTTCCACAGGAGACATCTCTGCTAAATAGGCAGGCACCGTTACGGATGCACCCCCAACCGCAATACCGAGCACAAAACGGGAAATAATCATGACCGTAACATTTGGAGCAAACGTACACCCAATCGTTGAAATAAAAAATATAACAGCGAGGAACAAAATATTTTTGCGGCGGCCGTTAAAATCAGACATCCTGCCGCCAAACACAGCACCCAGTGCCGCTCCAAAAAGAAGTGAACTGGTGACAAGGCCCTCTGTGAAGGCATTGAGATTAAGCTGATCCGGCTCTCCCATATACGGCAAAGCTCCATTGAGCACACCGGTATCATAGCCAAAAAGAAGCCCGCCGAAAGTGGAGACTAAAATAATTGTACGTAAAAATGACATTTGATTGCCTTGTTTATTCATACTGTTTCCCCCAGTCTTTTTCAAAATGCGTATGTCAAAAACTTATTCCAGGGCTGCTGCCTTCCTCACATTTCGTAAGCAGGCTTCAGAAAATAGTTATTCATGTTTTTATCCAATAACCTCATAACCTTCCCTTCTTCTTAGCATGTCAGTCCCAATGGAAGCGATTTCATTTCTAGCTAAAAGAGCAATGGTCATTTCTTTGTGCATAACCTTGTAAATTTGGCATTTAATAGTCACTTGATAGTTCAATTGTAGTGATATGATAGTGACATTTTTGTTATATCTGATATTATCATAATTATAAAAACGCTTTCAGTCAATATAAATTTCTGAAAATTTTTTACTCTATAAAAGGAAAATCACCAATTCAAGGGGAAAATGG
The DNA here is from genome assembly GCF_001719225.1 of Bacillus sp. FJAT-14266. Classification (NCBI taxonomy): domain Bacteria; kingdom Bacillati; phylum Bacillota; class Bacilli; order Caryophanales; family Bacillaceae; genus Bacillus; species Bacillus sp. FJAT-14266. The sequence continues at coordinate 3,611,910 of NZ_CP017072.1, forward strand.
ACGTTTTTCTTCATGAAAGTGTGTGAATCAAGTCAAAAATCCTGTGATTTTCTATTCATATCGATAAATGAGTAAGTTTTGGGTAACTTCACCTGTTTTTCTCTGTAAAATCAAACATTCGTTCAATTGTTTCAGACTCAAGATAAAAGGAAATAGAAAAGAAAAATAAAAGAAGGCTGGCTTAAGGGAGGCAACCAAAATGAATGAGGGTTATATCATTGCAGGCCTTTTATTATTGACAGCGGGGATGATTGATTTTTTATGGACCACGTTATGGTTAGAGAGCGGTGCAGGCCCGATCACAAGATGCCTGTCTGCCTGGCTGTGGAAGGGCTGCCGCAAAATCAGCGGTGACCACGCAAAGGTTCTAAGTATGGCTGGTCCTCTGCTGTTATGCCTGACGTTAGTGATATGGATCAGTCTGTTTTGGGGCGGGTGGGTTTTGATTTACTCGAGTGACCCTCACTCACTTATGGAAACTCAATCAAAAGAACCGGCTTCCTGGTCAGACCGAATTTATTTTTCCGGCTATGTCATGTTTACATTAGGAAATGGCGACCTCGCTCCGAACGGAGGCCTATGGAAGCTTGTCACGATTATTGAAACAGCTCAAGGACTGCTTACCATCACGTTTTCTGTCACGTATTTGATTTCCGTCTTGAGTGCGGTTAATCAAAAACGCTCCTTTGCCCAAAGTGTATTAAGTCTAGGGCATGACGGAACAGAAATCGTCCATAATGCATGGAATGGCAAAGATTTTCACGACATTGATATTCTTCTTGTCGCTGCCTCATCAGAACTGGGAAAGCTGACCGCTCAGCATAACGCCTTCCCCATCCTTCATTTTTACCACAGCACGCAGCATCAGGAATCATCCATTATAGCTGTTGCTGTATTGGATGAGGCTCTAACCATTTTCAAATACGGTATTCCTGAACAATATCAGCCGAATCAGCTTCATATCAAAGAAGCGCGCTCAAGTATCAAAAACTATCTGGATACCGTTCATACTGCCTATATCCATCCTGCAGAACAAGCGCCGCCGGAACCAGACATCTCAAAGCTTCAACAATCAGGCATACCGGCTTTATCAAAGCAAACATTTCAAATTGCCGTCAATTCAATAAAGGAACGTCGTCAATTGCTGCTGGGAATTATCCAAGCGGGTGCTCGAAAATGGCCTGTTCAGGAGCAAGCAATAGGTAACGCTTATTCTCCTAAATAAAAAAGTCCGGAGTGTCTGATCACTCCGGACTTTTCACTGTATGATTCTTATACAAGCTTCTGGCCGCAATTCGGACAAAAATTGGCTTCACCCGTTTTTATTCCGCAGTTTGGACAGAAATTCGGTTTGCTTCCGCTGCCAGTTGACTGTGGGCCTGATGACTGTGCCTGCTGATTCTGATTCATTTGGCTCATCATCTGATTGGCCATATTCATTCCCATCATCATTCCAGCCATATCCGAAGCCGCTCCGCCTCCGCTCATCTTTCCGGATGCCATTCCATCCGTCATTGATATTTGCTGGTATCTGTTCACATCCCCAACCATACCGTAGGAAGCGTTCTTTGTAATCATATCTTGAACCTCTTGAGGATAATTAAAGCTCATGATTTGAAAACCAGTGACCGTCATCCCGTCGCTTATTAATTGCATATCTAAGTCCTCTTGAATTCCCTTGGCAATATCAAAAGCGTTTGCTTGAAGATTAAACATATCTTTCCCTTCTCTTGTGATCCACTTCATGAGAAGCTGATCCAGAATAGAAATGATACGGGTTTTAATATCCTCTACAAAATATTGATCTTTCACGCCAGCGATTTTATCAATCAGGCTGATATAGTCCTGCACCTTGAAATTAAATGTGCCGTTTGCGCGAATGGGCATCCCGCCTGGCATTCCCGCTGCCGGAATATTTATCGCCTGTTTTGTTCCCCATCTTACGGTAAATTCCTTCGTATTGACAAACAGCACCTCAGCTCGCATGCCGCTGTTAAAGCCAAACTTAAAGCCCTTTAACGTTGAAAGGAATGGAATAATTTCTGATTCAATATCATAATCGCCATCATCTTGAAAGACTCCTTCAACCCGCCCATTGTTCAAAAAGACAGCATCCTGTCCGGGACGAATGATTAAACGGCTCCCTTTTTTGATTTCACGATTGTTCCATTTATAAAAAATCATATCATCTCTAAATTCTTCCCACTCTACTACATTCGCTAATTGATTTCTGAAAAACGACATTACGCCTCTCCCTTTCTCTATTTCTTACATTTAAAAACTGCCCCGGCTCCCACTGTATGACGTGCCGCCTTTCGTAACACCGCCATCGCTGCCGCTGTCTTTATCTGATGGTTTTCTTTCTCTTGTTACAGTCGTTCTAATATAAGTGTCGTATTGATCAATCACATCAGACGTACGCTGATCCATATATGTATTTCCATTAACCGTTACTTTGCCGCCTGCATGATAAAGCATGATTGAAACCGCAATTCCCCCGACTGCGATGGCAGCAATCAGCTGAAACCACCATGTAAAGAATATGTTGTCGGGGTTTACTCCCGGTTTTATGCCCATATCTTTATAGGAAAGCTGAATATATGTCTCAAAAGCTTTAAAATAATTTTCATTGGATAAATCAGATGAAATCGTATTTCTGATGCTATTGAGCCTGCTGTTGTCCAAACACTGTTCGGCTTTTTTGAAGCCTGCGATAAACACTTCTCTGTTTGTCATATCAATCGTCAGAATAGCTGTACTGCCTTTTCCGTAACGATCATAAAAATTGCCGGTATAGTCTGCAATATCTTCACCGTTTGTGCTTTTGGTCGTAATAATGATGAAATCAGTGTCTCTCTTTGCACCCAGCTCTGTCGAGAGAGATTCAAGTTTTCCGATCTCCGTTTTTGACAATAGATGAGCGCGATCGTACACATGCTGCTGTGATTCAGTGGCTCTTGCCGCTTCGATACCCAGTAAAGGCATCATGATGAAAACAGCCAGCACAACAAAGATCGCTTTTCCAAAAAATCTACGCATCAAAATCCGCCTCCCATCATCAATGAGACGAGCTTCAACGCAAGAAATGTCCCGCCTGCTATTCCGCTAAACCATGCCGCCACTTTTCCTCGACTGATCGGCGGCTTTCCAACAACCTTTCCTGTTTGCCCGTTCATCGCAAAGATATGCTCCGCTCTTTCATAATCGTAACTGACCATCCAAACAGGAAGCAAAACGTAAAAGCTGTTCACATTTTTCGTGTGAATATGTTTGTCCTTCACATTGACTGACGTATATCCGGAAAAAGTAGAATGGATGTATGAATCTATATAACTGCTGATTTTCTCTTTTGCCCTCGGAAAAAGCTCCTCATCGGTATAATTGTACTTTTCCGCAATATAACCGGCCAAATATGCCATTTGAAAGTCCTTCAGCTCTTCGTATGAATAAGGCTCCAATTTGTCCATTAATTCGTCTTTCATTTTTTCAGAGGCATCGACAGGGATTTTCAAATAATCGAGATTGATATCACGAAACGCTTCAAAGTGCTCTGTTTCCGTGCAAATATAATCCCCTTCTTCATATTGATGGACTCTGGTACAGTTTGCTCTCACCTGTACTTCACTATTTAAATCAAACATCCAAAATGGAATATACATGCCGGTGATGCTTTTGATACGATCAGCAGACATGAAACCTCTTGGTGTCAGAAGGCCTTTTTTGCACCACTTTCGAAATGCCTGCTCCGCTTCTTGCTTGCTGATTGTAAATGGAATGACCTTCGCCGGCGCCAAATGTCCTGATAAACGATCGGCAAGTATTGCAGCACCTCCGCAGAAGCTGCACGTCGTTGCTGTCGTTTCAGCTTCCGTGATCAAAATGGCACCGCAGTTTTCACATTGATATTCTTTTGCTTCATCATCAGAAAACCGTGCCGCAATGTTTTCTTTCGGAAGGCTTTCAATATTGTCCTGTCTTCCGCAGCTGCTGCAGGATAACGAGCCGGTTTCACTGTCAAATGCCATATCACTGCCGCAGTTCGGACACTTATAAGATATTATCATTACCGTTCCCTCTCACATCTTATGATAAAATAACGCCGCAGCCGAAAGCTGCGGCCTCCTATGTATTACTTATCGAGCATCATTTTCGCTTTTAACGCCGCAAGTTCATCATCAACCTGGCTTGAACCGCCAGTGTCATACTTTGCAGTCAGATCAGCCATATCATCCTGCGGAGCGCTGTTCAGTTCAGCCATTGCATTGGCCTGATCAAGTGCCTTATTTACTTTGTCCTCCATTCGGCCGAATGCAGACATTGATTGGCTTGTACTTGAAACAGAACCGCCTAGTTTGTTCATTCTTTCTTGCGTTTTCGCTACTGCCCACTTCGCCTTGATCATATTTTTGCGTGCTTCCAGCTCTCCAATGTCAGATACCAATTTGTCATGCATCTTTCGCATCTGTGCGGCATTGGTTGCAGCAATTTGATTCGCCGCCTGCAGCTCAGAAAGCTTTGATTCCAAAGATGTTTTTCTTTCAAGGAACTTTCTCGCATCGCCCTCATTCCCGGCTTGCAGCGCCTTCATTGCATAGCTTTCCATCTTTTCCATATCCGCCTGGCATTCGTGATATTCTCTTTTTGCTCTCTGCTCCTCGGCCATAACAGCTGCTGTTTCTGCCTTAACCTTAGCCAAATCGCTATTCATGTTTCTTAAATATTGATCTGCCATTTTCTCCGGATTTTCAGCCTTGTCCAATAAAGCATTGATATTCGCAGACATAATATCTTTAAATCTTCCAATTATACTCATCATATCGTTCCTCCTAAAGCTATTCGGTAACCCTTGTTACATATACTATTTATTATCGTTAAAAGTTTCACTTTTTTAATAAAAAATGACATTTCAAACGAAAAATATACAACTTTTTACCTGAACAAAAATGTAAGTAATAAAAAAAGATGCCCCCAAAAGTCCAAAGACTTTCAAGAGACATCTTCAATGATTTACAAAGAAACTTCAATCTCATCCATGCTTGGCAGTGCATCAATCGCTCCAATTTTAGTGCAGACAAGAGCTCCGACCTTATTGGCAAACGCCACAATCTCACGCAGTTTCACAAAATCAGCATCTACAGATTGAATCTGATCCGTGTTTGCCAATTGATATAAAGCCGCACCGACAAAAGCATCTCCCGCCCCTGTTGAGTCAATTGATGTCACAGGAATGCTTGGAATGATTTCACGGTCTTTTCCATTGGAAAGAAGCGTTCCGCTTTTCCCAAGTGTCACAGCGACAATGTTGGCTCCGATCTCATGAAGGATCGCAACTCCCTTTTCATGATCCTTCACACCGCTTATAATCTCAAGCTCCTCGTCACTGACTTTCACAAAATCACTTACAGCGATCGCTTTTTTCGCAACACTTACAAACTCTGAGACTCTTCCCCTCCATAAATCTTCACGGTAGTTAGGGTCAAACGAAATAAACTGTCCATTGTCTTTCGCAATCGACATCAGCCGTAAATAGGCTGAGCAAAACGGATCCGATAACAGTGCCGTCGCAGAGCCGAAATGAAGAATTTTCGCTTCGTTTAGTTTTTCCTGGTCAATATCCTCCAGCGTAAACAAAGCGTCCGCGCCTCTATTAAAAACAAAGTCACGCTCTCCATTTTGTTTTAATGAAACAAAAGCAAGCGTTGTAGGCGCTTTCTCATCCATGACAAGCATTGAGGTATCCACCTGTACAGCGTCCAATGTTTGCTTGAGAAAATACCCAAACGGATCCTTGCCTACTTTTCCGCTGAAAGCGGCGTCTCCGCCCAGCTTGGCAATCGCTGCTGACACATTCGCCGGTGCACCCCCGGCACTTTTCAAGAAATGGCGCCCTTCCTTTAAATCAACGTCGACATCGGTACAAAAGAAATCAATTAACAATTCTCCAATACAAACTACAGAATGACTACGCATATTATCACACTCATTTATAAAGTCTAGATTACAGTCTCAGTATATTACTTTCTGCCATAAATACAACATTGAATATTAAAAATTTTACATATATTTATCTCGCAGACCTTTGCTCCAGCTCAGAGATGATGTGTTTATATCTTTTTTCCGTTAAAGGATAGAAGGCGATAAGAATAATAGAAAGCAAAATGAAAAATCCCGGAATCAAAGCATTCATATTTTTAATCGCATTCAATGACGCAACTGTCTGGTCTGTATTCGCCACATACCCGGCGATTCCTAAATAGATGGCCGAAAATGACCCGGCCAACGCCACACCCAGCTTATTGATAAAGCTCATGCTCGAAATCACCACACCATCCGCGCGAATTCCGGTTTTCCATTCCGCATAATCGACACAATCCGCAACCATTCCCCAAGCAAGCGTATTTAAAGGCGTTGTGAAAAATCCCGAAGCGAAAAGCCAAATGAAAATGAGTGGAATTGAAGAATACGGCGTAAAATGCAGGCCGGCATAAGAAATAAGCGATAGAGCTGCCGTGATGATCATGACTTGTTTTCTGCCCCACTTCTCAGAAAAGAAAGGAATAAACAAATTACTGATCAGCGCTGCCCCGAAAAATAAAACGGTGCCCATAAACACGAACTCTTTATGGTTGACGTTATACGTAAAATAATACACCATCGTGCTGAGCTTAATATTAAACCCGATCGCAAAAGCCAAAAATGATGAAATTAACATAAGCAAGGGTTTATTTCGGAATAAAACGGATAACGTCTTTTTGATCCCTTGTTTTTTTCTCTTTTTAGGCTGAATTCGCTCCCGTACAGTAAAGAAACTAAATAGATTCAAAACGATGCTGACAGCCGCATAGATGAGCGCCGTCATCTGAAATCCAAACGCCTGATCCTCTCCTCCGATAGCAGTTGCAAGCGGTGTCGCACAGGAAATGGATAAAAGAATGCCGATATACACCAAAATCATCCGGGTTGTGGTTAGAACCGTCCGTTCCTCCACCGAATTCGTCATCCGCCCCGTTAAGCTGTTCACCGGGATCGTTTGCATACTAAAGGACATCCCAAGCAGAATATAAGTGACATACGCATATACCATATTTCCGGTCTCACCGAAATGAGGCGTCGTGAAACATAAGAATGTGAATAGCGCAAAAGGAAATGCCACCCACAGCAAATAGGGCCTTGCTTTTCCCCACCTTGTATTCGTTTTATCTAAAATCAATCCCATGATCGGGTCAAAAATAGCATCCAGCACACGCACAACAAGAAACAAAGTTGCGATCACCGCAGGCTGAATGCCGCCGACGTCTGTATAATAGAATAATAAGTATGCGTTTACAAACTGAAAGATAATATTATACGACATATCGCCGAATCCATAGCCGATTCGTTCAAACCAGGACAGTCCGGTACTCGATTTTGACTGATGCTTCACTTTCATTGCCGTTACTTTTTCTGTTTCAATCATCATTTCCCACCCCAAGAATCCGTTTTCATTTCCAGTAAACAAGAGGGAGAATACGAAGATCCTCCCTGTTCACTCAGCGATTTGGATACACCATCACTTTTAAACATTCATTCTTAAATTGAAGCGCCCGCTCCATCGCATCTTGCGTCTGCTCCAGCGAATATTGGTCCGTTACTAGATGCTTCGTGTCCACAATGCCTGAAGCAAGAAATTCGATTCCCTTTGGATACGTATTGGCATAACGGAAGATCCCGTAAATATCAATCTCATTATCCGCAATAAACGGCACGTTGAGCGGAATCTCGTTCTGTGAAGGCAAACCGACAATCGCCAATTTTCCGCCCCGGCGCACAGAAGCCAGTGCGGATTGCAATGCCGCTGGATTCCCTGCTGTTTCCCAAGCAACATCAACGCCTCTATCATTCGTGATCGTTTTAATCTCTTCAAGTGCATCCTGTTCACGTATATTAATAATGTGAGTCGCTCCCATTTTTTTCGCAGCTTCTAACCGCAGCGGCTCTAAGTCGGTGACAATGATTGTGCCTGCCCCAAATGCTTTAGCTGCGGCAACAGCCATTAACCCAACAGGGCCCATCCCCATAATCGCAATCGTTGATCCGGGCTGTAGCTTCGTTCTGGCCGCCGCATGGATGCCGACAGAAAACGGCTCGATCAAAGCAGCATCTTCATAAGAAAGTGAGTCTGGGATTAAAAAAACAAAGTCCTGACGCATTTTAATATATTGGACAAACGCGCCGTCTACCGGCGGTGTAGCCAAAAACTGTACATCCGGGCAAAGATTATAGCGCCCTTCTTTGCACGCTTCACAGCGTCCGCACGTAACACCCGGCTCTACAGCGACGCGGTCTCCCACCTTGAATTGATCGACAGATGATCCGACAGCGGCAATTTCACCCGCACATTCATGCCCAAGGATAAATGGTTTTTCCACAACATAGTTGCCTATTCGGCCATTTGTATAGTAATGCAGATCAGATCCGCAAATTCCGACAGCCATCACCTTAATCAACACTTCATCATGATTGATATCAGGCACAGGCAATGTTTCAATTTTGATCTCTCTTGTGTTGTGCATAACAGCCGCTTTCATGTTTTGAGGTACTGTGTGAGTCATTTGGCAAGTTCCTTTCTTTAGAAAATAAAATGTAAGTGCATACATTTTTGTTTTCTCTGTTACTGCCCCCATTTTATCTGCTTTTCAACACGTTCAACAGCCTTTCCTGCTGTATAAAAGGACAGCGGCACTGTACTTTTATTTTTTCATATACAAAAAACGCTGGATTGATAAAATAGTACTAATAGGAGGTGCAGGCTTATGGCTGAACTTGAAAACCGAAAACAATTTGCACAACTGCTGGCACCTGGCGTCAAAACGCTAAAACTTCATCCTGATTATAAAATCAGAAGGAAAAAGAATGAAAAAACAGGACAGTCTTACATAGATAAAATCGCACTCCAGCTGGGAGTCTCCCCAAACACGATCAAAAGCTGGATCGGACAGATGGGAGCAAACTACATTCCCGGAAGAATCGACGACGGAAAACTGTTCGGAATGATCTGGATCATTCTCGAAAAGACCGACTTGGATATCGAGTGGTTGACCGACTTGCTGGAAGCCACCACTATCCCAGTCATCAAACCCGCATTGCCTGTATGGGCAGCATCCTGTTTGAAAAAAGCGAAAATACTGCGAAAAGACGGATTATTCGGGGCTCCGAGTGAAGACGAAATTGAAAATGTAGTAAAACGGCTGTTTCATGACAGACCCGGCCATGAAACGAATGCGCTTACAGAACAGCCTATCACTCATAATTTACCCTCACGCTGGTCCGGACGCTTTATCGGACGCAGCTTTGATATGGAAGCGATACGGCAATGGATGCTTTCTCCGTCACCAGTCTGTTTAATCACCGGCTGGGCTGGTATGGGTAAAACCACAATCGCTCTTGAAGCAGCCTATTCCTGTGTCGACGATACTTCAGATTGGCCGGCGTTCAACAGTATCATTTGGGTCAGCGCTGATTGGAAAGGATTGAGCTTTAGCGATTTTTTAAATACGATCGCCTATCAGCTCGGACGCACAGAACAAATCGATAAATCAATCAATGAAAAACGGTTTGTCGTCCGCAATGCGTTAGCCAATTACACTAGTGAAAAACCGATCCTGCTGATCGTTGACAGCATTGATACTGCAGAACGTGACATTCATGAATTTATCACCAGCCTTCCGCAAGGCGTAAAAGTTCTCCTCACAGCGCGGGAAAACGTAAAGCAAACTTATCGGGAAAGCTTCGGAGAAATGACAGCTATTCAGCTGAGCGGCCTTAACCAAACAGATGCCTTGAAATTTTTCCAGCAAGAAGTGCACCGCTGCTTACAAACATGCAACCTCCCACATAAGCGGGAAAAGCTGGAGCAGCTGTTACATCTATCATCTGACCTGAAAAACGAATTCATTTCAGCGACTGCCGGAAACCCGAAAGCCATGGCACTCAGCATTGCCTATATGTCAGACGATGACATCCCCGCTCAGCAGCTGATTCATGAGCTTGGAAAAGCAGGCTACTCACTGCTGGAATTGTTTGAATTCCTCTTTGGCCGCACCTGGGATAGATGCAATGAAGATACGCGAAAGCTCTGGCAGACGCTTTGCTTTTTCAGCAAGCCGCCTGATGAAAAAAGCCTGGCGGCAGCAGCCGGATTAGACGCCCGCCGTTTTCATTACGCTATGGAACAAATGCGGTCATATGCGCTGATTCAGCCGGAACGAAGCCAAGGCAGGACACAATACTTAGCGCACCAAACCGTTGTCGCTTACGGAGAACAGCACTTGTCCGAACAGCACGAATATGAAAAAGAAGCCCGCAATCGCTGGGCGCACTATTATATTGATTATGCCGAAACCCATTTAAAGCGGGAACAGCCCAACTCTATCTATTGGAGCTACCTGCTGGGACGGAACTTAGATCAAATGAAACAAGAATGGCCAAACATCTTAAAGGTCATCCAATGGGCAAGTGAAACTGAACAAAAAGAAATCCTAATCGAACTCATCACCCGCATTAGCCATTTTCTAAGCAGAATCAACCTGCCCCTGCGAATCGAATACGGACGCAAAGCGGCCGACGCCGCCCATCACTTAGGCCAACACACACGAGAAGCGTACTTCCGAATCGACACCTCAGGCTGGGCATTGATGGAAGTCAATGATTTAGACGGAGCGCTTCAGCAAATAGAAGCCGGGCTGAAGATTCTTGAACAATCAGACGCTCACGATGCCTATGATCTAAAGGTTTGGGGACATGCACTCAAAGCAAGGCTGTTTTTAAAAGACGGGCAACAGGAAAAAGCAGAGACAATTTTAAACGAAATCGAAAATCAACCGATTTCCCCTACCATTCAACACAGAGTTCTATTGGTTCGCGGTGACTTAAGCTTTGCGAGAGGTTATCATGTAGAAGCCATTCAATTATACGAAGCGGCAAATGAAATCAGCTCCACATACGGCGGCGAAAAAACGATAGAAGCCTATTTCAATCTGGGTGTCGCTTACGTGAAATGTGATCAGTTTGAAAAAGCGGAAGAAGCCTTTGAGCAAATGCTCTATGACAAACATAACGCCAATCAAGTTGAACTGATCTACTATCACTACGGAATGGCGCAGCTGTTGTATCGTAAAGGAGAGAAAACGAAAGCGGTGGAATCTAATCAGAAGGCGATTCGTTTGATTGATTCGTGGGAGCCTGCGATTGGGATTCGGGGAGAGGTTGAACGATTAGCAAGGGCAACTAAAGAAAACGAGTAGTACGTAGTTCTGTCAGCAATCTCACTCAATTTCTTTATTATAAATAGGAAAGGCCAACTGAAGTCGCAGTTGGCCTTTCGTTTCTTATTAAAGTCTACAAATGTATCAAACCAGTTTTTCTCGTATAAAGGAAAGCGTATCATTTGCCAGCTTTTTGCGACAAAGAACAATACCGGAATGACCACAATTGTAGACATATCTTGTAGGTCTCCCCCAACTTTCCCATAAATAATCTGCATCTTTCAAGTCAATATATTGATCATGTTTAGCAGAAATCAGCAGTACGTTATCTTTATTAACTTTCGGCAAGGCTTGACTAGGATCTGTGATATCCCAATATTTTATTAACTCATTATAGGTCACACCATTTTGTTCTAATTCTTCTCTTATGTATTTACCTGGGATCGTGTTCCATATCGAATAAGAAAGGCGATTGGCATAAAAGATAGATACCACTACATCAATTTTCGATTCCAGGGTAGCAATTAGATTAGTAACCCATCCCCCAAGGCTTACTCCGACTATGATAACAGGCCCTTTTTTATTTGCTTTTATCCAGTGAATGAACGCCCGTAAATCTACAATAGCCTGTCTTGTCGACTCAATTGTACGATCAATATTAACTAAGAATAAACAGAAAGGAAAGACTGATTTATCATGGTATATTCATTTAAAAGAGACCCTTTAGGATACTTAAGAATAGTTCTTCCAACAAGAACAGAACTAGAATACTTTTCCGATTTCATTGAAGATATTGTTTCAGTAGAGGAAGCTGATGAATACTTTAAATATTGTTCAAGAAGTATTGAATGGTTCTTCTGAAGAATATGAGATTCAATTAAACACCACTAGATTCATTCAAATCAATTGAAACATCAGCTATATTTGCACTGTAAAATTCCTCTCTATCATTGATATCGACTGTAAAAGCAGCAGAAAAATGTTTATCTATGCTTCTTTTTCTGTGTAAATCATATAAAGCCAAACGATCTATCATTTTTGAGACATGCACTATTAAGTCCTCCTTGATAATATCAGAGTTGATAATTAGGTTGTCTATCTCCATAGCGTCGGGACGGATTTTATTAAGGTACTGTTGGAAGAATCTAACTCCATCGACAGTGAATTTTTGGGGATCAGATGTCATTATTCTGTCGCTCTTTATATTTAACATAAAAGACGAGTTCCTTATTGCAAGGAAAACATCGTCTTTTAGCTAAAAAAGCAAAGAAGCACAAGATTTAACAGGATTCCTCTTTGACAGTGCTTTTCTAGGGGAAACAGTCTAAGAGTGGGTGGCACTACTTATTTAGATAACTGGGTCTTTTTTGTGTCGTATGAGAGTATACCAATAGGGTATCCTGTCTGCAATAGAGAGAGAAGCGGTCCATAAATGAAATGCCATGTAAGCTTGTACACACTACACATGTTTATTTATACATCAAAAAAGAAGCTTCTCACAAGTTCGGTGAACTCATGAGAAGCCTTGAAAATTTGCAAATGGCCAAAAGGGCATCAAAAATAAAAGTCCGTTGCCGACAAACCCCTGTTTATCAAGAGTTTTTTGTCGGTTTTACATCATGCAACCCATTCATTCCGACTAATAACAGTTGAAAATAGTATTAAAAAAACCAGCTCAAAATACTGTTTTTTAGACTTAACATTTAATGCTGATAAATATTTTTAAAACTATAGGAGGACAAAACCGAGGACAAGTATTATGTTATCGGCTTTTAACCTTCTAGAACTAATTTTTATCACTTAATCTTTTTGTAAACAAAAACATATTACCATACAATGTTGAAGTTATAACGCTATGTCGTTTTTTTGACTTATTAATTTCACTTACAAATTTAAATAAGTCATCAGTGGAAAATGTTTTATTTTCAAGATATAAGTTATAAACTTGTTCAGCAGAAATATAAACAAGAGTTACAGCGGCTATATCAAGAAAATCAAAATCAACAGAACCAAATACTTTAAAGGTATTGGTTGAATTAGAGGAAGGAAACAGAAAAGCATTATGTTTTGTTTTACCTCTGGACAGTTTTTCAAGTGCCTTATCATATAACAGCTGCTTAGTTATATCTTCAACCCCAGGATTCCCCTCCAGCTTTTTTCCGTCAAAATTTATATTATAATATTTAGCATCTAATATTAAAAAGTATTCTTTTGAACGGTATTCGAAAGCCTTAATAATATCGGGTTCTAGTGTTTTTTTCTCTTTATTAACCTCTATATCCGTAAAGTTAATCCAATTTGGCCTTGATATCTTTTTTACGTATTCATTAACATGGGAAAATACGGTCTTACATACTTCCTCCCATACTCTGTGAAAGTATTTTGTTCCATACAGAGAAAGAGTGGGTCGTTTAGAAAACTGATTCTCTTCCCTATCAATTGCGGTTTTCAATGCCTTTAACAATTTAACGTCACGATCAACATATGTGTTCACGATTTCTTTATTTATTACTGAGCCAAAAAAATCAGCGTAGTCCAAAATTTTCATACCATCACAGGATTTATCAAATTCTAGTCCCGTAAAACCTAAAATGACTCCGAAATCATTAAAATATTTACTTAAAGCCCATTTATGAATTTTAACTATCAAGTGATACTCGTCTTTTTGTACCACTTCATTATAAGTACTGAAATAATATGGAACTCCCTTTGAGAATACTGGGGTAATTTCATTAACTGTCTTACTCCAATCTATAATTCCTTCTCCATCAATTTCATATTCAGTAAATTTTTTTTGATAATACCCATTCAATGAGAAATCATTAAGCAAATAATCTGCTATCATAAAGTCGGAGACTTCATCACTATCTAGCTCCGATACGAAATAATCAGATTCCCGGCTTTTATTTAAACCTGAATATTTTTTAAAAATCTTCAGCAACTTATTAAACAAAGTCCGCTTTGAATGTTCATCTAAGTGCCTGTTACAGTATTTAGGCAAAATGAATATTACATTGCGCCCATTAGATATAACACCTACATAGTTAAATATTAAATCCCCACTAGAATCTTCATATAATATACCTTTACTTTTGAGTAAAGCTAAATTACCACCGAGTACACGTACAATCCTTTCTTTATTGTATTTTTGATCTTCAAAGAAGAACTTACTTGACTTATCCATAGTTAATCACTCACAAAAGACGAATCATCTATGTCAAAAGTAAAAATGTTATCCGAGCCATCATATTTTTCAATTAGCTCAGAGAAAGTACTAGCATTTAAAAAATCAATCGTTGGATTATGCTTGAAAACATCTTCCTTCAAATAATAAAGCAGTTTATTTTTAAATACATTCTGATTCCACAGTTCACTTTCTTTCAGGAAAAAAGGTCCAAGCAGCTTATCCTCTGGTACTTTTCCTTTAAGACGCTTATTAATAATGTCTCGGAAATCATTCCACATAATTACTTTATTATGACCTTTATATCTGAGGCTCAGCTTCCAAGAGTCCACTGCCTTTCTATACTTTTCCAACTCTAAATATTCAAATGACCACCTTCTCTTAAAAGCGGTATCGAGCGGTAAAACACCCTGATCCGCATTATTCATAGTTGCCCAAATAAAGAAATTGGATGGTAGCTTAATCATTTCATCTTTAATTCCGTTTCTCGCTAAATAATTCATAATGTCCGGCCCGAATGTAACAGGATAATCACTTTCACCGTTTTTATTTCTGTCTAATAATTGAAAAATATCACCAAAAACACTTGCTGCATTGGCACGATTAATTTCTTCGATAATTAATATAAAATTAGTGTATCTATTTTTCAGAGCTTTAATTAATACATCGATAAATGGGCCAGGAACAAATTGATAATCAATCATTGGCTCAAAGTTTTCCATCTTATCCCTAAAGTTTGAACTAAATATCTCTTCCTCACCGCTTAATTTTTTATATATAGGAACCGGTTTATAAGCACCTATAAATTGTCCATATGTATAACCAGGGAAAAAAGTAACTCGGGTGAATACATATGGATTATCACCAAAGATCTTTCCCACTTCCCTTTCTAGATAATTACTCTTCCCTGTTCCTGGTGCACCATAAATAATCCTATTCCTAGGAATACTGCGTAAAACGCTGAATTTTGGTAAAGTGCCTTTTTTCTTTTCTAGGCTCAATAATAAATCTGAAGTTTGTTTGGATATTTCCATCAGTTCATTTCCCCTATTTAAAGTTTATCGCTTAGTTATTTTCAAAGTCTTCCGGTAAGTCATCCGATGATGTAGTAGCGTTCTCATCAACAATGTCCCCAGATACAAATCCCTCACTTCCATTTTGGACATTTGGATGTAAGTCTAGAAATGAAATCAAATCTTGTTCAATATTTACAAACTTAAGCAGTGAATTCTTATCAACAGGTTCATTATATTTATGTTTTATCTTACACACCACAAGATTTTCAACGACTTCAATTACTTCCAGTCTGCGTGTGATAGCTGATGAACCATTAGTATGTGAAGCCGTCCAAATCATATCACCAATTCTATAGGTTTTGTCTTTATCTTCTACAAATTCCACAATAGAACCATCTTCCTCAATATCAAGGAAGACTACATAGCTCTTTGCACTTTCCTCATCTTCATTTTTAGCGCTTTTGTTATTTTCCTGGGCTGGGGATTGATTAGCTCGCGGGTATTCTTTGAGTTCAATTCCTGGAATCAATTCCTCAGCCTTTTCCTTTAATTCAAAATCGTTCTCGAAAACTAAGAATGCTAGCGGATACACTTTGGTTTCACCCTCAAATACTAAAAAAAGTAATATTCCGTCAAAAATCGTGCCCCTTTCTTCCCCGTTACAGAATTTAGATGAGGTTGTAATTGCACTATTTCTCGTTCTTATAATTAGTTCATCTAATTCCGAATCGTCCACAGAAGGTATAGAAATAAAAGCAACTGCCATCCGGGTATGTTTATTCCGTTGATTTCCTTGAGCAAACCGAGTGTCCAAATTGCTAATCCTTCTTGATGTTCCCGTTACATACACTTCATTTTCACCGATCAAGAAGGCTTCTGAAACAATCTTTCGTATTTCGTTATACTTACTAGTACTGGTACTAGATACTCCGGCAGGGTAATTCCCTAATAGAGTTTCATAAGCGTCCTCTAATCTTTTTATAAAAGTCATTGATTTTACCCCCATAAAATCACACAAGCTAATATGTATGTATTTTCTAATTAATATAATTGTATCATAATAAATAAAGAGGATGGAATTGTTTGAGAGACCAATTCAAATATCGAATTGGTACTGATTGGGGCTGTCGAAAAAGAAATTCCTCGCCACCATGATCTCATCAAATTTAGAGACAAAATAAAAAAAACCAACTATAACTAGACATAATCAGACAAGAGCACTCGATTTATGTCAGAAAGTCGTCGTTCGAAAACCTCTAGACTATATTATAATGAACAATAATGTTATTTTATTGTAGGTCAATCATAGGCTGGAAAAACAAAACAGAAAAATGGCTACAGTTTAGTCAACTTGCACCGAGCTAAAATCGGGGTTGGGTAAATCAGGAAGGAATGAGAAAGACCTGGAAGATGCTTTTTATAAGGAATTTGGGATATGGAACAGGAGGCATGCGCGGGGAAATTGGAGCTGGAACAAACCGGATGACATCTATACGTTAAGGAAAGTTTCTGCTGGGTTGGCGGCTTTTATAATGGAAGCCGCCAGGACACTGGCATCCAGCGCATACGTTTTCGAGTCATTAAGGCCTACAACCGTGTTAAGTTTGCAGTACGTCACCTTCATGGTTTTGCCGGTATTGTTGTGACTGCGAGCCATAACCCGCCTGAATACAATGGATATAAAGTTTATGGGCCAGATGGCGGCCAGCTTCCTCCTAGCAAAGGGCCTGATCAAAATATAGCGCAGAGGTGGACAAGGCATACCTTGAACTATTTCAGAAAACTCAAATATTTAAGATGAAACAGACATCAAGGTTGTATTTACGCCGCTTCATGGTACAGCAAATCTACTGCAATGGCCTTGGCGGCAATGAACTACAAGCATGTAGCGGTGGGAAAAGAACAGGAGCAGCCTGCCCTCTGTTTTCCACTATCACCAGTCCAAATGCTGAAGAACATGCCGCGTTTGAGCTGGCCATCAGGGAAGGCAGCAAATTGACGCCGATATTTAATTGCAACAGATCCCGATGCAGACAGGCTTGGAATTGCTGTTAAAAATGAAAATGGTGAGTATACGGTTTTAACCGGAAATCAAACCGAGCCACTTCTGCTCCACTATATCTTAACCCAAATAAAAAAGAAAGGAACACTTCCATCTAATGGGATCGTTCTTAAAACGATTGTTACCTCGGAGCTTGGGAGGGAAGTTGCAACCTCTTTCAGAGTCGAAACAATCGGTGTATTAACGGGATTTAAGTTCATTGCCAGAAAGATTAATGGCTACTACAAGACAGGAGAACATAATTTCCTCTTTGGGTACGAAGAGAGCTATGGCTATCTGATTGGCGACTTTGTCCGAGACAAGGATGCTGTTCAGACGGATGTCCTTGCAGTTGAGGTATGTGCTTACTATAAGAAAAAAGGATTTCACTATACGAAGCTCTCCTTAGTATTGAAGAATATGGCTACTTTCAGGAAGGCCTGCGCTCATTAACACTAAAGGGAAAAGAAGGGGCAGAACTGATTCAGCAGACCCTCGCTGCCTTCCGTTCTGAATTTGGCCAGCTTTGGTTCCGTCAAGGTTACCACTGTTGAGGATTACTTGACCGGAATCGAGAGACTGTGGAAGGCCCTGAGGAACTCATGGGGCCTTCCACAGTCAAATGTTCTTAAATGTTTTCTTGAAGTCGGATCCCTGGATGTGCCTGCGACTTTCAGGAACAGAACCAAAAATCAAATTCTACTTCAGGGTAGATGAAAGTCTTGCCGAGACCCGAAACCCCCAAAGAATTGAAAAGGAGTTTATGGAACTGGTCGAATAAAAGATGGAATAATGCAAAAAAAATTAAAGATAAAAAACGGAGCTGGTTTTATCCAGCTCCGATACTTTTTAGTATGCTCTCTTTAATGTGAAAAGTTAAACCTTTTGAAGTTGCCTATCCTTACAACGTTCTAACGAGTTAATAAATTCATCCGAATAATTTACATTTGTACACCTGGCTGCTCTACCTAAAAAACCGTTTAATGCCCTAGCAGATAAAGGTTTTAATGGATGATTTAAAAACTCTGAAATAGCTATTTGTTCTGTGTTTGCAACCCATTTTGATACGGGAACTTTATACTTTTTATCTCCGTACCCCCATGCTGCACTTGGCCAAGTCTTGGTCACTAATTCACCTTCAAAATCTGATATCGACCCTTTTGGCTGACTTAAGTTTTCACCAATCCATTTAGAAACCCTTACCGAAACAGCATTTCCCACCAATCTCCATCTGGCACCTTCTTTTATATCCTTACCTGTTTCAGTAGTGATATTTGTCCAATCTTCCGGGAATCCTTGTAGGCGCTCAGCATCCCTTATATTAATGGTCCCTACTATATCCTCGTAAGGAGACCAAACTGCAGGTGGAGAGGCTATACCTACAGACGATCCGCATTTTATAGGTGGAACTGCTTCACGTGCCCAGCCGACACCTCTTAACCCTTCCGTCCAATAAAAACCATAATAGTTGGAATGATCCACAACAGAAGGCTTTCCATCTAAATCTGGTTCTGAATGATCCTGTGAAAAAATCACATCTTTTGGATCTTCAAATAAAGAGGCTAACAAAATAACTCTATGTCTTCGTTGCGGTAAACCAAAACAACGAGCATCAACAGTTCGATATGCCCAAGTATAACCTAATTCAGAAAGGACAGATGTTAAATATGACATAGCTTTACCACGGTTTAACCTTAACATATATGGGACATTTTCAATTAGTATCCATGGAGGGCGATTTGCATGTTCTTTCTTTTCTATAAGTTCAAATAGTTTCTTAACTAAACCGGAGCGTGATCCGTCAATCCCTTCTTTACCTCCAGCTTGACTTAAATCTTGGCATGGAAACCCTGCCGCAACTAAATCACAGCTTGGTAACTCTCTAATTTCATTAATATCATCTTCTATCTTAACGCCAGGGAAGTTTTTTGATAAAACAGCTTTTGCCAAAGGATCAACCTCACAAAATATTTCTGTTGTATGTCCTGACTGATGAAGGCCAAGCTCTATTCCGCCTATGCCGGAGAATAAACTAACAACTTTCAAAGATATCAACCTCAAATCTTTTTATCTTAATTGATGTAATGCTAATAAATAGGATAGTTTGGAAGGCACAGCATTACCGATAACGTCTTGATACTGTCTCCTCCGAAGGTCACCAAAGTTAAAAAAGTCCGGGAAGAACTGAATCCTAGCTGCTTCATGGGGAGTTATCGTTCTCTTTAACAAAGAATGAACAAATCTCCCTTGACCTGTTGATCCAAACCCTCTGGTTATAGTGGGAGCAGGTCTATCCCAATACATTCTGCCATACACAGATTTGTATGAATGTGGTTTTAGCCGATGACAATCCGGTCTTTCTGAATTAGGTAATTCAAACAAGTTATTTTCAAAAAGATATTCAATTCTCCTTTTGTTTTCCAATGAATGCTCGGAAGCAGTGTTGAATATATCATCACCTACATTTTCTACTAAATCTGATATTGCCCAACTAATTGGCCTACTATTGGTTGAATAAAATTCATTTATTTGATTTAAGGAAGATACAGGAGTTTTTGAAGCAAAAATAAAATATCTACGACGTGCTTGTGAAACACCTAGTTTTTCAGCATTTAGTACGATTTCATCGAAGTAATAACCTTGTGTCTTTAAATGATTCTTAAATTCTTTAAAAGAACCAGATTTATCATGAATAATTCCTGGTACATTCTCCACTAATACTGAAGAAGGTTGGAACAACTCTATAACTCTACTTACTCTCATTAGTAAAGCGTTTCTAGGGTCTTTTCGTCTAGTATGGTTATTAAGATCAGAATGCCCTTGGCAAGGAGGACCTGCTAGAATGAAATCTATTTTTTTCACCTTATCTTTTATTCTTTGCTCTTCAACAGTTAATGGAGCACCTAACTCGCCATTAATATGTTTTTCGATGGATTCATTCAAGCTAAAATCGGGAGAAAAGTTTTTTTCGTACACAGATAAGGCAGCTTCGTTAAGATCACAAGCAAACGAAAATCTTGGATTTATCCCCAGGGCACGGCATGCCTCCCAAACCCCTAAGGATAGACCTCCACATCCACTAAATAAATCCGCAATATTTATACTCTCAGTAGTGAGCTCAGTATTGGGTCTGTTTTTCATACGGAGCCAAGATTCATCGTATAATTCATGAAGGTTCTTGTTTTCTAAATCTTGGGTGCTAAGGACCGGAACCCGTGATGTAACTCCTGAACCTGATCTACGGATTATCTTTCGGACTAAATCTGTACCATCTATATAAAAATTTTCTATGTTCTCATCTTCAATTGCCAATGATAACTGTTTATTTTCATTTAAAATAAAATTTGTCATTATATCACCCTAAGACATTATTTTCATTCTCAGAGAAAGTACCCCATACAAGAACGAATGTTCTTTATCATTATACCTTTTATACAAAACTTTTTCAGTAGCTTATATAATACTTTAAATTCATGAAAGAATGAAGGTTTTTGCTTTGGATATATCATCCTCTTGAGGGCATTTACGGTATTTTTAGTTGTAATGTGCGTTAATGAACACCTTATCATTCCTAGTATTACACTAAACTTGATCACTTAATCCTTCTATATAAGCTTGCTCACGTTACCACACCTCCATATACAATTCTAGAAGCCTTAGATCACTCTCATTCGAATTTAGCTTCTTCCTCATTCCCTGTTTTAATTTCACCAGTATGTTCAATCTATTCCTTGAAGGCCGCATTTGTTTTAGTAATATACTCAGACGCCTTTAGTCGCTCTTTAACCGAACTATTCCATCGCGTATAATAATTGTCCAAAACATTTTTACCTCAATAATGTTTGCTATGCGCTCCGCTTCTAGTTGATTATTTCTTTGCTCTATATAGTTTGAATGTCTAGTTTTGACAAGTTTTGAGAAGCTACTCTGTTGAGATTTTTCCCTTTGTTTCCGGCTAGACGCGTAGCCTCTGTTGTATTTCTAGTTTCTGTAAAGAAATCACAAAAGCGTCGTTGTCTCTCTGTCAGCTTCATTTTTTGCCCTTCCTTCTCAACTAGCCCATTATCCGCCAATGAAAAGCAACTCCCGCTTGGTGATATAACACTAGCAGGAACTATATCCTTTTTTTCGCGTCCGTTATCGTTTGAGGCTAGTTCATAATGAACACTGTTTCTTTCGATATTAGACAGTTTCTTAAAAGGGTGAATCACTCCTACACGCCATGATGAGCTATTCTTCAAAGTCCCCGCTATTCTTGATTACCGTTTTATATAAGACATTTCCTTTTATCTTAAACGGCTGGGGAATAACATTTTGATGCGATTTTTTTGTGGATTCTAAATACAATGGAAACTGAGCTTGTTCCAGTTTCCATTTGATAGCATATATGGTGAGTTTATAAAATTCCTCCAAAGAGAAATCTTTTTTATCCAGCAGAAGGTATTTATAAATCAATTCCATGGCCTTGCTAATTTCGTATGGTTCCACCTTCCAGGCTTTCAAATGTGTAGCAAATTTAAAGTATCATTTCTGCTACCAACTCTGTCGATTGGTACAGGGAATACATATTTTTCACCAGTGTTGTTGTCCTTTACATTAACAGAATTCCGTACAGGCCTCAGATAATTAGGTATTTCATCTAACTCATTAGGACTCTTAGTTACTATATATCGTCCTCAGTGTTACTTGTTGGGAAAACAATATAGCCTGCCCCAGCGATCCCAGCATCGACTATGATACCTATTTGAGTAAAAAATTTGGTTATTTGTTTAATTTTCTTTTCCCCATGTTGGTTATCCTTAAAAATAAACTGCCACCCATTAGGGTCCTAATACAATGACAATGAAAGTTTTGCGCATCTAGTAAACCTTTCACTAGCTCTCCCTGTTTTGAATCATCAATATCGATGACAATTCCGCCAGCTGGAATGCTTGCACCAATCCAATGACCTTTTCTAATCAGAATTGCTATCTCTGATCCGGATAAACCTGCGGCGACCTTCCACTTTTCTACCGGGGATTTTGCAATGGTGTATACTTTGTGGGCCCTGCTGTATCCCCTCAATTTGATTACTTTTGCACCTGGCAATAGATACTGTACATTCTCCAGTGTTTCGGAAACAAAATTATTATCACTTAGCATAATTTTCACCTCACATCGCTTATCGTTTTATTAAATTTTGCTAGTTAGGCGAAAGTGAAAGATATATCAGGCCCTCTTTTTCCTTTTAACCTCAATTGACCACCAATCAATGTATTCTTGGACTTCTTTCTTGTTAAAAAGCCATTTGTTCCCCAATCAAATAGATGGAAAATTAGGCTCGATTAAGAAGGTCTGTTGCACAGTAGGCCAGGATAAAATTAGAAATTTACAAAGCTTTTAGAATCCATCAGGATTGATTCCATCTCAAATTTATCCAATCTTTTGAAATATGAAGGGCAATTATTGACCAGTCGAGAGAAACAAAAATTATTAAACTCACTTAAAGACCAATTTGATGAAAAAAAATTAGTTAGGGACAAATAAATGGCAAAACTCAAGCAATGCGGTAAGACGTGGAGTTATCATATCTACTAGGCATTGACCCTTTAACCAAAAAACGTCTAGAAATATCCAAAGGAAGATTTAAAACAAAGAAAGAAGCCCCAGTAGCAGCCCGTCACGTAGAACTCCAAAACGACAACGGGACTTTTATTAAGGAGTCAGATATGCCCTTCAAAACATTTGCAAAAGGTTGGCTTAAGATTTACAACCGAAGTGGGGTAAAAATAAGCAGTGTACGGGCCAGTGAAAAGAAAATGATGCATTTTATCGCAGTATTGGGTCAATACCCGATTAGCAAAACACAAAAAAATGTATGAAGACCGCACGTTAGAACTGAACGAGCAATACAGTCACAATTGTTTGGGAGGTATTCATGCCTGCGGCCGTATGATTTTCCGAAAAGCTAAAACTCAAGGGATTATTAAAATGAACCCAACTGGGGATTTTCAATTACCCAAGAAGCAACAAAGCATTGGAAAAAGAGGTGCTGACACATTTTCTAAAGCTCGCTCAATCTGACGGGCTAGAAATGGACCATTTGGTCTTTACCGTACTTGCCTAGACCGACCTAAGAATTGGTGAACTTCTTGCTTTAAAATGGACAGATTTCAATGATAAGCCAGGTCACAAAGACCCTATACACCCCTAACAATCAAATTGAAAAATACCAATTGCTAACACCTAAAACAACAGGATCTGTTGATATCGTTCGAATTGATGAAACGATGTCAATCTACTAAAAAAAATAAAATTTATCAAAATGAAATTAAGCTTAAAAATAGATTGATTTATCAAGACTCATCATTTATTTTTGAGCGGGAGGATGGTCATCCGCAATTAAGAAAGGTTATTGAGACTAGACTTAAACGGCTGCTCAAAAAAGCTGGGATAAAAAGAATGTCACCCCCCACTCTTTTAGGCATACCCATACCTCCTTACTAATTGAGGCAGGAGTAGGCATTAAAGAAATCCAGCAACAATTTGGTCATTCGGACATAAATACGACGATGGACATTTATGCTCATATGACCGCTAATATGGAGAAAAGGTCTCCCAACAGTTTAGTAAACTGATGAAAGACCTTCTCTTTTTTTATTCACGCTTTGTCTAGTTTTTTAAGACGGTTAAAACATTGATGTATAAGGGTTAATATCCCTTTATTACATCATTCCACCCATACCGCCCATGCCGCCCATGTCAGGCATTCCGCCGCCAGCGTTTTCTTCTGGCTTGTCAGCGACAACGGCTTCAGTTGTTAAGAACATTGCAGCTACAGACGCAGCGTTTTGAAGAGCTGAGCGTGTAACTTTCGTTGGGTCAACGATACCTTTTTCGATCATGTTTACCCATTCACCAGTTGCAGCGTTGAAGCCTACGCCGATTTCTTCGTTTTTGAGGCGTTCAACGATGACAGATCCTTCAAGACCAGCATTGTGTGCGATTTGACGGATTGGCTCTTCAAGCGCGCGAAGCACGATGTTGATACCTGTTTGAGCATCGCCTTCAGCTTCAACTGCAGCGACTTTGTTATATACGTTTACAAGCGCTGTACCACCACCGGATACGATGCCTTCTTCAACAGCTGCGCGAGTTGAGTTCAGGGCGTCTTCGATGCGAAGTTTACGCTCTTTCAGTTCAGTTTCAGTCGCAGCGCCGACTTTGATGACAGCTACGCCGCCAGCAAGTTTAGCAAGACGCTCTTGTAATTTTTCTCTGTCGAATTCAGAAGTTGTTTCTTCCACTTGAGCGCGGATTTGAGTCACACGGGCAGAAATTTTGTCTGTTTCGCCAGCGCCTTCAACGATTGTTGTGTTTTCTTTAGTAACGACAACTTTAGAAGCGCGTCCCAATTGAGCGATTTGAGTAGATTTCAGGTCAAGGCCAAGATCTTCTGTGATGACTTCTCCGCCAGTAAGGACAGCGATGTCTTCAAGCATTGCTTTACGGCGATCACCGAAGCCAGGAGCTTTAACAGCCACTGCGTTGAATGTGCCGCGAAGTTTGTTCACAACAAGTGTAGCAAGTGCTTCGCCTTCAACATCCTCAGCGATCAGAAGCAATGGTTTGCCTTGCTGAACAACCTGCTCAAGCACAGGAAGGATTTCTTGAATGTTTGTGATTTTTTTGTCTGTGATTAAGATGTAAGGATTGTCAAGAACCGCTTCCATCTTATCAGAGTCAGTTACCATGTAAGGAGACGCATATCCGCGGTCGAATTGCATACCTTCAACAACTTCAAGCTCAGTTGTGAAGCCTTTAGACTCTTCGATTGTGATAACGCCGTCGTTTCCTACGCGCTCCATTGCTTCAGCGATAAGGCTTCCGACTTCCTCATCAGCAGCAGAGATCGCAGCAACCTGAGCGATAGACTCTTTGCCTTCGATTGGCTTAGAAATTTCTTTTAAGTTTTCGATCGCAACCGCTACAGCTTGTTCCATCCCTTTACGCACGCCTACAGGGTTAGCGCCTGCTGTTACGTTTTTAAGGCCTTCACGGATCATTGCTTGCGCAAGAACTGTTGCAGTTGTTGTACCGTCACCGGCAACGTCGTTTGTTTTGCTGGCTACTTCAGCAACAAGCTTAGCACCCATGTTTTCAAACGCGTCTTCTAGCTCGATTTCTTTAGCGATTGTTACACCGTCATTTGTGATTAACGGAGAACCGAATTTTTTCTCTAGAACCACGTTGCGTCCTTTTGGTCCTAAAGTTACTTTAACAGCATCAGCAAGTGCATCGACACCGCGAAGCATTGCGCGGCGAGCTTCTTCACTAAACTTAATTTCTTTTGCCATGTTTACAAGACCTCCTCAAATGTTTTAAGTATTGTTTATTTAAGAATTAGCCGATAACAGCTAAAATGTCGCTTTCACGTAAGATTAAGTATTCAGTACCTTCGTATTTCACTTCAGTACCTGCGTATTTTGAGAAGATAATGCGGTCGCCCTCTTTTACTTCTAAAGCAACGCGCTCTCCGCTTTCTAACACGCGACCTGAACCAGCTGCCACGATTTTGCCTTCTTGCGGTTTTTCTTTTGCAGAATCCGGCAACACAATTCCGCTGGCAGTTTTTTCTTCAGATTCTACGAGTTCAATGACAACGCGATCACCTAATGGCTTTAACAATGAAATAACCTCCTCAATAGTATGAATATGTAATTTTAGCACTCAGCACTAAAGAGTGCTAACACAATTCTTATAATAAAGAATCTCCCTTCCAATTTCAAGTGATAAGATAAAAAATTTTTCACGCTTACATCATTCTTTTCCGCTCCCTTTTCCGTTAGCTTTTTCACCCCCGTACCGATTATGTTACAATAGCTGTAGATGAACGAAACCCACTTAACAAAGGAGTACATACCATTTGAGAAAACAGTATTGGTTTATTATTTTGACATATATCATCATGCAGTTTTCCGCATTAATCGCGATTCCCTTGTTATTTAAATTCGGTTATGCCGGAGGACAGCCTACAGATGAAAATATGCTGCATGCACAAGGATTATGGTCCGTTATCAGCTTTATCGCCTGTCTCGTTGTTGTTCTGCTCATTCTGAGAACCGTTCCGAAAGAAACGCTGCGAAACGGACAGAAGGACTCAATCGGACTTTCTATCCTTTGGGCGATAGCCGGTTTTTTCATTGCCCTTTTCTCTCAAGGAATAGCAGGCTCTATTGAATATTATGTTTTTGGCATCGGAAGAGAATCAGAAAATACACAAGCGATTCTGGATGTCATTCAGGCAGTCCCGCTCATGATTATCGTTTCTTCCATCGTCGGGCCTATATTAGAAGAAATCATCTTCAGAAAAATCATTTTCGGCGCGCTGTACGAAAAAACGAATTTCTTTTTCGCAGGACTGATCAGCTCGGTTATCTTCGGTATTGTTCACGCTGATTTGAAGCATCTCCTTCTATATACAGCAATGGGCTTTACCTTTGCCTTTTTATATGCGAGAACAAAACGGATATGGGTGCCGATTTTCGCCCATTTAATGATGAATACATTCGTCGTCATCATGCAGCTTGAGCCTGTTCGTAATTACCTTGAACAGCAGAGCACACAAATGCAATTGATTATTGGAGGATTATTTTTATGAGAAACCCGGTAGTTTGGGGAATGATCTACTTTGCCGTAGGGTGCATCTTTACTTATCTTGCCGCAAGCTCGCCAGGCAGCATGTGGTCATTTTACTCCATCCTGCTGATGGTGTTCGCCGCTTACAACATCAGCATTTCTTTTAAGATGTTCGCCTTTTCATTTAAAATCAAAAAGAACCAAAAATAAAGAAAATCCATTTCTCGCATGAGAAATGGATTTTTTATTATTGCCCCGAAGACACGTCCCGATCGGCAGCACTGCTTTTCTGCGCTTTCCGATAAGCGGCCTTCGATATCAGAATACTGATTTCATATAAAATCAAAAGCGGGACTGTGACCATCATATGGGACAGAAGCTCAGGCGGTGTAATCAGGGCTGCGATCACCAGCAGCGTAAAATACGCATACTTTCTGATTTTCGCCAAGAACATCGGTGTCACAATTCCGAGCCTGGTCAAAAACATGAGGATGACCGGCATTTGGAACAGCAGTCCAAACGGAATCGTCAGCTGCAGAAGAAAATGAAAATATTCATTAATTCCGATCACCTGATTGACATTCAAGTCCTGAGAGATCCGCTTCATAAAATCAACAACAAAAGGAAATAAAATATAATATGAAAAAGATAAGCCCGCTAAAAACAGCAAAATAGAGATCGGAATGTAGCTGAGCGTTACTTTGCGCTCTTTCTCATAGAGGCCCGGGCTCACAAAAGCCCAAAGCTGATAAAGAATAACCGGCGAGGTCAGGACTATGCCGATGATAAACGCAAACTGCATAAACACATAAAGCGGGTCTGTCAGGTTAAACGCGTTAAGCGTAAGCTGCTTCGCTTCATCTGTTTCTTGCAGATACACAATAATCGGCTTCGCTAAAAAAAATCCAGCAATAAAGAAAACGACAAACGCCAGCGCTACAATCAGCAACCGTTTTCGAAGCTCAGCAATATGCTCCAGCAGCGACATTTGATTCACTTTCATTCGTGTCATCCTAACTTACTGATCTTCTTTCTTTTTTTCCTCTTCATCACTCGTTAATCCTTTTGTAGCGTTTTTGAATTCACGGAGTGTGTCTCCCGCTGCTTTCCCCAATTCAGGCAGCTTTTTGGGACCGAAGATAATCAGAGCAACGATTGCGATAACAGCAAGGCTTCCAGGACCGATCGGCATATTTAGGCTCCTCCTTTCCCTCTATTCGATTTCCTCTAAAACTGAATAATGCTTCAAAAAATAAACCAGTGACTGAAGCTCAACTGCTAAATCTATATGATGAATTCGAATGTGTTCCGGCACATTCAAACGGGCCGGCGTAAAATTAAGGATTCCCTTGATTCCTAATGCGACCAATCTGTCTGTAATGGATTGAGCGGCAACTGCTGGCACTGTAAGAATGGCAACTGATTCATCTTTTACGTGTTGTTCAAGGTCATCAAGGTTATAGACGGGCACGCCGCCTACCTCAGTTCCTATTTTACTCTCATTTATATCAAAAGCCATAGAAATTTTTGTGTTATTATTTTTTGTGAAATTATAGTGAAGAAATGCCGTTCCCAAGTTCCCGACACCAATCAAGATGACGTCTGTCATCTCATCCTGATCAAGCGTTTTTCGGAAAAAAGACAGCAAATAATCCACATTATATCCGTATCCTTTTTTGCCAAGAGCTCCAAAATAGGAAAAATCCCTCCGAATCGTGGCAGAATCAACCTTTACGGCATCACTGAGTTCAGCGGATGATACACGCTGTTTTCCTGACGCATGCAGATTCTTTAAAAAGCGATAGTAAAGCGGCAGCCGTTTCGCCGTCGCCTGCGGAATTTTTGATTGATCCTTATTCATTTTTGGTCCTCCAAATTATACTCGGATAGTTCTCTTTTAAAGTCACCGTTTTTCCCGCCTGTCTTCTCCAGCAAGAAAGTAGGGCCGATGACCATCCCCTTATCAAGGGCCTTGCACATATCGTAAACGGTAAGAGCGCACACCGATGCAGAAGTGAGCGCTTCCATTTCCACACCTGTACTCCCTTTCGTTTTGACCTGTGCTTTTATATGAAGTATAACTTCTGCTTCTTTTATTTTCCAGTCAAACGATATATCTACCCCGCTCAGTGAAAGCGGGTGGCACATCGGAATGATATTCGACGTTTGCTTTGCGGCCATAATGCCTGCCACCTGCGCGACAGCCAGTACATCTCCTTTGCCGATATCGTGACTTTGTATTTTCTCGTACACCTCATTCTTCATGTGTACGCTTGAAACAGCCGCCGCAGTACGGACAGTCGAAGATTTTTCGCTGATATCCACCATCTGGGCTCTGCCCTGTTCATTAAAATGAGAAAATCCATTCATATTAAAACGCTCCTTAAACAGATCATACACTATTTTCTTCTCTATGTCTTATATGGCCAATGTATTGTTTGCTGACTTCTGGTTCATAAGCTACACTTAACTTATTATAGCAGAGGTGAAATAATATGATGATCTTACAAATTAATCAGCTGTCCAAATCGTTTGGTGCTGATACTATTTTAAACAATATAAAGCTGGAAGTCAGAAATCGTGATCGCATCGCCATTGTAGGAAGAAATGGCGCCGGAAAATCCACGCTCCTTAAAATTATCGCAGGCCAGCTTTCGTATGAAAAGGGCGAAATTATTAAACCGAAAGATATTACAATGGGATATCTCGCCCAGCATACTGGCTTGGATTCTAAGCTTACCATAAAAGAAGAGCTGCTGACTGTTTTTGACCACTTAAAAGCAATGGAAAAGGAAATGCGGGCTATGGAAGAAAAAATGGCGGCAGCTGACCCGGGTGAATTAGAAAGCATCATGAAAACCTACGACCGCCTTCAGCAGGAATTCAAAGATAAAGGCGGCTATCAATATGAAGCGGATGTAAGATCTGTGCTGCATGGTCTCGGCTTCAGCCATTTTGACGATTCTACACAGGTTCAAAGCCTCAGCGGAGGCCAGAAAACAAGACTGGCTTTAGGTAAGCTTCTGTTAACACAGCCTGATTTGCTCATTCTCGATGAGCCGACAAACCATCTGGATATTGATACGCTTACCTGGCTTGAGCATTATTTGCAAGGCTATTCAGGCGCCATTCTCATCGTTTCGCATGACCGCTACTTTTTGGACAAAGTAGTAAACCAGGTATACGAGGTATCAAGAGCAGAAAGCAAAAAGTATCACGGCAACTACAGCGCTTATCTCGACCAAAAAGCCGCGCAGTATGAAAAAGATCTGAAAATGTATGAAAAGCAGCAGGACGAAATTGCAAAGCTGCAGGACTTCGTAGACCGAAATCTGGCGAGAGCCTCTACCACCAAAAGGGCGCAAAGCCGCAGAAAGCAACTGGAGCGAATGGAAGTCATGTCAAAACCGCTTGGCGATGAAAAATCCGCAAACTTTCATTTTGATATTACAAAACAGAGCGGAAATGAAGTCCTCCGTGTTCAGGATCTCACAATCAGCTATGAAAACCAGCCGCCGCTTTTAACAGAAGTGTCATTCATGCTGACAAGAGGAGAAAGCGCCGCGCTTGTCGGCCCTAACGGAATCGGTAAATCGACATTGCTGAAAACATTGATAGACACCCTAAAACCAGATCAAGGAACGATCTCATACGGCTCAAATGTCAGTGTCGGCTATTATGACCAGGAACAGGCTGAGTTGACTTCCTCTAAACGTGTCCTTGATGAGCTGTGGGACGAGTACCCCGGGCTCCCAGAAAAAGAAATCAGGACGTGTCTCGGAAATTTCTTATTCTCCGGAGATGATGTGCTGAAACCAGTTCATTCACTGAGCGGGGGCGAAAAAGCAAGATTGGCTCTAGCTAAGCTGATGCTTCAAAAAGCCAACTTTCTCATCCTTGATGAACCGACAAACCATCTGGACTTAGACAGCAAAGAAGTTCTCGAAAACGCGCTGATTGATTATCCAGGTACACTGTTATTTGTCTCACATGACAGATATTTTATTAACAGAATCGCCACAAGAGTGCTGGAGCTTTCTTCAAGCCATATAGAGGAGTATCTGGGAGATTACGATTATTATACAGAGAAAAAAACAGAGCAGCTTGAATTGGAGAAAATAAATCAGCAAGAAGAAACTGAAAAAACGCCAGCTACAGTGAAGTCTGACTCCAAACGTTCCTACGAGGAAGAAAAAGAATGGAAAAAGAAAGAGCGCCAACGACTCCGTCGGATTGAAGAAATTGAAACCACTGTTCAAACCATTGAAGAGAACATCAGCCGCAATGATGAATTGCTATGTGACCCTGAAGTCTATCAGGATCATGAAAAAGTACAAGCTATCCATGCAGACAATGAGAAGCTCAATCAGGAGCTGGAATCTCTTTTGTCCGAATGGGAAGAACTATCCACAGAAGAAGATTAAAAGTCAAGCACCTCTTTTTAGAGGTGCTTTTTATCCACAGAACATACCCTAATAAGCAAAACAAAGTAAGCGCTTTATACACAATATCCACAAAATATTCTGAATTTATCCACTTTATTAACAGCGACTTCAGCCCTTTATCCATCTATATCTCTATAATTACTCACAGACATGTTGATAAGTTGTGAATTATCTGTTAATAACAAACATATAAAAAGTCTCACGCTATTATCTCGTGAGACTTTGATAAGAAGTCAATTCAAGGCCGGGCTGGCCATTCATATCATATGTACCGCGAATTCCTTTTTCAAAAGCAATTGTACCAGCAGCAGCAATCATCGCAGCATTATCCGTGCATAAAGCTAATGGAGGAATGACAAGCGTAATCCCTTCATGCTGGGCAAATTCCTTTTCTAATGCAGCTCTGAGGCTTCTGTTTGCAGCTACTCCTCCGGCTAAAAGGACCTGTTTGACATCATATTCCTTTGCCGCGCGCGCCGTTTTGGTTACCAAGACATCGATCACACTATTTTGGAAGCTGGCAGACAAATCTTCCGGAGCAATCTCTTGCCCTTTTTGGGATGCATTATGAAGCGTATTGATCACCGCAGACTTCAACCCGCTAAAGCTGAAGTTGTAAGAGCCTTCTTCAAGCCATGCGCGAGGAAGCGGAATATTGTCATTCCCTTTTTCAGCTAGCTTGTCAATTTGCGGTCCACCCGGATATGGCAATCCCATCGTCCGCGCCACTTTGTCGTAGGCTTCTCCTGCCGCATCATCAAGGGTTTCCCCAATGACTTCAAATGATCCATGTTCCTTCATATAAACCAGTTCTGTATGGCCTCCTGAAACGACCAATGCCAGTGCCGGGAACACGATGTCTTCTACAAGACGGTTCGCGTATATATGACCGGCTATATGATGAACGCCTACTAACGGAATGTTATGTGCAAAGCTCAATGCTTTAGCGGCATTCACTCCAATAAGAAGCGCCCCCACCAGTCCCGGACCTTCTGTTACTGCAATCGCATCAATATCACTATACGTCATGCCAGCTTTGCGAAACGCCTCTTCTATAACCAAAGTGATTTGTTCAACATGATGTCTTGAAGCAATTTCCGGAACAACGCCTCCGAAGCGCTTATGGCTTTCAATTTGAGAGGCTACTACGTTTGAAATGATCTCTTTCCCGTTTTTCACAATAGCTGCAGCAGTCTCATCACAGCTTGTTTCAATTCCTAATACGTACATGTCTTTTTGCTCACTCATTTATCGTCACCCACATAATTAACGCATCTTCCCCGTTATCAGTATAATAGTTCTTTCTTATTCCGCCGGGCTGCATCCCGAATTTCTTATATAAGCCTTGAGCAGGATGATTCGAAACCCTCACTTCAAGCGAAAGCCGCCTTGCGTCTTTTTCTTTGCACAGTTCAACAGCTGAGCGAAAAAGCGTTTCTCCTAAAGACTGGCCGCGATACTCTGGTTTTATCGCTATATTTGTAATTTGGGCATCGTCCATCACAATCCAAATCCCGCAATACCCAGCAAGATGGCCGTCCTTTTCAATCACGAGATAATGAGCATACGGATTTTCCAGCAGCTCATGATAAAACGAATCCTTCGTCCAAGGAGACGTAAAGGAGGATGCTTCGATTTCGTATACGTGATCTATATCTTCAAGCCGCATATTTCTAACCGCTGCTTTTGTTTTCATCCTATCACCCTACTTTTGACTTTCAATCCATTTCGCTTCAGCTTCTGCCAGCCGCAAGTAATCCGGGACAAGCCCATGAACATCAGCTGCTTCCTTTTCCTTCCCGAGAAAAGCCAATTCTGAAGGACGCGGGTTATGCTGGGCGGCAGTTCCAATGAACCCTTTTGTTCCAAGCACATCCTCGATCATCTGCTTGTGAAGAGAAGTATCATGGCCTAAAAACAAAACAGGGCGGTCCTTTTCTTTTAGCATCTCCAGCCAATCTGCCAGCATCACATTTTGATCTGGAACAACTTGCTCTAAAAGCCCATTTTTATATTGATACAGACCTGTGTACACCTGTCCCCGTCTAGCATCAAAGATTGGGCTGATCAGACCGTCAAAATGCCGGCCATTTGCCGCAAGCGTCTCAAGACTTGATACAGCACTTATTGGAATATCTAAAGACCAGGCAAGTGTTTTGGCCAACGTCACACCTATTCTTACTCCTGTGTATGAACCAGGGCCTTTTGCAACGACAATTTTAGAAAGGTCCTGCGGTGCCATATCACAATCATTCAGCAATGAATGAACAGCAGGCATCGCTCTTACAGAGTGGTTCTTTTTCAAGTATGTAATGTATTCTGCTATAACGGTGTCTTCTCGAAGCAGCGCAATGCCTAATGTATAATTTGATGTATCAATTGCTAATATTGTCATGTCTACTTAACTCCTCACAAAGCATTTCATACCGATTCCCGACAGCAGTAAAGGTAATTTCCCGCTCATCATCACCAGCTCTTTTGATGACAATTTGCAGTCGCTCCTGCGGCAGCTGTTCTTCAATTAAATGAGCCCATTCAACGAGACAGACACCTTGTCCGTGAAAATATTCATCAAGTCCCAAATCTTCACTTTCATCTTCCATTCTATACACATCCATATGATAAAGAGGAAGTACGCCATCGTTATATTCTTTTATAATTGTAAAAGTCGGACTGTTTACAACACGTGTAATTCCCAGCCCTTCTGCAAAACCTTTCGTAAAAGTCGTTTTTCCTGCACCTAAATCGCCCTCTAATGTCAGGACGTCTCCCGGTTTAGCAAACGATGCCGTCAGCTTGGCAATTGCTTTTGTTTCTTCTGGATTTACAGTTCTCCATTTTAATTGCTTCACACGAGTCACCCGTCTTATTTAAAATGATTATATCCCTTTTTCTCTAAGATCATTGATGTTTGATCTGTTTTTAGGATCACTTTAGATTTTGTTTTTTCCCTGACATGGCCAATCTTTGTAATGGGAAGTTGACGTGCTGCGCACTGCTGCTTCAACACTTCCCACTCCTCTTTTGAAACCGTCCCTGTCAGCTCAAAATCCTCACCGCCAAACAAAGCCCATTCTTTCCAGTTAGGATGAAGCTTAGGCAAATCAGAATGAATTGGAAGCATGCTTTCATCAATTTCAATTGAAACACAGCTGGCTTCTGCAATCTCGTTCAGTTCACTAGCCAATCCGTCACTAACATCATTTAAAGCTGCCCGTTTAAAAATCGAGCATAATCTGCCGACGCTTACTCTTGGCTCAGGCCGTTTATGCCTGTGGATAAAGTAATCCGTTTCCACAGATGAGTTTTGAGGATTAGTCTCTTCCAGCAATAAAGAAAGCCCTGCTGCAGAAGAACCGATTTCACCGGTTACAAACACAATATCATTCGGTTTTGCCAAGCTGCGCAAACAGGCCTGTCCCTTTTCAATTTCACCGATTACAGTGACTGTAACGACTAATTTGTCAGCGGTAGAAACTGTATCGCCGCCAATCAGATCCATATGATATAGTTTCGCCAGTTCATTCATTCCTTCATACATCGCCTTGATTTCAGATTCAGTCCATTTTGAAGGTACCGCAAGTGATACCAGATAAAACTTAGGAATGCCTCCCATCGCGGCAATATCACTTATATTAACGGCTAACGCCTTGTACCCGATATCTTCAGGTGAGGAATAGTGTAATTTGAAGTGCACGTCTTCTACCATAGTATCAACACAAACAATTTCCTGAACGCCGTGTTTCGCAGTGTAGAGCGCTGCATCATCACCTATTCCTACATCAACGGAAGAATGGTGAATGGTCCGCGGAGTAATGCTATGTATCAAATCAAATTCATCCATGAACCAAAACCTCCTTTCAACCCTGCTTATGCCTATTTGTGCTCTTCCTAGTTTATCGAATTTTGCTGGAATATCCAAGATGTTCCCGATATAAAGAAAGCTTGGCTATGACACCAAGCAGAAGATACAGTAAAAGAAAACACAAAAAAAACGAAAACATGATCGTTTCGTTTACATTAATGGCGGTCCGGACGGGACTCGAACCCGCGACCTCCTGCGTGACAGGCAGGCATTCTAACCAACTGAACTACCGGACCATATTTGTATAGGATTATTTTGGTTGCACCCTTAGGGCACTCCTTATTTAACCATATATTTGGTTGCGGGGGCAGGATTTGAACCTGCGACCTTCGGGTTATGAGCCCGACGAGCTACCGAACTGCTCCACCCCGCGATGATAAAAGTAATGCTTGGCGGCGTCCTACTCTCACAGGGGGAAACCCCCGACTACCATCGGCGCTGAAGAGCTTAACTTCCGTGTTCGGTATGGGAACGGGTGTGACCTCTTCGCTATCGCCACCAAACAATTTGAGAGTATTCTCTCAAAACTAGATAACAGGTGTGACATCATTCAAAAATATGGTTAAGTCCTCGATCGATTAGTATCTGTCAGCTCCATGTGTCGCCACACTTCCACCTCAGACCTATCAACCTGATCATCTTTCAGGGATCTTACTTCCTTGCGGAATGGGAAATCTCATCTTGAGGGGGGCTTCATGCTTAGATGCTTTCAGCACTTATCCCGTCCGCACATAGCTACCCAGCGATGCCCTTGGCAGAACAACTGGTACACCAGCGGTGCGTCCATCCCGGTCCTCTCGTACTAAGGACAGCTCCTCTCAAATTTCCTGCGCCCGCGACGGATAGGGACCGAACTGTCTCACGACGTTCTGAACCCAGCTCGCGTACCGCTTTAATGGGCGAACAGCCCAACCCTTGGGACCGACTACAGCCCCAGGATGCGATGAGCCGACATCGAGGTGCCAAACCTCCCCGTCGATGTGGACTCTTGGGGGAGATAAGCCTGTTATCCCCGGGGTAGCTTTTATCCGTTGAGCGATGGCCCTTCCATGCGGAACCACCGGATCACTAAGCCCGACTTTCGTCCCTGCTCGACTTGTAGGTCTCGCAGTCAAGCTCCCTTGTGCCTTTACACTCTGCGAATGATTTCCAACCATTCTGAGGGAACCTTTGGGCGCCTCCGTTACCTTTTAGGAGGCGACCGCCCCAGTCAAACTGCCCACCTGACACTGTCTCCCCGCCCGATAAGGGCGGCGGGTTAGAAGGTCAATACAGCCAGGGTAGTATCCCACCGATGCCTCCACCGAAGCTGGCGCTCCGGTTTCCAAGGCTCCTACCTATCCTGTACAAGCTGTACCAACATTCAATATCAGGCTGCAGTAAAGCTCCACGGGGTCTTTCCGTCCTGTCGCGGGTAACCTGCATCTTCACAGGTACTATAATTTCACCGAGTCTCTCGTTGAGACAGTGCCCAGATCGTTGCGCCTTTCGTGCGGGTCGGAACTTACCCGACAAGGAATTTCGCTACCTTAGGACCGTTATAGTTACGGCCGCCGTTTACTGGGGCTTCAATTCGCACCTTCGCTTACGCTAAGCGCTCCTCTTAACCTTCCAGCACCGGGCAGGCGTCAGCCCCTATACTTCGCCTTACGGCTTCGCAGAGACCTGTGTTTTTGCTAAACAGTCGCCTGGGCCTATTCACTGCGGCTCTCTCGGGCTTGCACCCTAACAGAGCACCCCTTCTCCCGAAGTTACGGGGTCATTTTGCCGAGTTCCTTAACGAGAGTTCTCTCGATCACCTTAGGATTCTCTCCTCGCCTACCTGTGTCGGTTTGCGGTACGGGCACCTCTCACCTCGCTAGAGGCTTTTCTTGGCAGTGTGGAATCAGGAACTTCGCTACTATATTTCGCTCGCCATCACAGCTCAGCCTTATGGGAAACGGATTTGCCTATTTCCCAGCCTAACTGCTTGGACGCGGATATCCAATACCGCGCTTACCCTATCCTCCTGCGTCCCCCCATTGCTCAAATGGTGAGGAGGTGGTACAGGAATATCAACCTGTTGTCCATCGCCTACGCCTTTCGGCCTCGGCTTAGGTCCCGACTAACCCTGAGCGGACGAGCCTTCCTCAGGAAACCTTAGGCATTCGGTGGAGGGGATTCTCACCCCTCTTTCGCTACTCATACCGGCATTCTCACTTCTAAGCGCTCCACCAGTCCTTCCGGTCTGGCTTCACAGCCCTTAGAACGCTCTCCTACCACTGTTCGAAGAACAGTCCGCAGCTTCGGTGATACGTTTAGCCCCGGTACATTTTCGGCGCAGAGTCACTCGACCAGTGAGCTATTACGCACTCTTTAAATGGTGGCTGCTTCTAAGCCAACATCCTGGTTGTCTAAGCAACTCCACATCCTTTTCCACTTAACGTATACTTTGGGACCTTAGCTGGCGGTCTGGGCTGTTTCCCTTTCGACTACGGATCTTATCACTCGCAGTCTGACTCCCAAGGATAAGTCATTGGCATTCGGAGTTTGACTGAATTCGGTAACCCGGTAGGGGCCCCTAGTCCAATCAGTGCTCTACCTCCAAGACTCTTACCTTGAGGCTAGCCCTAAAGCTATTTCGGAGAGAACCAGCTATCTCCAGGTTCGATTGGCATTTCACCCCTACCCACACCTCATCCCCGCACTTTTCAACGTGCGTGGGTTCGGGCCTCCATTCAGTGTTACCTGAACTTCACCCTGGACATGGGTAGATCACCTGGTTTCGGGTCTACGACCACGTACTCATGCGCCCTATTCAGACTCGCTTTCGCTGCGGCTCCGCATCTTCTGCTTAACCTTGCACGGGATCGTAACTCGCCGGTTCATTCTACAAAAGGCACGCCATCACCCGTTAACGGGCTCTGACTACTTGTAGGCACACGGTTTCAGGATCTCTTTCACTCCCCTTCCGGGGTGCTTTTCACCTTTCCCTCACGGTACTGGTTCACTATCGGTCACTAGGGAGTATTTAGCCTTGGGAGATGGTCCTCCCGGATTCCGACGGAATTTCACGTGTTCCGCCGTACTCAGGATCCACTCAGGAGAGAACGAAGTTTTGACTACAGGGCTGTTACCTCCTATGGCGGGCCTTTCCAGACCTCTTCATCTACCTCGTTCTTTTGTAACTCCGTATAGAGTGTCCTACAACCCCAAGAGGCAAGCCTCTTGGTTTGGGCTGATCCCGTTTCGCTCGCCGCTACTCAGGGAATCGCATTTGCTTTCTCTTCCTCCGGGTACTTAGATGTTTCAGTTCCCCGGGTCTGCCTTCTCATATCCTATGAATTCAGATATGGATACCACTCCATTACGAGTGGTGGGTTTCCCCATTCGGAAATCTCCGGATCAAAGCTTGCTTACAGCTCCCCGAAGCATATCGGTGTTCGTCCCGTCCTTCATCGGCTCCTAGTGCCAAGGCATCCACCGTGCGCCCTTTCTAACTTAACCGTTAAAAAGAATCACTATGTGATATCTTGTGTTACTAATTGAATGTGATGTCTACTGTTATCTAGTTTTCAAAGAACACGTTTCGAAGGAATGATCCTTCAAAACTAAACAAGACAGGGAACGTTCTGTTTATAAGACCCAAGGTCTTATATTCCGTATAATATCCTTAGAAAGGAGGTGATCCAGCCGCACCTTCCGATACGGCTACCTTGTTACGACTTCACCCCAATCATCTGTCCCACCTTCGGCGGCTGGCTCCTAAAAGGTTACCTCACCGACTTCGGGTGTTACAAACTCTCGTGGTGTGACGGGCGGTGTGTACAAGGCCCGGGAACGTATTCACCGCGGCATGCTGATCCGCGATTACTAGCGATTCCAGCTTCACGCAGTCGAGTTGCAGACTGCGATCCGAACTGAGAACAGATTTGTGGGATTGGCTTAACCTCGCGGTTTCGCTGCCCTTTGTTCTGTCCATTGTAGCACGTGTGTAGCCCAGGTCATAAGGGGCATGATGATTTGACGTCATCCCCACCTTCCTCCGGTTTGTCACCGGCAGTCACCTTAGAGTGCCCAACTGAATGCTGGCAACTAAGATCAAGGGTTGCGCTCGTTGCGGGACTTAACCCAACATCTCACGACACGAGCTGACGACAACCATGCACCACCTGTCACTCTGCCCCCGAAGGGGACGTCCTATCTCTAGGATTGTCAGAGGATGTCAAGACCTGGTAAGGTTCTTCGCGTTGCTTCGAATTAAACCACATGCTCCACCGCTTGTGCGGGCCCCCGTCAATTCCTTTGAGTTTCAGTCTTGCGACCGTACTCCCCAGGCGGAGTGCTTAATGCGTTAGCTGCAGCACTAAGGGGCGGAAACCCCCTAACACTTAGCACTCATCGTTTACGGCGTGGACTACCAGGGTATCTAATCCTGTTCGCTCCCCACGCTTTCGCTCCTCAGCGTCAGTTACAGACCAGAGAGTCGCCTTCGCCACTGGTGTTCCTCCACATCTCTACGCATTTCACCGCTACACGTGGAATTCCACTCTCCTCTTCTGCACTCAAGTTCCCCAGTTTCCAATGACCCTCCCCGGTTGAGCCGGGGGCTTTCACATCAGACTTAAGAAACCGCCTGCGAGCCCTTTACGCCCAATAATTCCGGACAACGCTTGCCACCTACGTATTACCGCGGCTGCTGGCACGTAGTTAGCCGTGGCTTTCTGGTTAGGTACCGTCAAGGTACCGCCCTATTCGAACGGTACTTGTTCTTCCCTAACAACAGAGCTTTACGATCCGAAAACCTTCATCACTCACGCGGCGTTGCTCCGTCAGACTTTCGTCCATTGCGGAAGATTCCCTACTGCTGCCTCCCGTAGGAGTCTGGGCCGTGTCTCAGTCCCAGTGTGGCCGATCACCCTCTCAGGTCGGCTACGCATCGTTGCCTTGGTGAGCCGTTACCTCACCAACTAGCTAATGCGCCGCGGGTCCATCTGTAAGTGGTAGCCGAAGCCACCTTTTATGTTTGAACCATGCGGTTCAAACAACCATCCGGTATTAGCCCCGGTTTCCCGGAGTTATCCCAGTCTTACAGGCAGGTTACCCACGTGTTACTCACCCGTCCGCCGCTAACATCAGGGAGCAAGCTCCCATCTGTCCGCTCGACTTGCATGTATTAGGCACGCCGCCAGCGTTCGTCCTGAGCCAGGATCAAACTCTCCGATAAATGGATCACAGGTTAAGTTCACCGCATCCTGCGGCGACACCTGTGTGACCTGCGTCGTGCAGGCCCTAGTTTGACTGACTACGCACATCGCTGTGCGATTTATAAAAATGAATTAACAGGTACGTTTTGTCTTGTTTAGTTTTCAAAGATCATTCAATAATGGAGCGGGTGATGAGAATCGAACTCACGACATCAGCTTGGAAGGCTGAGGTTTTACCACTAAACTACACCCGCGTGGTATCTTAAATGGCGCGCCCGAGAGGAGTCGAACCCCTAACCTTTTGATCCGTAGTCAAACGCTCTATCCAATTGAGCTACGGGCGCTTATCAAGCGACTTAACTATCATACTATCATTTGATGGTGAAGTCAAGAAGTTTTTTAAAATGTTTTTTCGAATCTTTTTCAATTCGACTTTTCTTATTATACACATTTTTAAAATCTTGTAAACACCTTAGAAAAACTTTTTTTGTTTTTCGTTTTGTTTCACGCTGTTCATCAGCGACGTTTAATAATATACCATGCCTGTTTTATTTGGTCAACACTTTTTCTGTATTTTTTTATTCTCTTCTTTCACCCCTTCTCATGTATATATTTTATCTCATCTTACAAATAATATAAGAAAATCTCTTAAGAAGAAATGAGGCGTGTTATGTATTACTACAAAGAGGAACTGATTAATATCATTAAACCGGACAAACCAGACCCGGCAGCTGCTAAGGTCCTGCAGGAGATATTAGGCGGTCATTACGGAGAAATGCGTACAATGATGCAGTTTTTTTTCCAAAGCTCTAATTTCAGAGGAAAGCAGAAACAGTACCGCGATCTGCTTCGCGGCATTTTTTTGGAGGAGATTGCCCACGTTGAACTGGTTCAAAACACAATCAATGCTTTATTAGATGAATCAGGCGGTGAAGGTGTCGGCAGTCAAGGTGCAGATCAAGCGCCACTTGATGAAGCGGTTAAACATGCTAATCCTCATCATTATATTATTGGAGCGCAAAGTTCCCTTCCTGTTGATGCAGGGGGCAATCCGTGGAACGGGTCGTGGGTGTATAACCACGGAAACTTAATTACTGACCTGCTTGATAATCTGCTTCTTGAGTCGACAGGTGTGCTGCAAAAAACAAGAATTTATGAAATGAGCTCTAA
Organism: Bacillus sp. FJAT-14266; assembly: GCF_001719225.1. Lineage (NCBI taxonomy): Bacteria > Bacillati > Bacillota > Bacilli > Caryophanales > Bacillaceae > Bacillus > Bacillus sp. FJAT-14266. The sequence continues at coordinate 3,653,678 of NZ_CP017072.1, forward strand.
TCAGACGTTCCGCGAAACACTTGCTTTTCTGATTGTACGCGACAATGCTCACCAGAATGCATTCGCGAAAGCGCTCGAGACATTGGGCGTTGAGTGGGCGAAGCTCCTCCCTGTACCGAATTATGACATTAATAAATATCCTGAGTGCAGAAAGTATGTCGAATTAGGCTACCATAATGCACAGTTTAACTTTAGGTTGGATGAAACGAGAATCGGTGAAATCTATCAGGGGAAATCTCCAAGCCGAAATGGCGGAGAGTTACAAGTCATAGATCCTCCGGCAGGTTTTCCCGTACCAGTGCTTCCTGAAATACCAAATGAACACAGTCCTGGGTTAGGCGATATGAATGCTTAATCCAGTGGGAAGGTGCTCAAGAAACTTCTTGAGCACCTTCTTAATTGTGACATTACGGATTCACTCAACGATTGGCGTTAAAGAATCGCCATTCCATATTTCTCCCTTATTGAGTGTCCAGCTGTCATGATATAAAGCTGAAGCCCCCTTGTTTACAGCTGGGCTCCATTCATCATTCCATGCCAGAAAGTAAATGGTTTTAGGATATCTTTGTTTTATTGCGTTGATAAATAGGCTGTAATCAAAGCTGCCGTTTGCTGTTTGCGGGCCGACTTCTGTAAAAGCAAAAGGTTTATTAAGCGCTGTTAGCTGATCGTATCCATTGATCGAGTAGGCATCTTGAAAATACGCATCTAATCCGACAATATCCACGTAAGACGCGCCCGGGTAAAAATCAGTTTTAAAATCTCGGTTGGCGTCGGGAGAGTAAACCCAAATCAAATGATCAAGTCCTCTTGTGTCGGTCATATAATGATAGATTTTCTTGTAGAGCTGTTTATATAGAGAGATTCTTTCATTATCCTTTTGGTTATATGATGTAAGTCCCCACCAAAACCATTCACCGTTCATTTCATGCAGCGGCCTGAACAAAACAGGCACACCTTGGTTCTCCAGCTCTTGAAGTCCGTCAGCAATTTTGCTGAGCATGGCATTCAGCCGCTTCCCTTCTGCTGTTGAAGAATCTAGTATTTTTTTATACTGATCGTTTGTAATCGGTGTTTTAAAATGCCCTGACTGAAAAGCAGGATTCGCCAGGTGCAAGCTGATTTGAGGGATTCCACCATTTTTCCAATACGACATTAAATCGCTGTTGCAGCTTACATCTATTGAATCTTCAATATTTGCTGTTTCAAGCCATCCTCTGGCATAATCGCAGCCGTAAATAGCAGGCGATTGCCCGGTGGCGCTTCGGATTCTATCAGCCTCAGCCATAGAAAATGTGTCATGACTGTAACCTCCGAACGCTCCGGAAAGGACTCTGTTTTCCGTTCGGTTCGGCAGGTGCGCAAGCCAGTTCATCACTGTTTTTGTTGTCTGCTGGGCATTAGGATTCACAGGCGACACAGTATGCGCTTCAATTGGTTGTGCTAAAACAGCAGACGCAAGTAAAAATATAATGAGCAAAGAGATCGTATGTTTCTTAAACAAATGCAACTCCCCCATTCATTAAGGATGAGATATCATGAATTCACATGTTCCTTCTATTGTAAATTCTCCAAAATGCGCAGGCAGAATAAAGTGTGAGCCTGCATTGCATTCATACTGAATACCATTATTTATGATTCGTCCTGATCCGCTCAGAACACTCCCCAGCAAATAGGTTTGATGTGAAGGAAAAGCAGCTCGGCCGCTAATCTTCCATTTGTACACTGAGAAATAATCTGATTGCACATAAACAATGATCTCAGCGTTACCAACTTCTTTTACTTCCGGTGTATGCACTTTATCGATATGCGGTATCGTTATGACTTCCATGGCTTTTTCTATATGAAGAGTTCTTTTTTGGCCCTGGTCATTACAGCGGTCATAATCGTATACGCGATACGTTGTATCAGAATTTTGCTGGATTTCAAGGACAAGGGTTCCCTCACATAAAGCATGGAGTGTACCGCTTGGCACATAAAAGAAATCTCCGGGCTTGATTTTGATTCGCCTCAGCAGCCCGTTCCAATCACCGCTTTCTATTCGTTGTTTGAACTCTTCCTTTGTGCTTGCATGATGTCCCAAAATTAGTTCGGCGTCATCTTTGCAATCAATGATATACCAGCACTCCGTTTTACCAAGGTCGCCATTTTCGTGCAGTTTTGCATAATCATCATCAGGATGGACTTGCACGGAGAGATCCATATTGGCGTCCAGCAATTTTACCAGCAGCGGAAACACCTTCCTATCTGGAAAACCGAAAATCTCCGGATGATCTTGCCATACTTGATCTAGTGTCTTTCCTGCCAGCGGGCCATTTTTTACAGACGACGAGCCATGGGCATGTGCAGAAACGGCCCAGCACTCACCTGTTTTTTGTGAGGGTATTGCGTAGCCAAAAGCGTCACGAAGCTTCGTCCCTCCCCATAGTCTTTCTTTAAAGACAGGCTCTAAAAATAAAGGATGCGTCATGATCGCACCTCCCCGGATGCTGCCTCTGCTTGTAAGGCCTGGTGCGCCAAAACTAGCGTGCCGATGATTCCGGCGTTAGAGCCTAAAAGTGGAGGTACAATATAATCACTTATATCATCTGACAATTCAGAAAAATCTAAGTAGTTGTTCATGATTTTCGGTACATATTGATAGATATAAGAAAACACTTGTTTCTGTTGCATGACGCCGCCGCCAAGAATGATTTTTTTAGGTGCAAGGATCAAAATATACTGAGCCAGTGCTTGGGCAATATAGTACCCTTCCAGTTCCCAGACTTGTGCTATATCTGATAAATCCGCGGCTTTTTTTCCCCAGCGCGCTTCAATGGCGGGACCGGAAGCCAAGCCTTCAAAGCAATCTCCATGATAAGGACACTTCCCTTGGTATGCGTCATCCGGGTGCCTCCGGATATAAATATGGCCCATCTCTGGGTGCGACAGCCCCTGAAGGAGCCTGCCCCCTACAATTGCGCCCGCACCGATGCCAGTACCAATCGTTATATACAGGCAGCTGTCGAGACCCTTCGCTTCACCGAAAAGGAATTCACCCAGCGCCGCAGCGTTGACATCTGTACTAAATCCGACTGGGATTTTCATTTCGTTCTTAACAGTTTGCAAAAAGGGGTAGTGTCTCCAGCCCGCTTTCGGCGTGGCCATAATGGTACCGTATGTTTGACTCGTTTTATCGTTATCAACAGGACCAAAGGAGCCGATGCCGATTGCCTGTAATGAAAATTGGCGAAAATATTGAATCACTTTCTCTATCGTTTCATCCGGCATCTTTGTGGGGAATTCTATCCTGTCAATGATCGTTCCATCTTCTCTACCGACAGCACAAACAAACTTTGTGCCGCCTGCTTCAATACCGCCAAGCATGCAGATGGCCTCCTTGTTGTCTCCGCAATCAGCGCCGTATGTTTACAGAAGTCACAACAAACTTGTCATGCCGATGACGTGAAAAGGAATATTCAAATGGAATCCCGGTATCTAAGAAGCCCACATGTTCCACTTCCAGAATTGGATCATCCTGTTTGCAGCCCAGATGCTGCTGGTCAATATGATCAGATTTGCATGCTCTGATTTTCCGATGCGTTCCGGCGATTTTGAGCTGCAGCACATTTGTAATATGATTGTAGATCGAATCATGAAGGACATCGTCATTAATGCCCGGTATTAAATGAGTCGGCATATATGTTTTTTCCAATACATAGGGTTCACCTTCTACAATTCGCAGCCGAACGACATAATAAACCGGTGTTTTTTGATCAATAGACAAATGGGCGGCCACTTCCTCAGTGGGAAATTGCACTTCAAACTGAATGACCTTGCTTTGGATTTTTTTATCTTTCAGCAAGTTGGTCAATCCGAGAATCTCATTGCTGACTACATGGACATGGTCATCCTGTATTGCAGATTGAATAATAAACGTGCCATGGCCTCGTTTTCTAAACAGCAGACCCTCGGCAACTAAATTATCCAAGGCTCTCTTCATCGTCATGCGGCTTGAGTTAAATTCTTTTGCAAGAGATACTTCATCAGGAATGGGCTGATCGATCGGATATACGTTATTTTTAATTCTATTTCTCATTTCATTTGCAATGATTTCGTATTTATTCATTGGTATCCTCCGGCAGCTGTTAGAGTCTGATATCACATAAGCTTTTACGGATATCATAAGTTCTTTTCCCTATTTCATCAATGTTGCGGATTTTCGTCATCTCTATTCGTTATGATGATTGCCGGAAGATCTTGACCTTTAGGAAAATCTAGAAACCGCTTTGCTCAGCAACCTTTTTGAACCAATTTCCGCTCTTTTTGACGGTTCTTTCTCCGTCTTTCTCAAGATTGACTGATACAAATCCGTATCGGTTTTTATAGGCATTTGTCCAAGACCAGTTGTCCATGAACGTCCATAAGTGATAGCCTTTTACGTTCGAGCCTTCCTGTATGGCGCGGTGAATCCATTTGAGGTGCTCTTTTATAAATTCAATCCGGTAATCATCTTGAATGATGCCTTGTTCATCTCTGAAGCGCTCTTCACCTTCAACCCCCATGCCGTTTTCAGAGATAAAACACTCGATGTTTCCGTAGTTTTCTTTTAAATTGATCAAAATATCATAAACGCCTTTTTCATAGATCTCCCAGCCGCGATGCGGATTCATTTTGCGGCCCGGCATGACGTAGGGATCAAAATACCTGTCAGGCAAAAAAGGAGCGTCGGGATTCGGAAGATGTTCTTTCGCTTTCACACGTCTCGGCTGGTAATAATTCACTCCCAACAGGTCAACCGTGTTCTTTTTGATGATGTCAAGATCTTCAGCGTTGTAATCAGGCATAAAGCCTTCATGCTTCAAAATGTCAACCAGCTCTTTTGGAAATTCGCCTTTGACAGATGGGTCTAAAAAGGATCTGTTAAAAAACGCGTCTGCGATTTCCCCGGCTTTTACATCCGCCGGATGGCTGCTTCTCGGGTATGATGGGGTCAAATTTAAAATGATTCCGATTTTTCCGTCCTGCTCCATCTCCCTGTAAGCCTGAATGGCGCGGGCACTTGACAGCATCGTATGAAATCCAACCTGGACGGCCTCTTTAAAGTCTACCTTGTTTGGATAATGAAAATCATATAGGTATCCGCCTTCTACGGGAACGATTGGTTCATTATGCGTGAACCATTTTTTCACCCGGCCGCCAAACAAACGGAAGCAAGTTCTTGCATAGTTTTCATACGCGTCAACCGTCTCTCTGTTGACCCAGCCGCCGATTTTTTGAAGCGCCATCGGCATATCGAAATGAAACAAATTGACAAAAGGTTCAATTCCGTTAGCGATTAACTCATCAATGACATTGTTATAGAAATTTGCGGCTTTATCGTTGATCTCGCCCGTTCCGTTTGGTATTAAACGTGACCAGGAAATCGACATCCGGAACGAGTTGTGGCCAAGCTCCTTCATCAGCCTGATATCTTCTTTATAGTTGTCGTAAAATTGGGATGTGTCTGCGGGGCCGACATGATCAAAAAAACGATGCGGTTCTTTTTCAAACCAATAATCCCATATATTCTGGCCTTTTCCGTCTCTGTCGGCGGCACCCTCCGTTTGTGTTGCTGAAGCCGATGATCCCCACCAAAAATCCTTTGGAAAACGATATTGTTCTGTTTGTGCCAAGTCTCTCTCCCCTTATGTCACATTTTTATGCTGTTATCATTTTGCTGAGCAGCTGTCTCCTGCACAGCCTGTTCTTTTTCTTTTGCCAGATTTAATTTATCCATTGCTTTTAGGAACGGAAACCAGATCACGAAGACAATCAGCAGATTGATAAGCTGCATCACGCCCCCCATGATTGAGTTCGTCGCCATGATGCCATTAATGAACAATGGAACCGTCCACGGCACTGTCACACCAGTCGGAGGCGGAACGAGCCCGGCTGACATAGCCAGATAGGTGACGAGCGTAACAACCATCGGTGCCAGCACCCAAGGCACAATAATGATCGGATTCATGACAATCGGAAGCCCGAAGATAATCGGTTCGTTTACGTTAAAAATACCGGGAGCGAGGCCAAGTTTTGATACTTGCTTCATCTGCCTGCTTTTCATGAATATGAGAATGGTAAACACAATCGCAAGCGTCATCCCGGTTCCGCCCATCCCTACTGTATAAATCTCCATAAACGGTTTTGAAATAATATGAGGGATTTCTTTTCCCGCCGTGTAAGCAGAAAGGTTTTCTACCTGCAGTGTATTCCAAATCGGGTCCATCACGGAGTTGATAATGATCTGTCCATGCAGTCCGAAAAACCAAAGAATTTGTATGAAAAACACGGCAATCAGCGTTGGAATGATACCGCTTCCAAGTCCGACAAGCGGAGCCTGAATCGCGTGATAAATAACGTCGTGCATATTTGTTTTAAAAAACAGAGTCACCATTACGTTAATCAACAAAAATACGGTCAATGTGATAAAAGCCGGAATAAGTGCGGCAAATGATTTTGCTACAGCAGGCGGAACGCCGGCTGGCATTTTGATTGTCAGGTTTTTTTGAACGATTCTTCTGTAAATTTCACCAGAAAGAAATGCCGTAATCATCCCAAGAAACATCCCTTTTGCACCGAGACGATCGACCGGGATAACCCCTGTAATGGCATCTCCTGTTTCTGGCTGAATGATAAATGGCGTTAAGAGCAAAAAGGAAACCAAAGCGATCGCTCCGCCAAATACAGCTTCGACCTGATAGCTTTTTGACAGGTAATAGCCTATCCCGAACACAACAAAGACAGACATAATGCCCATTGTCGCCGTGGAGGCAATGCCGAAATGAGACTGAAACGACGTAAGCATTGAGGCGTTCATGATTTTGTTTAGAAACGGCAAATTCGTTAACACAACAAAAATGGACCCGAATATCGTCAGCGGGAAAGCCAGCATAAATGCATCACGCAACACTTGCAAATAGCGGTTATTGTTTAACCTCCCTGCAATTGGAACAAGGAATTGGCTGATTTTCTCGAACACCCTATCCACCCCGATTATTTATAGATTCTTGGTTTTAAAGAGATCAAGCATCTCTTTCACTAATTCTTTCATGGATAATGTTGACATCAGATGATCCTCTGCATGCATAAGCAGCAATGAAAAAGCTGTTGCTTCTCCGCCGGATTCCTTCTGTATCATTTGAAAGTGAATGTCATGGGCCGCGGATAAATCCTGCTCAGCCTTGGCAATGAGGGCATCAGCCTCGTCCTTGTTCCCTTCTTTGTAGGCGCGCAGTGATTGTATGATGCAGCTGCGGGCATTTCCGCTGTGCAGGATTAGCTGAAAACTGATTTGCTCGTCTGTTAAATTCGTGATTTTCATCTGTTCCATTATTGATTCACCATTAAGGACAATGCCTGCTCATACGCTTTTTTCCCATCTGCCATTCCGTAGGCCATCATGTCAATGACTTCAACTTGAATGTTGTATTGATCTGCTTCTTTTTGGAGCTCGCTTTTCAGAAAGCTCATTTGCGGACCGATCAAAACGGCATCCGCTTTTCTCATGTCTTCTTTTGCCTTATCTTGGCCAACAGCCCAAATCTCCGCTTCCTCACCGATAGACTGTGCGTATTCCTTCATTTTTGTCACCAATAAACTGGTAGACATTCCTGAACTGCACGCGAGTAATATTTTTTTCAACTGCTATCCCCCCTGTTATTAAAACGCTTACATTTATTATTATAGTCATTTAATTTTAAATGTCTATACTTTTATAAAATAAATATAATCATATTTTTGTCCGGTTCACCGTTTTGTAAATTTTTCTATGGAAGATTCATTCATAATGTGGTACACTCATCAACGGAAACGAATCAATTAAATAGCTATTATCACTTGTATAACCTCAATAATATGGTTTGAGGGTGTCTACCAGGAACCGTAAAATCCTGATTACAAAATTTGTTTATGACATTTTTTGTAATCAGGATTTTTTTTATTTATCAAAACATTTAAGTAAAGGAGTTTGTTATGAATTTCAAAGTTTTCCTGCTTGCAGCTTCTACGATTGCAGTCGGATTGGTTGAGTTAATTGTGGGGGGAATTCTTCCTCAGATCGCAAATGATTTAGACATTTCCATTGTTTCAGCCGGACAGCTGATCAGTGTGTTTGCGCTGGGATATGCAGTATCTGGGCCGCTGCTTTTGGCATTGACTGCGAAGATTGAGCGGAAGCGCTTATATTTAATTGCTTTATTTGTTTTCTTCCTTAGCAATCTTGTCGCCTACTTCAGCCCTAATTTCGCAACATTGATGGTATCTAGGGTATTGGCGGCGATGAGTACAGGGCTGATTGTTGTACTTTCTTTAACGATTGCCCCGAAAATTGTAGCGCCTGAATACAGAGCCCGCGCAATCGGAATTATTTTTATGGGTTTCAGCTCTGCTATCGCATTAGGCGTGCCGCTCGGAATCTTAATCAGCGATTCCTTCGGGTGGCGGATTTTGTTCCTTGGCATCGGCCTGTTGGCGCTGATCTCCATGCTGATTATTTCAATCTTCTTTGAAAGAATACCGGCGGAGAAAATGATTCCTTTCCGGGAACAGCTCAAGACGATCGGTAATCTGAAAATCGCGAGTTCACACCTCGTCACGATGTTTACATTAGCTGGCCACTACACGCTTTACGCTTACTTTGCACCGTTTTTAGAAGAGACTCTTCACCTGAGCTCTTTCTGGGTCAGCATTTGTTATTTCCTGTTCGGGATATCTGCTGTATGCGGAGGCCCTTTCGGAGGAGCGCTATCTGACCGGCTTGGTTCCTTTAAGAGCATTTTGCTGGTGACCGGTTCCTTTGCCATCATTATGTTCTTACTGCCGCTGTCTACATCGTCTATGATTTTCTTTTTGCCTGTCATGGTGATTTGGGGTCTTCTGAGCTGGAGCCTCGCCCCGGCTCAGCAAAGCTATTTAATTGAAATTGCACCTGATTCGTCTGACATTCAGCAAAGCTTTAACACATCGGCCCTCCAAGTCGGAATTGCCCTTGGCTCAGCCATTGGCGGTGTTGTTTTGGATCAGACGGGTACTGTAGTGTCAACAGCATGGTGCGGCGGGTCAATTGTGATCATCGCTGTCCTGTTTGCTTTCATTTCTTTAACAAGACCTGTTCAAACAGCAAAAAAATCCTCCTTGTAAAAGGAGGATTTTTTATTATTTAGCTGATAGCTCATCTTCGGTGACCCATTTGTGGTTTTTCACTTTTTCGCCGCTTGTTGTCGATGTATAGTCAACCATGTATACAGTTGTTTTTTCCGCGGAATCGATCTCGGCTGTTGCTCCTTTCATGCCTTTCATATGAGAAGCCTCTAAAATCACCTGATCTCCGGGTTGTAACGTTTTATCTCCGGCATCTTTGATTTCTTCTTGGATCACCCATTTATGATGATCCACACGCTGTCCCCCATTAGTCGGAGTATAAGAAACCACATACGCCGTTGTATCATAGGCGCCTGTTACCGTAGCTTCGGCACCTTTCATGCCTTTCATATGAGAAGTATTGATGATTACTTGGCTGCCTACTTTGTATTTCGGATTTTTAGATTCCTGTAATCCCTCTGGAACGTCAGCTGATCCGGAATGGTCCATCTCTTCATGTGATGAGGAGTCTGAATGATTGTCATGTGTGCTTTCTTTCGTACTGTTGTTATTGCCGCATGCTGATAAAACAAAAACTAGAGATAACATCAGAATTCCCAGTGCATTTTTAGAGATTTTCATGTTCATTCTCCTTTGCTTCATTTTTTTCCTGTAACTTTTGCCCGCAGACAATGAAAACATGCCCTCTCGATAATACTATACCCCCGAACGGTATGTAAATACGCTGATATTCTCATAATGCGTTCCCGCAGTTTGTCCTATTCCCCTTTGTTTGCAAAGCCAAACATGAAAAAAGGCCGCTGTCAGGCGGCATTTATTGATTTAAGACTTTTATATACACACCTTTTTTTGCTTTTTGATAAGCGGCCTCACCCATTTTCCTCACCTTTTCAGAAGCATCTGAGGATTTGATCCATTCGCCATCAAGAAAAATGGATGGATCGATTAGGCGCATTTTCTTCTTTTGATGGAAATCGTACTGGATGTCATCTTCTATTACTTGTATGCCGGGATGAATAGATGTAAGCAAGCTCAGAACTTCTTCATTTTTTGATGCACGCAGGATGTTCAGTACCTCTTGGTCCGTTTTCAGCAGATCCTCTGCGGATATGACATCATGCCGCAGCGCTGCCTTCAATGCTCGCGCTAAATACTCATATCCATATACATTCATGGGATTCAAAAAGAAATCAATCACTTCCTTGTAGTACACACTGACAAACCATTCGGCAGCTTCAATACTATCAGGAAACATCCTTCCGTTTCTCACAATAAGATGATCCAAAAAGGTTTGCGCTTCGTGCAGGTTAATGTGTCCATATCGGTACATATCACGCAGCGTATAGTCTGTCCGATCAGCACACAGCTCCGGTGCGGGCTGTTCGAGCAATGTCCACCTTGAATCGTCAGATAAAAGTTCTTCAGTATGATAGCCGTGTTTTTGTAAAATGTCCGGGATTTCAGAGTGAACAATGACTTGTTGAAAGATGTTTTCATGATAGTCTTCTGCTTGATTTTCAAAGACAACGTCGACCACATGAGAAAAAGCTGTGTGTGATACGTCGTGGAGCAGACCTGCAATCTGTTCTTCTATCGTTCCTCCGAGCTTTTTGATGAGGAGCATTACGCCGATGGAGTGCTCATACCGGGTCACATTCCACTTTCGATTGACTAAAAGGCTTGCTCCGCCTTGATAGATTCCTTTTAATCTTTGCACAGGAGCGCTTTTGATAAGCTCTTCCAGCACTCTGTCTATATGGTGCTGCCCGTAAATGACATCGCTGATTTCCATGCCGTCACCTCAACATCTATTTTTTTTGTTATATATTGTTTAATATTGATAGTACATATGCAATCTTTCAATAGAGGAGTGTTATGATGATCATCATCCCAAACAATGAGATAGCGAAACAGATGTTGACCGATTTTTTTGCCAAGCATTGGGGTACACCCGAGATGGCGATCTCCAGCGGCATTTTTCGGTGTGATGAATTAGATGGATTTGCCGCAGTAAATGAAAGCGGCGAAATCATTGGCTGTATTACATACACAATAGATGGGAAAGATTGTGAAATTATTTCATTAGATAGTATGATTGAAAATAAAGGAATCGGCACAGCTTTACTTCAGCAGGTTGAAGAGACGGCTAAACATGCACATTGTCAACGAATAAAGCTTATCACAACGAATGATAATGTACATGCGATGGCGTTTTATCAAAAGAGAAGCTATCAATTCGCCGAAGTGTTTCCGAACGCAGTTGAAAAAGCGCGCCGACTCAAGCCGGAGATTCCCGAGGTGGCTGAAAACGGCATTTTGATTCGGGATGAAATTCTATTTTCGAAGGTAATTGATTAAACGAATAGGAGTCTTTTATGTCCAGTCATTATAAATACCCTCTCATTTTCACGGCATTCCTATTAATCGCTCTCTGCTTGATCTTTTTTTCCTATCACCTGATTCATCATGTTCGTTTGGAGTATCCGAATTGGCAGGGAGAAAGCAAAGACCAGAATTGGGAAGCTGTTTTCAAAAAAAAATGAAGATGCACCGAATGAATACAGCGGCGAACTTTATTGGATCGGTGAACCACATGAAACAGACAACACTTATTTGGAATCACTGATTGTAAAAAAGGATGATGAAATTCTGCTGAGTTCTGACACGGAAATCCCGATGCATGATTATGCTGGAGGCACTTATCGTGATGGAAGCGCAAAGGAAAAGTCCGTTTCTTTTTTAGAGCGGTTAGATGAACATGAGCTTGAAGGCCATGATATTACGATTGAAGTGAAATGGAAACAAGGTAATCATTATTCTGCGAGCCAGCTTACGCTCAATGAAATGACCTTGTTTGAAGAAAAGCAGCAATAGATGATCAAAACGAAAAATAGACAAATGAAAAGGAATAGCATATTTTATACAGCTCATATGTTATGCCTTTTCTACTTTTTTCATTTCCGCCAAAAAGTGGAGCATTCCGCCTTGTCCAGAATATTAAACGCAATCATTTTCTCAAGTAGCGTGTAATCAACTGGACCGTTCCAAGGGATACGTATCAGCTGCTCGGTGTAATCATATCCGGCCTTCACAATATCATCCTCTACGTGCGCTATCGTTACTTTTTCAGGAGCGACAGCTAAATGCTTTTTAGAAACACTAAAGCCAATAATAAATGTACCGTGATCCGTAAACATCGGTTGGTTCCATTTTATTTCTGTATGTAAATTTGGATATTTATTTTTTATCCAAGTTAACACCTCTTCCGTTCTTTCTCGGTGGAACGGGTCATCAATCCCCGCTAAATACTCAGAAAAAACGTCCATGTTGTTCCCTCCTAAAATAAAATGATGCCACTCCATATGAACTGCTCAGACATGTGCTTACACAATACCTCTTTCCAACATAATACTTAAAATTGTTCAAGATGTAAGCGGGTTGCTTCTATGCGACTATAGCAGATTTCAGTCCGCCTATCCACGGCCAGTATCTATTCCTCCAATTTATTTCTTTAGTACTATCACTCTTTCCTTCTTTTGATAGCAGTTCATTATTCTTGTAAATCCAATCTTTAAAATCGATTAATACTAGCTTAACAGTTTAAAAATATAATTGGGTTGTCATTGAGATTCATCTATATTTAGGAGGTTATCCAGTTGAAAAAATTCCCGAAGAAATTACTGCCTATCGCGGTTTTATCATCAATTGCGTTCAGCAGCTTAGCCAGCGGCAGTGTGCCTGAAGCCAGCGCCCAGGAAAAGAAAAAGGGGAACCAAGACGAAATTAAAAATGTTATTGTTCTGATTGGTGATGGTATGGGTGTGTCTTATACGTCTGCTTATCGATACTTAAAGGATAATAAAAAGACAAAAGTTGTGGAGCCTACGGCTTTTGATCAGTACCTTGTCGGCCAGCAAACAACTTACCCCGATGATCCTGAACAAAATGTAACGGATTCTGCAGCGGCGGCAACAGCTATGTCTGCGGGAATTAAAACATACAATAATGCCATAGCCGTTGATAACGACGGATCAGAAGCCAAAACGGTGCTTGAAGCTGCGAAAGAAAAAGGAAAAGCAACAGGACTTGTGGCCACTTCAGAAATTACACACGCCACTCCGGCCTCTTTCGGTTCACACGACCATAGCCGAAAAAATATGAACTCAATTGCGGATGATTATTTTGATGAGATGGTCAACGGCAAGCACAAAATTGATGTCCTTTTAGGCGGAGGAAAGAGCAATTTTGACCGTAAGGACCGTAATTTGATCAAGGAATTCAAAAAAGCGGGATACAGCTACGTGGATAACCGCAAGGACATGCTGAAAAACAAAGACAGCCAAGTTCTCGGCCTATTCGCTGACGGCGGCCTGCCTAAAAAGATTGACCGGACGAAGGATATCCCATCACTTAAAGATATGACAAACACAGCCATTAAAAAATTAAACAAGGATAAAGACGGATTCTTCCTCATGGTGGAAGGCAGCCAAATTGACTGGGCGGGCCATGACAATGATATCGTCGGCGCCATGAGCGAGATGGAAGACTTCGAACAAGCTTATAAGGCGGCTATTGATTTCGCCAAAAAAGACAAGCACACATTGGTTGTGGCAACGGCTGACCACTCAACCGGCGGATATTCCATCGGTGCGGACGGCATCTACAATTGGTTCAGTGAACCCATTAAAGCCGCAAAGCGCACACCTGACTTTATGGCAGAAAAGATCGCTGACGGCGCGGATGTTGAAAAAACGTTGAAAACATATATCGATCAAAAGAAATTGGCTTTAACAAAAGCCGAAATTCAATCTGTCGAAGAAGCGGCAAAATCGAAGGAAGTGCTGGATATCGATAACGCAATCGAGAACATTTTTAATAAACGCTCTCACACTGGATGGACAACAGGCGGACATACCGGTGAAGATGTGCCCGTCTATGCATACGGTCCGTCTAGTGAGACATTTGCCGGCCAAATCGACAATACAGAAATCGCCAAAAATGTCTTCAAGGCTTTACAATACAACATTAAGATTAACGATAAATAAAAGAATACAAGGTGTCCCGTTGCTTGTATGAAGTAACGGGATCTCTTTTTAATGGAGGAATCATCATGAGAAGAATTCTTTCAATTTTCGTTTTTGCTATCATGCTTGCGGGCTGCTCATCAAACGCCAGTACTGAAAAACAGCATGCAAGCGGGGAGAAAACAGTAAAAGCTGAGCCGCAAAGCACTTCATCCCAGAAGGACAGCACAGATAATTATCAGCCTAATTCCCAGGTAACTGATGACCGGTCATTGCTTAAGGTCGGCCAAACGTTTTCAGATGATAAAGGAAAAGCTGTCTTAAAAGATATCAAACAAGTGAACAAAACCTATAAGATTGGCGACGTGGAGTTAACAGTAAAAGAAATGAAGCTGATCCACTTGCGCCCGGACTACAGCATGATTGATTACTTTCATGAGTTAACACATGATGAAGAGTTTGATTTCGTTAAGGTTTTCGTTGATATCAAGAACACCTCTACAAAAAAAGTAAATGTTGCGCCGATTGCATTGATGAAAACAAATTCGGGTGAAACCTTTGATTGGAACAAAGATATTTATCTTGAAGAGTTAAACGGCGAATTGGAAGGCGGCGCCGAAAAGTCCGGAAATCTCGGCTTTATTGTGAACGCATCAAGCGGCCATGCTCATGATAAGGCCGCGGATGCTGAGAAGAAAACAAAAAAGATCAAGTGGATCGAAATCACGACAAGTGACGTCTTTGACCATAACCATAAGAAAATCAGCGATGCTCAAAAAATCAAAATCAAGTTTTAAATCAAGAACTCCCGTACAAGGTACGGGAGTTCTTTTTCTTATTTGTTTTTTTGGCGAATCAACTCATCAATCCGCTCCATCACTTCTTCCATGTCCATACATTCTTTGAAGCTTTGATTGATTTTTTTAATGCCTGCCGTATACTGATCGTTGCGCAAAACCTCATCTACGGCTTGTTTTAATATTTGGGCATTGACTTCATCTTTAGAGATGACATAGCCTGCATGGAGTTCAGAGAGACGCTGCGCCACCATCGGCTGATCCTTGTCATGAGGCATGACAACCAGTGGCACGCTGAAATGAATGCCTTCGTTTACGCTGTTCATTCCGCCGTGTGTAATGAAAACATCCGATTGCTCCAGCACTTCCAGCTGAGGGACATACGGAGCAATGATAAAGTTTTCCGGCGCCTGCTTTAATTTGGTCAGGTCCGCTTTTTCTCCGGCAGCGATGACGACTTTTCCGTTAAAGCCTGAAAATGCATCAATACAAAGGTTGAAGAAATCCTCTGTATGATCCAGTACAGTTCCCATTGAAATATAAATGACCTTCTCATCTTTTAGCTGTTCAATCGGGAAATCTGTTTTTTCCGCTCTCTTTGGAAAGCTCGGCCCGATAAACAGACATTCATCCCCGAAACGATCACTTTCTGGCTGAAAATAACGGCTTGTATACACTACGTTCAATTCCCCTTTATTGTTCATGAATTGAACCAGGTTTTTCGGGGCAACACCGTACGTTTCTTTCATTTTTGCCAAAAGATCTTCGCACTCTTGATCCAATTCAAGCGGCGCTCCAGACTCCGGATGCAGCGGCAGGATTTTCAGGTGCTCCTCGCCAAACAAGAAAGACGCCGATGAAGAGATCCCTGGAATATCTAAGTAATCCCTCACCAATTCCCCCGCGCCGAATTTATCATAATAAACAAAATCAAATTGAATGCTCTTAGATAAGTCTTTGACAATCTGTAAAATGTCCAATGACGTTTTGATATGGATTTTCACGAAATCAAGAATGCCATTGGGCGAACCGACATGAATAGGTGTCGTTCGCAGCAGATCCCGGTGAAGATGGACCGTTGCTCCCGCTGCTTCTAATCGTTTTTTATATTTTTCAGTGGATATATAATGGACATCATATCCCTTATCGGAAAACGCTTTTGTAATGCCTAAGGTAGGATTCACATGGCCTTCCGCAGGAAAATTCAAAATCAATACTGTCTTCATGTAGACAACTCCCTCTCAAATCGTATTCTGACTCTTTGTTTAATCAGACTACTACTAATCGTAAAATGGGAACACAACCCATGCAAGGTACAAATGAATGAACTATTCTGCTGCTCTGGACTTAATCAAAAAAAAGACACCCCAGCTCTGGTGTCTTTTTTTTACACTTTTCTGATCGTAAAAAATTTCCGCAGAAGCCATGGGCCCGGTGTAAAGCCCAGCGTTAACTGCCAAGCGCCAATAGCCTGCAATCTGTATTCGCGGACGATCTGCATCTTCCGGCTCATGCTCCTGACATCCTCAAACCATACCTCATGCGTCCGCCCCTGCTGATCACTGTACCGGAAAAACGGTGATTGATATTCGGCTGAATATTGTATCGGGGCTTGGTACCTCATCGCTCTTTCGATTGCGTTTTGATTTGAAATCGCTGAAGCAACTGTGCCCGGCTGGTACGGGATGATCCAGTCGTACCCGTAGAGCGGGACTCCGATAATGATTTTTCTGCTCGGCACCTGCGCAATCGTAAACTCAATGGTTCTCCTTATTTCAGTAATCGGCGCTACAGGACCCGGCTCACTTCCGGCATGATGCCAATCATAAGCCATGATAAACATATAATTGACAACCGCTCCTATCCCCCGTAATCGTAGCCTCTCAGCCATGGAATATTATCACTTGTTTTTGCAGGAACAGCTATCGTCAGCACATACCCTCCCGCCTGAAGTCGATCTCTCAGCTGGCGTAAAAACCCAGTGAAAAGATCGCGATCCGCGGCGCTCACCTGCTCAAAATCGATTGTGACACCCCCATATCCCCTTGTGGAAACTAAGTTATAAATGTTGTTGACCAGATTGGTTCTCGCTGTTGGATTGTTCAGTACTTGGTGAACAATCTCCGTACTGAAGCCTCCTGATGTAAGGTTCGTTATTGTTGCCAGCGGCGTGACTCGCCTTTGCCAAGTTGTCTCAATAGCGGCCGCATCATTCAATTGGTTTGCAATGTCGCCGTTCGGTGCAATATGGTATTCGAAAATCGAAATCGAAGACGAGTATGGCGCATAATCATTGATTAATTCCCGATCGAGGTCTGGGTTACGGAGCACATAAAAACTCAATGTTCCCGCAATGTAATTTGAGATCGAAGGAATCGTTATTTTTGCTCCCGCTTGTAAAGCATTTGGGCTGATGCCCGGGTTTGCGGCCCGCAGCCGCTCTAAGGGAACAAATGCTTTTGCCGCAATGGCGGTCAGCGTGTCTCCCGGCTGAACCGTATATACATAAAGAGGGATAAGCAGAGCCTGCCCCGGCACGATATTTGTCTCATCTAAACCATTCACACCCCGTATTTGATCAACAGAAGCACCGTATCTTCTGCCTATGGAAAACAAAGAATCACCAGGCCCGACGATATGGATAAACATGTTTAACCCCCATTATTCGTTAGTCAATCCATCATAAAATCTTATTAACGGGGCCTCTTAGATATGTGGTGAATACATAAAAAAATACCAAGGGTTCTGCTCCCCCTTGGTACCGGATCATACAAATCAATTCTCTTTTCCTTCTTCAAGCACATGCTTCAAATGCTCACAGTCATGATTGAAATGAGCCAGCACATGCTGTTTGGCTGCTTCTTTGTTTTTCTTTTTCACTTCTTCAAATATCCTGCGGTGCTCACGCAGTATCGTTTCTGCACGGTGGTCGCCGGTATAATTAAGAATTCTGCAAAAATGAATCAGGTCATTTACATGCTCAAGCAAATTTTTCAAATGTCTGTTATGGCTGAAATCAACCAGCAACTCATGAAATTTTTGATTTAAACGAATGATTTCCGTATCTTTCGTGCCGTTGCGAATGGCTTTCTCTGTTTCTTCAAGCTGTTTTTCGAGTATGGTCAGCTCTTCTTCGTCCGCTTCGTCTATGACTAATTCGACTGCCAGCTGCTCCAGCGGAATTCTGATTTTATAAATCTCATCTACATCTTTTGCCGTTAACGACGTGATCGAAAACCCATTTCGGTCATCCGCTTTTAACAAACCATCTTTCTCAAGCAATCGCATGGCTTCCCTTATCGGAGAGCGGCTGACGCCAAAGCTTTTCGCCAGCTGTGTTTCGTTTATCCGTTCCCCAGGCTTAAAAGTCCCGTTGAAGATCATTTTTTTTAGCTGGTTATAAAATTGCAGGTAGTAGGGAGTCGGCTTATCTAATTTAAAATCGTCCATATATAATACCTCTTTTGAATATATTCAAGGGCTTTTCTTCATCAAAATCATATAACAGATGGTAATGGGAAGCAACAAACTGCCTTGTCAGATCCCTGAATTTGAGGTACGATATGTTTGCTGAACGACGGTCGACGGACTACTGGCAACTGAAAAAACGGCGTGTTTTTCTTCGTCAATAGGACACCATACCTCCGCCAGAATAGCGCACGATTACATTTTTACATCTTTTCAATGGAGGAAAAAATATGCTCATTATTCTTGTTATGTTTCTTCTAGGAATTATTTTAGGCTTTATTGGCGCCGGTGGAGCCGGCTTTGTCATTGCCCTTTTAACGCTTCTTTTCCATATCCCGATTCATACGGCTTTAGGCACTTCGCTTGCCGGCATGGCTTTTACAAGCTTATCAGGGGCATACAGCCACTATCGCGAGGGTAACATTCAAATGAAAATCGGCTTAATAGTCGGAGGCTTTGCTGCGGTTGGCTCATTTTTCGGCGCCAAGCTGACTTCTTTTATTCCGGCTGATTTGCTTCATTATTTGACGGCTGGAATGTTATTTTTATCAGCAATTCTCATTTTAATCAGATTATTTATTTTAAAAGAGAAGGCTCAAGTGAATCAAAGCACTCTTTCAACGTATACGAGAGCGGTCATCTTAGGAATTGCAGCCGGCGTTCTTTCCGGCACATTCGGCATTGGGTCGGCACCTTTTATTCAAATTGGTTTAATGATTATGCTGAATCTGTCCATTCGCCATTCTGTCGGAACGACGATGCTTGTGATCATCCCTCTGGCTGTAGGTGGAGGCATCGGGTATATCACAGAAGGTTTTGTTGATTACGTTTTGCTTGTCAAAGTTCTGGTCGGGACAATGTGCGGTGCCTATGTAGGCGCGAAATTCACCAACCTCATGCCAAAGGTGGTTTTGAAATCAGCCATCTTTTTGACTCCGGCGATTGCAGGCCTGCTGTTGTTATTCTAAATAAAACAAAAAACCTGACGTCATGTCAGGTTTTTTTATGAATTCTGCCCTACTCGTTCTTTCGTTAATCCAAAAAACGCCAGTGAGCCGATGACAGCTGTTACAAACATGATGGCTCCCATCGGAACGGCTGTTGTCTCATTAATGCCTACAAGCGGTGACACGATTGAACCGAGGAGCAGCGGGAGCATCCCAAGCAGCGCACTTGCACTTCCGGCGCGGTGCCCCTGCTTTTCCATGGCCAAGGTAAACGTGCTGGTCAGAACCATGCCGATCGTAATCATGTAAATGAAAATGGATATGACTAATGTAGCAAGAGGACCGTGAATCATGGTCATGGTTAATAGCACAGCCGTCGCAATCACAGCCGTAATGACCGCTATACGAAGCAGGCTTTTTTCATGAATGATTCCGCCAAAGCGCCCGATGATAAAGCTGCCCGATATAATCGCCAGCCCGTTAATGCCAAAAAGAATACTAAATACCTGCGGAGACACCCCGTAGATATCCTGGTATACAAAAGGCGTACCAGACACATATGCAAAGCTTCCCCCGTGAATAAATCCGACAGTTAACGCGTACCCCATAAAGGACCGATCCTTCAGCAGGCTGCCCATCGTTTTGACGGATGTTCCGATTGAGCTTGGAATCCGTTTTTCCGGCGGAAGCGTTTCTTTTAACCTCAATGCAATCAGAAGAACTAGTAAAAATCCGATGATCATGAGAACGTGAAAAATTGTATGCCACGTTGCGAACGGCAAAAGCAAAATGGCACCGCCTGTCATAGGCGCAACCATTGGCGCCACCGCGGTAATGACCATTAACAGCGAGAAAAATTTAGAAAGCTCTCTTCCGGTAAACACATCGCGGACGATTGCGCGAGACAGCACAAGCCCTGCAGAAGCAGTGAAGCCCTGTAAAAAACGCGCAGCCACTAAAGTTGTTATATTGGGCGACAGTGCACAAAACAGAGAAGATAACGCAAATAAAAAAATACAGATTAATAGCGGTTTTCGTCTTCCCTGCGCATCGCTGACCGGCCCGACAATCAGCTGGCCGATCGTAAGTCCGACCAGACAGGCTGTTAAACTTAACTGAACAAGTGAAGCACTTGCTGATAAATCTTCCGCGATTTCAGGAAAACTTGGCAAATACATATCTATATTAAGCGGGCCCAATATAGCAAGCATGCCGAGCAGAAACGCTAGTGCCAAGCGTTCTTTTCCAGTTGGATTGTGCAGCATGTTATCAAACCTTCCCTTCAACCTAGTCCCTTATATAATGGATGTCAGCTCCAACTATGGATTGAAGCTGTGAAACATTTGTATATTGTATCATAACTTTCAGCCTGTGAAAGCCGCTTGAGCATGGGCTCGGCAAAGTGATATTCCGAACACCTATAAATGGGAATGATGCAGGGAATCATCGTGACCAGCATCATCTGAAGAAGCGGCCAACTTTTTTTGCTAAGTTCTAGCCTAGCGAATTTTATACGCTGGGAGGTTTTTCTAGAGTGCAAATGGCTTGCAAGATGAAATCAATCGTTGTATATTAATTGACGTGTCAATCATTGATATATCAATTAATAGTTTTGACAGGAAAGAAGGGATGGGTTTTGGCGTCATTTTGTTCAGAGGAAGCCGAGATTTTATATCAGCTGCAAGGCGTGAACAAGGTGATTGGCGTGAAGTTCGAGGCATGCACGGGCATCAGCCAATCTCGTTTGGAATTGCTGACATTGCTTTATCATGCAGATGAGATCAGTCAAAGCGACCTTCAAAAGAAAGTAAATATCGATAGCGCAGCCGTTACCAGACACCTGAAACAGCTGGAAGCTAAAGGCATGGTATCAAGGCGGCGCAAGCCTGAGGACAACCGCATCACCCTTGTTCGGTTAACAGACCAAGGAAGAGAGCGAATTGAGTCTTCTAAGAAGGAAAAGGAGCGTTTCATGAAGGAAATGCTCGCAAATGTAAGCGCAGAAGAACGCCGCCTGCTCATTGATGTGCTGGCGCGCATGCGAAACAATATAAATAATATCGAAGCTTAAGAGGAGTGTATCAACATGATCAAAACAAACGATTTTATGGAAATTATGAAAGGCCGCCGTTCTATCCGCAACTATGATCCGGCAGTAAAAATCAGCAAAGAAGAAATGACAGAGATCTTAGAGGAAGCAACAACTGCGCCATCTTCTGTTAACGCGCAGCCATGGCGTTTTCTTGTCATTGACAGCCCGGAAGGAAAAGAAAAGCTCGCACCGCTTGCAAGCTTTAACCAAACACAGGTCACAACATCATCTGCTGTCATCGCTGTATTTGCAGACATGAACAATGCAGACTACTTAGAAGAAATCTATTCAAAAGCCGTGGAACTTGGTTACATGCCGCAGGAGGTCAAAGACAGACAAATCGCCGCGCTGACCGCACATTTTGAAAAGCTTCCGGCACAGGTCAACCGTGAAACGATCCTGATTGATGGAGGTCTTGTTTCCATGCAGCTGATGCTGACTGCACGCGCGCATGGCTACGATACAAACCCGATCGGCGGATACGATAAAGAAAACATCGCGGAAACCTTCGGATTAGATAAAGAACGTTATGTACCGGTTATGCTACTTTCTATCGGAAAAGCAGCAGACGAAGGCTATGCTTCCTACCGTCTGCCGATTGATACAATTGCAGAATGGAAATAAAACAAAGAGCCCGGGAATGTTTTCCGGGCTCTTTGTTTTTAAGTACAGCCGCCGTTTGATCGTCTGACCTTTTTTGGGTAACACGTCTGAAGTTCGTCGTTTAGATCATGAAAAAAGAGTGATGACCATTCATCACTCTTCTCTCGATTACTCTTTTCCTTTCTTCCTGCCGAACGGCCACCAGTTTCCTTCTCCAAAGGTCGCAATGATTGCCGGGATGAAGAGCGGAAGAATGACAAGGCCGTAAAGCAAGAGCCCGATGATGATAACACTTGCCACCTGCATCAGGGTATTGACACCTGAAGGCATCATCGCCGCGAACGTACCGGCCAATATAATGGCAGCTGTAATAATGACAGATCCCATTTTGCTCATTGACCTGACGACACCTTGCTCAATGCCAAGGTGCACCTCTTCCTTAAATCGATCCAGCAAGAAGATTGAATAATCTACCCCTAACGCGATCAAGATGACAAAGCTGAAGAATGGCACTGCCCAGCTGACACCCGCGTTTCCTAAGCCGTTTACAAAAATTAATTCTGTTATGGATATCGACGTATAGTACGTCAGCAGCAATGACGCGATCATATAAATCGGCATGATCATTGAGCGGAACAAAATGGTTAACACGATAAACAGGCCTATAATCATAATCACCATTGTTCTGGAGAAGTCCGTTGTGGACAGCTCTTTTAAGTCCGCGTTCATACTCGTGACCCCGCCGTATACGATCTGTGCATCCTCCAAAGGAGTGCCGTCAACTTCGTTTGCGACAGCTTTTTTGATTTGGTTTATTGTCGCAATAGCATGTTCTGAGTACGGATTTGAATCCAGAACGACACTTAATTGAACACCTTTGCCGTCTGCAAAGGAATACTGGTCAATTGACTTCTTAAAGTCTTTGTCCTTCATTACTTGACCAGGAATGAATATGCCTGTATCTCTTACAGTTGAACTTTTGCTCATGTCCTCTAACATATCACTGGAAGCTGTAATACCGTCAGAGACTTTCGTCAGGCCCTCATTTGCGCTTTTTACGCCTTCGGACAGCTTCTTCAGGCTTTCTGTCAGGGTTCCAGCTTGTGCCTGCTGGCCTGAGAGCTGTTGGTTTGCTTGTTCAAGGCCGGTTTGAATCTGGCCAAGCTGTCCGCTTATTGCCGTAAGCTGCTGCACGGTCTGTGCGGTATTGCCGGTTTGGGAAATCTGTTTGCTCACAAGCTGCAGCTGCTGATTGATTTTGCCCAAGCCATCTGCCGCATCGCCCAGTGAACCGCCAGACCCTCCATTTGAGGCCGAGCCGGTTTGCCCTGCCATTTGATTCAATCCGTTTTCTATATCCGTTAATCCGCTTTGGACATCGGCAATCCCTTTTACCGTCTTATCCAGCCCGTCTGATACCGATCCTAGCTGGTTATCAATATATAAATCTTTGATTTTTTCACCAGTCGGCTGCGTAATGGTCATAACAGAGTCAACATGATCAACTTTCTCGATCGCTTTGCTGATATTTCCTAGATAGGGGATTGTATCAGCTGTTGTAAGATCTTTGTCTCCTTTTACGACAACATTGATCGGGAACGCTTTTCCTTCCCCGAATCCATCCTTAATGGCCTCGAGAGCTTTTATAGATTTATAATCGCTGCTGATTTCCGCAGTTGAGTCGAATGAAATCTGGTCATCATAGGTCAAGATGAACGGAAGCGTAATCACCACCGTGATGACAATGAACAGAAACGGACGCGCAACGGAGTGTCTGCCGAGAAACGCCCATAGTTTGTTATCACTGTGTGACAGCACTTTCTTAGAAGGCCAGAATAATTTTTCACCCAGCGTCACCATAAATAATGGCAGCAGTGTGTAGAGGATGATCATTAAAATTCCCACACCGACTGCTACCCCTACTGCGGATTGGAAAATCGCAAACTTCGCAAATCCTAAGGCGGAAAATCCGATCAATACCGCAAATCCGCTGATAAATAAGGTTTTTCCCCCTGTGCGGTAAGCGATAAGCGCCGCTTCTTTTTTATCATGCCCGTTTGCCAATTCTTCACGGAACCGTGTAAGAAGCAGTATGCAGTAATCTGTTCCAATGCCGAACAGGATCGCAACTAAGAAGGTTTGCGTAAACGTCGAGATAGGAAAATCAACATTGTATACAAGGATGCCCAGTATAGATTGACTGATCAGATAAGAAAAACCGACAACCACAATCGGGATAAAAGGCGTCACAACAGATCGGAACACGATCAACAGTAAACCGATGATCAGGCAGACTGTTATCACTTCCGTTTTCTTAAGCCCTTCCTCTGAGCTGTGAGCGAAATCCTGGTTGATAAGGGAAGCTCCCGTAATATAAGCCGTCAAATCATCAGGAACGATTTGATAAATCTCGTCCGCGATTTTTTCCGCCTTTTTATCAGAACCTGTAATCGTGATAGGCATGAGAACGGTTTTCTTGTCTTTCGACATCAACTGGTCTTTGACTTCTTTTTCCGCTGACAGAGGAGATGTTACCTCTTCTACACCGTCGATCTTTTTGATTTTATCAATCATTATCCGGAGCTGATTCTCTGTTTCTTTCTTTATAGCGTTGTCTAATGTAAAGACAACACTGATCGAATTATTGTCTTCTCCCGCTTGTTTTAAAATGGCGTTTGCCCTTTCTGAAACAGCATCAGCGGGAAGCTGGGCCTGCCCCTTTTGATTGGCCAGCTCCGTTAAGTTCGGAGAAAACAAACTCAAAACGACGGTAAGTGCTAATACTATGGCTGCAATTGCCCACTTGAATTTGATGATTGCTCTCATTCGGCAGAATCTCCTCCTTTAAATTTGCTTTTTAAAATGGTGAATATCTCGATGATGGAATGTAAGTGTTCCTCATCTATATCATCAATCAGCGGTTTGAGCGCGTTAAAGATGGCTGAATCTAATTCTTCTAGTATGTGTTCACCACTGGGTGTAATGTTAATAAGCTTAGAGCGCCTATCACTTTTTTCCGGACAGTCGTCCCATTGAACCAATCCCTTTTCGAGCAGCTTTTTCAGTCTGTTAGAGATCGCGCTCTTATGTACATTTTGGTACATGGCCAGGCTGCCGGGAGAGGTTGGGCCCTTGACTTTTAAAATTTTCAACAGGTCTGCCTGTTCCCTTGAGATATGCTTGAAGACATCCTGATTGATTTCACGATGTACAAATTCTGTCCCTTCAAGCAGGACTTCCACAAACAGGTTTATCGCCTGACATAGCTTTTGTTCATTCAATATCTTCCCCTCCTCATTATAGTTTACCCCGCTAAACTTTATGTTCAATGTCAATTAGTTTATTCCTCTAAACTATATATGTCAACAAATTTTATTTTTGAGCACTCTATATAAGAACTCATGTTCGTGTATAATGGAAGCTATACACACGAAAGGGGGAATTTTAACATGTCAGATTTTGCATTCAAATTGTATGAATATAACGTCTGGGCCAATCAACAAATATTCAACCGATTAAAAGAGCTTCCAAAAGAGGTATACCATCAAGAAATTCAAAGCGTGTTTCCGTCAATATCCCATGTATTGTCTCATGTTTATCTTTCTGATCTCGGCTGGATTGAAGTGTTTTCCGGCAAAACCTTGAGCGATGCGTTGGCTTTAGCTGAACAGCTTAAAGAACAGACAGAGGCTAAAGAAATAGAGGAAATGGAAGACCTTTTTCTGAGGTTATCCGAGCGCTATATACTATTTTTACAGCAAAAAGAACAGCTCAATAAGCCACTCCAGATTCAGAATCCCTCAAGCGGAATCATGAAAACAACTGTTTCCGAACTGCTTCCCCACGTTGTCAACCACGGGACATACCACCGTGGCAATATCACAGCAATGCTGCGGCAGGCAGGCTACGCATCCGCACCGACAGATTACGGGCTCTACCTGTTTATGAAAAAAACTGAAAAAGCATAAGAAAGCGGCTCCCTAAATGGAGCCGCTTTTTTCGGGAAATAGTCCAAATCACATTAAAATTCTTTTCATCAATCCTTTTTTAGTAAAAAAGATAGAAATTTTAGTGTTATAATAATCATTAAAAATAGATTGCTGACTCAATAAACAATTTTCAATGGAGGAACACATAAAGTGACAGACGACATGACGAAAGACAATATAAATCAGCAAACGTTGCAGAGAGGCTTGAAAAACAGGCATATCCAGCTCATCGCCATCGGTGGAGCCATTGGGACAGGCTTATTTCTCGGCTCGGGCAAATCGATTCATTTTGCCGGACCTTCGATTTTATTTGCTTATATGATCACAGGGATCATTTGCTTTTTAATTATGAGATCGCTGGGTGAACTGCTGTTATCAAACTTGAACTATCACTCTTTTGTGGATTTTGTACAAGACTACCTAGGCGATATGGCAGCATTTATCACCGGCTGGACATATTGGTTCTGCTGGATTTCCATTGCGATGGCTGATCTGACAGCAGTCGGGCTCTACACTCAATATTGGCTCCCGGGTGTGCCGCAATGGGTGCCTGGCTTAATCGCTCTTATTATTTTACTGATTATGAATCTGGCGACAGTCAAGCTTTTTGGAGAATTAGAATTTTGGTTTGCTTTGATTAAAGTCATTGCCATTTTGGCGTTAATCGTCATTGGCCTTGTGATGATTTTCAAAGGCTTTTCCACAAGCTCAGGAGTGTCCAGCTTCACAAACCTCTGGAGCCACGGAGGCCTGTTCCCGAATGGCATGCACGGGTTTATCCTCTCGTTCCAGATGGTTGTGTTTGCTTTTGTCGGCATTGAGCTTGTCGGGCTTACGGCCGGTGAAACAGAAAATCCTGAAAAAGTAATCCCTAAGGCGATCAACAATATTCCTGTCCGTGTGCTGCTTTTTTATATCGGGGCTCTTCTCGTGATTATGAGCATCTATCCTTGGGATGTCATCAATCCCAGCGAAAGCCCATTCGTACAAGTATTTGTCGCGGTTGGCATCGTCGGGGCTGCAAGTATTATCAACTTTGTTGTATTGACTTCCGCTGCTTCAGCATGCAACAGCGCTGTATTCAGTACAAGCCGTATGGTCTATTCCCTGGCGAAAGATCACAATGCGCCTGAGTCAATGGCGAAACTGACTCAGCGTAAAGTGCCTAGAAATGCTTTATTCTTTTCAGCTATCGTGATTTTAATCGGTGTTACGTTAAACTACATCATGCCAGAAGGCGTATTCACCCTGATCACAAGTATTTCAACCGTATGCTTTATCTATATTTGGGGGATTACGGTCATCTGCCATATGAAATACCGCAAAACAAGACCTGAATTAGCGAAAACAAACAAGTTTAAGCTTCCGCTTTATCCGTTTACAAATTACCTGATTCTTGCGTTCCTGGCGTTTGTTCTGGTTGTGCTGGCACTGGCACAGGATACTCGTGTTTCCTTATTTGTCACACCGGTTTGGTTTATTTTGCTGATTGTAATTTATAAAGTGAGAAAAGCGAAGCATCAATAACACTCGAAACTCCTGCCTCAAAAATGAGAGCAGGAGTTTTTTGATGAAAATGACCTTTGCTTTTGAATTTGAAGGTATGCTATAGTGTTTGTAATCAAAACAAGAAGGGATGATGGGTGGACAATGATTAACTAATCTTATTTTTACCGTTTGAAATCAATATTTCAAATCAAAAAATAGGATTAGTCTGCCCATTTTCTATATATACGACCTGCTATTTATAAAAAATAGCTTATTTGATCATGCACAGGCACGGCTAATCCTTCCAACACATTTGGGAGGATTTTTTTATTCTCCCTTTAAAGCGAGGGATATGGATGAAAGAGATCGTAACATTAACAAACGTTAGCTATGAAGTGAAGGATCTGACTGTTTTTAAAAATATAAATGCCAGTGTTCAGCAAGGAGATATCATTGGAATTATCGGCAAAAACGGCGCTGGGAAATCTACGCTGCTGCACCTCATTCACAATGACTTAGCCCCTTCCCAGGGTCAAATCCTTCGAAAGGATATAAAACTGGCTTTGGTTGAACAGGAAACAGCGGCATATTCCTTTGCGGATCAGACACCTGCCGAAAAGAAGTTACTGGAGAAATGGCATGTGCCTCTTCGTGATTTTCATCAGTTAAGCGGCGGTGAAAAACTAAAAGCGCGGCTGGCGAAAGGACTATCAGAGGATGCAGATCTGCTGCTGTTAGATGAACCGACAAACCACCTTGATGAAAAAAGCTTGCAATTTCTCATCCAACAGCTGAAACATTATAACGGCACTGTGATTCTCGTTTCTCACGATCGATATTTTTTAGACGAAGCCGCAACAAAAATATGGTCGCTTGAGGATCAGACGCTGATTGAATTCAAAGGGAATTACTCCGGGTATATGAAGTTCCGGGAGAAGAAAAGACTCACCCAGCAGCGTGAATATGAAAAGCAGCAAAAAATGGTTGAACGGATTGAAGCACAAATGAATGAGCTCGCTTCTTGGTCGGAAAAAGCCCATGCTCAATCGACGAAAAAGGAAGGGTTTAAAGAATATCACCGGGTAAAAGCGAAGCGTACGGATGCCCAGATAAAATCCAAGCAGAAGCGGCTTGAAAAAGAGCTGGAAAAAGCAAAGGCAAAACCCGTTACCCCAGAATATACAGTCCGCTTTTCAATCGATACAACCCACAAAACAGGAAAACGTTTTTTAGAAGTTCAGAATGTAACAAAAGCGTTTGAAGAAAGGACCCTCTTTAAAAACGCAAACTTTACGATTCAGCACGGCGAAAAGGTTGCGATCATAGGCCCCAATGGCAGCGGAAAAACGACATTACTGAACATCATTCTGGGACAGGAAACAGCAGAAGGAAGTGTATGGGTGTCGCCGTCCGCAAACATCGGCTATTTAACGCAGGAGGTGTTTGATTTGCCTTTAGAACAAACACCGGAAGAGTTATTTGAGAATGAAACATTCAAAGCAAGGGGGCACGTTCAAAATCTGATGAGGCACTTAGGTTTTACAGCCGCCCAATGGACTGAACCGATCAAGCATATGAGTATGGGTGAGCGTGTAAAGATCAAGCTGATGGCCTATATTCTGGAGGAAAAAGACGTGCTGATTTTAGATGAGCCGACAAACCATCTCGACCTGCCGTCACGCGAACAGCTGGAAGAAACACTGTCACAATACAGCGGCACATTGCTGGCGGTTTCACATGACCGATACTTTCTCGAAAAAACAACAAACAGTAAACTCGTCATCTCAAACAACGGCATCGAAAAGCAGTTAAACGACGCTCCTTCAGAAAGAAATGAGCGGGAGGAGCTTCGGTTAAAGCTTGAGACAGAAAGACAAGAAGTGCTGGGAAAGCTCAGTTTTATGACGCCAAATGATAAAGGGTATAAGGAGCTTGATCAGGCTTTCAATGAGCTTACGAAACGAATAAAAGAGCTGGATCATCAAGACAAAAAAGACTGAGGGAGAAAGTTCAAGCGGCATTGAAAAGGACAACAGCTGTTGTCCTTTTTTCTTTATATGTTCAAGCCTTCCCATGACCTTAATGTTTCTAATGATGACTTATAGTACCCTGCCACTGCTTCCAGATAGGCATCTTGTGTTTGGGTAACGTAAGCGACTTTTCAGCATAGCTGTTTCCGCATACGTATATTGGTCAAGGCATAGCCCATCTTCTGATAAAGATAGACGGCTGTCTCGTTGTGTGCAAATACATGTAGAGCCAGCCTTTCCGCACCAAGCTCTCTTGCTCTTTCATCAAGTGTTTGAAGCGCCAATTGAGCAAGTCCTTTTCCGCGAAAGGCTTCATACAATCCAAAGGAATAGATAAACGCTTCCTTTTGCGGATGAAACGGATCAGCATACAGCCAGAGCCAGCCCATTCTTTCCCCTTGGTCATTTGTGATGTTCCAAAAATAATGATTGCTGCTGTCTCGCCCATTCGGAACCATGTTCTCATATGCCTGCTCCGATTTCTCAAACGCCTCTTTTTCCGTCCAAGTTCCTGACGTTATGTTTTGTTTCGCATAATTTTGCACGGACATCCCGCGAAAGGCTTCGAACTCTTCCTCAGTCATGTCTTCCAAAGTGAATGCCATCCTGTATTCCTCCTTTATAAAAAAAGCCCAGCTGACACCGGACGAATAACGCAGAAATGGAGCTCTATTTTACTGATTCAGTTAATTCCTGGACTTTCTATTATTCGATAAGAAAAGGAGATTTCCTGCAAATGGACTTGTTCTTAAACAATAGTGAAAAAGCTTACGTGTAACTCCCCATGATGATCATGATAGAAACAATCAAACAGATTATCGCTGGTATCGTCATGATGACCGATTGTCTTGCTCGAAACGTATGCGCATGAATGGCTCCCGCCATGAGAACGACAAACAGAACACCTGCTCCAATCGCTGCATACCGATTCCAAATTCCCGCTGTCATAGCAAGTGCCCCGGCTATTTCGAGAATGCCGGTAACAGTCAGAAACCATAATGGATATTGATAATGCCGCCAATGCTCAACTTGAAAGGGAACACGGCTTACCTTTATGATGCCTCCCGCAAGCATAAAAACTGCCAAACTGACTTTCAGAATAATAGATATCATCTTACGTCATTCCCTTTCGGAAGCATCCCGTATATCAAAAGATTCACAACCTCTGTTGCGAGGCTTGCCGGATCTTTGATTCCGGTTAACAAAAATGAATCGGTTAAATGTTCAATCATGCCGACCAAACACTCAGCGACAGTTTCCATATCCAGTTCAGAGTGAAAATAGCCAAGCCGCTGTTCTGCTTCTAAGTTCTCTTTCAAAACCATCGCCAAGTCTTTTTTCATTTGTTTTGCTTCCGGGTTAAGAAAAAAGCCGATCTTGGTTAAATCCTTGTCCTCAGCCAGACATTGAAAAACAGATTCCAAAGCAGACAGCACCCGTTTTGTCACATCCTCCGTGTTTAATCCGTTTTCCAGAAGAAGTGACTCTGTCAGCTTTTTGACCCGAGAGTGAAAATCGGTGATTAACTCGGCAAAGATGGCTTCTTTGCTTTGAAAGTACAGGTAAAATGAAGGCTGTGTGAACCCAGCTTTTTTTACAATCTCACTTATCTTCGTGTCATGGAATCCCCGAATCGAAAATTCATTAGCGGCAGCTTTGAGTAACCGTTTCCGGCTTTCTTCTCCTTTACGTCCTTTTTTATTTTTCAACGAGGACCCCCCCCAAAAATAATACTCGCTAGTAATGTTACTAACGAGTATTATTTCATGGCATTAGCTTCATTGTCAATGATTTCAAACTGATCCTGTTTGCCAGCTTTCTTTATTAAAGGGTCTCATGCATTTCGAATAACTGAATCAATTCATTGCTTCCTATATCAATGGCTTTTCATTCACTGATAAGTATTTGCCAAATAGATTGACATTCAGGCTGTGACAAACTTTATTCTTTTTTTCTAACGAGCATCACTCCAGGGCCAGATAGAGTTTTGCCCGTAAATGCAAGGAACAATTGGGTGCAGCGGCGCATAATGTACTGTACAGAAAGATGGAAGGGTGTGATGGGATGCCGTCTACAGTAATCAACCTATATTATTTGAAGATCAACAGTATTTCGGGCAATGGTTCAATTACAATAGGCGAAGCTGCTTATAACAGCCCTACCAACAATCAAAAATCTCAAGGGACCAACTCTTCTTTCGGTGATACATCACCTACAGAATCCGTAATGGAAAACTTCTTAAACGATCCTGATGTAAATGACCAGACATCTATCGGCAACTCTGATACATCCAACGTTAATGCTCCTCCGATTGCACCACCGCCAATTTTAGATTAAAGGGGTTTCGTCTATGCCATATCAAATTAATATCGCAAATATTAAGATCAACGGCGTCACGCAAAACGGAAATATAGATGTCGGTCCGACTGTGCACAACAGCCATACTGCGAACAGCAAATATTTTGGAGCAAACTTTTCCTTAGGGGATCTTTCGCCTACGTCTTCACTTTTAAACACTGGAAATATTGATTCAGACGTTAGTGACCAAGACCAAATCGGAAACCCTTCTGCGCCGATTTCAAATCAAATTTAAGGAGAATCTCATATGGATTTCGAAAAAATTCGAAAGTGGCTTGAGATTACGAATGAATATAAACAAAGTGACTTTTGGACAAATGTGCTCAAATATAAAGCCCCGGAACATTTTTTTGATTCCGAAGCTTCTACGTTTGTTTACGACTTTTATCAAGATGAGGAATATAATTTTATCATTGTGGAAATGCCCGGTGTGTATGAGGAAGAATTAACGATCCGTTTACTGTCTAAAACCCAGCTGCTGATCAAAGGAACGATCACGCCTGTTTTTCCAGCCGAAATGGAAGTGCTGCGTGAACGGTATTACGGAGAAATTGAGCGAATCATTCAGCTTCCCGAAGCCGCTGAAACTCATTTGTTACAGATTCAGCTGTTAAACGGGCTTCTGCATATTTCGTACCCAAGACAAGTTGAAACCGTTGCGTTCAATAAGGGGCTTTAAGATTGATTGTTCCTTCATTCCTTATCCATAGGGACTGATATATGGTCTTTATATTGATCCACATAAATATCCCCATTACCCAGCAGCACTGCGTACACGGTCTCTTTCACCTTTATGTCTCTTTTTCGCAATTCTTCCAAAAGCCAGGATTCCGTCAAACGATTCTGCTTTAAATTATTCTCAATGATTTCTCCGTCCATAATAAGTTCTATCGGAAGCCTTTGTTCTTGGTTTACCGCAATCATTAAATCCTGTTTGGTCACATGCCGGAATTGCGGTTTTCTTAACACAGTCAGCTGACCATTCGTTTCAAGAATGGCAAAAAGAACTTCTTCGATATTAAATATTTCTTTTTCCCGTAATTGCTGATTTAAATAATCAAGTGTGTAACGCATTTTCCTCATATTTGATTCAAGTATCTTCCCGTTTTGAATCAGCACTGTTGGATCTCCGGCAAAAAATTTCCTCAGCTTCCTGTTCTTTATCGACAGAAACGAAATTAGAAAAATGGTTAGCACAAAAATACTAAACGAAATGGCCATATTGTGCGGTTTTATTGAAGTATTGTAAGCTAATCCGGCAGCAATCGCCCCTAGTGTGATCGCCGCAATAAAATCAAAAATCGTCATTTGAGAGATTGTCTGTTTGCCTAAAATTCGTTCTGCGATTAACAGCAAGCCAAAGCTGGCAACCGTTCTAATGACAACTTCAAGTTCAATCATGTTATGGCGCTCCCCGCTTCCCAGATTGTTTCGGCCAAAAAACTCCTGTTGCTATCATTGTTTGGCTTAATATATCCATCTATACCAAAAATATTGTTCGGTTCAGGACAGAATGAACCGACTGCCTTTCGGATATATTAAATTGCGATTGGCCGGAAGAAAAGCCAATCCCATGACAAATCTAATTCATCATTGGTCAGGTGGTAGCATGAATTTCACTTGGGAATCTCTTGTTCTCATTGTAGCCGGGGTCATTTTGCTGAGAATTTCAGGAAGGAAATCAATCGCACAAATGACGTCGACTCAAACGGTTGTCATGATTTCGATCGGAACTATTATCGTTCAGCCAATCATCGAGTACAGCCTCTTCAAAACATTAATTGCAGCGGCAATTTTCACAAGCACACTCATCGTTATGGAATGGATCCAAATGAAATCGAACACCATTGAAAAGATGTTAACCGGAAAAGCAAAAATCGTCATTGAAAACGGACAGCTTCATATCGAAAACTTAAAGAAGATGAGACTTACAGCTGACCAGCTTGAAATGCAGCTAAGGCTTCACGGCGTTACGGCTATACAAGATGTCAAAATTGCGACATTAGAGGCAAACGGGCAATTAGGAATAGAATTAACTGATGACGCCAAGCCTTTAACAGTCAGGGATCTGAAAAAACTCATTCACCCCGATTTCATAAATAAGGACGGACAAGCCCAGTCTGGCAATCAGAATATTTTTGATGAAGTTGGCAAAAAAAATAAAAAAAACGTCCCTAAAAAGCTGCATTAACAAAAGGCGCTTGTGGCATTTTGCAGGTTTTTGTCTCTTACTGAAAGTTTTTTCCGTTTTGTTTAAGCAACTGCTGCTCACACACCATATTGTATAAACAGTCATAACAGAGAGGAGAGATGAATGATGAAATTCCCAGTTTATATTCATTCGATATCCGGGAACAGCGTTTTTAATAACGGATTTGCAGTTTCCATCAGCCCGTTCTCTGTGTCTAAAACAACAGAGGGTTCCGGTGGGAGTAATACAGGTTTGGTTTTTGAATCCAATGCTTTAAGCCAAACAAGCTCCGCCAATCAAGCCCAAAATGTAACATATGCGATCCAAGAGCTGCTTTCCAAGCTTTTAGCGTAAAAATTAAGAAATAAACACTTCATGAGGTGCCGTATGGCTTTTCCAATTATTCACACGAACTTTTGGGATGCTGTGATAGCTGTTCCAATCATCATATTGATAACCCAAATCCTCAAAATATTATTGAAAATCCCCAAAACATTTGTACCGTCAGTTGCCTTAATAACAGGCCTTGTCATTTCTGTTTTCATAAGCCATCGACACAGCCTCTTTTCTGGCGTATTTA
Source organism: Bacillus sp. FJAT-14266 (assembly GCF_001719225.1). Classification (NCBI taxonomy): domain Bacteria; kingdom Bacillati; phylum Bacillota; class Bacilli; order Caryophanales; family Bacillaceae; genus Bacillus; species Bacillus sp. FJAT-14266. Next base: position 3,688,365 of record NZ_CP017072.1, read on the forward strand.
TGGGCTGGTTTTATGGCTACGCTGCTATAGGCTCCTACTCATCATTAAAAACGACCATCTTATCCTTCAGGCAAACGAAAAACGATACATCAAATTCATAGATGACATATAACGATCTGCCGCCTCTTTATCAGGCGGCTTTATTTCTGCTGATAGGTTGATCATCTTCAAAAGATGATCATTCACTCGCTATTATTTTTACCATTATGTTGATGCAATGATATAAAAACGCAATATCATAGAAGTAAATAGACTGCCAGCGTCCTCTATGACGGCTACTTCTGAGTGAAAGGAGTTTTTGAAGCATGCGATCTCAAATCAACATCTCAAATCTCACGATAAATGGAATGACACAAAACGCCAATACAGATATCGGACAAAACTTGCAAAACAGCCATACTGCGAACAGCAAAAATTACGGAGTGAATTTCACATTAGGAGATTACTCTCCTTCTCATTCAATTATTATTTCAGCAAGTTGTGATAATGATACAAGTGATCAAGGGCAGGTTGATAACCCTTCTTCGCCTAGTGAAGAATAAAAAAAGAACTCATTTGAGTTCTTTTTTTGCCTTATTCCTTTATTCGCCTTCATATAATCGATAAACCCTTTTCAGCTTTTGTTCAAGCTGTTCAAAATGAACAAAACGGGCTTCTCTTAGAAACTCAGTCCCATCAATGAACAAAAGAAGCACAGGAACGGTGAAAACTGAAAATCTGCCGGCGACCTCTGCTGAATCGTCAGCATTGATATGCCCCAATTTGATGTTTGGAAACTGATCCAATACTATTCTGAGCTGGGGCAGAACTGCGTGACATACTGTACAGGCAGGCCTTGATATATAAATAAAACTGAATTTGTGCTGTTTGATAAAGTTTTCTATAGAAACTAATGAATGTAATTCTGTCATCTCTTTCATCCATTTACTCCTTCAAATAGGTCTGTTTTTCATGACCAAGCTCATCAATACGTATCATTCACTATACAGATTTTTATTTATGATATCCGCTTTTTTGCTTTGCAGAGTACCTGCAAGCTTGCCGAAAATGTCAAAATAAAAGAACAGTTACTGACAAGCAGCAACTGTTCTTACATACTTTCGTATTAAAAATGCAAAGCGTAAGCTCCTGAACCGATGAGTGCAACCCCTATGGAAACTGCAATGAGCACCAGGTTATATTCAAAACCTCCGGCGCCATTCGCAAAACCTTTCGCTCCATGGACTTTTACGATAGCACCTAACATGATGATCGTTATGATAGCAGCTCCAAGCGGGAGGAATACGCCTAAAATAAATAGAATTCCGCTTACTAACTCCCCAAGACCTGATAGAGCGGCCGCAACGTTTCCTGGTTTCACCCCAATTGATTCGAACCATTGTCCGGTTCCTTTAATCCCGTATCCGCCAAACCAGCCGAATAATTTTTGTGTGCCATAAAACAAAAACACCACACCAATCATTATACGAATAAGCAACAGTCCTGCATCTTCCATTTGTATCTCTCCTCATCTTTGATTTTATCTGATTCTTTGCTGACAGTACCATCCAGCAATCATCAATTGAATATATGTTTCTTTATTTTTTATGTGTCAAATCAATCTAACTCTCTTACTTCAAACGGCAGCAGCCCTTGTTCAATTTGTGTGCGATGCGGTTCATATTGCACAGGCAGCATCAGTTTTTCGCCCATTGTTTCCTGTGTTTCATCATGTGCAAAGCCCGGGGGATCAGTTGCGATTTCAAACAGGATTTCCCCGTGTTCCCTGAAGTAAATGGCATTAAAGTAGTTTCTATCCCGAACAGGAGTTACACCATATCCGTGGGAAGCAATATATCTTTGCCAATCTAACTGATCTTCATCATCGTTAGCCCGCCAAGCGATGTGATGCACCGTTCCGGCCCCCATTTGCCCGCGGCCAATAGGCGTTAACTTAAGGTCAATCACATTTCCGATATCACCGGCGGAACGATAACGAACGAAGTCTCCTTCTTTGCCGACTCGCTCCAGCCCCATGATGTTTTCTAAAAGGTCAGCGGTTTTGTCAGGCTGCGCTGATAATAGGGTTGCACCCCCAAAACCTTTAATGGCAACATCGGGCGTTACATCTCCGAAAGTCCACGTATTAGCCTCTCCTTCTTCTCTTTCCACGATTTCTAAGTGCAGTCCATGAGGATCATCAAATTCTACATATTGTTCCCCAAAGCGCTCGATTTTGGTGTAGGGAACGTTGAACTTTTCTAGTCTCTTTTCCCAAAATGCCATAGCCCCTTTCGGCACGACATACGAAGTCACGCCAACTTGACCGTCTCCAATGACGCCTTGGCGGGCTCCGGCCCACGGAAAGAAGGTAATGATTGTTCCCGGCTTCCCGCCTTCATTCCCAAAATAAAGATGATACGTACCTGGGTCATCAAAATTGACAGTTTGCTTGACCAAACGAAGCCCAAGCACTCCTGCGTAGAAATCTGTGTTCTCTTGAGGGTGACCGACAATCGCTGTAATATGATGAATTCCCATCGTTTTTTTCGCCATTTTTATCCGCTCCTTTTACATATACTCAACAAACTCATTCACAGGCTTCCGGTAGCCGCGCGGTCTTCTGCTCTCTGTTTTTTCTTTTCCAATCGTAATCATCATGACAACCTCAAATTGGTCGTCTATGTTCAAAATCCGTTTTACGGCTTCCGCATCAAAGCCGATCATCGGGCAGGTATCCCAGCCTTTTTCCTTAGCACTCAGCATAAACATCATCGCCGAAAGTGAAGCATTCCTTATCGCCTCATCTCTCTTAAATTGTTCTCCCCTGTTTTCATAAAACGAAACGGTGTCTTGCACCATGTGGTCATACTCTTGCTTATTTAATATCCCCAATACCTTTAAACCTTCATAGATATCGGCCGCTTGTTGATATGCCTGCTTATCCCCTAATACCAAGAGAACCGCAGAAGAGCTAACCACTTTATATTGTCCGTTTGCAGCCTGCTTCAGCTTTTCTTTTACGTCCGGGTCGAGAACCGTCACATATTTTGTATGCTGCAAATTAAAAGCCGATGGTGCCAATGCAACCAATTCAAACATTTCATTGAGGTCTTCTTTTGTGATTGGATGACCTGAAAGAAAATTGCTTGCAGATCGTCTTTCATTGACTAAATGTGTAAATTCAGCCATTACGATACACTCCCTTTTATCTCGAATTCGAGATATTTTATTATAAAAAATCCATATTGAATATTGTGTAAAAGAAATGACAACGGATTGAACACTTAGAGATGCGCTTGATCGCTGATCTTTCCGACCAAATATCTCAAATTAAAATATCTTGAATATGAGATAATAGTAAAATACAGATCTTCTCATGTCAATAGGTTTTTGAAAATTAGGTGGAAATTTTTCACTGACGGCAGCATTTTAATAGCGAATCATCACTGTTGTTACATAAGAACTCATTTGTTTGCTGTATGACCTTTTTAGCATAGCTCCAACTTTTTTTCTGTCACCTTATTTATTAGTAAACAGGAAACAACGTTGCTATAGACCCACTCGAAATTGAATTGGTATGATAAACAAAGTGATTACACAGGAAAGGATACGGAGAGCGTATATAGAGCACTCCTATTTTTTTGTGCAGTTTTATAGGAGGAAAAAATGGCAAGTGAAAGAGAACAAATAAGCAGAAAAGTTGCTTTGATTGCATTGATCGCCAATCTGATCTTAATGGCAGGAAAGGTCTTTTTTGGGCTGGTAGGCGATAGTGAAGCCGTGTTTGCAGACGGAATACATTCCGCGGCAGATGTCGTTGCTTCGATTGCAGTCTTGGCAGTGATCGGAATTTCCAATAAACCGCCCGATCAAGACCATCCTTTTGGTCACGGAAAAGCTGAAGTCATTAGTGAGGCGATTGTAGGAATTATCTTAGTGATCGTATCCGTTTATATCCTCATAGAAGCGATTCTGTCCTTTGTTAAAGGGCCAAGCGTTCCCCAATACAGCGCATTGTTTGCGGCTCTGATTTCGTACGTGGCTAAGGAAATCTTATATCGTTATTCTATAAAGCAAGGGGAAAAATGGAACAGCAAAGCGATTATAGCGATTGCGTACGATCATAAAGGCGATATCGTTGCCTCTCTTGCCGCTTTTATCGGCGTCCTGTTGGCTATCATCGGAAACACCCGCGGATGGTCCTATCTGTTGTACGCCGATGCCATTGCCAGTGCAATCGTTGCTTACCTCATTTTTAAGATTTCAATGGAATTAATCAGGCCGTCTGTTGATGTGCTCATGGAAAAGAGTGTTGATCCCGAGCTGATAGAGGAATATAAAGCTGTTATTTTTCAATGTGATCAAGTAAAACGAATTGATAGAATCCGCGCGCGAGAACATGGCCACTATAAATTGCTTGATGTCCGTTTATCTTTGGATCATGATTTGACAATTAAGCAGGGACACGACATTGCCCGCGAAATTCGGAATGAAATCAAAAGACAGTTTTCAGATGTAGAAGAAGTGCTCATCCATGTAAATCCTTATTTCGAAGAATGAAAAGCTCCTTTTTAGAAGGAGTTTTTTCTTTTTGCTGCAAACTTTACCTTTAGAACTCGCCCGTACTATATAATGTGGATGTATATAATCATAGGGACAGAAAGGTTGTTAGAATGAAGGAATTTTTTTCGATTGGAGAAGTGTCAAGGTTATTCAATGTGAAAATCTCTGCTCTTCGGTATTATGATGAAATCGGCCTTTTGAAACCGGAATATAAAGATGGGCAAACGAACTATAGATATTATTCTACCCAACAGTTTGAGCGGCTGGATACCATCAAGTATTTGAGGGCCCTAGGCCTGCCAATCAATAAGCTTCTTGATTTTTATAACTCTCAAAATACAAACACTCTTCTTCATTTACTAAAAAGCCAGCAGGCTGAAATTGATCGCAAAAAGAAAGAATTGGAACGCATTGAACGAAAGATCTCCCGACGCATCACACATATAGAAGATGCCGTTAACATGCCGTTACATCAAATTACAAAAATCAAACTTCCCGCAATGCGTGTGGCTTACTTGCAGCATGAATATGTTCTCGGCCATGATATCGAACATTCGTTAGCTGAATTGAGAACCCACCTGAATGTGAACGAAGATATATTCATAGGCAAGATCGGTTTATCCATATCAGCAGCAAATGTGAAAGCAAAACAGTTTGACAAATATTCCAGTATATTTATGATTCTTGAAGATGAAAATGAAAAAACTTCTTCAGAAATCATCTTTCCTTCAAGAGAATATCTGCAAATTAGGTTTAAAGGGTCACATCCAGAAGCCGAACCATACTACAAAAAATTACTGGCATATATGAAAGAACATCATTATGAAGTAGCAGGGGACTCAATCGAAATCACACTCATTGATTATGGCATTACGAATAACCTAGATAATTACGTGACTGAAATCCTGCTGCCCATCAAATAATCTCATGAATATGTTTTGATCTCCCTTGACTCTCTACTAACTAGAGGGTTTATTTTTTATGCAGGAATGATTTTTGGAGGAGAAAGCTTATGTTTGGAACGATTTTTAACACAGTGATGATCATTGCAGGAAGCATAATCGGGGGGATATTCAAAAAAGGCATTAAAGATGAATACCAGGATATTTTGATGCAGGCAATGGGATTCGCTGCGGTCGCACTGGGGATCAACGCCATTACACAGCATTTGCCTGATAGTAAATACCCCATTCTATTCATCGTGAGTTTAGCCATTGGAGGTTTGCTAGGCCAGATCATCAATTTAGAATTACGATTCAACAAGCTGGTGAACAAATTTTCTAAAAGCAATTTAGCAGAGGGCTTATCAACTGCGGTCTTATTATTTTGTATAGGCTCGCTGTCAATATTAGGCCCTGTTGAAGCCGCTTTGCATGGAGATTATACATACCTCCTGACAAACGGGATGTTAGATGGGATCACCTCCATTGTGCTCGCTTCAACTTTTGGTTTTGGAATAGCGGCTGCTGCCATTGTATTATTTGCCTGGCAAGGCTCCATCTATTTATTTGCTAAAGTAATGGAGAGCGCAATCAATACAGACCTTATTAATGAAATCACAATTGTGGGAGGCATACTCATCCTCAGTTCAGGTCTAAGCATTCTTGGAATCAAGAAGTTCAAAACATTGAATTTGCTGCCTTCCCTCTTGATCCCTCCTGTTGTGATTTTTGTGATTCATTCATTTGGATTGCGGCTTTAATGAAGCGGCTCCACAAAGGAGGTTAATATTCTGTTATATTGATTTTCAATAATCTGTTCCAATCGTTTTATTTCCTTTTCATCTTGGATTTGACGTCGAATAACAACTGTATTATATTGTAAATAAAGTCTGTTATATCAATATCAGATTCCCCATCACGAAACGGCACATTCATTTAAACAAAATTGGGAGGGGCATTTGTATGTCAAACCATTCATCTAGTATTCCCGAATTAAGTGACAACGGTATCCGCTATTATCAAACTTATAATGAAAGCCTTAGTCTTTGGCCGGTCCGTTGGGAATCATTCTATATATCTACTCGTTTTGGTCAAACACATGTGATTGCAAGCGGCCCAGAGGATGCCCCGCCGCTTGTATTACTCCACGGAGCATTATTCAGCTCGACGATGTGGTATCCCAACATCGCCGATTGGAGCAGTAAATACAGAACTTATGCAGTTGATATCATAGGTGATAAAAACAAGAGTATTCCTGAGAATGTAAGCGGTACAAGAACGGATTACGCCAATTGGCTTCTTGATGTGTTTGACAATCTGGGGATCGAAAAGTCCCACATGATCGGACTTTCGCTTGGCGGTCTCCATACGATGAATTTCCTTTTACGTATGCCTGAGAGAGTAAAAAGCGCAGCTATACTGAGTCCGGCAGAAACGTTTTTGCCATTTCATCACGATTTCTACAAATACGCTCTTGGCCTTACAGCGTCAAATGGAGTTGAAATATTCTTAAATTGGATGATGAATGATCAGAATGTGCTGCACCCGATTTTTGTGAAGCAGTTTCAGGCAGGGGTAATGTGGCAGGATGGATCAAGAAATCCAAATCCTAATGCCGACGGATTTCCGTATGTTTTTACCGATGAGGAATTACGTTCAGCAAGAGTTCCTATCCTATTATTACTTGGTGAACATGAAGTCATCTATGATCCCCACTCAGCCCTGCACCGAGCCTCTTCATTCGTTCCTGATATTGAGGCGGAAGTCATTAAAAATGCCGGACATGTTTTATCGATGGAACAACCCGCTTACGTAAATGAACGTGTAATGCGTTTTTTCAATGTAGAAACAGGCATTTCACGGTAAGGGCTTATAAGATAGTGATTTGCATTCATAAAGTCCTGCAATATGCTTCTAGCCGGGCATTTCAAAAAATAGAGTCTCTCTCATGGACTCTATTTTTCTTGGACAAAACCCGCAGCTGGTTTTGTGTGCTTGTTTCTTTAGGTTTCTTATATGATCAGTTGGTTTATTCTTAGAATTATCAAGAACCTAGGCATCACGGAGAGAAGGCAGCGTCAAAAAAATCATTTGATGTGCTTTATCACTTCTCCTGGGATGCCTGCTAGTATGACGCAGCTTCTGCCAATATGAAACAAAGTTCCATCCATATCGAAAATGAGTGATTGCGCCATAAGTGTCTCCTTTTAACTGCCGACTTCATCTTCTAAATACTACCATAAGCAAAAAAGCAGATCATAAAAGATCTGCTTTTTCTATTACACACTGATTTGTTTCTTTTGTTCATGATCTATTTCTGGCTGTATTTCCTTTGTCAGTTGATGCCCTTCTATATCCACATTCGGAATAATCTTGTCTAACCATTTCGGCAAATACCAAGCTGCATTCCCCATCAGCTTCATGACACTTGGAATCAGTGTCATTCTTACAATAAAGGCATCAAAGAGTACACCAAAGGAAAGAGCCAGCCCATTGGCTTTAATAGAAGCTTCGCCGGCAAAGATAAATCCTGCAAAAACGAAGATCATGATCAAGCCGGCTGCTGTAACAACAGGACCACTGTGTTTTAATCCAGCCTGAATGGCTTGTACTGGATTCTTTGTTTTTACATATTCTTCACGCATTCTGCTGACAAGGAATACTTGATAATCCATGGCTAACCCGAACAGAATCCCAATAGATAAAATCGGCAGGAACGCGAGTATCGGCCCTCTTTCAGGTATTTTGAAAAAGTCGATGAGATTCCCGTCTTGCAAGACAAATACACAAATCCCAAGAGTGGCTGTCATCGTCAACATGAAACCTGCAACAGCAACAAGCGGCACAAGCAGCGAACGGAAAACGATGGTCAGCAATACAAACGCAAATCCAACAATAAGTACAGCAAACACCGGTATCGCATCATTCAGGCGATCTGAAATGTCAATATTCACTGCAGTCGATCCAGTAACAAGCAAATCTACTCCGTTTTTATCTGACAAACTGCGTACATCGTGTACCAAATCTTTCGTTGTGACATCATTTGGACCTGTTTCCGGAACGACCGTAATGATGGCAAAGTTCCCTTCTTTATTAGGCATTGCAGGGGTGACACTTGCTACATGGTCTAAACCCTTTATTTCTTTCACTGCATCTGCGAAAGCCTCCGCCTTATTTTCTGTAGCATTTGTGGCATCCGCTACGATTGTTAATTGGCCATTAAATCCTTCTCCAAAGCCTTCGGCAAGCAAGTCATATGCCCGGCGATCCGGATTATCCTTAGCTTTCATCCCAGCATCAGGCAAGCCCAGTTCCAAATGCATAGATGGGATACTAATGACGATCAAAATCAGAATGCTGCATACACTTAGCATGATAGGATTTTTGGTGACAAAGCGTCCCCAGACATTTGTTTCAGTGCTTTGTTTTTCTATTTTCTTGTTTGGTTTCGGAATCATCCGCTTCCCTGCAATCGATAAGACCGCAGGCACAAGTGTGATTGAAGCCAAAACAGCCATCAGTACACTAAGCCCTGCTGTCAGCCCCATCGCAGACATAAAAGGAATGTTAACGACAGTCAATCCGCAAAGTGCAACGATAACAGTAAGTCCGGCAAAAACGACTGCGCTTCCCGCTGTTCCCACGGCTCTCGCAATTGATTCATTCTTTTGTATGCCTTCGCCTAAAAACTGGCGGTGTTTCGTAAAAATAAATAAAGCATAATCAATACCAACAGCAAGGCCAATCATTCCGGCTAATGAAAGACTGACGGAAGCAATATCAAATACTTGTGTCCCAATCAAAACCAGTCCAATACTTACACCTAAACCAATCAGTGCAGTTAAAATCGGCAAACCTGCTATTAATAAAGAACCGAATGTAATGGCTAAAACGACAAAAGCCAAGATAATGCCGACAATTTCAGAGACACCGCCTATCTCCATCTCGGCTCCCGGTACATCTCCGCTTAGCTCAGTTTGCAATCCTTCATCATCAGCCATTTTCAAACTGTCTTTTAAGTGTTTGATAGAGTAATCCTTTATATCATCTGCTGATGATTTATACTTGATATCAGCATAGGCAACTGTGCCATCTTTCGCGATTGTCCCTGTCACAAAAGGACTTGCAATCGAGTCAACAGAATCATCTTTACTGATTTCTTTGAACGTATCTTCTATTGCTTTTTTTGCTGGCTTCCCAGTAAGTTTCTCCCCATCACCAGCACCGAAAATAACCCGTATGCTCCCTTTATCAGGACCATGAGGAAATTCTTTTTGAATCACATCCATCGCTTTTTCCGAAGGTGTGTCAGGTATGGACATATCCTCAGAAAAACTTGGTTTCAAGGTGACTGCAAGGCCTATCGCAGCAACTAACACAACGATCCACGCACATATTGCTTTTATGCGATTGCGAGCAACCCATCCTCCTAATGTATATAACATTTTTGACATGATAATCTCCTTTCAACACATTGCTTGATCACATTCTTTCTCATTGTAGTTGACAATGAAATAAAAAAAACGTACATTCGGGCATGTACGTTTGGGCAATTTTCAAATATGCAGTTTAGTTGTCTATTGTCAGAATACCTTTTTGCATAGCAATCGTTACTGCCTCAGTTCTTGAATTCGCGCCTAATTTATTGTAAATGGACGTTAATCTGGACTTTACTGTTCGCTCAGAGACGCCCAAATCAAAGGCAATCGCTTTGCTTTTAAGACCTTTAGCAATTGCTTTTAGAACAATGACTTCCTTTTCTGTCAGCTGCGTCTCATTGCGCTGCTTTTTCATCCGCTCAAATTGGATTTCTTGCAGACGTTTAAGGATATCAGGCTGCAACAGCACATTTCCTCTGATCGCTGCATCCATTGTGTGAAAAAGGGTTTCTGAACTCGTATCCTTTAACAGATATCCTTTCGCTCCTAATTCAATCCCTTCGATCATTAAGTGATCTTCATTATATGTAGTCAAAATAATGATGGGGGTATCGTGTTGTTCTTTTATTTGTTTAATGGCCTCTAACCCGCTCATCTCCGGCATATACAAATCCATCAGAATGATATCCGGTTCTAATTCATCTGCAAGACGGACTGCGACTTTTCCATTTTCCGCCTCTCCTATAATGGTGTATTGATCATTCGTTTCAATTAAAAGCTTCAGACCTTCCCTCACGACAAGATGGTCATCAACGATTAAAACCTTATTCATCTTGCATCTCTCCCTGAATTGGTACAGTGATCTCAATTTGTGTTCCTTTCAATTTTGTACTCTTGATATTGAATTGGCCATTTATTGCCCTGACGCGTTCTTGTATGCCAAGAAGCCCATAATGTCCTCTCTTTTTCTTTCCTTTTTCAACATCAAATCCCTTGCCGTTATCCTTAACTGTTAAATGGAGCCTTCCCTTTTCATCATCCCAAATGGATATCCAGATTGTTTTCGCCTCAGCATGCTTTGCCGCATTCGTCATGCATTCTCCAATGATGTAATAACAGTTTTCAGCTGTACGCACATCCAGCACCTGATGCAATCTGTAATCTAATAAACAAGCCATGCCTGTCGACTCTATAAAATGATCCATTAGCGAGGTAATTCTTTCTTTTAAAACACCGATTTCTTCTGATTTGCTGCGGAGATCGTCAATAGCTGAACGTGCATCAGCTAATGTGCTTTTCACTCTTTTCATCGATTGTTGTATGATTTCCTTCGCTCTCTCTGTGTTGCCTTTGGCGAGATGAACATGAATCGCATCCAGCTGCATATTTAAACTGACAAGACCTTGAGCAAGCGTATCGTGTAAGTCTCGGGCCATCCGCTGTCTTTCGTTCTGCAGCGTCAGCTGTTCTACCTGCTGATGAGCCAGCTCCAGCCTTTCAAGAGTCAATTGAGCTTTTATTTTTTCATCGACTTGGGCAAAAAATGTTGCGGCATAAGTGATGATGACAATCATGATCGGCGCAGCAATAACAATAAAATGCAAAACTTCACCTTTATGAAGGTGATACGCCGAATTTATGACCAGCAGCAGCAATAGATAAAGAATGAGAAAAGTCCTTCTTCTGTCTGCCATTCCTATAATTTGTCCAATTAAAAATGCATAAAGGCCGATAATGACAAGTATAAAGAAGCCAGTCATGAGATTAGCAAGTGCAAAGGTGATCAAACCTTGTACCGCGAAATACAGAATCACTCTTTTCTTAACCCAGCGATATGAGTGCCAATGAAGCAAAGCAAAAATGGCGATTAATATGGTAAACGCATAAAGCAATAAAATGGACCAGCCCCCAGAAACAAATTGTAGCACGATAGAGGCTATATAGATCATGAGAATAAAAGCCAGGCCCGGCACTCTGAGTGCAAGCATGTTTAATGCCCGCCTATCATGTGAGTAATATTTATCTTTAAAAGGATTCCTTATAAGCAAACCTTATCCACTTCCTTTACCTGTTTCACCGAATAGAGATTCATGAAAATCGAACCCATATTTCAACGTGCAAACATACATGAGAGAAGGAACACAACAATATCAGGTGCAGGGAAACATTAGAGTTTCCAACAAGTGATCATTGCCCAAACGTACATGAACGTTCTGCCTCTATGTACGTTTTATCTTTTCAAATTTACCTTTAAAATCATAAGGAACTTACTATTCATTGAAGGAATGATCATCATTGAAATCGATTGATCTCACAATTTTATCATTAAAGAGAAAAGGAATCCGGACCGAAAAGGTATTAAAAAATCAGAACCCTGATCGATTAAGCCATATGACAGACAAAAATGCACAACCAAAAAGCAAGGAAAAAGAGGATTGAACATGTATTGGTTTCTAGGTGCTTTATTATATTTTCTGATCGGTACTTGTGTATTCATTGGAGTCATTAGAGACAGCCACTCAGGCTCGTGGACCCTGCTTGCCTTAGCAGCTCCACTCATCATTTTGGGTTACCCTTATTTTTATTCTAAGCAGCTTTTTGCTAAAAAATAGTGAAATAACGCCATACAATTCGCACATTGGTAAAGATATCAATATCGAGATACAATTTAGATATACGACGGAAAGGAGTCTTGCCTTATGAGTCAAAGAGTGTCCTACTATGAGATTGCACCTGAAGGTATGAAAATCATGATGGATATGGAGAAATACACGAAACAATCCTCAATTAACCGAACGACGAGAGAACTAATCAAAATCAGAGTCTCTCAAATGAACGGCTGTGCCTTCTGCATCGATATGCATACGTCCGATGCCCGCAAAATGGGGGAAACTGAACAGCGAATTTACTGTTTACATGCTTGGAATGAATGTGATTTTTACTCACCTGAAGAGAAAGCGGCTCTCGAACTATCTGAATACATCACGCTCATTCCATCTAAAAGGGTTCCTGATGAGCTATATCATCGGGTGCGGGAACATTATGATGAAAAACATTATGTTGACCTTGTTCTGATCATTAATCAAATAAACAGTTGGAACCGCATCTCTATTGCAATGGGGAATCGAGCTGCTTCAAAATAAGAAGAAGGAGTAAGATTAGAACAAATCTTACTCCTCCTCCTGGATATCGTGCCTTCGCTTCAACATCCTAAATCTTCACGTTTAGGTGCTTTTCAAACGCGATTTTCCCGCTTTGTGTAATCCTAATCGCTCTCGTTTTAGGCATACGAACGATCCACTCTTCTTCTAACATGCGCACCAATAGGGCGTTTCCTAATGCTCCTGCAATATGATGCTGCCGTTCACTCCAATCCAAACAGCAGCGGGCAAAGGCTCTCCTCTTATTCCGTTGTTGCTCTTCATTGATGCCTAACTTCGAAAAGAATAAAGCACCCTCTGAAGTCACCTCAAAGTTTAAATCAACTTTTTTTAACATCCCCCGCTCAACTAGTGAATGTGCCATTTGCACGCCCACATAACCTGCCAAATGATCATAACAGGTCCGGGCGAAATGCAAGTCCTTTTTCTCTTTTGACTCTTTTAAAGATTTGACTTTTGCTTTAGGCGCAATATGAAGCAATTGTTCGATCACATTTGCAGCATCTGAGTCAGCCAATCTGTAATACCGATGTCTCCCATGCTTCTCTACGCTAATCAGCTTTGCTTCAAGCAATTTATTCAGGTGAAAACTTGCAGTTTGAGGTTTAATGTTAGCGAGATATGCAAGCTCTCCCGCAGGGTGTATCCTTCCATCCATCAGACTGAGAAGAATGGAAGAACGCGAGGGATCTGATAGCAACGAAGAGATTTTTGCAATATTAGGATTCATGATTTTCCTCCTTACATTCATATTTCGATGATAGTTGAAATGTTAATCCTTTACAATATAAATGTAAGCGTGACAAGGAGGAAAAAACGTTGGACATCAAAAAACAAGACACTCGTCGATTTAAGGAAATCAAACCCAAGATCATGTATTATGGTACCTCGACATTTCTTCTAACCACATTGAATGAGGATGGAACCACTAATATTAGTCCTATGTCTTCTTCTTGGGCTCTTGGACATTATATAATCCTTGGAGTAGGACTGGGAGGAAAAGCCATCGACAATTTGGAAAGACACAAAGAATGTGTCATAAACTTGCCTGGCCCGGAATTATGGGAAAACGTTGAAAGAATTTCATCTTATAGCGGAAAAAAGAGTATACCGCCTTTGAAGAAACAGCTCGGATTTACATATAAAAAAGAAAAATACGAGGCAGCAGGGTTAACGCCTTTACAATCAAAAACAGTATCACCAACACGAATCAAAGAATGTCCTATTCAAATAGAAGCCGAAGTGAAACACATTCGGTTTCCAGAATATGAATCGTCATTCGCAATTGTAGAGACGCAGGCACTACATTTTCATGCCGAGGAAAGTATTATACTAGACGAAAACCATATCAACCCTTCCAAATGGAGCCCGCTTATCTATAATTTCAGACATTACTTTGGTTTAGGAAGAGAAGTCGGAAAGACTTTTCGCTCAGAGACATGATCATTTTAAGACCGAACCATGATTTGATCTATTCTAGTAACCCTTGTTATTATCAGATCAAGCGATCATTAGGCTTGATCTCTTTTTTAGTGAAACATCCATTTAAGGATATAAAAGTTACCTGCTTGCCAATTCTTTTATCATTAAACCCAACTCATAAATCCCCTTTTGAAGGTCTTCAAGAGATGCATAAGCATATGATAAGCGAATATAATTCCCTTTTTCCTGAGCATAGATACTGCCGAGATTGAGCAGAATCCCTTTTGATAAGGCTTTAGTATAAAGTAATTTCATTGATATGGAAGGCAATATTTTTATCCAGACAAAAAATCCTCCTTTTGGGATATTCCATGTCGCCACATCTTTCAAATGAGTTTCTAAAGCACTCAAGGCCAATTCTCTTCTCACCTTTAATTGCTGCCTAACCTTTTCTACATGCTGCTGGTAGTGGCCGGAAGTAAACCACTCTGCCGCTACTCTCTGGGATAGCGAACTGGATCCATAATCTGTTTGCATTTTAATGTCAGATAAACGTTCAATCACCGGTTCCGGTCCGACGATCCATCCAATCCTCAAACCTGGGCTTAATGTTTTCGATAAACTTCCTATGTACAGTACGTGTCCATTTTTATCAATTGTTTTAATAGGATATGGCGGAATTTCATCGATCCATAACTCACGATAAATGTCATCTTCAATAATAGGAAGCTGTGTATTCTCACTTACTGTCAGGATCTCTTCACGCCGCTTTTTAGACATAAGAATACCAGTCGGATTGTGAAAACATGGATTTGTATATAAGATAGCCCTTCCCCGCTCTCCTCTTGTTAAATGAACATTTTCAGGCAAAAGTCCTTCATTATCCATAGGAAGTCCAGTCAGCTTCATACCAGCTGATTGAAATACGTGTAATGAATAAAGGTAAGAGGGCTGATCAAGATAAACGGTTGATCCTCTTTGTAACAGCCCCATTGATATCAGCTGCAAGGCTTGCAACGCTCCTGAGACAATCAGAATGGAAGAAGATGAGACGTTGATTCCAATGGTTTTTAAATAGTTGCTTAATGCCTCCCTCAAAGGTAAGTAACCTTTTGGTTCTTCATAACCGAATGCCTCCATGTGATGAGATACCTTCCCCATCATCTCTTTCATAACAGCCAAAGGAAAAATCTCAGCTGAAAGTTCACCTTTACTGAGCTGTATAAGGTCTGTATTTGATTCTAATTGATTTATCTCTTGAACGATTTTTCGGCTTGGCATCTGAATGCCAGAGGTGACATATTGATCCCAATCGGGAGCAGAATTCTTAGCCATCAGTGTCCATGTGTTGTTGATAACAACTGTGCCTTTCCCCATTGTGCCTTCTATTAGCCCATCGGCCATCAATTCCTCTAAGGCTGTAATCACTGTGCTCCGATTTACCTGAAAATCTTTTGCAAGCGTGCGCTGGCTTGGAATCTTGCTTCCAATCGGCCACTCGCCATTTCCTATTTTCTCTTTAATAAAATGAACGATTTGTCTGTACTTAGGGAGCTTTTTCATCTTTTTTTCTTCTGGAAAGCTCATAGAATCGGTCTCCTTAAAATAAATTGGTTGGGTCAAAATCCGTTTAACTGGTTGAAGCCATATCACCAAATCTTTATTAATATAAAAACACATTAAATAACTGGTTGGTTTTTGTAAAGAGGAGTGAGAGGAATGCGAAAGAAAACAGTTCAAATAATGATATCTCATAGTCTCATGATTGGTTTATGGGCATCTGCTTTTCCGGGAATTCGCGCAGGACTAGAAGGGTACACACCAGAACACCTTGCTTTATTTCGTTTGTTAATCGGCTCTATGGCATTATTGCTTTTTGCTGTTTTGACTCAGATGCGCCTACCCGACTTGAAAGACATTCCTGCCATTTTTCTTTTAGGGTTTTTAGGTTTTGCACTCTATCACATTTTGCTGAACATCGGTGAAAAAACAGTTAGTGCCGGAGTTGCAAGCTTACTCGTTACTACGGCACCGATCTTCTCAGCCATGCTATCCCGCCTGTTTTACAAAGAGCATTTTGGATTTACGAAATGGCTTGGCTCTATGATCAGTTTATTGGGTGTATTATTGATTGCATTTGGGGCGGGAGACTTTACATATTCAATGAGCGGTATCTTGGTCATCCTGCTGGCAGCATTTTCGGAAAGTATTTATTTCGTTTTTCAAGCCCGCTATATAAAAAAATATGGTTTTATTCCATTCGTTACATTCACCATTTGGGGCGGAACAATACCTATGCTTGTGTTTCTGCCAAGCTTAGGCGAAGAGATGATGAACGCTTCAATAAGCGCAACTTTGTCTATCGTTTACTTAGGATTATTGCCGACGGTTATTCCTTACTTCGCACTAGCATATGTCACTTCACTCGTCGGTGCTTCAGAAGCAACCCTTTCACTTTATGTTACACCGGCTTTAGCCTTGATCATATCTTGGATCTGGATCGGCGAAATACCCACACTGCTCTCTCTGCTAGGCGGAGTGGTTACAGTTGGCGGGGTATGTTTTACCTACCTAAAAGTAAATAAAATGAATAAGATTTTCATCACCCATTTTTCTGCTAAAAGGGTAAAAAAACTCTAAAACAAAAAAGATACCAACATCGGTTGGTATCTCCTTTTAAGGTTCTTTCATTAAGATTAGCCAGAGTAGTAAATAGTGTATTCCGTTACCGGCTTAAACCCTAGTTTAGCTGCTAATGCAATGGACGAATTGTTGCAGATATCACAATCCCAGCTAGGAACAATCCCATTTTCCATACAAAACGCTATAAACCTATTTGCTACGCAATAAGCTAACCCCAGTCCTCTATATTCCTCAAGTGTATAGATATCCATTTCCGATCGATTATGCCCTAAAAATATAGAAGTACACTCACTTACTACATGATTGCCATGTAATACAGCAAATCCAAAACCTTTTGAAGCAAACTGTGAGACAGAATCCCAATACTCCTCATAATACGCGCTGTTAAACGCTGTGCTGTGTGAAATGATCTCTTCGTCAATTCTTTTCAATACAAGCCCCTTTGGCAGTTGCAAAGTCTTTTTGAAAGATTTTGGTTGATAAGAAAATGCAGCTCTTCTCATTTGGTTCAAGTCATCTTTCAGTATGGGTTTCAGTACACTATCCCATGTATCACTGGAAGAAAACAAGGTAAATCGTTTTGATGATTTCACTTGTTCTTCATAATATCCTGCAATGAAATCATGAAAATCCCGATTCCCTTGGTCTCCCGCAATAAAATAAATGCCTGATTCAGTTCCTATAAAAAACGATTTAGGAAAGGTTTGATCATCTGCATAAACAGCTCCCGGAATGGTTTGGTCTAATATTGAATAGACAAATGTGGGACAATATTTGTCATCAAACATCGTTTTTAAGCTACTGTATTTTTCTTTTGTTAATTCCTGCAAAACAGACAACTCCTTTAAAACACCGTCTCCTTCATGATTCTGTTCACAAATCAATTTTCCTCTGTCACCAGCTAAATAACTTCCCTGTTACGAATCTCAGACTAATAAAAACAGGTGTCTGCACTCAGCTCGCAGACACCTGTTGAACAACACATTGCATTATATAACCCAAGGAAACGCTAGTATATCGATTCTTTATTCCCCAGTTACAGCAAACTGTTTTAAACGGTCACCAATTTCATCACGGACCCTTTGGAAACACTTCTTCTGTTCCGTGTGCTTTTGCCGGATCATCAAATTTCTCCGATGTTTGATTTGAAATATCAATCCCTGCTTCTTTCATTGCTTTGACAGCACTCGATGTCATCCTTGAGCTTCGATTCCTGCGCTGTACACATTCCACTTAGCCCCAAGGTATTTTCTCCCCCACCCTTCAGCCATTTGGCTGCGGCAAGAGTTACCAGTGCATTGTTTTCCTTGATATAGTGACCTTGTCCTTTTAGAAACAAGAATGGATTATCAGCAGCCAAATATACAGGCCGACAAGTGTGATCAATAAAGTGGGTATCGTGAGGATAATTCCTGTTTTAAAATACGTGCCCCAGGAAATCTTCATACCTTTGTGCGAAAGAACATGAAGCCATAATAATGTCGCTAAGGAACCAATCGGTGTTATTTTAGGCCCTAAATCTGAACCGATCACATTTGCATAAATAAGCGCTTCTCTCATCATCCCATGTGTATCTGTACCGGCAATGGCCAATGCGTCAATCATAACAGTCGGCAAGTTATTCATAATGGAAGAAAGAATCGCCGCAATAAAGCCCATTCCAATTGTCCCAGCAAACAATCCTTGATCAGCTGCGGCTTGAATCACATCTGAAAGGACATCCGTTAATCCGGCATTTCGGACACCATACACAACAACGTACATGCCAATTGAAAAGAATACGATAGCCCATGGCGCCTCTTTCACCACTTTCTTTGTATGGACGGCCGGACTCTTTTGCGCAGCGATTAAGAAAATGATTGCAATGCTGCCCGCTACCACTGATACAGGGATAGAAAAAAATTCACTTGCAAAATATCCAATTAACAGCAGCCCTAAGATATACCATGACAGTCTGAACATGTTTTGATCTTTAATTGCTTCAACAGGTTTTTTAACCTCAGTCAGATCATAGCGTTTTGGTATGCTTTTTCTAAAGAAAAGGTAAAGTACAATGATGCTCGCCAGCAGCGAAAACAGGTACGGGACAACCATTCTGGATGCATAATCAATAAACGTAATATGAAAATAGTCCGCTGAAACAATGTTGACCAAATTGCTTACTACAAAAGGAAGCGAAGTGGTATCCGCAATAAATCCGCTGGCAATGATAAAAGGAAAAACTAATTTTTCATTAAAATGTAATGCTCTGACCATCGCTAATACGATTGGTGTCAATATAAGAGCTGCACCGTCATTTGCAAATAACGCGGCGACGATAGCTCCTAATAGAGATACATAAACGAACATCCGCACACCGTATCCTTTTGCAGCCTTAGCCATATGAAGCGCTGCCCATTCAAAGAAACCGATATTATCAAGAATTAACGATATCAGTATGATGGCCACAAAAGCCAAGGTCGCATTCCAAACAATCCCTGTCACAGTTAACACATCATGAAAATTGACAACACCTGCTATTAGAGCTAAAACTGCGCCTCCACAGGCTGACCACCCTATAGATAAATTTTTCGGCTGCCATATGACCAATACTAGAGTTAATAAAAAGATGAATACTGCCAAAATCATTGATGTCAATCTAATGCCTCCTTACTGGCAACACGCTTGAGTTTTCTTTTGTTTGATATGGTTTAACAATTCATCCTCTTGATCAATTTGATGTAAGATCAATTGCAATGTATCAAACTCAGGACAGGAACCATTTATTGAATAATAACGCCATTGGCCTCTTCTGTCCTCATTCACAAAACCTGCGTTTTTTAATTTCCGCAAATGCTGGCTTATGGCGGGCTGGCTCATTTCGAACATATCAACCAATTGACAGACACAATATTCTTGTTCAAGAAATAATCTCATCATGATAAGCCTAGTTTGATCACTAAGTGTTTTCAAACAACGAGTCATCGCCGCAACATCAATCGTCATATGAGCTCCTCCTTCCCAAATCAATATATAAGCAAATCGTTATATACACGCCAAATGATTATACATTCCCCTTTACGTTTCCATATGTAGCGCTCCGTATATCTTAAGGATCAAAACTTTGAAACGAAAACCTGAGTCGCTCCCCGCGTTTCCTTAGCGCCCCCGTCATTATATAAACTTTTATTTATATAAACAATCCCTTCTGGTATAAATATTAGACTATTTCAGTTATGGGAGTGGTCATAGAGCCCAAGCTGAAACTAGACAATCATCTGGATATTAAAAAACAGGTCTCTTTAGAGGCCTGTTTACATTGCAAGTATTTTTTCCATTGCCATGACACCTACATAATGGCCATCGATTTTCCCCTGTTGTTTAAATACTCCAACTTTGCGGTATTCCATTGAAGTATAGAACCCTTGTTCCAATCGATGAAAAGGAATGTAATAATATGATGTTATGTATTCACGATTGAATGACTTCTTTTTCGACATCCGATAAGAGAACTTTTCCCTCGATGATTCCGCTCAGCAACAAAAATCTTATATTTCACTGTACGATGGAACCAATTTGTCATATAATCCGCAGCTTTTGCAGTTCTTATCAGCTACATACTCTCTGTAGCAGAGGTAGCTTGAACTCCCTTAAACGCATTCATCACCAAATCACGCACATAGGAATCATTCACCTCATCCCCTGTTATAAGCAGACGATAGAAAATTGGTCCGTAAATGAGATCTATGCTTACTTCAATATCAAGATTCTCTCTCAATTCACCTTTCTGAATTCCCTTTTCTAGAAGGCCTTTCGCTTGGAGGCGGCGAGGCTGGAAAAATCGCGTGCGATATTCTTCTGCCAATTTTTCATCCAACTGCCCTGCACCTATTAATTCCTTAATAACGGTTCCTTCCCGGCTTGTCAAAAACCTAGCTAAATTCGTGGCGTGGGTTACTATATCTTGTACTGACGACCCTGTATCAGGCACAGGCAGCCTGTCCGTCGCGGTCGAAAGAAAGCTGTCCATGATAACGGCAGCCTTGTTAGACCACCATTTATAAATCGTTGCTTTACTCACTTTCGCACGCTCGGCAATTTTATCGACTGTCACCGCATCGAAGCCTTTTTCCAGCAATAGGTCATAGGCTGCAGAGAGAATCGCCTTATGCGTTCCTTCATCACGCGGCCGCCCTCGTTTACTCTGCACATAAATCATTCCTTCCCGCAATATAAACTATACGTTCAGTATACTTAAATTGAATAAAAAAAGAAAACAGAAATCCATTTACAAAACTGAACGTTTAGTATATTATTTTTATTAATCGACGAAACTGAACGTTCAGTTTATAAAATCACTTGTGAGAAGTCATGATTACACTCAAAAAACCACTTAAAAAGGAGTTCATTCATATGGCTAATGGAAACAAACAAGCAGGTCAGAGGATTTCACCCAGTTTAACCCTTCTTCTCGCAACTGCATGCGGTATCATTGTTGCTAATCTTTACTATGCACAACCCTTGGTCGGATTAATTAGTAAGGCAATTGGACTTTCTCCAAGCGGTGCTGGATTGATTGTCACACTCACCCAAATCGGATACGTTGCCGGCTTACTATTCCTTGTCCCTTTAGGAGATATTATCGAAAACAAAAAACTTATTGTTGTATCGCTCCTTCTAAGCGCAGCGGCTTTGACACTAACAGCATTTGTGAAGCATGGAACACTGTTTTTAGCAGCTGCGTTTTTCGTCGGATTGGGATCAATCGCAGCCCAAGTGCTTGTTCCATTTGCATCATACCTTGCATCAGACGCTGCACGCGGCCGGGTTGTTGGCAATGTCATGAGCGGCTTATTACTCGGTATTATGCTTTCCCGTCCGATATCTAGTCTAGTCGCTGATATCTGGGGGTGGAATGCAATATTCGCTTTGTCCGCCGTGGTAAGTGTTATCCTGGCCATCGTATTATCAAAAGTGCTTCCTGCCAGAAAACCAACAGCAAATACAAACTATACTGCCTTACTCGGTTCAATGTGGAAGCTGCTGCGCACGACTCCAATCTTACGCCGCCGTGCCATCTATCATGCGTTTGTATTTGGAGCTTTCAGCTTGTTCTGGACTACCGTTCCTTTATTATTGTCGGGTCCTGATTTTCATTTTTCTCAGAAGGCAATAGCACTCTACGCATTGGTGGGCATTGCGGGTGCAGTCGCTGCACCAATAGGCGGCCGGCTGGCTGATCGAGGCTTGACCCGGCTTGCCACTGGAATCGCTCTCGGTGTTGTCGTTGTCTCTTTATTACTGCCGCTCATGATTCAGAGCAGCTCCCCCGTCGGTATAACAGTTCTAGTGGCCGCAGCTATTCTGTTAGATATGGGTGTATCTGCAAACCTCGTGCTCAGTCAACGTGCTATTTTTTCGTTGGCGCCTGAAATTCGCAGTCGATTAAACGGATTATTCATGGCGATCTTCTTTCTAGGCGGTGCGATAGGGTCATCAATTGGAGGATGGGCATATGCCTCAGGGGGATGGAGTACAGCATTATGGATTGGAATCGCTTTTCCGGTCATCGCTTTGCTTTATTTCATCACAGAGAAATAATCTTTCACCAAAATGGCTTATTTTTGGCAGAAAAAATACCAAGGGTTTTGACACCCTTGGTATTTCTATAATTCAGACCTTTACGGTTACACCCTCAAGCCCTCAAAAAGTGTTTTTGATTATATTTATCGGCGGCATGTCAGTTAAGGTCATTCTTTTTTCTAATGATGATTGAGATTTCTAAAATTGCTGCCCTTCACTTCAGCTACGTCATATACGGTGACAAAGGCGGATTTATCAATATCATTAATAATTTCCTTTAGCTTGGTTTCTTCTAAACGGTTGATGACACATGTGATTTCTTTAAATTTCTCGTGGGAAAAACCCCCGTAAGCTTCTTTATATGTGGCGCTTCGGCCTAATTGATCACGTATTGTCTCTACCATTAATTCAGGTTGGGTTGTAATAATTTGAAAGGTTTTAGAGCCGCTTAAGCCTTCCTCCACAACATGAATCACTTTGGATGCAATGTAGTAAGCAATGACTGAAAGCAATGCCCCTTGTAAGCCAAATACTGTGGAAACAAAAATAAACACAAATAGGTTTAAGAATAGAATGAGATCGCTCGTTCCGAATGGCAGTTTTCGGGATAGCAGCACAGCAAGCATGTCAATTCCATCTAATGCGCCGCCATTACGCAGCGCCAGCCCCATTCCGAATCCAAGGATAATCCCGCCGACAACGGTAATTAACAGGGTATCTCCTTCTATGATGGCGGGTGTGTGGTGGAAAAAGCTTGTCCCCGCGGCAAGCGATACGATTCCGATAATTGATAATAATGCAAAGCTTTTCCCAATTTGCTTATATCCTAACCAGACAAATGGAATGTTGATCACAGCAATCAAAATCCCCAGCGGCAAGTTGAATAGCTGTGAACCAACGATGCTAAGACCCGTCACCCCTCCATCAGATACACTGTTTGGAATGAGCACTGTTTCTAGTCCATATGCCGCTATGATTCCTCCAATGATAACCATGATGATTTGGAGAATCATTTTCGCTTTAAATTTCTTATGTTTTTTGGGTGTATTCATACCATTCCTCATTTCTCAAATATTTCGTTATATTTAAATATACCATAATAGATATTTTCAGCTAAAAACATGCGTTTTTTTAAATAAAGTAACTAACAGTAAGGTAACCCTCTTTGACTTAGAACATTCATGTACCGTGCCGCCTGTTGAGCAAGCGGCCCCTTTCACTTCAGATCGTGAATCGCCCTCAAACTTCAACACCGAAAACCCTGAATTATTCTGTTATGATACTAAAAAAAGGAGGTTTGATTACAGTGAATAGCTTGTGCCGCAGTAAACAAGCCCCATTTGAATACACCTTATCTCTTATAGGGGGCAAATGGAAAATGAGAATTCTCTATGAGTTAGGGTGTGAAAAAACGATGAGATACGGCGAGCTGAAAAGGGCTATGCCCTTCATCACCCATAAAATGTTAAGCGCACAGCTTAAGGAATTGCAAACTGACGGCCTTATTCATCGGTCTGAGGTTTCTCAAACCCCACTGAAAGTAGAGTATTCGTTATCTGACAGAGGGCGATCTTTGTATCCCCTCATAGATGAGATGTGTAAGTGGGGAATGGCACAAGGAGTGCCTCATATGTAAAGCTACTTACAAAAAAGTGCGTACTTGTTTCCCAATGAGAGGAATTTTATACTGAATGAAAATATTTCTTAGGAGGAAATAATGACAAAACAAGTCTATATCATTCATGGCTACAGAGCCTCCTCAACAAATCATTGGTTCCCTTGGCTGAAAAAACGTCTGCTCGCAGATGGGGTCCAAGCAGACATTTTAAACATGCCTAATCCGCTCCAGCCAAGACTTGAGGATTGGCTGGATACACTCTCTTTATATCAGCACACTTTACATGAAAATACGTATTTGGTTGCGCACAGCTTAGGTTGCCCCGCCATTTTGAGATTTTTGGAACATCTTCAATTACGAAAACAGCTTGGCGGAATCATACTTGTTTCCGGCTTTGCCAAATCATTGCCCACTTTACAGATGTTAGATGAATTTACACAGGGATCGTTTGATCATCAAACAATCATTGAGTCCGCGAAGCACCGTGCTGTCATTGCTTCTAAGGACGACCAAATTGTGCCTTTTTCATTCAGCAAGGATCTGGCACAACAAATTGATGCTGCGTTATATGAAGTTCAGCACGGAGGTCATTTTCTAGAAGATGAGGGATTTACTTCTTTGCCTATTGTTTATGATGTTTTAACCTCTTATTTTTCAAAGGAAACTCGCTAACATCTTTCCCCCATCTGCTTCAATCGAGCCCGCGAAAAGCGGGCTTTCTGAGTTATCGTTTGATCAATACAGATAACTCACCTTCAAACACTTTTACTTCTTTTTGATTATAAGTAGATAGCAATACTGTGAGTATTCCCAATTCATTTCTCTTTGGCTGCTTATCAAGAACCTCAACAATTGTAAACAATTCATCATCCGGATATACAGGTTTTATGAATGTCATATGATTCATCTCTGTTCCGGCTATAATATCGTCTCCATAGAAACCTTCTTCAATCCAAAGTTTAAAAGATATGGCCAGTGTTTGTATGCCGGAAGCGATAATTCCATTAAATCTGCCTTTACTCGCTTTTTCTTCATCTACATGCATATACTGAGGGTCAAATTCACCCGCAAACCGCATAATATCATCTTTTGATACTTTTAATGATTTCGTTTTGAAGACCTGGCCAATTGTAAACTCATCTAACTTCATTCTTACACCTCTATTTTTTCAATTGTCTATTTTGTTTATTTTAGCACTGTGAGGAGCAAATAAAAAATTCTGTTTTTCGCTAAACAGACATATCGTGGACTGGACTGCTGGCACTCATCATATACTTAAAAAATATTGAACAGCTCTCAACACTTAGTCGTCACTTGGCCGTTTTGCTAAACTGAAAGCTCCCTCATATCTTCCAGGCAGCCTTCAGTTTTTTTATACCTTCTCTTATGTCGGATTCAGAAACCCCTGCAAACCCGAGCGAGACCGTTTTTGCAGGAGGATGATTTTGATAAGAAAGAGAAACAGGATAAATTTTTACTCCATGTTTTTTCGCCTTCTCAATTAACTCTTTTTCACCAAATGGCAAATAAACGTCAAGTAAGATACGAAGCCCAGAGTTTTCTCCGCGGATTCTGACATGCTCTCCTAATTCCCTTTGCACTGCCTCTAATACAATGGCTCTTTTTTTGCGGTAAAGTTTTCTCATTCTGTTGATGTGTTTTTGCCACTCTCCATTTTTTATAAATTCAGCTAGGGTTAGCTGACTGTGGCAGGACACTGTTTGCTTATATAAGGACGTGATTTCATGACCCTTTTTTAAAAGAGGCGAAGGAAGAATCATATAGCTGATACGCAGCGAGGGCAAAAGAGACTTAGAAAAAGTGCCCATATAAATGACACGGTTATGCTGATCAAGCCCTTGCAGAGAAGGAACCGGCTGTCCTGTGTACCTAAATTCCCCGTCATAATCATCCTCTATGATAAAGGATTGATTTTCGGCCGCCCATTTGAGCAGCTGAATTCTTCTGTTTATTGTCATTATGGTTCCCAGCGTAAATTGATGGGAAGGTGTGACATATACAAGGTTTGGCTGCTGTTCTTTGACCTTCTGTATACAGATTCCCTCATCATCGACTGGTATAGGAACAATATTCATGCGGTTGGCTTCAAAAATCTTGCGTGCTCTTGGATAACCAGGATCCTCATACCCTATAGAAATATTCGGCTCAAAAACTTGGCACAAGATTTGCAGCAGAATAGGGTTCCCGGCACCTATAATCACTTGTTCAGGGCCGCAATGAACCCCCCGAGATTGATACAGGTACTCTGCAATGAGTGTTCTCAGCTCAAACTCTCCTAAAACATGTCCCGGCCGATAAAGCTCGTGTCCATATTGGTCTAAGCTATTGACCATGCTTTTTCGCCATGCGGAAAAAGGGAAGTAAGAAGAATCTACATTCCCATAATGAAAATCAATCCATTGTTTATTTTCTTCTGCTTCTTGTTGAATGGGTGTTGTGCTTGGCATTCTATCATAAGCAAAATCAGAATCATGATAATCAGCAAACCACCCGCTTCTTGGCTTGCTCACAATATAACCTTCAGCAGCGAGCTGTTCATAGGCACGTTCTACAGTCGTTTGGCTGATGGAAAGCTGATTCGCCAGGAGTCTTTTTGAAGGAAGCTTCATTCCTTTTTGAATACGGCCCCGATGCATATTTTCTTTAAAATACCGATAAAGCTGCTGATAAAGCGGAATATCCAGAGTTCTATTCAAAAAAGGCGTGATATCCATTTGCGCGTTGTTCTCCTAACTGGTATGCATTTTTTTATGAAAACTGGCCGTTTAAAAAAGGCCAATTCCAGTTTATAGTCATTGTAATCCTTAGCTGCTGGTTTTGTTAAGAAAATACAGACAATGAACAAGAAAGATATGTGGAGTGATTATAATGAACAAAACAACAAATGGCTGGATAAATGGTTTTATAGGCGTACTCATTTTCAGCGGCTCGCTGCCTGCGACCCGTTTGGCTGTGTCAGACTTCGATCCGTTATTTCTCACCGTTTGCCGTGCTGCGATAGCTGGTGTACTGGCGGGATGTCTCCTTCTCATCTTCCGGCAGCAGCATCCTGCCAAAAGAGACCTCATTTCATTATTAGTGGTAGCGTTTGGCGTAGTCATTGGTTTCCCGTTGCTGACAGCTTTAGCGCTTCAGCATGTCACATCCGCACACGCCATTGTCTTCATTGGACTTCTTCCACTCGCAACGGCGGCCTTCGGCGTACTGCGCGGGGGTGAACGCCCCCGCCCCGTCTTCTGGATTTTCTCAGCTGCCGGCAGCTTGTTAGTAGCAGGTTTCGCCCTCATTCAGGGGGGAGGTTCATCCCCGCTTGGCGACGCGTACATGCTGGCTTCTATTGTCGTATGCGGTCTTGGTTATGCAGAAGGGGCAAGGCTTTCACGGCGTCTGGGGAATTGGCAGGTGATCTCATGGGCACTCGTTCTGTCGCTTCCTCTTATGTTGCCATTGTCGTTCTTTTTTACGCCGGACTCATGGTCGGACATCGGCGTTCCCGCACTGCTCAGTCTTGCATATGTATCCTTATTCAGCATGCTGATCGGCTTTGTGTTCTGGTATCGAGGTCTTGCCCAAGGAGGAATTGCGGCGGTTGGGCAGCTCCAGCTTCTCCAGCCTTTTTTTGGGCTGCTGCTTGCCTCAGTGATTCTGCACGAGAAAGTGGGCTGGGCACTCGTAGCAGTGAATATCGCCGTTATCATGTGCGTTGCAGCAGCTCGGCGATTTGCAAAGTAAGGCAGACCTTTAAGCATAAACTTCAAAAATGCATGAAAGTATAAAAATACCAAGGGCCAGCAACCCTTGGTATTTGTATGCGATCGAGGAGACTTGAATCTCTCGCTTAGACAAATAAGTCACCTTTGTTCCTAACGATTCGCAACACCCATTTACCTGACGCCATTATAAAATCCGCTCTAATAAATCCCCCACTTTTTCTGCCATGACACGAGGCGGATAAGGCATCTCGTTTTTCAACCACCATTCCACTACCCCTACATAAGCATTTGCTATAAATTCAACAATGACATCTTCACTTTGGCCGTAATTCTTGCCTTTCGTTACATCTACATCTTTCCTGAACTCTTCGATATTAAACTTAAGGAACTGACTGCGAAAATATCGAGCGCCTTCACTGGCTAACATCGTCGAAAAGAATAAATAATTACTCTCAAGGTATTCCATGCAGTGTACAGTCGATTCAATCCAGTCCATTTCAGCTGCCGACTCACAAAAATCCCCCATATTGTTTATATGCTCTTCCATAATTTTTTCTAATAGATCAAATTTATCTAAGTAATGAAGATAGATTGTTCCCCGGTTTACATTTGCCCTTTCAGAAATTTCCTTAATCGTAATATGATCAAAACTTTTTTCAGTCATCAGCTCAATCAGAGCTATTTTAATAGCCTCTTGGCTTTTGGTTATTCTTCTATCCACTTTGGACATAGCTTTTCACCAAACTTTCTTAAGATAATCAACAATTTAGAGTGGAATGTTGAATAATCAACAAATCGCCTGAATGTAACCATTGTACACACCATGTTTGTATTTACAATAATAAATAAAAGTTGATAGTGAATCATGCTTTTTCCCGAATGAAGTCATTGTCCATTTTAGTTAGTTGAGAATTATTTTGTAAACACAAAGAAAGGGTGTTATTTCGATGAAATTAGACCGCTTATCCTAAAGGTACTCTAAATTCGAATTTGATCTGCAGCCCAACTATAAATCCGTCAAGAGGCAGAATGTAATGAGGTGAAGAATGATTAAAAGACAATTTACGATCATTAAGGAAACAGGGTTTGCGAGACCGGCTCCCCTGTTAGTCAGTATAGCTCATCGGTTTACATCAGACATTTTTCTTGAATACCAAGGGAAAACTGTTAACCTCAAACAAGCGCCAAAAGCCATCATGGACATTATGGATTTAGGAATTAAACCAGGAACCGAAATACATATATACGCTCATGGAGCCGACGAAGCGAAGGCAATTCAAAAAATGAAAGAGCATTTACTAAAAAACGATTATATACAGTAATCAAAATCTATCGTAGTAGCGAGATTGTTATCGTTGGTTGATTTATTTATTTTGCGACAAAACAGCTTTTCAGATCATGCGTTCATTTTTCTTCTGGTGATCATTCAACCTAAAATACAAAAATTAAAAAGGATCTACAAACGAAAATGGAGGGTTTATATATGTGCAGCAGAACATAATACCAAGGGCAGTTATACCCTTGGTATTATTGGATACCAAGGGCAGTTATACCCTTGGTATTATTGGATACCGAAAGAACTTAAATCTCTACAGGTGCTTATAAGCTATAAATGGTTAGTCTCGTGGCATTTCTATGTGCTCCGTTTATGCTTAAGGGTGTTCCACATTTTAATGGATACAATAGAAACCAAAACAAATGATGCGACAACCAATACAGTTCCCATTAATGACTCACTAAAATTGATCACAATGAAACTCGAAAATATCAATAAAGGGATATTCGTAACGATAACCGTTAAAATGTAAGTGGTATACTTGATTCCTACAGCTGCCGATAAAAAACAAACGACATCTGTTGGAGCTATTGGACAAATCATCCCCAGCGCCAAAAACTTATAATTGTAAGTCTCCAATAATTTTTTCAACTCTGGATATTTACGTTCTAAATCCTTCATCATGTTCCCGCTTGAAAACATTCTTGAAAAAACGTAAACCAAGGTTTCGCTCAAAAAAATGCCAGCTATCGACAATATAAAGCTCACAACCGGATCAAAGCATACTCCCCCCAAAAACATGAGAGTCACACCTGGAATAAAAAAGAGAAGTCTAATGATCCAGAGCGCAATAAACAGCAGCATTGCGTATTTTGTATTCTCCGATATAAATTCCTGTAAATCATCCATATCGAGTGACAGTAAATGAAATTCCTTTGCTATATAAATGGCTAAAAACCACAAAGCTAAAATAAGAAATTTACTTTTCAATTTCTACACTCTCCTCACTTTCCATACCTACATGATAAGCAATAAGAATGAAGAAACTCTCCGTAAAATTCTTAAGGTTTCTTAAGTTTTATTCTAAAGAAAAAAGCTTATGGAAACTTTCCTCCATAAGCTTTTATATACACAATGGGTGTTCGACAATAAAGCTCATCCAGCCCTCTCTATAATCCGCATGGATATTACCATTATGAAGCTCAACAATTCTTTTTGAAATGGCTAGCCCAAGGCCGCTTCCTCGTTGATCTGTTCTTGCCTTATCACCCCTGAAAAACCGTTCAAACAATTTGTCTATATTGTCAGCCGGAAAACCCTCAACTTGATTAGAAATTTTCAAAAGTGCTTTGTCACCAATGATCTCAAGGCTTATGAATAATTCAGATGGTTTCCTGCTGTATTTTATCGCATTCATAAAGAGATTATCATAAACGCGAACCATCTTTTCTATATCCATTACAACAGGTACATTGTCTTCTGCAATTGATTTTTGAACACTTAGTCGTTCCTTTTCAAAAATGGGAATGTATTCTCCTATTATTTGTTCCAATAAACCTGACAAATCAGCTTCTTTACAGGTTAACTTAACGTCCGGGCTCGATAAATGCGTATACTCAAACAGTTCATCAATCAGGTATTTCAGTCTTTGCGATTTCGAATCAATCGTTTGAAGATATTCCTGAAATTGCGCTTTACTGTCGTATTGCCCTTTTTTTAATAAATCCAAATATCCGATAATTGATGTTAATGGTGTTCTTAAATCATGGGATACATTTGAAATCAGTTCACTTTTCGACCTTTCTAACTGTCTTTCGTGTTCAAACTTTTTTTCTAACTCTTTGGACATATCATTAATGTTTTGTGCAAGCCGGGTCAATTCATCCCTACTTTCAATCCTGATGGTCAAGCCTAATTTTCCATTAGCAATATGATGAACACTCTCAGTAATAAGCTTCAAATATAATATTTTTTTCCGTGCCATGATAAAAAAAACTGCAATAAAAGTAAGAATAGCTGCCGAAAACTGAAGCAGTATCATAAAATAGCTGCTCCGGATGCTAAACTCTTTGAGATAATTCATCTTTTGTAGATAGACGTTCGATAATATAATGAGTGCCATCATACCCAATGAAACAAGAAAACTAATTGCAATCGCGCCAAGAAGCTTTGCAACCAGCTTATTTCCAAACTTTCTCATATTTTATATCCCGTTCCCCAAACAGTTTTGATGTAAATGGGATGTTTGGAATCCTCTTCTATTTTATCTCTGATTTTTGTAATGTGGACCATGACAGTGTTGTCCGACTTAAAAAAGTCTTCCTTCCATACTGCTTCATATATCTTCTCCACACTCAGAACCATTCCTTTGTTGATGCAAAGAAGTTCGAGTATATCAAATTCTTTTGGGGTCAGCCTCACTTCCCGGCCCCGCACCCATACTTGCCGTGTATCTGTATTTACGGTCAAGTCACCAATTTCAATGATGTTCTTCGTGCTGCTTGTATCAGTATTGTATTTTTTATATCTTCTTAACTGAGATTTAACCCTGGCGATTAATTCTAATGGGTTAAACGGTTTTGATAAATAATCATCGGCACCAGCGGCAAGTCCCTGAATTTTATCCATATCCTCCGATTTTGCAGAAAGCATGATAATAGGCAGATTTCGTTCTTGCCTAATCTTCATACATGCTTCAATTCCATCCATGTTGGGCATCATAATATCCAAAATCATGAGGTCAAATTCTTTTTGTCCCAGCAGGTTTAAAGCTTCGATTGCGTCTTTAGCCTTTTGAGTGTGCAGGCCTTCATTTTCTAAATAAACAGAGATGAGATTTCTAATGTCTTTGTCATCATCAACAATAAGAACGTTCGACTCCATATAATTCCTCCAAATCATTTTGCGGCATCGAGCAGCTAAAGACATAAGCCGGCGGTACATTTCTAAGCTCTCTTTTTACATCTATTTTGGTAAAAAACTGTTCAAAAAACGGTTTTTTCAACGTAGTGTATTGAAAAGTAATGAATTCACCATCTCTTTTTAAAATCTTTGCGGTATCTAATAAAATGTTGGCTGAAACAGTTTTTGGCAAGCTTGCAAAGGGAAGGCCAGAAATCACATAGTCTATATAAGGCATACCATAATCCTTTACATACTGGCTGCTATTTTCAGCAGATCCATTTACAATGAATACATTCTTTTCGTCTTTAAATGTCTCTTTCAATAGTAAATAAAATTCTTCATTTTGCTCCACTAATAAAATAGTCGTTTCAGGTCTTCTTTTTTCAAGCAGTTTTTTTGTGAATACACCCGTACCCGGCCCATATTCGACAATGTATGCAGCCTTCTTGAAATCAATTCCTTCCACCATTTTATCTCCAAGATACCTTGAACTAGGAAGGATCGCACCAACAGTTCTCGGATTCACTATATACTGAAATAAGAATAACAGGCGTTTCATATCTAATCTCTCCATTTGTTTTGCATTTATATCCCACTTTACATTCAAAACCTGAAGAAAAAGGGGCAAAATTTCTTAAGAATTCTTAAGTTTTCGCGATGTTATTCAAGATCGTTTCCTCTTCTTAAACAGTTTTCAATATCATCCTATCTATTCCATGGTAATATTTAGATACATAAACTTATATATGAAGCTGACCTGAGTTAATGGAGAGGAATGAAAGAATGAAGAAATGCAGAATGATATGTTATTGCAATACTGCCCTGCTGCTCATGATTTTGCTTGCTGGATGTACGGGCAGTAAGGATGAAGAAGCACAACAACCTTCAAATCAAGCTTCTGCTGTACAAACTGACGAAAAACACACTGAGACTGAAGACAGCACCAAAATACGCAAGGATGAAGCGGAGCCAATAACAGAATCAGAAGAATCCGCAACAAAAGCTGCAAATGATACCTCTTCAGCAGAGGAGAAAAGCAAAGAAGACAATGTATTGGCAGCATACTCTTCGGAAAAAATTGAATATGCCAGAGTTTGGCTTCAACTTGGACCTAATCAAGAGATAGATGAATTAAATGTTCGACATATTTCGGCTGGCGAGCTAATTAATCCTAATGATGATACAAGTGCCAGCTATCCAGAAGATGTAACCCAGTTAGCAGGTTCTCGTTTAGTGGATGGATCAGTCACTTATCATGGCAATGGGGATGGCACGATTCATGTATATAATGTGCCTTTACGATGGGATTCTGCTGATGATGTAGAAAAAGGCGTCATGAGGGAAGTGACTGAGAATATCATAAAAAACAGAAAAACAGTGTATGTTGATACAGGTGACAATGAAAAAATCAAGCGGCTCATTGATATCATGATGATTCATTAATCAGTATTCGTTTGTCTGCACCTGACTAGTAAACAATGGCTAATAAGGTATATTAATATAAAAACAAAGTTTGGAGTGTAGTAACTTGCTAAAAATCTTCCAGTTCTATTAGTTCTCCTAGGCATTCTAAATGTGATGAGCCGTACCATTGAGCTATTTCTAGGTGTTGCATTAATATTTTATAACGCTGTCTAGTGGCATACAATGTTAATCAAAAGAAGCATTTCAGCAGTAAGTGAATGTTGTCCTAAGAAAAAAACAAGCATCTTACTATGCTTGTTTTTCTTCTATAGAAAGTATCTTATTACGCTATGATGCTATTCCTTTAGCCTGAACCTTGGCGTGCCTAATCCTTTAATCCCTTTCCATCGAGAATTTTTTGCACATATTTTTCGACTCTCGATTCTCGGGTTTTGGATTGTTTGGCTTGAGAAAAATAAAGAGTGTATGCTCTTTGCCGTCCCGGGGTCAATGCTTCAAAAGCAGTTTTCAAGGCAGGGATTTCATCGAATTTATTTTGAAGTTCTTCAGGAATGTTCAATTCAATATTTTTGTTAACATCCACTTTCAAACCAGCTTTTTCAACTTCAATGGCTTCGTGAATATAGGCTTTCAAAATGTTTTCTAGCTCATTTATTTCCTGAACATTTGTAAACCGAATCTGGCGCGCCGCCTGTACATTCTCCGTTTGTTGAATGAGAATTCCATCGGTATCCTGTAATAAGGCGCCTTTGTGAAACAGAAGCGCACAATATTCTTTAAACCCATGTATTAAAACGACATTTTTATTATTGTATGTGTAACAAGGATGCATCCACTTAAAATCTTCAGTCAGCTCACAGTCAAGAATGATGGTTCTCAACTTCTCAAATTCTTCCTTCCACTTTTTCGCTTTACTTAAAAATTCATCAACCTTCGGATTCGTTCTGCTATTTGTCATGAAGGAATTCCTCTCTTTCCAAGCTTTTTACATTTACGTGAATTGACAATAATGAAGTCCAGTTTTATTTTTGACATCTCGGTATTTATTTTATTCTTCTATAGGTTCCTTCTCTTATTATTCAATAGATTAAGCTTAAAGTGGGGATGATGCAACAACAAAAAAAGAAGGCCCACAAGCCTTCTCTTCTTGTATAATTATTTCACTGACAATCTGAAAAAATAACAATTCGATTATTATATATCTTTTTTATTCTTGCCAATGCATAAGGTTACGGCAACACTAGCTATACTGACTAAAGTTCCTGCAATAGAAACTAGAATTGTCAAAAAGCCATTGGGAATAAGAAATCCAATTGGAATGAGCCCCAGAAAAGTGAAAACGATAAAACATTGGTATACACCAGATATTATTCTTACAACCAAATTGCCAAAAAAGGACATGACTAATGGAGGGATAAATAAAAATACAACGATTCCAATTGAGATCATCAAGATAATAGGTTCATCAAATGAGATGACATAATCTCCAGGCGACTCTTTAGCTGCCGCTAAAACAACAACGATAGACATCATTAGTGTAACAAAAACAAGAGAAAACCTTTTTAACAACGTGATGACTCCTTTACCTAAAGCGAGTAATCCTGCCTTTTTCAAATCCGATAACCATTTTATGTGATTCAATTAAAGAATATGCAGTGAGTGACACAGCTATAAGGAATCCTAGTCAAATCTTTATAATAGATTTAATGGAGCAACTATAGTTAGTTAGATTATTAGACGACGCAATAGACTTTATCTAACAATATAACAAATTAATGTAAATTAAACAATCCTATCCTTTATCGTCCCCTAAACCATACCACCACTGGAATGAGTAATAAGGACAACATCCCTCCAGCAAATGATAATGCTAGGTAACTTGAACCTGCCACAATCATTCCAGATAATGCTCCGCCAGCAGCCCCTGACAACGCAATCAGAACATCCACTGTCCCCTGCGTTTTAGCTCGTGTGGCAGTATCAGTTGAATCTACAATAAGGGCAGTCCCGCTTATCAAACCAAAATTCCACCCTAATCCCAGTAAAGAAAGAGCAATGACGAGAAGAACCATAGAATCTCCCGGAGCAAATGCTGCTATTACACCTGCCAAAAGCAACGTTGTTCCAGAGGAAATAGCCATTGCGGTACGTCCCAACCTATCTACAAGAACACCTGTAACCAGTGAAGGGAGATACATAGCACCTATATGAAAACCAATAACAAGCCCTACTGCCCCCAAGTCATGCCCATGATGTCTCATATGAACCGGTGTCATTGTCATAATAGCTACCATTACTATTTGGGTAAGAACCATAACCGTTGCCCCAACGATTATCCCTTTTTTGTTTTCTGTATGCTCAGTTGCCGCCAAATGTCCTTTATCACCAGGCTCTTCATTTGCCGCTTCTATTGTTCTTGCGATAACTAATGGATCTGGACGAAGCATAATGAAAAGGACCACACCTGCTAACATATATGCTGCTGCGGCTAAAATGAAAGGGCCAGCAAGTGATGGAACACCAATAGAAAGAGCGAAATCCCCCATCACATTCACTAAGCTTGGACCTGCCACTGCGCCAAATGTAGTAAAAACCATGGTTATACTAACAGCAGTCGCTCGCTGCTTATGATTTGCTAAGTCTGTACCAGCATAACGGGCCTGTAAATTAGTGGCTGTACCTGCACCGTAAATAAGCAACGAAATAAATAACAAGAAAATACTATTTATGATTGCTGCCATAATAACGCCTATTGCTCCAAGTCCGCCAATCATAAAGCCAGCCGAAAGACCTGTTCGACGGCCATAACGTTGAGAAAGTCTTCCAACAATTAATGCAGATCCTGCTGACCCTAAAGTAAATAACGCAGAAGGCAGACCAGCAAACGCATCAGTGCCAAGCATTTGCTGTGCAATAAGCGCACCGACAGTCACTCCTGCCGCCAGCCCCGCACCGCCAAAAATTTGTGAGATACTCACAACGAATAGTGTACGCTTGTATAACGATTTTTGTTTTTCTGGTGAACCGATGTAGCTTTGTAATGAAGCAGTTTGAACATCTATTGCTTTTACGCTGTCCTTGTCTAACATCATCTGACCTTCCTTTCTAAAAGCCAATTTTGTATAAACCTCCCTCTAGATGTGGATCATCATAACACGCACAAAAAAGCCATACAATGTCATAATTGTATGGCAAACAATATTAGGTAAGATCATCTAGCAAACGTCTCAGGATCATTAATCCTTGTTCAAGCTCTTCAAGTGTTTTTGGTGCACAGACAGAAACCCTTACAGCCCTTTCAGGACAACTATTTCCCACTACAAAGCGTTCAGCCGCATACACTTGCACGCCATGTCGAGCAGCCAATTCTTCAAATTCGGCACCAGACATTTTACCCGGTAACAACAACCAACGAAAAATGCCTGTTTCAACACCTAAACATGTATATCCCGCAACATATCGGTTTACGAGTTGATTTCTGCGAATGGTTTGTTCACGATGACTCTCAATTAAGACTTCAAATTGATTTGATACAATCGTGCGAGCAGTAAGTTCAGCTAATAGCGGGGAAACGGTTATATTTAAATTATAAAGCGCCTTCGATATTGGCTCCTTATATTGTCTCGGCACTGCTACATAAGCCAAACGCAGGCCTGGCGCTAACGATTTTGATAAACTTGCAATATGAATAACCTGTTGCGGTGCGAATGAGGCGAGTGCCGGAAGCGGATTTTTGTTGAGAAGATGGTACGATGCATCCTCAATAACAAATAGATTATATTTCTTTGCAATGTCTGCAACCATTCTTCGATTCTCAACAGACATAAAGGAAGTCGTCGGATTATGATAATCCGGGATTAAATACAAACCTTTAATATTTTCGTTTTTACACGCATATTCAAGTGACTCCGGACTCATTTCATCGTTTTCTGATTTTATCGGTACGATTTGCACACTAAGCAATGATGCAACAGTTTTTAATCCAGGGTACGTATGATGGTCAACACCGATGCGATCTCCAGGCTTACAAAGACTCGCCAATGTCGCAGCAATCGCATTTTGCCCTCCATTTGCAAATAAAATGTGATCCACGGATGTTTCAAATCCGCCTCTTTGGATGAGCTTTACAGCTGCATCTTTTTGCCAAAGGCTTTCGCCTGCCCGGCCGTAGCTAAACCATTTTTCATAATCCTCCTCCTGAATCATGTTTTTCAGTTGGTGTAACAAGGGCTCATATGAAGCGTGATCTGGAAGTATTGCTCCCATTTCAATTAAATGTGTCGGCTTTGTATCCTCAAGTAAATACGCATTCGACAACGCATCATACGATACAAATGTGCCGCTCCCTACAGTCGCACTCAGCAGCCCCTTTAACTCACACACTTTAAATGCTTTGGAAATCGTACTCACATTTAAATCTAAATAATCGGCCAATTCTCGCTGTGGAGGAAGTTTTGTTCCAGGTAATAAAACTCCGTTTAAAATATCCTGTTCCAATTGCCCTGCAAGTGCTTTATAAATAGGCTTTTCAGCTTTATCAATCGATGGCTTCCAGCTCATCGGATAATTTTCAAAAGAATTGATAGGCATGATACGCATCCTTTTTCACTCAATTATATGAATGTGCTGCTTATAAGACAATTATAACTTTCTTTATTGATGCCTTTTTATGAACAGCATGCTTCAATAAAACCTGTACAAATACAAGTGAATCACTTACTTTATTTCATATAAGTCATCCTGCAAAACTGTGCACAGAATGTCGGATAAATACATTTCACTCCTGTTATTCTTTGGTTAAAGGAGGCCAAATAAATGGATTTGCTTAAAAGTATGAATAGGGCGTTAAAGTATATTGAAGAAAACCTCACTAATGATATTGATTTTCAAGAGGCAGCAAAGCTTGCTTTCTGCTCTGAATATCATTTTAAAAGGATGTTTTCCTTCCTTGCAGGTATTTCATTATCGGAATATATTCGTCGCAGACGTCTTACTCTTGCAGCTTTTGAACTGAAAGACAGCAATGTAAAAGTGATTGATATTGCAATAAAGTACGGTTATAACTCACCAGATTCTTTTGCACGGGCATTCCAAAATTTACATGGCATAAACCCATCAAAAGCCAGACTTAATGGCCATTCCCTTAAAGCTTATCCACGAATGACCTTCCAGCTAACAATTAAAGGAGGAAATGAAATGAACTACCGTATTGAAGAAAAAGAGGCATTTCGCATCGTTGGCATTAAAAAAAGAGTTCCTATTATTTTCAAAGGAATTAATCCGGAAATTGCATCTATGTGGGAAAGTTTAGATGAAAAAGCAATAAATAAACTAAAAGAGCTTTCTAATGTAGCACTATCAGGACTCATTAGTGCATCCACCAATTTTTCTGAAGGTCGGACAGAGGAAAAAGGAGAGCTCGATCACTATATTGGCGCAGCCACAACGAAACAGTGTCCAGATAACTTCTCACGGCTTGAAGTTCCTGCCTCAACATGGGCTGTATTCGAATCAATCGGGCCATTTCCGGATACACTGCAAGAAGTATGGGGACGCATTTATTCCGAATGGTTTCCATCGTCAAATTACGAACAAATAGAAGGTCCAGAAATATTGTGGAACGAGCATAAGGATGTAACATCACCATCTTTTAAAAGCGAAATTTGGATACCAATTACAAAAAAGAAAAATTGAAGGTTCTTGAAGAAAAAATACCAAGGGCGTCAAAACCCTTGGTATTTTTGATATTGCCGAGAGGGCTCAAACTCCACCAGTGTTTTTCATTGCCGGACCGGTCATGTAAGCAAAAAAAGCCCCTATATATCCCGATTTGCATGATTCCTAATCTTTAATATCGATTTTTCACTCTCCATAGAAGGCTCTTTATGTAAAGCCAATATTAAAGTTATCCCTATAATACAAATAGCA
This sequence comes from Bacillus sp. FJAT-14266, assembly GCF_001719225.1. NCBI lineage: Bacteria > Bacillati > Bacillota > Bacilli > Caryophanales > Bacillaceae > Bacillus > Bacillus sp. FJAT-14266. Next base: position 3,727,903 of record NZ_CP017072.1, read on the forward strand.
CCAATCCATTGAAAAGAACCAAATGGCGCTTTTAACCAAACGACAGTTGTTACAACAGCTGATAGAGGCTCTAGACTGCCTAGTAGGCTTGTTTCTTTTGGAGAGAGGCTTTCCAAGCTTTTTATGAAGAACCAGAACGCAATCATTGTTCCAAATAATATCACAAATAAAATATATGCATACGCCTCAGCAGTTAATCGTTGAAAATCCAGTTGCCATGGCGGATGGATAAAACCCAATGCAAAACCGCCAATAATCATAGCCCAACCTACAACGACAAGAGAATCAAATTTATTTAATAAACCAACGGCATACAAAGTATAAAAAGCTGCCGCGAATCCTGATAAAACTCCCCATACTACTGCAGCTGCCGGCACTGAAAGTTGAGACATTGAACCATTTGTTAACAAAAAAAAGCAACCCACTAAAGCAAGTACAACAGTAATGATATCTTGTTTGGTAAGAACCGTTTGTTTTCGCAAAAGCGTGTAGATAATGACGATTACTGGGGATAAATATTGCAATAATGTAGCAACGGCAGCATTCCCATGTTGAATGGATGCCATATATGTGTACTGCACAGCTAGCATTCCCAATAGGCCAAAAATAAGAAGCTGGCCAGCCGACGCTTTGTTTCTCCAAACCTCAATAACCTGAGACCGATCCTTTCTGAACAGTTGCAGCATTAAAAGTAACATTCCAGCCGTAAGCAAGCGTGTCGTTACAAGCCAATTGACATCAATTTGATATTCTTGAAAAAGTTTTTTGGCTACTGTGCCTCCAATCCCCCAACATGTCGCCCCTGTGATAACATAGAACAATCCCATTCTTCTATTGGAAGTATTCATACATGACTCCTCACTAATAAATATAATAATAGTGTTATAATAAATGCAAAACATGATAAAAAATACTCAAATTGAATGAAAAAATATAAATATATTGAGGTGTGAAGTCAGAATGAAGAATTTTGTGATCGATCAAAATTTAAAAGAATTAACAGAGCACCGAACGGTAGAATTGCCAGTTGCCTGCTACAAGACAACGATCAATCAAAATATAAATGGCTATATTCCGCTTCATTGGCATGATGAAATCCAATTTGTTTTGATACTAAAAGGGATAGCTCTCTTTCAAATAAATGAAGAAAAAATAGAGGTTCACGAAGGGGATGGATTATTTATCAATAGCGGCTGCCTGCACATGGCCGAAGAAAAGGAAGGCTCGGATTGTACGTATATTTGCTTGAATGTGTCACCCCATTTCGTTTTATCTCAGGAACTGTATTCAAGCTATGTTCAGCCCTATATGTTTTCAACCAATTTGCCCTATTTATTTTTGGCTGGAAATCAACAGTGGGCAAAAAATATTCTAGATGCTGTTAAAAAAATAAATCAATTGATTCAACAAAAGACATCGCTCTATGAGATTGACATTACGATGCAATTAACGTTAATGTGGAAAAACCTGGTCGTTAATGGTTTTCAATTAGAGTACGATCAATCTGAAATGATAAAAAGTCATCGAATGAAACAAATGTTAAACTGGATCCATCTCCATTATGCTGAAAAAATCACATTAGAGGACATTGCAAAAGCTGGCCAACTGAGCCGTTCTGAATGCTGCCGTTATTTTAAACGAATGCTGAATAAGACGCCATTACGTTATGTAATGGATTATAGAATTCAAAAAAGCTTATTATTACTGCAACACCCTGAATCCAATGTGACAGAAGTGTCTTATCAAGTTGGATTTAACAGTACCAGTTATTTCATAAGTAAATTTCAACAAGCGATGAATATGACGCCATTATCATACAAAAAAATGAATTCATAAAGTTTATTCTATTAATAAACGGAGTCCTCTTAAAATGTTTACGGCTTTAAAACCAACATTGTATAATGATAGTCATTCTTGAAAATCGAGGTGATCATAACATGTTTTTAGCTCCACTATTTGAAAATGATGTTCCAGTAGCACTTCTCCGCCCTTAATGGAGTAAAGTGACTACTTCTCTCCGTTAGGGCATTTATTGACCTAATTTTAAATACGGAGGGAACAAAAAAATGAAAAATACCCTGTTAGGCTCTATATATTTAGCTTTAGCCGCTAGTATCTGGGGTGGCATGTATGTTGTGGTTAAGGTTGTTGTCGCAGTAATTCCGCCTTTTGAATTGGTTTGGATCAGGTACGTCATCGCCATCCTTGCGCTTCTTATTGTTGGTTTGATAAGGAAACAATCTTGGAAAATTCATAAGCGCGACCTTTTATTAATTGTTGCCATTGGAATTGTTGGCAACACCATTTCAATTGTTACACAAGAATATGGAACGATGTTGTCTTCAGCACAAATGGGAGCAATTATTACGTCCTCCACACCAGCGTTCATGGTTATTTTTGCTCGTCTATTACTTAAAGAACCATTGAATATAAAAAAAGGAACTTCAATAATTTTAGCGACCACAGGCGTATTATTTATTGTTGGAAACGGACATATTGATACCTCTAATCAGCTTGGCGGTATTTCTCTGCTTGTTGCAGCCCTTACATGGGCACTGATGTCAGTGCTTATCAAACGCGTGCCAAACAGCTATTCGCCTATACTTGTTACCACGTATTCAACTTTTGTGGCCATTGTGGCACTAACTCCTTTTGTAAAACCTAGCACCATTTTTACATCACAACTGCTTGACCCTAAAATTCTAGGTGGTCTTTTGTATTTGGGAATTGTTTCAACCGCTTGTGCTTTTTTATTGTGGAACCGAGGCTTACAATTATTAAATGCCTCAAGTGGAGGCCTCTTTTTCTTTTTTCAGCCTCTGGTTGGAACCTTACTCGGATGGATTCTGCTTGGAGAACAAATAGGCGGGACATTTTGGATAGGTTCGTTTTTAATTCTGAGCGGTGTTTTATTAGTCATTAAAGAGAAAGAAAAAGAAGTGAATTCATAACAAAAAGAAAAGCAAACTATTTTATATAGTTTGCTTTTCAATTAACCTTGTTCTTTCCCCTTCACTTCTTTATGTTCTGGTCTTCATTTATAATCTCTCCTTTCTTTATTTTTCTTCTCACCTCAATACCCATTTGAAGGTTGTCAATTTCCCTGATAATAATGCCAATTTGGTGGCTAAATGTTTATCAACAAACCTTTTTCTGTTCGCAAGATAAGTGAAAATGCATCATTAAGTAAGTGGGCCGTTATCCATATCAAATCGGTAAAGAAATTAGAACTTAATCATGTGCTTTTATTATTTTTAGCTGACATTTCACAAATATCGTTCCTTCTTATTTCTACTCAAATCATTTCTGTGATGTCATTGAGCCAATGAAAAACTGATCACACGGATCAATTGACCTTTTCCTGATTGGAAATCCGACACGTTCCCTATTGTTTTTGCTTGATCTGTTTTTCCAAAAAAGTTATTGACATCAAAAATTCGATCATGTTATTATTAAAATTTTGATATTACACCTCCATATATGTTAATCTTAAGAAGGTTACCATATATGGAGGTGGATGATATGTTTCAAGTTGGCGATAACATTGTTTATCCAATGCACGGAGCAGGTATAATTGAAGCCATAGAAGAAAAAGAATTCTTAGAGGAAAAACAACAGTATTATGTCATAAGAATGTCAATCAGTAATATGACAGTTATGATTCCAACGCGTAAAATATTGAGTTCGAATATACGACCAGTTACCGATATACTTGCATTAAAACACATTATGCACATTTTTCAGCATGGAGAATCAGATAGGTTACTGCCATGGAAGCAAAGGTATAAAATAAACACGGACAAAATAAAAACGGGTGAAATACAAGAAGGCGCTGAAGTTGTACGTGATTTAATGCGTATGAAGAAAGAAAAAGCACTTAATGCAAGCGAAAAAAAAATGCTGGATAATGCATATGAATTTTTGATTAGTGAACTGGAAGTAATTAAAGGAATCACTGAAAAACAAATAAAAAGTTTTGGTTAGATACATCCCAAAAAATATTTCGGAATATTATGATGAAAAGCAAATCTTCTCCAACTTATGTTTAGAACATTAACGACCTCTTTTGTTATTCCTACATTCTAATCCATTTTTATTATTTACATTTCTTCTGCGAAGATTGAAGTTTTACCAAAAAACTCAATAAAATAGTCACTTTTTTAGTATCCTGATTCACACTGGCACGGACAAGGAGCCGTAAGGATGGAAGAGAGGTAGGGCTTTCATTGTTTTAGGTATCTCTAAGTGATTATTTCCAGGAGAAAAAAACAATCGATCTCCTCATTATTTTTAAGAATTTCTTATATCCACTGCCACATTGAATAATAATTGTTTATCTTCTTCTCATAAAAGAGATATGCGAGTTATAACATCTAGATGAAACCATTTTTATAATTCATTAATCTTACTTAAATTAACGAACAGGTTAGTGAAAAAAAGAGTTATATTTGAACAAAACATTAAATAATTTATATACATTCCGCATATTGTCAATCCAGTATGTTATACTGTAAACAAACCTTTGAAGTTTTAAATCTTTTTCTATACCTTGTAGCATCTCCCTACTCGAACGTTGAGTAGGGTTTTTTATTTAGTATGATATAGACATAAAAAAACAGGCCCTATATAAAGAGCCTGTTTGTATAAACGATTGAAGATTAAGCTTTTTGAACGTTAGCAGCTTGAGCTCCACGAGCACCTTGCTCAACGTCAAACGATACTTTTTGACCTTCGTCTAAAGATTTGAATCCGTCACTTTGGATTGCAGAAAAGTGTACGAATACATCGTCTCCATTTTCGCGTTCGATAAAACCAAAACCTTTTTCTGCATTAAACCATTTAACTGTACCTTGTTCCATTTTTGTTGCCTCCTAGTGTGTAACCACACAGTATATACTATCCTTGCCCAAAGTATCATCAAGACGAAAAGTCAATCTTCATACTATCCTTTACACCGAACAAAAATAATTCTTCTTTATTATATCAGGTATCGGAAATAACTGCAAATTAATATTGATGGCATTATTTGTTAAACTTGACCTCAAATCATCTTTCTTTGCTTTATTAGGAAATTCAACTCAATCGCAAAGCCCCCTATTCGGGAAAATCATTTCCAGCAAATTAATCAACAAATGGATTTCCATATTTATCACAAAAATGATAAAAACCATAACGATTCATATACATCATTTTCTCTATGTTCTCAGGAGTATCAAAATCAATCATCTCTAAAATTAAATTAGTAAATTCAATAGGGGCAGTTCCATTAGCAGTAACCAAATTTTTATCTCTTACTGCTTGTTTCTCTACAAAACTGCTAATCGGTTTATATTGTTTGTAATCTTTCCATAAGTAAACAAAATTACCTGTATGGCTATGATTATTCAGCAAACCATTCTTCGCCAAAAAATCCACTGCACCGCATATCGCTGCTATTGGAATGTTTTTTTGAAATGCAGTTTTTACAAAATGTAATAGTTTTTTATTGTCATTACTCCAGGAATCCCCGCCAATCATAACTAGCAAATTAAAATTTGCAGGTTCTAACCCTATTATGTAATCGACAGATGTTTTAAAACCACCTATTGAGCTTACAATAGGGTCTAAAGAAACAGTGTGAACCGACCAATCTTCTCTTTGATTTAATGCAGATGCTAAGTAAACACCTTCCCAATCTGCATACTGGTCTAATATAAGAAATAACGCCTTTTTCACAACTATATACCGCCTTAGATTATAAGTTTTTTATTATCCAACCTTTTCGATTTGTTACGAAGAAAAAATACTCTATCTTCCGTACCTGCCCTTCCCCAACAATTTGGGGTCAGGTGAGTGCGATAAAGAGGAGTGTTCATCACATCCCTGTAATCTTTGAGTAACGTTTCCTCTTGCAACATTCATACGATAATATTTCATCAGAAAGCATTAAATCTCCTGTTCATGAAAATAATCAACGACTTCAATTGATTATATAAGCTGTAATCTCCAATTTGTTTCATTTTTCAAGGAATAATAAAGAAGGATACTACATAAGTAACATCCTTCTTTCCCAACTTTATGACTTTTAATTTGCTTGCTGTGCTTGTTTTACTGATTCTTTGCTAAAAAGTCCAACAATATTCCACAACACAATTACAGAAGCTATTATTAAACGAGTAGTACTGACTTCTTGGTTAGTAAATAATTTATAACCATATATTGATCCCAATGCTACTATACAAAAAACATTGAACCATTTACTCCAACGCAATTAAAAAACTCCTTTTTAATTAATTACATCTCCATACAATCTGTATACATTTATTATAGTACCAGTATTTTATTGAAAATATATAAAATTTTTCAATATCTAATCTTAAACCTTTCTTAACTGATCCTACAAATCATTACTTTCACACTTGTTACGTTGGCAAAATAAAAAGAAGACTACACGTTGTAACACCCTTTTTTATGCTTTGACTTCCATATAAACTTTTGAGCTTGGCATCAACCGTCCGGCTAATATCTTATTATTTAGAATGTGTAGCGATACATAGAAAAACTAAATTAGCAAGAAAAAAACATGTTATATCAAAATTGAACCAAGTTTTTTCCAAGATTCCTCAGACGAGGGATTTTACTTCTGTATAACAAAAAATCACTTTGTCCTTTATAAAGACAAAGTGATTTTAAAATTAGCTATTAGGTAAATCTACTTTTGCAGGAGTACTTGTCCAAGGTTTGCCCATTTTCTTTTTATGAGCTTTATCTTCAAAAAATTGAACTGTAGCATACTGATACCAACTATCAGTCATTGCTCCTTTTTCGTATAAATCATATTTATAATACGCATCAGGGATTTGTTCTTTTGCCCAATAAGAGAATAAAATAGTGGCAGCCTTACTCCCCCATCCCAAGCCAGGGACAATACCGACTAATGACATTGTAACTGATAACGCATTTTTAGCTGCTTTTGTATGCCCAGATAAAGTCCCCACATAATGGTATCCCTTTTTAGGTTTTGCAGCCTGTGTTGTGAATTCATTTGATTTCAAATTATTGTTTTCATAATTTGTTCTTTTAGCAACATTTTCATCATACTCAAAGTTTAAACCTTTTTGTTCTATGCCATCGACTTTTACAGTATGATCATTTCCGTTCATCTGAACTTTGTGAGTTTCATTTCCACTCACATACTCAATTTCAACTAATTTCCCGTTCGATGAAATCTTTTCACTTTTCATTTTGTAATGTAGAGCTAGTTCTTCGTAAGAAGGGGTTGTCTTAGAGTCCTCCTTTGCAGAAGCGTAACCTGCAGGTAAAAGTGAGCCTAAAGTCAATGATGCAGCCATAACACAAGTAATAACTCTTTTCTTTCTCAATTGAAATCCTCCTTGTGTTACACCTTAAGAATCTGAATTACTAAATACTTGCTTAATTTTATAAGCAATAACAGCGAGGTATAAAATTGCAACAAACACTAAAACTCCAGTGCCATAATCAGTTTTTGCAACTAGAAAAAGACTTAACACACCGAAAATAATGTACATTACAATATCAAAGATATTTTTCTTGTTGTTCATATAAACTCCCCCGTTTAGCAATTGATTCCAGGTGCATATTTGATTGCAGCCCCAGTGTATTAAACACTTACAATTTTGTCCAATTGAAACTCTCTGGCAATATTACTTTAATCATATCTCAAAATAATTTTTTGAATTATTTTCAGCACACCTACTCTAACATGATTCTTTTTTGATTTACATAAAAAATCGAAAAATTGAGTCATTTTTCCTTGGAGAATAACTGTGTGTAAATCTTAAAAAGGACTATTCATTCATTTTGAGAATTAGAGATACATACGCTAATCATTTTATTTTCATTAAAATCCTTTTCGTGTTTGTTGATAATATGGAGAGGTGATGAAAATGTTCAAAAAAAAGAAATCTGACTCCTGTTCTATGTAGGATACCGTTTTTTGAATTATTTGGTTTGGGGATACAGGGGAATATGAAATATAATAAGTGGTTTTAAATAACTGGTGAGTATTGGTTAGCATACGATCTTCCATAGTCGTTTTTCTGCATAAAAAAATAACACCAAAGATGGTAAACCCTTGGTATTATTGGGGTGCGGCCGAGCGAACTTGAACTTTACGGGTTATTCACCCCACTGGGCCCTCAGCATAGTAAATCCATATCATTAGTTATGAAAGCTCATTGCACTTTCTAAGTCCACTTTACATCATTTCTATAAGTTTGTATGAATTATGGTTAATAATTGGTGAGCAAAAACCTACTTCCTCACTTCTCCAAATCTCATTATAAAATGATTTCATATTCGTTCCCTCTCCTAAAACAATTAAAACTTCAGAGACACTATCTTTCTCGGTTATTGAATTCACATAAAATCTTTTTTATATCGAACAGCTAGATAGATTGCTGAAGCAAAGAATGCAATAGAATACTTAAATAAGAAGAAAACTTGCCACATATAATCTTTCGGGAAAATCGTGTCGCACAAAATTAGTGCACATAACATATAGAGGCAACTTTTTAATGCTATTTGATTTGTTCTCTCGTCAGTCTTACCCATTTTTTTATGAAATACGATTGTGAGAATCAATCCAACTACAAGCAATACAAACCCGCTACCAATAAGAATATTCCAATTTCCCGGAGAATGTTCAGCCCAGGACTTTAAAGGGGAAAAAATTGCGTTGGTGATCGTATCTGTGATCGAATTCATTTTCATTTTTGATCATTTCCTTTCTCATAAGTAAAAATCTCGTTTACATCCACATTAAAAAATTCGGCAATTCGAAAAGCTAACAGCAGAGTCGGAACATAATTTCCTTTCTCCATTACAAAGATGGTTTGTTTGGAAACCCCGACTTTCTTTGCTAATTCTTGCTGAGACAATCTGGCAAGTACACGATATTCATAAACCTTATTTGAGATCGAATCACCAAAATCTTTCTTCATGACCATCACCTCTTGAACCAAATTATAAATCCACCTTATATAAAAGTAAAGTAAACTTATACAAAAATATAAAATACTTTTATGTTTACTTAGATTACTTTGATTTAATCATGAACCAGAATGCAGAAAGAACCTGACGAAATTCATGATTTCGTCAGGGTTCACTTATCGATCTGGTGTAATTTGTGGTTCTTGGCGGTACATTTTATGATATTCAGTGATACAACAGGTGATCAATTTCCAAAAACAACAGTAAACGGTTCTGGTGGTGCTAACCGAACAATAATTCTTGGTTATCACTCTGAAGAGGCAGAAGTTGTGGACACAATTGATGTTTACGAATAGCTAAATCCAAATAAACAGAAAATCTAGTTGGCTTACTGTAGGTAAGTAGGCAGTTTTAGGGCAGTAGACAATTTTAAAAATAAGCACAAAAAATACCAAAGGTCTACAACCCTTGGTATCATTGATGCGGCCGAGAGGACTTGAACCTCACGGGTTATTCACCCACTAGGCCCTCAATAAAGTGATTCTGTGTTTTCTGTTACAAAACCTTTTTATATCAGTGTTTATTTATTTTGATTATAAGGTTTTATAATGATTTATATATATTGAGGAGCAAAAATGGAGTAGCGGTCTTTTTTAAAAAAATCACCTTATTATTGATGTTTACTTAGTAACAGCCCTGCTCGAAGTAATCGGTTAAGGTGAAAATTAAGATAAACATAAAAAAAGCAGGCGCGTTCACCTGCTTTTTTAAATATTCCTATTAGAGTGTTTTAGCTTTATCCTAAACTTAAAATTCTTTTTATTACATTAGGAATAACAAATGAACGTTTGGTTTCTTTATTTACCTGAATAATGTCTTTTTGTGTTTTTCCATTCTCTTCCTAAGTGACTACTACCTTATAATCATTGGAGGTATTTGGTGGATCTGCCATTATGGCTACTGCTATTTCTTTTGCATTCTTAGGTTCATCACCTGCTTGACCTGATGCTTCCACCGTATTATTTTCTTTGAAAACAACCTTTTTTATCAAAAATTCAGATCTGCCTTCCCATTTAATATGAACAGCCCACAAATCTTTCCTTGCAAGATCAATGTCTTTTTCAGGAGCATAGACAGCGCTCCATTTCCCATCTTTTGAATGCCCCTTTAGAATTGGCGGCTGATGCGTAGCAGTATAAAAGAACTAACTTAAAAAAACTAATAGAATAATAGAAAGGATAGCTGCTAAAATAAACTTGCTTTTTTCATTTCAGACTCCAATCTTATATGTAATAAATATGATAAAAGTTTATTTTTACACTATTATAGGATATAAATCTTTGAGGTTATTATAAACCCGTATTCTTTTAATTTTAACTGGTATCCTTTCCGTTTATTCTTTTTGATTTTATTACATATAATGGAACCTAAAAATGATAGGTAACACACATGCATTTTCTGGTTTGTATTAGAAAGGCTCTCAACATAGTAAATCTATAACATTGGTTATGAAAGCTTATTTTTACTACACTTTCTAACTCCACTTTACATCATTTCTATAGCTTGTATGAATTATGGTTAATAATTGGTGAGCAAAAACCCCCCTTATTTCCTTCTTCATCAACTTTCATTATGTTCAAATGATTTAAGGGGTGTTAATTTTTTAGGTGTGAAAATAGAGTAAGTATTCATTATAGATACTATTCTAATCCATCTCAAATTTTTTTTAGACAAAAAAAGAACTAGTCACACAAAGTAACTAGTTCAATTTTTGTTAGGATTAGAATTTGATAACTCTATATTTATAATACTTTGATTTCCAGTCTTTTTCTAAATGTGCATATAAGTGTGCACTTGAATGTGCAGAATATCTTGGATACCCTTTATAAACATCATAGATAACAGCAGTATGCTTCCATTTTTTAGACGATTTAGAGTACATCTGAATAACGTCACCTGTCTTGACATACTTTGAAACATCCTTAGGACTTGTTAAATTGTAAACTTTATGTTTTTTTGTACCGGCCCAATATGTATAAAAATCTGAAACAACAGTCCATGAAGTTGAATATGTTCTTGCCGCACTTCTAGGCACTGATTGATTATACCAACCTTTTGTGGTTTTATGGTGACCACGATTAAAGCTGAATCCCGTAGTATTCATTGGCATTCCACCAGCTAAAACTACCTGTGATGCATAGTTGGTGCAATCTCCTCCACCGCTATTTTCTCCATAGTACCCATATTGACTCGTCTTCTTATTCCAATTGTTAACCATGTATTTTTTTGCAGCCGATCTACTATAACTAGACCCCAGTTGAGTTACAAAAAAGGAATTAGAATTAGTACTTGCCATATAGTCAATTGGAATTTGACCTGATTCTTCTTTAATTTCTTCAACTTTTGCTTCAGCTTGTTTGTCTTCTTTTATATTTTCTTGTTGTACTTGTTTAACAGTTTCATTTTCAACTTGTTTAGGAAGATCAAAGTTTTCAACCTCTACTTCACCATTCTCATCTTTTTTTTCTTCTTGGGCGGCGTACTTAGCCAATTCCTCTAAATAAGTATCTGAATAGACTTCCATTAAAGAAAAGTTATAACCTGATTTTGTTATCTCATCGGCTTTTTCATTAATACCTTGAAGAAAATTAATGTAATCCTGAGAATTAATGTTATAATTCAAATGTTGTGCTTTTAAATACTTTTGGACTTCGGTTTCCCCTTGCTTGACTGTTAAGTTCTCATTTTCAGCTTCAGCTGCATGAGCATTATTAAAGAAAGTGAAACTCAAAGCCGATGTTACTATAAGACTAAGTGCAATTTTTTTCATTTGTTTCTCCTTATTTGAATTTATGGTACTATCATATAGTAATTACTTTTTGAGGAAAAATCAATACATTTTTTGGAGGTTATTTATGAAAAAGGAGTATAAAAGACCTGTTTTATTTACAATTTCTGCTTTGGTGATTATTTTCCTAGTGTTTTTCTCATTAAAAATCTATAACCATTACAATCTCGAATATCCTAACTGGGAAGGTAAAAGTAAGGATCACAACTGGGAAGTAATCTTTAAAAAGAATGAAGATGCTCCAAAAGAGTTTAGCGGGGAGATTCTTTGGATTGGCGATAAAGATAAAACTGATAAAACTTATATAGAATCAATAACAATAATGAAAGATAATAAAACACTTCTTGATTCTTCAGATTTTAACAGCGATATCCCTATGAAAGATTATTCAGGTGGTACCTCTAGCGATGGATCAGCTAAAGAAAAATCATTTTCATTTTTAGAGCGTTTAGAAGAATCTGATCTAAAAGGATCTAAGATAACGGTTCAAGTGAAATGGAAACAAGATAACCAATCATTCAATACTGAAAAGTTCGTTCTTTCAAAGAAAACTTTATTTAATCATTAATTCTTTGAGTTTATTCTAACCAGTTCTTTATCTGAACTGGTTTCTTTTTATGAAATTCTTCAGTTTAATCATTGCTCAGCAGTATACTATTTAATTAAAAGAATGATGCTAAGGAGAACTAAGAATGAAAAAGTTAATATTGGATTCTGTTAAAAACCTTGTTGGAGACAATACTTGCTTGGTCTAACTATAACACTTACTTTTATATTCACTATTTGGCTAAGCCGACAAATCAAATCTGTTTATGAAAAAGATAAGGAACTTCGAAAGACAGAGAGAGAAAATTCACTAAAGATTATTTCAGAGATATTAAAACAGTATCATACTATTGGAAGAGAAAGTTTGACCGATGATGAATTTTTAAAATATGTACAAACTCAACTACCATTACTTGATTTAAAAAACCTATTTGATAATAAGAAACATCTTAGAAAAAAACCTCGATGAATGTAGTGGGTATAAATCAGAAAAGATAAAAAATGAAATTTTAAAGGCTATTAAGTTAATAAAGTTCAATGATAACATTATATATAGTGAGAGCATTATGGAAACTATAACTCGCTCACTATCTAATTTAAAAGATGTATTTATTCCTCCAATTATTTCAGCACTAGTTGTATTATACTTAGTTCTTGCATTTTCCCTAGGTTATTCCCAACATCCATTCTGGAACATAACAAAATTAACAACTGGTTTATTTGGTCTATTCTTTTTAGTTGCATGTCTGGATGACATGATTGAGAGAAAATGGGTTCTAGTAAATAAACGCTCTATTTTGAACTTGATATTTTTAATTTTCATACCTTTTATTCTGATTCTCGTAACGTCATTAGAACACCCTAAACTTTTAGTTGTTTTTTTTATTTACTGCATTATTGGGGGGATTTCCTTTCTAATAATCACCATTCTGAAACAAAGACGGTTGAATCGGCAAAGTTAGAGCCTCCTTATGGAATAAAGAGACAAGCCAGCAACAATATTTATTGTCTCTTTATTTTCCATCAGCTCTCAATAAAGTGAAACCTGTATTTCCCGTCACAAATCCTATATAGCGCCGAATTCTTTTTAATTAAGTGCATTTATTTGTAATTTCTAATTGGAAGTAAAAATGGAGCAGCAACCCGATTTAAACAATGGTTGGCTTTTATCTATTATCGTTGATAATTTCCACTAACTCCTCAACCGTGAAAGCTGGTTTTTTCTTATGCAACATAGCATGACAATTTGGACAAACTGGACGTAAATCGTTGATCGGGTCAATTTCGTACTCCTTGCCTATCTGATTTAACTCAATTATATGATGTACGTGAATAAAGCCTTTACCCAATTCTCCGAATACCTTCTCAAAATCAAACCCACAGATGACACAACTAAAACCATAATGCTCTAAACACTTTTTCCTCGCCATGGGATTTCTCTCATAAACGTTGAATGAGACCTGTTTTGTGGCTCCTTCAATATATCTTGTTGGGTTATCAATTTCCTCAGTCATTTGATTATGTCGGATTTCTTTTTCATCATTAAATTCCCAAATAATTTTGACTGGCTTAGTGTCATGAAACTCTTTTACTCTAGCATTTCCTTGGTAAGTAAACAGGGGATTATTACTATCTTCCTGTGTGAAAATATAAATATTACCTTTGGGTTTTAACATAGATTGAATAGAAGCATTTTGTAATGAATACTACCAAACCATTGGAGGTCATCTCCGATAAATTTATTATCGTAACCATGCCCCGTTCTTCCGGCAGAACTTATATTGATAAAGACAAATACATCATTATTACCGCCCTGTTTACCCTCTGGTACGTTAAAAATCTTGTAAATATCTTTTCTTGAGTATTGTTCTCCAATTCTCAAAGGATGTGCATCAGTGTTATGAATCAATGAAGATATTTTTTAAAATGCTTTTGGATTTAACGGCATTGATGAGGCTTGAAACCCTTCGATTAAGTACTTATCATATTCATCATTTTCAAAATCTAGATCCTCAAGTAAGATTGGTGAATGCAGCAAATTCTTAATGTATCTAACTGGTACTCTGTAATTGAAATGATCACTTTCTTCATAATAATAATTTTCATCTTTATCAGAATAGATGGGTTTCCCCGTTATTTCTACTACCGCATAAATACCTCGATTTAATTTTGGTTTACCATTTAACATTTTTTTATTCCGGTTATCATGACCAACTCTAATAATCCCTTGTGGACCTTCCTTAAACCACTCTTTTTGCCAACTTGTAATGGAAAATGTATCTTCTATTTGGTTTGAACTCAAAAAATCATCAATAGCCCAAACCTTTGGGTTACAGAAAAATGTCCAGAACCCTGTCGGTTTAATGGCTTGTTTTTCTTTTATGTTTAGTGCAATTGTTTTCCCTAAACTCTCTTTTAGTTCCTCCATATTCTGTCTCTCTTTTTATAATACAGTCTTCCTAACACTATCATCGGAATTTAATGGAGATAGCTACAGCAGAGCAAAATGGGTTTCCTATGTAGGCAGTACGGTTGTTCTTGCATTAGTGGGTTCAAAGGGTATTGATAAAGTATCCAAAGTTGCAAAAGCCGGTTCAAAAGTTGCTGCACTTAAGACACTTGAAGTTTCAAAAACAGGAATAAAAAAAGGAATTGAATACGTTAAAATACCAAGTGTTTTTGAACAACAGTACGCAATGGCTGGTGGTTCAGGGACTTTTCCTTTTAACGTGCTTGATGGAGAGAATTATAAAAACTCTGCACTTGAAATATTTAAGAACTCGTCTACTGTACAAGGATTAAAGAAAGCTAAACCGCATGAAGTTGTAAACGAATTAAAAACTTTCCAAAGCAGAAAATACACTTTTGGAGGACAATCATTCCTCATTGATAAGCGAGGAATGAAGCATATTTTAGAGCGCCATCATCCTAATTTATGGGATGGTTCAATTAAGTCTCAACAATCTTTTCTCAATAAAGAGATGACTGTTAACGATGTTGCAGATGCGATAGAATCAATTATGAACAAAACCGTGAAGAGTTAACAAAAAAAGGAACTAAATTTAGTTATCAAATTCGAGGAACATATGAGGGTCAAAAATATGTTGTTGGCTTTCAAAAAGGAAGAGTAGGACAATTCTATCCAGAAAAATAGGAGAGGTAAAATGTTTTATATTGAATCATTAATTCTTAGGCCAAATAAGAAGATAAACGATCTTTCAATCTTAAAAAATAATATTGACGATTACTTTGTTCCACTTAGCAATATAGAGGGACTAAAGAACATAAAATCACAGTTAGACTCTTACTATTTATCTGGAGCGATTATTTTAAAATATGGTGAACAAGATTTGCTTGATGTCACTATGTGGGACTTGGTTGACCAATTGTGGGCTTATTTTTTAAATCTAATTGAAGAAGCTATTGAAACAGGAGAAAGCGAAACTTATTTTCCTGATCAACCCCTTCTATTGAAAATGAAATCAATATCGAATGATATGTTGTTATTTGAAATTGATCAAAAACAAAAAGTTTTACTACCGAAACTTGATTTTTTTGAATCACTCTTAAAGAATGCGAGAAGTTTCTTTGAAACTATGAATTTTGTTTTAGAAGAAAACTGTGATTATGAGTATGAACTTAATAAGATTGATGAATTGCAAACCAAAATTAAATGTATGTGAGGCTACAAGTGAATTACTCTAGTGTGAAAAAATTCTTTGAAGAGAATAAAGAATATTCAATTCTTACTGGAGGCATCATAGATAAACAAATAGATACCAAGTAGTTATAACTCACGTCCTCAAGAATTATTTCTTATAGATAAGAGTTTTTATTACTTATTTTCAATTTTTAACATTGAACTTACGAGAGGAGTTATCAAATGAATCCTTTATTGTTAGATGTGCCTTTACAATTGGAAACAGAAAGACTAATCCTTCGAGCACCACACCAAACAGGAGACGGGAAAATTGTAAACCAAGCAATTAGGGGTTCCTTTAATGAATTAAAAGCGTGGTTGCCATTTGCTCAAGAACTTCCTACTGTTGAAGAAACAGAGGTAAATTTAAGAAACGCTCATATAAATTTTTTAAAGAGGGAAAGTTTTCGTTTTCTTATTTTTGATAAAGCTAGCAATAACTTTATTGGAATAACTAGCCTTCAGAGGATTGACTGGACCATTCCTAAATGTGAAATTGGGTACTGGGTAAATACTAAATTTGGCGGGAATGGATATATGACAGAAGCAGTAAAAAAATTAGCTACCTTTGGGTTACATAATATTAAATTTAGAAGAATTGAAATAAGATGTGAATCAACAAACCTCAAAAGTCGTGCTATTCCTGAAAAACTTGGGTTTGTATTCGAAGGCACTTTAAGAAATGATGATTTATCCGCAGATGGAAGCAAGCTGACCGACACTTGTTTTTATTCCATAATAAAGTAACATTGTACGCTTAAAATAACGGATGCGTTATTAAAACAAAAAAGGGCATAACATATTTTGTATGCTAATATACAATGCCCTTTTTATTATTAAACTATATACTTTTGCGGACAAATCAGACCACCTACTTAAAGTAAGTGGTCAGTTTTAGTCACAAAATACGTTCTGTTCAAAAGACACAAAAAATACCAAGGTACTCTAAACCCTTGGTATCATTGATGCGGCCGAGAGGACTTGAACCTCCACGGGTTATTCACCCACTAGGCCCTCAACCTAGCGCGTCTGCCATTCCGCCACGACCGCGTGATCATTAAATTGTGTTTGTGCTGGTTTAGTAGGCTCTTAACCTAGTAAAACCGATTTGCGTGCACTTTGTAAATAAAGTGCGGGTGAAGGGACTCGAACCCCCACGTCGTAAGACACTAGATCCTAAGTCTAGCGCGTCTGCCAATTCCGCCACACCCGCAAAAAGACAAATGGTGAGCCATGAAGGACTCGAACCTTCGACCCTCTGATTAAAAGTCAGATGCTCTACCAACTGAGCTAATGGCTCTTACTATTAGATTTCAAAAATAAAAATGGCTGGGCTAGCTGGATTCGAACCAACGCATGACGGAGTCAAAGTCCGTTGCCTTACCGCTTGGCTATAGCCCAACGAAATGGAATGACCCGTACGGGATTCGAACCCGTGTTACCGCCGTGAAAGGGCGGTGTCTTAACCGCTTGACCAACGGGCCGATGGTTGAGAACTTATATCGAAATCTTATGGCGGAGAAGGAGGGATTTGAACCCTCGCGCCGCTTACGCGACCTACACCCTTAGCAGGGGCGCCTCTTCAGCCACTTGAGTACTTCTCCAATATGGCTCCACAGGCAGGATTCGAACCTGCGACCGATCGGTTAACAGCCGATAGCTCTACCACTGAGCTACTGTGGAATAATGAGACAAGACTTATTATATCAGCCTTGATTTACAGTGTCAAGAGGTAAATATTTTTATTTATCTCTCGTAACGACTTTTATAATGTAACATAGGCTTGCCATATTCGTCAACCTTTTTCACGAAAAAATTCTTTTTATTTTCCCGCGGCATTTTCCGCACCTGTATCTGTCAGGGTTCATGGCGCGCTTCTTTATATACTGTTGGCCGCAGGCCGTACAGATATACATATAATTTTTTTTGTTTTCCGCTTTTTTCTTAAGGGGTGTACAGAACCTCGGCGCGTTGACCTGCTGCAAAAGCATTCTAAAATCTCTGTCTCTGTGCTTGTACCCTTTTCCTTCAAGGTGGAGGTGATAATGGCAGAGCTCGTGCTTGATAATGCCGATCAGCTCCTCCCTGCCGTGTTCAATCAGATATTTTCTGTTCAATTCAATGTTATGGGAGGTTAACAGGTACCTGCCGCCAGTGGTTTTAAGCCTGTCATTAAAAAGCGCCTGATGGCGGAACGGCTTTTTAAAATACGTTTTAGAAATATCCTCTGTCAGCTTTTGAAGCTCTATATTATCCATAGTGCACCTCACTTAAAAAACATTGAACGGGACAATTCACCGTTCGCATACAATATGGTAATCACCGTCCCTCTTATGATAAAAGCTGAGGAGGAATGAGCCTATGCCAAATTGGCTTAAAAAGCAGATGCAAAAAGCGTTCCTTGAAAAAGATAATTACCAAATTAAACTGCTGAATCAATGCTGGTATTTCTATAGGAAAAAACACTGCTCGTAAGCAGTGCTTTTATTTTACCATAGACAGCGATACTCTGCCTTTTTGTACATCTACGCCGTCAACCCAAACTGTCACAATATCGCCGACAGATACGACATCAAGAGGATGCTTGACGAATTGATTGCTCAATTTTGAGATATGCACAAGCCCGTCTTGTTTGACTCCGATATCAACAAACGCTCCGAAGTCCACTACATTGCGCACGGTGCCCTGCAGTTCCATTCCCTCTTTCAAATCTTCCAGCTGAAGGACGTCTGTTTTCAGCAAAGGCTTAGGCACCTCATCGCGTGGATCGCGTTCCGGCCTTGTCAGCTGTTCACAAATGTCTTTCAGAGTGATTTCGCCGATTCCCAGCTCTTTTGCCGTTTCAGAGAGCGCCAGCTGATTGATTTTGTCCTTCAATTCCGCCGTGCCGATATGTTCTGTTGAAAGTCCGAGTTTTTTCAAAAGTGCTTTTGTTTCTTTATAGCTTTCCGGGTGGATGCCTGTTCTATCCAAAGGCTCTGTCCCTTCCTGCACTCTTAAGAAACCGATACATTGCTCGTAGGTTTTCGCACCTAACCTTGGGATGTCCTTCAGTTCTTTTCGATTTGAAAACTTTCCGATTTCCTCACGTTTTTTGACAACGTTGCCTGCTACAGACTTCGATAATCCCGCTACATACTGAAGCAGCGCGGCGGAGGCTGTGTTGACGTTTACTCCCACCTGGTTTACGACCGTTTCGACGACAAACCGCAGAGATTCATTTAAGCGTTTTTGGCTGACGTCATGCTGATACTGTCCGACACCAACAGACTTCGGATCGATCTTAACGAGCTCCGCGAGCGGGTCTTGAAGTCTTCGCGCAATAGATACAGCACTGCGCTCTTCAACCTTAAGGTCAGGGAATTCTTCTCTGGCCAGCTCTGAAGCCGAATAGACGCTTGCTCCCGCTTCATTGACGATCACATAATAAATTTTGCGCGGCATGTCTTTGAGTACATTGACGATGAATTGTTCTGTTTCTCTGGATGCTGTGCCGTTTCCGATCGCCACCATCTCGACTTGATACTGCTCAAGAATCTTTTTCACTTTTTCATGGGCTTCTTTTGTTTTGTTGACTGGCGCATGCGGATAGATCACATCAATTTTCAAGACTTTTCCAGTCTCATCTGACACAGCGAGCTTACAGCCGGTTCGAAAGGCTGGGTCAACACCGAGAACGGTTTTGCCTTTCATCGGCGGCTGCAAAAGAAGTTTTCTCAAGTTCTCTGAGAAAATATGAATCGCCTGTTCATCAGCTTTTTCTGAGAGCTCTTTCCTGATTTCACGCTCGATTGCCGGCTGGATCAGCCTTTTATAGCTGTCTTCAATTGTCTCCTGCAAAATCTCTTTTACGGATGTTGAGCGATTTTTGATGATTTGTTTTTCTAAATACGCCTTAATGTGATCCGCAGGCGGTTCGATCGACACCTTTAAAATGTCTTCTTTTTCGCCGCGGTTCATTGCCAGCACCCTATGCGGAACGACTTTTGCAATTGGCTCTTCATACTCGTAATACATTTCATACACATTTTTCTCATCGGTGTCTGCCGACTTTCCGGCTGCAGACTTAATGGTTCCTCTTTTGAAGGTTTCCTGGCGAATCCACTTTCTGAAGGTCGGCTCGTCTGAGATTTGTTCTGCAATAATGTGCTTGGCACCTTCAATCGCTTCTTCTCGTGTGAACACTTCTTTTTCTTCGCTGATGTATTGGTCTGCAGTTGCTGCCAGACGATCATCTTGGGGAAGTGTCAGGATATAGTCGGCAAGCGGCTCAAGGCCTTTGCTTTTAGCGACTGTCGCCTTTGTTTTGCGTTTTTGTTTATAAGGGCGGTAAAGGTCTTCCACTTCCTGAAGCTTCACCGATTGCTCGATTTTACGTTTTAGATCATCTGTCAGTTTATCCTGCTCTGCAATCAGCCTGATGACCTCTTCTTTTCGCTGATTCAGGTTTTGTATGTATTGCCAGCGTTCAGAAATCGTTTGAATCTGAACCTCATCCATTGAACCCGTCTGCTCTTTTCGATACCGGGCAATAAACGGGACTGTGTTGCCGTCCTCAAGCAGACGGATAACACTTTCAACATGTTTTTGTGATAAACCTATTTCTTTCGCAATTTGCTGTTTTAAAAGGGCTGACGTTTCCATGTAACCAAAGCCTCCAATTTTGTCGTTCTTTCTCTAGTGTATCAAAAACCGAAAAAAACACATAAAAAAAGAAGCCGGCATTCCGGCTTCTTTTTGTTCTTATTCTCTAGGACAGCTGTCCGAGAATATAGGTCAGGTCATCTTTTCTCGATGTCGTATACATTTTCAGCGAATTCGATATTTCTTCTACCGATTGGCCTTTTTTCAAGTGGGAGCGGATATCAGGTACGTTGAGTCCATCTGTATGTATAATGAACTTTGAACCCTTTTCATAGGTGGCGGTGTGCGTTTTGTATTTTTGCGGCTTGCCTGATAAATAGCCCGAAATCGGCAGAGGATAAAAGCTTTCACCAGACGGGGAATGCAGAATAAACCGTACATTTCCGACAGAGCAGTACGTAAACTGCCTTTGCTCAAAATTGATTTTCAGGATAGATGCTGTAGCGCCTCTTTTGTTTTTCATCGCCTGATTACAGCGTTCGATAATGCTTTCTACGTCTTCATTCGCATAGTTTTCCACTAAGTCTTTGATGGCTGCAGAGGATTCGTTAGCAAGTGATCCACTTCCCAGTCCGTCAGCAACCGCGCAAATTAACTCCTTATCATCAGCTTTCATAAAAAAGCTGTCACCGCAAATCGATTTCCCTTCTTTATTCAGTTGATATACTAGAGTTTGAATATGCTCGTTTTCTTCAACCTGGATCATTACATTAACTCCATCGAGGGATCTTCAATCAAGGCCTCTCTGAGCTTCTTCACAGCTTTGCGTTGCAAGCGCGAGACGTGCATTTGAGATATACCGAGAATGTCCCCAGTTTCTTTTTGGCTTTTGTTTTGAATATACGTAAGGTCTATGATTTGTTTTTCACGATCTGAAAGGACATGAAGCACGCTTTGCAGCATCAATTGCTGGTTGACCCGCTCATATCCGTCCTCCTGTGATCCGACGATATCAAGAATCGTGACGGTGCTTCCGTCCGAATCCGCTTCAATGCTGTGGTCAACGGATAAGGCTTGATAGCTTTTGCCCATTTCCATCGTTTCAAGAACCTCTTCTTCAGAAACATCGAGGAATTCGGCAATCTCTTCGACTTTCGGCGATCTTTGTGTTTCAGTGGTCAGCTGATCAACCGCCATTTTGATTCTTGGACCCAGTTCTTTAATTCGTCTCGGCACATGAACGCTCCATGTTTTATCTCTGAGGAAACGTTTAATTTCACCGATGATTGTCGGAATTGCAAAAGCTTCAAACGATTTGCCGACAACAGGATCGTATCGCTTAATCGCGCCTAGCAGCCCGATCATGCCGACCTGGCGGAGATCCTCGTGGAAGCTTTTGCCTTTTGAATATTTTTTCGCAAGCATGTCAACCAGATTTGTATACACCCGCACAAGCGTTTCCTGCGCCTGTTCATCTTGCCTTGTTTGGTAATCGCTTATGAGCCGATCGACTTCATCTTTAGTTAGTTTCGTAGTTTTTGATGGTTGTGTCATGATCAACTCGCTCCCCATTTAAATACTTTGTCATCGCTACGGTGACGCCGGAGTGGTTTTGCACTCTGACTTCATCCATGAGCGTTTCCATTAAATATAGACCGAGCCCTCCTTCTGATAATTGATCAACTGTGTGCGAAGGTGTGTACGGCCCTAAATCCTGCTGCTTTTGATCAAAGTCAAAGCTGTCTCCTTCATCCGCCACAATAACCTCTAAACGGTCTTCAAACACACCGAATCGTATTGACACTTCCCCATTTTTATCTTCTTTGTAAGCGTGCTGAACCGCATTTGTGCACGCCTCACTGACTGCGATTTTCAAGTCTTCAATTTCATCGTACGTATAGCCCATTCTGCTTGCGACCCCTGACAGCGTCAGTCTTATAATTCCCACATATTCAGGTTGGGCCGGCACTTTCATTTCGATGTAATCAGCATTATTCTTCATTGCACTCCACCTTCTGACTTTGCAGAAATATCAATGATGTCCTTCAAGCCTGTAATGTCAAACAGTCGGATCAGCCGTTCAGAAAGATTTTCAAGTTTCAGCGAACCGCCTTGTTTTTTCACCATTTTAAAGGTCCCTACAAAAACGCCCAATCCGGTACTGTCCATGTAGCTGACATCTTTCAGGCAAATTCTTAAGTCAGCTCCTTGTTCTGCCAGAGGAACGAGCTTCTCTCTAAGCACCGGGGCTGAGTATACATCAATTTCTCCTGCAATGTTTACTTGTATATCATTCTCGTTTTGCTTCACATCAACATTTATATTCATTCGTATCACCTCAAATTTTCCTTCAAATCACTAGTTGCTTTATACCCTGGTCTGACAGACGTTAAACCTTTCTCCGCAAAACAATTAACGTAAAATCATCGTGAAGCTGAAAATCCTGCAATTTGAGGAGGCTGTCATAAATGTTTTTGACCATTTCCTGCGCGGAGGAACACATATGTTCCTCAATGAGCTTCTGCAGATCAGGACGCTCCAAGAAACCGTTTTCCGTTCTGCATTCTGTGACGCCGTCAGAAAATAAAACAATCATATCGCCCTTTTCCAGATGCTGATCGAATTGTTTGTAGTCATAGTCCTGCGAGATGCCGAGAACGAGTCCTTTGGCCTCTAAATCGTAAAACGTGTTGTCTTTTTGAGAATAATAGAATCCCGGTTCATGTCCCGCTGAAGCATATGTAAATTGATGCTTGTCCATATTGTAATTCGCATAAAACATCGTAATAAACATACTGGCATCAACGTTTTGTTCAACAACACGATTCAAATTTTTCAGCACTTGAGAAGGGTGTATGCCCGTTTCCGGCAAAGAGTCCATCGCGTATTTAATCATGGACATGCATAAAGCCGCTGGAATGCCTTTTCCGATCACGTCCGCGATTGCGATATTGATGGATTCCTTGTCTTTGACAAAGTGGTAGTAATCACCGCTCATCTGTTTAGCAGGAACACTGATGGCGCCGATATCCAGCGCTTCTTCCTGAGGAACTTTAGTTCCGAGCAGCGTCTGCTGGACATTTGCCGCGATTTCAATTTCTGATTTGATTTCCTGCTGTATCCCTCTAAGGGTTTGATGCTCCTGATAAGCCATTCCATAACCAATCATGACTTCTATTAAAAAATCCAGCGAATGAAACACATCTTCCGGGAGACTTGGATACAGCTCCTTCAGCACTTTTCTGTGAATGCTGATGATTTCTTCCGGAGGAATTTGGTGCTCGATTGTTTTTCGGCTGAATTTTTGGGCTTGATATAAAGATGTTTCTGTTAATTCGGCTATATATCGACTAAGCAGCTGATGATACCGCTGCTCAATAACCTCCCTAAAATCCACGTTCTTACCTCCTACCGAAGCCATTTGATGGCTTGTATCTCTGTTCCTTCCCCCGCTACGGAATTTAAGCTGAATTCATCCATCAGCCTTTTGACCCCGGGAAGTCCCGCACCAAGTCCTCCAGACGTTGAAAACCCGTCTTCCATGACTTTTCGGATATCAGGAATTCCCGGCCCTTGGTCTTCCGCTATAATTTTCAGGCCTTTTTTTCCTCTGTCTGCGACCTGTTCAATTCCAATCTGCCCTTTGCCGGCATATAAATAAATATTCCTGGCTAATTCTGAAATAGCCGTTGTAATTCTAGCCTGGTCTACCGTGCCGAAACCCAGTTCTTTCGCAACGTTTCGTCCCAGCTGTCTGGCGGCCACAATATCCCATTCTGTCATGATTCTTACACAGGATTGGTCGTTCATTCGCTATTCCCCCAATTCCCGCTTCAATGTCTCAAGCCCCTGCTCTAAGTCGAGCGCAGTTTCGATTTCCTCAAGTGCGATTCCAAGTTCAATCAGCGTCACTGCCACAGCGGGCTGAATGCCGGTCAAGACAACTTTTGCCCCCATTAACTTAGACATTGTAATGACGTCGCCCAGCACTTTCGCGATAAATGAATCAATCATATCCACAGATGTCAGGTCAATGACGACTCCGTTAGCACCTGTTTCGTATATTTTATTTAATAAGTCTTCTTGAAAGGTTAATGCTGTTTGGTCATCAAGTTCCCACTGAATGGACACTAATAAGCAATTATACAGTTTCAAGATCGGGATTTTCGGATGTCTCAAAATGTTATTCCCCCAATGAAACGATTTTTCGATCCGTCATTTCCAATGCTGTTTGAATTCCTTTTTGCAGGGTATTCTTAGTTATAACTTGGGATAAATCAATCCCCAGGTTGACGATTGTTTGAGCAATTTCCGGACGGATTCCGGCCAGCAGGCATTTTGCTCCGACAAGCCTTACAGCTTCTGATGCCTGAATAATATGATGGGCAACCATCGTATCGACGACAGGGACACCTGTAATGTCAATCAGCACGACTTGGGAACGGTGTTTGACGACGCCATTAAGAAGGTTTTCCATAATTCGTTTCGCGCGTTCGGTATCAATTGTTCCGACAAGAGGCATCACAGTGATATTTTCAAACACCGGGATAAGCGGCGCAGACAGCTCTTGCAGCGCGATTTTTTGCAGGGATACTGTTTTTTCCCATGAGATTGAGTATTGATTAAAAATTTCTGTGTTAATCGGGCTGAAAAAGCGATCAATCTGCCAGATTAATTCCGTGCTCTCTTGATCTGGCAATCTCTTATCATTCATTTTCGTGTAGAGACGCTTCCAGAATTCAGCAAGTGCAGTAGCCAAAAACTTCATAGACAGTCCGATTTGGACCGCTCGAAGCGCCAGTTCGCTGATTTGGCTTTCAGCAGCGTTTTCGTCCTTAACAGACAGCAGCAGAATGTCGATATATTCTTTAGATATATTTTCATACACTTGGTCAGTCAGCTGATAGGATTCTTGCTCGCTTAATTCTTTTAGTGTGTCAGTCCACAGTTGGAGCAGTTCATTTTGATTTTCGGCAATGAACTGGTATACAGTCTGATTCGACATCAAATTCGCTTACCTCCCAATAAAAAACAACATATTTTTTCGTTATTTCACTATTATATCGTTTATGTTTTTTGAAAACAAAAAAAGTTGCTCTATTTGAGCAACCTGCAAATATGTCTAAAAATCAATGAGTGCCAAACTGATTTGTAAGGCTTCATCAACCTTATCCATCATTTCATCATCCAGATGAGTAATCTTATCCGTTAACCTTTGCTTGTCAATCGTCCGAATTTGCTCCAGCAAAATAACGGAATCTCTTTCAAAACCGTAGCGTTTTGCATCGATTTCGACGTGGGTTGGTAATTTCGCTTTCTGTATTTGTGCTGTTATGGCTGCAACAATAGCAGTTGGGCTGAAGCGATTTCCGATGTCATTTTGGATCACTAAAACCGGGCGCACCCCGCCTTGCTCTGAGCCAACAACAGGAGATAAATCAGCAAAATAAACATCGCCGCGTTTCACAATCAAATGATTATCCTCCGCTGACTAAGCGCTCAACTGTCGTTTCAGCCTCGCACTCCGCAAAGTGAGCCTCAGAAGAAATATTCAGGTTGATTTTCGCCATTTCCATATAGCCGCGTCTCATCAAATCACGGTTGTGACGAGTTGTTCGTTCGCTGACATACGCTCTCACTGCTTGTGATATCAGTTCGTTTCTGCTTCGTTTCTCCCGCATCGCTACACCATCCAATTCAGCTACTAGGTTTTCGGGCAAGCTGATTTTCATTTCGGTTCTTGCGCTGGATTCAGACAAAAAACATACACCTCCACCAAACTTACGGATACGACTCTTTTATCCATCCAGTGATAATGATACCATTATTCACTCTTCAAGCAAAGCTGTTTTATGAATTCTCCATTTAGGTAAGTTAATTGCTTGTATTTACCTGCAATAAAGGATTTCTTACTTCCATTATACTCCCATTTTCCAAAAACATACGGGGAACACGGGAACTTATTGTACAGGCCACCTCATAGTTAATGGTTTCAAGCCTTCCTGCAATCTCATCCATGGAAATACATTCATCCCCCTGCCGGCCTATTAATGTAACTTTTGTGCCCGGCGGATATTCCTGATCCAGCTCCACCATAAATTGGTCCATGCAAATTCGGCCGGCAATTTTCAAGCGTTTTCCCTTCACAAGGATGTCAGTCCCTTTCAATTTTCGGAGCCAGCCGTCCGCATAGCCTACAGGCACCGTCCCGATCCATGTGTCTTTTTCTGCTGTGTACTCGGCTCCGTAGCTGACGCTCTCGCCTTTTCTGATCAGTTTGACATGCGACAGCGTCGAATGCAGGGTAAATGCCGGACGCAGCTGAAACGGTATCTCGTCCGAAATGTCAGCAGACGGGCGAAGGCCATACATGCCGATGCCGAATCTGACTGCATTAAAAAAGCCTTTTTTCAGCCGGAGTCCGGCGGCGCTGTTCGCGCAGTGGACCATTAGATTCTTTAACGGCAGCGGAGCAATCAGCTCTTTAAAGCGCTCAAACTGCATTAAGAAATAGCCTCTTTCTTTTTCATCCGCTGTCG
The DNA here is from genome assembly GCF_001719225.1 of Bacillus sp. FJAT-14266. NCBI lineage: Bacteria > Bacillati > Bacillota > Bacilli > Caryophanales > Bacillaceae > Bacillus > Bacillus sp. FJAT-14266. The sequence goes on from NZ_CP017072.1 coordinate 3,755,072, forward strand.
CAAAATGGGTAAATACCCCTTTGCACTTTAAACGAGGATTGCGGTCAAGAATGGCCATCACGTTCTGAACTTCTTCCTCTGTTTTTACACCAAGCCTGTTCATCCCCGTATCGACCTTCAGATGAAAATGAAGAGAACCTTTTTTCGTGTGGCGGGCTGCCTCCTGAAGCCATTCAACAGAATAACCTGTTAAGGTCACGTCATACTCAGCAGCGATTGCAACATACTCTGGGGGAACCGCGCCAAGCACCAATATAGGCGCCTTCAATCCCTTTTTGCGCAGTGAAATCGCTTCATCCAAAATGGCCACGGCCAGGCATGAAGCACCTGCGTCAAGAGCAGCCTTTGCTGTTTCTGCATCACCATGCCCGTAGGCGTTTGCTTTCACAACTGTCATCAGGTGGACATGTTCACCGATATGTTTTTTCATATTGCTGACATTTTCCTTTATCGCGGACAAGTCAATTTCCGCCCACGTATCTCTGTAAAAAGATTTTGTGCTCATTACGACACTTCCTAGCTTTTATTCAATATCATTTACATATCATACTAAAATTAAAGGCTAAAGGGAAACGATGTCTAACGAAAAAAAGGCCAAATCATGTTTGGCCTTTGTTGTTATTTCGATGATTGTCCCTGCATGCTTTTCGCTACTGTCACCATTTCCTCTTTTGAAAGATCTTTAGAAGAGAGAAGGTAATCTACACCTTCATATGTCCATGACAATGATGCATCCGACAAGGCGCCGATGGTGTAGCCGAGATTTACCGGTTCGCCGTTCAGCGTAACGGAGGAGGAAGCCTTGGCAATCTGGGCTTTTTCCTGAATTAACGTAAATGACTTTTCTCCTCCGTACGTCATGATGATGCGCTTCCCGTCTTCAGTAGATATATCTTTTTCTTCAAGTAGCTTGACGCCAAGCGGCAGTTCCAGCGGCGTTTTGACCGCGAATGTATCGGAAGGCTTTGCGCTTGTGGCAACATCCATTTGAGAAAGGGTCATATTTTTCTTTTCGTCAAATGATTCTTTATCAAATTGTTTATTAAATTCAAAGCTGCTGAATTCTACTTTGACCATCACTTTCCGGTCAGTATCCATCACTTTGACAGATGACGGGCTCATATCTTTTTTGTTAAATGTGATTTCTTGCGTAGGCAGCATTTTGTTATGCTGATAGTTTGTTTTTGTTTCGAATACGTATTTCTTTTCTTTCGCTGTGAAAACTGCATCCGAATCGTTTTGAACATCCTTTACGAGCGATTCAAACAGATAAACCTGGCTGCTGTTGTTCGGCCAATCGCTTTGAAATCTGAAGCTCTTATTTAAAGACGGCGTGAGAACGAATACTCCGTTTTCATTTCGTAAAATGACTTGGTTTTGGTCCTTTTTCGGATTTTCTAAATAAACCCTGTACAGAGACGGCTTTTTGTGCCAGATTTCCACATTGTATACTTGAGGCTCACTCCCTGTCTCGATGGTCATTTTCGCTTTTGCTTTGTACGAGGTGTATTCTTTCGCCTTTTCATCTAACCCGGCCACAATATCTTGCTGTGTTTTTTGCCCGCAGGCAGAAAGAATAAGAACAGCAAGCAGTCCCGTTAAAAGCAAAACAAAGCTTTTTCTCACCTTTTTCAACCCCTTTTTCTCAATTGATGTAAAAGGAAGAAATCGCTTGTTTGACTTTAACGGTACGCTCGGTACACGTTTAGGCAGAACAGATGCGTACCATAAAAGCCTCAAACAACTTGTCTCCCTTAATGCACTATCAAATATATGAGTGGGGTTTCCCTAATATGCAGACTAGCTTGACAACCTTTCAATCACAACCTGCGCGGCAGCGTATTCTTTTGTATGAGTGATTGATACGTGAACGGCAGCCTGGCTCAGTTTCGTGCAAATGATATAGGGCTTGCCATTTTGGTCTTTCCTAATTTCAATGTCCTGAAAGCTGAGCTGCCTCCCAATGCCGGTGCCAAACGCTTTCGAGAAAGCTTCTTTTGCCGCGAATCTGCCCGCGAGAAATTCAATTTTTCTTTTCTCTGAAAGCTCATAGTATTGGTCAAGCTCGCTTCGCGTCAAAATCCGCTCGGCAAACCTTTTCTGGCGCCCAGCCATAGAGGCGATGCGTTTAAGCTCGGTAATGTCCAGCCCAATGCCGTAAATCATGTATGATAACCTCCTTTGCGTACGTACTATTTAAATGGTTTGTCTCATAAACGTGTTACTATAGATATACCAAAATGAAGAAAAGGGGCTCGGAATGTTTATACGAACTGAAAATTTTCAAACATTTATCAGGCTTTACCCCGTTGTCACCTTTATATTGGCTTTGCAAGCTGTTCTCTGGCTGTTTTTTTCACTTCCTGCCCATTCAGTCGTGTTATGGAGGGATACCGTCACAGGCTATAATCTAGGTGTCGCAAACGGTGAATGGTGGCGGCTGATCACACCGATTTTGCTGCACGCCGGTTTCACACATCTGCTGTTTAATTCCATGTCCATCTTTTTATTTGCCCCGGCTTTGGAACGCATGCTGGGAAAAGCGCGTTTCCTTCTTGTATACGCCGGCTCCGGCATCATCGGCAATATCGGCACTTATGTTACAGAGCCGCTTGATTACGTGCATGTCGGTGCTTCAGGCGCAATTTTCGGGCTATTCGGCGTGTACCTGTTTATGGTTCTTTTTCGCAATGAGCTAATAGGGCAGGAGCATTCCAAAATGATCATCACACTGCTCGCATTTGCCGTTCTCATGTCGTTTATCAACTCCAATATTAACATGATGGCCCATTTGTTTGGACTATGCGGCGGGTTTCTTCTTTCGTTTTTATGCGTGCAAAAAAAAGAGCGGCGGTATTAACCGTCCGCATTTTCATATGAGTACCACTTTAAAATGAAGGCTGCATCCTCTTCACCTACATCCCTCACCGTTAATTCTTCCATATGGCTCGATGATTTCACCGAAGTAGAAATGGTATACAAGCGGCCTTTCTTTTGGAAATAGGATTGGCTGAACTTGCAGACCTGCATTCGTTTTTTCAGTACAATGGCGGTTGTTCTGCCTATAAATCTAGACGTCAGCTGAAGACGGTCCCCGTTGATCGTCCATGCAGCCTCTTTATACGCGAGATAGCCGAAGAACAATTCTATCGGCAGCAGGATGGCTGACAGATAGCCCCATGGCTGAAAGAAGATACATAACGGGATGATCAAAAATAGTGAAAAAATGACAGAACGGAACAAATAGCGTTTCAACGCGCGCCGCGGCAGGCGGCGGCAGTTTTCTTCCAGCGTGTATTCCGGCGTAAATGTTCGGAGCATGTGCGGAAGCTTTTTTTTATGAATCATTGGAAAGAGAATGGTCAAAGCGCCTTCTTCTTTTTCCCGGTCGCCGCCTCCTGCGCTGACGATGGACACCGTTACAAAGCCGAAAAGCTGGCGAATGATATTTTCTTTGATTTTAATGGCTTGTATTTTTCGCAATGGAATCGTGACTTGATGTTTTTCAATAATTCCCCTTGAAATCACCAGTTCCTGCTCTTTTTTTATGATTTGAAAGTTCGCGTATCTAAACATCATGCCCGCGATGCTGAAAATCCAGGCGATAAATAAACCGATAAAAATCAGTACCGCGTAAATACCGATGCTGGCGTGCTGAAGGAAGGAAAACTTATCGAATAACCAATCCATTGGCAGCACTTCATCAAGCTGGGAAATAAGTGCAAATACAGCGGAGATAATGACTCCGATTCCGCCGGAGGTAGAAGCGGCCATGAGCAATTCTTTCGCGTTCATGCGATAGTGCTCTTGCACCTCAACGGCCGGAACCAACTCCTCTTCAGCTTCAAGCCGTTCTTCATCAAGTTCATTTTCTCGTCTTTGCGCTTTTTTCTTAAAGACAGCTTCTTTGATGCGTTCCGCTTCTTCAACAGAAATAGCAGAAAGAACGGCTTCTGCCTCCTTGCCTCCGCCTGCTGTTTCAATTTGCAGCTTCACAAGCTTAAAGATTTGCTGGACAAGGCCTGCGCTCGTATTCATCGTTTGAATCCGATCAATCGATATGTATCGCTTTTTCGTAACAAATAAGCCTTCTTCGATTCTAAATTCATCATCTTCAATTCGATAGGTAAACCTTCTCCATTTGATAATGCTTGCCGCTACAAGCCAGATGAATAGCACACCGAGCGCAATGGCTCCGTAAAAACGGACAGTATGGTTTGAATTGACAATATACACAAAAAAGAATGGCAGAATGATATTTTTTATCGTTTGAATAATGGTATGGCATAAATTCAAAATGACTGCTGCCGGGTGCAGGCGTTTCGGTTCAGACATCATCGTCAGTCACCCTCGCCAGACGGGAAATGGAGTCTCTCAGCCGATCCGCTTCCTCCATCTCTAAAGCGGGGATCGAATGAACGGTCGCGGCCGTGGAAATTTTCACCGTTGCCAGGTTGTATTTTTTTAATAATGGCCCTTGTGACGTATCGACGTGCTGAACTCTGACCATCGGAACAATCACACGTGTTACCACAAAAATACCTGACTGAATATCTATTTCATGTTCATGGACTTCATATCGCCACACCTTATGACGGACCTTCGGAATGATAAAGACCGTCACAATCGATCCCAACAGCCAAACCGCGCCGAGCACGCCGCTGATCCAGTACGGCCAATGAAAATAATAGCTTAACACTGCAACTGCAATGACAATAAGTAAGCAAACAGCGGATATGATGATCTCTTGAAGTCGCCAAACCTTTAATCCGTCTGGACTGATTTGGTTTTTTGGCTGCCCTCTCAAAAATACCTACCTCCCTTTTTTTCGTCGTTATTTATACGTCTCTTTTACAGAAAGGTTTCATTCTTAAGCATACAGAGAAAAATGGCTTCCGTCAGCTGAAAATTTGCTGAATAACAAATCGCGAACATAAAAAAGCCCAAAACATCATGTTTTGGGCTCTGAATCGATCAAATTAGTAAGATTTTTTCTGGCGTCTGTCACCTGAAGAACGGCGATCGTTTGAACGCTTTTTGTCATAGGAAGAACGGTTGTTGCTTTTCCCTTTTCCGCCGCGGTAGCCGCCGCCTTGACCGTCTCTGCGTTTAGAAGAGCGCTGGTTCTTGTAGCGTTTGCTGACCATCGGCGCTTCGTCTGTTAAGCGAACCGGTGTGTCGTCTGGCTCTTTTGTAGCCATTTTGATAGCCGCCGCAACCACTGTTACTGCATCATGATCTTCAAGCAGCTCAGCTGCCGCTGTCATGTAGAAGTTCAGGTTGTTTTCACTGATTGTCGTGCGAAGACGTTCAACAGTAACCTGCTGCTGGCCTTCTAACGCTTCATCAAGTGTAGGCTCCTTCATGCGGTCCATTTTGCGTTTTGTTGTTTGTTCAATTGCGCGAAGCATGCTTTTCTCACGCGGTGTAATGAACGTCATTGCCATACCTGTTTTTCCTGCACGGCCCGTTCTTCCGATACGGTGAACGTAGCTTTCAGGATCTTGAGGCACGTCGAAGTTGTATACGTGTGTAACACCTGAGATATCAAGTCCGCGAGCGGCAACATCAGTTGCGACAAGAACTTCGATTGCGCCTTCTTTAAATTTACGAAGCGCAACCATACGTTTCGCCTGCGTTAAGTCACCGTGAATTCCTTCAGCTGCATATCCGCGAAGGTTCAGAGCTTCAGCCAGCTCATCGACACGGCGTTTTGTACGTCCGAATACGATCGCAAGCTCAGGAGACTGAATATCAAGAAGGCGAGTCAGTGTATCGAATTTTTTGCGTTCTTGCACTTCCAAATAGAACTGCTGAATGTTAGAAACCGTCATTTCTTTCGCTTTTACTTTTACGTGTTCCGGCTCAGTCATGAAGCGCTCTGCAATGCGTTTGATCGGCGCAGGCATTGTGGCAGAGAACAGAAGTGTCTGATGCTCGCTTGGCACGTTTGAAAGGATAGATTCAATATCGTCAATGAATCCCATGTTCAGCATTTCATCCGCTTCATCCATTACAACGGTATTTACGTTGTTTAAACGAATGGTGCGGCGGTTGATGTGGTCAAGAAGACGGCCAGGTGTTCCGACAATAATATTCGGATTCTTCTTTAACGCCCGGATTTGCCGTCCAATATCCTGTCCGCCGTAAATAGGAAGAACCTTCGCACGTTTATCTTGTCCGATTTTATACAATTCTTCAGATACTTGAATGGCTAATTCACGGGTTGGCGCGATTACGATTGCTTGAATATTAGGAGACTCGGGGTTAATTTTTTCAACAAGGGGTATACCAAACGCAGCTGTTTTACCTGTACCTGTTTGCGCTTGTCCAATGACGTCTTTATTTGAAAGTCCGAGCGGTATCGTTTGTGCCTGAATCGGTGTTGCTTCTTCAAATCCCATACGATTAATTGCTTTCATGAGATCAGAACTTAAATTAAAATCTTGAAACGTTATAGTCAAATTATTCAAACTCCTTCTAATTGCTGTTTCAGTAATGTCGTGATTTACCACTTATAAAACTGCCCTTTAGACAAGAAGGACAGGATCCATCCGTATACAAAGCCCGAATTACTTTAAGTTTTATCTTACCATTACACTATTTGTTTTTCAATAAGATGAGAAGCAGATCGGCATCTCGAATATGCCGGCTGCTGCTCCATCCGCTCCCAAGAATCCAGCGGAGAACTTCGGGTCACGATGAAAAGTCCGGACGAATATGTTCGTATCGCGAAATAACCTATATATATATTGTATCATAGCCGCAGCCGGCCAGATATACATAATTTTCGGCCGGCATACATTAGTGTTTGCATATCATGTTATTTTATGATGCAATATGCGTTTTTCCGCAAAATATTTTCTTATGAAAGCGGGCTCTCTATTAAATCTTTAACGATTTCTTCAAGCTTCATACCTCTGGATGCTTTGAATAAAATCAAATCGCCTTTTGATGCGTTTTCCTTCACAGCTTGGAGGAGATCTTTTTTCTCAGTGTAATGGCTGACGCGGTCTTTCTCAAAGTGTTTCAGGGCGCCTTCCGCGATAAAAGCTCCCAGTTTTCCGTACGTAAAGACGCGGTCAATTTTATCAGGGCTGATCACAGCGCCGCACTCTTTATGGAACGTTTCTTCAAGATCGCCGAGTTCAAGCATATCACCGAGCACGAGCATTTTTTTGCCGTAGCCTTCGAGGCTTTCTGTCAATTGAATTGCAGCTTTCATGGAAGTCGGGCTCGCATTATAAGCGTCATTGATTATCGAAAGGCCGCTGTCTGTTTTGATGAGTTCAAGTCTCATCCCGGTTACCTTTAGGCCGCTCAGTCCTTTTGCCGCACCCTCAGGCGTGATGCCAAAATAACCCCCTGCAGCAATCGCTGCCATGGCGTTCATCACATTGTGCTTGCCGAGTATCGGAATAAAAAACGTGTTTTTTATCCCTTTGATTGTAAAATGGGTTCCTTCCTCACTCTGGCTGACATCCTGAAGCTGATAATCATTATGCGCTCCCGTCCCGTACGTTTTCGTCTGGCAGCTGTATGCATTTTGAAGAAGCGGTTCGTCCCCGATATAAATCAGCACTCCGTCTTCTTTAAGCCCGTTAATGATTTCAAGCTTCGCCTCCGCGATGCCCTCTCTAGAGCCAAGGTCTTGCATATGCGATTCGCCGATATTCGTAATCACTGCCGCATCCGGGTTTGCCAGGCGGCTCAAGAGGTCAATTTCTCCTTTGGCGCTCATTCCCATCTCCAATACGGCGATCTCCGTATTTTCTGGCATCGCTAAAACTGTCAGCGGCAAACCGATATGATTATTGAAGTTTCCTCCTGTTTTGTGAACACGGTACTTGGTCCCCAGTACGGCGTGAATCATATCTTTTGTTGTCGTTTTGCCATTGCTTCCGGTTACTCCGATGACACGTGTGCCAAGCTCCTGCAAATAGGCTTTTGCAAGCTGCTGAAGTGCGGTAAGGGTATCGTCCACTAAAATGACGGCGTGATTCTCGGGCGGATTTGGTACTGACCGATCCCAAAGAACAGCCGCTACACCAGCTTCAAAGGCCTGCTCCACAAAAGAGTGGCCGTCAAAACGTTCCCCTTTCAGCGGAATAAAGAGCTGATGTTGTTCCAGTTTTCTTGTATCGGTTGCCACTCCATGAATGACTGTTTGTTCATATTGCGGATTTGTTAGTGTGCCTTTAACCATTTCGGCAATGTTTTTTACTGTTCGCTTAATCAAGTAAGGTCCCTCTCTTTCTTTTGTATATACGGGAAAAAACACTGCCCTTTTACCGGCAGTGTCCTTCTTCATTAGAATGTATGCTTAATCAATTGTTTTTCAGCGTGGCGTTCTTTTGCAAGCTCCACAAGCTGTTCAATCAGGTCAGCATATTCCACTCCGGCTTCTTTCCAGAGCAGCGGGAACATGCTGAAAGGTGTAAAGCCAGGCATTGTGTTGACTTCATTGATCAGAACTTCGCCGTTAGCTGTCAGGAAAAAGTCCGCTCTGACGAGTCCTGAACCATCGATCGCTTTAAACGCTTTGATCGCCATATCACTGATTGTTGCGTATTCCTCATCAGTCACAATCGCCGGAATCATCAGATCAGTATCTCCATCCTCATATTTCGCTTTGTAATCGTAGAAATCCGTCTTCGGTGCGATTTCCCCCACAACAGAGCATTTAGGATCGTCATTTCCAAGAACGCCGATTTCGATCTCGCGGCCGTTAATTCCTTCTTCAACGACGACTTTGCGATCATATTGGAAAGCAAGCTCAAATGCTTTTTGCAGTTCTTCACGGTTTCGGCATTTGCTGATTCCGACACTTGAGCCGAGGTTCGCCGGTTTTACGAAGCAAGGGTAGCCTAATTCCTGTTCAACCTGCTCACAGCTTTCTTTCGGAGAACGAGTCCAGTCTTTCTTAAGGAAAGCTGCGTATTTAGCCTGAGCAAGGCCGGCCTGAGCAAATAAATGTTTCATGACAACTTTATCCATGCCAGCTGAGGAAGCAAGCACTCCGTTGCCGACATAAGGAATGTTCAACAGCTCGAGCATTCCCTGGATCGTACCGTCTTCTCCGTTCGGTCCGTGGAGGAGCGGGAATACGACGTCGATGGCTTCATTTTGCTGTGACGCTTCCTGCGGAAACATCTCCTGGTTCAGGGCAGCTGGAGAAAAAGCATTGCCTCCTTGCTCAAATTGAAGCATTTTCACGTTTGAAACAGGCTCAGTTAAACGGGCGCCTCTAACCCATTCGCCTTTTTCTGTTATATAAATCGGATGTATATCAAACTTCTCAGTATTTAGCGCTTTGATTACAGCCAGAGCCGTCTGCAGGGAAACATTATGTTCTGCCGACTTTCCTCCGTACACTAATCCTAGACTTGTTTTCAATGGATACTCCCCCCACTACAATTCATCTTTACTATCTTATCATTTTCACCGGAAAATGATCTAATTATTTTTGGGCATGCTGATGTTGAATGCATTTGTATGTAATTCCTTTTTATTTTATATTAAAATGGCATTGAAAAGGAGATGTGACATATGAAAAAAATCACAACAAACGAACAATTTAATGAACTGATTCAATCCGATAAAGAAATCATTGTAAAGTTTTATGCTGATTGGTGCCCAGACTGCACACGCATGAATATGTTCATCGGCGATATTTTGGAAGAATACAATCAAAACGATTGGTATGAGCTGAATAAGGACGAGCTTCCTGACCTGGCTGAAAAATACCAAGTAATGGGCATTCCCAGCCTGCTTATTTTCAAGAACGGTGAAAAAACAGCTCACCTTCACAGCGCCAATGCCAAAACGCCTGAAGAAGTGATTGAATTTTTATCTGAACATATAAGCTAATTCGTTAAACAGCCTTATTTTATGTCGTCAGGCTCTACATGAACATGAACATGAGTTACATCGTGTTCATGTTTTATTTTGTCTTCTACTTCATCCGCCACTCCATGGCCTTCTTCTACTGTAAGCTTCGGATCAACCGTAATGACCATCTCGATATGAACTGTACTGCCTAAATACCTCGCTTTCACATCCTTTAGGCGATGCACTTTTTCAATCCTGCCGACGGTCTGTTTGTAAGGCTCAAGATCTTTTAAATGGAAGCCGTCTGTTAAGGAATGTGAAGCGTCTTTAAAGATATCCCACGCAGTTTTGCAAATGATGATGCCGATGATAAAAGCCGTTACCGGATCAATCCACGGCAGCTTCAGCTGGGACGAAAAAACACCGATAAACGCGCCGGCGCTTACAAAAGCGTCTGACCTGCTGTCCTTTGCCGCTGCCATCAGGGCAGAGCTTTTAATGGACGCTGCCAGCCTTTTGTTATATAAATAGATGCCATACATAAACACAGCACTGCCTAACGCCGTCCATGCCGCGATAAGATTTGGCGTTTCCGTTGTTCCGCCCGCAATCGCTTTTCCTCCGCCGATTAACACTTCAATGCCGACTGCCATCATAATAAAAGACGCAACAAGAGACGAAATTGTTTCAGCCCGATAATGGCCGTATGGATGATCGCTGTCAGCCGGTCTTTGAGAAATCCGCAATCCTATCAGCACTGCTACTGACGCAACAATATCTGTTCCATTATTTAACCCGTCTGCTCTCAGCGCTTCAGAATGATATAGAATCCCGATGACTAGCTTTACAACAGCAAGAATGACATATGCAAAAATATTGAGGAGCGCCCCTTTTTCTCCCTTTTTCAGATTTTCTGTCCGCTCCATTGAATACCAGCCTCCATTCTATTACATAGTATGGTTCAAAACATGAAAAATAGCAGGACGCGTTCAATGAAGCGGAATATTTCGACAGCAAATTATTGCCCGGGAAACTTTTTGTCGATTTGTTGAATGTTTGTAAATTGGCGAAAGAATAGGACTGTTTTCACCTTTACAGGCGATTGCGGACATTGTATACTGAAGTTAATTGATAATGATTATCAATATCGTTTGATTGGAGGTTGGTGACACAATGACACCTCAGTCTGCAGAAATCAGAAAAAAACAGCTCATTCATCTGTTAATACAGAATGGTATATACAAAAAGTCAAAGCGTCATCTGTATGAATTGTCGCTGACGGAGTTAGAAAGTGAATACAAACATGTCAGGAGGGCGCCGGGGCATGCCGAAGCGTAAAGTGAAAACTTACCAACAGCTGATCCAGGAAAACAAAGAGGCGATTATGGGCAATCCAAAGCTGATGAACGTTATTTATGACAGGATCGACCGCAAGCATCAAAAAAATCTGCAAGAGCAAAACAATACATAAAAAGAGCCGGTAAGGCTCTTTTTTTATGACTCAAACGCTTCAGCCGCCAGCTTGTGTATCACGGCGTCATCCATCGGCGGGTTGTGAAGACCGGCGCGCACATCACGATAATAGCGCTGAAGCGGGTTGGTTCGTTCCAGGCTTTTGGCCCCGACAATTCTCATCGCTTTATCAACAACAGACAGCGCAGCGTTTGTGACGATATGTTTCGCCGCACCGAGCTCGCTGGTCAAGTGTGGACGCCGCTCCGGATCGTCATACAATTGAGCGATATGGAAAAGAAAGTGTCTGGCATTGAGCAGTTCAAGCTCCATTTCGCCTGTTCTTTGCTGTACGGCCGGGACATTCTTGATCGGTCCATTCAAGCTGTTTGGAGAATACTCAGATGCAAATTGCACTGCATAGTCACGAGCAGCTTGAGCCACACCAAGATAAATTGCAGGAATGTGAAGCAGCCAGCCATTCGGCTTAGCTCCACGAGGCCCTTGAAGCAGTTCCACCAGCTTATTCTCATCAAGCATTACTTCGTTCAGTACAAGGTCATGGCTCCCAGTCGCCCGCATCGCCATCATATCCCACGTTTCTTCAATCGACAAGCCGGGATCATCTTTATGAATGAGAAACACGCCTGTTGTTTGTTTGTCCTCAATCCATGCGGTTACTAAAAAATAATCCAGAGCTTGTGACATCGTCGTAAAGGTTTTTCTCCCGTTCACTGCCCATTTGCCATCCTTTTTGACGGCGTGTGTACCGGGACGCCCTCCTCTTGTCGGGCTTCCGGTTTTCGCTTCAGTCGCCGCCCTGTTAATGACAGCTCCGTTTTGGACTTCCTTGGCAACAAATGCAAATACGTCTTCATCCCAGCTGTTGCCTTCTCCAAGCTCCCCGATCACGCTCAAATGCCAGCCGATGCTAAGAGCCGTCGGAGCATCTCCCCGTGCAAGCCGTTCTTGAAACAGGAGCATATCGTAAACAGAAATGCCCCCTCCGCCATGAGATGCCGGCAATGTTAATGCTGTATACCCAGCATCACGCAGTTTTTGTATTTTCTCTGCAGGAAAACGTCCCTGTTCGTCATCTTCAGCAGCTGTTTGCTGAAATTCATCCGCAATCCGTCCGATTTTCTCCATCCATTGCCGCTGTTGATCGTTTTGTATAAATAATGACATCCGGCAGCCCCCCAAGTTTTAATTCCGATAAATTTAATATGTATTATAGATTTCCTGCCATTTTTCCGCAACTGTTAATCTTTTTGTCCAGTATAGAAAAACACGCCGTTCCCCAAGGGAACAGCGCGATTACACAGGATTTGCATCCCGGTCTTGTTTCATGCCGAGATAAATCAGCATATATGTCAGGTAACCCATCGTCATCACCAGGCCGCCAAAGAAAAAGCTTGAGAAAATCGGCTCTTCAAAAGCGGTCACTGCGGCCAACACAATCCAGCTGGCATACAGATAGATGATAAAATAGCGGATGCCCGTCTTCATTTTATATATCATGTACAGTCCCACGAGAGAAAACAACCCAAGCGCGAGCCTGAAATAAACAAGATGTTCAAACTGAAACATGAATGACACAAATGAGAATCCAAGCAGCAATACGATCGGTAAAGCGGTAATAAAGTTCCTCAATCGAGACACCTCCGTCAGTACCTTTAGTATAAACCAAAATATCACTTAATATTGATTTACGTGAGCTGTTTCACAAAAATGTCATTCCTTGCCTTTAGACCCGAACATCCCGTTTACAGAAGCACCACCAGCCAACAACGATGAAGAATATGGCATGTATGATGAGAATGCCAATTGAAAACAATGGCGTCATGCCTGAAAACAACGCTGTCTCTCCGCTTCTGTATTGCGTAAAGTCAGTGTTCGCAAAAAGCAAAAAGCTGCCCCACTTGTTTTCAAACAACTTCATGAGCTGAACAAGTGTACTCGCTCCGTATAAAACGACAAAAGAAACAACAACTGCTACCGCGCTATTGCGGAACAGCGAAGAACAAAGCAGCCCGAATAATCCCATCATTACAGCTTCAAGCCAGTTTGACCCGATCAGCGCCAAGGTGTTGACCAGCAATGTCTTTGATTCCGCAGTCACCGATGTGCCAAAAAACACGAGACCGAATAATAATGCCAGAATGTAGTATGCCAGATACAAATAGAAGCTGACCATCACGACTGTGATTAATTTTGACCAAAAGACCTTTTGGCGTTTAACCGGACGAATGAGCAAAAATTTGATCGTCTTTTTATCAAATTCCATCGAAACAATTGTTGCTGCAATTACGATCGTTAAAGCCTGCAGCAAAATGTTCAGGCTCGGTGTATACGATAAATAGCCGATGAAGTTTTCATCTGTTCCGGCACTGATGACAATCCGTTTAATGATCAATGCCATGAAGAATTGAAAGACAGCCATCAGGATAAGGGAAACCAAAGTGACCTTCCGATTAAAAAGTTTCATATGTTCATTCCAAATTAATTTAGACAAGCTCTTCTCCCTCCTCTTGATGAGCTGTTGTCGCTTTTATAAATTCGTCTTCCAGTGACTGCGTGTAAGGCGTAATGGAAAATACATTCAGATCTTGTCCGACAAGTGATCGGTTCAGCTCCGGTATGTTTTCTTTTGCCACCTCAACTACAATCGCCCCAGCTTGGCACTCAGCTTGATATTGATTGCCTGTCAGCCAATTGAGCGCTTTTTCTTGCGGCTGCACTTCTATAATCGCTTTTTCTGTGGTTTGGCCAGTTCCTTGTAAGCTGACTTCCGCTTTGATCTCACCTTTTTGAATGATGATGACACGGTCGCACAAGTCTTCAACCTCGCGCAATAAATGAGTGGCGAACAGGACAGCTGTTCCTTCCATTTCTGCGAGCTCTTTAATATGATCGCGAAAATCCTTCATCCCCGCAGGATCGAGGCCGTTTGTTGGTTCATCTAGAATGAGAAGCTTCGGCCGGTGAAGAATTGCCTGGGCGATTCCCAGACGCTGGCGCATCCCAAGGGAATAGGTTTTCACCTTATCATGAATCGCTGACGTCAGCCCGACACGTTCCACCACTTCATCAAGCCGTTCATCCGCTATTTTTTTGTGCATATTCGCAAAGTGCTTGAGGTTTTCCCAGCCTGTCAGGTACGGATAGAACTCAGGGTTCTCAACAATCGCTCCAACCGCTTCCATCGCTTTTTCAAACTCTGTATCATGCTGGAATCCGCTGATTGTCACGCTTCCGCTGTTTTGTTTCAGCAGCCCGACGATGATACGGATGAGTGTTGTTTTTCCGGAACCATTTGGACCGAGAAGGCCGATGATTTCGCCCTCCATGACGTCCATGCTGATCTGTTTTAAAATCTGTTTAGACCCAATCTTTTTATCGAGGCCTTCAATATGTAAAATCGGCTCAGCCATAAAGCCTTCCTCCTTTTTCGACAAAAAATAAACAGTGCCTAACATTAGGCACTGTTTGTATTATAGCATTTGTTGCTTCCAAATGTTTGGTTAAACCGATGATGAGCGTTTACTCCGACTGTTTGTTCTTTTCAGTTTCTGTAATGATGACAGGCATTGTCACCTGTTGTGTTCACCACTGTGCGAAGCAATGCCAAGCTCCGATTCCGAGTCTTAATTCCATGCCTTGAACAGGCAGGCCGGCAGATCGAGGCACACTCATTATTCGATTTCAAACTACATTTTATCGCTATTCTCTCGGTGTCCTTTAGACCTATCTTCCTTGTTGGTGACATCCAGAATATCAAGGAGAAACACAAAGATCGGAATCCCGATAATTAAACCCCAAATGCCGAAGAAGTGTTCAGAGAAAATGAGTACTGTGAAGGTGAAAAAAATTGGCAGCTCTGTTTTCGCCGACATCAGCTTCGGATTTAAGAAATAGGTTTCGATCGCATGAATGGCGAATATGACAAGGACAATGTAGAGCACATACATTCCGCCGCCAGTGCTGTAGGCGATAATGCTGAGCGGAATCAGGGAAATGACGACGCCTGCTACAGGGATCAATCCAAGGAAGAACACCATAATCGAAAGCCCAAACAGCTGCGGAAAATGCATAATCCAAAGCGCGATAAACGTCAGAATACAGTTGACGAGCGCAATGATAAATTGAGCCTCGAGCACCTTGCCGAACGTTCTTGCAAATTTGCTTCCGAAAAAAGCAATCTCCTCATAAAAGACCCTCAGTTTGCTCGTTTTAAATTTCGCCATGAATTCAGAAAGCCGTTTTTTCTCAAATAAGAAAAACATGCTGAGAATGAGCGCCATCACGACCTGCAAGCCGAATGTGCTGATATCGGCCAGATACGTATACACTACATTGAAGCCCTCTTTGACATATGAACTGATGTTAATATCTCCGAAGACACTGGTGATCTCATCAAAGAAAGGGATGCTGTCAGGATGATACGCAATATGTTTAATCTGCTTTACCAGCTGCTGGATCTGCGCCGCGACGACCGGATAAAACACAAAGCCCCCGACTGTAAGCAGCACAGCCAGCAACATGTAAAGAAACGTAATGACAACCCGCTGGCTCACGCGGAAGAACTGGCTTACAAACTGCCGCACGACAAGCTCCAAACGATCCATTAGAAATGTGAAAATGAAGGTAAGCAATATTAAGTTGATCATGCTCTTAAATAGATATAACACACCAGTTAACACGACAAAGATGGAGAAACGCCTTACTCCCGGGTGCTGAAAAAATTTAACTAAAGCGGCCATTTATACACTCCTGTTAGGACAAACGTCCTTCATTCAATATAGTATCCATTTGTAAATTATATAACAAAAAAATGCTGAGGTCTCTGTCCTTACCTTAATAATTCTTAAACAATTAAAAAAACGGCCCCATGGATGGGCCGTTTTTTTTCAGACTGCTGTTTTCATTTTTTTCATGCCTTCAACAGCCTCTACGCTTTTTGCTTCATCAAATTCATTTTCGCTTTTGGCAACAATGATCGTGGCGATTCCGTTTCCGATCAGGTTCACAATGGCTCTTCCTTCACTCATGAAACGGTCGACCCCGAGCAGGAGTGCAAGCCCCTCCAGCGGAATGACCTGCAGCGCTGACAGCGTTGAGGCAAGGACGATAAATCCGCTTCCCGTCACACCTGCCGCTCCCTTCGATGTCAGCATCAGAACGAGGATAATCGTAATTTGCTGGCCGATGCTGAGGTCTACTCCAAACACCTGTGCCAAAAAGACAGTCGCCATTGATAAATAAATGGATGTGCCGTCGAGGTTAAACGAATAGCCCGTCGGAATAACAAGCCCGACAACGGATTTGGAACAGCCGTAGCGCTCCATTTTATCCATCATACGAGGAAGCACCGATTCGGAAGAGCTTGTGCCAAGCACGATCAGAAGCTCATCCTTAATGAAGCGAAGGTAATTCCACAGGCTGAATCCGTAAAGCTTGCAGATGATATTTAAAGCAACAAATACGAACAGGAACATCGTAATATAAACAGACATCATTAAGCTTGCCAGCGGTTTGATGGAATCGA
Organism: Bacillus sp. FJAT-14266; assembly: GCF_001719225.1. Taxonomy (NCBI): domain Bacteria; kingdom Bacillati; phylum Bacillota; class Bacilli; order Caryophanales; family Bacillaceae; genus Bacillus; species Bacillus sp. FJAT-14266. The sequence continues at coordinate 3,771,903 of NZ_CP017072.1, forward strand.
GCCCGAAGTGTCCGATTGTATACGCCATCGCCCCGAATGCCCCGATTGGCGCGGCACGCATAATGTAGCCGATAATTTTGAAAAAAACGTGAGAAACCTTGTCGAAGAAATCAATGACGCTTTTTCCTTTTTCGCCTAATGCCGCAAGACCCACTCCGAAAAGAATAGAAAAGAATAAGACCTGCAAAATGTCCCCTTTTGCGAAGGCATCAACCATGTTGGATGGAACAATGTGTGTAACAAATTCAATCCAGTCGATTCCCTGACCGCCATTTTGCGTGTATTGTGATACATCACCCTTTTCAAGCTTGCTGTAATCAAGACCCGCACCCGGCTTCATAATATTGACGACAAATAAACCGATAATGAGTGCGAGGGTGGTGACAACCTCGAAATAGATAAACGCTTTTCCCCCTACTTTTCCAACCTTCTTCATATCGCCCATTTTTGCAATCCCGAGAACGATTGTGAAGAAAATAATTGGTGCAATCACCATTTTAACAGCGTTGATAAATGTATCGCCAAGCGGTTTCATTTCTTTGCCGACATCCGGCCAGACCAGCCCGACAATGACCCCGATGATGACCGCGGTTATGACCTGAACTGTTAAATTTTTAAACAGTTTCATATCCTTCATCCCCCTGTCCTATTCGCCTTTTGTGTCTTTCTTACTATAATGATAGCGTTTTCATGATGTCTGGGGAAGTTTATGATCATAACGGACATTTTGGTCTTTTTGGTCTCAGGTTTATCCTTTTAACACGTAGCGGTTGACCGGCCGGCCGACTCCGCCGTATTGAACGTCCAATTTGATGATCCCGGTTTTTTCTAAGTAATCAAGATATCGTCTGGCTGTCACTCTGGCGATGCCAAGCGCCTTGGCGACCTCTTCAGCAGAAAGGGATGCGGTTTGCTGTTTCAAAAAAGCAGTGACTTCATTCATCGTGAAGTGATTCAACCCTTTCGGCAGATCCTGTACGGCCTGCTGCGGAATATTCAGGATCGCATCGAGCTGTTCCTGGGACAGCGTATCATTCGCTTCGATTTTTTGTTTATATTGCTTGTACTTTTCGAGTGCCTGTCTCATTCGCTCAAGCTTAAACGGCTTTAAGATATAGTCAACCGCCCCGTTTTGCAGCATGAGTGAGATCGTTTCCTTGTCTTTTGCAGCGGAGACGACAATGACATCCACTTCAAGCTTTTGCTTTCTGATCTCCTGCAAGGTCTTGATGCCGTCTTTTTTCGGCATGTACACATCGAGAATGACGAGATCCGGCTGTTCTTCTTTAATCAGCTTCATGCCTTCCTCTCCGTTTCCTGCCGTTGCACAGACAGTAACGCCTTTAACAGTTGTAATGAAATCCTTATTGACCTCTTGAACCATCGGATCGTCTTCAATGAGCAGAACCTTCCATTCTTTACGAGCCATGCTGTGCTTCCTCCCCCTTCATTGGAAAAACGATAGAAAAAGATGTCCCCTGCCCCGCATGTGAATCAGCTTCTATCGTGCCCGATCCTTTGTCTATGATTTGTTTCACTAGATACAGGCCATAGCCTGTGCCGCCAGTTTTATTGACCGTAAAACCTTTGTCGTAAAGGCGAGGCATATGTGCCGGATCAATTCCGCAGCCGTTATCTTCTATTAAAATAGCGAGGATATCATCTGTTTGTTCGATACTAATGTCAATTCGTTTGTCTTCAGATTGAACGGTTTCAAATGAGCCGAAGGCATTTTCAATCAGATTCCCCAAAAGCACCACAATATCATGCTGATCAACATGCTCGGGAAATTGCTGAAGACTGCTGTTTTCATCTATATGAACAGCAATGCCGAGCTCTCTTCCCCTTCTGATTTTACTTAAAAGAAGGCCTGCCGCAGCGTCATTTTGAATCGAGCGGTGCAGAAATTCAGTCACATTTTCCTGCTCAGTTGATGCCTGGAATGCAAGCTGCAAGGCTTTTTCAGATTTCCCCAGCTGGATGAGACCGGCGATCGTGTGCAGCTTATTCATATGCTCATGGTTTTGGACACGGAGCGCCTCCACAAAGTTTCTGACACCAGTCAATTCCTCTGCCATCTTGGCCGCTTCCGTTCTGTCCTGAAAAATCGCAACGGCGCCGATCACTTTTTTCTTCATGACGATCGGAATTCTGCTGCTCATGATGACTTTTCCGCTGACACGAATTTCTTCATTATAAACCGCTTTGTTCCGCTCCACGATTTCGGGCAGGCGTGAATCCTTGAGAACCTCCCAAATCACCTTGCCGATCAGATCCCCCTGCACTTCAAAGATCTGTTTCGCTTTTTCATTAAAAATCGTAATGACGAGCCGATTGTCAATAGCGATCACCCCTTCATTCATCGAGTGAAACGTCGCTGTCCGTTCTTCATACATTCGGACAATCTCATGGGGTTCAAGCTGAAACATTTGTTTTTTGATATGGCGGGCCAGCAAAAAGGAACCAGCAAGGCCAAAGCCGAGTGTCAGCACAACGATGAAGGCGATATCACGCTTTAAATGAAGCAGGATGTCAGCGATACCCGGCAGCGTTTTTCCGACAAGCACCACGCCTATTTGGTTCAGGTCTTGATCCTTAACCGGATAAAAAGCGCGAACCGCCGTGCCGAGCTCGCCCTTTGCTTCAGAGAAATAAATGTGCTCCGCAAACGCTGCCTCCTCGTCTGCACCTTCTGATTTCTTGCCGATGCTTGTGCTGACAGGATGCGTATATCGGATGTGATTCATATCCATGACGACAATATAGTCTGCTTCATTAATCATCCTGATTTCTTCAACCGCATGGCGAACAGCTTCTGTTCGTTTTTTTCGCGCCAAGGCTTCTTTCACTTCTGTCATCTCTGACACCGTCCGGGCCGTATTCATCAGCCGCTTTTTCAGCTCCCGCTCCTCTGTATGCTGAATGTTGCCGATGAGCACAATGCCGCCGATCAAAAAGGAGAAAATGACGAGTATATAGGATAAGATTGTGATTTTCCAACGGATTGAGAGCTTCTTTTTGTTCATCAGCTTCTCCTTTCAGGTCTTTACGAATGTCATTGCCCCCATTATCCTTAACATAGGGGAGGGCTTTTCATGAAGAGTTTGCTTGCATGTCTCGCACTGATGATCGCTGGAATTGCAACCGCTTTATTTATTGGATTCCATGATCATACAGGCAATAAAAAGATTGTTTATGATGACGACCAGGAAGGCCTGAAGGATCAAATCGTGTTTAAATTCAGCCACGTGGTTGCTGAAAATACGCCAAAAGGGCTGGCCGCCAATAAATTCGCTGATCTGGTGAACGAAAAATCAGGCGGGAAAATAAAAATAGAAGTATTTCCGAATGGAAGCCTGTACTCGGACATCGAAGAAATTGAAGCATTGCAAAACGGTGATGTTCAATTTATCGCCCCCTCCACATCGAAGCTCGGCATGCTCTCGCCTGAATGGGGAGTGCTGGATCTGCCGTATGCATTTACAGATTACAACGCCGCCAAAAAAGGGCTGAACGGAAGCATCGGCACACAGCTGTTTGATTCTCTAAAGAAAAACCAATTAAGAGGACTGGCCTATTGGACGAACGGCTTTAAGCAAATCACAACAAATCAAGGGCCGGTCAAAACACCGGATGATTTAAAAGGGCAGGATCTGCGCATTATGCAAAGCGATGTGATTGAGGATCAGTTCAAGCTGCTTGGCGCAACACCTCATCAGGAATCCTTCAATTCTACCTTTCAGCTGTTAGAAAACAATGTAGTCGATGGCGAAGAAAATACAATTTCAAACATCTATTCTAAAAAATTTTATAATGTTCAGGACTATTTGACAATAAGCAGCCACGGTTACCTCGGCTACGCTGTCATGACTGATGAACACTTCTGGAAGGCGCAAACACCAGAAACAAGACGCATTTTGACTGAAGCGATGAAGGAGACGACGGAGTGGAATGAAACGTATGCCGAACAAATGAACAAGGAGCAGCTGGAAGAAATCAAAAAGAATTCTGCTATACATATTTATGAGCTGTCAGATAAAGAGAAACAAGAATGGATGAAGCGTCTTGACCCTGTTTACCGGCAGTATGAGCCCATCTTTGGCCGGGAGCTGATCCGGGAACTGTTGGAGCTGCGAAAAGATTCATAGTTCCCATCTCGATACGCTGTTTTTCGTTTATCTTTCTATCGATCGGAAATATAAAAAGAGATAATCGAAAAAGGAGATGGGTACATGTTTAAGCACACAAAAATGCTGCAGCATCCTGCTAAACCAGATCGTCCAGATCCATTATTCGCTAAAAAAATGCAAGAAATTTTAGGCGGGCAATTCGGAGAAATTTCAGTTGCCATGCAGTACTTATTTCAAGGCTGGAACACAAGAGGAAATGAAAAATACAAGGACTTGCTGATGGATACGGCAACTGAGGAGCTCGGGCATGTTGAAATGATCGCAACGATGATTGCCAGACTTCTTGAGGATGCCCCTCTTGATCAGCAGGAAAAAGCTGCTGAAGATCCGGTCATCGGCTCCATCCTGGGCGGCATGAACCCTCACCATGCGATTGTATCAGGACTTGGCGCCATGCCGGAAAGCAGTACAGGCGTACCTTGGAGCGGCGGTTATATCGTAGCAAGCGGAAACCTGCTGGCAGACTTCCGCGCCAACCTGAATGCGGAATCTCAGGGCCGTCTGCAGGTCGCACGCCTGTTTGAAATGACGGATGACAAAGGCGTCAAAGATATGCTCAGCTTCCTGCTGGCGCGTGACACAATGCACCAGAACCAATGGCTTGCCGCCATTAAAGAATTAGAAGCACAGGAAGGTCCGGTTGTGCCGGGTACATTCCCGAAAGCGCTCGAAAAACAAGAGTTCTCACATCAGCTTATCAATTTCTCTGAAGGCGAAGAAAGCGCCGAGCAAAACTGGCTGAATGAAAAAGCGCCGGACGGAGAAGCCTTTGAATATGTGAAAGAAGCAAAAACGTTTGGAGAAAAACCGGAGTTAAAACCAGCACCGCCTTTTGTTCATAATACACTTCCGGGACGCGAGTAAAGAGACAAGCCCAAAACATGATGTTTTGGGCTTTGATTATGCCTTCAGAACCGTCCAGTCTGGTTCGTACCGGATATCAGGGTTATGTAACAGATCGTGAACGAACGGTTTATCCTCTTCGTACACCGTCACCTCTATCGAAAGAATTACAGCCTTCTGATCGTTTTCCTCGTATATGCTGTCATGTTCGTTCTCCATAAAATGATCATAGGCTTCTCTGTTTTCCCATACACTGATGATTTCTGCGGTGAGCGGCTCGTCTATCGTTTTTCGCCAGCCGCCGGCCTGTTTGATAAAGCCGCTTATATGCGATAATGCTTCCCACTGTGACTGCGCTTTTGCAAATGCTTCAGCGTTTGCAGCGTCTACTTCACATATCACCTTTTTGATTAGCATGGCTGCTCCTCTATGATGACGGTTTCGGCTTGTTTATGCTCCACACAGAGATTAACCGTTCTGACATAAGAGCGTGTGCGGTGAACCGTGCCTTTCGGGATCAGCAGGCTGTCATTTGCTTTGAGCACCGCGGTTTCTTTGTCCTTAAAATCGATCAGCAGCTCCCCTTCAAGAACAATAAACAATTCGTCTGAGTCAGGGTGATGGTGCCAGTCATATTCTCCCGTAAACACCGCAAGGCGCACGCAGTGGTCGTTGACCTCTGAGATTGAAAAATTGGCGTGCTTTTCTTTGACTTCATTTGCGATGGCGAGCAAGTTTTGCATCTTGGACATTAGCGAAAACCCCTTTTTCACTTATTGTATCGCAATAGCGGCATAAATTGAGAAGATTCCAAAAAAAAGCGATCCAGCTGATGTGCCGGATCGCTTTTTTATTTACAGGTTGTCTGCCTTTATGCTTTTGATTAGTCGTTGTTGCGGGCGTTTCCGCCTTTTGAGCCAATTTCTTGGTAGAATTCTTTATCATGATTTTTGCTTGTTGCCTCTCCGCCTTTTCGGCCGATTTCTTGATAGAATTCTTTGTCATGATTTTCGCTAGTGGCTTCTCCGCCTTTTTCACCGATTTCTTGATAGAACTCTTTGTCATGGTTCTTGCTAGTGGCTTCTCCGCCTTTTTCGCCGATTTCCTGATAGAATTCTTTGTCATGGTTTTTGCTAGTGGCTTCTCCGCCTTTTTGACCAATCTCTTGATAGAATTCTTTGTCATGGTTCTTGCTTGTTGTTTCTCCGCCTTTTCTACCTGCTTCTTCTCTGCTCATTTTGTTATTGTCTGCCATTTTGAATTCCTCCTTTAATTGGTGTTGGTTGTTGTATTCCCGCTCACAATTCTTTTAAACAAACAAAACACATTGGGTATGTTTCCACTAAAAAAAGCAGGCGGATCGCGGTGTCCGTCTGCTTTCTGCTATTCCATCTCTCGTTCTGTTTCTTTCAGTCGTTCAAGAATGCGCCTCTTTTTGTACAGCATCATGCCTGTCTCGGTAATGTCGTTTAATGTTGAGCGATTGGCAGCGGCGCCAAAAACCATTCCGGCAACCGGCACCATCTGGAAAAGTTTTTTCCAGCCAAACGTGTCTCGATAGCCCAAAACGACTTCTCGCCAGCCTTGGATTTGAGAAGCGACATTCTTATATGTACGGTCTTGATCGTAGTGTTTTAATTCCTGCAAAATCGATCTTTTGCCGACAACATCAGCCGACGTCAGCTGCAGACATTTCACAATGAAGACGCGTTCTTTTTTCTCCTTTGGGTCATAGCCGTATGCGACTGCGATATCCTGTAATGTTTTTAGTGATAAGCCAAGCACTGCCGGAATGTCTGCCGCCAGCGTAAACACGCCGCCCACACCGGTTGTCGCGCCTTGAACGGTTGCTGCGTTGGTTCTGTTTTTGCCCATTCCTTCCGCAATTTCATCCATGACAGGAAGAGGCGCTTTCCGGATGTCCTCCAGCGATTCAAAGATCTCCTCCGGCAGTTTCTTTTGAAATATCCTGATAATCTGTTTTTCAGATGTCAGGTACTGTCCGCCTGTTTGAACAAAGCTGCCGACCTCATCCAAGAGCTTGCCGATCTTTTTCTGGATGAATTCCGGTGTCAGCTTGTCCAGGAGTTGAAACGGGAGACGGCTGAGCTTTTCCCAAAACCAGACTTTTTGCTGATCTTTTTCCCATTTCTCTATCTCTTTTAATTGCTGATGTAAGTCTTCTTTTCGTTCTGTTGGCACCCAATCCGCACTTCCCTTCCGTTTTTTCTACTATATAGTATACCTTCATTTTTTCGGATGCGTTTTTATTTTTCACCTGCGGGTACCATTTTTATAAAAGGAAAAGGAGTGATGGACATGCCTTGGTCGATGAAGGATTATCCTGCTTCATTAAAAAATCTTGAGAAGCCGGTGAGAAAAAAGGCGATAGACATTGCGAATGCGATGATTGATGAAGGCTATGAGGAAGGGCGCGCGATTCCAATTGCGACAAGCAAAGCGAAGGAATGGGCGGAAAACGCCTCTACAGATGAAATTGATGATTTCCTGACGCATGATGATGAGACAGAACGCGATGCTGATCCAAGCAGCGGCAGCGGCCCCGAGCTCATGAACAAAGCAGAGCATGTTATTAAGCATAAAAAAGGCTGGGCAGTCAAAGCCGAGGGCGCCAAACGCGTGTCTGAAATCAAGGATACAAAGAAAGAAGCGATTGAACGGGCAAAGGAAATCGCGGCGCATAAAGGCACTGAGGTCATTGTTCATTTAGCTGACGGCAGTGTGCAGAGAAAGATTAAAACAGGATCATAAAGGAATATGCTTTTAAGTGTTTCGAAATGATCAGGAGCGGTTATTGATTGGTAAATCATTTATGAGAGGTGATCATGATGCTTAGCTTTTTGGTTTCATTAGTTGTTGCTATTGTTATCGGATTAATTGGGAGCGTCATTGTAGGAAACCGGCTGCCGGGAGGAATTTTCGGCTCTATGATTGCCGGGCTGATCGGCGCTTGGATTGGGCACGGACTTCTTGGCACATGGGGACCGAGCCTCGCCGGCTTTGCTATTTTCCCGGCCATCATCGGGGCAGCCATCTTCGTATTCTTGCTGGGCCTTATATTCCGCGGGCTGCGGAAGGAAGCCTAGACTCATTAGATACAGAAGGCATCGTTTCGAACTGAAACGATGTCTTTTTATATGGGACCTTATCCCGAATCCCTACATATCATGTTACATAACAGGGAAAAATTCAGAAGTGTATTTTGAACATTTTCGGTTGACAAGAAACCGGGATGGTCATATGATGTAGATAAAATAATTTGCCTTAAGGAAACTCTTTGTTGTACGGCAAAAACAAACAGAATTCAGGTGAGACATGATGAACAAGGACATCACAGCACAATCTCCCCGTTCCAAAGCCGTCCAAGATGCGCTTGACGGGAAAATCAGAGGATTCAGAGGGCTGCTCCCTTTTCTCGGCCCTGCATTTATAGCAGCCATTGCCTATATTGATCCCGGCAACTTCGCAACGAATATTTCGGCGGGTTCTAAATACGGATATATGCTCTTATGGGTGATCTTATTTTCTAATATCATGGCGCTTTTAATTCAATCCCTATCCGCCAAACTCGGTATTGCGACAGGCAAAAATCTGCCTGAGGTTGCCCGTGAAGAATTCCCGAAGCCTGTCTCGATCGGATTATGGATTCAGGGCGAGCTGGTCATTATCGCAACTGATCTGGCGGAATTTATCGGAGCGGCTCTGGGACTGTATTTGCTGTTCGGCATTCCGATGCTTGAAGCGTCTATTATAGCTGCGATCGGTTCTTTCGCGATATTGGAGCTTCAGCGCCGCGGTTATCGCTCACTTGAAGCCGGTATTGCCGGTATGCTGTTTGTGGTCGTGATCGCCTTTGCGCTGCAGACCTTTTTCGCAAAGCCTGATGCCGTGTCAGTGATGAAGGGCCTTTTTGTCCCGGCGTTTCATGGCACCGACAGTGTGCTTCTTGCAGCGGGTATTCTTGGCGCAACTGTTATGCCGCACGCCATTTATTTACACTCTGCCCTTACACAGCGGCGGGTGGTTGGCAAAACTGATGCAGAACGGAAAAAAATCTTTAGGTTTGAATTTATTGATATTTTAATAGCGATGCTGATTGCAGGGGCTATTAATGCAAGTATGCTGATTGTGGCTGCCGCATTATTCTTCAAAAACGGCCTGTTTGTTGAGGATCTCGACGTCGCATTTCAGCAATTCGGACATCTTGTCAGCCCTATGTCTGCGGCTTTATTCGGGATCGGGCTGCTCGTTGCCGGTCTATCCAGTTCGTCTGTCGGCACACTTTCAGGCGACGTGATTATGCAAGGATTTATCAACTACCGCATTCCGCTGTATGTACGGCGTTTTATCACGATCATTCCGCCGATCTTGATCATCGCGTCAGGTGTTAATCCGACGACCGCTCTCGTACTGAGCCAGGTCGTGCTGTCCTTCGGGATCGCCTTTGCCCTCATTCCGCTTATTATGTTTACAAGCAATAAACGGATCATGGGATCTCTGATCAACGCCAAATGGGTCACAGTGGTGTCTTGGCTGATTGCTGTATTGATCGTTGCTTTGAATGTGTTTTTAATTGTAGATACGTTTCAATAAAAAACCGGCTTCTAAAGCCGGTTTTTATTTTTTCGCAAAAGCTCATTGATACCCTTTTTGACAGAAATTTGTTATGATAGAAGAAAAATCGGAGTTTTGATGATGTCAGTATTTATTCTGTTTTATTTGTGGATAGTTCCTATTGTTATCGGCATTTTATGTTCTGTTGCTGCCCATAGATCCAAGGGAAAAATGAGAGTCGCGCCCGGCATTGCCATGATCGTGCTCAGTATCATTTCCTTAATCACGGCGTTTACGGCCGGACACACAAATTTCCACGTGTTTATCGGCGGCATGTTTTTATTCGGCACCTTCTTGGTCGGTTCTGCTTTTCCTTTCTTCTTCGGGCTGAAGAAAAAAGAGAAATAAGCTTATAATGAGAAGAGTTCTGTAAGATTTGATAAGAATAAACATACAAGGACAAATGCAACTCATTGCTTTGAAACAAGATGCATTTGTCCTTTTGTCTATTTCGAGTATACCGATCATTTTATGAATTCAAGCATGTTATAGCTGAAAATACGTTTGTTTCCAACAAAAAACAGAGGCCTTTTGGGGCCTCTGTTTTTTTAGAATAACCGTTTCAAACTTTTCTTCAGTGACGGCATTTCAAATTTTTGGTTTTCGAAGAAGTTTTTCAGCATGTACTTGCTAAAGCCTTTCGCCTGCCCGTAGGTGATTTTGCCAGGAAGCGGCGGTTCGTTTCCAATCATGACATCCACAACGACCGGTTGGTCAGAGTGCAGCGCCTCATGGAATGCCGGCGCAAGCTCTTCCGCTTTGGTCACTTTGATGCCCTTTGCTCCGCAGCTTTCTGCAAATGCGGCATAGTCGACATTTTGAAGTTTTGTGACATAGTCGATATTGCCTTTGACCTGCTGCTCGTACTCAATCATGCCGAGATTTTCGTTGTTTAAAATGACGACTGTGATCGGGAGCTTATATTTGACGGCGGTCGGAAGGTCCTGCATGACCATGGAAAATCCCCCGTCACCGCAGACGGCGATCGCCTGGCGTTCCGGTTCGGACAAGCTTGCTGCAATCGCTCCCGGCAGGCCGCAGCCCATTGTCGCAAGCCAGCTGGAAACGATGAAATCCTGATTCGCGTTCATTTTGAAATGACGCGCCATCCAGACTGTCACAGTGCCGACATCGACAGAGAGCACCGCATCATCGGCTGCCGCTTCCTGAAGACGGGCCACGACCTGCTGAGGTTTAAGCGGTGTTGTTGCCTCTGTCTCATCTTTTTCAATTTCGTTCCACCAATGCTGCATATGTTCTGTGCAGGCATTCAGGAATCTTCTGTCTTCCTTGCGTTCAATATACTCTGTCAATTCGCGCAGGCCGAGAGCCGAATCGCAGACAAGGCCCGCTGTCACCGGATACCGTTTTCCGATTTTCGCCGGGTCTGAATCGAGCTGTATCGCCGGCGTGTCATCAGGCAAATAATCACGGTACGGGAATGACGTTCCGAGCATGATTAATAAATCACATTCCTCCATTGCCTCGTAAGCCGGCTTTGTTCCGATCTGTCCGAGGTTGCCGAGAAAATGCGGGTGCTTATCGGGAACAACACCCTTTGCCGGGAGTGTAACAACGATCGGAGCGGCGGCTTTGTCCGCAAATTCTAAGAGCTCCCGTTTCGCCTTTTTCATTCCCTGCCCTGCCAGGATAATCGGCTTCTTAGCGTTATTAATATATTGGGCGCAGGTGACGAGCTGTTCTTTTTTCGGTTCAAGGTTCCCTTCAATATACACCGGTGAAGTATACACGGGCTCGCGTTTGATTTTCTCCGCAAACAAATCATCTGACACGCTCAATACCGCAACGCCTTTTTTGCTGTAGGCGGTCCTGATCGCCTGATTTAAGAGATCCGGAAGTGATTCTGCGCTATGTACCTCTCTGTTGAACACAGCCACGTCCTCAAACATTTGCTCCAGCTTAATCTCCTGGAAATAGTCCCGTCCCACTTCGCCAGAAGAAACCTGTCCTGCAATCGCCAGCACAGGGGCGCCGTCCGCTTTTGCATCATATAAACCATTTAATAAGTGCACCGCTCCCGGCCCTGCGATTGACAGACAGACTCCGATCTTGCCGGTGAGTTTTGCTTCAGCCGCGGCTGCCAGTGCCGCTACCTCTTCGTGGCGGGTTTGAATGAACTCCAGTTGATTTCTTTCGTGTCTTAATTCTTCAATAAACTCATTTATACTGTCTCCGGGGATGCCGTATACATGATCAACTCCCCATTGCTCAAGCAGCTCTGTCATTACTTGTCCTGCAGTTTTGTATGCCATAACGTATCCTCCTTTTTCCTTTTTTCAATACCACAGGAGAAAGGCTTTAAAACCCGGAGACCTGAATCACTTGCCCAGTCTTCTTTTCAACAGGTCGATCGCCGCGAGCAACCCTCTATCCTTGACGGTGACATTTACATCTTGAGCGCCGTTCTTGAAATCATTGATCTGCCTTTTTCGATTCGGCACCATAAAAAGCGGCAAACGCCCCGGGGAAACCCACTTTAATCCCGCTGTCTCTGTGCCGTCAGCCACTGCTTGTCCGCCTGTTATGCTTCCGAAAAACAAATGCTGTTCATCTTGAAACTTTGGCCTTTGGTAAACACCTATTTTCGCAGAAAGCGCTGCATTGTATCCCGTTTCTTCCAATACCTCCCGCACTGCCGCTTCCTCAGCCGATTCCCCGGGATCAACCCTGCCGCCCGGCAAATCCCATAGAGGGACATCTTTTCGTTTCACCAGCAGAATTTGCTGGCTTTCGTTCAATACGATCACAAAAGCACCTTGTGTATACACCGCCATACCTCCTTTTCCCGCAAAAAAGGACCAAGGTGATTCCCTTGGTCCTAGAGCTTTACTTTTTAAAATGATACGGCAGTGTGGCAACCATTATGTCCTTTTTCCAGAACAGCCGGACTCTGAGGAGGAAGGCCGATTGGTTGTGAAGGATGGTGTGCCAGCGTTTTTTCGTTATAAATTGCGGAAACAGCACCATAACGGAAAACTGCTCCTTCTTCGCTTTTGCCTCAACTGTTTCCAAAAACTTATCAAACGGATGGACAAGGCTTCTGTACGAGGAGTGAAGCGTAACGAGACGCACTCCGTTATTAAGCTCTTCCCAGCGTTTTTCGAATTTCTTTTCCTGTTCTCTGTCAAATGACACGTGAACGGCGATCACCTGATCGGACAGTGATTTCGCATAGTGAATCGATTTTTGTACGACGGTGGTGACACCGGCCACAGGCACAATCACAACGGTGCCTTTGATTTCTTCCGGCTCTTTGTCTACGATGCGAAGCTGTTCGCCAACTGCTGTATAGTGATTTTTAATCGCAAAAAACAGCAAAACAACGATAGGCATAAAGATTAACACAGGCCATACGACATTAAACTTCGTCACAAACAGAATGGATAGAACCATAAACGAAATCAGAGCGCCGCAGGAGTTGATCAGCATTTTTCCGATCCAGCCTTTTGGTTTTTGCTTGATCCATTTCATGCACATGCCGGTTTGTGAAAGCGTAAATGGAATAAATACGCCCACAGCATATAACGGGATTAAGTGCTCCGTCTGTCCTCCGAATAAGATAATGAGAACAATGGAGGCAAAGCCTAAAAAGATAATCCCATTTGAGAAGCCTAAGCGGTCGCCCCTGACTGTAAACATTCGCGGCATATACTGGTCTCTCGCCAGGTTGAAGGCAAGCTGCGGGAAGGCTGAAAATCCCGTATTTGCCGCAAGAACCAAAATAAGCGATGTGACACCTTGGATGACATAGTAGAACACATTCCGCCCGAAGGTTTCGGATGCAATTTGTGAAACCACTGTTTCATCAGGCTTCGGCGCCGTACCATACCCGTACGCGAGCACCGTGATGCCGGAAAACAAGATCGCCAGCAAAATCCCCATCATCGCAAGCGTTCTTGCCGCGTTTCGCGCAGGCGGGTTTTTGAATGCAGGAATCGCATTAGAAATGGCCTCAACCCCGGTCAACGCTGAGCATCCGGAGGAAAAAGCCTTAAGCAGCAAAAACAGCGTAATGCCGGCTACAGGTGTGCCTAGCGGTGTATGATGGGCTGGCTGGTCTATTTGTCCTGTCATAAGTTTAAACAACCCGACTGCAATGAGAACCAAAAGCGCCACCACAAACAGATAAACCGGGTAGGCAAGAATGGATGCCGATTCCGAAAGACCGCGCAGGTTCAAAATCATAATCACTAACACGAGAAAAATAGCGATCGGCACATGATAATCATGCAATGCAGGAAAGGCTGACGTGATGGCGTCCGTGCCTGCGGAAATACTTACCGCTACTGTTAAAATATAATCAACAAGTAATGAACCGCCCGCAATCAATCCCGGTTTTTCACCGAGATTTTCTTTAGAAACGATATACGCCCCGCCGCCCTGCGGATAAGCGTAAATAATTTGCCTGTATGAAAGAATCAGTGCGAGCAGCAAGATGAGAACGCCCACCGCAATCGGAATGGAGTACCAAAATGCGGCAGCACTGATTGTTGCCAAAATGATTAGAATTTGTTCTGTCCCATATGCGACAGATGACAGCGCATCTGAGGAAAGCATAGCCAAGGCTTTTAATTTCGTCAGTTTTTGCTCTCCAGCTGCTTGGGATTTTAGTGGTTTCCCAATCAAAAAACGTTTGATTGAATGATACATCGATGTCTTCCCCTTTTAATTTCTCATTTTTCAATTAAAACAATAAAACATCAGTGTCTTGCTCTCACATGTTGATGATAGTCCTTTCTGCTATGATGTCTCTGTATGCGATTTGCATTCAAAAATGAACAACAAAAAACACAGAGGCAAACGGATGCCCCTGTGCCATAACATCGAACACAGGTTTCATTCATCTCCTCTCACGAACGCTTACGAGGTTAGCTGACGGATTCGGGCATATGAGAGTTAGCCCTACCTAAAAAGGATTCACCCCAACGGCAAAAAGCCGTTCTATTGGGTCCCCCGCTCTGATTTCAGATTAAGCGATTTGTTTTCTAAAAGTGATCATACTCCCGTTCCCGCACGTTGTAAAGAGGCTTATTGGCTGAGAGAAAAAAATAAAATGACAGGTTCCACAAATGGAATTCACTTACCAAAAATAAAAAAAACAGAGGCTAAAATCGCCTCTGTTTTATTCTTTATCTGTCTTTCTTTTTTTGCGTCTTACGGCAATCCAAATGAACACTGCCGCAACCACCATAATGAGTGCCAGCACACCAATATACATCCATTTCTGGCTATGATCCTGTGTTGGTTGTTCTGCATCGGAACTGTTTGTTTCCGATTTGAGCTGCTGGTGGTTTGTAAACACCTGCTGGCTGTTTGTTTCATTAAGGACGGTTGCCGACTCATCGTTGCTGTTCAGATAACTAATGATCTCTTTTGTGACAGCCGTGCCATCTCCTTTTGACGGTGCAAAGACAGCCATTGTATAGCGCGAATCCCAAACCGATGCTTGGGTAAATACCACTTGTTTTGTCGTCTCATTCAGCATCTCGAAACCAGATACATCAAACGAGCCGTTCTTTTCCTGCGGCACAAGCAGATCTGATGATTTCTCCTTCAGAAGAGAAAATTGATTGATCCCCCCTATGAAAATGAGGTTTCGTCCTTTCGCATCCTTTGCTGTAACGTCAGATGATTTCTTTACCGTATATGAATGCTGTGCTTCGCTGCCAAAGGATTCCGTCACGAGAGAAAGCTCCTCAAGCTTCGATTGGCTTACGGTGTCAGGAAGCACGATTAACGTTGTTTGATCCTGGTTTCCGGCGTAAGGCAGCGGCCACTCTTGAAAATCCGCTGAAGGAGACATGCCTTTGATGGCGTATGATAATGTACTGTTTTTATCGATAAAAACCCACTTTTCCTCATCAGTGGTGTTGCAAGGGTTGTTTTCCTTTAAACCGGTCGTGACGAACTGAATATCAATGTAGCGGTTTTTTTGCAGCAGCTTAGGGTCCACTTTCACTGTGACATGATAGAATCCGTTTTTATCTTCTTTTCCTAATTCATCAAGCCGGACCGAGTGCGGCTGGCCGTTGATCATCACTTTCAGTTCTGCAGCCTGAGAGGCTGACTCGTTTTCAGCCGTTGAGGCCTGAATCGTTTCAGACTTTTTCAGTTTAAGCGACAGCTTCGCCGATTGGTTTTCATCTAAAACAGCCGAAGCCGGATAAAAATAATGTGCTGAAGATGTTTTGTCGGCTCCAATTGTGATATCACCCGCTCCAAAATTCTCAAGGGTCAGCTTATCGCTTTCTTTTTTTTCAGTCTGCTGAAGCTTGCTGATTGAAAGTGTATCGCCGCTGAGCTGGCCTGTATATGTCTGATCTGTCATCACGCTGATTTTTTTAGTGAGCGCGTCCTCGGACGCCGCTTGCGCAAACAGAACCGGCTGCTGTTTGCCCTCTGCTTTCAGCACCCGCTCCGCAAGCAGAAGGTTTTCTCCTTTTGCCTGTAGCCCGGCTTGTTTCAACAGTTTTTTCACTTTGCCGTTCCAATGCTTGTCCACGCCGATAACAATCGTCGGCTTATCGATTTTTTTCAGTTCAGATTCCGTGACATACGCAATACTGACACTGCTGTCCACCGTTTTCAAATAGCCTTCTGCTTTAACAGCAGCTTCTATTTCCGCTGAACTTGGGTTATCCGGAATGACGATAGCTGTTTCTTCCGCTGTATTTCCAGATTGGGCGAAAGGATACGGATAATGGTCCAGCGACGTTCCCTTCGCTTCACTGCTGTCAGCAAGTGTCAGCCGGCTGTCCGGATAAATTTTGATCCAGTTGCCTGAAGTATCCTGTCTGACGCACACGCCCTCTTTCATTACGCCGTAGAATTTAAGCGATACGTTGTGATAGCCTTGCGCAGACTGGCTTTTATTCAGATTCAGCTTCACTGTTTTTCGTTTGGAATCACCATCAAGCTTTAACGTCTTGACCGGTTCATCATCAATGACAGCCGTTAACGATGATGGAGAAATTAAAAGATTTGATGCCTCGTATTCGATTACCAATTGCTGATTGCCCGAAGAGGCGCCTGCCGGGATCTGATACGTCAGCTCTGCGCTGTCTTTTGATCCATACAGTGTAATCAGCTCGCTTGTCAGCACCTGCTGTTTGGCTTGTTCTTGGCTGCTTTTCCCAAGGAGCGAACCGCTGACCTGTACGTCTTTGGCAAGAGCCGTTTGTCCAGTCATCGCCAGCAGCATGAAGCTTGTGAGAAAAATCATTATTTGTTTCAAAAAGGTCACCCGCTTTTATGTTGATTGTATCGTTCTGTCTTGTACCATTTGACCTCTTGCTTGAATAGACGGTGCTTGATTTCTACGAATAAAGAGTAGATAACAAGCACAATCCATGCCTGCGAGTATGTGAAGTACATGAGAAATACGATAAAAAAGTTTTGCTTGTTCATTTCTGTTTTTTCAATGCTCAACGTAATCATGACCTCTGTCATAAATAAGAAAAACGCCAAAATCCAGAGAATCATTGCCAAAAATCCAACAGACAAATGCAAATCATAAAACAAATTCACTACAAAAATCGCATTTGACATGATCACGCCAAAGAAAAACAGGAAGTACGTAAAGAAAAAATAAAACAAATCAAAGATAATCCGTTTTCGTTTCAGCTTAAAAAACTGCGCCAAAAATTTGAGCACGACATATTGATTGCCGCGCGCCCATCGGGTGCGCTGGCGCCACCATACCTTCCATGTTTCCGGTTCCTGCTCCCACGTGATGGCGGCAGGGAAAAAGCGGATGTGATAGCCGAGATTATATACCCGGATGGTCAGCTCAGTATCCTCAGCGAGCGCTTTGTCATCCCAGCCTCCGAGCTTTTCGATAATGCTTCTGCGGATCGCGAAGTTGGTGCCTGGGATCGTGGCGATTTTGAACCACTTCCATCTGCCTCCCTGAGCCATCCACTGAAAACAGATCGTTTCGATATTAATAAACCTCGTCAGCAGCGTCTTCGCTGCATTGATGACGCGGAATTTCCCTACCACGGCGCCTGCCTTTTCGTCATTCATCAGGCCGAGCACGAGGTAATACACGGCCATTTTCTCAGGCGTATTGTCGGCGTCATACACACAGATCACATCGCCGTTTGATTCGGCAAAACCCGAGTTAAGTGCAGAGGATTTTCCTTTTCCTGCATTTGGCGGCTTCGTAATCACCATTTTGATGAAATCGTATTTCTCGGAAAATTCATTGACGATATCACCCGTCCGGTCTGATGAATTATCGTTAACGACGATAATCTCCAGCCGGTCCTTCGGATAATAAAGGTTGACCATCGCCTTCAGCGTCTGCCGAATCACAACCTCTTCGTTATGCGCCGGGATGAGGACGCTGACCTTCGGCAGTTCCTTCATGTTTTCTCTCCACTTTGGAATATTCCGTTCGAAGGTCATATAGTGGCGAAACCCGCCCTGCATGAGAAACATGTGGTAGAGAAGCATAACCCATATTAAACTTAGCGAGATAAAGAACAGCGTATTACCCAAGGCTTCTTCTCTCCTTAAAAATTCGTTTTTTCAATGTGGCTCTCAAGTAAAACGTATAACTGACAAACATGATGACAAATAGGAGCACAACAGCGGAGAGAATCCATAACGCCTTTTCCAGAGGGGTTTGCCGGTGATGATCGAAAAACTCGTCAATCGCGCTTACGCCGTTTTTCACCTGAATCGTTCCGTCACCGCTTGTATGAATTTCCACTTTGTCTGTTTTGACGGTTTGTTTCGTTTTCTTTAAATCAAGCCATTCACTGTCTGGAATGCGTTCCATCTGATCAACCAGCTCCGGCAGATATTTCATCCCGAGGTACGGGTGATAAAATCCTCCGGCTACTCCGCCTTCAAAATCAATCATCTGGGAGATGTGCTCCTCCATCTCACCGAGCGGGTTTTGCTTCGATGTGTCGACAAAGCCGATCGTTTCCGGATAAAGCGTCATTCCGTGCAACATCGAAGGAGCAGTCACAAACGGAGGTGCACCGGATGTTTTCCATGTTGTGCTGCTGAGCTGGACCTGGCCGAAAATGCTTGTAAAATACTGCGAGGCGATTTGATAGCCATAATCGGACATCGTGTAATGCGGCGCTTCAAACGCCAGCGGGTAAAGACCCGATGATGTCAAATCCTCAATGGCACGCGTCAGTTTTTGTTTTGTATACGTTTCTTCCTTTTCCCGAAATGGTTCGAGATAGCTGTGATAGGCTTGTTCGTTCGGGAAGTCCTGTTCTTTCTCCAAAATGGACGGGGGGTCTTCGGCATTTCCGGATGTAATCGGCTGATCCGCCTTTGCATCCCAAAATTCAAAGCCCTCTCCTGTTTCACTGTAGCGATAAGCGTGAGTATAGCCGTGAACAATGATACTGCCGCCCATGCTTTGCAGCTTCTTCAGCACCTTGACCATCTTCGGTTGATCAGACAAATACACTTTGTCGCCTGTTTCCGGATTCAAGTAAACCGGAATGACCGCCAGGATAAAAGGAATATGCCGCTTATGCAGGTATGTACCGGCTTGAAGCAGCAATTTTTCATCAGACATCGGGCTGATATCCTCGAGACGCAAATACAATAACGTCGTCCCCGCCTTCTCTCCGAAAGCTTCTCTGAGCTGTTTCGCCACGATCAAATTGTTATTTAACAAATTTGTTAATCCAATGTACACATTCCCTTTTTTTGTTTTCCATATAAAAGAATGCGTTGTGCCGTCATCGGCTTTGAAGGTGTAAAGCGCCGTTCCTTTCAGGCCTGATACACTCAGCACGTTAAGCCCGCTTTCCAGAGACACATCGGCCTTTTCCGACCTGCTGTGAACCTGAAACACATTTTCTTTGCAAGCTAATGAAAGACCGGAAAATTGGCTGATTTGGCCTGCGTTATAGCCAATGGCGACAACCGGTTTTTTTACGCCGCTGATAAGAGACAGCAATTTGTTACTGAGCTTTCTTTTCGTTTGGCCGTAATAAATCACATGGTCTTTCCCTTTGAAATCCGACGCTTCAACGTCTGAATCTTTTTTGACTGTCACATGGGATGTAAAGTGGCCCGCAAGCAAATCGAGCATTTTGACTTGTGACGACTCTTTGCCGTCCAAGGTTGAGTAGATGATGAGAATGCCGGCATCCTGATCTTTCGCTTGCGCAGAAACGGGAAAAGACGCAATAGCTGAAAATAGAAGCATCATGACGCATAGCAATGTGATTCCTTTATAGTTCATTCATCATCATCTCGTTTTCCAGTTCTTCTAAAAATTGATCAGCTGTTTTGATATCGTTGCGGTAGGGCAAATAGCAAACGTGGAACGTAAGCGACACATACTTTCCATTTTCCAGCTGATATGTATCCAATTGTTTCTTCAGCTTGGTCAGAACGGCCGGCATATGTTCAGCAGGCGTGTGCGTCAGCACGATCCCGATACGCTCATCAGAGGGACGGAATTTCTTATCCGTTTCCCGAACGCTTGTCCTGATTTGCTGACCGACATATTGGAAGAGGCGGTCCGTTTCTTTTTCACCGTACAAAGACTTAAACTCTTTGAAATAATGCATATGGAGCAGCAAAAACACAAAAGAATTGCCATAGCGCTCCGCCCGCTTGATTTCTTCTGAAAGTTCCAGCTTCATCCTTTGCTTGTTATCAAAACCGGTCACTCTGTCAACAGCAACATAGCTTTTAATTTCGGATTGAAGCCGTGTAATCGAGCGCCTAAGCTCTGCCGTAATATCGTGGATTCGTCCAGAAATAAAAGAAAACAGCAAAAGCGCGATTCCCCACACGATAAGCATTCGCAGTCCTTCCTCAGCCGGAAATAACGCAGCCTGTCCAGTCTGGAAAAACATCATTAAGGTGCCGAGAACAAAGAGTACGATTAAGGTCACTGCCAGCGCGTAAATCGGGCCGAACCAGATGCCTGCGGCGATGACGCCAAATGTGATGCAAAGGATCAGAGCACCTTCTGATTGCTGGGCTGACACATAATAAATAAACAAAGACAGGGCCGCGATGAGCCCTGAAAAATAAGCAAATAATTTTTGTGATTCACTGAATGATATTTTCATTAAAAAGCTTCCTTTCGGCTAACAGCGGCAGCAGATTGTCAAATGAATGCGTCTGAGTGCCGCTCATATAGCCTCCATAATACGATTTCACCGGATCATGAATTTCAAAGTCATTCATTCTGTCATATATGGCTTTGATGACAGAACTGTTTTCATGCTGTTTTGTCAAAAACAATACGGCTAAGGCATATACGGATGGAGACTCATATTGGACGGCAGGCTCCTTCGTATCTGCCGAATACCGCCCGTACAGCTTTCCGTTTTTCTGAAATTCCTGCTTGATCCAGTCCGCTAAAACAGATGCTTTTTCATCCCCTTCCGGCAAATGCCAAGCAGCGTAAAGCTGATCAATCAGGTTGATTTCACTATCATATGTGTATCCCTTCGTCTCCGAGCTGTATGTCTTCGGCAGAAAGCCATTTTTTAAAGGAGCTGAATAGAGAACATTGGCATTCCGCTGTTCTGTTTCTTCGTCTATGATTCCATTCTTCTTTAAGACAGCTAAGGCATCAGGCATGACGTATGAAAGCGTCACATCCTTTGAAGCGGCCTGTGAGTCGTAATAGTCTGTAAATAACCCGTTGTTCATATTGTATGTCTTCAAAGACGTGCCGATATCCCTAGCCATTTGCGCGTAGTCGCTGCGGCCCCATTTTGCGGCGGCTTGGTCAAGAGACAGCATAATTCTCATATCATCTATCAGCGCATTCGTCCCGCTCGCTTGGCCATTTTGAATCTTCCACGTCACCAAGTGATTGCTCATCAGAAATGAATCAGTCAGATGCTGATATTGATCCTGGAAATGCGGTGCGTCATTTTTGCTGAGCAGAAACTCCATCCACAGGCCGAGAGATTCCGACAAGTAAGAAGGCTGGTCTGAAAAATCGGTTTTGATCAGCCCTTGGTCATTCATTAAATTGTGATAGATGAAATATTCCGCCGGCTGGAGCGGGCTGGCATTCACTTCTGTCGCCGACTGATTTTGGGTCTTGTTTCCAGCTTCAGCACACCCTGCGGAAAGTCCGATAGATAAGAAGAATAAGATGACAGCAATTAGTACATGCCTCACAGGCAAATCCCCCTTTGTCGCCTGAAGCAAATCAGACGCTCACAAATAGTTATAGACGAAAATATGACTGCCATGTTACAAAGTACATTTACTATAAAAGAAAAAAATGCAGATTGCTAGCTTTTTTTCCCCTTTTTGAACATTAAGAAAACAGGACCTAAGTCCACTAAAAAAACCTGTGCGATAGGCACAGGTTTTTTTATTATTTATCCAAACCGAGTTTTTTCAGCTGTTCTGCCAGCGCGTTGTTAATCGGCTCATCTTTATTTTGTTTTTTCATATAAGAGGATACGTCCCGTTTGGTAGCACGCGCTTTGTCTTTGTTTTTTCGTTTTTCAAATACAGAGAGCTTTTCACGGTGACCGC
Organism: Bacillus sp. FJAT-14266; assembly: GCF_001719225.1. NCBI lineage: Bacteria > Bacillati > Bacillota > Bacilli > Caryophanales > Bacillaceae > Bacillus > Bacillus sp. FJAT-14266. The sequence goes on from NZ_CP017072.1 coordinate 3,794,093, forward strand.
ACACACACGCAAAGGTTTGGCCCTCGCCTTGGCCGCGAAGCTCCATTCTTTTATGGCAATTTGGGCAGCGTGCGTTTGTTTTTCGGGCAATCGTTTTTCTGCTTCCGCATTCACGATCTTGGCACACGAGCATCGTCCCGCGTTTGCCGTTTACTTTCAGCATCATTTTGCCGCATTCCGGACATGCCGTTCCCGTGATGTTGTCATGTCGGAAGGTTTGGCTGCTGTTTTTGATTTCTTTTACCGTTTGGTGAGCGTAAGCCTTCATATCTTTAATAAAAACAGCCGATTTCAATTTGCCGGCCGCAATCGCAGACAGCTTTTGCTCCCATTCTGCTGTTAAGGCCGGTGATTTCAGATCCTCCGGAACAAGCTGCAGGAGCTGTTTTCCTTTAGATGTGATAAAAATATCTTGGCCTTTTTTCTCGATTAAAAAGCTGTTGAACAGTTTTTCAATAATGTCGGCACGCGTTGCCACCGTGCCGAGGCCGCCTGTTTCTCCAAGCGTTTTGACGAGGCCTTTTTCTTCTCCCTGCATAAACGCGCTTGGGTTTTCCATCGCTGACAGCAAGGTCCCTTCATTAAATCGGGCAGGCGGCTTCGTTTGGCCGCTTGTTTCCGTTAACGTGCGGACGGCAAGTGTGTCGCCTTTTTGAAGCGCAGGAAGTGTCTGATCTCTGTCATCCTCCTGCTCATCATCCTCATCCGCCATATCATAAACGGCTTTCCACCCTTGCGACTGCACGGTTTTGCCTTTCGCCGTAAAGGTTTCTCCGCCGATTTCTGCGATGACCTTTGTTTCCTCATATTCGAATGCAGGCATTAATACAGCCAGGAAACGTTTCGCAATCAGGTCATACAGCTTTCGTTCTTTATCACTCAGACTGCTGAGAACGAGCGGCTCTTCGGTCGGGATAATCGCGTGGTGGTCTGACACCTTCGCGTCATTGACATATCCTTTATGAGATTTAATGCCGCGTTTTTTAATTTGGCTGACATATTGGGCATACGGTTTTACTTCCATGCCTTCCAGACGGTCTTTTAACGTTGGGACGATGTCACTGGATAAAAATCTAGAGTCAGTCCGCGGATATGTGACGAGCTTATGCTGCTCATATAGCTTCTGCAGGACAGAAAGCGTTTCTTTAGCAGAAAAACCGAAGCGCTTGTGGGCGTCACGCTGCAGCTCCGTTAAATCATAAAGCGCAGGCGCAAAGCTTTTTTTCGCTGTTTTTTTCAGCTCAGCTACGACCGCTTGCTTTCCTTGGAGATTTTTTAGCAGACGGCTTGTTACATCTTGATTGAACGTTCTCGTCTGCTTTGATTTCTTATCCTGCCACGTCAGCGTCATGCCGTCGACTGCAGCACGGATGCCGTAATACGGAACGGGCGTAAACGCCTGAATGTCTGCCTCGCGCTTTGCAATCATGGCAAGCGTCGGAGTCTGCACACGCCCGCATGAGAGCTGGGCATTGAATTTTGTGGTAAGTGCACGGGTGGCGTTGATCCCCACAATCCAATCCGCTTCCGCTCTGGCGACGGCAGAATGGTACAGGTTTTCATATTCTTTGCCGCTGCGCAGCTTTTGAAAACCTTCCTTGATCGCTTTATCCGTCACAGATGAAATCCACAGCCGCTTGATTGGTTTTCGGACATTCGCTTTCTCAATGATCCAGCGCGCAACAAGCTCACCTTCCCGGCCTGCGTCAGTCGCGATGACAATCTGATTGACGTCTTTACGGGTAAGCTGGGATTTGACTGCATTGAACTGCTTTCCGGTTTTTTTTATCACCACAAGCTTCAAGGGTTCTGGAATAATCGGCAGATCCTCTAGGCGCCATGATTGAAATTCTTTTCCGTAGCCTTCCGGATCAGCAAGCGTCACCAAATGGCCTAAAGCCCAGGTCACAATATATTGATCGCCTTCGAGATAACCGTTTCCTTTTTTATGGCACTTCAGCACCCGGGCTAAATCCCGGCCGACTGAAGGTTTTTCAGCTAATACAACTGTTTTTGACATGCTTGATCACTTCTCTTTCTTTCGCGCTCATCCTGTTATTATAACAGACTTCACGCGGCACTCTCTAACCGCGCCCGTTTTTCGTGTCAATTTCTGAGAAAATGACGTGAGTGACGGTTTGCGCGTAGGGCGATGTTTTGTTAATGAAATCTTCTACCGCTTCGAGGCTTTCGGCATTGATTTTCAGCATATAGCAGGCTGCACCTGCAATCCGGTAGCAAAATTCAATATTCGGCAATGTTTGAATATAGCTTTTGAACCGCTCGTAATCCGCGTTTTTAACGGTTGCTTCCACAATACAGGAAACGGGAAGCCCAAGTTTTTTCTGGTCGACCTCCAGCGTGTATTGCTTGATGATGCCAAACGATTCAAGCTGTCTTACCCGTTCTGTCACAGATGGAGGCGACAGCTTAATTTTTCTGCCTAATTCCCTCATCGACAAACGGCTGTCCTTCTTAAGCTCCTCAATGATATTCAGATCAATCTGGTCAAGTTTCATTTCAACATCCTTCTTTTTTGATTTTGTACACATTATCTCGGGTATTTTTGTAAATGACAAGTACAGTTCCCTAGAAAAGGCATGTAAAAATGAATGTTTTCCGAACATTTTTTGAAAGCTGTCATATGCCCCTCCGGATTGTTTATAGTATAAAATGAAAACGTGTCCACAAGGAGGGCGATTTATGCTGCACACGCCGATCGGAAGACTTCGCACGATGGGTTTTATTGAAGGAATGTCACTCTTAATCCTGTTGTTCATCGCTATGCCGCTTAAATATTGGGCAGGCCTTCCGCTTGCGGTGACAATTGTCGGTTCGGTTCACGGCGGGTTGTTCATTTTGTATTTGCTTGTCTTGGCTTATGCAACCTTCTCTGTCAAATGGCCGCTGAAATGGTCAGCTGCCGGCTTCGTCGCTGCTTTCGTCCCATTCGGAAATTTTTTGTACGACCGCGGATTAAGGAAATATAAATAAGGGAACGCAAAAAAGGCTGGATCTTTATGATCCAGCCTTTCTTATTAAAACCACTTTGTCAGCCACGCGATATAGTAGGCCCCCGGAATAAACATGAGCTGGGCGAGGAGTGTGCCCGCCACCCTTGATGTGACCATTGTGATAGAGGTCCATTTTAAATAGAGATAGCTTCGTTTTCCTTTTGCCACATCATCAGCTAGAACGGATACTTTAGGATCAACAAAAATGGCCAGCAGCATCGTCGCAATTCCGTTGATCAAACCCGAAGCCATGACGGCTGTCGTGCTGCGCTCCGGCGCCAGAAGGCCTGCGTATAAAGCCGAAAGCACGCCAATCGTATAAATCGATGTGATCAGCATGTTGATGACAAACAAACGCTTCGGAATCAAGCGCATATGAAATCCTTTTACATATGAAATGGACGGCAGACGCAAATAGGAAAGGGCATTTTTGAATCCTTGTTTCGAGAATCCCTTTCGGAATACTTGAAAAACGGAGCCGCCGCCGCCCGCCAAGTGAATAATCGCCCTTGAAAAAAGAGCGACAAAAGACGGGAGCAGGATAATGCCCAAAATGGTGCCGACTGTCGATCCGAAAATTAAAAAGCGGAACTGCTCCCCTACAATCGCCAGTGCGTTTTTTCCAGCAGCATCAATTAAATGCCCAGTAAAGGGCTGCTGCACCATGTTCGACATTCTGGATACGATGACCATGACATTAAACAGAGAAAGCGCGGACGCAATAAATCCAACGCGGGCCCCGGAAAGCCTTGTAGCATAGGCTAAGGTTTCTATCGAGTGAATCAGCAATAAAAAACAAAAAATAAAAAGTACTTGTGTTGTAATGACATGCACGTTATTCTTCCTCCAATTTCATCCTAGAGATAAGACTGGAAAGAAGACAAGGAGGTTTCAGTACGATGTGTTTTTTGCAATAAAAAAACCGTCCGGCGTACGCCGGGCGGTTTGTCTTATTCTTTTCTATACGCAAATAAAGATTATATCATCCGCCAAGTCAGGCGGGTTAGATTCATAAAGCATTGTTCCGAAGAATCATTCTGGAAAGTAAACACCATGGAAATTTCTTGAACACAAGACAACGAAAGCCCTACCTCTCAATCGTCACTGCGGCTCCGAAGCCGCGCCGGTGTGAATTGTAAAACAAAAAAGTCTTTTTTCCATCTCATCGTTAGGGGCGATTTGTTATGAAGGAAAAGAATAAGGGCAGCTGGTTATGCTGCTTGGGAAGCGGTAAGCTTCTCTCTCAAAACAGAAAAAAGAAGTTTACTTTCTTTTTTATTTGCTTATTTTTCTTACTAGCTATTCATAATAACATATCGCCCTTGAAAACACAAATTTTTTATAGTTCGAGTGAGACCGGCGTTTTCTCCCCGGCATTCATCAATCTGATATCCTCCGGTTCAATTTCAAGAATCACCAGATTCGGATCATCCTTGCCGTCAAACCAGCGCTCTAATTTGGAACTCCATATTTTGTCCTTGAGTTCTGCCGAATTGTTGATTTTGGCTTTTCCGGCAACTTCGACATATGCGTCGCCAAAGCCTTCACAATCATAGCCTAATAAAATGTGGACATTGGGGTTGTTCTCAATTTCTTCTGCTTTATGAGTTTCCTTGCTTGTCGGTGTGTAAATCGTCAGCCCGTCATGGAAAAAAGTCATGTAGCGGGAATGCGGTTTGCCCTTTTGAACCGTTGCGAGCGAACCTACTTTATGGTGATCTAGAACATCAAGCACTTTTTGTTTAATGTCTTGCTGATTCATCTCGAATCACTCCTTTTTAACGTCTCCGCTGTTACTTTTCCACATCCGGGGAAGATTTAAACAAGAAAGTGTGCTCTTTATTTTTCGCCTTCCCATTCACGCTTTAACAGACTGTAGTAGACGAGGTCGTGATGCCTGCCGTTTACGTATAAGCCATCCCGTGCCCTTCCTTCCTCTAGAAACCCGATCCGCTCCGGAACCGCTCTGCTTTTTTCGTTTCCGACAGCCGCACAGATCGCCACACGATTCAGCTCAAGCTCTTCAAAAGCATACGTAATGAGTTTTCGGCAGGCAGCTGTAATAATGCCTTTCCCTTCAAAGTCTTTAGCAATCCAATATCCGATTTCAGCCTTTCGATTCACTTGATCAAGGTTATGCAGGCTGATCATGCCGCATAGGCTGCCGTCATAAAGGAGCCCCGCCTCAATGCCGTTCAGGTCTGCATACTGATGCCGCCATTCTGGAATGATGGTTTCTCTGTACGTGTCAGCGCTGCTTGGATTTTCCGCCCAAAACAGCCACTGGCTGAGCCGCTGCTGATTTTGGATAATGAGTTCGGCCAGCCGCTCCGCATCATTCGGCTCCAATAATCGGATGGTGATGTGCTCATTTACCTTGCAAGTGAACATCGCTTCGCCCTCTTTCCTTTTTCACCCATTATATCGATGATTCTGTTTTTTTCAATACAAAAAAGGATGGGCTGCTAAGCCTCATCCTTATATTCTTGGATCGGTAAAGATATCATGTTTATCCGTGCTCGTCGATGACATTTCCGTCACGACGGCACCTTCTTCCCCGGCCTGGAACCAATGCTTTGTATTCGGGGGATTGTATATTGCCCGCCCGGTTCTAGCTCAATTTCGTGCCAGACCGTATAGTGTTCTCTGTCTTCCTGAGGAGGGAGAACTTTTGGAAGTGGCGTTTTTTCTCCTTCTACGTAAAGATACACTTTTCCGTAGCGGCAGCGGAAGGTCTCCTGCTTGCCTTCCTGGCCGTCGACCGGCGGATGGCGGTGTTCCGGGCAAGTCTGTCCCGGAAACAGCACCAATTCCTTTGAACAATAACGGTCTGTATTGACGTAGACGAAGAGCTGGAGCCCGACTTTTCTTTCTTTTCCTAAGCCGTAATCCATCAGCTGGATTTGGTCTACTTCCTCGTCCGTTAATACAATCCCTGCTTTTTGATAGTAGCTGTTCACTTCTTCTTTCGTGATGCCCATATGTCTCACTCCCTCTTATGTCGTCACAAAGTTTCCGCCGTTGACATGCAGGGTCTGACCTGTCATGTAAGAGGACTCATCTGATGCCAGAAGCACATAACAGCCGACGTGCTCAACAGGCTGTCCAGGACGGCCCATCGGCGTATCTTGCCCAAATTGAGCAACTGTTTCTTCAGAGAACGTAGCTGGGATTAGTGGCGTCCAAATTGGACCCGGCGCGACTGCATTTACACGGATGCCGTCTTTGACAAGCGCCTGCGCCATTGTTCTTGTAAAGGCATTGATCGCCCCTTTTGTCGCTGTATAATCAATCAGTGTCGGGTTCCCTACGTACGGGTTGATGGATGTCGTATTGATGATGGCGCTGCCCGGTTTCAGGTAATCAATTGCTTTTTTAGTCAAATAAAATTGAGAATAAAAATTTGTTTTGAATGTGCGGTGAAGCTGTTCGCTCGTAATATCTTTGATGCTTTCCTTCGGATGCTGTTCACCTGCATTGTTGACAAGGATGTCAAGGCCGCCTAGTTCCTTGACCGTTTTTTCAACCGCTTCATTGCAGAATTCCTCTTCACCTACGTCACCAGCAATCAGCAGGCATTTTACGCCTTCTTGTTCAACACGTTTCTTCGTCTCCTCAGCGTCTTCATGCTCATCCTTATACACAATGGCGATGTCTGCGCCTTCCTTTGCGTAAGCGACGGAAACCGCGCGTCCGATCCCGCTGTCGCCGCCTGTAATAAGAGCTACTTTTCCTTTTAATTTGTCTGCTCCTTTATAATCCTCGTACTCATACACCGGACTTGGATTCATTTCGCTTTCAATTCCCGGCTGGCGACTTTGAGTTTGTGCCGGCAGTTCTTTTGGATAATTTGCCATGATGATTCTCCTCCTTTGTTTTCATGTCTATTTGTTGTGTACCTCACACACTCTTTGGATAAACATGGCTTGGCACCTTCGCATTGCTTTATCAGAAAAATGTTTCACATGGAACGCTTGGAGGAAATAACTCAAAAAGGAGGTTGGTTGCTGAATGATTAACATGCTTTCTAGAAGATTCAGCAGGCCAAAGGGCGTCATCGGCATGATTGCCGGGTACATCATGGCTGCTGAAAATCAAACACTGAATCAGTGGACAATCAATCAGCTGGGTATCACGCGCGGGGACAGCATTTTAGAAGTCGGGTTTGGCCCGGGATACTGCATGCAGCAGATGCTGAAACGCGAGAAGGATGTTCATCTTCATGGGATTGATGTGTCAGAGGCCATGCTGAAGCTGGCCGCCCGCAGAGTGAAACCAAAGGGCGTACGCCTGATACAAGGAAGCATCGAGACATTTCCTCTCCCCGCCTCGTTTTATGATAAAGTGATTTCCGTTAACAACTACACCATTTGGAATGACCAAACAAAAGGCATGAAACAGATTTATCGGGCATTAAAGCCAGGCGGCAAAGCAGCCATTACGATGCAGCCGCGGGAAGCGGATGCCAGTCCTGAGAAAACCAAATCATTTGGAAGACAGATGATTGCTGACTTTAAAGCAGCCGGCTTCGAAGACACTGATATACAATTTAAGAACATTAAGCCTGAGCTTTCCGTCTGTGCAACTGCAAAGAAGCCCGCCACATAAAGTGGACGGGCTTCTTCTTTTATGAATGTACAGCCTGATTGCGCAGGACGTCTTTTTTCACCTTGCCAAGGTTGTTTTTCGGCAGTTCGTTAACAAATTCAACTTCAGGTATTTTGTAAGCGGACAGGCGTTCTTTACAAAATGCGATGACATCCTCTTCCGTGATGCGCTGGCCGCCATTTTTCACGATAAAAGCTTTCGGTTTTTCACCGTAAAGCGGGTCAGGAATACCGACCACAGCCGTTTCAAGGATTCCCGGGATCTGCTGGATAACTTCTTCAACCTGATCAGGATAGACGTTATCGCCTCCGTAAATAATGACATCCTTGTAGCGTCCCGTGATGAAAATAAAGCCATCTTCATCCACATATCCTGAATCTCCGGTTCTAAACCATCCGTTTTGCAGCACTTTCGCTGTTGCTTCAGGATTGTCTTCATAGCCTTTAAATAAGAATGGAGTATGAACAACGATTTCGCCGATTTCTCCTTGAGGAAGTTCTTCTCCGGTCAGAGGATCTTCCACTTTGACTTTAACACCTGCCACAGGTTTTCCTGCAGATGCCGCTTTATCCATTCCCATATCAGGCGTCCATGTGCTGATGCCCCAAGCCTCAGTACTTCCATAGCCATGCGCAAGCGGAATGCCAATATCAAGATAGCGGCGTATTAGGCTGCTCGGCACTTTTGTTCCGCCTGTCATTAAAATAACAAGTGAAGATAAGTCAGTTTGGTGCGTTTCCCACGCCTCAAGCAAATACGTGTAAAACACAGGAAGAGCCATCACGGTCTGAATTTTCTCTTCTTCAATGACCTTCAGCATGTGAACAGGATCTTGATCCTTTGTAAACACAAAGGTTGTTTCTGCAAACGTTCCAAGCATGATGCAAATGAGCGCACTCGTATGATAAATCGGATGGCACGCGAGAAAACGAAGGCCCTTCATACGTGCTATTGAGCTGTTGGATTTTTTAACGTATCTGTATATGCCGCCATGTGTAATCATGCATCTTTTCGGGTTTCCCGTTGTTCCAGATGTAAACATCAGAAGTGCTGTATCATCAGGTGAAACCATTTCCGTCTCTGGCAAATGATCAGGACCTGCAAACAGCGCTTCAAATTCAGCAGATGTTTCGTAAGCTGTTCCTGTTTCCATTGTTACACACAGTGAGGACAATTCAGGTAGAACTTCATCCAGTATCTCTTTAAACTCCGCTCCGTAAAACATCGCTTTCGGTTCACTTGCTTTTAAAATGCCTGTCATTTCATATGGTTTCAGCTGCCAGCTGACAGGTACGACAACAGCACCTATTTCAAGCGCGGCGAACATAACAGTTGATGCGGGATGGCCGTTTTTGCAAAGCAATGCAACACGGTCGCCCTTTTGAATTCCTTTTTGAAGCATGGCATTCGCCAGCTGATTAATCCGTTTACGGTAACCTTTATATGTCAGTGTATGGTCTCCGCTTTTTACAGCCTCTATTTCTTCGCTATTCGGCATGTCATGCAGAATCAGATGCTGTAATGTTTCCATATCGTCATCTCCTATATTCTCTTGAATCTTCAATAATTTGTTAGATTTTCTTCCTTACCTCACCCATTTTAACCCAAAAAAGATAACTTGTAAAACTATTTCATTTTGGAATTATTCCAATACTGAATGATAAAATAGTCCCACATTTTCTTATTTTGTTCCCCATCCACAGAAAAACACACGCCAAATTTTTGACGTGTGCCATGCAGGTTTACAGTATGTTTTTTTCTTTCATCCATGTGAAAAATATGCGGTTTAACCGCTGATACAATTCTTGTTCTCCTTCTTCCTGAAACCCCGCCATGCTTTCTCCGCTCTCGATAATTGCCGAGCTGATCGCGCTTAAAATCTCCGAGCCTTCAGCAGATAATGAGCTAGGCGCCATCATGACGAGAATGCGTGTCATCCTGAGGGTATTTCCGTCCATGCCATCCACTTCATAGGAGGTGCTGAGATCAAACATTTTGAAAAAAGGCAGGACGATTTCATCATTTTTGAGATGATAAAGCGCCATGTTTGTTCCGGGGATTCCCAATCCCCCTTGTTTCTCCCGCTCAGCCAGGCAAACCGCAGCTTTTTCCGGATCACGGATCAGGCCATCCTTCTTCAGCTGTTGAAAAAGCTCTAGCAGAAGCATGCTATGGTCCGGGTTTGTTTTGAGTTGAGCTAGCGTAAAATGGCGCAGAACATCTTGGATAACTTCCATATACCGCCCTATGCTTTCCGCCGCCTCTAGCATGTCAGGTACATCAGCTTGCTGCGCCTCTTCCTTCGGGCTTCTTTTTTTGTTAAGAATAAGGGGAATCTTCCGCTTGATATACTGCTTGACCTGGTTTGCGTCTTCCTCATTTAATAGCGGGCTGACCATGATGTAATCAATGTTTTCATAAGGAATCGGTACAGTGGACACAATCATATCATAGGCTTGAACATCCTTCCCCTTTAGCTCGATCAGGGATGACATATCAAACGATTCAATTTCCGGCAGCTCTTTTTTCAGTCTGGAGGCAAGCATTTTCGAGGAGCCGATCCCGCTTGAGCAGACGACAAGCGCTTTCACTTTTGCTTCTTCTTTTTTGATTTCAAGAGCCGAGCCAAAGTGAAGAACGATAAAAGCGATTTCATCATCAGAAAAGGACATGCCCGGAAAATACTTTTCGACGCCTTCTTCGATCGCCATATAAAGCAGAAAATAATCGCGCTTGATCTGTTCCTTCATCGGATTGTATATCTCAATATTTTCTTTTATGCGGCTGACGGCCGGCTCCAAATGGGCAATCAAGCCTTCATATAAAGAGTAGTTTTTCGTTAGATCCATTCTGATTTTGTCTGAAATAAAAGCAATGAGCCGCTTTGTTTGCAGGGCTGTTTCCAGCTCAATTTCCTGCGCTTTGTATTCTGTTTTGTATTTTCGATTGGCGCTTCGAAGGTGGATTGTAATATAGCCGACCTCCGCCTCTGGAATCGTCACGCCGAAGGCACGTTCAAGCTCGCCCGCGATTTCAAGAGCGGAGCTGTATTCCTTCGCATTCTTCAGTTCCTCAAGCTCATTTTGCTCCATGGTGATAGTTTCCCCAAGCTTAATTCGTTCGATCGCATACGTCAGATGGACGACGAGCGCTATATAGGAGCTATCGGACAATGAAAAAGCGATTTTTTCTTTGAGCTGAAATAAGATGCGCTCCATTTTTAACAGCTCACCTTTGCTGACAACCCCGAACATTTTCTCTGAAGAATCGGCTTTTCCTTTAATGTTTAATTCAACCGCTTCCAAAAACATTTGGATGTCGAGACGGTTCACAATCAAGTTGCCGACAATTTTCCGTTTCGCATTCTCCGGCCCTATGAGCTGGATGCCAAAACCTCTTTTGCGGATCAGTGTCAGTCCAAAGGGAGAAATCCACTTCTCGAGCTCATCTAAGTCATAGCTGACCGTGGCATTCGTCACCTGGAGATCATGAGCAAGCGTGTACAGTTTGACGGGCTCCTGAGACTCTAATAACGAACAAAGAATGAGCAGTTTCCGTTCGTCGGCGCTGTATTCATGCTGTTCATATGATAAATCAGTAAGCAGCTTTTGTTTACCCTCGGGACTTCCCACTGCTTTCAACCCTTTACCGGGCTGTTTATCTAACGTAAGCCCCACGGTTTCCATCAGCGGTTTAATTGATTTGAGTTCCCTGTGAATGGTTCTCGTGCTGACTTGCATCAGCTCAGCAAGCTCAGTTACGGTTATATATCTGTTTTGTAATAATAAGTGCTTTAACAGCTTTTGTTCTCTGGCAGTCATATACATAAAAAAGACCTCCTAGCCAATCTTGATGTGCGGATGAAGTCGCAAGGAGATGCAGTAGAGGATATAGAGAGGTTTCCTTTTAATATAAAACGCTTTCAAGAAAGAATCAATCACTTATAAATGGTAATTTGGCACTAAGCGGTGTGACAATATTGAAAAAGCATCAGCTGGTAAACTGATGCTTTTTATGGAATATCGTAACCCTGTACGGCTGTAAAAATGCGGAACCATTGATCCTGGTCAAGCTTGTATGACAACGCATTTATCGCGGCGGAAATCCGCTCGCGCTTTCCGCTTCCGACAATCGGCATGATGCCGGCCGGATGCGTATACAGCCATGCGTACATCACCTCGTCCAATGAAGCGGCGCCGATTTCCCCTTGGACGGATTCAAGCGCCGTACGGACACGTCGGTCTTTATCCGTGTTTTCAGTGAATACTTTGCCGCCTGCCAGAGGCGACCAAGCCATCGGCGGAATCCGTTTTTCCTGGCACAGGTTCAAAGTGCCGTCGAGCATATTTTCTAATTCGTATGCGGAAAGCTCAATCTGGTTGGTTACGAGCTTCTCAGGCAAATATGATTCCAGCATCCGATACTGGTGATCTTTAAAATTTGAAACGCCAAAGTACCTGACCTTGCCAGAGCATTTCAAGGCCTGAAACGCCTCTGCTACCCCCTCCGGATCCATGAGCGGGTCCGGTCTGTGAATCAAAAGCATATCGATATAATCCGTCCTAAGGTTCATAAGCGATTGCTCAACGGATGCCAAAATATGCGATTTGCTTGTGTTATAATGATGCGATCTGTGAGCGGGCCGTTCAGGCGATTCAAGAACGATACCGCATTTTGTGACCAACTCTATGTTTTCTCTTAATCCAGGCGAAAGGGCAAGGGCGTTTCCAAACAGCTTTTCGCACGTATAGCCTCCATAAATATCCGCATGATCAAAGGTCGTGATGCCGTGATCGATACACCATTCAATGAGGCTTAGAAGTTCAGCATCTGAATAGTTCCATTCATTCAGCCGCCAAAGCCCGTGTATGACTCTTGAAAATTGAAGATCCTCCGCCAATTGAATACGCTGCATGCAAAATCCCTCTTTTCTTTGTATAAACCGGGTTTTGCCCCTTACTAGTTCATTCGGCCTCAGATCCCCTTTTTCCTTTCGCTCCTTTTAAAAAGACATTTTAATTCGATTGAAATTGCTTTTTCGCTTTCTCAACGACATAGTGGCTGCCGCCGCGGTCCTGCACATTTTGGATCATCATGGCGACAAGCAGGTCTTTGTTTTCGTAATCGTAGCCGACAAACCAGCCATTTTCCGTGCCGTCTTTATCATCTTTTGATGTTTTCAGCTCGGCTGTTCCTGTTTTTCCAGCCACTGTGATTCCTTTCACGACAGGCTGATACGCTGATCCGCGCTCATCTTCCACAACGCCTTTCAGACCTTTTGTAATGTCTGCCGCTCCTTCCTTCGTGACCACTTGCTTGTGCCAAACATCAGCTGTTTGTGAATCTTTTTTGATCAGCGTCGGTTTGACAAGGTCTCCATTGTCAACAAATGGCGTGTAAGCAGTTGCCAAGTGAAGCGGAGACATTTGCATTTGCCCTTGTCCGTAGCCTGTATCCGCAAGCAAAATGTCTGAATCAAGCTTGTCATTTGCAATAGACGATTTCTGGATCGGGAATTCGTACGGAACGTCCTCTGAAAAACCGAATGTCTTCAAGCCTTTTGTAAAGGTGTCCGCTCCCATATCAAGCGCATTCTGGGCAAAATAAATATTGTCTGACGTAATAAGGGCGTTTTCCAAATCGACTTGTTGAAGTCTCTCAGACACACGTGTCACTGAATAGCCGCCCCAGCTTGAATCTTTTTGCCACTCCTTGCCTTTGATTGTTTTCTTCTCATCGGCTTTAAGGGTGCCGTTTTTGATTCCAATAGCAGCCGCAATCGGTTTAATGGTAGAACCTGGCGCGTATGTCTTATTGAATTTCGCTGAAAACGGATTGTTTTTATCTTTGTTTAGCTTTTTCCATTCCTTATCGCTCCAGCCGAAAATAAATCCGTTTGGATCGTAGGAAGGCGCGCTGACAAGGGCGAGTGTTTCGCCTGTCTTCGGCTGCAGCGCGACTGCCGCCCCGCTGTCATCCTTCAGTTCATCATACAGCTTCATTTGCGTTTTGATATCAATTGTGAGGTGAAGATCCTCGCCGTCCTTTGCTTTCTTTTCAGCGATGACTTCCCCGGTTTGCGGCACGTAGATTTTCCAGCCAGTTGTGCCTCTTAGCTTGTCTTCATACACATTTTCAAGTCCGGCGATACCGATGTTAGACGTATCGCTGTACGTTCCTTCTTTCTTTTTCTTCAGTTCTTCCGCTGTAATGGCGCGGACATAGCCTGTCAAATGGGCTGTCTTTTCGCCATACGGATAGTAGCGGGAGCTGACATTCGTTCTTGTTACGCCTTGTAATGACGTCGCTTCAGAAACTAATTTCTCCTGGTCAGGCTTGACCTTTTTGAGCGGCACAAACGAATCGTCTTTTACCCAGCCTTGATCCAGCTTTTTCTTGATGTCGTCTTCAGTCAAATCAAGTTTTTTGGCGAGTTCTTTTATGACTTTCTCTTTTTTATCGCCAAGCTCTCCGGGAACAATTCCAATTTCCGGAACATCTGTATTGACGGCTAAGCCTTTTCCATTTTTATCGTAAATTTGGCCTCGTTTCGGTTCAATGCTCATAATTTGCACGGTTTTGTCGTCAGCCAGCTGCTTGAAAATAAACGATGGGTCCCAATCTATATTCCATGACTCCTCGTCATCTGTTTTTTCTAATTTCAGCACAGCAGTATTCTTGAAGCTGACTTTGCCGGCATTTGTGTTCATGCTGACTTTATACGGGATATGTTTCATCGTCTTGTTGTCTTGATCGTCCTTATCTACTTCTCCCGCAGTGACTTTCAAATTTTTTACGCCGGCCTGCTCATAGATGGCTTTATACCTGTTGACGAAATCTTTTTTGGAGATTTCTTTTTTGACATCTTTAGTCAGGCTTTGATACATGTCATCGAATTGCTGATCGTTCCACTGTTTCACGAATGCTTCCATGCGATCCTCTGGTGAATCTGTTTTGGAGCATCCGATTAACCCAATCAATCCGACGCATAGAAATACTAGTAGAATACACTTTTTTAACATGACTTTCCCCTGCCTTCCACTTGTTATTTTCTCTTAATTGAATTGGTGCGTGCAAGATTTTTTTGAAAATGAAGGAAAAGTTCACCGATTTTGCAGAAATCTCCTATCGTTTGCTGTAGACTATTTGAAAAGACAGAAAGAAGGGATAGCATGGTCAGAGAGGCAGCAATGCTTCACATTAAAGAAGGCCTTGAACAAGAGTTTGAGGATGCATTCCGGCAAGCTGCGCCGATTATTTCCGGCATGAAGGGCTATATCACTCACTCGTTATCAAAATGCATGGAGGAAACGCATAAATATCTGCTTCTTGTGGAGTGGGAAACACTTGAGGACCATACGGAAGGCTTTCGCGGTTCTTCAGAGTATCAAGAGTGGAAAGCCTTGCTTCATCGGTTCTATACCCCGTTCCCGACGGTCGAGCATTTTCAGGATGTGTAATAGATTTATATAATATGAAGTGTAAAACCGATAAGGGAGACAGACCATACAAAAACGGCGGTATAAATATTAAAAGCGCCTGAGCCGTCATTTTCTTTTTTGCGCTCTTCAAGCCCCTGCATAAACATGACCGCACCAAGAAAGACGAGCATGACCGATTGGATTACAGAGGTGTGTTCCGTATAGTTAAAAGCAATAAGCGCCAGTATAATAATGATAACCGCAAAAGACATTTTAAAAATCCGAAACAAAAGGACCATCCTTCCTTATATACGAAATATTGAACGTTATGGCTATATTTGCCTACGCCCTCCATTATTCTAGCGCACTTTGTTTGTCTGTAGAACAGAAGACAGAGAATTTTAAGTTTCTTTTAATATTTCGATCACACATAAAAAACGCGCCTGTCATGAGGCGCGTTTTCTATGAAACTGATAATTCTTTATAGCCTAGCTTGTGAACGGCTTCAGCCATCGCTTGATAGCCTTTGCTGTTCGGATGGACACCGTCAAAGGACAGATATTCCTGTTCTTTGCCTTTGAAGATGCTATAGGCATCCGCGATTTTGACATGGGGTGCTGATGCAAGTGTTTCTAAATGTGAATTAAACGAAGTGATCCATTTGCCGGCGATATCAATTTCGGGAAACGGATTGTATAAGTTGAACACACGAATGGCGTACGGGGAAGGATTTTCTCCTTTAATCTCGGCGACTTTGGCAATCATCTTTTCAAAATTCTCATGGCAATGGGCGGATACACGGCTGAAAATCGTTTCATCCTTAGAGGTTTGGTAGGCTAAGACCGAATCGATGAGATCGTTTCCGCACCCTGTGATCGTTATCATATCAGCATCTCGAATACATTTTTGCACATAGGGATATGACAGGAGTCCCAAAATCTCTTCTGTATTCAGACCTGATCTGGCAAATATGTTTATTGCCGTTCTTGTTTTCAAGTCAGCTTCCATCATGTCCCCAAAACGCTGGACGAAGCCGGGTGAAAACAGCCCGGAGCCTCTCCCTGTCGTCAAGGAATCGCCCAGAGCTGTATATCGAAGCACCATGTTCTTTCCTCCACTCTTGAACGTCGATACGTTAATGTACGCAGCAGAGAAAAGATTGGCTACTTATGTATATCCTATTTTTCTTGAAATCTGTAAAGCGGCGTCCTTCACCTTTTCTGTTAAATAGGGCAGCCTGTCTTCTGTAAATCTCGCTTCAAAGCCTGCAATGCTAATGCCGGCTGCCACCTGGCGCTCATGGTTAAAGATCGGGGCGCCGATCGCCGCCGTATAGTTTTCGAGCTCTGAATAGCTGACAGTATAGCCATTTTGCACAGAGGCATCAATCTCCTGAAGCAGTTTTTCGGGATCGGTAATCGTTCCGGAGCCAATCGAAATGAGCTCGGTTTGTTTGATGTATGCTTCGATTTCTTCACGGGGAAGAAAGGACAGAATGCTTCTGGCGCACGCTCCCGCGTATAGGGGGGAACGCCTGCCGATCGCCGTATACAGCCGCACAGTCTGTGTCCCTTCTATTTTCTCAACGTATATCGCTTCATTGCCGTCCCTCATGATCAACTGCACGGCCTCATCCACTTCCCGGCACAGCTCTTCCATCACCGGTTTCGCTATTTTTCTGATATCCAGCCTGTCAGCGACAAGCTGTCCGAATTCCAAAAACACCAATCCCAGCGAATAAGCGCCGGACGCATCCCGACTGAGGAACCCCATTTCCTCCAAGGAGCTGACCATCCGGTGAACAGAGGTCTTCGGCATTCCCGTCAGCGACACCAGTTCACTTAAGGTTAGGCTTGGTTTATGCAAAAACAAATTAAGCAGCGCCATAGATTTGACTACGGTTTTATTTTTATTCTGCATCATTCATCCCCTTTGCTATGTCAGCCATTCCATCTTCATTCTCGTTTTCAGTTCTTTTATATGCTGTTCCCGTTCTACCGCAAGCGCTTCTGCCTCCTGGAGGGACACAGGCTCAAACTGAACGTGCTCGCCCGGCATGATTTGGGAAACAATCGGAAGATCAGCGGATATGATGTGCGCGATCCTCGGATAGCCGCCAGTCGTCTGCCGGTCTGCAAGCAGGATAATCGGGTTGCCGTCAGGCGGCACCTGAACTGTTCCGAATGAAACCGCTTCCGACACCATCTCAAGCGGGGCCTTCAGTTCGAGCGGTTCTCCTTTGAGCCTGTAGCCCATACGGTCGGACTGCGGCGTGACACGAAATGCTTCTTCATAAAAACGCGTTTTTGATTCTTCTGTGAAAAAGGCAAATTGCTTTCCTTCCAGCACCCGAATGACGGGATTCTTCTTCAATGGCAGAAATCTGCCGCGGCTGACTGACCACTTCGGTGCTGCAAATCCCTGTTTTCCAAGCTGCGAACTTAAGCGAGAAAGGATGGTTTGCGAAAGAGCTGACATCTCTCCAATGTTCAGTTCATCTTCTTTTTGAAGCGCTCTGCCATGAAGTCCGCCAATGCTTCCTCTGACGTATGTGCTTTTACTTTCCATGACGGCAGGCACCTCAATGCCGCCAGCTGCCGCCAAATAAGCACGGCTGCCGAGTTTGCAGGGGCCAAAGCTGACCGTGCTGTTTTCCTTGATGAGCACAGGCTTCCATAAAGGCGCTTCCTCGTCATTAATACGCAGCGTGAAGTCCGCCCCTGTCACAGCAATCAGTGTCTGTTTTGAAAAATGAAACGACGGACCGGGCCCCATCATCGTTATTTCGAGACCTGCTTCATTTTCGCCGTTTCCTATCAACAGATTGGCAATGCGCAGTGAAACCGTGTCCATAGCGCCGCTGGCCAGAACGCCGTATTTTTGGTAACCCGTTCTGCCTATATCCTGAACCGTTGTGAGCAGTCCGGGCTTTAATACTTTCATGCTCAATTGGACTCCTCCTTATAGGCGTGATAGTCTTTTTCTGAGATGCGAACGAATTTCACAATATCTCCCGCCCGCAGCAATGTCGGCGGGTTTTCCTGCGGCCGGAAAAGAGCCAGCGGCGTTTTGCCGATCAGCTGCCAGCCGCCCGGCGTTGAAATCGGATAAACGCCTGTCTGCAATCCCGCAATACCGACCGAACCTGCGGGAATCGACGGTCTTGGCGATGATTTTCTCGGAGCTGCAATGCGTTTTGACATCCCGCCTAGAAAAGGAAAACCGGGCGCGAAGCCAAGCATATACACCACATATTCACCGTTTGTATGAATGTCGATTACTTCCTCCGGTGACAGTTGATTGATCTTCGCCACCTCTTCTAAATCCGGACCGAATTCACCGCCATAGCAAACGGGAATTTCTACAATACGGCGGTTGACCTCATAGTCTTCGGCTATTTCTGCCAGCCGCTCTTCGACATCGCGCTTGACACTCTCAAAAGGTGAGCTTATGCCTTGAGGCAAATGCTTGTACACTTCATACATATCATAAAATACGGTTAGACTTGTAAAAGCCGGGATACATTCAATGAATCCCGGAAATGGCTGTTCTTCTATATAAGCGGCCGCTGCATGGACAATGCCGTTGACCTGTTCATTGATTTCTTCTCCGAATCGGATCATCATTGCAGAATCACCGAGCTGTTCGATTTGATATCGTACAGTCATCTTTCTCACCTCTTTTAATTCTCGTTCATCAGGATGACGAGAGGCTACAGCACCGCAAGCGACTCGTCTCGAATATCTGTGATGAGCATATGCCCCGGCGCATGTGTGATGACCATTTCAGGCTTTACATTCATAGCCACGGCTTGCGGGGTCACTCCGCATGCCCAAAAAACAGGAACCTCGCCGTCACGAATGGAAACGGCATCTCCGAAATCCGGTTTCCCGAGATCGCGAATCCCGATTGCTCCCGGATTGCCAATATGGATCGGCCCTCCGTGCACAGCCGGAAAACGCGAGGTCACTTGTGCAGCACGTACAGCCAGCCGTTCAGGAACCGGCCTCATGCTGACAACCATCTGTCCGTGAAACGCCCCCGCCGGAACACAATCGATATTCGTTTTATACATTGAGACGTTTGTCCCCTCATCAATATGCCGGACAGCTATCCCATTATTGATCAGTGCCTGTTCAAAGGAGAAACTGCATCCGATCAGAAAGCCGACAAAATCGTCCTCCCAGTATGGCGTAATATCAGATACTTCTTCCGTTAGGATACCGTGCCTGTAAATACGGTATTTCGGAAAGTCCGTTCTGATATCAGCATCCGGCGCAGCCAGAGACGGCACAGGCGAACCTGCTTCAGTCACATCCAGCACGGGGCAGGGCTTTTGATTTCGCTGGCAAAACAGCAGAAAATCAAACGCAAGGTCCTTTTTCAAAACCACAAGATTCGCTTGGGCGTAGCCGCCGGACATGCCTGCGGTCGGCCCGTTTATTGTCCCCTCTCGTATCAGGGCGCGTACATCCTTTGGCGCCATTTTGTTTAATTGCTCCACTTATATCAGCTCCACAATTGAGGAAGTTGTGTAATTAACGTGTAGATTCCCATAACTGCCATTACAATCACTACAAGCGCGCCTGTGCTTGTCAGCCAAAGCGGATGCTTATAATCACCGACAATGTTTTTCTTGTAGGCGGCAACAAGCAGCGTTCCGAGCGCAATCGGCAGAATTAAGCCGTTCAGTGAACCGACAAGGACGAGGATCTTCGCAGGCTGGCCGATTGTGACAAAAGCTAACGTAGAAACCACAATAAATCCGATAATAATACCGCGTGAATTCTTTTCAATTTTTGGAGAAAAGGTTTTAAAAAATGAAACAGATGTATAGGCTGCTCCAATAACAGACGTAATCGCCGCAGACCACATGATCAATCCGAAAATTTTATAACCGACATTTCCAGCAGCCAGCTTGAAGACAGAAGCCGCCGGGTTGCTTTCATCGATGTGCAGGCCTTTCGATACAACGCCTAGAACCGCAAGAAAAAGAGCGATACGCATGACAGATGTAATTAAAATGCCGACAACCGAGCTCTTTGTCACCTGCGGAATGGATTCCTTTCCTTTAATTCCGGCATCAAGCAAACGGTGTCCTCCGGCAAATGTGATATAACCGCCGACGGTTCCGCCCACTAGGGTGACAATGGCAAATATGCTGATGTGTTCCGGGACGAATGTATTTGCGACTGCCTGTCCGACCGGAGGAGCTGTCGTCGCCGCAACGTAGACCGTTAAAATAATCATCACGAACCCCGCGATTTGCGTAAAACGGTCCATCGCTTTTCCTGCTTCCTTGATGACAAAAATCAAAATGGCGATAACGGCACTGATTAAAGCGCCTGTTTCAGGTGTAATGCCGAACAGCACCTGAAGTCCCAGCCCGGCCCCTCCGATATTCCCAATATTAAAAGCTAGTCCGCCAAGCACGACGAGAATGGCGATGAAATACCCCAGTCCGGGAAGCACCATATTCGCAATTTCCTGACCTCGTTTTCCAGAAACTGCGATGATGCGCCACACATTGGTTTGGGCGAAAATATCTAAAATAATAGAGATTAAGATGACAAAACCGAAGCTTGCTGCGAGTGTGTTTGTGAATGTTGCGGTTTGGGTGAGGAAACCCGGTCCGATTGCTGATGTCGCCATTAAAAAGGCGGCGCCCATCAGCAATGACCAGCTGCCCGCTTTTTTTCCTGCTGTCTTTTTCTGCTGCTCCATCTATTGTTCCTCCTTTATGTTGACCTCTGTTCTGAAATAGCTGTCACTTCAATTCCAGCCGCTTTGAGCTGTTTTCTGATTTTTTGCGCAAATGTCAGCGCATGGGCTCCATCTCCATGAATGCAGACTGTATCTGCTTTTAATGACACATCATGTCCTTGCTGAGATTTGACCGCCCCTTCTTTCACCATTTTGATGACCTGGGTGACGGCGGCATCATCACTTTCAATGAGTGCGTCCGGCTGGGAGCGCGGTGTCAGCGTGCCGTCCGATTGGTATGTTCTGTCGGCGAACACTTCATTTGCGGTCTGAAGTCCGATCCGTTCTCCCGCTTTTACAAGCTCGCTCTCAGCAAGACCGAAAAGAATCAGGCCGGGATCAACCTTATAGACAGCTTTCGCGATAGCATCCGACAGTTTTTGATCGACTGCCGCCATATTGTATAAAGCGCCATGCGGCTTGACGTGCTGCATGTGAAGTCCCTCTGCTTTTAGAAAGCCAGAGAGCGCGCCAATTTGATAAACGACAAGATCATACGCTTCCTCAGGAGAAATCGCCATATTGCGGCGCCCAAAACCGAGTAAATCCGGCAAGCCCGGATGCGCACCGATTTTTACGCCTTTTTCCGCTGCAAGCGCGACGGTTTTTCGCATAACACTAGGATCTCCTGCATGAAATCCGCATGCGATATTCGCTGATGTCACATACTCTAAAATATCTTGGTCAAGGCCTATCTTGTAGGCTCCGAAGCTTTCTCCTAAATCACAGTTTAAATCAATCTGAAACACAGAATCCCTCCTGCCAAAGCAAACGATATGCTTTATGTCATTTATTGTCCCGAAATTCGGAACGACTATTCCGAATTTTTGAACTTTATTTCATTATAAGTGAACCATATCAGTTTGTGAAATACTTTTGTCAGAAAACCTACCATGGTCCCAGAATAAAACCTGCCAAACTAAAAAAGAGAGTCCATCTTAGGACTCTCTTTTTTTATAGTACCCAATGGCGAATCGCTTTAGCGACACCATTCTCAATATTTGTATCCGTGATATAATCAGCCGTTTCTTTTACGATGTCTTGCGCATTGCCCATTGCGACGCCAAGACCCGCTTCTTTGATCATCGCAATGTCATTAAGGCTGTCGCCCATCGCCATCACATTCTCCATTGTAAAGCCGAGTTTTTCCGTAACCTTGGCAAGGGCTGCAGCTTTGTTGATGCCAAGCGCGTTGACTTCAATGTTTGTCGGACTTGAATTTGTGATTTCGAGCTCTTTGTTTTTTCTCAGCTCCTCAAGCACTTCGTTTCGGATATCGTCATCCTCGATGTCAAAGCCGAATTTGAGCCATTCATGATCCGTAATGTTTTCCGGAAACTCGCCTCTCCATACTTTATTCACCGTAGAAGCCCAGAAATTAGTGTTGTGCTTATTCCGCAAATCCCACATCATTTGAATATGGTCCGTATGAAGCAGCTTCCGTTCCACCAAATTAAAATTCGAATCCCAAATTTCACTGCCGTTTGCCGTGATTAGAAAGGATGACAGCTTTAGCGATTCCGCCAGCTCCCTGCACGTCATCAGCGTCCGGCCCGTGCTGATCACCACATACACACCTTTATCCTCCGCTTCACGAATGGCTTTGCGGTTTTCATCCGAGATCAGCTGCTCGTCGTTCAGCAGTGTACCATCCATATCAATTGCGATCAGCTTGATATCTACATCTTCTCTTTGAACAGACATATATGTACCTCTCTTTATCTTTTTGTTGTGCTTCTCTCTATTCTAATACATTATACCCAGCGGGACAAAAAAGCGATTTCCTATGTTTGAGGAGAACGGATAAGAGGAAAACAAACGGTGAGGTGATCAAACATGACAGAAAAAAAACAGCAAAACAAACCAAATGAAAACCCTGAGCACAACGACTTAACCGATCCGATTCCTAATGAAGAGCTGAAGGAAAATATGAATGATGAAAAACACAAACGCCAGCAAAGAGATAGCTCTCAAAGCGAACGGGATTACGACACAAAATAGAACCCCTCACAAAATGTTGTGAAGGGTTTTTTTCATTTTTCAATATAGATGCCGATTTCAGCTTCAGCAACAGGCTGCTCTCCAACTGACGCCTTGGCATGTCCGAACACAAACCCGCGCCGATTGCGCGTGACTTCAAACGTAAGATCAAGCCGGTCACCAGGCACAGCTTCTCCCAGCTTTTCCGCTTTCTTCACCGAAGACAATAATCCCAAGCTGTTCTCATCTGTAATTCCTGTAAAAGCCGCGGTTTGCGCAAGCGCTTCAATCACAAGTGAAAACGGCATTTCTGTTTGCGTATCAGTGATAAACCAGTCGTTCTCACTAATCAGCTTATAAGCTGCCGCATGTTTGCCGGGCTCGCTATCCGTCACGCCATCAATAAACAAAAATGGATAGCGGTGAGGCAAAGATAATGAGTTCATTTTATATCTCCTTTTTTTGACCATTATATCTCAGCCTAAAGTGAAACGATAGGATATAATGGAAAAAACACAAAAGGAGGCCGTTATGTCCCCAAAACCGCTTGTCATTCTCGTACACGAAATATACGGTGTAAACAGCCATATGAAAAAGATGGGCCGGCTGATCAAAATGGCTGGATATGATGTGTTGACGCCCAACCTGCTCGGCGAGGATGAAGTCTACACACTGCAAGAAGAAAAAACGGCATACGAACAATTTACAAAACACGAAAGGCTGAAAACGGGAGAAACCATCATCCAGAATGTGATCAGGCAAAACGCCGGACGGCACATCTTTGTGATTGGATTCAGCGTGGGGGCTACTATCGCATGGAAATGCAGCAGTATGCCTGAGGTGAGCGGATCGGTTTGTTATTACGGTTCCCGGATACGCGACTCTCTTCATCACGTGCCAGCCTGCCCGGTCCTATTGTTTTTCCCTAATTATGAGCCGTCGTTTGACGTAGCGCTTCTTATCAAAAAACTGCGGGAAAAACAGCATACCCATCTTGAGATTTACCAATTCGATGCGCTTCACGGCTTCGCCAATCCTGATTCTGTTTATTTCAACAGGGCCCTTTTCTTCAAAACGCTTTCTATCATAAAAAACGGGGCGGAAAGCCGGCTCCGCACCGTTTCATCATCATTTTTTTAAACGTGCACGGCGCTTTATTATCGGTGCCGTCATGTTCCATGTTCTTTTTGCATTGCATTTTATTTTGCCTGTCTCATCTCACCGAATGGATAAAAGACGAGAGATTCAGTACCGATGATATCGTCCTCAGAAGGCATGCCCATTCCGTTTCTGCTATCCAGTGAATTGAGACGGTTATCTCCCATCACAAAATATTTACCGGAAGGAACCTCAACTTCGAAGTCACCTGTTAAGGTTACCCCCGACTCTTTGACCTCCTGTTTATATTCCTTTAAGTATGGTTCTTCCACCTTTTTATCATTTATGTATAGCTGATCATTTTTCATTTTAATGCTGTCACCAGGCAAACCGATTAAACGTTTGACAAATGAGCGGCCGCTCTTTTTGTCATGAATGACTATGATGTCTCCTCTGTGAAACCCGCCAGTCCATTTGACTGCTTTATCAACCAGAATTCTTTCTGAGTCTTTAAGCGTTGGGGCCATTGATGATCCTTCAATAAGAAAAGGCTTGTAAAACACCAATCTGATCGTAAAAATGAGAGCTGCGATCATAATGATACTGAGTACAACGATCGTTTTGATTTTTCTTTTTTTCTTTAACGTGATTGTTTTTGCATTCAACTTCCTTCACCCGATGCTTTCCTAAGAATTCCAAATTATTATACAGCATTTGGATCTGCTTGGTTAGACTTTCGTGGAAATTTTCGTAAGGAAATGGACAGGCCGGGGCAGCCATCTGCCACCGGCCTGATTCATCAGAGCTTTCTTAAGCGCGAACAGATTTCATCAGTGACCTCAGCCGTTGTGCTTTGTCCCCCAATGTCGCGTGTTTTGATGCCGTCGGCAGTCACTTGCTCCATTACATCCAGAATTTTCGCCCCCAATTCTTCCTCTCCGAAGTGGTCGAGCATCAGCTTCGCTGTCCAAATCTGGCCGATCGGATTGGCAAGGCCCTGTCCGGCAATGTCAGGAGCTGAGCCGTGAACCGGTTCAAACATGGACGGATATTTGCCGGATGGATTGATGTTCGCAGAAGGCGCAATGCCGATGCTTCCCATCAGGCTTGAGCTGATGTCGGTTAAAATATCACCGAACAAGTTGCTCGCCACAATGACATCAAACGTTTCCGGACGCGTCACAAAAAAAGCGGCCAGCGCATCAATATGCTGAGATGATGTTTCGATTCCGCTATAATCAGCGGCTGTCTGCTGAAAGACTTCATCCCAAAACGGCATCGCGTGATAAATGCCGTTAGACTTTGTGGCGCTTGTCACATGGCTGCGCCGTTTTTTCGCCAATTCGAAGGCAAAGCGCATGACACGTTCTGTCGCTTTTCTCGTAAACACCGCATTCTGGATGGCGATTTCGTCATCGCCTCTGTGAATGCGCCCGCCGACTTCACTGTATTCACCTTCACTGTTCTCGCGAATCACCACGAAGTCAAAATCATTTGGATGCAGAAGCGGCGACGTAATGCCTGCCATTTGTTTGGCGGGTCTCATATTAATGGAAAGCTCAAGCTCCCTCCGGATTTTCAGCAGCAGCCCCCATAACGATATATGATCGGGAACCAGCTTCGGATTTCCGACAGCTCCCAAAAAAACTGCTTCAAATTGAGTAAGCGTATGTATTCCATCTTCGGGCATCATTTTGCCGTGCTCCAAGTAATAATCACAGCTCCATGGAAAAGCTGTGAATGAGAATGACAAACCTCCGTGTACCTCAGCCGCTGTATGAAGCACTTTCTCAGCAGCCGCTACAACCTCTTTTCCTACTCCGTCTCCCGGTATTGCCGCAATCTCAAATTGTTTCATCGTCATTCTCCTTCCCCTGTTATCGTAAGCGCTTTCTATTATACTAGATTGCGAGATAGTAAAAAAAGCCCGTGACATTGTGTCACGGGTGGTCGGTTATTGATTAAGTTTCTTTAAAATGATGGCGTGCAACGGTTCATGGGACTGAATGCCGCACACCTCTTGAAGTACGCCGCTGTATCCTTTTTCTTCGATCAGCGCTTGCAGTTCAACCGCTTCAGGGTCACCGGTGAAATCGAAGCGCAGTGCTGCGGCAATTCCTTCAGCCAGTGCATTCGGTTCTTTTATTTTCTTTGCCGGGCCTACAAGTCTATCATTTTCTCCCAGTTTTCTGAGAGGTGACCTCGCTACGCGGGTCACATCGTCCGAAATGAAAGGATTTTCAAAGCGACCGATGATTTTTTTGATATATTGTTCGTGTTCAGTTTGCTTAAAGCCATACGATTTGACGAGATAGTCACCAGTTTCAAGCAGCGCCGAATGAACAACACGGCGGATTTCCGGATGATCAATTGCTTCTTTGACCGTTTTGAGTCCGCGCTGATAGCCGACATACGCTGTGACCGCGTGTCCGGTATTGACCGTAAACAGCTTCCGTTCGATGTACGGCGTTAAATCATCAACAAACAGTGCGCCGTTTATGACTGGTGTTTTCCCTTTAAAGCCTGATTCATCAATGACCCATTCGAAAAATGGTTCAACCGATACTTTCAGCGGGTCTTCATGATGCTGAATCGGGACGATCCGGTCAACGGCAGAATTCGGAAAACCTACCGTTTCACTGACGGATTTCTGCTCTGCTTCCGTTAAATGGCTGTATATTTCTTTCTTTAAGAAGCTGCTTCCGCCAATCATATTTTCGCAGGCAATGATATTCAGTGTGTTTGCAGTATTTCTTCGTCTTAAACCTTCTGCGATAGACGGGGCAATCAGCTTCAGCACATTCGGGCCGACAGCTGTTGTGATGAGCGCCGCCTCATTCATCAGCCGGTACAGCTCCTCGGTCTGACTGCCGCTGTTAATAGCGATCACCGGGCCAATGATCTCCGATGAACGTCCCTCTTCCGCCAGTTCCACTGTGTATTCTTTTTTTTCATTGAGGAGGCTGACCATCGTGTCGTTCACATCCGCAAACACCACATCATAGCCGGAGTGGTGAAGCAGCGCGCCGATAAATCCTCTCCCGATATTTCCCGCACCGAAATGTAAGGCGATCATGTCAGTTCACCTCGTTGAAAATGGCGATCAAATCTTCTTCGCTTTTAGCGGAGATCAGGCGTTCAATGTTTTCTTCTTCTGAACAGATAATGGCGATGTTAGACAAAATGTCTAAATGCTCATTATTTTTACCCGCAATGCCGAATACCACT
Source organism: Bacillus sp. FJAT-14266 (assembly GCF_001719225.1). NCBI lineage: Bacteria > Bacillati > Bacillota > Bacilli > Caryophanales > Bacillaceae > Bacillus > Bacillus sp. FJAT-14266. The sequence continues at coordinate 3,821,205 of NZ_CP017072.1, forward strand.
TTTGCCGTGTTGCCTTCTCCGTACTCAACGCCCTCTGGAATCTGTATGATTGAAATTCCAGAGTGAAGCACCTCGCTTTTCGCTTCTTCTGTGCCGTGTGGAATGGCAATGAAATTCCCCATAAACGTAGAAGACGTTTCTTCACGTTCAAACATTTTGCTAATGTAATCCTCTGTCACGTAGCCGTTGTCAATCAGCGTCTGGCCTGCCAATTTGATGGCCTCTTCTTTTGATGATACCGTTTGATTGAGTTTAATATTTTCCTTTGCGAGTACTTGCATGAGTATCACTCTCTTTCTATAAGATTACTTTTTCAGCTTTTCAATCAGCTCGTCGTATTTCGGGCTGTTTAAGAAGTTATCCACTGATATGTGCGTCGCGTTCGGCAGCTTTGCTTTCGCGCGGTCTGTTAAATCTTTGTGGGTGATGACAATATCCGCATCGCTTGGCAGATTGTTAATGGCCGTGTTGGTCACACTGATGTCAAGCTCCGCTTTTTTCACTTTGTTTCTTAAGATGGATGCCCCCATGGCACTTGATCCCATTCCCGCATCACACGCAAAGATAATTTTGTTCACGCTTTCAGGAGACAGCTCAGACGCTTCTTCTGCTTTGGCTTGTTCCGCCTCTAAAGCAGCTGCTGCTTGGCTTTTCTTCCCCTTCATGGACTGCATTTTTTCTGTTGCGGCAGCCAGGTCTTCTTCACTTGCTTTTGAGGATTTCAGGATCACTGCTGAAACGATGAACGATACAGCTGCAGCGACCAATACACCCGCCAATACCCCGAAATAGCCTCCTCTTGGCGTCATTGCCATCAATGCGATAATGCTTCCCGGTGACGCTGCCGCGACAAGTCCGGCATTAAAGATCGTAAACGTTAAGAGTCCGCTTGCTCCGCCGGCAATGGCTGCGAGAATCAGGGCCGGTTTCATCAGAATGTACGGGAAGTAAATCTCGTGAATCCCGCCGAAGAAATGGATGATCGCCGCACCGGGAGCCGTTGATTTTGAAGATCCTTTGCCAAAGAACATGTACGCCAGCAAAATGCCGAGCCCCGGTCCAGGGTTCGCTTCTACTAAAAACAGAATTGATTTTCCTGTTTGGGATGCTTGCTCGATTCCGATCGGGCTTAAGATTCCATGGTTTATGGCGTTGTTAAGGAACAACACTTTCGCCGGTTCTACAAAAACACTGGCTACCGGCAGTAAATTAGCGTGTACAATGACTTCCACACCAGCCGCCAGCAATTTATTTAGCGTCAGGACAACCGGGCCGATGGCGTAAAACGCGAGAATCGTTAAAGCCGCGCCGACAATCCCTGCCGTAAAGTTGTTGATCAGCATTTCAAAGCCTTGTTTGACTTTATCCTTGAATAATTTATCAGTCTGTTTAATGAGGTATCCGCCAAGCGGACCCATAATCATTGCGCCTAAAAACATTGGAATATCCGATCCGACAATCACCCCAATTGCCGCTGTCGCTCCGACAACTCCGCCGCGGTGGTCGTAGATCATTTTTCCGCCTGTATACGCTATCAAAAGCGGCAATAAATACGTAATCATCGGGCTGACCAGCGTGTTCAGCTGTTCATTCGGAAACCATCCTGCCGGAATAAACAACGCGGTAATGATACCCCACGCGATAAATGCGCCGATATTCGGCATGATCATTCCGCTCAAATAACTCCCAAAGCGCTGCACTTTCACTTTCATGCCGCCTTGCTGCTGTTCTTGCTGCTGCATATATAAACCCTCCCTGTTTTGTTTGTCGCTGTAAGGTGCAAAAATATGTTCAGAGAATGATGCTTCCCTTTGACTCTATGTTAAAACGCTTACAGTCCCTATACAATTGAAAGTAAAGAGGACTTTGGCACATGACTGTGACAATTTTTTAAAAATAAAAAGGCTCCTGGTTTCAGGAGCCTTTTCTCTTTCCTCTATAAATGATGTTGCCATTTTGAATCACGTACTTTGCAATCATCCGCTCACTCACAATAAAAACGGGATACGCGCACACAAGCGCAAATACAGCCATCGGCACGTGCTGTACAGCTGGCAGCACTGAGCCTGCCGCATTGCGGAGGAGCATCAAAAGATAAATAAGCAGCACGATGGCCGCTAATGATACCAGCATAATCGGAGCTGAAACTTTATATTCATAAAGCCGTTCCCGGCAGTGGCCGCAGCGAAATTGACAAGGCACATTTGATGATCTGACCATATCGCCTGTCAAAGGTTTGCCGCAGTTCGGGCATGGTGTTTCTTTCATAGGGTATTCCTCACTTTCTATTCCATCTGTCTATTATACCAGAGTCCCTTCTGTTTCGTTTTGTTGCTGTTCAACACATTTTCACATTTTTTATCATCCACTTACTTGTCTCCGTCTCTAAAATCCTCTACGCTTAAATAGATCTTAATGAAGAGGGTGTATGAATGCTTCCGATTAATAGACAGCAACACATACTGAAGTGGCTGAAAGAAGAAGGCTCGCTTAGAATTTCTGACATCAGCGCAAGGTTCGGCGTTTCGGAAATGACGGTATATAGAGATGTCAATCAGCTGGTTCAGTCAAATCAGGTCATTAAAACGGCCGGCGGCATCACGCTCCCCGTCCGAACACCTCAAACAGATCATATGTGCAGCTATTGCTTGAAGCCCGTCAATCAAGCTCATTCGGTTCAGCTGATTACGGTAAACCAAGACATTGAACAGCTATGCTGCGCACATTGCGCGTTTTTGCGTTACGCGGATAAAACGGAAGAGGTTTCACACTTGATTTGCAGAGATTTTCTGTTACAGACAACCGTCAGTGCCGGTTCGGCTTATTTCGTCGTAAATGCTGAATTAAACCTGCACTGCTGCCAGCCGCAGGCCATTCCGTTTGCGACACTTGACCATGCCGAACGATTTCAAAAAGGATTCGGCGGAGCCGTCTGCACTTTCGACCAAGCGCTGGAAGACATGCTTCAAGACCGAAAGAAACGCTGCACCTGCACCAAGAAATAACACAACACATACAGCGGAAGGTGGTGTCTGAGTGATGAAGCGAAACAGATGGTGGATCATCCTTCTGCTTTTTCTTGTTTTCCTGCCGAAAACAAGCTTTGCTCACGCCTATATTGTCAAATCTTCACCTGGGGAAAACAGCGAATTAAAAAGCGCCCCTGCGCAGGTGGAAATCGAATTTAATGAACCGGTTGAAGAAGGGTTTCATTACATTAAAGTCTATAATTCAAACGGCGACCGTGTGGATACGGACAAGACTGAAATCAAAAAAGATAATCATCACATCATGACAGTGAAGCTGAAGAAGAATCTGCCTAAAGATGTGTACAGAGCGGAATGGAATGCCGTATCCGCGGATGGACATCCTGTTTCCGGCGTCATTCCGTTCAGTATCGGGAAAGCGGATGGCGGATTCAGCAGCCAAAAAGCAGCCGATTCAGCGCTGAATCCGGGAACAGCAGCAGATCGCGCGATTCTGTATACAGCCTTATCTCTGTTTATCGGAACGGTTTTCTTCCATCTTTTCTGGTATAAAGGGAAATCAGAACAGCTCGTCAAACGGACGAGACGTATCCTGACCGGCTCGATCGCAGCATTGGGGCTGGCGCTTTTGCTTCAGCTTCCGATTCAGACAAAAGCGAACGCAGGCGGCGGCTGGGGCAGCGCATTCCAGCCGGGCTACATCAGAGAAACACTGTTTGAGACAGCAGGCGGCTCCATTTGGATCATACAGGCTGCGCTGTTCGTGCTGCTCGCACTGTCTGTCATCCCTGCGATACGGAAAAACCGCTTTTCATCCTTTGGCTATTGGACAGCGCCGCTCATTTTCTTTTTCGGTCTCCTGCTTGCCAAGGCGTTTACCGGGCATGCTGCTGTCGTTGAAGAAAAAACGGTCGGCATTTTGATGGATTTCCTTCATTTAACTTCCGCTTCCATCTGGGTCGGCGGAATAGCGGCACTCGTTTTGCTGCTCTCAAAAGAATGGAGGCAGCCTGACAAAACGCTCGCGTGGGAGACGGTCAGACGGTTCTCCCCATGGGCGCTCACTGCAGTCGGCGTCATTTTGTTTTCAGGCTTGCTCAATGGATTTTTCATCATTCGTTCAATGGATTCACTGTTCCATACAGCGTACGGACAAGCTCTTTTAGTGAAAAGCGGGCTGTTTGTTTTCATGCTGGTCTTAGGCGCAATTCATTTTCTGCTTACCAGAAAGCAGCGCCGCACAGGAATCAGCCGAACGTTGAAAGCGGAGTGGGCAATCGGCATCGCTGTATTGATCACAGCGGCCGTGTTTACAAGCCTGCCAAGCCCGCCTGAGCCAGCGCCGGAACCGTTCTACCAAACCAAAGCGATAGAGAACGGACAAAGCGTTTCTCTCAGCATCAGCCCAAACCAGCCCGGAAAAAATGTTTTTGAGCTGCGGGTCACCGACCATAACGGAGATCCCGTGAAAAACATCCAGCAAATCACGTTAACCGTTTATAAAACAGGCCTGTCAGGCAGCGAAAACAAAAGCACCTTTACATTAAAAGAAAAAACAAAAGGCGTCTTCCAAGATCAAAACCTGTCGATTAATGAAAAAGGAAACTGGAAGATCAAAGTCCACGGCCTGACCGGCGACTTTAACGAAATCAATATCATGTTTACAAAGACCAATTAAGGAGTGTTTACGTTGTTGAAAAAAATCGCATTGACACTATGTCCGGCTATTGTCGGCTCCCTCTTATTCTTTACGGCCCCTGCCAGCGCGCACGTTTCTGTAAAACCGGCTGAGTCTGCTGCAGGCTCTTGGGAAACGTATACAATGAAGGTCCCTTCTGAGAAAAATCTGCCGACAACGAAGGTTGTCCTCAAAATGCCGAAGGATGTTGAATTCCAGCAATATGAGCCAATTCCGGGCTGGAAGGTTTCCACTCAAAAACATGATGACAAATCAGTGTCCGTGACGTGGGAAGCGACTGACGGAGGCATTCAGGAAGGCCAGTTCCAGCAGTTTACCTTTGTTGCCAAAAACCCTGACAAAGCGGAGGAAGCCGCTTGGGACGCTTACCAATATTACAAAGACGGCAGCATTGTTGAGTGGACAGGTGACGAGGATGCCGATACACCTCATTCCATTACAAACATCACGTCTGCAAAACAAGTGACAGATGAGCACGGCGCCACGAAAACAGAAGACGATTCCGAAAACTCAGGTTCTTCAGCTCTAGACATTACAGCGATTGTGCTGTCTGCGGCTGCTATTATTTTATCTGTAGCAGCACTTGTTAAGAAAAAGCGTGCGTAATAAAAAAGCGATCCAGATGTGATGTCTGGGTCGCTTTTTTTGTTTAACCGCGTCCTGCCTGGAATGAAGGATATTGTGTCATACCACCGTCCGCGAATAACGTGATGCCTGTGACGTAGCTGGCTTCCTTCGAAGCAAGCCAGGCTGCTACTGCGGCGATCTCCTCCGGTTCGCCGATATATCCCATTGGAATCATGCTTTCTACATCAGCTTTCTGTTTAGGGTCAGCGAATTTTTCAGCATTGATTGGCGTGTTGATCGCACCTGGCCCAATATTATTGACGCGAATGCCCTTCGGCGCGTATTCCAACGCTAATGTTTCTGTCATCAGCTTTATCCCGCCTTTACTTGCCGCATAGTGGACAAATAACGGCCAAGGAATCACTTCGTGCACACTGGACATGTTAATGACATTTCCCTTGATATCGTTTTCTACGAAATATTTAATCGCTTCACGGCTTCCTAAAAAGGCACCCGTTAAGTTCGTGCCGATGACTTTATCCCAATCCTTGAGCGGCATTTCGTGAGATGGTACAGGATTTTCAAGACCGGCATTATTAATCATAATATCGAGTGTGCCGAACTCCTTAATTGCCGTTTGCACGATATTTTTTACATCTTCCTCTTTCGTGACATCTCCTTGGACGACAACAGCTTCACCGCCCGCCTTGATGACCTCTTCTTTTACCTCGTTTGGATCTTGTTTATTACTATAATAGTTGATAACCACTTTTGCCTGCTCCTTGCCGAAGCGAATGGCCATCGCCTTTCCGAGCCCTGAAGCAGCTCCTGTAATAGCGACGACTTTTCCTTTTAAATCCGGATACATATACATCCTCCTCCATTTGTTATGAATTTGTTTTGGCGATTCCTAAGAATACGGCGGCGGCAATAATCAGGATAATCCCGATCGCAATTGCTATTAGCTGGCGTTTCGTTTTCTTTTCACGCAGGATGAAAATACCGCCGAGCGTAGAAATGACAATTCCCATTTGTGAAAGGGAAAAGCTCGTTGCAACGCCGACTCGCGGCTGAGAAATAAACAAAAACATATTTCCGCCTGCCCAGATTAACCCTGGGAGAATATTTCTGATCGCATACTTGTTAAAGGGTTTGTGTCTATAGGTTAAAACTAACCCCCCGACCACCATACCAATTGCCTGTGGCAGCAGCGCGGACCAGCCGGACACATTGAATAATCTAGCCACGACTACATAAACCAAATAACCAAGAGTCGAAACAAGGAGAATCAAAATGCCCTTTTTCAAATTGCTTGGCTCGCCCTCTTTTTTATCATTCTTATCTTCCAAGGACGTGAGAATGATTCCTACAATGATAAAGATCAAAGCGAGAACGCCAAGCGTAATCGCAATCGGTGTTGACCATTCGCGGAACACGATCACACCGAACAGCGAGGTGGAAACGAGCTGCATTCCTGTGGAAATCGGCATTGTTTTCGACACGCCCATCAATTGAATGCTTTTCAGCTGGTTGGCCTGTCCAAGTGACCAAAATAGGCCGGATACGATTCCAACAATAAAAATACGAAGTGACAGAACGGGCTGAACAAAAAAGTAAATAACGATAGAAACAATGAGTGCCCCGATCGTCGTTCCCAGTGTCTGGCTGTACGGCCCGCCGCCTAATTTCACATTGAAGAGAACAATGCTCCCCCAAAACAAAGCCGGGAGAAGAGCCAATAATAAATCCATTGTTGGGGAACCTTCTTTCAAAATGTATTTGCTGTTATTTTGGCTGGAATTGTTGTGATTATTCGCCGGAACACAAAAAGAGCTGCCGGAAAATCCGGCAGCTCTCAGGAGCGTGCATTCTTTTATAAACCGATGGACAAATATTTTGTTTCAAGGTACGGCTCGATACCTTCTGAACCGCCTTCACGGCCAATGCCGCTTTCTTTCATTCCGCCGAATGGCGCTTGAACCGCTGACGGTCCGCCGTCATTCCAGCCGATAATGCCATACTCTAGATTCTCGGAAATATAGATGCCGCGGCGGTAGTTTTCTGTGAAGAAGTAAGCAGCCAAGCCATACGGTGTATCGTTGGCAAGCTGAATCGCTTCATCAATATCAGAAAACGTGACGATCGGGGCGACCGGGCCGAATGTTTCCTCATGCATGATATTCATGGACGTATCGACATCGGTGAGCACTGTCGGATTCACAAAGTAGCACCCTTTGTCATCGTTTCGGTCATATGTGCCCCCAGCAATCACTTTCGCGCCTTTTTCAACCGCATCATCTATTTGGCTGACGATTTTTTCGAAGCCTCGTTTATTGATGATCGGTCCGACATTAACGCCTTCCTCAAGTCCATTTCCGACTTTCAGCTTAGACACTTGCTCGCTCAGTTTCGCAGCAAATTCATCCTTGATGGATTCATGAACGATCAGGCGGTTGGCACATACGCAGGTTTGGCCGGCGTTTCGGTATTTGGACGCCATCGCCTGTTCAACGGCAAGGTCAATGTCTGCATCTTCATCTACGATCAGCGGGGCGTGTCCGCCGAGTTCCATTGAGACGTGCTTCACGGTGTCCGCGCTGTTTTTCATAAGGATTTTCCCTACAGGTGTTGAGCCTGTGAACGTGATTTTGCGGATTTTCGGACTGCTTGTGAACACATTTCCGATTTCTTCTCCATCGCCGATTACAACCTGAAGAACATCCTTCGGAATGCCCGCTTCATATGCGAGGCGTGCTAGTTCATAAGCAGACAGCGGTGTGTCCGGCGCCGGCTTGATGATAAATGTACAGCCAGCGGCAAGAGCAGGCGCCGCTTTGCGTGTAATCATCGCATTCGGGAAATTCCAGGGCGTGATAGCAGCAACGGGGCCGACCGGCTGGCGTGTGACAACAATTCGTTTACCCGTTGTCGGGGCCGGGACCGTTCTTCCGTACACACGCTTCGCTTCCTCTGCGAACCATTCGATATAGCCTGCGCCGTAAAGTACCTCGCCGACTGCTTCCTTGTATGGTTTTCCGTTTTCCTTTGTAATTAAATCTGCAAGCTCTTCTTTATGTTCAACAATCAGCTCATACCATTTTTTCAAAAGAGACGCTCTTTCGTTCGCTGATGTTTTAGACCACGTTTTAAACGCTTGATGTGAACGTTCAATGGCTTCTTCTACCTCTGTGGCTGATTGCTGAGGAATCGTTTTGATCTCCTCGCCCGTAGCCGGGTTGTAGACCGTTAATTGATCTGGCATATTGAACATTCCTTTCTTTTCATGATTACTTAAAATGATAGCAGACCCAGCCGTTTTCTTTCCAATGATTAAGCTCGCAGGCCCGCCTCCAAGATGCTGAGCCCTTCATTTAAAAGGCTGTCTGAGATGACGAGCGGTGTCAAAAAGCGGATGATATTACCGTTAATTCCCGCTGTCAGCAAAAGTAATCCGTTTTGATTCGCATAGGCCGCGATCGCTGCTGCTTTTGCTTTATCAGGCTCACGCGTGTCTGGATCCTTGACGATTTCGATTGCGGCCATCGCCCCGAGTCTGCGGATGTCACCGATGAACGGGAATTCTTTTTTCCACTCATACGCCCTATCTTCAATGATTTTGCCAATTTCTTCAGATCGCTCATTCAGTCCTTCTTCTTCGATAATATCCAAGACTGCCAAAGCCGCCGCGCAGCCGAGCGGGCTGCCGGCATACGTGCCGCCCAGCTCCCCTGGCGCTGCCGCATCAAGCATTTCCGAACGCCCGATCACGCCGCTTAATGGCAGGCCTGCCGCAAGCGATTTAGAAACCGTGATCAGATCGGGCACTACATCAAAGTGCTCAATTGCGAAATAAGTGCCAGTTCTGGCAAAGCCAGTTTGGATTTCATCAGCAACAAAAACAATGCCGTGTTCTTTGCAGAATGAAGCGACGTGCTGTACGAACCGTTTCGAAGGAATAATAAACCCGCCTTCTCCCTGCACTGGCTCCATCACGACACACGCCACCGTTTCAGGCGCCACTGAAGCGATAAAGAAATCATTGAATGCTTGAATAACCATATCGTCATAGCTTTCATCACTCATGCCGGCCGGCTTCTGATAATAATAAGGGAACGGCGCTTGATAAACCTCTGGCGCAAAAGGCCCGAAACCGAATTTATAAGGTTTTACCTTGCTTGTCATGCTCATCGTCATATTCGTGCGCCCGTGAAACCCGCGTGTAAACGAGACAACGCCTTGGCGCTTTGTATACTTTCTGGCGATTTTCACAGCGTTTTCGACCGCTTCTGCCCCTGAGTTAAGAAAAATCGCTTTTTTCTCATGGCTGCCCGGTGCAATGCCACACAGTTTTTCGGCTAACTCGATATAAGTCGGGTACATCATGACATTAAAGCCAGGATGAATCAGCTCCTCCGCCTGCCGCTTCACAGCCTCAACCACCTTCGGATGCGAGTGTCCGACATTTAACGTGCCGATGGCGCCTGCAAAATCAATAAATCTCCGGCCGTCCAGATCGTACAGCTCGGCCCCTTCTCCTTTGACCGCCAGACTGCGGTTGCCGTTGCTCACACCTTTTGACACAAATTGATCCCGTTTTTGCTGCCATTGTGCAGTTGTGATGCTTGCTGTTGTTTGACTCATGTGAATATCCCCCTGTCGGTATTTTCTTATCATTCTGACTTCTCTTTGGTATGATGAAAAGTACCAATTATAACTTTTTGATGGTATCAGAAGGAGAAAATACAAATGGATATCACGATTACACTCGATCGTTCAGAACAAGCCGATTATATCTATCAGCAAATTTATCAAAAGCTGAAAAAAGAAATCCTCAGCCGCAATCTGCTGCCGCACTCGAAGGTTCCCTCCAAGCGGGAGCTGGCTGAAAATCTCAAGGTCAGCGTAAATTCAGTGAATTCAGCCTATCAGCAGCTGCTGGCTGAGGGGTATTTGTACGCCATTGAACGAAAGGGTTTCTTCGTGGAGGAACTAGACATGTTTTCCGCCGAGGAGCACCCTCCATTTGCACTGCCGGATGACCTAAAAGAGATTCACATCGACCAGAGCGATTGGATATCGTTTTCACACATGAGTTCCGATACAGACCATTTTCCGATCAAAAGCTGGTTCCGCTGCGAGCAAAAAGCGGCCTCCCGCTCATACCGCACGCTCGGCGACATGTCACATCCGCAAGGGATATATGAAGTGAGAGCGGCCATTACGAGGCTCATTTCCCTGACGAGGGGTGTAAAATGCAGGCCAGAACAAATGATCATAGGGGCAGGCACACAGGTGCTCATGCAGCTGTTGACTGAGCTTTTACCCAAGGAAGCCATGTATGCGATGGAGGAGCCTGGCTACAGGCGCATGTATCAGCTTTTGAAGAGTGCCGGAAAACAAGTCAAGACGATCATGCTGGATGAAAAGGGCATGTCGATTGCTGAAATCACCAGACAGCAGCCAGATGTGCTGGTGACCACCCCGTCGCATCAGTTTCCGTCCGGAACGATTATGCCTGTATCCAGAAGAATTCAGCTGCTGAACTGGGCAGCCAAGGATCCGCGCAGATATATCATTGAGGACGATTATGATAGTGAATTCACATATGATGTAGACAGTATTCCGGCGCTGCAAAGCCTCGACCGTTTTCAAAATGTCATCTATATGGGAACCTTTTCAAAGTCCCTTCTCCCCGGCTTGCGGATCAGCTATATGGTGTTGCCACCTGAGCTGTTGAGGACATACAAACAGCGGGGCTATGATCTGCAGACTTGCTCGTCACTCACGCAGCTCACCCTGCAGGAATTTATCGAGTCTGGTGAATATCAGAAGCATATAAAAAAAATGAAGCAGCATTATAAAGAAAAGAGAGAACGCCTGATCACCGCTTTAGAAGCAGAGTTCAACGGAGAGGTTACCGTAAAAGGGGCAAATGCGGGGCTGCATTTTGTTACCGAATTTGATACCAGGCGCACCGAACAAGACATCCTGTCACATGCTGCCGGGCTGCAGCTTGAAATATTCGGAATGAGCCGATTTAACTTGAAGGAAAACAAGCGGCAAACGGGCAGGCCAGCTCTCATTATCGGCTTTGCACGGCTGAAGGAAGAAGATATTCAGGAGGGTGTGCAGCGGCTTTTCAAAGCGGTTTACGGACATAAAAAAATCCCCGTTACAGGGGATTGATTCACCAGCGGTCCTGGTCTACATTCAGCACGGCTTCAAGCAGGCCCGGAAATGCCTTTTCAAGGTCTTCAGCGCGAAGCGAATAATACCGGCGCTTTCCTTCTATCCGAACTTGAGCGATGCCCGATTCTCTCAAAACTTTAAAATGATGCGACAAAGTCGATTTGGCAACCTGCACATCTGCACAGGTGCTGCACGTTTTTTCTTTTGCTTCAGCTAATTGCTTGACGAGCTCTAAACGAAGCGGATCACTAAGTGCATGAAGAACCTTTGTCAGCTGCAATGTTTCTGTTTCTGGATGGTTTGGAATGTTCATGACACAAATGTATCACACAACAATTAGAATGACAATTTTACTATTTAAGGGTTTTTCCTTTACCTCAATTAGAATACATGTTACATTTAGTTCGATGAAATTCGAACAATAAATTCGCATAACAACGGAGGAGATTTAAATGATCGTATTACAAGCTTACATCAAAGTAAAACCAGAAAAACGCGAGGAATTTTTGAGCGAGGCTCAATCACTTGTTCAGCATTCAAGAGCTGAGGAAGGCAACGTGCAATACGACCTATTTGAAAAAGTAGGCGAAGAAAATACATTTGTCATGCTTGAAAAATGGAAAGATGAAGCGGCAATGAAATTCCATAACGAAACTGCGCATTTCCAAGGGTTTGTTGCAAAAGGAAAAGAACTGCTGAGCGCTCCTCTTGATGTTGTCCGCACAGAGCTTAGCGAGTAAAGGAAGGGTGTCTCATATGAATGAAGTGATTAAATCTTTAACAGACCACCGCTCGATTCGCAGCTACACAGATGAGCCTGTAGCTCAGGAGCAATTGGACCAAATCATTGAAGCGGTGCAATCAGCCCCTTCTTCTATCAACGGACAGCAAGTGACTGTGATCACAGTCCAGGATAAAGAGCGCAAAAAGAAAATCTCCGAGCTGGCAGGCGGCCAGCCATGGATCGATCAAGCTCCTGTTTTCCTGCTGTTCTGCGCAGATTTCAATCGGGCCAAAATTGCGCTTGAAGATCTGCATGATTTCAAAATGGAAATCACAAATGGATTGGAATCTGTTCTTGTCGGCGCAGTAGACGCTGGTATTGCCCTCGGCACAGCAACAGCAGCGGCGGAGTCACTCGGACTTGGCACAGTTCCGATCGGTGCGGTTCGCGGAAATCCTCAAGAGCTGATCGAACTGCTTGGCCTTCCAAAATACGTGTTCCCTTTATCCGGCCTTGTCATTGGGCATCCTGCCGACCGTTCAGCGAAAAAACCGCGCTTGCCGCAGGAAGCTGTCAATCATCAGGAAACTTATTTGAATCAGGATGAGCTGACGTCTCACATTCAGGCATACGACGAACAGATGTCTGAATACATGAATAAACGGACAAACGGAAAAGAAACAAGAAATTGGTCACAGAGCATCGCTTCCTACTATGAGCGCCTGTACTATCCGCACATCCGTGAAATGCTTGAAAAACAAGGATTTAAAGTTGAAAAATAAGCTCTTATTCGGCCTGTCGGATTTTCCGGCAGGCCTTTCATTTACCCGGTTAAAATCCATTGACTTTTATTTTGTTTATTTGGTAAAATTTTTTCATAGTTACTCATTGGTTTTCTGTGAACCAATGGGTTTTCTAATGTTCAAGAAAGAAGGAAGCCATGAGATGCTTGATAAAAAAACAGATATCTTGTTAGCCGCGCGAAAGCTTTTTTCGGAAAAGGATTTTACGTCGGTTTCCATGCAGGCGATCGCAGAAGAATGTAAGATGTCAAAAGCTTCGATATATAAGCTGTTCCAATCTAAAGAAGATCTGCTTTTGGAGCTGCTGTCATTTAACCAGAAGCAAATGGTGGCCGCAGCCTCAAGACTTCAGGAAAATACCGCACTTACACCGGAGGAGCGTTTGACGCAAAAGGTCAAAATGGAACTGGAGGGCTTCAGGCGGAATCAGCAGTTTTTCAATATGCTGACCTACGGAAACCCCAAGCTGCATAATGACCGGGTCAAACAGCATATCCATCAGACCAGATCGACGATTATCTGCTGGCACCGCGATTCGCTGATCCAGGCGTATGGAGAAACCATTCTCCCGTTTGTGTGGGATTTGGTCATCATTCTTCACGGCATGATGCGTGAGTTTTTAATGCTGATCAAAATCGAGGAAAAACCGCTTGAGCTTGACCCGATCGCAGAGTTTATCATCAGCACCCTCAATCAGATTATCAAAAACAGGGAAACCCGCCAGTCTCTTCTTCCGCCCGAAGCCATCGAGCTTTATATTCAATCAGCATCCTCCTACAAGCCAAAGGATAAATCAGTCCTATTATCGGAAAGCCTGAAGGAATTACATAAAGGCATCTCTTCCCTGTCCGCCGCGGACTATGACGTAGATGAACTGACATCCGCAGCCGCTATGCTGGAGGAAGAAGCGAAGAAGGAAGAACCCCGCGCTTTTTTACTCAAATCACTGATTGTTTATCTGGAACAAACCGGTGTTTTAACACAGCCCGTTTCCATGTTAAAAACACTGTTAATTACTTAGAGAAAAGAAGGGATATGTATTGAACACAAGTATTGAACAAAAACCTTTTAACCGTTCTGTCATTGTCGGCATTTTGTTAGCCGGAGCGTTTGTGGCGATTTTGAACCAGACATTGTTGATTACCGCACTTCCCCATATCATGAGGGATTTCAATGTCGATGCCAACCAAGCACAATGGCTGACAACATCATTTATGTTAACCAACGGGATTTTAATTCCGATTACCGCGTTTTTAATTGAGAAATTCACAAGCCGGGCGCTGCTCATCACAGCAATGAGCATTTTCACTGTCGGAACAGTCGTCGGAGCGTTCGCGCCGAACTTCCCGGTTCTGCTGACAGCTCGTATCATTCAAGCGGCCGGAGCCGGCATTATGATGCCGCTCATGCAGACTGTATTCCTGACAATCTTTCCGATTGAAAAGCGCGGCCAGGCTATGGGTATGGTCGGATTGGTCATCTCATTCGCGCCTGCGATCGGACCGACTCTTTCCGGATGGGCTGTCGAAGCTTTCTCTTGGAGATCATTGTTTTATATTATTCTTCCGTTTGCTGTGATTGATTTGATTCTTGCCAGCATCCTGATGAAAAACGTGACGACTTTAAGAAAAACACAGATTGATATTTTATCAGTCATCCTTTCAACATTTGGATTCGGCGGCCTTCTGTACGGATTCTCAAGCGTCGGCTCTTACGGCTGGTCCAGTTCAACCGTCTTGATTTCACTGCTGGTGGGTGTCATCGCGCTGCTCTTGTTTATCATAAGACAAATGAAGCTTGAAAAACCGATGCTGGAATTCCGCGTCTTCACGTTTGGCGTTTTCAGCTTAACAACACTGCTGGGAACCCTCGTCTTTGCATTATTGATCGGTACGGAAACCATCCTGCCGCTTTATACACAAAATGTCAGAGACGTCACAGCTTTTGATACAGGGCTTATGCTCCTGCCGGGAGCCGTTGTGATGGGCTTTATGTCGCCGATTATCGGCAGAATTTTTGACCGTGTCGGCGGAAGAGGGCTGGCGATTGCCGGTTTCTGCATCATCTTCCTGACATCTCTGCCGTTTATGCAGCTGACTGACCATACGTCACTCGCTTGGATTGTCGTTTTATACACCGTTCGTCTCTTAGGCACCGCCATGATCATGATGCCGGTGACAACAGCCGGAATCAATGCGCTGCCGCGCCACTTGATTCCGCACGGAACTGCGATGAACAACACGATTCGCCAAGTCGGCGGCTCGATCGGAACCGCACTATTGGTTTCCGTGATGAGCAACCAGGCGGCACATGCAGGCACGACAAATGTAAAGCACGCCGCCCTGCACGGCATGAACGCCGCTTTTATTGTGGCTGCCGTCATTGCACTTGTCGGCTTCCTTCTCTCATTCACATTAAAGAAACCTCAGCGCCCTGCCGAACAGCAGCCGGCACGCTGATTAACAAAAAAAGAGCCCCGCTATTTAGCGGAGGCTCTTTTTGGTTTTACTTTTCTAAACCGTCTTTCACTTCTTTGATCATTTGTGCCATAGACTCAAGACCGCCTCCTGATAAGTACCAAGTAGCAGAATCAAGGTAGACGACATGATCATTTTTCACTGCGTTTACATTCTTCACATAATCATTTTCAACGACTTGTTTAGTAGATGATGTTTCACCGATCGCTGTACCGCGGTCAATGACAAACAGGTAATCCGGGTTTGTTTTTGAAATGTACTCGTAAGAAACGCTTTGTCCGTGAGTAGACGCTTTGATGTTTTTATCAGCCGGTGTCACGCCGAACACGTCATGGATCAGGCCGTATCTTGATTTAGGACCGAATGCGCTGATCTTCCCGTCGTTCGCCATGATGACGAGACCGTTTTTGTTAAGCTTTTCAGCCGTTTTCTTTACATCTGCGATTGAATGATCGATTTTTGAGAGTTCATCCTTCACTTCATCTTCTTTATCGAAGATCTTACCGATTGTTTCTGCGTCAGACTTAAATGATTCCATATACTTCGCTGTGTCTACGCCAAGGTAAATTGTCGGCGCAATTTCAGAGAATTCTTTGTAAGACTCAGATTGTCTCCCTGAGATAATGATCAAGTCAGGGTCTAAATCTGCCACTTTCTCGAAGTCTGGCTCTTTTAAGCTTCCGACGTCAGCATATTTGTCATCCTTGAATTTGGACAGATATTTAGGAAGGGCTTGTTTCGGCAGTCCCGCTACTTTATCATCAAGTCCAAGTTTATCTAATGTATCTAAGCTTCCAAAGTCAAATACGACAACTTTTTTAGGGCTCTTCGGTACTTTTGTTCCGTTTTTGTCCAGCTGGTGTTTCACAGTGATTTGTTCTTCCTTAGAATCAGAACCTTTGCTGCTTGTGCTTTGGTTTCCGCATGCAGAAATCACAACTGCCGTCACCAAAGCGATGAATAGTAATGCGAACTTTTTCATGCTCTTCACCTCTTCTATATATTAAGAAAAATAGACACCTATTCTTTGATTATCAATCGTCTGAATCGGGATGGTCATATCGTAGATTTCCTCAAGCACTGACGTTTCTATCATTTCTTCAGGCGGTCCTTCTTTAACGATTCGGCCGTTTTTCAAAGCGACGATATGGTCAGAATAGACTGAAGCAAAATTGATATCGTGAATAACGATGACGATCGTTTTTCCAAGCTCCTCTACCAGCCGTTTCAGCAGTTTCATAATTTCAACTGAGTGTTTCATATCCAGATTGTTCAGCGGCTCATCCAGAAAGATATAATCTGTGTCCTGGGCAATGACCATGGCGATAAATGCCCTTTGGCACTGTCCGCCGCTCAGCTGATCCAAGTATTTGTCTTGAATGTCTTCCAGCTTCATATAGCTAAGCGCTTGGTTGATATGAACCCAGTCTTCCTCTGTCAGCCGGCCCTGTGAGTACGGAAACCTGCCAAAACTGACAAGGTCTTTGATCGTGAGCCTGATATTGATTTGGTTCGCCTGTTTCAAAATGCTCATTTTCTTGGCAAGCTCTTTGCTGTCACATGCTCCAATCTCTTGTCCGTCTATGTAAATCTCGCCGGAATCCTTTTTGATCAGGCGGCTCATGATAGACAGCAGCGTACTTTTGCCGGCGCCGTTAGGACCGATAAACGAGGTGATTTTGCCCTTTTGAATCGTGACTGACGTCTTTTCAAGAACAACTTTCCCGCCATATTGTTTGCTTACATTTCTGACCTCTACCATGATTTATTCTCCTTTAACAGCAAGTAGATAAAATAAATCCCGCCGGCAAAATTAATAATGACGCTCAGCGTCGTTGAGAAGGTAAACACTTTCTCAACCACAAACTGCCCTCCGACCAGCGCAATGATGCTGATGAAAACGGAGCCTGCGATTAAGTATGAATGCTTATATGTTTTCAGGAATTCTCTCGCCAGGTTGACGACCAGAAGGCCTAAAAACATAATCGGCCCGACTAGCGCTGTTGAAACAGAAACCAAAATCGCAACCACGATCAGCATCTGCTTCACCACTTTGTCGTAGTCAATGCCCAAATTCACGGCGTGCTCGCGTCCGAGCGACAGCACATCGAAAAATTTTGTAAAACGCCAGACATAAACGCCTGTCAGCAGGAAGATGATGAACGCGAGCCATAACAAATCCGTATTGATATTGTTAAAGCTGGCAAACATCTTGTCCTGCACAACTTGGAACTCGTTCGGATCAATCAGCATCTGCATAAAAGAAGACAGGCTGCTGAACAGCGTGCCAAACACGATTCCGATAAGCAGAAGGAAAAAGATATTTCTCCCCTCACCCTTGAACATGATCTGATACAAAACAAGAGAAAACAGTATCATCAGCAGAACAGAGATGATAAAGTTGATGTTTTTATTCATGATGACCATATTCGCAGAACCGAACAAAAAGATAATGCCAGTCTGAATCAGCATGTAGAGAGAATCAAGGCCCAAAATGCTCGGCGTCAGGATGCGGTTGTTCGTAATCGTTTGAAAGATCATGGTCGAAAACGCAATCGCTCCCCCCGTCAGCACAATGGCAGCGACTTTTTTGATTCGTCTCGGCAGGGTGTAATCCCAATTGCCTAAGTCATAAAACAAAAACAAGCCTATACATACAATGGCTAAAACAACGAGCAAAGCTATTTTCATCTGGTTACGCATAGGCTTTTCTCCTTAACAGCATAAACAGGAAAATGCCGCTGCCGATGATTCCGACCATCAGGCCAATCGAGATTTCATAAGGGAAGATAATGATTCTGCCCAGTATATCGCAAAACAGCACAAAAACCGCTCCCAACAGCGCAGTATGCGGCAGGCTGCTCTTCAGATTGTCTCCTCTGTAAATCGATACAATATTCGGGATGATTAAACCGAGAAACGGCAGCATACCGACAGTCAAAATAACAAGGGACGTGATCAGGGACACGATAATGAGCCCGATGTTCACAACCCGTTTGTACTTCAGGCCGAGGTTGACAGAAAAGCTTTCACCCATACCGGCCAATGTGAATTTATCCGCATACACATAGGCAATGATCACGAGCGGAATACTCAGATAAAGAAGCTCGTATCTTCCTTTCACGACTAAAGAGAAGTCTCCCTGCAGCCATGATGACACATTCTGGATCAAGTCATATTTATATGCGATAAATGTCGCGATTGAACTGACGATATTCCCGAGCATTAAACCGACAAGCGGAATAAAGATGGTATCGTTAAACTTGATTCTTTCAAGGATTTTCATAAACAGAAAATTTCCTGCAAGGGCAAAGACAAACGCGACCAGCATTTTGATTAAAGGACTGGCGGATGTAAACAGCAGCAAGGAAATTAAAATGCCGAGCCTCGCCCAATCCATCGTGCCCGCCGTCGTCGGTGACACGAATTTGTTTCTGCTGATCTGCTGCATAATCAAACCGCAGATGCTCATGCTTAATCCCGCGATGACAATGCTGATCAATCGCGGCAAACGGCTTGCAAACAGCGTTGACGCCTCTTGTTTGCTTAAATCGAAGAGATCAAGCGGCGACAGATCTTCTACACCGATAAATACAGATGTGACTGCTAATATGATAAGTAGAATAAATAAGTAACGTAGCTTCATGCTGCCTCCTTACATCCTTACAGCAAAAAGAACGTATCTCCTACTCCGCAAGGACTCAAAACAATATGGCCATATAGTAATTGATTATCATTATCATTTACATATTACCATTTTTCTAGGGTTAGTCAATATTCTTTAAAAATATTAACCTAGTCATTTATCCATTTTACTAATCATTCTAACCATTTTCCATCCCAAAACGTTAGGCTGTTTACCATATTTATCTTTATAACGCAGGTATACGGTCAGCAAACCTGACATTATTCCTCGTGGAAAATACAAATGTTCTCCCCGGATAGAAATTCCCCCTTGATTTACAGTACTGAAAGAGAGATAATAAATACTAAATTTGTGTGAAAATTTTAAACATTAGGAGATGTAAACATGAAGGTCGTTAAATTCGGAGGCAGCTCACTTGCTTCAGGCGCCCAGCTTGACAAGGTGTTTCACATCGTTACCTCAGACCCGGCACGGAAAGCTGTAGTCGTCTCAGCTCCGGGAAAACGCTATGCCGAGGATACGAAAGTGACTGATCTCTTAATCGCATGTGCAGAACAATATTTGGCATCAGGCAGCGCACCTGAACTGGCGGAAGCTGTTGTGGAACGGTACGCTCTCATCGCCAATGAGCTTCAGCTGGGGCAAAGCATTATCGAAAAAATCAGAAATGATCTGTTTACGCTTTTAGAAGGAGATAAAAGCAATCCCGAGCAATACCTTGACGCAGTCAAGGCCAGCGGAGAGGATAACAATGCCAAGTTGATCGCCGCTTACTTCCGTTATAAAGGCGTCAAAGCGGAATATGTAAACCCGAAGGATGCTGGCCTCTTTGTGACAAATGAACCCGGCAACGCGCAAGTTCTTCCTGAATCCTATCAAAACCTCTATCGTCTTCGGGAACGTGACGGACTCATCATTTTTCCCGGTTTTTTCGGATTCAGCAAGGATGGCGATGTGATCACATTCTCACGGAGCGGTTCTGATATTACCGGTTCGATTCTTGCCAACGGACTACAAGCCGATTTGTACGAAAACTTTACAGACGTAGACGCTGTGTATTCTGTCAATCCGTCCTTCGTTGAGAATCCAAAGGAAATCAGCGAGCTGACATATAGAGAGATGCGGGAGCTGTCCTACGCGGGTTTTTCAGTGTTTCATGATGAAGCGCTCATTCCGGCATTCAGAGCGGGGATTCCTGTTCAGATCAAAAATACGAACAACCCCTCAGCCGAAGGCACCCGCGTCGTCAGCAAGCGGGATAACACAAACGGGCCTGTCGTCGGCATTGCCAGCGACACCGGTTTTTGCAGCATTTATATCAGCAAGTATCTCATGAACAGAGAAATCGGTTTTGGCCGCAGAGCCCTTCACATCCTGGAGGAGCATGGTTTGACGTATGAGCATGTTCCATCGGGAATCGATGACATGACAATCATTTTACGGCAGGGGCAAATGGATGCAGCCACTGAACGCAGCGTCATCAAACGGATCGAAGAGGATTTGCATGCCGATGAAGTCATCGTCGAGCATCATCTCGCCCTAATTATGGTTGTAGGGGAAGCGATGCGCCACAATGTCGGTACAACGGCAAGAGCCGCCAAAGCATTATCAGAGGCACAGGTGAATATCGAAATGATCAATCAGGGATCTTCTGAAGTGAGCATGATGTTTGGCGTAAAAGAAGCCGAAGAAAGAAAAGCCGTTCAAGCGTTATACCAGGAATTTTTCGCGGGCGTGCTGATCTCTTAATCGTACATAAATAGCGGGCGGCAGCGCCCGCTATTTTTTATATCACCTTCATATAGCCGAATTCTTCATTTTTTCTCTTGTCCACTATTATCCCTGCCAAATGGATCGGTTCAGCATATCTTATAGTATCCTTCATAGGGAGGTGAAACCTTATGTCAGGATACTCTAACGGCGGCGGTTACGGCGGCATCAGTTCTTTCGCTTTAATCGTTGTATTGTTTATTCTTTTAATTATCGTAGGGACTGCGTTTGTTGGCGGCTACTAAGCTGCTGACCGTCTCTGCGGAACCCTGTCCGCCACAGTTTTGCAGTATATGCTGAAGCAATCTCGCAAGGAGGTGCACAAAATGTCAGGTTACGGAACTTCTTTCGCTTTGATTGTTGTGTTATTTATCCTCTTGATCATTGTGGGAACTGCATTTGTAGGAGGCTACTAAATAAACGTAATCTCCATGAAGGCGGCACCGCAAGACTATGTCCTGCGGTGTTTTTTTGAAAAGAAAAACCCCTTCTCGCTAATGAGAAGGGGCTTGTTCTTACGTCATTCCTCTTTCTGTCACATGAAAGTCGAGTGCTTCCGCATTAGCAGAAACGCCAGCCGCTGTAAAAATCGCGGCTGCGGCCAAACAAATAACAAACAACTTAGATTTCAATTTCATACAAACCTTCACTCCTTTGTATTTGTTTTCTTGCCTCTTCAACTTGTAGAAAGTAGGAAGCAGACAGTTTAAACCATTTCTGTTCATAGTAATATTTTGCTACTTCTAGGGCTAAATCCTCTATATCAGCGTACATATTTTTATTTTTTAAGTACTGGAAACATCGTTCGATTCCTTCTTCATTGGGCTGATCCTGATATAGGGATTGCAAAAACTCGAATTTTACGGCATAGTCTGCATCGTCTGTTTCTTTAGCATATTCATAGCCCCGCTTGTGATATTCCGAAGCTTTATCATGTTTTCCCTGTTTATAATAAATCAGGGTGATTAAAAAATAGGCTTGCGGGAGAGAATTGACGATCCTGCTGCTTTCAAATGTGGAGACCGCTTTTTCAAAGTAATCAATGGCAGGGTCTAGAAGGTCTTGATTGTAATAGCATAACCCGAGATTGTAGTATGCTCTTCCAACCAGCTGGGCTTTTTGTTCTGCTTGGGCCATATTGAGCGCCAATTTGAAATGGCGTGCGGCTTGTTCGAAATTTCTTTCATCCATCAGGTTGACCCCGAACACGAAATGGCACTGAATGATTCTCACATTATAGGTTTCCTGCTCCACGTAAATTTCATAGGCGTTTTTTATATTAATCAATGAAAAATACGTTTGCTTCATATAATAATAAGCTTCCGCGATTTTAAAATAAAATTCAGCCCGTTCAATATGGTCTGCGACAAAGGAGAGCTTTTTCTCCGCCTGTTTATAGTATGTAATGGCAGAAATAAATTCCCGCTTATCAAATTCATACATCCCGCGAAAAAAATTCACGTAATAGTCGAGCAGCCCTTTGAGATCTGCCTGGTTGCTGTCAATGTTTCTTGATAATTCAGACAGGCTTGGCTGGTCTTCGATATTTAATTTCTCTAACGGCTCAAGATAATCCAGCATAAGCTGGTGCCGGAATTCCATTAGTGAATAATAAAGCAGCAAGTTGGAATCATGCTGCATGTGTTTCAGTTCCTGCTGGATTTCAGCTTTTAACACTTCGGCATCCGGCACGCTGAATGTCCGGATATATCTGTACCACTCGTTAATTTTTTGACCGACCGCTGAAGAAGGAATTACCCCGCTCTTCATTCCTTCACCCTCTCCCATCAAAAACTGTTTATGTCATATTTTATCATGTTTATAGACCGTCCCAACCCGAAAAACACGCAATCTTTGTTTTCGGGAGCACGCAATAAACCGAAGCGGTGTGCAAAAAAGGCGGATGCATCAGTTGATGCGCCGCCCTGTATGCTATTGCTGTTTTGCCGTTAAAGGAAGGCGGATGATGAACTTTGTGCCTTTCCCTTCTTCACTCTTGATTTCTACTGTGCCCTGGTGCATTTCAACGAGCTGCCTTACGATCGAGAGACCGAGTCCGTATTCACCGTATGCTGTGTTCGTTCTTGAAATATCTGCTTTATAGAATCGCTCCCAAATATGCTCAATATCCTCTTTTGGAATGCCGATACCCGTGTCTTCAATTTCAATAATCGTCTCTTTATAACCTTCCATTCCGCGCAGCCAAATGTCACCGTTTTGCGTAAATTGGATGCTGTTTTTCGTAATGTTGACGAGAATTTGAATGAACCGGTCATAATCGGCATGTACGATGACGTGATCCTCTACTTGGATCATCAGCTTGTTTTGTTTTTCTTCCGCCTGCTGCTGCAAGTGCTCTTTCACGATTTCAAACACCTCGATCAGAGGAACGTCTAGCTTGTTCAAGGTAATTTGCTGGGATCTGATTTTTTCATAATCCAGATTTTCTTTTACGAGCCGCAGCATGCGCTTCGTTTCCTCACTGATCAGCGAGAAGCATTTATCCTTTTTATCCTCAGGAATCGTATGGCTGTTCAACCCTTCAACCAAACCGTTGATCGTCGTCAGCGGTGTTTTTAATTCATGTGACACGTCAGCGATAAACTGCCTTCTCCGCTTCTCAAGGCGCTCAATTTCATCCCTTGACTGCTTTAGTTTTTTCGCCATGATATTAAAGTCAGACGCCAGAACGCCGATTTCGTCCCCGTAGCTGTTTTCCAAATGGATGTCATAATCGCCGGAAGCCACTTTATCTGTCGCTTCTCTCAGCTTTTGAATCCGCTTGACATGGAATTTGGACAGAAGCCAACTCACGAGAATCGTAATCACAAGCGTGCTGATCACAGCGTAAAACATATAGAGGTTGACCTGATTGACCATCTGTTCAACACCGCTGATCGGAGAAATCAGCAGAACGGCGCCTTTAAATTCGTTCTGAACAAATATAGGCTGCGCCACAAGTGACACTTCATCATCAAAACGGCCATCTGCCCTGATCATGACAGTCTGCCCTTTTTTTAGTTTATTCCATTCTGATTTCTTCAGCTGTTCCCTTGGTGGGTGATGAAAGCCTTCAGGAAGAAAATAGGGCTGTTGCTCTTCATTAAAGATGATAAACTGCGTCTTTCTTGTGCTTAACATGTCCTGATAAGGATAGAGCCTGCGCATGTCCACCTGGCCGGCTTGGAATTCATTTGCAATCTGCACCGCATATGACGTCAATTCCTCTACTTTGTTCTGATAGGCAAATTCCTTCACAAAGTGGGAAAACAGAGAAATGATAATGACAAACGCTAAAATCAAAATGCTGATATGGCTTAGCAGCAGCTGATATAAATATTTAATCTTCATCAAATTTATACCCTACTCCCCACACAGTATACAGGAAAGGCTTGTCCTCGCTGGCAAGCTTTTTCCGCAGCCGTTTGATATGAACGTCAACCGTTCGCTCATCTCCATAAAACTGATAGCCCCATACCTGCTCAAGCAGCTGTTCTCTGGAGAACACCTGCCGCGGATTTTGGACAAGGTAATAAAGCAGATCGAATTCCTTGGGCGTGAGATTTTCTACAGGCTCTCCGTTTAATAATACTTCTCTCGTCTTCTTATTAATGGTAAAGCATTCCGTTTCGATCATATCTTCATCAACAACCGCTTTTCCTGTCGCCTTGTATCTTCTGATGACGGCTTTGATGCGGGCAACCAATGTCAGCGGGCTGAACGGCTTCGTGACATAATCATCCGCCCCCATCTCAAAACCGATGACCTGATCTGATTCAGTGTCTTTGGCAGTCAGCATGATAATCGGCACCGTGCTTGTCTCTCTTATTTTTCTGCAAATGGTCACGCCGTCCATAGATGGAAGCATGATATCCAAAATAATCAGATCCCAATTTTCTTCCGTAAAACGCTGGTATCCCTCTAATCCGTCATGAACGAATTCCGCTTCAAAACCTTCCTTAAAAAAGAACATCTCCGTCATCGTACAAACACTAACATTATCTTCTATCATTAATATTTTCATTATATCCTCCGGTTGTTTTGATGCTTTTTTATATAATAGCACCATTTTAAACAGAAGGTTTTGCGTTTCACAATTGTTAGTTTTTATTTCATCAACTAGAAATAGATTGTTCATATTTTTTTCATACCTTTGGACTACTATTAATTTATCAGCAAGCGGGCGCCCCAGAGGCGGTCTTATCAATAAAAATACCAATACGGAGGAACATAAATGAACTTTATCAAACGGGCCTTTTGGAATATGAAGGCTAAAAAGGGAAAAACGTTATTGCAATTATTTGTGTTTACAGTCATATGTGTCTTTGTTCTATCAGGCCTCACCATCCAGTCGGCAGCACAAAAGTCAAGCGAACTGGCCAGACAGGAACTTGGCGGAAGCGTGACACTTCAGGTTGACCGTCAAAAGCAAATGGAAAAACAGCAGGACAGCGGTGAAAAGCGCAGCTTCGAATCAACACCGATCAAAGTGTCTGATGCGAATAAGCTTGCAGCGCTTGATCATGTGAAGAGCTACAATTACACCGCATCAGCTTCAGCCAACGCAGGAAACTTTGATGCGATTGAAAGCTCTAGTTCAAGTGATTCCAGCTCCAGCAGTTCAAGCTCAAACGCTAAAAACAGCCAAGGTGGCGGACAAGGCGGACCGCAAATGGTTCAAGCCGATCTTTCTATTGAAGGTGTCATCAGCACAGCATTAGTTGATGATTTCTCTGACGGGGATTCAAAAATCACAGACGGACGCGCGATTACAAAATCAGATGTCGGCAAAAAAGTAACAGTGATCAACGAAACATTAGCGGAAGAAAATGATTTAAGCGTTGGCGATTCGATCACAATTGAATCAGCAACGGATGAGGATACAACAGTAAAACTGAAGATCGTCGGTATTTATAAAACAACATCTTCAGGTGATGACCAAGCCCAAAATTTCTCTTTCTTAAATCCTTATAACAAGCTTTATACGCCTTACACAGCAACAGCGGCATTGAAAGGCGACGACTATAAAAATACGATTGACTCAGCTGTTTACTATATGGACGACGCGAAAAATATGGATGCTTTCGTAAAAGCAGCGAAGAAAACATCAATTGACTTTGATACGTACACACTGAATACAAACGATCAGCTTTACCAGCAAATGGTCGGACCGATTGAAAATGTGGCTTCTTTCTCTAAAAACGTGGTGTATCTTGTATCAGTGGCAGGCGCCGTCATTCTTGGCCTGATTGTCATGATGTCAATCAGGGAGCGCAAATACGAAATGGGCGTGTTAATGGCTATCGGTGAAAAACGATGGAAATTGATTGGACAGTTCTTGACTGAGATTCTGATTGTGGCCGTTATCGCTATCGGCCTTGCATCTGTGACGGGAAATCTCGTCGCGAATCAGCTTGGAAATCAGCTTTTATCCCAGCAAATCAGTTCATCAACCGATTCAACGCAAACCGCAAGCGGACAAATGCCCGGCGGCGGTGGCGGCATGGGCGGCAAAATGTTCGGCCACAGTTCATCAAACGTAGACGTTATCGATTCACTGAACGTCGCGGTTTCTATGAACGACATGCTTATTCTGGGCGGGATCGGCATCCTAATCGCAATCATTGCAACATTGCTGCCGTCAATTTCAGTACTGCGGCTTCATCCGAAAACGATATTGACAAAACAGGAATAGAAAGAGGCGGAACCTATGAGCTTATTACAATTTCAACAAGTCGGCTACTGGTATAAAGACAAAAGCCAGCCATTGTTTCAGGATATTAACATCAGCTTTCAAAAAGGAAAATTCTACACAATCGTCGGAACATCAGGGACGGGGAAAACCACTTTCCTGTCTCTGGCAGGCGGACTTGACGCACCAAAAGAAGGAAACATCCTTTACGACGGAAAAGCGGTTTCTAAAATCGGCTTAACCAATTTCAGAAATCAATATGTATCAATCGTCTTTCAGGCGTACAACCTGCTCCCGTATATGACGGCTTTGCAGAACGTCACAACCGCTATGGAAATCACAGGTTCTAAAGAAAAGAACAAAGAATCATATGCGCTTGACATGCTGCAGAAGGTTGGCATCAACGAAAAACAAGCCCGGCAAAAAGTGCTCACACTGAGCGGCGGACAGCAGCAGCGGGTATCAATTACAAGGGCTTTCTGCTGTGACACGGATCTTATCGTAGCCGATGAACCGACCGGAAACCTTGATGAGGACACATCAAAAGAGATCGTACGGCTCTTTCAGGATCTGGCGCACAAGGAAGATAAATGCGTCATTATGGTGACGCACGATGAACAAATTGCAAAAGTGTCAGACATCAATATCAGACTTTCAAGAGGAAGCTTTACTGTGAAGGAAAACGTCGCAGTCGTATAACAAAACGCGCCTCTGCCAGTGCAGACAGGGGCGCACCCTATATCCCCCTTTTATATAGAAGTGAACATAAAAAGAGCGGCGGCCGCATCCCCCCGCTCTTTTTATCATTTTTTTGCTTCCTCCCCTTTTGACTTCTCTCTTCGTTTCTTTTTCCAAACGGCCACAATAAACAGAAAGAGCGGAAACAATAATTGAAAAGGCAAATGAATATACAGCGGCACCACGTTCAGGCCTTCATTCAAGTGCTCCGAAAAGTTAGTCGCGATCGTTATAGAAAGGATTAAGATGCCCAATCCCATCGGATAAGCCAATTGAGAGGGGTTCTTTTCCTTAAAGAGCGTAGATGTCCCAACCACAGTGGCATATAAGTAGAGGCTGACCTTAAAGAAGCCGCCGATGATCAGCGCCAGCATAAAAAAGACATCGAGCCGGTCTAAAAATTCTTCGACCTTGATTGTCTGGATCGTGCTTAAAAGCGGAAACTGGGATCTGAGTGTAAGATCAACATCAAGCACGCTAATATTAATCGCCACGGTGAGCGCCACAATCAATCCGCTAATAGCCATGGCGATCATCCCCATTTTTTTCACATCTTTTCTGTCATTCAGGTTAGGGAAAATCATCACAAATAAAACAACTTCACCAAATGGAACGTACATGGTCTGTGTGAAAACAGAGTGAAGGACAGGAGAAATGCCGTTTGCCAAAACCGGCTTTAAATTGTGCGGGTCTATAGTCCCTGAGACAATAATCAGCACAAGGCCGATCGCGCCCAGTAAATACATGGCCCCGAAAAGAAGTTCGGCCGCGCGTGCGAGTACTTCAATTCCTTTTCTTACGGCATATATGCTTACTACCATTAATAAAGCATTTACAATAATGATAGGTGTATCATGATAAGCAAACGTCAGCAGCATTTCTCCAAAGTCACGCAGCACCCTTGCGGCAATATAGGCAAAGTACAAGATATAGAGAAATGAAAACAGCCAGCTCAGCTTGGTTCCCAGCATATCATCCATATATTCTTTCGGAGAAGAATTCGGATAACATTGATAAATGCCTTGATACAAATAGAAAAGAAACAGTCCGATCGCACAGCCTAATAAAACTGCTATCCAAGCATCCCTGCCCGCCATTGATCCCGGTGTAATCAATAAGGAGCTGCCCAGTTCAAAAATGATAATCATGACAAACAACTGCCTTATGCTTATTCTGGCTTTTTCCATCTGTCACTTCCCCTTTCTTCAGACCTAATCATCTTTAAACTGGTGTTTGATCGGATTGTTTCGCAATCCCGTCCTTCTGATATACGTCTCGGCCTTCACATCGATGGGCAGTTCCGGCAAATATTCTTTGTCCCAAGTGTCCTTCATTTTCTCCCACTGCTCCGGATACTTTCTATATATCGTGTCACCAAAACCGATAAAATCTATTTTATTCTTCTTAATCTTTTTCACAGTATGGCTGATTTCCTTTTCAAGCTCTTTGTTGAGCGCTTTTTCAATAGCGGCCAGCACCTTGGGATCAGACAATTGGAAAGGGTATTTGACAGCATCTATAATACCTTCAACCGACACTTTCACATGGATGTACGGGCGTCCGTTCCGCATTTTCGGTACCAGCTTTGTATCTTGATGGGTAACCTGCAAGCTGACCGCATCCTTCGTCTTGCCCCAGTCAGCATTAATAAACGTATGCTGGATCTTATTCATAAGCCAGACTGCCCCCACGCTTTCATCATCTTCCAGCCAATACTTTAAATATCCTGCCTTATCAAAAACCGCCAAACCATCTGCCTGAAGAATGGCTTTCGGGTCAGTCGCCTGCGTGTTTTCCATGCTGACTCCTTTTTTATCGTCACCAATCATCATATATCCGGGGATGACCGGTGCCATAGTGTTGGCGGCAAGTGTTTTCAAAACGTCCTGAATATTGATTTTGACCACCCGCCCGTATTGTGCCTCCGTGAAATCGAGTGTTTTATTGACTTTATTTGACGGAATTTTATCAATCGGCGTCAAGATTTTCACAATATTTTCTGCTTTTGTTTTATGGGCAACGACGAATGTTGCTGTTGTCCTGAATTCTGTGTCCCGGTCAAGATTATCTAATACAAAATCCAAACCTTCTTCTTTTGCCAGCTTTTCATTGATCACGACTAGATTGGTATGGGCAAAATAAAGCCGCCGTGATACCTTCATGGAGGCTTTTCTGAGTGCTTCCGTTATATTGTTACCTTCAATCGAATAGACAGATACAGGCGGCCTGTCTCCAGCACCGCCTCCCTGAAGGCCGCCGGCAACATTTCCTGGATTGATAATTTGAAGATGCAGCACGTAGTTGCTGTCGTTTGTCCGATCGATGCCAATCGCCGAGATAATCGCAAGATCCGTCAGCTCCCGCTTATCCCAGCAGCCGGGCAGCACAATGACGCTCAAAAGCATGAGAACGGCTAATAGACATTTACGTACCATTCTGATCCCCTTCTTCCAAATCTTTGTTCACCATTCCTCGTGAAGCGGCCGGCTCTGGGCGTTGATCTTTCCCCTGCCGCACCTTATCTTCCTTGCTGACCGATTCCGGCCTTTTTTCATCGGCCCACCACGGAACCCGGAAAAGCGCGTCCTTTACGCCTTGTGAAGAAAAAGGTGCAAGCGGCGACATATATGGAACGCCGAATGAACGAAGACTGCATAAGTGGACAAACATCATAATGATCCCTAAAATCAGCCCGTAAAAACCCATAACAGCTGAGGCAATAATAAAGATAAACCGAATAAGCCGGGCTGAAATCGCCATTGCAAACGCCGGTGTTGCGAAGCTCGCAATCGCGGTGAGTGCCACGATAATCACCATTGCCGGAGAGACGATACCAGCCTGTACGGCAGCCTGGCCGATTACGAGCGCGCCTACGATTGACACTGCCGAGCCAACAACCCGGGGCAGCCTGACTCCCGCTTCCCTCAGAATCTCAAAAGCAACCTCCATCGTCAGCGCCTCCACAACAGCCGGAAACGGGACAATTTCCCGCTGGGCCGCAATGACCACTAACAGCTGAGTCGGTATCATTTCTTGATGAAACGTCGTGGCTGCCACGTATACAGCCGGAGCCACAAGCGAAATGAAAAAGACTAAAACACGAAGAATTCTTATGCTTGTCGCAATGTCAAAACGCGAATAATAATCCTCAACAGACTGAAAAAACTGGACAAATAAGGCTGGGGCAATAAGCACAAACGGTGTTCCGTCCACAATAATCGCGAATCTTCCTTCTAACAGATTACCCGCTACAACATCAGGGCGTTCTGTATGATACATAGTCGGAAACGTCGTAAAGGTTTCATCTTCAATCAGCTGCTCAATATATCCAGATTCCAAAATACTGTCAATATCTATTTTTTCCAGGCGCTGTTTCACTTCCTTCAGCACCTTTTCATCGCATATTCCTTGAATGTACATGAGAGCGATATCCGTATTCGTAACAGAACCTTTTTTCATTTTTTCAACCCATAAATTCGGATTTTTAATGTATCGCCGGATCATGGAAATATTGGTTTGCAGAGACTCTGTAAACCCTTGGCGCGGGCCGCGGAATGACACCTGGGTGCTCGGCTCTTGGATGGAGCGCTGCTCTCCCCTTGAGTGCTGCAAATCAAAGCTTCATCATGGCCATCAGCAAAAATGAGCGCATTGCCGAGCATTAACTCGGAAAAAAGCTTGTCCCAGCTCTTTTCCGCTTTCACCCCGCCCAGCGGGAGCGTTTTTTCAAGAATTTGCTGGATCGCATGAGTATTCTGGATAGACTCATCCTGTACCAATGGGTCAATTAACGACTCATGGATCGTGTTATTATCGACCAGCCCAGCAATATAGATAACAGCTAGGTGGACATGATCCTGCTCCCCGATTTTAATCTCGCGAATGATGACGTCAGAGCTGCTTCCGACTTCCTTTTTCGTTTCCGCTATATTCTTTGCCAAACTTGGAGAAATGAGAACCGGCCTTTCTTTTTCTTGCTGCTGTTCCTGATTCCTTTCGTCTGTATTCTGCTTGTCTTTTGAATCGGTATTGTTCTTTCGCTTAGAAAATAAAGGCATACACAAATACCTTTCCTTGTCGTTTTCTCATATTCTTCCTTTTAAAATTGAGATTATGCATTAGGGTTAGATGCGGTATAACTTCTCCGCCAACGATAGACACTAAAAGCGGAGGATGATGAAGCATGAAGATATTGGGCGTGACCGGAGTCATATTAATTTGTTTATTAGCTATTTCTGTATTGATGGACATGCTTCAAGGGTTCAGTTTAACAAAAGCCGTTTATAACAATATGTCCAGCTTTAAGATGACAACATTTGCGGAATGGGTCGTGATTTTATTTTTTGTGTTAGTACTTGTGAGAGAAATGTACGTGATCTATAAATCGAAAAAAAAGAACCCCTAGAGGGGGCGCTTTTTTCAGACAATAAAATTGCCGTCTATTGCATCACTGCTGTGTTTGTTGATAGTCCCTTTAAAAATGCGGTTGCCGATGATTTTGGAATTGGTTGACGTGTTTGTTTGAATAGCTGTCGCAGTGCCCGCGGAGAGGTTATTGATGGTGTTTCCTGAGATGATAGAGCCTGCAGAGCCATTGAGATAAATCACAATCGGATTCCCGGCTGTTCTGTTGACTGAAATGGTATTATCAAAAATCTCATGCACACCGGCGCTGATATAGATGGTGACCAAAAGCGGAGATCTCTCTAAGTGGTTGCCGATAATTGAGGTTTTTGCACTTGTGGAGCAGTAAATGGGGTAATTTTTAAACTCTTTAAATGTATTGTTTTTGATGATGGCGCCGGCATTGTTTGTGACGGAAACAGAATATGATTCCGGCACTGCTTCAAACGCGTCAGGATTCAGTGTATTCCCTTCAATCACCGCGTTCCCTTGAGCAATCCAAATGCCCCGGCTGAATTTTCTCAGGAGATTATCTTTAATGATCATATTTCCGCCGGAAACGTTCACACCGTCAACGACTTGAATGAGACAGTTATTCAGAAAAGCGATGTCATCTGACAGCACTGCGCGAAGACCGATGCTGCGCCTTGTTTCAGACAGTCCGTTTTGAATTTGGTTTCCGTCTACCTTTACGTCGGAAGACTGATAAACCAATATCCCTGTGTTTTCAAAGTTGCTGATTTTGTTGTTCGTCACAAGAACGCTCTTTCCCCTGACATCAATTCCAGTTGAAAATCCGGTAATGAGGTTGCCAGCGATCACTGCATCACTGGTCTCTTTTCCTTGTGATACACCGAGTCCGGTTATCCCGACTCTTGGCGCAGCCGCCGCGTCTTCAGGGCGCCTCAGTATATTTCCCTTGATCACTGTTTGCGTCCCATATCCGTAGCTGATTGTATTGTCAGAGTGATTTCCTTCTATTAAAATGCCATACCCGTTAAAATTGGTCACAGAACTTGAAACGTTTCCAACAAAGTGGTTATTGCGAATTGATACATTAATCGGTTCCTCATAATCAACATCACCTTCGCCATATCCTTCAATGTCAATTCCGAATTTCGGGGCTGTTCCATTCCCCGTTCCGGCATCTTCAATCAAGCATTCCTCCACCGTGACCATGTCACATCCGGTAATGGAAATGTTATTTCTCCTCGACCGCCGAACCTCACAGCGGCGGATGATAATTTGCTCTGACGTTCGATAATCTTGATTGGTCTTTAATCCCCTTGGGCTGACTATGATCCCATCGCCGGTAAAATCAGAAATTTTCACATCATCAATGACAACATTCGAGCATCCTTCAATACATATGCCAAAGCCCCATTCATGGGTTGACCTTATCCCTGCCGAGGCATACGTATGCTCATCCCGTTCGCCGATAATTTGTCCCCCGGAAATGGTTATATTCTCTTGCTTGCCTACATAAAATGCGGAATAACCCCACGAACTATTCGGGATCACTTTCATGATACATTCGGGGTCCATCATAATCTCAAGGTTGCCGGGAACAATGATCCCCGCGTTTCGAAACCTCTGATTAAGATCTCCGCCAAGCGTTGCGTCTATTAAATATGTTCCCTTTGGAAACCAGACAGTATGATAGCCTTTCGAAACAGCTGTACTGAGGCACTGATTAATCCGTTCTGTCGAATCCGTTTTACCATCTCCAGGAACACCGAAATCCGCTGCATTTAATATGAATTCAGCCAATTGCGAGCCTCCTTCTCTATGATTACTATCATGTTACTCACAAAGGCCCGATCTGCTTGTACATTTCTCTAAAATTTTATTAAAAAAATATAAAGGAATAGTTGTGTAAGAAAATCTCACGATAAAGAGTATAAAAATTAGGAGAAAATCACTATTTTTAGGTATTTATAATTTTTCCATTATGGAACTATTTGAAATGAGTATAAATTATATTGACACAAGTATTATATAAGAATATGATTTTTATAATACACTTTTTTTAGAAAGGGTTTGGCTGACATGGCTTCGATTGATAACGAAAGTATCATTAAAAGCGTCCCGCAAAAAGGGTTCTTTGGTCACCCGCGAGGACTATTTACACTATTTTTCACCGAATTTTGGGAGCGTTTCTCTTACTATGGAATGAGAGCAATCTTACTTTACTATTTGTATACAGAGACGGTAAACGGAGGGCTCGGCTTTGACAAGGGCACTGCGGTTGCCATTATGTCGATTTACGGATCACTCGTATACATGTCCACCATTATTGGCGGATGGCTCGCTGACCGGGTATTCGGTACCGCAAACACCGTGTTTTACGGCGGCATATTCATTATGTTCGGCCACATTGCACTCGCCTATCCGGGCAGCGCGATCGCATTCTATATCAGCATGGTGCTTATCATTGTCGGAACAGGCTTATTAAAACCAAACGTTTCAAGCGTGGTTGGGGATCTTTACACGAAAGAAGACCCGCGCCGCGACTCAGGTTTCAGTATTTTCTACATGGGGATTAACCTCGGTGGTTTACTTGCGCCGTTAATTGTCGGAACACTCGGACAGAAGTACAACTATCATCTCGGCTTCGGAGCTGCCGCGGTCGGAATGCTTCTCGGACTTATCGTTTTTGCTTTGACAAGAAAGAAAAACCTCGGGCTTGCAGGTTCCAATGTGCCGAATCCGCTGTCTAAAAAATCTGCGATTGGCACCGGAATCGGTGTTATCATCGTGGCGATCGCAGTGATTATCTCTGTACAAACAGGCGTGCTGACGATCAATCGTTTTATCGACCTTGTAAGTATTCTCGGTATTTTGATTCCTGTGATTTATTTCATCATCATGTTTACAAGCAAAAAAGCGGACAAAACAGAAAAATCCCGTCTTGCCGCTTACGTTCCTTTGTTTATCGGTGCTGTCATGTTCTGGGCCATTCAGGAACAGGGAGCGACCATTCTTGCGGTATACGCTGATGAACGCATAAGACTTTCATTGGGCGGATTCGAACTTCAGTCATCATGGTTCCAATCATTAAATCCATTGTTTGTCGTCATTTTTGCGCCAATATTCGCATGGCTCTGGATGAAGCTTGGCAAACGCCAGCCGTCTACACCAGTTAAATTCTCAATCGGAATTATTTTAGCCGGATTGTCATTTATCATTATGGTATTCCCTGCTATGCAAGGAAAAGAAGCACTCGTAAGCCCGCTTTGGCTCGTTCTCAGCTTCCTGCTTGTCGTGCTTGGAGAGCTGTGCCTGTCTCCAGTCGGTTTATCCGTGACAACGAAACTGGCACCAGCTGCCTTCTCTGCACAGACAATGAGTATGTGGTTTCTGACGAACGCAGCAGCACAAGCGATCAATGCCCAAGTAGCCGGATTGTTTGATAAAATTCCTGAAACAATGTACTTCGGCACCATCGGTTTGATTTCTATCGTTCTTGGCGGCATTCTCCTGCTGCTCTCGCCGGTTATCAAACGCGCGATGAAAGGGGTCTTATAATCAGAAACAGCCCGCGGATTTTGATCTGCGGGCTGTTTTTTTATTGATCCAGCCATTTGCTGAAGCTTTGATCAAAGGCTTCCGGTTCTTCCAGCATCGGCTGATGGCCGCTCCTTTCAAAAATAACCTTATCCACATGGGGATATAAACCGTCAACTGCATCCCATAGCGCAACGGGCGCAACCAAATAATCATATCTCCCTAATCCAATATACACCGGCATACGAACATCAGCTAACCGCTGAATAAGATCAATCCGGGCAAATGTATTGCCCCATAATTCATCAATGATCGGCATATTCGTGAATACACCGTCCCATAAGGCAGCAGCATGCGGCCGCTCTTGATAAAAGCTTTTCGCTTCAGCGCGAATACACATGTGCACGAAGCGCCTTTCAGGATCTTTGTCGATGTCCTGCGGCGAATTCGCGATGTCTTTTTCAAATCGTTTCTTTCTCTCAAGGCTGGCTGTTTCCATGAAAAATGATTCGCTTTTTCGCTGTCTTTCTTCACTGTTATCAGGCGCAGTATTAAAGAGCGCCACCTTCCGAACTTGTTTGGGATATGTCCTGGCATACTCTAAAGCCATAAAAGCGTGCCCGGAATGTCCCAGGATAGTAACATCCTCAAGCTGAAGAAATGTTCTCATCCTTTCGATATCAGCCAAGACGGCATCAAGCCTCGAATCCTCCGCACGAAGCTCCCGCTTAGGCTTAGCAAATCCCCTATGGTCGACAAAGACCCATTGATATTTCTGTTTGATATCTGAGGAAAAAAGGCGCGGATAGTAAACCGCACTCCCGATCACAAGGATGGGTGCGCCCTCGCCCTCAATTTGATAAGCTAAATCAAAGCCGTCCGAGTGACAGATCCCCGTACGTTCCATTTCTCACGCCCCCTTTGTTTTCATTATATAAAAAAAGCCTGACGCATGGCGTCAGGCTATCGATATTACCGTTTTAAATCTTCCAGTGTCTTTTCCCATCTGCCCAGCACCTCTTCAGCGCTGTGAAGCTGTATACGGACACCTGAAGTCAAATCAGCGTATTTCGCAACGTCCTCCTTCACTGAAACGATGCGGCAGGAAAAACGGTCTCTATCATATTCAGCATCTTTCAAAGGCGGTAAAGGCGCGCATTCAAGCTTTACATAATAGGCCGCTCCCTTCCACCACGCCGTGAACTGTGCTTTTCCTGTACGAAGGATGTTGGCCGAAGTCATTGTGTTTTTCCACAGAGCGATTCGGATATCAGTTCGGCTCAGCGCGATGATTTCACCTGCACTGATCATAGCGGCATGCGGCCAGCCATCCTCTGATACTGTTTGCAGAACGAAGGCCTCATGCTGCTTCTCATTCAGGCAGCTCCCGTCAAGCAGCTCAAAGAGACAGTCTGACATACAGTTCACGCAGATCAAGCCTTTCGTTCCGGCACCGCCGGAACTTCAATTGCTGTTTCTGTTTCCTTTGGATCAATTTTAAACGCTGGATTGTATTTTTCGGGATTCGTAATGCTTTCCGGTTCACAGGATCTCCATGTAAAAAAGCATGTTTGGCACTGATAAACTTCCCATGCGCCTTCTACAGGCGATTTGCTCATGACTTCTCCCTTTTTTGAGTCGCATCGAGGACATGTATGCATTTCGAACATCCTTTCCTTATTTATTCATTAAGTCCATTAGTTTTTGTTCCCATTCTTTCGTTGTTAGCGGAGAATCAAGCGGCTGTGAATAATGGCCTCTTGTTTCCGGCGCAACCGGTGTAGTGGCGTCAAGAATCATTTTGTGGGTGATTCCTGATGGATTGGATCCCGGATCAAGCGGCAGGACAGATAAGTCCGGAATGATGACCGCATCGTGTTTCGGATGCATTTTGGTCGAAAGCGCCCACATGACCTGCGGAAGGTTGAATGGATCGACATCCTCATCAACGACAATGACCATTTTGCAGTAGCCGAGTCCGTGCGGCGTTGTGAGTGCGCGCATGCCGACCGCTTTCGCAAATCCGCCATAGCGGGTTTTTGTGGATACAATCGCGATTAAACCGTGTGTGTACATGGCGTTCACTGCCACAATTTCGTTCGGATACGCTTCTTTTAACTGCTGATAAAGCGGCACGCATGTGTTAATGCCGATCATGTAATCGCATTCTGTCCAAGGCATG
Organism: Bacillus sp. FJAT-14266; assembly: GCF_001719225.1. Classification (NCBI taxonomy): domain Bacteria; kingdom Bacillati; phylum Bacillota; class Bacilli; order Caryophanales; family Bacillaceae; genus Bacillus; species Bacillus sp. FJAT-14266. Next base: position 3,858,590 of record NZ_CP017072.1, read on the forward strand.
CCTAAGTATAAATGTTCAAAGATCGGATTGTTTCTGTGATAGACGCGTTTAATTTTGATAATCGGCATGCTGCGTCCGCCGGAATAATGGCCTGTGAATTCACCGAACGGCCCTTCATATTCGCGCTCTCCGGCAATAATCTCACCTTCAAGCACCACTTCAGCGCCCCACGGAACATCAAGATCAGACAGCTTTGATTTGACGATGCGATATGGTTCGCCTTGAATCGCACCTGCCATTTCGTATTCTGATTGATCATAGAGAAGCGGAGTCGATGCCGCCGTTGTAATGACCGGCTCACAGCCGAGCGCAATAGTGACCGGAAGATTGATGCCGCGTTCTTCAGCTTGGCGCAGATGGATTGCAATATCGTGCTGCGGGACAGGTTGAATGCCGAGACGGTCTTTTCCTTTGACCTGCATTCTGTAAATGCCGACATTTTGTTTGCCGAAGTTGTCAGGGTCCTCAAGATCACGGGAAATAACACACGCTTTGTCTAGATAGTAGCCTCCGTCTCCTTGGTTTATTCTGAAAAGAGGCAGTATATCGAACAAATTGATATCTTCTGTGATTTCATTTTCATGAAATGGCGCTGTTTCCTCACGTTTGACCGGCATTGGAAATTGGTCATAACGCTTTGCGAATTCAAAAAACTGTTCTTTTACCGGTGTGTCTTTCGGCATGCCCAGCATCATTGCATGGTTTGGCCAAGAGCCGATGACATTCATCGCAATTCGCGCGTTATGATAGCCGTAAATGTTGTTAAATAAGAGCGCGGGGCTTTTATCGCCAAGATTGCTGGCTGCCCGTGCGGCGGCCCCTAAATCCGGTTCCGGCTTTACCTCTTCATTCACTGTAAGCAGCTGTCCTTCTTTTTCAAGGGCAGCGAGAAATTCTCTGAAATCTTGATAAGCCATGATCAAGCTCCTCCTTTTTGTTTTTCAATCCCATTCCAGCGCTTCGCTTCAGGAAGCCGAATGCCGAATTGGTCCAACGTTCTGAATACAATATGGTCAACCATTTCCTCTAAGCTGCTCGGCTGATTATAAAATGCCGGCATCGGAGGAAGAATGATGGTGCCCATTTTCGTAAGCGCTAGCATATTTTCGAGATGTATTTGGTTCAAAGGCGTCTCTCTCGTTAAGAGGACGAGTTTTTTTCTCTCCTTGAGCATGACATCCGCCGCACGTGTCAGCAGATTATCCGCCATTCCGGTGCGAATGCTTGCGAGAGATTTCATGCTGCACGGCGCAACAATCATTCCATCGGTATCAAACGACCCGCTTGAAATGGCTGCCGCCTGATCCTTATGTGAGTAAGTGTATGTGGCCAGTTGTTCTACTTCTTGTAAGCTATAGCCTGTTTCATGTTTGATCGTGACGTTTGCCCAAGGAGACACAACGAGATGGGTTTCCACTCCGGCGGCCTTCAGCCACTGCAGCAGCCTGACCCCGAAAATGGCCCCTGTTGCCCCTGTCATTCCGACAACGAGTTTCACTTTGCCCCCTCCTTTACGCTTGAATTCTGCTTTCATTTCAATCATACTCCTGATATATCCATATGAAAAATATCTATTAAATCTATATTTAATACCTAAAAGGTATGATAAGGAGGCGCTTTCTTTTGGATATTCGCCAGCTTCGATACTTCATTACCATTGCCCAAGAACAGAAAATCACGTCCGCAGCCAAAAAGCTTCACATGGCGCAGCCGCCTTTAAGCAGGCAGCTCAAACAGCTGGAGGACGAACTTGGTGTTGTCCTGTTTGACCGGAACAAGAAAAAACAAATGACTCTTACATATGAAGGAGCTGTTTTTCTAAAAAGAGCAAAAGAGATTCTGCATAGGTTTGAAGATGCAGTCATTGAGGTACAGGAGCTGAAGGAGGAAGTAGCCGGCACACTTGCCGTGGGATCAACGATTTATTGCGCGGCTCTGATGCTTGAAAAAGTAACACAAATCAAAGAGAGATACCCCCATCTCACCTTTAATATTTGGGAAAATGAACCCGCGACACTGTTGGAACTGCTGGAAAGCCGGCAAATCGATGCGGCGGTCACGACAACACTGATCAAAAGTGACACAGTACAATTCAAACAGCTTGATGACATTCCATGTGTGCTCGTGCTTTCAGATGAAGCCGGATATCCGTGCGGAGACACCATTAAGATGGAGGACATTCCTTCATTTCCGCTGATCCTGCTGCGGCCTGTCAACGGAAAAGGCGTCTATAATCAGGTCATGAATGAATTTCACCGTTTGAACCTGGAGCCGCGCATTGTTTGTGAATGCCACGACTCTGCAACTTTGCTCAGCCTCGTGTCATCTGGATTCGGCGCGTCTATTTTGCCCGTCACAATGATTCCCGTTCATATGAGAAATCACGTTCACACCGTTCATATCGAAAATAATCCCTTCATTATGACACCGGCTGTCATGTGGAGAACGGACAGTTATTTGCCTAAACCGGCACAGCAATTTTTGGATTTATTTTAAAAGATTTTGCCTTATGAAAACCAATTACTTGACTCATACTAAAAAAAAGTTATCCTTTAGATTTGTAAGCTATTTTTTTATTTCAATAAAATCAACCAGAAAAGTGGGGAATAAGATGAAAAAAGCATTATTGGCTTTATTCATGGTCGTAAGTATTGCAGCTCTTGCAGCTTGCGGAGCAGGAAATGACAATCAGTCAAAAGATAATGCCAAAGATGGCGATCTTTGGGCTTCAATTAAGAAAAAAGGTGTGCTCACAGTCGGAACGGAAGGAACATATGAGCCGTTCACTTACCACGACAAAGACACTGATAAACTGACTGGCTATGATGTCGAAGTTATCACAGAAGTCGCAAAACGCCTCGGGCTTAAAGTCGACTTTAAGGAAACACAGTGGGACAGCATGTTTGCCGGCCTGAATTCCAAACGGTTTGACGTTGTTGCCAACCAAGTCGGAAAAACAGATCGTGAAAATCAATATGATTTCTCAGATAAATACACAACATCAAGAGCCGTTGTCGTAACGAAAAAAGACAACAACGATATTAAGTCTGAAGCAGATGTAAAAGGAAAAACGTCAGCTCAATCACTGACAAGCAACTACAACAAATTAGCTACAAATGCCGGCGCTAAAGTAGAAGGCGTTGAAGGCATGGCGCAGGCCCTTCAAATGATCCAGCAAGGCCGCGTCGATATGACATACAACGATAAGCTTGCCGTATTGAACTACTTAAAAACATCTGGCAATAAAAACGTGAAAATCGCGTTTGAAACAGGTGAGCCTCAGTCAACATATTTCACGTTCCGTAAAGGAAGCGGCGAGGTTGTTGATCAAGTCAACAAAGCATTAAAAGAAATGAAAGAGGACGGGACTCTTTCTAAAATTTCTAAAAAATGGTTCGGCGAAGATGTTTCTAAATAATCTGCCGGCATTGACGCTTGGCACGGCGATCCCGTGGGATCTGGTGCAGCAGTCATTCTGGCCGATACTTTCAGGGGGAATCTACTATACGATTCCCCTTACGATTCTTTCCTTTATATTTGGAATGATCCTGGCGCTGATTACGGCGCTTGCCAGAATGTCGAAAGTGAGACCTTTGAGATGGGTGTTCAGCGTATACGTATCCGCAATACGCGGCACTCCTCTTCTCGTTCAATTGTTCATCATTTTCTATCTGTTCCCGGCCTTTAACGTCACATTAGATCCATTTCCAAGCGCAGTTATCGCCTTTTCATTAAACGTCGGCGCCTATGCATCTGAAATCATCCGGGCATCTATTTTATCCGTGCCGAAAGGGCAATGGGAAGCCGGCTACACAATTGGCATGACACATCAAAAAACGCTGTTCCGCGTCATTTTGCCGCAGGCGTTTCGTGTGTCGATCCCGCCATTATCCAATACCTTTATCAGCCTGATTAAAGATACATCCCTCGCCTCTCAAATTCTGGTCGCTGAGCTGTTCAGAAAAGCCCAGGAAATCGGCGCGCGGAATCTTGATCAAATTTTAGTGATCTATATTGAAGCAGCCTTTATTTATTGGATTATCTGCTTCCTGCTCTCACTCGTCCAGCATGTCATCGAACGGCGTCTTGACCGCTACGTGGCCAAATAAGGAGGTTCCGAGTATGCTTACCGTTAAAGGATTAAACAAATCATTCGGTGAAAATGAAATTTTAAAAAAGATAGATATGAAGATTGAAAAAGGAAAAGTCATCGCCATACTTGGGCCTTCAGGTTCAGGGAAAACGACGCTGCTCCGCTGCCTGAACGCTCTGGAGATCCCGAATCGCGGAGAGCTTGCATTTGATGATTTCTCCATCGATTTCTCCAAAAAGGTGAAACAGGCGGATATCCTAAAGCTTCGCCGAAAATCCGGAATGGTGTTTCAGGCGTATCACCTGTTCCCGCACCGCACAGCCCTCGAAAACGTGATGGAGGGCCCTGTTCAGGTGCAAAAACGGAACAAAGAGGAAGTCAGAAAAGAAGCGATTCAGCTTCTTGATAAAGTCGGATTGAAGGACAAAATGGATTTATATCCGTTCCAGCTTTCCGGCGGACAGCAGCAGCGCGTCGGCATCGCCCGCGCACTGGCGATTCAGCCTGAGCTCATGCTGTTTGACGAACCGACCTCAGCGCTTGATCCCGAGCTTGTCGGAGAGGTGCTGAAGGTTATCAAAAACTTGGCCAATGAAGGCTGGACCATGGTCGTCGTGACCCACGAAATCAAGTTCGCGCAGGAAGTTGCGGATGAAGTCATCTTCATCGACGGCGGCGTTATCGTGGAGCAGGGACCGCCGGAGCAAATTTTCTCCGCACCAAAAGAAGAACGGACACAGCGGTTCTTGAACCGGATTTTGAACCCGCTGTAATAAGAAAAACAGGGCGTCAGCGCCCTGTTTCAGATTATTGACAAAATCCTAAAACGATTTTCGTTTTAGGATTTTGTGATTTTCAGCGTGATTGAAAACCTTTGAAGTCTAGGAAGGGGGAGCATTGGAGCACAGCGAATGTTAAATTCGTGAGCACTGAAGCACAGGCCTGACAAAGAATGCAAGGGTTTGCCAACACGCTGAAACAGGGCGCCTGCGGCGGCCCTGTTTTTTTGTTGAGCCCCTTTCGCCTATTCCGCCCTTCTGTCAGATGTGCTACAATGACAATCGACTGATTTTTACGAAAGAAGGGACCTCACGTGAAGCAAGAACTTGTTCTGCGCTGGACATTTTATTTTGCCGGTTTGATCATTTTGGCTTTTGGTGTATCCCTGACGATAGAAGGAAAAGCACTCGGCATTAGTCCGTGGGATGCATTTCATTACAGCCTGTTTCAGCACTTCGGGCTTACCGTCGGCCAGTGGTCCATCATTATTGGAGCGCTCATCGTCGGATTCACGTCATTGTTTACGAGAGCTTGGCCGAAAATTGGGGCCCTCCTGAATATGGTGCTCATTGGTGTATTTATAGATTTTTTCAATTTCATTCTGCCTGCCCCCTCGACCTACACAGGCTCGATCATCGTCTTCTCTCTAGGCGTGGTGCTGATCGGTTACGGCGTCGGTGTTTATGTATCAGCAGGGCTTGGCGCGGGGCCGCGTGATTCACTGATGATGCTGATTACAGAAAAAACCGGCTGGAATGTGCAATGGGTGCGGAACGGCATGGAAATAACCATTTTGTTTGCGGCATGGGGCATGGGCGGGCCGATCGGTTTTGGCACCATTTTGACCGCCATCCTCACAGGACTTATTTTGCGCTTTTCATTGCCCCAGTCAATCCAGTTGCTGAATTATGCTGTGGCAAGGCGGACCGCCGCTGTGAAAGCATCTCCGCCTGTCCACTAAAACAAAGCCGCCTTGGCTTTGTTTTTTTATTTTCTCCTCTATATGAGTCTTGTGGAAGTATGATAGGATGGTTTTGACAATCTTTTGCAGACGGAGGATCTAGAATGAAGATTTACGGAATTTATATGGACCGCCCGCTTTCACAGGAAGAAAATGAACGGTTCATGACTTTCATATCACCTGAAAAACGGGAGAAATGCCGGAGATTTTATCATAAAGAAGATGCTCACCGCACCCTGCTGGGAGATGTGCTCGTTCGCTCAGTCATAAGCAGGCAGTATCAGTTGGACAAATCCGATATCCGCTTTAGCACGCAGGAATACGGGAAGCCGTGCATCCCTGATCTTCCCGACGCTCATTTCAACATTTCTCACTCCGGCCGCTGGGTCATTGGTGCGTTTGATTCACAGCCGATCGGCATAGATATCGAAAAAACGAAACCGATCAGCCTTGAGATCGCCAAGCGCTTTTTTTCAAAAACAGAGTACAGCGACCTTTTAGCAAAAGACAAGGACGAGCAGACAGACTATTTTTATCATCTATGGTCAATGAAAGAAAGCTTTATCAAACAGGAAGGCAAAGGCTTATCGCTTCCGCTTGATTCTTTTTCAGTGCGCCTGCACCAGGACGGACAAGTATCCATTGAGCTTCCGGACAGCCATTCCCCATGCTATATCAAAACGTATGAGGTCGATCCCGGCTACAAAATGGCTGTATGCGCCGCACACCCTGATTTCCCCGAGGATATCACAATGGTCTCGTACGAAGAGCTTTTATAAATGGCTCATCAACAGCTTGACACCGCGCTCAATATCTTCCGTTTTCACATTGGAAATATTGATTTTTAATAGATTTTCTTTCGGATAATCTGATAAATAATGACGGTCTATCGCCTCAAGGAGAACCCCTTGTTTTTTCAGTCTATGAATCACTCTTGAGGCGGGCAGATCCTGAGGAAGCACCAGATGGGTGTGCATACAGGGTGCCTGCCCGCTGGAGAACGTAAAGCGTCCGCTTCCCAGCTGCCTGTGAGTTCGAATGGCTTGATGTAGCCTCAGCGACCGCTCTTTATAAGAATCTCTGATTTTCTCCTTATGCCTGCCGTACATACCGCTTTTCAGGTAAATCTCCAATGCCGCTTGAGAAATCATCGAACAGTCGATGTCGTTCAGTTTTTTGTACGCATAGAACGTGTCAGTCAGCGCTTCGGGCAAAACAGCCGCCCCCACGCGAAGGCCGGGGAATATCATTTTCGAGAAGCTTTTCAAATAGATGACATGTGAGGACAGATCATATGCGTACAGCGGATCTGCCTTTTTATTTTCCTCCAGATCACCGAGGTAATCATCCTCAACGAGGTAGACATCATACGCTTCTGCCAGTCTCACAAGCTCCTGTTTATCACGCTCTGACAATGAGCACCCAAGCGGGTTATGGAAGCGCGGCATCGTATAAAAAAATTTAATCGATTCTGTTTGAAATAACCGCTCAACCCCGGCTATATCAAGCCCTTCTTCCGTTCGTTTCACCCCGATGGCGGGAATCCCAAGCGTCTCAAGCTGTTCGACCATCAAATGGTAGCCCGGCTGTTCAATGGCGATCTTTTCTTTCCCATTTGGAAATGGCATGGCACAAAGCAGAGATAACGCCTGCTGGACACCTGATGTAATGAAAATATGCCGTTCATCCGCAAATACCTGTTGAGTGGCCAAGAGCTTTCGGAGAACACGGATGAGTGATGGAAGCCCCTTTGGCGTCCCATAAATAAACAAATCGTTTTTGTAAGTATCAATCGCTTTGTTGATGCAGTGCTGAAAATCAAGATACGGAAACACATTTGGGTCCGGCGCAGATGTGGCAAAATCGATGGGGCCAGGCTGCCCGCTTTTGGCTTTTCCCGTCTTTTTCACAATATAGTAGCCGCTTTTCGGAACGGAATAGATAAGGTGGCGTTTTTCCAGCTCCTGCAGCGCGCGGATCACTGTGCTTTTGCTGACTTGGTAGCGGGCGGACAGCTGACGGATAGATGGAAGCCTGTCTCCTTCTTGATAGGAGGTGCTTTGCATCATCTCCTCTATCCTCGTTACTAGACTCATATATTTCTCCATGCCTTCTCCCCCTGTTTTGTACCGGTACAGTTCATTGTTTTTCTCATTGTACCGTTCTGACCGCGGCCATACAATAAAGGGAGCGACCGGCGCTGCAATTCAGGTAAAGGAGCCATTCCCATTATGGTTAAACATCAGCAAGCCCCCGCTTATATAGCGGCTATTTTATATTCGTTCATTATCGGTTTATCCTTTCTATTCGTAAAAATCGCACTGCAAACAGCAGAGCCGTTTGATATTTTGGCGCATCGGTTCACCATTGCGTTTGCTGCGGCCACTGTACCGATCTTATTCGGCTGGGTAAAGCTATCAATCCGCGTAAAGGACGTCATTGCCATTTTGCCGCTCGCCCTGCTGTATCCCGCGTTATTTTTCAGCTTTCAGGCATTCGGCCTTGTGTACTCGTCCTCCTCTGAAGCGGGAATTATTCAGGCAGCCATTCCGATTTTCACGATGGTCTTTGCCGCTTATGTTTTAAAGGAACGCCCAACGTGGACCCAAAAGGGGTTCACGGTTTTATCCGTTGCCGGCGTCATGTTTATTTTTGTGATGAAAGGCGTTGACGTGGAATCAGCCAGCTTAAAAGGGTCTTTGCTGATCCTATTGTCCGCTTTGTCTTCAGCGATGTACAATACTGCTGCCAGAAAAATGACGCAGCGGTTCAAGCTGACCGAGCTCACCTACATCATGTCAGCCATCGGCTTTGTCGTCTTCAACGCCATCGCCCTTGTGCGTCACGGAGCGGCGGGAACAGTCGGCACTTATTTTCTGCCGTTCCGGGAGCCCGGCTTCGTTCTCGGCATTGTGTATTTGGGCGTGCTGTCTTCACTTGTTACTTCGTTTCTGTCTAACTATACGCTGTCGCGAATTGAGGCGTTTAAAATGAGCGCTTTTAATCATGTATCTACCATTGTGACGATGATTGCAGGAGTTGTGATTCTCAAAGAAAGCCTGGCCTGGTATCATCTTGCCGGGGCTGTTTGTATTATGATTGGCGTGGTGGGGAGCAATATCAATCTGGAGAAAAAAACAAAGCGCCCTGGTATGCCTGCAAAAAAATGAGAAATTATGCTAGACTGAAAGGAAAAACATGGTTAGAGGTGTAGGTTTACCGTATGATTCAATATGCTAATGAAAGTATCAATCTTCCAGGAGAAATTGCTTTTAAGGATGTAAGAGAAATCTTTTTTTATCAAATCGCAAAAATATCATGCTTTTACTTTCTGTTGTTTTGCGCCATATTTGCTGCAGTTAACTTCATTAACGGATGGCCCCGTATCGTTTATGGCAGTGACGCGCTTAACTTGTTTATGAACAGTATGTTGATTATCGTGATGTCAGTTCTGTTTACACTGCTGCTCCTCCTTCTTCTATATGTGAAGTTTTCCAGAGCATACAAGAAGAACGAACGGATGAAATCTAAAAGAACATATACTCTGAACCAAGAAGGAATTCGTATATGTTCTAAAAAATATGACCTCATTTACAATTGGGATGAAATCACAGCTGTTTTCGAATATAAAAATATCTTCAGGGTCAATACATCAAGTGGCCAATATATTGCGATCCCAAAACGTTTTTTTCATTCCAAAGAGGAAATGAACAGATTCAAGGAGATTATCCTTAAAAATACCGAAACAAAAAAACTCAAATTTAAAAAGGATCAGCATTGACAGTGCTGATCCTTTTATATTGAATGGTGGGTTTCTTTTGCCTTCTGTTTATCTAAAAACGGCACCAGCTCTATTACAGCCGATAAACCCACAAACACGATGCACACAGCGACAATCAGCAAATAACCATGAGTCATGTCAAAAAACAAACCGCCCGCATACACGCTAAGAGCTCCGGCAACCTGATGGATAAAGAAATTGATGCCTAACAGCGATCCGATCAATCCTGTTTGATAGCTTTCCGAAATTGACGCTGCGGTCAGCGGGATCACGCCTGTGTAACTGAGCCCGAATAACAGGATAAACCCGAAGTACCAAAGGTCGCTGTGATGAATTCCGAGAATGGGAATGAGCAGGCAAATGAGGCTGAGCAGCCGAATGAAAAATAAGATGGATAGCATGACGCTTCTGCTGCCGAGGAGATCGGACAGCCAGCCTGCCAATAATCCGCCAATGATGATAAACGCCCCAAACGCGGCCATCATTCCGTTGATATGAGAGACATGCGCATCCTTCAGTATCGGGACGAGGTGAGCATCAATAATTCCCATTGTAAATCCGCAAGTAAACACGCCGAAGTACAGGATATGAATGAGGCGGGATTGCTTCATCACGTTCCAAAACCCCCGCCAATCATAAGATTTTTTCACAGACTCCGCTTGCGCATGTGGCGGGTGCTTCATCCCAAAGACGAGGAGCGGCAGCAGAACAGCCGCCATGACGATTCCCAAAATGGTATAGGTGCTCTGCCAGCCGGCATGATACGGAGCCGCAGCCCAAATGGGTGAGAGAAGCAGCAGGCCCGCAGAGTTGGCATTGGTCAAAATAGCAAGCGCCAGACCTTTGTGTATGTCAAACCAACGGCTGATGAAGTACTGGGTCGTCACGCCGACCGCGCAGGAATACCCGATTCCGCCAAGCACACCGTAAATGGCGGAAAACACATGAACATTCGGTGAATAAGGAAGCACCAAAAAGCTTGCGCTGATGCAGACAGCTCCAAGCGCCATAATTTTTCTGACACTGAAACGGTCGATAAAAAAACCGACAAAAAACTGGACGATGCCGGTTGTGATCATAAAAATGCTGACAGAAACCGAAATCAGCGACCTGTCGGCATGGAAGGCATCTGCCATTGGCAGCATAAAAAATTGAAAGGAATTTCTGAATGAGTTCATTCCGATGGCGAAAACAAACGTAAACAGCAATACAAACCATTTCATCCTGGGAGACGTGCGCATGTTTCGACCTGCCTTTATTTGAGTATTTCGACTATTATACCATGCAAAAATTGGCATTCAACACAAAAAAAGCGGAACAGCCGAAGCTGTCCGCTTTTGATCACGGTTGAATGATCGGATGCTGATTCAAGATCGCAAAAATCCGTTCTGCGACTTCTTCCGTTTGTGACAGCAGGAACATGTGCCCGCCGTCAAATTGATGGAATGTGATGTCGTTTGCCCACTTCTTCCACCCTTCCGCATCTCGTATGCATTTTTTATCATCAAGCCCGTTAAAGACATGAACAGGCGACTGGATCTGGGCCAGATCGTAAAGCTCAAATTGTTCAAGAGCCCGGTAATCTGATCGGAAAGAAGGCAGGAAAAAGGACATGACCTCCTTATTTTCAACAAGCTCTGCGGGCATTCCGCCTAATTGGATAATATGATCGAGAAACTGATCATCAGGCAGATGGGACACTTTCTTCCGCTGAATATGAGGCGGCTGGATTGCAGAAATGATAACCGCCTGCGGAAAGATGCCTTCACGCTCAAGCTTTTGCGCCAGCCTGAAGGTGATCATTCCGCCCATACTGTGTCCGAACAGCACAAACGGCCGATCAGGGCGAAGGTTCAGTTCTTGCTTGTACAAATCCGTCAGCTCTTCGAGATCCTCAATGGCTGACGTTTGATTCGTGCCGTGTCCCGGCGGCTCGGCAGCGAGCATCTCGCACTCCCCCTGCAAAAAAGCATGGAGAGGGCGAAACGACGCCGAGTAGCCGCCGGCAAACGGAAAACAGATGAGCTGTGTTTTTTCCGACGCATCAAATGATTTGAAGAGTTGGCTCATTGGCTGTCTCCTCCTTTCATCACTTCATTTATGAAACCGTTACGGTTTGTGTATTAAGAAATTCGAGCAAAATCCCGGCATTCCTATCTAGCGTTTCGCCCTGCAGCATTTCTGCGTGTGTTCCGAAGCCTCTTTTCATACGGTAAGCACCTGTTGTAGCTTCTTCCCATGATGCAAGCCATTCCGGTATGTCAAAATCAGCGCCGGAAGTCAACAGATCAATATCTGCTTTCACCTGGCCTGTGCTGATCAGGTTGACGTAGTATGAGTAAAAGGCATGTGTTTTTTGCTTGAGGCCTTGTTTGACGGCTTCGCTGTTGAGCGCTTCATTGTCCCGATTGACATTCATCAACGCTTCGACATCACTTTCAACCGTGCGTCCGTCCAGATCACTGACACCTTGTTTTTTATAGGAATCGACCATGATGATCCGCTGAACAATACGGCCTTGTCCCTCAAGCTTTTTCGCAGCTTCAAACGCCAGGCTGCATCCCGCTGAATATCCAAACAATGTTAAAGGCCCTTCCGGCTGCAGCTTCTGGATCAAATCCGCATAGCGGTCAAGCCGGTCTTCCTCCTCAATAAAATCAAAGGCGCACAGCTTGTATGACGGCAAGCGGCTGGACAGATTTTGGTACATAAGGCCATAGCCCAAGACCGGCGGAAATGCGAAAATGATCTGCTCCTGATCCTGATTCATTATCGTTACATCCTGCAAGCCATCGGGACCCCCGTTTTTCACATACGCTGAAATGCCGGCGATCGTCGGCGCTTCAAACAAAAGCTTTACTGGAAGATCAATCCCGAGCTCTTTCTTGATGCGGGACGCGGCGGTCATGGCCTTCAAGGAATGCCCTCCGAGCGCAAAGAAATCGTCATGAATGCCAATTTGCTTTCTGCCGAGAACCTCAGACCATATTTGTGCGATTGTTTCTTCCATCTCGTTCCGCGGTCCAATCCATTCTTCCGCCAGCTGATCCTGATCAGGTTTTGGGAGCAGCCGTTTATTGACTTTCCCGTTCGTCGTTAAAGGAAGCTCATCCAAGAAGGTAAAGGTTTGCGGCACCATATAAGCAGGAAGCTGTTTTTTCAGGTGCGCCTTCACGTCCTCAGCTGAAAGCTGCGTTCGGTTCACAAGGTAGGCATTGATTGATGCATCGCCAGACTCATGGCGGTCCGCCACAACGACCGCATCTTTCACACCTGGGTATTCCTGCAGCTGCTTTTCGATTTCTTCAAGCTCAATCCGGTGTCCGCGTATTTTGACCTGGTCGTCAATACGGCCGGCGTATTCAATCGTTCCATCCGGCAGCCAGCGCGCTAAATCCCCTGTGCGGTAAAGCGTTTCTCCCGGCTTGAACGGGTTCTTAATAAACTTTTCCTTCGTGAGGTCAGCACGATTTACATATCCTTTTGACACGCCCATTCCGCTGATGCACAGTTCACCGATCGCCCCGAATGGCTGGAGCTGGCTTTGCTCGTTCAGAATATAAACACTGGCATTGCTGATCGGCTTTCCAATCGGCAATGAGGAGATGGAATCCGGCAGATCATGCACGACGTGAGCTGTCGCAAACACTGTTCCCTCAGTCGGCCCGTAGCAGTTAATCAGCTTGCCCGGCCCCATGACCCGCAGCGCTTTTCTGACATGAGGCACTGAGGCGCGCTCTCCGCCGAATAATATACAGCGAAGCCCCTTCATCCAATCCTCTCCCGCATCTGTGAGAAGATTAAATAGTGCGGTTGTCGCAAACATGACATTGACATTCTCTTGCAGAATCAGATCTGTGAGCCGTTCTGTATCAAGCAGCGTATGTTCGTCTGCGATAATGAGCCGTGCCGCATTCAGCATAGAAGCATAGAAATCAAAGGTAAATGCGTCAAAGGCGTAATTCGAAACCGACAAGAACGTATCCTGATCAGAAAATGCCATGTAGTCTACATGCTTGACCAAACCTTGAATATTGGCATGAGTAGTCATATTGCCTTTTGGCTTTCCGGTTGTGCCGGACGTGTACATGATATATGCCGGATCATTAGGATCAATCGCGGTTGCAGGATCGCTTGCCTGTTCTTCAAACCGTGTTTGATCATCAATGAAGAGCGTTGTGCCTGTATACGGCAGCTCAGCCGCTTGTTCTTTCATCTCCTGATGCGTCAGAAGACAGGCTGCCGCACTGTCAGCCAGCATATACGAGATTCGGTCCTCTGGCAGCTTCGGATCAACCGGCAGATAGGCTGCTCCCGCCTTTAATACACCGAGAATGCCGATCACCAGTTCAAGTGAGCGCTTCGTGTACAGCGCTACAACAGAGCCTTTGCCCGCACCTTGTTTTTGCAGCCGGCGTCCAAGGCGGTTCGCTTCCTCATCTAATTCGCGATAAGACAGGGTCTGGCCGGAATACGTAAGCGCCGGTGCATCCGGATTGACGTTCACTGCTTCCTTGAACCAATCCGTCAGAGGCTTTGTTTCATGAGCTTGAGCCGGCGGGTTTAAGCCGGTTAGCAAAAATTCTCTCTCCCTGTCGTCAACGATGTTGATCGTGCTGACAGGCTGATCCGGATTCTGGATGAGCTGCTGAATTGCTGTGAGAAGCTGAGATTTCAAGCGCAGGATAAACGCCTCATCAAACACATTCTCATTATAGGCAAGCTTAATCAGCATCTCATCTCCCGGGGAAGCCATCAGGTTGAGATCATAATTCGACTTCTCAAAAACATGAACATCCACCATATCAAAGCCGTTTTCACTGCTTTCTTCATTTTTCGCATCCTGAAGCGGATAGTTCTCAAAAACAATGATGTGGTCAATCAGTTTCGGCTGATCGGCCTGGCTTTGGATGTCATAAAGCGGCACATATTGGTGCGGCTCAGACTGCAGCGATTGCTCCTGCAGCTGCTTGAGCAAGTCGTTAAATGTGATACCCTCAGACAGCTTCACACGTCTCGGGACAACGTTGATAAACAGCCCGACCATATGTTCAACGCCTTTGATTTCCGCGGGACGCCCTGAAACAACTGTACCGAAGGCCAAATCGCCAGACTGCTGATAGCGGCTGATCAATACGCTCCAGACTGCCTGCAGCGCCGTACTTAAAGTGGTATGCTGCGATTTTGCAAGCTCAGTAAAAGCCTTTGTTTCCGCCTCCGGCAGTGAAAAGAGCAGCTCTTTCGGCTCATAGCCGTCCTTCTGTTTCTTCCTTTGCTCCGCAAACGTCGTTTGTCCTTCAAAGTCCTCCAAGTACTCGCGCCAGTAGCGGAGCGATGCTTGTTTATCCTGCTTTTCAAGCCACTTGATGTAGTCTTTATACGGTTTGACGGGCGGCAGGCTGTACGGCTTTTGTTCGCGCAGAGCATTGTATACCTTAAATAGATCCTGTACGACGATGCCGAAGCACCATCCGTCCAAAATAATGTGGTGGTAGCTCCACACCCATTCAAAGCTTTCTTCAGCTTTCTTGAAAATGGCTGCCCGCATCGGAATATCCCGCGTCAAATCAAAACCCCTGATCTTATCCTGTTCTTTGTACTCATTGATTTTGGCTGTTTGCTCGCTGCCCGTTAAGTGTGTCAGATCGATTTCTTCTATTTGGAACTGCCGTTTTTTCAATACGACTTGGACAGGTCTTTTTACTTTTTCGTGAATGAACACGGTACGAAATACATCGTACCGGTCCATGATCACATTCATGCTTTCTTCAAGACATTTGATATTCAAGCTGCCTTTTACTTTCATCGTGATTTGTTCAAGGTAAAAGCTTTGGCCGGGATTCAGGATGGCATGAAAAAGCATCCCTTCCTGCATCGGCGATAGGTAATACATATCTTGAACCTGATCCTTGCTAAATTGACTCATATGTTTCGCTCCCGCCTTCTGTAATTCCCTTGCGTTTTATTTTAAATTCTCCTCAAGCATGTCAAAGATATCTCCCATCTCGTCCATTTCAAGGTCTTCGGCGCTGAAGTCGCTTGGTGTGAATTCCTTGTCTTCTTTTTCCGTGCAATGGCGGATTAGCATCAGGAGGTTTTCTTTAAACCGTTCCATTTGCTCCTCGACTGTAGCTCTTTCAAACTCCTTCTCATTGTAGGAGCAGGAAAGCACAAACTGGCCGTTTCTGATCATGCCGCTGAAGCTTAAAGCGTACAGCGCCTCTGATTCTCCGCTTACTTGGCGCCCCATATCGAAAGCGGATGGTTCAAAGAAATCGGTTTTGACTTCACTGTCGAATTGGCCCAAATAGTTGAAGCTGATCTCCGGTGTGAAGCCCTTTGTTTCCGCTGTTTCTGTGAAATAACGAAGAATGCCGTAGCCAACACCTTTGTCGGGAATGCGGCGCAGGTTTTCTTTGACTGTTTTGATCACAGCCGAGGCATCTGCGTCAGATATGTCGAGCACAACAGGGTATTGTGCCGTAAACCAGCCGACCGTTCTGGAGATATTCACATTCGGGATAATGTCCTCCCGGCCGTGTCCCTCAAGGTTAATGCCGATTTTGGCACCCTTTGTCCATTCTTTCATTGTCAAACCGAGCGCACTGAGAAGAATATCGTTGATTTCAGTTCCATATGGCTGATGAACATCTGTTAAAAGATGCTTAGTGTCTTCTTCCGTTAATTCACATAGGACGGATGATGTATCCTTGACGATCCGCTGCTCTGTTTCACAATCCTTCGGTAAAGGAGAAACCTGTTCAGCGGCAATTTGCGACCAGTATTCAGCCTGCTGTAAAAGATGCGCTGATTGGCTGAATGCCGCCAGTTCTTCCGCCCAGTCCTTGAAGGAGTTTGTTTTTTGCGGGAAGACAAGGCTCTCTTCTTTCTCAGCCTGCATGTAGCCTGAAGCAAAGTCTTCAAGCAAAATCCGCCATGACACACCGTCGACCACGAGATGGTGTACAGCAATGAGCAGGTGATCCCCAGCTTCTGTGCGATATTGCTCCGCCTTTAAAAGCGGCCCGGTTCTCAGATCGAGACTGCTTTGCAGCTTGTTCGCGAGAATCTTAATCTGGCTTCTCAGCATCTCTTCATCAGAGCCGTACAGATCCACGATTTCGAAGCTGACCTTGCTCTCACCGATCGGTTTATACGCCTGAACGATGTCCCCGTTTTCCTCACGATAGACCATGCGGAGCGCGTCATGATGCTCGATCAGCGCCTGCAATGTTTTCTCCACCCGTTCAGGATCAAAGCCCTTCTTGGCGTGAAGCATCACAGATTGGTTCCAGTGGTGCTTGTTCGTGAAGTTCTTTTCAAAGAACCAGCGCTGGATCGGCGTCAGGATGACTTCGCCCTCTACCGGGCCTTGGTCTGCCTGTTTGCCTTCGGCACGCTCTACATATTGGGTCAGCTCTTCGATCGTCGGATGCTGGAAGAGATCTTTCATTTCCAGCTTCCAGCCGTGCTGGTTCAAGCGGCTCGCCATTTGAATTCCTTTGATGGAATCTCCGCCAAGCGAGAAGAAATTGTCGGTGACACCGACTTCAGACATTCCAAGCACGTCCTGCCAGATGCCGGCAAGCAGCTCTTCCATGTCGGTCGTCGGCGCTTTGTATTCTCCGCTTCCCGCTTCAATGTCCGGCTCAGGCAAGGCTTTGCGGTCCACTTTGCCGTTTGCCGTAACCGGAAGCTCGTTCAGCGTCACCCAGAACGCCGGGATCATGTAATCCGGCAGGGTTTCCTTCAGTGCTGATTTCAGTGCTTCTATGTCAGCTGATTCCGGGGTGACATACGCCGCGATCGCTGTGTTGCCACCTTTATCTTTGACAGCTGTCACCGCCGCATCCTGCACCTCAGAAAGCTGGGCGAGCTGGACTTCGATTTCTGAGAGCTCGATCCGGTAGCCGCGGACCTTGACCTGCTGGTCGATCCGGCCGATGTATTCGATGCCGCCGCCTGTCCACTTCACCAAATCGCCGGTGCGGTACATGCGCTCACCCGGCACAAACGGATCAGCGACAAACCGCTTCGCGGTTTCGTCTTCTCGATTCAGATAGCCTCGTGCCAGTCCGCGCCCCGCCACGCAAAGCTCTCCGGCTACGCCTTCCGGCTGCACCTGATTGCCCTCGCCGAGAATGTATACTCTCGTATTGGCAATGGCCCGTCCGATGGAAAGCGAGCCTTCCTCCGGATGGATTTCTGCGCTTGTGGCAACGACCGTATTTTCTGTCGGCCCGTAGTTGTTGACGAGTGTGTACGGCTTTTTCACTGCGCGCTTCAGCTTGTCTCCTCCGGTCAAGAGGACGCGAAGTGATGTGTTCTCAAGCTCCATGAACTGTTCCGCAAGCTGTGTCGGCAGGAACGTGATCGTTACGCCGTTCGTTTCGAAGTAATCGTTCAGGCGGATGATATCGAGGCGGATCGCTTCATTAATGACGTGAAGTTCAGCGCCGATCGTCCAAGTCGGGAACATCTCCCAAATGGAAGCATCGAACCCAAAGCCCGCGTACTTCGCACTGCGGTCCTCCGCTGTCATGCTGAACGCGTCGTGGTGCCAGAAGCACAGGTTCACAAGCGCATGGTGCTCGACCATGACACCCTTCGGCTGTCCGGTCGTTCCAGACGTGTAAATCATGTACGCCAAGTTCTCCGCGGTTACAGCGGTTTCTGGATTTTCCTCGTCGTTTTCATCAAGCGGCAGGCTTAGAATCGTGCGGCTTCCGTCGAGAAGAATGACATCTCCCGTATAGCTGTCCGGCACTGAAATGCCTTCCTGTTTCAAGAGAAGCTTCGCGCCGCTGTCCTGTAAAATATACTCAATCCGCTGATCCGGGTAGTCAGGATCAATCGGCACAAACGCCCCTCCGGCTTTCAAGACGCTGAGCACCGCGGCGGACATTTCAAGCGACGGCTTCGTGAGAACGCCGACGCGGTCATCCGGGCTGATGCCGCAGTCCATCAGAATCCGCGCGAGACGGTTTGCCTTCGCATTCAGCTCGCCGTACGTCCAAGACTGGCCGTTGTATGTGACAGCCGGGCGGGCTTTGTGGCGCTGGGCAGTCTCTTCGAATAGCTGATGAACCGTTTTGTCTGTCGGCACAGGCAGCGCTTTGCCCTTCCATGCCTGAAGAAGCGCTTGCTTTTCTGTCTCGGTGACCAGTGACAGGCTGGAAAGCGGCTGGTTCGGGTTATCCGCAACAGCCTTTAGTAGCCGCAGAACGTATTCGCTCCATTTTTCAGCTGTTTCTTTTGCGAACAGATCTGTCGCATATTCCAGCTGCAAGCCAATGCCATTTTCATCAGTAAATCCGCCCAGTGTCAGATCAAACTTAGAAGTTCCCTGATGAGCCTCATAAGGTGAAATGCTCAGATTTTGCAATGTAAGCTGTTCTTTATCAGGGTTTTCTGTCGTCACCATCACATTAAACAATGGGTTTCGGCTCATATCCCGAGGGAGATCAAGCTGATTAACCAGATCTTCAAACGGATACTCCTGATGCTCAAGCGCTGACAAGTTCGTCTGCTTTGCTTGCTCCAAAAGCTCCGCAAATGTTTGCTGTTCTTTCGCTTCCATTCTCAGGGCAAGTGTATTGACGAACATTCCCGGCATGTCCTGAACATCAGCATTCGTCCGGCCGGCAGTAACGGAGCCGATGACGATATCCCGCTGTCCGGAAATTTTGCTTAAAAAGACGTGGAAAACAGCATGGAGCACCATGTGCAAGGTCGTTCCGGTTTCGGCAAGCAGTTTTTCTACCGCCTTTGCCGTCTCACTTCCCGTACGGAAACGGATCGTATCTCCTTTAAAGCTTTGCACAGGCGGACGGGCATAATCAAGCGGGAGATCAAGCTCTGGCAGCTCGCCTGAAAGAACTGACATCCAGTACGCCTCATGCTCCTTCATCCGTTCTTGTTGCTCAGCTTCATTTTGCCAAACGGCGAAATCTTTATAATGAAGCGCCGGCTCCGGAAGCTGCTCTCCTTTGTAAAGCAGCGCCAATTCTTTTACAAAGATGCCTCTTGAGACGCCGTCTGCGATGATATGATGCATATCTAAAAGCAGCAAATGTTTTTTCGCTTCTATTCGAAGCAAAGCTGCGCGAATGAGCGGTGCGTCGTTTAAGTCGAATGGCCGGATAAATTCCTTAATCTTTTGGTCCGCTTCGTCTTCTTTGGCTTCAAACACATGAAGATCAACCTCCGCCTTCTCAATGATGCGCTGAACAGGCTCACCATTAGCTTCCATAAATGACGTCCGCAATGATTCGTGACGGTTCACGAGCTGATTGAGTGAGTCGCGCAGGCGCGAAATATCAAGCTCTCCTTCCATTAGAAGAACAGATGGCATGTTGTAGCTTATCGTCTGGCGGTCAAGCTGATTGAGCACGTACATCCGTTTCTGTGCGGATGACAATGGATACATATCCTGCTTGTCAGCCGGCTTGAGTACTTGATGACCGCCTGAAACGGCAGACGCCTCCATATAAGCCGCCAGCTGTCGAACAGTCGGCTGCTCGAACAGTGCTTTAAGCGGTACGCTTTTCTCCAATTCCGCCTGAATGTTGGCAATCAGCATCATCCCTTTTAATGAATGGCCGCCTAAATCGAAAAAATTGTCGTCAATGCCGATGGCTTCTATGCCAAGCGTTTTCTGCCAAATGCGGCATAAGCTTTCTTCAAGCGCTGTCTCCGGTACGGCCAAGGCCTTGCCTCCGGATTGTGCCGCGTTCGGCTTCGGCAAAGCGTTTCTGTCGGTTTTTCCGTTTGCCGTCAGCGGAATCGCGTCAACCTGCACAAAGAAAGCAGGAATCATATGAGACGGCAGTGTTAGGGAAAGTTGCTTCCGGAGCTCTGCTTTTTCAATAGCTTGATCCGACGTATAATACGCGCAAAGCTCTTGAAGACCGCCCTCGGAAACCGCTAATACAACCGCTTCTTGAATTCCGCTGAGGCTGAGCATGACCGTTTCAATTTCTTTCGGCTCAATGCGGTAGCCGCGGATTTTCACCTGATCATCAGCCCGGCCGATAAATGCAAGCGTACCGTCAGAAAGTCTTCGTACGACATCTCCGGTTTTGTACATGAGGCTTCCCGGCGAATATGGATTTTCTACAAATCTCTCGGCTGTCAGCTGAGGCCTGTTGAGATACCCTCTCGCAAGCCCCTGTCCTGTGATATAGAGCTGTCCGCTCGCTCCCGGCGGCACAAGCTTCAATGCTTCATTTAAGACAAGCGCGCCGGCATTCGCAATCGGCCGTCCGATTGTCGGGCGTTTCACAAATGTATCCGGCTCAGACAGATCAACCCGCCCGGCGATGGCGCCGATCGTTGCTTCTGTCGGGCCGTAGTGATTGATAAATTCGGTATGTCCATACATCTTACGGAAGGCGAGAACATCAGTCGGGATGATTTTTTCTCCTCCCAAGACGATCAAGCGCAAGGATTCAAAGTTCGCATCTTTTGCAAAACTGGAGGTGTTCACTATTGTATGGAACAGAGACGGTGTCAGTTTGATATATGTGATCCCATGCTCCTTGATATAGTGCGCTATTTCATCCGGCGCCGTATAGGTTTCCTTCTGGACGATATGGAGCTCGCCCCCGCCCAGAAGTACAGGGAACATGCTCGTATAGCCAAGGTCAAATGCGTAAGATGAAAGCAATACAGTCTTATCATTTTCCGTCAGGCTCGCCTCTTCACTAAACCAAGAGACATAGTTTGTCAGATTGCGATGCTCAATCTGCACGCCCTTTGGCTTTCCGGTCGTACCGGACGTATAAATGACGTATGCAAGATTGCGAGACCCGGAAATGGATGATGGGCGCTCCTTGCTTTCATTTCTCCATTTACCGTCATCAAGGCTGACGATTGTCCCTTCATATTGCCCAATAGCCGTCATGTTTCTTTCATTCACGACCGCAAATTTTGCTCCGCTGTCCTCTAATGAATAACGGATTCGTTCTTCAGGTGTATCAGGATCAATCGGAAGGAAAGCTGCCCCCGCCTTCATGACACCGAGAATGGATACCATGACTTCAGCTGACCGGTCCATAACAATCGCGACGATGTCTTCATTTCCGGCCCCTTGGGCACGAAGATGATGCGCCAGCTGGTTCGCCTGTTCATCAAGCTCGCGATAGGTCAGCAGATTTCCGCCAGCCTTCACCGCAGGATGGTCAGGTGTTTGCTGGGCCTGTTTTTCAAAAAGAGCGGCAAAGGTTGCTTCGGTAATTTGAGTCATATGTCTTTCTTCTAGCAAAGCAGCCGTTTCTGCAGATGAAAGCAGATCTACATCAGACAGCCGAACGTTTGGATTAGCCGCGGCCGCTTTGATGATATTGACAAAGTGGCGGCTCCAGCGGCGGATCGTCTCGTCCTTAAACAAGGCAGTCGCATAGTCAAAG
Source organism: Bacillus sp. FJAT-14266 (assembly GCF_001719225.1). NCBI lineage: Bacteria > Bacillati > Bacillota > Bacilli > Caryophanales > Bacillaceae > Bacillus > Bacillus sp. FJAT-14266. The sequence goes on from NZ_CP017072.1 coordinate 3,880,615, forward strand.
CTTAGGCCGATATCCTCTTCACGCTCGACCGCCTCCAAGGAAAGATCAAATTTCGCAACATGATGAAGCATGGAATACGAGGAAATCTTCAAATCTCCTAATCTTAATGAAGGAATCTCCATATTCTGCATGTTGAACATCACGCTGAACAGCGGACTTCTGCTTGTATCCCTTGTAAGCGGAAGCTTTTCAATCAACTCCTCAAGCGGATAGCTCTGGTGCTCGAATGCTTGAAGGCTGGCTGTTTTGACCTCTTCAAGAAATTGCGCGAAGGTTTTATCTCCCGCTGGTGCCGTTCTGAGTGCCACCGTGTTGACAAACATACCCGGCACACCTTGCAGATCAGGATGTGTTCTGCCAGCTGTCGGCGAGCCGACAATGATATCATCCTGTGACGCGTACTTGGAAAGGAGTACATTGAACGCCGCCAGCAAAAACATGTACATTGTCGTATCTGTTTCTGCCATGAGCGATTTGATTTGAGCCGTGATTTGCTTATCAAGCCCAAACATCACGCGCTCTCCCGCAAAGCTCCGTTCAGCAGGCCGCTCGAAATCCGCGGGAAGATCCAGTATTGGCAGTTCGCCTTTAAAGACATCGAGCCAATATTCCTCATCTTTTTGATAATTAGTTTGTTCTTTGTGCCAAACTGCGTAATCTTTATAGTGAATTTGTGGCAGTTCCATATCTGCGCCTTGATATATTTTGGCAAGATCACCGATTAGAATGCCTGTTGAACTTCCGTCAGTAATAATATGATGCATATCAATGAGCAGCAGATGGCGTTTTTCTTCCAGCTGGACAAGCTTCGAACGGACGAGTGGCGCGCGGTTTAATTCAAACGGCTGAACAAATGCTTTGATTATCTCTTCCGCGTCTTCTTCCCGTCCCTTGGCAGCCTCCAGCTGGAACGATATGTTTTTATGAACGGTTTGCACAACCTCTCCGTCGATCATGTCAAACGATGTACGGAGGATTTCGTGCCGGTTGATTAATTGCTGAATCGCGTTTTCAAGCCGGTCTTTATCTACTTCTCCCTCCAGCAGAAGTACAGCGGGGACGTTGTAGCTTGTGTTTGCTTGTCCAAGCTGATTGAGGATATACATTCTCCGCTGGGCCGGGGATACAGGATAATGCTGCTGATAAGATGCTTGCCTGATCGGTTCAAACGTCTGCTCCTCCTTGCTTTCGTTCTCTTCCAAATACAGTGCCATTTCTTGAATAGTCGGCTTTTCAAAAAGCACTTTTATCGGAACTTCCTTATGAAAATGCTCTTGAATTTTCGCCGTCATCATCATCGCTTTCAAAGAATGGCCGCCGATCATAAAGAAGTTATCGGTAACGCCTGCTCTGACGCCGAGTATTCCTTCCCAGATCTCCGCTAATTTCTTTTCACTCTCTGTTTCTGGTGCTGCGTATTCCGGCTGCACGGCTTCTGATTGCGGTGCAGGCAGTTCCTTTTTATTGATTTTCCCGTTTGGCGTGAGCGGCAGGTTGTCCATTTGAATCAGGTGGGCAGGGACCATATAGTCAGGCAAAGACTGAGACAGTGTTTTTCTCAGCTCGCCCACAGCCACTTCACGATCCGCCGTGAAGTACGCGCAAATTTCATTTTCATCCGCTTTGTTCTTGCGGATGATCACCGCAGCCTCTGTCACATGCTCAGCCATGTTCAGTTTTGTTTCAATTTCGCCAAGCTCAATTCGGAAGCCGCGCACCTTCACTTGGTTGTCGATTCTGCCTAAAAATTCGATATTGCCGTCCGGCAGCCATCTTGCCAAGTCACCAGTGCGATAAATTCTCTCACCCGGTCTGAACGGGTCTTCGAGAAATTGCTTCTCCGTCAGCTCAGGGAGATTGACATATCCTCGCGCTACACCGATTCCGCCTACGCAAAGCTCACCAGGCGCGCCGATTGGCTGCAGGCATTGCTGCTCATCCATAATATAGGCAGTGGAATTTCCGATCGGCTTCCCGATTGGGATAGAGCCGCCATACTCGCGGTCGATCAGAAAACTGGTTGAAAACGTCGTGTTTTCTGTCGGGCCGTATCCGTTCCACAATGAAAGCGACGGCGATGCCTGTTTTACTTTGCTGACAATATGCGGGACAAGGGCGTCTCCGCCGATGATTAAATGGCGCAGTGTGCCGAACATACCCGCATCCTTTGCAGCAAGCTGGTTGAATAAAGGTGATGTCAGCCACATGGTTGTGATGCTTTGCTCACGCAGGAATGCAGCAAATTGTTTCGCATCAAGCAGTGTCTCTTTTTTGACCGGATAAAGCGCTGCGCCATTCAGCAGTGCGCCGAATACCTCAAACGTTCCGGCATCAAAGCTGACTGCCCCTGTTTGCGCCATGCGGTCCTCTTCAGTAACAGGAACGTACCCGGCATTTTTGACGAGGCGCAGAATGCTTTTATGTTCGATCATGACGCCTTTCGGTTTGCCCGTTGAACCGGATGTGTACATGATGTACGCCAAATCAGACGGGGCGGATGGCAGGTTGAGATTGTCAGCTTCGCCATCTTCAATGCCTATGTCCAGTGTAAGAACTGGCACCTGCAGCTGATGTGCCTGCCCTGTATAAGAATTTCCGGTCAAAACCATTCGAACGGAGCTGTCCTCTGCCATGAAACGAAGACGATCCCCCGGAAGCGCTGGATCAAGCGGCACATATGCGGCGCCTGCTTTTAACACAGCCAGCATGCCGACAACGGTTTCTACTGAGCGGTCGTTCATAATCGCTGCTGTTTCCCCTTTTTGAAGGCCTTGTTCGACAAGCTTTCTCGCCAGACGGTTAGCCGCTGCATTCAGCTCGCGGTACGTCAGCTCGGTTCCTTCATATACGACGGCAGTGCTCGCCGGCGTCCGTTTCGCTTGCTCTTCAAACACTTGGTGAACAGCCATTCCTTCAGGGAGTTCGGCTTTCGTGCTGTTAAACACCTCGACAATTTGACGCTGCTCTTCGTCTCCCACAAGCCCGTACTCACGCACAAAAGCGGCCGGCTGATCGACAGCTGCTTCCATCATGCGGGTAAGGTGCTCCGCTGTCCGTTCGATAAAAGCGGAATCAAAGGCGGCTCCGTTATATTTAATTTTGACGGTCCATGTTTTGCCTGGATACACAATCAGGTTGAAATCGAAGCTCGTTTGTTCAAATGCGCTTTCTACCTTAATCGAAAACCCGAGGCGGTCTTCCATGCTGCCGTTTTCAAGCTCTTGATCAAGCGGATAATTTTCAAACGCGACCAGATGGTTTAAGAGATTGCCATCAAGGGCTGAGCGTTTTTGAATCTCATAGAGCGGCACGTAATCGTAACGCTCTGCCTCTACTGCATGCTGCTGAACAGCTGTGAAAATATCAGCGAATGCAGCATCTCGTTCAACTTTCACCCGCACTGGAATGGTGTTGATAAACAGCCCCGCCATCGTTTCGATTCCGTTGATTTCAGACGGTCGTCCCGAGACGACCGTTCCGAAGATCACATCATCCGTAAAGTTGTATTTGCTGAGAACAATCCCCCAAACGGCCTGAAATAGGTTAGGCCCTGTCACTTGATGAAGGTTTGCGGTTTTCTGAATGCGGGCAACCAGTGTTTCGTCCCATGTAAAGGAATATTCTTTATTGACGTATTCGTCTTTTTTTACAGGCAGGCGGCCCGGGAGCACGCTTGGCTGTTCAAAACCCGCCAAGCGCTCGCTCCAGTAGCTCTCCGCTTCTTCATTGTCCTGTTTTCCAAGCCATTTGATGTAGTCGGAGTAAGGCTTGCCTTGACCATTTGCAGGTGTCCTTCCTGCTCTGAGCGCTTCATAGTTTTGGAACAGGCTTTTCATGAGGACGCCCATGCTCCAGCCGTCCATCATAATATGATGATTGCTCCAGACAAGATACAGCTGATCTGCAGCAAGGCGGAAAACCGCTACCTTGAACAATATGTCTTTTGCCAGGTTAAAGCCTTGGCGCTGAACGTCTTGTTTGTAACGCTCAATGTGCTCTTTCTGGCGGTTTTCGTCTGCATGACTGATATCCTCATAATGCACTTTTGTTTTGCGTTCCGCTAACACGACCTGACGCGGTTTTTGCAGCTGCTGATGCACAAATACCGTACGGAGAATATCGTATGACCGAATCAGTTCATTGACGCTTTTCTCAAAGATTTCAAGATCAAAAGCGCCGTGAATCCCAAGCTCTAATTGTGTGAAGTACGAGGAAGAATGCGGATCAAGCATCGCATGATACAGCATTCCCTCCTGCATTGGTGTCAGTGCGTACACCTTTTGAATCGATTTTTTGCTCATATGCCACCTCTATTAGAAAATTTCCATTAATTTATCCAGCTCATCCAGCGTCAAATCGTCGTCACCAAGATCACTCGGGGTCAGTTCCGTACCATCTTGAGATAGGCAATGTTCAATGATTCTGAGAAGATGCGCTTTAAAGCTGTCACTGAATGTTTGTACTGTTTTTTCATGAAATTCAAGAGAATGATAGGCCAGTGACATCGTCAGTTTTCCGTTTTCGATATATCCGACAACATCCAGCGCATTCGGTTTTTCTGTTTCAGGGCTTAATGACTGTCCTGATGGCAGCTCTGATCTCGTAAACAAACCTGCATCCGACATTTCGTCAAACTGACCTAAATAGTTGAAGCTGACATCCGGCTGAATCGAGAACGCCACATCTTCTTTATGTTCCGGTGCCGTCAGATAGCGCAGAATGCCGTATCCGACTCCCTTATTCGGCACATGTCTGATATCTTCTTTCATTTGCTTCAGCTGGTAGCCCAGATCATCCGCATGCTTCATATCGAGCACCATTGGGTACATACTTGTAAACCAGCCGACTGTGCGAGAAATGGTCAGGTCTTCTATGATTTCTTCACGTCCATGCCCCTCTAAATGAACACTTACTCGATCTTGACCCGTCCACTCCTTCATTGCCAATCCGAATGCCGTCAGCAAAATATCATTCATTTCTGTGTGATATGCCTCATGCACCTTTGTGGTGAGCTGTTCTGTCTCTTCAGCAGTCAGCGAGAATTCAATTGTCTTTGTATGTTTCATTCGCTGATCACCAGATTCGCGGTCTTTCGGAAGCTTTGCCGCAACAGCTTGTTCTTCAAGCTGTCTCCAATACTCTTTTTCTTTCAAAAAGGCTTTGGAGTTCGCGAAGTCTTGCAATCTCTCTGCATACTCTGCAAATGAATGTGTTTTCTGCGGGAGAACCGGTTCATTGCCTTGCTCAAGCTGTGTATATACCGCGGCGAAATCCTCCAGTAAAATCCGCCACGACACGCCGTCAACCACTAAGTGGTGAATGGCAAGAAGCAAGTGGTCTCCGTCTTCCGCTTGGAACAATCCTGCTTTTAACAAGCCGCCTTCCTGCAAGTCGATGCTGCTTTGCAAACGCTCCGCTTCTCTCTCTATACGGTCTTCGTAATCTGCAGCTTGGCCCTCAATCTGGATGACCTCCAATTGAGCGGAAGCAGCTTCAAGACCTCTGTTGTATTGAATGACGTCTTCCTGTCCCTCACGATAGACCATACGGAGCGCGTCATGATGCTCGATCAGCGCCTGCAATGTTTTCTCCACTCGTTCAGGATCAAAGCCCTTCTTGGCGTAAAGCATCACCGATTGGTTCCAGTGGTGCTTGTTCGTGAAGTTCTTTTCAAAGAACCAGCGCTGGATCGGCGTCAGGATGACTTCGCCCTCCACCGGGCCTTGGTCTGCCTGTTTGCCTTCGGCACGCTCTACATATTGGGTAAGCTCTTCGATCGTCGGATGCTGGAAGAGATCTTTCATTTCCAGCTTCCAGCCGTGCTGATTCAAGCGGCTCGCCATTTGAATTCCTTTGATGGAATCTCCGCCAAGCGAGAAGAAATTGTCGGTGACACCGACTTCAGACATTCCAAGCACGTCCTGCCAGATGCCGGCAAGCAGCTCTTCCATGTCGGTCGTCGGCGCTTTGTATTCTCCGCTTCCCGCTTCGATGTCCGGCTCAGGCAAGGCTTTGCGGTCGACTTTGCCGTTTGCCGTAACCGGAAGCTCGTTCAGCGTCACCCAGAACACCGGGATCATGTAATCCGGCAGGGTTTCCTTTAGTGTTGATTTTAGTGCTTCTATATCAGCTGTTTCCGGGGTGACATACGCCGCGATCGCTGTATTGCCGCCTTTATCCTTGACAGCTGTCACCGCCGCATCCTGCACCTCAGAAAGCTGGGCGAGCTGGACTTCAATTTCTGAAAGCTCGATCCGGTAGCCGCGGACCTTGACCTGCTGGTCGATCCGGCCGATGTATTCGATGCCGCCGCCCGTCCATTTCACCAAATCGCCGGTGCGGTACATGCGCTCACCCGGCACAAACGGATCAGCGACAAACCGCTTCGCGGTTTCGTCTTCTCGATTCAGATAGCCTCGTGCCAGTCCGCGCCCCGCCACGCAAAGCTCTCCGGCTACGCCTTCCGGCTGCACCTGATTGCCCTCGCCGAGAATGTATACTCTCGTATTGGCAATGGCCCTTCCGATGGAAAGCGAGCCTTCCTCCGGATGGATTTCTGTACTCGTGGCAACGACCGTATTTTCTGTCGGCCCGTAGTTGTTGACGAGTGTGTACGGCTTTTTCACTGCCCGCTTCAGCTTGTCTCCTCCAGTGAGCAATACGCGAAGTGATGTGTTCTCAAGCTCCATGAACTGTTCCGCAAGCTGTGTCGGCAGGAACGTGATCGTTACGCCGTTCGTTTCGAAGTAATCGTTCAGGCGGACGATATCGAGGCGGATCGCTTCATCAATGACGTGAAGTTCAGCACCGATCGTCCAGGTCGGGAACATCTCCCAAATGGAAGCGTCGAACCCAAAGCCCGCGTACTTCGCACTGCGGTCCTCTACTGTCATGCTGAACGCGTCGTGGTGCCAGAAGCACAGGTTCACAAGCGCATGGTGCTCGACCATGACACCCTTCGGCTGTCCGGTCGTTCCAGACGTGTAAATCATGTACGCCAAGTTCTCCGCGGTTACAGCCGTCTCTGGATTTCCCTCGTCGTTTTCATCAAGCGGCAGGCTTAGAATCGTGCGGCTTCCGTCGAGAAGAATGACATCTCCCGTATAGCTGTCCGGCACTGAAATGCCTTCCTGTTTCAAGAGGAGCTTCGCGCCGCTGTCCTGTAAAATATACTCAATCCGCTGATCCGGGTAGTCAGGATCAATCGGCACAAACGCCGCTCCGGCTTTCAAGACGCCGAGCACCGCGGCGGACATTTCAAGCGACGGCTTCGTGAGAATGCCGACGCGGTCATCCGGGCTGATGCCGCAGTCCATCAGAATCCGCGCGAGACGGTTTGCCTTCGCATTCAGCTCGCCGTACGTCCAAGACTGGCCGTTGTATGTGACAGCCGGGCGGTCTTTGTGGCACTGGACAGTCTCTTCGAATAGCTGATGAACCGTTTTGTCTGTCGGCACAGACAGCGCTTTGCCCTTCCATGCCTCAAGAAGCGCTTGCTTTTCTGTCTCAGTGACCAGTGACAGGCTGGAAAGCGGCTGGTTCGGGTTCCCAGTAACTGCATCTAAAAGCTCCATCCAATATTGCTTCCATCGTTCAATCGTTTCCTGCTTAAACAGAGCTGTATTGTATTCGAGTACGAATGTAAGCCCTCCGTCGGTTTCGTCAGCCGTCAGCGTGAGGTCAAACTTGGCTGTTTTCCGTTCAAACGGATGCGGCTCAAGCTGAATCCCTTTCATTGTTAAATCCTTTATATTCGCATTTTGCATTGAAAAAACTGCATCGAATAACGGATTTCTGCTTGTGTCACGCTGAACCTGAACATTTCCGATCAAATCCTCAAGTGGGTAATCCTGCGCATCAAAAGCGCTGAGTGCCGTTTCTTTCACTTCGTTAAGATAGTCAGCAAACGTCTTTTCACCCTTCGGATACGTGCGCAACGCTAATGTATTGACGAACATTCCGATGACGCGGCTGACGTCCGCTTGAGATCGTCCGGCCACAGGTGAACCGACGATGATATCGTCTTGCCCGCTAAGTTTTGATAAAAATGCACTGTATGAAGCCAGAAGCACCATGTAAAGCGTGGAATCCGTTTCTTTTGCAAGCCTGCGCAGAGCATCAGCTTTGCCTGCTTCTAATGAAAATGCAATGCGGTCTCCCTCAAATGTTTGAACGGCAGGCCGACTGTAATCGGTCGGAAGCGTCAGCACCGGCAGCTCTCCGTCCAGCTCCTTCAGCCAATGCTCTTCTTGCTTCTTGTAAAGCTCAGACTGAATGAACTGCTGCTGCCACACGGCATAATCCTTATATTGAATACGGAGCGGCTCAAGGGTTTCTCCGTCGTACAGCTTTGAAAGCTCCTCAATCAGCACACCGACAGATGCACCATCAGAAATAATATGATGCATATCGAACAGCAGCACATGCTCAGTGTCTGAATGCTTGATAAGCCCTATTCTGAACAGTGGAAGTTGGTCGATTTTGAAAGGCTTAATAAACTCAGAAACGATCCGCTCTATCTCTTCTTCCGGGGCTTCGAAATAGGCTATCTCACACTCAGCCTTTTCCCAGATCCGCTGCACCGTTTCTCCATCTTTTATTTCAAACGTGGTTCTCAAGGCTTCATGACGCTGCATTAACTGCTGCATGACGCTGTTAAGCCTTTCAACATCAAGCTCACCTGTCAGGCGCAGAACCGCCGGCATGTTATAGCTCGTTTGCGCATCCTCAAGCTGCTGAAGCACGTACATCCGTTTTTGCGGTGAAGAAACAGGATACGTATCTTGTTTCTCTGCCGGGCTGATACTTGCGGCTGTCCCTTTTTCAGCGGAGGCAATCACCTGTGCCAAGCCCTCAACCGTCGGTGACTGGAAGAGATCCTTGAGTGACAGCTCAACGCCCAGTTCCTGATGAACCAAGGCAAGCATCTTCATGCCTGCTAATGAATGTCCGCCAATGTCAAAGAAGTGGTCATAAGCGCCGACTTGTTCTGCCTGAAGTACCTGTGCCCAAATGTCCGCGACTTTTTGTTCCGTTCCATTGCGTGGCGCAACATATGAAACACCTCTTGAAACGTTGGCATCAGGAATCGGCAGCGCTCTCCGGTCAATTTTTCCGTTCCCTGTCAGCGGCAGCTCGTCCATTTGGATAAACACCGCAGGAACCATATATGCCGGCAAGTCCTTCGCAGCATGCTCTCTCATCTCTTGTGATGAGATGTCTCCCTCTCCGACATAGTAAGCACACAACAGTTTATCTCCCGCTCCTTGATCAACGGCAAGCACAACACTTTCCTGAACACGATCATGGGTTTGCAGCTGATGTTCGATTTCTCCAAGCTCGATGCGCTGTCCGCGAATCTTCACCTGATGGTCGATTCGCCCGATAAATTCGATGTCGCCATTCGGCAGCCATCTCGCAAGGTCTCCCGTTTTATACATGCGTTCGCCGGATGTAAACGGATGGGGAACAAATTTCTCCTCAGTCAGTTCTGGACGGTTGTAATAGCCTTTCACGAGACCTTCGCCGCTGACGCAAAGCTCTCCGGCAATCCCGGCAGGCTGCACGTGTCCCGTACGGTCAAGAATGTATACTTCCGTATTGCTAACCGGTTTTCCAATCGGAACAGACAGAGTGTGCTCCTCCAATTCATCAACCGGATGATACGTCGCGAAAACCGTGCTTTCAGACGGCCCATACATGTGAAGAAGCTTGCCCTTTCCAACCGTTTGCAAAGCTTTTCTGACATGCTCAACCGAAGCCCGTTCCCCGCCAAACATAATCTTGCGAAGCGTTGACAAGCATGCCGGATTCAAGTCCACAAGCAAGTGGAACAAAGCGGTTGTAATCATGAGAATGCTGATGTTCTCCCGTTCAATGACGCGGGACAGGCGAGCCATGTCCAAAACGGTTTCCTTCGGTATCAGCACCAGCTTGGCTCCGTTTAACAAAGAGCCGAACATATCGAACATAAACGCGTCAAACACGTAATTGGAAAGACCGAGAATCGTATCCTGTTCTGTAATGCTGAGATAATTCGTTTCCTTCACCGTGCGGAGAATATTGGCATGAGTCACGATATTCCCCTTAGGTGTTCCAGTCGTTCCAGAAGTATACGTCAGGTTGGCCATTGCTGCAGAATCAAGAGGCAGTGCGAGATTTCGCGCATCGGCATGATAGCTTTCTTCCTCATCGGCTAGCACGATAACGCCCTTAAATTCCGCTTCTTCCGCCAAAGCCTTTAATTTCCTCTGAGTGAGAAGCACCTTTGCTCCGCTGTCACGGAAGAAATGCTGCATCCGCTGAATCGGATGTTCCGGATCGATCGGAACATAAGCCGAACCTGATTTTAATACTGCCAAGATCGACACAATCATATCCATTGACCGCTCGCATAAGACAGCCGCAGTTCTGCCTTCGCCAGCTCCAAGAGAAAGAATGCCGCGGGCTAAACGATTGGCCCGTTCATTCAGTTCACGATAAGTGAGTGATTCGCCTTCATATTGAAGCGCAGTGTGGTCTGGCGTATTCGCCGCTTGCTCCTCAAACAGCTGAACAATTGTTTTGTCTTTCGGATAAGGTGTTCTGCCCGGGTTAAACTGTTGAATTTGCGAAGCAGCCTCCTCTTCAGAAAGAAGCTTATACTCAGAAATCGGCTTCTCCGGATCAGCCGCAGCATCTTCAAGCAATCGCGCAAAATGCGTAAGCAGCCTGTCTGCCGTGCTTTGTTTAAACAGCTTTGTGCTGTAATCCAAATCAAGCTCAATGCCTTCATCGGTTTCTCTCGCCTGCACCGTCAAATCAAATTTGGCAATCTTGAAATTGGTCTCATGAACAGACAAGGAAAGATCGCCGACAGCCGGAATGCCCTCTGTCGCGTTTTGAAGGCTGAACATCGTGTCAAACAGCGGATGCCTGCTAACATCACGCGGGATGTTCAAATCTTCAACAAGCCACTCAAACGGATAGTCCTGATGAGAAAAGGCATCCAGCACCCGTTTGCGGACACGCGAGATCAATTGGGTAAACGTCTCATCCTGCTTCACCTCACTGCGAATCGCAAGCGTATTGACGAACATCCCGATAATGCCCTCTGTATCGGAGTGATTTCTGCCCGCTGACGGTGTCCCGACAATGATGTCATCCTGCCCCGTATACTTTGACAAAAGCGTATAGTAAGCGGAAAGCATCACCATATATAAAGTGGCGCCGTTTTGTTCAGCCAAACGATTGAGGCGATCCTTTACCCCCGCATCCAGCTTGATTGACACCCGATCCCCTTCAAAGCTTTGAACAGGCGGTCTTGGGTAATCGGACAGAAGCTGAAGCACCGGGAGCTCGCCTGCAAAGACTTCCTTCCAATAAGCCTGGTCCTTCTTGTACCCTTCAGCAGCCTGTCTGCTTTGCCATACAGCGTAGTCCTTATACTGGAGACGAAGATCAGGAAGCTGTTCGCCTTTATAAATGCGTGCTAACTCCTCCAGCATAATGCCAATGGATACACCGTCAGAAATCAAATGGTGCATGTCAAACAGCAGCATATGACGGTTCTCTTCAAGCCCCAGCAAACCGATTCTGAACAGCGGAGCTTTCGCTAAATCAAATGTCCGAACGAATGAAGCCATAATTGCCTCATCTGAGCGGCCGCCTCTTTCAATCATTTCGATGTTGAAATCAACGCTATCGTGAATTTTCTGTCTCGGCGTGCTGTTTTCAAGAACAAATGATGTTCTCAATGACTCGTGGCGTCGGATTAATCCCTGAAATGCGCGCTCCAGCTTTTGAATATCTAAAGGCCCTTCCAGAATTGCTGCTGCAGGCATGTTATAGCCGACTCCCGCATCCTCGAACTGGCTGACGATATATGTTCGCTGCTGTGCCAATGAAAGCGGGTAATGCTCCTGTTTTTCAGCAGGTTCAATCACCGCAAAAGCTTTGCTTTCTCTGTGATCAGCTTCCTCTGCAAGAGCCGCAATCGTCGGATGCTCAAACAAAAATTGAAGCGGAATCTCGACACCTGTTTCCTTATGAATCTTTGTTAAAAGGGTCATGGCTTTCAATGAATGTCCGCCAGTTTCAAAGAAATTGTCAAAGATCCCCGCCTTCTCAACGTTCAGCACGTCCTGCCAAATGGCTGCGATTGCTTTTTCAGTCTCATTTCGCGGCGCTGTATAGGCTGTGCCGCTGACAGCCTTCACCTCAAGTGCAAACAGCTTGCGGCGGTCGACTTTTCCGCTTGGCGTAAGCGGAATTTCTGTCACTTCTGTAAAGTAAGCCGGCACCATATAGTCAGGAAGCTGTCTGGCCGCATGCTCCCTCAAGCCGGCTGGCGCAAATTCGCTTCCAGGCTTCTGCACAACATATGCGCAAACCTCAAGATTTCCCTGTTCGTCAGGGCGTGCCAAAACAACGGCTTTTGCAACGTCTGGCGCCTGCTGAATCACGGCTTCAATTTCCCCAAGCTCAATCCGGTATCCGCGGACTTTGACCTGGTCATCCTCTCTGCCTAAATATTCGATTGTTCCATCTGGAAGCCAGCGCACCACATCTCCGGTCCGGTACATGCGATCGCCCGGCACGAATGGATCTTGTAAAAACTTCTCTTCCGTTAATTCAGGCAAATGCAAATAGCCTCGGCCCACACCGTCTCCCGCGATATAAAGCTCACCCGCCACGCCTTCAGGCTGCAGCCGGCCTTTTTGATCCAAAATATATAAGCGGTTATTCCCCAGCGCTTTCCCGATCGGCACATACGCTGATTGAACTGCATTCTCAGGGATAACCGGATGAACAGACGCGTCAACGCACGTTTCAGTCGGCCCGTACACATTAGTCAAACGCGGCGCTGTGCCGGCTTCTTTAAACAGCTTCAGCAGCTTGTCCGCAACAACAGATGACAGGCCTTCTCCTCCGATCAGCATGTGCTTCAGTTTTAGGCCTTCAAAATCGCCCGCTGCTGCCAGCATTTGCAAATGAGCCGGTGTTCCATCCGTCGCCTCAATGCTGTTTCTCCGATAATATGTAGCAAGGGCGGTCCCGTTCGTCACTGTTTTCTTCGGTACGATATAAAGGGTTTGTCCCAAAAGAAGCGACGCGAAGATCTGCTTCACTGACGCATCAAAGTGGAACGGCGCAAGCAATGCCATCCGCAGGGTTTGGCTGCCGCTTTGGTAAATCGTCTGCTGCAGAGATTCAACCAAATGATGAACCTGGCGATGCTCGATCATAACGCCTTTCGGACGTCCGGTTGTTCCCGATGTGTAAATAATGTAGGCAAGATTCCGCGCGTTTACATCAGCCTCCGTCATATCGTCTGCACCTTCCGCAATTGCCTGATCTAAGTCAATCAGCTCAGCATCGGCTTCAGGCGCTGCAACCTTCGATTCAGTCAGGATGAAGTCCGCCCCGCAGTCCTCCAAAATATATTGAATCCGCTCTGCAGGAAAACCCGGATCAATCGGCACATAGGCTCCGCCGGCTTTTAAAATTCCCATGATAGCTGTAATCATCCGTTCAGAACGTTCAATCAAAACCGCGACAGGACTGTCCGGGCCAACCCCTTTCTGTTTCAGCACATTGGCGATGCGTGCAGATTGCTCATGTAACGTTCGATAGGACAATGTACGATCTTCGAATACAACCGCTGGATGATCTGAAAGCTGCTCAGCCTTTTCTTGGAACAGTTCCGGGATCGTCATGTCCTTACGGTAGCTCACAGATTTACCGCCCGCCCTCGCAAGCAGCTTCTCTTTCTCCGCATCAGAAATCATCGTTAATTCATCAATTGTATGTTCTGGATGCGTTAACGCGTTCTCCAGCATTGTAATCATGCGCTCACAAATCATGTTGATTTCTTCACGTGAAAATAAATCAGTGCGGTAATCAAAATCTATGGTGAGTTTCCCAGTATCCCATCGATCCTTCACATGGATCGAGACATCATTTAATCCGCTGCCGCTGAAAATCGGCTCAGTCAAAAAGGCAAGGTCCTCTTCTTTTTGCCACTGCATCACCTGATATTCAAGAGAAACAGTAAACAGCTTGGTCAGAGAGCTCTTTGTTTCACGCAAATCGTTGATCAGGAGATTATACGGGTACTTTTGGTGGCGGAGTGTCTTCATGAGATCCTTCATCCGGTCTTTGACAAATTCTAAAAACGCCTGCCCGCCGTCAATGTTTGTCCGAAGCGGAACCGTAGAAACAAACATGCCAAGCATCTGCTTCTCTTTCGCATTTGTCCGGTTGCCCATAAAGGTTCCCGTCACAACATCATTTTGGCCGCTGACCCTGTACAAATAGGCGGCGAGCAACGATTGAAATACCGAAAGAACACTGACTTTATTCGCCTCACAAAACGACAGAATCTGCTGATGTAGCGCTTCAGGCACATCTTTAGAGAACCTCTCAGCATCTAAACTTCCCCCTGCGGATGCATTCCGTTTCAAGGAAACAAGTTCAGGCACCGATTCAAATTGTTTGTTCCAAAACGCCTTGTCCTTTTCAAACCGCTTCGATTGAGCATAGTCCTGTTCAGATAAAACATGATCGATAAATGAATGCGAGATTCCTTCTTTTGCCTCTGAGCCGCTGGCTAATTCTAAATAAATGTGCATGATCGCATTCCCGAGAATATTCATGGAGATACCATCAGAAATCACGTGATGAACATTTGCGTAAAACCATACTTCATTTTCCTTTATGGTGAACAAGGAAAAACGGAATAAATCACAATCGTACAACGGCAAAGGTTTTTTCGTTTCCTCCCGGCTCCATTGTGAAATAAACTCTATCGCATTCGGATCTTCAGTAGTGTCAGTATGTTTTATATCAACAGGCCGATACTCGCTAATATATTGTACAGGCTCCCCGTTTTCATCTAGCCGCAACCGAAGGCGCATGGCGTCATTTCTGCGAATAAACTCTTGAATCGCCTGCTCAACAAGCACATAATCAATCGCATCAGCTGAAACCAGCTTACCAATCCCCGCAAGATTTGAAATGCTCGTGTGAGGATAAAATTTTTCTGTGTACCAAATTCGTTTTTGTGCATCCGTTAAAGGATAAAAAGTTATTTCCATATTGTCATACCTCCCCTAATCTTTATAAGCAGTGAACATGTGCAACGCATTTTCTCTTTCTTATCCATATCAGCTTTTAATTCTTATGAACTAACAGCCGAAATAGCCCAAAGTACTACACTTAAAAAGCAGTGCTTCCAATCAAAAAACAGATGGCCGCTATTAAAGCAGGCTGCCGTCAGTCAGCATTGCGGCGTTTAACATAAGCGGATAAAGACCGCAAGACCCCACCCTAATAAGAAACCAATTTTGGCTATTTATTCATTGTTTTCAATATTTTTTATCTTTCTACCGTTTACTTTAAATGAAAAAAATGTTTTTATCACCGAAAAATGGGTGAAAAGTTTCATGCGGGATGCCGAAAGATTCCAGTTTATTTACAGGGATATTTTTGCGGGATGCCGCAATCATTTCCACTAAACATTATTTACAGAAAAATAAAAATTTTTAAACCAAACTGCTGCGTTCAATCTTTTTTTATTGCTGAATGCAATTTACAATCTTTACATGACTATGTGTACCGCGCAAAAACCGAAAAAAAGGCAAAAAAAGACACCCTTGCGAAGAGCGTCTTACAACGATTCTTTCATGACATTTTTGTCGATATCAATCAATTCCATATAACCTTTCCCCCACTCATACATGGCTTCAAGAATAGGCATGAGGCTTTCTCCGTGCGGGGTCAGAGAATATTCAACCTTCGGCGGGACAACTGGATACACTTCCCTGTGAACAATCATATCCTGCTCAAGCTCTCTCAGCTGATTCACGAGGATCTTCTGCGTAATATCAGGAATCAATGTTTTTAATTCATTGAACCGTTTTGTGCCTTCTTTTCCTAAATGCCATAAAATGAGCATTTTCCATTTACCGCCAATCACTGCAAGCGTTAATTCCTTCTCACAATTAAACCTTTTGTCGTCCATCCGGCTCAATAGAATCCCCCCCTTAGTAACCTTTTTGTATGTTAGATACGTATCATCACTTACTTACTTTTTTGCAGACTCTTTTTTCATTATACTCACTCATAAAATCAAGCGAAAGAAATCTGATTGTCTCTCCTCACAGTATCCTCCAAGTAACTTGTTGACTTCAAAGTGCCTACTTCTCATCAAAAGAAGGAACCTATAGAATGAAAAATAATTCGAAAAAGGGAGTGGATCAACAATGGAATTACAGCTTGCATTAGACCTCGTCAACATCCCGGAAGCCATTGAGCTCGTCAAAGAGGTAGAACAATACATCGACGTAGTTGAAATCGGAACACCGGTCGTCATCAATGAAGGCCTAAGAGCCGTTAAAGAAATAAAAGAAGCATTTCCTCAATTGAAGGTTCTTGCAGACCTGAAAATCATGGATGCCGGAGGCTACGAAATTATGAAAGCGTCGGAAGCAGGCGCTGACATCATCACCGTTTTAGGGGCTACAGACGATGCAACGATTAAAGGCGCAGTAGAAGAAGCCAAAAAACAAAAGAAGAAAATCTTAGTGGACATGATTAACGTGAAAGATATCGAATCCCGTGCGAAAGAAATTGACGCACTCGGTGTTGACTACATCTGCGTCCACACTGGCTATGATCTTCAAGCAGAGGGCAAAAACTCTTTCGAAGAATTAACGACAATCAAAAATACCGTAAAAAACGCAAAAACCGCAATCGCGGGCGGCATCAAACTTGATACACTGCCAGAAGTGATCAAGCAAAACCCTGACCTTGTCATTGTTGGGGGCGGAATTACAAGCGCAGCTGATAAGGCGGAAACAGCTTCAAAAATGAAGCAGCTGATTGTCCAAGGATAACTCCTATGAAAACGACTGAATACGTAGCGGAAATTCTCAATGAGTTACACCGTTCAGCAGCTTATATTTCTAATGAAGAGGCTGACCAGCTTGCCGATCACATTCTTTCATCCCACCAAATTTTCACTGCGGGTGCGGGGCGGTCTGGCCTGATGGCAAAATCCTTCGCGATGAGACTGATGCACATGGGCTTCAACGCCCATATTGTAGGTGAGATTCTCACTCCGCCGCTCGCCGAAGGAGATCTAGTTATTATCGGCTCAGGATCAGGCGAGACAAAAAGCTTGATTCATACCGCAGCAAAAGCAAAAAGCTTACACGGAATTGTTGCCGCTTTAACCATCAATCCGGAATCAAGCATCGGAAAACAAGCGGACCTCATCATCAGAATGCCTGGTTCTCCTAAAGACCAGTCTAACGGAAGCTATAAAACCATTCAGCCAATGGGATCATTATTTGAACAAACTTTGCTGCTCTTCTATGATGCAGTGATTTTAAAACTCATGGAGAAAAAAGGACTCGATTCTGAAACTATGTTCACTCACCACGCAAACCTTGAATAGCATCACACAACCGGCCTGAAGATCAGGCCGGTTTTATTTTTTCTAAAATAAAACTTTAAACCCGAAAACCCGATAAGTAATATGACCTACAAATCGTAAAGGGAGGAATTATGTTGATAAAACGATTTAAGATGAAGCTAGGAACTAAAATTCTTTGCCTCGTTTTCGTGGTGATTCTTTTGTTTTCGGCATCAGTTGGCACTGTGATGCTTAAGGAAATTACAGAAAACATGAAACAAATGGCAACTGAAAAAGCGAAAGGTGATCTTGCTTTAAGCAGCACTTATATTGATGATGTCATGTCAGGCGACTGGCAGGTGAAAAACAATAAGCTCTATAAAGGGCAAACACAAATCAATGGAAATGAAGATATTGTTGATCTGCTTGGCGAAAAAACAGGTGATACCATTACCATTTTCCAAGGCGATACTCGTGTTGCAACCAATGTCATGAAGAATGGCGAAAGAGCTGTCGGCACCCAGGCTTCTTCTGAAGTTATTGCCGCTGTTTTAAAGAAAGGAAAGCGTTTTTACGGACAAGCAGATGTAGCAGGTTCTTCTTATCAGACTGCATACATGCCGTTAAAAGATCAAAATGGGAACATCATCGGCATGCTGTATACCGGAGCTAATCAAAGTATTTTAGCATCACTTACACAATCACTTTTCACTCAATTCGCTATCGTTCTTGTTATCGTCATTATGGTATCAGTCATCCTTGTCTTGGTTTTCACCAGAAAAATCAACAAGCGGCTGAACGCTTTAAAAAGCGCCTTTGAAAGTGCCGGAAACGGAGATATGACAATAGAGGTGTCAGACAAAACCGGTGACGAGCTTTCAGAACTAAGCGTCTATTATAATAAGATGAGAATGAAGCTGAACGATACCATACAAACCGTACAACAATCAGCCCTTCAGCTTGCGTCAGCCTCTCAGCAGCTCTCAGCCGGAGCAGAGGAAACAAATCAAGCTTCAGAAAAAATCACAGAAGCTGTACAGCAGATTGCAAATGGAGCCCAAGATCAGATCACCCGAATTGAAAGTAGTGAAAGCTCATTAAAACAAGCTTCAGCAGACATCCGGGATATTTCTGCAAATACTGCCGCTATCGCTGACAAAGGGCAGCTCGCTCAATCAAAAGCAGACATTGGACAAAAGGAAATTGCAAATGTACAGGCGCAAATGGATGCGATTCACCAGTCAATTCAGAAAAGCGGAGAAATCATACACCAGTTAGACGGCCGCTCTAAACAAATTGAGCAAATTTTATCGGTCATCACCCAAATTGCCGATCAGACAAACCTGCTTGCGCTGAATGCAGCGATTGAAGCTGCCAGAGCCGGTGAACAAGGAAAAGGCTTTGCTGTTGTTGCTGATGAAGTACGGAAATTAGCGGAAGAGTCTCAACAGTCTGCGGGGCAGATTTCAAAACTGATCATAGAAATACAAAAGGATATGAACCGGTCTGCAAGATCTGTTGAGCATGTGAAAACAGAAGCTGCAGAAGGAGTCACCATGATCCAGCGCACCAGAGATGCATTTAAGGAAATTGCAGCTGCAACAGGTGAAATCAGCGCCGAGATTAGTGATTTATCAGCATCTGTAACAAACATTTCAGCCAGTGCACATCATATAAATGATTCCTTTGCAGCCAATACGGCCGACATTAAAGAATCTACTAAAAATACCCGGCAAGCGGCTGCATTAACAGAGGAGCAATTTGCTGCAATGGAGGAGATTACCGCAGCTTCTGAAACACTTTCTCAATTAGCTGAGGAGCTTACCGGTATCATAAGCCAATTTAAAATGATTAATCAAGCCGAAAACGGCTGATGACTTACTATCATTATTGTAAATTGGCAATCGTATTTTGCTGAAAACAAATATTTCGATCTGCTAAAATTACGATTTCTGCAATAAACTGAGCGTAAAACATAAAATTTAAACCTTTACACCAAATGCTTTCTGGATTACTCTTGTGTCAGTTTTAAAAGCGGGAGGTGAACATCACGACGGACATCATAAAAACGATACTTCTCGTCATCGTCATCATAGCAGCTGCAGCTGTCGGCCTGATAAAAGGAGACTTTTTTTCAACTGATCAAAAAACGTCTCAAACGAAAGAATATGATGAAACAATCGCCTTCCCATCTGACCGGTATCCCGAAACTGCCAAGCATATTAAGGATGCGATAAATGAGGGACACTCAGAGGTGTGCACTATTGACAGAGACGGAGCTGAGGAACGCCGCGAGCAATCATTAAAGGACGTACCTTCCAAAAAGGGGTATGACAGAGATGAATGGCCAATGGCCATGTGCAAAGAAGGCGGTGAGGGAGCTTCTGTAGAATACATTTCTCCCGCTGACAACCGCGGAGCAGGCTCTTGGGTCGGGCATCAGCTTACCGATTACCCAGACGGCACAAAGGTTTTATTCACAATTCAGTAAACAGTACATAGAGGAGGAACAGCACATTGATCAAATCATGGAAGCCGCAAGAACTTTCGATTTCATATCATCAATTTACTGTATTTCAAAAGGATTCTACACCTCCTGTAATGGATTGGACTGACGAAGCGATTGAAAAAGGATATGCTGCGGCAGACGGAGCCATTTCCTTTGAGGCACAGCGAAATACAAAGGCCTTTATTCTTTTGCGCCTGAACAGTTCAGAAACAGTAAGCTCCTACGAAAAAAAAGTGACTGTTCCTTTTCATGTCACAGAAAACGGAATTCATATTGAAAGCATCATGTCTAAAAGACTGTCCTTTGATCTGCCTAAAGGAGACTATCAATTGACATGCTGGACTGTGCCGGCTGAAATGTCAGATTTGCACGCCGACACTTATATTATTGATGCTGTTTCTGTGTAATGAAAAACCCCTGAGAGAATAACTCTCAGGGACTCTTTATAAACTTTCTCCGTTTGTCTTGATGACATCTTGATACCAATAAAAGCTTTTTTTCTTCAAGCGTTTTAAATCGGATGTGCTTTCTTCATCACGATTGACATATACAAATCCGTATCTTTTTTGGTAGCCGTTCAGCCAGCTTAACAGATCAGTAAACGACCAGCTGCAATAGCCGATTAAATCGACACCGTCACTGATGGCTTGTCTGCATTGCTCAAGATGCGAACGCAAATAATCAATTCGATAATCATCCTGTACAGTGCCGTCCTCAACTTTATCAAATTCACCCAAACCGTTCTCTGTTATAAACACTGGAAGCTGATAGCGGCTTGTAATTCGGCGAAGACCGATACGCAGCCCAATTGGGTCAATTGTCCAATCCCAGTTGCTCGTTGTCAGATGCGGATTTTTTTTCGTTTTGAACACTCCGGGTATCCCCGTCTCCTGATTGGTTCCCTTTTGGCCTGTCGTATTCATTTTCCCTTCTGACACACCATCAAGCGGATTTCGTTCATAGGTGATCGTCTGATAATAATTGACACCTACAAAATCAGGCTTCCCTTTGGCGAGCAGGTCCATATCTCCTGCTTCAATTGTCGGCGCCCATCCCTGTTTTTCCAAGTAGCGGAATGGAATTTGTGGGTAGGTTCCCCAGCAATACATGTCAAGCCACCAATTGTTCATAAATTCTTCGGCGTTTTCAAATGCCAGTATATCCTCTGGATGGCTTGATAAAGGGTAAGCCGGAGAATAAGCAAAGCTAGGACCTATTTTGCCTTCAGGCACATATTCTCTAAATGATTCGATGGCTTTTGCATTAGCCAGAAACGCAATATGATTTGCTTCGTAAAATCGTTTTCTGTCTTTCACTCCAGGCGGATGCATGGCTGTAATAAATCCGTGATTAAAATTGTAGTTCTGTTCGTTTAACGTAACCCAATATTTCACCCTGTCTCCAAAACGTTTATAAAGAGTAATACAGTAGTGATTAAAATCCTCTATGATGTTTCTGGATTCAAACCCGCCGTATTCGTCCATAAGCGCTTGAGGCAAATCCCAGTGATATAAAGTCAGAACCGGCTCGATGTGATGAGAAAGCAATTCATCAATCAGACTATCGTAAAACGCTAGACCTGCTTCATTGATCTCTCCTTTTCCTTTTGGAAAAACCCGTGGCCAGCTGACGGAAAATCGATATGCTTTTAACCCCATCTCAGCCATCAGAGCGACATCTTCTTTAAATCGGTGATAATGGTCAACCGCAATCTCGCCATTGGTTCCTTTAAACGTTTTGCCCGGTATTTTCGTAAACACATCCCAAACAGAAGGGCCTTTGCCATCTTCATTCCAAGCGCCTTCAATCTGGTACGCTGCAGAAGCAGAGCCCCACAAAAAATGTTTCGGAAAAGATTCTGGATGCTGGTGGATCAGTGTTTATCACTCCTGAATTATTTGATAAACCTATCATAGGCTATGAAACGCGTTTCATATCAACTCGATGTTAGTCGCGGAACAGCTCAGCTAATATTGCCTACCTGTAAATAACGCAAAAGCACCCAATTCCCATTGGATGCTTAAAATCTTAATGTCTTTTTTCAAATTTATGCGGATGAGGATGGTGCTTTGGAACAAAGCCGTTTTGTTTCATCATTTCAAAGTGTTTGTCCAAGTGATTTTTGATGTGTTCTCCTCTTTCTTTAGGCAGGATACCGTATTGTACATACTTTGAGATCACGTCTTTGCGCTTTTTAAGAATCTCTGCTTCCAGTTGTTCAATCTCTTTCTTTTGCTGATCTGTCAGTGTAACATTTGCGGGAGGCTGCTGCTGTTTTTCAGCGGCCTCAGCTGTACCGGTCAGAGAAATGACAGCCGCTGCAATGAACATTGTGATAATGTTGATGGTTATTCGTTTCATCCAGTTTATTCCTCCAATCCTATTTTTCATATGTTTTGCTGCCTTGTATTTTTTATGCATAAAAATAAAAAGAGCGATCCATTATTCGCTCTTTCTAATCTCTTCGTCAGCATTAAGTTCCTCTTCACCTGGTGTCGCATAAGTGACAGACGTTCCTGCGATTAAAGTATGCAGGGTCCGTTTGTCTTCTCGTACGGCAATCAGAATCAGGCTGGCGATCAAGCCGAGTCCGAAGGCTATACCGTAAACCAGGCCGGCTACAATAACTCGTAAAAACATTGTTAACAGGCTGACTTGTGATCCGTCTTTTTTTACGATTCTGATTCCGCAGATCCTTTTTCCGATAAGATAACCGCGCCAAAACACCGGCAGCAAAATAGAATACAGCAGAACAACCAAACTGATGAACATGCTGTCGTTTGGGTCTTTTCCTGTAATCAGCCAATAGATCAGCAAAAGCGGCACGGAGACTATAATGTAGTCTAACAATGCAGCTCCAAGTCTGATCCAAAATCCGGCTGGTTTGTAAATATTCATTTGACTCCCCATTATGGTTTAAATGTTTCCATTTTCTTTCTCATCGAATATATCATATGCCTTAGGGGCATCAGCAAGACTTAAATTTATTCTGAAGATCGGTTTCATGCCTCTTGACCATTTCTTCCGGTATTGGCATAGATGAGTGACGGGTCTGCTGCATCCTTCACTTTCACATGCGTTTCCTTGGTACGTCTGGCATTCATCCTTGGACAATTCCTTTTTTCATCACCTCTTCCCTTCATAGACGCTTTTAAACACCCACCCATGCTTTTTGTATACACAATTCGAACTTTTTGAAAACGCGATCAACATATTGCAACCCCTTATGTTCAATGCTATCTTTTTAGTTGATTAACAGATTGGGGGAAATATAGGTGAAATCATTCAAGCAATCCAAAGCCGTTATATTCAGTTTCACAATGGCTTTCTTTCTTATATTGGCAGCCTGTTCCGGCAAAAATGAAGCCGATTCCAAGGATACAGGCTGGGAGCAAATCAAGGACAAAGGGAAAATCGTAGTCGCTACATCAGGTACGCTTTATCCCACTTCTTATCATGATACCGACTCTGGCTCCGATAAGCTGACGGGCTACGAGGTTGAAGTCGTTCGTGAAGCGGCAAAACGATTGGGGCTGAAGGTTGAGTTCAAGGAGATGGGCATTGACGGGATGCTGACAGCGGTGAACAGCGGACAGGTTGACGCAGCCGCAAATGACATCGATGTGACGAAGGACCGCGAGAAGAAGTTCGCATTTTCCACTCCATATAAATATTCATACGGCACGGCAATTGTCCGAAAAGACGATTTATCAGGGATTAAAACGCTCAAGGATTTAAAAGGGAAGAAAGCGGCTGGCGCGGCTACAACCGTCTACATGGAGGTCGCGAGAAAATACGGCGCCAAAGAAGTGATTTATGATAATGCGACGAATGAGCAATATTTAAAAGATGTTGCCAACGGACGCACTGACGTCATTTTAAACGACTATTACCTGCAGACACTTGCGCTCGCGGCATTCCCGGATCTCAACATAACAATTCATCCTGACATCAAGTACATGCCGAACAAACAGGCCCTTGTCATGAAAAAAAGCAATGCGGCACTTCAGAAAAAGATGAACGAAGCATTGAAAGAGATGAGCAAGGATGGCTCTTTGACTAAACTGTCGAAACAATTCTTCAATAAAGCAGATGTATCAAAAAAAATTGATGCCGACGTTCAGGACGTTGATTTGTAATTGGACGCCATGATCAATAGCATTCAGTGGGAATATATTTTCAACACGAAGCTGGCCATTGAATCGTTCCCTTATGTCATAAAAGGCATTGGGTATACACTGCTCATCTCTTTTGTAAGCATGTTTGCGGGAACTGTGATCGGCCTGTTCATATCACTCGCCAGAATGTCTAAGCTTGCTTTGTTAAGATGGCCGGCGAAGCTCTATATCTCATTTATGCGGGGCGTTCCGATTTTGGTGATTTTGTTTATCCTTTATTTCGGGTTTCCTTATATCGGCATTGAATTTTCCGCTGTCACGGCTGCTTTAATCGGCTTTAGCCTAAACAGCGCCGCCTACATTGCGGAAATTAACCGTTCAGCCATTTCATCCGTCGAAAAAGGACAGTGGGAAGCCGCATCCTCGCTGGGTCTTTCCTATTGGCAGACGATGAGGGGCATCATTTTGCCGCAATCGATACGTATTGCGCTGCCTCCGCTTGCCAATGTATTGCTCGACTTAATCAAGGCGTCATCTCTCGCTGCGATGATTACAGTGCCGGAATTGCTCCAGCATGCGAAAATCATCGGGGGCAGAGAGTTTGATTATATGACCATGTATATTCTGACCGCTCTCATTTATTGGGCCATCTGCTCCATTGCCGCGGTCTTTCAGAATATCCTTGAGAAAAAATACGCTCATTATGTTTAAACAAACGTTTCATTAAAAAAAGCCGCTCCCCAGGGGACGGCTTTTTTTCTATTGATTCAGCTTCCATTTAAACGGGTCCTCAAACAGCGACCAGTCGGAATCAAATTCATATTCAGTCAGCAGGCATTGATCAAGCTCTTTCGTAATCGTTTCTTCATCCAGGTCAGTTCCGATAAAAACTAGCTGTGTTAGGCGGTCCCCGAACTCCGGGTCCCACTCCTCCAGGATTTCCGGCTCCTGCTGCTTGACTTGCTCCTGCTCAAGCTTCGGCAGCGCCGCCACCCAATAAGATACAGGCTCAATCGTAACCGACGGACCTGCTTGCGACATCAGCAAAGCAAGGTTGTTATGAGATGCGCACCAGACGATTCCTTTGGCACGTACCACGTTCTTTGGCATTTGATCCAACCAACGGTAAAATCGTGTAGAATGAAACGGCAAACGTCTCTTATATACAAATGAAGAGATACCGTATTCTTCTGTTTCCGGGGTGTGTTCCGCATGGCCTGCCGTCAGCTCTTGAATCCAGCCGGCCGATCCGCTCGCTTCCTCGAAGTTAAATAACCCTGTATGCAAAATCTCCTGCGGTTTTACATTTCCTTTGACGGAACGAATGAACCTGGCTCTTGGCTGCAGTTTACGAAGAACGTTTTCAAGCTGTTCGAGCTCTTGCTCGCTGACCAAATCACATTTATTTAAGATCAGTACATCGCAAAACTCAATTTGATCGATCAAGAGGTCGGCGATTTCTCTTTCATCCTCTTCCCCCAATGCCTCTTTGCGGTCCAGAAGGCTTTCGCCTGACTGATAATCATGCCAAAAACGGTTGGCATCAACCACTGTCACCATCGTATCCAGCTGACAGAATTTTGTAAGATCGATTCCCATCTCTTCATCGATATAAGAGAAAGTCTGGGCCACCGGGATCGGTTCGCTGATTCCTGTCGATTCGATGACGATATAATCAAACCGTCCGTCTTTTGCCAGCTTCTCAACTTCAATTAATAAGTCTTCGCGAAGCGTGCAGCAAATGCAGCCGTTTGACATTTCCACAAGCTTTTCATCTGTTCTGGAAAGGCACCCTTCCTGCTTAACCAAGCCCGCGTCAATGTTCACCTCGCTCATATCGTTTACGATAACCGCTATTTTCAAGCCTTCGCGATTTTGCAGAATGCTGTTCAGCAATGTTGTTTTTCCCGCACCTAGATAACCGCTCAGTACGGTAACCGGAATTTTTTTCATAATAATGCCTCCATTAAAATAGAATGATTACGATTTAAATTGTATACTTCGCCATATGTACAATAGTGTAGAGCAGCTTTTCGCGCTCATTTCTCGCTGCCACCCGGTTTCTAAATCAGTAAAGGCTCCAACCGCGTTTAATCCTTTTCCCCATCGCAAATCCTTGCCGACATTCGGAAAACCGCAGCTTGCATAAAGCAATCGCTCCACTTGCGTTGCTGAACCGATGGAAAGCGCAAATATCTCATCAGAAAGTAGCTTGGGTTTCGTTTCCAGTTTTCAAGAGACGCTTCATGGGGATCAATGACAGCAAGATCCTTAGCCTTTCCGCTTTTCACAGATACAGCCAATGATAAGCCATTTACCACAAAACGCAATTGTTACGATTTAAATCGTATGGTCTTTTTTCCTTTTTGTCAACGGTTTTCAATTCAGCTGATCACCACTTTTGTATGTTCAGGGATATTTTCATATACCCATTTCGCATCTGGAATGGTCAGCCTGATACATCCGTGAGATGCTTTCGTTCCTAGTTTTTCTGCTTCCGTTTTGATGACTTTTTGATCCTTAGTCATTGGCACACTATGAAATAAAAATTCACCGTGATTTTTCCATGATACCCAGTATTCTGCGCCTTCCTGGTATCCTTCGGAGAAAAACCATTCTCCCCGTTCAGGCTCTACATAAAAGGTGCCCTTTGGCGTAGCATCATCTTTTGTTTGATCAAGACCAGAAGAAATCATCATTGTATAGATGGTGTTGCTTCCTTCCTTGATGTAAGCCTTCTGCTCCTTCACATTCACATCAATCCAGACATGCTTCTGTTTAATATCCGGGTATTCTCCGCCCGAAGGCTTTGTCCAATCAATGCTTGTTTTTGCTGTTTTTCGAACGTCCGTTATGTTTTCGACCGTTTTCTTTGTATTGATACTTGCGTGTTCTTCTGCATGATCGGAGCAGGCTGACAGCAGGCTGACTGGCATAAGAACTGCAATAATGAATAATGAGAGTTTCATATTTTATCCACCTGTTTCGAAAAACGCAGCTTCGCGCAGGCATCGTGGAGATGGATCGATTCTTCATTGCGGCATTCAATCTCAAAGGCCGACACCCATTCAAGCTCAAACAAATCAGCAGCAATCAGCCGGACGAGATCCTCAACAAATCTCGGGTTTTCATAGGCCGTTTCTGTCACGGCTTTTTCATCAGGCCGCTTCAATACCGGATGCAGTCTCGCAGAAGCATTTGATTCTGCGGCGTGAAGCAAATCAGCTTTAACATCACTTGGCAGCGATGCGGCCGGGTGAATATCCGCCCAAATGCTGACCGTTCCCCTCTGATTATGGGCACTGTATTCGCTGATTTCCTTGGAGCAAGGGCACAGAGTCGTTACTTTTGCTGAGATGCCGGCACGCTGTTTAAACGGCTGATCTTTGCGATAGGTGACAGACATGAATATATCAGCATGCATCAAACCCGCTTTCTCAAGCTTCGGGCTTTTCCGTTCGAAAAACCACGGAAACCGCACTTCGACTGAAGCAGAGGACTGGCCCATGTTTTCCGCAAGCTCTTTCGTAAATTGCTGAAGAGAGGAAAATGAGAGAATCCAGCCATTTTGATGATAGACTTGCAGCAGCTCTGTTAACCGGCTCATGTTAATCCCCTTCTGATTTCTCGGCAAATTACAAGTCATTGTAAAGTTCGCAGCCGTTGTTTGCTCGGCAGGCATCATGGCAGAAGTGATTGTGACTGGATGGGACACATTAGCTACACCTACATGCTGAATGTCAAAAAAATAATCCTTCCTGATATTTTGCAGGTCCTTCATTTTCTCTTTTTCCACTGGTTTCTCGCCTTTGATCGGACTGACCGATCCAAAGTATTGAAGACGCTCCGTTTTTTTCGGGAGCAGCGTATGTTGATTCATTTAGAAAACTCCTCTCACTAACAAATCGTAATAATTACTATTTATTTTGATCGGTTCACTGTTGAAAATCAAGAGAAAATAAAAAAGACACGCACAAACGCGTGTCCGTCAAAATCCTAAACATCCGCCGGGCTGCTTTCCGCGCTCCAGCTTTTCCGCCAGTAATAGCCTGCGGCAAGCACAAGTGCAAACGCCAGCAGCGCGATACAGGAAAACGTGATAAAACCGATAGCATATGTGCCTGTCATCTGTTTGAGAGATCCTAAGATGTTCGGCAAGAAAAACCCTCCGATTCCTCCGGCCGCACCGACGATTCCCGTCACCATGCCGATTTCTTTGCGGAAGCGCTGCGGCACGAGCTGGAATACTGCGCCGTTTCCCATTCCGAGCCCCATCATTCCGACAAACAATAGAACAATAACCATTGAGAGAGATGGCAGGCTGCTGACTCCGGCCATACACAGTGCCACGATGACAAACAATACAGAAAGAACTTTCGTGCCGCCGACACGATCTGAAATCAAGCCCCCGACAGGCCGGAAAAAGCTCCCCGCCGCCACACATAATGTAACGAAGTCCCCTGCGTGAATTTTTGACAGCTGGTATTGATCAACAAAGAAAATAGATAAAAAGCTTGAGAGCCCGACAAATCCGCCAAATGTGACGCTGTACAGCAGGCAGAAAAACCATGTTTCCTTTTGCCCAAACACATGCAGATAGCTTTTGAGCGGCTGGGGAGACGGCTGTGCAGGGGAATCCTTTGCCATGGATACAAAAAGAATAAAGACGATCAATAATGGAATTAGCGCAATTCCCATGACAATGTGCCAGCCGAACTGCTCTGCCAGACGAGGGCCAAACAGGGTTGCAAACAACGTGCCGCTGTTCCCCGCTCCGGCAATCCCCATCGCAAGTCCCTGCAAATGAGGCGGATACCAGCGGCTGGCCATAGGCAGCGCTACAGCAAAGCTTGCTCCCGCCACGCCAAGCAGAATCCCGATGGCATACAGCTCAGTCAGGGAACGGCCGCCGAATGTCCCCCAAAGCAGCGGAATCATCGTCACCAGCATCCCGATCACTGCCGTTTTTTTCGGTCCGATTCTGTCCGTTAAAATACCAAGAATGATACGAAACACAGATCCAGATAAAATCGGCACAGCTACGACAAGCCCTTTCTCAAAAGGAGACAGGCCAAAATCCTGAGAAATATAAACACCCAGCGCCCCAAGCATAACCCATATCATAAAACTGACATCAAAGTATAAAAAGGAACAGAGCAAAGTGAGTGGATGACCGCTAGTTTTCAGTTCCGACAGCTTCATAAGATTCCCCTTTCTAGACCCTCATTATTTTACATTTTCTGAATCAAGGATATAGGACCATTATTTTCTGGAAAAGACATGTGTAAGTTTTTGTGACACGTTTAATGCGTTAACAATGCATTGTGACATAATTTTTAATAGGAGAAAACTTACGAGCTTCGCCAAAGGAGGTCTGATACATGAAGAAACAAAGATTGGTGTTAGCGGGAAACGGCATGGCCGGAATCCGCTGTATTGAAGAAGTATTAAAGCTGAATCGCCACATGTTTGAGATTGTCATTTTCGGAAGCGAGCCGCATCCCAATTACAATCGCATTCTCTTATCCTCTGTATTGCAGGGTGAAGCGTCACTCGATGATATTACACTGAACAGCAAGGATTGGTACGACAAGCACGGGATCACGCTTTACACAGGCGAAACGGTTATTCAGATTGATACAGATCAGCAGCAGGTCATCACAGATCGGAAACGCACTCTGTCGTATGACAAATTAATAGTGGCAACAGGTTCCTCCCCTCATATTCTCCCTATCCCCGGGGCAGACAAAAAAGGTGTCTATGGATTTCGGACAATAGAAGACTGCCAAGCACTGATGAAGATGGCCCAGCACTTTCAAAAGGCTGCGGTAATCGGAGCCGGCTTATTAGGACTGGAAGCTGCAGTCGGTTTACAGCATCTCGGTATGAATGTCAGCGTCATTCACCACTCCGCCGGCATTATGCAAAAACAGCTCGATCAAACAGCGGCGCGGCTGCTGCAAACAGAGCTGGAACAAAAAGGCCTAACCTTTCTTTTGGAGAAAGACACCGTCTCCATTTCCGGCGCCACGAAGGCAGACCGAATCCATTTTAAAGATGGCTCTTCATTAAAAGCAGACTTGATTGTGATGGCGGCCGGCGTCAAACCGAATATTGAATTGGCTGTATCCGCTGGAATCAAAGTGAACCGCGGGATCATCGTGAATGACTTCATGCAGACAAGCGAACCGAATATCTACGCCGTTGGTGAATGCGCTGAGCATAACGGAACGGTGTACGGATTGGTGGCTCCGCTTTATGAGCAGGGAAAAGCGCTCGCCAGTCATATTTGCGGCGTTCCATGTGAGGAATATCAAGGCTCAGCACCATCAGCGGCGTTAAAAATAGCTGGAATCGATGTGTGGTCAGCAGGAAAGATCCAAGAGGATGAACGCACGACGAGCATCAAAATCTACGACGAACAAGCAGGAGTTTATAAAAAAGCGCTTTTTGTAGATGAAAAACTGGCCGGCGTTATTTTATTCGGAGACACCCGTGACAAGCAGCGGCTTCTCGACAGCCTCCTTAAACAACGAGACATCTCCATTGTCAAAAAGCAGATCATCGAACCGGAGACAAGCGGCCCTTTATTTGAATCCATGCCTTCCAGTGAAACGATTTGCCAATGCAACACAGTGACGAAAGGCGCGATTGAAGAAGCGGTGCACACGAATAGCTTAACAACTGTTGAGGAAGTCAAGCACTGCACCAAAGCCACTGGGTCCTGCGGAGGATGCAAACCGCTCGTTGAAGACCTTTTGAGGCACATGACCAACAGCGAATATACGAAGCCCGCCGGCACACCTTCGTTTTGCAGCTGTACTGATTTTACAGAAGACGACATCATCGCTGAGCTTCAGCGCAGGCCATTCACTAATCCGGCAGAAGTGATGAACCAGCTTGACTGGAAAACAAAAAACGGATGCAGTACTTGTGTTCCTGCGATTCAATACTATCTGGAAATGCTGTACCCTGGGTTTGTCCAGCCTGAGCCAGCCACTGAAGAGACATGCATCCTGATCCCGCAAATGTACGGCGGGCGGACAAACGCGGAGCAGCTAAGAACCATCGCCAACATCATTGAGGCATACAGCATTCCCGACGTATCCATCACTCACGGCCAAAGGCTGAAGCTTTCCGGGATCAAGCCTGCGGATCTCCCGAACATAAAAAAAGACCTGAAGATGCCCGTTTACACTAATGAACACCGACACGCGCTGCAAAGCATCAAAGCATGTACATGCGGGCAAAATCGATCAATTCAGCAGCTGGCAGCCCAAATCGAAAGACAACTTGAGATGCTTCCCTTACCCGCTCCCATTTCTATCAGCTTATCATGTGAAACAGACTGCACCGATGCCGCCCTGCAAGATGTCGGCGCAATTCGGAGACAAGCTGGCTGGGACATTCACATCGGCGGCGTCCGGGGAACTCATGCCCGTTCAGGAGCTTTGTTTTGCGTGACTGAGAACGAAGACAGCACTGCCGGCATGATCAAAGGACTGATCCAGTATTATCGGGAAACGGCTCATTACTTAGAAGGTGTTCATCAGTGGATAGACCGTCTCGGGATCGTTCATATCAGAGAAGTGCTATTCGAAGAAGACCTAAGGGCACAGCTGCTGGAAAGCCTCCAAACAGATCTGTCACTGATTCAAAACCCGACTGTAGAGACGGGTGCATATAAGAAAGGATGAGGCATTTTGACTGAACGACTGCTTAGATATTTCCGTGATAAACAGCAAGACGTCCAATCAGAAAAAACATATGACACTCAATGCCCGTTTTGCAGCATGCAGTGCAAAATGCAGCTCGTGGAACAAACCATCGTCACGCGCAAAAAGTACACTGCGATCGGGATTGATAATCCTACAACACAGGGTCGGCTATGCATGAAGGGCATGAACGCCCACCAGCATGCCCTGAACTCCTCCCGCATCACCCGGCCGCTGCTGAAGAAAAACGGCGAGTTTATGCCTGTTTCCTGGGAAGAAGCACTGAATTACATTAAAGACCAAGTGACAATGATACAAGTAGAACACGGCCATGACGCTATGGCGGTATACGGAAGCGCCTCGATTACAAATGAAGAGGCGTATTTGTTAGGGAAATTCGCACGGGTGGGCTTACAGACAAAATACATCGACTACAACGGGAGGCTTTGTATGTCCGCCGCAGCAACCGCAGCCAACCAAACATTCGGCGCGGACAGAGGCTTAACGAATCCCTTATCAGACATTCCCCACACCCGTGTGATCATTCTGGCCGGCACCAATATCGCGGAGTGCCAGCCTACGATTATGCCATATTTTGAAAAAGCGAAAGAAAACGGAGCTTACATCATTGCCATTGATCCGCGTGAAACAGCGACAACAAAAATCGCCGATCTTCATTTGAAAATCAAACCCGGCACAGACGCCGCCCTTGCCAACGGTCTCGTCAAAATCATCATCGACGAACAGCTTATAAACGAGGATTTCATTCAATCACGAACAAATGGATTCGAAGAGCTGAAGCAGCATACTGACTCGTTGGACCTGAATGACATCGCCGAACAGACGAGTGTCCCCCTGGTGGATATAAGAAAAGCGGCTGTAAAGTTTGCCAAGGAAACGTCCGGCATGCTGTTTACAGCCCGCGGGATTGAACAGCAAACCGATGGAACAGCGGCTGTGAAAGGCTTCTTAAACATGGTGCTGATCACAGGAAAAATCGGCAAGCCTTACTCAGGTTACGGGGCGATCACCGGACAAGGCAACGGGCAAGGTGCAAGAGAGCATGGCCAAAAAGCCGATCAGCTTCCGGGCTATCGATCTATTGAAAACGAACAACACCGGGCACATGTTGCGAAAGTGTGGGGAATCCATCAGGATGATCTGCCGCGAAAAGGTGTCTCAGCCTATGAAATGATGGAAAAAATCAACGACGGCGACATCAAAGGATTGTTCCTCATGTGCTCCAATCCTGCTGTCTCCAGCCCAAATGCGAATCTCGTGAAAAAGGCTTTAAGGAAACTGACATTCTTTGTTGCAATCGATTTGTTTATTTCTGAGACTGCGAAATACGCAGATGTGATTTTACCTGCCTCCTCTTACTTAGAAGATGAAGGCACCATGACAAATGTAGAAGGACGCGTGACATTAAGAGAAGCAAGCCGGCCATGCCCCGGCGAAGCAAAGCATGATTGGCAGATCATTTGTGATCTCGCATCCGCTCTCGGCAAGGGCCGCTACTTTTCTTATACGTCAGCGGAGGATATTTTTAATGAATTGAGAGAAGCGAGCCGAGGCGGGATTGCCGATTATTCAGGCATCTCATACGGCAGGCTCAGACGTGAAGGCGGCATTCATTGGCCGTGTCCGGAATCTGATCATCCCGGAACTGGGCGCTTGTTTACAGAATCATTTGCTCATCCGGATCAAAAAGCGGCATTAAGTGTGATTCCAAACGAACCACCTGTTCCAAAAGAGAAGCCGACAGCCGATTATCCGCTTTATTTAACGACAGGCAGAGTCATGTCTCACTACTTAACAGGCGTCCAAACAAGAAAAAGCGCCGCCCTTGCCGCGAGACATTTTGAATCGTTTATGGAAATCCATCCGCAAACAGCAGCGACCTACAATATCGAGGACCGTGTACTGGTAAAAATAGAATCGCCGCGGGGAAGCATCACCGTCCGCAGCAAATTATCAGAACAAATCAGAAAAGATACTGTTTTTGTTCCCATCCATTGGGCAGACGCTCAAAATGTGAATGATTTAATCGGGGAAGCCTTAGATCCAGCCTGTAAAATGCCCGGTTTTAAGGTATGTACCGTCCGAATCAGACCCATTTAAATTTTTCATAAAATTTTTAGAACTTTTCGTATATTTTGTTACATTTTATAACATGTATCTTAAATATTCCTTTTCGCTGTGCTACGCTGGAAAAAACATTGATAAGGAGCGGATCATCTGATGGGAAAAAAACAGCTAGTTCTTGTTGGTAATGGAATGGCCGGGGTAAGGGCCATTGAAGAGATACTGAGTGTTGCTAAAGACGAGTTTCAGATCACAATTTTCGGTGCCGAACCGCATCCCAATTACAACCGAATCCTTTTGTCAAAAGTGCTTCAAGGCGATACAGATATTAAAGATATTACGTTAAACGATTGGGACTGGTACGAAGAAAACAACATTCAATTGTATACAAATGAAACAGTCATCAAAGTGGACACGGAAAACAAAACAGTCATCACAGATGCAGACAGAATCCAGCCTTACGATGAATTGATCCTGGCGACAGGCTCGGTCCCTTTTATCCTTCCGATTCCGGGCGCAGACAAAAAAGGCGTCACAGCTTTCCGGGACATAAAAGATACAGACACAATGCTCGCCGCGTCAAAACAATATAAAAAAGCTGCCGTCATCGGCGGAGGACTACTTGGTTTGGAAGCAGCTCGCGGACTGCTGAATCTCGGCATGGACGTGTCCGTCATCCACCTTGCCCCATTCCTGATGGAGCGCCAGCTTGATGCAACGGCAGGACGCCTGCTGCAAAACGAGTTAGAAAAACAAGGTATGACCTTTTTACTTGAAAAGCAAACAGAAGAAATTGTCGGTGATGACCGTGTCGAAGGCCTTCGCTTCAAAGATGGCACAAGCATTGAAGCCGATTTAGTCGTCATGGCTGTCGGCATCCGTCCGAATACAACACTCGGCGCCGAGAGCGGCATTCCGGTTAACCGCGGCATCATCGTCAATGATTATATGCAGACTGAAATCCCGCACATTTACGCGGTCGGCGAATGTGCCGAGCACCGCGGAATCGCCTACGGGCTTGTGGCACCGCTCTATGAACAGGCAAAAGTGCTGGCGAAGCATATTTGCGGCATCGAAACAAAACCGTATGAGGGCTCCGTTCTCTCCACACAGTTAAAGGTATCAGGCGTCGAGGTCTTCTCTGCCGGTGACTTTAACGAATCAGAGGAGAAAAAAGCGATTAAAGTCTTCGATGAGCAGGACGGCATCTATAAAAAAATAGTCCTGAGAGGCAATCAAATTGTCGGTGCTGTTTTATTCGGTGACAGCAACGAAGGCAACCGCCTGTTTTCTATGATTCAAAAAGAAGCCGATATCTCTGAAACCTCTAAAATATCAATCTTACAGCCTCTCAGCCAAGAAGCAGGCACAAGCATAACCGCAGCGATGAGCGACGATGAAATCATCTGCGGCTGTAACGGCGTGTCAAAAGGTGCGATTATTCAAGCCATACAGGAAAAGGGCTGCTCGTCAACGGACGAAATCAAAGCATGCACCGGCGCATCCCGCTCATGCGGAGGCTGTAAGCCACTCGTAGAAGAAATCCTCCAGCATACGCTCGGATCAGACTTTGATGCGTCAGCGCAAAAAGAAGCCATTTGCGGCTGCACCACATTGTCAAGAGATGAAGTCGTAGAAGAAATCAAAGCCAAAGGGCTGTCACATACAAGAGAAGTCATGAATGTGCTCGGCTGGAAAACGCCAGAAGGCTGTTCCAAATGCCGGCCGGCTCTGAACTACTACTTAGGCATGATCAATCCAACCAAATACGAGGATGACCGGACATCCCGCTTTGTTAATGAACGAATGCACGCCAATATTCAAAAAGACGGAACATACTCAGTCGTTCCTCGGATGTACGGCGGCGTGACCAACTCCACAGATTTGCGCAAGATCGCCGATGTCGTTGACAAATATGAGATCCCGCTCGTGAAAATGACAGGCGGCCAGCGAATTGATCTTATCGGCGTGAAAAAAGAAGACCTTCCGAAGGTATGGGAAGATCTTGATATGCCGTCGGGCTACGCATACGGAAAAACGCTCCGCACAGTGAAAACATGTGTAGGCGAGCAATTCTGCCGCTTCGGCACACAAGACTCCATGGCACTGGGCATTGCGCTTGAGAAAAAATTCGAAGGGCTAAACACGCCGCACAAAGTCAAAATGGCCGTGTCTGCATGCCCGCGAAACTGTGCGGAATCCGGCATTAAGGACCTTGGCGTTGTCGGCATCGACGGAGGCTGGGAGCTTTATGTCGGCGGAAACGGCGGAACCCACTTGCGTGCCGGCGATTTGCTGATGAAGGTGAAAACAAATGAAGAAGTCTTAGAATACGCAGGCGCTTACCTGCAATATTACAGGGAAACCGCAAACTATCTGGAGCGTACGTCCGCATGGCTTGAGCGCGTCGGTTTATCCCATGTCCAATCCGTGTTAAACGATCCGGAAAAGCGGCAGGAGCTGAACGACCGAATGAATGAAACACTCTCTGTCCACAAGGATCCGTGGAAAGACTTTTTAGAGGATAAACAAACCTCGAAAGAATTATTTGAAAATGTCGTGACCACATCATAATGACAAAAACAATCATTGAGGAGGAATGGGCATGGTAAACAAAGACGTAACAAAAGTATGTATCGGAAAAATTGAAGAATTGCCTGAACAATTAGGCAAAACAGTGTATATTGAAGATAAGGAGCTCGCGGTTTTCAAGCTTTCAGACGGAAGCATCCGCGCCATCGAAAACCGCTGTCCGCATAAAGGCGGCGTCCTGGCAGAAGGCATCGTCAGCGGTCAATATGTTTTCTGCCCGATGCACGACTGGAAAATTTCCTTAGAAGACGGAATCGTCCAAGAACCTGACCACGGATGCGTCAAAACATATGAAACGCTGATCGAAGGAGAACATGTTTATCTCGTATATTGATCAAAAGACCGGATCACTTTTCTAGTGGTCCTTCATTTTTTACAGTGACGGAAGGATGACATGATCATGAAGAACGGAATCGTATATTTCGTGGGAGCCGGACCCGGCGACCCAGGCCTGCTCACCATCAAAGGAAAACAGGCGCTCGAGGAAGCAGATGTGATTTTATATGACCGGCTCGCCAACCCGAAGCTGCTCGAATTTGCATCACCGGACTGCCAGTTTATTTATTGCGGAAAACTGCCAAACCGCCATTTTATGAAACAAAAAGAAATTAACGCCCTGCTGGTTGAAAAAGCATTAAATGGGTTAACCGTCGTTCGCTTGAAGGGCGGAGATCCGAGCGTATTCGGCAGAGTCGGCGAGGAAGCAGATGCTCTTCATGAGCACGGCATTCGCTATGAAATGGTGCCGGGAATCACCTCTGGAATTGCAGCGCCGCTATATGCGGGCATCCCCGTCACGCATCGGGATTTCGCATCGTCTTTTGCCATGATTACAGCGCATGATAAATCATTAAAAGGCACGCCGAACCTTGACTGGGAAGGGCTTGCACGAAGCGTACAAACCCTTGTTTTTTACATGGGTGTCAAGAACTTGTCTTATATTTGCCAGCAGCTTATTTCATACGGGAAATCGCCTTCTGTCCCTGTCATTGTCATCCAATGGGGAACGTGGGGCCGCCAGCGGAGTGTGAAAGGAACACTTGAGAACATTCAGCAAAAAGTGCAGGAACACCAGATTACAAACCCTGCGATTATCGTCATCGGAGACATCGTCAACTTTCAAACACACGGCTGGTTTGAAAGCAAACCGCTCATCGGACGGCATTTGATGGTTGTGACTCATGGCGAAGATGAAGACCCGCTTGCAGACAAGCTGCGCGATTCCGGCGCCGATGTCATCGAGTGGCCGAAATGGCGGACCGAAAACATGCCAGTCAATGAAGACATTCTTCGAAAGATTGGCACCTTTGAAGACGTTTTTTTCACATCGCGCCGAGCGGTTTGTGAATTTTTCAGAGCACTGGCTTCTCAGAAAATCGACATCCGCCAGCTGACAGCCAAACTGAGTGCAGCATCTGAGCAAGCAAAGACAGAGCTTGAGAAACGGGGCTTTCTTGTCACCGCCATTCAACCTGATTCAGAGAAACGTCTTGTTGTCGGGAGCCGCCATGCAGTGGAATTCATGCAAAAGCATGAATCCTGTTCGTTTTATATCACTCATGAAAACGTCATAGATGACCGGTTCACCCACATGATTCAGCGTACCATCAGTGAATCCCCGCTGCACATGGTCATTTGCCCGAACAAGCTGTCCGTTCAGCAATTGATCAATGGTGGCGAACAAATTGGCATTTCGCCGGAATTGTCAGCAAGCCGGCCCCCTATCGTCTGTATAGGCGATGACTCAGCTGCCGAAGCTTATGGATTCACAGCTGTACAAGAACAGGATGAATTGCTAGCTTTCATTCAGAATCAACAGACGCAGAAAAAGCTCCTTCACAGCTGATGGCTGGCAGCCCTTTCCCCCAAGGGCTGTTTTATTTATGTACCAATTTTTTATGATGGGTGGAATACATCGCCATATTCTCGGCCTTAGGGTCCAGATAAGCCTTGGCACTGTTGACCGCTGTCGGGCCTTCGGTAAAGCCGCCGGCAATCAATCTCAGCTTGCTTTCATAAAAAGCCGCGTCACCCGCTACAAACACGCCCGGAAGATTCGTCCGCATATGTCTGTCAGCTTTCACCCTGCCTTCTTCAATCTCCAGCCCCCACTCCATCATCGGCCCTAGATCAATTTTGAAGCCATGATTAATGATCAGCTCATCAATTTCTATGTCTTTCCTCTGGCCAGACTCAGTATGACAAACGGTCACGCTTTTGATGCCCTCTTCATCTCCGTTCAAATGCTCCAGCCGATAAGGCGTAAGCACCCGCACCGATGATTGCTTCATTTTCGTCACGCTGCTTTCCATTCCGCCGAATTCCTCACGCCGATGAACGACAGTCACAGACGCCGCAATCGGTTCAAGCTCATTAGCCCAATCGACCGCAGTATCTCCGCCGCCTGATATCACCACGCGTTTCCCTTTAAACGCATCGAGCTTCTCCACTCCATAATGAAGATTTTTGCCCGCATATCGGGCCGCATCCTCGCTGTCAAACTCATTGACCTCAAGTGTACCCATGCCGCAAGCCAAAATCACAGTTCTTGTATAGTGCTTTTCCCCTTCAGAACCCGTCAGTACAATGGTGCCGTCATTCAGGCGTTCAAACCCGGTCACACGCTGATTCAATACGATATCAGGATCAAATGTTGCCGCCTGCTCCTTCAGCTGCTCGATCAGCTGCTTTCCCGCAATCCCCGGTATGCCGCCGATATCGCGAATGATTTTCTCAGGAAAGAATAAAGACACCTTCCCTCCGAGCTTCGGCAAAAATTCGATTACCTTTGTTTTCAGCTCCCGCATCCCGCAGTAAAAAGCAGTAAACAGCCCAATCGGCCCGCCCCCTATTATCGTAACGTCATATACCTCTTGATTCTCAGCCATCCGTCCTGCCTCCCGTTCACATCTATATCAAAGTTTTAATTGAGAATGAATATCAATACAAAGTATATCATATTTCAAGGGCCTGTGTTTATTCATTTCTTCACCTTGTGATCAATTGCTGAAAACTCTATAATAGGACAAATGGGAGTAACAGATGAAAAGACAAGTCGAAACGATCACCTTTGATGGCAGTACACTAGAATATTCTGTGACAGGCAAGGGAACTCCGATCCTTGTCATGCATGGCGGGCATTCAAATTGTTACGAGGAATTCGGATACACAGCGTTGATTGAGCAAGGGTATTCCATCATTACGCCTTCAAGGCCCGGCTATGGACGAACGTCAAAAGAAATTGGAAAAAGTCTTGCCAACGCCTGCCGTTTCTATGTGAAATTATTAGATCATTTACAAATCAACAGTGTCCATGTGATCGCCATCTCAGCAGGAGGGCCGAGCGGCATATGCTTTGCCTCACATTATCCGGAAAGAGTAAATACATTGACCCTGCAATCCGCAGTCACCAAAGAGTGGCTCACCCCAAAAGACACTGAATATAAATTGGGGAGAATTCTCTTCCGCCCGCCGGTGGAAAAGTGGATATGGAAGCTGATTTCTTCTTTGAATAACGCTTTCCCGCGTTTGATGTTTCGAGCTATGAGCCCCCAATTCAGCACGCTTCCGTTTCAGCGAATCAAGTCCTTGATGGATGAAAAAGACATGG
This sequence comes from Bacillus sp. FJAT-14266, assembly GCF_001719225.1. Taxonomy (NCBI): domain Bacteria; kingdom Bacillati; phylum Bacillota; class Bacilli; order Caryophanales; family Bacillaceae; genus Bacillus; species Bacillus sp. FJAT-14266. The sequence continues at coordinate 3,920,642 of NZ_CP017072.1, forward strand.
AAGCATTTCGGAAAATGAACAGCCGGCAACGCTCGGGTGAAGGATTTCTGATTGACTTGTCACAAACCGCCGCTGTCTCTTTAAAAGACCTGCAAGCCATCATATGTCCCGTGCTGATTATGCAAAGTGTTTATGATGGATTGGTTGACTTGTCACATGCACATCATGCAAAAGAGCACATTCGTGGCGCTGCTCTCTGTTTGCTTCACTCATGGGGACACCTGATTTGGCTCGGAAAAGAAGCTGCAGAAACAGACAGTATCCTACTCAGCTTTTTGGAATCCTAACCAAAGTGAAACGATCCTTTCCCCTCCTCCGTCAAACAAGCAGTGCCTTTTTTTCTGGTATCATAAGAAAGGCAGCTTAACATGAGCGGAGGTTTTATTGTGACAGCACAATCATCTTTTCTTCAGCTGAATTCTATTTTTATCAGCATTTTAATAGAAGCCATTCCGTTTATTCTGATTGGCGTCATACTTTCCGGAATCATTCAAATGTTTGTTTCTGAAGAAATGATTGCAAGAATCATGCCGAAAAACCGTTTTCTCGCCGTTTTATTCGGTGCGCTGGCCGGCGTTTTATTTCCCGCCTGCGAATGCGGCATCATCCCGATTACGAGGCGGCTTCTGTTAAAGGGAGTTCCTCTGCATGCGGGGGTTGCTTTCATGCTGACCGCGCCTATCATTAATCCTATCGTTTTATTTTCTACTTATATTGCGTTCGGGAATAGATGGAGCGTTGTCTTTTACAGAGGCGGACTGGCTCTCGCCGTTTCGCTGATCATCGGGGTCATCTTATCCTATCAATTTAAGGATAACCAGCTTTTAAAGCCTGATGAACCCGGGCACCACCATCATCATCACGGCACCGTGCTCCAAAAACTGGGCGGGACCTTGCGGCATGCCATTGATGAATTTTTCTCCGTGGGGAAATATTTAATCATCGGCGCCTTTATCGCAGCCGCTATGCAGACGTATGTCAAAACATCCACTCTGCTTGCGATCGGGCAGAATGATGTATCCTCTTCCCTCGTGATGATGGGACTGGCGTTTGTCCTGTCGCTTTGTTCAGAAGTTGATGCGTTCATCGCGTCTTCCTTCAGCAGCACATTTTCATTAGGATCGTTAATCGCCTTTCTCGTCTTTGGCGCAATGGTGGATATTAAGAATCTATTGATGATGCTTGCGGCCTTCAAAAAACGATTTGTTTTCCTGCTGATTACATACATTGTCGTGATTGTTTTAGCGGGATCACTACTGGTAAAGGGGTGATTGGGTGTTTCGTCTATTGGTGCTGATGGGATTTACGTTTTTCTTTTATCATCTGCATGCCTCAGGAAATCTAACAAAATATATCAATATGAAATATTCCTATCTGTCCTTTATTGCGATCTTCCTGCTGGCTATTCTGACCGCCGTCCAAGCGTGCCTATTTATCAAGTCGCCTGAAAAAAGCGGGCATCACCATGACCATGATTGCGGGTGCGGCCATGATCACGAGCATGACCATGAACAAAACAAGCCATTTTATCAGCGTTATTTGATTTATGTTGTTTTTCTTTTTCCTTTGGTGTCAGGCATCTTCTTCCCGATTGCAACGCTTGACTCATCCATAGTCAAAACAAAAGGGTTCTCATTTAAGGCGATGGAGAGCGGAGATCACTACTCCCAAACACAGTATTTGCGGCCTGATGCCAGCCTTTATTACGCGCAAGACAGCTATGACAAACAAATGAAACAGCTGTTTAATAAGTATTCCAGCAAAAAAGAGATTTCTCTGACCGATGACGATTTCCTAAAAGGAATGGAAACCATCTATAATTATCCGGGTGAATTTCTCGAACGGACGATAGAATTCCATGGATTTGCTTACAAAGGAAACGCAATTAACAAAAATCAGTTGTTCGTATTAAGGTTTGGCATCATTCACTGTATCGCTGATTCCGGCGTGTACGGGATGCTTGTGGAATTTCCGAAGGACATGGACATCAAGGATGATGAATGGATTCACATTAAGGGCACTCTGGCCTCAGAATATTACCAGCCATTCAAGTCAACTCTCCCTGTCGTCAAAGTAACTGACTGGAATACCATTAAAAAACCTGATGATCCGTATGTTTACAGAGGATTTTAAGTGAAGACGAAACCAGTACAAGTACTGGTTTCTTTTTTATTTCTTTTTCATCAGCATCAAATCGAGATAGAGCTGGCACCGCGTTCTGAAATCGCTTAAATCGATCGACGTCATCTCAGTAATCTGTTTGATGCGGTAATTCAATGTATTTTGGTGAATAAACAGCTGTTCTGCCGCTGGTTTTGTTTTGCAGTTGTTGAGGAGATAGATTTCCAAGGTTTTGAGCAGCTCAGTGCTGCTTTCTTCGTCTTTTGCTTTTAATAAAGCTAAATCTTTATTCTCGTATTCTAAAAATTCATTTTTCTGTTCGATGCTTTCTAAATAGCGGTAAATGCCGAGTTTGGCATATTCATATGGAATGTTTTCCTGATTGCCGGTGATTTCTGCGGCTTTGATGACTTCAAGTGCTTCTGTGTAGCTCTTGCCAAGTTTTAATAGGTGATTATATTCGTTTCCGATACCGATATAAATAGGGGTAGGTATTTTTTGAAAGTGAAAATGTGTTAACAGCTTGTTAATAAACTCAGAAGCTGCTGAGGAGACGGAGCTTTTTTGGGAAAAACTCGCTACGACGATGACAATGTTTGATTCGATCGTTAAGACATGACTGACCTTATCCCGTAAATTCAGGTACGACCTGATATTTTCCTTTAAATCCTCAACCGCTTCCCCATCCCCATTTGCGGCGTGCAGGATAACAACTGAAAACATGGAAGGCAGCACGGTGTTGATCCTTTCAGCTTCCCGTCTGAGTTCCTTCTCAGAGGTAAATTGCTGATAGATCGCCCGTTTGATGAGATCCTCTGCTTTTTCTTCCTTTTCCTGTTTCAATTTATTCGTTTTATAAATGATTTTCCCGACATGGAAGGAGGTCTCGTACAAAAAGTCGAGCTCTTCATCCGTCAGATTTTGGTCCAGCTCCTGAATCCAGATGTAGCCCATGACTTCCCCTTTGTGCTTTGCACTCACGACCACCCTCTGGTTTAACCCAATGCTTTCAATTTTATTGACGCGAAAAGGCTCAGGCTCTGTTTTCAATTTCTCAATAATTCCGTCCTTCAGAAACCTCTCAAAAATCTGGACCGGACACTTTTTCGAAAAAATAGTCTGCTGGTTGGCAGAATCAAAATGGTTAATATAGTAAGAATTATAGGCTAACAAAAAGAAATCCGCGCTTTCCAGTATCACTGGCTTTTGCAGTTCATAGCTAATAAAATCAATCAGCTTATCAACATCTGAAAATGAAAAAACTCTCTCTAAAAGCTCTTCCATACCTTTTTCTCCTATACTTTTTTTACTTTAATCATATCCATACGGGGTCTTTTTGTATAGAAAAAAATACGTTTGTTTCCAAAAGAAAAAAATGGCCGCTTAAAAGGAGAAAAGAGGAAAAAGGGACAGCCCCTTCCTCCTCCTTTCGATCTTTATTGTGACATTGTATCTTGGTAGTCGTTGAACTGGTCTGTGACAGCTTGTGACGGAGCCTGCGTCAATATGCTGACAAAAAAGACAGATAATAGACTCGCAGCAAAACCAGGTATCATTTCATACAGAAAGTCCGAAAGACCGGCATTCGCCCAAATGATTACAGTCGCTGCTCCCACAATCATGCCGGCGAGTGCCCCCCATTTAGTCATTCGTTTCCAAAACAGACTGAGCAGTACAACCGGCCCGAATGATGCACCGAAGCCCGCCCACGCGTAGCTGACCAATCCAAGGATGGTGTTATTTTTCTCCCAAGCCAGAACCAACGCGACAATTGAAACAGCCAGAACAGCCAGTCGGCCTAAAAACACCAGTTCTTTATCTGAAGCTGAGCGTCTGAACATCGACTTATACAAATCTTCTACCAGAGAGCTTGATGTCACAAGCAGCTGGGAAGAAATTGTACTCATAATCGCGGCCAAAATCGCTGAAATCAGAAAACCCGTGATAATCGGATGGAACAAGATATTCCCTAATTGAATAAAAATCGTCTCTGGGTCCTTCAGTGTCATGCCGCGCTGATGGTAATAAGCGATTCCGCCCAAACCGGTCAGCACTGCGCCTACTGCAGACAAAATCATCCAGCCCATCCCAATTCTGCGCGCTCTTTTGATCTCTTTTACGGACGTTATCGCCATAAAACGCACAATAATATGCGGCTGGCCAAAGTATCCCAGCCCCCAGGCAAACAAAGAAATAATGCCAAGGACGCTCGTTCCTTTGAAAATATTAAACATATCAGGATCTACAGAGCGGATGTCAGCAACTGTATCACCTGCTCCTCCCGTGTGGAAAAACGTAACGATCGGCACAAGAATGAGTGCGGCAAACATAATGATCCCCTGAACAAAATCTGTCCAGCTGACTGCCAAAAAGCCGCCAAACAGGGTATATGCCACAACAACACCCGTCACAATCCACAGGCCGGTGTGATAATCCATCCCCAAGATGCTGTTGAATAAGACGCCGCCGGACACCATTCCGGACGATACATAAAACGTGAAAAAGACTAAAATGACAATTCCTGAAAACAGTCTGAGAAGCTTTGTTTGATCTCCGAAGCGATTTTCCAGGAATCCGGGAATTGTAATCGAATTCCCCGCTTTTTCAGTATAGGTTCTCAGCCGCGGTGCGACGTAAAGCCAGTTCGCCCACGCTCCAAGGCAAAGTCCGATGACGATCCAAGCGCCGCTCAGACCAGTAGAAAACATGGCGCCCGGAAGCCCCATTAGCAGCCAGCCGCTCATATCGGCAGCGCCGGCACTGAGAGCAGTTACTGCCGGACCCAAAGAGCGTCCTCCCAGCATGTAATCCGTCAGATTCGACGTACGCTTGTAAGCAAAGTAGCCGATTAGCAGCATTCCCGCCATATAAATACAAATCGAAATAATCAGCTGTGTGTTTTCTATGGCACTTCCTCCTCTTTTTTATAGTATATGGATGAAATGGACACCCCCGCAGGGAGGATGCCCATTTAGTCCCGCTTAGAACATTTCACTGATTGTTTTTGCTTGCATATGCAGAGCCAAGTAATCCGGCCCGCCTGCTTTTGAATCCGTTCCGGACATTTTGAAGCCGCCAAACGGATGGTAGCCGACGATAGCACCTGTACAGTTGCGGTTGAAGTATAGGTTTCCGACATGGAATTCCTGTTTCGCACGCTCGATGTGCTTGCGGTTGTTTGTGATTACTGCGCCTGTCAAACCATATTCAGTATTGTTTGCCACTTCTAAAGCTTCATCAAAGTCTGACACTTTACAAAATGCAACGACAGGTCCGAAAATTTCTTCCTGCATGAGTCTTGCTTTCGGATCAAGGTCAGCGAAGATCGTCGGTTTGATGAAGTATCCTTTCGAATCATCACCAGTACCGCCGCTTACTAGGCGCCCTTCCTGTTTTCCGATCTCAATATAGCTCATAATTTTATCATAAGAACCTTGGTCAATGACAGGTCCCATATAAACATCTGCACTGTCAGGTTTAGCTGTTACTTTTGATTCCGTAATTTCAATGACACGCTCTAATACTTGATCATACACTTTTTCATGAACAACTGCACGTGAACCTGCAGAGCATTTTTGTCCCGCAAAGCCGAATGCTGAAGTAAAGATCGATTGAGCCGCTAATTCAATGTCCGCATCCTCATCAACAACAACCGTATCTTTACCGCCCATTTCAGCGATGACACGCTTTAAATGCTGCTGGCCCGGCTGAACCTTCGCCGCGCGTTCGAAAATTCTCGTACCAACTTCTCTTGATCCCGTAAATGTGATAAGGCTTGTTTTCGGATGGTCAACAAGATAGTCGCCTACTTCCGCTCCGCTTCCCGGAACAAAGTTGACTACGCCTTTTGGCAATCCGGACTCTTCAAGCACCTCAACAAATTTTGCTGCAATAACAGGTGTAGCACTCGCAGGTTTCAGAACCACTGTGTTTCCAGTAACGATCGGCGCCACTGTTGTGCCTGCCATGATCGCAAACAAGAAGTTCCAAGGCGGGATAACGACTGTCACTCCAGTCGGCGTGTATACATATTGGTTTTTCTCGCCTTCACGGCTGTTGACCGGTTTGCCTTTTGCCAGTTCGATCATTTGTCGTGCATAATACTCCATGAAGTCAATCGCTTCAGCCGTATCGGCATCCGCCTCGTTCCAAGGCTTTCCTGCTTCTTTCACAAGCAAAGCTGAGAATTCATGTTTTCTTCTGCGGACTTTGGCAGCAGCGCGGAACAGGACAGCCGCTCTCTCTTCAGGAGACGTGTATCTCCACTCTTCAAATGCTTTTGCAGCCGCTTGAATCGCTTGCTCAGCGTGCTCTTGAGAAGCTTTTGACACTCGGCCGACGACTTCTTCTTTATCAGCCGGGTTGATTGAAACGATTTTCGCTTCCGTTTCCACTCTCTCGCCGTTAATGACAAGCGGATAGTCTTTTCCTAAATATTCGCTTACTGTCGCAAGCGCTTTTTTAAACGCTTCCACGTTGTTTTGATCTTGGAAATTTGTGAATGGCTCGTGTTTGTAAGGTGTTGTCATGATAATCTCTCCTTTTTTACTTCTTTGTCATTCCTTTGAAAGCAAATGCAATGTTTGACGGACGTTCTGCAAGGCGTCTCATAAAGTAGCCGTACCAATCCTCGCCGTATGGCAGGTAGACTCTCATGTTATAACCTTCTTTTACGAGGCTGAGCTGGGTTTGCGACCGCATGCCGTACAGCATCTGAAATTCAAACTTGTCATTGGCAATGCCATGTTCCTTGGCAAGCTGCTTTGTAAAGTCGATCATTTTGTCGTCATGTGTGGCAATCGCTGTATAGTGACCGTTTAAGAGCTGCTTTCGGATGATTTTTTTGTAATTTTCATCGACATCGCTTTTCTCTGGGAAAGCTACTTTTTCTGATTCTTTATAAGCTCCTTTTACAAGGCGAAGGAACGGGTTTAAAGAATTCAAATCGTCAATGTCTTTTTCCGTCCGGTACAGATAGGCTTGCAGCACTGTGCTCACATGCTCGTATTTCTTTCTGAAATCTTTGAAAATATCAAGCGTTTTCTGGCATCTGACTTCGTCCTCCATGTCAATGGTGACCATGATTTTATGTTTCTCGGCCGTCTGAAGGATTTTTGTCATATTTTCATACACCAAATCCATATCTATATCCAAACCTAAAGACGTCATTTTTAAAGAAACGTGTGAGTTCAGCTCCTGATCCGCGATGGTCGCAATGGTTTGAATGCACTCTTCCGTACGCTCCCGTGCGACCTCGGCGCTGTTCACAAACTCGCCTAAATGATCGACAGTAACTGACAAGCCTTGGCTGTTAAGCTGTCGAATGGTCGGGATTGAACTGTTAAAGTCATTCCCGCCGATAATTTTACCCGCTGCTACCCGGCTTCCCCAGTTCCTCGCCATTTTATTGAGAAAGCCGCTTTTGGATAAAAATAAGAAAAAATCTCTTGTGATCACTTCCAACCTCAACACCCCGCAATCTAAGAAGTATTTGTATGAGTTTATTGTAAATGGACAAAACCAGCGTTCACAATATTCTCAAAATACAAAGATTCTGATTATTTTTGTGGGTTTGCCACAATCAGATAGTTAGAAAGTCGGGGGGGATTCTGTCGAATAAAGGAGAAAAGGAAGCGACAAAAAACATCAGCTTCCTCCATCCTTCCACACTTCTTCAACCGTATTCAAAAGCAAACGGTTCAATTCAGATGTCATATCTTTTTTCTCTGCCTTCAGTTCTTTTGCCGCTTCCATGATTCTTTCGATTTCCGTTTCAACGAATTGGTGAATAACATCGATTCTTGCTTCGAGGTCAAGCTCTTCCCCTCTTCTTTTCCGTTCAAGCAAGGTTTCCATTTCAGCCTTCAGCTCGGATTCAGCAACAAGTTCATTCATCAAAACAGTAAAGTCCATTGGCGGAATGGTTCCGTGCTTTTCAATCCATTGGCAAGCCAAAATAGGCCGAAGAACGTAGAAGTACTTTTTAATTTTGACCTCTTGTCCTTGTAGATAATCCTTGACGTTCCTTCTCGCCATATTGATATAGTGATACACGCTTGCTTCAGGCTTAAATGCCTCCGTGCGCAGTTTTCTTAACTGCTCTGCGGTCGTAAATGCTTCATAATACACAATGTCTGAGGACAGCCATTCGAGGAGCGGAGGGTTTGATTTTTTGAAAAGCCGAAGCGTTTTTCTCAGCTCCCAGCCGCTGATATCCAGCAAATCGTGAATCGGTTCCTCAATGACATCACGCTCCTGCTCAATTGAAAAATACCACTCCTTTTTCGGCACATAAATAAAGCGGACGTCGTAATCACTATCCTGCGAGGGAAATCCCCATGCGCGGCTTCCTGACTCGACGGCATACACGATTTTGACTCCGTATGACTGCTCGATCCGTTTTAATTCATCAATGATTCTTTGTTTCATATCTATTCGTCTCCAGTCTGTTCTCATTCCGGCAGTTTGCAGAAAAAAACCGCCTGATGATATGCGGCGGCTTTTCACATTTATCAGCCTTTAAGATGCTGCTTAAAAAAAGCAAGTTTTTCCGTTTGAAAAGCAGGGATATACTCATGTCCGAAGTAGCGGTACACCTTCAGCTCTTTCTCTGTTTCCAAATGATTGTAGGCGGCAAACACGGTGGACGGCGGCGTGACCTTGTCAATCAGGCCGATTGACATCAGGACAGGCACCTTCACTCGGTCAGCGAGATTCATAATATCGAAATATGCAAGTGTCTTCATCGCCTGCACTTCTGTTTCCGGGCTGCCATTTCTTCTGAAGAAGGAATTGATTTCAAGGTACGGCTGTTCAAGCGCCACATCAATGGCCCGTTCGAAGTTGCTTAAATAAGGATAATCAGCAACCGCGGCTTTTGGAATGTCTGACAGCGCCGCTGCGGCAATGGTTAAACCTCCGCCTTGGCTTCCTCCTGTCACACCGATCCTTGTTTCATCAACCTCGTCAAAGCTGCTGATGACCTCAAGCGCGCGGACGGCGTCCAAATAAACACCGCGGTAATAGTATGTATCTTTATCAAGAATTCCTTTCGTCATCCAGCCCAAAGCGTGACCGTGCGGTGAAATACTCGTATCCTCGCTGCTCTGCTGGCCGCGGACAAGCATGCCGAATGCGGCGTAGCCATGGAGTGCCCAGTTTACCATTTCATGAATCTCACCATCATAGCTTGCATTGTAGCCATGATATTTCACGATCGCCGGATGCGGGCCTTCCTTGTCAGGCACCGCGTACCATCCGGTAATGCGGGCGTTTCCGAAGCTTTTATATGTGAGACGGTACACTTTTACTCCGTCAGCAGGATAGTCAACCGGCTGTAAATCAGGTTCTGCTTGGACTTTTGCAAGTTCCTCCAAAGACAATTTCCAAAACTCAGAAAAATCTTTCGGTGCTGTTTTTTCAGGCTTATATGTTTGCAATTGGTCGAGCGGCAGATCGAATAGTTGCATTTCCGATTATTCCCCTTTGTTTTATAAGATATAGTTTGTATTCCTATACTACCACGTTTCGGCTTTGTTTTCTAAATATTTTCATCATTGTTTCCCAGACAGCCTTCATCAAACGTTTGTTTAAGACTTTCCCGGCTTAGTTCCATAAAGGCCCGGGCGGTCAGACTGACATAGCGGTTCTTTAAAAAGACGAAGACGAGGGTTCGTGATGGCGCGGATTGAATCGATAAATAGATCACACCCGGATCTTTATCCCTTCTGACCATATTCGGCGCCATTGTCACACCTAATCCGTTAGCCACAAGAGATTGGGCGGTTTCAATATGGCTTGTCTTAAAGGCGGCATTCGGCTTAAAGCCGCTTTCCGCACAGAGATCGAGAACTGTCCTGCGAAAGCCGAAGCCTTCTTTTAACAGAATAAATGGCACGTTCCTTACCATGTCAATCGGCACACACGGCTGGCGTCCCTCATCTTCTTCCAGCGCTTTCTCAATCAGCGCGACCAATTCCGGCGGCATCCACCTTTGTTTTTCCTTCGGCACCGCGAGAACAACCGGTTCCGTGAGCAAGGGTGTAATGGAGAGCCGTTCATCCTCGATCGGCAAGGATAAAACAGAAAGGTCAACTTCTCCCTTTGCCGTCATCTCCTCTAATGAAACCGGATCTTTTTCAACAAGCTGAACTTCCACATGAGGATAGCGCGCCAAAAACTGCTTCAGCAGCGGGGGAAAGAGATATCTCCCTGTTACAGCAGGAATCCCGATGGATAATTTATGACCGATTCCCTGTGATCGCTCCTGCATTTCCCGAAGCAAATCATCTCTGGAACGAATGATGTCCTCGGCTTTTTCAATGAAACGCCTGCCGTGAGGTGTCAGTGTAACAGAGCTATGGGATCTGTGAAAAAGGGTAAGCCCCAGCTCAGCCTCAAGCTTTTTGATTTGCTGGCTGAGAGACGGCTGTGCGATATGAAGATGTTCCGCCGCCTTTGTAAAGCTTTGGCGCCGGGCAATTTCCGCTGCATATTCCATCACTTTAATATCCATTTCAGCCTCCATAGGTTGAACCTATCATTTTCATCATTTTTATATCTTGGACGAATCATAACAAAAATTGCTAACATAATCCATATCATCATTTACGAAAAGAAGGAGCTGGTTCAAATGACTAATGAAACACCGTTTTCTAAAAACGCCGAGATGTATCGGGATGAAAAGGTATTTGCCGAGGGGGAAGATTTGGGGTTGATGATCAAAACAGCGGAATGCCGGGCAGAGCATCGAGTGCTGGATATAGGAGCGGGCGCCGGCCATACGGCGCTGGCATTTTCTCCTTATGTACAGGAGTGCATCGGTGTTGATGCGACGAAAGAGATGGTTGAGGTTGCGTCCTCCTTCGCGCAAGAAAAAGGAGCTGAAAACGTACGCTTTCAGCAAGGAACGGCAGAGTCACTCCCCTTCCCCGACGATTCATTTGACATCATCACCTGCCGATACGCAGCCCACCATTTTTCAGATGTCCGCAAAGCTGTCAGCGAGGTTGCACGCGTACTAAAACAGGACGGACGTTTTCTCTTAGTTGATCATTACGCGCCTGAAGATCCCGTTCTTGATGAGTTTGTCAATCATTTGAACCGGCTTCGAGACCCTTCCCATGTTCGAGAAAGCTCATTATCAGAATGGCAGTCGATGTTCAGCGCCAATCAACTGCCCTATCAAGACATCCAAAAGTGGAACTTGCCGATTCAATACGATAGCTGGATCAAACGAGGCGGAACTCCCGCTGACCGGAAAAAACAAATCATTACCCACTTGAATCACGCATCAGACGAAGCACGCGACACGTTCTGTATTACATTGAACCAAAACGGACAGCCCATCTCCTTTTGTTTAAAAGCGATTTTGATACAAGGGATAAAACGATAAAAAAAGCCGTGCGCTGCGCACGGCTTTTTACATCGGCTGATAAAGATCCCAGCCAATTTTTAATGTCTCAACAATGTAATCGGCAACCTCTTCCGGGGAAAGGTTGTCTGTTGCCACTTTTGAATTGTGCTTGTCATAAATGACTTTTCTTTCGTTAAACAGCTGTTCCATTTCATCCATTGAACGGTTATGCAGTACAGGGCGGCTTTCGATCAATAAATCCGCGCGCTGCTTCCAGTTCTCCCATGACAGGTCCAGATGAAGCACGAGACAGTTTTCCAGACAGCAATTTCTGATTTCTTCTTGTTTAAAAGATCCCCCGCCCAGAGATACGATTTTGAATCGTTTATGATGGCAGATGTCTAAAATATATTCCTTCTCCGTTTTCCGGAAAAAGTCTTCCCCCTTTTTCTCAAATATCTCAGGAATTGACATATTGAAATCCTTTTCGATCTGTTGGTCAATATCAATAAAATCTCTATATAATTTTTTAGCGACCAATTGGCCGATTGTCGTTTTTCCTACACCCATGAATCCGATCAGGACGATATTTCTTTCTCTTACTGGGATGGCTCGTTTAGCGTTCATCTTCGGCGAAATCCTCCTAAGGAATGAAATTTTATATTCATTATATGCTTATTTAGCGAATATTTATATAGATACCGGCTTTACCGGTCAAGCTTATAGTGCGCTTTTTTTTTTAATCATTTTTGCCTGAATGACATTCATTGTACAACATTTCTGCAGGTATTTTAATACTTCGACGCAAAAAAGCGTTAAAACCTTCCGCCTTTATTGTTTTTCCAGCTGACTCTTCGATGGAAGGGTCTTTTTCTGTATGATAAATAGGAAGGGAGAAATGGCGATGATCATTTGGATAAACGGGGCATTCGGTTCCGGAAAAACACAAACAGCCTTCGAACTGCACAGAAGGCTGAACCCATCTTACGTGTATGATCCCGAGAAAATGGGTTTTGCGCTGCGCTCCATGGTGCCGCAGGAGATCGCAAAGGACGATTTTCAAAGCTATCCTTTATGGCGGGCGTTCAATTACAGTTTGCTAGCTTCTCTGACAGATACATACCGCGGCATCATTATTGTGCCTATGACGATTGTACATCCTGAATACTTCAATGAGATCATCGGCAGGCTCAGGCATGAAGGCAGGATCGTTCACCACTTTACACTAATGGCTTCAAAGGAAACCTTGTTAAAAAGGCTGCGCACCAGAGCAGAAGGAAAAAACTCCTGGGCCGCCAAACAAATTGACCGCTGCATTGAAGGTTTATCATCACCCATTTTTGAGGACCACATTCAAACAGACAACCTGTCGATTCAGGATGTGGCAGAGAACATTGCCGCGAGAGCCGAACTCCCATTAGATCCTGATACGAGAGGCAGCCTCCGAAGGTTCGCCGACAGATTAATGGTAAAGCTGAATCATATCCGCATCAAATAAAGCTTCTGTACACGACAAAAGCCCGCTCCGAGAGCGGGCTTTCTTCAACTTATTTCCACCAGTCATCAAACATAGACGCCGGAACCTGGCGTTTATGTTCAGTCATGCTGTAGCGTTTTTCCAGCGCTTCTGATACTTTCGCTGATACTTCTTTTCCTTCGAGATAATCGTCAATCTCGTCGTAGGAAATGCCAAGCTCTGTTTCATCCGACTGCTGCGGTTTTTCGTCGAGCAGATCGGCAGTCGGTTCTTTTAAGTATAAGCGTTCCGGTGCACCCAGCTCTTTCAGCAAGGTTCTTCCCTGGCGCTTCGTCAAGCCTGTCAGCGGCAGGAGGTCTGCTCCGCCGTCACCGTACTTCGTAAAGAAACCAGTCACTGCTTCAGCAGCATGGTCTGTTCCTAACACAAGAAGGCCTTCCTGGCCGCCGATCGCGTATTGCGCGATCATTCTTGTTCTTGCTTTTACGTTTCCTTTATTAAAGTCAGTCAGCTGATCGCCTGTTTCCTGCTGATACTGATCAGAAAAAGCGCTGACTGTCGATTTAATATCAAACTTCCATGATTTATCCGGCTTAATAAACTTCAAAGCAAGCTGGGCATCGTCTTCATCCTGCTGTGTGCCATGCGGAAGACGGACAGCGATAAATTGAGCGTCTCCGCCCTCCTCGCGAATGCTCTCCACCGCAAGCTGAGCGAGTCTTCCCGCAAGTGTTGAATCCTGGCCGCCGCTGATTCCCAATACAAAGCCTTTAGCACCGGTTTTCTTTACATATTGTTTTAAAAAATTGACTCGGTCCTCAATTTCTTGCTTTGGATCAATTGAGGGCTTCACATGTAACTCACGCATAATCTTTTCCTGCATGCTCATCCCAATCATTCCTCCTGTACATTTTCCCTTGTTACTGATCATTTCCCCAAATCAATGAAAATGAATCATGACTGTTATGTATCCCTATTAAATATAGCACAGGTCTTCATTCACAGTGAACAAGAGAGATCAGCTGACTTCAACCCGTATGGATGTCACACTGTCGCCATTGCATTTCCCTTTTTCAATCGGGCAGGAAGAAAACGCGACAATTAAATCCATCTCCGCCCTGAGCCTTACATAATCTCCGGCATTCGAAAGCGGCGTTTCCACAGACAGATTCCCTTTCTCATCAAGGACAGTATTCATAAAAATCGCAAATGGGTAATGCATGTGAGGCTTCGGTACGCCAAACTGCTCAAGCGCACGGTTCATATTGTCATAGCACGTATCCTGAAACTCATCCTTTTGCTTCCCATATAAGAGCCTGTTCATATCAGGACGGCAGGCGGGCAACAGCAGATCATGCTTGCCGACCGTATCTTCAATCAGGGTTAACATCGGCTTATACAGGTTGGAGTAGAGATGGTCGTTGACCTTCACATGAATGGAGTGATTGGCGTCTATCGTCGCTCCCTGATCAAGGTGTTCATAAAAATCCTTGGCATGGTATGCGACAAAATCAGCCACCTGCTGCCCTTCTACATCAACCACCTTTAAAATCTGACCCTTTTTCAGCTTCAGCCCAAGCCCTTTTTTCGGCTCCACAATATATTGCTGTGTCATTGGTTTGCTCCTTTTTTCATTAGTATGAGCGTCCGCTTCCTTCTCCATGTAAAAAGAGGCAAAAATCCGATGTATATAAGCTTTGGACAGATCACAATCTAACCTTAGATAAAAGGGGTTGAATAAATAATGAGCCAAACAAAAAAAGACCAGCCAAAAGGGAATCTGGCTTGGTGGCAGCTGTCACTGATCGGAGTCGGCTGCACGATTGGAACAGGCTTCTTTCTCGGTTCCAGCATCGCAATTGTAAAAAGCGGTTTTTCCGTTCTCCTTTCATTTCTGATCGCAGGGATCGGTACGTATTTTGTCTTTGAACAGCTCGCCAAGCTATCGGCGAAGCAGCCGGAAAAAGGCTCGTTTTGTGCGTATGCCCGAAAAGCATTCGGCAAATGGGCAGGCTTCAGCAACGGCTGGGTGTACTGGACATCAGAAATGCTGATTACCGGAAGCCAGCTGACAGCCATTTCGCTATTTACGAAGCATTGGTTTCCTCAAGTGCCGCTATGGGTGTTTGCCTCAATCTATGCAGTACTGGGGCTCCTTATTATTTTCACCGGCCTGTCCGTCTTTGAAAAAACAGAAAACGTGCTGGCAGTCATTAAAACAGCTGCTATTTTTATGTTTATTGTCATTGCCATCCTGGCTTTATGCGGTATCCTGTCCGGCGGAAATCATGGCATACATGTTCCAAATAAGACGAGTGAGTTTTTCCCATACGGCGCCATGGGGCTGTGGACAGGTTTAATCTACGCGTTTTACGCTTTTGGCGGGATTGAGGTCATGGGGCTGATGGCGGTTCACTTAAAAAAACCTGAGGAAGCGTCTAAATCAGGGAAACTGATGCTGGCAACGCTGGCGATTATTTATATCATTTCAATCGGGCTGGCTCTGCTTTTGGTTCCGTTACACAAGTTTACAGAACAGGACAGCCCGTTCATTACGTCGTTAAAAGGATACAACCTTGAGATCATCCTTGATATATTTAACGGGATTTTCATTATCGCCGGGTTCTCGACCCTTGTCGCTTCGCTATTTGCGGTTACGACATTGCTTTGTACGATGGCTGATGACGGCGACGCGCCGAAATGCTTTACTCTAAAGGAAGGCAAAAAAATATGCTGGCCGGCACTTGGGCTGACGTTTGCGGGGCTTGTTCTCTCCATTATTCTGTCGTTAGTGCTGCCTAAAAACATTTATGAGCATATGACAACAGCTGCGGGGCTTATGCTTTTATACACTTGGCTGTTTATCCTGTTCTCCAGCAAAAAGCTGACTGATCCCGAGGGCATGGGAAAAACGCAAATTTATTTAGCGATGGTTCTGATTGCTGCGGCTGTGTCCGGTACATTGTTTGAAAAATCAAGCCGGCCCGGTTTTTTCGTCAGCATAGGTTTTCTCGTGATCATCGCCATCGTGACCATGATCTATCAAAAAAAGCAGGGTCATAAAGATCGCCCTGCCAGTCCTTGATTTATTTCATTTTGTTGAACATGTTCTTTAAATAAGAAAACGGGCACTTCGATACCTGTTTTTCGTCATCACGGAGGAAATACTGCTTCCATTCACGATTATCCTTTCCTCCGTACCAGCCTAATTGCGGGTGAATCGGAGCCTGATCATAGGCCTCTAAACGAGATCGGATCAGCCTGCTCATGTTACGGCCAAATGCAGTTGATCCATTTAGGTCATCAAACACCCACCTTGGCTGAAACGTGACCATAAAAAAAGGAAAGCTCCGGCTTCTTCTTGCCTCGTGCCCCGGTGTAGCGCACAGAATGAAATACGGCTCGCCGTCAAAACAAAACTCCCATTTATAATGCTCGGGATCGGCCGGAATGTCTTCCGGCCATTCTTTTTCGTCTTGATGACTCAGTCTATTTAAAAAGCGCCAAAACAGCTCTTCATACGCTTCAATCGAATAATGCTCCGCCAAATCTTCCGGTGTATCAAACAACACAACGAGGGATGCGTATTTTCCCGTGTCCCGCGATATCTTGCCGTACTCCGCAAGCAACGGAGCCAGTTCCTCCGCTGTACGGTTTTCCCGCGGATCTCCGGCAAAAGCAATCCGAAGCTGATCAGTCAGAAACGCCTGGCGTCCGGGAATGCACGGAAACGTATCCGCGTCGTCTCCCAGAGTTTCTGCCAGCAGCTCAAAAGCGATTCTTTGCCATTCAGGAAGCTCTTCCTGAATACGTTCCAGAAAACTTTTGGTGTAAATCCCATTCACCATTGATCCACCTCCAGTATCATCTGGATACTATATTAAAACTGGAAGCGGCAGGTGACTGTCCTTCATGAATCAGCCCAATAACTGTTTGATGCCCTGATAACCAAAGTAAAAGCCAAACACAAGGAGGGATACACCGGCGATTCCGGTCAATCCTCTCAATAGCTTTTCATGAAGCAGGTTTCTGAACGTACTGGCTGTGATAGCCATGCAGAAATCCCAGATTAAAATGCCGATCATGATGCCGGAGCTATAGATTAGAAGCTGATTCATATTGTAGGCCTCTGCTGTTTTCGCAAGAATGCTTCCGTAAATTCCAAGCCAAAAAAGGATGCTCAATGGGTTTGACAATGAAATGAGAAAACCCGATGCGAATGTTTTCCTGTATGACGGTTTCCCCCGCGAGCTTCGCACATCCATCGGTTCTCTGACGTTTTTCAGCGTTTCAATTCCGGTATAGGTCAGGACAAAAAAGCCGAACAGCCACAAAAACGTTTTCACAAATGGAGCGGTCAAGAACTGCGACAGCCCGAAATAGATAAAAAGCATGTACAGCCCATCCGCTGTCATGGCGCCTAAACCGAAAATCCATGCATGCCAAAAACCGTTTTTAATTCCTTTGTCTATTTGCGCCGCATTCACTGGCCCCACAGGCGCAGACAAGGACAGTCCCAGCACAATATAGCTCAAAAAAATGTTCACCGGCCCGTACTCCCTTCTCTTATGTAACTTGTACAATTTATTCGGGAACGGGCCAAGCTATGCACAAATTCACTTACTGTTTCAGACGTTCAAGCTCTTCCTCCATAATATCGGCAGCTTTGCCTACAAAACTGAAAATGAGTTCCAGCTCCTCTTCCGTATATTCGCGGCACAAATCCATCGTTGACTCAGACAGAGGACGGAACAAATCCTTTATATGTTTTTTCGAAGCAGTCAAAGGGACGATTACGACTCTCCTGCGATCGTTCGGGTCCTTTTCACGAGCCACATACCCCGCTTTTTCCAGCCGGTCAACAAGCGCCGTGACGGAACCCGTGCTGAGGCCGGTTTTTTTTCCCAGCTCTCCGGCCGTCATCGGCCCTGCTTCATTTAAAATGTCAGCTGATTTCAAATCGGTAGGAAACAGACCGAGAGCTTGAGCGGCTGCCTGATGAAACAGGACCGTTCTTGTGCCCAGTTTTCGAAAAAGCTGAACAGCAGTCCTTTCCAACTCACTTCTGGAATTTCTTGTTGACAACTGACAGTCCTCCCTATAAAATCGAGTTTATCTTGATAATCGAGATATTCAACGATCAAACTATTATCATGATATCAGAACTTACATAGAAAAGTAAGAGGAGGTAGAACAAATGGACACAACAACAGCAAAACAGGCTTCCACCAAATTTGTGGTCCTCGGTCTCCTGCTGGGCATCTTGATGTCTGCAATGGACAATACGATTGTTGCCACCGCGATGGGCAATATCGTAGCCGATCTTGGAAGCTTCGATAAATTTGCCTGGGTGACGGCATCCTATATGGTGGCGGTTATGGCTGGCATGCCGATTTACGGCAAGCTTTCCGATATGTACGGCCGAAAACGTTTTTTCCTGTTTGGACTTATTTTTTTCTTAATCGGTTCTGCTTTATGCGGGATTGCCCAGACGATGAATCAGCTGATCATCTTCCGGGCCATTCAAGGGATCGGAGGCGGCGCGCTCCTGCCGATTGCCTTTACCATTATCTTTGATTTGTTTCCGCCGGAAAAACGCGGAAAAATGTCCGGCATGTTCGGTGCTGTATTTGGATTATCCAGTGTTCTTGGTCCGCTCTTAGGCGCGATCATTACAGATTCGATCAGTTGGCACTGGGTGTTTTACATCAATGTGCCGATCGGCGCATTGTCATTGTTTTTCATTATTCGCTACTACAAAGAATCTCTGGAGCACAGAAAGCAGAAAATAGACTGGGGCGGCGCGATTACCTTAGTCGTATCCATTGTATGCCTGATGTTCGCCCTTGAGCTTGGCGGCAAAACATACGATTGGAATTCCATTCAGATCATCGGGCTGTTTATTGTATTCGCCGTTTTCTTCATTGCCTTTTTTATTGTGGAGAGAAAAGCAGAAGAGCCGATTATTTCTTTCTGGATGTTTAAGAACCGCTTGTTTGCCACAGCACAGATTCTCGCTTTCCTGTATGGCGGAACATTTATTATTTTAGCGGTATTTATTCCGATTTTTGTTCAGGCGGTCTACGGCAGCTCGGCGACAAGCGCGGGCTTCATTCTGACGCCGATGATGATTGGATCAGTCATCGGAAGCATGATCGGCGGAATCTTCCAAACGAAGGCAAGCTTCCGCAATTTGATGCTGATATCTGTTATAGCTTTCTTTATCGGCATGCTGCTTCTTTCCAATATGACGCCTGACACAGCACGGGTATGGCTGACAGTCTTCATGATGATTTCAGGCTTTGGTGTAGGCTTTAACTTTTCCCTGCTGCCGGCGGCATCGATGAATGATCTTGAACCTCGCTTTCGGGGAACGGCAAACTCTACAAATTCATTTTTGCGATCATTTGGCATGACCTTAGGCGTCACCATTTTCGGAACGGTGCAAACAAACGTATTCACGAACAAGCTGACCGACGCCTTCAGCGGGATGAAAGGCTCAGCGGGATCAGGTGCTGCGCAAAATATTGGCGACCCGCAGGAGATATTCCAAGCGGGAACACGTTCCCAGATTCCTGATGCGATCCTGAATCGCATTATTGACGCGATGTCATCAAGTATTACGTATGTGTTTTTGCTCGCTTTGATTCCAATTGTCCTCGCGGCGGTTACCATTTTATTTATGGGGAAAGCCAGAGTGAAAACAACAGCCGAAATGACAAAGAAAGCAAATTAACATAAAAAAGCAGTACATGCTGGGCATGTACTGCTTTTTTCTATTACACTCCAAATCTTGCAAGAATAAACGTCCATATACAAATAATCACTAACAGAATCAGGCTGTACGCCACTGTCTTTTTAAACAGTTTAGATTCCTTGCCTGTTTGGCCGACCGCTGCGGCAGCGATGGCGATAGATTGAGGAGAAACAAGTTTCGCCATGACACCGCCCGCCGTATTTGCGGCTAACAGCAAGTCTGAACCCGCACCGATCTGCGCTCCGGTGACAACCTGCAAATGACCGAACAAAGCATTATTGCTGACAACAGAACCAGTAATGAACACGCCAATCCAGCCAAGAACAGGACTGACAAACGGGAACAGGTCTCCTGTTTTCGCCAATGCTAATCCAATTGAAGAGCTGAGCCCTGCGAAGTTGGCCAGATTGGCAAACCCCATCACGAAGCAGATCGTCATAATCGGCACCCACAGCTCTTTTCCTGTCTCCTTCAGGGAAGCAAAGGCATCCCGAGAGGAGAACTTTTTGCTGAACAGCCCTGTCACGATGACCGCCGCTAAAATCGCTGTACCAGTCGCTGACAGCAGATCAACTTTAAAGACTGCATCTAACGGCATGGCAGATGGCGCAATCGGCGGCATTTTCATAATTTGCTGATGCAGAAAAGGCATTTTGAACAGGAGCGTTGATTGATATAACAGCCCGCCTTCTTGGAAAAGCGCTTTGAATGCTGGAAGGCTCCAGATGGTGATCGCCGCAGTTAAAATGTAGAATGGAGACCACGCTTTCGCAATGTCAGCGGCACGGTATGCCTTTTTCTCACCAGCATCGCCGGCCCCTTCCTCGCGGTAAATCTCTTTCGGCTGCCATTTGCGGAGGAAGAGGGCAAGCCCGCCCATGCTGAATAAGGCCGCCAAAATGTTTGCTAATTCCGGTCCGAGCACCGCCATTGTCAGTGTCTGAACCGCTGTATACCCACCGCTCACAACCAGAAGAGCGGGCCATGTCTGTTTGATTCCTTTCATTCGGTCTAATAAGAATACAAGCAGGAATGGTATTAAAAATGAGATCATCGGCAGTGTCCACATTAATGTCCGTGACAGCTCAAGAGCAGACAAATCACCAATCTGCGCCCCTGTGATGACAGGAATCCCGATCGCCCCAAAGGCTCCGGAGGCGGCGTTTGCAATCAAGCAGAGCGCCGCCGCTTTTAACGGTTTAAAACCAAGTTCGACGAGCAGCGCCGCACTAATCGCAATCGGAACACCAAAACCGGCCGCGCCTTCTAAAAACGCGTTAAAACAAAAACCAATTAATAATAGCTGTAATCGTTGGTCAGGCGAAATGCCGGCAATGCTGGACCGAATAATGGTAAATTTCCCGGTTTTCACGGCGATTTTATACAGCCACACCGCCATCAGGACGATGTAGCCAATGGGCCACAGCCCGCTCCCGATTCCTAACAAAACAGAAGAAATCGCTTTTTCAACCGGCATATGAAATGCCAAAACGGAGACGAAGAAACTGACGGCTAGGGTAAGAAATGCCGCAAGAATGCCTTTCATTTTCAAAACAGTTAAAGCCAAAAGAAAAAAGAGAATCGGAGTGAGCGCCACAAGTGCGCTCACATACTCGTTTCCAAACGGATCATACAACTGCTCCCACATTGACAATCAGCCCTTTACTCTAAAGTTGCGGTTAGTTGACTTTTTGTTCTGCAAAATGAGGTTTTAAAATGTTTTTAAGGACGCCGGCGCTGTGAAGGAACTGTTCTTTTTCTTTCTCATTTAAGTTCAGCTCAGTGATACCTGCGATCCCTCCGCGGTTCACGACAGCCGGCACACCGATGTACACGTCATCTGCACCGTATTGCCCGTCCAAATATGTGCTGACAGTTAATATGCTGTTTTCATTATGAAGAATGGCTTTTGTAATGCGAGCAAGACTCATCGCAACCCCATAATAAGTCGCGCCTTTTTTCTCAATGATATGGTAAGCTGCGTTTTTCACATCATCTACAATTTGGTCCAGCTCCTCTTGTTTGTACGCATCGTTTTTCTCAACGAGTTCACTGACCGGCACACCGCCGACATTCGCGTGGCTCCAAACAGGAAGCTCTGTGTCGCCGTGCTCTCCGATAATATGCGCGTGTACGTTTTGAGGCGCTGCGCCAAAGTATTCGCTCAGCATGAAACGGAATCTCGCAGAATCTAGTGTTGTGCCGCTTCCGATCACCCGCTCTTTTGGCAGGCCGCTGAATTTCCATGTTGCGTAAGTCAGGATATCAACCGGATTTGTCGCGATTAAGAAAATACCGTCAAATCCGCTCGCCATGACTTCATTAACGATGCCTTTGAAAATCTTCAAGTTCTTTTCTACTAATTCAAGGCGTGTCTCACCAGGTTTTTGGTTTGCTCCGGCGCAAATGCAGACAATATCAGCATCCTTGCAGTCTTCATATGTTCCGTAAGATGTTTTGACCGGTTGTGGCGCAAACGCCTTTCCGTGGTTTAAATCCATCACATCGCCCATTGCTTTTTCTTTATTTACATCAATGACCACAAGCTCATCTGTGATCCCTTGGTTAATTAACGCAAATGCATAACTGCTTCCAACAAAACCCGCTCCGATTAAAGCTACTTTATTTACATGTTTGTTCATCATTAATCATCCTTCCAGGGTATGTTTCTCTTTGATGTCTTTTTGTTTGTGAAGTATTTCACATTTATATTGTGCAACACTTCACAAACTTTTGCAAGGGAAAAGTTTTGTCTGATTTATGAACAAAAAAGAAACCATCTATGATGGTTTCTTTCGGTAAGTCCAGTCTAGCCTTGTCCTCAATAAGGAAGAGAACCGCTTAAGCCCGAGTCATTATATAAACCATTTTGCACGTAATCAAAGCCAGGCTGATTCTGGCCAGGCACTTGGGCGCTGCCATTATTAAAAATCACTTTTGCGTTGGTTGTATCCGTGTCCGCAGGCAGAGTCAGCGTGTAAATTCCGTCTGCATTTTTAGTCATTGGTTTTCCAGGCCAAGATCCGGTCAATTCAATTGCCTGGCCCCCATCATGTTTATAGATATAAGCATTTACCTGGCTCCAATGATTCGGATTTTGATAGCCGATGGTTTTGGCCGAAGCTGGATCTCTTTTAATAAAACTGTATTCCTCGGTCCTCGTTACACCATCACTGTTCGTTCCTTTTAACATGATGGTGTATGTTTTGCCAAATGGATCTCCTTTTCCGATTGTGAATTGATCTCCATCCTTAAACGCCGTCTCTGGTCCATTATTGATTTGATAAACGGCTTTTGTTGTATTCGCATCTGCACGCAAGGTAATCGTCAGTTGATCATTGAAAGAATGTGTTACACCTGTTTTGTAATTCTCAAGGAAAACATGAGGCGCTTGTGCAATATCATCAGGATAAAGCACAGCCACAGACCTGGCATTGATCGTGCCTGTCAGTTTACCATCATTCACTTGAAATGAACCTGCCCCAGCTTTATTGTCATACCTGCCATCAGGCAATTTTGTTGGCGTATTGATAGAAACAGAGGATGAACCTGCATTTGCCAGCACAACGCCATGTGAGCCGCGCTGATTCATAAATATCTGGTTGTTTCCATTTGGGTTCGAGAGTTCCTCAGGCTGTCCTGCCATCACATTGTGAAATCTATTGACCGCAGTGATAGCCTGATCTTCAAATAAAGCACTCCCGCGATCGCCTATTTGGCTTTTCCCCGGGAATCTCACACCATTTCCGCCTCCCTCAGGCCTGGAAAAGAAAAGAGGCGTACTGCCTGAACGAGAAGCTATCACCGCCCAGCCTAAACGGATATCATCATCGCTCATCCATGTCGACTCTTCATCATCATTGGCATACGTATCATGCGACTCCACCCATGTCACTAGCTTGTCCGCAGACACATCAGATGCATAGTGGGAGATATTCGACACGCCCAGATTGCGATTCTTTAAAGCGGACCTTATGGAATGCCCATGGTTAGACGCTGTCACATTCATATAATTCGCATATGAAGCATCTCTGGAGGCACTATCCTGCAGGATTTCTCCGTATTGGAACTCTGCAGCTGTATTTGTGATATTCGGCCAAAATTGACTGCCGTAACTCCCATCATCCGGAAGCTCTATATGTTTAGCGGCATCAAAGCGAAATCCATCTGCCCCGTCATTCAATGCTCTTTCTAAGAACCGTTTCAAATAGGACTGTACTTGTGTATTTTGTGTATTCCAGTCATACAGCCCGAGCAATGAATTCTGCGTGACATCCCATCGATCAGACCAGTTTTTAATTTGCGTGTTTCCATGTGTCCAGTTTGGAATACTCTTAATCTCATTGGAAATCGCGGCATAATCACTGGTGGTATGATTGATGACCGCGTCAACAATGACCTTTATGCCATATTCTTCAGCGGCTGCACACATTTCTTTAAATTCTTGTTCAGTTCCTAAGTAACGGTTGCCAATTTGGTACGATGTCGGCTGATAGAGCCAGTACCAGTTCGACATGCTTTTATTTCCTTGGTTCCCTTCCTTTAC
Source organism: Bacillus sp. FJAT-14266 (assembly GCF_001719225.1). NCBI lineage: Bacteria > Bacillati > Bacillota > Bacilli > Caryophanales > Bacillaceae > Bacillus > Bacillus sp. FJAT-14266. The sequence goes on from NZ_CP017072.1 coordinate 3,944,898, forward strand.
TTGGTTAATCGGAGATGTCTGAATGGCTGTATATCCTGCATCATGAATATCCTTCATATTATGTTTTAACGTATTGAACGACCAATTCCATGCATGAAGAATGGTTCCGCTTTTGATCGACGGTGCTGTAAGCTCATTCGATTTGTTCGCCGTTTCAGCACTCGCAGCCGCCGGTCCTGCCAGAACCAAATGAAACAGCAATAAAAATCCAGCGAATAACGGCAGTAAAGAGGTTTTGAATCGTTTTGCAAACATTCTTGACACTCCTTATTTGATTTTTTGAAGACTTACTTCGGAGTCAAAAATCGCTCTTACTTCAATCTTCCGCTTCCTCCTTTCAACCTGATGTGAAGACTGGATAATTTTGTTAACGCTTACATTTTAAATTATCACAATCACTCTATCAAAACAACTTGGCAGAGTGAATACAAATCAATGTTCCTATAAAAAAAGCTGCCCGAAACTGTGAACGCTTCCCTCGCTTTCCAAACAAAAAAAGAAACCATCTATTTTTCAAGATGATTTCTTTTTTATTTCTTCTTTTACCGCTCTTCTGTAAGCCAGCTTCACAATCACATACCGAAGCAGAAACAGAACACCGCCGCAGACGATAAAAAGAAGAATCATTTTTAGCCAAGCGAAGAATGTATGGGGAATCCCCCTGTCGTACATCGTAAGCACCACTACCGCAAAGGCGACCGCAATTGATTCTATTCGCTGCTGCTTCACCCGTTTTTGCAGTTCTTCTTTGGTGTCTATTCTCGGCATGAGCATTCCGGATGCCGCAGCCCTGATGCAGTAATATAAGATAATGATGAACAAAAACACAAGGCTTGCAGCCCATTCTTTAAACGGAAATTCAAACATAATGCCGCGGATGATCACATCAAGCAGCGCAAATGCTCCCGCTATCATCCCAATCTCCGACCAGATTTTTTGTTCTTTTTCTTTTACTCTCTTATTTTTCCCATTCACGCCTGAAAGTCTATTACGCAGATTATTCATGACCTTCCTCCCGCACTTTTACGAATGGCTTATGGCTTACATGTTACAATAACAGCCTGCGCTTCTGCAATGAATAACTCAAAAGCCCGCCGTACAAGCCGGCGGGCAGCAATCGTTAAAACGGCCCCCAATTGATCATGACGCCGATCACGATAAAGACAAGCCCGATCAAGAACCAAATCAGAGCAAGCGGCACCATAAACCGCAGCCACTTGACATACGGAATACCGCTGGCGGCAAGCACCGCCATGAGAACGCCGGATGTCGGGTTCACACAGTTGACGACCCCTTCTCCAAGCATAACTGCCTCCACCGCAACCTGTCTCGTGATTCCCATCAAATCAGCGAGCGGCGCCAGTATTGGAATAAATACAACGGCTTCGCCAGAACCTGAAGAGATGAGAAAATGAAGCAGCGCACTGGCGATATACATGCCGATTGCCCCGGCAATCGGGCTGAAACCATCCAAAAGTGAAGCCAAAGCATTGACGACAGTATCGAGAAGCTTTCCATTTTCAAGGATAACGGAAATGCTTCGTGCCATCCCGACAATCAGCGCCCCGTATACAAGACTTTGGCAGCCCGTAATGAAGGTTTTAGCAATATCGTTCGCCGCAAGCCCGCCTATTAAACCGGCAAGGACAGAAATAAAAATAAATGTCGCAGCCATTTGGGAATCTGACCAGCCAAGCTTCAAAGCGCCGTATAAAAATCCGACAAGTGAGAGTCCCGCCACAGCCAAAATCAGCTTATGGCGAACGGTAAACGGCACTGACTGATCTTCTTCTTTACCGGCTTCGGCCATTCCTGCCGCAGGGAACCAATCTGTTCCTAACACACTGGCATCTTTTGATTTTTTTAATTTTCTCGTATACAAATAGATATAAATAATAGAAGACAGCAAAAAGCATATGTATATCACAACTCGCAGGCCGATTCCTGAGAAAAGAGGGAGCTCCGCGATTGATTGTGATAAACCGAGCGGTGACGGTGATAATATGGTGGAGTTAAATCCAGCGTAGCAGCCGATGTATATAACAGCGGCTCCCGCGACTGCGTCCCATTTTAAGGATCGTGCCACAATGAGGCCGATGGGGATAAAACCGATAACTGAATTCACGACAATCCCGGTTGTTCCGAGAATGGAGAACAATGCGCCGACAATACAAATAAATAATAATTGCTTTGTGCGGAATTTGCTGATGACATTGTAAATCAGGCCATTGATGGCACCCGTTTTTTCTAGAATAGCAATGGTGCCGCCTGTGAATAAAATCAGAAAGATGATGGGTGCTGATCCAACCATTCCATCCTGTAGAGAAGTAAAAAAGCTGATCAAGCTGACCGGAGACTGTTCAATTGAATGATAGCTTCCCGGAACAGCGGTCGTGACATCCCCCTTTGTCACGCGGTCAAATTCACCTGCCGGCACAATATATGAAGCGATTGCGCAAATGAAAGCAATCATAAATAAGAGGACATAGGCGTCAGGCATTTTAAATGTCATACGTTTTTTCTTAGGCTGTGTTTCGGCTGCTGGCATACTCATATTTCGATCCATCCCCTCTGTTTGAAAATATTAATTATTCTGAAAAGTAGCAATATGTGCTATATTATATACAGCCTATCTTCCTGTTTCAATATAAATAAAGTAAAGAAGGTAAAAATTCATTCTGATAGAAGGAGGTATTTCTAACCATGCAAAAGCTTTCAGAAGACATGAAACAAACCATTATGGACATCTTCGAGCATCTGCACGCGAACCCTGAAGTCAGCTGGAAGGAATATGAGACAACTTCATTTTTGAAACAAAAGCTTGAGGATTTAGGGTGCCGGACGCGCACGTTTTCAGACTGCACCGGGGTTGTCGGCGAAATCGGCTCAGGCTCACCTGTTGTAGCGGTACGCGCTGATATTGACGCGCTGTGGCAGGAGGTTAACGGCACATTTAGCGCCAACCATTCCTGCGGACACGATTCACATATGACAATGGCATTGGGCACGTTAATGCTGCTAAAAAAACAACCTGAGCTTCCGAAGGGCACAATCCGTTTTATCTTTCAGCCGGCAGAAGAAAAAGGCGGCGGCGCCTTGAAAATGATAGAAGAAGGCGTGCTTGATGATATCGACTATTTGTATGGCGTTCACGTCCGTCCGATCCAGGAAACACAGAACGGCCGCTGCGCTCCGTCTATTCTGCACGGATCAAGCCAGCACATTGAGGGAACGATCATCGGGGAAGAGGCTCATGGCGCCCGTCCGCACCTCGGGAAAAACAGCATTGAAATTGCGGCATTTCTTGTACATAAGCTCGGACTCATTCATATTGACCCGCAAATCCCGCATACCGTCAAAATGACAAAACTTCAAGCCGGCGGTGAAAGCTCTAACATCATTCCAGGAAAAGCATCGTTCAGCCTTGATTTGCGCGCACAGACCAATGAAGCCATGGAGGCGTTAATCGCCGAGACAGAAAGAGCCTGTGAAGCGGCCGCCGCTGCATTCGGCGCAAAAATCGATCTGCAAAAAGAACACAGCCTTCCTGCGGCAACACAAAACAAAGAAGCTGAAGCGATCATGGCAGAAGCCATTACAGATATCATCGGGGCTGAGCGGCTTGATGACCCGCTTGTCACTACCGGCGGAGAGGATTTCCATTTTTACGCCGTGAAGGTGCCGAATCTGAAAACAACGATGCTCGGACTAGGCTGCGGGCTCCAGCCGGGGCTCCATCATCCGCACATGACCTTTGACAGAAATGCGATGTTTACCGGCATTCATATTTTGGCGAACGCCGTGCTCAAAACATTTCAGAAGGCGGAATCACTTGCTGCCGCTAACGCTTCTTAACGCAAAAAAAGCAGCCTGACACAGGCTGCTTTTTTGATTACTTCTTCAAATCTTCAATTGAGTTGACATTTTTCATATATTGAGGAACAACAAGCCCCATCTTCACACCAGTCATACTGGTGCCAATATCATCATATTTGCCTTTATATTTAGCGGCGTATGCTTTATGGGTATTCGGCAGCCATGCGGAAAGGGATGCATCCGCACTTCCCGTCGCAATTGCAGTCCACATCGGCCCAGCCTCTACCTGAGTAAGTGTTACCTCATAGCCCAAGTCTTCTAAGACTTTGCCTATGACGTTTGTACTTGCAATCTCACTGTCCCACGCCACATAGGCAAGGTTGATTTTGTCTCCCTTCACCTTTTGAACGCCTTTTGTCCATTCGGCTATCTGATCCTTGTGTTTATTGACGTACTCAGCAGCAACTTTGGCAGGTTTCTCGCCTTCTTCCACCTTGATCATGATTTCGCCCATTTCGTCTTGCGTCCATTTAAACTGGCTCAGAAGCTTTGCGGCATTCGGCTGCTCTTTGCTGAAGCCTTTGCGTGTGATCGTATGGATTTCCTCTGCGCTGCCATAAGATTGTTTCGGATCATCGAGATATTTCAGCTTATATCTGGAGAACATCCAATGCGGTGTCCATCCTGTAATGATAATCGGTTTCTTACGGTCGTATGACTTTTTAAGCGTAGCAGTCATCGCAGCACTTGACGCTGAAATCAATGTCCAGTCATTCAGGTCATAATCCTTCATCGCTTTGTCAGTCAGGGACATAATCCCTGAACCGGGGTCAATCCCGATGATGGTCTTATTCACTTGTTCTGCTGCGGATGCATTTTCATCGTTTTCTGAACCGCAAGCCGCAAGTGAGAGCGCCAGCATGGCGGAAACGCCGATGCCGATGATTTTTTTAAGCATCAGGCATTCCCCCTGCTTTTCTTCTTCACTTTAATATTTTGAGTAATACGGTCCAGGGTAATGGCAACGATAACGATGGCGATACCGGCCTCTACTCCGACCCCGGTTTTCAGCTGTGTAACGGCACTGTATACTTCAGAACCAAGTCCCGGTGCACCGACCATTGCGGCAATAACAACCATTGATAACGCAAGCATGATGCTTTGGTTGATCCCGGCCAAAATGGTTTTTGTCGCAAGCGGGAGCTGAACTTTAAACAAACGCTGAGCTGTTGTAGAACCGAATGCCTCAGTCGCTTCAATCAGATCCGCCGGCACTTGTTTTATACCGAGAACAGTCATGCGGATTGTCGGCGGCATCGCGAAGATAACAGATGCAACAACACCCGGCACAACACCGATGTTAAAGAAGAAAATCGCCGGCAATAGATATACGAAAGCAGGCATTGTCTGCATTAAATCAAGAATTGGCGTTACAATACGGCGAACCGTTTCTTTCTGAGACGCCCAAATTCCGATCGGAACCCCGACCACAATCGAAATAATCACAGATGTCAAAACAAGCGCCAATGTTTGCAGCATTGGGTCCCAATATCCTAAATAATCGATCAGGAGGAATCCAATCAACGTAAATAACGCAATTCCCCTTGTACTGATCCACCACGCAAGTGCGGCGAAAATAATCGTTAACAAAATAGATGGAATAAATCCAAGACCGGTGACAATTCCATTTACAAAAGCGGCCAATCCGTTAGCGATTCCGTCGAAGAATCCGCCAAACGTCATCGTAATCCAGTCAACAAAACGGTCAATGATATCTGCTAAAGGTATTCTAGGCAGTCTATCCATCTTACTTCACCTCCTGTACAGAAGGATCTTGTGTTTGTTCACCAGTGCCTTCAGCATTGATATACTCGTTATTGCCGGCAAGTGCGCCAATCAGCGCGCCTCTTACGACAATTCCTTTCATTCTTTGCTTCTCATCCACAACCGCAATTGGAATATTCGCATCGGACACAACGTCAAAAATCTCAGTCAGATACGTATTCTCTGGTACAGTCGTAAATTCTGTATTCAAGATGTCTTGAAGTGATAAATCAGACTCAGCCGCTTTTTTCGCATCAGACGCATAGATAACACCTAATAATTTCTTTTGTTTATCCACTGCATAAATTGAAGAAATTCCAAGGTTTTTCATCAGTGTCAATGCTACGCGAGGCCCTTTATCAATCCGCACTGTTTCAGCGCGTTTCATAATGTGGCCTGCTGTGAGGACTTTAGACAAATCAACATCTTCGACGAATTTCTCAACATATTCGTTAGATGGATTCATCAGGATTTCTTCAGGCGTGCCGATTTGAACGATATTGCCGTCCTTCATTAGGACAATTCTGTCGCCGATCCGCAACGCTTCGTCCAAGTCATGCGTAATAAAGATAATTGTTTTTCCGACATTATCGTGAAGATCAAGAAGCTCATCCTGCATATCTTTACGAATCAGTGGGTCAAGCGCACTGAACGCTTCGTCCATCAGAAGGATGTCCGGATCATTTGTCAACGCGCGGGCAAGGCCGACACGCTGCTGCATCCCGCCGGAAAGCTGGTCTGGATATTGGTGTTCAAATCCTTCGAGCCCGACGAGCTTAAGAGACTCAAGCGCTTTTTGCTGCCGTTCTTGTTTGTCTACGCCTTGAAGCTCCAGTCCGTATTCTGTGTTTTCAAGTATCGTTCTGTGCGGGAACAGAGCGAACTTTTGGAAGACCATGCTGATTTTTTTCCGGCGGACTTCCCGGAGCTGGTCTTTTGACATATTTGTTATCATGTCACCATCAATGTAAATACTTCCGGCAGTCGGTTCAATAAGCCGGTTTAACATCCGTACTAAAGTTGATTTACCGCTCCCTGATAGACCCATGATGACAAATATCTCACCATCATATACTTCAAAATCTGCCTGATTAACCCCAACGGTTGATCCGGTTGCTTTCAGGATCTCTTTTTTTGTCTTTCCGTTGGCAAGCATTTGAACTGCCTTCTTTGTTTGTTTCCCAAAAATCTTAGAGACTTTCTCGACTTTTATCTTAATTGGTTTCTCATCTACACTCATATTTTCCCTCCATATTAAGCAATCTTTATTACCGTAACATTTATGTAACTTCCCACACAAACAGCATATTCTCTTTTATTCTGTACCATTTCTTTATAAACATCCATGTGACCACATGATCTTATTTATGCTTCTAAATGCTCTGTAATCCTCCTATATGATTGTATTTTACGGGTGATTTTTCGCCTATCTTTAGTTGAAAACGCTTTTATTGGAATTGAATTCCTCCTTCCTCTTATGACTTCCTGCTCCTTTACTGGAAAAATAAGTTGCTTTTTCAACACCCATTATGTATTATAGTTTCATGACTATGAAACAATCAGATGATCAAATCAGAGCGCAAATTTTTAAAGCACTGTCTGATGAATCAAGGCTTGCCATTATTCGTACGCTTTATGTCAGCGGAAAAGAACTCAGCTGCGGTGAAGTAGGTGAAAAGTGCAATATTGTCAAAACCACGGCATCTTATCATTTTAAAACGTTGCGTGAAGCGGGATTGACGGCAACCCGGAAAGATTCGCGGACAAAATACGTCAGTCTGCGTGAAGACACATTTCAAACATACCTGCCTGGCTTTTTGGAAACCCTCTAACAAAGGGTTTTCTCTATACATATCTGTTTCATAGTTTCAAAGTTATAAAACAATAGGAGTGATAAAATTTGAATCGCATTTGGCTTTTCTTCAGTGTCATGTTTGTCATTGGCACGGATACCTTTTTGCTTTCGCCGCTTCTCCCCCTTTTACAGGATCAGTTTCATGTCTCTACTGATTTGTCAGGCTGGATGGTCAGTGCTTATGCACTCGGTTATGCGCTCTTCGCTTTCATTGCAGGCCCAATCTCAGACCGGCTGAACAGGAAAACAGTCATGCTGTGGGGACTTGCAGGCTTTATCGTATCCACATTTTTATGCGGCATCGCTCCCTCTTTTGCCGCCATGTGCCTGTTCCGTTTTGCCGCAGGCGTTAGCGCTGCGTTTGTGACGCCTCAAATTTGGGCGTCCATCCCAGTCATTGTCCAGCCTTCTCAGATCATAAAAGGCATGGGGATTGCGACAGCAGGTTTGGCCGCTTCACAAATGCTCGGACTTCCTATTGGAGGGTTTCTCGCTTCCTTTACATGGCATACGCCATTTTTCGTTTTGTCAGCGTGCTCGCTTATTCTTCTATTGATCCTGGCGGCGGTCATGCCTGATATCCTGCCTTCTGAACCATTGGCGCGACCATCAATTGTCAACCCCTACCGGGAGCTTTTTTCATTGCCGAAAACATCGGTCATTCTGCTTGCCTATTTTCTGTTTCAAACCGGAAACTTCGCTTCGTTCAGCTTTCTGGGTACTTGGCTTTCCGCGGATTATCATTTAACCGTGTCACAAATTGGCGCAGCTATGCTTGTACTCGGACTGGGAAATATGCTCGGGAGCCTTATCGGCAGCCGGGTTTCAGAAAAGCTGGGCATGTTTAAAACACTGATCAGCGGGATGCTGCTAATGGGCGCTCTCTATTTCGCTCTTCCGTTCTTTCCAAACTTGTTTTTAGTAGAAGCCGGCTTTTTTCTCACGTTCTTTACAGCTGGCATCATCTTTCCGTTAATGATGGGTGTCTTTCAATCCATTGCACCAAATGCGCGAGGAACCATCGCTTCCCTTTCCAATGCCGCTATGTATGCCGGGACCACTGTCGGTACAAGTATTGCAGGTTTTTTATATCAAAGCACACAGCATTTCGGAGCTGTCACAGGATTTACTGCCATTTTGTTCATACTTTCTATGACGCTCTACCAGGCAATCAGTAAAACCGGGAAACGCCAATCCGCAGCCCGGGCGCAGATGTAAAAAAAAAAAGCACCTCATTCAAGAGGTGCCTCAGATTGTTGACAAAATCCTAAAATGGTTTTCATTTTAGGATTTTGTCATCTTTTCAGCGTGATTGAAAACCCTTGAAGTCTAGGAAGGACGAGCATAGGAGCGGACATTCACAGGATGTGATGACGACGGCGTTTAGGCAGGACGCCTGAGAATTTAGCCGTTGATCCACTTCGCATTGAGCACCGAAGCGCAGTCCTGACAACGAATGCGAGGGTTTGTCGACACGCTGAAAGCACCTCTTTCAAGAGGTGCTTTTCCTATTCTAGCTCAGTTTGTTTCGTTTCTTTCCCCATAATCAAAATACAAGCAACCGCGAGTAAGATTGCAATGCAAAAGATTGAAAAGATGACCGAAAACGAAATATGACGGGCTGCCAGAGTTCCGACGAGCAAAGGCCCGAAGATGCCGCCGATTCTTCCAAACGCTGCTGTCGTTCCTGAACCTGTTGCTCGAATCGCAGTCGGGTATTGCTCCGGGGTATAAGCATACAGCACGCCCCATGCACCGAGATTGAAAAACGATAACAGCATTCCAGCCGTAAGCAGAAGACTTAAGGAATCCGCCGTTCCGAAGAAATAGGCGCTTCCTGCTGTGCCAATCAAGTAAATGACGAGTATCCACTTCCGGCCCGCTTTTTCAATCAGCCATGCGGCAGAGAAATAGCCAGGTAGCTGAGCAAGCGTCATCAGCAGGACATATTCAAAGCTTTGAATCATGCTGAAGCCTTTCAGCAGCATAACACTCGGGAGCCATAGGAACATGCCGTAATAAGAAAACACCACACAGAACCAAACGATCGACAGCATCACGGTCGGCCGTATATACTGTCTTGCCCAGACGCTTTTTACATTCTCCCACACCGACCTCTTTTTGGCAGAAAGCGATTCATATTTCGGCGAATCAGGCAAACTCGTCCGCAGGTACAGCGCATAAAAAGCAGTCAGCGCAGTTAACAGCAGGGCAGCCTGCCAGCCAAAGCTTGGTATCACAAAGTAAGAAATCAAGGCCGCTGCGAGCCAGCCCACGGCCCAAAAGCTTTCCAAAAGCACAATCACTCTGCCTCGCTTTTCAGGCACAACCGCTTCCGAAACGAGTGTTGAAGCGACTGGAAGCTCTCCGCCAAGTCCCATACCAATCACGAAACGAAGGATTAGAAATGCCGATAAGCTCGTCACAAAAGCGGAAATGCCGCTTCCGATGGAAAAGCATAAAAGGGTGATGATAAACACTTGTTTGCGGCCGATTCGATCAGCCAGCAAACCAAACAAAAACGCACCCGCAGCCATGCCGATGGAATTGACGCTTCCGATCCATTTCATTTCCTCGGGCGACAGATTCCACTCTACATGGAGCGCGGCGATAATAAACGATAATATTCCGACATCCATTGCATCAAACAGCCACCCCAAACCGGCGACGCCCAGCAGTTTACGCTGGGATATAGGCTGTTGTTTTCCCATTGCCAACACCTCTGATATGCAAAATGATTACCGTTTAAGTTTACACCTGTCTTTACACATTGTCATTAACTAAATGATGTAATTGAAAAACCCCGCTTATGTTCCACAAGCGGGGTTTTTATTATTGCTGCAATGCTGCTTTTTTAATATTATCCTGAAGCTGTGCAATTCGTCTCGCGCCGTCTTCGCGGAGGCGCTTGTTTTCTTCTTCGATTTGTTTTGTTTCCTGCATGCCGCTGACAATCGTGTTCCAAGACGATTCGATCGTTTCAATATCTATGCTCGGTCTGCCGGCCATTCTGGCAATTTCAACACTTTGGCTCGAGATGTTTTCAGCATTTCGTTTCAGCATCTCGTTTGTCCGGCGGTCAAGCTCGCTCATGGAATCAGCCACAAGCTTTTGCCGCTTTACCGTAACAGCCTGAATAATGCCGTTTTTGAAAATCGGAATGGTAATGATAAACGCCGAGTTGATTTTCCCGATCAGCTTTGCATTTCCTCGCTGCAGGAGACGGATTTGAGGAGCAGTTTGAAGCGCCACCATCCGTGCCATATCCAGATCATACACCCGTTCCTCAAGCGCCTGAATGCCGTTGCGCAACGTATCGAGCTGCATTTGCGCCAGCTGGTTCCCGCTTGCCGCTTTTTCCTCATATGAAGGAAGGATCGACTGCATCTCTTCCAGTTTCATCTGCCCGGCAACGACGTATTTTTCAAGCTCCATATAGTATTTGATATTGTTTTCATACATTTCATCGAGCGTGTAGTTCGTCTTCGTCATCTCATCTTTGTATTTTGAAATCTCAACGTGGATTTTTTCAATCTCTCCGCCAAGCGTCTGATACTTTTTAAAGATTTTTTCAATCATGCTGCCGCCGCGTTTGAAAATTTTCGCCATTAATCCCTTTGGCTCATCAAAATCATTTTTGTCGAAGCGGTCCATGATTTTCCCAAGCTGAGTCAGCATTGTGCCGGAGTCTGTCACGCTTGTTGTTTTCATCATCCCCAAGATGCGGTCAGAGAACTTGGATATTTCAACGGCCGGCTCCTTGCCGTACTCAAGCAGCTCCATTTGGTTTTTGACGTCAATTTGTTGAGCAAGCCGCTTCACTTCTGGTTCCTGACGGAGCTGAAGACGGATATCGTCAGCTTTTTGCTGGGAAATCTCTTCATTTTTATCGAGAACAAGCGGATTTTGATTTTCTGTTGTCATGCTTTTCTTCTCTCCTTATTTTTGGGTAATGGTTCTGAAGAGCCTTTTCACAAGCGAAGGCTCTTTGTAGTCCTGCTGAAACACCATGTCATCCAGCCAGTGGATATCATACTGATCCTCTTCAATAAACTGCTCAATATCTTGGTGTCCGGGCGGATTATAAATGATGATATCGATTCCGATTTCATTCAGGAACAGCAGGGCGGCAGCATCCGAACGCGTGAGTCCGCCGCTCATTTCCGTATGATATAAAACGAGTTTCGGAACGGTTTGCGCATAGTCGAACATTTGAATCAATTTCAGCAGATTAGCAGGCAGGTTTGTTGTTTGTTTAAACAAATAGATTTGAACATCCTTGACTTGTTCCTGATGCAAGGCTTTAAGCCGCGGGTACCTGCACATTCTCGAAATCGTTTTGGCAATGGCAGTCTGAACGCCCGCCGGCAGCTGTTTGTACTGCCACACATTGCTTGCCATCAGCTTGTCCGGATCAATGTTCCCTTCTTGATCAAGTGCGTGGCTGTAGTGAAATTGATAGTTCGACTTTATTTCTTCTGTAAATGGAAAGCTTCTGACCATTTCTGTTTCCTGATAATCCGCTAGAGTATGAAGCCTGTTCCAATATTCCTTATTGTCTTTCGACACGCCCATAATTTTGGCGAATACATTCGGAATCTCAATGGAATGTTTATCAGCTTTGAAATTCGGCCGAATAAAGGCGCGTTCTTTCGTGATTAAAAACAATTCATCATAGGTCGTTTTCAGCGTAACGGACACCGGTGTGTGATCTCTGAACTGCCACGGCTTATATAGCATGGATTCCTCGTGATTCAGCACATGTTCAATTTCCTTTGTTGAGCGGTAAGCCACTGTTGATTTCCGGTCTGGTTTTTCTTTCGGAAACGGCTGAAGCTCCGAAACATCCGGGAGCTTTTCCGTAAAACCGAGCTCCTGCTTCGGGTCGACAAGCGCCAGCTGATCCGTTCCCGCCGGATGGAACAGCAGTACATCACAGCCGACCAGCATCAGATAATATAAGAAATAGAGCTGGCTTTTCGTCGCATCTCCATACCAAACAACCTTCGGCATCTCCCGCTCTATATCGGTTTTTTCCAGCCAAGGGTTCAGATGGTTTAAGGAAAACTTCGAGACATCAAGCAGCACTCTGCGAAAATCAGGATGATTCAGCCCCTTTTCATGACTGTCCGCAAAGGTATGTAAAAGCGTCATCAACGCTTTTCTTAAATGGCGGTGCATCAAGGGATTTGAGTGCTTCGCAATCAGCTTTTCCCCGTCCAGAAAGGCAACAAAGCGGCTGACTGACAGCCCTTTTTCTTTCTGATTGATGGAATGAATATGCTGAAGCTTTTGAAATGTTTCCGGTTCGATTGTTTTATCAAGCGTTTCACTCAAAATCGTTATGCGGTCGTTTACAGACAGCTCATACAGCTCGTTATAGTAGTCCGTCTCATCAATAGGCGTGCCCAATATCTGACCGGCAAGACGAGAAAAAGAAAGGCCTTGTGCAGTTTCATAGTGATCCCGCTCCGGCAATGGCTGAAACAGCAGGCTTTTCCAATCGCCATCAGCCGGAAGTGCTTTATGAATGGTTAGTTCTTCTTGTCTCATCATATCCTCCTTTCCGGTTTGTCATTGAAACGATATTTCGGTAACAAAAAAGGAAGGACATTGAACCTCCCTCCTTGTTTTGTTTTATTCTTCTTTTGAAGCGGCTGTTTGTTCGCGCACCTGCTTTTGTTTATTGATGTAGTGAATGATCAATGTTACCGCAAATGCAGCGATAATGATAATGAAGAATACAGAGTGCGGCATTTCGTAATGGAAAGCGCTCCCCGCCATTTTCAGCGCGATAATGCCGATTAAGACGAATGCTGTGTTTTCCAGCTCAGGAATTTTATCAATCAGCACAAGGAACACTTTTGCCACTGTACGCATCATTAAAATACCAAGCATACCGCCAATCAGAAGCACCCATACTTTTTCAGATACTGCAAACGCGGCCAGGATGCTGTCCACAGAGAAGGCAAGATCCATTAATTCTACTGAAATGACAGTCGCCCAGAAGATCCCGAACGTGCGGACCATCCAAGAGTTTTTCTTCATGCCGTCCGCTTCCTCTTCTTTTTCGCCTATCCAGAAGTGCTTAATGACGAGCCAAGCCAGGTAAAGCGCGCCAAGCACCTTGATCCACCAGAATTTAATGAGAAGCATACCGAGCCCGATGAAAATAAACCTGAAAATATAAGCTCCAAACAAACCATACGTTAACGCTTTTTTCCGCTGTTTTTCCGGCAGGTGTTTAACCATGACCGCAAGAACAAGCGCGTTATCGGCCGATAAAAGGCCTTCCAGAACAACAAGGGAACCGATCAAACCCCAGGAAACAGGATCAGTCAGAACTTCCCCCCACATTTTCCAATCGAAAAATGAAGCATACGTAGACAAAATATGATGTAAAAAGTCCAAGTTTTTTCCTCCTATAATTTGAAACGGTGACTTCTCTATTTGTCACTCGCTTACACTTGCAAACCGTAATTCCGGCACAATGCAGCCAGCCCGCCGGAAAATCCGCTGCCGATTGCATTGAATTTCCACTCGCCGCCGTGTCTGTAAAGCTCACAAACGACAACAGCTGTTTCAATGGAGAAGTCTTCTCCCAAATCGAAGCGAAGAAGCTCATTCTGCGTTTCTTCATCCACAACGCGGACAAATGCATTGGAAACTTGTCCAAAGTTTTGGCTGCGTGCTTCAGCGTCGTGAATGGTCACTGTGATGCCGATTTTCTCAATGTGAGCAGGGATTTTTGAGAAATCAACGATAATCTGCTCATCATCTCCGTCGCCCTCACCCGTGCGGTTGTCACCCGTATGGATGACACCGCCGCTCGGATGTTCAAGGTTATTATAGAAGACGAAATCGAGATCATTTACGCAGTTATCATGCGCATCAACTAAAAAGGCCGAAGCATCCAGGTCAAAATCGTGTCCGCCGGAGTACTTGTTTGTATCCCAGCCTAAGCCGATCACCGCTTTTGTCAGTCCCGGATTTGTTTTTGTTAAATCAATGCGCTGTCCTTTTGATAATTGAATGGCCATACTGCCTCTCTCCTTTCTGCTCTTCGTATTTGTCTTAACCGACTTGCAAACCGTAGTCTGTTGCAATGCGGGCAAGGCCGCCTTGGTAGCCTGAGCCGATTGCTGAGAATTTCCACTCGCCGTTATGTCTGTAAAGCTCCCCTGCAATGATTGCCGTTTCAATAGAGAAATCTTCTGCAAGATCGTAACGGATGAGCTCTTCATTTGTTTCTTCATTTACGATGCGGACAAACGCGTTTGATACTTGTCCAAAGTTTTGGCTGCGCGCTTCTGCATCGTGAATGGTAATAACAAATGAGATTTTATCAATGTTTGCCGGTACAGCGCTGAGATTTACTTTTACATTCTCATCGTCGCCTTCGCCAGCACCAGTCAGGTTGTCGCCTGAATGAACGACTGAACCGTTGCCGCCTTCAAGCTGGTTGTAGAAAATAAAGTCGTTTGGTGACGCGCATTTGCCTGCAGCGTCTAACAGAAACACACTTGAGTCAAGATCAAAGTCGTGCCCGCCGTCATACTTGTTCGTATCCCAGCCTAAACCGACAACAACCTTTGAAAGACCCGGATTTGTTTTTGTTAAATCTACTTTTTGTCCTTTTGCCAATGAAATTGTCATGTTTCATCCACTCCTTTTCTTTTATACGTATCGGCTGATAATATCTTCTAATCTCGTATCGTTTGTGCCTTCACCAATCGCCGCAAACTTCCACTCACTGCCGCTGCGGTAGATTTCTGCTGTAATCAGGCTTGTTCTGCCGGCGTAATTGTCTCTCAAATTGTACTTGAGCATTTCCTCGTGATTAGATTGATCAACTACGCGGATAAACGCATTTTGAATCATGCCGAAATCTTGTTTTCTTCTGACACAATCGTAAATGTTCACTACAAATACAAGCTTATCGATGTTTCCAGGCACTTTATCTAAATCTATCATAATTTGCTCGTCATCGCCCGCACCGTCACCCGTCAGGTTGTCGCCTGTATGCTGTACACCGCCGCAGCGGCTTTTCAGGTTGCCGAAATAAATCAGGTTTTTCTTATCGGTGAATTTTCCGTTTTCCAGCATCAGCACTGAAGCGTCACAGTCGATATTCGGACCGCCTCCGCCAAGCAGTTTGCTGAAGAATCCTCCGCCTGAGGACACTGGGTCCCAGCCGAGACCGACCATCAATTTTGACAGACCGGCTTTTCCTTTTGTTAAATCAATTCGTTGACCTTTTTCTAAAGAAATTGCCACACGATTCACTCCTACTCATCAAAATGTGAAGATAGTCACATTTATTTTTACGCTCACAAGGAAAATAAGCCGTAAATTACTAATATATACGTTTGTTATTATATCAAAGTTTCGTAAAAGTTAAGAATAATTGACGAAAAACCTCGAAAAAAAACTTCCATATTTGATATATGATTTGCAAATGCTATAAAGTGCGCTTCTTAAACAAACCATTTGACGCGGGCAAGTCATTTTGCCTATTCTGGTGTCACCATCTAAAAACAGACAGAAAGGAAGCGGCCTTTTGATTCATTTAAGCATACTTGATCAGGCACCTGTTTCTAAAGGAGAAAGCCCTGTGACAACTCTCCAGCATTCGGTTGAGCTTGCCCAATTAAGCGAACAGTGGGGCTATAAGCGTTATTGGTTTGCCGAGCATCACAGCACGAAAGGACTGGCAAGCACAGCGCCTGAAATCATGATCGCCCGCATCGCAGCACAGACAAACACCATTCGTGTCGGATCAGGCGGCGTGCTTCTGCCCCAATACAGCCCATTTAAAGTGGCTGAAACCTTTCGCCAGCTTGAGGCCCTGTATCCAAACCGGATTGACCTCGGCGTCGGTCGCTCCCCCGGCGGCACGACAAAAACCAGACTTGCATTAACGGACGGGGTGAAAAAAAGCTTAACCGAATTTAACAGACAGCTGCAGGATGTCTCTTATTTTCTAACAGATTCCCTTCCTCCCGACCATCCGTATGCCGGAATCAAAGCGGCGCCCCTTATTGGTACGGCACCCGAGCTATGGGTGCTCGGTCTTGGTGAAAACAGCGCAAGACGCGCGGCGCACCAGGGGATTGGATATGTATTTGGGCATTTCATTAATCCCGAGCGAGGAGAAAATGCATTCCGCATCTACCGGGAAAGCTTTCGGCCCTCAGCCCATTTTTCGAATCCATCCGCACTGTTTACGATTTTTGTCATTTGCGCAAAAACAGATGAAGAGGCAGAAGAACTCGCATTAAGCCAGGATCTGTGGCTTCTTCGCGTCGGAAAAGGCTTGGACAGCCGCGTGCCAAGCATCGAGGAAGCGAAAGCTCATCCCTATACAGCGTCCGATAAAAAACTCATAGAAGAAAACAGAAAGCGGATGGTGATCGGTTCTCCCACCACTGTCAAACAACAGCTGTTAGACCTCACAGGCTGCTACGAAACAAATGAAATCATGGTTCTGTGCAATGTGTTTGATTTTGAGGCGAAAAAAGAATCTTATGAGCGCCTTGCCGAATTGTTTCTATAAAAAAAGCAGTTTTCCCTAGGGAAAACTGCTTTTCATGTTATCGGCTTCTTTTTTTGCGCTGAGCTTCTTTTTTGATAAACGTCCAAACTCCCTGAACTGCAAATCCGATTAATAGCAAAACGATCAATAGCAGGGTAATAGACGGACCTGGCGGCGTCCCGAGCTGATAGGATGATGTCAGTCCCGTAAATACGCTGAATAATGAAATGAGTATGGCTGTAATGAAAACCATGTTAAAGCCTTTTGCAATTCTGATGGCGAAGGCTGCCGGCAATACGAGCAGGGCCGATACAAGAAGGACCCCGATGATCGGAATAATGACTGAAATCGCAAGGCCTGTGACAATACTGAATGACAACGAGAGAACGTTTGTATTGATTCCCGATGTTTTGGCTGTAGCTTCATCAAACGTCAGCAGGTAGAGCGGCCTTCTCAGTACAATAAAATAAAGCAGGATCAGCAGTGTGATAATACTGATAATATAGACCTGCTGCTGGTTTACTGTCACAAGCGATCCAAATAGGTATTGATCGATGCTCATATTGGCTGTGCCTTTGGAAAGGCTGATTAAAAACATCGCGAAGGACAAACCAGCTGCCATTAAGATGGCAATGGACACTTCTGAATAAGTCCGATACGCCCGCCGCATGTATTCAATTCCGATCGCGCCGATGGTCACGACGACTATGCTTGCTGCGGTTATATTGGTGCTGAGAAAAAAGCCGATGGCAACACCTGACAATGAGATATGTGAAAGTGTGTCAGCCATTAAGGCCTGTCTTCTGAGAACGAGATACACTCCTAGTATCGGAGCCATGACGGCGATCATGCCGCCTGCTAGAAAAGCTCGTCGCATGAATTCCAAGTCAAACATTTCCATCCGCCTTTTTCTCCTCTCTCTAATCGAATCACTTTATCTAAAAATTGCTGTACTTCGTTTTGTTCGTGAGTAACCATCACAACTGTGCGGTTGTGATTTTTCACGAGATGATGCATAAATTCGTAAAATCCTTTTCTGCTGTCGTAATCAACAGCTGTCGTCGGTTCGTCCAGCATCAGCAGATCCGGGTTGCTGGCGAGCATTCTGGCGATACAGATTTTCTGTTTCTGTCCGCCTGATAAATCACCGATTTTACGATGGCGGAGGTCCCACATTTCCACCATTTTCAATGCTTTTTCTACTTCAAGATGATCTTCTTCATTTAAACGTTTAAACCATTTCCCTTTTGTATAGCGGCCTGACTGAACAAGCTCCAGCACCGTGCTCGGAAATCCGGCATTAAATGAAGAAATTTGCTGCGGGACGTACCCTATGGTCAGGCGTTTCCCTTCTGTATTCCTTTTACTGATCGTCACTGTGCCTTCCCACGGTTTCAGCATGCCGAGCATTACCTTTATGAGCGTCGATTTAGAGGCGCCGTTTGGTCCAGTGATGCCGACGAACTCACCGCTTTCAATATCAAGTGATACTTTATCTAAAACAGGCGTATGGGAATAGCCGAAAACGATATCTTTCAATGAGACGAGATTCATGTTAATCTTCCTTTCTCACAAAGAAATAGTGTGCACCCCTCCGGCGCACACTATCTTATGATTTAACCAATAGTGAATCTTTCAGGGCATCGAGGTTTTGTTTCATAATGTCGATATACCCTAAACCTTTATCCTGTTCTTCTTTGCTCAAGCCTTCCAGTGTATTCAGCACTTCTGTCTTCGCGCCGATTTCACTGGCGAGCGTATCTGCGACCTTTGAGGATGCAATTTCTTCAAAGTAAATAACTTTTACATTATGTTCTTTGGCATATGTTTTCAGCTTTGCCAAGCTGGCTGCGCTCGGTTCTTGGTCAGGTGAAAGCCCTGCAATCGGAACCTGCTTCAAGCCGTATTCTTTTGCCAGATAGCCAAAAGCTGTATGCTGCGTGATAAATTCTTTTTTCTCCGCTTTTTTTGCGGTTGTACGATATAGTTTATCAAGATCCTGCAGTTTTGCAATATATTCTTTACTATTTTTCTCATAGTATTCTTTGTTATCCGGGTCCTGCTTCACGATTTGAGCCGTAATATTTTTAACTTCCTTCTGTGCCAGAACAGGGCTAAGCCATACGTGAGGGTCCATTGCATGACTGTGCTCATGCTCCCCATGATCATGCTCTTCGTGTTCTTCTTCAGAGCCTTCCATTAAATCAATGCCTTTGCTTGCATTAACGAAAACGGCATGGCCTTGGCCCATGCTTTTTTCAGCTGACGGAACCCATGTCTCCATGTATTCACTATTATAAACGAACAAATCAGCATCCTGAATGTTGGCAATGTCTTTCGGCGTCGGTTCCCAATCATGCGGTTCAACGGAAGATGGGATTAACAGATCCACATCGCCTTTGTCTTTTACAATTTGTTTTGTGAATTCATACATCGGGTAGAACGTTGTGACAACGTGCAGTTTATCACCCTTTGAATCCGCCGACCCTTTTGTTGATGAGTTGCCGCATGCTGCAACTAATAAAAAGCACGCTGCAATCACAAACAAACCGCTCCATTTTTTAAACATATCGTATATCCCCTCTTTTTCAGTAACTTTAAATCAAAATGATAACGATTTTGTAATCCTATATCATAATAAACCGAAGTCATTACGTTTTGCAAGAATAAATTTCATTTTCATTTATTCTTCCCGCCTGCAGAGCGAATATATGTACTAAAAAAACCCGGCTAAAAATGCCGGGCTACTTCAATCATTAGTTTGTTTTGTCCAGAAGATAGACCCTGCTCTCATAAGGCCGGAACACCATTTCGTCATCAAGATCATCGTTGTTATAATTGCTGAGAAGCAGTGAGGCCTGAGCTTTGCCGCAGTTCTTAGGCCACTGAAAAACAGCCTGCTCTTTTGAAAAATTATTGACCGACAAAAGCTGTTGTTTACTGTTTTCTCTCATGTATACAAACAACTGCGGATCGTCCGGAAGCAAAAGATCAAAGCTCCCTTTCATGAGGTCAGCGTACTGCTTTCTCAGGCTGATCAGCTTTTTGTAATAGTTTAAGACAGAATCAGGATCTCCCTGCGCTTCCTCCACATTGATTGCGGTGAAGTTCGGATTGACCTTCAGCCAAGGCGTGCCGTCAGTAAATCCGGCATTTTTGCCGCTGTTCCACTGCATCGGGGTCCGGGCGTGATCCCGGCTTTTGGCTAAGATCGATCTCATCACATCATTTGGATCATAGCCTTTTTCAAACACCCGTTTATGATACATATTGATCGTTTGGATATCTTTGTAGTCTTCAATCCGGGTGAACGGCGCGTTTGTCATCCCGATTTCTTCTCCCTGATAAATATACGGCGTGCCCTTCATAAAATAAATTACGGCTGCCAGCATTTTCGCTGATGCTTTGCGGTATTCCCCATCGTCTCCGAATCTGGACACAATCCGGGGCTGGTCGTGGTTGCACCAAAACAATGTATTCCAGCCTTGATGTTCAAGCTTCTTTTGCCATTTTGTCAAAACCGATTTTAAATCAGAAAGCTCAAGGGGCTTCAAATCCCAATGTTCTTTTCCGGGCTGCTGATCAAGCTCCATATGCTGAAAGTGAAAAATCATATTCAGCTCATGCTTATCTGTTCCCGTATATTTCAGGCCTTCTTCCGGTGTGACACTGCCGACCTCTCCGACAGACATGACATCATAATGAGAAAACACTTCATCTGTGATTTCTTTTAAATAGTCATGGATTCGTTCGCCATTTGGCTGAAAGGGCTTCGGCTCTGCCTGCTGATTGATATAGTCCTCATACGAAGGAAGATATTCTTTCTTAGAAATGAGATGGAGCTGATCAATTCGCAAACCGTCGACCCCTTTATCGAGCCAAAATTTCATCATGTCATACACCGCCTGGCGAACTTCGGGATTTTCCCAGTTTAAATCAGCTTGTTTGACGGCATTCATATGGAGATAGTATTCTCCGGTGTGCTCTTCGTATTGCCAGACCGGGCATCCATAGTTTGAGAGCCAGTCCGTCGGCGGGCCGTTCTTTGTGCCGGGACGCCAATAATAATAGCTACGGTATTTGCTGTTTTTGTCCAGCTCCGCTTCTTTAAACCACGGATGCTCGACCGAGGTGTGATTTAACACAAAGTCCATCACCAGCTTTAATCCCCGCTGATGCACCTGGTCCAGCAGCTCGTGAAAATCGTCCATTGTTCCGTAAGAATCCATAATCGCCTTATGGTTTGTCACATCATAGCCGTAATCAACATTCGGAGAAGGATAGATCGGGCAAATCCAAATCACATCTGCCCCGAGCTCCTTTATGTAGTCAAGACGGGAAATAATCCCCCGCAAGTCCCCAATTCCGTCTCCATTGCTGTCCTGAAAGCTTCTCGGGTAAATTTGGTACACCACTGCATCCTTCCACCAGTCTGTTTTCATCCCGCAATCCCCCTGTTTTGTCTTCTATTCAAGCTGAGATGGATAAAGTGTCATTCCGCCGTCGACGAAAAGTGTTGCGCCGGTCACATAGCTTGCTTCCTCAGATACGAGCCAAGCTGCTGCTGCCGCCACTTCTTCAGGCTTTCCGAAGGCTTTCATCGGGATTTTTTTCAATTGTTTTTGCCTGCTCTCTTCCTTTTTCGTATCAACATTTGATTCTGTGGCAATGGTGCCGGGCGCTATCGCATTGACGCGGATTCCCTTATCCGCATAATTGAGCGCCAGCGTTTCCGTCATCATCTTGATGCCGCCTTTGGATGTGGAATACTGAACGTTTACAGGGCGCGGAATCTGCTGATGAACACTTGAGATATTCAGCACATTGCCCTTGATATTGTTTTTCATCATGTGGTTAAGTGCTGCTTTCGCTCCCAGAAAGGTTCCGGTAACATTGACATCAATCACTCTCTGCCAATCTTCAAGACTCATCTCATGCGGCATCGCCTCAACGCCGTTAAAACCGGAGTTGTTTACCATCACATCGAGCGTGCCGAAATGCTCTAAAGCTGTGTCCAAGAGCGCCTGAATCCCCTCTTCTTTTGACACGTCCGCCTCAACTGAGACGGCTTTCCCTCCGTTCTGCTTAATGATTTCCAGAGTTTCATCTGCTCCAGACGGGTCGCTGTGGTAATTTACAACAACATTCATTTTCTCCTGTCCGAACCGTTCCGCAATGGCTTTCCCGATTCCTTTTGAAGACCCTGTCACAATCGCTGTTTTTCCGGTTAAATCTTTGTACATACTTGATATCCTCCTCTGTTTCTCACTATGCAGTGGAAAATACCCTGTTTTTCCGAGTTGAAAACAGCACAAAAAAAGCAGAGAACCTGTAGTTCTCTGCCATTTCCTATTGAAAACGCTGCTCGGCAAGCTTCTTTTTAATATTCATCAGCCTGCGGTAAAAGAAAGCGGCGGACTCGTAATGTTCCAACTGATTGAAACGTTCCGCTGTATCATGCAGCAGATCTTCGGCGTCAGCAAGAAGCTGCCTGGATTCCAGCAGGTCAAAGCATTCTGTAAGCACGTTCAGGTCGCCGCTTCCAAGATACAGCTCATGAATGAGGCGGAATTTCGTCAAGTACATGTCATCCTCCCATTCAGCCGCGCTCTTTATCCCGCGGTCATAAGCCTCTACTGCCTTGTCGTATTTTCCCTCTTTACAGTAGATATGGGTCAGTGAAAATACAGCTTGAACAGCTTGCTGAAAGTTGTGCTCCTCAAAAATGGCGGCGGCTGTTTTGAAATAGCCCTCCGCTTCTTTGTAATCACCCAGACTGTACTTACAGTGTCCGACATTATAATAGGCAGCAGCGATCATGTACGCTTCTTCAAGCTGCCTGGCATGTTCTAAAGCGCTGCACAAGTGGGTCAGTGCTTTTTCATGATGATACACATCGGTCAAATTTCCGGCGATGATAAATTCACACTGAACCCGGCGGCGACCGTACAGTTCATATTTCGTATAGATATCAAGCGCCTGGCTCGCATAATTCATGGAAAAATACGTTTGTTTGATGTGATAATACACTTCTGCGACTTTAAAAAGAAACTCAGCTTTTTCGATCTCATCCTCGACATACTCGAGCTTTTCCTCGGCATGTTTATAATGGTCAATCGCTAATATGAAATTTTTCTGCTTGAATTCGTACATTCCTCTGAAATAATAAAAGTAGTATTCCAGTAAGCCCGTGAGTTTTTGCTGATTGCTTTCAATTTCGTTCAGCATATCAGAGAACGGAGGCTTGGTGTCGCTGTCTTTCACCGGCATCAGCTTATCAAGCATGATTCGATGCCGGAATTCCATCAAAGAAAAATATAAAAGCAAGTCCTGATTCTCTTCCATATCTTCTAAATCATATTCAATCTCCTGCTTTAACGCTTCTGCTTGATCTGCTTCAAATGCGCGAATGAGCTTGTACCATTCATTCAGCTTTACTGCTACTTCTTCTGATGGAATCTTTGCTCTCATCGGTCTGCCTCCTTCCTCCTGCTACTATTTATGTTATATTTTATCATAGCTGTTCGCTTTTAGAGAGAGTCAATCACTTAAAAGCGTTAACATTCAGCACATCTTGAGAAAGTGAGACCGATATGAACTTACCCGCAAAAACATTTGTTATCTTATGTATTCTATTTCTTCTAGATCTTTGTTTTAGTTATATTCGGCATGAATGGCATTCTCAAAACGCCTTGCAGGACATGCCTGTCCCCTCGGATCTTCATCCGATTGTGAAGCAGAATGCCGATGCACTCAAAGCCGCTGCAGCGAATAAAGGCATTGACGTCGTCATTACTGAAGGATTCAGGTCCTTTAAGGAACAAGATGAATTATATAAACAGGGACGTACAAAAAAAGGGAATATTGTCACCTATGCAAGAGGAGGGGAATCGTATCATAACTATGGTTTAGCGATTGATTTCGCCCTTCAAAAAAAGGATGGCAGCATCATATGGGATATGGAATATGACGGCAATCAAAACGGAAAATCAGATTGGCTGGAGGTTGTCGAGATCGCTAAGACACTCGGTTTCGAATGGGGCGGGGATTGGAAACGATTCAAGGACTACCCCCACTTGGAGATGATTCCTAACTAGACACCCCTCACAGCCTTTTCTTTTTCCTTATGTGCGCATCAATATAGGAAGGGTAAACCGGCTTATAGACAAGTTTGCAGTGCTGGTCACTGCCTGCTGTAAAATCAGGCTGCCATTCCAGTTTCACATCAAAAGCGGCTAAAAATGCTTCTTTCGCTTCTTCAGCGGAAACATCCGGCCTGTGATTTATCGCTTCCAATTGTTCAGGTTCAATATCAGGCGCCATAAAAGCGTCAATCAACCCAGTTTCCGGATTGACAATGATGCGGGCAGCGCCGAACCGCAGCGGCACTCCTTTATACCAGACAGAAAAATGGTTGCGGACTCTCCCTCTTTCATCAATTCGGACGGGATTCACCCTGAAAAACTCAGCCGCTCTCGGATAGAGGGCATACAAAAATTGAAGCGCTATCTCTTGGCATTCTTCCGTGGAGCATTGGAGGTTGTTCCGCCAGTCCATAAAAGAAAGCGCTGCTTTTAATTTTCCGGTTCTTTTATCCGTCTTCATTTTGATTGTATTTTTATTTCTCGTTTCAAAATAGCTTCCTATGCTTAAATCCTTACGCTCCGGCGCAGCGCCCCTGCGCCACGTGCTTCCAATTTGTTCTCCAAAGTCTCTTTCACTGACTTTCTGCATATCAGAGGTAAAACCCAGCAAGGCAAATATATCAACTTCTTCCTTGTTCTGAAGCGGCGGCAGTGGCGCCGTGTTTTCTATTCTTTCATCTGCGATATGCTGGTCGGGCACAATTTCGTCTACATCTGCGGGATAGCTGTATCCCGGTAGAATCGGTTCATATACAAGCCTTGGTTCCTGTTCGCCATCAATGACAT
The DNA here is from genome assembly GCF_001719225.1 of Bacillus sp. FJAT-14266. NCBI lineage: Bacteria > Bacillati > Bacillota > Bacilli > Caryophanales > Bacillaceae > Bacillus > Bacillus sp. FJAT-14266. The sequence goes on from NZ_CP017072.1 coordinate 3,969,859, forward strand.
CGTACATCAGCTCAAAAGACATTGTGTTTAAGTAATGGGATACAACCTTCTCTTTTGCTACAAATTCCGTCGGAACTTCGGCTTTATGCCCTTCCCCGTAATATAGAAAGTGGACAATCTGACCGCTTCGTGTCATATCAATTAAAAAGCCTGAATTGGGAATCGGAAGCCCCAGCTCCATTTTGGTATAGACAAACCGGATGTGCTGCCCCCTTTCTTCCTTGCCTTGAAAATGAAAATTCATAAATGTGCCGGGATGATTGGCAGCGGCAAACTGAAGAGCCGTCAGCTTCAGCTCGGCATCTGGAAGTTTTTTGTCTGTCTCGGAGTGGACAGTTGTTGAAAAGGTGAGCAAGGCGCCGTCATTTCTAAGTTCAACTGTAATGTGCTTTTCCGGATCTTTAGGGTCCTTCCAGATAAAATATGCCTGCCCGTACTTCTTTTGCTTTTGGTCGTAATCTTCTATCTCAAGCTCATAATGCGTCGGTACATTTCCGATCTCCTGCGCCTTCTTTTTCAGCTGTTTATTAACCAATGAAGTCATCCCTTTCAAAGAGTCTACGACAAAGAGAATCCTGTTTATTATATAAAAAGACCTTTCTTCATTTAAAGTGAAGAAAGGTCCTTTTCTATTATTGTCATTGTTTTTTGAGATTCTTTCTGTTACTTTCATCACATACTCTCTTCTATATCTGAGGCAATTGCGTGACTTTTGGCTGTTTCACCATATGCTGAAGACAGGCTCCCCTGTATGTGCATCGATAAAATGCGGATACACCGGCTTATAGACGAGCCGGTAGCTGTGTTCTTCATCATCCCCGTACTCTCTTTCCCAGCCAAGCTCAACTTTAAAATGCTGCCAAAAGATAGACTTGGCTTGTTCAACTGAAATAGCCGGCACAGGATCAATGGTTGCCAGCTTATTTGGGTCAATATCCGGTCCCATATAAACGGTGATATACCCTGTCTGGCGGCTGACACAAATTCTGATCTGCCCAAATCGGAGCGGAACTCCGTGACAATGCGCTTCAAACGTAAAACCAGCGACTGCGTTTTCTTCTTCATCTTTTTCGTCGTATCTGATCCTAAAATATTGATCGGCATTCGGAAATAAAGCAAATAGAAAGCGAAGCGCGATTTTTTCACACTCTGCCAAGGTTACTGTCAGCGGCCCTTTTTTCTCCATAAATGACATGACGCCTTCGAGTTTTCCGGTTTCTTTGTTATAGATGGTTTTCAGCACTTGATGAGTCCGTCCCTTAAACCAGCTGTCCATGCTTTTATCCGCCGGCTGATACACAGGGTCATCCGGATTCCGCCAAACGATTCCAATTCTCCCATCTCCCAAATCCGCTTCCCGCTCTTTGACAAACCCATTTTCAATACCAATCATGCTGTCAGGATCGGCCTTTTCGCGGATGCCCTCGAATAAAGGGAGAGGAAAGCTCTCCGGCTCCCTGTAATCATCGTCATCATCAACTGCTTGTTCTTCTTGAACCAAATCCGCAGGTACGGTAATCGCCCTACCTTCAGGCTCGTACACCAAATGCGGCTGATCATCTCCGTTTTTGTAAACAGAACGATGGAGAACCTCAAACAAAAGGTCGAACTCCACGTCCTTCTTGATAAAGGCAAGTGCCTCTTCAACATCCGCGACCCGCTTTGGCTTGATGATGCTGCCCGCTTCGCCGTAATAACGGAAGTAAACAATCTCACCTGATAAGGAAACATCAGCCATAAATCCGCTCATGGGGAGAGGAAGCCCAGCCTCCATTTGAACATATGAAAATCTCACTTTATCGCCGTATGCACGGTCATTTTCTTCACGAACAAAGGCAGAGAGTGCCCCCGGATGATGAGTCTCGACAAATTGGCGCATGATATCCTCTAGTTTCTCCTCAGACAGCCTTTCTCCGCTTTCAGGCTCAATATCACGGGAAAGGGATTCCAGCTCTCCGTCCGGTCCAAGCTCCACGATAATGCCGGTATTCTCATCCTGAGGATCTGTCCAACAAAAATAGGCTCTTTTGTCATCACCGCCATAATCTTCAATTTCCAGTTTTAAGTGTGTCGGCACCCGGCCGATTTCCAGTGCTTTTTGTTTCAGTCCCTCTTTCTTCACAAAGGCGGCCCCTTTCATCCTTCTTAAGTTCCCTCCAACTAATCAAAAAGTAATAGTCTAAAATACACAGTTTTCTGAGTTTACCAGTTTTACCAGAACATTTTTCACCAAAAATAGGATGATGAACCTATTCAATATAAAAGCTAATAATCTTAAAATTAATTCCGTTGTAACTTTTTATAGGTCCATTCATGACAAAGGAGGGCGGAGTTTCCAGAAAATCCGGTGAAAACCGTGAGAAAAGAACTGATTTTTTTGGTTATATGATGCTAATCCATTCAAAAAGATCCATTTCTCAAAGACAAAAGACTCCCCTTTCCTAAACCATTTGAGGAGGAAAAATGAATGTTTCAGAAAAAAACGTACGCTGTTTTCCTAATTCTTCTGCTGATGATGTTTACAGCTGCTTGTTCCGGCAGCAAAACAAGCGCGGAGAAGAAAGAATCAGAAACAGAAAAAAGCTCAGATATAGCTCAAGTCAAAATCAAGGATGTCTCTTACACACTTCCGTCTAAATATGATAAGTCCACTTCAGATGACCAGCTTGTGTTAAAAGTCAATGTCGCGGTGAAAAACACAGGAAAAGACCCGCTGAATGTAGACAGTATGGATTTCACATTGTATCAAGGTGATACCAAAATGTCTGACACAGACCCTGAAGACTATAGCGAAAAGCTTCAGGGCAGCACGATTAACGCTGACAAATCCGTTGAAGGAAATCTTTTCTTCGTTGTAGATAAAGGCAAGCAATACGAGCTTAACTATACGCCGGAATCTTACGGTGATAAAAAGCCAAAATCAGTTACTTTTAAAATTGACGGAAAAGACAAAAAAATCCTGGCGACGGCAGATAAGCTCCAAGATTCTGCAAAAGCGTTATCAGCTTATGTTGATGTCCTTCTTTTCGGCAAAGATAACGCCGATTTCGAAAAAATCACCGGCGCTAACAAAAATGAAATTGTAAATGATTTCAATGAATCAGCCAAAGACGGTTATCTCTCAGCTTCCGGCCTTTCCAGCACATATGCGGACAGCAAAGCGCTTGATAATATCGTGAACGGCATTAAAGAGGGATTAAGCAAAAACTCTTCCATTCAGGCAAAAACGACTTCAATCTCTAAAGACGAAGCAATTGTTGAAGCCACAGTTAAACCTGTAGATGCATCTTCTCTTTCAGACCGTATCGAAGACAAAGTGAAAGACTACTACAGTAAAAACTCTAGTGCCAGCTATGAAGAGGCAGTGAAATACGCGCTTCAAGTCTATCCTGAGGAATTCAAAAAGCTTGGACCTGCTTCATCTGAAAAAACAGTTGAAGTGAAAATGAAGAAAAATGACATCGACCAATGGCAGCTTGATATGGATGATTACAGAGCAGCAGAATTAGTCGAAGCATTCATCAAAGAATAAAACACCAAAAGGAAATAGCCTTGACGGCTATTTCCTTTTTATTTAAAAATGTCGCTGATGAAATTCACTTCGTCTTCGGTGAGTTCAATGTTCAAGGTTTTCAGGTTATCCTGTAATTGCTCAGGTCGTTTAGCTCCTGGAATAATGGCATCAATCGCCGGTCTCGTTAACAGCCACGCCAAGGCGACATGTGCCGTATCCGCTTGTTTTTCCTCCGCTACTGCTTTCAGCTTATCTACTTTTTTGAGATTGTGGATAAACGTTTCACCCTGAAATTGAGGTTTATCCTTTCTGAAGTCATCAAAGACTGTGTCTCGCGTGAATTTTCCTGTCAGCAGTCCGGACGCAAGCGGAAAGTAAGGAATAAAGGAGATGCCTTGTTTTTCACAGTATGGAAGAAGCTCTTTCTCGGCATCACGCTGTATGAGAGAATATTCGGCCTGGAAGACCTCCAAATAGCCATCAGCATTAAAATCCTGCAATTGCTGATAATCGAGGTTCGAAGCGCCGATTGCTTTGATTTTCCCCTCATCCTTCAACTCTTTCAAAGTGCCCGCCACTTCAGCGAGAGGTGTTTTTCCATCCGGAAAGTGAACATAATACAAATCAATGTAATCTGTTTTCAGCCGCTTCAGGCTCTTCTCGACCTCGCTGCGAAGAAACTCCCGGCTATTGTCTAATTCAATGCTGCCGTCCACTTCTTTATGAGCTCCTTTGGTGGAGATGATGAGCTCATTCCGCACGCCGCGTTCCTGTACGACTTCGCCGATTAATTCTTCAGATCTCCCCAATCCATATATAAAGGCGGTATCGATAAAATTGACGCCGCCATCCAATGCCGTGCGCACTAAATCCTTCCCTGTTTCATCATTTAGATTTGGAAATAGATTATGCCCGCCGACCGCATTCGCGCCGAATCCGATCCGCTTCACCTTCAGCTTCGTTTTGCCGAGTGTACGTGTTTGATCCATTGTTCCTTCTCCTTTGAAACCAATTTTGATGAAAAATAGTGCAGGGTCACTTTTTGTATTAGATATCCTTTTTCTATTTTCCTTCTTTTTTCAGGATATACAAAAAGGAGAAAGTGTATTTCTCCTTTCGCAAGTTTATTTTGGGAGAACCCATTTGTCTTTCAGGAAGCAGGCTCTGGCTAGTAAAAAGAAGATGGCGATGAGCACGGCGATGGTTCCTGACGTAGACAAAATGGCAGCCGGGTCAACCATCCCGAATAAAAGCTGTTTAAATAACGCATGCAGGTTCAGAAACGGGATGAGAAAGTATGATAAGTCAAATTGGTTCGGTGCCTTGCTGAAGATGAAAAACATCGGGAACACAGGCAGAAAGACGACGAGAGACATATAACTTTGCGCTTCTTTTACCGAGCTGGACATGATGCTGATGAAAAGCTCCATCGCAGATATCAGCAATGCAGAGAGCACAATGATTAAGGCTGAAGCGCCGATTACACTCCACATATGATCTCCCAGCTGGAAGGCCGTTTTTAAATTTTCGGTAAATAACACGGTGGACAAAATCAAAAACACCAAAGCAAATACACCTGAAGCCACGCCAAAAGTGGAAACCGCAAGCCACTTGCCGACCAGCACTTTGTTTCTGCTGACTGGCGTTAATAGCAGCGCCTCGATTGACTTTCGGTCCTTTTCACCGGCCATGATATCAAGAGCGATCGGCATTGCGCCGGAAACAATGGAAGTCAGAATCAGCATGGGCAGAATGGCGGAAAGCATAATAGCGGAAGTCCCTTTCTCCTCATCCGCTTCCTTTTGCTGAATTGTAAACGGCTGGATCACCGATTGATCAATATGCTTATTTGTTAAACGTTGCTGCACAATTTCATTTTTGTACTGATCTAAGGCAGACTGCACAAGCTGCATGGCATTTGACGACCCTTGATCGATTGAATTGCCGTAAACATCAACCTTAAAAGGTGTCATGCTGTTGACATATGAGTCGAACTCTTTCGGGACGTTCAGATAGGCATCTGCTTTTCCTTCATCAACTGCCTCTTCAGGCTTTGCAAATGTTTTTACGCTGATTTCGTCAATCTCATTAAGCTTGCTTTCCAGTGCGGGCGGAAGCGAATGGCCGACAGCCAGCGTGTACTGCTCCCCTTTGTCGGACAGCATGCTTTCATAAAAGAAGACAAGTCCAAGCATCATAATCATCGGCACTAAGATTGTGAGTAATATCGTTTTTCTGTCGCGCAAAGCGTCGATCATTTCTTTTTTATAAATATGGCTCAGCATTTAAGAAATCCCCCTGACAAGCTTAGACATAAAGATGTAATTCAAATCCTCACTGCGCTCGCTCTCGTATAGTGATTCAAGTGCCCCTCGGTAAATCACCTCTCCGCTGTGAATCATGATGACACTGTCACAGAGCGCCTGCACTTCCTCCATAATGTGGCTGGAGAAAAGAATCGTTTTTTGTTCTCTTTTCAGCTGCTGTATAAATTCGCGGAAGATGTTACTTGACGTAATATCAAGCCCAGTTGTCGGCTCATCAAATAAAATGATGTCCGGATCGTGAATCAGCGCTCTGGCAATGGCGACTTTCTGCCTCATGCCTTTCGAAAACCCGCCCACTCTCCGGTTCATATAATCGCGCATGCCGAACCGTTTCGATAAATCTTCTATTCTTGCTTTGATCTCGTGGCGGTTCAGCCCATACAGCCTGCCGAAGTATTGGAGATTTTCTTTAGCGGTCATCCTGTCGTAAAGCCCGGTTTCTCCTCCGAATAAGACACCGATTCTTTTTTTGACTTCAGCCGGCTGCTTGACCGTGTCAAAGCCGTCTACTGTGATTACACCCTGTGATGGTTCAAGCAAGGAAGCAATCATTCTCAGCATCGTCGTTTTGCCGGCACCGTTTTCTCCGAGAATGCCGACGACTTCTCCTTTTTCAATTGTTAAGCTTACATCTCGCACCGCTTTGACTACTTTTTTCTTATCCTGAAACCTGCGGCTGCAATCGGTCAGTGTAATCATGTCACAATCTCCCTTATCTTTATTTCTAGTAATGACTATATACGAAAAGCTGGATTAGTTGGATAAAGTTGTCGCGAAGAGTTCTTTTTATGTCGCGAAATGGGATAGAATAAAGATGATTCTATGTAACTAGGGGAATGATAATGGTAAAAGTCGGACTTGTAGATGATTATCGAGTAGATTTAGAGAAGCTGGAAGCGATCGTGTCCAGAATGCAGGACGTCGAAATTGTCTTTTCCACCGATTCAGCGAAGGAAGCCTACAGGCGGGTAAAGAACGGAGACATTGATCTTCTGCTTGCCGATATCGAGATGCCCCATATGTCTGGCTACGAGCTTGCTGATTTGATCAAATCCCATTCACTTGATGTGGATGTGATTTTTGTTACCGGTCACGGCGGTTATGCGGTTCACGCCTTTGACCTAAATGTCCATGATTATATTATGAAGCCGTACTATGCCGACCGTCTGGCCGCTTCCTTCGACCGCTACTTGAAAAAGAAAACGGAAACGAGTTTGAATGGGCGTATATTGATAAAGCAAAAGTCTGAAATGCACGTCCTGCAAAAGAAGGATATTATTTTCGCAGAACGGACGGGACGTTCGACGACGATTGTGACAACCGCCGAAGAGGTGCAAACGTATCAAACATTAAATGATATTAAAGGCGACCTGCCCGAAAAAGATTTTCTTCGTTCGCATCGTTCCTTTATTATCAACATTCATTACATAAAGCATTTTTCCGCTTATACCAAGCATTCATTCACAGTTTCCTTTGAGGGAACGTCTAAAAAAGCGATGATCACCAAGCAGCAGCTTGATTATTTTCAAAACTACTACTTTTGAGGAGTTCAGAACGTGATTACCCTTTTTCAATGTCTTTATCTGGTTTTATTTAGTTTCATATGTTATCAGGGAGCTGCTGCTTTTTCACACAGCACAGCCGTCTCTTGGCTCACCGCTGTTTTAGGCGCAGCTGCTGCAGGATTGTACATTTGGAATACGAAGCGGGTGTGGAAACACTGTTCCTCAGGGCTTTGTGCATGGATTGCCGTGATTCAAGTGATGTCGACGGGAGTGGTGCTGATCGGCACAGACATCATGCAGGCATTATGTGTAATCGCGATATTTGCAGGGTGTGAAGGGCTCCGTATCGGACAGTCTGCTTTACAGGCAAGGCTTTCTGATCAAATTGATAAGCTGACTCAAGCTGAACAGCACGCCAATCAAATGCTGATTGATGTCAGAAGCCGGAATCATGACACAATGAAACATATCACTGCAATCAAATCAGCTCAGCCCAAGGCAGATACACAAGCATATATTCAAAACTGGGCGGATCAATTCAGTCAATATGACCGTTTTTTGAAAGGAGAGAACGCGTACGTTGCAGGGGTGCTTTATGATTTTTTAGAAAAAGCCCGCGCCTCGAATGTGAGTGTTTCGCTGCATATGCATACACCGCTTTCTTCCCTTCCGTTTTCGCCTGCTGATCAGGTCAGCTTGGTCGGCAACATATTAGAAAATGCGCTCGACAGCGCAGCGGAGACCCGAGAAAAAGCAGAGATTAAACTGGAGACTTCACTGCGCAGCGGACTTTATGTACTGACTTGTGAAAACAGCACTCCCGGGATGGACCCAAAAGTGCTCGATACAATTTATCAAGCGTTTGGCTGCTCAACGAAAAACGGCGCTCATGAAGGCATGGGCACATATATCATTCAAAAACTGGTGAAGGGCGCTTTTGGCAGGCTGGATTTTACCTACCGCCACCCCATCTTCCGGTTAGAAATCAAAATTCCGTTTCAGAAATAAAAAAACCTTGAAAAGCCCGGCTTTTCAAGGTTTTTTTCATTATGAGGATAACGCTTGGGCAAAACGATCTGCTTCATCTTGCAGCGTGCTTTCAATTTCTTTGTAACGGCTGGAAATCGTTGATGCGCTGACGCCGTATTTTTTCGCCAGTTTAGCTTGAGAAACGGACGCGCCGTTAAGAGAAATCGCGTTTACATAATATTCAACTGCCGCCGCAAAAGCTTCCGGCTTTCTGATGACAGGTGATTTTTTCTCGCAGAATGTTTTCCAGATGTCAATAACAGCTGGGATCAATTCAGTCGGATACTCTTCCCCGCTCATGCCTTCTTCAATAGCCGCAGCGGTTTCTTTCTCCAAGTCGTTTGCCCACTCAACAGTGCTTACTTCCGCTTTCTCTGCTTGTGGCTCTTCATCTTTCTCAGCTAACAACGCGAACAGAACGTTGTTGAATTCCTGCTTCATGAAGTCCTCCGGCGTTTTGCCTTCCTTCACAGCGGCATCCGCATATTTCTTCACCTTGCTGATCAGCGCTTCTGTTCTCTTCACCGGGAAGATCGTGAACTGCATGAAGAATTCTGCTTTTTCCGCTTCGTGGATTGGGTATCCAAGAATCAGGCTTCCCACTGGAGGAAGGTCTTGATTGCTGGCGTCCATTTCCACTTCGAATTGTTTTGCCGTAATGACATCTTCAAAGTGAATGATGCCTTCCTTCAGGTCCTTCAGCAGCAATAAAGCAGGCGTCATGCTCTGCCATGATTCTACGATCTCACGCGTTTTCGGACGAGTGATCGAATCGCCTTTTTTCTGAAGGTACTCTTCGAAGATTGTCTTCTCACCAGCAAGCGGGTGGAAGAAGATTCCCCAGATTCCTAAGTTAAATACGCTGATGTCTTTCGTCTGTCTGTCCATAGCAGAAAGAAAATCATGCTGGTTGATAAAGCCTGAAATGCTTTCTCTATGTACTGTGAAGGCATACTCCACTAAGTCTTCCTGAATTTGTTTCGCTTCTTTTGCCGCTAGTTCCGCCGGGAAGTCGACAACTTTACTTCCGCAGCATTTTTTATATTTCTTGCCGCTGCCGCATGGGCAAGGGGCATTTCGTTTCACTTTTCCCACAATAAACCCTCCGAATTCTGTTGTAACTTTTCTATTTTAACAAAAATAACTTCTGAGGGCTTGGTTTCGGGCTAAAAAAGAATTTGGTAATGTGATAAGCTGGCTGATTATGCCAATTTACCTATGACATTTTCACCAACTTTTGTGATTTAAGGCTTATCACCTATTCCCACTTTAGGCCCTTCTTTTTTACAATCATTAGGTGTTTATTTAACATTTTAAGGAGTGTTTCTATTGGAACTAGCTGGTTTCATGCTGCGCGCCTGCGCTCTTTTACTTGATGTAATCATTGCCGCAGCAGTGATTTTGGCAGCCGGATTTACGTTTGGCGATGGGTCCGCCGGTGTCATTATTGTCGCCATATTGATGCTGATTGTGTACCCTTTGCTGATGCCGCTGACAAATTGGAAGGGCACACTGGGCAAAAAAATCATCGGGCTGCAAATCGTGAGGGACGAAACACACGAGAAAATTTCTCTCCTACAGGCGATTGTCCGCTACATCATAGCGTGGGTGCATGTGTTCTCCCGCCTGATCTATTTGACTGCCGCATTTACGAAGAAAAAACAAACCGTTCATGATATGGCTGCGAAAACCATTGTGCTGAAAGCAGAATAACCTTGAAGAATAGCATTCTTCAAGGTTTTGTTTTTCATTAATTCGTATTCTGGCCCCCGCCGTTCAGCCCTTCTTTAATCAGGCTGTTGACTTGGCTGCTGTACAGAAGGCCGATGTGTCCAACGCCATGGATTTGAACGTTTCTAGCACCATCTAATCTTGATAAGTAATTCATGACAATCATATCGGCACTGCTGTAAATGGATGTGTATAAAATCTTTTGATTTGGATCTGTTCCCGGAAGCGCCTTGCCTGTCGTCAAACGGTTCGCGCCGCCAAGCGTCACGACGTTTGCAACTTTATTTCCGCCGTCCAGATTTTTTATGTAGTAAAGTGTGTTCGCGCCCCCCATACTGTGAGCGACAATATCCACTTTTTTCGCACCCGTTTCATCTAAAACCTTTTGCACAAATCGTGATAATACCGGTCCATTGTTATAATTTGTGCCTGTCTTGTCCCAAAAATCAACTGCATACAGCTTGTCCCGCGACCAGCCCTGAGATACGAGATAGCTCTTAATTCCCGCAAAATTGAATGATGCCCCTCCAATACCGTGAACCATAACGACTGGATTGTGTTCAGCGGCTTTTGCTGACGGCTGCAACGCAAACAGCGATGTAACAGACAGCATCAAAATTGTTACAAGTGCAATGATTCTTCTTTTTACAAATTTCATAATATCCTCCTTTTTTTGTAACAAATTCTCCAATTATATTACGTTACCAAATTAATTAAGTAAAGGGTAATTTTGGCTTATTTTTAAAGAAATTTTAAGATTCAGAGGTCATTATTGGTCCTAAAAAGCCAAAAAAAAGAAGGCTTATTCGCCTTCTTTTCTTCAATACTCATTGAAATAAGCTTGGATTTTTTGAGGATCATTTGTTTTGGTAAGCGCAAGCATCAGCAACATCCGTGCTTTTTGGGGGTTTAAAGAGTTCGATGCCAGCAAGTCCTTGTCCGCATAGTCTTGGTTTGGTGTGACGACACCATTTCCCGTGCGGGTAGAGCGCACCACTGTGACGCCTTTTTTGACTGCGCTGTCCGCCCCTTTTTCGGCTGCGTCAGATAAAGACCCGTTCCCAGAACCGGCAAATACAATCCCCTTTGCTCCGGCTTTTACAGCAGCGTCAAACAGGTAGCTTCCGTCATTTTGGTATCCATAGATAATGTCAACCTGCGGCAGCTCATCAAGATTAGAAACCGAGAAATCCGTGTCCTTCGTATGCTTACGAGTAATCTCATTATTAAAATAGATATCATCTGCAATTGTTCCGACGAAGCCCATTTCTTCTGATTTAAATGTATCTGTTGTGGTTGTGTTTGTTTTGGTGACATATCGGGCTGAGGCAATCCGGTCGTTAAGAACAACAAGCGTCCCTTTCCCTTTTGCCTCAGGGGCACCTGCCACTTTCACTGCATTGTACAGGTTAGAAGGCCCATCAGCGCTGATGGCTGTGGAAGGTCTCATCGAACCGACAATAACAACCGGTTTATCACTTTTCACGGTAAGATTCAAAAAATAAGCGGTTTCCTCCAATGTATCTGTTCCATGAGTCACGACGATTCCGTCTACATCATCTGAAGCGAGCAAGTGGTTGATGCGTTTCGCCAGCTTCAGCAATATTTTATTATCAATATTTGTGCTGCCGACGTTAACAATCTGCTCGCCGCTGACGTTTGCAATGTCTTTCATTTCTGGAACTGCCTCGATCAGTGATTCAACGCCGACAACACCTGCTTTATATTCAGTTGTTGAGGTTTTCGATTGATCGGCACCAGCTATCGTGCCTCCTGTCGCTAAAATTCTAATGTTTGGCAGATCCTTTTTTTCAGAGGCAGAAGCCGAAGAGACTTTTTGTGTCTGCGTTTTTTCTTTCGGGGATTCTTTTGTTTCAGGAGAATGTGAACATCCGGTAAAAACAAACAATAGTGCGGTAAAAAGTACGAGCATTCGTTGTTTTTTCATCTATTTCTCTCCTTACATCCATATGATGATTAATCATTGTACATTTTATCTATTCAGTCAAAAGATCAGTCAGCTTTTCTCTCAGTATTTTTTGTTGTCATATCCTTCTCTTTTTGTCTTTTCATACAATGAATTTTTCTTGACAATTGATGATTGAATCAAGATAATAGACCAGTCACTATATTTTTGATTGCAATTCAGTAAGGTGGGAATGTTATGAGTTATGGAGATTCCCGTGAGAAAATCCTTTCGGCAGCTACCCGGCTTTTTCAGCTGCAAGGGTATTACGGCACGGGGCTGAACCAGATTATAAAGGAAAGCGGCGCGCCTAAAGGCTCTCTTTACTACCACTTTCCCGGGGGTAAAGAACAGCTTGCGATCGAAGCCGTGAATGAGATGAAGGAGTATATCCGTCAGAAAATCGCGGACTGCATGGAAGCCTGCACCGATCCAGCGGAAGGCATTCAAGCCTTTTTGAAGGAGCTCTCCTGCCAGTTTTCATGTACGGAAGACATTGAAGGCTTGCCTGTGGGCTTGCTAGCGGCTGAGACGTCATTGAAAAGCGAACCGTTGCGCGAAGCCTGTCATGAAGCCTACAAAGAATGGGCCTCTGTATATGAGGAAAAACTGCAGCAGACTGGCTGCAGCGAGAGCCGTGCAAAAGAAGCCAGCACTGTGGTTAACGCGATGATTGAAGGCGGTATTCTTTTATCTTTGACGGCAAAAAACAGTACGCCGCTCCTTCATATCTCCAGCTGCATTCCTGACCTGCTGAAGAGATAAAAAAACGACATACTACATGCAGTTGATAGAGAGGGGAAATAATTTTGGAAACAACAGCTAAAGCATCTCAGCAATACAAAGTGATGCCGATTATGATTTCCTTGCTGTTGGCCGGTTTTATCGGCATGTTCAGTGAAACAGCACTGAATATTGCGTTAACCGACCTTATGAAGGAATTGAACATTACAGCGGCAACCGTCCAATGGTTAACGACGGGCTACCTGCTTGTACTCGGTATCCTTGTTCCTGTTTCAGGACTGCTGTTGCAGTGGTTCACAACAAGACAGCTTTTTACCGTGTCACTAATCTTTTCAATTATAGGAACCTTGATCGCGGCACTCGCGCCAAGCTTCCCGTTTTTATTAGCGGCAAGGATCGTTCAGGCACTTGGAACCGGTCTTTTACTGCCGCTGATGTTTAACACGATCCTGGTGATTTTCCCGCCTCATAAACGGGGCGCCGCAATGGGAACGATCGGTCTTGTCATTATGTTCGCGCCCGCCATCGGCCCAACTTTCTCAGGATTGGTTCTGGAGCATCTCAACTGGCACTGGATTTTCTGGATCTCTCTTCCGTTCCTTGTGCTGGCGCTTGTTTTCGGTATCGCATATATGCAGAATGTATCTGAAACGACAAAGCCGAAAATCGATGTATTGTCTATCATCCTGTCGACGATTGGCTTCGGCGGCATTGTGTTCGGATTCAGCAACGCGGGTGAAGGCTCCGGGGGATGGTCCAGCCCGACTGTTATCGTGTCGCTGATTGTCGGCGTTGTCGGCCTTATCCTATTTTCAATCCGCCAGCTGACAATGAAGCAGCCGATGATGAACCTCCGTGCGTTCAAATACCCGATGTTTATTTTGGGTGTGATCATGGTGTTCATTTGTATGATGGTCATTCTGTCATCTATGCTGCTTCTGCCGATGTATCTGCAAGGCGGCTTAGTCCTGACTGCATTTGCATCTGGTCTTGTTCTCTTGCCGGGCGGTATTTTAAATGGATTTATGTCCCCTGTTACAGGCCGCTTGTTCGATAAATACGGGCCGAAATGGCTTGTCATTCCGGGATTTGTGATTGTCACCGTTGTACTATGGTTCTTCTCAAATGTCACGACCACTTCAACAGCTGTGCTGATTATCATCCTGCACACCTGCTTGATGATCGGGATTTCTATGATCATGATGCCTGCACAGACAAACGGTTTAAACCAACTGCCGCGCGAATTTTATCCAGACGGCACCGCCATTATGAACACGCTGCAGCAAATGGCTGGCGCTATCGGAACAGCGGTTGCGGTCAGCATTATGGCTGCAGGCCAGCATGATTATATGAGTACAGTTAAAAACCCTGCCGATCCGGCAGTCATCCCGCAAGCTTTGACAGCGGGTGTACAGCACGCATTTGTGTTTGCAATGATTGTTGCCATTATCGGTTTAATTGGCGCTTTCTTTATGAAGCGCGTGAAGGTAGATCATTAATATGAAAAGCCCCTGACTAGTGTTCAGGGGCTTTTTTTATGTTTACTTGTGGATCGTTTTCGCCGCGATTTCATCAATCGCGTGCCGCATTTCCTCCTTCGTATTATAAAAATGGGGAGCGAGACGGATGACATTGTCCCGCGGCGCGCAAATCACTTTTTTCTTCTTCAGCAACGCCGCCGTTTCCGATGCCCGCTCATCCCGGATCGCAACCATGCCCGGCTGACCCCCACCTTGTGCCGCCGCCAGCTGCAGGCCTTTTTCAGCGGCATATTGAACTGCATCGGCACAGATCGTTTTCACATGATCTCTGATATGAGAAACCCCAATATGATTCAGCAGCGATAAAGCCGCTGCAGCTGCGTATACGCTGATAAAAGCTGGGGTGCCCGTTTGAAAACGGCGCGCTTCTTTTGCATAAGCCCCATCAAATCCGTTCTCTCTGCCGAACCAAGCTGATGCTTTCGGCTTCAGTGCGTCAGCCAGCTCCTTTCTCACATAAAGAAACGCCACACCCGGTATGCCGAGCAAATACTTCCGGGTGCCTGCTGCCAGCATATCTACGCCCCATTCCTTCACATCAATGGGAATATGCCCGGCTGATTGATAAGCATCTACAAACAATAAAGAGCCCTTTCTCTGAGAAATCTCGGCAATCGCTTTTATATCCTGAACATAGCCGTCACGATAATGAACGTGAGGAACACACGTCAGTACTGTTTCATCCGAAATATGCGTTTCATACTGTTCGAGCGGCATCACACCGTCTATTGATGGAATGACGGATACGGTATAATCGGAGTGTGCCTGCCAAACATGAGGCACCGCCGGAAAATCCATATCTGTATATACAACGTGCTTCTTTCCAAATGCAGTTAAGGACGATGCTACAGAAACCAGCGCATCAGAAACTGACGGCACAATCGCCACTTCATCCGGTTCAGCCCCGATCAGCTTTGCAAACTCGTTTCTCGCAAACTCTGTTTTTTCAATCGCTTCTTTCCAGTTCGTCCCTTTATACAGCAGGCTATCATGATAATCCTGGATCGCCCTTGATACAGGCTCTGCCAATGCGCTCTGAGAACAGCTGGCAAGCATCGTATGCGTCTGCAAGGTTGGGAATAAATGACGATACTGCTGCGGTAAATGCTCCATTATGATTCACTCCTTTACATTATTTTGATGAAAAACCCATAAATAAACAATAGAATAAAAGAAAAAGGAGATGAGAAGATGAGAAAAAAAGTGCTGATCACTGGCTTTGACCCTTTTGACAAAGAAACCGTCAATCCATCATGGGAAGCAGCGAAACGGCTTAATGGCTTCGAGACAGAAGAAGCCATTATTACAGCGGAACAAATTCCAACCGTCTTTAGATCCGCTCTGGACACTCTGCGCCAAGCCATTCAAACACATCAGCCGGATATCGTAATTTGTGTCGGCCAAGCAGGAGGACGGATGCAGGTTACACCGGAACGGGTGGCGATCAATCTTGCAGATGCGCGAATCCCCGATAACGAAGGACATCAGCCGATTGATGAAGAGATTTCTCCAGATGGGCCCGCCGCTTACTGGACAGGGCTTCCCGTGAAACGAATAACTGCTAAGATGAAGGAACACGGCATTCCAGCTGCGGTTTCCTACACAGCGGGGACCTTTGTATGCAACTATTTGTTCTACGGGTTAATGGATCACATTAGCCGGACATCCCCGCACATTCGCGGCGGTTTTATTCATATTCCTTACATTCCGCAGCAAACAATCGACAAAACAGCGCCGAGCCTCAGCCTGGACACGATTGTCCGGGCATTGAGAATCGCCGCTGTTACGGCCGCACAATATGATGAGGATGTGAAGTCACCGGGCGGTACGCTGCACTAAGCGGCCGCCGCTGTTTCTTCCCTCAGCCTCTTTTTGTAGACAAACGCCGATAGGGTGACACTCACTTCAAACAGGACAAGAAGCGGGATCATCACGAGAAAATCAGAAATAAAATCAGGCGGTGTAATCAATATAGATACGACAATCAGCAGAAAATAGGACAGCTTTCTCGCTTTGGCCAGTCTGTAAGGATTTAAGATGCCCAGCCTTGTTAAAAACATCACCACCAAGGGCATCTCAAACAAGAAGCCGAACGGCAGGCTCAAATTCACCATAAACCGAAAGTAGCGGTCAGCCGTAAACATCGTTTCAAAGTGGCCGGAGGATAAATGAGTCAAAAAGCTGAGCACGATCGGAAACAAGACAAAGTATCCGAAGGAGATGCCCGCCAAAAACAACGCAAATAAACCTGGTATGTACATGAGCGTCACCTTGCGCTCCGTTTTCGTCAGCGCCGGTGCAACGAAACGCCACAGCTGGTACGCGGCAACAGGGATAGAAGCCGCAATGGCACAAATGCCGGAAAGCATCATATACACCCAGAGGATTTCACTCGGCCCAAGCACAGCCAGCTTTCCATCCAAATCCCTGATTAGCCAGTCATAAATGTCCTGTACGAACAAAAAAGCCGTGATGAGAAATAGAAAAAATGCCGCGAGGGTTACGATAATCCGGCGGCGAAGCTCTTCTAAATGCCCGATCAAATGGGTTTCTTTTTTATCCATTCAAAAAAGCCCTCCCTTTCATAAAAAAAGAGGCAGACCCGGTGTCTGCCTCATCAGCATTCAGCCCGCGTTTTTGTCCTGCTTTACCGCTGTCAGCTCAGCTGATTTCTCTTCTTTTTCATCACCAGACACAAGTGATTTTGTGGCGCTTTTAAATTCCAGCAGTGTCCGTCCGGCGGCACGCCCGATTTCCGGCAGCTTGGAAGGGCCAAAAATAATGAGGGCGATGACGAAGATCAGAATCAAGCCCGGTATTCCAATGTTTGAAAACATAATTTCCACTCCTTAATTCGTGATTTTTGCCCGCTTCTTAATCATTTGTTTTTCGTGGGCTTTGTTGTGCGCAAAGAAACGATTCTCTTCGACCTCATCGGATTGCTTCACCCCGCCTTGGATTGTTGTGGATGATACCTTTCTCAACCCAGTTTGGTCTTTCTGGTAAACGAATGAAGCCCGCGTGGAAATGGCTGCGCCCGGCTCGGTCACAAACGGCATCACCCGATAATCGGCTTTCCACTGGTGAGGCGTCACTGTACAGCGGACATATCCGCGATAGTCGTTAAAGAACTTGATGTGCGGATTTTCTTTTAAAATTTGGTCCGTATCCGCCCGCTTATCGGCGCCGTTTCCTCCGGATGTGATCGAGGTTCCGACAAATTCGGCTCCGAATATTTTTGAACTTGTCTTCTCGAAATCGACATGCAAATTCGATGCCCAGCTTGCGTGTACATCACCTGTCAGTACGACAACATTATTCAGATTTTTGCTTTTAATGAAATTGATCACCCGTTCGCGCTGAGCCGGGTAGCCGTCCCACGAATCCATGCTGTAGATCGGGCTTGCGCTTGTCCCGAAATTCCACTTGGCAAAGAAAATCTGCTGCGCCAGCACATTCCAGTGGGCTGTCGAGCTGCCCAAATTGTTGAAGAGCCACTGCTCCTGTTCTTTTCCAAGCAGGGTCCGATTCGGATTGAGCGATTCATCAGAAGGCGGCTTATTGCCGTCGTTATTGGCTTGGTCGTCCCTGTACTGGCGGGTATCAAGCACATTGAAGGACGCCAGGTTTCCGTACGTAAAGTGCCGGTACAGCTGCATATCTGGGCCATTCGGCAAAGAGGAAATGCGGAGCGGCATATGTTCATAGTATGCCTGGTATGCTGCCGCGCGGCGGAGCACGAATGCTTCAACCGACTGTCCTTTTTCAGGTATTTTATTGGCATAGTTGTTTTCAACTTCATGGTCATCCCAAGTTACAACCCAAGGGAATGCCGCATGTGCAGCTTTAAGATTGGCGTCAGAACGGTATTGAGCGTGACGGTTCCGATAGTCTTGCAGCGTAATGATTTCCGCGCTGTTGTGCGTGCGGACATTGCCTGTTTTTGATACATATTCATTTGGGCCGTATTCATATATGTAATCACCGAGATGGAAGACAAGATCAAGCTTTTCCTTTGCCATATGCTTGTAGGCCGTATAATATCCGTGCTCATATTGCTGGCAGGAAGCAAATGCAAAGGTCATTTGCGGCACATTGGCGCCAGGGGCAGGCAGTGTTTTTGTTTTTCCGACAGGGCTTAGTTCATGACCGGTTTTGAAACGGTAATAGTACACTTTGTTTGGCTCAAGCCCGTCCGCTTCCACATGAACGGAATGGGCAAGACTTGGTTTAGCCATTTCAGTGCCTTTTCTTACGATTTTGCGGAAATGCTCATCCTTTGCGACCTCCCATTTGACAGGCACTGCTTGCTTCGGCATTCCCCCGCCATTCAGCGGATCTGGTGCCAGACGTGTCCAAAGCACGACACTGTCAGAAAGCGGATCACCTGACGCTACCCCTAATGTAAACGGATAGCTTGAGAATTTAGGCGCAGCATTTACTTCAAAGGCCCTAACCGACTGGGCAATCGTTAATCCAAGAGAAAGTCCTGCAATCTTCCCCGCTCCTTGAATAAATTTGCGGCGGTCAAACGTATTGTTTTGAAAGCTTTCCTCTTTCAGTTTCTGTACCCATTCATCAAAACGACTGTCGTATGCCATTCAAGATCCCCTCTCTCCTCATTGATCGTCTCCATTATAGGAAATCATTGTTAAACGACTGTGAAGAAGTGTGAACTGATTGTAAGCGCTGAACATTAAAAACAGGTCTTCCCTCACAAGCCTGCTGCTGAAACATGCCGAAAGCTGGCTGAATGACGCGTTTTCTGCATATCCTGTCGTTTGCAAGCCGCCCATTCGGCCTATTTTTCTTCACATGATCTTAAAAAAACAAAAACACCGAGCCATTTCGCAGAATGACTCAGTGCTCTTTATCAGTTATTTCGAAAACAATCTGCTGAAAAAGCCCTTCTTTTTCGGCTTTTCAGCAGGAGGCTCTTGTTCTCTTACAATCCCTTTTTCCTTCGCTTCTTTCAGCCAAAATGGAAATTCAGCAAGCAGAGCATCATAAAGCTCATCATCAGAAATGCGGTCAATCTCTTCGATATGCAGGAAGTTCGTGTTATCAATGACACGCCCTTCTAACGTATCCAGTTTATTGAGAAAATCAAAGTTTCCGTTTCCGATGCCGACAAACTGCCAGAACACCGGTTTATCAGAAGAAGCTTCAATTATCGGTTTGATTGACTTTTTACAGCCCCCGTCATTGATAAAAACAATGAAAGCAGGATACGAGCTCGGTTCCTCCGTAACATATTTGCGCAGCACGTCCTTCATGACTGGCGGCTCATCATTTCTGCCGAATTTATGCAAGCGGTCATTATTTAAAATTTCACGATCGACATAGCCCGAAAAATCCTTTTCTGAAACTGGCTTTAATCGGGAAAATTCATTATCATACACCCATACATCCAGCAAACCGTTATCATCAAACTGATCAGCCACTGCCAAAATCCGCTCCACCACATTTTGAACCGTCCCGTTTTTGTAGAGCGGTCTCATCGATCCCGTAATATCAAGAACCAGTCCAACACGAGCCGTCACCTTCGTTAACTGCTTTTTCTCCAGTACGATCTTTACACTTTTCTTTTGCAGGTCAATTGTTGCCATTCTGTCATCTCCGTCAGCTCTTTTTTCTTTGATTATCTCACAGGAATATTTTGCATTGCATCTTTTCAAAGAAAAACACCGTTCAATTTGAACGGTGTCCTGTCTCTAAAATGTGTTATATACATTTTCACACGTCTCCGCCGTCGGCTGATAAAAGCAGTGTGACTTAAATCTGGCCACAAACGGCTGGTTATACCACTGGGCTGGACAGTCCCCCTGCGGCCTGAAGTACCATAAACTAAATTTTGCAGGCCAGCGCCTTTCACCATTAATCGACCGGCGTGCAAGGGCACGCTCGCTATCCCGCGCTCTTTGATAAAAATATCCATGAGTCACAGCCTCAAACGCGTGTGGCTGATAAATCATCTGCCTGATGGTGCGGAGGCCTTTAAAATCTGAGCAATTCGCCCGCAGCCGATTAATTCCAACGTTGCCGACAAGCAGCATCCCCTGCTTGCCTTCACCTTCCGCTTCCGCTCTGAGCAGCCTTGCCATCAAATCGACATCCGCACTCGTTGCTCTCACGACCGCCATCACGTCACCTCCCCTTGATCTCTTTTCATCATATTTCATTACTTCAGAAGTGATGACGGAGGGACAGGAGAAGTTTTTAAATTTATTCATCTAAAAACAGCAAACATAATGGGCTGTTGGGCATCAAAGCAGCGTCCGGTGCAGTACAAGCTTCACATTTCCGCTGTCGAAGCGCCGCAGCCTCAATTCCTGATTCACATCATTGACCCCTCCCCAGCAGATTTGCACCCGTCTCCGAAAAGAAATAAGGTTTAACTTTTTACATTTGAGGAATTATACATAACAAATCAAATGACAAAAGGAGGAATTGTAATGACACATGTGAAAGCGCTCGCTATTAAAGGTATTATGACGATTATTGTGTTGTATCTGGTGCTTGGTCTGGGCTTTGGGTTCACGTTTGGTGATACGCTGCTAATGACGATTGTGTTAGGGGTTATTTCTTATTTACTGGGCGATCTTTATGTATTGCCGAAATGGAATAATATGATTGCAACTTTGGCTGATTTTGGTTTGGCCTTTCTCGTGATCTGGCTGATGGGCATGCCGCTTTCTATGGGGATGACTGGCGGTGAAGTTGCATTGGCGGCTTTATTCGGCGCGATTGTCATGGCAATCGGTGAATATTGCTTCCATTTCTATATGATGAGCAAAGAGATTGGCAAGAAGCATTATCTTGAAACAAGAACAGACTCATAATGGAAAGGCCGATGCTGACAGCATCGGCCTTTTATACATATTGGGCGCCTTTGTTTACGCATCCTGCTTGTCCGCATTCCTGATCGCCATGTAGGAAAAGAACAATCCGAATGCCGCTAACGATAACGGGATATACACAACAGATGAAATCGAGAAGCCCGGACTTGTTGAGCTGATGAGCATCACAATTACTACAGATGAAATGATGGTCGCCGGAACCGAGTGTCTACGCATCCCAAAAAAGATGGGAACTAAACTGGTTCCAGCGGCGCCAAAAGCGAAAACCGCCATTTTGACCGCCTGTTGAGAAATGATCTTGGAAGTAAGCTCTCCCGGTATGAAATGGTAGATCGAGTTCAGCCAAAAGAAACCGGCGGCTATGAGTATATTTGAAAGTAAAATCGTGATAAACGTCAGTCCGCCCGCGATCATGAGCTTAGCGGTGAGCAGCTTTTTACGGCTGATCGGGTACGTGAACATCACAAGAATGGTTTTGTTTTTATATTCCGAAATCACCAATTTTACGATCAGCACAGCGCCAAATACGATAAATACCGCTCTGACGAAGGTGCCGATGATGAGGAATGCTTCATCCGTACTTTGGAACGAAACCCCGCCATCGGCTTTTTCGGAATAACTGATCAGCCACATAAAACCCATAATGATCACGTTGGCAATAAGGGCACCTCTGATATACCAGCCCATTTTCATTTTTCTTAATTCGATTCTGATCAGATTCATCAACGTGTCTCTCCTCCTTTACGCACTGATGCTATTGCCGTTGATCAATTTGATAAAATAATCCTCCAGCGACGTATACTTTTTGTTCATTGATTCAATGTCTACATCATTTAAAATCAATGCTTTGGATATGGCAGCCTGAGAGGCTTCAGCCTCGTAAATTCGAATCGTTTTCTCATTTAATATTTTAAAGTTGGTTAATTGCAGCTCTTTCTCCAGCACAAAGCATGCCCTTGTCTGATTCGATGTAACAAGCTCGATGTATTCAGTGTTCTGGCCCCTGACATCCTCCATTGATACCTCTTCAAGCAGCCTGCCGTCCCGAATGACGCCGATCGTGTCCGCAATTTGTTCGATTTCACCCAGCAGGTGGCTTGAGATCAGCAGCGTCATACCGTACTCTTTGCTCAGCACTTGAAACAAATGCCTGATCTTTTTAATGCCGAGAGGGTCAAGACCATTCACCGGCTCATCCAGAATAAGCAGGTCCGGCTTCGTGAGGATGGCACGCGCAATTCCAAGGCGCTGCTTCATCCCGAGGGAAAAGGTTTTGACGGGTTTTTTGTCGATTTGTTTTAAATTCACCATATCCAGCACTTCTTGTATGGCTTTTTTATTGTGATATCCCATATATTCACAATGCAGATCTAAATTTTCTTCAGCTGTCAGGTTTTCATAAAAAATCGGATATTCAATCATGCTGCCGATGTTCCCCAGAACCTCATATGACGTGTGGGTGAACTTGTTCCCAAGAATGATGATTTCACCGCTTGTCGGTTTGACAAGGCTCGTCAGCATTTTCATAATGGTTGTTTTCCCCGCGCCGTTCGGGCCGAGAAAGCCATAGATTTCACCTTTTTTAATATGCATGCTGACATTGGATACGACCTCTATGCCCTGATACGTTTTGGTCAGCCCGTTTGTTTGTACGATATAAGTCAACTTTGTTTCTCCTTCCCTCTCTTTTCCTGTTTTCTATTGTAGCGGCGAGCCCTGTCATTTTTATTTCTCAAACCTTAAGAAATTCTTACGATTAATATGTCATGCGTTTCAATGTAATCGTAAATGCAGTCCTTTCGTACGGCTTGCTTTGAACGGATATGGTGCCTCCCATTTTTTCTGTAAGCCGTTTCGTGATGGTTAAACCGAGACCGCTTCCTTGAAATGCTTTATTTCTGGATTCTTCAAGTGTGTACAGCCTCTCAAACACCCGCTGCTGATCGGTTTCACTAATCCCTTTTCCGCGATCCCATACGGTGATGGCGATGTTCCTCTCATCATAAGACAGCGTCAGTCCGATTAACTTGCCGGCCGCGCCATATTGAATCGCATTGGACAATAGGTTTTGCAGGATTCTGTCCAGAGCCTCTTCATTCGCCTGCGCATACACCGGCGTATCCGGTATATCGATGGCTGCTTGAAAGCCTTTTGACTGAACAACGTCATAATAGTGCAGGATATTTCGTTTGCATATGTCGTTCATATGTACTTTGGTGATCGGGATCTCTTTATCTTCAGATTCTAATTTCGCTAAATCAAAAAAGGAATTGATCATCTGAATAAGTTCATTTGTTTTCTGGCGGAGCTTCCCCAACAATCTTTCCCGCTCTTCTTCCGGCATGTTCGGGTCACTTTGAATGGCTTCGATATAACCGAGAATGACCGTTAACGGCGTTTTCAGGTCGTGCGACATATTGGTCAGCATCCGCTTCATGGATTGCTCTGTTTTGGCAAATTGGGCGCTGATCTGCTGACGATTCTCAACGAAAAGATTAATGTTAACAAGCAAGTCTTTGAGCGCATGATCGTCTGTAGGAAGCAAAATTTGTCCTGCCGAATCCCGGCTGAGCATGTAGCTAAGCTGGTCAGCCGTGTAAGCCAGATTCCCGTCCCGCTTCTTTTTCATTATGAATTGAATCACATTCAGACACGCCAGAGCGATGACAGCGGCCACCCATAGCACTGTCATTCTAAAACTCTCCTAATTTATAACCGATGCCCCATAGCGTTTTAATATATTGAGGGGAGGAGGGGTCATCCTCAATCTTTTCTCTGAGCCGCCGCATATGTACGTTAATGATGTTCTGATCATCAAAGTACTCTTCATTCCAAACGGAACGGTAGATTTGTTCTTTCGTAAACACTTTTTTAGGATTTGATGCAAATAAGCACAGCAGCTGCCATTCTGTTGACGTCAGCTGGAGCGGCTCTCCGTTTTTCAAAACGGAAACATTGTCTATATCTATCGCAAGCTGGTGAATCCGGATCACCTTATTCACAGCCGGCTCCTCTGCCGAATATTGCGTCGCCCGCCGTATCGCGGCTTTTACTCTGGCTGTCAGCTCAATCATCGAAAACGGTTTGGCGATATAATCATCCGCCCCAAAACCCAGTCCCAATGCCTTATCCACATCTCCGTCTTTTGCCGAAATCATTAAGACCGGTATATTGCTTTTTTCCCGGATGATTTTCAGAAAATCCATGCCGTTCAGCTTCGGGAGCATGATATCAAGGAGGACCAAATCGTATGAATCCTGCTGAAACAGCCGGATGCCCTCTTCTCCGTCCAAAGCATGCACAATTCCAAAGCCTTCTTTTGTTAAATAATGATCCACCATTTCACTGATTGAGTGGTCGTCTTCTACAAGCAATATGCGCTGCATCTTCTCACCTAACCTTTACAAAATCAAAAAACACACACGTAATTACACTTATTGTAATTGAAAAACGTGTGTGTTTTATAAAAATTATTCTTTTTTTCCTATTTTCAGCTTCCTGTATTCCATGCCCGTAATGACAAAAAATACGGCACCGCATCCAATGACTTGAATGAGCCCGAGCCGTTCACCGAGAAATAAAGCTCCATAGAAAATCGTCAGGATAGGCCCTGCCATTGAAATGGCGGCGGCTCGCTGTGCCCCGATTCGTTTTATGCCCTCAAGCATTAGCACAAATGGAATCACTGTGGTAACGACTGCAATTACCGCGAACAAACCATACATAGAAAGCGGATATGCTGCCATTGGCGTATTCATGCCAGCCGCCGATTTGATCCCTGTGTAAAGCATCATGGCAGCTCCAGCAGCTGTCATCCCGTATGCATTGAGACGGATCCCCCCCGATTTGATGGACGAGATGCCCGGAAAGGACAAGATAACCAGCATAGACGGCCGAAGATAACAAAATGAATACAGCTCCAATCATATTCGCCTGGAAAAGCTCAGCATTCCAGCCGCCCAGCGCCAAGAAAAGCCCAAACATGACCGCCAGAACTGCGAAAAGGTCCTGAATTGAGGACATTTTCCGGTCACGACACGCGGTGAATCCAAACACAAACAACGGATAGCTCATCAGCAATATACGTTCAACCATTGCGGATACATGGTTCAGCCCGATAAAATCAAGCAAGGGAGACAGAAAAAAACAAAACACTCCCGCGCCACAAGCCTTCCATAGGTCTCCTTTTTTCTTACCGTCTGGCATTGGAGGACGGTATATTAAAAAAATCAGCCAAAACAGCGGAACAGCCAGCAGCTGCCTGTATAGCAGCACGGCATCTGGCTCAGCACCCATTTGGTATGCCCATTTTATCCAAATCGATTTAGACGCAAAACAAACTGTTCCGATCAGCAAAAAAATCGTACCTGCTGCGGCCTCACGAATCTTACTCTGCTCTTCTGCTCTCATCTCAGCTCAGCTTTTCTCCTTTACTTATTCAAATGCTTTTGGATAAAATCCAGAAGCGTATATCCTTGAGCAGTCAGAATAACACCTTTTCCGCTGCAGGCCGGGCAAGGTGTTCCTTCGATTTCTCCCGCTCTTTCACATTTAGGACATGCGACCTCAAGATCATCAGTTGCAATGACCATTTGATATCCTCCTTTCTAACTCATCTGCTATGCCACCACCAGCCATCGTCCATTGGCCGTCACCTCCTTTAAGAAACACAAAAACCCCCGTCCTATGCAAAGGACGAGGGTCTCGTGGTACCACCTTTATTAACAGCTATACAGCCGTTCACTCTAAGTACAGAAAACCTATGTTTCGATACTCCTCTCTTGGTAACGGGGAGAGAAACCCGGCATCGCCTACTATCCGTTCAGCAAAGCAATTCAGAAGCCCATTCGGCATCAGGGGAGGATCGGTTCACACCTGCCACCGACTCTCTGAACCTCCATTCTGATGCGTACTTGCTCTTCCTCACGATTGTTAATCCGTTCTATTATTTGTAGAGTTTATAATACTCGGTTCATGAAACGAAGTCAATTCTTAATCCGATGTTACACCAAGTGCTTCCAGCGCCATATTGATGTGTTCCTCCTGCTGTGTTTGCAGAGCTAGCTTGGCGATTTCCACCGGATACGCCGCCTGCATCTCTGAAATGTGTTCCTGCATTTTTGCCCATATTCGGCCGCCTGCTTGATCATAGTATTCAAGCAAACGGGCAGTTTCTTTTTCTCCGAAAATGGTTTGATAAAGAACAAAATCCTTGGCTGGGTCAGCAACCTTCGCTTCTGTCCAATCCAGAAGTCCTGTGACACGTCCATTTTGATCGATAAGGATATGCGGCGGGTGGAGATCGCCGTGTATCAAAGAAGAGAAACCCGGCCAGTATGCATCATCATCTATCCACTTTTGCCATCTTTCCCAAAGCGTCGTAGATACGCCAAGCTTATTCTTCACATCAACCATAGAGTCTGCTGTCATTTGCCTGAAATCTTCTGGCCTTATCACTTCTATTCCGGATTGCCCAGCAGATATTTGATCCGTGCCATGTAATTCAGCCAGTATGCCAGCAAGTGTGCGGACAAAGTCGTCTGACGGCGGCTGATGATCCATATTCCATACATATTGCTTTTGTTCCAAGTCAATTCCAGCAGCCGGCGTTCCTTTTAACATTGGGTAAGCGATCAATTCCGGTGTATGAATTCTCCAATCCGGCACATCAGCAGTCAGATTCGCGCGGAGAAAGGCAAGCGTTATGCCTTCTGCAGATGCTCTTTCCACAACATCACTTCGCCGCGGTTTTCGCAGCACCCATGGCATACCTGTGTCGTCCTTGGCAAATACAACTTGAAAGTCCATTCCGGTTTCATTCAATTGCGCGTTCTCAGAATGAACCGTCAAACCTTGGCTGCGTGCAAGCCCGACAATCTCAGTGATCATCTGTTTTTCGGTAAGGTTTGTCATCCCATTTCCCCTTTCTCATGCTCCGCCCTGAAGGAGAGAGAGGGGATGTTTGGAGGCAGAAAAAAGAAGGCAGGCATCGCCACCCTCTTTTTTAATAACCATATAAGGGCTCATACATAGGCGGATTCATCCCGATTCTCCCGCATTCAGGCGAGAGTTGCTCACTATTGAATTCGTGTCACTCGGAATCTAATGAATGCCATGCTGTAACCCCTCCGTTTCCTATACGTTAATTGTATTTTACATCATATTCCATCTAATCGCTATAAAAAAATGAATCAAGTCACTGGAGCAGGATTAAACAAGCACAAATCATTATGAAGGCCCCAACGGTCTGCCCACGTTTGTTTTCGGCCGCTTGCCACATCCAAAATCGTTCTGAAGATTTCCCAGCCTACGTCTTCGATACTGGCCTCTCCTGTCGCGATTTGGCCGGCATTGATATCGATTAAATCAGCCCAATGCTCTGATAAGGAATGCCGCGTCGATACTTTCAGCACCGGCGCAGCAGCCAGGCCGTATGGTGTTCCCCTTCCTGTCGTAAACACCTGCAGATTCATGCCCGCAGCCAGCTGCAGGGTGCCGCACACAAAATCGCTTGCCGGTGTCGCCGCGAACAGCAGGCCTTTTTGCTCTGCTCTTTCACCAGGGCCGAGCACGCCGGAGATGGGGCTTGTGCCTGATTTCGCTACCGAGCCTAACGCTTTTTCCACCACATTGGATAATCCGCCTTTTTTATTGCCTGGTGACGGGTTTGCGCTTCGGTCTGCGTCTCCCCGCCGAAGATAGCTGTCATACCACTTCATCTCTTTGATCAGTGATTGTCCGACCTCTTCACTGACAGCCCGCGGCGTTAATAAATGAATGGCATCCCGCACCTCTGTCACTTCAGAAAACAAAACCGTTGCACCTGCGCGAACCAATAAATCAGCCGCATACCCCACGGCAGGGTTCGCCGTCACGCCGGAAAACGCATCACTGCCGCCGCATTGCAGGCCGATAACCAGATCCGAAACAGGGCATGACACCCGGGTTCTGCTGTTCAGCCTGATTAACCGTTCCTCCGCCATTTCCAAAATGGATTGGATCATCGCCGCAAAACCTCGGTGATCCTGGAGCGATAGAATGTCATCATCATTTTCGGAGGCAATTCTTTCCGGGAGGAGCTTTTCACATCCCAATCCGATGACCATTACTTCTCCGCCGAAGTTCGGATGCTTCGCAAGATTTTGAATCGTGCGGATCGGAATGACAGCGTCGGGCGCATTGATCGCCACGCCGCATCCGTATTGATGATGCAGCGGCACAACGTCATCGACATTTGGGTATTTCGGCAACAGCTCTTCTTTTATTCGTTTGACTGCATAATCCAAAACGCCAACAACACATTGAACACTTGTCGTGATGCCGAGGATATTTTTTGTCCCCGCACTGCCATCCGCATTCCGGTATCCTTCAAACGTGTAGCCTTCAAGAGGCGGGCGCGGCTGCGGCACCCTGTTTGCGAGAGGAAGATCGTCTAACGCCGGAGGAGCGGGCATTCTCACGAGGGCTTCCCGTATCCAGCTCCCGCGTTTGATCGTCTCATCAGCAAATCCGATCACCTCTCCGTAACGCACGATCTCGTCCCCTTGATTAAGATCGGTGAGGGCCACCTTATGGCCTTGAGGAACATCCTCTTCAAGTACGAGCCCGCATGAGAAAACAGTGCCCTTTGGCAGTCCTCCATCATTTACAATAATCGCGGTGTTATCTATTTCATGCACTTTGATGTAAAGGGGCGCTTGGTTCTTCCTGAGGTTCATCGCCATATGAAAATCACTCCTCATAACTTAGTAAGCGTTTTCTAAATTGGTTTTAAAAAAACCGCAGCTCTTACGTTTCAACTGCGGTTGCTCACCATTATTTATCATCCATTCCTTTTAGAATTTTGTCACGGACAAATTTCAGATGTTCATACATGTGGTAATGTGCTTTGTACGGATCTCTTTTGGCAAGGGCGTCGTAGATTTTTTTGTGATATTCGACCGTTACATCTCTCTCCCTGTACGGAATTTGGCTGTCAATTTTCGCATGGGTGATCAGCAGGGACTGAATCATCCCTTCAACGACGGGGTTATTGGCGCTTAACGCAATAATTCGATGGAACTCTTTATCCGCTTCACCATAATGATTGTCAGTGCTGTTGGCAATATCGTCGATCGTCTTCTGCAAACGCTGAAGCTCTTCCTCATTGATTTTTTCCGCGGCAATTGTCACGAGTCCGAGTTCTAGCGCCATCCGCGCTTCAATGATAGCCGGAAGATTATCAGTGGCCAAAGCAAGCATGACGGAAAATGGCTGCATGCCGATTTTATCGTTGAAATATGTGCCCCCTCGTGTTTTTCTCGTAATGACGCCCAGCGTTTCAAGTGAACTGAGTGCTTCCCGTAGCACCGGCCTGCTGACATGCAAAATGTCCATCAGTTCCATTTCTGTCGGCAATTTGTCTCCGGCCCTCAACTGTCCGCTCGATAATAAATGGACAATCCGTTCGATGACCTGCTTGGCTAATGTTTTCCGATTGACTGTATCGACTTTCAAATCTTCTAAACCTTCGTACACGAACAACTCTCCCTTCAGTTGTTCAATTGTAAGACAAAATAGCGGATATGACAATATTTACAATCAAACTTATCGCACAAGACATGGACGCTTCCGGTCAAATTCCCAGTTGCTGATCAGGAACTGCATTGGGATCGCGTCATTCCGTGCGCCTAAATTCATTTTCCAATAGATCTCATGCGCTTTTTCCACTTGTTCCATATCAATATCGACGCCTAGTCCAGGCTTATCCGGCACCTTGACACAGCCAGAAGAAATCTCAAAAGGCTGTTTCGTTAATCGCTGCCCGTCCTGCCAGATCCAATGGGTATCAATCGCCGTGATCCGCCCCGGAGCCGCTGCTGCCACATGGGTAAACATCGCAAGGGAAATATCAAAGTGGTTGTTGGAGTGCGAGCCCCATGTCAAACCCCAATCATGGCACATTTGCGCAACCCGCACCGACCCTTGCATCGTCCAAAAATGCGGATCAGCCAGCGGTATATCGACCGCGTGGAGCTGAATCGCGTGACCCATTTCCCGCCAGTCAGTCGCAATCATATTTGTCGCAGTCGGAAGCCCTGTCGCGCGGCGGAATTCAGCCATTACTTCACGAGCGGAGTAGCCATTCTCATCCCCGCACGGATCTTCCGCATACGCGAGCACATCTTGCTTTCCTTTGCATAATGCAATAGCTTCCTCTAATGACCATGCCCCGTTCGGATCAAGAGTGATCCTTGCCTCTGGAAAACGTTTCGATAATGCGGTAACAGCTTCGATTTCCTCTTCTCCCCGCAGCACCCCGCCTTTCAACTTGAAATCCTGAAAGCCATAGCGCTCCTGTGCGAATTCGGCAAGACGCACAATGGCCTCCGGCGTCAGCGCTTCCTCATGGCGCAGACGGAACCACGCACAATCTGACTGCTCATCGCTTTGATACGGCAAGGTCGTCCGCTTTCGGTCGCCGATGTAAAAGAGGTAACCGAGCATTTTTACTTCATCACGCTGCTTCCCTTCGCCCAATAAAGCCGCGACCGGTTCCTGAAGAAACTTTCCAAGCAAATCTAACAAAGCCGCTTCCAGTGCGGTGACGGCGTGCACAGTGGTGCGCAAATCAAACGTCTGGTTTCCTCGCCCTCCCCTGTCCTGATCGCCAAACTGCTTTCTGACCGTTTGCAATATCGCTTGGTACGCACCGATAGATTTTCCGACAACAAGCGGCTCTGACAGCTCCAGTGTGCGCCGAATATGCTCTCCGCCAGGCACCTCGCCGACTCCCTGATCTCCGCTGCTGTCCGTTAAGATTACGATATTCCGGGTAAAAAACGGGCTGTGTGCTCCGCTTAGATTCAGCAGCATGCTGTCATGTCCCGCAACAGGAATCACCTTCATTTCAGTAATTGAGGGAATATTCGATCTTTTCTCTTTTTGAACCTGCTCTTGTATCGGTGAACTCATGCATTTTCCTCCCTTTATAAAGCGCTTTCTTAAATATTAGACAGGCAACGATTGATCGGGGTCTTGTTCTTGTTTCTTTAACACGACCCGTTTGATCGGCCCGACCAGCAGCAAATAGCTGAGGATCGCCGCAATCGCGTTAGCTCCGACAAACACAAGCGCGCCATTGAAAGATCCAGTGGCATTGACAATGTATCCGATAATAATCGGTGTTGTAATTGAGGCAATATTGCCGAAAGTGTTGAACAAACCGCCGCTTAATCCTGCACATTCTTTCGGAGACGTGTCCGACACGACAGCCCAACCCAGTGCGCCGAAGCCTTTTCCGAAAAACGCGAGCGACATAATGATAACGACGAGCCATGCTGAATCTGTGTAGTTGCAGACAATCATACTGCAAGACAGCAGCATGCCGGCAATGATTGGCACTTTTCTTGCAAAGGTCAGTGAACGGCCTTTTTTGAGCAAGATGTCTGACACAATGCCCCCAAGCACGCCGCCGGCAAATCCGCACAGCGCCGGCAGGGAAGCGACAAACCCAGCTTCAAGAATAGACATGCCGCGGGCCTGAACCAAATATACCGGAAACCATGTGAGAAAGAAATAGGTGAGAGTCGTAATACAGTATTGCGCGATGTACACGCCAATCAGCATGCGGTTCGTTAACAGCTGTTTGATATACGGCCATTTCGATTCTGTTTCTTGTTTGCTTTTACTGTCATCCATGGAAATCAGCCCGCCGCCCTGTTCGATGTACGCAAGCTCAGCTTCATTAACCTTCGGATGTTTTTTCGGTTCATACACCGTTTTTAGCCAGATGACAGCCAGAAGAATGCCTGCAATACCCATGACAACGAAAACGGAATGCCAGCCGAAAGAGTGGGTAAGCCAGCCCATTAAAGGAGAAAAAATGACGATTGCGAAGTATTGTGCTGAATTAAAAAAGGCTGAAGCTGTCCCGCGCTCGGAGCTTGGAAACCATGAGGCAACAACTCTGCCGTTTCCGGGAAATGAAGGCGCTTCTGATAAACCAACCAGAAAACGCAGTGCAAACAGCAGGATAATCGCTGTGCCGGCGGAGAAAAAGCCAATCGCCCCTTGCAGCAACGTAAAAAACGACCAGAAAAAGATGCTTAACGCAATGATAGTCTTTGAACCAAAACGGTCCAGCAGCCAGCCGCCCGGAAGCTGTCCGATGACATAGGCCCAGCCAAAGGCAGAAAAGACATATCCCATGGCGACCGAGTCCAATCCCAAATCGTGCTGGACGGAATCTCCGGTGATGGAAAGCGTCGCTCGATCCGCGTAGTTAATAGAGGTCACAAGAAACAGCATAAACACGATGAACCAGCGCACGGACGTTTTTTTGCCCGCCGGAGTAACACTCGCAAAGTCTTTTTTCATAGTATCTTCTCCTTTTCAAAGTAGAGAATCATATGCTGGTTGTGATAAACCGGGAAAGAGACGCACGCCTCTTTCCAGCACCATTACGGCTTCACAAAAACAGTTTTGATCGCTGTGAAAAAGTCCTTCGCTGCCTCACCCTGTTCTCGGGAGTGGGAGCTCGACTGCTTCATGCCGCCAAAAGGCGCCTGCAGCTCAACACCTGCGCTTTCTGCATTGATCCGAACCAGCCCGGCATCGATTTCATCAATGAAAGAAAGCATTCGGCCGATGTTTTCCGTGAAGATGGATGCACTTAAACCGAACTTCACATCATTGGCGATGTTCAGCGCCTCCTCTATCGAGTCCACCTTGATCAAGGCGATCACCGGACCGAAAATTTCCTCCTGGGCAATTGTCATCTCAGATGTCACATTGTCAAAGATGGCAGGCTGAACATAATAGCCGTTTTGATACTTTCCGTTCTCCAGCTTTTCTCCTCCTATTAAAAGGGAAGCGCCCTCCTGTTTGCCTTTCTCAATGTATGACAGGCAGTTATCAAGCTGATTCTTGCTGGCTATCGGTCCCATCCAGACATCCTCTTTTAAGCTGTCTCCGATTGTAATATCTTTTGTGCGCTGGAGCAGTTTTTCTTTAAAGCGCTCGTAAATTCCGCTTTGTACGATGACACGGCTTGTCGCGGTGCATTTCTGGCCGGTTGAACGGAAGGCCCCCGTTATGACAGCTTCTGCCGCAGCTTCAAGGTCAGCGTCATCAGCTACGATGACAGGGTTTTTGCCGCCCATCTCAAGCTGATATTTGGCTCCCCTCGCTAAAGCGGCTTGCCCGATGATTTTTCCGACTTGATTTGAACCGGTAAACGTAACGGCGTTTACACCGTCATGCTCAGCAAGCCCCTGCCCGACAACAGAACCCGGGCCTGTCACCAAATTGATGACCCCTGCCGGGAGCCCCGCTTCCTCAAAGCAGGCAATGATCTTCGCGCATGTCACAGCTGTTTCTGTCGCCGGTTTGATGACAACGGTATTGCCGTATACCAATGCCGGCGCCATTTTCCAAATCGGAATCGCCACTGGGAAGTTCCACGGAGAAATCACACCGACCACACCGAGCGGAACACGGGTGGTAAACATGAGCGCGTCTTTGTCAGTAGACGGAATGACGTCACCCGTTTTTCGCATGCCCTCTCCGGCGTAATAGCGCAGAATGGCAATCCCCCGGGCTGTTTCTCCCTTCGCTTCCGGCAATGTTTTACCCATTTCACGCGTTGCACAGGCGGCGATTTCCTCCAAGCGCTGCTCCATGATATCCGCTGTTTTGTATAAGTATTGGCCGCGCTCGGCACCCGTCAGCTTTCTCCAAGCCGTTTTGGCTTCATTGGCGGCGGTGACGGCACGTTCCACATCTTCAGCCGTTGAATTCTGTACATATCCGACAATATCATTCACATCGGCAGGGTTTTCGACTTTGACCATATCGCCTGATTGAGACTTAACCCACTCTCCGTTAATAAAGTTGAGGTACGTGTTTTGTTCCGTGATCACAGACATGCCCATTGCCCCTTTCGTGTTTTTTCTGGTCAAACCGTCGCGGCTTTTTTCGGAAAACGGTCAGCCGCCTGCTTCAAAATTGCTTCCAAT
This sequence comes from Bacillus sp. FJAT-14266, assembly GCF_001719225.1. Taxonomy (NCBI): domain Bacteria; kingdom Bacillati; phylum Bacillota; class Bacilli; order Caryophanales; family Bacillaceae; genus Bacillus; species Bacillus sp. FJAT-14266. The sequence continues at coordinate 4,004,074 of NZ_CP017072.1, forward strand.
TGCTGATAATGATCTTTTTCAACCGGGCCGACAGGCGGTCTGGCTGTATTCCTTACATTCAAACCCATGATTTCCATACCGGCTTTAATCAAGGATACGGCGTAGCCTTTTCGTTGTTTGCGAATGTCGTTGATCGGCAGAATCACATGCCGATAGAGTTCCTTCACAAGCTCGTCATTTCCGTTTTTCAATGCATCATAGAACATTCGCGAAATATGCGGGATATAATTTGAAATCGCTGAAGAGTAAGAGTGGAACCCGATCGGCAGATAAGCCGGCATCGTCACTTCAGCCATCGGCATTCCGTTGAGCCATCCCAAGCGGTCGCCGATCGTATAGACGAGATTGATATTCAAATCCATATTTCCTACCCCGTCTTTGACACCGACAAGCTGTTCACATTCGGTCAGACGTTTGATCTGTTCAACAGAGAGAACTGCGTTATCGCGCTGATAAAGAATCGCGTTCAAGTCAGTGCTTTCAATAATCGTTTTCGCATACTGGTACAGCCCCTCCTGTTCGCCATGCACCAAATACGGAGGCAGAATCAAGTAGCCGTCGGCGCCTTTTTTCTCCGACAGCTGCGCCCAATCAAGCGCTGTGCTGAGGTTGCCGCCCACCCCCGTGTAGACCGGCACCTTTCCTCCGGCTGCCGAGACTGCGACTTCCACCATTTGCTCATATTCCTTCTGGCTGAGAGATTGGAATTCACCAGACCCGCAAGCGATAAATATCGCTTCCAAGCCCTCATTCAGCAAAAACTCAATGTTTTGAAAAAGAGCTTCTTCCTCCAGTTTTCCTTGTGTGTTAAAAGGAGCAACCGGAAAACCTAAAATTCCAGCGGGTGCTTTTCTGATACGGCTCATCAACATAACCTCCTGTTATTTGTGTATACGGCCTCTATCTGTAAGCGCTTTTATTAATTTTTCTTTCACATCCGCTCCTTCCCATATATCCTTTTGTTTAATTGTAAGACAAATAAACAATAAGTCAATATCTTTATTTTCTGATATTTTATAAAAAAGCGGTAAATCACTGTCCGGCCGGGATTCTGCGCAGCAAAAAAACAGCCTGGTCAGCCGGCTGTTTGGTTTATATCCTTCTTTGTTTCATCGTCTCATGCAAAAGCTTTGCTTCCAAAAAAAACACGTGGATGAATTTTTTCATATTTATTCTAGCAGGTGCAAGGGGTTTTGCATCCTTGGATTGGAGTTCTTTCATTTTCTGGCTGACAACCGGAAAATCAAAGAATTTCGATGCATAGGTTTCAAATTTTGGATTCGAAAAATCAGTTGTGCCCAGTGAAGCAAAATGGTGCAGCGAATGAATAATCGCTCTGCGGATACGCTGCTCCGAGGCTTTCATTTCGCGATTGACTTCCGTCTGTGAGGCTCCTGTCCCCAGCTTCCGTACCGCTACTTGGGTGAATATTTGTTTTAGCGAAGGGCTTTGTTTTTCGTGCGGCTCGGATTGCTCGTGTTCTGCTAAATACTGCAGGACCGCCATGAGATCATGTGCGCCGCCTTCTCCCATCATGCCCAGCTCGGACAACAGGAATGTTCCTGCCTCTTTTAAACCGCTGTCACTCTTCTGCTGGGGACGCGCTTTCCGTTCAGTCCGATTGACAAGCCGGCTTAGAGAATGCTGAATGGCTCCAATCGAGTGTTCAAGCTCGATCCGCTCCTTCACCTTTTGGAGAACCGTGACAATTTCAATGCGGTTAATCGGCTTATGGATAAAATATTCGATGCCGAGCGAGTACGCTTCCCCGACCATTTCCTTCGCCTCCACTTGAGAGATCATTACGATTTTGCCGGAGTACGTATTCTGGATCTGACGAATCGTCTCAATGCCGTCTCTTCCGGGCATTAACAGATCGATTAATAAAATATCAATCTGCTTAAATTGCAGCATATGCCCTTCCACTTGGCTTCCGTCGTCTGCTTCACCAGCAGCTTCCCCGAGATCTTCGTCCTCAATGATCTGCCTTAAAATTGACCGCACCGCACGGTCATCATCTGCAATAAAAAAACGCATAGCTTTTGGTTCACCCTTTCTGAATCAAATGCCGGACAGGCAGCCTGATGGCAAACACCACTCCCCGCTGCTGATTATCAAACGTGATATCCCCTTCTAGCTCTGTCACGATTTCCTTTACGTAGGAAAGTCCGATACCCGTAGAAGGCGTGCCAAATTCGTCATATTTTGAAGTAAAGCCCGGGTCAAACACAATGTCTCCGATTTTCTCGGAAATCCCGGGGCCATTGTCTTCCACCTGGAATTCTACCATACTCTCATTTGGCTTACGGAGCCTCAGGCTGACCATTCCCTCTTCATCCATAGCCTCTACCGCATTTGCTGTTAGATTATTAATGATCGAAAGCACGATAAATACGTGATATTCGTCATGCTCTCCCTCGATCGAGCAGTAAAAATCAATCTGCTTCCCTAGTGCTTCAGCGTACTTTTCATTCATTCGAATCACGAGCTGCAGCAAATCAGAAGCCCTCATATAATCTCTCAAACTCTCATTCGAAATCAGTTTTGAAAGCCCTGCGAATATCCGCTGGTTGTCCTTTTTCACTTCATGAATCTCTCCGGCCAGTCTCAGGATTCTGCCGCTCAGCTGAACATCCTTGCCCTTCATTTCCCGATAGAGCTGATACGAATCGTTTGTCACTTTCTCTGTCGTTTTCAATGTCTTTTTTAGGTGCACCGTTTCTTCATATAAATTGGAAACGATCATCAGCATGTGCTCGTGCTGCTGCCTTGTCTGTTTTTCTCTCGATTGTGTTTCATACAGCTTCAGCACACTATAAAAGCTCATCACAATAAATGTGTGAGAAATCGCAATCACCGCAATGTCAGTGATTTTCTCAGGCGTGACAACCGTATGAAAAATGAGAAATTGCACAGTTAGCTCGACACAATCTGACACAACTTCAATCATAAACCCAATGAAACCGAGCATAATCGGCCGTTCACGGAAACGATTGGCCTTTAATATGGAAAACAGACAGGCGTAAGTCATATAAAAGAAAAAGCCAGACGCTTGATCATACAGAATCGGAGTCAGCCCATTGTGTCCTCCGCCCCATAATTCCAGAAAGACGCGAAAGATGAAAACAGCCGCTCCAGTCAGAAAACCCGGCAGCACAGCGGGCACATGCCGCAACAATGATAAAAAGAAGAAAAAAACCGGTGCCCCAAAGCTGACCCGGAATTCTTCATTGAGGGGATAAAATTTCAGTTCACCGGCCAGCGGCACCGTAATCAGCATGAGGGCCAGTATATATCCGTCTTTTTCAATAAACCGTTCCAGTTTTATGTTGATCACATCCTCGCTTTTTATTTTGGGGAATCGGGAGAAAACCTGCAAATTGCTTTTGACCCAGAACATGAGGTTTTTATAAATCTTACTGCTTATTTTCAAAATGTTTTTGTCGTATTTTGTATGATTCTGTAGTCTCCATTATACAGTAATTATACCTTCCGCTATTATGAAAGCGTTTAACGCCCCCTTAGCCTTCGTTTTGATACACCTCAGTCCTTTAAGAAAAAAATCAGTGAGGAGGAATTCGATGAAAGAATTGATAAAAGAGCACCAGAAAGACATAAACCCGGCGTTACAGCTTCATGATTGGGTTGAATACTATCGCCCTTTTGCCGCCAATGGACAAAGCGCAAACTATATCCCCGCTTTAGGAAAAGTCAATGATTCACAGCTCGGCATCTGTGTATTGGAGCCTGATGGAACGATGATACACGCCGGCGACTGGAACGTCTCTTTTACCATGCAAAGCATTTCAAAAGTGATTAGCTTTATTGCCGCCTGCATGAGCCGCGGCATTCCCTATGTGCTTGACCGCGTAGATGTCGAGCCGACAGGTGACGCCTTTAATTCAATCATTCGGCTCGAAATCAACAAGCCGGGAAAGCCCTTCAATCCCATGATCAACGCGGGTGCCCTCACCATCGCTTCGATCCTTCCCGGAGAATCTGCATACGAAAAGCTCGAGTTTCTTTACTCGGTGATGGAAACTTTGATAGGAAAACGGCCAAGAATTCATGAAGAAGTATTCCGTTCTGAATGGGAAACCGCCCACCGCAACAGAGCGCTGGCCTACTATTTAAAAGAAACAAACTTTTTAGAAGCTGAAGTAGAAGAAACACTTGAGGTGTACTTGAAGCAATGCGCTATGGAGAGCACTACAGAAGATATTGCGTTGATCGGCCTGATCCTTGCTCATGACGGGTATCATCCGATTCGACACGAGCAGGTGATTCCAAAAGATGTGGCAAAATTGGCCAAGGCATTAATGCTGACGTGCGGCATGTACAACGCTTCAGGCAAATATGCGGCGTTTGTCGGCGTGCCGGCCAAAAGCGGCGTCTCCGGCGGCATCATGGCGCTGGTGCCTCCAAGCGCCAGAAGAGAACAGCCTTTTCAATCCGGATGCGGCATCGGCATTTACGGGCCTGCCATTGATGAATACGGCAACAGCCTCACTGGCGGTATGCTGCTGAAGCATATGGCGCAGGAATGGGAGCTCAGCATTTTTTAAATATGAAAAAAGAGGTGATTGTATGCAGCAAATCCTGGAACATATCGTCGGTATTGCAAATGATCTTTTGTGGTCAAAGCTATTGATTGTTTTGCTCCTTTCTCTGGGAATCTATTTTACGTTCAGGCTTAAGTTTTTACAGGTTCGCATGCTGAAAGAAATGGTCAGGGTATTAAGAGAAGGTGCTGCTTCCCGGTCGAAAAACAGCATTTCTCCGTTTCAAGCCTTTTGCATCAGCATGGCAGCCCGTGTCGGAACGGGAAATATTACGGGCATTGCTATCGCCATTGCACTCGGCGGGCCCGGTGCAATCTTCTGGATGTGGATTATCGCCATTATCGGATCAGCATCCAGCTTTGTGGAAAGCACACTGGCTCAGATTTATAAAGTAAAAGATGTAAACGGCTTCCGCGGCGGGCCTGCGTATTACATGGAAAAAGGGCTGAACAAAAGGTGGATGGGCGCGCTGTTCGCTGTGTTAATCACCTTATCGTTCGGTATCGTCTTCAACTCGGTTCAATCCAATACGGTCAGCCTTGCCTTTGAAAACGCGTTTGGCACAAACCGCCTGACATTGGGACTCATTTTAATTGCTGTATTCGGCACGATTATTTTTGGCGGAGTCAAGCGCATTGCAAAGCTGGCTGAATCCATTGTCGTCGTATTGGCTGTCCTGTATATCGGAGTTGCGTTTTTCGTCATTTTCACCAACATTACGCAGCTGCCAGGTGTGCTTGCGCTAATCGTGAAAAATGCGTTTGGTTTTGATCAGGCCGCCGGTGGGGCTTTGGGCGCGGCACTCATGCAAGGCGTCAGACGGGGAATCTTTTCAAACGAAGCGGGAATGGGAAGCGCACCGAATGCCGCTGCCACCGCCACAACAAGCCATCCCGTCAAACAGGGGCTGATCCAAGCTTTTGGTGTGCTTACTGATACACTGGTCATTTGTACAAGCACCGCCTTTATCATTCTGTTTTCGGATGCCTATCATACTCCGGGTCTGAGCGGAATCGCCTTGACACAAGCCTCTCTAAGCTCCCATGTCGGATCATGGGCATCAGGCTTTCTCGCCATTCTGATTTTGTTATTCGGATTCTGTGCTTTAATCGGAAACTATTATTATGGCGAAACCAATATTGGCTTTTTGAACAAAAGCAAAAAACTAATATTCGTTTACCGTATCGGCGTGCTGGCGATGATTGTGTTTGGCTGTGTCGCTAAAGTCCAGCTCGTCTGGGATCTTGCTGATTTGTTCATGGGCTTGATGGTCGTCGTGAATTTAATTGCAATTTTCTTATTATCAAAGGTCGTTTTTACAGCGCTGAAGGACTATACACGCCAGAAAAAAGCTGGCAAAGATCCGGTCTTCTATAAAGATGTGCTCAAAAACCACAACGGCATTGAATGCTGGCCGCTTTCTGATACATCGTCAGACTCACACAACAAACAAATATCATAAAAAAGAGGTGTTCAGACATATGGGCTGAACACCTTTCTCTATTTGCGTTTATTGACAAACACGTAAGCCTCCATTACGATTTTCATATCTTTTTAAAAAATCTGAAAGAAGGCATCGGTACATTCTATGAATCCTATCCAACACATACTAGATACAGTCCCGCTTATTGTGCTAGACGGCGCCATGGCGACCGAGCTTGAACGCAAGGGCTGTGACTTGAACGACAGTCTGTGGTCGGCAAAAATCCTGATGGAAGAGCCAAATCTGATTAAACAAGTTCATACTGATTATTTCGCGGCAGGCGCCGATTGTACAATCACTGCCAGCTATCAGTCTACATTTGAAGGCTTTGCCGCACGCGGGCTGAGCGAAGCGGAAGCACGCCGGCTCATCGAGTTGTCCGTCAGCATCGCAGCTGAAGCACGTGATGAATTTTGGTCGCTTGAAGAGAACCGTTTGAATCGGCCAAAACCGATCATTGCGGCTTCTATAGGCCCTTATGGCGCTTATCTTGCAGACGGGTCTGAGTATCGCGGCAACTACGCAATATCAGAAGATGAACTGATTGAATTTCATCGCCCCCGGATGAAGGCGCTGATTGAAGCCGGAGCTGATGTTTTGGCATGCGAAACGATTCCGTGTCTGACTGAAGCCAAAGCGATTGTTCGGCTGTTGAAGGAATTTCCTGAAACGTATGCATGGATCAGCTTCAGTGCTAAAGACGGCCTGCATATCAGTGACGGAACACCTGCAGCTGACTGCGCATCATGGCTTGATGAACACCGCCAAATTGCAGCACTCGGCATCAACTGCACGCCGCTTCAGCATATCCCTTCCTTGATAGAGGAGTTAAAAAAGAACACGTCAAAACCGATCATTGTCTACCCGAATTCAGGTGAGCAATATGATCCGGAAACAAAAACGTGGAACGGCGCAGCATGCGCAGAATCTTACGGGGCGAGCGCCCGCACCTGGCATGAAAAAGGAGCGAGGCTGATTGGCGGCTGCTGCCGGACAAAACCCGAAGATATTCAAGAAATTGCGGCTTGGGCCCGCTCTTTAAAAACAACTTGACTTATCGGAATAGTTTGTATATTCTAACTTAAAGCCGGTTCGCCGGAGTCTCGTGTCACTTCCTGACATGAGATTTTTTATTAGGAAGGAAATAAATCGCCGATAGAAAGTTGGAAAAAGATGAACGCTGCCCACAACAAGAATGAGACAACCTTTCAGAGAAGTATGAAAAGCCGGCACCTCTTTATGCTTTCCTTGGGAGGTGTCATCGGAACCGGGCTGTTTTTAAGCTCTGGTTATACCATTCAGCAAGCAGGCCCGGCCGGAACGATACTTGCCTACTTAGTCGGGGCCGGCATCGTCTACCTTGTCATGCTATGCCTCGGTGAGCTGTCAGTCGCCATGCCTGTGACCGGCGCCTTTCACACCTATGCAGCCAAATACATAGGGCCGGGCACCGGATTTACGGTCGCTTGGCTGTATTGGCTGACATGGACCGTGGCATTGGGATCAGAATTCACAGCAGTCGGCCTGTTAATGCAGCGCTGGTTCCCCCATACATCGGTTTGGATGTGGAGTGCCGTCTTTGCGCTGTTCATTTTCTTGCTTAACGCATTTTCGGTCAAGTTTTTCGCTGAATCAGAATTTTGGTTTTCCAGCATCAAAGTATTAGCCATTGTATTATTTATTCTTTTAGGCGGCTCTGCCATGTTCGGCATCATCCCGATCAAAGGCGGAGAAGCCGCACCGATGCTGTCCAACTTCACCGCGGAAGGCGGGCTTTTTCCAAATGGATTTGTCCCGATTTTGATGACGATGCTGTCCGTTAATTTTGCCTTTTCGGGAACGGAACTAATCGGAATCGCAGCCGGTGAAAGCGTTGATCCTGACAAGACAATACCAAAAGCGATTAAAACAACGGTCTGGCGTCTCTCACTCTTCTTTGTCGGAACAATTTTTGTGCTGTCAGGGCTGATTCCGATTCAAGATGCAGGTGTCATCAAAAGCCCGTTTGTCGCTGTCTTTGACAGAGTCGGTGTACCATACGCAGCCGATATCATGAACTTTGTTATCCTGACAGCGATCCTGTCAGCGGCTAATTCCGGACTCTACGCTTCTTCCCGGATGCTGTGGTCTTTATCAAAAGAAAAAACGCTTCATCCGACATTTGCAAAGCTGACGTCAAAAGGAACCCCTTTTAACGCGCTGGTGTTCAGCATGATCGGCGGCATTCTGTCGTTGCTGTCCAGCGTATTTGCGCCAGACACTGTATACGTTGTGCTCGTGTCGATTTCCGGTTTTGCCGTCGTTGTCGTGTGGATGGGAATCGCTGCTTCTCAATTCATGTTCAGAAAACGTTATATCGAAGCGGGAAACAAGGTTACTGATTTGAAATACAGAACCCCTTTGTATCCGTTCGTGCCGATTGCAGCGTTCCTGTTATGCCTGGCTTCCGTTGTTGGCATTGCCTTTGATCCGAATCAAAGAATCGCACTGTATTGCGGCGTTCCGTTTATGGCCATTTGCTATGCAATGTATTATGTGAAAAACCGCAAAAGCCTGCCGGCTGCTGATATGACTCATTCAAAATAAAAAGAACCTGCCTTCGGGCAGGTTCTTTTTCGATTTTCACACTTCCACTGTCCAGTTAAACGGGCCTTTCACCTTGCCAAGCTGAATATCTGTTATCGTTTCATACAGCTTTTTCGAGAGGTCCCCGATTTGCCCGTCTCCTACAATCACCGTTTTTCCATGAATGTTGAGTTCACCGACAGGCGTAACGACTGCTGCCGTGCCTGTGCCGAAGACCTCTGTCAATTCTCCGCGTGCAGAGGCCGCATACACCTCATCAATCGATATTCTCTCTTCACGAACCGGAATGCCCCAGCTTCGAATCAGTTCAATCGCAGACGCACGTGTCACCCCGCTTAAAATGCTTCCGCTTAAAGCAGGTGTGACAGCTTCCCCGTTTATGACGAAAAAGATGTTCATGCTCCCTACTTCTTCCACATATTTCTTTTCAATGGCGTCCAGCCACAACACCTGGTCATAGCCCAGCTCATTCGCTTTCCGCTGTGCCTGAAGACTGGCGGCATAGTTTCCAGCCGTTTTTGCAAATCCGACTCCACCGTTGACCGCCCGCACATACTCATCTTCGACATAGATTCTAACCGGCTTCAGCTGATCGTCGCCATAATAGGAGCCGACAGGCGAAAGCACGATCATAAATGTATAGCTCCTGGATGCCTTCACACCGAGACTCGGTTCTGTGGCAATGACAAAAGGACGAATATACAGTGACGTTCCTTTTTCCTTTGGAACCCAATCTTTCTCCAGCTCAACTAATTGCGTCAATGCCTCAAGCACCAGCTCTTCGTCTAAAGGGGGCATGCTCATGCGCTCACACGATCTGTTCAGCCGTTTGATATTTTGATCCGGACGGAACAGCAGCACCCTGCCGTCGTCTGTTCTGTATGCTTTTAATCCTTCAAAAACAGCCTGGCCGTAATGAAAAACAGATGAAGACGGATCAAGCGTAAGCGGTGCGTACGGCGCAATTCTCGGATGATGCCATCCAATCCCCTCTTCGTAGTCCATCACAAACATATAATCTGTAAAATATTGTCCAAACCCCAAGGAAGACGGGTCGGGCTTTTCCTTATAATATACAGTTTTTTCTCGTTCAATAAGCTTATTCAATCTAATCAGCACACCTTTCACATAATTGTTTAAATATTCAGTCTTTTTAAGGCTGCAAAAAACATACAGCCCTTCCTTTCATGATACGCCGCTCCACACCGATAAATTTCAGAATATTCTTTAGGATCATCAGCTATTATACACCACATTCATTGTCAGATGAAGCTGAAATTAAAGAAAAACAGCCAGTTTTATTCTGGCTGTTTGATTTAGAGCGCTAAACAAAGGACGACAATGTGGCAAATCAGCAAAATATACACTGCGAATACAAATTGCCAATTGATCTTCCGCGCCCATGCAAACACCACCATCAAAACAGGCAGCATCACAGTCCCCGCCAGCTTGTTAACCGTCAGATCCGGACTGTTCGCAACATCATAATGAATCGGCATCTGCGTCGGCAGAGAAGGGTAAAATACAATTGAAAGGATGAATGCAGCAATCACTGCTCCCCACAGCACTTTTCCATTCGTCAATAAAAACATAGAACCACCATTCCCTTCTTAAAACACATTGCTTTATGAATGATATGACTGTTCAACGGTGAATTTCGTTCGGTCTCCCCGGGTAATAATTTGCGCATATTCCACCACTTCTTCATTTTTATCATAGGTAAGGGATTCTGATAAAAACGCAGGCGCTCCGACATTGGTTAATAAGTGGCCGCTGATCGTTTCATCCGTTAAAATCGGTTCGATCGATTCCGTGCCCCTGCTGATTTCAATATTGTATTTTGTCCTTAACAATTCAAACAGTGAGCCGGTGCATTCCTCCTGTGCCAGCCCCGGTGCCGCCTTCCAGGGAATATATGAGGTATGATACTGCAAAGGTTCCCCCTCGGCGTATCTGACTCTGACAAGCTTGTTGACAGGTTCATTCTCTTTCATTTTCAAAAGCTCGGCAATGGAGTGATCGGCAGGAATCACAACAAGCTCAAGCACTTTTGATTCAGAACGAAGGCCTCTCATTTGTTCTGCAAAGCTCGTAATCTTATGCGGAATCGGCGTTTGTATTTTTGCCGCCGAAACAAATGTCCCTTTTCCTTGAATTCTTTTAATATATCCCTCAAGCTCTAGCTGCTGCAGAGCCAGTCTCACAGTTGTTCTGCTGACATCATATTGTTCGCAAAACTCACTCTCCGTCGGCAGCTGATCATTCGCCTGATATTTGCCCGATTTAATTAACTCAATGATTTTAAACTTGATAACAGAATATAAAGCTGTCATTTCATTCTCCCCATTCTGTATGCAATCCGTTCTTTTTCATTGAGACCATAATACCATTTGCCCTCCCAATATGAAAGATTTGTATCCTTCTTTTATAACAAATTTTCAGAAATTAATATTGACAGTTTGATAAGGGCGGTGCTAAATTCGTAATGACAAGTATCATAAATTGGTCATAACAAATATGGTGCTTGTCTATCTCTTTGAGGGGGTGTCACATGAAGATTCTGATCGCCGAGCACTACGAAGAACTCTGTAAGTTAAGCGCTGCCATTATTAAAGAACAAATACAAGCTAAGAAAGATGCCGTTCTCGGCCTGGCAACAGGAAGCACACCGGTCGGCTTGTATAAGCAGTTGATTTCAGACTATCAGGCAGGCGAAATTGATTTTTCAAAGGTTACTACATTTAATTTGGATGAATATGCTGGTCTCTCTCCATCTCATCCGCAAAGTTATAACCATTTTATGCATGAGCATCTTTTTCAGCATATCAATATGCAGCCTGATCATATTCATATCCCGCAAGGAGACAATCCGCAGCTTGAGGCGGCATGCAAAGTATACGAGGATCTCATCCGCCAGGCGGGAGGCATTGATGTCCAAATTCTCGGCATCGGCGCCAATGGCCATATCGGTTTTAATGAACCGGGATCTGATTTTGAAGACCGGACACGTGTTGTGAAGCTCTCGGAAAGCACGATACAGGCAAATGCCAGATTCTTCGGCGGCGATCCGGTGCTGGTTCCGAGACTCGCGATTTCAATGGGCATTAAAACCATCATGGAATTCAGCAAACATATTGTGCTTTTAGCAAGCGGCGAGGAAAAAGCAGACGCCATTCAAAAGATGGCTGAAGGTCCTGTCACGACAGATGTACCAGCCTCCATTCTTCAAAAACACAATCATGTAACCGTTATCGCCGATTATAAAGCAGCTCAAAAATTAAAGAGTGCATCATTCTCATAACACAATAAAAGGAGACTGTCATGTTTAAAAAGGCATTTCAAATTCTGCAGCAGCTTGGCCGCGCGTTGATGACTCCGGTTGCCGTCCTGCCGGCAGCAGGTCTTTTGCTCCGTTTCGGAGACAAGGATTTACTGAACATCCCTATTATAAAGGATGCGGGCGGCGTTGTATTCGATAACCTTCCGCTGATTTTCGCCGTGGGGGTCGCGATCGGATTAGCCGGCGGAGAAGGTGTAGCCGGACTTGCCGCTGTCATCGGATACTTAATTTTAACCGTCACCCTCGACAATATGGGAAAATTACTCGGCCTTCAGCCTCCGTATGAAGGAGCCGAGCACCTGATTGATATGGGGGTTTTCGGAGGAATCATTATCGGGCTTCTCGCCGCCTATTTATATAAGCGATTTTCATCAATCGAGCTGCATCCGGTCCTTGGATTTTTCTCTGGAAAACGCTTTGTCCCGATCATTACTTCCGTCAGTTCATTGGTGATCGGCGTCATTTTCTCATTCGTTTGGCCGCTGATCCAAAACGGAATTAACGCAGCCAGCAGTTTAATTGCCGATTCAACAGTCGGCCTGTTCTTTTATGCAACGATCTATCGTTTGCTGATTCCTTTTGGCCTGCATCATATTTTTTATACGCCTTTCTATTTTATGATGGGAGAATACACAGACCCATCAACAGGCAACACCGTAACCGGCGACCTGACAAGGTTTTTCGCGGGAGACCCGACAGCCGGGCGCTTTATGATGGGGGATTTCCCTTACATGATTTTCTGTCTGCCGGCCGTTGCTCTTGCCATTATCCATACCGCGCGTCCGGAAAAGAAAAAAATGATCTCCGGCGTGATGATTTCTGCGGCGCTCACATCTATGCTGACCGGAATTACAGAACCGGTTGAGTTTTCTTTCTTGTTCGTTGCGCCCGTGCTCTATTTGATTAACTCTATTCTTGCCGGCGTCATCTTTGTCGTTTGTGATTTATTCCATGTCCGCCACGGCTATACGTTCTCAGGCGGGGGAATTGACTACGTCTTGAACTACGGACTGTCTACAAACGGCTGGGTTGTCATTCCTGTCGGGATCGTGTTTGCTTTCATTTATTATTATTTGTTCCGATTTGCGATTCTGAAATGGAATTTGAAAACGCCCGGCCGTGAGACAGATGAAGACGGTCAGAATGAGGAGAAAGCTCCAGTTGCAAAAGACCAGCTTGCCTTTCACGTGCTGCAGGCCTTGGGCGGACAGCAAAATATCGCTAACCTGGATGCATGTATCACAAGGCTTCGTGTGACCGTTCATCAGCCAAGCCAAGTCTGCAAGGATGAATTAAAACGGCTTGGTGCAGTAGGTGTGCTGGAGGTCAACAACAACTTCCAGGCAATATTCGGAACCAAGTCCGATGCCTTAAAAGACGACATCAAAACAATCATGGCTGGAGGCGTCCCTGCCACCGCCGCCGCGCTGGACACGGTAACTGACAAACCGCAGAAGCCCGATTCCGGTGAGACCTTTATTTATCCGATTAAAGGAGAAACAGTCTCTTTGGAGGATGTGCCTGATCAGGTCTTTTCAGAAAAAATGATGGGCGAAGGATTTGCGATTATACCATCAGAAGGAAAAGTCGTTGCACCTGCGGACGGCGAAATCGTCTCGATTTTTCCGACAAAACACGCCATCGGCTTTATGAGCGCCGGCGGCACTGAAATCCTGATTCATGTCGGCGTTGATACCGTCAAACTGAATGGGGAAGGCTTTGAAGCACATGTCACAAGCGGACAAGCCGTCAAACAAGGCGAACTGCTTCTCACCTTTGATCTCGATTACATCAAGCAGCATGCCGCTTCAGCCATAACACCGGTTATTTTCACAAATACCTCTGAAGAAGATCTAAAGCACATTCAAATGAAGTAAAAAAGTCCCCCCTGCTGCGGGGGACTTTTTCGCCAACATAATGAAAGCGCTATCAAAATAAAATAACTTGAAAAAAGGTGTTTGCATTTGAATCACGAATGATATGAATATGCCTAAATTCTATCGTTCTAAAGGGGGATTCATTTGAAAAAATTAATCGCGTTTCAAATTTTAATCGCTTTGGCTGTCGGCGCGGTGATCGGCCACTTTTTTCCTGATTTCGGGATGGCACTGAGGCCTGTCGGAGATGGATTTATCCGCCTGATTAAAATGATTGTTGTGCCGATTGTATTTTCTACCATTGTCATTGGAGCCGCAGGAAGCGGAAGCATGAAAAAAATGGGCAGCCTCGGCATCAAGACGATCATTTGGTTCGAAGTGATTACAACGTTGGTATTAGGGCTTGGACTTTTATTAGCGAATGTCTTAAAACCAGGTGTCGGGCTTGACCTCTCCCATTTGGCAAAAAAAGATATTCATGAACTTTCCGGCTACACAGACAAAGTTGTTGATTTCAAGCAAATGGTCCTGGATATTATCCCTACAAACATTATTGATGTCATGGCCAGAAATGATTTGCTTGCCGTTATTTTCTTCGCCATTTTATTTGGTGTCGCCGCAGCTGGTATCGGCAAAGCTTCTGAACCAGTAATGAAGTTTTTTGAATCTACCGCTCAGATTATGTTCAAGCTCACGCAAATCGTCATGGTCACTGCTCCTATCGGCGTGTTAGCCCTGATGGCAGCTTCTGTGGGCCAATATGGCATTGAACTCCTCCTCCCTATGTTTAAGCTGGTTGGCACCGTATTCCTTGGCCTGTTCCTGATCCTCTTTGTCCTCTTTCCGCTTGTCGGTCTCATCTTTCAGATTAAGTATTTCGAAGTATTGAAAATGATATGGGATCTGTTTTTAATTGCATTTTCCACCACCAGCACTGAAACCATTCTCCCTCAGCTGATGGATAGAATGGAGAAATACGGCTGTCCCAAACGAGTGGTATCATTTGTCGTTCCCTCCGGCTTGTCATTGAACTGTGACGGCTCCAGCTTATATTTATCGGTTTCTTGTATCTTTCTCGCACAGGCCTTTCAAGTAGACATGACATTGTCCCAGCAGCTGCTCATGATGCTTGTGCTTGTGATGACCAGTAAAGGCATTGCAGCTGTACCCTCAGGATCGCTTGTAGTTCTTCTGGCGACTGCCAATGCTGTAGGACTGCCGGCTGAAGGCGTTGCCATTATAGCGGGTGTTGACCGCGTCATGGACATGGCGAGAACGGGCGTGAACGTACCGGGACATGCGATCGCCTGTATCGTGGTATCAAAATGGGAAAAGGCCTTCCGCCAAAAAGAATGGGTTTCCGCAAACAGCCAAACTGAAAGCATATAGAAAAAAAGAACACCTCAATACGAGGTGTTCTTTTTTTATTCAGCAGCAGCGTGATCTTCTGTTTCAATCGCTGCCAGTCTTGCGTTTACTTCTTCTTCTGTCATATTATGCTCTTTCACATACAGGTTTCTTGGGTTCGTGCGGCATTCGTGGCTGCAGCTGCGCATATATTTATACTCATTTTCCGGTGTGCATATCATTTTTTTATTGCAAGATGGATTTGCGCAGTTCACATAACGCTCACACGGTTCTCCTGTAAAGTAGTCCTTGCCGACAATCACATGCTCGACACGGTTGACAGGCACGCTGATTCTTTCATCAAATACGTAGCACTGGCCGTCCCAAAGCTTGCCTTGCACCTCTGGATCTTTTCCGTATGTCACGATTCCGCCATCAAGCTGAGCTACATCTTCAAAGCCTTGCTTCACCAGCCATCCTGAGAACTTTTCACAGCGCACGCCGCCTGTACAGTACGTTAAAATCTTTTTGCCTTCAAGCATATCTTTGTGCTCTTCAATCCATTCAGGTAATTCACGGAAGGCTTCGATGTCAGGACGGACCGCACCTCTGAAATGGCCAAGGTCATACTCGTAATCGTTACGCGCGTCGATGACAATTGTGTTTGGATCCTGCATCTTCTCATAAAATTCTGCAGGCTTCAAATGCTGGCCTGTTGTTTCGTTCGGATCGACATCATCTTCAAGACGAAGCGTTACAAGCTCTTTTTTATGGCGGACGAAGATTTTTTTGAAGGCATGGCCTTCTGCTTCATCAATTTTAAATACCATGTCCGCAAAGCGAGGATCAGCTTTCATTGTTTCCATATATTTTTCAGTCTGTTCAACCGTACCTGATACCGTACCGTTAATTCCTTCAGAAGAAACAAGGATACGGCCTAACAAACCAAGCTCCTTACAAAGATCCAGATGCTGCTCTCTAAACGCCTCTGGATCTTCAATCGGAACATATTTATAGTAAAGTAATACTCTGTATTGTTTTTCCATGTTTTAAACACCCTGTTCAATTATAGTTAGTTGCTATGCACACTCTTACTATATCATACAGGAAAATGCCGCAAAGATGAACAGATCCGCCCAGACTGATAAAAATATCCAAGCTCTTACAAACCTAAGCAGCACAAGGGTTTCTCATGGCAAACAAGTATTTTCCATTCATTTACTAATAAATATAGTTATCTGAAAACTATCAAACAAAAGGTGAACTCTACCTGTTATAGCACAGGAAGACACCGCTTACTTGATAATGACAGATGGCGTGATATGCTCCAGCCAAATGACACCGTCATATTGTTCCTTCAGGATCATCTGCTCTTCTGTGAATCCCAAATTAGGTTCTCTAGTCATTACGAGATAGATATAGAAAAAGTTTCCTTTTCCTGCCAACAAAAAAAAGCTTCTCTGTTGAAAGAAGCTTTAGCTGGATTCTCTCATCACCTGATGAAAGTAAAACCGATACGTATTTCGTAAAAATGTCTCAACCGGAAGCTGCACATCCGCTTGGTATTTGCTGATGATGAATGGAAACCGCTCGATTCCTTTTTCGCGCAAATTGTTCGCTTGTTCATCATCTATTGCCTTCTCTTGCAAAACCGCTTCCACGATCGGCCAGCACACTTCTCGCACTTGCCGCAGGACGGCTTCATCTCCGGTGTTCTGATAATCTGTAATCCAGCTGATGATTTGTTTCTCCATAAGTCTCACCTTTCTTCAAAAAAAGAGGCGCTGCGTTTATGCAAGCTCCTCTTTTTACTCTTCATAACCTATCAGTTCTCCGACTTGAACTTCTTGGCCTTCTGCTAAATGGGCGGACGGCTGGAACGCGTCTTTTTCAAAAACCAAAATGACGGTTGACCCGAATGAAAAGTATCCCAGCTCTTCGCCGATCTCCAATTCAGCACGGGTGCTCGTCTGCACGATAGAATTAATATTCATCGCGCCGACAGGAATCATCAGGACATTTCGGCTGCCGCTATTCAGCTCGTACACAAACCGATAATTTTTCGACAGCACATCTTTCCCGTATTTTAAGCCTAGTTGATTTACCGGGTATGAGCGATTTCCAAGCTCGGCCAGCTTTTGATACCTGCAGCTGATCGGAGAATGGAAACGGTGATAATGCCTCGGGCTTAGATACAGCACGACGAAGTAACCGCCATTGTATTGATGGTCTGCGCTTTTACAGCCGGTCAGCTCAGCGAATGAGTAATCTTTTCCCTTCACCGTAAAGGTTTGATTCGGGTTGATGATTCCTACCGTCTGAACCACACCATCAACAGGGCTGACCACCGCATGCGCCTCTTTTGACACAGGGCGCCGCTCCAGATTTATTTGTCGAATGAACAATTCGGACAGCGATCCGTAATCAGCAGCCGTACCGTCCACATCATCCCAATTCAGCCGAAAATGTTTTGAGAAAAGCGGAATGACCGGTTTGCTGATTTTCGACTCGCAAAATCCTTTAATCAGATAGGATGACAGACGATGATTCGTCAGCTCTATCAATGATCGATACAGAATCTTTACAGCCGTATTAAACATGAATAATCCCTATAACCCTTCCGATTGTAATAAAAACAAAGCACCATAAAAAGGCGCCGATTGCAGCAAACGCAACATACGTTTTCAGATCCATTTTGCCGATCCCCGAAAAGTAGCACGTCACATGTCTGACGCCGGGAATAAAATAACCTAAAATAAGAGAATATGGACCGTATTTCTTCATCCATTTTTCCACTTTCATCATTCTTTTTTCTTTTAAGCCAACCCACTTGCCGTACTTGTCGATAAACGGGCGTCCGGCTTTTCTGCCAATCATGTAGCTGATCAGCATACCTAACAAAGCCCCGACAAAACTAATCAATATCGAAAGCTCATAATTCAATACATCGGTATGCGTGAAATAGCCAACAACGGTCATCATCACTTCATCTGGAATCGGCAATCCTACAATTCCTAATACCAGCATCAAAAAAATAGCGAGATAACCGTAATCCGCTATGAGCTGCTGAACTAATTCCATCTCCCAGACTCCAGGTTTTCTGCCGCATGTTTTTTAAAATGAGGGAATTTTATTTTACTCACCATCAAATATGAAAGTCCGCAAGTGCCGATTGCCAGAAGGATCGGGTTATAGGTGAAGCTTAGAATAACGAGACACATGCCCGCAAACGGAATCGGCATACCGATAAACGTCGGGAGCTTGCTTTGTTCAATGTTAAATTTAGAGAGGCGAAGCATTCCGCAAATGCTGTACGTCAATGCGCATAAGATCCCGATAAATGGCAGGGTATACAACGCGACACTGTAAGCAAGCATAGAAGGAGCCACCCCAAACGTAACCAGATCGGCAAACGAATCCAGTTCTCTCCCCATATCAGAAACGGCATTCAGCTTACGAGCAGCCATCCCGTCAAAGAAATCAAGGAACATGCCTGTAAAAATAAAAAGCACTGCTGAATGAATGTTGTGATATAGCAAGGAATGAATCGCCAGCAATCCGCAAATGAAGTTTCCTATCGTAATCATACAGGGGATGTAATTCACAGTGTAACCAAACCTCCAATTGTAAAACCATCTATATTATTTGACGATAGTGATCGAATAGCGTTACAGGAAAAATTTTTCTCCAATAAGCATGATAACATAGAATGCTCCCAAAAAAAGCAGCATTCAAATTCTATTATTATACAACATTTGTTACCTTTTGAAAAATGAATGCCAATCTTTTCATGTTCCTTACTATTTTATCCCCCCGCATAAAAAGGACAAGACGCGTTGATTGACGTACTCTGGCTGCTCCAGAGATAACAGATGTCCGGCGTTCTTTACGATTTCAGCCTGAATTCCCGGCACCAATACCGAAGCCCGCTCAAAGGCCATTTGCTGATGGTACATAGCCTCGTGCTCACCGAACATCAGAAGTACCGGGACTTGTATTGATTTCAATTCCTGGTCTGTGAACACGTACGGAAAGCCGTTTTCTGTCGGCTTCAGGCTCCTTTGCTCATCCTGCCATTCCACGCCCGCCACAATTTGTCTTTGCAGTAAAGGATGCAGATCATAACTGTCGCCTGTGATCCACTTGATATATGATTCAGCTCCTTTTTCCCCTGTAAGCTCTGCAGCGTATTTATAGACATCCGGATGAAATGAAATAAACGCTTCAGCGGGACTCATAACAACCGCCCGCTCTACTCTTTCAGGCGCGCGGAGTAAGAAATTCACGATATGGGACCCGCCAAGCGAAAGGCCGGCCAGGTGTGCCGTCTCAAGTCCAAGAGAATCAAAGACATCTTTCATCCATTCTGCAAAATCAGCTCTCGTTTCCATGGCTGCTGATGGTATACTTTTATTTTTGTCTCCTATTATATCGACCGCATATGTACGAAATTGACGGCTCAACGCCGCGATATTCGGATACCACATCGCAGAGCTGAAAAGGCCCCCGTGAAGCAAAATGAGCGAAGGTGCGTCCTTTGGCCCACTTGCAATGATATGTGTTTTTCCAAAACGAGTAGAAACATAGAATGCTTCCGACTCAATCGGCCACAAAGAAAGGCTTTGATCATATGCCTGGCAAAAGCGCAGACCACTTTCAACCGCGGCAAACTGCATTGAATCTTGTATCATTTTCTTCTTTTTCCTCCGGGTTTGATTGATATAAAATAAAGGATAACGCCCCTTTTGTCTCGTAAGAAAAAATACCTATTTCTTATTATCTCACATAATAAATTTCCAGTATATAGTTTGGTTTCCTGCAATAAATAAAAAAGGCAGTTCCCTTAAAATCAAGGAAACTGCTATTCTTTGAAGACTAATGGAATGGCATGATCTTTTTTATCCTCTGTTAACGAGATCTGATGGGTTACTGATGTTTCACCCTTCGTCAACGCGACTGAGTAATCGCCTTTTCTGCCGGTATCCCATTTGATATCTCCGTTTTTGTCTGTTTTACCAAGTATCTCGCCAATCTCTGTACTCGGCTCCTCATCTGAAGAGGGCGCTTTGACAATCGTCACTTGAACCCCTGCGACCGGCAGCCCCTTAGCATCCTCCACATGAAGAGTGACAGGAATAGTCGTTTCTTTTTGAGAAGAATGCGTCTGCGAACTGCATCCGCATAAAAACAAAATAGACATGAATATGGCTAGTTTGCTGTATTTATTGATTTGCCCAATATTGAATATTGTTGAATACATCGTTCGTCACCCTTGTTCCCAAGTTATATGACGATCCTCCGTTCGTATGAATGGCAATCGCTGTCTGCCCTGTATCACTGTAGTTTCGATAAACAGGCGAGCCGCTTTGGCAGCCGTACGTATCGGTTGTATAGGTCAGCTTATACGTTTCAGCGGAGCGAATCGGCTTTGTATCAGACCACATCGTGCCAAAGGTTTTGTCACACGGGAATCCTGTCACTGACGAGGAAAGACCCACGGGACTGCTGCTGTTTGTAGTCCGGTAGCCGTACCAGCCAACCGTGTTTCCAGGAGAACCGTTTAATTTAATAGCTCCGTAATCATAATTGGTGTCTTTGCTTTCCGTCCATCCTTTGACGGAGTAAAACATCGTGCCTGAATAAGTACCGTACGGGTATGACGAACCATTGCGGCCCGGCGCGGCGGTTATCGTCGAAGCCCATCCATGATCCTGGCTGTACACACAATGTCCAGCTGTGACGACTGTATTTGGATTGACTAAAAATCCGGTACATCCATAAGTGCTTGAAGTGTTGGGATACTTGATTGACAGTTGAACAGTTGCTCTATATGGAAAAGATGTCGTGCTGGAGATTCTGGTGCGTTCATCAGTTCCGATAATGCTCGAAGGCTGTAAGGTTTGAATATTTTTCTCCAGTTCCGTTTGGCCGCCGTATAACGATTTACTTGTTTTTCCGGTTCCCTCATAAGGGGCGGAAACCTGTTCTGCTTTTGACGTTTGGTTTTTCGTAGCATCAGCTTCTTTACCAGTATTCGATACAGAAGTTTGCGGGTCCTCTGCCGCTTTTGCCGGTACGCCAAAAGAAACCGTTGCTGCCAAAGCCAAACACAAAACCGTTAAGTAAGCGAACCATTGTTTTCTGAATCTTGGAACTAATTTCATTTTGTCATCTCCCTCCTTTAGTGTCAACCACCCTCATCGATGGAAGACTTTTACATTATAATCAGGTTTCTGATTCTTATGATAAAACTTTTATGGAGGAAGAAAAAAACAGGCCTTGTACCATGACAAGGCCTGCTCAAACTCTATTTTATCGTTAGCTGGTCCAACGCTTTCTTTGCATTCTCTCTTGCCGTTTCAACTGTATCAGCAGCAGAAAGCGCAACTGCCATACGACGTCCGGCTTTCGTTATCGGCTTTCCAAAGACGCGCATTTGAGTCTTTGGGACTGCCAGTGCGTTTTCCAATCCTTCAACAGTGTAATCCGCTAATTCTTCCGGCGCTTTGAGGGGCCTACTGGCGCCAGGAGAAAGCTGTGTGATTTCTGTAATCGGAAAGCCGAGAATCGCCCGGACATGCAGCGCAAATTCTGACAAATTTTGCGTCACCAGCGTGACAAGACCCGTATCATGCGGACGAGGAGATACCTCACTGAAATATACCCTATCTTTCGCAAGGAACAGCTCAACACCAAACAGGCCGTATCCGCCAAGCTCATCCGTGATCGTTTTCGCAATATGCTTCGCTTCTTCTATTTGCTGCTCTGTCATATCATGCGGCTGCCACGATTCGATATAATCCCCGTCCTTTTGCACATGACCGATCGGCTCACAAAATGCCGTACCGTTAACCGCACGTACGGTTAAGAGTGTGATTTCTGATTCGAAAGGGATAAACTCCTCAACGATCACGCGGCCGTTTTTCACCCGTCCGCCTTCCATCGCCGTCTCCCAGCAGCTCTCTAAATCCGCTTCAGAGCGGCACACACTTTGGCCTTTTCCAGAAGAACTCATCAATGGTTTAACGACACAAGGAAAACCGATCTGAGCTGCCGCTTGTATAAATTCATCATATGTATTCGCAAATTCATAGCCAGCTGTCGCAAGTCCAAGCGTTTCCGCCGCAAGTCGTCTGATGCCTTCCCGATCCATCGTCAGCTTGGCCGCACGGGCATTCGGGATAACGTGAAATCCTTCCTCTTCAAGCTTCAGCAATTCATCCGTCGCAATCGCCTCAACCTCAGGCACAATCAAATCCGGATTTTCTTTCTCAATGATGGTTCTGATCTGCTCTGGGTCCAGCATATCAACGACATAACTGTTATGCGCGACCTGCATCGCCGGAGCATGCTCGTAACTGTCAACTGCCACCGTCTGTACCCCAAGACGCTGGGCTTCAATCACTACCTCTTTACCTAATTCACCTGAACCTAACAATAAAACCTTCTTTGATTGATACATCTTTGCCCCTCCTATCTGTTCCAAACCATTATAACTGAAATATTTGAAAAATAAATTTTTATTAAAAAAGATAAAATTATTATTGAGGGTTAAAATCTTTTAAATTCTTAAACGAAAGCAGACAAATAACGGTCTGCTTTCTCTATTCCTAAACAGCAACATCATACAAGAAATCCCCCAAAATCATGCTACACTTAATCCAAGACCACCACACCGACAGGAGGCATCCCATGCAAAACGAAACCCGCACACTGCAGCTTGACCCACACCTTCATATAGAAGCCTACCGCTTCAAGGGAATTATGCAGAAGTTCCCGAACCACTTTCACGATTATTATGTGATTGGATTTATTGAAAAAGGGCAACGGTATCTGGCCTGTCAGGATCAAGAATATATCATCAATCCAGGTGATCTTCTCCTCTTTAACCCCCGTGACACGCATAGCTGTGAACAGATTGACGGCCGGACGCTTGATTATCGGTGTATCAATGTCATGCCGGATATCATGGAGAAGGCGGTGAAAGAGATTACTGGCTCCGGGCATCTCCCTTATTTCTCCCAGCATGTGTTATTCCGCCATGAGCTGACAGCCAGCCTGCAGGAATTGCATATTTTGATATCCGAGGAAAAACAAGCTTTGCGTAAGGAGGAGCTGTTTCTTCATCTATTAGAGGAGCTGATCCGCCATTATTCAGATGTCACGTTCCTTAGCAGCGTTCCAGAACCATCAGACGAAGTCAAAATGGTTTGTGAATTTTTAGAAGAGCATTATGCCGAAAATGTTACACTCAATGATTTGAGTGAATTAACAGGCTGGAGCAAGTATCATTTATTGCGTTCATTTACAAAACAAAAAGGCATTACCCCTAATAGCTACATGGAAACAATCCGGATTAATCAAGCCAAAAAACTCCTTGAACAAGGGGTAAGGCCGATTGATGCGGCATTTCAGACAGGATTCAGCGATCAGAGTCATATGACGAAGTTTTTTAAACGGCAGGTGGGGCTGACGCCGAAGCAATACATGAAGATTTTTGAAAAGGAGCTTCACAGATGAACATACAAAGAGAAACTTCGGGGCATATCGCAGCCATTGTGACCATTCTGATTTGGGGGACGACCTTTATTTCGACAAAAGTTCTGCTGGCTGACTTCTCTCCAATGGAAATATTATTTTATCGGTTTTTGATGGGCTTTATCGCTCTTATCCTCGTCCGTCCCAACATGATTCCGTTCAGAAATTGGCGGCAGGAGCTGTTGTTTGCCGGAGCTGGTTTATTTGGCGTAACCTTATACTTTCTATTAGAAAATATAGCTCTCACCTATACATACGCCTCCAATGTCGGCATGATCGTGTCCATTATACCGATGATCACTGCGGTTTTGGCCCATTTTCTGCTCGAAGGCGAAAAATTGCGTCTGACTTTTTTGATTGGATTTATCTCGGCACTGATCGGGCTTTTATTGATTACGTTTAACGGCAATGTGGTACTGCGTCTAAATCCGCTCGGAGACATCATGGCAGCCGGGGCTGCTCTCGTGTTTGGCGGATACTCGATATTCATGAAAAAATTAAGCGCCTACGAATACCACATCATCGAGCTGACACAGAGAGTATTTTTGTATGGTTTATTGTTTATGGTTCCCGCTTTATTTTTGTTCGACTTCCATTTTGACCTAAGCCGATTTTCATCTGCTTCAAATATACTCAACATGCTTTTCTTAGGGATTGGCGCTTCTGCCCTGTGCTTCGCCACTTGGAATTATTCAGTTGGAGTGCTCGGAGCCGTCAAATCCAGTGCGTATATTTACATGGTCCCGGTTATCACGATCGCCGCTTCTGTCCTGATTCTGCACGAAAACATGACATGGATCGCTCTTCTAGGAGGCGCGCTTACACTTTTAGGCCTCTACATTTCAGAGCTGAAACCGAAAGCGAAGCTGTTGGAGAACGGATGTAAAATGGATGCTTAACGGCATCCATTTTTTTATTTTGTCCTACGTTTGCCACCTATAAATGAACGCAATCTAACAAAGGAGGAATCGAAATGGTTGATGAAATGGTCTTAATCACACAGCAATGGCTGAACGATACGTACAGCGGCAAACATGGGTATAACCCAGTTGAAGAAAGCGGGAAAACTGGGTGGGATACGATCTACGGTCTGACTCGGGCGCTTCAAATTGAATTGGGTATCTCAGAGCCAGCCGATAACTTCGGGCCGACAACACAGCGCTTATTTAAGCCTCTTAAACGCCAAGCTCCAGATTCAAAACCAAGCAACATGAATTTTATTTTACAAGGGGCTTTATGGTGTAAAGGCTTTAATCCCGGCGGTTTTACAGGCGTCTTTTACGAAAAAACAGAAAATGCGGTAAAAGAATTTCAAAAAGCTGCCGGACTGACAACACAGGATGGGATTGTCACCACGTTAATTATGAAAGCCTTATTAGACATGAGCGCTTTTAAGCTGGTGTCTGGGGGTGATTCAAGAATTCGCCAGATTCAACAAAACTTAAATCGAGACTACAATGACTATATCGGGTTAATGCCTTGTGACGGACTGTATGGCCGCGATACAAATAAAGCTCTTATTTATGCCCTGCAAAAAGAAGAAGGCATGAGCACAAGTGTTGCCAATGGATTTTTCGGAAACGGCACCACAAGTTTGTGCCCTACTTTAACTCCCGGCGATTCAAGAACAGGATTTGTCTTAATTGTTCAGTACGCCCTCTATTGTAACGGAAAATCGTTCGATCCTGGTGAGTTTGACGGCAAATATGGTGTGGGTGTTGTTTCAGCTGTTAAAGCATTTCAAGAGTTCATGTGCCTGCCGCAAACAGGTTATGCAGATATGCCAACCATTAAAGCTTTATTATCAAGCTCAGGAGACACAACTCGCGCCGCTTCTGCTTGTGACACTGCTACAATTATAACCGCAGAAAAAGCTCAAACACTGCGGAATAACGGTTATAAAACGGTTGGCAGATATTTGACCGGAAATGTGCGGACAAGCAGCGGCCTCACATCTAAAGCCCTGACATCTAAAGAGCTTGCAGTTATTCTTGATGCCGGATTGAAGGTTTTCCCAATTTATCAAGACGGCGGCTATGAATCTTCTTATTTTGTCAAAGACCAAGGCACAAGAGATGCATATAGTGCCGCTTCTGCTGCTAGAAGATTAGGTTTTCCGTCAGGCACGACCATTTATTTCGCTGTCGATTTTGATGCATACGATTATGAAGTGACCGATAAAATCATTCCTTATTTCCAAGAGATTAAGTCAGCATTTACAAAAATGCAGACATTTTCAACCGCACCTAAGTATGAAATAGGGGTTTACGGACCAAGAAACATTTGTATCCGTACATCTGAAGCAGGACTGACAAAGTATAGTTTTGTGGCAAATATGTCAACAGGATTTAGCGGCAATCTCGGCTATCCGATGCCAAACAACTGGGCCTTTGATCAATTTTATGAAGGAACCATCGGAAGCGGTTCTGGAAGCATCGGGATTGATAAAGACGGATTTTCAGGAAGAGACTCAGGTGCAAGCAATGTAAATCCGCCGTCTGATCCGGTATATGATGCAAGGCTGCGTACACTGACAGACATTTTATCTACCATTCCGGCTTTAGAAAATCTAACAAGTTTGGCAAACGCGATGTTTGAATTTGATACGACAGAAACCATTTTCACATCACCTGAGTTGGATATTATTCTATCAACTTCACTTCTGGCAACCATACCAAGTGAAGGTTCACCAAACACAATTACCATTACAAATGGTAAACCAGGTGCCTATATCACGGGTTTATTGGGCGACACTCAAACGTCTCTCACTGCGTCACAAATCGACTCTTATCAAAACCTTTTAAATAGTCTGAGCTTATCAGTACGCAACGGTTATTTGGAGGTTTATGTAAATCCAACAGCTGAATCTTTAAATATTCAAATTAAAATCTATACACCTGATATTCCAGTCGGTGACAATATCACAACTGGACTAACGACTACGATTACGTTTAAAATAAAACAGAAGCACTTTACTTTACCAGATACTGAGGAAGTATACTCACCAGATTGGGATACTATTGTCAACAACATGCTTGTGGTAGGTACAGGTATCTTAATTGTTGCTGGTATTGGTGCATTAGTATTAACGGTAGGTCCTGAAATGGGAGCTGCTGCAGTACTCTTCCGTACATTTTTAGCACTTTTTAAATAATATTGTTTCTCCATGAGTCCTGTAGGGATTCATGGAGTTCTTCTTAAAAAAGGGGGGATACTGTATGAAAAGTAATATACATAAATATCAGGAGATCACAAAAAAAATAGAAACTGACTTGTACCCTATCAGTCAAAACGATAATGATTTACTTTCGTACCTAATGAAACAAGACTCTTTCACACTTAACCAAATGAAATTGTGTTTAATTGAACCACAGCTCACATTCAAACACACTGTCAAAATCGTATTTACAGTAACATTAATAACGTTATATATTTATTTTTTCAGTTCTCATTATAATGATTTAATAGAAATGGGTGTACAAATGTTTTTTGTGTTAATTGGCCTAATATGGGTATTTGGTGTTTACCCATTTTCAAGAAAAGTTCAAATTTCAGAACGCTTCAAACAAAAATCCGAAAACGCCCGCATAGTCGGTATGATCGACTTCGTATTAGAACAAAAATACAAAAAAAGCATCTTTGAATAATCTCGAAATCAGAGATGCTTTCCCTTTGTCCTCATCACTTGTCTACCACAGACGCACTGTCACGCGTGACCGCCGCAGGCTCCCTCAGCATCACATTCATTACGCTCGCAAGCACGAGCATTCCAATCGACAAATAAAAAGCCAGTGTATACTCACCCGTTACCGTATAGATGACGCCGGGCACATACGCACCTAGTGCCGATCCGATCTGATGGGCGAGTGACAGCCAGCCAATCATGAGGCCGATCGAGTAGTTTTGAAAGTACTGGGTG
Organism: Bacillus sp. FJAT-14266; assembly: GCF_001719225.1. Taxonomy (NCBI): domain Bacteria; kingdom Bacillati; phylum Bacillota; class Bacilli; order Caryophanales; family Bacillaceae; genus Bacillus; species Bacillus sp. FJAT-14266. Next base: position 4,031,726 of record NZ_CP017072.1, read on the forward strand.
GCGAGCATTTGAGTCGGTGCTACCGTTGCAAAATCCACTAATCCAAACAGAATCGCAAAGGTTAAAAGCAAGTAGGGCTCGTGGCTGTAAATAAGAATCACGATCGACAGCGCCCGCACCGCATATAAAAAGCACAGGATTTTCCGGCTGCTCCACCGATCCGCTACAATTCCGGACAGCAAGATGCCAGCAATATTAAAGCCTGCCAGCAGACTGACAGCAGCACTCGTGACTGTCGTTGAAAAGCCATGATCATGAGAAAACGGAATCAAATGGGTATCCATCAGCCCCACGGTCGTAAAACCACAGATCAAAAACGGAAAAATCAAGAACCAGAATTGCCTCATACGAAACATCCCGGCCACTGAAAGAGCTGTTGTTTTGGGTGCTGTTTCTTTTTCTGATGCAGCCAGTCCGCCTATCGGCTCTGTATTCTTTTCTGAAGGATTGTTCCGAAGCATCAGCAGCGCAGCCGGAAAGACAATCACGATTAACAGCAGTCCCAACACCACAACCGTCAGCTTCCAGCTAAACCAATGGATTAACATGAGTGAGCCGGGAACGAGAAGCATTTGCCCCGCGCCAAAGCCTGCTTCCATGATCCCAAAGGCTAGTCCCCGCTTTTTGCTGAACCAATTGACGACCAATACACTTGCCGCCACATTCGACGCTCCTCCCACTCCAAGCGAGACACCCAGCCCATAAAGCAAAAACAGCTGCCAAGGCGAAGTCACAAGGTATGTTAAGAAAATGCTGACTCCTGTCAGTAACGCACTCCATGCCAAAACAGCCCGGGCACCCCATTTGTCCACAAGCCGACCGATCACAGGCTGTGATATGCCATAAACAATAAAACTCACCGTCGAAATCAGCGAGATGGTGCTTCTATCGATTGAAAACTGCCGTTCCCACGGCTCCACAAACGCACCAAACGACAGCCGCACCCCCTGAACCGCCAATAAGATCAAAAAGGTGACGGAGACGATGATCCACGCATAATGCAGTCTTTTCATGACAGCTCCAAATCCCACCGTTCTTCTGTCAGCTGCTGTCCCCATAATGGCGCTTCTTGTTTTACTTCACTTATCCTGAATCCAAATTTTTTATAGAGCGGACGAGCCTCAGCCATCGTGCTCACCGTCCAAAGGAAAATGCGGTCAAACTTCATGTCTTGGCAGTATGCAACCAGATGCTCCAGCAATTGCGTGCCAAGCCCCCTGCCCCGAAAATCCGCATCAACCAGAAACCATCTGAGCTGGACTGTCTTTTCATCGTGCTTGACCAACCCGACAGAGCCGGCAAATTTCCCGCCGCTTTCCGCAATCCATATTTTTTCGATGTCAGCGTCAAATGTCTCCTGAAGATAAGCTAAAAACGTGTCATCCCAACCGTGAGCCTCCGCGTAAAATTGTCTTTGTTTCTCAATAAGGAGTTGAAGATCCTCCGAAAGAAAATAATCTCTAATCGATATCTCTGATGCTCTGGCAGAAAGCGACTGTGAAAGGATCGCTTCAATCTCTGCCATCGCCTCGGCAAGCTTGTGCTGCTCCTTTTGGTTGATTTCCTTCAGCATCAGTTCTACTTGTTCGTTGGCTTTCTCCTCCAGCTTTTTATAAATCGTTTTTCCTGTTTCTGTGACAAAAATGTAATGGTGGCGGGCGTCATCTTTGCTCCTCTGTTTATAAATCAAATCTTCTTTTTCAAACTGCTTCACAATCCTGCTGACATATCCCCGGTCAAGCCCCAGCTTATCCTGAAGAGCTTTTGCCGTACAATTAGGCGTATTATAAATCTCAAATAAAATCCGTGTTTCTGTTAAGGAAAACGGGCTGTCGTAAATGTGCTCATTAAGGAAACCAAGGACGTTTGTATAAAATCGATTGAACTTTCTGAATTTTAACCCGACAGATGATTCTCTTGTTTTCAAATCAATCCCCACTTTCTAATATCGTTGACTAAAGCAATTATAATCACATATAGTTGCTTTAGTCAACGATATGTTAGAAAGTGAGGTCTTTTTAATTTCCTGATTCCTTCCTTTTCCTTACCACAATCAATGTGATATAGGATAAAGCCAGAGAAACCAAGCTATAGACAACAGCCCATCCCAAAAATGATTGATTAAAAATGGTAAAGGTGAGCACAAGAGAAATCACCAAACTAAGCATTGGCATCAGATACGGGTTTTTACAAATACAGGTCCCGACAATCGATAGCAGCATAATTCCTAACGGTAAAATAAAGAATGCGATATCTAATTCATCCACCTTTAAACAGCCTCCCTCCAGATTTTTATGTTACTAGTAAAAAAATATAATTGCATTTAGTAAAAGGATAATATTTACTTCCCTAAGGCCCAATTTGAAAATTACCCGTTTACATTCGCTCCGGACTATGATAATTTAAGAAAGCGCTATCATGATAAGTTAATAGCTTGGATGGAGATGAGGAGAGCCAGGAATCCAACCCCTTTTGACAAGGGGTGTTTTCTGGCTCTATTTATTTTTTGGGAAAGGAGGCACGCCACACATCCAGCACAAACAGCAAAGGGGGATAATTATTAATGCTTAATATATTTAAACCGGCTCCTCATATTGAGAGACTGGATGATTCAAAGATGGATGCGGCATACAAACGGCTCAGGCTGCAAGTATTCATTGGTATTTTCATTGGCTACGCAGGCTACTACCTGCTGCGGAAAAACTTTGCCTTTGCCATTCCTTATCTGCAGGAACAGGGATTTTCGAAAACAGAACTGGGTTTGGTGCTGGCCGCTGTGTCCATAGCGTACGGCTTCAGCAAATTCATCATGGGAATGGTGTCTGACCGCTGTAATCCGAGATATTTTCTGGCGACAGGCCTATTTTTATCAGCAATCGTTAATATTCTATTCGTTTCAATGCCTTGGGTGACTTCGAGCGTCACCATCATGTTTATTTTTATGTTTATCAATGGATGGTTTCAAGGAATGGGCTGGCCGCCATGCGGCAGGACGATGGCCCATTGGTTCTCCATAAGTGAACGCGGCACAAAAATGTCGATCTGGAATGTCGCCCATAACATAGGCGGCGGTATTCTTGCTCCGCTTGTCACTCTTGGGATCGCGATGTTCGTCACTTGGAAAAGCGTGTTTTTCTTCCCTGCCATCATCGCCATTATCATTTCATTTTTAATTGTTTTATTGGTTCGTGATACGCCTCAATCCTGCGGACTCCCGCCAATTGAAGAGTATCGGAATGACTATCCAAAACACGCTTTTAAAAATCAGGAAAAAGAATTAACAACAAAAGAAATTCTTTTTCAATATGTGCTGAACAACAAATTTCTTTGGTACATCGCTTTTGCCAATGTATTTGTTTATTTCGTGCGATACGGCGTGGTTGACTGGGCGCCTACTTACTTAACAGAAGCCAAAGGCTTTTCTCCTGAAGACTCACGCTGGTCGTATTTTCTTTACGAATACGCAGGCATACCGGGAACGATCTTGTGCGGCTGGATCAGTGACCGATTCTTCAAAAGCCGCCGGGCACCGGCAGGCGTTTTGTTTATGGCGGGTGTTTTCATTGCCGTATTGGTGTACTGGCTGAATCCGGCCGGCAATCCGCTCGTGGACAATATCGCCCTGATCAGCATTGGCTTCTTAATCTACGGACCTGTTATGCTGATCGGCCTGCAAGCGATCGATCTAGCACCGAAAAAAGCAGCCGGAACTGCAGCCGGTTTGACCGGATTTTTCGGATACATCGGCGGATCCGCCTTCGCAAACGCCATTATGGGCTTTGTCGTGGACCGTTTTAACTGGAACGGCGGCTTTATCATGCTGATCTCATCCTGCATTCTTGCCATCGTCTTCTTGGCTTTGACGTGGAATACAGGAAAACGGGCAGAGCATGTTTAAGAAAGACACATAAAAGATTAATAGTTTTCCAACACGCCGTTTACATCCGTTTTTTAATATGAAAGACAGGTAGTGCTTATCTATAAGGAGGAGAAATCATGAGAAAAAATAGAATACTGGCCTTGTTTGTTCTGTCGCTGGGCTTACTCTCATTTATGGTAACGCCAGTGTCGGCAGCGTCAAAAGGAAACCTGCTGTCACCTGACCGTATCCTGACCGTCGCGCACAGAGGGGCTTCTGGATATGTGCCTGAGCACACGATTCTGTCTTACGAAACCGCTCAGAAAATGAAGGCTGATTATATTGAATTGGATCTGCAAATGACAAAAGACGGGAAATTGATTGTCATGCATGACGAAAAACTGGACCGCACCACAAACGGAACGGGCTGGGTGAAAGACCATACGCTCGCAGACATTAAGAAGCTTGACGCCGGTTCTTGGTTTAATGAAGCCTATCCGGAAAAAGCAAAGCCGCAGTACGTCAGCCTTAAAGTTCCTACATTAGAAGAGGTATTAGACCGTTTCGGAAAGCACGCGAACTACTACATTGAAACAAAATCGCCTGACACCTACCCAGGTATGGAAGAAAAACTGATCGCTTCTTTGCAGAAACATAAATTACTAGGGAAGCATTCTAAGCCAGGCCAGGTGATCATTCAATCGTTCAGCAAAGAAAGCCTGGTAAAAGTCCATCAATTACAGCCAAACCTGCCGACCGTTCAATTGCTGGAAGCCAAACAAATGGCGTCAATGACAGATGCTGCCCTGGAAGAAATCAAAACATACGCTGTCGGTGCGGGCCCGGATTATAAAGCTTTAAATCAAGAAAACGTCCGTATGATCCGCAGCCACGGCCTCCTGCTTCACCCTTACACAGTCAATAATGAAGCTGATATGCATCGCCTGCTTGATTGGGGCGTAACAGGAGTGTTCACCAACTATCCTGATCTTTTCCACAAAGTAAAAAAGGGTTATTAAAAGCAAAAAACCTTGCGACAACTATCGCAAGGTTTTCTTATTTATTTTATTCTTTTCCGGCAGCAGCTTCTGACTGTCCATTAAGCAGCTGAGAATTTATCTCTTTCGCATCCTTTAAGTATTCTGTCTGGTAGCCACTCTTCAGCGCCCACACATAGAATACAAGTGATACCATCGCAATCAGAACCATATCCCAGCCATAATGAATGACATTCAGGCCGCCGAATTTATCACTGCCCAAATAAGAAATGACCATCATGGCCAGCAGATAAAACACCATCCAAACGCCGGCTTTGAAGTTTCGGCCAAACCCTTTCCATTTCGCCTTCGCCTGATAATAGAAATAAATCGGAAGACCGATCAGGATAATAAACAGGACCTGCCCTGTTAACGGCCAGCGCGCCCAATACAGCACCAGTGACGCAAAGATAAATCCTAGCGGCGCAATCACGTTTAAACCTTTTAAACGAAGAGGCCTGTACAGGTCTTTCCCCGTCCGTCTCAATGTCATGACTGTGATCGGGCCGGTGATATAAGAAATTAACGTAGCAACGGAAATAATTTCCGCTAATACGCCCCACCCTCTGAACAGGAACAAAAAGATGAACGACACAATCAAGTTAAAGAACATTGCTTGTCGCGGAACGCCGTAAATCGGATGAAGCTTCCCGAATATACTCGGCATGTATTTGTTTTTTTCCATTCCGTAAATCATTCGGGACGTTGTCGCCGTATACGTAATCCCCGTTCCAGACGGTGATACAAATGCATCTGCATATAACACAATAACAAGCCAGTTAATATTCAGCGCAATCGCCAGATCAGCAAAAGGAGAATTAAAATTCAGATGGCTCCAGCCGTGAGCAATATCAGAAGGATTCACCGCTCCGATGAAGGCGATCTGCAGCAGGACATAAATCACTGTCGCAACGAAAAGAGAGCCAACAACCGCAATCGGAATTGATTTCCCCGGTTTTTTTGCTTCACCCGCCATATTAATCGGGCTTTGGAAACCGTTAAACGCAAAAACGATACCAGAAGTGGCAACCGCCGTCAGCACACTTGCCCAGCCATTCGGCGCAATGCTTTGACCGCCAGTAAAGTTTTCTCCGTGGAATCCGACAAACAGCAAAGCTCCAATCGTAAGACCCGGAATAATAATTTTAAAAATCGTAATTAATGAATTCGCTTTCGAAAATAGATTGACTGTCCAGTAGTTCAGCAGAAAATAAATGAGAAGCAATACAGAGGCAAATGCTAGCCCTTCCCCAGTCAGCGTTCCATTCTTCACCAAACCGCTTGTCCATTTCGCCCATTCCCATGGCCAAGAACTCATATATTGAACAGAGGCCACCGCTTCAACCGGAATGACGGACACAATTGCAATCCAGTTGGCCCAGCCCGCAATAAAACCGATAAACGAACCGTGTGAATATTGCGTATATTTTACCATTCCCCCCGCTTCAGGGAACATAGAACCTAGTTCACTATAAGAAAGAGCAATAAATAAAATGACGACCATTCCAATAACCCATGAAATAATAGCAGCTGGTCCTGCTATTTGAGCAGCACGCCAAGCCCCGAACAGCCAGCCTGAACCGATCATCGACCCGAGCCCGACCATCATGAGGGAAAACGTTCCCATTCTTCGATGCAATTGATTCATATCGTAAACACCTTTCATGTATGATGACATTCTCTTGCTAATTATATTATTATTCTGATTACTTTACTTTGTCAATATTTATCGAATTTTGACTGAAACGATAATAAGTCAATGTATATTACCTTCCAATACAGGAATGAAGTCACTAATTTCTTCTTAAATGGAATTTACTGTGAATCCCAATGATAAAAACACAATAGGTTTAGCTATTTCCAAAACGGGAATGATACAGGAAACACTATTCTTAAAATAGAAAGGAGTATCACCATGAAACAAAAGCTGTTACTTTCAGGTCTCGCTGTTTCAACTGTCGGCATCACTTCTTATCTATTAAAAGACCCGTCAAATCGCCAAAAGGCAAGAGAATTCATTCACAGCATGAAGATGAAAATAACAAAACAGCCAGACATGGAAACGTTCCCAGTTGATAAAGCCGGCCACCCGGACCCGCAAGATATCGAGGACAACAAAATGGTATCAGAAGGCTCCATGTATCCCGTCCAATACTACGATGAAAAAAAGAAGTAATCAAAAAGCTCTCTTCGATAAAGGAAGAGAGCTTTTTAATTTAACTTTTTCGTCTGATTCCGCTCATTACGAAGCCGCTTTCAGGCAATGACGGCATTCTGGCGAGACTGTAATGCAGTGATTGTTCCGGAACATCGTATTCAATCTGATGGACGAGGAAATCCAGGCTCGCTTTCATGACTTCAATTGTAATGCCTTCCCCTGGACAGCGGTGGCCTTTCTCGGCGTGCCCCCCGCCTTGAGGAATCATATCATACGGATTTTCTTCCCGCTCCGCAAATCGTTCCGGCCGGAATTCATCGGGGTGATCCCATAGACGAGGGTCGTGGTTCGTTCCATATACATCAAGCAGCACCGATGTGCCCTTTTTAAACTCACAGTTATTCCATACAAAATCTTTTTTGACAAGCGCCCCTAAAAACGGGCCGAACGGATAATATCTGCGGACCTCCTGCACAAACATTTCTCTTTCCCGGCTGTTTCCAGACCGCAGCCATTCCTTATACTTCGGATGCTCATGAAGCGCCAAAGCTGAAAACACCAGAAAGTAAGAAATGGCGACAATAGGCCGCAGTACATTAATCAGCTCAATGGCTGCCATGCGGGAATCCAGCTGGCTTCCATCTTCTTGTGTGTGAAAAGCCATTTCATGCAGCGCTGTTCCGGGAGTCGTTTTCAGCAAGCCGGCACGAGCATCTTCAATCATGACTTCAATCCACTCTTCCGCACGCGGCCTTGCTCTTCTTCCCTTCCAATGCCGCGGTCCCACAGCACCGAACGCGTCGACCATGTCAATGAAGTCATCCGCCCTCTCTTTGACTTCCGTTTCCTTCAACGGAACACCTGCCCAATAGCACGCTACCCGGCACAGGATTTCTTTTGCTTCTTCAAATAACACAACCTCATCTGCCTTCTCCCATCTTGTGACTGCTGCTTTCCACTCCTCTGTCATCAACTCAGCCAAACGTTTTTGATGCGGCGGTGTCATCAATGACAGAAAAAGCATCTTCCGATGGATATGCGCGCTGCCATCCATTCCCTGAATCGCATTAACACCAAACAGCGATTTCTGCACCCGCTTAGGCAAAGCGTTCTGCCGCTGGAATCGATCCGTATCATAAAACACCTTCGCCGCCTCAGCGCCAGTCATGCAAATAAAGTTTTTTCCCAACAAACGGGCCTGAAACAGATCTGAATTGTAGCGCTCTGTTCTGTTTTTAATAAATAAATACCCTTCCTTCAGCAGTGTCAGGCTGTTATCGAGACTTTTGTCATGTGGAATCTGCTCATTCATCCGCTTACCCTGCCTTCCTTTTTACCCTCTATTTTCACGTTATCTTCCGACTATAAACCCAGTAACAGTATTTGTTTACAAAACCAAATTTAAGCGCTTTTTGATTATTTTTTAAAGGAAGAACAAACGAAAGAGAGAAAAGGTAGTTAATCAAAACGAAGGGGAGAACAAAATGAAAAAATGGATATATGTTGTGCTTGTGCTGAGTATTGCAGGGATCGGCGGCTTCTCCGTCCACGCAGCATCATCTGCTCATGAAAAACACTTGAATGTCAGCAAAATGAATGTCGATGATGAATTCAAGGATACGGATGGAACCTTCATTCTTCACGATTTACAAAAGGATCAGACATTTGTCTATAACAGAAAACGGGCAAATCAAAGACAAACTCCGCAATCCACCTTTAAAGTCGTGAACGCTTTAATCGGTTTGCAGGTCAAAGCTGTAAGAGATGAATACGATGTTAAACGATGGGACGGGGTCAAGCGTGAATTCGAATCATGGAACCGCGACCATACGCTTGGCTCGGCCATGCGCGAATCCGCAATCTGGTATTATCAGGCATTAGCGAGAGATATCGGCGAGGAAAGAATGAAAACATGGCTTCATACACTATCTTACGGCAACGAGGATATCAGCGGGGGAATCGACCAGTTTTGGCTGCAAAGCTCGCTCACAATATCTCCGCTGGAACAAGAAACTTTTTTGGAGAAACTGGCTAACGAGGAGCTTCCATTTGACAAGCCGGTAATGAAAACCGTCAAGCGCATGATGATTCAAGAGGAAGGCGATCATTACACGCTCTACGGGAAAACCGGAACTCGCCTGACAGATATGGGATTAGGATGGTTTGTCGGATTCATCAAAACAGAGCATGGCTCTTATGTCTTTGTCACCAATGTCGATGATTCCGGCACAAAAGCCAAAAACATCACCGTGGATATCCTGAAAAAGTATGGGCTGATCACATCCTAAATAAAAGAGCCCTGCACGACAGGGCTCTAAATCTCATGCTCAAAACAATAATGATTCACAAGCTCTTCAATCAAATCATGATCGGGATATTCCCCGTTAAATTCAAATTCGATTTCTTCCACAAACTCTCCTTGGTGGTACACATGGATGGCTCCGTTTTGACGGACAACGCTAAACTCCGGCTGAAATGTATATCCGCTTCGTTCAATTGCTCCCATTTCTTACCCGCCTTTCTCAAAGCAGTAATTCATACACCTCGTTTAATTCCTTGGCCCGTTTTTGATCCTGTTCATTCTGGGCATACTTAATTTCTTTTTCTAATACATGGTTCAAAAAAGACATTTCATTATCATCTAAGTCTTTTACAAATTCCTCTTCATTTGCATAACGCTTCGCCAGCATCTTCTTGCAAATACGCTGGCACACTTCATTTTCTAGATGATTCGAAAGTGATTCGCGCAAATAACCGAGTGTAACATCCATTTTATGAACACCTTTCCTTCTGCTATCTTTACCCTATAGCTTGCTAAAATAGGGAAAATCCATACGCAAAAAATAAAAAAAGAGACATCCGCGAATGTCTCTTTTTTATCGTTATTCAGCTGCTTGTTCGCTTTTTGTCAAATTGGCCTGCGTGCGTTTGCCAATCCCAAACACATAATAACTAATGACCACAAGCGCTAAGAAAATTACACCTACAATCAGAGAGATACGAGTATCATCGTTAAACCACATGCCAACCAGAACCATCAGCAAGAAAGCAATCGTCAAATAGTTTGTAAAAGGAGCAAACGGCATTTTGAATGGATGTTTATCTAATGCAGCACCCTTCGCTTTTCTGAATCCGATATGGCTGATCAAAATGATAAACCAAGGAATCATCCCTGGGAGCACGCTTGCGCTGTATACATAGACAAAGATCTTCGGCGGAGCGATATAGTTCAGCACAACACCGACAGCCAAACCGATCAGCACCGCAATTGTGCCATACAGCGGCACACCATTGCGTGAAATCTTCTTAAAGAATTTCGGTGCTTGTCCATTGACACCCAGTGTATACAGCATGCGGCCCGCGCTGAAAATACCGCTGTTACAGCCGGACATTGCAGCAGTAATCACGACAAAGTTAATAATGCCGGCCGCTGCCGTAATTCCAATTTTCGAGAACGTAGACACAAACGGACTTCCGAGTGAGTTGAGCTCATCCCAAGGATACACCGTCACGATCACAAAAATAGCACCAATGTAGAAAATCAAAATACGCCAGATAATACTTTGAATCGCATTTCTTAGCGTGTTTTGCGGGTCCTTCGCTTCACCCGCTGTAATCCCGATCAGCTCAACTCCTTGATAGGCCGCAATGACAAGAGACAGTGCAAAGAAGAAACCCGAGAAACCTCCTGCAAAGAAGCCCCCGTGAGACCACAGGTTCGACAAACCGATCGCATCTCCGCCATTGCCAAAACCGAAGAAAATAATTCCGATTCCCGCAATAATCATCAAGATAATCGTCACGATTTTAATCATCGCAAACCAAAACTCAAATTCCCCAAACGACTTAACAGAAATTAAATTCGCCGCACCAAGAATCACCATTGCCACGATACCAGGTATCCAAGCAGGCAAATCCGGGAACCAATACTTCATATAAGAACCGACAGCGATAATTTCTGACATGCCGACGATAATCCACTGGAACCAGTTGCTCCATGCTGTTATATAACCTGCCATCGGATGAATATATTGATGGCCGAACGTCGCAAAAGAACCTGTGCTCGGCTCGACATACAGCATTTCACCCATCGCACGCATAATAAAAAAGATAAAAATTCCGCATATTGCATAAGCCAGAAGGACAGATGGGCCAGTCCATGAAATCGTGCTGGCAGAACCCATAAACAAGCCAACACCGATTGTACCGCCCAAGGCGATCATCTGAATATGGCGCGCGCCCAGGCCCCTCTTTAATTCTTTATTTGCCACTCCTCTTCCTCCTCCTAACATAAATGAGAAAACAGCAGACCTGCTTGCCTTCACATGAATCAGCGATAACAATCAGAAAATTCAAACTTAAAATTGTTATATAATCTCCTAAATTACTTATTTCATCATAATAAATTTCTCTGAAAAATACAATTGTTTTTTTCAGGTAAACACCTTTGTTCAGAGTTTTGAATCGTTCACTTCTTTTAAAATCTTTTATATAAAAATAATAAAATTATTTGAATATTGAAATTAATACACCCCTTAGATTCTCATAAAAAATAAGCTGTTCTACATGAACAGCTTACCTAATAATTCACACCCGTTTGACGCTTTAATGCTTCAAGCCACCCGGTATCTCCGGTCCCATAGCTCTTGCTTTGTCCCACATCTATCAGAGATCCATTGCTGTAATCAATTGATAGGATGAAATCCGGAATGGCATTATACCCGGCTTCCGCGATTTTACTGAGCTCAGAACGATAGTAAGATATAGCATAAGAAGCCGTTTGTTTCTGCACTGGATCTTTTTCAAGCTCTTCCTTATATACTTCCATTAAGTCACGTCCCTCAGGCGTGACGTACCGCCCATCAATCACTTCTAAATCCTTCAAATGGTAGCCTGTAACTTCATACATCTCACGAGCAGCCTGATACTTTTGATAGGCCTCTTCGGAAAATTGTGCTGAATCACTGCTTTGGCTTTTCATGATGTGCAAAAATAGTTCTTTGCTGTTGTCTCCAGATTGCAGCACTTGCTCAATTTGCTTGATCAGATCCTGATCGTCTGTCCCGCTTACCCGCACCTGATAGTCAATCGGTGTGATTGTAAACGTCAGCTCTGTCCCCTCTGGAATATGAATATGGTTTCGATTCAACAGTACTTGCAGCTGCTGGTTAACCTGTCCCCGCTGATACACCTTTTCATTCTCAGCTTCCACTTCCCCATGAAATGTGACATTCCGAAACACAGCATCCTGAAGGTTATAGTTTTGCGCCTTCCCTTTGAATAACCATTCTGTTTCATTATCGTAAGCGGCCTGTCTTTCTGCAGCTGACAGATCACTTCTGAAATAAGGAGACTTTGAATTTTGGTACTTATCCTTAATATAGCCTAATGGATCAGGCTTTGATTTGTTAATCGCATTCATCCTGCTGTATTTTTCATCTAGTATTTTGATTCTGATATCACTCTCAGATTCATAGGGGTTTTGGGATTGAATCACTGTTTCTTCCCCTGTGTCTGTCACTGTTCGATCATTCGCTGATTGATACACTTTGCTGAACGTCCTGCTGTTTCCCGACACGCTGGTTTTAGAATAATTGAACTGATTGATTCCCCCAGTTGAAGATTGTGACTTAAGCCTGCTGTATGCCTTTTCCAGAACTGCCGCTGGATTTTCAGTCGCATTCTCCCGTTTGGCAGGCGCATTCTTGCTCAATATGTTCTGTGCCATCAGCTGAGTGCGGATAAATTGCCGATTCAGACGCATTGAATTCCCTCCCGAGTATTCTCTCTTATTCTTTTTTATCGGCAAAGATAATGTATATATTAACCTCAAAAAACATTTATTTACACCTAAATCGTTATTATGTATGATGGAAATAAAAGGAGGTTGTTTGCATGGTGAAAAAATGGCTTATTCCATTCGCTGTTATGCTGTCTGTCTTATTCACCTTTACGTATTCGGCATCAGCTGTTGGAGTCACTGCTATCACAGGAAACAATTCATTTGATACCGCAATGCCGATCGGTTATTGGAAATATAAAAATATCGATACAACAATACTGGAAGCTGGTCAAGATGAAGCCTATTTCACTTTTACGGCTAATAAGGGAGAAAAAGTATACGTGAGGAGTACATACCAGAGCGCGTATACAGGGATGAAAATTGAAATTTATGATAAGAATAGAATACCTGTTTCTCAAGGGACAGAAGTCATTAACCCTAATACGTTTTCTTCTTTTATTTATGCAAATGCAGACGCCCAAAACACGACAGATACCTTTTATGTGAAAGTGTCACGAGGCACCTATACTGGAAACATGTACTTTACGCTTTCAATTGAAGACCGAATCAAATCAGGCAGCGGAACGTTCCAATTCAGCGGCGTTGCTGAAAATAAAGGAAATACAAGCCTTAGCCCCTCAGGTTCTGACTCCAGCGTGATCAAGGTTGATTTAACAAACCAATCCGGGATACCGCGTGATGCCATTGTAACCAGAGTTCAGACAACCGCCACTCAAACACCAAGCCAGGGAAATACACGCCACCTGATCATGACGAACGAAAACAACGAATGGCGCCGTGCTCTTGTAAACAGCTCGACTTCAGGGTCTTATGATATCTCTTTGTCAGATCAACTCAGTGTGGCAAAGGTATGGAGTTTTAAATATAATACATTAGCGACAGCCAGATCGACGATGAGCAACGTAAAAGCAAAAATAGATTATGAATACGACGTGACAAAGCAGTTTTAACTTATACCGAGCCGGTTATCCGGCTCTTTTTTATTCTCCGTCTAGAAGGTAAACTATAGTCAGTACAACCAAGGGAAGTGCAGACATGGCATTAAAACTTCTAAAAAAACTGCTTTTTGACCGCCCTCTAAAGAACGGCGTTATCTTAAATCATCAATACAAAATCGAAGAGTGCCTCGGTATGGGAGGCTACGGTTTGATTTATTTGTGCACCGATATCCTAACTCAAACACCTTATGTTTTAAAACAGCTTCGGCCAACAAAAGCGAAAAAGGAAAAAGAGAAAGTCCGATTCCAACAGGAAATAAAACTGCTCAAAAGCATTCACCACCCGCAAATTCCGGGCTTCATAGATGAGTTCATCATAGACGGACAGGCTTATTATGTCATGCAGTTCATCGAGGGAGAGAATATAGAAGAATTATTATTTTTTCGAAAACAGCCGTTCACAGAGCTTATGGCGTTACAACTGATTTCGCAGCTGCTTGAGATTATAGAATACCTGCATGATCGCCTTATCTTCCACAGCGACATCAGAACGCCTAATATCATCATCAATGACGGCAGGCTCTGCCTCATCGATTTCGGCCTTGCCAAACAATTGACTCCTGAAGAAATGGAGGAAATAAAGGTACGAAAACAGGATGACTTCTTCGATCTCGGAGAAACGCTGTTATTCCTGCTGTACTCTCAATATAAAGGAAAAAAGAAGAAAAACAGCACTTGGCTGGAGGAATTAACACTGACAAAGGAAGTAATCCGGCTGCTGAAAAGATTATTGGGCATCGAGGAAGAGTATCAGCACACCGCTTCCATTCGCGAGGATCTAAACCGGGCCATTCAATCGGTCACATAAAAAAACCCTTGTCCCAAAAGCGGAACAAGAACTTTTTTTGGATTAACTGCTGCTGTAGCTCCGGCGTTTGTAACGATGACTGCCGCCATAACGGTCATAGTGTCTTCTTTTGCCCGAGCTGCTGCTGTAGCTGCGATAATGTCTGCGCCGACTGCTGCTGTAATGCCGGTGTCTGCGATATCGGTCACTAGAACTGCTTGAGAGGTACTTAATCGTTTTGATGATTTTTTTAAACATATGCTGTTCACCCCATTTCTTTCTCCCTATTATATAAATTTTATAGGAGAAAGAAAAACATCAGCGGGGTCACTCTTTTGAAAACAAGAACCCCGTTCCGCTATCATTTGTATGCAGCTCATAAGTAATCGCAAGCAGCCTGCATGTATCCTCAATAATCTTTAACCCAAGTCCCTCACTGCTCTCATTCCGATCAAATCCAATACCGTCATCACGAATAAAAACATCGCCATGTTCAATCGTGACTTCCATCTTTTCAGCTTTTGAATGCCTTAACGTATTTTGAAAAATATTATCAAACAGCCTTTCCATCCATAACGCGTTGCTCATCCATATCACATCTTGATCTGCCGGCTTATAGTGCAGCTCAATCCCACTCATACTGTATAAATAATCCCACTTTTTCACCGCTGTTTCTAATAGCTCGTTTAGACGCACTTCTTCATTTACAATATAAGAGCTTTCCAGCGTCTCAGCGGAATATAGATTGAATTCATTGGTTAATTCCGAGATATATTCGATTTGCTGATACAATGATTCGAATACAGCCTGACCATGACATTGGTCTTCCAAATAAAATAAATGCAACCTGAGAGCCGTTAAAGGTGTATTAATGTCATGCCGCAGTTTTTGCAAAAGCTCCTTTTTGATTTCCTCTTGCTGTCTCAGCTCCAGTTCACGATATGTCGTCCGTTCAATTAACAAATTGACCGACTTGATCAGTTCCCCGATTTCATCAGCACGCTTCACTTCAATTTTATCGGGCACCCTTTGATCACTCGCCAAATGCCGAATGGTTTGATTTAATAGATTGATTTTATGCAACAGAGAATGAATCGACTTTGAAAATAAAAAAGCTAACAATAAGAGCGATATCAAAAATACAACGATCATTGCCGGGTACGCAAACGACCTGTGAAAGGGCATACCATGATTCATCGGTTTAAACATGCTGTCATAAATAACAGACATCAAAACACTGACCGCCAGCAACAGCATCGGAACACTAATGACAGCCGTAAACAATAACAACTGATATTTTGTCTTGAGCTTCATTTCTTCACAACGGTATTCAGCCGATACCCTTCTCCATATATATTTTCAATCATCTCACCCGCTTGATCATTGATTTTAGCTCTGATTTTTTTAATATGCACATTGACAATATTCGGGTTTCTATCTTCGAGCTGCCATAGATATTCAAAGAAATGTTCCTTTGTCAGGATACTGTCTCTATTTTCATATAAATAAAAGAAAATTTTCCGCTCAATCGCAGTAAACAATACCTCATCATGCAGGCTTTCATTGAACACTTTTTTCGTTACCGCATCAATATACAAATGTTTGATTTGCGTAAAGGTGCCATAATGATGCTCAAGCATATTCCGCATTCTTAATAGCAGCTCTCTCGGATCAAAGGGCTTTACCATATAATCCTCGCCGATCTGTAAACCTTGAAGCTTGCTGTCCATATCATTACGGGCCGAAAGAAAAATTACCGGAATGCCCAGCCCCAGCTCTTTGATTTTTGCAGACATTTGATACCCGTCTTCACCCGGCAGCATCACATCCATAATGACCAAATCCACCTTCTGAATCACCGAAAGCACATCCGCTCCATCTGTTTTCCATATCACACGATATCCCTCACGCTGCAAAATCTTTTGCAGCAAATCACCAATCATCACATCGTCTTCAACGATTAAAATATGATAACCCTTCATCCTAGCGAACCTTTCTCATAAACTCCATGGACAGTTTATATATTTGATCAGGCTGATATAAATAAATACTGTGTGTTCCCCTCAGTTCCTTTATATCGGCAGTATTGAATTGAGCCGCAAACACTTCATAATCTTTTCGGTTTTGTATAGCATACTTTGAATGTCTATTTTGGTCAGAGACCGCATCTAAAATCAAGACGGGAGTTTCCTTTGGCGCCGGCAGATTCACAGATTTGCTGCCGTTTTGGTAAGACTGTAAAAGCTCATGCTCCATATCTGCATTAAAAAATTGCTTAAAGTTAATGGCTTTATAGATTTCTTTTTCTTCATCAGTTAAAAACGACTGCCGTATCACCTCAGGATTATATACAGCGGAAGGCATAAACCGATGAAAACCAATCGAGGTTAACAGGTGGAACCCTCTCACTTTCAACCTGTCAACTCCGCTCAATTTATACGTGACGTACTGCTGGGGCAATCCAATATCCATCGCAATAATGGCCTTGATTTCCTTAGGATATTTCTGTGCCCAATACATCGCTTCAATCCCGGATATCGAATGAGGCATTAAAATATAAGGAGGCTTATTTCCGCTTTTCATAAGCGCTTTCCTCGTCTGTTCCAATACCGTATCAATATCTCTGTCATCGTGAGACACTTCACTGTATCCATAACCTGCCCGATCTACAACAGCAATCTTATTTTCTTTTGAAAACTTGCTGTACAGCCCCTTCATTTCATAAGCAGGCGCAGCAATACCCGAACCAGACATAAACACAAACGTATCCTTCCCGCTTCCCTCTTGATACACATTCATCTTTTTACCGTCAACATCGACTACTGTGCCTTTTTCTTTAAGGAGTGCCGCCTCCTTATTTAGCTGGAAATGGTGATAAATAAATACCGAGACGCATACAAGCAAAACCAAAGCAGCCAAGCTGACAAAAACAATTTTTAGGACTTTCCATAATGTTTTCATATGATGCTCCTTTCACCGTGATACTGAAAGGATACAATATGAAAATAAATTTCTGATTAACTTTGGAACAGTTTTATTTTCACATTTGACTTTCTAGTCACAAGATTCAATCAAAAAGCAGCTGAACTAAAAGTTCAGCTGCTTTTTATGGTTATAGAACCGATAAAAAGTGTACCCAAGTGGTCTCATTATTTATGCACAATTAACTTAGAGAACTCGCGCTTATTGAAGTGTTATTTAGCAATTGACCGTTAACAAACTCTCGGTATTTTTCATGGTTATTTATTAGGTCCAAATGATTACCGCTTCCTGTAACCACTCCATTTTCTAAAAATACAATGTTATCTGCATCTCTAATTGTTGACAATCTATGAGCTATAATAATAGTGGTTCTATCTCGAACTAGTCTATTTATAGATTGTTGTACCAATATTTCACTTTCACTGTCTAAATTAGAAGTTGCCTCATCTAATAAAAGTATTTCAGGGTTTTTAATTAATGCTCTTGCTATTGCAATTCTTTGTTTTTGACCACCTGATAATTTTATACCCCTTTCTCCAATAAAGGTTTCATAATTATCTGGAAGCTCCATAATAAAATCATGGGCATTGGCTAATTTAGAATATTTAATTATAGTTTCTTGAGATACAGAGCCTGATAAACCGTACGTCAGGTTCTCTTTTATCGTGCCGGTGATCATCAAAGTATCTTGCATTACATAACCAATTTTTTTTCTCCAAACAGTCAAATCAATGTCTTTTATAGGAGTTGATTCATAATAGATTTCACCATTTTGAGCTTCATACAAACGTTCTATTAAATTAAATAAAGTTGATTTTCCAGCTCCAGAAGGACCTACAACAGCTGTTATCTTATTTTTTGGAAAACGCAAATTCAGTTTGTTAAATACTTCAGAAGAAGGATCGTTATACTGAAACGAAATGTTCTCAAATTTCAGATCCCCATTTCCCAAGTTAAATGCATTACTGCTAATTTGTTTATTTTCGGCCTCGGGTTTTAGTGAATATATTTCATATAATCTTTTTGTTGCACCTAGTGTTTTTTTATATTCAGTAAAAAAGTTAGACAGAGAGGAAAGAGGTGTAACAAATTGAACTAAGTAAAAAATTATTGCAACAAAGGTACCTGGTGAAATAGTTCCTTCCGATAACCTTATCCCCCCATACCCCACTAACAATAATATTATCATTAGTATAACAGTAGACATAATAGGCATCATATAAGCTTGTATCTTAGTATCTTTTAGATTAAGCTTAAAAATTCTTTTTAAAATGACATTACCTTTCCCATACTCTTCTTTTTCTGCAGTATAACTTTTTGTAAGTCTAATTCCTGAAAATGCACTACTTATTCTTGCAGTAAATATTGCCATATTATTTTGTTTTTCTAAAGAAATTTTATACATCTTATTCCCCAATGGAATCATAACAGCTAATGAAATAGGAACAGAAATCAACATAAGTAATGTTATTTTCCAATCCAGCACAAACAGAAGAATTAATGATCCGGCAACTACTATCAATTGAGAAGCAAAGTTTGGTATCTTGTCAGAAATAAAAGTATTCATTAACTCAACATCATCTATAACTCTACTTACAATTTGACCAGATTCATTTTTATCAAAAAACGTTAGAGGTAAATCTAAAATATGAGAAAACATTTTATCTCGTATATAGTAAGTCGCATTCTCACCTAAAAATGCTAGATAATAAAAAGATAATCCACTTAATAAAATATTTATGAGAAATAAACCTGCTAACATTATTGTTAAGGCCCAATTTACTGTTCCATCAGTGAATTGATCAACAGTATTTTTAGTCAATATTGGTATTACCAAGGATAGTATAGTTGTAAATAGTAATGAAAATAAAATATATACTAATATTTTTTTTGGCCATTTAACAAGTTTAAGCAGTAATAGTAAATGGTTATTGCCCATATGTATAACCTCTTAGATTAATCATTTTTATTTGAATGAACACTTTCGCTATTAACTTCTAAATTATTTTGATCGAATTTCACCAAATATACAATACCAATTGCTGATGAAATTATTAACACCACTTTATAAGGGGTGGCCAAAATAAAATAATCACTAAAGATGCTTGAGACTGCTTGAAACGTTACAGTAAGACAAATAACACTGACTGTAAAATTTGCAAAAGCAAGATTTGATTGTTCTTTTATAAACTTTTTCATCGTCTCAATTATTGGTTCGATTATGGTCAATGCTGTAGCTATTGTAGTAGACAGAATATAATAAGCTAAGTTAGATTCTTTATTGACTGCGTCTTCAACAACCTGAGCAAAAAAGTTTGATCCTAAAACCCCAATAATTAAGACCACCAATAGACTTAAAATTTTTATTCCTAATCTTTTTAAAATAGAATTTAATATACTATCCTTAGCTATTGCCAATTGTACATTTTCGACTATCATTGAAAATATGAAAAGAACTGCGAACCAAATATACATATATACTGGCAATTCAAAAGAGATTAATTCCGTTAGAAATTTAATAGTGATTTCTAGTACTGCTTGTATCAATTTTATCCCCCTTTAACTTATCAGAAATATCTTGTCCCACGAATCTTGACCAAAAATGAAAGAAATTAAAACTAAGGCAATTCCCGTACTTCCTTCTAACAAACCCACTTTTTTCTCTTCTACAATTTTCCCACTTATTAATTCATAATTATTGAATTTGGAAAAGTTTAATTGAGAGTAAAAAGTTAACATTTCATTAAGTATATCATGCATTTTATCAGCTAGAAATCGGTCATTAGTATCTTTATACATTCTTAGAGTCAACATTAATATGCCGGCATATCCATGACAAATTGTGGGGGATATAATTTTTCTATCTTTCTCATCACGTAAAAAAAATGTCTTAAACAGTTCTAGGGCTTTCATTTTAACTCTTTGATCGTTCAAAGCTATACCTGATAAAAAGATTGCTCTTGACACACCTGGTGTACCATAGCACCAGGCATCTCTGTGGTTAAAAAAAGCCTCATTTCTAACAACTTCATTTTCAATTACATTAGGTATATAATAAATTCCTTTGTGTGTTTTTACCTTTTCGAATATCCAATTTTGAATGTTTTTAATACCTAATTCTAAATTCTTTATTTTATAGTTTTCTTTTTTCAGAATCGATAAAAATGCTAAAACTCCAGAAATTCCATGCGCCATGCCAGAATTAAAATATCCTTTTTTATAAGTTTTTTTCTCGATATCTAAAGGAAGGTTTTCATTGGATATAAGCCAATTTGGCATATTACTTAGAGTATCAATACTGCTAACTAACAGTAAATATTCTGCTATATCATGCAATGCTTTTTTTAATGAAATATCTCCTTTATTTGATATTTGATCAAAATGCAATAGGGTTCTTCCAACACCTGTCCAACCACTTATAACATCATATTCAGAAGCGGACACTCCCTCTTTCTTTAGCTTCAACAAGTCCTCAGACAAATAATGTTTATAGTTTTCTAAAATTAGGGTTAGCACTTGATTTATTATTGTAGTATATCTTGTTCCGCCTCTAGAGCAAGTTTCAAGAGCCACTAAAACACCTGCCAACCCATTAAATAGGGATAGTGAGTATGTTTTATTAGTCTGAATTAAGGAAATTAAATCTGTTAAATAGTCGTGTGCCACAACATCCCATCCATCTTCAGGGAAAACTTTATCCATATAACCTAAAAACACACAAATTCCTGGATATCCTGCTGCCAATGATACTACTTCAATTATATCTTCAGGATTATTTTGATCACCAAGTATTATTTTTTCGGTTTCTGACTTATCTTTAATTGAATTAGCTATATCTAAAAGGATATCGGTTAAAAAATCTTGATTCTTGCATTTCTGCATTAATTCTTTCCTTTCAATTAAAATTTAGTTAGGGATTAAAACATTATTATACTTTAGAGCATTATTATAATTTTTAATGGTATGATATGCTAACCCAATAACTAAGTTTTCTTTGTCCCTGTTTATTCCATATAATCTGTTACAATGCATGTGTATTACACTCATTATAATATTTTTTATTAAGAAATCTGGATTATTTTCTATGCTCTTAGAATAGGTGATTGCAGTTTTTTCTCGTATCTCTATAATACTTGAGATTTTATTATATTTATCAAGTTTCTTATTAGTATAGATTAAGTCTGCCAGCTCAATTAAAGTACTTTTTTTCCCTCTGAATTTATTAGCGTATTTCTGCGGTTTTGTATTAATTTCTAACCATGTCATTTGCTCTTCAATATTTAAATTAAATAATTTTAATAGTTGAAGAATATTAAAAACTCCAAAGGTCACTTCATCAATATTAACATTTCCAGATCTGTTAATTTGTATCCACTCAGAAACAATCAATGAGTCACAAAAAAATAAATCTTCTGCAATCTTATATGATTGTTCCCCTCCGTATCTTTCTATTTCAGGGTTGTATGGATCGAAACAATAATAATTAACAAAACCCTTTGTTCTCATTTCTTCTAACCATTTTATTATAATCGGGAGTACAGTATCGAAAATGTTATTCTTTTCAACTTTAAATCTAACACGTAAATGCTGCTTAGGGTCACTATATCTAATGAAAAAGCTAGACTTAATAGTACCTTTATCTAAATGTTTTTTTATAAACGAGCCAAGTTCATCAGCTATAAATTCATTTTCTCTAGTGCCTAATCCATATAATTTCACATAAATCCATTCTGTACCTAAGAATTTAAGCCTTTCATTGTCACCAATATATTTAAAAGGCATTTCACTCTGAATATTTGTCATATAAGAATCAAGTTCTAATTGATGTAACTTTGACTTTAAAGTAAAAACGTATTCTTCTATTTCATTGTTATGATTATTAAACAACTCTTTCTCTGCTTCTAAAAAATGTAGTGATTGATTATTCGAAAGCTTCTTAAATTCATTATAGATAATTTTAATGTGTGAGATATTTTCTAAGTTCAGCAGAAGTTTATTATCAAATTCTATTAAATATATAAAATCAGGTACCTTATATCTCTTCTTCCAATCTTTTATATAGTAATGGAATTTTTCTCCAGAGTCACATTCAAATGGAATAATACTTTTATTCAAGTTCCACTTTTTAGGTGATAATACAATATTATTATATATAACCCTCGGTTTAATTGGAGCATCATAAAAGAAACTATCTATATTAGACCATTGTTTTTGATACTGAACACCAATATCAACAAGAAATCTATAAACTTTAGGGCCCATTGAATAATTAAACATATGACTTAATTTTGGTATTATGATTTTATCCAACTTTTTTGACTTAAGATAAATAAAGTTATATGTTGACCCAACGTATAAGTCAGACAACGCAATTGAGTGCTTATTATCTTTGGACGAATTACAGCTAAAAGCTATCTCATAATCAAAGCATGTTTCAGCATTTATAATGTTAGCAGTTTTTCCATGGGTAGGATAATACGTAACCTCTGCAAAAATAACATCTTTTTCTATATGTGAGAATTGTTTTATGTACTCTTTATCACTTTCACCCAAAAAATATTTGAATCTTCCATATGTTTGAAAAAGAGAATTAGAACCACAGTTAGGATTTAAATAGAGTTTATTTTCTTTGTGTTCATCAAGTAAAATATTAAAATAAAGTTCTAATTCTTGTGATACCGCAATGTTATTTAATTCTTCCGAGTTAAATAAATGTTTAATCTTTTCATCATCTAATTTAATCTCATGATTTTTGGATAAACTCACCTCCGCTTGCCAAGAAGATATAATATTTTTTATCCTATGAAATTCATTACTCGGTTCTGGTTGTGATGGTTTATGCCTGTTTTCATGATATTCAGGTGGTAAACCAATACCTAATTCTTCATCTATGAGTTCGAGGAGAGGTACCTCTTGAAAAATACCATATTTATCAATGAACTCATCTCTATAGGCTTCTAAAGGTTGGAAAGAGTTTACTGATCCTAATAGAGAAAGAATCTCAGCTAGCTTCTCTATACTATCTTTTTGGTTATTATTAATATATCGTTTTTTATTTCTCACATAATACAAATCTGTTCTAAGGAAATCATCCCCTTCGTATCCTATTACTCGCATTTCCTTTTTGATTTTCTTTAAAATACTTATACCTAATTCCCCAGAAGATTTTTTGTATTCTTCAATCGATTTTTTTAATCGAACTAAATAATTCAATTCTTCCTCTACATTATGCATTTTACTAATTATGTTTAATATATTTTCAAAAGGATCAGAATTAACAAGAGATGTTCTTAAGTTAGTTATAATAACTTCATTTTTTAATAGACTATTTAAAAAATCATTTGATATGTCATCAGTAACACTATATGTTTTATTTATACTATCTCTTAACGTAGAGTAATTGATACCGAATTCTGCTTGCGAATAGACATAATCCATTACTGCTGTCTTTCTAAGGGTTAACATTTCTAATGACTGATCATTATCGTCACTGTGTAATAGACTTTGATAACTTAATTTGATTCTATCACCGTGATTATAAACCAGTGAGTTATTTTCCACAGTTAACTGCTCGAGAATACTAAGGTTACTCTCTAATTTTCTTATTAAGAAATAGATCCAACACATATCCAAACGAGTATTTTTTATAACTTCAGAATCTTTAGTTAAATATTCATCCTGACCTGAAAATGTTTCAACCCCAATACCTGAAAAAAGGCCAAATGGAGTTGGTCTTGTACTCATTCTTATTAAAAACTTTAGCATACTATCAATAACACTCTTGCGCTTTTTCTTTTTTAATTTTTCTATATTTAAAAAAGAATTATATAGTGGTTCACTTGCAAAATAAATGGCCTCTGCTATAGTGGGATTAGTGTTTAATAAGTTACTTATCTTCGCTATGTATTCCTCTTCGTTAAATTCATTATCAAAAGCTAAACACTCTTTATAAAACGATAAGTCCAATATCGGCTTTCTATACATAAACAAGTCTGAGCTTAAATATTTTGTATTCATTTATAACAATCCTTTGATAAATTTTATTACACTATAAGCATTTATTTCGAAAATAGAATTTTGATCTTTTACTCGTGAGGAGTTTTTTTGGATTATATTAAGAATTTCTTTTTCTGATAGGTGAATTTGCTTACATATCAAATATTCAGTCAATACTAATGCTATTAGACTCGAAAACATAGCTGCTGATATACTAGTTCCACATGTAACTGTATAAAAGTCCGGAAGCCCAATTGCTTTTTCAAACTTTGTTTTTGGAAAATTTGTGGGATGTGCAACTATTATTAAGTCTGTAACATTATTTGTTTCATCAAGTTCCCCTGATGGTGCAGCAAATCGAATAATTGACCCAATATTTGCGTAAGATGAGGTGTAATTATTTTTATTTGTTGAGGTGACATAGTTAATTCCCTTAATTGTAGGGTATAAACTTGTACTCTTCATATCTAATAAAACTCCTTGATTCCCTGCTGCCCCTACAATTATTATGCCTTTCTTTCTGGCTTTATCAATGGCCTGCTGAAGTTTATTGAATGCTCCTTTATTTCCCAATCCGAACATAGTAAAAACATGACTTAAATTTATAATGTGGACACAATCTTCAATGGCTTTTAAAATAGCATGTATTACCCATTCTATTTTCCCAAAACCATTTCTATCTAGAACTTTATAACTAATAATTGTAATTCCGGGAGCTACTCCTTTAACTTGATTTTTCCCTACAATCACACTAATAACAGCTGTACCGTGCCCATATAGATCTTCATTAAAATTCTCATAATCAACGAATGAACAAGATTTTTTTTTATCAATATTTCCAGTAATCTCGGAATGATTAGGATCATACCCACTATCAATTACAGCTATCTTAATTAAAGGGCTCCCAACTTGAAGATCATATAGCCTATATCCATTTGTTACTTTATAAGAGTTCCAAGAAAATTGGTTAGGTAAAGCATTTGTAGTCATATTCATATTTATGGAATTGTTTACTCCTTGTCTTTAGAAGAAGAGGGAGTTTTAATATAGTATGTATTTTAACTCCCTCTGCTCATCCCCTAATTAGTTACAGTTACTGCAAGAGCCTAGCGAACATCCACAAGTAAATGTTCTACATTTTTTCACAGACTGCACAATAGTTTTTCCGATTGTAGCCCAAGTTTGAGCAGAAACCTCACTAGTAGATTCCATCTTTTTATTAATGTCTAGGTCAAAAATATTATTCTTCTCCATTTCCATTTCCTCCTTTTTTTGATACTTTCAACCGGTTGCAATTCAATAGTACTATCCCAAAAAAAGTTAGTCAATACTTTTTTTGGGACATTTTTTAATTATTTGCTAACTAATTGTTATAATTCTTCTTACGGTTACTTTTACTCTCTACTATTACTATTCGACTTTTGATGTATCCTCAGTAATCTTATTAGCCAGATGTTTAAGTTATCGTTACTAAACTTCCTTTAATAGTTTTAAAACGATTTAAAATTGATCTCCTTCAGTTTATAAGTATTAAAAAACCTTTTGATCTATATTCCAAAGGGGTTAAAAATCTTACTCCACAGTAACACTCTTCACAAGGTTACGCTGCTTATCGACATCACAACCGAGATGCAGGGCAGCATTAGTAAGCAATCAGCTGCAATCGACAACGGAAACAGAGCAAGCGCTGTGTTTACTTCCGGCAATACGAATCTGTCATCCGCATTGTCTAGGCCTTTCAGCGAGATGATGCAAGTGTTTACTCCCCAAGTGGCAACTTCCTTGACGTTTACGCGGATGTTCAGGTTTACGTTCTCTTGTGTTTCCAGTGTTCGATCAAGGCAATCGTACTGTACTTCAGCTCGCCGCGGCAAAGCCTTAAGAAATCTCATTCAGCTTCAGTGCGCCTTCGACACATACAGAACGATGTCGGCCCTTGGAGGGCTCATGCATGGACTGACTTTGAACGCTAAAAAAACACCCGCTTGTATAACGAGCGGATGTTAGAACTTTCGAAATTATTGATTGATATCTTTTAGCGCTTGTTTCGGTTGCGAATTGAAAATCAGCAATGATGCAATAATGGCAATCATAACCCCTAACGCACCAACCCAGGTAATCGAGGCCAATGATACGTTTTCCACAAAAACCCCTCCTATACCTGCGCCGACCGCCATGGCGAATTGCATCATTGACTGATTCATGCTAAGCAAAACACCTGACATTTCCGGTTCTATTGTAGCCAGGTGAAATTGCTGTGTCGGACCGGTGGACCATGCGGCAAACGACCATAATATGAGAATCACCAACACTCCGATATAGGAATGAGTAACAAGTGACAGAAGAATCAGTGTGACGATATGCAACGTCATCCCGCCAACGAGTGTAAAAGGCACTCCCCATTTATCGGTGCTATATCCCCCAAACTTTGATCCAACCAAACTGGCAATTCCAAATATAAGCAAAACACCACTGAGCAGCTTGCCATTTATACCTGAGATGTTCAAGAGATACGGTGACAAATAAGTGTAAGCAACAGAATATCCCCCGAGCCAGAAGAAAGTGATTGATAATCCCATAGCCACTTTCCGTTTTTTGAAAAGAGCAAGCTGTTGAAGCAAAGGCACAGGCTTATCCCCTTCAGTATGCGGAAGAGTAAAGAAAATAACGACCATTGCGATCAATCCCAACAAAGCAATTGCTCCAAATACAGACTTCCAGCCTAATGCTACTGCTATCATTCTTCCAAGCGGAACACCAATGATTAAAGAAGCGGTAAATCCCATCACGACCGTAGCGATGGCACTTCCCTGCTTCCCTTCCGATGCAATCTTAGCGGCAATCGTTAATGCGGTGACAACAACCACACCTGCTCCCATCGCCATAATGATCCGCGCTGCAATAAACCATCCATAACCAGGCAGTACAAAAGCCAGGACATTACCGAACACAAACAAACCTAGGGCATACATCATCAATTTGCGTCTATCCATACTTGCTGTCAACGCCATAAGTATGGGTGTAGAAAGAGCATATACAAGTGAGAAAATGGTAATAAGCTGGCCCGCGGCAGCTAAAGTGATCCCGAGAGTATGAGCAATTTGATCCAAAATTCCCGAAATGATGTACTCTGAGGTTCCAACTAAAAAGCTGACAATGGCTAAAATATAAATTTTCCAAGTGTTAGACATAAAACATTCACTCCTTAATTATCAATAAACATATCACGAATTATCGATATGTTATTATAAAAAATAAACACATCGTAATATGTCGATATGTATGGTGTAAAAATAAACATCTTTTGATGTTTATTTTTATATCTCTGTTTTAAGAAAGTCAGCAAGTTTCCCAATGGCTTCTTCATCTCTTTTGTAATATGTGTACTTTCCAATACGCTCCGCCTTAATCAAGCCGGCTCTTAAAAGGATGGTAAGATATTGAGAAGCTGTCGATTGCGTCATTTTCAATTTGTCTGTTATTTGACTGACACATACCCCGATTGTGTTCATATCAATCCCTTCATGGGGTGCAAAATGACGATCGGGCTCCTTCAGCCATTGTAAAATTTGCAGCCTTGATTCATTTGATAAGGCTTTGAATACTTCAATTGGTTCCATATCGATTATTATATCGTTATATTTCGATATGTCAATCCGTTTTTTGGATATATTTAATTAAAGGTTTATCTCTGACTAATTCCGTGAAATGAAACTGAAGACAGCATATCAATTTTGTTCACCTCTTAAATTTATCATCAAGCTTTACGAAATTGGTCTCATAATCATGTCACTAAACACTTGGGGAACCCGGCAGGTGACAAGGATGTTTTCAATTAAAATGAATTTAATATTGTTCAAGTGACTAATCACCAGCATCAAATTCATGTATTTAAAATAGATGTAAAAAAACATCCGCTCATAACAACAGCGGATGTTAGATCTTTCGACAGGAATAACAAGTCAGTGTACTATGAATTGACATCTCTTTATGTCCGCTTAGGTTATGAATAAAAGTTATCAATGATGCCATAATTGTAAAACAAAAGAAGCGGCAGTTCATTATGTTCAATTCACAACAGATTCCATACCGTCAAAACATTTATTTTCTTTAGATTATAAGATCTTTTCCAAATTTTTCTCTAGATCATTACATAATTTAAACACCATCACTCGTTCACCTGTCCGGGAGCTTAAATCAGTATGAAAACTTTTCACTTTTTCTCCGGTTATTTTTAAGATAATATCCTTAAGGCCTTCTATACCTGATTCGACTAACTCCGAACGAGTTTGTTTGATAGATAACATACCCTCTTTTGATCCACAAACTACATATTCGGCTGGTGTTAAAATCCCTTTTAAATTGACGATGATCATGTCCCGCAGTATATCAGTCTTAACAGATACAGACCCCCGTCCAAGATAATCCTTCTCCCATTGAGTAATGGACTTACTGATCTCTGATTCAATAGAACCTTTCGACTTTTTCATATCTAATACATCTCCTGAGCAAAAAAATTGGCATATTCTATTTGTGGTTTCGTCTCATTAATATTCTCTTACAACATATCCTTCATATACACCTTCAATATCCAAATCAGTTTTACCGTTTCTTGTGACCACTATCATTTTGGATAACATATTTTCTTCCATCATAGAGTGGACATGCAAAAATCGAACATTTCCTGAATGGGTTTCCTCAACTTCTTCATAAGATTTAAGATGATAAAAATCAATTGCTTTTCTAATTAGTTTTTTCATACATTCCATATTTTCACGATCAAACGAGTTCATGTCCTCTATTGTTTTCGTGACAAAATCAGTTAAATTAGCGCTCATACAATCTCCTTAGAACTGCTTTCTCCATATATGGGTGCGTTTAGAAGTTAAACCTGCATTTCATCATAACAAGCAATGATCAGGTAAGGCTTGACCTGTTTTAACATCAGGAACCTCCACGATTGAGGGTTTTCCATCCTTATGATGAACGAATAAACCTCTAACTTTAACATATGACGGCACTAGGGGATGATGTCGAATCATATCAACACTTTTTTCAATGGTGTCACTGCTATTTTCATTTAGCCATTCATCGACCGTACCACCTAAAAATTCAGGCTTGCAATTTTGAAAAAGATAATCCAATGTTTGTATTTTATCTTTCATTGTTTCAAGTTGAGTTAGTCCATTACCTGCGGAAGTCTTCTTATCTTTTGTTCCTACTACAAAAATCTCCTCAACATCTTCCTGGTAAATCGCAAAAATAACAGACCTCATGATTTCTCCATAAGGATGTGAAATACCGGCACCATAGCTTTGTATAGTCAACATATTCTCTGCAGAAGTGTTAGTCGCTTCTTGTAAAATAGGCTCCAAACCGTTTTCAATATCCGTCAAAAATAATACTTTTTTATTTTGGTTTACATTCATACAGCACACCTCTTCCTTATGTTTATCATTTTTATTTTGAATAACAAATCCATTTGATAAATGCTTAGATTCATCATTACCAGCTTTCCCAACATCCTTCTGGATCAAGACTAGCCAGTCGGACCCATCCATTTTGAACTTTTTGCAGAAATGCTGAATCATTATTTAATAACCGTTCTACATATTCTCTAGGTGCTTGGATGAGTATCAATAAACGAAGAGGAGAATGATAGGCCTCGTGATCTGATTCCATGACGGATTGCCAAGGCAGTCCGGCTAACAAATCGCTTGCATTCCCCTGCATAACGCCGAGACCTGCAGTAACGGTTTGAGTTGCTTTATTTCCGCTGCCATAATAATGAGGTGCTACCGTTGATGCGTAATATTGTAAATTAATCCATTGGGCTACAGTTCCAGGTCCTGCAATAATATTTGCTAGGAGTTCACCGCTTTCATCCTGCTTCCAATCATAATTATGGAGAAAGGCTCTGCCTTCCAAATCACAATCCTGAGTTAGTTCACGTTTACCGATAATAAAAGCGGCATTACGAGCCAGTCCCCATTCCGGACGTATCTCACTCCAATCTTCCGCAAATCGGTTTGCCTCAGCCTTCGGATTTTTTAGCTTCGATTGGAAATTCGGTAATTGGGCTAGACGTTCTGCGTTTACATGATGTCTCACTTTCGGCATAACGGCTTCAATTTGTTCAAATGCTTCTTGTGCAGCTTCGGAAAGCTCTGGTACATAAAGCCAATGTAATTCATCTACTGTTGTATTATGTTCAGCTGCTGCAAAAACCGTATCCTCAGGAATTTTAATTCCTTCAGCTAAAAGAGCTTCTCGTACCTCTGATAGATTACATAAAGCAGCTAAAACTCTTGCATTGAATCCACCGGCCGCTCCACCGCAGGCACCACAATCAAGGGCTGCAGAATAAGGATTATTAGTGCTTTGACTGCCATGCCCGCAAATTACGACCAATGGTGCGATGTTCTCTGTTAACCCCATCATTTTTAATGCTTGGCGAGCATAGTTCACTTTTTCTTCATCAGTAAAACCCACAGGTATTTCTGCCTCTGTAGCATCATGATGAAGCGAGAGTTTTGTATCAGGTTTGCGTAACCAAGCCTCACGGAGATTACGAATGAAACGACCCGCCTTTCTTGGCACAAAGCTACGGGCTGCCATTTGCAGAGTAAGCCAAGGTCCGCTTAGCTCAGGCAGTAGTAAGCTCGAAAGCGCATTCTGCTTCATCGTTTTAAAGGTATGGCTTAAAGAATGAATTGCTTGCTTCCGTTGATTGTATTTTTTGAATACATCCTCATCTGCGAACTCTTTTATTTTATATTGCGGTTTTTGTATGATCGGCAAGGAAGCATGACTGTGTTTACTGCCAAGTTCACAAGTTGCAATTGGCACCCCGAAGAAACCAGCAATACCAATCGTTTCAAACGGACCTTCTTTTTCTAGTTGACGACGAAAAGGTTCTGATCGTACATCGATGCAGAATGCTAATTGAGCTAATGCAGATTTTTCACCGCCGGTTTCACGTTGTTTCGAGATGATCTTCTGGCTTAATCGATCAGTGTACGTTTGTTCCCAAGCTTCTAACCAAAGTTTCTTGCGAAGTTTCTCATCAAAGCTGTAGGCAAATGATAAATATTCGTTTTGTTCAATGGCCGTCATCTGTGACCATTCTTCTAATGTATGCCCACCCCAATGAATCCAAGCTGCTATAAGGGGAGCAATTGAAATTGTTTTCTTAGATCGTTCATTCAAAGGTAAGTATGGCTTTATAAGAGCCCACTCCATGGATATTCGAACCGCTAAGTATTCTGTTAGGAGTGCATGTTCGTGGCTCGATTGCTGGGAGCGCCAAAGCATCATCCCTGCCCATCCAGGTAATGAAAGTAAATGACCTTCAAGATAAGTCTGGATTTCTGACTCTGGGATTTCTAGTGCGAATAAGGCTTCCTGTAAAGCCAAATGTGCCTCTTTCGGCCAACCTTTTAACCTTTCTCGCTGCTTTTTACTAAGTGCTGGATCATATTGAATGAGATGCTGCCAAGCACGATAGAAACCTTCCTCACGATTAGGCATTGTCCAGCCTGCTTGAGAGTCATCAAGATATAATTTACTCCATTTAATGACATGATGATCTAGTATATTGACTAGCCTTTCACCATCTTGATTCTCTATATACGAACTTAGTGGCTGCATAAACACATTCTCGATATGATCCAATCCACTACATTCACCTACTAATTTCTCCAGCTCATGTGATGATAAAAGGTCGGAAGGCAGGGGATCTAACTTTAATGCAGCATGACAAAATCGCTCTGCCACGTCCCGTGGAATGTGATAGGAATGTGAATCAAGCCAACGCTGCAGCCCCATTTCCACAAAATCTTCATCAATCTCACCTTTATTCTTTGCTGAACGGATCATAGACGCACTAGGGTATATATCAACATCACGAGTGTTTTTCAACCAACTTGCAACCTGATCAAAAGGTTGGTTTTCAAGTCCCATCCACGGATTACGTGCAGCAAATGTAGAAATAGGCCAAAGTGGCGCAATCACTCGGCTGGCAGATGTAATGAAAACGTTAAGATCCCTTTCTTGAACATCAATATCTGTATCTATCTTGTTTACATTATCTTTCGTTAATACGGATGTAATGCCCATCTCAGATTAGCTCCTTATGAAATATATTGTTTAAGGTAGTCTGGGTGACTCTCTACTGACTTTGGTTTTGCTTCACCTAATCGAACTAACCAAAGATAGAGTACCGCGAAAAAAACGGAAGAACGATGACGAGCAACCCACGTACCTAAAGCACTGCCAAATAGTAAGAGACATACGACAATCATGACAGCTGACATTGGAGGTTGAACACTTTGAAAAATGGTTGTATGCAGCCACTTATAGAAAAGGTGATGAATGATAAAATATACGAGGGCTGCTCCTCCTAAAACAGTTAAGCCGACAATTCGGCCAATTCGGCCCTCTCCAAAAGCGACAAGCTGATTCCAAGAAACGGACAATGACCACCCTAAGATCAGCGCACTAATGAATTGAGATCCCTCTCCAGGAGCAGCGAGCCAAAAAGCAACACCTATAACTAAGGATAAAATCCGACCAGCCATGATCCATAAATAGGATGTTCTTTCATTAGTGCGAGCCGATACTTCATGACGCCCTACTGCTGAACCAGCTTGTAGAAACAACGTAGCTTTGAATAAACCATGTAAAATAAGATGAATAATGGCTGCTATATAGGCGCCTAATGCACACTGAATGAGCATAAACCCCATTTGTCCAATCGTGGAGCCTACTAACTGGCGTTTATAATCAACCTGAACTAAACTAATTCCAGTTCCAATCAATACAGAAATGCTAGCAAGCAGAAGTAAGATAATCGAAGCGATACCACCATGAAATAGAGGTGAAAATCGAGTTAGTATTATTCCTCCAGCATTTACTAAACCTGCATGCATAATTGCAGAAACTGGGGTGGGAGCAACAATAGACTCAACCAACCATCTTTGGAACGGCCATTGAGCTGCAGGAATGATCACCGCCAGTACAATCAATAGCTGAATCCCTGTTCTCTCCCATTCTCCCAGCCCAGCTAAACTTTCATTTGTTACAACCAATGATAGCTGCCATTGACCTGTGGCATGAAAAAGCCACATCATCGCAAAAAACAAAGAAAACCAACTTAACAAAAATAACCGGCCAGAAATTTTGGCTGCTTCACTAGCCACTTGCCAAGCACTGTTTAACCTAATAAGTAAGGTTAATCCAACAAGAGTCGCTCCCCAAAATAGAACCATCAAGCGGAGATCACCACTTAACCATGTCATTGAAGCAGCTCCTGTTGTGAAAGTAAAAAGCGTAAAATATTTTCGATAAGATCGATCCCCCATTAAGTAACGTACAGAAAAACGCTGAATGATGAATCCAATTGCAAGAACAAAGAAAGTCATTAAACAAGCTAAGGAATCTAAGTGCCAAGGGCCAACATTTCCACTCACACCACTATTGGCAAGAATCAGTAAGGAAACCAAAAGTGGTAAAGCCAAGATCCCAATATGAATGCGAACAAAACTCAAGGGTACTCGCGGATGTAAAAACAATAGTCCACTAATCCCAGAAGCCATAAGCATAATAAAAAATAATGTTAATAATGATGACAAACTCAGCGAAACTAACATTCTAAATTCTCCCTTTTTTAAAACTCATTATTGGTCAAAAGACCTTTCAATCAGATCATATTTGTCTATTATTTATTTCAATTTTTATTTATCTCTATTTTTTTCCAACAAAAAAGCCGACAACTTCAAAATTTCAATGATTATGTTAGATCATTGAATCCTGAAAATTGTCGGCTTCACTTCAACTAACTTCAGCGAAGTTTTTTGAAGTGCTACCTTATTATTGGTCTTTACTTTATGCTATGTTTTCATTTCCTTTAATATAGTCCTGATTATCAAATAAATCGACTATGTTCTCTTCCTTTTTTATTAGGATACTTTTTCATCCTATCAATATTTAAAATTAAATATGAAAAGAATGCTAAAGGCCTACATATTTTAAAAGGAAAAATAAACATCTGCATCGATTTATTAAGTTACGTATAAGATATGCTAAATTTTAAAAGTTGTCAAGTTTATCAGTAAACTGGTCTTTACTTTCCTCTAAAAGAATCCAACCCATTATAGATGATTCACTTTCAATGAGGAACATCCATTTCAGATGAAGCTCGCTTTTCCAGATCGAGGAGCAGTGTCTTCATTTCAAATCCGCCCCGATAGCCAGTTAATGAGCCATTCTTTCCTATTACACGATGGCACGGTACAGTAATTAATACCGGATTAGCCCCAATAGCCGCACCTACAGCACGAACAGCTGCTGGTTTATTTATATCATTTGCAATGTCGGAATAGGATTTCGTCTGTCCATAAGGAATTTCACAAAGTGCATTCCAGACGGCTAGCTGAAATTGCGTACCGGCGTACTCAACTGGAACAGTAAAGTTTTTCCGCTTTCCTTCTAGATATTGAGTGATTTCAACAGCATAGGGTTCAAGCTTATCATCATCTTCAACAAGAAGACTTCCTGGAAAGCGTTTCTTAGCCCATTCGAACAATTCCTCGATTGGTTTGTTCTGTGAACCTACAAACACAAGCCCCTTTAAAGTTGAAGCAATATAAAAATTCCAATTCTTGAACATTAGTAAAGACCAATAAAGGGTTGGTTTATTTGTTTCCATTGTACGTTTCCTCCATTTTACTCATTTGACGAAATTGTGCTGGTGTCTGTCCAGTTTTCTTTTTAAATAAAGTAATAAAATAAGGCGCGTTAGCTATACCCACACATATAGCGATATCTCCAATCGATTTATTTGTCTGAATCAAATACTTTTTAGCCGCGTGTACTCTAACTTGTTGTATATACTCAACCAGCGTAATGCCTTTAATCTTTTTAAATGTTCGATGCATATGATACGGACTCCCATGACAAATATCTGCTAACGATTCTAGCGTTAATTTTTCTGTGAAATTTTTATCAATGTATTCAGTAATTAAATCAACCCACTCGCTATCAGGCATTTTTTCATTAGTGGGCTTGCAACGTTTACAAGGGCGAAAATTTGCGCGGAGAGCTTGTTCTGCGTTTGGAAAAATGCATACATTTTCTTTTTTCGGAACACGAGATTTACAGGATGGTTTACAGAATACCCCTTTCGACTTTACAGCGTAGAAAAATTGATTATTGTACGCTGCATCATTATTTATAATTGCTTGCCACTTTTCATCTGTTATCATTTCTACATCATTCGAAATTCTATGATCATGGCTCTCTTTATGTCCGTTATTGATACTATCCGGCATTTATCTCACCTCTCCTTACATGGCTCATCTAATTCATTTTGAATTGAATCCCAATTTAAATTTTCGACACGCGTTTTTTATATCTTGGGCCATTTTTATCTACTCCCGTTTAGCATTCTTGATAACTACACTATAACCTCATAAATAGAAAAAAATAAGATGGTTAGAATGTAATAGCAAGATAACAAAATGAGTAAAGATGATTAT
This sequence comes from Bacillus sp. FJAT-14266, assembly GCF_001719225.1. NCBI lineage: Bacteria > Bacillati > Bacillota > Bacilli > Caryophanales > Bacillaceae > Bacillus > Bacillus sp. FJAT-14266. The sequence goes on from NZ_CP017072.1 coordinate 4,067,883, forward strand.
GTGATAAACTAATTTCAACCAGCGTGAGTTTTCTTATAATTATTTAAGATAAGGAGAATGAAAAAGTGGCATGGCATGAAGTCAATGATGTTATTGTCATTACATTACCTGAAATTTTCGACATGAATGCGAACCTAGGCTACCTAACCAGGGAAAAAAATGAATGCATGTATGAAATAGAGAACAATATCATTACAAAAGTTATAGCCATTGGGGAAATTCGGTCCTTAGTGCAGGTAAGCGTAATCAATAATAAACAAATGATTGTTCAATTCCTAAACGATTCTAGACCTGTTGAGCAGTGGAAACGGGAAGAGATTGTAAAATATATTCATGAATGGTTTGATCTTGATAACGATTTAACTCCATTTTATGAATTGGCAAAAGCAGATCCATTACTTAAAATGCCTGCCCGAAAATTTTATGGGTTGCGAGTGATCGGCATTCCCGATTTATTTGAAGCTTTATGTTGGGGAGTTTTAGGACAACAAATTAACTTAGCCTTCGCGTACTCCTTAAAGAAGCAATTTGTAGAAGCATTTGGCGATTCTATTGAATGGAATGGTAAAAAGTATTGGGTGTTCCCACCGTACGAACGAATTGCACGGTTAACCCCTACCGACCTGGCAGATATTAAAATGACGGTAAAAAAAAGTGAATATATCATTGGAATAGCCAGATTAATGGCAAGTGGAGAATTATCGAGGGAAAAATTAATGAAAATGAACTTTAAAGATGCTGAAAAAAACTTAATTAAAATACGAGGAATCGGTCCTTGGACAGCCAATTATGTTCTAATGCGCTGCCTTAGGTTCCCGACAGCTTTTCCAATCGATGATGTGTGTCTAATTCGTTCGATAAAAATATTACGTAATATGAATCGAAAGCCTACGAAAGATGAAATCTTAGAAATATCGTTTTCATGGAAAAAATGGGAGTCATACGCTACCTTTTATTTATGGCGTGTCCTTTACTGAATCATTTCAACTTAAACCGGAATGTACTAAATAAAAAAAGGATGAACTTTAAAACCTAATCTCACAAGTACATTGTAAGTGCGACTTCTAGAATTCTTTTGCCTTTATTAATTGACAATAAAAAAACACGTTATCATTCCAATAGGCTCTTCGATTTTCGGATTTCTAGCATGCTAAATTCCAACTGCTATCAAAAGCGTATCTTAATGAGGAACTGCTCTCTTATATCTGTATTAACATCAGAAAACTCAGTTAGGCAAAAGCAGTTTCTCTCCAAGTCTTAATGACTTTTAACCTCGTTAACCGACCTAATGTGGAAACATCTTAAATCTATAGCCATGGCCGATAGATAGTCGAGTCCTGTAGCATCACCTTCTTTAATCCATTTTTCCACTGTAGACGTTCTTTCTCTTTTGGACATAAAAACACCCCTTTAGACAATCTTATCCAAAGGGGTTAAACATTTATTACTCCACAGTAACACTCTTCGCAAGGTTACGCGGTTTATCAACATCACAGCCGCGATGCAGTGCAGCATAGTAAGCGATCAGCTGCAATGGAACAACAGATACCAACGGAGCAAGTGCTGGGTTTACTTCCGGCAGTACGAATCTGTCATCCGCATCGTCTAGGCCTTTCAGTGAGATGATGCATGTGTTTGCTCCGCGAGCGGCAACTTCTTTGACGTTTCCGCGGATGCTTAGGTTTACGTGCTCTTGAGTTGCCAGTGCGAATACTGGTGTTCCTTGTTCGATCAAGGCAATCGTTCCGTGCTTTAGCTCACCGCCGGCAAAACCTTCTGCCTGGATGTAAGAAATCTCTTTCAGCTTCAGTGCGCCTTCGACACATACGAAGTAGTCAAGGCCGCGTCCGATGAAGAAAGCGTTTCTGGATACAGTCAGGTATTCACGGGCGATCATTTCCATTTCGTCTTTCTGGTCGCATAGAGCTTCCATTGCGTTTGCAGCGATACCGAGTTCTTTGACGAGGTCAAATCCGATATCGATGCCGTTTTTGTCAGCAGCCACAGAAGCAAGAACCGCAAGAACTGCAATTTGTGCAGTGTATGCTTTCGTTGACGCAACAGCGATCTCAGGGCCTGCATGAAGCAGCAATGTATAGTCAGCTTCACGAGAAAGCGTTGATCCAGGTACGTTTGTGATTGTCAGGGCTTTGTGTCCGAGTGCTTTGACTTGAACGAGAACCGCGCGGCTGTCTGCTGTTTCTCCGCTTTGAGAAAGGAAAATGAAGAGCGGTTTCTTAGACAGAAGCGGCATGTTGTAGGAGAATTCACTCGCTACATGCACTTCAACCGGCACGTTTGCCCACATTTCAATATATTGTTTACCGACAAGTCCTGCATGGTAGCTTGTTCCGCAGCCAATGATATAGATGCGGTCCGCTTCCGCTACAGCGGCAGCGATATCACCAGGCACAGACAGCTTGCCGTTTTCATCTTGATACGTTTGGATGATTTTGCGCATAACAACAGGCTGCTCATCCGTTTCTTTCAACATGTAGTGAGGGTACGTGCCTTTTTCGATATCACTGGCATCAAGCTCAGCAATATAAGACGCACGTGTAATCACGTCACCATCAAGGTTTTTGATGACAACTTGGTCATCAGTGACGATAACCATTTCTTTATCCATCAGCTCAACATATTCGTTGGTTACTTGAAGCATCGCCATTGCATCAGATGCTACGACGTTGAATGTATCTCCAAGACCTACTAATAGAGGGCTTTTGTTTTTCGCTACAAAAATCGTTTCTCTGTTGTCGTTATCGAATAAAGCAATTGCATAAGAGCCTTTTAACAGTGTAAGTGTTTTACGGAACGCTTCTTCTGTCTCAAGTCCTCCATTGACGAATTGCTCGATTACTTGAACGACTACTTCTGTATCGGTGTCACTTTTGAGCTCTACATCTTGCAAATACTCTTGCTTCAGCTGAACATAGTTCTCGATCACGCCGTTATGAACAAGTGTAAAGCGGCCCAGTGCGCTTTGATGCGGGTGAGCGTTCAGATAGCTTGGTTCGCCGTGTGTAGCCCAGCGAGTATGCCCAATTCCGGCTTTCGCCTCTACATTGGCATCCACAACTTCACGAAGATCTGCAATGCGTCCTTTTTCTTTGAACACATGGATTCCCTGTTCGTTGGCAACAGCAATACCAGCAGAGTCATAACCGCGATACTCAAGCTTCTCTAACCCTTTTAATAAAATTTCCTTCGCATCAAGCTGACCGATATAACCTACGATTCCACACATATTTTTCTTCCTCCTAAGATTGTAAAAGGAGACGAAGAAAGTCAAATTTCAAGGGGACTTTCAATCGTCCCCTCCTACATGTTTTTTGGAAGATCATGTGATTTCTCTTTGTTCAAGGAGTCACCCCCTTGGTTTGAAGAAATCCTTACGGCTGTGATCTGCACACTCAGCCGGGAGGCATCCGCCGAAAATTCGATAACCTCCATCCTCGTCAACTAAGCCTTTTTCCGGGCGCTTAGTTCGGGCGCTATAATTATAGGTAAAGCAATAATCCCGTCTTCTTTTCCTATTGAGAAAATAAGAACAAGACAAGCTTGATTTTACAACATGTGGCATAAACGGTCAATTGTTTTTTAAACAACTTTGCCGTATGTCTCACAATTATCTTATGTAAACCTCGCTTGTCTTGTTCACTCTCTGATAATAGACTTCGTTACTCTAATCCCATTTCTGACCGGACGACTTCAACAATGCGATTGACATACTCATCGCACAGCTCTTTCGTCTTCGCTTCAGCCATGACACGGACGAGCGGTTCAGTTCCTGAAGGGCGCACCAAAATCCGGCCGTCGCCGTTCATTTCTTTTTCAACTTCAGAAATAACTGCTTTTACTTTTTCATTTTCTTCAACTTTATATTTATCAGTCACTCTCACATTGACTAACAGCTGCGGGAACTTCTGCATTTCAGCTGCAAGCTCTGACAGTGGCTTGCCTGTGGCTTTCAAAGTGTTCATCAGCATAATAGCAGACAATAATCCGTCCCCTGTCGTGTTGTAATCAAGGAAAATAAGATGTCCTGACTGCTCTCCGCCGACGTTGTAGCCGTCTTTTTTCATTGCTTCTACTACGTAGCGGTCGCCGACAGCTGTCTGTACGCTTTTGATGCCTTCTTTTTCGAGCGCCTTATAGAAGCCGAGGTTGCTCATCACGGTTGAAACCAAAGTATCATCCTTTAAACGGCCCTCTGATTTCAGGTGTTTTGAGCATATGTACATGATTTGGTCGCCGTCTACAATATTTCCTTTTTCATCGACAGCAATCAGGCGGTCGCCGTCACCGTCGAATGCAAGGCCGAGATCCGCGTTTTTCTCTTTGACAAACGCGCTGAGCGCTTCGGGATGAGTCGAACCGACGCCGTCATTAATGTTTAATCCGTTCGGGGAAGTCCCCATTGTAGAAACATCTGCATCTAAATCAGCAAACAGGTGTGTCGCCAAGGATGATGTTGCGCCATGGGCACAGTCCAATGCCACATGAATGCCTGTGAAATCTTCATCAGCTGTCTGTTTTAAGAATTGCAGATATTTTTGTCCGCCTTCAAAATAATCGTTTACAAGTCCAAGGTCTGCTCCGACAGGTCTTGGCAGCTTATCCTCAGGTTCGTCCATCAGGCGCTCAATTTCAGCCTCTTGTTCATCAGAAAGCTTAAATCCATCTCCCCCAAAGAATTTGATGCCGTTATCCTGCACTGGGTTATGAGAAGCGGAAATCATGACGCCCGCCTCTGCATCCATCGCTTTTGTCAAATAAGATACACCTGGTGTAGAAATGACACCTAGGCGCATGACTTCTGCGCCAATGGATAAAAGTCCGGCGACAAGGGCTCCCTCCAGCATATGGCCGGAGATGCGTGTATCGCGGCCTATCAGCACTTTTGGACGTTGTTTGTCTTTTGTCAGCACATAACCGCCGAAACGTCCGACTTTAAAGGCCAGCTCAGGTGTAAGCTCACTATTGGCGACACCTCTTACACCGTCTGTTCCAAAATACTTGCCCATTTTATAATCGCTCCTTTTTTATTCCGATGAGGATGAATTCGCAGTGGATTCATCCTCATCCTGATCTTGGTTTTGATCTTTATTTTCGTCTTGGTTTTGATCGTTGCTGTTTTTATCAGTGTTCTTTGTATCTTCTTGCTGATTGTTCTTTTGATCATTTGTTTGTTTATCTGTGTCATCCTGGTTCCCTGATGTATTGCTGCTGTTATCATTCGTTGATGTATTGCTTTTCTTAGACGTCAGCTTGATTTTGGCGTTTTTCCGCCCCAAGGACCAAGTTACATTCTGTGGCCCGTTCACTTCAAGCTTCACGCTATGCTCCCCGTCCTCTAAATCTGAAACATTCACATACAATTCAATATCTGATTTTTTCAGCTTTTTTATATTCGTGGGAGAGCCTTTAGCCGTTACATCTATCGCTTGTGATTCAGGATCAAGAAATTCAATGTTTTGTGAGCTGCTCAGCCCTACAGTCTTGATAGGGACATTCTCGAACTTCTGATCCGCTTCACTATCGACTTCTATATGCAAAGTCACCTTTGACGGTGAGATTTTTTTGACACCGTCAGGAAGCGGAATATCTGCCTCGATATCGGAATCCTTGTTAATTTTACTTAAATCTAAGCTGACGCCGTCAATAAATTCAAGAGAATCCAACACATCCTGTGAGCCGTAAACCGTTACCTCACTGGGGCTTGATTCAATATTCGCTATGCTGACACCGTCAGGAAGGCTTCCTGTCCGTTCAATTTTAAAGGGCACTTTTTTACTCGGGCTTGTCACCGGAACGGTAATCTTGATGACCGAGGGCTCCACGTCGACAGGAAGCGCGTTTCCGTCTTTATCATAGACAGTCACTTTCGCTTCCTTTTCAATCGTTTCATCTGCGTTTTCCAAATTCACTGAAGCTTTTACAAGAGAAATATTATCGATCACATTTTTCGATCCGGTAATCTGCACATTTTTCGGACTGACAATCGGCTGCTCCGGAGAATAGCCTTTTTTCATCTTGCTTTTGTTGTAGTACTCCACTTCTACGGGAAAACTTTTGGTCGTCCGTTCCTGAATGGTCACTGTCGTAACAGACGGATTAATTGAGATTGTCAGCCCATCCGACACGTTTTTGGCCTTAAGCTCAACCTTATGTGTGCCGGTTTTCAAATGTTCCATATCGGCATATATTTCAAAGTTTTTGGTCTGCCGAGCCTTTTTCACGGCGCTTGTCGAGCCTTTTATCGTGACATTAACCGTTTGCGGAACACCCGTCACGACGTAATTTTCATCATCATAATACGCTTTAACCGGAATATCAGTCAGAGTTGCTTCATCAGTTGTTGATGTCGGAAAGAAAGATTCACCCGGTTTTTTTGGAGTCGGTGCTTGGTTGCTGTTAACCGCCACATAAAGCAAGAGCGCGAAAAGCAGAGCAATGATTTTCACAGCCCAGCGGTTGTTTAAGAATTTATCCATTTTTCTTGCCCCTCCAATACCAGCGGTTAGAAGAAGTGTCTCTGGTGTTTTTCTTAAACTCGGCTTCAAGCATTTCTTTCAGCGCTTCTTCTGTAAGCTCTCTGTGAAGGTCGCCGTTCTTTGCCACACTGACGCCGCCGGTCTCTTCAGACACAATAATCGTCAAACTGTCTGTTACTTCACTGATACCGACAGCTGCTCTGTGCCGCGTGCCCAGTTCTTTTGAAATAAACGGGCTCTCAGAAAGCGGCAGATAACAGGCGGCCGCGGCAATTTCATTATTTTTCATAATCACCGCACCGTCATGAAGCGGGGTGTTTGGAATAAAAATATTGATCAGCAGCTCAGAGCTGACTTTGGCATTTAGTGGTATGCCGGTCTCAATATAATCCCCCATTCCAGTATCCCGCTCAATGGTCAGCAGGGCGCCTATACGGCGTTTCGCCATATAATTGATCGCTTTTGTAATGGCCTCAATCGTTTTCTGCTGCGCTTCTTCAACAGGCGTGCCGCTCCTCGAAAAAAAGCGGCCGCGGCCTAGCTGTTCAAGCGCTCTTCTCAGCTCAGGCTGAAAAATAATAATAATTGCTAAAAATCCCCATGTTATCGCTTGGTCCATCAGCCATTGAAGTGTGCTGAGGCCCAAATATTGGCTGGCCATACGAACAAGCACGATGACTACAATTCCTTTTAACAGCTGAACCGCTTTCGTGCCGCGTATCACCATAATCAATTTATATATCACATACCAAACAAGGAGAATATCAACGGCATTGCCGAGGTACTGCAAAAAAGGGATATCCTCAAAAGCCATTTCCTCGTCCTCCAAGATTTCAGTCATTTCGTATTTTGTGTTTTACGTGTTACGCATATGTACTTTACATAGCGAGCCCATTATACCACATTTCGATTTAGCAAGTGAAATGTGCCAGCCCTCTCAGCCCGCAAAAAAAGAGCAAAGCGGCTAACGCGCTTTACTCTTCTCCGTTCGGACTGAATGCATCGAGTACACTTTTCCCCGCAGACTTCATCTTGTACCATGTCCAGTCGAATAATTGATTGATTTCTTCAATCTGACCGGTGACTTGTCCAGCAGAGGCCATATACTTTTCGCCGTTTACGACGGTTACATCCCCGTCTATTTTGCCTTTAATAATCAGCTTGCCGTTTTTAACAGTGACATCGCCTTTGACCGTCTCACCTTCTGGCACGGTTACAGTATGGTTATGAACCACAAGATTCGGCTGCTTGGACACGCTGAAATTGTGGTCATTATGCCAGCTGTTAAAAAAACCCCCGCCCATCAAAATGATGAATACCGCAGCAGCTGCGATAACGGGATGGGTTCTGAACCATCTTTTTACAGAAGCTCTTTTCTTCTCCTTAGGCAATTTTGCCATGACATTAGCGGTAAAATCCGCGGGGGCTTCGACATGCGATGTGCTCCGTACGAGCGCTATGGATTTCTCCATCTCGTAAAAATGCTTTCTGCATTTCTCGCATGTCTCCAGATGTTCATTTAATACGTGTTCATCTTTTGGAAGGATATCTCCATCAAGATGCATATGCATAAGCTGCACAATTTGTTCAGGACAGCTCATTTCATCACCCCACTTAAAGATCCCTTAATTGTTTTCTAAGAGCCTCTCTGCCTCTGTGAATCCGCGTTTTCACAGTCCCCACAGGAATGTTTAGAATCTCCCCGATTTCAATTAATGAGAGTTCGTCAATATACTTTAATACGATGACTGTTCTGTATTTGTCAGGAAGCTTTAAAATTTTCTGCTGTATCGTGTTTGAGAGCTCCAGCGACACAACTGCATCTTCAGGCAAAACACCATCTGCGGCGATTTGAGAATACATGGTCAAGCCTTCCGTACCAGCCACCTCTGCGTCGAGGTAATAATCCGGCTTCTTTTTGCGAATGCGGTCAATGGTCAAATTGGTCGCGATTCGATAAAGCCAAGTTGAAAATTTCCGGTTAATATCAAAACTGTCGATATTAACGTACGCTCTGATGAAAGCTTCCTGTGCAATATCCTCCGCCTCATGCACATTGCCAAGCATACGGTAGCAAAGCTGATAAATTTTATCTTTGTAAATATCTACGATGTCCGCAAATGCATTCTGGTCGCCTTTTTTGACTTGTTTAATTCTTTTTTTAATCATCATTTCCATATTTATCTAACCTCTGCCTTCACCGGTCTGTATGTATACGAGCTTCGTTTCAAAAGGTTTCAATTTTTTTATAAAATAAGTTTATCAAATTTTTGGCAGGGTGTAGATGGTAATTCGTGAATAAACTACCTTAACATATTTTTAAAATTATTATACAGACTGAACAGTTAGAAGTTGGAATGATTTTTCCGAAAAGAAAAAAGACACCTTTTGATCAAAGGTGTCTGTGACTGGGCTAGCTGGATTCGAACCAACGCATGACGGAGTCAAAGTCCGTTGCCTTACCGCTTGGCTATAGCCCAATAATGGTGGAGGGGGGCAGATTCGAACTGCCGAACCCTGAGGGAGCGGATTTACAGTCCGCCGCGTTTAGCCACTTCGCTACCCCTCCACATAAAATTTTGAAAAAACAGTGCCGGCAAGAGGACTTGAACCCCCAACCTACTGATTACAAGTCAGTTGCTCTACCAATTGAGCTACACCGGCAAGATGGTGGAGGATGACGGGCTCGAACCGCCGACCCTCTGCTTGTAAGGCAGATGCTCTCCCAGCTGAGCTAATCCTCCAAATGGTGACCCGTACGGGATTCGAACCCGTGTTACCGCCGTGAAAGGGCGGTGTCTTAACCGCTTGACCAACGGGCCGTTGTGTTCTCGTCGAGCTGACAAAAGTTATTATATACAGGTCACCCCCTGTTTGTAAAGAGAAAAATTAAATTTTTTATTTTCAAACTTTTTAACTCCTTTTTTAACTGAAAAAGCCTCCCAACTAAAGCCATTTATTTTATGATAGAGACAAGCAAAGCAAGAGAGGAGAAACCAATATGATACTAGTCAGTTCTTGCCTTGGAGGCATTGAATGCAGATATAACGGCTCTCACGCAGCGTCGGAGAAAATCAGAAAACTAGTCGATGAAAAGAAAGCAGTCATGGCTTGCCCTGAACTTCTCGGCGGCTTCTCTACCCCACGCGAACCCGCAGAAATCATAGGAGGCACTGGCGAGGATGTCCTCAATGGAACAGCGAAAATCGTGACAGCTTCAGGAGAAGACGTCACAGAACTATATATGGAAGGCGCCGCGAAAACATTGGCTTACGCAAAAGAAATCAACGCTTCTGCCGTCATATTAAAAGAAAACAGTCCATCTTGCGGAAGCGGTTTTATCTATAACGGCACATTCTCTGGCAAAAAAATCACCGGCAGCGGAGTAACCGCCGCACTGTTAAAACAAGCGGGCTACCGCGTCATTTCGGAAAACGAGCTTAACGACATATTGTAAGGAGGCCACCCCATGACTCAAGACATTTCTTTATCCTTCTATAAGCCTGAACACTTGCCCGAGCTCCAATCATTCACGCTCACCAACGATGACAAACGCTTTACCTCCCTCCCGAAAGAGGTGCTGTCTCAGGCTCTGGGCATACAGGACCGATACCCGGTTGTCATCTTAAAAGACGACCTTCCAGTCGGTTTTTTCATTTTACATGCATCAAAAGAAACGCTTGCTTCCTATTCTAACAATCCATTTGCTTTACTGCTCAGCTCCCTGTCTTTAACCGCTGTGCATCACGGAAAAGGCTATGCGAAAAAAGCCATGCTTTTGCTTCCCGCTTTTGTGAGCGGATATTTTCCATGGTGCGACGAAATCATCTTGGCCGTCAATCATCTGAACATACGCGCAAAACACCTTTATATGAAAAGCGGGTTCCTTGATAAAGGACGGCGAAGAATCGGGCCGCTTGTAGAACAGTTGATCCTTCATCATTTCTTATAGTCTTAAGTGAAATAAAATTTCAAAAATTTAAAAACATAGTTGAAATATCATAACAGAAATGAATATACTGAATATTGAGATATATCATTTTAAAACAGGGGGCATCCTCATGTCAGAACCATTAAACCTTCACCGTCTTACAACGGAATCACGCAATAGTCAAACAGTTGAAATCCACAAAGCAAACACTCTCGGCATCCTTAAAATGATCAACAACGAAGATATGAAAGTCGCTGCAGCCGTTCAGGAGGTTCTCCCCGACATCAAAACAGCTGTAGACTGCGCATATGAATCGTTTCAAAATGGAGGCCGGCTCATATATACAGGCGCCGGCACAAGCGGCAGACTCGGCGTCATGGATGCTGTTGAATGTCCTCCCACCTACAGCGTAAGCCCAGATCAGGTCATCGGAATCATGGCTGGAGGCCCCGAAGCCTTTTTACAGGCAGCAGAGGGCATTGAAGACAGTGAAGAAGCAGGAGCTGAAGATTTAAGAAACATACAGCTCACTTCAAATGACACCGTCATTGCCATCGCAGCAAGCGGCCGCACACCCTACGCCGCAGGCGCCCTAAGATACGCCCGTAAAGTCGGAGCACACACCATCGCCCTTACTTGCAATGAAAATTCCGCCATCAGCAAGGATGCGGATCACAGCATTGAGGTTGTCGTCGGACCTGAGGCCATTACAGGATCAACACGTATGAAAGCCGCAACCGCACATAAAATGATTCTAAACATGATATCTACCGCTGTAATGGTCAAAATCGGCAAGGTTTACGAAAACTTGATGGTAGACGTCAACGTTAGCAACAAAAAACTAAAAGAACGCGCCATCAGCATCATCCAAAGCCTTACAAACGCTTCATACGACACAGCAAGATACACTCTGGAACAAGCCGATCATCACGTCAAAACAGCAATCGTCATGCTCAAAACAAGCACAGATCAGAAACAAGCAAAGACATTACTCGATGAAGCAAACGGTTTCATTGACAAAGCAATCGAACTTTACCATCCATGATAAGGAGAGAACTAGAATGGCCACAGGCGGTTTAGCGATCATCCAATCAATGAAGCATAAGCTCCCTCCATCCGAGCGCAAACTTGCAGATTATATCCTAGCCCATCCCCACAAAGCAATCGAAAGCACGGTCAACGAAATCAGCGCCTTAGCCAATTCAAGTGACGCTGCCGTCATCAGGCTCTGCAAATCACTCGGTTTGAAAGGATTTCAAGATTTAAAAATGAGAGTAGCAGGCGATCTGGCAAAGCCTACTTTTCAGGGCTACCGGGATATTGTTCCCCACGAGCCGCTGCCCTCCATTTCCGAAAAAACGGCCGGCAATGCCATTCAAGCCATTCAGGATACTTCAGACCTGATGGACTACAAAGAGCTTGAGCGAGCGGTTTCTATGCTTCTCAAAGCTCATACCGTGCATTTTATCGGCCTCGGGGCTTCCGGCATTGTCGCCAAGGACGCCCAGCAAAAGTGGCTTCGCATTCATAAACAAGCAACCGCGTTTACAGACACTCATCTTGTGGCATCTTTAATCGCAAATGCAGATAAAGACGACATCGTATTCGCCATCTCGTTTTCAGGAGAGACACTGGAAATCATTGAACTGTTTGCCATGGCTAAGGAAAAAGGCATCACAACGATCAGCCTCACACAATTCAGTCAGACATCCGTCTCCGCACTGGCTGATGTCCCTTTGTATACAGCCCATTCCAATGAAGCCTTGATTCGAAGTGCAGCCACTTCCTCCCGCCTCGCCCAGCTTTTTATAATTGATGTTTTGTTTTTAGGCATGGCGGCTGAGCAGTATGAAACGACAACCGGTTATATCGATAAAACGAGAGCAGCCATCCAATCTATGAGAAAAAAATAAGGCATCTTGAAGGGGAGGGGTTTTAATGAGCAAAGAAAATAACTACCATCATCTCGCACAGAAAATCCTTGAGCTATGCGGAGGAAAATCCAATATTTCTTCATATACGCATTGCATGACACGCCTGCGCATTACGCCTTACGATGAAAGCAAAGCGGATGCTCAGGCTTTAAGAAAGCTTGACGGCGTATTGGGGGTCGTTGAAGCTGAAACCTTACAAATTATCCTCGGCACAGGAGTTGTCAATCATGTTACAGCTGCTTTCTCAAAGCTCGTGTCAGCAGAAGAAGGTGCCGATGTCAAAGAAGCAGCGGCCAAAAAGAAAGCCGATATCAATCGAAAAAACGCCACTCCTTTTAAACTTTTCTTACGTAAAATTGCCAGCATTTTTATCCCTCTTATTCCCGCTCTAGTCGCTTCCGGTTTAATTACTGGGATTACCAAAGCAATTATTCAAGCAGGCTGGCTCTCTGCAGACTCACAAATTGCGGTTATCCTGACAGTCATCGGATCAGGGCTGTTCACTTATCTCGGCATTCTCGTCGGTATTAACGCTTCGAAAGAATTTGGCGGGACACCCGCACTTGGGGCTTTGGCCGGGATCTTGATTATCAATCCGGAGATCGCAAAAATCAGTTTATTTGGAGAAGAGCTTCTCCCGGGCAGGGGAGGTCTGATCGGCGTCCTTTTCGCAGCCATATTCATTGCTTACACCGAACAATTTATTCGCCGTTTTATCCCTCAATCACTCGATATCATTGTCACACCCACCGTTTCACTGTTAATCACCGGAATCGTAACGTATGTCGTATTTATGCCTTTAGGCGGATTCATTTCTGATGCCATTACATCCGGCCTTCTGTCCATCCTGGACATCGGCGGCATCGCTGCAGGCTTTATTCTGGGCGCAACCTTCCTTCCTCTCGTCGTAACCGGACTGCATCAAGGCTTGACGCCTGTGCACATGGAACTGATCAATTCAATTGGCAATGATCCTCTGCTCCCTATTTTGGCTATGGGAGGTGCAGGACAGGTAGGCGCGGCCTTTGCCGTTTTCGTGAAGACGAAAAAAACAACACTGAGGAAAGCAATCGCCGGCGGGCTTCCATCGGGACTGCTCGGCATTGGTGAACCGCTTATTTTCGGAGTCACGCTGCCGCTTGGCCGTCCGTTTTTAACAGCATGTTTAGGAGCTGGAATCGGCGGCGCCTTTCAAGCTTATTTTCAAGTAGCCACCATTGCGATTGGTGTCTCCGGACTGCCGCTTTCTTTTCTAGTCCTGCCTTCGCAAATCATCCTGTATATCGTTGGGCTCTTTATTTCCTACGCGGCCGGTTTTTTATTGACCTATGCATTCGGATATAAAGATGAAATGGCTTCTCAGTTCGATTAAATTGTTTCTGTTTTAGGGATAGTAAACGGGATAGAAGCACAGAAAGGGGCTAGCCTGTGAAAACAAAGACACTGTTCATATTCAGTGCCATTTTAACCCTATCGATATTTGCGCCAAATGAAACCTTCGCACAAACAGCAGACAACTTGATTGAGCCGAAAATCATAAATGCAGAAACTGCACAATTCTCGACGAAGAAGCTAAGGAAGGTAGATCAGATGATAGAACGGGATATTGCAGCAGGATTTCCAGGCGCCGTTCTTGTGGTGGTGAAGGATGGACGTATCATAAAAAAAGCAGCATACGGCTACAGTAAAAAGTACGAAGGATCAGAACTGCTGCGCCGTCCGGCCAAAATGAAAACCCGCACGATGTTTGACTTAGCCTCAAATACAAAAATGTACGCAACAAATTTTGCATTGCAGCACTTAGTCAGCCAAGGAAAACTTGACGTCTATGAAAAAGTTTCTGCATATTTGCCGGGTTTCAAGGATCAGCCGGGTGACCTCATAAAAGGAAAAGACAAGATACGTGTCATCGATGTCCTCCAGCACCAATCAGGGCTCCCATCAAGCTTTTACTTTTACACGCCGGAAAAAGCCGGCAAGTACTATTCCCAGGAACGGGACAAAACGATTGAATATTTGACGAAAATTCCGCTCGATTATCAAACTGGGACAAAGCACGTATACAGTGACATTGGATATATGCTACTCGGATGTATTGTCGAAAAACTCACCGGTCAACCGCTTGATGTCTACACGGAGCAAGAGCTCTACAAACCGCTCAGGCTGAAGCATACCTTGTACAATCCGCTGCAAAAGGGCTTTAAACCGAAACAGTTCGCAGCTACTGAACGAATGGGCAATACACGTGACGGCGTTATTCAATTCCCTAACATCCGCACAAACACGCTGCAAGGAGAGGTGCATGACGAAAAAGCGTTTTACTCAATGGATGGCGTGTCTGGGCATGCCGGATTGTTCTCAAATGCAGATGATATGGCCATACTGCTGCAAGTCATGTTAAACAAAGGTTCATACCGAAACATTTCTTTATTTGATCAGAAAACAGCCGACCTGTTTACAGCACCTTCAGCAACAGATCCGACATTCGCTCTTGGCTGGAGGCGGAACGGAAGTAAAAGCATGGAATGGATGTTTGGCCCTCATGCCAGCGAAAATGCTTACGGGCATACCGGCTGGACGGGGACAGTTACAATTATTGATCCAGCATACAATTTAGGCATCGCATTGTTAACAAATAAAAAGCATACACCAGTTATTGATCCGGAAGAAAATCCAAACGTCTTTGAGGGTGATCAATTTGCAACAGGCAGTTATGGAAGTGTCATAACCGCGATTTATGAAGCGATGGAGTGAATGATTAGACGATAGGAGGAAGTTTCTATGAGACCTGTCTTTCCGCTTATCCTTTCAGCCGTTCTCTTTCTTTCATGCTTTTTCGGGGCCAGACAGACAGAAGCCTCTGCATCCAAACGTTCAATCGATGCCAATCAGATTGTCAATCGTATGTCGTTAGATGAAAAACTCGGCCAGATGCTGATGCCTGATTTTAGAAATTGGCAAAAGGAAGGCGAGTCCTCTCCGCAAGCCCTTACAGAAATGAATGATGAAGTCGCCAGCCTCGTCAAGAAATATCAATTCGGAGGCATCATCCTTTTTGCAG
This sequence comes from Bacillus sp. FJAT-14266, assembly GCF_001719225.1. NCBI lineage: Bacteria > Bacillati > Bacillota > Bacilli > Caryophanales > Bacillaceae > Bacillus > Bacillus sp. FJAT-14266. The sequence continues at coordinate 4,083,306 of NZ_CP017072.1, forward strand.
AAAATGTAAAAACAACAAAACAAACTGTCCAACTGACAGACGATTACCAAAAGGCAAGTCCAAAAATCCCGCTCATGCTGAGTATTGATCAGGAAGGCGGCATTGTAACGCGGTTAGGGGAGGGCACTAATTTCCCAGGGAATATGGCACTGGGCGCAGCCAGAAGCAGAATCAATGCGTATCAGACCGGCAGCATCATCGGGAAAGAGCTCTCTGCCTTAGGCATCAATACAGATTTCAGCCCTGTCGTGGACATTAACAATAATCCTGATAATCCTGTAATCGGCGTACGGTCATTCAGCTCCAATCGAGAACTGACATCACGCCTCGGTCTATATACGATGAAAGGGTTGCAGCGGCAGGATATCGCGTCTGCCCTCAAACATTTCCCGGGACATGGAGACACGGACGTTGACAGCCATTATGGACTGCCGCTCGTTTCCCATGGCCAAGAACGGCTTCGTGAGGTCGAACTTTATCCTTTTCAAAAAGCAATTGATGCTGGTGCTGATATGGTGATGACAGCCCATGTTCAGTTTCCCGCCTTTGATGACACCACTTACAAAAGCAAACTCGATGGATCGGACATTCTGGTTCCAGCTACACTTTCGCAAAAAGTGATGACAGGTCTTCTTCGTCAGGAAATGGGCTTTAATGGGGTCATCGTTACCGATGCGCTCAATATGAAGGCAATTGCAGATCATTTCGGACAGGAGGAGGCTGTGGTCATGGCCGTAAAAGCTGGTGTCGATATTGCATTAATGCCAGCCTCAGTCACTTCAATGAAAGAAGAACAGAAATTCGCACGTGTCATTCAAGCTTTGAAAGAAGCCGTGAAAAACGGGGATATTCCTGAACAACAAATCAACAAATCAGTTGAAAGAATCATTTCCCTGAAAATAAAACGCGGCATGTATCCAGCACGAAACAGCGACAGTACAAAAGAAAAAATAGCCAAAGCCAAAAAAATCGTAGGAAGCCAGCAGCACCTGAAAGCAGAGAAAAAAATAGCTGAAAAAGCAGTAACTGTATTAAAAAATGAACAGCACACTTTGCCGTTCAAGCCTAAAAAAGGCAGCCGAATCTTAATTGTGGCACCTTACGAAGAACAAACTGCTTCAATCGAACAAACCATTCACGATCTCATCAAGCGAAAGAAAATCAAACCCGTATCCCTCAGCAAAATGAACTTTGCCAACCAAGTATTTAAGGCCGAGCATGAAAAACAAGTAAAAGAGGCTGATTATATCATTACCGGCTCCTATGTCGTCAAAAATGACCCTGTCGTCAACGACGGTGTCATCGACGACACAATATCAGATTCAAGCAAATGGGCCACCGTGTTTCCGAGAGCTGTCATGAAAGCCGCACTGCAGCACAACAAACCATTTGTCTTAATGAGCCTGCGCAACCCCTATGACGCAGCCAATTTCGAAGAAGCAAAAGCACTGATTGCAGTCTATGGCTTTAAAGGATACGCAAATGGCAGTTATCTTCAACCTAATATTCCGGCCGGAGTGATGGCGATATTCGGCCAGGCAAAACCTAAAGGCACACTTCCAGTTGACATTCCGTCAGTCACGAAACCAGGGAACACCCTTTACCCATTTGGCTACGGATTAAATATCAAAACGGGAAGACCGCTTTAATAAGGAGGGACACATGAGAAAAACAATATTCGCTTTTCTGACAGGGCTCATGATGTTCGGAACGATAACCGCTGCCTCTGCTTCACCCGATTCAAAGAATCAAACGGCTAAAAAACCTAAAGTCCAGACTGGGATAGACACGCTCTTGCCAGACTATAAAAAACAGCTCAAGGGAAAACGTATCGGACTGATCACCAATCCAACCGGAGTAAACGCATCTCTGAAAAGCAGTGTCGATATCCTTTACGAGAACCCGGATATCAAACTGACAGCTTTATTCGGCCCTGAACACGGCGTCCGCGGTGACGCCCAGGCTGGAGACGAAGTAGGCTCTTACATTGACGAAAAAACCGGGGTTCCCGTATACAGCCTCTACGGAAAAACGAAAAAACCGACTCCAGAAATGCTGAAAAATGTCGATATTCTAATGTTTGACATTCAGGATGTCGGGACCCGTTTCTACACGTACATTTATACAATGGCATACGCAATGGAAGCCGCTAAAGAAAACGGCATTCCATTTATGGTGCTAGACCGTCCGAATCCCCAAGGCGGGAATCATATTGAAGGGCCAATCTTAGAACCTGAATACGCCTCATTTGTCGGATTGTATCCCATTCCATTGAAGCATGGGATGACGATAGGCGAATTGGCTTTACTGTTCAACAAAGAATTTGATATTGATGCCGATCTTACAGTGGTAAAAATGAAACACTGGAAACGAAAAATGGATTTTGACGATACCCGATTGCCTTTCGTCCTCCCTTCGCCTAACATGCCGACGGTGGAAAGCACATTTGTTTATCCTGCAACCGGGCTGATTGAAGGAACAAATATATCCGAAGGGCGAGGGACAACAAAGCCATTCGAATTGATCGGAGCTCCCTTTATCAAAAGCACAGAACTTGAAGAAACATTAAACAGCCTCCATTTGCCGGGCGTAACATTTAGGGCAGCATCCTTCACACCGACGTTTTCTAAACATCAAGGAACGCTTTGCCACGGTGTGCAGCTCTATGTGACAGACAGAGATAAGTTTGAAGCCGTTAAAACGGGTCTTTCAGTCATTAAAACCATACACGATCTCTATCCTGAGGATTTTGAGTTCCTGTCAACAGGTTCATTCGATAAACTGGCAGGCAACGGCTGGATCAGGACAAAAATTGAAAATGGAACTTCGGTTGAGGGCATCATAAACAGCTATGAAAAAACACTCCAACAATTCAGCAAAACAAGAAAAAAATATCTCATTTATTAGAACGTAAGCATCGTATGTTACACGTGTAACATATTCTTACTGAACGAAAGACCCTTACTTTTACACATAAGTAAGGGTTTTTTTCATGCTAAAAACCCACCCGCTTTATATAGGAAAACTTTCATTTATTTGGTACAATTTTTATTGAAAATGATTATCAATTGAAAGCTTCTGAAAAGGTGGTCTACTCGTGCAAAATGCAGTGATTTATCAACCGATACAAATTGAATATCTAAAAAAGACAAGTGATCTCTTCTCAGAACAGCAATTAGCCGATTCATTCGTGCTGATTTTTCATTTAAAAGGAAACGGCTATATTTCGATCGGAACAAACACCAATCCTCTGCAAAAAAAGACACTTTATGTTTGTCCGCCTAACGAGACCTTTGGCTTTATGCCAGCAGCCGATGGACATATAGATGCCTGTCTGATCAGGCTTCAAAGCTATATCAAGGAAGCCGGCCAAGATATTTACACACCGTGCACAGAATCGGAATTAGCCAAACTGAAGCTTATGAATGTTTCACATATCGAAAATCTTGCAGTCCGGCTTCAAGAGCTTGCCGCACTATGGAATGAATCGTCTCAGCTTTCTCAGCTAAAATGTGTGATTGAAGTACAAAGCCTGATTTATGATCTTTTTACTGCCAGTTTATCTGATCAAACGGATACACATTCAGCAATCGAAAAAACAAAACACTATATCGAAACACATGCCGATACAAAAATCACGCTTGCCCAGCTGTCGCAAATGGCAGGAATCAGTGCCAAACACTACAGTGAAAGCTTTAAAAAATGGACAGGACAGAGCGTAACAGAATTTATTACGAAAACACGAATCACAAAGGCAAAACGGCTCATGGCAAAATCAAACTGCAAATTGAAAGAAATCGCACACCAAACCGGTTATCAAGATGAATTTTATTTCAGCAGAATCTTTAAAAAATATACAGGCTGTTCACCTACAAGCTATATGAAAAAACGCCGAAAGAAAATCGCCGCATACGGAAGGGGCACAATGGGCCATCTCATCCCTCTTCACCACATACCTTTTGCGGCCGCTCTGCATCCGAAATGGACGTCTTACTACTATCAGCATTATTCGACAGATATACCCGTCCAGCTCAGTGCATACCGGTTTAATGAAAAGTGGGAAGAAAACCTGTACACGTTATCGCAGGCAGAACCAGATGTGATTGTCAGCATGGATTCTATTTCTCCAGAAGAACAAGATCGCCTGAATCGCATCGCAGAAGTCATGTACCTTCCTTCAGAAGAAAGCTGGAGAACCCACTTTCTGCAAACTGCCTCATTTTTAAAGGAGGAGTCCGAAGCAGAAAAGTGGCTAGCGGATTATGACCAGCAGACAACAGCCGCCAAAAAAACACTTCAGCACGTTCAAGGGCTGCGTTTTCTCTTTTTGAGGCTGCATAAGCAAAACTTCTATCTGGCACATAACCGAAGTGTCCGCGAAGTTTTCTTTGGGGATTTAGGATTCAGCTCGGCAACAACGGCTGACACACCTTCAGAACAAGCGATTTCGTTAGAAAATATCGCAAATTACCAAGCTGACTGTATGATGCTTTTTCTTTTTAAAGAGCCGGAGACCATAGCTTACTACCAGCAATTACAGCAGACAGAAGCATGGCAAAACCTAAGCGCGGTACGAGATAACCGTGTTTATCTTCTATCCCTTGACCCGTGGAATGAATACTCAGCTTGCGGGCACGAACGCATCGTTCAGCAAACTGTTTCTTTACTATCCGGAGATTGTCCATGATAAATCAGGAATTTGTCCATGGTGTTATATCTGTTCATTCTCTATAATTCCAATTGATAATAGTTATCAATTGAACAGGAGGCTCTATAGATGAAAAAGATATCTCTTACCTTATTAATCTTGCTTCTCGCGCTGACGGCGGCAGCTTGCGGCAGCAAAAATGAATCAACTGCCAGCAAGGCAAGCGGCACAGCATCTGAGAAGAAGAAAATTGAATATCTTGATAAAACATATGAAGTAACTGTACCGACAGACAAAATCGCCATTACGGGAAGCGTTGAATCAATGGAAGACGCGAAATTGCTTGACGTTCATCCGCAAGGCGCAATTTCATTCTCCGGCAAATTCCCTGATATGTTCAAAGACATCACTGATAAAGCCGAACCAACCGGAGAAAAAATGGAGCCAAATATTGAAAAGATTCTTGAAATGAAGCCTGATGTTATCCTTGCTTCAACAAAGTTTCCGGAAAAAACGCTGCAAAAAATCAGCACAGCAGGCACGACGATCCCAGTTTCTCATATCTCTTCAAACTGGAAGGAAAACATGATGCTGCTTGCCCAGCTGACCGGAAAAGAGAAAAAAGCAAAGAAAATTATTGCAGACTATGAACAAGATCTAAAAGAAACAAAAACAAAAATCAACGATAAAGCGAAAGATTCAAAAGCGCTTGTCATTAGAATTAGACAAGGCAACATTTACATTTACCCTGAACAGGTGTATTTCAACTCCACACTATACGGTGATTTAGGCCTTAAGGCGCCTAACGAAGTAAAAGCTGCAAAAGCGCAAGAGCTGATTTCATTAGAAAAATTAAGTGAAATGAACCCGGACCATATTTTCGTCCAATTTTCTGATGATGAAAATGCAGATAAACCTGATGCCTTAAAAGATTTAGAGAAAAATCCAATCTGGAAAAGCCTTAAAGCAGTCAAAGAAGACCATGTGTATGTCAACTCAGTGGACCCTCTCGCACAAGGCGGCACAGCTTGGAGCAAAGTCCGTTTCCTGAAAGCGGCTGCTGAAAAATTGACACAAAACTAATTCAGAGTAGGTTTTTGTATGTATTCAAAACAGTGGACACGTATCATATTGATTACTTCTCCATTTGCTATAACGCTGTCACTTTTACTTTCAATCCTTTATGGGGCAAAGCATCTTAGCACAGATATTGTTTTTACATCTCTTATTCATTTCGATCCGGGAAACACAGACCATCAAATTATATGGCATTCCCGGATTCCAAGGGCTGCCGGCGCTCTGCTCATAGGGGCAGCCCTTGCTGTTTCTGGAGCGCTTATGCAGGGCATTACGCGCAATTATTTAGCTTCGCCATCCATTATGGGTGTTTCAGATGGTTCAGCGTTTATCATTACGCTTTGCATGGTTCTGCTCCCGCAATCATCTTCGATTGAAATGATGATATACTCTTTTATCGGCTCAGCGTTAGGAGCTGTGTTAGTATTCGGCCTTGCCGCCATGATGCCAAACGGATTTACCCCCGTGCAGCTCGCCATCATCGGCACAGTCACAAGCATGCTGCTCAGCAGCTTATCAGCGGCCATGTCGATTTATTTTCAAATTTCTCAGGATCTCAGTTTCTGGTACAGTGCCAGACTTCATCAAATGAGTCCGGATTTCCTGAAGCTCGCCGCTCCGTTTTTCCTGATTGGCATTATAATGGCCATTTCTCTCAGCAAAAAGGTAACCGCTGTATCATTAGGGGACGACATTTCTAAAAGCCTGGGGCAAAAGAAAAAAACCATTAAAATCATGGCGATGCTTTCCGTCATCATTTTAACCGGCAGTGCCGTAGCGCTGGCCGGAAAAATTGCGTTTGTCGGATTGGTTGTTCCGCATATCACGAGATTTCTCGTCGGCTCTGATTACAGCAGGCTGATTCCGTGCTCCTGTATTTTGGGCGGAATCTTTTTAACCCTGTGTGATCTCGCAAGCAGATTTATCAACTATCCGTTTGAAACACCGATTGAGGTCGTAACATCCATTATCGGCGTACCTTTCTTCCTTTATTTAATTAAACGAAAAGGAGGGGAGCAAAATGGCTAAAAAATATGCATTGTTCATCGCTTTGATTCTTGTTGTCAGTTATTTCAGCTTAACGAGCGGATCATTTTCTGTTCGTCCTGCTGAGCTGCTCTCCACTCTTTTTCAAATCTACCCGAATCCGCAGTATGAAATTTTGCTGTTCGATTTAAGACTGCCGCGGGTTGTCATGGCTGCTATTATTGGACTCGGTCTTGGCATTGCAGGCGCTGTTATCCAGGCCATCACGAGAAACGGGCTTGCTGATCCTGGAATTCTCGGAATCAACGCAGGGGCAGGAGCCGGCATTGTAGCGTTTATGCTCTTATTCCAAGGCCAGAAGGAAGTGACATCCATAGCTGCAGCGATGGGAATGCCGCTCTTTGGATTGATAGGCGGGCTCATCGCGGCGATCCTGATTTACATATTTGCATGGCACAGAGGCAATTTAGATTCAGGAAGAATTATTCTGGTAGGGATTGCGATCAATTCAGGGTTCAGCGCCCTGTCTTTGTTTTTATCTTTAAAAATGGACCCGCAAGACTATCAAATGGCCATGGTGTGGAAAAACGGAAGCATCTGGTCTGCCAACTGGACGTATATCACAGCCGTTCTCCCATGGATGCTGCTGTTTATACCGATTCTTATCGGCAAATCCCGCCTGCTCGACACCATTCGTTTTGATGAAGACACAGTCAGAAGCCTCGGCATTTCATCAAATAAAGAAAAAACCATCCTGCTCGTAGCCTGTGTAGCAATCATCAGCGCCTGTGTCTCCGTAGCGGGAAGTATGGCGTTTGTCGGCTTAATTGCTCCCCATATCTCACGGAGACTGGCTGGCGTCGAACATCGCTATATCCTGCCACTGAGCGGTTTAATCGGGATGCTTCTTGTGATAAGCGCAGACTTTGCCGGAAAACTGTTTTTTCAGCCCGCAGAAGTGCCCGCAGGCATCATTTTGGCGATCCTCGGAGTTCCTTATTTCTTATATCTGCTTTTCAAGCAAAAAAAGGGGGAGAATGCTTGAAAGGATCTCTTTCAGAACACAAAGCCGGCAACAGGAGGTTCACGCTGTACCTCCCTCCTTCCTACAGCACAGACAGCGGGGGATTTCCTGCTGTTTACGTGCAGGATGGCAGTTCTTTGTTCCAAAACCAAATCGAATTATTAGAAAGCGCATATCAACAGCAAAGGCTCCCTGAACTCGTGCTGATCGGTATCGAACCCGAAAACCGGCTAAATGAATACACACCTTGGCCGGCTGCATCACTCAGTGATCGGTTCACGGACTTCGGCGGAATGGGATATCACTATCTGTCTGATATAACGAACCAGTTCATTCCGCTAATCGAAGAAAACTGGAACGTCATCAGGGAACCGCAGTCAAGAGGAATTATCGGTGCCTCATTAGGCGGCCTCATCTCAATGTTCGCCTTATTAAAATATCCGTCAATGTTCGGGAAAATAGGCTCTATATCAGGTTCATACTGGTACGAGAACGCAGCGGAAACCATTCATATATCTTCTTTAAAGCCCGGCACTACACGTGTTTTCATGTCTGTCGGGAGTGAAGAAGGCCGTGAAAAACAATCCATTCAGCGACATATGCTGAAAAAAACAAAGCAAGTTCATCAAAGTCTAAAAGAAAAAGGCTTCACTGAAGACCGGTTGTATCTTTCAATTGAAAAAGGAGCGGTGCACCACCGCAAGTATTTCTGCAAACAGTTCATCAACGCGCTCGAATGGCTATACGGAAAAAACCGCTCAACCCTATGAGCGGTTTTTTTATGCTTTCTGCAACATTGGTTTTAATTCAAAACGATTCAGCATATAGCCAAACAAAGCAGCCAATATCTGCTGAAACAGCATGCCGATCACAACAGGAACGGCAACCTGAGACGGGAAGAACGTAACGGCAAGAACTGCGCCGGCACTAATATTCCTCATGCCTCCCGTAAATATAAGAGAGACTATTTCCTCTTGCCGCCTTTTCATCATTTTTCCGATCAGCCAAGCAGCGGCATAGCCTGTTAACGCGATAAAGAATACCGTTACAGCTATTCCTGCAAATCTCAAATCAATGGATTTGAAATAAGGAGCAATCGCTGAACTGTTAATCGCAATCACTGCCATCAAGCAAAGCTTTGAAAAAGGCGACAGCGCACTGCTCACAGACGCAGTTCTTTCTGGAGATGACATCTGATTAAACAGCATGCCCAGAAAAGAAGGAATCACGACCATTACAATCAGACCTTTCATCATTCCCCACACATCCATATGAACCTGAGCGCCGGCCAGCAATGAAAGACTCAGCGGTACGATTAGCGGTGACAGCACAGTATCAATTAAAATAATCGAAAGTGTCAAACCGACATTCCCTTTGTACATCGCTGCCCAAATCAAGCTTGTAATCCCCGTAGGAATCACAACAGCCAATGTTAAACCGGTAATCGTCAAAGGATCACCTTTAAATATAAGATGGCCGCTGCCCCAAGCAAAAAGCGGCATGAAAATATGAAGAACGAATAGTGCAAGAATCATAGGGAGAGGATGAGACAATGCATGTCTCAAAGATTGAAAGTTCGCGCTCAAACTGCCTGCAAACGTAATAAAAGCAAAGATCCAAGGTACAGCCCATTCATACCCATTTAAAAACTGAGACAGCAGCACGCCCAACACCACACTAGTCGGCGTTAACAGCGGCATCACTCTCCCCAATACACGGTTCAGCTTCTGAAGCATCATATGCAAGTCCCCTATTTAAAATTTCTCTTCTCTCTATTATATCAATGCTGCTTAAGTGTATGTTATATAAAAAAGCCCAGATCTCATTCATCTGGGCTTCTCTATTTTATGCCATCTGTTTCATTAGAGATTTACTCGCTTTATTCAAACCTTTTAACTCAGCTTCAATGCCTTGTTCCTTAAACTTCGCAACAATCTTATCAAGTGCGGCCGCACCAGAATCGTCCCATACGTGAGCTTCAGTTAAGTCAATCACAACCCGCTCAATATCCTCTTGATATATAAACGCATTCGTAAGATCAGTCACTGACGCAAAAAAGATTTGCCCCTTCACTTGATACGTTCTAAGCTTTTGATCCTCTGCATGAGAAACGATTTTCAGCTTCGAGATTTTTGCTACAAAGAACACGGCACTTAAAAGAACACCGACAAATACACCCTTAGATAAGTCATCTGTCACAACAACCGTAACCACAGTCACAACCGTGACAATCGAGTCCGTGAGCGGCGCTTTTTTGAGACCTTTTAAAGAAGACCAATCAAAAGTGCCGACAGACACCATAACCATTACAGCCACTAACGCCGCCATTGGGATTTTCACCACGACATGACTTAACACCGCAATTAAAAACATCAGAAAAGCACCGGCAACAAATGCTGACAAACGTCCGCGACCGCCCGCTTTTGTATTAATGACAGATTGTCCGATCATAGCGCAGCCTGCCATTCCGCCAAAGAATCCAGTCACGATATTCGCAATTCCCTGTCCGCGGCTCTCTTTATTTTTATCACTATCCGTATCCGTCATTTCATCAATAATCTGTGCTGTCAGCAAAGATTCAAGCAACCCGACAAACGCTAAAGCAATTGAATAAGGAAAAATAATTTGCAGTGTTTCAAAGGTAAACGGAACATCAGGGATTAAGAAATGAGGCAATGAACTAGAAATATTGCCCATATCACCAACCGTCCGCACATCCACATGGAAAGTGACCGCAATAATTGTCATCACAATAATCGCCACAAGCGGAGACGGAACAGCAGTCGTAAACCTTGGCAGCACATAAATAATAACCAACGACCCGGCAAGCATCGCATACATGCTCCAAGAAGCACCTTCAAACTGGGGAAGCTGCGCAGAGAAGATAAGGATTGCCAGCGCATTCACAAACCCGATCATCACAGAACGCGGGATGAATTTCATTAATCTTGCAATTTTACTGATACCTAAAATCACTTGAATAATGCCAGTCAAAATCGTAGCTGCAAATAAATACTGAAGCCCATGATCAGCAACCAGCGACACCATAACAACTGCCATTGAGCCTGTCGCAGCTGAAATCATGCCAGGTCTGCCGCCAAAAATAGAAATAATAATGGCTATGCAAAATGACGCATAAAGACCGACCATCGGATCCACACCGGCTATAATAGAAAAGCCAATCGCTTCAGGTATTAACGCTAACGCAACTAAAATGCCAGCAAGAATGTCTTTTCGGATATTCCCGAACCATTGCTGTTTTAATGTAAAACTATTATTCAAATATAACGACTCCTTTTTAGTAAAAAATAAATCCGCACCATATCTATTGTATTGGGAGCTTTTTTTATTTTACGGGAGAAAATGAAAAGAAAAACGACCGGAGAAAACGGGGAAACGTTGAGTATATTGTATTGAGGCAAGGAGTTGTCATACAAAGAGTATCATAATAAATTTTTATCAATTACGCAAGATGATTGCTGAAGAAAAAAATGGCTCAAATATAGTCTGAGACATTTTATCATATCCGGATGAAACCAAGAATCGTTTTAATGACAGTAATATCTTTTCTCTCATTTGGCAACCCGAGCCGGTTTCCGAAAAAATAACCTATCATCATTATCTCAGGCTGATAAATATGAGCGGCCTCATTTAACTCTGTATTTTGGCAATCAATAAAACAGCTTTTGCAGGGATTATTCTTAGTTTTTTCTTAGGACTTATTTATGGCCGGCATGTTCGCCATTATTTTATTGTCACCAATCAATTTTATCATGGAAAAACAGAACAAACGACAAGCATGCTGTTCGCTGCCAATGGATTGGCGGCTCTATCCTGCCAATCGCAGTCGGATGGAGTCTGGATGAGTCTCCCGTACAAACTGCATTTTGATTATTTATGACTCTCATGTTGATCATGCTAGGGATTGTATTGGAATTCAAAAGTATTAGAAAACTTTA
>NZ_CP017072.1:4097500-4107500 GCF_001719225.1 Bacillus sp. FJAT-14266
TATTCAGACTCGCTTTCGCTGCGGCTCCGCATCTTCTGCTTAACCTTGCACGGGATCGTAACTCGCCGGTTCATTCTACAAAAGGCACGCCATCACCCGTTAACGGGCTCTGACTACTTGTAGGCACACGGTTTCAGGATCTCTTTCACTCCCCTTCCGGGGTGCTTTTCACCTTTCCCTCACGGTACTGGTTCACTATCGGTCACTAGGGAGTATTTAGCCTTGGGAGATGGTCCTCCCGGATTCCGACGGAATTTCACGTGTTCCGCCGTACTCAGGATCCACTCAGGAGAGAACGAAGTTTTGACTACAGGGCTGTTACCTCCTATGGCGGGCCTTTCCAGACCTCTTCATCTACCTCGTTCCTTTGTAACTCCGTACAGAGTGTCCTACAACCCCAAGAGGCAAGCCTCTTGGTTTGGGCTAATCCCGTTTCGCTCGCCGCTACTCAGGGAATCGCATTTGCTTTCTCTTCCTCCGGGTACTTAGATGTTTCAGTTCCCCGGGTCTGCCTTCTCATATCCTATGAATTCAGATATGGATACCACTCCATTACGAGTGGTGGGTTTCCCCATTCGGAAATCTCCGGATCAAAGCTTGCTTACAGCTCCCCGAAGCATATCGGTGTTCGTCCCGTCCTTCATCGGCTCCTAGTGCCAAGGCATCCACCGTGCGCCCTTTCTAACTTAACCGTTAAAAAGAATCACTATGTGATATCTTGTGTTACTAATTGAATGTGATGTCTACTGTTATCTAGTTTTCAAAGAACACGTTTCGAAGGAATGATCCTTCAAAACTAAACAAGACAGGGAACGTTCTGCTTATAAGACCCAAGGTCTTATATTCCGTATAATATCCTTAGAAAGGAGGTGATCCAGCCGCACCTTCCGATACGGCTACCTTGTTACGACTTCACCCCAATCATCTGTCCCACCTTCGGCGGCTGGCTCCTAAAAGGTTACCTCACCGACTTCGGGTGTTACAAACTCTCGTGGTGTGACGGGCGGTGTGTACAAGGCCCGGGAACGTATTCACCGCGGCATGCTGATCCGCGATTACTAGCGATTCCAGCTTCACGCAGTCGAGTTGCAGACTGCGATCCGAACTGAGAACAGATTTGTGGGATTGGCTTAACCTCGCGGTTTCGCTGCCCTTTGTTCTGTCCATTGTAGCACGTGTGTAGCCCAGGTCATAAGGGGCATGATGATTTGACGTCATCCCCACCTTCCTCCGGTTTGTCACCGGCAGTCACCTTAGAGTGCCCAACTGAATGCTGGCAACTAAGATCAAGGGTTGCGCTCGTTGCGGGACTTAACCCAACATCTCACGACACGAGCTGACGACAACCATGCACCACCTGTCACTCTGCCCCCGAAGGGGACGTCCTATCTCTAGGATTGTCAGAGGATGTCAAGACCTGGTAAGGTTCTTCGCGTTGCTTCGAATTAAACCACATGCTCCACCGCTTGTGCGGGCCCCCGTCAATTCCTTTGAGTTTCAGTCTTGCGACCGTACTCCCCAGGCGGAGTGCTTAATGCGTTAGCTGCAGCACTAAGGGGCGGAAACCCCCTAACACTTAGCACTCATCGTTTACGGCGTGGACTACCAGGGTATCTAATCCTGTTCGCTCCCCACGCTTTCGCTCCTCAGCGTCAGTTACAGACCAGAGAGTCGCCTTCGCCACTGGTGTTCCTCCACATCTCTACGCATTTCACCGCTACACGTGGAATTCCACTCTCCTCTTCTGCACTCAAGTTCCCCAGTTTCCAATGACCCTCCCCGGTTGAGCCGGGGGCTTTCACATCAGACTTAAGAAACCGCCTGCGAGCCCTTTACGCCCAATAATTCCGGACAACGCTTGCCACCTACGTATTACCGCGGCTGCTGGCACGTAGTTAGCCGTGGCTTTCTGGTTAGGTACCGTCAAGGTACCGCCCTATTCGAACGGTACTTGTTCTTCCCTAACAACAGAGCTTTACGATCCGAAAACCTTCATCACTCACGCGGCGTTGCTCCGTCAGACTTTCGTCCATTGCGGAAGATTCCCTACTGCTGCCTCCCGTAGGAGTCTGGGCCGTGTCTCAGTCCCAGTGTGGCCGATCACCCTCTCAGGTCGGCTACGCATCGTTGCCTTGGTGAGCCGTTACCTCACCAACTAGCTAATGCGCCGCGGGTCCATCTGTAAGTGGTAGCCAAAGCCACCTTTTATGTTTGAACCATGCGGTTCAAACAACCATCCGGTATTAGCCCCGGTTTCCCGGAGTTATCCCAGTCTTACAGGCAGGTTACCCACGTGTTACTCACCCGTCCGCCGCTAACATCAGGGAGCAAGCTCCCATCTGTCCGCTCGACTTGCATGTATTAGGCACGCCGCCAGCGTTCGTCCTGAGCCAGGATCAAACTCTCCGATAAAGTAGTTTGACTGACTACGCACATCGCTGTGCGATTTTTAAAAACTGAATTAACAGGTACGTTTTGTCTTGTTTAGTTTTCAAAGATCATTTTGTTTGTCTGCTTTGTTAAAGCAACTTTATTAGTATACAACGTCACTTCTTCAAAGTCAACAACTTTTTTTAAAAATTACACTAACGTGCAATTGCTTGGCAGCGTCCTACTCTCACAGGGGGAAACCCCCGACTACCATCGGCGCTGAAGAGCTTAACTTCCGTGTTCGGTATGGGAACGGGTGTGACCTCTTCGCTATCGCCACCAAACAAATTGAGAGTGTTCTCTCAAAACTAGATAACAGGTGTGACATCATTCAAAAATATGGTTAAGTCCTCGATCGATTAGTATCTGTCAGCTCCATGTGTCGCCACACTTCCACCTCAGACCTATCAACCTGATCATCTTTCAGGGATCTTACTTCCTTGCGGAATGGGAAATCTCATCTTGAGGGGGGCTTCATGCTTAGATGCTTTCAGCACTTATCCCGTCCGCACATAGCTACCCAGCGATGCCCTTGGCAGAACAACTGGTACACCAGCGGTGCGTCCATCCCGGTCCTCTCGTACTAAGGACAGCTCCTCTCAAATTTCCTGCGCCCGCGACGGATAGGGACCGAACTGTCTCACGACGTTCTGAACCCAGCTCGCGTACCGCTTTAATGGGCGAACAGCCCAACCCTTGGGACCGACTACAGCCCCAGGATGCGATGAGCCGACATCGAGGTGCCAAACCTCCCCGTCGATGTGGACTCTTGGGGAGATAAGCCTGTTATCCCCGGGGTAGCTTTTATCCGTTGAGCGATGGCCCTTCCATGCGGAACCACCGGATCACTAAGCCCGACTTTCGTCCCTGCTCGACTTGTAGGTCTCGCAGTCAAGCTCCCTTGTGCCTTTACACTCTGCGAATGATTTCCAACCATTCTGAGGGAACCTTTGGGCGCCTCCGTTACCTTTTAGGAGGCGACCGCCCCAGTCAAACTGCCCACCTGACACTGTCTCCCCGCCCGATAAGGGCGGCGGGTTAGAAGGTCAATACAGCCAGGGTAGTATCCCACCGATGCCTCCACCGAAGCTGGCGCTCCGGTTTCCAAGGCTCCTACCTATCCTGTACAAGCTGTACCAACATTCAATATCAGGCTGCAGTAAAGCTCCACGGGGTCTTTCCGTCCTGTCGCGGGTAACCTGCATCTTCACAGGTACTATAATTTCACCGAGTCTCTCGTTGAGACAGTGCCCAGATCGTTGCGCCTTTCGTGCGGGTCGGAACTTACCCGACAAGGAATTTCGCTACCTTAGGACCGTTATAGTTACGGCCGCCGTTTACTGGGGCTTCAATTCGCACCTTCGCTTACGCTAAGCGCTCCTCTTAACCTTCCAGCACCGGGCAGGCGTCAGCCCCTATACTTCGCCTTACGGCTTCGCAGAGACCTGTGTTTTTGCTAAACAGTCGCCTGGGCCTATTCACTGCGGCTCTCTCGGGCTTGCACCCTAACAGAGCACCCCTTCTCCCGAAGTTACGGGGTCATTTTGCCGAGTTCCTTAACGAGAGTTCTCTCGATCACCTTAGGATTCTCTCCTCGCCTACCTGTGTCGGTTTGCGGTACGGGCACCTCTCACCTCGCTAGAGGCTTTTCTTGGCAGTGTGGAATCAGGAACTTCGCTACTATATTTCGCTCGCCATCACAGCTCAGCCTTATGGGAAACGGATTTGCCTATTTCCCAGCCTAACTGCTTGGACGCGGATATCCAATACCGCGCTTACCCTATCCTCCTGCGTCCCCCCATTGCTCAAATGGTGAGGAGGTGGTACAGGAATATCAACCTGTTGTCCATCGCCTACGCCTTTCGGCCTCGGCTTAGGTCCCGACTAACCCTGAGCGGACGAGCCTTCCTCAGGAAACCTTAGGCATTCGGTGGAGGGGATTCTCACCCCTCTTTCGCTACTCATACCGGCATTCTCACTTCTAAGCGCTCCACCAGTCCTTCCGGTCTGGCTTCACAGCCCTTAGAACGCTCTCCTACCACTGTTCGAAGAACAGTCCGCAGCTTCGGTGATACGTTTAGCCCCGGTACATTTTCGGCGCAGAGTCACTCGACCAGTGAGCTATTACGCACTCTTTAAATGGTGGCTGCTTCTAAGCCAACATCCTGGTTGTCTAAGCAACTCCACATCCTTTTCCACTTAACGTATACTTTGGGACCTTAGCTGGCGGTCTGGGCTGTTTCCCTTTCGACTACGGATCTTATCACTCGCAGTCTGACTCCCAAGGATAAGTCATTGGCATTCGGAGTTTGACTGAATTCGGTAACCCGGTAGGGGCCCCTAGTCCAATCAGTGCTCTACCTCCAAGACTCTTACCTTGAGGCTAGCCCTAAAGCTATTTCGGAGAGAACCAGCTATCTCCAGGTTCGATTGGCATTTCACCCCTACCCACACCTCATCCCCGCACTTTTCAACGTGCGTGGGTTCGGGCCTCCATTCAGTGTTACCTGAACTTCACCCTGGACATGGGTAGATCACCTGGTTTCGGGTCTACGACCACGTACTCATGCGCCCTATTCAGACTCGCTTTCGCTGCGGCTCCGCATCTTCTGCTTAACCTTGCACGGGATCGTAACTCGCCGGTTCATTCTACAAAAGGCACGCCATCACCCGTTAACGGGCTCTGACTACTTGTAGGCACACGGTTTCAGGATCTCTTTCACTCCCCTTCCGGGGTGCTTTTCACCTTTCCCTCACGGTACTGGTTCACTATCGGTCACTAGGGAGTATTTAGCCTTGGGAGATGGTCCTCCCGGATTCCGACGGAATTTCACGTGTTCCGCCGTACTCAGGATCCACTCAGGAGAGAACGAAGTTTTGACTACAGGGCTGTTACCTCCTATGGCGGGCCTTTCCAGACCTCTTCATCTACCTCGTTCCTTTGTAACTCCGTACAGAGTGTCCTACAACCCCAAGAGGCAAGCCTCTTGGTTTGGGCTAATCCCGTTTCGCTCGCCGCTACTCAGGGAATCGCATTTGCTTTCTCTTCCTCCGGGTACTTAGATGTTTCAGTTCCCCGGGTCTGCCTTCTCATATCCTATGAATTCAGATATGGATACCACTCCATTACGAGTGGTGGGTTTCCCCATTCGGAAATCTCCGGATCAAAGCTTGCTTACAGCTCCCCGAAGCATATCGGTGTTCGTCCCGTCCTTCATCGGCTCCTAGTGCCAAGGCATCCACCGTGCGCCCTTTCTAACTTAACCGTTAAAAAGAATCACTATGTGATATCTTGTGTTACTAATTGAATGTGATGTCTACTGTTATCTAGTTTTCAAAGAACACGTTTCGAAGGAATGATCCTTCAAAACTAAACAAGACAGGGAACGTTCTGTTTATAAGACCTAAGGTCTTATATTCCGTATAATATCCTTAGAAAGGAGGTGATCCAGCCGCACCTTCCGATACGGCTACCTTGTTACGACTTCACCCCAATCATCTGTCCCACCTTCGGCGGCTGGCTCCTAAAAGGTTACCTCACCGACTTCGGGTGTTACAAACTCTCGTGGTGTGACGGGCGGTGTGTACAAGGCCCGGGAACGTATTCACCGCGGCATGCTGATCCGCGATTACTAGCGATTCCAGCTTCACGCAGTCGAGTTGCAGACTGCGATCCGAACTGAGAACAGATTTGTGGGATTGGCTTAACCTCGCGGTTTCGCTGCCCTTTGTTCTGTCCATTGTAGCACGTGTGTAGCCCAGGTCATAAGGGGCATGATGATTTGACGTCATCCCCACCTTCCTCCGGTTTGTCACCGGCAGTCACCTTAGAGTGCCCAACTGAATGCTGGCAACTAAGATCAAGGGTTGCGCTCGTTGCGGGACTTAACCCAACATCTCACGACACGAGCTGACGACAACCATGCACCACCTGTCACTCTGCCCCCGAAGGGGACGTCCTATCTCTAGGATTGTCAGAGGATGTCAAGACCTGGTAAGGTTCTTCGCGTTGCTTCGAATTAAACCACATGCTCCACCGCTTGTGCGGGCCCCCGTCAATTCCTTTGAGTTTCAGTCTTGCGACCGTACTCCCCAGGCGGAGTGCTTAATGCGTTAGCTGCAGCACTAAGGGGCGGAAACCCCCTAACACTTAGCACTCATCGTTTACGGCGTGGACTACCAGGGTATCTAATCCTGTTCGCTCCCCACGCTTTCGCTCCTCAGCGTCAGTTACAGACCAGAGAGTCGCCTTCGCCACTGGTGTTCCTCCACATCTCTACGCATTTCACCGCTACACGTGGAATTCCACTCTCCTCTTCTGCACTCAAGTTCCCCAGTTTCCAATGACCCTCCCCGGTTGAGCCGGGGCTTTCACATCAGACTTAAGAAACCGCCTGCGAGCCCTTTACGCCCAATAATTCCGGACAACGCTTGCCACCTACGTATTACCGCGGCTGCTGGCACGTAGTTAGCCGTGGCTTTCTGGTTAGGTACCGTCAAGGTACCGCCCTATTCGAACGGTACTTGTTCTTCCCTAACAACAGAGCTTTACGATCCGAAAACCTTCATCACTCACGCGGCGTTGCTCCGTCAGACTTTCGTCCATTGCGGAAGATTCCCTACTGCTGCCTCCCGTAGGAGTCTGGGCCGTGTCTCAGTCCCAGTGTGGCCGATCACCCTCTCAGGTCGGCTACGCATCGTTGCCTTGGTGAGCCGTTACCTCACCAACTAGCTAATGCGCCGCGGGTCCATCTGTAAGTGGTAGCCAAAGCCACCTTTTATGTTTGAACCATGCGGTTCAAACAACCATCCGGTATTAGCCCCGGTTTCCCGGAGTTATCCCAGTCTTACAGGCAGGTTACCCACGTGTTACTCACCCGTCCGCCGCTAACATCAGGGAGCAAGCTCCCATCTGTCCGCTCGACTTGCATGTATTAGGCACGCCGCCAGCGTTCGTCCTGAGCCAGGATCAAACTCTCCGATAAAGTAGTTTGACTGACTACGCACATCGCTGTGCGATTTTCAAAAACTGAATTAACAGGTACGTTTTGTCTTGTTTAGTTTTCAAAGATCATTTTGTTTGTCTGCTTTGTTAAAGCAACTTTATTAGTATACAACGTCACTTCTTCAAAGTCAACAACTTTTTTTAAAAACTTTTGGTGGAGCCTAGCGGGATCGAACCGCTGACCTCCTGCGTGCAAAGCAGGCGCTCTCCCAGCTGAGCTAAGGCCCCATAAAAAATGGTCGGGAAGACAGGATTCGAACCTGCGACCCCATGGTCCCAAACCATGTGCTCTACCAAGCTGAGCTACTTCCCGATTTCCTATCTATTCTATTAAAAGATATGGCGCGCCCGAGAGGAGTCGAACCCCTAACCTTTTGATCCGTAGTCAAACGCTCTATCCAATTGAGCTACGGGCGCAATTCAATTTACAATATCCCGTTGGATAAATGGAGCGGAAGACGGGATTCGAACCCGCGACCCCCACCTTGGCAAGGTGGTGTTCTACCACTGAACTACTTCCGCATATCGCAATAAAAAAGCTTTCTCCTTATGAGAAACCTTGTAATAATACATTTAAGCTTCCAAGCGGGCTCGAACCGCTGACCTCTTCCTTACCATGGAAGTGCTCTACCTGCTGAGCTATGGAAGCAATGGCTCCGCAGGTAGGATTCGAACCTACGACCGATCGGTTAACAGCCGATAGCTCTACCACTGAGCTACTGCGGAATAATATAAAGCTTCATAAACAAACATGGTAGAATTAATAAATCTGCTTGGCGGCGTCCTACTCTCACAGGGGAAACCCCCGACTACCATCGGCGCTGAAGAGCTTAACTTCCGTGTTCGGTATGGGAACGGGTGTGACCTCTTCGCTATCGCCACCAAACAAATGCCTTCAGGATGAAGGTACTAGGCGTTTCTCACAGGATGTGAGAGCCCTTAGCGGAGTTTCCTTACCTTCCGCCTTTAGAGAGGTGTTCTCTCAAAACTAGATAACAGGTGTGACATCATTCAAAAATATGGTTAAGTCCTCGATCGATTAGTATCTGTCAGCTCCATGTGTCGCCACACTTCCACCTCAGACCTATCAACCTGATCATCTTTCAGGGATCTTACTTCCTTGCGGAATGGGAAATCTCATCTTGAGGGGGCTTCATGCTTAGATGCTTTCAGCACTTATCCCGTCCGCACATAGCTACCCAGCGATGCCCTTGGCAGAACAACTGGTACACCAGCGGTGCGTCCATCCCGGTCCTCTCGTACTAAGGACAGCTCCTCTCAAATTTCCTGCGCCCGCGACGGATAGGGACCGAACTGTCTCACGACGTTCTGAACCCAGCTCGCGTACCGCTTTAATGGGCGAACAGCCCAACCCTTGGACCGACTACAGCCCCAGGATGCGATGAGCCGACATCGAGGTGCCAAACCTCCCCGTCGATGTGGACTCTTGGGGGAGATAAGCCTGTTATCCCCGGGGTAGCTTTTATCCGTTGAGCGATGGCCCTTCCATGCGGAACCACCGGATCACTAAGCCGACTTTCGTCCCTGCTCGACTTGTAGTCTCGCAGTCAAGCTCCCTTGTGCCTTTACACTCTGCGAATGATTTCCAACCATTCTGAGGAACTTTGGGCGCCTCCGTTACCTTTTAGGAGGCGACCGCCCCAGTCAAACTGCCCACCTGACACTGTCTCCCCGCCCGATAAGGGCGGCGGGTTAGAAGGTCAATACAGCCAGGGTAGTATCCCACCGATGCCTCCACCGAAGCTGGCGCTCCGGTTTCCAAGGCTCCTACCTATCCTGTACAAGCTTGTACCAACATTCAATATCAGGCTGCAGTAAAGCTCCACGGGTCTTTCCGTCTGTCGCGGGTAACCTGCATCTTCACAGGTACTATAATTTCACGAGTCTCTCGTTGAGACAGTGCCCAGATCGTTGCGCCTTTCGTGCGGTCGGAACTTACCCGACAAGGAATTTCGCTACCTTAGGACCGTTATAGTTACGGCCGCGTTTACTGGGGCTTCAATTCGCACCTTCGCTTACGCTAAGCGCTCCTCTTAACCTTCCAGCACCGGGCAGGCGTCAGCCCCTATACTTCGCCTTACGGCTTCGCAGAGACCTGTTTTTTGCTAAACAGTCGCCTGGGCCTATTCACTGCGGCTCTCTCGGGCTTGCACCCTAACAGAGCACCCCTTCTCCCGAAGTTACGGGGTCATTTTGCCGAGTTCCTTAACGAGAGTTCTCTCGATCACCTTAGGATTCTCTCCTCGCCTACCTGTGTCGGTTTGCGGTACGGGCACCTCTCACCTCGCTAGAGGCTTTTCTTGGCAGTGTGGAATCAGGAACTTCGCTACTATATTTCGCTCGCCATCACAGCTCAGCCTTATGGGAAACGGATTTGCCTATTTCCCAGCCTAACTGCTTGGACGCGGATATCCAATACCGCGCTTACCCTATCCTCCTGCGTCCCCCCATTGCTCAAATGGTGAGGAGGTGGTACAGGAATATCAACCTGTTGTCCATCGCCTACGCCTTTCGGCCTCGGCTTAGGTCCCGACTAACCCTGAG